>JALOAK010000020.1 GCA_023228845.1 Lysobacterales bacterium | reverse complement strand
TGGCCCGCATGCGTTCTCCCCGACTGCGTCTGTCCCGATGGCTGGTACTGGCGTCTTTTGCTGCGCTTGCCGTGCCCCTGAGCGGCACCCTGATCTGGTTCGGCTCGGGGTATACCGGATCGTGGACGGGAGACGCGGACACCGGGTACGGCGCGGGTACATTCGCCGGCCCGGGCGATGACGGGTTTCACCGGCGACCGCCGATTGCCCGGCACACGCAGGCATGCGTGGGTCCGGATTGTGGCCCGGGCGGCTGGTCGGACCCGGGGGGAGCGGTCGATCCGTTTGCGGACAGTGACGAATTCCAGGGTGACCTGGACGAGTTCGGCGACTACGGCACGGAGATCCTGCCCGGCACGGGATTTCGTGCCGGCATCCCGTTGCAGCCCCTGCAACTGGCCGACAGTTCGGGATGGCTCCCGGGTGGATGGCATGACCCCGGCGGATCAGGGCCTGCTGGATCGGGGTCCCCCGGATCGGGGTCCCCCGGATCGGCGGGTCCATCCGGACCGTCAGGACCCGGCCCAGTTGATGGCGGGGACGCAGGCAGTGACAACGGCGGAAAGCCCGCAGACGAGTCGGGATCGGACCCGCCCGATGGCCAGCCGGACGGACCGGGCCCGGGTGAACCCGATCCCGGCGTCACGAATCCCGGCGGCCCCGATCTGCCGCCCGACGGCGATCCAGGTGCTGATGGCGGCACCCATCCGGGCGGCAGCGACGCCGGCAAGGACGAAAATCAGGCCGGAGGGGGGGATGCGGGTACCGGCGGTTCCGATGACGGCAAGGCGCCGGGCCCGGATGCCGGCTCTGGCGATGCAGACCCGGATACGGGAAATGGCAGCCCCGGAAATGAATCCGGCGGCGATACCGGAGCGGAGACCGATTCCGGTCACGGCCACGATGACGGCGGCGACATCGGCACGGGCCCGGATGCATGCATCGACCTGGGTCAGTGTGATGACAGCCAGGGACCGGTCGACCCGCCAGGGGAGGCAGGTGGCACGGTCCCGGTGCCGACCAGTCTGGCTTTGTTCCTGGCCGGATTGCTGATCATGGCCCGGCGGCCGCGAACGCGCATCGACATCTGATCGGGCCCTGCCGCGCATGGTGCGCGGCGGCACTGCTACACTGCTGCGGCCATGCCTGTCACGGTCGCCTCTTCGAAGCACCCGTCGACGTCCGCTGCGACGTCCTCTTCGGCGCATTTCCCGGCTGCCGTCATCGGCGCGCTTGGCATCGTTTTCGGCAATATCGGCACGAGCCCGCTGTACGCCTTTCGCGTGGCTTTCGATCCGGTCTACGGCCTGACACCCGACCGGGCCAACGTACTGGCCCTGCTGTCGATGATCGTCTGGTCGATGATGATCATCGTCACGCTCAAGTACGTGATCATCCTGCTGCGCTTCGATCACCGCGGCGAGGGCGGTGTGCTCGCGCTGCTGTCGCGCTGCACGCATGAGTTGCAGGCGCGGCCACGATTGCGCTGGGTCATCACGATTCTCGGCGCACTGGCGGTTTCCTTCTATTTCGCCGACGCCGTCATCACGCCGGCGATCACGCTGCTTTCGGCGGTCGAAGGGCTGGCGGTGATCGATCGTGAGCTGGACGTCTTCATCGTGCCGGTGGTTCTCGTCCTCCTGATTGTTCTGTTCGCCGTCCAGCGGCGGGCGACCGGCCGTGTCGCGGTACGTTTCGGCCCGGTGATGGCCATCTGGTTCATCGCCATTGCAGCGGCCGGTATTGACCAGATCCTGCGTCACCCGCAGATTCTGCTGGCCCTGGATCCCCGTCTGGCCTGGTCGTTCATGCTCGGGCAGCCGGGTGCGGCGTTCCTCGCGGCAGGCGCCGTGTTCCTGTGCATGACCGGTGCCGAGGCCCTGTATGCGGATCTGGGCCAGTTCGGCGTGCGTCCGGTACGCACCGGCTGGTTTGCCCTGGTGTTTCCGGCGCTGCTGCTCAATTACTTCGGCCAGGGCGCGCTGGTATTGCACGACCCGCAGGCCATCGGCAATCCGTTTTTCCTGCTGATCCCGGAATCCATGCGACTGCCGATGGTGGCACTGGCCTGTCTGGCGGCGGCGATTGCCGCGCAGGCGACCATCACCGGAACTTTCCTGGCGACCCAGCAGGCTTCCCGGCTGAATTTCCTGCCGCGGCTACGCGTCGTGCACATTTCGGAGGCCCGGCAGGGCAGGGTCCATGTCCCGGCCGTCAACGCCGTCCTGCTCGTGCTCGGACTGGTTCTCGTCATCAGCTTCGGCAGCTCGGCCGCGCTGGCCCCGGCCTACGGGATCGCGATTGCCGCCGACCTGATGCTCGCCAGCCTGATCCTCGTCATCGCCCTGCCTTTTTTCCAGGCCATGCGTTCGCGCCTGCTGTGGCCGTTGTTCCTTCTCTTCTTCATTCTGGAAGCCGTTTTCCTTGTTGCGCGCGTGCAGTGGCTGTCGGCCGGTGGCTGGTTTCCGGTCCTGCTGGCCATCCTGCTCTTCATCGTGCTGACGACCTGGCGGCGCGGCA
>JALOAK010000007.1 GCA_023228845.1 Lysobacterales bacterium | reverse complement strand
GATTCCAGCTTGCGATGGCGGGTGTCTTGGTCAAACAGGCCGAGGGCGCGGTGCGTGGACATGCGCAGGTCCAAGTGTGGCGTATGCTAGTAGTTTACTATGATATCAGGGTTTCGCAAACCCCTCTCTTGTATAACAACCGATCGCTTCGTGCTTATGATGTCTGGATGTGGAATGAACGGGGTGATGCGTTTCGAATGTCCTACGAAATGTACAAAGGGGCAAGCGGGAGTCAGACGTTTCGTGGTCAAAACATGATCAGGTATGGACTGAAATGATTGTTAAAGCTGCTGTGATGTATATGCTTGTGAGTGTTGCTGGATCCCAGCACTCTGCTGGGCTTCCGAGAATTCAGACAGTCACTCCAGGCGAGGATTTTATAAATTATCTGCCTTCAGTTAATAAATGCGCAAAGGAATTTAGTGGGAGGTTGGAAGATGATATTAATCATCTCCGTGAGTGTCTGCTGCCAGCAGTTAGGCCATGTCAAGAGTTCCCGAAGCTGCTGAAAATAGTAGGAGAGTTGTCAGTTTTGCCATTATCAAGAACTACATTGGCAGGGGCTGCAGTTGAAATTGCTTATGATGAGCTAAGTAGCTGTTGGTCAGCAATTAGGGGTGATCAAAGTAATATCAATTACTCAATATCTATAGTTGATCTGATTGCCCGCAGTATTAGTGAAGGCGTGGTTGATAGTTATGGATTTGAATTTCAAAGCCGTATGGTTTGCAACCCAAAGTCGATGTCGCTGATCATTGTTCAATGGGCATTGTTTGGTGAGTTTATGCAGGAAGTCCGGTTCCCAGATTTGATTTCCTATCACGCAAGGTCTGAGGTCTGTCCATCGTTATCTTGGTAACATCTGAAATGTACCGACCATGACAATGCCGGCTGTACCGGGACACCCGCTCACCAGGCCTATTGGCATTACGACACCGCCGCCCAGGGTCTGGGTGCCCTGGCCGAAGAAGGCGTGACGCAGCCGGCTGGCCGCAGCCTGCGGCGGGTGTATCACTACGATGCACTGGGCCGGTCCCGCCACGTGGCCATCGAGCACCAGGATGGCCTGGGCACCACGGTTTACGATCAGCGCCAGACCTGGGATCAGCACGGCCGGCTGTTCCAGACGTTCTTCGAGAGCAGCCTGGATGGTTCGCTGCGGGTTGCTCGCCGGCCGCAGACTACGCGGGAGTTAAGACTTGCAGAGCATCAACGCCGGGAGCAATTGCAAAGCATGCGCGCATTACCCGACCCACTGATTTCCTGCTCAGGCGTCACTTCGTACAAGTCACGTCCCAACGGGAGAGCGCCACGGAATTGGTAACCCTGCTGATCAGCCGTTCTCCTGCAACTCATCCCAGCCCGGCCGCGCTGCGAAGCGGGGGCCGTGGCGTTGGGTCAGGGCGGCGAGGCGGATGAGGATGGCGTCCTTGCCGACCGCGTGGATGTGGCTGATCGGGCCGCCGCGGAAGGGGGCGAAGCCGGTGCCGAAGATGACGCCGGCGTCGAGTTCGTCGGCGGAGTCGACGATGCCTTCGTGCAGGCAGGTGACGGCTTCGTTGAGCAGGGGCAGGATCAGGCGGTCTTCCAGGTCCGGCGGCGGTACGTAGTTGTCGGGCAGCGGCGGCTTGACCGGTTTGCCTTCCGGGTAGGGATAGAAACCTTCGCCATCCTTGCGACCGCGCTTGCCGGCGGCGATCTTGTCGGCCAGGCCCGGCGGCAGCTCGATGCCCAGGCCCGGCGCGATGACGGCGCCGACATGGGCGCAGACATCCAGGCCGACCTGGTCGGCGAGCTCGATCGGGCCCATGGGCATGCCGAAGTCGGTGGCTGCCTTGTCGATCGCGCGCGGCGGCACCTGTTCGTTGTAGAGCCGGAACGCTTCCAGCAGGTAGGGGAACAGGATGCGGTTGACCAGGAAGCCGGGGGCGCTGGCGGTGGCCAGCGGCAGCTTGCCCTGGCTGCGGACGAAGGCCAGGGCGCGCTGGAAGGCATCGGCGTCGACGCCGTCATGGCGCACCACTTCCACCAGCGGCAGCTTGGCCACGGGGTTGAAGTAGTGCAGGCCCAGGAACTGCTGCGGCCGGGCCAGGCCTTCGCGCAGTTCCTCCAGCACGATGCTGGAGGTGTTGGTGGCGAGCAGGGCGTCGGCCTTCATTTTGGGCTCGATTTCGGCGAACAGCCCGCGCTTGGCGGCGACGGTCTCGACGATCGCCTCGATCACCAGGTCGGCATCGGCAACACCGGCGCCGGCGGCGTCAGCGACCAGGCGCTGGCGCACCGGTGCCACCCGCTCCGGGGTTTTCAGACGTTTTTCGAACAGGGTTCCGGCGCGAGCCAGGGCAGCGTCGATGGCGGCCTGGTCGCGGTCCTGCAGGCTGACCTGGAAGCCCTGCAGTGCGGCCCAGGCGGCGATGTCACCGCCCATGACGCCGGCGCCGATGACATGCACGCGCTCGATGCCGTGTTCGACCTGGCCGGCACGTGCCTTCAGCGCCTCCTGCAGAAAGTACACGCGCACCAGGTTGTGCGCGGTGGGCGTTGTTTCGGCCAGGCGCACGACCGAGCGTGCTTCGGGCTTCAGCGCCGAAGCGATGCTGCCGCCGTGGCGGCGCCAGACCTCGAGCATCGCGTAGGGCGCCGGATAGTGCTTGCGCGGCGCCTTGCGTGCGACCGTCTTGCGCATCACCGGCGCCAGGATCTGACGCGCCGGCCAGGTGTTGGTCAGCCAGGCCAGGGCGCGTTGGGGCAAGGGGCGAACCGGTGGCCGTTCGATGATCGCCTGGGCCCGGGCCAGCAGTTCATCGGCCGGTGCAACGTCATCGACCAGGCCGAGCTGTTGCGCCTTGGCGGCGCTGACCGAACCGCCGGCCAACATCATCTTCATCGCCTCGGGCGCGCCGATCAGGTGCGGCAGGCGCGCCACGCCGCCCCAGCCGGGATGGATGCCCAGGCGCACTTCGGGCAGGCCGATGCGGGTATCGGGGCTGTCGGCGGCGACGCGGTAACGGCAAGCCAGGGCCAGCTCGGTGCCGCCACCGAAGCAGTGGCCGTGGATGGCGGCAACGGTCGGGCAGGGCAGGGCGGCGATGGCCGAGAACACCTGGTGGCCACGGTCGATGGCATCGACGGTGCTGCCGTCGGCGAATAACTGCCGGAACTCGCCGATGTCGGCGCCGGGCGAGAAACCGCCGTCCTTGGCCGAACGGAAGATGACGCCGCGCGGCGGCTCGATCGCCAGCCGCTCGACCAGTTGGCCCAGCTCATCGATCAGCGCCCGGGCCAGGGCATTGACCGGCTTGTCGGCACGGTCCAGGGTAATGACAACGGTGCCATCCGGCTGCACGCTGGGCTGGCAATGATGGGGTCGAAGTCCTTCAAACATGGGTCGGATCCTGCGCAAGTTGCTGCTTGGTCAAGTGTCGCACACCCGACCGCGCCCGCGCCTGCGCGGCGGCCGGCGCTGCAGCCGCCGGCCGCTGCAGGCACACTGCAGCTTCAGGCCGGTGAGCGAGGGCTGCGCACCCTGGCCCGGACGTGGTGTCGATCAGGGGGTTTGCAGATGTTGGCGAGCAGGGGAACGATCAAGGCTGTGAATGTCCGCGGCGCGAGCGTGGCCGGCGTTGTGGCGGCGAACCAATGACATCGAAGCCGAACATGGTTGCCGAAGGCGGCGATGCCATCGCCCCGCATGTCGTCGACGGCTGTGAAAGCGAGACCTGGAGCCAGGTCGAAGCCCTGTTCGACCAGGCCTGGGAGCAGGCCCCGGATCGGCGCGAAGCCTGGCTGCGGGCGCAGCCGGTACCGGCCCAGGTGATCGACCAGGTGCTGGACCTGCTCGCGGCCATCACCGACGCCGGCACCTTCCTGGAATCCGATCCGGAAACCACCGAAGCTGGCGATGGCGCAGACCCGTACCTGCTCGATGCTGGCGACCGCGCCGGTCCCTGGCGCATTGAAAGCATCATCGGCCGGGGCGGCATGGGCCAGGTCTATCGGGTGCAGCGCGACGACGGCCAGTTCCAGCAAGCCGGCGCGTTGAAGGTGATCGCCGCGGCCGATGCCGCCGGCTGGCAGCGCTTTGAATCCGAGCGCCAGATTCTGGCCAGCCTGGACCATCCCGGCATTGCCCGGCTGATTGACGGCGGCCTGCTGCCCTCGCAACGCCCGTACATGGTCATGGAATATGTCCAGGGCGAGCCGATCGATCACTGGTGCCAGCGCAAGGATCTGGACCTGCGCAGCCGGGTGCGGCTGATTGTCGAGACCGGCCTGGCCCTGGCTCATGCCCATGGCCGGCTGGTGGTGCATGGCGATATCAAGCCGTCCAATATTCTGGTTGATGGCGACGGCCGGCCCCGACTGATCGACTTCGGCGTCGCGCGCCTGGCCGACCAGGAGGGCAGCGGCTTGCGCCAGGCGCTGTCGCCCGATTACGCCGCGCCCGAGCAATTGCTCAGCCACGCGGTGACCACGCTCACCGATGTCCATGGCCTGGCGGCGACCTTGTACCGGCTGGTCAGCAACCGGCCGATCCGCCAGACCTCCGGCCTGCCGACGGCGGTCATTGCCCGGCGCATCGCCGAGGGCGGGATCGTGCCCCTGGCCGGCACCGAAGGCGCCCGGCGCTGGCGGCGACGACCGGGCGAGCGCCGCCTGTTGCATGATCTGGACGCGATCCTGGCCAAGGCGCTGGCACCCGATCCCGGGCAGCGCTACCGCAGTGTCGATGCTTTTTGTGACGAACTGCGACGGGCACTGGAACAGCGCATCGTCCAGGCCCGCGGCCACCAGCGCCGCTACCGCCTGGGCCGTTGGCTGCTGCGCAACCGCGGGCCGGTGGCGTCGGCAGCGGCGGTGATCGTCAGCCTTGTTCTTGGCCTGGGTGCGGCCCTGTGGCAGGGCCGCGAGGCGGCCCACCAGCGCGATGACGCGCTCAGCGAGCGGGCGCGGCTGGAAGCCATCCAGCAGGCGATCCTGCACATGTTCCGCAGCGCCGGTGAAACCGGTGGTGGCGAGATCAGCGCCGCGCAGGTGCTGGATACCGCCGCGCAACGGATCCAGGACCAGTTCACCCGCGATCCGGCAGGCGGGGCGCCGGTTCTGCACATGCTCGGCGAGCTGTACTTCCTGCTTACCGATTACGAGGCCGCCGCGCCCCTGCTGGCGCGCGTAGCCGAGGCCGACAGCGATCAGGTCGACAGCGCCCTGGTGACGGCCGCCAGCTACGACCTGGCCCAGATCAGGCTGCGCCAGGGCGCCATCGCCGAGGCCGACGAGCTGCTGGCGCGGGCGCAAGCGTTCTGGCAGCAGGCACCCAACCGTTGGCGCCGGCAGCTTCTGGAAAGCCGGTTGCTGGAGGCGCAATTGTTGCGCGCGCACGGGGATGCCCAGGCTGCCGTGGCCCTTCTGGAGCGGACCATGGACGAGGCCACCGCCCTGGGACTGGGCCTGAACCGGGTTACCGGGGTCATGCAGAACAACCTGGGCGTGCTGTTCTTCGGCCTGGGCGAAAGCGACCGCGCCCGCGCTGCCTTCGCCGCTGCCGAGCTGGTCTGGTCGGCGCTGGATCTGCAGCATTCATCTGACGCGCTCAATACCCTCAACAACTGGGGTGCGGTGGAGTTGGCCGCCGGACAACTGGAAGCCGCCGAGCCGCTGTTGCGTCAGGCCCTGGCCCTGCGCCGCGAACATTTCGGGGCCTCGGCCGCGACCGCGGCATTGCTCAACAACTACGGCAAGCTGCTGCTGCGCCTGGATCGCTTCCAGGAGGGCCGGCCGGTGCTGGAAGAGGCCGTGGACATGGCCGTGCGCTATGCCGGCGTTGGCAGCGTCCACCATGTCGCCGCGCTCGCCGGCCTGGCCGAAGCCCGGATCGGTCTGGATCAGGCCCAGGCGGGCCGGGAACTGGCCGAATCGGCCCTGGCGCTGAGCCTGGCCAACCTGGGAACGGGACATCCGGGCGTTGGCATGGCGCGTCTGGCCCTGGCCCAGGCGCACGCCGAACTGGCTGAGCCGGCCCGGGCAGCCGCGCTCCTGGACGAGGTGGCGCAACAGGCAGGGAGCGACAGCGCCGGGCAACGCCTGGCCGAACAGGCCAGCCGGCTCAGGGAGCGCTATCGCCTGCCGGCGGCAAGGCCAGTTCCCGGAACAGCCACGCCTTCGCCTTGATCCAGTCGCGGCGCACGGTGCGTTCGGAAATTTCCAGGGTGCGGGCGGTTTCCTCGTCCGAATAACCGGCGAAGAAACGACATTCGATGATGTGGGTCAGGCGCGGGTTGAGCGTTGACAGCCGGGTCAGCGCCTCGTCCAGCGCCAGAAGCTGCTCGTCTTCCTGCCAGAACGGCTCGAACGGCAGGTCCTCCAGTGACTGCACCGTGCCGCCGCCGCGCTTGGCCGCCAGCTTGTAACGGGCGTGGTCGACCAGGATCTGGCGCATGGCCATGGCGGCGGCGCGCATGAAGTGGCTTTCGTCCTGCCACGCCGGCTGCCGATTCAGCCGCAGATAGGCCTCGTGCACCAGGGCGGTGGTCTGCAGGGTGTGGCCGGCGCGGACCCGGCGGCGCTCATAGCGGGCCCGGCCACGCAGTTCATCCAGCAGCATCGGTGCCAGCTCCTTGGCCAGGCGGCGGATCTGGTCGGTTGGGTCTTCCGGGCTGGTCACGGGTCTGGCGGGGTTCCGGCGGATGGGGCAGGCGGGCTGCGCTGGCGTCGCTGTCGATCGGGGCCTGGCCGGGCCGATCGCGATGGCTGCCTCAGCGTCAGCCGGGGGCGGGGCAGAAGCGGCCAGTCTAGCGCGGTCGGCGTTACCGCCTGGAATGACGGGCAATCGGCTGGACCCGGTTTTCGCCCGCCGCGGTCGCTGGCACGGGCACGGTGAAGCCGGTTCGACCGGTTTGCGGCTGCGCGGCATGGCGTTTCAAGGTAGCTTATGCGCCTGATCAAACAGGGAGGTGCGGGATGAAACAAGTGGAATCTGGATCGGTGCGGGCGGTATCGGCGGCACCTGCGTGGCTTCTGGCGATGCTCTGCCTGATGCTGGCAGGGGCGGCAGGCGCACTGGCTGCCGCTGAGCCGGCACCGATCGATCATTATCTGAAGCGTTCGACGTTCACCAGCATGAAGATCTCGCCCGATGGCCGCTATCTGGCCGCCACCGTGCCGCTGTCCGACGATGCCACCGGCCTGGTGGTGATCGACCATGAATCCATGCGCACCACCGCGGCCAAGACCCTGGGCGCCCAGCAGCATGTCAATTCCTTCTACTGGGTCAGCAACGAGCGTTTGCTGCTGACCGTGGCCAAGATGGAAGGCGCCCTGGACCGCCCGATCCCTACCGGCGAGCTGTTCGCGATCAATGCCGATGGCAGCGGCAGCGAACTGCTGTTCGGTTACCGGGTGGCGCAGAGCGGTACCCGTGTCGGCCGCCAGCCTGAACGGGCATCGGCCTATCCGTTGTACATGCTGCCGGATTCGGAAAGCCATGTGCTGATCGTGGTCGAGCCCTGGGGCGGTGCCGATGGTTCCTTCCGCGAGGTCCGGCGCCTGCATACGGTCAGCGGGCGCATGACCCGGGTGGCGCGCTCGGCGCTGCGCCAAGGCTGGTTCCTGGTTGATCGGGAAGGCCATGTCCGCATCACCTGGGGTGACACCGTGGACGGCAAGCGCCAGGTCCACCAGCGCCCGGCGTCCGGTGGCGAATGGCAGTTGCTGCACGATGAGAACACGGCCGGCTATCGCATCCTGCCGCTGGCTTTCAGCGCCGATGGCAGCCTGGTGATCCTGCGCGAGCATGCTGAAGGATCGCGCGGCGTGTACCGGATGTCGCTGGCTGATGGCGCGATGACGCTGGTGCAGCGCCACGACGTGGTCGATCCGGCCCAGTATCTGTATGGCCCGCATCCAGGCGAGCTGTACGGCGCCATGTTCCATCCGGGCCTGCCCGAGCTGGGCTTCTTCGAGCCCGACGACAATCGCCAGGTGCGCATGGCAAAAGCGGTGGCGGCCGCCTTTCCGGGCCAGTCCGCGCACATCACCAGTTTCACCCGTGACGGCAAGCGCGCCCTGGTGGCGACCAGCTCGGACCGCAACCCGGGTGAATTCTTCCTGTTCGACCTGGAGGCCATGCAGGCCAGCTACCTGGCCAGCGTGCGCGAGTGGCTGAAGCCCGACCAGCTCGGCGAAATGCGCCCGGTGCAGCTTGAAGCCCGCGACGGCACGCCGCTGCATGGCTACCTGCAATTGCCGCCAGGGGTCAGCGAACCGCGCAACCTGCCGCTGGTGGTCAATCCGCACGGCGGCCCGCACGGGGTGCGCGATTACTGGGGCTACGACCCGGAGACACAGCTTCTGGCCAGCCGCGGCTACGCCGTGCTCAAGATCAACTTCCGCGGCTCCGGCGGCTATGGCGATCCGTTCGAGCGTGCCGGCCACCGGCAATGGGGCGGCACCATGCAGGACGACATCGCCGACGCGGTGCGCTGGACCATCGCCCAGGGCCTGGTCGACAAGGACCGGGTGTGCATCTATGGCGCCAGCTACGGCGGTTACTCGGCGCTGATGAATGCCGGTCGCTATCCGGAGCTGTACCGCTGCACGGCCGGCTACGTCGGCGTCTACGACCTGGACCTGATGTACCGCGATGGTGATATCCGCGAGTCGCTGTACGGGCGCAAGTATCTGGAAGAAGTGCTGGGCCGGGGTGACGACATGGCCGGCTTCTCGCCGGTGGCCTATGCCGACAAGATCACCATGCCGGTATTCCTGATCCATGGTGGCCAGGACCTGCGCGTGCCGATCAGCCATGCCAACCGCATGCGTTCGGCCCTGCGCGCTGCCGGCAACGACCCGCAATGGCTGGTCAAGCGCAACGAGGGCCACGGCTTCTACCGCATGGACCATCAGCGCGAGCTGTACACCAAGCTGCTGGCGTTCTTTGATCAGACGATTGGGCCGCAAGCCGCCGCCAGCCGTGCCGCCGCTGCGCCAACGCCTGGCAGCCCAGCCGATGCCGGGGTGGTGGCTGATGATCTCGGCGCAGACGATGAAGCCGCTGGCGACATGACGCCGGCCCAAGCCGGTGCCGCCGTTGCAGGCGAAGGCGGGGACTGAAACGCTGGCTGGCAAGGCCGGGATATCGTCAACCGATCCCGGTCGAGGAAGTTATCGCTTCCCCGACCGGGGCGGCACTGGCGTAAAGAAAATGACCTCGGCGGTGACAGTCGAGCCGACATCAATAGGCGCGCGCCCGAAGCACTGCCCTCCCGCTGCACATGCGGTCCCGACCGAGGTCGCAGCAGTCCTGGCATTGCCGGAACTGTGCGCAAGGGCCGGGTAGACCGCGCTTGATGGGCTGGCGCTTGACCGGCTTGAGCGGCTGCGAAACTTTCAGCAAGCCGCTACCGGCATTCGGCGGCTGACCTGAAAGCGCCTGGTCTTGCCGCGACGGCTTGCCAACGACATCAGGGACAGCCGGCGGCACCATCAAGCCGGCCGCCGGCAATCAGAATTCGTAGCCGTAGTGCTCGCGGAAGTGGCCGCGCAGCTCGTCCAGGGTGAACTTCTGGTTCTGGGTGCCGGCATGGGCGATCTTCAGCGCGCCCATCATCGAGGCGATGCGGCCGGTGGTGGCCAGGTCCAGGTCGCGGGTCAGGCCGTAGATCAGGCCGGCCCGATAGGCATCGCCGCAGCCGGTCGGATCGACCACCGCGGCAGCCTTGGCCGGGGGAATTTCGATCGTGCCCTCGCGGGTGTGGATGTGCGAGCCCTTGCCGCCGTGGGTGACGATCACCGCCTTGACCCGCTGCGCCATCTCCGACAGGCGCCAGCCGGTGCGTTCCTGCAGCAGCTCGGACTCGTAGTCGTTAACCGTGACGTAGTCGGCCAGCTCGATGAAGTGCCGGAATTGCGGGCTGTTGAACAGCGGCATCGCCTGGCCGGGATCGAAGATGAAAGGAATTGCCTTCTCGGCGAACTGCTCGGCGTGCTGGATCATGCCGTCGTGGCTGTCCGGGGCGACGATACCGAAATCGATGCCCTCGACCTCGCGCACCTGGTTGTGGTGCGAGAGCATCATCGCGCCGGGATGGAAGGCGGTGATCTGGTTGTCGTCCAGGTCGGTGGTGATGAAGGCCTGGGCGGTGTAGTAATCGGACAGTTCACGGACCTGGTCCAGGCGGATATCCAGCGCCTGGAAGTGCGCCCGGTAAGGGGCGAAATCCTGGCCCACGGTGGCCATCGGCACCGGTTCATCGCCGAGCAGCTTCAGGTTGTAGGCGATGTTTCCGGCGCAACCGCCGAACTCGCGCCGCATCGCCGGGGCGAAGAACGACACGTTCAGCATGTGCACCTTGTCCGGCAGGATGTGGTTGCGGAAGCGGTCCTCAAAGACCATGATGGTGTCGTAGGCAAGCGAACCGCAGATAAGTGCCGGCATGGCTGGTAATTTCCCGTTTTGACTGCTGTTGAACCCGCAGCAAGGCCTGGCGCGGCCGTCTCAGGGCGCCTGGCGTTGCAGGGGCGTTGCTTGCCGCCGGTGGCAGCGGCCTTTACATTGTCGCACCTTTGCCGGCCTCATCCCAAACGATCACCTGCCTAATGTTCAAGACCCTGCGTGGCTTCTTTTCCAATGACCTGTCCATTGACCTTGGCACCGCCAATACCCTGATTTACGTCCGCGGCCAGGGCATCGTCCTGGACGAGCCCTCGGTCGTCGCCATCCGCCAGGACCGCGGCCCCGGTGGCCCGCGTTCGGTCGCCGCGGTTGGCAGCGATGCCAAGCGCATGCTCGGCCGCACGCCCGGCAACATCGTCACCATCCGGCCGATGAAGGACGGTGTCATCGCCGACTTCACCATGACCGAGCAGATGCTGCAGACCTTCATCAAGAGGGTGCACAAATCACGTTTCCTGCGTCCCAGCCCGCGCGTGCTGGTCTGCGTGCCCTGCGGCTCGACCCAGGTCGAGCGCCGCGCGATCAAGGAATCGGCCGAAAGTGCCGGTGCCCGCGATGTGTTCCTGATCGAAGAACCGATGGCGGCGGCGATCGGCGCCGGCATTCCGGTGGCCGAAGCGCGCGGTTCGATGGTGCTGGACATCGGAGGCGGCACCTCCGAGGTCGCGGTGATCTCGCTCAACGGCATCGTCTACGCGCAATCGGTGCGCGTCGGCGGCGACCGCTTCGACGAGGCGATCATCAGCTATGTCCGGCGCAACCACGGCACCCTGATCGGCGAGACCACGGCCGAGCGGATCAAGGTCGAGATCGGCTGCGCCTATCCGCAGCAGGAAGTGCGCGAGATCGAGATCTCCGGCCGCAACCTGGCCGAGGGCGTGCCGCGGATGATTACGGTCAACAGCAACGAGATCCTGGAAGCCCTGCATGAGCCGCTGTCGGGCATCACCATGGCGGTGAAGTCGGCGCTGGAGCAGACGCCGCCGGAGCTGTGTTCGGACGTGGCCGAGCGCGGCATCGTGCTTACCGGTGGCGGTGCCCTGCTGCGCGATCTGGACCGGCTGATCTCCGAGGAAACCGGTCTGCACGTGCAGGTCGCCGAACACCCGTTGACCTGTGTGGCGCGCGGTGGCGGCCGGGCCCTTGACCTGATCGACCAGGGCTACGGCAACGACTTCTTCGCCGCCGACTGAGACGGCGGCAAACGCCTAGGCGCGGACCATGCCGACGCGACTTCAGCACCTGTCCGGGCCGTCCCGGCGCTTTGATCTGTGGGCCGTTGCGAGTCGGCCGCGTGACGACGGCCAGCGGCGGTGCAACGCTGCGCCCGGCTCGGCCATGCCGAGTGCCGGCAGGCCGACGCGGTGGCTGGCCAACCGCCCTGGGCAGCACTGAAGCCGATGTCCGTAGCCAATGACAACAGCGCCCTGTTCGGCAGCGATCGCAGCGACACCCTGCGCCTGATCGCCTACCTGATCGTGGCCGTGGCCTTGATGGTGACCGATTACCACAGCGGCTATCTGGAGAAGGTGCGGAGCTGGCTGGGCGCCGCCGCGGTGCCGATGTACCGGGTGGCGCAGGCACCGGCGGTCGGGCTGCGCTGGCTGTATGCGGCCGCCGGCGAGCGGGTGGCCCTCAAGCGCGACAACGATGCCCTGCGCACCGAGCTGCTGCTGGCCCAGGCGCGCCTCAATGCGGCCTGGTTCGAAGCCGAGCGCAACCGCCTGGCCAGCGGCCTGGCCGAGGCCGGTCGCCGGCACCAGTTGACCGGTCGCATGGTCGAGGTGTTCGACATCGACATCGATCCCTCGCGCCAGCGCCTGTTCCTGGATGCCGGCAGCCGGGCCGACGTGCGCATCGGCCAGCCGGTGATCGATGCTTTCGGCCTGGTCGGCCAGGTGGTGGCGACGACCACGGCCACGGCCACGGTGATGATGCTGGTGGATCCGCTGCACGCGGTGCCGGTGACCAATACCCGTACCGGCCAGCGGGCAATTGCGCGCGGGGTCGGCCGCGATGACCGCCTGCTGCTGTCCACCCTGCCGATCAACAGCGATATCCAGCCCGGTGACGAACTGGTCAGTTCCGGTCTGGGCGGCCGCTTCCCGGCCGGTTTCCCGGTTGCCGTGGTGCGCGAGTTCGAGGTCGATGTCAGCGGCTCTTTCGCCCGCGCCTGGGCCGAACCGGTGGCGCGCCTGCGCCAGAGCACGCAATTGCTGCTGCTCGATGAGCATGCCGTCGACGCCGCCGGCAGCCTGGGGCCGGGTGATGGCATCGGGCCGCCGGTTCCGGCGCTCGTCCCGGATGAACCGGCGGAGCCGCAGTCTTGAGAATGCTGGAGTCACCCGCCTGGCGGCTGGCCCTGCTGCTGGCGCTGGCCTATCTGCTGACCCTGTTGCCGGGGCCGGGCCTGTTCGTGCACCTCAAACCGTTCTGGCTCGGGCTGCTGGTGATCTGGCTGGCGCTGGAGCAACCGGCACGCGGCACCCTGGGCGTCGCCTTCCTCGCCGGCCTGGGCGCGGATCTGTTGCTGGCGACCTGGTTCGGTGAACACGCGCTGCGCCTGCTGGTGATCTGCTTCATCGTGCGCCGGTTCCGCTCGCGCCTGCGCTTTTTCCCGATGTGGCAGCAGTCGCTGGCGGTGGGTGCGTTGCTGCTCAACGACCGGGTGGTGATCGTCATGCTGCGCAGCTTCGTCGCGCCGGTGCTGCCGGAATGGACATTCTGGTTGCCGGCGTTGTCGGGCATGGTGCTGTGGCCGTTGCTGTTCCTGGTCATGGACGACGTCGGCCGGCGTCTGCGCTCGCGGCCCGGCATGTGAGCCGGGCGGTGGTCGTGACCAGGGCGCTGCGATGAGGCTGTCGGCCGTATCCGAGCGCCGGATCAAGGATGGTGGCATGGAAGCGGTGATGTTCCGCAACCGTGCCATCCAGGGCTTTGTCATCGTGCTGCTGTGCCTGCTGGCGCTGGCCGGGCGCTATGCCTGGCTGCAGGTGGTCAAGTACGAGGAGTATGCGAGCCGCTCGGAAAGCAACCGCGTACGCCTGCAACCGGTGGCGCCGGCACGCGGACTGATCCACGACCGCAATGGTGTGCTGCTGGCCGAGAACCGGCCGGCGTTTCGCCTGGAGCTGGTACCCGAGCGGGTCGATGACCTGGACCGGGTGCTGGCCGAACTGGATCAACGGGTGCAACTGGACGAGATGGACCTGGAGAAATTCCGCCAGGCCTACGGCAACGCCCGCCGCTATCAGCCGGTGCCACTGAAATTCCGCCTCAGCGAGCTGGAGATCGCCCGCCTGGCCATCGACCAGCACCGTTTCCCGGCCGTGCAGGTGACGCCGTACCAGAGCCGGCACTATGTCTACGGACCGATGTACGCCCACCTGATCGGCTATGTCGGGCGCATCGACGAGGCCGACCAGGCACGTCTGGACCGCGGCCGCTACGCCGGCAGCACCCATGTCGGCAAGACCGGCCTGGAACGCAATTACGAGGACATGCTGCATGGCGCCGCCGGCCTGGAACGGGTCGAGACCCACGCCAACGGCCGGCCCTTGCGGGTCTTGTCGAGCACCCCGCCGGAGCCGGGACAACACCTGTTCCTGACCATCGATCACCGGCTGCAGGAGGCCGCCATCCGCGCCTTCGAGGGTCAGAGCGGCGCCGCCATCGCCATTGATCCGCGCAACGGCGAGGTGCTGGCCATGGTCAGCCTGCCTTCGTTCGATGCCAACCTGTTCGTCAGCGGCATCAGCCGCGGCAACTACGCCGCGCTGCTGGAATCGCCGTACCGGCCGCTGTTCAACCGCGCCGTGCAAGGTGGCTACGAGCCCGGTTCGACCCTGAAGCCGCACATGGTGCTGATGGGCCTGGAGCTGGGCTTGCGCCGGCCCGGCGACACCGTGCTCTCCACCGGCCAGTTCCGTCTGCCCGGCCATCCACAGGTGTACCGCGACTGGCGCAGCGGCGGCCACGGCCGGGCCGATGCCAGGCGCGCGATTGCCGAATCGGTCAATACCTATTTCTACCAGTTGGCGGTGGATGCCGGCATCGATCGCATGAGCGATTACATGGCTGATTTCGGCTTTGGCCGGCCGACCGGCCTGGATCTGCTTGGCGAAGGCGAGGGGGTCTTGCCCTCGCGCGACTGGAAGCGGGCGCAGCTCAACCAGCCCTGGTACCTGGGCGAAACCGTGATCGCCGGCATCGGCCAGGGCTATTGGGTCACCACCATGCCGCAGCTGGCGCGCGCCACGGCGATCCTGGCCAGTGGCGGCCGCGATCCGCAACTGCATCTGTTGCGGGCGGTGGCGTCGGGCGTCGACGCGCCCGAGCGCATGCATGATGCCGGCCCGGTCGGGCAGGTGCCGGTGCAGGATCGGGCGCACTGGCAACTGGTTGTCGATGCCATGACCGATGTCGTCCACGGCGCCAGCGGCACCGCCCGCGCGGTCGGTGCCGACAGCCCGTACACGATCGCCGGCAAGACCGGCACCGCGCAACGGGTATCGCGTCGGGAAGGCCGCAGTCCGCAGGATCTGGCGCAACATCTGCGCCACCAGGCCCTGTTCGTGGGTTTCGCGCCGGCCGAGGATCCACGCATCGCCATCGCCGTGGTGGTCGAAGGCGGCGGCAGCGGTTCACGCACGGCGGCACCGC
The DNA here is from genome assembly GCA_023228845.1 of Lysobacterales bacterium. Lineage (GTDB taxonomy): Bacteria > Pseudomonadota > Gammaproteobacteria > Xanthomonadales > UBA2363 > Pseudofulvimonas. The sequence continues at coordinate 196,921 of JALOAK010000007.1, read as the reverse complement.
TGGCCCGGCGCATCCTGGACGGCTGGTGGCAGTTACAGCCGCCGCAGCCATGAGCCGGCGCCGAAGCGGAACCTGGCTGGGCTTTGATCCCTGGCTGCTGTCGGCGGTGCTGTTGCTGGCCGGGCTGGGCCTGGCCATCCTCTACGGCGCCAGCGGTGGCGACCGCGAGCTGGTGCTCAACCAGGCGGCCCGGTTCGGCCTGGGCCTGGTGCTGATGGTGGTGCTCTCGCGCATACCCACGCCCTGGCTGATGAGCTGGTCGCCCTGGCTGTATCTGCTTGCCCTGGTCCTGCTGGTGGCCGTGGCGGTGATGGGCGTGGGCCGCGGCGCGCACCGCTGGCTCGACCTGGGAGTGGTGCGCTTCCAGCCCTCGGAGATCGCCAAGCTCGGCCTGCCGATGATGCTCGCCTGGGTGCTGCATACCCGGCCGCTGCCACCCAGCGTCGGTACCCTGGCCTGGCTGGCGGTGCTGATCATGGCGCCGGTGCTGTTGATCGCCGAGCAGCCCGACCTGGGCACCGCCACCCTGGTCGCCTGCAGCGGTCTGTTCGTGGTGTTCCTTGCCGGCCTGTCCTGGCGCTGGATCAGCGGCCTGGGGTTGCTGGTCGCCACCGCCGTTCCGGTGATCTGGCAACTGATGCATGACTATCAGCGCAGCCGCGTGCACACCTTCCTGGATCCGGGGGCCGACCCGCTCGGCCAGGGCTGGAACATCATCCAGTCGCAGATCGCGGTCGGCTCCGGCGGCCTCACCGGCAAGGGCTACCTGCATGGCACGCAATCCCAGCTCCAGTTTCTGCCCGAGCACACCACCGACTTCGTGTTCGCCGTGTTCGCCGAGGAGTTCGGCCTCATCGGCGTGATCGTGATGCTGGTGCTGTACGCGGTGATCATCAGCCGCGGCCTGATCATTGCCGCACGAGCCCGTCACACCTACGGCCGGCTGCTCGCCGGCGCCATCTCGCTGACCGTGTTCGTCTACGTGCTGGTCAATGGCGCCATGGTCGCCGGCCTGCTGCCGGTGGTCGGCATGCCGATGCCGCTGATCAGCTATGGCGGCACCTCGGCAGTGACGCTGCTGGCCGGCTTCGGTTTGATCATGTCGGTGAACCGCTACCGGCGCGGACCAGGCACTTGACCGTGCGAGCCGGGTTGGCCGGGAACTGCCGGCCCGGCGCGGCGGTCGGTTAACATTCTTTCGCAACAACCCCAAGGAACAGGCATGACCATGGCAACACGCATTGGACGAAGCGGGCTGACCGCGCTGGCGGCCCTGCTGCTGGCCCTGCCGGCCTGGGCGGAGCGCTTTCCCGGGCAGGCCGAATTCGTCGCCCAGGTGGCGGCAGAGACCGGACAAAGCCCGGCCGAGATCGAGGCCGTGCTCGCCGGTGCCGAGCGCAAGCAGGGCATTCTGGACGCGATCTCCCGGCCGGCGGAGGCCAAACCCTGGCGCGATTACCGGCCGATCTTCCTCAACCAGGCGCGGATCGACGGCGGCCTGCGCTTCATGGCCGAGCACGCCAGCCTGCTGGCACGGGTGGAGCGCGAAACCGGGGTGCCGGCGGCGATGATCACCGCCATCATTGGCGTGGAGACCCAGTACGGCTCGGTCACCGGCCGCTACCGCGTGCTCGATGCGCTGGCCACGCTGGGCTTCCACTATCCGCCGCGCGCGGACTTTTTCCGTGGCGAGTTGCGCCATCTGTTCCACCTGGCCCAGGAAGAAGACCTGGAGATCGACCAGCTCTACGGTTCCTATGCCGGCGCCATGGGCTGGGGCCAGTTCATTCCGTCCAGCTACCGCCATTACGCCGTTGATGGCGATGGTGATGGCCGCCGGGATCTGTGGAGTTCGATGCCGGACATCGTTGCCAGCATTGCCAATTATTTTGTCGAACACCGCTGGGCCGAGGGCGGTCTGGTGGCGTTGCCGGCCAGGGCGCAGCCCGGTGCCGAGCCGTTCCAGCGTGACGGCCTGAACCTGACCAGCACGCTGGCCGAACTGCGCGCGCTGGGCTACCAGGTCGTGCATGACGGCGACGACGCCCTGCCGGCGACCTTGCTGCAGCTTGAAGGCGCCCATGGCGACGAGTACTGGGTGGTGTTCAACAACTTCTATGTCATCAGCCGCTACAACCGCAGCCCGCTTTATTCCATGGCGGTGCATCAGTTGGCGCAGGAACTGGCGGTCAACCAGGCCAGCGGTCAGGTGCGACGCTGATGCCGCAATGACCGGCGCTGCCCGCCCGATGCCGACCCAGCCGCAACCGGCCCAGCCGCAACCGGCATGACTGGCGGCTGATGCCGACGCTGCGGACATGTGATCGTTGCCGACCGGCGCCGCTGGCCGGTCTGCTGCTGATCCTGCTGCTGGCCGCGCTGGCCAGTGGCTGTGCCAGCCGCGGCAAGCCGGTGGCTGCGCCGGGCGCGCCGCTGTCGGCAACGGTGCCCGGGCCGCCGGCCGCCGGTCCGGATCCCTGCGCCGTGGTCTATGAACATTCCGATGCCGACTACACGCCCGGAGGCCTGTACCGGCCCGGCCAGGCCGACCATGCCCCGGGCGGGCAGCCGGACTGGCAGCGGATTGCGCAGCCCGAGCCGAAGCCGGAACCGCGCAGCGCCTATGGCAATCGCAGCCCGTATACGGTGCTGGGGCGCAGTTATCAGGTTCTCGCCGACGCCCGCGGTTACCGCGAGCGCGGCATCGCTTCATGGTACGGCGCCAAGTTCCACGGCCGCGCCACCTCCAGCATGGAGCCCTACGACATGTGCCTGTTCAGTGCCGCGCACAAGACCCTGCCGCTGCCCAGTTATGCCCGGGTGAGGCACCTGGGCAATGGCCGCAGCATCATCGTGCGGGTCAACGACCGCGGGCCGTTCCACGAGGGCCGGGTGATCGACCTGAGCTATGTCGCGGCGCTGGCCCTGGGCGTGTACCAGACCGGCACCGCCATGGTTGAGGTCGAGGCGATCGTGCCGCCCGGCCAGGCGCCGGCCGCCGTTACCGCCTCGACAACATCGGCTGCCGCCGGCAGCGCCCTCGGCGCCGGCGCCAGGCTCTATGTCCAGGTCGGCGCCTTCAGCGACCGCGGCAATGCCCGCAACCTGCACCAGCAGTTGCGCCGCCAGGGCGAGCCGGCCCGGATCGTGCGCGTGCGCAGCGGCGGCCAGCGCCTGTATCGCGTGCGCCTGGGACCGTACCCGGCCACGGCCCTGGCTGAAGCGGCGCGCGAGCGCGTCCGGCGCATCGGTTTTCCTGCCGCCACCATCGTGATCGTTGACTGAATCAAGGCCGCTGGCCGGGCGTGACCGCGGCGCGGCCATTGACTACCCTGCTTTCCTGCGCGCGTCGCCAGCCTCCGGCGCCGGCGCGGGAGACATCCCATCTGGAGTCGTACCCCGTGAGACCAACCGTTCTGTTTTCCCTGGCGCTGGGCAGCGCACTGGCCCTGGCCCAAGGGCCGCTGCATGCCAACCAGTCGCCGCTGCCGACGCCTGATGCCGCCACTGCCGCCACGCCGACACCGGACCTACCGGTGCCGCGCGCCGATGTCCTGAGCGCACCGAATGTCGCCGGCACGGCCTGGATCCTGATCGACCATGACAGCGGCCAGGTGCTGGCCGGGCACAACATCGATACCCCGGTGCATCCGGCCAGCATCACCAAGGTGATGACTTCCTACATCGTTGCCGACCACCTGGCGCATGGGCGCATCAAGGACGACGACGCGGTGTTCGTCAGTGAACGGGCATGGCGCCAGGGCGGCGCCGGTACCGATGGCTCTTTCACCGCGCTCAAGGTCAACGACAGCGTGGCGCTGGAAGACGTGGTGCGAGGCCTGGTGGTGCAGTCGGGCAATGACGCCTCGATCGCCCTGGCCGAGCACATCGCCGGCAGCGAGGAGGCCTTCGCCGACCTGATGAACCAGTACGCGCAGCGCCTGGGCATGAGCAACAGCCACTTCGTCAACGCCAGCGGCCTGACCGCCGAAGGCCACATGATGAGCGTGCGCGACATCGCCACCCTGTCGCGGGCGTTGATTCACGATTTCCCCGAGCACTACAAGCTGTACTCGATCAAGGAGTACACCTACGGCGGCATCCGCCAGTACAACCGCAACGGCCTGCTCTGGCGCGACAGTACCGTGGACGGCATCAAGACCGGCCACACTGCCGCTGCCGGCTACTGCCTTGCAGTCTCGGCCAAGCGCGGCGATCAGCGCCTGATCTCGGTCGTGGTCGGTATCGAGGGCGGCCGCAACGAGGCCTTCCGCCTGCGCGAGGAGGCCAACCAGGCTCTGCTCGCCTATGGTTTCCGCGCCTTCGAAACCCATCGCCTGTACCAGGCCGGGCAGGCCGTGGCGACGCCGGAGCTGTGGCGTTCGGCCGACGACACCGCGCAACTGACCGTGGCCAGCGACCTGCATGTGACCATTCCGCGTGGCCGCTACGACGATCTGAAAGCCGAGATGGTCATGCCGCCGGTGCTGATCGGGCCGCTGCAGGCCGGCCAGGAAGTGGGCGCGGTGTCGGTGACGCTGGCCGGCGAGGAAGTGGCGCAGGTGCCTCTGGTGAGCATGGCCGAACATGGCGGTGCCGGCTTCTTCCGCCGCGTCTGGCATGACATCCTGCTGCTGTTCGAATGAGGACCGCGAGATGACCACACTGGAAGGGTTCGCCTATGAGTTTCCCGGTGTCTTCGAGGTGTCGGCGATGGGCGCTGCCGACGCCGACATCGCCGACCAGCTTCCGGGCCTGATCGAGACGGCCGGCGGCCAGGTCCTGGCCGGATCAATCAACGTCAGGCACAGTCGCGGCGGCAAGTACATTGCGGTTCGGGCCAGTTTCCTGGCCGCCGACCGCGACCAGCTCGATGCCGTCCACGAAGCGGTGCGCAGCCATCCGGGAGTGCGCTGGCTGTTGTGACCGGCAGCCTGCGCCGGCTGACGGCGCAGCGCCGGCCAGGACAGCACGGTTGCGCCAGTACAGTGCCGTCGCCCTTGCCGACACGAAGTTTTCGCCCGCGCCCTGCGTGCGCGTCCCTTGCCAGCGCTGGAACCCAATGACGATGATTCCTTGCGTTCCGATTCCGGCACGCCGATGCCTGCGCTTGTCGGCCCTTGCGTTGATGCTGGTCGCACTGCCGGCTGCCGGCATCGAGCTGGGTCAGGCCGCCGGTGCCCAATGGCAGTTCGAGGGCCTGTTCCAGGGCGACCACACCGCCTTTGCCGGGGATTCGGAGCAACTGGATGACGACAGCGAGCTGCGTCGTGCCGAACTGGTGCTCAAGGGAGCCCGCGGCCGCTGGGACTGGGTGGCCGGCTATGACCTGGCCAGTCGCAACGACAAATGGCTGGATCTGAATCTACGCCTGCGTCTTGGCACGGCCGATCAGGGCCCGGGCAATGGCCAGCTCCGGGTCGGGCAGTTCAAGCACTTCAACAGCCTTGAGGAGCTGACCAGCAGCCGGCACAACGATTTCATTGCCAAGGCCATGGCCACCAGCACCTTCGCCATCGGTCGGCGCCTGGGCACTGGCATCGCCTGGTCATCCGGCCCCTGGTGGCTGGGCGGGAGCTGGTTCGGCCGGGAACTGGCCAGCAATGGCGGCCGGGGCAGCGGCTACAGCCTGCGCGCGGCCTGGGCGCCAATGCGCGCGGACGGTCGCATCGTGCATCTGGCGGTGTCGGGCATGGACCGCGACAGCGATGGCGACAGTGCGCGTTTGCGTGCCCGCACCGGCTTCGAGCCGGCCTCGGTACCGCGCCTGGTCGACACCGGCACCGTGCTGGACGCCGACCGCATCCGCAGCCTGGGCCTGGAGGCGGCCTGGGTGGCGGGCCCGGTCAAGCTGCAGGGCGAATACCTGGACAGCACGATCCGGCGCGTGCACACCGGCGAGGTCTCCGGCCTGGACCCGGCCATCGGCACCGGCGGCGACTTCCATGCCGACGGCTGGTATCTGTCCGGCCTCTGGAACCTGGGCGGTGGCAGTTGGGCTTACCGCGACGGGGTGGTCAGCACCCGCCCGCGCGAGGATGCCTCTGGGCTGTGGCAGTTGGCCGCCCGCATCGAGGGCCTGGACCTGGACGACGGCAATATCGATGGCGGCCATGCCCGGGTCCTGACCGTGGGCAGCAACTGGTACTGGCGCAGCCACGTCCGGGTGTCGCTGAACCATGTCCGCGCCGACCTGCGCCGGCCGGACCGGATCCAGCAATCACCCTCGGCCTGGGTCGCCCGCCTGCAACTGCATTGGTGACAGCGGCAGGCCGCGCAACGCCAGGGCGTGCGCCTGGACGCAGGCGCTGAGCGCGGCCAGGTGGTAACCGCCTTCCAGGGCCGAGACCAGGCGGCCACCGGCATGGCGTGCGGCCAGGGCGTTCAACTCGCCGGTCAACCAGTGGTAGTCGTCCTCAGACAGCTCGAAGCTGGCCAGAGGATCATCGGCATGGCCGTCGAAACCGGCCGAAACCAGGATCAGTTCCGGCGCGAAGGCATCGATACGCGGCAGCGCCTGCTGCTGCCAGGCCTGTCGGAAGGCGGCGCTGCCGGTGCCGGCCGGCAAGGTCAGGTTGACGATGTTGTCGTGGCTGCCGGTCTCGTCGGCCCGGCCGCTGCCTGGATACAGCGGCCACTGGTGGCTGGATACCACCAGTACGGCCGGGTCGCGCCAGAAGATCGCCTGGCTGCCGTTGCCGTGGTGGACATCGAAATCGACGATGGCAACCCGCTTCAGGCCGTGGCTGTGGATGGCATGGCGGGCGCCAATGGCAATGCTGTTGAACTGGCAGAAGCCCATCGCCTGAGCGGCACTGGCATGGTGGCCGGGCGGTCGCACGGCGCAGAACACCTGCCGGGTGCGGCCGCCGAGCACGGCATCGACGCCGGCAATGACGGCGCCGGCGGCGTGGCGGGCAGCGGTCAGCGATCCGCTGGCGACGGCGGTGTCCGGATCCAGTTGCACCCGCCGACCGCTTTCACCGGCATGCCAGACGCGCTCGACATGGTCAGGGTCATGGGCCAGGCAAAGTTGTTCGCGGCTGGCCAGTGGCGCCATTTCAACCGGGCAGGTGACCAGTGCCGGATGCTTGAAGGCAGCCATGGCCGCGGCCAGCCGCGCCGGTTGTTCGGGATGGCCGGGGCTGGGGTCGTGGTCGGCACAGGCCGGGTGGGTGAAGACCAGCAGGTCGTGCCTGTCGGCGGCAGTCGGCGTCATGATCCGAAACCAATGCCCATTGCGTCGGGTGACGCCAGCGGCTGGGTGCCGATCGTGGCGACCGCGTTCAGCGCGGCCGGTGCCGGTTGTCCCACAGCACCTCACCGGCGCCGTCGGCCCGGGCCAGGACGCGGGCATAGACGAACAGCAGGTCCGACAGCCGATTCAGGTATTTGACGGCCTGCGGATGCACCACGCTGGTGCGCGACAGCGCCACCACCACGCGCTCGGCGCGCCGGCACACGGTGCGCGCCAGATGGCAGGCCGCTGCCGCGTGGCCGCCACCGGGCAGAATGAATTCCTTCAGCGGCGGCAGGTCCTGGTTGACGGCATCGACAGCCTGTTCCAGCCGCTCGATGTCCGGCTCGCCGATCAGGCCGGTGCCGGCAGGCAGGGACAGCTCGCCGCCCAGGTCGAACAGATCATGCTGGATGCGGGTCAGCGCCGAGGCCACCGGCTCGGGCGGGTCATGGGCCAGGACCATGCCGAGCACGCTGTTGAGCTCATCGACGGTGCCGCAGGCATCCATGCGCAAGCTGTCCTTGCCGATGCGGCTGCCATCGCCCAGGCCGGTGCTGCCATCGTCACCGGTGCGGGTGTAGATACGGGATAGTCGGTAACCCATCTGCGCGCGCCCGCCGTCAGTGGCCGCTGGCCAGGGCCGGCCAGCGCTGCATCAGCAGGTGGCGACCGCCGAACAGCACAGCCGAATAGAACAGGGCGCCGGCCACGGTCCACTGGAAGAACGGGATCGCCGAAACATAGCAGGGCAGCAGGCCGGCGGCGCAGGCGTTGTAGCCGGGCAGGGACGAGGCCGACAACCAGACCGCGAAATTGGTGACCAGGAAGAACACCACGGCGCCGACCAGCGACCAGCCCAGGACCCGGCCGGCGCTGACCCGGCCGCGCATGGCAAAGCCGGCCACCGAACACAGCACGATGCTGGCATACACCGACACGTGGCTGATGCTGAACAGATAGTCCATGTGGAAGCCGCCGTGGAACAGGCCCAGGGCCAGGTCGGACAGCGCCATGGCCAGCAGCGGCACCAGCAGCGCCAGGCGACGGTCGAGCAGGCAGGCACCGGCGAACAGCGCCATCGATTCCACCGGCGTGAAATTGGGCGGATGCGGCAGCAGCCGGGTCAGTGCCACCACGGCAATCATCGCAATCAGGGTCAGGCTGCGCGGGCTGAGCAGGGACGGGCTCGGCTGGGTCATGGTGGACAGGTCTCCGGGGTTGCCAGGGCGCACGGCCGGTGCCGCGCGCGGCCGCCTAGGATAACCCAAGCCGCCCCCGGACTTGCCGGCCGCGAGTACCGCGCCCAGCTTCGCGACCCGGGCCGGCGCAAGCACTGCGCCACCGCCGGAAGCGTTCGCCGCGAGCCCGCGGCAGGCGCGGCCTGCCGGTATCATCGCCGCCATGGAGACTGACTGCGACGTCCTCATTGTTGGTGGTGGCCTGGTCGGCACCAGCCTGGCGCTGGCCCTGGCACAGGCGCCGCTGCGCACGATCCTGGTCGAGGCTCGCGGGCCTGGCGGGTCCGCGCCAGCGCCGGAACCGTCCAGGCAACCGAACCTGGTGCAGCCGCCGGCAACCGAGCGGCCGGGCGAGCGTTACCTGGCGCTGTCACGGGCCAGCATGAATGCCTTGCAGCGCCTTTCGGTGCGGCCCTTGCTGACCGGCGCGCCCGAGCCGATCCGCGCCATCCATGTCAGCCGCCGGGGCGATTTCGGCCGGGTGCTGCTGTCGGCGCAGGAAGCGGGCCTGGAAGACTTCGGCGCCGTGGTACCGGCCAGCGTGCTGGGGCGGGCCTTGTCCGGGGCCTTGCAAGCGCAGTTGACGACGATCACCACAAGCCTGAGCCAGGCCGCAGCCGGCGCCGGCAACCCGGGTCTGACCCATCTGGCGCCGGCGCGCCTGCTGGCGCTGGACTGCGGCGGCGACAGCGTCACCGCGACGATTGAATCCAGCCACGGTCCGCAGAAGCTGCGCGCCAGCGTCGTGGTTGGTGCCGACGGCGCCGGTTCCCTGGTCGCTGCCCAGACTGGCCTGGCCGCAGAGAGCCACGACTATGGCCAGGAGGCCGTGGTCTTTGCCGCCGGATGCAGCCGGGCCCACGAGGGCGTCGCCTACGAGCGCTTCACCGATGATGGCGCGCTGGCGGCCCTGCCGCTGCCCGGCCGCCGTGTCGGCCTGGTCTGGACCCGGCGCCGGCAGGCCGATGATCAGGCGGCCGATGTCGCCTCGGCCGGCCCGATGCCGGACGCACCGGCCGTGCTGGCCCAGGTGCAGGCACAGTTCGGCCAACGCCTGGGACGGCTGCACTCGCCCGGCCCATGCGCCCGCTTCCCGCTGCTCCGGCGCTGGGCCGCGCAGACCGTGTCCGGGCGCGTGGTGTTGATCGGCAATGCCGCCCAGACCTTGCATCCGATCGCGGCCCAGGGCTTCAACCTGGGGCTGCGTGATGCCCTGGTGCTGGCTGAATCATTGCTCGCCGCAGGGAACAACGCTTCCGGCCTGGCATCGGCCCTGGCCGCCTATCAAACCCGGCGTGCGCCCGACCGGCAGCGCATTGCCGATCTCAGCCATGCCCTGGCGCGCTGGCCGAAGGTCTCGCTGCCTGGTCTGGGCCTGGTGCGCAGCCTGGGTTTCGCCGCCCTCAATGCCAGTACCGGACTGCGCCAGTCGCTGATGCTGGCCGGGATGGGCTTTTCCCAGGATGCCCCGGCCGCCGTGCTGGAACCTGCTGTCTGGAGCCGGCCATGAGCGCCGGCAAGATATCCGACAAGTCCATGGCCGGCCAGCGCCGCATCGCCGTTGTCGGCGCCGGCCCGGCCGGTCAATCCGCCGCCCTGGCCCTGGCCCGGGCCGGTTATCCGGTCACCCTGATCGATGCCGGTCCCGGTCCGGCGCCGGCAGCGCAGGCGGCCGATCTGCGGGTATTTGCGTTGTCACCGGCCTCGTTGTCGCTGCTGGCCGAGCTGGCTGTCTGGCCGCCGCCACAGCCGGAGCGGATATCGCCCTACCGCCGCATGCACGTCTGGCAGCAAGATCCGTTGCGCGGGCTGGAATTGGACGCCGCCGCGCTGGGCTGGTCGGAGCTGGGCTGCATCGTCGAGCATGGCGTGCTGCAGCATGCGCTGGCCCAGGGCGTGGCCTCCACCCCGGCGATCCAGTGCCACTGGCAGGCCCGGGTGCAGGCGCTGGACCAGGGTGCCGACGAGGTCATCGTGCAGCTTGAGGACGGTCGCCGGCTGTCGGTGTCGCTGCTGGTGGCCGCCGATGGCGCCGGCTCGCCGGTTCGCGGCCTGGCCGGTTTGACCGTGCGCCGGCATGACTACGGCCAGTCCGGACTGGTCGCCAACGTCCGTTGCCGGCAGCCCCACGAGGGCACCGCGCGGCAGCGTTTCCTGCCCACCGGACCCCTGGCATTCCTGCCCCTGGCCTCCGGGCCATGTGATTGCTCGATTGTCTGGAGCCAGCCGCATGACCAGGCCAGGCACTGGCGCCAGGCGCCGGCAGCGCACTTCGAACAGGCGCTGACAGCGGCGATGGACGGCTGGCTGGGGCCAATCGAACTGCTCGGCGAGCGCGCCCTGTTCCCGCTGGCGCGCCAGCTCGCCGAGCGTTACCACGACAATCGTGTCGTGTTGATCGCCGATGCCGCCCACGCCGTTCATCCGCTGGCCGGGCAGGGGCTGAATCTGGGTTTCCTGGATGTGGCCGCGCTGGCCCGCATTCTGGGCGCAGCCGCGCGGCGCGATCTGGATCCGGGCCTGTCGGCGCTCCTGGCCCGCTATGCGCGCGAGCGCCAGGGCGAGAACGCGCTGGCGGCGCACGGCTTCGATGCCATCGCCGGCAGCTACGGCCTGGCCGGCAGCGGCCTGGATGGCCTGCGCGATGGCGTGGTCGGCCTGCTCAACACGATGCCGGCATTGAAGCGGCAACTGGTGATGGTCGCTTCCGGCCTGGCCGGACGCTGAGGCTTGCCTGGATCGCTGGCGGGCTGCGCTGATTTGCGACTCGCGTTGCGCCGCTCAGATCGCCGGCAGCACGAAGGCGGCCAGGACGTTGCGGTCCTCTGCCAGCAGCAGGTTGTAGGTGCGGGCGGCGGCATCGTTGCCCATGACCTCGATGCCGACGCCTTGGGACAGGCCGTGATAGAGCACCGGCGGCGGCAATTGCCGCTGGCGCAGGCCGCTGCCGATCAGGATCAATTCCGGCCCGGCGGCGAGCAGCACATCCAGATCGGCGGTGGCCATGGTGCTGACTTCGGTGACCGGCCAGTCGCGCAGCAGGCGCTCGCCGATGACGGCGAAGCTGTGCTGCAGCTCCTGGTCACCCACGGCGATGGCATCGGCCCGGTACCAGCGGATCGGCTGGCCGCTGTCGCCAGGATCGCGGACCAGCCCGCTCATGCCGGCAGGGCGATCTTCGGCTCGGCCCGGTTGCGCCGGAACAGGGTGACGGTGTGGCCGATGGTCTGCACGATATCGGCGCCGCTGGCCTTGGCCAGTTGTTCGATCAGGGCGCTGCGCTCGGCGCGGTCACCGGCCGACAGCTTGACCTTGACCAGCTCGTGCTGGTCGAGCACCTGGTCGAGCTCGGCGACGAAGGCATCGGTGATGCCCTTGTTGCCGCTGTGCATGAATGCCTTGAGGTGGTGAGCCTGGGTGCGCAGGTAGCGCTTCTGGGGGGCTTTGAGTGTCATCCGGTGAATGATATCCGGCATTGCCATCGGGGCAAAACGATACCGCCGCCGGCGCGTTCATCCGCCGGCCGGCCATGGCCGCGTCCGGAGACAACGAGCCATGGCCTTGGCCATCAAGGCCAGCCTCAGAACTGGTAGTTCAGCGACAGCCACAGGCGCCGGCCTTCCTGGATGGAGCCGGTCGTGCTGCGGTCGATCTGGGTGTAATGCGAACCCCAGGCGCTGCTGCCATCCGCCGTCGGGTAGGTTTGGCCGGCCAGGAAATCCTTGTCCAGCAGGTTGTAGACATTGGCGTTGAGCGTCAGGTCCGGGCGCAGGCGGAAGCTGCCGCCCAGGTGGAACTGGCTGTAGGCGCGCAGCGGCCCGAGGCCGTCGACGATGGCCTGGTTGGCGGCGCTGAGGTTTTCATACAGGTGGGTGAACCGGTCGCGGTCGCCAAAGTATTCGCCGCGCAGCCACAGGTCGATGCGTTCGCTGGCGGACCAGTTCAGGCTGGCGTTGACGATATGCCTGGCCTGGTGGGTGAACGGCGCGCCGGCATCGACGCCGCTGCGCTGCTCGGTGTCGGTGTAGGTGTAGTTGCCGGCCAGGGTCCATGCCGGCAGCAACTGCCAGCGCGCCGCCAGCTCCGCGCCCTGGGAGCGGGCCTCGTCGATATTGACGCTCTGGGCGAAGCTGTCCTGGCTGAAACCGCTGCCCAGATCCAGGCAGCCGGGCAGGCCGGGCTGGCTGGCGGCGTGGCAGTTGGGCACCGGCGTGCCGGCGCTGATCATGTCCTTGAACCGGGTCTGGAATACGGTGAGGTTGGCGTTGAAGCCGGCCAGGGTGTCGTAGTAGATGCCGGCCTCGACATTGCGGCTGGTTTCCGGGCTCAGGTGCGGGCTGCCGATGGTGATGGTCGCGCCCTGGGCGGTGGCGCCATTGATGCCGTCGTGGAGCTGGTTCACGGTCGGCACCCGATAACCGTTGCTGACGCCGCCCTTGACCGTCCAGCGATCACTGGCGTTCCAGACCAGATAGCTGCGCGGACTGAAATGGCCACCGAAGGCATCATGGTTTTCCCAGCGCCCGCCCAGGGTCAAGGCCAGGGTATCGGTCAGGCTCCACTCGTCCTCGACGAATACCGTCCAGGAGCTGCGCTGGAAGACTTCGGCGGCAATGCCGTCTTCGGTTTCGGCATCCAGGTACTGCCCGCCCAGGGTCAGCATGTGGGCATCGCCAATGTCGGTGATCAGCCGCGTTTCGAAGATCAGGTCGCTGGATTCCAGGGTGCGCGGCGCGCCGCCGATGCGGCCGGGGAAGCCAGTCCAGGCCTGGCCGATGCGGCCGGGAATGGTCCGGCCCGTGGTCCGTGTGTCCTTGTAGGTGAGGCTGTTCTCCCAGACGCCGATGTCCAGGCGCGAGGACTGGGCAAGCACGGTCTGGTTGCGCGAGAAACGCAACTGCTCGGCATAGCCGGCGGCCTGGTCGCTGGCCGTGGTGCAGCCGCTGACGGCATTGCCCGACCAGCCATCAAGGGTGCCCAATTGGCAATCGTCGTTGTCGTAGGTCTGCAGGCCGCGGCTGGCATCCAGATAGAACTCGTGCGCGTTGCCTGGGGTCAGGGTCAGCCGGGCACCGACATCAAAATTGTCGCCGGCAACCGCGGCAGCCCCCCGGCGGCTGACCACCGAGCCATCGGGAAAGACCAGATTGGAATCATCGCGGTGATGGGCGTTGCCGCGCACCGCCAGCCCGAGCAGATCATCGCGCAGCGGCCCGGAACTGTAGAGGTTGAAGCCATGGCTGGCACCGTAGCCGCTGTCCTGGTGCCAGGTGCTGCTGGCGCCCAGCGAGGTGCCCCAGACCGGGGCCACGCTGCGGGTGATGATGTTGACCACCCCGCCCATGGCATCGGAGCCGTACAGGGTCGACATCGGCCCGCGGATCACTTCGATGCGCTCGATCGCCGACAGCGGCGGCATGAAGCTGGTGGCGGTTTCAGCAAAGCCATTGGGCGTGACATCGCCGGAATTGTTCTGCCGTCGGCCATCGATCAGGATCAGCGTGTAGCTGCTGGGCATGCCGCGGATGGAGATGTTCAGGCCGCCGGTCTTGCCGGTGCCTTGCAACACATCCAGGCCCTCAACGTCGGCCAGCGCTTCGGCGATGTTGGCAAAGCCCTTGCGTTCCAGTTCGCTGCGTTCGATCACGCTGATGCTGGCCGGTGCCTGGGTCAGTTTCTGCTCGAAGCCGGCGGCCGTTACCACCACCCGCGACAGCACTGCGTCACCTGGATCGGCATCGGCAGCGCTCTGGGCGGCCAGGGGCGCGGCGAGCAAGGCTGAAGTCAGCGCCAGGGTCAACCGATGTCGCGCCAGACGGCCGTGAGGCCGGCCAGTCAGAGTGGTCGCCGAAGCAGGGGCAGGGCCGCACGCGCGCGCTGGGTACATCGGGATCTCCTTGAAAGGGTGGGATTTTCCGGTGCGCGCATAGGGGGCTGGGCAGGGTTGCCGCTGGCTGCCGGGACGCCGGGCTGCGAATTGTAGGTGAGAATCGTTCCGATAGACAATCCTATTCGTGAGCTGGCACACGCGTTGCCGGGATTGGCGCCGGCAGCGCTGCCGGCAACCGCTACAATCAGCGCCGTGACTCGATCCCGCAGTTCAAAACGCTGGCTGCGCGAGCATTTCAGCGACCCCTACGTCAAGCAGGCGCACAGCGCCGGCATGCGTTCGCGCGCGGCGTTCAAGCTGGAAGAGCTGCTTGATCGCGACCGGCTGATCCGGCCTGGAATGCTGATCGTCGATCTGGGCGCGGCGCCGGGTGGCTGGTCGCAGGTGGCGGCCAAGGCGCTGGATGGCCGCGGCCGGGTGCTGGCGCTGGACATCCTGCCGATGCCATCGATCGCCGGCGTCGAGGTGCTGGAAGGTGATTTCCGCGAGCCAGAAGCGCTGGCGGCGCTGGCAGCCGCCCTGGATGGCGCCCGGGTTGATCTTGTCCTGTCGGACATGGCCCCCAATATGAGTGGAGTCACCTCGGTGGACCGGGCGCGTGCCCTGTACCTGGCCGAGCTGGCCAGGGATTTCGCCTTCGACTGGTTGCGTCCAGGCGGCGATTTTCTGGTCAAGCTGTTCCACGGCCCGGGCTTTGACGATTTCATCCGGCAGTTGCGGCCACACTACGACAAGGTGGTGGTGCGCAAGCCCAAGGCCTCACGCTCGCGCAGCCCCGAGGTGTATGCGCTGGCTACCGGCTTTACCGGGGCCAAACCCGGGGTCTGAGCGGCTTGGGTCGCGCCGGTGGTGTGGTTAAGCTGTCAACATTGGACACTCAAGCGGTTGCATTTCAACTATGAATGACATGAGCAAGAACCTGCTGCTGTGGGTCATCGTCGCCATCGTGCTGATGGCGGTGTTCCGCAGCTTCACGCCGCCCAACGGCGCGATCGGCGAGGTCGCCTATTCGACCTTCATCCAGGAGGTCCATGCCGGCCGCGTCGACAAGGTCCATATCGGCCAGGACGAGGTCTCGCTGCAGGTGACCCGCCAGGACGGCAGCCGCTATCTGGTCAACGCGCCGCGTCGCGACCAGAATCTGATGGACGACCTGCTGGCCGACAACAACCGCATCGAGGTCACCCGGGAGACGCCCGAATCCGGGCCCGGGCTGTTCGACATCCTGCTCAACTGGTTCCCGTTCATCCTGTTCATCGGCCTGCTGATCTTCTTCATGCGCCAGATGCAGGGCGGTGGCGGTGGCCGCGGTGCGCTGAGCTTTGGCAAGTCGCGGGCCAAGATGCAGGGCGAGGACCAGGTCAAGGTCACCTTCGCCGATGTCGCCGGTTGCGACGAGGCCAAGGAAGACGTTGGCGAGCTGGTCGAGTTCCTGCGCGATCCCAGCCGCTTCCAGAAGCTGGGCGGCAAGATTCCGCGCGGCGTGCTGATGGTCGGCCCGCCGGGTACCGGCAAGACGCTGCTGGCCCGGGCCATCGCCGGCGAGGCCAAGGTGCCGTTCTTCTCGATCTCCGGCTCGGATTTTGTCGAGATGTTCGTCGGCGTCGGTGCCAGCCGGGTGCGCGACATGTTCGAGCAGGCCAAGAAGCATGCCCCGTGCATCATCTTCATCGACGAGATCGACGCCGTCGGCCGCCATCGCGGCGCCGGCCTGGGTGGTGGTCATGACGAACGCGAGCAGACCCTGAACCAGTTGCTGGTGGAAATGGACGGCTTCGAGGGCAGCGAAGGCGTGATCGTGATCGCCGCCACCAACCGCCCCGACGTGCTCGATCCGGCCCTGCTGCGACCGGGCCGCTTCGACCGCCAGGTCGTGGTCGGCCTGCCCGACGTCAAGGGCCGCGAGCAGATCCTCAAGGTGCACATGCGCAAGGTGCCGCTGGACGAGGATGTCCAGCCGTCGCTGATCGCCCGTGGCACGCCCGGTTTTTCCGGCGCCGACCTGGCCAACCTGGTCAACGAGGCGGCGTTGTTTGCCGCCCGCGAGAACAAGAAGACGGTGACCATGGGCCACTTCGACCGGGCCAAGGACAAGATCATGATGGGCGCCGAGCGGCGCTCGATGGCGATGAGCGAGGACGAGAAGAAGCTCACCGCCTACCACGAGGCCGGCCACGCCATCGTCGGCCGCCTGGTGCCCGAGCACGACCCGGTCTACAAGGTCACCATCATTCCCCGCGGCCGCGCCCTGGGCGTGACCATGTACCTGCCCGAGGGTGACCGCTACAGCTACAACAAGACCTTCATCGAAAGCCACCTGTGTTCGCTGTACGGCGGCCGGGTTGCCGAGGAACTGATCTTCGGCGCCGACAAGGTCACCACCGGCGCCAGCAACGACATCGAGCGGGCAACCAAGATGGCGCGCAACATGGTCACCAAGTGGGGCCTGAGCGACGAGATGGGGCCGATCGCCTACGAGGAGGACGAGGATGAAGTCTTCCTGGGCCGCTCGGTGACCCAGCACAAGAGCGTTTCCGATGACACCGCCCGCAAGATCGACCAGGTAGTACGCGACATCCTTGACCGGGCCTATGCGCGCAGCAAGGACATCCTGACCGGCAACATGGACAAACTTCATGCCATGGCCGATGCCTTGCTGCTGTACGAGACCATCGATGTCAGCCAGATCGACGCGATCATGGAAGGCCGCGAGCCGCCGCCGCCCAGGGACTGGGATGATCGCGACCGGCCGCAGGGCAAACGCGACCAGCCCCCGGGTGCCGGTGACAGCATTGGCCCGGTCGGTGCGCCGGCCGCGCAAACCTGATTGTCGACGTGCGGCAGCGGCCGGGTCAGACGCCGGGGCACCTGTTTGCGCTGATTCTGACCCGCGCCGCCGCCGGACTGGGCGGTGGCCTGGCCGGTATTGGCCTGGTGCATATCGTTGTCGCGGGCAATCCCTGGGGAACGCCCGTTCTGGTAGTGGGCCTGGCGCTGCTGCTGCATGGCATCCGCAAGGCGGCGCAGCTTTCCGAGCGGGAGACCGACGGCGAGCGCTGAGATGCCTGCGCTGTGCGCCGCCGGTGCCTGGTCCATCAGCGCCTGACTCGCGTCAACCCGTGCCAGAGCATCCACACCAACGACAGCGGAGCCGGCCATGTTCGAAGACCTGATTGATCCTGGCCATCGCGTGATCCAGTGCGGCAGCCGGCGTCTGGTGCTGGATCGGCCGCGGATCATGGCCGTGGTCAACGTCACCCCGGATTCATTCTCCGACGGTGGCCGCTACTTTGATCCGCAGCGCGCCATCGCGCATGGCCTGGCCCAGGCAGCCGCCGGTGCCGACGTGCTCGACATCGGCGGCGAGTCGACGCGGCCCGGCGCCGATCCGGTGTCGGTCCAGGAAGAACTGCGCCGGGTGATCCCGGTGATCCAGGCCCTGGCCGGGCAAACCCGTTGTGTGATCTCGGTCGACACCAGCAAGCCGGAGGTGATGCGCCAGGCGGTGGCCGCCGGTGCCGGGCTGGTCAACGACGTTCGCGCCCTGGCCGCCGAGGACGCCCTGGCCACCATGGCCGGCCTGGATGCCGCGGTCTGCCTGATGCATATGCAGGGCGAGCCGGGAACCATGCAGGCCGAGCCACACTATGACGATGTCGTTGCCCAGGTCCATCGTTTCCTGGCCGAGCGCATGCTGGCCTGTGCGATGGCCGGCATCGACCGGCGCCGGATCCTGATCGATCCGGGTTTTGGCTTCGGCAAAACGCTTGAGCACAACCTCACGCTGCTCGCCGGCCTGCAACGCTTCGCCGACCTGGATGCGCCGTTGCTGGCGGGCCTGTCGCGCAAGCGCATGATCGGCGAGCTGACCGGCCAGCAGGCGCCGGCCGAGCGCGTTGCCGGCTCGGTCGCCGCGGCCCTGCTGGCGGTGGAACGCGGCGCCGCCATCATCCGCGTCCATGATGTCGCCGCCAGCCGCGACGCGCTGGCCGTGCAGCATGCGCTGGCACAGGCCAGCGCGCGAGTGCCCCAGCGCCAGCCTGTCGCGCCGTCCGCGCCGCGCTGGCCCGACGACGAGTAGGCGGGCAGGCTCGTTTGCCGTTGTTGCTGGATGGGGTTCAGGCCGGGCACGAAAACAACCGGGCGGGCATCAGCACGATTCCCGCGTGGTGCTGCCAGCCTGGCGCTACCATACGCAGATGACACGCAAATATTTTGGAACCGACGGCATCCGTGGCCGGGTCGGACAGTGGCCGATCACGGCTGAATTCATGCTCAAGCTGGGCTGGGCGGCGGGCCGGGTGCTGGCCAATGGTGGTCGCGCGCCGGTGATCGTGATCGGCAAGGACACGCGCATTTCCGGCTACATGTTCGAATCCGCGCTGCAGGCCGGGCTGCTTGCGGCCGGGGCCGATGTCCGCCTGCTCGGGCCGATGCCCACGCCCGCAGTCGCCTATCTCACCCAGTCGTTGCGCGCCTCGGCCGGGATCGTGATCTCGGCCTCGCACAACCCGTACTGGGACAACGGCATCAAGTTTTTTTCCGCTGCCGGCGAGAAGCTGGATGATGCGGTCGAGCTGGCGATCGAGGCGGCGCTGGAGCAGCCGCTGACCACGGTGGAGTCCAGGCAACTGGGCAAGGCGGTGCGGGTTGACGATGCGGTCAGCCGCTACAGCGAATTCGTCAAGCAGACCGTGGCCGAGGATTTCCATCTGCGCGGCCGCCGCATCGTGCTGGACTGCGCCCATGGCGCCACCTACCACGCGGCGCCGAACGTGTTCCGTGAACTGGGCGCCCAGGTCGAGCTGATCGGCCATGCCCCCGATGGCCTCAACATCAACCTGGACTGTGGCTCGACGGCACCGGCTGCTTTGCAGCGCCGGGTGCTGGAGTCCGGTGCCGAGTTGGGCATCGCCTTTGATGGCGACGGCGACCGGCTGCAGATGGTCGATGCCCGGGGCCACATGGTCGATGGCGACGACATCCTCTATATCCTGGCGATGGCCTGGCACCGCCAGAAGCTGCTGGCAGGTCCGGTGGTGGGCACCTTGATGACCAATTACGGCCTGGAGCAGACGTTCCAGAACCGGGGGATCGGCTTCCTGCGCGCGCGTGTCGGCGACCGTTTCGTGATGCAGCAGTTGCGCCAGCACGGCGGCCACCTGGGTGGCGAGACCTCGGGCCATATCCTGTGCCTGGATCGGGCCAGCACCGGCGATGGCCTGGTCGCGGCCCTGGCGGTTCTGGAGGCGCTGCACAGCCAGAACATCGACCTGGCCACGGCCGTCGCCGGCTGGCACCGGTATCCGCAGACGACGGTGAATGTACCGGTGTCGGGCAAGGCCACGACGGTGTTGCAAAGTGCCGCTGTGCAGGCGGCGCACGGCTCGGTATCGCAGGCGCTCAGTGGTCGGGGCCGGGTGGTGCTGCGGGCCTCGGGCACCGAGCCGGTGATCCGGGTGACGGTCGAGGCCGAGGATGCCGACGAGGTCCGCGAATTGGTCGCCCGCCTGGCCGCGGCGGTAGAATCGGCGGCATGAACAACGTCACCGTTCCGACCCTGGATATCGGCCGCTTCGAGTACGACCGCGACAACTTCGTGCGCGAGCTTGGCCAGGCCTACGAGCAATTCGGGTTCTGCAGCATCAGCGGCCATGGCCTTGATCCGGACCTGCTGGCCGGTGCCTACCGGGTGTTCGAGCAGTTCTTCGCCCTGCCCGATGCGGTCAAGCGCGCCTACCATGTGCCCGGCACCGGCGGTGCCCGCGGCTACACCCCGTTCAAGGTCGAAACGGCCAAGGATTCCAAGCATCCGGACCTGAAGGAGTTCTGGCATATCGGCCGCGAGATCGCGCGCGATTCAAAGTATGCCGATGTCATGCCGGCCAACCTGTGGCCGCAGGAAGTACCCGGATTCCGGGAGTATGGCTATGGCCTGTACCAGGCACTGGAGCGGCTCGGGCAGCGGGTGCTGGCTGCCCTGGCGCTGTACATCGATCTGCCCGAAGACTGGTTCAACGACACGATCGACTGCGGCAACTCGATCCTGCGACCGATCCATTACCCGCCGATCGAGCACGGCGAGATTCCCAATGTCCGCGCCGGTGCCCACGAGGACATCAACCTGATCACCCTGCTGGTCGGCGCCAGTGCCGCCGGCCTGGAACTGCTGGACAAGGATGGCCGCTGGTTGCCGGTGGTGACCCAGGGCAATGCTATCGTGGTCAACATCGGCGACATGCTGCAGCGGCTGAGCAACCACGTCTATCCCTCGACCACGCATCGGGTGGTCAATCCGCAAGGTGAGCAAGCGCGCAAGCCGCGCTATTCGGTGCCGTTCTTCCTGCACCTGAACCCGGATTTCCTGATCCGCACCCTGCCCAGTTGCATCACGCCCGACAACCCGGACCGCTATCCGGAGCCGATCACGGCCAACGATTATCTGTTGCAGCGGCTGCGCGAGATCCGCCTGATGTGAATCCTGCCGGCCGGCGACGTGGCGCGGCCAAGGGCCGGGCGGCATCCCTTCAGTCGCCTGCCACCGTTTGCTGCCATCCGCCGAGCCGGTCTTTCGGTGCGCCGGTTGCGGAACTGGGCCCCGGCCAGGCAACAGGTCGCGGCTGCGCCTGCATGCCTGGCCGGATAGCTGGTCAGGCGACCGGATTGACGCCTGCAGCCTGATTTCCCTTGGGCCCTTCGACGACCTCAAAGGTGACTTTCTGGCCTTCCTGCAAGGAACGGAAGCCGGCGGCCTCGATGGCCGAATAGTGGACGAAGATATCGTCACCGCCGTCTTCCGGTGCGATGAAGCCAAATCCCTTGGCGTCGTTGAACCACTTGACAGTACCCGTACGCATGAAACTTTACCCCTACAGATGATGGAACAATGGCGTCATGGACCCGGATTTTTCGGAATCGATGTCCCCTGGCCGGATTGCGACGCCTGCCGAGTCTTGCACAAATTGTCGCTTGCGTGAATAGCCGTTAAATCACTGATGTGCCGGCGGCTGCGCTGTTCCTGTCTGGATTTGATCAAAGGGTCCCGGCGGCGGCCATCGCTCGGGCCGGCTGCGGTCAGGGCAGGACCTGGACCGTGGCCGAGGCATGGCTGCCGCTGCGATCCAGGGCGACGACGCGATAGCTGCCCGGTCCGGGAAACACCAGGCGTTGCCGGCCGCCATCAGCGGTGGTGCCGACCAGCCGGTCATCGACCAGCCACCAGATTTCGCCGTTGCCACCGTGGGCGGCGGCGATCAGCCAGGCTTCGCCACCTTCGTGGCCGGGAGCCGTCTTCAGGCGGGTGCCATCGTGCAGGCCGCTCAGGCCCAGGCCACGCATCGGTTCGCTGGCCTGGGCATGGCAGGGCGCGGCCCAGGCCGGCAACTGGCCGAGTTGGCGCGCGTGGCTGTCCAGCCAGGGGCCGGCCAGCAGCGGCCAGCGCGCGAGCTGCACCGGTTCCAGGGCCTGGCCTTGTGCGCAGGCGGGAACCCGACGCCGGCCATCGCCATCACGCAGCCAGGTCAGCACCGGGCCGGCGGTGCCGGTGTTGCGGTCGGGCAGGGTGGCCGGCACCACGCCCTCCAGGGTCCAGGCTTGCCGTTGCTGGTGGCACAGGGCCGGACGCTGCGGATCCGGTGTCGTGCCCAGCGGCCAGCAGATCGTCTGGCTTGAAACGCCCGGCGGCTGGCTGAAGCCGGTCGCCTGGCCGGGCAGGGCAGCGGCCAGTGACTGCAGCAGGGGCAGGGCGGTGACGGCGCCGTACTGGCCCGGTGACGGCGTGCCGTCCGGTCGTCCCAGCCACACGCCCAGCACCCAGTCGGGCTGCACGCCGATCGCCCAGGCATCGCGGTAGCCCCAGCTTGTGCCGGTCTTGGCGATCAGGCGGGATGGCCGTGCCAGCGCGCCCGCGATCGATCCTGGCGTGGCCGGTTCCATCAGCATCTGGCGCACGATGAACGCCGCTTGCGCGCTCATCAGGCGGCGTTCGGCCAGCGGCTGCTCGGGCCGAAAGCGCAGGCGGCCGGCAAGGCCGTCACGCGCCAGGGCGCTGAAGGCGACCACCAGTTCCTCCAGCGTGGTTGCCGTGCCGCCCAGGATCATCGCCAGATTGGGTTGCGCGCCGCGCGGCAATTGCAGGTCGATGCCGGCATGGGCCAGGCGGGCACTGAACCGGGCCGGGCCAAGGCGCTGCAGCAGATCGACGGCGGGCACGTTCAATGACAGGCGCAAGGCATCGGCGGCGCTGACCGGGCCGCGGAAGCCGCTGTCGAAGTTGGCCGGGCGGTAGCCGTCGAAGGACTGCGGTGCGTCCACCAGCAGGCTTTGCGAGTGGATCAGGCCATCGTCCACGGCCAGGCCGTAGAGCAGCGGCTTGAGCGTGGAGCCGGGCGAGCGACGGGCACCGATCATGTCGACATGGCCGGCGCGCGCGGCATCGCCGTAGGTGCCGGAGCCGACGTAGGCACGCACCGCCATCGTCCGCGCGTCGACGATGAGCACGGCCGCCGAGGTGGTTGCCGGCAGGCGTGTCAGCCAGGCAGCGACGTGGGCTTCGGTCTGGGCCTGCAGGTCGGCGTCGATCAGGGTCTGGATGCGGGTCGCGGCCGGCGTTTGCCGGCGCAGGCGTTCGGCCAGCAGGGCGGCCTGCATCGGTGGCCGCAGGCGGCGGCTGATGACCGGTTCCTGCAGCGCCGCGTCAACCACCTGCGCCGGCCACACGCCCAGGTCGCGCAGGCGCAGCAGCACCTTGTCGCGCGCGGCCTGCGCGCGTGCCGGATGGCGATCGGGACGATTGCGGCTGGGCGCTTGCGGCAGCACCGCCAGCAGCGCGGCCTCGGCGTGGCTGAGCCTATCCGGCGGCTTGCCCAGCCAGGCCCAACTGGCGGCAGCAACGCCTTCGATGGTGCCGCCGAACGGGGCGTGATCCAGATACAGGCCCAGGATCTGTTGCTTGTCCAGGCGCCACTCCAGTTGCAGGGCGCGCAGCATCTGGCGCAGCTTGGCGCCCAGGCTGTGCCGGCGCGCCGGCGGCTCCAGGATGCGCGCCACCTGCATGGTCAGGGTCGAGCCGCCGGAGACGATGTCGCGATGGCGCACGGCCTGCCAGGTGGCGCGCGCCAGTGCCAACGGATCAATGCCCGGGTGGTAGTGGAAGCGGCGGTCCTCGTAAGCCAGCAGCGCTTGCAGGTACAGCGGCGAGACCTGGTGCGGGCTCACCGGCGTGCGCCAGACCCCGTCATGGCCGGCGAATGCACGCAATGGCCGGCCGTCATCGGCGAGCACGACACTGCCGGCGACCTGGCCAGCGGTCGCCGGCAGAGGCGGTGGCAGCCAGCGGTCAGCCAGCAGCATCACCGCCAGCAGCAGGCTGCCGGCAGCCAGCGTCCGCAGCAAGCGCCAGCGGCGATGCTGCGAAGGAACTGGAGGCGTGGCCGCGGTCATGGCCACGATGGTATCGATTCGCGCTGCCCCGGTGCGCGAATGTGCGCCAGCGCCCCTGTCTTTGCTGCGTCGATGTCGACTGCTGGCGCCGGCCGGAAGCCAGGCCGGCATCTAGCGGGCGCTTACCAGCCCAGGGCAAACAGACCGAAGCACAACGCCAGGCCGAGCAGCGGCACCAGGATGGTCATCATCGCCATCGGCCCGTAGGCAGCCCGGTGGGTTTCCCCGCAGATGGCGCGGATGGTGGTGACGACATAGCCGTTGTGCGGCAGGGAATCGAGCACGCCGGAGGAAATGGCGACAACGCGATGGAGTTGGTCGGGATTGACGCCCTCGGCCAGGAAGTGCGGCGCCAGGATCGGAAGGGCAATGACCTGGCCACCGGAGGCCGAGCCGGTCATGCCGGCAATCACGCTGACGGCAACGGCGGCGGCGAGCAGGCCATTGCCGGGCATGTGGGTCAGCGCCTGGACCACGATGTCAAAGCCCGGCACTGCCTGGGCGACGGCACCAAAGCCGACCACGGCGGCGGTATTGCCGATCGCCACCAGCGCCCCGATGCTGCCGGCGGCAAAGGCGCCGCCGGAATGGCCGAGCTGGCGCCACTGCAGCAGCCAGGCCGCCAGGCAGCCTCCGGCCAGGGCCAGGATCAGGGCCGAGGTGCCCAGGCTGTCATGCCACAGGAAGGCGACAATGAGCACGATCGCCAGCGGCAATCCGGCCATGCCCGGATGCGGCAGCCGGCGCTCGACCAGTTCCGGATCATCGGCGCGCGCCTGGAAGCGTTCGCCGCGGGCCAGCGCCCGCCGGATCAACCACGACAGCAGAAAGTGGCCGAACACCGCCATGAAGATCGCCACCACCAGGCTGGCCTGCCAGGCGGCCAGGTGGCTGGTGCCCAGGTAGGGAATCGGGATCCAGTTCTGGATCTCCGGCGATCCGGCCGAGGTCATGGTGAAGGTGACCGAACCAAACGCCAGGGTGGCCGGGATGAAACGCCGCGGCAGGTCGGCCTGGCGGAACAGGCTGACCGCCATTGGATAAACCGAGAAGGCGACCACGAACAGGCTGACGCCGCCGTAGGTGAGCACGGCGCAGGCGGCGACCACGGCCAGTGCTGCGCGGCGCATGCCCAGGTGGCTGATGATCCAGCGGCTGACACTGTCGGCGGCACCGGAATCCTCCATCAGCTTTCCGAATACGGCGCCAAGCAGGAACATGAAGAACCAGTTGGCGATGAAACCTGAAAACCCGCGCATGTAGGCGCCCAGGGCATCGGCCTGGCCGTCGGCGGCCAGTTGCGGCGCCAGCGCCAGGCCGCCGGTGATCGCCACCAGCATCGCGCACAGGGCACTGGCCAGGAACAGGTTCATCCCGCGCATGGTCAGCACCATCAGCAGGATCAGGCCGACCAACAGACCGGACAGGCTCAGCACATCGTCACTCCCGTGGCTGCGGGCGAAAACTAAGGAGCGCCGATTGTCCCGCCCGGGCCGGCCGTGCGGCACTGTACCAAGGTCCAAGTGCCGGGCCGTTGCCGGGTGGCTAGGCTGCGGGCATTGATATCAGCCAGCCTGGGAGGGCGCCCCTGTCATGATCACACCCCGCCTCAATCGCCTGTCCGCCGCCCTCATCCTCGCCCTGGTGGCGATGCCGCCAGCCCTGATGGCCCAGGGCACGCAGGGCCGGGACGCCCACAGTGGCGCCCAGGCCGGCGATGCCGAGCTGGAGACGATCACCGTCACCGCCCGGCGCCGCGCCGAGAGCATCCAGGAAGTGCCGGTCGCGGTCAGCGCCTTCGATCTGGACGACCTGCGCGACATGCAGGCGCGCAACATCGATGGCCTGCAGGGCGCGGTGCCCAATGCCAACATCGTCCAGGGCCGCGGTTCGGCGTCCAGCGTCAACGCCTTCATCCGCGGCATCGGCCAGCCCGATGCGCTGCAGACCTTTGATCCGGGCGTTGGCATTTATGTCGATGACGTCTATTTCTCGCGCATCCAGGGCGCGCTGTTCAGCCTCTACGACATCGAGCGCATCGAAGTGCTGCGCGGGCCGCAGGGCACGCTGTACGGCAAGAACTCCACCGGCGGCGCGATCAAGCTGATCACCCGCCGGCCTGACGGCGACCCGGTCGCCGATGTCGAGTTCACCATTGGCGACCATGGGCGGCTGGAAGGCCGCTTCTATGGCGCGATGCCGTTCAGCGACACCATCGGCGCCAGCATCGCCCTGGTCGAGTCCAGCAACGATGGCTATATCCGCGATCCTGACAGCGGCCGCCACTTCAACGATGACGACAATCGCGCCCTGCGCTTCAAGCTCTCCGGCGATCCCTCCGACCGGGTGCGCTGGGACTTCAGCATGGACTACACCCGCCAGGACAACGAGCTGAGCCTGGGCCAGCCGATGGCGCCGCTGATCCAGACCGACGTGGTCACCGGCGCGCAGGTGCTGCTGATGCCGGAGACCGGTACCTACGATTTCCGCTCGCGCACGTCATTCGCGCCCGACCAGGGCCAGGAGCTCAAGCACTGGGGCCTGCGCCTGGGTTTTGACGTTGATCTCAACGATGCCTGGACGTTCAAGAGCATCACCGCCCGGCGCGACCTGGAGACCAGCTTCTTCATCGATATCGACGCCTCCGAATATCAACTGGGCGATGTTCTGGTCGCTCTGGACCAGGACCAGACCAGCCAGGAGTTCCAGTTCCAGTTCGACAATGGCAGCGATCTGCAGGGCGTCATCGGCCTGTATTACCTGAAGGAAAACGTGCCCAGCTACCAGGAAGCCTATGCCGACGACCTGTTCGCGATGATGGGCACGCCGATCACTTTCCTGCGCACCATCGACGATGATCTGAGCACCACCAGCTACGCCGCCTTCATTCACGGAAGCTGGCAGTTTGCGCCCACCTGGACGATGTCGGCCGGCCTGCGCTACACCAGCGAGGAGAAAGATTACTGGCGCACCACCAGCACCTTCTGGGGCTCGCCGTTCGAAGCCCTGGATGAGACCGTCGCCTTCGCCGACAGCCAAACCTGGAACGCCTGGACGCCATCGTTGAGCCTGGAAAAGGCGTTCAGCGACCGGGTGCTGGGCTATGTCTCGGCCAACCGCGGCTTCAAGTCCGGCGGCTTCAACGGGCGCGCCAACTCGGTGCTGGAAACCACGGCGGCGCAGTTTGATCCCGAATATGTATGGACCTACGAGCTGGGCCTGAAGATGAGCTCGGCCGATCGGCGCCTGACCGGCAATATCGCGGCATTCCACAGCGACTACAAGGATTTCCAGGCCCGGGTATCCGAGGTGCTGGATCCGGAATCGCCAACGCCCACCTTCAGCTTCCCGGTGCTCAATGCCGCCAGCATGACCATCCAGGGGCTGGAGTTCGAGGGCGTGGCCCTGGTCGGCTCGGGCACCCGCCTGAGCGCGCAGATCGGCTGGATGGATGCCAAGTACGACGAGTTCGAGGATCTGCGCACCACCGATCCGGGCAACCCGGCCTATGATCCGGGCCTGCACGCGCATGTGCCGTTCTCGCCTGACTGGAGCGTGCGCCTGGCGGCCAGCCAGAGCTTCTACACGCCAGCCGGTGCCGCCTTCACCCTGGGCGGCGACCTGTCCTACCGCGGTGACACCTGGCTGAGCGTGGACAACCGCGATGTGCTCAGCCAGGACGCCTACAGCGTCGTCGGCCTGTTCGGAGTGTTCGATTCGGCCGATGCCAAATGGCAGGTGCGCACCGGCGTGCGCAACCTCACCGACAAGGTCTACAAGGTCGACGGCCAGGAATTCTCCAGCGTCGGCAACATCCAGACCGCCTACTACGGCTGGCCGCGCCACTACTATGCTTCGGTGCGCTACAGCTTCTTCTGATACCTGAAGCAGCCGGACGGCTGCAAACAGGCAGCAATGAAAACGCCCCGCTTGCGGGGCGTTTTTCGTGGCGGCCGTTGGCTGACAACGGTCCCTTGCGCGAACAGTGACTGGCCGTTCCAGCGCCAGCGGCCGCGAACGGCGCGCGGCGGATGCTCAGGTCGGCAGCAGTATCCGGATCAGGCGGCGCCGGCCTCGGCCTGCACCTTGTCCACGGCCAGGCGCGGACCTTCGGTCAGGGCCCGGCGCACGCTGTCCACCATCAGATCGATCTCGGCGCTGGTGATGGCGAAGTGCGGGGTGAAGCGCAGCGAGTTGGCACCGCCATGGATCACGCCCAGGCCGTGTTCGCGCAGGTATTCCTCGGTGCTGTCCGCGCCGTAGCACTTGAACTGCGGCGACAGCTCGCAGGAGAACAGCAGGCCGGTGCCCTGGACGCGGGTGATCAGGCCGCCGAGCTCGTCGGCCAGCGCCTGCAGCTTGTCCACACATTCCTGGCCGCGCTCGCGGATATTGATGCGCAGTTCCGGATCAACCTGGGCCAGCACGGTGCTGGCGACATCCAGCGCGCGCGGGTTGGCGGTCATGGTGTTGCCGTAGATGCCCTTGCGGTACAGCTCGCCGGCGTGCGCGGTCACCGCCAGCACCGACATCGGGTACTGGCCGGCATTGAGCGCCTTGGAGAAGGTTTCCATGTCCGGCGGCGGCAGTTGCTCGAAGCCGGGGTAGTCGACGATCGAGAGCACGCCATGGGCGCGCAGGCCGGCCTGGATGGAATCGACCAGCAGCACGGTGCCGTGTTCGCCGGTGAGTTCGCGGGCCACGGCATAGAACTCCGGCGTCAGCGCCTTGCCCGGATCGCCTTCACCCATCACCGGCTCGATGAACATGGCCTCGATGAAGAAACCCTGCTCGGCAGCGTCGGCAAACACCTGGCGCAACTGGCCGACATCGTAGGGATCGATGGTGATCAGGTCGTGCTCGCGACCCTGCCAACTGGCCAGGTGCTGCAGGTAGGCCTTGCGGGTGGAATCCGAGTAGCGCGCTGGCAGATCGGTGCGGCCATGGAAGCCGCCCTTGATCGCCAGCCGGCGGATCGGCTTGCCGGCATGGCGGCCGTCCTCGCCGGTCTGGATGCGGGCGTTGACGTCGGCGATGCGCGCGGCCAGGGTCACCGATTCCGAGCCCGAGTTCAGGCACAGGAACTTCGCGTAGGGACAGGCCGTTCGGGTGTGGCCGATCTCGGCCTGCATGGCTTCGACGAAGCGCAACTGCGAGAACGCCGGGGTCATGATGTTGGCCATCGCCTGCGGCCGGGACATCGCGTCCACGACGCGGTCCGGAGAATGGCCCAGGCCGAGCATGCCGTAGCCACCGGCGTCGTAGATCACCGCGCCCTTGAGGCTGATGATCCAGGGGCCATCGGCGGCGATCGCCAGGTACGGATTGACGGCATCATCGGGATAGAAGTTGACGAAGCCGGCGCTGACCTGCTGCAACTGCTGGTCTTCGGACAGGGCGACGAATTCCGGCCGTTCCTCGCGCAGTGCGTTGAAGGCATCGTGGGCACGCTCGACGGCGCGGCGCAGGGCGGCATCATCGGCGAAAGCGGCCAGGGCCTGGTCGGGCAGGCCGGTGGTGCGGGCCGGGCCGCCGGCATTGCGCAGGATTTCAAGTTTGCCGGTCAAGGACATCGGTGACTCCATTGGCTAAGGGCACGGATGGCTGCATCCGGGCCGGGAAAGGAAAGGCGATGGCGGAAGCTTCCAGCCGGCGCGCAGGGCGCGCAGCCATGAACAGGCGCGGGCCGGGCGCTGGCCAGCATCATGACGCGGGCGATTTGCAGCGGCTCTCACCGCCCTCACCCGTTGTTGCCGGGCCGTTGTCGCCGGGCCTTTGCCGCCACGCAGTGCCAGCTTCCTGACAGGGGGCGCAGGATAACACGGACGCCGCTGGCGACCCGCCGCCGACAGCAGCTCGCGCAGCGCTCAGCCGCGCCAGCGTTGCCACTGCAGATGGCAGAAAACCAGGCTCAACAGGCCAGCCAGCAGCCACGAGGAAAACTGCTTGGCGTAGACCAGGCCGGCGCTCAGTTGGCCGGCCAGCCAGTGGCTCCAGACGGCACTGCCGGAGCCTTGCAGCCGGTCCAGCCAGTAGCAGGGCAACTCGACGGCGGCGACGAGGAAAAACAGCACGATCACAGCCGCGGCCAGGCGGCGCCAGCCGACGCTGACCGGGGCACCGGCGCGCAGCATGGCCATCGGCAGGGCCAGGCAGGGCAGCCACAGCACCAGCCGATAGTCGTAGCTGTCCTTGAGCAGGAACAGCGGCACGGCGGTCAGGAAGGCGATCTGGAACACGGCGGCACGCTGGGGCCAGCGGCCAAAATCGGGCCGCTGCCGGCGCAGCCAGAAGGCGGCCAGGCTGGTGGCCACAAGGGCAACGATCACCGCGCTGATCGCCGCGGTCGCACCGCGGTGCAGGTACAGCCAGCGGGCACCGGTCGAGAAGCGGGTGGCGCCCTCGGGCGCACCCTGGCGCAGCACCAGCAGTTCGCTGGGGCCGACCACGACCACGGCCAGCGCGATCGCCAGCAGCGAGACCGGCAGCATCAGGCGCCAGGGCGCCCTTGCCACGGTCCAGGCCAGGGCGGTGGCGGCGCCGGTATAGAGCTTGAGCATGGTCGCCAGCGACAGCACGGCAGCGCCGGCGATGCCCGACCAGCGCGCCGGCCGTGCCAGGGCGGCGCCGGCCAGGCAGATCATCGCCATCAGCAGCAGATCGAAATTGCCGCGTTCCACCGCCAGTTGCACGCCGCTGGTGGCGAACAACGCCAGACCCAGCAGTGACTCGCGCAGATTGATCGGGCGCAGGGTCAGTGCCAGGGCGGCGCAGAAGACCAACAGCAGCAGCACGGCGATCGGGGTGGCGCTGTCGATCGTGTCCAGACCCCAGCGCTCGAAGCTCAGCCAGGGCTCATAGGCCTGCATCCGCGGCACGGTGTCGATGTCGGGCACGAAGCAGACCCGGCCATGCCACTGGCCAAAGCCGTGGGCGCAATTGATTGCCGAGGCGAGCTGGGCAATGGTGTCGGAGAACGGCGTGCGCTCGGCATTGATCGGCGGCACGCCCAGCCAGATCCATGCCCGGCTCAGCCACAGGGCCAGGGTCAGAAGCAGGCAGGCGGCGAGCAGCCCGGCCGGCCACAGCCAGCGCCGATATGGTTGATTGGAGGCGGTCATGGGCCGGCATTGTAAGAGCCCCGGCCGGTGTCGGGGATGGCTGTCGGGTTGGTGCTGTTGCCAGGGCAGTGGCGCGGTCCGGATCAGCGCGTGACCGGGCCGCCAGGTGTGCCGCCGTTGCTGCCCGCGGCATCGGCGCCATTGCCATTGCCGTTGCCGTTGCCGTTGCGACGAGCGCGTCGGCGGCGGCGCAGACGGGCCGCGCGCAGGTTGCGCCAGGCCACGCCCACGGCCAGCACCAGCGGGCCGACCACCAGCCAGGAACTGACCAGCAGCAGGCCGTCGCGCTCGATCAGGGCAATGGCGATGGCCAGCAGGATCAGGCCGAACAGATAGTTGGTGAACGGAATCGGCAGCGACAGCAACAGGCCGTAGACCACCAGCACCAGACCGGTGGCGCGATTGCCGGCATTGTCGAACAGCCAGCTGATCCGTGGCCGGCAGAAGCGTTCCAGCACTTTCAGGACCTTGGCCATGCGCACGGTGAAGCGTTCGAACGTGGCCTTGCGGATCTGCTTGCGCCGTGCCGAGCGCGGCAGCCACGGCCGGCGCAGGCCGATGATCATCTGCAAGCCGAGCAGGGCGATCGCCGGACCGGTGATGCCGGCCACGCCGGGAATGGGGATGAATGCCGGCAGCGACAGGAACAGGATCAGCACGCCGAAGCCGCGCTGCTCGAGCCGGTCGACCAGATCGCCCAGGGCAATGCTCTCGCCCTCGATCTCGTCCAGGGTCTGGCTGATCAGCGCGGTGACGCGGATGTGGTCAGTGGTGGGCACGATGCGGTATCGAAGCAACGATCATCCAGGAGACGCCGTGTGGCGGTGGCGGGCAGGCTGGCTGATGCCAGTGGCGGGCAACTGGCCGTGACGCCCAGCCAGTGGTGGCGACGGCCGATGCTTTCCGGCGCCGGTTGCCAAGCGTGGGCAGGATCCAGGCCGGCGAGCATGCCTGTTGCTGATTGTCCCGGCGCTGAACGTGGCTGGGCGATGGCCGACAAGCACAGGGGCTGCCGTCTGCGCTGCCGGCAACGGTCGGAGCAGTCACCGCAGTTCGCCGCCACCTGGTTAGCGGTGGCTGGTTGCCGGTGGCCGGCCGGCGCCGCGCTCGAGCGTTGCCGGCAGGAATTGTGCCGCCGCCCGGATGACGGCTGGATTACAGAATCAGCCGGAACAGGAAGAACAGGATGATCGACAGCGTCGCGCCGATCGGAATCGTGATCACCCAGGAGACGAAGATATTGCGCACGACACTGAGGTTGATCGCGGCGATGCCGCGGGCGAAGCCGACGCCCAGCACCGCACCGACCAGGGTATGCGTGGTCGAGATCGGGATGCCGGTACCCGAGGCGACGACGGTGGTGACGGCAGCAGCCATTTCGGCGGCGAAACCGCGGCTGGGGGTCAGGGCGGTGATGTGCTCGCCAACCGTGCGCATCACCTTGCGGCCGAAGGTGGCCAGGCCCAGGACGATGCCGAAGCCGCCCAGCAACAGCACCCAGGGCGACAGCGGCGCGCTCTGCCCGACCTGGCCGCTGGTGGCTACCGAGATCACCGCCGCCACCGGTCCGACGGCATTGGAGACGTCGTTGGAGCCGTGCGCGAAGGCCATGGCACAGGCGGTGACGATCATCAGCAGGCCGAACAGGCGTTCCACGGTCACGAATTGGCTTTGTCGGTCGTCACCCGGAGCGGACTTGATCCGGCGCACACCCCACCAGCCCAGGCCGGCGACCAGCACACCGATGACCGTGGCCAGCAGGTAGGTGGTGGCCAGGTCCAGGTCCAGGCCGACATGGGTCAGGCCCTTGAGCATGGTCACCAGGGCGATGTTGAAGGCGGCGAAGAACATGTAGACGGGTACCCAGCGCCGGGCCTGTACCACCGGGTTGTCGCGTTCCAGGATCAGGAACTGCACGCTGCGGAACAGCAGGTAGGCCAGGGCACCGGCGATCACCGGGGCGATCACCCAGCTTGTGGCGATGGTGCCGACCTTGGTCCACTGCACCGCCTCCATGCCGATGCCGATGGCGCCGAAGCCGACGATGGCGCCGATCAAGGTGTGTGTGGTCGATACCGGCCAGCCCTTGTAGGAGGCGACCGTCAACCAGATCGCGGCGGCCAGCAGCGACGACAGCATGCCGTAGATCAGCAGTTCGGGATCATCGGCCATCACGCCCGAATCGATGATGCCGCTGCGGATGGTCGAGGTCACCTGGCCGCCCGCAAGCACGGCGCCGGCGAACTCGAACACGGCGGCGATCATGAACGCCTGCTTCATGGTGATCGCTTTGGCGCCGGTCGAGGTCGCCATCGCGTTGGCGACGTCGTTGGCGCCAATGCCCCAGGCCATGTACAGGCCGAAGACAGCCGCCAAGGCGATATACAGCGTCATGCTGTCCATGGATTTTCCCCTGCAGACCGGGTTGCCGGATGCCAGCGTGTTACGGAATCAGCGCGCGATCACGCGTTGCAGGAGGCCACCGATGCGGTGCGCGATGTCACCCAGCCCGCCCAGCCATTCGATCACCCGGTACAGGAACATGACGCTGACCGGAGGCAGCTCGTTCTCGAGCTCGAACACGCGCGAGAGCAGCTCGGAGACCAGCCGGTCGGTGTCGTCCTCGATTTCGCTGAGCTTGGTGATCATGCGATCGATGAGCTGGATCTCGGTACCGCGGAAGCCGACGGTGAACAGTTCCTCCAGCTCGTTGACGCTGCGTTCGGCCTGGTCGACGGCATCGATGCTGCGCGCGGCCAATTCCCGGAACAGGGTCGCCACGGATGCCGGCGGTGTCAGCCGGCGGTGGTACATCATGCCGGCGATGTCCTTGGCCCGGTTGGCGATCTTGTCCTGCTGGCCGATCAGATCGAGCAGGTCGCCACGGTCCACCGGCATCAGCAGCGTGCTGGGCATGCGTTTGCGCAGGCTGGACTTGAGTTCGTCGGCTTCATGCTCAAGCCGGGAAATCTCCTTGCGCACCTGGCCGGCCGTGTCCCAGTCACCGGCCAGCGCGGCATCGATGAACACCATCAGCCGGCGCCCGGCCTCGGCCGACTTGGCCATGTGCTGGATCAGCGGTTCAACCGGGGAGCGGCCGAAAATTCCGGCCAGGAAGCTGCTGCGCATCGGGAAGATTCCGGAAAGCTTGCGATCAAGGGACGACCCGGCGACGTGTCGGTGCCGGGATCGACCCGGGTATCTGCCCGGGCGCGGCCATGATAGCCGCTACGGCTGCGGCTGTAATGAAACCGTCACATGACACGGAGGCGGCCGCGGCGGATTTTCCCTGGCACGGCAGGTGGTCGATGCCTTCATCCGGTCATCGGGTAGCCGGTTACCGCAGCCGGGTGCATCAGGTGGAGTCGGGTCGATTGCAAGGATGCCTGGCGCGTCGTCCGGGCAGCAAAAAGCCGCCGGCAGATTGCGGCGGCTTCGGCTTCATTGTCGACAGGAATGGGGGATCTGCCGGCTGTTGCATGGCCGCTCAGGCGACCTTGAAGATCGCGCGGCGGCGCAGCAACGGTGCATAGCTGCGGATACGGTAGCTGCCGCTGGCATAGCTGAAGGCTTGGTTGGGCCGGGGCCGGGCCGGGATTGCGGATGCTTGGACCATCGCTGCCACCACGCTGGAATCCTGATTGTCTCCGGACGGACTGGCGGCGATGTTGCGATGTCGCTGCTGCTCAAGGGGATTGAGGCGGGAACTGCGACGGGACTGCGCTGAGCTGGAACGGGTTTGCTGGTTTATCGTGGGTGCCTCCTGTGAATTAGTCGAGACAATACAATGAATTACGGCGTATACCATAGCAGATTTCGAGCATCAGTGCCAGCGGTAAAGTCGTCGAACCTGAACGGCGGCACAGGGTCGTCATTCGCCACCCTCGAGCCCGAGCGGACGAGGCGGACGGGCCAGGGACTATCATTCAGAGCGTGCACCAACCCTTGCCATGAGTCTCAAACCCATGAGTCTCAAACCCTTGTCTGCCACAGGGCCGGGAACCGGCTCCGACAGCACCCACGCCGCGGGCAACCGCGAGTCCCGCCTGCTCTGGGCGGCATGCCTGACCACGTTGGCGATGGTCGCCGAGGCGGTCGGCGGTGTCATTTCCGGATCGCTGGCCCTGCTCGCCGATGCCGGCCACATGCTGGTCGATTCCTGGGCGCTGATCCTGGCCTGGCTGGGGGCACGCTTTGCCCGCCTGCCCGTCGATCGGCGGCGCAGCTTTGGCTATGGCCGGCTGGAGGTGCTGGCCGGTTTCATCAATGCCCTGACCCTGTTCGTACTGGTGGGCTGGATCCTCTGGGAGGCGATCGAACGGCTGCGCCATCCTTCGCCGATCCTGTCCGGCGTGATGCTGGCCGTGGCCCTGGGTGGCTTGCTGGTCAACCTGGTGGTGCTGCGGGTGCTGGGTCACGATCACCACGACCAGGGTGGCCACGGACACCAGCACCGACACCATGACCACGACCATGTCCCGGCTGGCGGCGGCAATCTCAATCTGCAGGCGGCGCGCCTGCATGTCATCGGCGACCTGCTCGGCTCCGTTGCCGCCGTCAGCGCGGCGCTGGTGATCCACTTCACCGGCTGGACCCTGGCTGATTCGCTGCTGTCGGTGCTGGTCGCGCTGCTGATCCTGGTCGCGGCCTGGCGCCTGTTGCGCCGTTCCACGCACATCCTGCTGGAGGGCGTGCCCGAGGGCCTGGATCCCGACCAGGTCATCGCCGCGGTCAGTGCCAGCCATGCCGACATTGTCGATGCCCACCATCTGCACCTTTGGGCGCTGGCCGATGGCGAACGCCTGGCCACCATGCATCTGACCCTGGTCGACGGTGGCGATCAGGTCGCGGCCCAGAAAGCCGCCCATCGCATCCTGCGCGAACGCTTTGGAATCGGCCATGCCACGGTCCAGGTCGACCTGGGTTCGTGCCCATCACCCGAGTGCGAGCCGCTTGCCAAGACGGCGGGTAGTGGTATCGGCTGAGCGGGATCTAACAGATCCCCAGCCCCTTGGTCGTACCGAAATTCAGAGGCTGTCAATGACCCGCCGCAGGCGCGCGGCGAACTGTTCGCGGTCGGCGCTCGACAGCCCTGAGATACCGGCCCATTGCTCAAGCACGCGCGACATCAGCGCGGAAGAATCTTCGCCACCGGACGCCAGTGCGCCGCTCATGCGCGCTTGCAGTCGTTCCATCTGCCAGTGCCGGCGGGCTTCGCGCTCGGCCTCGGGCGCGGCGATATCGCACAGGGCCTCGGCCTCGAATACCAGCGAGCGGGCCTGTGCCAGCGCCTGCGCCTGTGATTGCGCGGCGGCCGGCTGCTGGTCGCTGGCCTCGAGCAGGTCCAGCCGTTGCTGGCGGACGCGGTCACGCGCCAGGTCCTGCATGGCCAGCCGGTGCCGGGTGAGGGCGTTGTCGTAGCGATCGGCCAGACCGCGGTCGGCCACGGCCAGGCCTTGCCAGCGTTCGCGCAGTTGCCGCACGGCGGCATCGCTGCCTGACAGTTCGGCACCGGTCAGCGTGGCCAGTTGTTCCAGCTCCTGGACCAACCCGCCGGCTTCCTGCCGGCGCTGATCCACGGCGGCCTTCTGCTCGGCGCGCTGCTGGTCGAGCCGGGCGAATGCCTGGTCGATCACGCTGCGGAATTGCCGCCACTGCTGCTGGTCGCGGCTGCGCCGGCCCGGGCCGACCGCTTGCCAGCGTTCCTGCAGGCGCCGTGCATGCTGCGCGAGTTGCCGGCCGTCATTGTCTTCGCTCAGTTTTCCGGCGGCATCAATCAAGGCGTCGCGGCCGCGTTCGGCCTGCTCGAAGGCGGCCTCCAGGCGGGCTTTGATGGCATCGAGCATGGCGCGCAGCCGCCCGGCCAGGCGCTTGCGCTGCGGCGCGGCGAGCTTATCCAGGCTGCGCAGGTGCTCGATCGCCTGCTTTTGCAGTGCCAGCAGCTCATTGACGTCGGCGCTGTCGGCCTGGCCATCGCCAGCGCCAGGGCCAGGGCCAGGGCCAGGGCCTTCTTCGTTGGTGGTGGCAGCAGCAGTGCTGCTGTCGGCGTCGGCAGGGGCATCGGCGGTGGCTTCGGCCGCAGCATCGTCGACCTTGTCCTGATCGCGGCCGCGCCCACCCAGGCGCGATTCGGCGGCTTCCAGAAAGCTCTGCAGCGTCTGGGTGAGCTCGTTGCGCAGCGTCTGGCGCTTGTCGAAGAACTCCCGGGCCGGCTTCAGGGCACGGGCACAGGCGGCGCGCAGCCGCTGGTCCAGGCCGGTCGGCGGACTGTTGTCATCGCGGCCTTCAAGCTGGTCCAGTTGCCGCCACTGCTCCTTGATCTCGTTGATCCGGTGGCTGAGGGCGTCGGGATGCAGGCCGCTGCCGACCAGGCGCTCGATATCGGCGCACAGGCGCGTGCGAACCTTGTTGTTGGCCCACGATTCCCAGCCCTGCAGTTCGCGCAGCCGCGGCTGCAAGGCCTGCCAGCGCCGGTGCGTGGCGCCGGTCAGTGTTCCCGGCTCCAGGTCGGCCACCTGCTGGCGCGCGGTCGCCAGGTCGCCGGCTTCCAGGCTGCGCGACAGCTGGTCGAGCAATTGCCCCTGTCGCTGCTGGCGCTCGCGCAGTTCGCGCTCACGCTGGGCGGCCAGTTCCCGCTCGCGGGCGATCTCGGCGGCATTGCGCGCCAGGGTCGCTTCCAGTTGCACGCGGGCGGCGATTTCTTCCGGGCTGGGGGTGGCGGCGGCCTGGGTTTCGACGGACGCCTGGTCGCCGTCAGTGGCCTCGTCGTCATCATCGAAATCGGCGCCGGCCAGAGCCGGCCGACTGGCCACCGGCTGCAACTGTGCCTGGACCACGTCGGTCAGGCCCTGGAAGCGCACCTGCACCAGCGGCGGCAGCTCGTCGGGCACCAGTTGCGTCCACTCCAGACGGCACTGTTCCAGTTGCCGGGTCTTTTCATCGGCGTCCAGGGGAGTGCGCATGAGCTGTTCGAGACGATCGCAGATGCCCTCGCCCTGGCGGCGGCGTGCCTGCGGATCGCCGGCGGCCAGGCGCAGCGATTGCGCGCGCTCACGCGCCTGCCGGAACAGGCGCTTGTCCTTGCGCCGCAGTTGTTCGGCGAGGCGGTCGAGCAGGTCGGGCTCGGCGATGCGTTCGATCAGCGCCTGGCGCAGGCCGGCATCAGGGTCGTTGACCGCTCGCTCAGCCAGGAAGGCCGGCCGCTGGATGCCGTCCAGGCACTGCTGGCGCAGGGCTGGATTGGCAGCCAAGCTGGCCAGATGCTCGCGTTCGCTGGCACTGAGGCTGTCCAGATCCTGTGCCTGGAGGCTGCTGCCCGCGGCGATGGCCGCCAACCATTGCTCGCGTGCCCAGGCTTGCAGTTGCCGGTCCGGATCCGAGCGCATGGCGCGTGCATACAACGCGCTGTCGGCGCAGCGGCGCAGCGCCTGGCGCCGCACCTGGGCATCGGGGTCGTCGATCGCCAACCCCGGCAGGGCGGCCAGCAGGGCCGGATCCTGCTCGTCGATGACGGCGGCGGCACGAATGCGGGCATCAGCGGACTGCCAGCCGGGCTTGCGGAACGAGGAGAACAGTTTCATGTGCGGATCAAGGCCTGGAAGACGCGGACTCCGGTCAGCCAGACACCAATGCCGGTGCCCAGGCTGGTCAGGAAGAAGTTGAGCAGGATACGGCTCACGCCATTGCGCCACCATCCGCGCCAGTTGTCCAGATCGGTGCGCAGCGAGGCAAAGTCGCGCACTGTCGGCTTGCGCATCCACAACTCGACCGCGGCGCTGACCGTACCCGAGGCCAGGGCGGGATGCAGCGGCGTGATCGGCGAGGCCAGGAAGGCGGCGCCGATGCTGGCCGGATGGCCGCCGGCCAGGGCACAGCCCAGGGCGCCGAGCAGCCCGGTGGCCAGGACATAGACCAGCAGCAGCTCCAGGCCGACTTCACCACTTTGGGCAAAGGCCCAGCCGAAGCCGCCGACAATCAGCGCGATCAAGGCGTAACCGAGCCAGCGCGGCCAGCGCGAGGGTGGCGGTGGTTGACGCAATTCGGCCAGTACCGGCGCCGGCGCCTGCTGCTGTTCCTGCAGCAACTTGGCCAGGCCCTGCAGGTGACCGGCGCCGATCACGACCAACACGTCCCGGGCCTGGGGCGTAGCCGCAGCCAGCTCACGCAGGCGTGCCGCCATGTAGCTGTCGCGCTCGGCGATCAAGGCCTGGTACAGCGGTTCGGATTGCAGCGCGAACTCGCGGAAGGCGCTGTCCAGGACATCACCCTGCTTGAGGTTCTCGATCGCCTCGGCATCGATCTCGTCGCGGCTGAGGATGCTGCCGAGCAGGCCGCCCAGCAGCGTCAGGCGCTGCCAGAAGCCGACCGAACGGTAGGCGCGGCCGACGGTGATGCCGACATCGCGATCGACCAGCCACACCGGCAGGCCCTGTTCCCGGCCGGTGCTGAGCGCCGCCTTCATTTCCGCGCCGACCTCGACCCCGAGTTGCGCCGCCAGGCGCGCCTGGTAGGACGCCAGCAATAGCTGCGCCGCGACCAGGCCGGCCTTGCCCTCGCGCAGCACGGCCAGCAGATCCATCTGTTGCAGGCGTTCGGGCTCGGCGATGGCCAGGCGCCGGCTCTCGCACAACTCCACGGCCACGGCATCGAAGCGGCGTTCGGCCAGAATCGCCCGGACCGCGTCGACACTGGCCTGGGAGACATGGGCGGTGCCGAGCAAGGTGAAGCGCACGCCATCGCGCTCGACCTGGATCAAGGGCTGGCCGGCAAGCTGCGTCGAAGCCTGGCCATCGTCGTCAGGCTTGTTGGCTGCAGCCAGATCTGGCATGCGCGCAGTTGCCTGTTGCTCAGCGTCGAACTCATTCATCGCGGTAGCGCTTGAGCAGATCGTCGTAGGCATCGATGCGGCGGTCGCGCAGGAATGGCCAGATGCGGCGCACGGCATCGGTGCGCTCGCGATCGATGCAGGCGATCAGCAGCTCGGGCTCGTCGCTGCCGGCCTCGGCCAGGAACTCGCCCTGGGCGCCGGTGACGAAGCTGGTGCCCCAGAACTGCGCGCCCCGGCCGACACCATCGGGATCGGCCTCGAAGCCGACCCGGTTACAGCTCAGCACCGGCAGGCCGTTGGCGACGGCATGGCCGCGCTGCACGGTGACCCAGGCGTCGCGCTGGCGCGCCTTTTCGGCATCGTCGTCGGCCGGATCCCAGCCGATCGCGGTCGGGTAGATCAGCATCTCGGCCCCTGCCAGCGCCATCAGGCGGGCGGCCTCCGGGTACCACTGGTCCCAGCACACCAGCACGCCCAGCCGGCCGGCCGAGGTGTCGATGGGATGGAAACCCAGGTCGCCGGGGGTGAAGTAGAACTTCTCGTAATAGCCTGGATCATCGGGGATATGCATCTTGCGGTAGCGCCCGACAATGCTGCCGTCACGCTCGAACACCACGGCGGTGTTGTGATACAGGCCGGGCGCGCGGCGCTCGAACAGCGAGGCAACAAGTACCACCTTGCTGTCGCGGGCGATCTGCGCCAGGCGATCGGTGCCCGGGCCGGGAATCGTCTCGGCCTGGTCGAAGTCCTCGACCGCCTCGCGCTGGCACGGGTAGGGGCCGTTGTGCAGTTCCTGCAACACGACCAGGTCGGCGCCGGCGGCGGCGGCTTCGCGTACCCGGATCTCGATCTGCGCCAGATTGGCATCGGCATCGCCCCGGTTGCGTTCCTGCACCAGGGCCACGGTGATTTCAGACATCAGCCAGTACTCCTTCGGGCAGTTGCATGGTGATGCAATGCAGGCTGCCGTTTTGTTCAATCAGGGGCCGGCAGGGAATGATCTCCACCTGCCGGCCCGGAAATGCCCGGGCCAGGACTTCGGCGGCGGTAGCGTCGGTTGCCGGGC
Organism: Lysobacterales bacterium; assembly: GCA_023228845.1. Classification (GTDB taxonomy): domain Bacteria; phylum Pseudomonadota; class Gammaproteobacteria; order Xanthomonadales; family UBA2363; genus Pseudofulvimonas. Next base: position 156,098 of record JALOAK010000007.1, on the reverse strand, counting down.
CCGGAGTATCCGGATCGTCATAGCCGGGCATCAGCACGGCGCCGTTGATCACCAGGAAGTTGGCATACGAGGCCGCCAGACGCCGGCCATCGGCATCATGGACCGGTTTCGGCCAGGGCAGGGCATGCAGTTGATAGGGCTGGCCGTCGCGGGTGCGCAATTGCGCCAGCTCGGCGGCCATCGCCGACAGGGCCGGGTAATGGCCGTCGCCACGGTCGTCGCAGGCCTGGTAGGCGATCGCCTGCGGCGACACGAAGCGTGCCAGGGTATCGATATGGGCATCGGTGTCGTCGCCGGCCAGGGCGCCGTTCTCCAGCCACAGGAAGCGGTCGACCTTGAGGGTCTGGGTCAGCGTCGCCTCGATCTGCTCGCGGCTGCGCTGCGGATGCCGGGTCGCCAGGCAGTGCCAGGTCGACAACAGGCTGCCCTCGCCATCGGTTTCCACGGCGCCGCCTTCGAGCACGAACGGCAGGTGATGGTGCACGCTGCCGGGCCGGAACAGGCCCAGCTCAACGAGATTGGCGACGATGCGATCGTCCTGGTTGGCGTCGAACTTGCCACCCCAGCCGGTGAAACGGAAATCCAGCAACTGGTGGCGGTCACCGTCGATCAGGGTCAGCGGACCGGAATCGCGCAGCCAGGTGTCGTCGTAGGGCAGGGTGACCTGGCGCAGTCGCTGTGGCGCAACGCCTGCCGTCCGCGCGATCGCCTCGACCCGTTGCGCCAAGGCTGCGTCCGGCACGCAGACGATGGCCGTCTGCCGGCCGGCGATGGCGGCCAGCAGTCGGGTATAGGTGTGCTCGACATCGGCCAGGTTGCCGGCCCAGTCGGTGCCCGCGTGTGGCCAGGCGATCAGGACGCCGTCCTGCGGCGCCCATTCCGCCGGCCAGAACGGCGTGTTGCTCATCGATGTCTCCTGGAAACCGTCAGACGGTTGCCGGTGGCAAGGTCGGTAGGGCGTGTCTGTCGGCGGCGGTGACGATCATGGGCCGGGTGGCGCTGCCGCCTGCCGCCCTGTTTGCTTGTGCCGGAGGCCGCTGATTGCAAGGGCCGCCAATGCCCGGTCAGGGGCCGGTCAGGGGCGAGTCGTGGCCGCCCTGGCGACCGGCGTCGGCGAATCAAGCACCGCGCTGATGACCCGCTGATTCTCGAAATAGACCGTATAGCTGGCATAACGCCAACGGGTGATCGCCGGATGATCGGGCTTGTAGCCGGCCACCGGCGGCAGTTTTTCATCGGGCGCGCCGTAGCGACTTTCGACCTGGGCCATGGTCAGGCCATTGGCCGGCAACGCCGAGCGTTGTGCCTGCTCGGTACGCTCGATCAGCAGCACATCGGCGCCGGCCGGAGCACTGGCGGCAGCAGCCAGCAGCATGGCAGCCAGCACGCAGCCTGCGGTTGAGATTTTCGACATGGACCACCCCCTTGGCTTCAATAGTTGCAAACGGTGCGGTCTTTCTATCAGAACCGCTGTGATACCGCCAGATCGGATGGGCCGTGACCGGGCGGGCCATGAGCGGACAGGCTTGCGCTCGTCGACGGGCCATCCTGCGTGTCAGACATTGCCGGTCACTACCGGTCACCGGCAACGGAGGCTGCCACCAGATTCCCGGCCGGGCCGAGGATGCAAACAGGCAGGGCCCGGAATGACCGGGCCCTGCCTGATGTTGCTGCAGCGGCGTCGCCGCGCGCCGGATGGGCGGGGCGGCGGCGCCTTCCAGGCTGGCGGGACCGGCCCGCCGCCCTGCCGGTATCAGCGCTGGCGCGCCTTGAACCGGGGATTGGTCTTGCAGATGACAAAGATCTTGCCATGACGGCGCACGACCTTGCAGTCGCGATGGCGGGTCTTGGCGGACTTCAGGGAGGACAGGACTTTCATGATGGATTCTCGGGCGCAGCGGGGCCAATAAAGCGGGCAATCATAGCAGGCTCGACCAGACAAGGGAACCTCCACTCCGGGGGCAGCGAGATCCCGGCCTGCCGGTGAACCTCGGTCACCGATTGCTGCTCTGGCGGCTCATCCTGCGCACGATCTGCTCTTTCAGTTCCGGGCTGTAACGGGCCATGTTTCCACTCTTTTCACCCGCTCATGGCGTGCGCTCAGCGGACAAGCAAATGCCGAGGAGTTCAGTTCAAACCCTCCGATAAGTCATCATTGACAATCCTCAACGAGCTCTGAAGACCCATGTGAAGTCGCGAGTGGTGGACGCGCTATCCGTGCGAGCGGTCAAAACCGATAGCCAATACCGGCCTGGAAATATTGCCGTTTCGTGCTTGGCCGGTACTCGACGTAACCCAGCCAATGTTCGCCAAAGCCATGCTGCATCCGGGTCACGCCTTCAAGCAGGTAACTGGAACTGATCGGACGAGGATCACCTGCTATGGGATAACTGTGCACAGCGGAGCGATACGCCTTGTTGCGAAAAGACAAGCCCAAGGTCAGGTCCGTATTTTCGGCCAGCGCCACATCCAAACCCGCCGCCGCCCTGAGCGCTGTTTCGCTGTCGGAGACGGGCATGATCCCACCCGTCAGCGGAGGGTCGCTATCCATTCTGTAGACGATCCCTCCCGAAGTAGCTCGACGCTCATGGTTGACGCCCAGTTCGCCCCATGGCGCCAGCCTGGTATTGGCCTGATACCGCCAACCCAAGCTCAGTCCGTAGTCGTGGTAGCGCTCGTCATAGTTGAATCGCTCAGGAACTACAAAGCACGGGTTTTCAGACAGGGGCGGTGGCGAAGTTGGAGACGCACAGTCCCAGTAACCCTTGGAGTATCGCGAAGCCAGGTTCAAGCGTTGATAGTCGGCAATTACATAGAATCCCGGCCAATCCTGCCAGTCGTGACGAAACCGCAGCGCCGCGCCACTGCCCCGGTCGACCGTGCGCCAATCGGCATGGTGACCAGCCTCCATCGTCATGGCTCCCGCGTCATTGCGGCCGTCGATATAGACATAGCCCACCTCGACACGGCTTTGTGCCTGCGCGGAGAAAGCCGCCATCGACAGGATCGTCGCCGCCAGCACGGCGCCGCCCCGAAATCGCGTGTCAGTCATCGTTCACCTCGTCGATCAGCAGGGGCCGGGCGCCGGACCCACGCGGGTCAGGAGAATGGTTCCGTGCAGCCATCGTTGAAACTGTAGGTTAGCGTGGCGCTGGTGCAGCTATTGAACTGAATGCTGCCACCGCCGGCCAAGCTGCGTGAATTGGCTGTGGCAGTTTATCTTTGAAGATGTAGACTCCGCGTGAAGTCTTTGTGTTCGCGGACAGGTATCCCGCCACTGCCCGGCCGGGATGGTTTGTGTCATTTGCATCCTTAGGCTTTGGCGCGCTTGTTCAGGCGCGCTGGCGATGGCGAACGACAGCGTTAGCTAGGGCTTTGTGCTGGAGGAGCGGATCGGACCGGCCGTGATCCGCAGCCGTCGATCGATGACAACTCGGCACGCTGGGCGGCTGCGGCGCGTTGTGTGAACTGCTGTCGCGGCGCTGAAAGCATCCCGTGCCGGTTTTGGGCGCCGACAGCGCCGGCGCCCAAAATCCTCGCGGTAACTGATCCGGCCTCCGGGCTGGTCAGTCCTTGTCGCGTCGGGCCAGGCGCAGCCAGGTGTCGATCACGGTGTCGGGGTTGAGCGAGACCGATTCGATGCCCTGGTCCATCAGCCAGTCGGCCAGGTCGGGGTGGTCGGACGGGCCCTGACCGCAGATGCCGATGTATTTGCCGCGCGCACGGCAGGCGCTGATCGCCATCGACAGCAGCTTCTTCACTGCCGGGTCGCGCTCATCGAACAGGTGGGCGATGACGCCCGAGTCGCGGTCCAGGCCCAGGCATAGCTGGGTCATGTCGTTGGAGCCGATCGAGAAGCCGTCGAACAGGTCCAGGAACTGGTCGGCGAGCAGGGCGTTGGACGGCACCTCGCACATCATGATGATCTTCAGGCCGTTCTCGCCGCGGCGCAGGCCGTTGGCGGCCAGGGTGTCGATCACCTGCTGGGCCTCGCCCAGGGTGCGCACGAACGGGATCATGATCCAGCAGTTGTCCAGGCCCATGTCCTCGCGCACCCGGCGCACGGCCCGGCATTCCAGGGCAAAGCAGTCGCGGAAGTTGTCATCGACATAGCGGCTGGCACCGCGGTAGCCGATCATCGGGTTTTCCTCGATCGGCTCGTAGGCGCGGCCGCCGACCAGGTTGGCGTATTCGTTGGACTTGAAGTCCGACAGGCGCACGATCACCGGATAGGGCGCGAAGGCGGCGGTGAGGGTGGCGATGCCTTCCTTGAGGCGGTCGACATAGAACTCGACCGGATCGTCATAGCCGACCATGCGCTGGTCGATCGCCGCGCGGATTTCGGCGCTTTGGCGGTCGTATTCGAGCAGGGCACGCGGGTGCACGCCGATCTGGCGCTCGATGATGAACTCCAGCCGGGCCAGGCCGATGCCGCTGTGCGGCAGCATGGCGAAATCGAAGGCACGCTCGGGGTTGCCCACGTTCATCATGATTTTCAGCGGCGCTTCGGGCATGTCGCCCACTTCCACCTCGGTGCGCCGGAACGGGATCAGGCCGTCATAGATGTAACCGGTGTCGCCCTGGGCGCAGGACACGGTCACTTCGCTGCCATCGGCGATCGCCTCGGTGGCATTGCCGCTGCCGACCACGGCCGGAATGCCCAGCTCGCGGGCGATGATCGCGGCATGGCAGGTACGGCCGCCGCGGTTGGTGACGATGGCGGCGGCGCGCTTCATGATCGGTTCCCAGTCCGGGTCGGTCATGTCGGTGACCAGGACATCGCCGGCCTTGACCTTGTCCATATCCTTGATCGAGGCCACGACCCGGGCCGTGCCCTGGCCAATGCGCTGGCCGATGGCGCGGCCCTCGCAGACGACGCCGCTGCTGCCTTCCAGGTGGTAGCGCTCGATGCTGTTGGCGCGGGCGCGTGATTTCACCGTCTCCGGGCGCGCCTGGACGATGTAGATCTGGCCGTTGTTGCCGTCCTTGGCCCACTCGATGTCCATCGGCCGGCCGTAGTGTTGTTCGATGATCAGCGCCTGCCGCGACAGGGCCAGGATTTCCTCGTTGCTGAGGCAGAACTGATGCGCCTGCTCGGCCGGCACCGGCTCGATCCGCACCCGCTCGGTGGAGCCGGCTTCGGCATAGACCATGCGGCTGTGCTTGCTGCCCATGGTCCGGCGCAGAATCGCCGGCTTGCCCTTGGCCAGGGTCGGCTTGTGGACGTAGAACTCGTCGGGATTGACTGCACCCTGGACCACCATCTCGCCCAGGCCCCAGCTTCCGGTGATGAACACCACATCGCGGAAGCCTGATTCGGTGTCCAGGGTGAACAGGACGCCGGAACTGGCCAGGTCCGAGCGCACCATCTGCTGGATGCCGGCGGACAGGAACACGTCCTCATGCTTGAAGCCATGGTGCACGCGGTAGGCGATGGCGCGATCGTTGTACAGGGAGGCGAACACTTCCTTGACCCGGGCGACGACCTCATCGGCGCCCTCGACATTGAGGAAGGTTTCCTGCTGGCCGGCGAACGAGGCATCGGGCAGATCCTCGGCGGTTGCCGACGAGCGCACGGCCACGGCCAGGTCCGGGCTGTCGGTCTTCTGGCAAAGCTGCGCATAGGCCTGGCGGATGCCGGCATCCAGGTCGGCGGGCAGGGCGGCATCGGTTACCCAGCCGCGGATCTCGGCGCCGACCGCCATCAGGGTTTCGACGTCGTCGACATCCAGGCCGGCCAGGCGGTCGGCAATGCGCTGTTCCAGCCGGTTTTCGGCCAGGAACTGCTGGAAGGCCAGCGAGGTGGTGGCGAATCCGCCCGGTACCTGCACGCCCATGGCGCCGAGCTGGCCGATCATTTCGCCCAGCGAGGCATTCTTGCCACCGACCCTGGGCAGGTCGGACAGGCGCAGTTGATCCAGCCAGACAATCAGCTCGGACACGACGTGTTCTCCAGAAAATTGCACAAATGCGGACGGGCGACGGCGCCACCAGGATGCGTATGATGATGCGCCGCCGGGGCATCGGCAACACAACGTGGGCCGTGGGCCGGGCTGCCGGCATGCTGCCGGCCGTTGAAATCTGCTGGCATTGGTTGCCGTCGGCCGTAGCCTGCGCCATGGCTGGCCTGACGGATGCAGCACAATGGCGCAGCCGTCAGGGTGAACGTCCTGACCTGGCCACTGGCTCTTTCCAACGACCGTCAGCAGTGCGGTCCCTCACCCACAGCAAGGTTGCGCCCGCCATGACCCGCACAGTGTTCTATGTCTCCGATGGCACCGGCATCACCGCCGAAACCATTGGCAACACCATTCTCACGCAATTCGGCGACGTGCAGTTCGAGACCTACCGGCTGCCCTTCGTCGACAGCGTCGAGCGGGCCCGCGAAGTGGCCCAGCAGGTTCGCGACCAGGGCGGTGAGGACCGCACGCGCCCGATCCTGATTTCATCGATCATCGACCCGGCGATCAATGCCGCGCTGGCCGACAGTGGCGCGCTGATGCTGGATGTGTTCGCGCCGTTCATGACGCCACTGGAAGAAGAACTGGGAACGTCGCGCTCGCCACGCGTCGGGCGCGCGCACGGCATGATCGATTACAGCCGCTACGAGGCGCGCATCGACGCCACCAACTATGCGCTCAGCCATGACGACGGCATCAACATCAACTACAAGGATGCCGAAGTGATCCTGGTCGGCGTTTCCCGTTCCGGCAAAACGCCCACCTGCCTGTATCTGGCGCTGCACTTTGGCATCCGGGCCGGCAACTATCCGCTCACCGAAGAGGATCTGGACAAGCAGGAGCTGCCCAAGCATCTGGTCGCCTTCCGGGAACGCCTGTTCGGCCTCACCATCGACCCGCAGCGCCTGGCACAGGTGCGCGAGACCCGGCGGCCGGGCAGCCGCTACGCCACCCTGGAGCAATGTCGCCAGGAAGTGGCTGCGGCCGAAAAGTTGATCCGCGCCGAACGCCTGCCGATGGTCAGCACCACCCACTCCTCGATCGAGGAGATCGGCAGCAAGATTCTCAAGACCTTGAACATCCACCGGCACATGTTCTGATTCCGGCCGATCATCCCGTATCCTCTCAGTCCATGCGCCAGACCCTGACCCTTTGCCACCAGCTCCTGCCCAGGCGTTTTGCCTGGTTGATGGACCTGTACGAAGAGAACCACGCCCGGCTGGAGCGGCTGTTCGCGCCGGCCAGCCTGGTGCCTGACCGTTACCGTTCCAGCGTCGGCGACGGCCTGGATGTGCTGCTGGAGATCATCGAGCGGCATGCCTATACCACCGAGATCCGCCTCAGCTACGACCTGGTCGACCCGGAGACCGGCCTGCTCGCGCCTTCGGCGATGCTGCGCGTCTATGACGATGCCCGGGTCGCCGAAGCCACCCACTGCCAGCCGGGCCGGCAGATGATCGATGTTCTGGGGCCGTTCCCGCCGGTGCGGGTGGTCGCTGACCATCGCCTGCGCATGAACTCCTTCCTCAGCCGCTGGCTGGATTACCTGGGCGAACACGGTCACAGCCGCCATACGTTGACCATCGATGACGCCGCCGCGGTTTGGCCGACCGGGGCTGGTGACGGAACAAGCGCAGAGGCCGGCGGCGATTGATCACCAGGGTTGGCCGGTCGGCCGACGACCGCGCCCGCCAATGTCATCGCGGCAGCGGATGATGATGATGTTGACTGTTTGGCGGATCGCCCGTATGATTCGCGTCCCTTGGATGGGGCCATAGCTCAGTTGGGAGAGCGCTACAATGGCATTGTAGAGGTCGTCGGTTCGATCCCGTCTGGCTCCACCACATCCAGGATCTTCAAAGCAGTACCGCTTCATTTCATCTTCCTGCGTCCCCATCGTCTAGAGGCCCAGGACACCACCCTTTCACGGTGGATACAGGGGTTCGAATCCCCTTGGGGACGCCATTTCATGGCCTTGTCAGCCCGGGTTCTTCAGCCAGCCCGGGCCCGCTGCGGCCATGATCGCGCCGCATCGGCGCGCTGATTGGCTTCGGCCGGGCACAGTCAAGTCTTTCCTGCCTTCTCGGCCTGTTGCGTGGCCCAGCGGCCGCCTCATGCCTTCACGGCCTTCATCAGGATTCTGGCTCGCTGAGAAAGCCGGCGATGGCCTGCGCCACGTCGGGCCGGCTGAGGTCGAAGTTGTGGTCGTTGCCAGCCAGCACCAGTAACCGGGGCGGCCGTGGCAGCGAGTCCACCAGCGCCAACGTACGCTGAGCGGGAATGATGCTGTCGGCGCCGGCATGGATGACCAGGATCGGGCCGGCATGGCCTTGCAGGTGCTTGGCCGACTGGTAGCGCTCGGTCATCAGCCAGCGCACCGGCAACCACGGGTAATGATCGCTGGCCACTGCCACCAGGCTGTCGAAGGCCGAAACCAGCACCAGCCGTTCAACCTGCCGATGCCCGGCCAGCCAGGCCGCCACACCGCTGCCCAGGCTGCGGCCGACGACATGGATGCGCGCCTGGGGCCGCTGCCGGCGGATGTGGTCGTACAGCGCCAGCGCATCGTCGAACAATCGTTGCTGCGATGGACGGCCATCGCTGGCGCCGTAGCCACGGTACGCCAGCAGGTAAAGATCGTGGCCCGGGAACAGCCGGTCGGCTTCCGGCAGCAGCCATTGGATGGCCTCGGCATTGCCGCCGAAATAGATCACGACATCGTCGCCGCCGGCCCGCAGGTGCCAGCCGCGCAAGACGGTGCCATCCTCGGCGGTCAGTTCGAAGTCGGTCTGCGCGGCCGTTACCCGCGTGTACTGCGGCAGGTAGATCAGGCTGCGTTGCTGCAGGTACATCAGTGCGCACAGCCCGGCATAGCCAAGCGCGAGCAGCAGGACGGCCGACAGCAGCAGGCGCATCAGGCGGACCGTCCGGCGCTGCCGTGATCGCTCCGGTGCCCGCCGTGGCGGCCTCGCTCAGGCAGCATCCCGCCAGTGCCGGTTGGCGAAATAGGCACGGGTCTCGCGCACCACCACGCCCGACAGCAACAGCAGGCCGATCAGGTTGGGCAGGGCCATCAGGCCGTTGGCGATATCGGAGAAGGTCCAGACGATTTCCAGCGACAGCACCGCACCGACATAGACGAAGATCGAGAACAGCAGCCGGTAGGGGATGACGCCACCGCGACCGAACAGCCGTTCGATGCAGCGTTCGCCGTAGTAGCACCAGCCCAGGATGGTGGTGAAGGCGAACACCAGCACCCCCACGGCGACAGTGACATTGCCCCAGCCGCCGCCCATGGCCTGTTCCAGCGCCCAGGCGGTCATCGGTGCACCGGCCAGGCCTTCCTGCATCCAGGCGCCGGTGACGATGATCGCCAGCGCCGTCAGGGTGACCATGATCAGCGTATCGATGAAGGTCTGGGTCATCGACACCATGGCCTGGCGCACCGGCTGGTTGGTGATCGCCGAAGCGGCGGCGATGGCGCCGGTGCCCAGGCCCGACTCGTTGGAGAAGATGCCGCGCGCCACGCCCATCTGGATCGCCAGGATCACCGCCGAGCCGGCGAAACCGCCGGCGGCGGCGCTGCCGCTGAAGGCATCGCTGAACACCAGGGCGATGGCGGCTGGCAGGCGCTCGGCGAACACCGCCAGCACGGCGATATTGCTGAGCATGTAGAGCACGCACATCAGCGGCACCACGCCGGCGGCGACACGGGCGATGCTCTTGATGCCGCCCAGGATCACCGCCGCGGCGCAGATCGCCATCACCAGGCCACTCCAGGAGGGCGGGATATTCCAGGTGGCCTGGAGCTGGCCGGCGGCGGTATTGGCCTGGACCATGTTGCCGATGCCGAACGCGGCGATGGCGCCGAATACGGCAAAGGCGATGCCCAGGCCGCGACCCCAGACGCCGCCGATGCCGTTGGTCAGGTAATACATCGGGCCACCGCTCTGCTCGCCCTTGGCATCGGTCTGCCGGTACTTCACGCCGAGCAGGGCTTCGGAATACTTGGTCGCCATGCCGACCAGGCCGGTCATCCACATCCAGAACAGGGCGCCCGGACCGCCGATGCCGATGGCGGTGGCGACGCCGGCGATATTGCCGACACCGATGGTCGCCGCCATCGAAGTGGCCAGGGCCTGGTAATGGGAAATATCGCCGGCGTAGGCGCCGGACTCCTTGCGCCGCACGAAGGCCAGCCACAGCGCGTGGCCGAGGATTCGGAACTGCAGGCCACGCAGGCGGATGGTCAGGTACAGGCCGGTCAGCAGCAGCAGCGGAATGAGGAGGAACGGCCCCCAGACGAAGTTGCTGATCGCGTTCAATGCCGCGTGCAGTCGATCCATGATGCTCCCCGATGGGCCGGCTGGTGGCCGGCTGCGGAGCATGATGCCACGATCCGGGCGGTGCCCTCACACCCGCAGGAACGACAGCGGCCTTGTTCGGGCGGCGCGATCCTCAAGGCGAGCAGCCCGCTTCGCCGGCAACCGTCAGCAAACTCCGGGCGGCTGGCGGGCCGCCCGGTCGTTCATGGCGTTATCGAACCGGGGTCGGACGGCTCAGGCTTCGGCCGTCTCGTCCTCGGCCTGGTCCTGGTAGGCCTCGATCGGGATGCAGGCGCAGAACACGTTCTTGTCGCCATGGACATTGTCCACGCGTGCCACCGGCGGCCAGTACTTGTGTTGCTTCAGCGCCGGCAACGGGAATGCCGCCAACTCGCGCGGATAGGCGTGCGGCCAATCGCTGGCGGTGACCATGGTCGCGGTGTGCGGGGCATTGCGCAGCGGGTTGTCGTCGCGATCCAGACGGCCATCCTGGATCGCCGCGATCTCCTCGCGGATCTTGATCATGGTGTCGATGAACCGGTCGATCTCGGTCAGCGACTCGCTCTCGGTCGGTTCCACCATCAAGGTGCCCGATACCGGGAAGCTCAGCGTCGGTGCGTGGAAGCCGAAATCGATCAGGCGCTTGGCCACGTCCTCGGCGCTGATGCCGGTTGCCTTTTCCAGCGGCCGCAGGTCCAGGATGCATTCGTGCGCCACCAGGCCGTTGCGGCCGGCGTACAGGGTGGGGTAGTGCGGTGCCAGCCGCTTGGCGATGTAGTTGGCGCTGAGCAGGGCCACCTGGGTCGCCTTGAGCAGGCCATCCCGGCCCATCATGGCGATGTACATCCAACTGATCGGCAGGATGCTGGCACTGCCGTGGGCGGCGGCCGAGACCTGGCCGACGCTGCCATCGGCATCGCGGTGGCCACGCGGCAGGAACGGCGCCAGATGGGCCTTGGCCGCGCACGGTCCCACGCCCGGGCCACCACCGCCATGCGGGATGCAGAAGGTCTTGTGCAGGTTCAGGTGCGATACGTCCGAACCCCACTTGCCCGGTTTGGCAACGCCACACAGCGCATTCATGTTGGCGCCGTCGGTATACACCTGGCCGCCGTGCTCGTGGACGATGTCGCAGATCTCGACCACGTCTTCTTCGAACACACCATGGGTGGACGGGTAGGTGAGCATGATCGCCGCCAGGTTGGCCGAGTGCTTCTCGGCCTTGGCGCGGATGTCGGCAACGTCGACATTGCCGTTGTCGTCGCAGCGGGTGACCACCACCTTCATGCCGCACATCTGGGCGCTGGCCGGGTTGGTGCCGTGCGCGGATTCGGGAATCAGGCAGATGTTGCGATGACCCTGGTCGCGCGAGCGGTGCCAGGCGGCAATCGCCAGCAGGCCGGCGATCTCGCCCTGGGCGCCGGAGTTGGGCTGGAAGCTGACCGCGTCGTAGCCGGTGATGTCCACCAGCATCGCCTCCAGGCTGTCGATCAGTTCCTGGTAGCCCCCGGTCTGGTCGGCCGGTGCCAGCGGATGGATGTTGGCGAATTCCGGCCAGGTGATCGGGATCATCTCGGCGGTGGCATTGAGCTTCATCGTGCACGAGCCCAGCGGGATCATGGTCCGGTCCAGGGCCAGATCCTTGTCGGCCAGGGTGCGCAGGTAGCGCAGCATCTCGTGCTCACTGTGGTGGCTGTTGAACACCGGGTGCTGCAGGAACGGCGTGTTTCGCTGCAACGAGGCGGGCAGGGCATCGGCAGTGCCGGCATCCAGGGTGTCGATGTCGTCGATGGTCACCTGGAACAATGCCGCCAGGTCGATCACGTCCTGGCGCGTGCTGGTCTCGTCCAGGCTGATGCCGATGGCGTCGCTGCCCAGATCGCGCAGGTTGATGCCGGCGGCGCGGGCGCGATCGTGGATGTCGGCGGCGTCGATGCCGGTGATGTGCAGGGTGTCGAAGAACGCATCGCCGACGTTGATGCCGGCCTCGCGCAGCGCCGCTGCCAGCAGCGCCGCCAGCCGGTGCGTGCGCCGGGCGATGCGGGTCAGTCCGTCAGGACCGTGGTAGACCGCATACATCGCCGCCATCACCGCCAGCAGCACCTGGGCGGTGCAGATGTTGGAAGTCGCCTTCTCGCGCCGGATGTGCTGCTCGCGCGTCTGCAGGGTCAGCCGGTAGGCCGGCTTGCCTTCGGCGTCGACCGACACGCCGATCAGGCGGCCGGGCATGGAGCGCTTGTAGGCATCGCGGCAGGCCATGTAGCCGGCATGCGGGCCGCCAAAACCGAACGGCACGCCAAAGCGCTGACTGTTGCCGACAACGATGTCGGCGCCCCATTCACCCGGCGCCTGGATCAGGGTCAGGGCGAGCAGGTCGGCGGCGACGGCGACCAGGCCGCCGCGCTCGTGCACGGCCTGGGCCAGGGCGGCATGGTCACCGATGCGGCCATGGGTGTTGGGATATTGCAGCAGCACCGCGAAGCAGTCGGCCTGGGCTGCGTCCTGCGCCCGCCCGACCATTACTTCCAGGCCCAGGCCGTCGGCGCGGGTGCGCACCACTTCCAGGGTCTGCGGATGCACGTCATCGGCAACGAAGAAGACGTTGGACTTGGAGCGGCCCGAGCGCTTGGCCAGGGTCATCGCCTCGGCGGCGGCGGTGGCTTCATCCAGCAGCGAGGCATTGGCGATGTCCAGGCCGGTCAGGTCGGTGCACATCTGCTGGAAGTTGATCAGCGCTTCCATGCGGCCCTGCGAGATTTCGGCCTGGTAGGGCGTGTAGGCGGTGTACCAGGCCGGGTTTTCCAGGATGTTGCGCAGGATCACGTTCGGCGTGTGGGTGCCGTAATAGCCCTGCCCGATGAAGCTGCGGAAGATTTTGTTCTTGTCGGCGATGGCGCGGATCTTCGCCAGCGCATCGACCTCGGTGAGGCTTTCGGGCAGATCCAGACCGCCGGTATCGGCGATGCTGGCCGGGACGATGGCCCGGGTCAGGGCCTCCAGGCTGTCATGGCCGAGGAAGCGCAGCATGTGGTCGATTTCGGCATCGTTGGGGCCGATATGGCGCTCGACGAAGGCTTGGTGGTGCTCAAGGTCGCGCAGGGAAGTCTTTGACATGGCAGGCATCCGGCAGGAGTGGGTGGCGGGACCGGGCGGCGGCTGGCGGTCCGCGGGAAACGGACTGGCAGACCGGAACGGAACCGGTGGGCGCCCCTCTGTCCTTTTGCCTGAGAGTTTGGAAGCGCGCTGATTGCGCTTCGTGCCCCTTCGGCGCCGGCCCGGGCCGGTCTCTCCAGAGTCTTGTCCATGCGGCGGTATCGGGCCTGAGCGATTACGGGCGTTGCGCCGTCGGCAGCGGCTGATCCGCTTCTCCCACCGCATGGGAATCAACAGTATAGCCCGTATCGGCGCGGCCGCTGCAGGCACGATCTGCAGGTTCGCCGGGCTATGCACCGGGCCGCACTTCGCCAGCGCGGGGACGTACAATGTTGCGCTGCAAGGCGGCGCCTTCTAAGCGCTGCCGACCCAGATTGCGGTTCCCTCAACCGGTCATCCCGCTCATCCCATGGCCCTCGTCAACGTCCATCCATGTTTCTGGCGGCATCCGGCATCGCACTGCGCCGATCGCGCGGCAGTGGCGTTGAGCGGCCTGGCCCGGGCCGCAGGGTTGGGTTCGGTTCGTGATCTGCAGGCCGATCGGTGACGGAACTGCGCGAGCTGATCGTGCGTGATCTGGGCCGGCAGCCCTACGAGCCGGTCTGGCGTGCCATGCAGCGTTTCACCGACGCCCGCGACGGCAGCACCGCCGACGAACTGTGGCTGGTCGAGCACGAGCCGGTGTTCACCCAGGGCCAGGCGGGCAAGGCTGAACACGTGCTCGGCGCTGGCGCCATCCCGGTGGTGCAGATCGACCGCGGCGGCCAGGTCACCTATCACGGTCCGGGCCAGCGCGTGGCCTATCCGCTGCTGGATCTGCGTCGACTGCGTCTGGGCGCGCGTGCCCTGGTCGATGGCCTGGAGCAGGCGGTGATCGATACCCTGACCGCCTGGGATATCCAGGCAGCGCGCCAGCCCGGAGCGCCTGGCGTCTTCGTCGGCCCGGCCAAGATCATGGCCCTGGGCCTGCGCATCCGCCGCGGCTGCAGTTATCACGGTCTGGCCTTCAATATCGCCATGGATCTGGCGCCGTACGCCGGCATCAATCCCTGCGGATTCCAGGGTCTGGCGATGACCTCGGTGCTAGACTGCGGCGGGCCCGGCACCCTTGCCGCCGTCGATGCCGAACTGGTGCCGCGGCTGGCCGCCCAGTTCGGCCTGGCACCCCGTTTCCAGCCGTTTTCCGGATTGCCATGAGCCACAGCAGCAAGTCGATTCCGGTCCTGGTCGAAGGCGAAAAGCAGCTCGCCGGCGCCAAGATCGCCCGCAATACCGCCAGCTTCGATGCCGATGCGCCGGTACTGCGCAAACCCGAGTGGATCCGCGTGCGCCTGCCCAGCCACAGCCGGGTCAGCCAGCTCAAGGACCGGCTGCGCGAAAACCGGCTGGTGACGGTGTGCGAGGAAGCTTCGTGCCCGAACATCCACGAGTGTTTCTCCAAGGGCACCGCCACCTTCATGATCCTGGGCGAGGTCTGCACCCGGCGCTGCTCGTTCTGCGATGTCGCCCATGGCCGGCCGCTGCCGCCCGATGCCGATGAGCCGGCCAACCTGGCGCGCACCATCGCCGCCATGGGCCTGCGTTATGTCGTCATCACCTCGGTCGACCGCGACGACCTGCTCGATGGCGGCGCCGGTCATTTCGCCCAGTGCATCGCTGAAATCCGGGCGCTGAGCCCGAGCATCCGGATCGAGATCCTGACACCGGATTTCCGCGGGCGTGGACGCATGGACCGGGCCCTGGAGATCCTGCAGCCCGAGCCGCCCGATGTCTTCAACCACAACCTGGAGACGGTGCCCGAGCTGTACCGGCAGGTCCGGCCCGGTGCCGATTACCAGTGGTCGCTGGAACTGCTGCGCCGGTTCAAGGTCCAGCACCCGGAGGTGCCGACCAAGTCCGGCATCATGCTCGGCCTGGGCGAAACCCTCGACCAGGTCCAGGGCACCCTGCGCGACCTGCGCGCGCACGATGTCGACATGATCACCATCGGCCAGTACCTGCAACCCAGCCGGCATCATCATCCGGTGCTGCGTTACTGGACGCCGGCCGAGTTCGATGCCCTGGCCGATTACGGCCATGGCCTGGGTTTCCAGCATGTGGCCAGCGGGCCGATGGTGCGCTCGTCCTACCACGCCGACCAGATGGCCGAAGCGGCCGGTTACGCCAGCGCCTGAGTGGCCGTATGCGCCGTGAACCGGGCGTTTCAAACAGGACTTGGGCAGGTTTGGGCCGGGTTTGAGTCGTGTTTCGGTCGGACAGCGCTGCCAGCGCCTGCCACCGGCGGCCGCTGCCGCCTTGAACGCCGGCCTCGCGCCGGGCTTGCGGAACCTGTGGCCAGGCATTATGTCTGACCCTGTCTATGGCCAGGATGGCCAGCCGTCCACCCAGGAGTGATCCATGTTCGTGCGCCGTTTTGTTGTTGCCCTTGTCGCGACCTGCCTGGTCGCCGGTCTGGGCTGGGCCAAGCCCAGCGCGCCGGAAAGTGTGCTGGCACCACTCCCGGACCAGGGCAAGACCGCCGCCTTCGCCATGTATGCGCTCAGCCGCATGCATTACCGCTCGGTGCCTTTGGACGACGCCCTGTCCGGTCAGATCTTCGAGCTCTACCTGAAATCCATCGACGGCGACCGGCTGTTCCTGACCGCCGCCGATGTCGAGCAGTTTTCGGTCTACGCCGACCAGTTCGACGATGCCATCCGCAACAAGGAGCTGGAACCGGCGTTCGTGATCTTCAACCGCTATGTCCAGCGGGTCGCCGATCGCACCGCACATGCCCGCGGCCTGCTGGAAACGGGCTTTGATTTCAGCGTCGACGAGACCTACGACTACAGCCGCAAGGACGTCGACTGGGCCGCCGACAGCGCCGCCCTGGATGAGTTGTGGCGCAAGCGGGTCAAGAACGACTGGCTGCGGCTGAAGCTGGCCGGCAAGGAGAACAGCGAGATCGTGGAAACCCTGGACCGCCGCTACGAGCGCTTCCAGGATCGCATCCAGGAGCTGGACAGCGAAGATGTCTTCCAGACCTTCCTCAATGCCTACGCCGGCGCCATCGAGCCGCATACCAGTTACATGGCGCCGCGTGCCGCCGATGCCTTCGAGATCAGCATGAGCCTGTCGCTGGAAGGTATTGGCGCCGTACTCCAGCGCCAGGACGATTACACCGTGATCCGCTCGGTGGTCAGCGCCGGTCCGGCCGAACGCGCCGGCATCCGCGCTGGCGACCGCGTTGTCGCCGTTGGCCAGGACGAGGAAGGCACCATGGTCGACGTCATCGGCTGGCGCGTGGATGACACGGTCAAGCTGATCCGCGGGCCCAAGGATTCCACCGTGCGCCTGGACATCCTGCCGGTCGACGGCACCATCGACAGCCCGCCCGAGCGGCTGACCATCGTGCGCCAGAAAGTGAAACTGGAAGAGCAGGCGGCAAAGAAGCAGGTGATCGAGGTGGGCAGTGGCGAGGACGTGCGCCGGATCGGGGTGATCGAGTTGCCGACTTTCTACCAGGATTTCGAGGCCCGCCGCCGTGGCGAGGTCGACTACCGCAGCGCTACCCGCGATGTCGCCCGCCTGCTCGAGGAGCTGAAAACCGAAAAGGTCGCAGGCGTGGTGCTGGACCTGCGCAACAACGGCGGCGGCTCCCTGGCCGAAGCCACCGAGCTGACCGGCTTGTTCATCGATGAAGGTCCGGTGGTGCAGGTGCGCAACGCCCAGGGCCGGATCGAAGTCGAGAGCGACCGGCGCCCGGGCCGGGCCTGGGACGGTCCGCTGGCGGTGCTGGTCAACCGGGTTTCGGCGTCGGCCTCGGAAATCTTCGCCGCCGCGATGCAGGATTACGGCCGCGCGCTGGTGATCGGCGAGCCGACCTACGGCAAGGGCACGGTGCAGAACCTGATCAGCCTGGACCACCTCAGTGGTCGCGACGGCGGCCGCCACGGCCAGCTCAAGTTCACCATCGCCCAGTTCTTCCGCATCAACGGCAGCAGCACCCAGCTCAAGGGCGTGGTGCCGGACATCCAGTTCCCGGTGACCCTGGATGCCGAAGACTACGGTGAAAGCGTCTACGACAACGCCTTGCCCTGGGCGCAGATCGAGCCGGCCGATTTCGACACGGTGGCGAACCTGTCGGCGATCGTGCCGCAGCTTGAACAGCGCCACCAGCAGCGGATTGCCGACAGTGCCGAGTTCCGGTTCTGGCAGGAGGACATCGAGCAGATCCGCAGCCAGCGCCAGCGCACCAGCGTGTCCCTGCTCGCCAGCGAACGCCGCGCCGAGCGCGATAGCCAGGAGCAGAGTCGCCTGGAACGCCGTGCCAAGCGCATCGAACTGGGGCTGGAAGAGCCCGATGCTGCCGCTGACGAGGCTGTCGCCGATGGTGACGATGGCTTGCAGGCCGATGAGCGCAGTGTCGCCCAGGCGGCTCAGGACGAGGCGCGCGCCAGGGAAGCCGGCGAAGAGCGACCGGATGTGCTGCTCACCGAAGCGGCGAGCATCCTGGCCGATGCCATTGTTCTGGGCAACGAAGATCTGCGTCTGGCCGGGTTGCCGCCGCAACCGGCGGCGGTCGGCGCCGACTGATTCACCGTCCTGGGATCGGGCGATCGGGCGGCTGGCTGTGTGCGGTCGCCCGGTACAGGTCGTCACTGGCCACCGGCGTCGACTGGAATGTTTCGCCGTTTCCGGCGCTGCCAGCGACTGCACGGGGACTTTCCGGCGGCCGCTGCCAGTGTCAGTCCAACCTGGTTGCGGCGAATGGTTTTGGCTGCTGCCGGCGCCATCCCTGGCGGCAGGCGCGGCTGCTTGCAACAACTTTGGGTGATTGTTGACACGACGCTGCCGGCCGCCGACTGGTCTGATCCAACCCGGTCTGACCCGATGACAAGTCACGGCGACATCTGACTACCAGACACCGGCTGGCCGCTCCGCGCGCCAGCCGCATTCGTGAGAGCGCAAGACCATGCCCGCAACCCTGCTTCCCGGCCACTGCCGCCGCGTCCGCACCTGCCGGTGCGGCGTTCATTCGCCTGGATAGCCGCGCCATGTCCGCCGATACATCGACACACACCGCGCTGGTGATGCCACCCGGAAACAGCCAGCCGGTGCCGGCAGCGACCGACGACGACGTTGCCGCTCCCAGCCGCAGCAGCGTCATCCTCGGCCTGCTCTCGGTCTACCTGATCTGGGGCTCGACCTACCTGGCGATCCATTTCGGCCTGAAGGGCTTTCCGCCCTTCGTCATGGCCGGTGGCCGTTTCCTCAGCGCCGGTCTGCTGATCTACCTGTGGCTGCGCTGGCGCGGGGTACGGCCGCCCAACCTGGCGCAGTGGCGCGACTGCCTGGTCATGGGCTTGCTGCTGCTGGGCATGGGCAATGGCCTGGTCACCGTCGCCCAGCAGACGGTCAGTTCCGGCATCGCCGCGGTCGCGGTCGCCTCGATGCCGGTCTGGGCGGCATTGTTCGGGCTGGCGTTTGGCCGGCGCTACAACGCGCTGGAGTGGTCGGGCGTGGTGGTCGGTTTCATCGGCGTGCTGGTGCTCAACGCTGGCGGTGAGCTCGGTGGCAACCTGTCCGGAGCGGCGGCGCTGCTGCTGGCCGCTGCCGCCTGGGCCTTCGGCTCGGTCTGGAGCCGCGGCCGCAAGCTGCCGCCGCCGTTCATGGCCACGGCGGCGCAGATGCTGTGCGGCGGCGCGCTGATGCTGGTCTTCGGTCTGCTCCGCGGCGAGCGCCTGACCGCCATGCCACCGGCCGATGCGGTGATCGCGCTGGTCTACCTGATCGTGTTCGGTTCAATCATCGGCTTCGGCGCCTACATCTGGCTGTTGAACAATGTCCGGCCGGCGCTGGCAACCAGCTACGCCTATGTCAATCCGCCGATCGCCGTTCTGCTCGGAGCATTGCTGGCCGGAGAAAGCGTCACCGGCCATACGGTGCTGGCGCTGGTGGTGATCCTGTCCGGGGTGGTGCTGATCTCGCGCGGCGGGCGGCCGCCGCCGGGGACGGTGCGACCGGTTACGCGCACGCCGGGCTGAGCCGGCGGGAGTCGTCGATTCGTCACTGGCGACAGCCGTGGCTATGTGACCCTACTGCTGGCGCATACGACGGATTGGCAGGCTCTCGGTTTGCCTTGAACTGGCGTTCCCGGCGCTGTCAGAGCCAACGCCATCGCTGGCGGTGGTTGCCAGGCTGCGTGCCCCTTCGCTGACCGCCCAGTCAACCAGTTCCGGATTGATCTGCGCCATGGCGCCATCGAAGGCGGCGACGACATCGGCGATGGCGGCGGAGGCGGCCGGCACGGTGGCGCGGAACACGCGGCGGGCACTGATCCGCCGTTCGCGCGGATCGATCAACTGCGCATGCAGCTCCACTTCGGCTTGCGGCTGGCCATCGACATAGCTGGCCTGGAACCGGGTCAGGTCACTGGCCAGCAGCAGATCGGCGCGCACGCCACTGCCGCTGCGCGCCACGCCGGGCAGGCGGCCGTCGGCCTCGAAGGCGCGCAGCCACAGGCTCTGCAGCAGCTCCGGCGTGCGCTCGGACCAGCGTGCGCCCTTGTAGACCCGGCGTTCGTTGTCATCGGGGGCGACGATGATGCGCTGGCCGGCGACCAGGTCGCTGGCGCGCGGGGTTTCGATCAGCAGTTGCCAGGCCATGGACGCGCCCTGGCTGGCAGGTGTCGCCGGGCTCAGTTCGTAGATGGTGAACGATTCGCGCGGACCGGTCAGGCCGGTACAGCCGACCAGCATCGTGGCTGCGGCCAGGCTCAAGGCGAGCAGCAGCGCTGGCGGCGCAACGGGGCGGCCGGTGCCACGGGCCGGGGCCGGCGGTGGCTGTGAATCCAGGCGGCGTTCATTGCCCAAGGTCATGGTTCAAACTCCATCAACTGGTCGCGGCCAAGCAGGAAATCGGCGGGATTGTCCTCCAGCCGCTCGCTGATCTGGCGCACGCTGAGCAGCAGGTTGCGCAGCTCGGCCATCACCTGGCCGAACTCGATCAGGCTTTCCTGGGCGAACTGGTCCAGGGCGCCGCGGTTGTCGTCCAGCAAGGCCTGCACCTGCTGGCTGGCCTGGCGCAGGGCGCTCATCGCCTCGGCGACATCCTGGTCCATGATCGTTGCCGCGCCATCCACGGCGCTTTCCACCCGCTGCACCAGCGAGCGTACCTGCACCAGGGTGTCGCCCAGTTCGGTGCTGGCGCGCGCGCCCTGGCGCAGGATGGTCTGGATCGAGTCGCTCTCGGCACCGATGGCGGAAGTCAACTGGTTGAGGCTGCCGATGGCTTCGCTCAGCCGCTCGGCATTCTCGTCGCTGAGAATCCCCGCCAGCCGGTTGAGCAGATCATTGACCGTGACTACGATGTCGCTGCCCGATTCGAACAGCCGCGCCAGGTCGGAGGGCTGGGCGCGGATCACCGCGATGGTGCGGCCAGGGCGGGGTTCCAGCCTGGGCGCTTCGATCGTGCCGCCGGAAAGCTGGATCGCGGCCACGCCGGTCAGGCCGGTGTAGGCCAGCTTGGCATCGGTATCGGTCTTGATCGGCGTGTTGCGGCCGACCCGGATGCGGGCAATGACCCGCGCCGGATCGATCCGGCTCAGGCGCAGGCTGACCACCTCGCCGATCTGGATGCCGTTGTAGTAGACCGGGCCGCCCTTGGCCAGGCCGGTCACCGACTCCCGGAAATAGACATCGTAGTGACGGAACTCGCGGTCCATGCTCAATTTGCCGGCCCACAGCAGGGCCAGCACCATGGCAACACAGACGGCGATCACGAAACTGCCGATCAGGACGTACTTGGCGCGCGTTTCCATAGGCCGACAATCTACTGCACTGGCGACCGGCTGACAGCAACCGTGATGCATCCAGGTGCAAAACGACGGGCCAGCGGGCAGACTATGCGCCTTTCCGCGTGTGTTATTGCCGACCGCAATCGTACAGGCATGGCGACCATGCGCCGGCCAGGGTTCCGGTCAGAGCACGATCGCTGTTTCGATGTCAGCCGCCACGGTCTGCGGGCCGCGGCCGGTTCAGTCAGAGGTTTTCCCCCATGCCACCATCATTCCGTGCCGACCGGCCGGCGATGCTCGCCGACAGCGCTGCATTTCGGGCCGGTCAATGGAGTGCTGCGTCCATGTCATCGCCAGACAAGGCGATCTGGCCTTGGATCAGCCGGCGGTCGATCCGCCGGCACTGGCTCAAGCCCGTGCGCACGGCGTCGTCGAAACCGTGAAGCTCACCGCCCATGAGCGCCGGGCGGCGCTGGCGATGGCCCTGGTCATCGGCCTGCGCATGTTCGGCCTGTTCCTGATCCTGCCGGTGTTCGCCGCCCAGGCGCGCGCCTATCCCGATGCCGTGCCCTGGCTGATCGGCTTGGCGATCGGCGTCTACGGCATCGGCCAGGCGACGCTGCAGGTGCCGTTCGGGCTGTTGTCGGACCGCATCGGCCGGCGGCCCACGATCAGCCTGGGCTTGATCCTGTTTGCCGTCGGCGGGTTCGTGGCGGCATTGGCGGCCAGCCTGAAGATGGTGGTCGTCGGCCGGGCGCTGCAAGGTATGGGCGCGGTTTCCGGTGCCGGCCTGGCGCTGGCGTCCGACCTCAGCCGTGATGCCGTCCGCAGCAAGGTCATGGCCATCATCGGCGTGAGCATCGGCGGCTCGTTCGTGCTCGCCCTGATCCTGGGCGCGCCGCTGTACGCCATCGGCGGCCTGCCATTCCTGTTCGCGGTCACCGGTGGCCTGGCCTTGCTGTCGCTGCTGTTGCTGTGGACCATCGTGCCCCGGCCTCCGGCGCCGGTGGCAGCCAGTGCGCCGGTGCCCGGCGGCCTGCGCCGGGTACTTGCCGACCGCCGCCTGCTGATGCTGGATCTGAGCGTGTTCGTGCTGCATGCGCTGCTGACCGCGGCCTTCGTCGCCCTGCCGACCTTGTTGATTGATCGTCTGGACCTGCCCCTGGCACGGCACTGGCAGTTCTACCTGCCGGCGATGATCGTCGCCGCGCTGTGCCTGGGACTGTTCGCCGGCGGCCGCAGTACCGCCCTGGGCCGGCTTGGCTGGCGCCAGGTCATTGCCCTGGGCCTGTGCGCGGTGGGCCTGCTGCTGCTGGCGCGGGGCACCGGCGTGATCGTCATCGGCCTGGGCGGTTTCGCCTTCTTCGCCGGCTTCACCGGCCTGGAAGCGCTGTTGCCGACCCTGGTGTCGCGGCTGGCGCCCGAGGACCAGCGCGGTGCCGCCCTGGGCGCCTATTCCAGCCTGCAGTTCCTGGGCGCCTTCGTCGGCGGCCTCGGCGCCGGCGTCCTGCTCGGCCGTTTCAGCGAAGCCGGTGTCCTGCTCGCCGCCGCCATCCTCGCCGGCGTCTGGTGCCTGGTGCTGGCCTGGCTGTCACGCGATCTGGGTCAGGCGGACTGACGGCGGCTTACGCCGCAACCGGATCAGTCTCACCGGTCTGCAACCGCCAGAGGGTGGCGTAAAGGCCACCGCGCTGGATCAGTTCATCGTGGTTGCCGGATTCGACGATGCGGCCGGCGTCCATGACATGGATGGCGTGTGCGTGGCGGACGGTGGACAGGCGGTGCGCGACCACCAGCAGGGTGCGGCCGCGGGCGGCGCGGCTGAGCGAGCGCTGGATGGCGGCTTCGGTTTCGTTGTCGACCGCCGAGGTGGCCTCGTCCAGCACCAGGATCGGTGGTTGCCGGTACAGGGCACGGGCCAGGGCGATGCGCTGGCGCTGGCCGCCGGACAGCAGCAGGCCGCGCTCGCCGACCGGGCTGTCGTAACCCTGCGGCGTGGCAGCGATGAAGTGGTGCGCTTCGGCGGCGCGGGCGGCGGCCTCGATGCGGGTGCGGTCGGGCTGTGGATCCCCGTAGGCGATGTTCTCGGCCAGGGTGCCATCGGTGAGGAACGGGTCCTGGGCGACATAGCCGATGTGGCCGCGCAGATGCGCCCGGGGCAGATCGCGCACGTCGACACCGTCAATGCTGACCGCGCCTTGGTCGGGGTCCTCGAAGCGCAGCAGCAGCTTGAGCAAGGTGCTCTTGCCACTGCCGGTGGCGCCGACCAGGCCGACGGTGTGGCCGGCCGGGATCTCAAGGTCGATGCCGTGCAGCACCGGGGTGTCGTCGTAGGCGAAGTCGATGCCGGTGAAGCCGATGGCGCCGGCGGCCGGCTCCGACAACCGGGCCCGGCCGCTGTCGGCCGCCGGTGGCAGGCGCAGCAGTTCGTCGACGCGCTCCACCGATGTCATCGCGCGCTGGTACAGGTCGGTCATTTCCGCCAGCCGGGTCAATGGCCAGAGCAGGCGCTGGGTCAGATAGACCAGGGCCGAGTAGGCACCGACGCCGAGCTCGCCGCGCAAGGTGAGCAGGCCGCCGTAGAGCAGGGTGGCGACGAAACCGAGCAGGATGGCGATGCGGATCACCGGCGTGATCGCCGCGGCAATGCGGATCGCCTCGGCATTGCGCTGGCGATAGGCGTCGCTGCTGGCAGCGACCTGGCCGGCTTCGAAGTCCTCGGCGGTGTAGGCCTGGATCGTGCTCATGCCATGCAGGTTGTCAGACAGCCGGCGCGAGACGTCGGCGGCGGCGCGGCGGGCGGCGGCGTAGCGCGGCGCCAATCGACCCATGAACCAGAAGGCGCCGAACAGGATCAGCGGCACCGGCAGGAAGGCGAGCACGGCCAGTCCGGGCGACAGCACGAAGAACACGGCGCCGACCAGCAGGCTGGACACGGCGACCTGGATCAGATCGTTGGCGCCGGTATTGAGGAAGCGCTCGACCTGGTGCACGTCCTCGTTCAATACCGCCATCAGGCGGCCGCTGCGCTGGCCGTGGAGGGTGCCCGGTGACAGTTGCTGCAAATGGTTGTAGGCATCCTGGCGCAGGGCGTGCTGCAGGTTCTGGGCCAGGTTGCGCCAGTTCAGCGCCAGCAGGTATTCGGTCAGTGATTCCAGCGACCAGACCAGGATGGTCAGTGCGGTCAGCAGCAGCAACTGGTGCACCGGATCGACCAGTCCCAGGCCGGCCAGGAAGGAATCGCGCTGGTGCACGACGACATCGACGGCGACGCCGATCAGGATCTCGGGCAGGACATCGAAGACCTTGTTCAGTACCGAGAAAGTGCTGGCGCGCCAGACCTGGCCGCGCCACTGCCGGGCATGGCCGGCCAGCCGGCGCAGCGGGTGTATGGCTGCCGCGCCGCCCGCGGTGTCGTGTGGTTCATGCATGGCCGGCATTATCGCCGAGCGCGGCATGGGGTGGTCGCCGCCGGGCCTGGTTGTGGAATGGAGTCGGCACATCTGCTGCCGTACTCGCGGTGGGCTCCCGGGCACCAGGTGCTCGGCCTGTCCACCGCCTGCAATCAAGCTTCAGCCGGCCGGGCGCCGCCCCGGCAGCGATGGGCTGCCGGGCTTTGTCGCACGGCCGATCAGAGGATGTAGCGACTCAAATCCTCATGGCCGGCCAGTGCCGACAGGTGTTCATCGACATAGGCGGAGTCGATGCGGTAGTGCTCGCCGGACTTGTCGGGCGCTTCGTAGGAGATGCTGTCCAGCAGCCGCTCCAGCACGGTGTGGAGACGGCGGGCGCCGATGTTCTCGGTACTCTCGTTCACCTGATAGGCGATCTGGGCCAGCTTGGAAATGCCGTCGTCGGTGAACTCCAGTTGCACGCCTTCGGTGGCGAGCAGGGCGGTGTACTGCTTGGTCAGGGCGTTGTTGGGTTCGCTCAGGATGCGCTGGAAATCATCGGCGCTGAGCGCCGACAGTTCCACACGGATCGGGAACCGGCCCTGCAGCTCCGGAATCAGGTCGCTGGGCTTGGCCAGGTGGAAGGCGCCGGAGGCAATGAACAGGATATGGTCGGTCTTGACCGGTCCGTACTTGGTGCCGACAGTCGAGCCTTCCACCAGCGGCAGCAGGTCGCGCTGCACGCCTTCGCGCGAGATATCGGCGCCCAGTGATTCGCTGCGCTTGCAGACCTTGTCCAGCTCGTCGATGAAGACGATGCCGTTCTGCTCGCAGTTCTCCAGTGCCACCTGCCGGATCTCGTCCTCGTTGACCAGCTTCCCGGCTTCCTCTTCGACCAGTTGCGGCAGGGCGGTGCGGATCTTCAGCTTGCGCCGCTGGCTGCGAGCGCCGCTCATCGACTTGAACATGTCGCGCAACTGGCTGGTCATTTCTTCCATGCCCGGCGGCGCCATGATGTCGACGCCGACATTGACCGACAGGTCCAGTTCGATCTCGCGCTCGTCCAGCTTGCCTTCGCGCAACTGCTTGCGCAGTTTCTGGCGGGTGTCGCTCCAGTTGTCGTCGGCCGGCGCCGAGGTGCTGTCCCAGGCAATGCCGGCCGGCGCCTGGCGGCGTGGCAGCAGGGCATCCAGGATGCGTTCCTCGGCGGCGTCTTCGGCCTGGGTGCGCACCCGCTGCTTGGCCTGGTCGCGAGTCATCTTGACCGCAATGTCGGCCAGGTCACGGATGATCTGCTCGACATCCTTGCCGACGTAACCGACCTCGGTGTACTTGGTCGCCTCGATCTTGATGAACGGGGCATTGGCCAGGGTCGCCAGGCGCCGGGCGATCTCGGTCTTGCCGACGCCGGTGGGGCCGATCATCAGGATGTTCTTGGGTGTGACCTCGTTGCGCATGGCATCGTCCAGCTGCATCCGCCGCCAGCGGTTGCGCAGGGCGATGGCGACGGCACGCTTGGCGTCGTGCTGGCCGATGATGAAGTTGTCCAGTTCCTGGACGATCTCGCGGGGAGTCATGTTCATGGTGTGCGGTGCTCGCGGTCGGGTGCTGGCAAAGGCTCGGGGGTGGCGGCCGGCGTGTTTTCGCCGGCCCGCGGCATCAGGCGCTGGCGCCGGTGTCGAGCTCTTCGATGACCCGGTTGTGATTGGTGTAGATGCAGATGTCGGCGGCGACCTTGAGGGCGTTGTCGACGATGGCGCGGGCATCCAGGGTGCTGTGTTCGAGCAGGGCGCGTGCCGCGGCCTGGGCGTAGGGCCCGCCCGAACCGATCGCAATCAGGCCATCCTCGGGCTCGAGCACGTCACCATTGCCGCTGATCAGCAGCGAGGCTTCGGCATTGGCCACGGCGAGCATGGCCTCAAGCCGGCCCAGGCGGCGGTCGGTGCGCCAGTCCTTGACCAGTTCAACCGATGCGCGCAGCAACTGGCCGTTGTGCTTTTCCAGCTTCGCCTCGAACAGTTCGAACAGGGTGAAGGCATCGGCAGTGGCGCCGGCAAAACCGGCCAGGATGCTGCCGTGCTTGCCCAGGCGCCGGACCTTGCGCGCATTGGCCTTGACCACGGTGTGGCCCAGGCTGACCTGGCCATCGCCGCCCATGACGACGTGGTTGCCGCGGCGCACGGAAACGATGGTGGTGGCGTGGAAGGTTTCAGGTCGGCTCATGGCGGTCGGCAAGGTCGGTGGATCGGAAGCGCAGAATCTGGGGGCATGGATGATGATTGCAAGCCACTGGCAGGGCCGGCGACCACGCGCGCCGGTGCGCGGCCGGGGCGCCATCTGCCGCTCTGCGTCCTGGCGATGCCTTGCCGTGGGCAACAGCTCAGAGCAGCGCGGGCATCATCGCCGAGCGCACTGGAGCGAAACTGTGACGATGCTCGGGACAGGGGCCAAGCCGTTGCAAGGCTTCCAGGTGGCCGGGCGTGGGATAGCCCTTGTGCTGCTCGAAACCGTAGCCGGGCCAGCGTTGCGCCAGCGCGCTCATGTACCGGTCGCGGCTGACCTTGGCCAGGATCGAGGCGGCACTGATCGCAGGTTCCAGGCCATCGCCGCCGACCAGGCATTCGGCCGGGCAGGGCAGCGCCGGCGGCAGGCGATTGCCGTCGATCAGCGCCAGCACCGGCGCCGGTACCAGGGCCGCCAGCACGCGGCGCATGCCGGCCAGGGTCGCCTGCAGGATGTTCAGCCGATCGATCTCGGCGGCGTCGATCAGCACCACGGCGCGTGCCAGGCAGCGCGCATTGATCTGTGCGAACAGGTCCTCGCGGGCAGCGGCGGTCAGAACCTTGGAGTCGGCCAGGCCGTCGATTGGCCGGGCCGGATCAAGAATCACCGCGGCAATGGCCACCGGTCCGGCCAGCGGGCCGCGTCCGGCCTCGTCGACACCGGCGACCAGGGACAGGCGCAGGCTGCGTGGCAGGCAGGGCGGGGTCATGGTTGTTCTGCGGGTCCGCCGCCGTTGGGCCTGGTTCTGGCAAGCAGTTCGGCCACGGCCTTGGCCGCCGCACCGCTGGCTCCTTCCGGGGCGAGCAGTTGCCGATGGATGGCGAGGAACGCATCGGCTTGCCGCTGCCGCGCAGCCGGCGAGCGCAGCAGGTCGAGCAAGGCCGGCGTGATCGCCTGCGGCGTGCAATCGTCCTGGATGAACTCGGGCACCAGCGGGCCGCCGTGCAGGATGTTGGGCAGGGAAAAACGCTCGACCTTGAGCAGGCCGGTGGCACGGATCAGCAGCCGGGTGAGACCGGCGACGCGGTAGGCGACCAGCATCGGGCACTTGGCCAGGGCGGCTTCCAGCGCCGCGGTGCCGGAGGCAAGCAGGGCAGCGTCGGCGGCAGTCAGCGCTTCATGGGCCTGGCCATCGAGCAGGCGCAGGCGGCCGGTCGAGCGGGCGTGGTCGAGTCCGGTGCCGGCACCGGCGAGCAGCGTTTCGATCTGCTCACGACAAGCGCCGCTGGCCGCCGGCAACAAGATGTGCAGGCCGGGCTCGGCTTCAAGCAGCCGTCGGCAGACCTGGGCAAATACCGGAAACAGGCGGCCGATTTCGCCCTGGCGCGATCCGGGCAGCAGGGCCAGCAGCGGCACATCGGCCGGCACCGCCAATGCCTGCCGTGCCTGCGACCGGTCCGGATGCATGGGGAAGTGGTCGGCCATCGGATGACCCACGAAGCGGGCATCGACACCGTGCCGGCGATACAGCGGCGGCTCCATCGGAAACAGGCACAGCACCTGGTCGGCGCTGGCGGCAATCGATGCCGTGCGGCCGGCGCGCCAGGCCCAGACCGAAGGGCTGACGTAATGGACAGTGCGGATGCCGGCACGCTTCAGGCGTTTTTCCACGCCCAGATTAAAGTCCGGGGCATCGATGCCGATGAACAGGTCCGGCTGCCACTGCCGCAGGCGCTTGACCAGGCGCCCGCGGAAACGCAGCAGGCGCGGCAAGTGGCGCAGCACCTCGGCCAGGCCCATCACCGCCAGCGGCGAATAGTCCGACCACACGGCCATGCCGGCGCGTGCCATGCCCGGTCCGCCGACGCCGGCGAACTGCGCCTGCGGCCATTGCCGGGCCAGGGCCTGCACCAGACCGGCGCCGAGCTGGTCGCCGGAGGCCTCGCCGGCGACCAGTGCGATGCGCAGCGGGCGTGGCGGCGTGTCAGCAGGTGGAGTGGCGGCGATGTTCATGCCGCAGGTCGCGTATTGAGCGTGGCAGCCAGCTCGCCGCTCGCGCTCAGAGACACGGCGGCAGTACAAGCGGCAGCGTCAGCACATATCCGGGAGACCGGGCCCGCCATCGCCGGCCTCAGCGCAGCAGCGAACGCTGGGAATCGTCGATGAAGGCGAGCATGTCGGCCACGTCGGGGGCGTCCTCGGCAACCCGGGCCAGCTCGTCCTTGGCTTCGGCCAGACTCAGGCCGCTGGTGTAGACCAGCCGGTAGGCACGCTTGATGGCGCGGATCCGCTCGGCATCAAAACCTCGGCGCTTCAGGCCTTCGCTGTTGATGCCGCGCGGCACCGCGTAGTTGCCGCCGACCAGGACGAACGGCGGCACGTCGGCATTGATCTTGGCGTTCATGGCGGTGAATGCATGGTCGCCGATGCGGCAGAACTGGTGCAGCAGGGTGTAGCCACCAAGAATGACATGGTCGCCGACCACGACATGGCCGGCCAGCGCCGCGTTGTTGGAGAACACGCAATGGTTGCCGACGATGCAGTCGTGGGCGACATGGACATAGGCCAGCAGCCAGTTGTCGTTGCCGACGCGGGTGACGCCGCCGCCGGTGCCGGTGCCGCGGTTGAGGGTGCAGAACTCGCGGATCAGGTTGTCGTCGCCGATCACCAGTTCGGTGTGTTCGCCGGCGAACTTCTTGTCCTGCGGATCACCGCCGAGCACGGCATGGCTGTGGATATGGTTGCGCTGGCCGATGCGGGTCGGTCCGTAGACGATGGCATGGGCGTCGATCCGGCAGTCATCACCGATCTGCACATCCGCACCGATCACGGCGTAAGGTCCGACCTGGACGCGCTCGCCCAGTTGCGCGCCCGGATCGACGATCGCGCTGGCATGGATTCGCGTACTCACCCCGGCCGGCCCGCGCACAGGATTTCGGCACAGGCCACTTCCTTGCCGTCGACGCTGGCGATGCAGTCATACAGACCCATGCCGCGCAGCAGGCGCTTCTGCACTGCCTCAAGAATGAGCTGGTCGCCGGGCACCACCAGGCGGCTGAAGCGCGCCTTGTCGATCTTGACCAGGTAGAACATGCCGCGGCGCTCGGGTTCTTTTTCTGCCGACAGCAGAGCCAGGGCGCCGCAGGCCTGGGCCAGGGCTTCGAGCACCAGCACGCCGGGCATCACCGGATGCTCGGGGAAGTGGCCGGTGAAGCAGGGCTCGTTGTAGGTGACGTTCTTGAGCGCACGCACGCGCTTGCCATGCTCGATCTCGAGCACGCGGTCGATCAGCAGGAACGGGTACCGGTGCGGCAGCAGCTTGAAGATGCGCTCGATATCGGCCACGGGTGTCTGTTCGGAATTCATGCGTCCTCGTCCTTGTGGTCGGCACTGCGTCGGGGAGAATCCAGCCGCCGCAGGCGGGCAACGGTGCGCCGCCAGCGGCGGCTTTCCTGCACCGGCATGCCGGAAGAATACTGGCCGGGCTGGTGGATGGAATGGCTGACCATGCTCATCGCGGTGATGGTGACATGGTCACAGATCTCGATATGGCCGGCGATGCCGGCGGCACCGGCAACCAGGCAGTGGCGGCCGATCCTGGCCGAGCCGGCGACGCCAACGCAGCCAGCCATGGCGGTGTGGGCACCGATGTAGACGTTGTGGGCGATCTGGATCAGGTTGTCCAGGCGCACATCATGTTCGAGCACGGTGTCATCCAGGGCGCCGCGGTCGATGGTGGTGTTGGCGCCGATCTCGCAGTCATCGCCGATGAGCACGCCACCCAGGTGCGGCACCTTCAACCACGCGCCCTGGTCGAAGGCCAGGCCGAAGCCGTCGCCACCCAGCACCGCACCCGGGTGCACGGTGACGCGCTTGCCCAGGATCACATTGCGCACCAGCACGACCCGCGCCACCAGGTGCGTGCCGGCACCGATGACGCAGTCCGGCCCGATCACGCAATGGCCGCCGAGCACGGCACCGGCTTCGATCCGGCTGCCTGCGGCCACGGTGCAGAATGGGCCGACGCTGGCACCGGGGTCGACCACCGCGCCATCCTCGACCACGGCCGTGGCATGGATGCCGGCCGGCATCGCCGGCTTGGGCTCGAACAGCGCGGCAATGCGGGCAAAGGCCGCGTGCGGATTGTCGGCGAGCAGGCCATTGCCGTCATGTCCCGGGGCCAGGGCCGGCGGCAGGATCACGGCCGATGCCCGGGTGCTGGCCAGTTGCGCGGCATAGCGGGCATGCATGACGAAACCCAGTTGTCCGGGTTGCGCACGCTCCAGGCTGCCGACGCCGGTGATGACGGTGTCGCCGTTGCCGATCAAGGGCAGTCCGAAGCGTTCGGCCAGTTGCGCCAGGGTGTACTCAGTCATTGGTTGTTGTCGCCATGGCGCTGGGTCAGCAGGTTGAGGACCTGGTCGGTGATGTCGATCGCCGGGCTGGCGTAGAACACCGGGCTGTGCACGATCAGATCGTAGTTGTTCTCGCGCGCATAGTCGGCCACCGCCTCGCTGATCTGCTGGAAGCGCAGCTCGACCTCCTGCTCGCTGCGCCGGCGCAGCTCCTCGCGCAACGTGTCGCGGGTGCGCTGGATGCGCCGCTCCAGGGCCTCGATCTCGCCACTGTCCGGTCGCTCGCCAGTGCCGTCGCGCTGCGCCTGCTGCATCCGCTCCAGGCGCGCCTGGTCGGCGCGCAACTGCTGGTCACGCTGGGCGAACTCGGTCTGCAGGCGCTGGCTGCTGCCACCCATCTGCGGCGCGTTGTCGAGCAGCCGCTTCATTTCCACGTAGCCGATCCGCGGTTGCGCCTGCAGGGAAGACAGCGGCAGCGCCAGCAACGCCAGCGCCAGCACCGGCAGCCACCAGTCGCGGCGGCGCAAGGCGGCAGCGACGGCGGCAAGTGGACGGGTCATGGCGGGCTGCAGGGTCGTGGGTTACCGGGGAGGCACCTTTAGAACATGGTTCCGAAGGTGAACTGGAAGCGTTCGATCTCGTCACCATCCTCGCGCTTGATCGGCATGGCGAAGCTGAGCACGATCGGTCCGACCGGTGCCCGCCACTGGAACGACAGGCCGGTCGAGACACGGAAGTCGTCGACCTCGAAGTCGTCGACTGAAGCATAGACGTTGCCGAAGTCGACGAACCAGGACAGGCGCGTACTTTCGCTGGCGCGCTCGAACGGCGTCGGGAAGATCGCCTCGACGGTGCCGACGGTGCGGAAGGCGCCACCGATCGGCCGCGGCCGGACGATGCCGGGCGTTGGATCACGCGGGCCCAGCGAGTTGTCCTCGAAGCCGCGGATCGAACGCACGCCACCGGCGTAGAAGTTCTCGAAGAACGGCAGGCGCGAGCCTTCGTTGCACTCCTGCGGCGGCCGTTCGGTGCCCGGATCGTTGACCAGCGGCGTGCAGTCGATCATCGATACGGCATTGCCGTAGCCATCGCCGTAGCCGATGTCGCCGGTGGCCAGCAGGGTCAGCCAGGAGTTGACCGGGAAGTAGCGGCCGAAGCGGTAGTAGAGCTTGTAGAACTCCTGGGTGGAGCCGGGCAGGGCGATTTCCGCACCGACCTGATGGAAGCTGCCGCGGGTCGGGTTGAAGTAGCGGTTGCGGCTGTCACGCGACCAGCCGGCCTCGATCCGCCAGGTATGGAGGGTGCGCCGGTCCAGGTTGTTGTTGGCGTCGGCGACCCGGACCAGGTAATCGAAGATGAAGTCGGGCGTGATGCCGGGGATGGCATTGATCTTGGTGCTGTCGATGCCCAGGTTCAGGTGCACGATGTCGGTTTCGGTCAGCGGCACGCCGAAGAAGACGTTGAACGCTGCGGTGTCGGCGGTATAGGTGACCAGGTTCTGCTCGCCGTAATCCATCTCCCGGTAGC
Organism: Lysobacterales bacterium; assembly: GCA_023228845.1. GTDB lineage: Bacteria > Pseudomonadota > Gammaproteobacteria > Xanthomonadales > UBA2363 > Pseudofulvimonas. Next base: position 123,386 of record JALOAK010000007.1, on the reverse strand, counting down.
TGGCCTGGTAGCCGATGCTCAGGCCGTCATCGGTGGCGTAGGGATTGCGGTAGTTGAGATCGATCCGCCGGTAGAAGCGGTTGTTCATCAGGTTGATGCCGGCGCTGTTGCCGGTGCCCAGGAAGTTTTCCTGCTGCAGGGACAGGTTGGTGATGACCCCGGACAACTGGGAAAAGCCGACGCCGAACTGGAACGCGCCGGTCGGACGTTCCTCGATGCTGACCTCGACATCGATCAGGTCGTCGCTGCCGGCCACGCGGGGCGTTTCGATTTCGACTTTCTCGAAGTAGCCCAGACGCTGCAGGCGGATCTTGGAACGGTCGATCGCCGCCTGCGAGAACCACGCGCCCTCGAACTGGCGCATCTCGCGGCGCAGCACCTCGTCCTCGGTGCGGGTATTGCCCTTGAAGGTGATCCGCCGCACATAGGTGCGCTTGCCCGGATTGACCAGGAAGGTCAGGGCCACGGTGCGGTTGTCGGTATCGACCTCGGGCAGCGGCGTGACCTCGGCAAAGGCATAGCCGATGTTGCCCAGGATGGCGGTGATGCGGTTGGAGGAAGCCTCGACCAGGGCGCGCGAGTAGGTGGTGTCCGGTTGCACCAGCACCATCTGCCGCAGCAGCTCCTCGTCCAGCACCAGGTCACCGGTCAGGCGGACATCGCTGACGGTGTAGATCTCGCCCTCGTGAACGCTGGTGGTGATGTAGATATTGCGCCGGTCCGGGCTGATCGTGACCTGGGTGGAATCGATGTCGAAATCCAGGTAGCCGCGGTCCTGGTACCAGGAGATCAGAGTCTCCAGGTCGCCGGTGAATTTCTCCCGCGAGTACTGGTCGTCGCGCGAGTACCAGGACATCCAGTTGGTCGTGTCCTGCTCGAAGCCGCGGCGCAGTTCCTTGCTGGCAAAGCTCTCGTTGCCGACGATGTTGATGTGCTTGATCTTGGCCGGCTTGCCCTCGGCGATGACGATGCTGATCTCGACCCGGTTGCGGTCCAGCTCGTTGATCACCGGGTTGATGGTGACGTTGTACTTGCCGCGGTTGTTGTACTGCCGGTTCAGCTCCTGCACCACCCGGTCCATCATCAGGCGGTTGTAGACCTCGCCCTCGGCCAGGCCGATGTCGCTCAGCCCGCGCATCAGTTCGTCTTCCTTCAGATCCTTGTTGCCGGACAGGGTCAGGCGCGAGATCGCCGGACGCTCCTGCACCTCAATGACCAGGATGCCGCCCTGGCGGGCGATCTGGACATCATCGAAGAAACCGGTGCGGTACAGCGAGCGCACGGCCTCGCCGACCCGCGGCGCGCCGACATAGTCGCCGCGCTCGATCGGCAGATAGTTGAACACCGTACCTTCGCTGATCCGGCTCAGGCCGTCGATGCGGATGTCCTGTACCACGAACGGATCGAATGCCTGGGCTTGCGCAGCCAGACCGAGCAGCAAGCCGGAGGCGATTCGTTTCATCGTCAATGCCATTGATAAATTTTCCTTGGTACGGATGCCGGCCATCGCCGCCGCGGGCGCGGGTCAGGAGAACAGTCGCGCTATGTCGTTGTAGAAAGCCAGCCCCATGAGCCCGGCAAGCAGAACCAGGCCGATGTACTGGCCAACCACCATCACGCCCTCGCTCACCGGCGAGCCCTTGATCAACTCGATAAGGTAATACAGCAGGTGACCGCCGTCCAAGATCGGAATGGGCAGCAGATTGATGATACACAGGCTCAGCGAGATCACGCCCAGAAACCACAGGAAATGGGCCAGGCCGCTGCGTGCCGAGGCATTGGCGTAGCGTGAAATGCTGATCGGCCCGCTCAGGTTCTCGACCGAGGCGCGGCCGGCGACCATGCGCCAGAGCATGCCGACGGTGGCCGAGGTCATGGTCCAGGTTTCCCGGCCGGCGGCAGCCATCGCCTTGACCGGACCGAAGCGCAGCAGGGCATCGTAGTCGTAAGGCGAGGGATCAACGCCGATGCCGACCTGGAAGCGGCGTTCGCCATCGGCATCGGTGACCGCGGCCGGCTGCACCGGCACCTGCAGTTGCCGGCCATCGCGCTGGATGCTGAAGACGATGCTGGCGGCGTCGCCGGTGGCCAGGGTGGTTACCGGTGCCAAGGCGCCGTCATCGCTGGCATCGATGCCAGCCACGTTGTCGGCAGGCGCGGATGCCAGTTGCTGGATCAATCCGGGAACCTGGTTCCAGGTCTGCACCGGCTGGCCGCCCACGGCCAGGATAACGTCGCCCGGTAGCAGGCCGGCGTTGGCCGCCGGCAGGTCGGCCGGTACCTGGCCAATCACCGGCGCGCGGGTCAGGTGCCGCGGTATCAGGCCGGCGGCGAACAGCATCTGCGGCTCGCGGACATCGGCCGGCAGGCGGTCCAGATCCAGTTGCAGCGAGCGCGTGTCGCCGTCGCCGCCGGTCACCTGAATCGGCACGGCACGGCGGTCGACGCCGGCGGTGATCAACTGCAGTGCGGCGTGGGTCCAGGTGTCGACGGCGACGCCGTCGATGCTGAGCAGGCGGTCGCCGGTCTGGACTCCGGCTTCGGCGGCGATGCCGTCGACCTGGCCGACCACGGGCATGAAATCCTGCTTGCCGACCAGGTACATGGCCCAGAACGCGACCAGGGCGAACAATAGATTGGCCGCCGGTCCGGCGGCGACGATGACCGTGCGCTGGCCCAGCGACTTGTTGTTGAAGGCCTGGGCACGCAACTGCGCCGGCACCTCTTCCTCGCGCTCATCGAGGAATTTGACATAGCCGCCCAGCGGAATCGGCGCCACCGCGAACTCGGTGCCGTGACGGTCGGTGCGGCGCCAGAACGGCTTGCCCAAGCCGATCGAAAAGCGCAGGACCTTGACCCCGCACAAGCGTCCGGCCAGGTAGTGTCCGTATTCGTGGAAGGTGATGAGCAGGCCGAGGGTGACCAGCAGCCACCAGACCGATCCGAAAAATTCCGTCATGGGTAATCCGTTACGCGAGCCGCCGGCTGACTTCAACCCCGGCCAGGCGGCGGGCGCGGGAATCACATTCGAGTATCGAGGCCAGATCCTGAACCGGTGCCGCCGGCACCGAGGCGAGCACGGTCTCGACCACGGCGGCGATGTCCGGGAAGGAAAGCCCGGCCTCCAGGAAGGCCTGCACCGCCACTTCGTTGGCGGCATTGAGCACGCAGCTTGCGTTGCCGCCGGCGCGCAGGGCGGCATAGGCCAAGTCCAGGCAGGGAAAGCGCTGGCGATCGGGTGCCAGGAAATCCAGGCGGCCATGGCGCAGCAGATCCAGACGTTCGACGCCGGCATCGATCCGCTCCGGCCAGGCCAGGGCGTGCGCGAGCACGGTACGCATGTCCGGACTGCCCAGTTGCGCCAGCATCGAGCCGTCGACGTATTCCACCAGCGAGTGCACCAGGCTTTGCGGGTGCACGACCACGTCGATCTGGTCCGGCGCGGCACCGAACAGCCAGTGTGCCTCGATCACCTCCAGGCCCTTGTTCATCAAGGTGGCCGAGTCGACCGAGATCTTCTGGCCCATCGACCAGGTTGGATGCGAGCAGGCTTGCGTTGGCGTCACCGCGGCCAACTCGGCGGCCGGCAGGTCGCGGAACGGACCACCGGAGGCTGTAAGCACCAGGCGCCGGATGCCGGCGGCTGCCAGGTCGCGATCAAAACCAGCCGGCAGGCACTGGAAGATGGCGTTGTGTTCGCTGTCGATCGGCAGCAGGCGGCCACCACCCTCGGCAAGGGCGCGATACAGCAGTTCGCCGGCCATCACCACCGCTTCCTTGTTGGCCAGCAGCAGGGTCTTGCCGGCGCGGGCAGCGGCCAGGGTTGAAGCCAGCCCGGCACTGCCGACGATGGCGGCAATGACGGTGTCGGTTTCCGGGGCGGCGGCGATGGCCGTCAGCGCCTGCTCACCCGCCACCGCCTCGGTATCCAGACCATGCTCGGCCAAACCCTGGGCCAGGGAAGCAAGCAGGGCCGGGTCGGCAATGGCGGCGATACGCGGGCGGAAACGCCGGCACAGATCAACCAGGGCCGGCACCTGCCGGCCGGCGGCCAGGGCGTGGACGTGGAAGCGGTCCGGATGCCGGGCAATGACATCCAGCGCCGAGCGGCCGATCGAGCCGGTGGCACCGAGCAGGGCGATGCGCTTCATGCCAGCAGCCATGCCAGGCCGGTGGCGAACAGCGGCAGGGCGGCGAGCAGGCTGTCGCTGCGGTCGAGCAGGCCGCCATGGCCGGGAAATAGGCGCCCGGAATCCTTCGCCTGGCGATGACGCTTGAGGATGCTCTCGAACAGGTCGCCGGCCACCGCCATCAGTACGGCGGCGCCGGCCAGCAGCATCCAGCCAATCAGTTGCGGCCCGCGCAGCGCCAGCAGCCAGCCCAGGGCCAGGGCGATGGGGAAAGAGCCGGCCACGGCGCCATAGAGGCCGGCCCAGGTCTTGCCCGGGCTGATCCGCGGCGCCATCTTGCGGCCGCCGAAGTGGCGACCGGTGAAAAAGGCCAGGGTGTCGCTGCCGTAGATCACCACCAGGCAGGCCAGCAGCCAGGCCGTGCCCTGCGGCAGGCCATCGCGGATGCTGACCGCGGCCGCCCAGGCGCCGGTAATGGCGATCACTCCGGCCAGCCATTTCAGCAGGCGCGCCGCTGGCCGGTCGGCGGCGGCAAAGGCAGGATTACGCAGCCAGAGCAGGGCCAGGAGCCAGAAAACACAGGCGATCGTGGTCACCAGATACAGCTGCGCGGCCGGCAGTTGCCACCACAGCGCGGTCATCAGGCCGGCCTGGGCCAGCAGCGCGAGCACGCGCAGGGGTCGGCCGGGCAGGCCGGCCAGGCGGGTCCATTCCCAGAAACCGATCAGCAGCAGGCCGCCGATCAGGGCGGCGAACGCCTGGGCCGGCACATAGAGCACGATCAGGACGATCGCAGGCGCCAGAATCCCGGCCGTGACCAGGCGTGCGACCAGGCCTGAACTCACGACTGCACCTGTTCGCTGGTCAGGCCGTAGCGGCGCTCGCGGCCGGCAAAGTCGACGCAGGCGGCGCGCATCGCGGCCGGGTCGATGTCCGGCCACAGGGTTTCGGTGAAATACAGCTCGGCATAGGCGAGTTGCCAGAGCAGAAAGTTGCTGATGCGACGTTCACCACCGGTGCGGATCAGCAGATCCAGCGGCGGCAGCTCGGCCAGGGAAAGCCGGGCATCGATCGCGGCTTCGTCGATGGCCTCGGGCGCCAGTTCGCCGGCCTGCACCTGCCGTGCCAGCCGCTGGCAAGCCTGGGTGATGTCCCAGCGGCCGCCGTAGCTGACCGCCACGTTCAATGCCAGGGCGGTATTGCCCTGGGTAACGGTCTGGCCGCGCGCCATGCGCTGGCGCAGCGGGCCGTCGAAACTGTCCAGGTCGCCGATGAAACGCAGGCGGACATTGTTCTCCTGCAACGACTTGATTTCCCGGTCCAGGGCGCGCAGGAACAGATCCATCAGCGCCTTGATCTCGCTGGCCGGGCGCTGCCAGTTCTCGCTGGAAAAGGCGAACAGGGTCAGCGCCTGGATGCCTTCGCGCAGGCAGAATTCGACCGCCGCGCGCACCGCCTTCTGGCCGGCGCGGTGGCCGAAAGTGCGCGGGCGCCGGCGCTGGCTGGCCCAGCGGCCATTGCCATCCATGACGATGGCGATGTGCCGTGGCAGGCAGCCCAGTTCTTCACGCAGGGTGCCGGGCACCCGGGTCGGGTCGGGCGCCACCAGGACGCTGGCTTCGTTCATGGGATCATTGATCTGGCGGGTCGTGGCCGGCACCGCTCAGACCGCCATCACTTCCTCTTCCTTGGCCTTGACCACGGCGTCGACCTCGGCGACATGGCGGTCGGTGAGCTTCTGGATCTCGTCCTCGGCCCGGCGCTCGTCATCCTCGGAGATCATTTTCTCCTTGAGCAGTTCCTTGACCTGGTGGATGGCGTCGCGGCGGATGTTGCGCACGGCGACCTTGGCGTTCTCGCCTTCCTGGCTGACGTGCCGGGTCAGCTCCCGGCGCCGTTCTTCGGTCAGGGCCGGCAGATTGATGCGGATGATGGTGCCGGCGGTGTTCGGATTCAGGCCCAGGTCGCTGGCCAGGATTGCCTTCTCGACCGCGGCCACCATCGGTTTCTCCCAGGGAGTGATCTGGATGGAGCGCGCGTCGGCCACGGAAACATTGGCCACCTGGCTCAGCGGCACCTCGGACCCGTAGTAGTTCACCTTCAGGTGCTCCACCAGGGCGGTGGAAGCGCGACCGGTGCGCAGGCGGGTGAGGTCGTGGCGCAGCGACTCGATACTCTTGCTCATGCGCGTCTCGGTGTCGCGCTTGATCTCGTTGATCATGGGGGTGGCTCCGGTCCAATCTCGAATCGGCAAGTATAGCCGGCCCCCGGTCGGCGATCCCAAGGCCGGTGCTGTTCCGGCGCTGGTGGTGACTGTCGGGCGCGAGCCGCCCGGACCGGCCAGGATCAGTCGGCGGTGCCGGCCTCGGCAGCGCCACGGCGCAGCGGATCGGGCCAGGCTTCGCCGCGCTCGACGAAGGCCAGCGCCACCGAGTTCAGGCAGTAGCGCTCGCCGGTGGGCGGCGGGCCGTCGGGGAATACATGGCCCATATGGCTGTGGCAGCGGCCGCAGACAACCTCGGTGCGGACCATGCCGTGGCTGTCGTCGACCCGCAGTTGAACATGGCGCTCGGCGCAGGGCTGGACGAAGCTGGGCCAGCCGGTGCCCGAGTCGAACTTGGCCGCGGAGCGGAACAGCGGCAGCCCGCACAGGCGGCAGACGTAGACGCCATCGAGCCGGTTGTCCAGGAACACGCCGCAGAACGGCGGCTCGGTGCCCTGATGCAGCAGCACCCGCCGCTCTTCGGCGCTCAGATCCTGGATCAGCGCCTGGCGCTGGGCGTCGCTGGGGGGTCGAAGATCGAACTCATGCATTGCCTGACTCCTTGGCGTCCATCTCGTTGGCGCCTTATTCATTGGCGTCGCGTCAGTGGCGCGGGAGCAATCTTGCCGCCGTGCCCACGCGCCTTTTGTGCCCAAGCGCTTACCGGCGCTCGCCGTCGCGTTGCGCCTGGGCGGCGACGCGGGCACCGATTTCCTCGGGCGTGAGCCGCTCGGCGGTGAGCAGGGCGTTGACCTCTTCCAGATCATTGAATTCGATGATGCCGACCGTGCGCTTCAGGCGCAGGCCGTTGAGGATGAACTGGTGGCGGGCGTTGGAATAATCGCGCTGGGCCTGGAACAGCAACTGCTGCGCCAGCAGCACATCGACGATGGTGCGGGTGCCGACCTCGAAGCCGGCCTGGGTCGCTTCCAGCGCGCTCTGGGCCGACAGCAGCGCCTGGCGGCGGGCTTCGATGCTGCTGATGCCGGCGACCACCGAGCGGAAATCGTTGCGCGTCTGGCGCAGCAGGTTGCGGCGCTCGGCTTCGAGGATTTCCTCGGCGAAGTCGCGCTGATAGACGCTCTGTCGGACCCGGGCCTGGGTGGCGAAGCCGGAGAAAATCGGCACATTCAGGATCAGGCCGATGCTGCCGCCGTCGGCTTGCCGCTGTCCGCCCAATTCAGGATCGAAGCCACGCAGTACCTTGCGGTCCTGCCAGCCGACCGACGCATTCAAGCTGGGCAGATGGCCGGAACGGGCGGTGCCGATATCGCGCTCGGCGGCTTCCAGGGTGAAACGGCTGGCGGCCAGCGCCGGGCTGGCCTGCAGCGCGGCCTGTTCCCAGGCTTCCAGTTCGTCCGGATCCGGGCCTTCCAGCGGAATATCCAGGCGCAGGGCCAGCACCGAGCCGTAGTGCTCGCCGGTGATTTCGGCCAAGGCCTCGCGGGCGTCGTCCAGGGCATTGCCGGCGGCGATCACGGCAGCGCGGGCGGCGTCGTGACGGGCCCGGGCTTCATGGACATCGGTGACCGCAGTCAGGCCGACTTCGAAGCGTTGCTCGGCCTGCTCCAGTTGCCGACCGACGGCACGCTCTTCGGCTTCGGCGAAGGCCAGCGCGTCCTCGGCGGCGAGCACGCCGAAATAGGCCTCGGCCACGCGCAGCAGCAGGGTATCGACGGCGAACTCGTAATCGGCCTGGGCAGCGGCATTGCGCGCCCGGGCGGCTCCCAGGTTGGTGTAGTTGCCCCAGTCGAACACGCTCTGGTTGAGGTTGACGCCATAGGTGCGCGTGCGCAGGTCGCCATCGCTGCTGCTGAACAGGTCGTCACGCGACTCGTTGACGCTGGCACTGCCGTTGATGTTGGGCAGCAGGGTCGAGCGGGCAATGGTCACGTTCTCGCCCACGGCCCGGCTGCTGGCCTCGGCGGCGGCAAGCTGCGGATCACTCTGGCGGGCGCTCTGGTAGGCCTCGATCAAGTCGGCGGCGCCGGCGCCGGTGCTGCCGGCGGCGAAGGACAGCGCCAGGGCGGCAGCCAGGAGTTTGATTTTCGTCATGGTGTGGGGCTCGTGGTCTTGCGGGTGGTCAAAAGTCGCGGCGGACTGCGCCGATGTCTCCGAGGGGTGCCTGGCGCAGGCGCGGTTACAGGGAAAACTGCGCCACCGGCGCGGCGCCATGCAGGTAGTCCAGTTCGGTCTCGAACAGGCTTTCCTGATGCAGGTGGCTGCCATCGGTGCGCGTGACCAGGGCGGCGGTCATCAGCGGCGCGCGCCCGTGCACGATGAACAGGCGACCGCCAACGGCCAGCCAGTCGCCGAAGCGCGGCGGCACGCTGTCGACCGCGCCGGTGACGACGATGGCGTCATAGCGGCGCGGCGGCTCGAAGCCGTCCAGGGCATCGGCGGTTTCGATTTGGACATTGGCGACACCGGCTTCGGTCAGCCGTTGCCGGGCAGCGCTGGCCAGGTCGTCATGGCGCTCGATGCTGTGGACATTGCCGCCGAGCCGGGCCAGGCAGGCGGTGATGAAGCCCGAGCCGGTGCCGATCTCCAGGATCTCTTCGCTGCCGGTCAGGTCCAGCGCCTGCAACATGCGGCCTTCCTGCACCGGCTTCATCATCTTTTCGCCATGGCCCAGCGGAATGGCGACGTCGACATAAGCCATCGAGCGATATGGGGCGGGAACATGCAAATGCCGCGGCACCTGACGGAAGACGTCCAAAACGCGGGCATCCAGCACCTCCCAGGGGCGGATCTGCTGTTCGATCATGTTCTCCCGGGCCAGGGCGAAATCGTCGGTCACTTGGGTCATGGCGGGTTACTCGCAGGGTCTACGGTGTCGGTGTCGGTTTCAGGGCGGGGACGGTGGTGGCGGAAGTGCCGTCACGGTTCCGTGTCCGTCGATTCGGAAAGTCGCAAAATGCGTGCCAAATGATAGTCCAGGCCGGCCCTGTGCGATCACCAATGCATTCAGCATGGTGCCGGCGCCGTGGCCACCGTAGTGCCGGAAGTCACCAGCGCATGTCGCCGGCTGTCATCAACGTCCGGCTGGAGCGTCCGGCTCCGGACAGCCGGGCGGATAACGGACAGCGGCGGGCAGTGTCGGAGAAAATCATGGCGAAACGGTGTCCGCACCGTGGCCGGCGGCCGGTTCGTGTTCGCGCACGCTGAACCAGAGCGCATACATGGCCGGCAACACCACCAGGGTCAGCACCGTGCCGACCAGCAGGCCGCCCATGATCGCCACCGCCATCGGCCCGTAGAAGTCGCTGCGCGACAACGGCACCATGGCCAGCACGGCGGTCATGGCGGTGAGCATGATCGGCCGGAAACGGCGCACGCCGGCATCCAGGATCGCCTGCCAGCGTGCTTGGCCGGCGGCGATGTCCTGCTCGATCTGGTCGATCAGGATCACCGAGTTGCGCATGATCATGCCGAACAGGGCGATGGTGCCGAGCATGGCGACAAAGCCGAACGGCACCCGCAGCAGGAGCAGGAAGGCAACCACGCCAATCAGGCCCAGCGGCGCGGTCAGCACCACCAGCAGCGTGCGCTGGAAACTGCCCAGTTGCACCATCAGCACGGTCAGCACGGCCAGGATGAACAGGGGGATGCCGGCATTGACCGACGCCTGGCCGCGCTGGCTGGCCTCGACCGTGCCGCCGACTTCGAGCAGGTAGCCGGCCGGCAGCGATGCCCGCAACGGCGCCAGCAGCGGCTCGACGCGCGCGGTCACCGTTGCCGGCTGGACGTTGTTGGCGACATCGGCGCGGACGGTGATCGTCGGCAGCCGGTCGCGGTGCCAGATGATGCCTTCCTCAAGACCGGGGCGCAGGGTGGCGATCTGCGACAGCGGCAGAAAGCGGCCGTCGCCGGTCTGCACCGGCAGGCTGGCCAGGCTGGACAGGCCGGTGCGCACGTCGGCATCGCCGCGCAGCACGACATCGATCAGCTCGTCATCCTCGCGCAGCACGCTGACCGGGCTGCCGCTGAGCGCACCCTGGAGGAACTGTGCCAGCTCGGCGGAACTGATCGCCAGCATCCGGGCCCGATCCTGGTCGAGCTCAAGGTGCAGGATCTTGGCCGGCTCCTGCCAGTCCAGGTGGATGTTAGCCAGGTCCGGATCGCTGCGCAGGTGTCCGGCCACCGTCAGGGCCAGCGTGCGCACGGTAGCGATGTCCTCGCCCGAAACCCTGAACTGCACCGGATAGCCCACCGGCGGTCCGTTCTCCAGCGTCTGCACGCGGCTGCGGACATGGCTGAACTCGGCATCCAGATGCTGCCCAAGACGCTGCTGCACGCGCTGTCTGGCGGCGATGTCGGTGGCCAGCAGCAGGAACTGGGCGAATGACGGCTGTGGCAGTTGTTGGTCCAGCGGCAGGTAGAAGCGCGGCGCGCCGGTGCCGACGAAGGCGATGTGGTTGACCAGGTCGGGATCATCGGCCAGCCAGCTTTCCAGGCGCTCGACCTCGGCCCGGGTGGCGGTCAGCGAGCTGCCCTCGGCCAGTTTCAGGTCGACCAGCAGCTCGGGCCGGGTCGAAGGCGGGAAGAACTGTTGTTCGACCAGGCGGAAACCGAGCAGCGACAGCGCAAACAGCACGGCGGTGGCGACCAGCACCCAGACTCGCCGGTGCAATGACCACTCCAGCAGGCGCCGGTAACGCCGGTAGAACGGGCGCTGGTAGGGATCGGCCGCGCCGCCGTGCCCCTGTGTAGCCGGACCGCCCTCATGCGCGGCCCGCGGCAGCAGCTTGTCACCCAGATAAGGCACGAACAGCACGGCGACGATCCAGGACAGCAACAAGGCAATGGTCACCACCTGGAACAGGGCGCGGGTGTATTCGCCGGTGTTGGACGCCGCGGTGGCGATGGGCAGGAAGCCGGCGGCGGTGACCAGGGTGCCGGTGAGCATGGGAAAGGCGGTCGAGGTCCAGGCGAAGGCGGCGGCCTTGATCCGCTCCAGGCCCTGCTCCAGTTTGATCGCCATCATCTCCACAGCGATGATCGCGTCGTCGACCAGCAGCGCCAGGGCCAGCACCAGCGCTCCCAGCGAGATCTTGTGCAGGTCGATGCCGAGCAGGGCCATGACCGCGAAGGTCATGGCCAGCACCAGCGGGATCGAGATCGCCACCACCAGGCCGGTACGCAGGCCCAGGGAAAAAAAGCTCACCAGCAGGACCACGAACACGGCTTCGGCCAATACGCGCAAAAACTCCCCGATCGAGGCACGCACGGCGGCAGGCTGGTCGGCGACCCAGTGCAGGTCCAGGCCCACCGGCAACTCCTGGCGCAAGCCGGGCAGGGCGGCGTCCAGGTCGCCGCCCAGGCGCAGGATGTCGCCGCCTTCGACCATCGACACCGCCAGGCCAATCGCGTCCTGGCCCATGTAGCGCACGCCCGGCGCCGCCGGCTCGATGGTGCCGCGCCGGACCTGGGCAACATCGCCGAGCCGGAACAGCTCGTCGCCGGCGCGGATCGGCATGTCGGCAATGGCCTGCACCGAGTCGAACGGGCCGGTGACGCGCAGGTGGATGCGGTCGCTGCCGCCTTCGAAAAATCCGGTCGGTGCGATCGCATTCTGGGCCTGCAGCGCCGCCTGCAACTGCGCCTGGCTGATGCGCAGGCTGGCCAGCTTGGCCTGGCTGAGCTCGATGTAGATGCGTTCGTCCTGGACGCCGAGCAGTTCAACCTTGGCCACGTTCTCAAGGCGCAGCAGGCGCGAGCGGATGCGCTCGGCCCAGTTCTTCATGGCACCGGCAGCAAAGCCCTCGCCGGTCAGCGCGAACAGGTTGCCGAAGGTGTCGCCGAACTCGTCGTTGAAGAACGGCCCGATCACCTCGGCCGGCAGGGTGTGGCGGATGTCGACCACCTTCTTGCGGATCTGGTAGAGGTAGCCATCGACCTGCGAGCGCGGCACGTGCTCGCCGATCTCGATGAAGACCTGGGATTCGCCCGGCCGCGAATAGCTGCGGATGCTCTCCAGGTTGCCCAGTTCTTCCAGCTTCTCCTCGATCCGGTCGGTGATCTGGCGCGATACCTGCTGCGCGTCGGCGCCCGGCCACAGGGTGTGCACCACCATCACCTTGAAGGTGAAGGGCGGGTCCTCGGACTGGCCCAGGGAACGGAATGCCAGCACGCCGATGACACCGGCCAGCAGCATCAGGTACAGCACCAGGCCGCGGTGGCGCAGTGCCCATTCGGAAAGATTGAAGCGGCTGCCGATCATCGCCGCCGCCGCTGCTGGAGCGCAGTCATGGGCAAAGCAAAAGTGGCCTGGGCGCAGATCATGGCGGGCAGTGGCGCGGGCAGGTCAGGCGACTGGCGACAAGCGCCGGCTCACTGCCCGGACAGGTCCAGCGGCCGGTTGCCGGCATCGACCGGGCGGATTACCTGGCCCTCGTGCAACTGCTGCGCACCGATCAGCACCAGCCAGTCCGAGGCCGACAGGCCGCCGGCGATCTCGGCCTCGTGCTCGCGCCAGGCCGCCACCTGCACCGGCTGCAGGTGTACCTGGCCACTGTCCGGATCGATCCGCCATACCGCTGGCGTCAGGTCGCGGCCGTGGATCGCGGTCAGCGGTACTGCCAGTCGCTCGCCGTTGTCGTCGGCGGCGAAGGCCACCCGCGCGGTCATGCCCAACTGCACCGCGGCATCGGCATCGGTCAAGGTGACCCGGGCCCGGTAGGTGCGGCTGCCGGCCTGGGCATCGGGCGCGATTTCGCGAATCTGGCCCTGGTAGCCACGGCTGTCGTCGGCCCACAGCGATATCCGGCCCGGCATGCCGACACGATAGCGCGCCAGTTGCGATTCGGGCAGGGCAAATTCCACTTCCAGCTCGTCGTCCTGGGCGAGCACAGCGATGATCTGGCCGGCCGCGACCACCTGGCCGGTCTCGGCCTGGATGTGGGACAGCACGCCGGCGCGGTCGGCGCGAAGCTGGGTGTAGTCGACCTGATTGCCGGCTGCTCGCAGCTGCGCCTGAGCCTGGGCAAGGCGCGCCTGCGCGGCCGCCTGCGCGGTCTGGCCGGCCTCATGCTGGGATCGGCTGACCAGGTTGCGCGCCAGCAGGGCATCGGCGCGCTCGAACTCGGCCCGGGCCAGGTCGGCATCGGCGCGGGCCGAGGCGACGGCGGCGCGGGCCGCGGCCAGTTGCAGTTCCAGGTCGGTGCCGTCGAGCACGGCCAGGACATCACCGGGCAGGGTGCGGGCACCAACGTCGAGCAGCCGGCGCTCGATCTTGCCGCCGACGCGGAAAGCCAGTTGGCTTTCATGGCGGGCGCGGATTTCGCCGCTGTAGACGATGTCGGCACTGGCCGCGGCCGGCTGCGCCTGGCCGACCACGGCCGGACGTGGCGGCGCCGGTGCCGGATCGGTGCCGCTGCAGGCGGCCAGGATCAATGCTGCGGTCACGGTTGCAAGCAACCGGCAGAGGGTGACGGCTGCGATTTCTGGCAATCGTTGGCGAATCGAATCAGTCAAGGCTGGGTAGACGCCGGTGCTGGCGGCCATCAATTATTGAACCGACTGGTATAGTATGTTCGCCGGCGATGTCTGTCCAGCAACAAAAACGCTGTCGCCCACGTTGTCCGCGACGATTCCGGCAACCGTCCCATCCACCTGCAGCCACCACGCTTGCGATCCGAACATGAGCCACCACCATTGCCCAGCCGCCACCGATATCCAGACCCCGCTGGCCGCGTCCGGCCGGCCCAAGGATCTGGAAAAGCGCGCGGCCATCCTCACTGCCGCCAAGCAACTGTTCCCCGGGCACGGCTTTGATGGCATCAGCGTGGATGCCATCGCCCAGGCGGCGGGCGTGTCCAAGCTCACCGTTTACAGTCACTTCCAGGACAAGGAAGCCCTGTTCATGCACGCCATCGGCGAGCTCTGTCAGGAGCTGCTGCCGGATCATCTGTTCGTGCCGGAGGCCGGCGAGCCGATCGAGGACGCGCTGCGTGCGCTGGCCGACAGCTTCTTCGCCCTGGTCGCCAGCCCGGCAGCAATCAGCCTGCAGCGCCTGGTGCTGGCCGATGTCCGCGCCGAGGGCCGTTTGGGCCGGATGTTCTGGCGGGCCGGACCGGCGCGCATCCTGGCCAGCTTCGAGGGTTTCCTGGGCCGCGCCGCCGCTGCCGGTGATCTTGAGATCATCGATCCGGCCCAGGCGGCGATCCATTTCCTGAGCCTGCTCAAGGGCGCGGTCAACCTGCGCATGCTGTGCTGTGGTGCCCGCGCCGCCGAGATACCGGCCGATGAGGCCTCGGCCCATGTCGCCGGGGTGGTGGACGTCTTCCTGCGCGCCTACCAGCCGCGCACGCCGCAGGCCGGGTGACGCCGGCCGCCTTGCGGTCGCAGTGTCCGCTGGCAACTAGAGTTGGCCGCGCCGACGCAACTGGTCGGCAATCTGGTCGGCCAATGCCTGCACCCAGCCTCGGCTTTGCCAGCGCGCCATGTGCAGGGTGGCCCAGCGCATCCAGCGGTTGCTGCGCGCCAGCAGGTGATCGATGGCGTGCGGCAGCAAGGCCAGGCTGCGCTGGCGCAGCAGGGCGCTGAGCTGATCCATCTGCTCGGCGCCGATGGTTGGCCAGGTGGGCGTGGCAATGGGCTCGGCGGCGGCGCCAAGCAGCGGCAGCACCGGCAGGCGGCCGTCGTCGTCGCGCCAGGCCTGGCGCTGCTGCGGGCTCCAGTCGGCAAACAGCGGGTGCTCGGCGGGCAGGCGGAAATGGCGGCCGAAGAAGCGCTGGCAGTTGGCCCGGCCGAGCCAGAAATCATGCAGCCGGAAACGCCGGTCGATGAACCCGGCAAAGCCCTCGATCGCGCCGCCGGCCAGGGGATGGTCCATCGGTACACCGTCGATGCGTCGCGACGGCGCGATCAACTGCCGGCTGGCGTAGGCGTCCTCGGCGGCGGTGAGCAGCTCCTCGGGCTTGAACCGGGTCTGGTTCTTCATCGCCGACAGCAGCGCCAGGCCAAAGTCGAGCAGGCCGGCCGGTTCCGGCTCCTGCTGGCGATAGCTGACCAGGTCGGGAAACGGATCGATGGCCAGCATCACCCGGCTCACCACCGGGGCAGCCGGTGGCGTTGGCGGGAGGCCGGTGAGCAGTTCGCGGCCGGCGGTGAACGGCTGGTTGTCGAGCATGCCGCCATCCACGGCATGGAACTGGAACTGCTCGGGCGGCTCATGCTCGCCCCAGTCCGGCGCCAGGCTGCGGTAGCGCACGCAGTCACAGTGGCCATCGACAACCTTGCCGCTGCCCGCTCCGGGCCAGCGCTGGGCCAGGTAATCGCGACTGTCACGGCTGATCCACCGCGGTGGCAGCAGCAGCGGAAAGGCGCCCGAAGCCAGGGCCGCCAGTTGCAGCCGGCGCCAGCCCGGGCCGTTCATGCCCGCATCCAGGGCAATGCAGCCGGGTGGCTGGCCAGGGTCGGCATCGGCACCAGGGTCAGTGCCTGACAGCCGGAACCGGAGCTGGTCGGCGTGGCGACGCATGCCGTGCCCGGCGCGCGGCTGGTCGGGGTTGCCGCTGTCGGCAAAGCCGATGTTGTAGGGCACCCCGCGCAGGTTGGTCACGGTCAATGCCATCAGCAGCTCGTCGGCCAGCCAGGGCTTGCGCCGGCCGCCGGCGCCGGCAGGCAGGGCGGCGCTGGCAATGTCGGCCAGCACATCGCCGTTGAGCAGCGACAGCAGGCGGTCACTGCCGCTGCCGTCCAGGTCGCCGGTGGACAACAGGTTGCGCACGTCGATGCGGTTGACCCAGCTATCGAACAGCGGGTTGTCGGGCAGATCCTCGCCGGGGTCGAAGCGGCTCACCGGACGGTGCTCGCGGCCGGCGGCGATACCGGCCAGGATGCCGGCGGTCATGGCCCCGGCCGAGGCGCCGGTCAGGGCGCGCAGGCGCAGCCGGTGCGGCGGGGCGAGGCGATCATCGCCGCGTGCCGCTTCCCAGCAATCAAGGGCCTGGACCAGGAAATCGACGACGCCGGCGGTGTAGGCGCCGGCCGAGACGGCTCCGGCCATGACCAGGCCCAGATCGCAGGTCCGTGGCGGGTCACGGTGTGTGGACATCGGGCCATGGTATGGCATCGCTGGCGGCTTCACCCATACGATGGCGACCATGAACGACGAAGCGAGTGTGCGACTGGATGTGTGGCTGTGGGCCGCGCGCTGGTTCAAGACCCGGGCTCTGGCCCGCCAGGCCATAGAGTCCGGCCGGGTGCTGGCGCAGGATCAGGCCTGCAAACCCGCCCACCCGGTGCGCGCCGGCACCCGCCTGGAAATCCGTCGTGGCCAGGAGCGCTACCAGATCACGGTACGCGAGCCCGCCAGCCGCCGCGGCAGCGCAACCGTGGCCGCCGGGCTGTATCTGGAAAGCGAAGAATCCCAGGCGCGACGTGAGCGCGATCGTCAGTTGCGCCGCGCCGAGCGTGCCGGCTTCGAGCCGCCGCCGTCACGGCCGGACAAACGCGCCCGGCGGCTGATCCGGGCGCTGGGTGACATCGACATGGCTTGAGCCCGTGCGGCCCGGCAGCGGCCGCAGGTGGTTCGCTACAGCGCCGATATGAAATAGCGTACGCCAATCTCGGCGTTGCGCAGCAGCCAGGGTGGCAGCAGGGCGATCATGGTGACATTGAGCACCAGATGCGAGGCGGCCAGCGGCAGCACATAGGGCCGGCGGAAATACAACTGGATCCAGATGAAGGCACCGATGCAGGTGGCGCACATCAGGGCGAAATTGGGCGCGTGCAGCAGACCGAACAGGGCCGCGACCAGGGCCGCGGCAACGACCTGGCGGCCGCCGGTCAGGCGCAACGCCTCACGCGCCAGCACCCGGTTCAGCAGCCACTGCTGGAACACCGCCCAGGCGGCATAGCGGGCCAGCTTCTCGGGCGTCGGCCAGCGCAGTGGATAGTCCGGCTGCACCAGCAGCCGGTAAATCACCAGGATGGCGATCACGATCGCGGTGAACACGGCGGCATTGCGCCATGCCGCCAGGTCTCCGGGAGAAAAACGCAGCGCCTTGACATCACGCTGGCCGGTGATGGCGCCGAAGGTCAGGCCGGTGATGAAGACCAGGGCGGCACTGCCCCGGGTCTCGTCGGAGACGCCGCCCAGGATCACCACCAGCAATGGCCCGGCAAGGATCAGGGCCAGCGTCCACGAGGGCGGCACGTCGCCCTGGAAGAAGCTGCGCCGCAGCACGTAGATGATCGGGATCAGGTACAGGATCAGGGTCAGCACCCAGACCGCGTCGGGAATGAACAGGGCGCCGGCCTGGTGGCGCTCGTAGAGCACGCCCCTGCCGGCGCTGTCCTGCTGGACGCGCTGCTCCTCCAGCCACAGGGCACGCTCGGGCATGTAGGTGCTGAGCAGATCGGGGGCCGGGCGCAGGGCCGGCGCCGCGTGCCAGTGGGCAAGGATGAAGTACACCGTCAGTGCCACCGCGATCAGCCACAGCGCCGCCAGCCAGCGGCCGTAGTTGCGCGGCGGCCGTGCCGGTGCCGCGTCAGCGGGCGTGGAGTAGGGCATCGACCTTGGCGGCGCTGATGAAATCGTTGCGCGACAGGCCGCCGACATCATGGCTGCTGAAGCGGATGCGCACATAACCCCAGCCCAGTTCCAGATCGGGGTGGTGATTGTCCTGCTCGGCCTGCCAGGCCAGGGCATTGGTGAACGCCAGCGCCGGCAGGAAGCCGTCAAAGCGCAGGTCGCGACCGATCATCTTGCCGCCATCCAGCAGTTGCCAGTCGGGCACCGCAGCGAGCAGGTCGGAAAGCTGGTCGCCGTCCAGGCGATGATCGGCGCCCTTCAATGGACGGCATTTTTCCTGACGCAGTTGTTCGGCGCTCATGCGGCCCCCGCAGGGTTTGGAAACAACGGCCGATTATAGCCGGCCCAGGGTCCGGCATCGCTGCCTGATCGCCTCAGGCCGGTGCTGGCCGGCGCGGCGACCGCAGCGGCTCGGGCAGCGGCACCAGGTCGATGCAGTCGACCGGACACGGCGGCAGGCACAACTCGCAACCGGTGCAGTCAGCGGCAATCACCGTATGCATGTAGCGAGCGGCGCCGACGATGGCATCGACCGGGCAGGCCTGGATGCACAGCGTGCAGCCGATGCAGCGGGTTTCGTCGATCAGCGCCCGTTGCGCCGGCTTCTCGACCCCGTAGCGGCTGTCCAGGGCCGTGGCCTCGCGGCCGAGCAGGTCGGCCAGGGCCGTGACCGTGGCCGCACCGCCGGGCGGGCACTGGTTGATATCGGCATCACCGCTGGCGATGGCCTCGGCATAGGGCCGGCAGCCGGGATAGCCGCACTGGCCGCACTGGGTCTGCGGCAGCAGGGCATCGATGGCATCGGCGACCGGATCGCCGGCCACCTGGAAACGGCGCGTGGCCCAGGCCAGCAACAGGCCGATCGCCATCGCCAGGCTGGTCAGCACTCCGACCGCAAGCACCAGGCTCATCGATCCATGCCGGCAAAGCCCATGAACGCCAGCGCCATCAGGCCGGCGCTGACCAGGGCGATGGGCACGCCTCGGAAGGCGGCCGGCACCGGGCTGGCATCCAGGCGTTCGCGGGCGGCGGCGAACAGCACCAGCACCAGGCCGAAGCCCAGCGCCGAGCCGGCACCGAACAGCAGGGCGGCGAACAGGCTGCGCTGCGCATAGGTATTGAGCAGGGCGACGCCGAGCACGGCGCAGTTGGTGGTGATCAGCGGCAGGAAGATGCCCAGCGCCTGATACAGCACTGGCGCCAGCTTGCGCAGCAGGGCCTCGGTGAACTGCACGGTGGCGGCGATGATCAGGATGAAGACCAGCACGCGCAGGTATTCCAGGCCCAGCGGCGCCAGCAGCCAGTGCATCGCCAGCCAGCACAGGCCCGAGGTCAGGGTCAGCACCAGGCCGGTGGCCAGCGCCAGGCCGACGGCATGATCCAGGTTGCGCGAGGTGCCCATGAACGGGCACAGGCCCAGGAACTTGGCCAGCACCACGTTGTTGACCAGCACCGTGCCGATCAGCAGCAGGGCGTACTCGGTCATGGCCGCCGGCGGGAGAGCTTATCCATGCTTGGCATGGGCGCGCTGGTGCATGGCGCCACGATGCTGGCGACAGTCCCCGACAGGCACCAGGCAGCGGCACGCGCATGGCTCACGGGTTGACTGGGCCTGCCTTTGCCGGCGCGGGCTGGGAGCCCTGTGCTGCCGCAGGCTGGAACGGGCCCTGGCCGGCCGGCCTGACATTGGCATCGTCTACGGCGGCTACCGATGCCGATGCCGGCGCTGATGCCGGCGCATTGGCGGGCAGCGGTGTCGAGGCCGGGTTGGGCGCCTTGTCGACCGGCGGCGGGCTGAGAATGATGCGGAAACCGGCATAGGCCATCGCCACCGCGACCACGGGGCCGGCCAGGTTGAAGAAGGCGTAGGGCAGGTAGTCGAGCGTGGCCACGCCAAGGGTCGCGGCCATGTAGGCGCCGCAGGTGTTCCACGGCACCAGCGGCGAGGTGATGGTGCCACCGTCCTCCAGCGCCCGCGACAGGTTGACCGGGTCCAGGCCACGGCGCTTGAACTCGGGCTGGTAGAGGCGGCCGGGCAGGACCAGGGCCATGTACTGGTCGGCGGCCACGACATTGGTGCCGAAGGCGGTGGCGATGGTCGCGGCGATCAGCGAGCCGGCCGACTTGGCCTTGGTCAGCACGCTGCGGATCATGCGCTCGAGCAGGCCGGTGCGCTCCATCACCGCGCCAAATCCCAGCGCGCAGATGATCAGCCAGACAGTGGTGAGCATGCTGATCATGCCGCCGCGGCTGAGCAGATCGTCAAGCGCGGCGTTGCCGGTGTCGGACTGATAGCCCTCGAACAGCGCCTTCCAGGCGCCCGACAGCAGCGCCATCGGCCGCGGGATGTCGGGGTTGTCGGCCAGCGCCACGACCAGCTCGGGCTGGAACACGACCGCGAACGCGCCGCCCAGGATCGCGCACAGCAAAATCGCCGGATAGGCCGGGAAGCGCAGCATCGCCAGCGCGAACAGCACCGCCATTGGGATCAGCAGATGCCAGCCCAGGTTGTAGTGGCTGGCGAGCAGGTCGGGCAGGTTGCCGAAGCCGTCGCCGGGTGCCGCACCGCCCTGGCCGCTGCCGATCAGGGTGAACAGCACCAGGGCGATGGCCAGGGCCGGGAAGGTGGTCCAGGTCAGATGGCGGATGTGCGCGAACAGCTCGGCACCGGCGGCGGCCGGGGCGATGATGGTGGTGTCGGAGATCGGCGACATCTTGTCGCCGAAGTAGGCGCCGGAAATGATCGCGCCGGCAGTGATCGGCACCGACATGTCCATGCCCTGGGCGACGCCGATCAGGGCCACGCCCAGGGTGCCGGCCACCGTCCAGGAGCTGCCGATGGCCAGGGCGACGATGGCGCAGACCAGGCAGGTAGCCGGATAGAAGTAGGCCGGATGCATCAGCTCCATGCCGTAGACGATCAGCATCGGCACGGTGCCACTGAGGATCCAGGTGCCGATCAGCGCACCGACCGACAGCAGAATGAAGATCGGCACCACCGCCAGCGCCACGCCATGCACCAGGCTGTCCTGGATGTCCTGCCAGCGCATCCGGTTGCGCAGCCCGACCAGGCCGGCAACGCCGGTGGCCAGCATCAGGCCGATCTGGTTGGCGCCGAAGGAGGCGTCGTCCGCGTACAGGTAAACCGCGCAGATCAGGGCCAGCACCAGGAACAGCAGCGGCGTCAGGGCCTGCAGCAGCGAAGGGGGACGAAGGGCGCGTTCCGGCACGGCACTGATCCATTCAGGGCAGGGGCCGGCAAGTATAGGCTGCCCCTGTCAGTGGTGTTCCGGTGGTGGCGCGGCCAGCCGGTGATCGTCGGCGGGTGGCCTCGGCTTCAGGCCACCGGCATGCCGGGCTGGGCGCCGTCATCGACCGCGAGCAGGAACAGCTCGCTGCCGCCGCTGCCGGCCGACAGGATCATGCCCTCGCTCATGCCAAAGCGCATCTTGCGCGGCGCCAGGTTGGCGATGAACACGACCTTGCGCCCGACCAGCGCCTCGGGGTCGGGATAGGCGGCCTTGATACCGGAGAAGATCTGCCGCTGGCCCAGGTCACCGGCATCCAGAAGAAAACGCAACAGCTTGTCGGCGCCATCGACATGGCTGCACTCCAGCACCGTGCCGACGCGCAGGTCCAGGCGGGAAAAGTCTTCGATGCCGATGGTTTGCGGCACCGATGCCGATGCCGGCTTGGCGTCTTTGTGCACGTTCTGGCCGGCCGCCGCCTTGCCAGTGTCGGCCTTTTCTGTCTTGGCCTTGACCGGCGCCGGTGTAGCGGCAGGGGCGCTGCCCAGGGTTTCGGTGCTGGCCTGGATCATCGCGGTCACCTGTTTGTTGTCGATGCGTTGCAGCAAAGGCTGGAACGGCGCCAGAGGATGGTTCTCAAGCGGCCGGTCGATGTCTTGGATCGACCAATCACTGGCGTTTTCGCCGAACAGCGCCGCCGCCTGCCCGGCCAGCCGCGGCAGCACCGGCGCCAGGCCGATGGCCAGGATGCGGAAGGCGTTGAGGCCGATGGTCAGCGTGCAGGCCAGCTCCGTGCGCCGCTCCGGATCGCGCGCCAGCTTCCAGGGCTGGCGCGCCTGGATGTACTCGTTGGCGCGGTCGGCAGCCAGCATCAGGGCCCGGATCACCTCGCCGTAATTGCCGCTGCCATAGCGTGCGAAGGCCTGGCGTGCCGCTTCCTGGACGGCCGCCAGCACGGCCATACCCTGGCTGTCCTGGGTGGCGGCGTCGTCGTCCAGCCGGCCCAGGTGGTTGTCCAGGTGGCTTTCCAGCAGGCGCGCGCAGCGGCTGGCGATGTTGACGAACTTGCCGACCAGGTCGGCATTCACCCGGGTCACGAAATCTTCCAGGTTCAGGTCCAGGTCGTCGACATTGCCGCTGGAGCGGGCGGCCAGGTAATAGCGCAGGTATTCCGGGTCCAGGCCGGCATCCAGGTAGGTGCGGGCCTGGATGAAGGTGCCGCGCGATTTGGACATCTTGGCGCCGTCCACGGTCAGGTAGCCGTTGACATGCAGGCGTTCGGGCAGGCGCAGGCCGTTGCCGGCCAGCACCGCCGGCCAGAACAGGCCGTGGAAGTTGACGATGTCCTTGCCCAGGAACTGGTGCATGGCGGCATGGCTGCCCGGTTCCAGCAAACGCTCGAAGGCGGCTTCGTCGAAGCCGGGCTTGCGGCCGCTGCGGGCCAGCGCCAGCAGGCTGGCGAAATAGCCGATCGGCGCATCCAGCCAGACATAGAAGTACTTGCCCGGATGACCGGGAATCTGGAAGCCGAAGTAGGGCGCGTCGCGGGAAATGTCCCAGTCGCGCAGGCCGCCTTCGGCATCGATCCACTCGCGCAGCTTGGCCTTGACCCCGGGCACCGCAACGTCGCCTTCCAGCCACCGGCGCAACACATCGGTGAAGTGGCCGACCTTGAAGAAGAAGTGTTCGGAGCTGCGCAGTTCCGGCGTGGCGCCGGACACCACCGAGCGCGGGTTGTTCAGCTGCGTGGGCGAATAGGTGGCGCCGCAGTGCTCGCAGTTGTCGCCGTACTGGTCGGCGCTGCCGCATTCGGGGCAGTCGCCCTTGACATAACGGTCGGGCAGGAACATCGACTTGACCGGGTCGTAGAGCTGCTCGATGGCGCGGCGCTCGATATGTCCACCGGCCTCCAGCGCCAGATACAGGCGCTCGGTCAGCTCGCGGTTTTCCGGCGTGTGCGTGCAGTGGTACCAGTCGAAATCGACATTGAAATCGGCAAAATCCCGTTCCTGGCTGGCCTGGGTGGTGGCGATGAACGCTTCGGGCGTCATCCCGGCCTGCTCGGCGGCGAGCATGATCGGCGTGCCATGGGCATCGTTGGCGCAGACGAAATGCACCGTGGCACCGGCCATGCGCTGGGCCCGGACCCAGATGTCAGCCTGGATGTAGCCGACCAGGTGGCCGATGTGAAGGGGGCCGTTGCCGTAGGGCAGGGCGGCGGTAACCAGTAGTTGTTGTGTCATTGCTCGGGCTCGCTGCAAGCCGGGCATTATCCCATGTTCGGCGCCGGCCCCGACCTTCGGGACTGGCGTTGGCCGGAGAATCGCGGGACGGGCCTGTTGTGGCGCGCAAGCAGGCGGCCATGGATGCAGGTCGGCCCGGGCGGCGACGACGACTCTCACGCGATCGTCGCAAGTATCACCCGGTGCAGGTCAGCAGGCCGGACCGCTGCAGGAATATCTCCGGACTTGGTCATTTTCTGGCGATTTCACCCGCAAAACGCGACCAGGTTCACGGATTGAGCGCTGCGTTGGCGTCCCTTCACGTTTCACTGCGCTGCGGTAACTAAGCTCCCCGGCTTTGTCAGCAATCCGGGGGGATTGAATCCATGAAACCGCAGCTTGTCCTGTCAGCCGTGCTAAGCCTGACCTCCGTCCTGGCGTTCGCCAGCAGTACCGACCAGACCATCACCATCCAGGTGGGCAGCGCCCAGGCCGGCGCCGGTACCGCCGCCGCCGCCATCGCCGCCTCCGTCGCCGGCCCCGCTACGGTCGACGCCTCGGTGATGCGCAGCGCGCCGGTGCTTGATGCCGACAGCCTGGACCTGCGCCAGGCCGGCTCGGTCCAGATGGAAGTTTTCGGCATGCCGCTGCAGGTCGCCCGCGATGAACTGCAGGTGCGCTCGGGCGGCTGGACCTGGGAAGGTTCCGGCGAGGATGGCAGCTGGCTGCTGCTCACCTCCCAGGAGGGCCGGTTGGCCGGCACCATCGACCTGGTTGGCCGCGAATTCGAGATTGCGCCGCAGGCCGACGGCAGCAGCCTGCTGCTGGAACGTGACTTGACGCTGCTGCCGCCGCCCGGTCAGCCCCTGGTGCCGGAGTTGCCGCCGGAATTGCCGCCGGTGACCGGCCACCCGCCGCCGGCCGAGGGTGACCATGCCCTGCGCAGCGGTGTGCACTGGATCGACGTGATGATCGTCTACACCAGCAACGTGCAGGTGGAGGCCGGTGGTCATGCCGGTGTCGCCGCGCGCGCCCACAACGATGTCGCCTGGACCAACCGCGCCTTCATGAACACCGCCATGCCGGTGCGTTTCCGGCTGGTGGCGGTGAAGCGGATGAGCCTGACCGAGGATCCGGACATGGACGACATGCTGCCGGCGACGCGCGGCAACAGCCAGGTCAACAATTGGCGCAACCAGTACGGCGCCGACATGGTCGGCGTGTATGTGTCCCAGGGCCAGTACTGCGGTCTGGGCTATGTCATGCGCAACCCCGGCCCGACATTTGAACGCTCGGCCTACCAGGTCACGCGCTTCAACTGCGGCGCGGCCACCTATGCCCACGAGCACGGCCACAACATGGGCATGGAGCACAATCCGGACAATGCCAGCGCCAGCCCAAGCGAGGCGTCGTATCCCTGGTCATTCGGCCATGGCGTCGCCGCTGGCGGCAACAGTTTCCGCACCATCATGGCCTACGCCGCGGTCTGCAACGGCGATCCCTGCCCGCGCATCCGTTCCTTCTCCGCCACGGGCTATATCTACAACGGTATCCCGATCGGGGTTGCCAACAGCAGCGAGAACAGCCGCACCGGCAGCCTCACCGCGCCGGTGGTGGCCGCGTTCCGACCCAGCGTGATGCTGTTCCAGAACGGCTTTGATTACGGCTTTATTGATTGACGACGCAACGGCTGGCCAAAAGGGCATCGGCCAGCCGCACGTTTGGCCGCCTCAGGCCAGCCAGTACCAGAGCCCGCCGGCCGCCACCAGCAGGGCCAGCGTGCTCCAGCCGATGACATCGATGTAGCGCAGCACCCGCGTTTCGATCACCGGACCCAGCCATTTGCACAGGCCGGCAACCATGAAAAAGCGGGCACCACGGCTGAGCAGGGAGCCGATGATGAACACCGGCAGCGGCAGCAGCGAGGCCCCTGCGGCGACGGTGAACAGCTTGTAGGGAATCGGCGTGAAGCCGGCGATCAGGGTGGCCACGAAGCCGTAGGTGAGGAACCAGAGCACAACGCGGTCGTAGCGTTCCTGCCAGCCCAGTTCGGCAATCAGCGGCAATACCAGGTCGATCAGAAAGTAGCCGATCAGGTAACCGAACAATCCGCCCAGCACCGAGGTGATGGTGGTGATCAGGGCCAGGCGCCAGGCCCGCTCGCGCTGGGCGATCGCCATTGGCGCCAGCATCACGTCCGGCGGAATCGGAAAGAATGAGGACTCGGCGAAGCTGATCACACCCAGCCAGGTTTCAGCCTTGGGGTGCCGGGCAAGCCGGATCACCCAGTCATACATGCGGGAAAAAACGCGCATCGGGAGTCCTGAAGGTGACGACCCGGCGGCGCCGGGGGCGGGCAAGTTTAGCCCGGATGATGACCGGCCGGCGCGACGTGGGTTCGGTTTCAAGCGGGCTGCGGCGCGGCGTTCGGGCCTGCCAGCGGCGGCCTGGCAATCCAGCGGGCGCAACGGTTGGGAAATTTCCCAGCCGCGGCCGCGTGCGATTGCCGACGACCCGTCACCGTGACCGCGTCAGCATCACGGCATGGCCACGGCGGATACCCACACCGACATCGCCGGCGCCGGCAACGCCGATCGGCAGCCTGATGGCGACAGTGCCATCGCCGGCCGGTCAGCCTCAGCCAGCACCGGCATAGCCAGCGCCGGCCTGGGCACCGGCAACCTGCTGGCCTTCGCCGCTGGCGTATGTTCGTTGTGGCTGTGGCCGACGCTGCCCGATCCGTTTTCCCTGGTGGCAGCGGTAATGACCGGCCTGGCGTTGATGGCAGCGTTGTCGACCGCTGGCTGGCTGCCGGCACCTTGGCGCGGCGCCATCCTCCACGGCGTGCTGGGCATGCTGTGGGGGATCGTCCATGTCGGCAGCGCCCTGGAGCAGCGTTTGCCTGCGGCACTGGAAGGTGAGGATCTGGCCGTGGTCGGCCAGGTCCGCGACCTGCCGCGGCTGGACACCGATGCCTTGCGTTTCGTGTTCTGTCCCGAACATGCCAGCCGCCAGGGCGAGCCGATTGCGGTCGCCGGCTGCTGGCGCCTGGGCTGGTACCTGCCGCGGCTGCGCGGCGATCAGGATCAGCCGGCGCCAATCGTGCCCGATGTCCGCCCTGGCCAGCGCTGGCAGTTGACCGTCCGCCTCAAGCGCCCGCACGGCCTGCACAACCCGGGCGGTTTCGACAGCGAGCGCAAGGCCCTGGAAACCGGCATCAGCGCCGTCGGTTACGTCCGCGACGAACCCGACAACCGGCCCTTGACTACCGCTGGCGGCATCGATGCCCTGCGCGGCCGCCTGGCCGACAGTATCGATGCCGCCGCCCGCCAGCCACGCATGGCCTCGCTGCTGCGCGGCCTGGCCGTGGGCGACCGCCGCGATTTCAGCGAACAGGACTGGCGCATGTTGCGCCGCACCGGCGTCGGCCACCTGTTCTCGATTTCTGGCCTGCACGTGGGCATGGTAGCCATCTTCGCCGCGGCCCTGGTGACCGGCCTGACCTGGCTGTTTCCGGCCATGTTGCGCTGCTGGCCGCGCCGATACTGGG
The DNA here is from genome assembly GCA_023228845.1 of Lysobacterales bacterium. GTDB lineage: Bacteria > Pseudomonadota > Gammaproteobacteria > Xanthomonadales > UBA2363 > Pseudofulvimonas. Next base: position 96,431 of record JALOAK010000007.1, on the reverse strand, counting down.
CACTGGCGCCGGCACTGCTGGCGGCCTGGGGCTATGCCCTGCTGGCCGGTTTCGAGGTGCCGACACGACGCACCATGGCGATGATCGCCGCCGCCGGCCTGGCGCTGCTGCTGCGCCGCCGGGTCGGGTTGTGGCACGGCTGGGCGCTGGCCCTGGCCCTGATCCTGCTGGCTGATCCGCTGGCAATGACCAGCATCGGCTTCTGGTTGTCCTACCTGGGCGTGGCCTGGCTGCTGATCGCCGCCCAGGGCCGGCATCGGCAAGGCATGGTGCGCACGGCGGTGCAGGCGCAATGGGCGGTGTCGATCGGGCTGCTGCCGATCGGCATCGGCTTCTTCGCCCAGGCAAGCTGGGTATCGCCGCTGGTGAACTTGATCGCCATTCCCTGGATCACCCTGGCCGTGGTGCCATTGTTGCTGTTGTCATTGCCCATGCTGGCGCTGTCGCCGACACTGGGCGCGATGATGGTGGTGCTGGCCGAACGGTTGATGGTGCCGCTGATCGTCGCTCTGGATAAGGTCTCGGATTGGCAGCCGGCTGCCGCCTACCTGCCCGAACCCGGTCTGCTGGCCCTGGTCGGCGCGCTGCTGGCGGCGATCCTGGTGCTGCTGCCGGTGCCGGCGATGTTGCGCTGGCTGGTGCTGCCGCTGTTGGCACCGCTGCTGCTGCCTGGATCAGCGGCGCCGGCGCCGGGCAAATTTGAGCTGGATGTGCTCGATGTCGGCCAGGGCACCGCGGTGCTGGTGCGTACGCATCGCCATGCCCTGTTGTTCGACACCGGCGCCCGCTATCCCAATGGTTTCGACATCGGCCAGGCGGTGGTGGTGCCGGCCTTGCAGGCGCTGGCCGTGCGCCGCCTGGATGCGCTGGTGGTCAGCCATGCCGACAACGATCATGCCGGCGGTGCCGCGGCGGTGATCGCCCATTTTCCGGTGGCGCGGGTGCTGCTGGGCGAACCGGTGCCCGATGTTGTCGGTGGCCCTTGTCACGAGCCGGAAACCTGGCAGTGGGATGGCGTCGAGTTCCAGTTGCTGCATCCGCCGTCGCGCTATCCGGTCGGCGGCAACGAGGTCTCCTGCGTGCTGCGCATCGTTTCCGCCCACGGCAGTGCCCTGCTCACCGGCGATGCCGGCAAGGCGGCTGAGATGCGCATGCTCAATCTGCATCGGCAACGGCTGCCCAGCCAGGTGCTGCTGCTGGGCCATCATGGCAGCCGCCATTCCAGCACCGCGGAGTTTCTGGATGCGGTGCAGCCGGCGCTGGCAATCGCCTCGGCCGGCTATCGCAACCGCTACCGGCATCCGCAGCCTGAAGTGCTGGCGCGACTGGCGGCGCGCGACATCGATTGGCTGCAGACGCCTGATACTGGCGCGCTGCAGATCAGCTTCGGGCCGGACGGGCCGTTGCTCACCGCCCGGCGCCAGAGCCGGCCGCGGCTCTGGCACGCACAGCCCTGAGCTTCGCTCAGGTCAGCGCTTTGCTCAGGTCACCGCGTGCAGGCGGCGGCTGGCGCCGGTGGTCGGCGCCTGGCTGGCCTCGGTGATGAACTGGCGCACCTTGGGATACACCAGCTCACGCCAGCGGCGGCCGCTGAAGATGCCGTAATGGCCGGCTTCCCGGACCAGCAGATGCTGCTTGTGCGCCGGGTCAAGCCCGGAGCACAGAGACTGCGCGGCGCGGGTCTGGCCGAGCCCGGAAATATCGTCCAGCTCGCCTTCGATGGTCAGCAGGCGGGTGCCGGTGATTGCCTCCGGTGCCACACGCTGGCCATCGATATGCCATTCGCCACGCGGCAGCAGATGTTCCTGGAAGACAATGCGGATGCAATCCAGGTAGTACTCGGCGGGCATGTCGAGCACGGCGTTGTACTCGTCGTAGAAACGCCGGTGGGCCTCGGCGTCGCCAAGATCGCCACGCACCAGGTCGTGATAGAAATCCCAGTGCGAACTGGCATGCCGGCCCGGGTTCATGGCGATGAAGCCGGTGTGCTGCAGGAAGCCCGGATAGACCTTGCGACCGTGGCCGGGGTAGTTCTTGGGCACCTCGTGGATGACATTGTTCTGGAACCAGCTCAGCGGCTTGTTCACGGCCAAGTCGTTGACCTTGGTCGGACTCTCGCGCGTGTCCACCGGCCCGCCCATCAAGGTCACGCTGCGCGGCAGCGGCTGGCCGGCGCTGGCCATCAGCGATACCGCCGCCAGCACCGGCACGGTCGGCTGGCAGACGGCGATGACGTGGACATTGTCGGCGCCGATGTGCTCGATGAAATCGCGGATGTAGCCGACATAGTCATCCAGGGTGAAATCACCGGCGCCGGTCGGCACCATGCGCGCGTCGATCCAGTCGGTGATGTAGACCTTGTGATCCTGGAGCAGGGTGCGCACGGTATCGCGCAGCAGCGTGGCGTGATGGCCGGACAGCGGCGCGACCACCAGCACGATCGGCTGCTTCTTCATTGCCTCGATCGCGGCCGGGTCGTCGCTGAAGCGCTTGAAGCGCAGCAACCGGCACAGCGGCCGTTCCATGTGCACCTGCTCGATCACGGCCGCCTTGCCGCCGGTGACATCGATGGTATGCAGGTTGAATTGGGGTTTCTCGTAGCCCTTGCCGACCCGGTGCAGCAGCTCGCAGGTGGCGGCCATGCGCGGGGCGACAGGCAGTTGTGCCAGCAAACTGTTGGGATCGGACCAGATCCGGGCACCGGCCAGCGCCAGGTGGCTGAGCGGACTCATGAAGGCCCGGTTGTACTCGTGCAGTTGGTACAGCATTGCGGCTCCTGTCACATTCGGCATGGCATGTTGCAGCGCGGAATACTACTCCGAATGTGCGCCGCCGATGCCAGGACCTGGCAGGAATCGTGGCGGATGGGCCGGTATCACCGACCGGTATCACCCGCGCGGCGCACAGGACCGGGCGCCGTGGTTCGCGTTCTGCGACCAGGCCTCAGGCCGATTGCGCCCGCTCGGGAAACTGCGACAGGCTCTCCGGTGCCACGCCCATGCGGCGGCAGGAACGGGCGGCAATGCCCTCGCGCAACGCGGCCCGGAACACCGGCGCCAGTGTCCGCAGCCCGGCCGCCGCCAGCCGTGCCTGGCGGCGTTGATGGCCACCCAGCTCCAGCCGTTCCATTGCCCAGCCCGGCAGCAGCGCGGTGCCCGCGCCCAGGAACAGCGAGCGCGACACTCCCGGCACCGGTACCGGCAGGCGGATGCCGGCCAGAATGTTCAGTACGGTGCGCGAGCGCTCGGTGTATTCCAGTTGCGGCAGCACCGAGTCGAAGTAGGCAGCCAGCGCCGCCTGGCTGGCGGGGACATCGCGGGCACCCAGTGCCTCGGCAATGCGGCGCATCTCGTCCAGGTAACGGTCGGCCGCCCAGGCCGGCAGGGCGCGCCCGGAGTAACGCCGGAAGCCGGCCAGGAAGCTGTGCATCTCGGTGGCATGAACCCAGGTCAGCAACTCCGGATCCTGCGCCGAATAGGCGCGGCCATCGGCAGCGACGCCGCGCACCTGCTGATGGATCCGGCGCACGCGTTCGATCGCTGCCTGCGCCGCAGCCCGCGGCGCGTAGGTGGTCAGGCCGATGAAGCCGGTGGTGCGCCGCAGCCGGCCGACCAGATCGTCGCGGAAACGCGAGTGGTCCCAGATGCCGGCCAGCGCCAGCGGGTGCAGGGTCTGCATCATCAGCGCTGACAGGCCGCCGGAGAGCATGCCGGGAAAGTCGGCGTGGATGCGCCAGGTGACGCTGTCGGGGCCGAACAGGCCCGGATCGCCGAGTGGTTGATCGTAATTGGTGGCGCCGGTCGGACTGCGCGGAAAGGCGCGCAGAACCCAGCCGCGCACCGGTGCGCGCAGCGGCCAGGTGACCATGTCGACGAGCTTGCCCATGGCTTGCGATGACAACAGGCCGGCCCGGCAGGTGCAAGTCCGGGCCGCTATCATGGCCGCCGGCGCCGGATCGCCGCTGGCCAGATACCGCCAGCGCGCATCACTCCGGCACAGATTCTTCGCCCGCCGGCCGGTTGTCCGGCCGGCCACCCGGGACAGCACATGAGCAAACAATCGAGCAGCCATCTGATCTGGCTGGATCTGGAAATGACCGGCCTGGACCCGGAGCGCGACACGATCATCGAGATCGCCACCCTGGTCACCAACGCCAACCTGGAAATTCTCGCCGAAGGCCCGGCCCTGGCAATCCAGCATCCCGAGCCGCGGCTGCAGGTGATGGACGAGTGGAACCGCAACCAGCACCAGAAATCCGGCCTGTGGCGGCGCGTGCTGTCATCGACCACCGACCTGCAACAGGCCGAGCGCGAGACGCTGGCCTTCCTGGGCCAGTGGACCGTGGCCAACCGCTCGCCCCTGTGCGGCAACACCATCGGCCACGACCGGCGCTTCCTGGCCCGTTACATGCCGACGCTGGAGCGCTGGCTGCACTACCGCAACCTGGATGTGTCGACGATCAAGGAGCTGGCCCGACGCTGGGCGCCGGAACTGGCTGACGCCACGCGCCGGGAATCGGCGCACACGGCGTTGTCCGACATCCGCGATTCGGTGGCCGAACTGCGCCTGTACCGGCAGAACATGGCGGCCCTGGCGTTGGCCTGATCTACTGATCCGCTAGCTTCGCCAGTCCGACCGATTCGGCCGATCCGGCCGATCCGGCCGATCCGACCGATTCGTTCGCCGGCAGCGCAGCCGGCAACAACAACACCGGGCCTGGATCAGGCCCGGCGTCGTTTCAGCAGTCATCGCCTGGCCAGTGGCTTGGTGACAGCCGACCCGGCACTACGCGATCAGAACCGGTACTCAATGCCGGCACTGAGCAGATCGGCATCCAGGTCATCGGCGTTGAAGCGGTCGTAATTGACGCTCAGGCCCAGGTTGCGGGTGATCTGGTAGCCGGCAAACGCACCCAGGTACCAGTCGCTGCCGTCATCGCTGAAGGCGCCGGCCTGGCCGTCCCAGACAAACAGCCCGCCACGGCCGCCCAGGAAGAAGCCGCTGCCATCGCCGCGGTCGAACAGGGCACGGCCCTTGAGGCCGGCGTAGAAGCCGTCCAGCTCCAGATCGCCGCCGACCTGGCGCTTGTCATACAACTGGGTGTAGCCGGCCTCGACCGCGAAGGCGCGGTTGAACCAGTAGCCGCCACCCAGGGCAAAGCCGGTGTCGTCGCTGGCGGAAACATCCTTCAGATCGGTCTGGCCGACACGGGCGTCAATGAAGAAGCCCTGGTCAGGAGATTGCGCCTGGACGGCCAGGGGCGACAGTGCCAGCAGGGCGGCGCCGGTCAGGGCCAGGGCGGTGGTGGGTGCGGTTGCGGAGAACAATTTCATCGCGGTGACCTCGTCTAGTCATTACTCAAGGACCGTTGCCCGGTTCATCGTCCGCGGCCACAGCAGCAGGGACGATGATCCAGGACAACGGCGCGACGACTGTGCGGCTGCGGCGATGTCTGACCAGTGAATGTGGGCGGAGAAACCGGGCTCCTGTTCAGGCAGGGGAATGTCTCACTGCGCGTGCCTTCAGCCAGCGAAGCCGCCGCCATCCAGGAAGGCCTGCTCCTGCGCCGTGGTGGTCCGGCCGAGCACGGCATTGCGATGCGGGAAGCGGCCAAAGCGGCGGATGATGTTCAGGTGGATGCGCGCGTACTCGGCCACCTGTCCGCCCAGCGGCTGGCACAGCGCCACGCAACGTTCCTGATCGGCCAGATCCTCACTGTGCTCCAGCGGCAGGTAGAAGAACGCGCGCAACACCGGCTCGGTGGCCTGGTCATGACCGCGTTCGATCGCGTCGCGGGCAAAGCGCAGGGCCAGCGGATCGGTGGCGAACATCAGCGCCGTATCGCGGAAGGTGTTGCGCGGAAACTGGTCGAGCAGGATGAGCAGCGCCAGGGCGCTGCCGGGTTCATCCAGCCAGCGGTCCAGTTCACGTCGCGCCGCGGCCATGAACGCCGGCATGAAGCGGCTGGCAAAACGCTGGTCGAACTCCGGGTCCTTGGCAAACCAGGCCGCCGGCCCGGCATCGCGCCAGAAGGTGACAACGGCTTCGGGGTTGTGGTCGGCCGCCGGAGTGCCCGGCTCAGGGGGCATCGAGTGACTTGTCATGGGCGGTGTCAGTCCTGAAGCGCGCTACCGGCTACGGCGCAATGTCTATGATGAGGTAGGGCACGTGAGTGTCGGAAAAAACCTGGCGGTAGGGCGGCCGGATGAAAGGTGGTGCGTGGTCGCCAACAACAATCAACAGCGTATCGCGAAAGCGGCCTGATGCCACCGTCCCAGCGATCCGGGTGAACAAGCTGCGATGTTGGTGGATCAGCAAGCAGACCGGAAACTGCGTCTGCAGATCCGACAGGACTGCGCAATCCCGATGCGCCTGCTCACCCCTTTGCTCGTCGGCGACCAGCGGCAGATGCGCGCTGAGCGTCAGCCAGTAGATGAACTGCCGTTCCCGCTCGTCATCCAGGACCTGGTCGAGCAGGAAATCCCATGCGTCTTGATCGCAGATGCCGTTGAAGGCAATGCCGCAGCGGGATGCGTCCGGCTTCAGCCTTAGAACATCCGGGGCGAAGCGGATGTCATCAAAACCCAGTTGGCGATACCAGAGGTTGCGCGAGAACATGCTGCCGGAAAAGCCATGGATGGCCGTGCCGTGATACCCGTGTTGCCGCAGTTGCAGGGGCAGGCAAGCAGCTGCGATTGCAGTGACATCCGGATGAAGCGTGCCGCTCCTCACACTGCACAGTTCCCGCAATTCAGCCGGCACCGTGCTGCCATGGAAAGGAATGGAACCGCGCGTGACGCTGACCCCGGACAGGGCATCAAGCTGAAGCAGAGATTGCAGTTGCAAGTCCGCCACGTCCGGCGCAACTGGCGCGCCAAGCGATTCCACAATGATCAAGATCACCGTTCGGGGGGGGGTAATTGTTGCAACTGTTTGCTGGCTGCGGTCGCATCCGGATTTCCGAAATCGGGTCCGCCATCAACGCGTGCCTTCCTGGTCTTCCACGCCAGCGCCAGATTGTTGATGGTGGAGCCGGCGTGATTGGTCGCTGTGGAGCGGACGTCGGCATTGTCAGCAGCCAGGGGATTTCCATCCATCAGGACCGGCAGGGCGTTGGTCACCAGCAGGGTGAGGACAAATGACAGTGCCCGAACATTGATCCAGGAACCTCTCATGCCGGCCACAGCGATCTTTCCTGCGGCCAGTGAAAGGACCGCCACTACCGCAGCCATGCCCATGGCAACCACAAAGACATAGGTCCGATCAAGCCGGCCGAGTTCCTGCAGGGCCTGCCACGCGGAAGCGGGGCTGAAGTGGTACGCGGGCGAGAACGAAAAGATCAGGTCGACGGCAAACACCAGTGGCAACGCGATGAACAGCAACGCAGGACTACCCACGATCATGGCCAGCATCCCGGCCGCTGCATAATCGATGTTGATCAGCGCCCGTGACAGGAAAACCGCCTGGCTGGCCGCGAGAAAAGGAAGGTTGCAGACAACAAGGAATGCCAGTGCAGTGGCGATGCCGGCGCCTGCCTCACTGCTGGTTGAGCCCTTGATTGAAAGATGATGATCCGGTTTTGCCTGGTCCACGAAGCAAGGCTGGCAGTGACAGGCAAGAGAGTATACAAGTTTCCCCGCCCCCCGGTTCCCGGGCATTCGCCAGTTTGACACCCTGTCGGGTAGTCGGGCTGCGCAGCGGCAGCGGTAGTACTCTGGATTCGCAAGCATCCGCAAATCCTGCCCGCACTGGTACCTCGGCGTTGGGCCGGATCTTTCCACTGTTCCGCCCGTTGCCGACCCCATGACCCTGCCCACCACCTTCGTCCTGTTCGTCGTTACCGCCGTGTTCGAGATCGTCGGCTGCTTTCTGCCCTGGTTGTGGCTCAAGGGCCGGGCCGGGATATGGGTGCTGGTGCCGGCGGCGTTGGCGCTGGCGGCCTTCGTGTGGTTGCTGAGTCTGCATCCGCAGGCGGCCGGGCGCACCTATGCCGCCTATGGCTGTGTCTACGTCAGCGTGGCGCTGGCCTGGTTGTGGCAGGTGGAGGGCATCCGGCCCGATCGCTGGGATCTGGTCGGCGTCGGCCTGGCGCTGGCCGGCATGGCGGTGATCATGCTGGCGCCCCGGGGTAGTTGAGTCGTTGGCCGGTCGCTGATCGGACCTGCCGTATTGGCCGGCGCCGGTGTTGCGGCCGTTGTCCGGGCAGGGTGACGGCCTGTCCGTTTCTGGACGGCTACGACGGCGAGCAATCACGATAAGCCGTTGATATCCGGTCGTTGACGGGCTTGGCACGGCGCATGCATGAGTGCCCGGCATTCAGCCCGAGGAGAGCGCACCATCATGTGGCAATCACTGGTCAATGCCCGGCGGCGCCTGGGTGCGCGGCCCGGACACAGCCTGCTGGCGATCGGCATCCTGTCGCTGGGCCTGCTGTCGGCGATGTTCCTGTTCGGTTCGCTCAACTCGATGCTGCTGCGGCCGCTGCCGTTTCCCCAGGCCGAGCGCATGGTGGCCGTGGGCTGGAGCGATCCGGGCCGGCTTGACGAGGTCGACAGCCTGTCCAGCCGCGACTGGCTGCAGCTGCGTGAGCGCCTGGCGATGTTCGACCAGATCGCCATCGATGCCGGCCCGGCGACGATCAACATCAGCCATGGCCAGCAGGTGCGGCGCTACTCGGGAGCCTTGATCGATGCCGGTCTGCTGCCGCTGTTCTCGGTGCAGCCGCTGCTGGGGCGTATGTTCTCGGCGGCCGACGACCAGGCCGGAGCGGCGCCATCGCTGCTGATCGGCGAGCACACCTGGCGCAATGATTTTGCCGCTGATCCAGACATCCTCGGCCGGGTGGTGCGCGCCAACGGCGAGCCGGCGACGATCATCGGCGTGCTGCCCGGCAGCTTCACCTATCCGCGCGACCAGCAGGCCTGGATGCCGCGCCGCGTGAGCGCCGATGACGGCCTGGCGGTGGAGGTGACGGCGCGGCTGGCCCCTGGGGTCAGCCTGGCGCAGGCGCGCACGCAATTGCTGGCGCTCACCTCGACGCTGTCGGGCGAGCTGGCCGGCAGCCGCGATGGCGGCATGCTCAATGTGATTCCGTTGCAGCACCGGTTCGTCAACCAGACCACCCGGCAAGCGCTGTGGATGGTGTTCGCCGCCGGGCTGCTGGTGCTGCTGCTGGCCTGCGTCAATGTCGCCAACCTGCAACTGGCGGCGATGCTGCCGCGCCGACGCGAGCTGGCCGTGCGCAGCGCGCTGGGTGCCGGCCGGCGGCACCTGCTCGGTGATCTGCTGGCCGAAGCCCTGGTGATGGCCGCCATCGCCACGGTGCTGGCGGCGGTCGGCAACGATCTTCTGGGCCGGTTCTACTCCGCGCGCATGGTCGAGTCCGGAATGAACATTCCTTTCTTCATCGACTTCGGCTACGACTGGCGCGATGTCCTGTTCGTGCCGGTGCTGGCCCTGGCCAGTTGCCTGCTGGCCGGCCTGATCCCGGCGCTGCGCGCGGCCGGTACCGATGCGCGTGAAGCGATGGCCGACGGCGCCCGCGGCAGCCAGGGCGGCTTCTTCGCCCGGGTCTCGCGCTGGCTGGTGGTTGGCCAGATCGCGCTGACCGTGGTGCTGCTGGTCGGCGCGGCGATGTTCGTGCACGGCAGCATCGGCATGCTGGGTTTTGATACCGGCAGCCGGGTCGACGGCCGCCAGGTGCTGACTGCGCGCGTCGGCCTGTTCGATGCCGGCTACCCCACCGATGCCGATCGCATCGCCTATTTCGAGCAGGTGCGCGAGCGCCTGTCCGCGCAGCCCCAGGTGCTGGCGGCCAGCGTCGGCAACGCCATTCCCGGCTGGAGCAACGGCGGTGTCAAGGACATCGTCGCCCAGGGTGCGCAGAAGCCGGCCGGCGGCCACGACACGGCCTATGTCGCCCAGGTCGATGACGCCTTTGCCCAGGTCTATGGCTTGCGCCTGCTGGAAGGCCGCTTCTTCGATGGCCGCGATCAGCCCGACTCCCTGCCGGTGGCGGTGATCGATGCCCGCGCCGCGCAGCGGCTGTGGCCCGATGGCCGCGCCCTGGGCCAGCGCCTGGTGCTGGATCCGGAAGAAGACCCGCCGCAGGTGCGCACCGTGGTCGGCATCGTCGACAAGCTGCACCTGACGCCGGTCGAGAACCGGGCGCGGCCGACGGTGCTGTTCCCGTTCCGGCAGGTGCCCAGCCGCTTTGCCACGATCGCCATCCGCAGCCATGGCGACGCCGCCGGCCTGTCGCCATTGCTGGCCGCAACGCTGCGCCAGATTGATCCGGATACGCCGGCGTACTGGCTGCAGACCCAGGAGCAGACCGTGCGCCAGGGCCGGGTCGGCTCGGTGATCCTGACCGAGGTTTTTGTTGGCGTCGGCCTGCTGGCCCTGCTGCTGGCAGCGGCCGGCCTGTATGGCGTGCTCGCCTTCTTCGTCGAGCAGCGCACGCGCGAGATCGGCATCCGCCGGGCCATCGGTTCGGATCGGGTCGGTGTCGTGGGCCTGGTATTCCGGCGGCTGAGCGGGCATCTGCTGGCCGGTCTGGGCATCGGCGTTGCCATCGCCTTGCCGTGGTCGGCGCTGCTGGCCAATCCCTCGTTCAATACCCGCGCCTATGATCCGCTGATCTTCGCCAGCACCATCGCCCTGGTGCTGGCCGTGGCCGTGGTCTCGGCGCTGGTGCCGCTGCGCCGGGCCTTGCGCGTGGATCCGGTCACGGCGTTGCGGCATGGCTGAGCGCTAAACCAACGGCAATTGCCGCCAACGCTGGCGCTGGCGCTGGCCTTGCCGGCGGCAGTTGAGTACCCAAATAGCCGCAGATCGCCGCTGGCCAGCCGATCGCCACGCCAGTCAGTCGCCGCCAGGCAATATGCTATGGCGCGATTGCAAGGAGACAGGCATGCGTGGATTGATCGTCGGCCGCTATCTGGCCGTTGGGCTGGCATTGGCCCTGGCCCTGCTCGGCGCCTGGCTGGTGTTCGGGCGCGGCGGCGGCGCGCTGGCAGCGCCCTGGGGCGCGTGGGGGCTGCTGCTGGCCGGTGGCTTTCTGAGCCTGGTCGGCTGTCATGACCTGGTGCAGAAGCGGCGCGCGGTGCTGCGCAATTACCCGATCCTGGGTCATTTCCGCTACCTGTTTGAATCGATCCGGCCGGAGATGCGCCAGTATCTGATCGAGGGCGACACCGAAGAGCTGCCGTTCTCGCGCCAGCAGCGTGCGATTGTCTACCAGCGCGCCAAGGACGAGCTGGACACGCGGCCATTCGGCACCCAGGTCGACACCTATGGCGACCGCTACGAGTGGATCAACCACTCGCTGGCGCCGAGCCTGATCGACGGCCATGACTTCCGGGTGCTGGTCGGCGGCGAGCGGCCGCAGCCCTATGCCGCCAGCATCTTCAACATCTCGGCGATGAGCTTTGGCGCGCTGTCGGCCAATGCCATCCTGGCACTGAATCTGGGCGCTCGCGCGGGCGGCTTCTACCACGACACCGGCGAAGGCTCGATCTCGCGTTGGCACCGCGAACATGGCGGCGATCTGGTCTGGGAGATCGGCTCGGGTTACTTCGGCTGCCGCACTGCCGATGGCCGCTTCGATGCCGAGCGCTTCGCCGTGCAGGCGACCGATCCGCAGGTGAAGATGATCGAGCTCAAGCTCAGCCAGGGCGCCAAGCCGGGGCAGGGCGGCATCCTGCCCGGAGCCAAGGTCACCGCCGAGATCGCGGCGGCGCGCGGGATTCCCGAAGGCATGGACTGCATCTCGCCGGCCAGCCACAGCGCCTTCGACACACCGATCGGCCTGCTGCAGTTCATCGATCGGCTGCGTGATCTGTCTGGCGGCAAGCCAACCGGCTTCAAGCTCGCCATTGGCCATCCCTGGGAATGGTTCGCCATCGCCAAGGCGATGCAGGAAGCCGGATTGCTGCCCGATTTCATCGTCGTCGACGGCGCCGAAGGTGGCACCGGTGCGGCGCCGCTGGAGTTCACCGACCATGTCGGCGTGCCGATGCGCGAGGGCCTGATGCTGGTGCACAACACCCTGGTCGGCCTGGGCCTGCGCGAGCGCATCAACATCGCCGCCGCCGGCAAGCTGGTCACCGCCTTCGACATGGCGCGGACGCTGGCGCTGGGCGCGGACTGGTGCAACTCCGGCCGCGGCTTCATGTTCGCCCTGGGCTGCATCCAGTCGCAAACCTGCCACACCGGCAAATGCCCCACCGGCGTCGCCACCCAGGACCCGCTGCGCCAGCGCGGCCTGGTGGTCACCGACAAGGCCCGGCGCGTGCACCGCTATCACGACAACACCCTGCTGGCGCTGAAGGAACTGTTGCAGGCCGCCGGCGTCAGCCACCCGCACGGGCTCGGACCCGAACACATCATCCGCCGCACCTCGGCATTCCAGGTGCGCTCGATGGCCATCAACTACCCCTGGCTGCAGCCGGGTGAACTGCGCCACGGCCTGCCCGAACACCGCGTCTTCCGGCGCTTCTGGCCCAGCGCCCGGCCGGACAGCTTCAACCCGGCCGAAACCATGGCGTTGCGCCATGGCGGGGCGGCGGTATGAAGCGCTATCTGCTCGCACTTTGCGTTTTGGCTGTCGCGCTCGGCGCCGATGCCGCCGATGATGCAATTGCGGTGCAGTGGCCGCTGCCGTCGTTGTCGCAGTTCCTGATCGACCATGCCGCCGATGATGTGCAGCGCGCCAATGGCCAGGTTGGGCTGGGCATTCCATCGGTGCTGGTGATCAACGGCTATGGCGCGCTGGTGGCGGTCAGTTCACCGGAGCTGCTCAGCGTCCAGGATCTGCGCCGCACGCCCGCCGGGAAGGGCGAGGCGTTGGCAGCGATGCTGTCGCAGGTGGTGGATGGCGAAGCGCTGGCTGGTCAGCTCGATCGCCGCCGGCCCACCATCGTGCTGCTGACAATCGACGCAGAACAATGCGTGGCCTGTGCCGCAGCGCCGCACCAGGTGCAACGGGTCATCGCCCGCGAAGGCCGGCCATGGAACCGTGTCCATGCCACTGCCAGCGCCGAACCGCACGCGGCGGCAGCGGATACGGCGATGCAGTGACAAACTTTGCAGCTCCTACCGGCGGGTTGGGATGAGGGCGCCTTGCCGGCATCTGGAAGGTGATTGAATTAGGCCAACAGCGCGAAGGATTGACGTTGGGCTCAGGGTGAGAGAACCGACCTCATCCTGATTGCTGGGCAAGGCCGGCATCCCGCGCTTCGTTTGCCCTCATCCCCCCTGTCGGGGACCTTCTCCCGGGGGGAGAAGGAAAAGCGCTCAATCCAGCCCGGCAAACAGGTCGGCTTGTCGGCCGTCGCCGGGTGGCCGGAAATGCTCGCATGACAGCGGCGTGCCGCCGGTGAGGCCGTGGCGTCGGCAGGCGCGTTTGAAGCGTTGGCCGAGCAGGCGGGCGTACTCGCCTTCGCCGCGCATGCGGGTGCCGAAACGGCTGTCGTAGTCGCGGCCGCCGCGCATCTGGCGCAGTCGGCTCATGACGTGTTCGGCCTTGAGCGGGAAGTACTCATCCAGCCAGTCGCGGAACAGGCCTTTCACCTCCCAGGGCAGGCGCAGCAGGACATAACCGGCACTGGTGGCACCGGCGGCGGCAGCGGCTTGCAGGATGGTTTCCAGCTCGTCATCGGTGAGGAAGGGCACCACCGGGGCGACATTGACGCCGGTGGGCACGCCGGCCTGGCTCAGTCGCGTGATCGCCTGAAGGCGGCGGGCCGGGGCGCTGGTTCGCGGCTCCATGTGCCGGGCGATCGCCGGATCCAGGGTGGTGATGGAGAAAGTGACCTGGACCAGGTTGCGCGCGGCCATCGATACCAGCAGATCCAGATCGCGTTCAACCAGGAAATTCTTGGTGACGATGGTGACCGGATGGCGCGCTTGAGCCAGCACCTCGAGCACGGCGCGGGTGATGCCACGCTGGCGCTCGATCGGCTGGTAAGCATCGGTATTGGCGCCGAGCATGATCGGCAGCGGCCGATAACCGGGGCGCGACAGTTCCTTGCGCAGCAGCTCGGCGGCGTTGGTCTTGGCAAACAGCCGGGTTTCAAAGTCCAGCCCGGGCGACAGGCCCAGATAGCTGTGGCTGGGCCGGGCGTAGCAGTAAATGCAGCCGTGTTCGCAGCCGCGGTAGGGATTGATGGTCTGATCGGGGCCGGCGTCGGGCGAGTCGTTGCGGCGCAGCAGGCTGCGCGCCTGTTCGTCGGTGACCGTGGTCGGCAGGCGCCGGGAATCGTCGGGCTGGTCGAGCGGATCCGGTGTCCAGCCGTCGTCCTCGAGTTCGACTTTCAGCGTTTCGAAGCGGCCTTCGCGGTTGTCGTTGGCGCCGCGGCCCTTGCGTGGGGCGGGGCGGAAGTCATTGGTGACGGTCTTCAGCGACATGGCGGCGGCCGCGCGACGGCATCGACGGGAGGACGGCCATTATCGGTCCGGGTTGTCGCAGCGGCTGCGAAGGCCGGGAGGGTGTTCATCTGCCTGAACCCGGGTGCCGGGCCGGGCATGTGGCGCCGGCGACCGTTGCGCTGGCGCCGGCGGTCGCTTGCCGGCCGTTGCCCCGGTGCCGGCTGCCGGGGATCTTCGTATCGGTAGGCAGCCGGTTGCAGACGCTGTTCGCGGCCGCCGGTTGCTTCGGTTTCAGTCGCCGGATTCCGGAGCCAGCTTGACCAGCACGGTATCGGCTTCGACGAATTCGCCGGCCTGGGCGCGGACCTCGGCCAGGGTGCCGGCGCGCGGTGCGCGCAGTACCAGTTCCATCTTCATCGCCTCCATCACCAGCAGCTCGTCATCGGCCTGCACGGCCTGGCCGGCCTGGGCCTTGACCGTGACGATGCGGCCGGGCATCGGCGCCAGTACCTGGTCGCTGCCGGTCTCGTCGGCTGCGGTCCAGGCGTAGAACGGGACTTCGCGCAGGGCATGACGGCGGCCGTCGACGAAGACCAGCCAGTGGCTGCCGCTGGCGCGCACGCGCAGGCGTTGCCCCTGGCTGCCGGCATCGCCGTGGCGCCACAGGAAGGTGAGCCAGTCGCCGTCGTGACGGGCGTTGTCGACCTGCCAGCACTGGTCGCCATGTTCGATGCGGTAGCTGCCGTTGCCGCCCCAGGCGCCGAGCTCGATGCGCTCGCCGCGATACTCCAAGCTGATCGCACGCTTGCCATGATGGCCGATACGCCAGGCATCGCCCTGGGCCCAGGGCGAGCAGGGATCGGCGCTGCCCTGCGTCTGCGCAGCCTGCCGGCGTTCACCGGCCAGCAGCTCGGCGATGGTGGCGGCAACCAGGGCGGTGTCGGGCATGGGGCTGTCGGCAGCCACGAACTGCTCCAGGTGCCGATCCAGATAACCGGTATCGATGGTGCCCTGGACGATGGCCGGATGCTGGATCAGCGTCTCCAGGAAGGCGATGTTCGACTTCGGGCCGACGATATCGCTGTCTGCCAGCGCCTGCGCCAGTCGGCGCAGGGCGGCCGGGCGGTCGACATCGTGGACGATCAGCTTGGCAATCATCGGGTCGTAGAAGATGCTGACGGTGTCGCCTTCGACGACGCCGGTATCGACCCGCACATGGCGGCCATCATCGGCCGGCAGGCGCAGGTGGGTGAGCACGCCGGAGCCGGGCAGGAAGTTCTGCTCGGGGTCTTCGGCATACAGGCGCACCTCGATGCTGTGTCCGCGGTGAACGATGTTCTCCTGGGGCAGCGGCAACGGTTCACCGGCGGCAACGCGCAGTTGCCATTCCACCAGATCCAGTCCGGTGACCATTTCCGTTACCGGGTGCTCGACCTGCAGACGCGTGTTCATCTCCATGAAGAAGAACTCGCCATCGGCGGCAACGATGAACTCGACGGTGCCGGCGCCCAGGTAATCCACCGCCTTGGCAGCGGCGACGGCGGCGGCGCCCATCACCTGCCGACGTTCCGGCGTGAGGAAGGGCGAGGGTGTTTCCTCCAGCACCTTCTGGTAGCGGCGCTGGGCCGAGCACTCCCGTTCCCCCAGATGCACGATGTTGCCGTGCTGGTCGCCGAATACCTGGAACTCGATATGGCGTGGGGTTTCCACGTAGCGCTCTAGGATCATGCGCTGGTCGCCGAAGGCCGAGGCGGCTTCGCGCTGGGCGCTGGCCAGGGCGTCGGCAAACCCGCCGGCGCCGCGCACGATGCGCATGCCCTTGCCACCGCCACCGGCGGCGGCCTTGATCATCAGGGGAAAACCGGTGCGCGCCGCTTCGGCCGAAAGCACGTCGGGGCTCTGGTCCTGGCCGTGGTAACCGGGCACCAACGGCACGCCGGCGTGCGTCATCAATTCCTTTGCCGCCGCCTTGGAGGCCATGGCCTGGATGGCTTCCAGATTGGGGCCGACGAAGACGATGCCGGCGTCGGTCAGCGCCTGGGCGAGCTCGGCGTTCTCGGCCAGGAAGCCGTAGCCGGGATGGACGGCTTCGGCGCCGCTGCGCCGTGCCGCTGCATCGATGGCATCGATGCGCAGATAGGATTCGGCGGCCTGGGCGCCGCCGATGTGGATCGCCTGGTCGGCCAGCAGCACATGCTGGGCGCGGACATCGGCATCGGAATACACGGCAACCGTTTCGATGCCGAGCCGGCGACAGGTGCGGATGATCCGGCAGGCGATTTCGCCGCGGTTGGCAATCAGCAGGCGTTTGAACATGGGCGCTCGGTCCGGTCAGGAAACAAGGGGAAATCGGGTCGCGGTACGGCAGGGCAAGGGAATCTTTCCGGGCCGGTTCAAGCCCAGCCGGGCTTGCGCTTGTCGAGAAAGGCGGACAGGCCTTCCTGGCCTTCGGGCGAGACCCGCAGGCGGGCGATCAGGGCGGCATTGTCGGCGTCGATCGTGTGGTCATCGTTGCCGGCATCGGAGCCGGACAGGCGCCGCACCAGCGCCTTGGCCTCGCGCACGGCGACCGGGCCACAGGCCCGCAGGTGCGCGATCTGCTCGTCGATGGCGGCGTCCAGTTCCGCGGCCGGCACGATCCGGTGGACCAGTCCCATGGCCAAGGCCTGGGCGGCATCGAAGCGTTCGCCGGTGAGGAACCAGCGGCTGGCCTGACGGGCGCCGATGGCGTCGATCACGTGCGGGGAAATGGCCGCCGGCACCAGGCCCAGGCGGGTCTCGGTGAGTCCGAACAGGGCCCGGTCGGCGCAGATGGCGATGTCGCAGCAGGCCACCAGACCGACGCCGCCACCGAAGGCATGGCCGTTGACGCGGGCGATGGTCGGCAACGGCATCTGCCGCAGGCTGCGCATCAGGGCGGCCAGACGCAGGGCGTCGTCGCGGTTCCCGGCTTCGCTGGCACCGGCCATGCGCCGCATCCAGTTCAGGTCGGCGCCGGCCGAGAACGAGCTGCCCTGTCCGGTGAGCACAAGGGCGCGCAGGTCGTCGCGGCTGGCCAGTTCTTCCAGAGTGGATGTGAGCTCGGCGATCAGGGCGTCGTCGAAGGCGTTGTGCAGTTCGGGCCGGGCCAGCGCCAGGCGGGCGATGCCCTGGTCGATATCAAGATGGATGTGGCTCACGGTGACTATCCGGTAACTGGGGGTGTTGCCGCTTGATCAGCGGATCGACGGTGTCGGCGGCTGCCGGCAAGGCTCAAGATTCGATTCCGGCCACTGCTGTCCGGCGCCATGGGCTGGCCAGCGGCCGGCGACCCGGCTCACATCCGGAACACGCCGTAGCGGTCCGGTTCGATCGGGGCGTTGAAGCTGGCCGACAGCGCCAGGCCGAGCACGCGCCGGGTGTCGGCCGGATCGATCACGCCGTCGTCCCAGAGCCGGGCGGTGGCGTAGTAGGGGTGACCCTGATGTTCGTATTGTTCGCGGATCGGCGCCTTGAATGCGTCCTCGTCATCGGCGCTCCATTGGCCGCCGCCGCCTTCGATGCCATCGCGCCTGACCGTGGCCAGCACGCCGGCGGCCTGCTCGCCGCCCATCACCGAGATGCGCGCGTTCGGCCACATCCACAAAAAGCGTGGCTGGTAGCCACGGCCGCACATGGCGTAGTTGCCGGCGCCGAAGCTGCCGCCGATCAGCACGGTGAACTTGGGCACGTGCGAGCAGGCGACGGCAGTGACCATCTTGGCGCCGTCCTTGGCGATGCCGGCGTTCTCGTACTTGCGCCCGACCATGAAGCCGGTGATGTTCTGCAGGAACACCAGCGGCACGTTGCGCTGGTTGCAAAGCTGGATGAAGTGCGCGCCTTTGAGTGCGCTTTCGGAAAACAGGATGCCGTTGTTGGCGATGATGCCGACCGGGTAGCCGTGGATGTGGGCGAAGCCGCAGACCAGGGTCTTGCCATAGCGCGGCTTGAACTCGTGCAGTTGGCTGCCATCGACGATGCGGGCGATGATCTCGCGCACGTCGTAGGGCTGGCGGGTGTCCGGCGGCACGATGCCGTAGAGGTCCTGGGCCGGATACAGCGGCTGGCGAGGTTCGCCGATCGCCACCGGAAGCTGCTTGCGCCGGTTCAGGTGGGCGACGACATCGCGGGCGATGCTCAGCGCGTGGGCATCGTTCTCGGCGAAGTGATCGGCAACGCCGGAAGTGGCGGTGTGCACCTCGGCGCCGCCCAGGGCCTCGGCATCGACCACCTCGCCGGTGGCCGCCTTCACCAGCGGCGGCCCGCCCAGGAAGATCGTGCCCTGTTCGCGCACGATGATGGTTTCATCGCTCATTGCCGGCACATAGGCGCCGCCGGCGGTGCATGAACCCATGACCACGGCGATCTGCGGAATATTGCGCGCGCTCAGCCGGGCCTGGTTGTAGAAGATGCGGCCGAAGTGATCGCGGTCGGGAAAGACCTCGTCCTGCAGCGGCAGGAAGGCGCCGCCCGAATCGACCAGATAAACGCAGGGCAGGTGATTTTCCAGCGCGATTTCCTGCGCCCGCAGATGTTTCTTCACCGTCATCGGGAAATAGGTGCCGCCCTTCACCGTGGCGTCGTTGGCCACCACCATGACCTCGATGCCGTTGACCCGGCCGATGCCGGTGACCAGGCCGGCACCGGGCGCGGCGCCGTCATACATGGCGTGCGCGGCCATCGGCGACAGTTCCAGGAACGGCGAGCCCGGATCGAGCAGGGCGCGGACGCGCTCGCGCGGCAGCAGCTTGCCGCGGCCGGTATGGCGGTCCCGGGCCTTGGCACCGCCGCCTTCGGCGACGCGCGCCATCTGCGCTTTCAGGTCCTCGACCTGCTGGCGCAGATGCGCCTGGTTGCTGAGGAATTCGGCACTGCGGGTGTCGATCGAAGAGGTCAGGACAGGCATGGATGGCGGTCAGGTGGGCAAGGCCGGGGGCGTAAGCATAGACCACCGCGGAAGCGCTCCGGCGGCCGTGCGTGGCTGCCGACCCAGGTCACGGCGCGGAGCCACCGGCTTGGCTGCCCGGATGGATTTGCCTGCTGGCGCAGCCGGCACCATGGCTGATTGATGCCGGGCGCCGCCGATCGTGCCTGCCGCGGATGAGTGCCACAGGATGCTGCCGCGAAGGTTGCCGCTTTGGCGCTGCCGAATTGCCGGTGGCCACGCCGGTACGGGTTTCAGGTGTCACTCGCGCCCGTCGTTTGATGGCAGGTGCGCGTGGGCCGAGCCGTCGGGGCCAGGCCCGTCGGGGGCCAGGCAATGAGCGGGGACCCCGACGGAGAAAGGATTTCCGGACCGCTTACCAGCCCATGTGGTGGCCGCCGTTGATGTCCAGGTTGGAGCCGGTGATCCAGGCCGCTTCTTCGCTCACCAGGAAGGCGACGGCGTAGGCGATTTCCTCCGGCTTGCCCAGGCGTCCGGTGGGGATGTCGGCGACGATCTTGGCGCGCACTTCCTCGGGCACGGCCATCACCATGTCGGTGGCGACATAGCCGGGCGAGACCGTGTTGACGGTGACGCCGAGCTTGGCGTTCTCGCGCGCCAGCGAGATGGTGAAGCCATGCATGCCGGCCTTGGCCGCGGCGTAGTTGGCCTGGCCATACTGGCCCTTGAGCCCGTTGATCGAGCTGATCTGCACGATCCGGCCCCACTTGCGCTCACGCATGCCCTCGATCACCGGCCGGGTGACGTTGTAGCAGGAGTTGAGGTTGGTGTTGATCACGTCATGCCATTGATCCGGCTTCATGCGGTGGAACGTCGTGTCACGGGTGATGCCGGCATTGTTGACCAGGATATCGACCGGGCCGACCTGCTCCTGGATCCTGGCAATCATGGCGGCCGCGGCCTCGGCCTCGCCGACGTCACCCTGGACCATGACCACGTCAAGGCCCTTGGCCTGCATCTTCTCGCGCCAGGCCTGCGCCCGGCCCTCGTCGCGATAGTTGGTCACCACGGTATGGCCGCTGCGCAACAGGCGCTCGCAGATGGACGTGCCGATGCCGCCGGTGCCGCCGGTAACCAGTGCCACTCGCTTAGTCATTGTCATCTCCCTTGAGGTTGGTTTTGCTGCGAACCGCGCTAGTCTAGCCTTTGTCCACGGCCGCCCATGTTGCGCTGCAAAGGCTGCGCGCCGTTGGTATCTGGCGCAGGCAAAAGGCCGGCAGCGCGGCGGCCAGCAGACGCTCCGGCGTGGTCGCGGTCGCGGGCAGATGCGAGCCTGGGATGCCGAGCAGCCGCAGCGCCTGGCGCAGTGCCGGCAGCGGCGCGGCCGCGTCCACCGGTAACGCGCGGCTTTGCTTGGACAGCTTGGCGCCGTGCTCGTCCAGCAGCAGCGGCAGGTGGGCGTAGGCCGGCGTGGCCAGGCCCAGCACCTGCTGCAGCAGGATCTGGCGCGGCGTGGAATCGAGCAGGTCGGCACCGCGTACCACTTCGGTGATGCCCTGGGCGGCATCGTCGACGACCACCGCAAGCTGGTAGGCCCACAGGCCGTCGCGACGTTTGAGTACGAAATCCCCGACATCGCGGCGCAGATGTTGCTGGAACGGCCCCTGGAGGGCGTCGACGAAGCCGATCTCGCGCTCAGGAGCGAGCAGCCGCCAGGCGGGCCGTGATTCCGGCCCGGCTTCCCCGGTGCCCGGCGTCGGGTTTCGTGCCGGCAGTTGGCAGCGACCGCGATGCCGGCCGCGGGCGGCTATCCGGGCGCGCGAGCAGTGGCAGGCAAAGGCCTGGCCGGCATCGATCAAGGTCTGCAGCGCCTGCTGGTAGCTCTCGTCGCGTTGACTCTGGTACATCACCGGCTCATCGGAGGTCATGCCAAAGGCGGCCAGCGTGTTCAGGATCTGCCGGCTGGCACCGGAAACTTCCCGTGTCCGGTCCACGTCTTCGATACGCACCAGCCAGGTGCCCCCATGCTGGCGCGCGCGCAGCCAGCTCGCCACCGCCACCAGCAATGAGCCCAGGTGCAAGGCGCCGGTGGGCGAGGGCGCAAACCGGCCGCGGTAGCCGTTGCCGTTGCCTGCTGCGGGCCGGGGCCGGGTCACGGTTGATTGCGTGCCTGTCTTGAAGCCATGGTTCATCTGCCCCACATATACTCGCGCCACGTCCGCCGGCCTTTATCAGAGAACCCAACCATGAAACGCGTCCTGCTGTTTGTCGCCACCAACATCGCCGTCCTGTTCGTCCTGACCATCGTCTGCCAGTTGCTGGGCGTGGATGTCTATCTTGCCAGCACCGGCCAGGACTTCACCGGCTTGTTGATCTTCGCCGCACTGCTGGGTTTTGGTGGCTCCTTCATCTCGCTGTGGATGTCCAAGTGGGTGGCCAAGCGCGCCACCGGGGCGCAGGTGATCGACCCGCAGCGGCCGGGCGGTGAAGTCGAGACCTGGCTGGTCAATACCGTCCGCCGCCAGGCCGAACAGGCCGGCATCGGCATGCCCGAAGTGGCGATCTACAACGCACCGGAAATGAACGCCTTTGCCACCGGCGCCAGCCGCAACAAGTCGCTGGTGGCGGTCAGCACCGGCCTGCTGCAGCAGATGAGCCGCGACGAAGTCGAGGCGGTACTTGGTCATGAAGTTGCGCATGTGGCCAATGGCGACATGGTGACCATGGCCCTGCTGCAGGGCGTGCTCAATACCTTCGTCATCGTGCTGTCGCGGGTGATCGGCCGGATCATCGACCAGGTGGTGTTCAAGAACGAGCGCGGCCCCGGCATCGGCTACTGGATCACGGTGATGGTGCTGCAGGTGGTGCTGGGCATCCTGGCTTCGACCATCGCCATGTGGTTCTCGCGCCAGCGCGAATTCCGCGCCGACCATGGCGGCGCCACCCTGGCCGGGCGCGACAAGATGATCAACGCGCTGCGTCGGCTGTCGGGCAACCAGGGTGTCTCGACCCTGCCCGAGGAAGTGGAAGCCTTCGGCATCAGCGGCCGCATGGCGCAGGGCGCGCGCCGCCTGCTGATGAGCCACCCGCCGATCAGCGAGCGTATCGCCGCGCTTGAAGCCGGTCGCTGAGCGGCCGCTGCTGCAATCGTTGTTGCCGCTGGCAATCGTTGGCGGCAAAGGCTCGGCGATGATCCGGAGACGATCCGGCACAGCTCACGCCAGCGCCCGTCGCCCATAGCCCATCGCGTGCCCGGAACCTTCCGGGCACTTTTTTCCGATCTCTGCCGGGCTTCCGGGCTATGCTCTGCCGATGACCGCAACGCTCCTGATCGACCCTGTGGAAAAGGCCGGCTGGCTGCTGCGTGAAGGATCGGCGGCGTCCTGGCGGCCCGGCCAGGCCCTGCCGCCGCAGACCACCGTGGTGGCGATCGCACCGGCCGAGGCGGCCACCCTGCATACCGTGTCCATTCCCGCGCGTCGCCGCGCGGAATTGCGCCAGGCCCTGCCTTATGCACTGGAGGAACACCTGGCCGAGCCGGTTGAGCGCCTGCACTTCGCGCTCGGCCAACGTGATGGCGACCGGGTGGAAGCGGCCGTGGTCTCGCGCGCTGCCCTCAATGGCTGGCTGCAATCCCTGGCCGACATCGGCCTGGTGCCCAGCCGGCTGTATGTCGACGCCCAGCTTCTGCCCCGGCGTGCTGGTCGCGCCCATCTGGCGCGGGTCGGCGGCCGGCTGCTGGTCGCCACCGGCCAGGGCGCCTGGGCCTTGCCCGAAGCGGGCTGGAACCTGTGGCGTGAGCGCCTGGCCGACCAGGAATTGCTGGCCCTGGATGGCCAAGGCCGCTTCGGCGCACTTGAAGATCTGCCGCCGGCCCTGACCGGGACCGAGCTGTTGCGCTGGGCGCATAGCCGCCTGGCCGATCCGGGTGCCATCAACCTGCTCCAGGATGAGTTCGCGCCGGCACGCGACCAGGCCGACCGGCTACGGCTCGGGCGCTGGGCGGCGCTGCTGGCCGGGCTGGCCCTGGTGCTGGCCCTGGTCGATGCCGCGGTCGGAGTCCGGGTCGAACAAAACCGTCGCGATGCCCTGCGCACGCAAATGGCCCAGGTCTTCCGCCAGGTGTTGCCCGACGCACGGATGACCGCCGATCCGGCCGCGCAATTGCTGGCCGAGTTCGGCAGCGGCGCACAGGCGACCAGCGGTGAATTTTTCGATCTGCTCGGTCGCGCCGCGCCGGCACTGACCCAGAACTCGCGTTACCGGCTGATGGCCGTGGATTTCCGGCTGGGATTGCTGGAGATCGATGTTTCCGGCAGCGATGTCGCCAGCCTGGATGCCCTGCGCGAACTGCTCGCCGCCCACGGCCTGGATGTGGAATTGACTGGTGTCGATCCCGGCGATGACGGTGTCCGTGGCCGCATGCGTCTGCGTGGCGGGCGGACATGAGGAACAGCTTGCAAGCCTGGTGGCAGGCCCGGCAGCCGCGCGAACGCCGGGTGCTGGCGGCCGGCGCGGTGCTGTGCCTGCTGCTGCTGGCCTGGGTGTTCGTGCACAAGCCGATGGTCGATGCCCGTGCCGCCCTGGTCCAGGGCAATGCCCGGCTCGCGGCCGACCTGGGCCAGATGCGGCAGATCGCTGCCCGGCATCAGGGCCAGGCCGGCCAGCGCAGCGTCAGCAACCGCTCGCGGGCCGGGCAATCGCTGCTCGCCGTCGTCGATGGCGGTTTGCGCGAACTGGGCCTGGGTCCGTCGCTGCGCCGCATCGAGCCGGCCGGCGAGGGCAGGGTACGCGTGCGCCTGGATGCGGTGCCGTTCGACACCCTGGTGGCCTGGCTGGAAACACTGGCCGCCGAGCAGGGCGTGCGCCTGGCGGAAATGGCGGCCAGCCGCGCCGAATACGCCGGCCAGGTCGATATCCAGATGCTGATCGAGGAGCCCTGAGATGCTGAAGACACTGCGGCGGCTGTTGCTGCTCTTGCTGGTCCTGATCGTGCTGGCGGTGTTGGCGGTGATCCTGACGCCGATGTCGTTCATCTACCGCATGGCCGAACCGCACCTGGACCCGTCGCTGCGCCTGCACGATGTCTCCGGAACCCTGCTTGACGGCCAGGCGCGCCAGTTGACCGTGAATGGTTTTCCGCTCGGGCACCTGGACTGGCGCCTGCATGGCAGCCAGTTGTTGCGCGGCGCCATCAGTGCCAGCTGGAAGATCGAGGAAAGCGCCTGGTCGGCGCAGGCGCGAACCACGCTCGACCACGATCGCCTGCTGCGGGTCGATGACATGACCATGCAATTGCCGGCCCTGCTGCTCAAGCCGGTGCTCGATATCGATGGCCTGGATTTTCTCGGCACCATCCACGTGGAGCTCGATCACCTGCGCCTGCGCGGCCGCATCATCGAGGAAACCCGTGGCCGTGCGCGCTGGGTCGATGCCGGCTCGGCCGGCGCGGCGCAGGCACGCTTCGGTCCGATCCATGCGCAGTTCGCCAGCACCCGGCCGGGCGGGGTGATCGGCGAGGTCCAGGATGTCGCCGGTGCGTTGATCGTCGATGGCCAGTTCGAGCTGGACGGCCTGCGCTACCACGCCGAAGTCATCCTGCACGCGCGCGATCCGGCCGACCCGGTGGCGCGCATGCTCCATTACGTCGGTCAGGCTTTGCCCGATGGCGGATCCCTGCTGATCGTTTCCGGCCAGTTGCAGAACCAGGCCAGCGCCGCACCTGTGCCATGACGGCGCTGCCACGCGGCTGTGCCGGTGCTGACCAGGCCGTGCTCGAGCGTGCCCTGAGCGTCGCCCAGGCTGCCGCCCGCGAGGCGGCAGCGGCGATCGTGCCGCTGTTTCGCAGCCAGGGCCTGGAAGTGGAGCACAAGGATGACGACTCGCCGGTCACCATCGCCGATCGCAATGCCGAAGCGATCATCCGCCGGCACATCGGACAGGCCTTTCCCGGGCACCGGATCTGGGGCGAGGAGTACGGCGGCGAGCCATCCGCCGAAGGCTGGCAATGGCTGGTCGATCCGCTCGATGGCACCAAGAGTTTCGTTCGCGGCAACCCGGTGTTTTCCACCCAGATCGCCCTGTGGCATGACGGCCAGCCGGTACTGGGTCTGTCGCATGTGCCGGTCGGTGGCGAGTGCGCCTGGGCCGTGCGTGGTCGGGGTGCCTTCATTGACGGCCAGCCGGTGCGCGTTGGCGCTGGCACGAAGCTGGCGCAGGCGGCCGTGTCGATCGGCAATGTCGCCAGCCTGGCGGCTGACGCCCGCGCCTGGGCCGGATTGTCCGGCATCGCCCGCGGCGCCTGGCGCCTGCGCGGTTATGGCGATTACCTTCATTACCATCTGCTCGCCCGCGGCGGCATCGATGCCGTGGTCGAGTCGGATGTCGGCATTCTCGATATTGCCGCCCTGTGCCTGCTGGTGACCGAGGCCGGCGGCGTGTTCACCGACCTGGCCTGCGGTCCGGTCGGTTTCCACACCCACTCGGTGCTGGCGGCGGCGACGCCGCGACTGCATGCCGACCTGGCCCGGCGCCTGGGCGGCGCTGGCGACCCCTGAACGCGGGAGATTTTCGAATGACACAAGCGATGACATCGGTACGGGCCCGGAAGCTTGCCTGGACGACGGTGCCTGGATCGACCGGTTTGGTGCGACTGGCCGCCGGCCTGTTCGTGATGGCGACCATCGCGCTGGCACCGGTGCCGGTCTTTGCCGGCGACAGTGAGCCGACCGCCGTGGCCGGGCAGGGCGAGGCACTGGCGCAGACGCCGCAAGTGGCGGCGTCCGGCCCGATCGCCATCGCCGTGCATGGTGGCGCCGGCGGTGTCGCCCGTGAGGCCTTGAGCGAGGAGCGCCGCGTCGCGGTCAATGCCGCGCTGCGCCAGGCGCTGGCGGTCGGCCATGCCGTACTCGCCGACGGTGGCAGCAGTGTCGATGCCGTGGCCGCGACCGTGGTGGTGCTGGAGGAATCGCCCTATTTCAATGCCGGCAAGGGCGCGGTGTTCAATGCCGACGGCGACAACGAGCTGGATGCGGCGATCATGGACGGTGCCACGCGCAATGCCGGCGCCGTCGCCGCCCTGCGCCGGGTGCGCAATCCGGTGTTGCTGGCGCGGGCGGTGATGGACGAATCCCCGCATGTGTTCATGATCGGCTCGGGTGCGGAACGCTTTGCCCGCGAACAGGGCCTGGAATTGGTCAACCCGCGCTGGTTCCGCACCGACGATTCATGGAGTCGGTTCCAGCAGGCGCGTCGCCAGCAGGCCGCGATTGCCCAGCCGCTGCCGGATGAGGCCTACTACGGCACGGTCGGCGCGGTGGCGCTGGACCGCAACGGCCATGTCGCCGCTGCCACGTCCACCGGCGGCATGACCATGAAGCGTTATGGCCGGGTCGGCGATGTGCCGGTGATCGGCGCCGGCACCTGGGCTGACGCCGATTGCGCGGTCTCGGCCACCGGCTGGGGCGAGTTCTTCATCCGCACCGCCGCCGCGCACGAGATCTGCAGCCGGGTCCGCTTGGCCGGCCAGAGCCTGTCCGAAGCCGCCGATGGCGTGGTCATGGACGAGATTCCAGCCCTGGGCGGCAGCGGTGGCGTGATCGCCATCGACAGCCAGGGCAACCTGGTGATGCCCTACAGCAGCATCAGCATGTTCCGCGGCAGCATCGATGCCGGCGGCACGGTGCGTACCGCGATCTGGGCCGAAGACGAATCCTGAGCGCGCTGATGGTCGCGCCTGCTGCGGCCGGCCGGTGGCCGCGCTGACGGTGCCCGGCACTTTCAATCCCGGGCCGCCGGCGCCATCGCCACGGCTTCGGCGGTCATGAACTCCCGAAAATTCACCGGCTCCGGTCGCCACCGGCGCCGTGTTTGCCCAACGACAGGCGTTACCGACAACCATGCAATTCCAGCTTCTGGCCACCGACGGCGCCGCACGACGCGGCCAACTTGACCTGCCGCACGGCCGGGTCGAAACGCCGGCCTTTATGCCGGTTGGCACCTACGGCACGGTCAAGGCGGTGCTGCCGGCACAGGTGCGCGACACCGGTGCCCAGATCGTGCTGGGCAATACCTTTCACCTGTTTCTTCGCCCGGGCCTGGAGATCATCGGTGACCACGGCGGCCTGCATGGCTTCATGCGTTGGGATGGTCCGATCCTGACCGATTCGGGCGGCTTCCAGGTGTTCAGCCTGGCGCAGCGGCGCAAGATCAGCGAGGACGGCGTGCGTTTTGCCTCACCGGTGGATGGCTCGCAGGTGTTCCTGTCGCCGGAGGAGTCGATGCGCATCCAGCGCGTGCTGAACTCCGACATCGTGATGATCTTCGATGAGTGCACGCCGTACCCGGCCAGCGAGCCGCAGGCGCGGGAATCGATGCAACTGTCGCTGCGCTGGGCCGAGCGCAGCAAGCGCGCCCATGAGGGCAATGCCAATGCCTTGTTCGGCATCGTCCAGGGCGGCATGTATCCGGCCCTGCGCGAGGCGTCGGCGGCGGCGTTGTGCGATCTGGGTTTCGACGGCTACGCCATCGGCGGGCTGTCGGTGGGCGAGCCGGCGGCCGAGCGCGACCAGGTGCTGGCCGCGACCGTGCCCTGCCTGCCGGCCGACCGGCCGCGTTACCTGATGGGCGTGGGCCGGCCCGAGGACATCGTCGCCGCCGTCTGCCAGGGCGTGGACATGTTCGACTGCGTGCTGCCCACGCGCAATGCCCGCAATGGCCATTACTTCACCCGCTGGGGCGATATCCGCATCCGCAATGCCGGCAATGCCCGCGACCTGCGTGCGATCGAGCCCGGCTGCGACTGCCCGGCCTGTAGCGGCGGCTTCAGCCGCGCCTACCTGCGACACCTGGATCGCTGCAATGAAATCCTCGGCTCGGTGCTGGCGACCCTGCACAATCTGCGCTACTACCAGCGCCTGATGGCCGGGCTGCGGGCGGCGATCCAAGCCGGGCAACTGGCACGGTTCGTGGCCGACTTCCAGGCCGATCGCAGCCATGGAACGCAACTGCCGACGCCGCAAGCTGATTGAGCGACTACCCGCGCACCGCGCCACGGCGGCTGTCGCAGTCGTGGCATAATGCGCTGCTTTGCGGCCCCGCCGCGCCCTCCGGAACGAGACCTGTCCCATGGATTTCCTGATCAACAGCGCCTACGCCCAAGCGCCGGCCGCCGCTCCCAGCCCGATGCAGCCGTTGCTGATGATGATCATCTTCGTCGCCGTGTTCTACTTCCTGCTGATCCGGCCGCAGATGAAGCGGGCCAAGGAGCACCGGAACATGGTTTCGCAACTGGCCAAGGGTGACGAGGTCATCACCACCGGTGGCCTGGCCGGCCGCATCGAGCATCTTGGCGACAGCTTCATCAGCCTGGAGATTGCACCGGAGGTCAAGGTCAAGGTGCAAAAAAGCCAGGTCGCCAACGTGCTGCCCAAGGGCACCTTGAAAGACGCCTGATTCGTCCGCATCCCGGACCTTCCCACGCTGACGCCACGGGGCGTTGAGAACCGATGATCGACTATCCGAAATGGAAGTACGCCCTGGTCGTGGCCGTACTCCTGCTGATCGGGCTGTATGCCCTGCCCAACCTGTTCCCGCAGGACGCCGCCATCCAGATTTCCGCCAACCGCGGCCATGACGTCGATGAGGCGTTCAGCGAGCGGGTCCAAGGCATCCTGGAGCGCAACAACCATGTCTTCACAGGCGTCGAGCTGGGCGAAAGCCTGCTCCTGGTGCGTTTCAGTACACCTGAAATCCAGCTGCCGGCGGCCGACACCCTGCGCGCCGAGCTGGGCGAGGACTATGTCGTTGCCCTGAACCTGGCGCCGACCGTGCCCAACTGGCTGTCGCGCCTGGGCGGCAAGCCGATGGTGCTGGGCCTGGACCTGCAGGGCGGCGTGCACTTCACCATGGAGGTGGACCAGCGCGCCAGCATCGAGCAGCAGGAAACCCGCCTGACCGAGGACATTCGCGTGTTGTTGCGGGAAAACCGCATCCGCTACCAGAACGTCGCCCGCAGCAGCAACGGCATCGTGATCAGCCTGCGCAGTGAGGAAGACCGCCGCCGTGCCCTGGATCTGATCAGCGCCGACCTGCAGGACGAGCTGACCCTGCGCCTGGGTGCCGGCAGCGGTGACAGTTGGCTGATCAACGGCCAGATCGGCGATGCCAAGTTGCGCGAGATCGCGCTGTCGGCGATCGAGAAGAACGTCGAAACCCTGCGCAACCGCGTCAACGAGCTGGGCGTGGCCGAACCGATCATCCAGCGCCAGGGCGAAGCGCGCATCGTGGTGCAACTGCCCGGCGTCCAGGACACCGCCGCCGCCAAGCGCGTCATCGGCGCCCAGGCCACCCTGGAATACCGTGCCGTCGACGACTCCATCGATCCGTTCGAGGCCCAGCAGACCGGCCGCGTGCCGCCCGAATCGCGCCTGTACTTCATGCGCGATGGCCGCCCGGTGGTGCTGAGCAAGCGCCTGATCGTGTCCGGCGACCAACTGGTCACCGCCGCCAGCGGCTTCGACTCGCGCGATGGCTCGGCGATGGTCAATGTCACGCTCAACAATCCGGGTGCGCGCCGGATGCAGGACTTCACCAACAACAACGTCGGCAAGGGCATGGGCATCGTCTTTGTCGAGCGCATCCCCGATGTCCGCATCGGACCGGACGGCGAAGAAGTGCGTACCTCGCGCATCCGCGAGGAAGTGATTTCGGTGGCCAACATCCGCGAGCCGTTCGGCAAGCGCTTCCAGACCAGCGGCCTGGAAAGCAGCCAGGAAGCCAGCCAGCTTGCCCTGCTGCTGCGCGCCGGCTCCCTGGCGGCACCGATGGACATCGTCGAGGAACGGGTCATCGGTCCGTCTCTTGGCCAGGACAACATCGACGCCGGCATCAAGGCGGTGATCGTCGGCTTCATCGCCATCATCCTGTTCATGGCGGTGTATTACCGGCTGTTCGGGCTGATCGCCAATCTCGCCCTGATGGCCAACGTGGTGCTGATCATCGGCCTGCTGTCGATCATCGGCGTCACCCTGACCATGCCCGGCATTGCCGGCATCGTGTTGACCATCGGCATGGCGATCGACGCCAACGTGCTGATCTGCGAACGCATCCGCGAAGAACTGCGCAGCGGCAGCAGTGCCGTCAACGCCATCGTCGCCGGCTACGACAAGGCCTGGGCGACGATTCTCGACGCCAACCTGACCTCGCTGATCTGCGGCATCGGCCTGCTGGCCTTTGGTTCCGGACCGATCCGCGGCTTCGCCATCGTGCTCTGCGTCGGCATCCTGACCTCGATGTTCACTGCCGTGACCCAGTCCTATGCCGTGACCTCGCTGATCTATGGCGGCAAGAAGGCACGCAAGCTGCAGACCCTGCCCATCTGAACCACGCCAGTCGCGGAGACTGAATTCAATGTTCGAGCTTTTCAATCCAAACTGGCGCGTGCCGTTCATGAAACTGAGCCGGGTGACCCTGGTTCTGTCGGCCATCGCCCTGGTGATCTCGATCGCCTTGCTGGTGCGCCCCGGGCTCAATTTCGCCCTGGACTTCACCGGTGGCTCGGTGGTGGAACTGCATTTTGATCAACCGGCCGATCCGGGCGCCATTCGCGCCGTACTGCAGCAGGCCGGCTACGAGGGCGCCCAGGTGCAATCGTTCGGCACCGCGCGTGATGTCCTGATCCGGATTCGCCCCGAACAGGAGCAGGATCAGGCTGGTGACGCGGACCCGACCGTCGCCACCGGCGGCCTGCGCCAGAGCGCGGGCGAACTGATCCAGACCGCGCTGGCCAATGCCGGCATGGAGTCGGAGTTGCGGCGCAACGAGTATGTCGGCCCGCAAATCGGCCAGGAGCTGGCCGAGGATGGCGTCGTTGCCGCGATCTTCGTCATCGCCGGCATGATGATCTATGTCGCGGTGCGCTTTGAGTGGCGCTTCGGGCTGGCCTCGGTGGCCGGCGAAATCCATGACGTACTGCTGACCCTGGGTTTCCTCGCCCTGATCGGCAGCGAGTTCGACCTGCCGGCGATGGCAGCGGTGCTGGCGGTGGCCGGCTACTCGATCAACGACAAGATCGTCATCTTCGACCGGATCCGGGAAATGTTCCGGACCACGCGCAAGCTGACACCCGAAGAGACCATCGACGTCGCCTGCAGCACCACGCTGTCGCGTACCGTCATTACCGGAGTCACCACGCTGCTGGCCGTTGGCGCCCTGTACCTGTTCGGTGGTGTTGCCCTGAAGAGCTTCTCGGTGACGCTGATCTTCGGCATCATCGTCGGCATGTATTCCTCGGTGTTCTTCGCCGCGCCCGTGCTCGGCCGGATCGGTGTCACCAAGCAGGACCTGATGCCGAAGATGCGCGACGAGACCGAGCTCGCACGCCGACCCTGATTCGGCAGCCAGTTGCACGTCGACACGGCCGGGATCTTTCCCGGCCGTGTCGTTTCTGCGTTCGGTGAGATCTTCAAGCGATGCCGACGCCAGGGATATGGCGGCCGGCTGCCGATCCGCCATCTCATCGTGATGACGCCGTTGGTACGCAGATTGCGCCGGACCTTGCCGATCAAAAATAGGCGCGGACGCCGAAACCCAGCGAACGGCCCGGCAGGGGTGCCTGGTCCTTGAGGAAGGAGGTGTGGACGCGGGCCTGGCGATCACCCAGGTTGCGACCCTGCACGAACAGCTCGACCTCACCGCTGCCGACATCGAAGGAATGGACCAGGTCGGCGTCCAGCAGCGTGTAGCCGGGTGTCGGCGATTCCTGCCCGGCGACGCGGTTCTGCGCCCGATGGTGCATGGCCGCCAGGCTGCCGCGCCAGACGCCGCGTGACCAGTCGATGCCGGCGCCGTAGCGGCCGGGCATGATCCTGGGCAGGTGGCCGCCGCCGTCACGCAGTTCGCCGCGGACGCTGTCGCCTTGCAGGCGCATCTGCCAGCGGCCGCTGGCATGGTCGGCCAGGGTGAGCTTGAGCTCGGCCTCGGCGCCGCGGAAGCGGGCATCCTGCTGCCGCCATTGGCGTTCCGGCAGGCCGTGGTGCTCGCCGCCGGTATCGGCCAAGTAGATGAAATCGTCGAAGCGGTTGTCGAAAACGGCGGCGCGCAGCTCCACGTGAGGGCCGTGGTAATGCACGGCCAGCTCGACCTGATGGGCGGTTTCCGGTTCCAGCCCGGCATGCCCGGTCTCGTATCCGCCAGTGGCCAGATGCATGCCGTCCGAATACAGTTCCTCGGCGCTGGGGGCACGCTGGGCGCGATCCAGGCCCAGGCGCAGGTGCCAGCGCTCATCGAGTTGCCATTGGCTGGCCATCGAGGCACTGGCCGCATTGAAGCGGCGCCGGGGCTGGTCGCCTTCCGGGTCGATGCCGCTGCGGTCATGGCGCAGGCCCAGCTCCAGTTCCAGCGCGCGCCACTGGCGCCGTTCGATCAGGAACAGGCCCAGATCGTTGCCGGCACTGGCGGGCACGAAGGCCTCGGCGCCGACGGCGCTGAAATCGCGCCGTCCGTACTGCAGGCCATAGGCACCGTGCCAGCCGCCCCAGGGCCGATGCACCAGCTCCAGGCGAGCTTCGCTGCCGGTGTTGTCGAAGCGGGTGGCCGGCACCTCGTCCTCCACCTCGAAATGACGGTAGCCGGTATGGGCCAGACGCAGGCGCAGGCTGTCATGGCCGGGAAAGGGCTGATCCAGCCGGGCCTTCAGGTCGGCCCGGGTCTGGGCCATGTCGATATGCACCTGGTGGTCATGGTCGGGGTGGTGATCGTGATTGGCGTCAAACAAGCCGCGGCCCAGGTCATGGCTGTGGTCGTGCCCATCGTCATGATCGTCGGGCGGGTGCAGGTGGCCGGGCACGCCGTAGCGGCTTTCATAGCGGCTGACCGAGGCGCCGATGAAGCCGCGCGAACCGATGGCGCTGATACCGACGGCGCCGCCGCGATTGCGGATCCGGCTGTTGTCGACCACGTCATGACCGGTCCGATGGGCGCTGTGATCGTGGTCATCGCCGTGGTCATGATCGTCGCCGGGCGAAGGCGCTTCCGGCAGGCGTTCGGCCTGACCGGGAATCCGGTAATCATCGCTGTGCCGGTGGAAGGCATCGGCATGGAGCACCAGCCGGCCATTGCCGCCATCAATGCGGAAGGCGCCGGCGCGCTCATCGGCAACGGTATTGCCGCGCACCTCGGCGCGCCCGGACAGCCCGGTCATCGCCTGCTCGTGGATGCGACCGTCAACGATGTTGACCGCGCCACCGACCGCGCCGGCGCCGAACAGCAGCGTTGCCGGACCCTTGAGCACCTCGATCTGGTCGGCCAGGAACGGGTCGATGGTGACCGCGTGATCGGCACTGTTGGTGGATGTGTCCATCGTGCCCAGGCCTTCGGACAGCACCTGGACCCGGCTGCCTTCCAGGCCGCGGATGATCGGTCGGCCGACGGCGGTTCCGAAGAAGCTGGTCTGCACGCCCGGCAGGCGCGACACGGTTTCCCCCAGGGTGGTTGCACGCCGGTCGTCCAGGCCGGTGCCGGCCATGACCTCGACCGGCCGGGCCAGGCCATCGGGATCGTGGCGCAGCGGCGAGGCGGTCACCACCACCTGTTCAAGCCGGTGCTCATGCTCGCTGCTGTCGCCGGATTGGCTTTGCGGATCCGGCGGATCGGTAGGCGCTGGCGTCTTGGCCGTGGGCTGGTGAGGCGGCGAGACCTCGGCGGCTTGGACGGCTGCCGACGCCAGGCTCAGGGCAAGCGCAACGGCGGCGCTGACAAGGGTGTTGCGCATGGATTGATCCGACCACTGAATGTTATATCGTAACGTTTCACGATGACGACCAGGTGTCGACCCGAGCAGGGTTCAGCCGCCGGATGGGATCGGTTCATGCGGATGCTGTTGCCGCCGCGCGATGGCAGGCACAAGCACAGTGGCCGCGGCGCGCTGCCGGCGATTGCCACAGGTGGCAGCGCAGGCCGCAGCTTGTCGATCAACGCCGGGCGAGGCGACCCGCGCCAGCGCGCGGCCCGTCAGTACAAGGTGACCTTGTCGGCCAGCAGGTGGTAGGCCGAATCGGCGATTTCCCGGTGGCTGGTTTCCACCTTCATCGTGCCTTCGATCCAGAAGGCGTCGTAGATGTCGGTGACCGGAATCGGCTGCTGCAGCGTGACGTAGATGATCTGGTTGGGCGGCGGTGGCGGCACGTGGATGCAGGCGCCGAAGTAGGGCACCAGGAAGAAGGCCGACATCTTCTGGTCGTCGTCGACATCCAGCGGCACGATGTAGCCGGGCAACTTCACGTACTGGCCGTGCAACTCGGCAATAGTATTGAACGAGCCCTGCTGCTCCATCTTGAACTGGCCGCTGTGGTCGACCGGCGGCGCCTGGAGCAGGGTTTCCACTTCGTCCTCGGGCAGCAGTTCCAGCCAGTCCAGTTCCCTGGGATCTGCCTTGCTGGCCCAGGCCAAGGTGGCCGCCAGACAGAGAAGGAGGGTGGCAAGAGTTCGGATCATGGCAGTACGGGCTCGAATGGGAAGATGGGTCAGGTGCGCACGGTTAGGCCATCGCCGAGCGAGCGGCGATAGGCGAGCCAGGCGGGAATGGCACCGATCAACAGGCCGGCGATGAGAATGGCGGCCAGGGCGACAAGTTCCGCCGCGCCGGGTGGCCCCAGGCCCAGGTACAGGCCGTAGCGGCTGGCGGCCAGATCGCGCAGGCCGGCAATCCCGGCGTAGAGCAGCACCAGGCCGAGCAGGCTGCCGGCCACGGTCAGGCTTGCCGCTTCCAGCACCAGCAGACCGAGCACGGTGCGTGGCCGGGCGCCGACCGAACGCAGGATGGCCATTTCCCGACGCCGCTCGTTCAGGGTCGTGAGCAGGGCGGTGAGCATGCCAAGCAGGCCGACCACGACCACGCCGGCGGCGACGATGCGCAGGGCGTTCTCGGCCACGCCGGTCAGGCTCCACAACTGCTGCAGGGCCATGCCCGGCATGATCGCCGTCATCGGCTCGCCGCGAAATTCGTTGATCTGCCGTTGCAGGGCAAAGGCAGCGGCCCGGTTGTTCAGGCCGACCAGGAAGGCGGTGATCGAGCCGGGTGTGTGTTCGTGGTCATGGTCGTGGCCATCGCTACCATCAGCGCCGCTGCTGGCATCGGCATCGGCATGGGCAGGGGCGCCGGTGCCGCGCAGGTTGCCGGCAGCGCCACGCGCGCGCCCGGAACCGGGGCGGAAGGCGCCGCTTTGCCAATCGGCGTGGATCGCATCGATCCCGGCCAGGGAAACATGAATGGTTCGGTCCACCGGCGTTCCGGTCGGGGCCAGGATGCCGGTGACCCGGAACGGATGCTCGTCATGGGTGGTGATATCGGCGCGGCCGATGCCATGGGCGATGACGAATTCATCATCCAGGCCATAGCCCAGCCGCGCCGCCGCCTCACTGCCCAGGACGGCATCGTGGTCGTGATCGAACAGCTCGCCGCGGGCCAGGACCAGCGACTGGCGTCGGCCATACCGGTAGTGCTGGAAATAGTCGGGCGTGGTGCCGAGCACGCGATGGCCGCGATGCGAGTCGCCCAGCGACAGCGGAACGGTCCAGACTACTGGCGGCGCAGCGGCGATTTCCTGATAGGTCTGCCAGGACACGTTCGCGGTCGGCTCGCCGATGCGGAACACCGAATACAGCAGCAACTGCACCGAGCCGGCACGGGCACCGACGATCAGGTCGGTGCCGGCAATGGTGCTGGAAAAGCTGGCCCGGGTTTCGCCGCGCAGGCGCTCGACACCGACCAGCAGGGCGGTGCTGATGGCGATGGTGAACACCGTCAGCAGGACGGTGCCACGACGGTTGAACAGGCTGAGCAGGGCCAGGCGAATCATCGCGATCAGGCGGCGTAAGCCGCGTTGGCGGCCGGGGCGGGATTGGCTGCTGCCGGCGCCCGGTTGATCTGCGCCAGCACCAGGCTGCGCGGGAACATCGGCGCCAGCGCCGGATCATGGCTGACCAGTACCAGGGTGCTGCCGGCCCGCCGGCATTGTTCGAACAGCAGATCGACGAACGCGCCGCGGGTACGCGCATCCAGGGCCGAGGTCGGCTCATCGGCGATGACCAGCTCGGGTGCGCCGATCAGGGCACGCGCCGCGGCCACGCGCTGCTGCTGTCCGACACTCAGTTCGGTGACTGGACGCTGGCGCAGTTGCACCACATCCAGGCCCAGGGCCATCAGCAGGCGTTCGGCTTCGGCCGCCACGGCGGCAGCATTGCCCAGGCGCTGGCGCCGTCGCGGCGAAAAACGACAACCCAGGGTGACATTGCCGACCAGGCCCAGATAGGGCAGGAGATTGAATTGCTGGAAGATGAAGCCGACATGGTCGGCGCGGAAACGGTCACGCTGCGCTGCCCGCAGGCTGGCCAGATCCGTGCCCAGCACCTGGACGCGGCCGGACTGCGCCGCCAGAACTCCGCCGAGCAGGCCGAGCAGGGTACTTTTGCCGCTGCCCGAAGCGCCCTCGAGAAAGACATGCTCACCGGCGTCGATCCGCAGCCGGTCAAGATCAAGCAGGCAGGGCTGGCCGGGCCAGGCAAAACGCAGGTTTTCGATCAGGACGACCGGCTCGGTTTCTGTGCTCACCGGGCAAGTCTACCCCTGGATGCGATGTCTGGCGGCGAAAGCGCAGTGATCGTGGAGGTGCAGGCAAGCGGTCCTGAATGTCAGGCTCGTGGTAATCCAGCCGGCCGGTGGCCATTGCTATGATGGCGCGGTGCCAGGACGACCTGCCGCCAGTGCGCTTTTCCGGGGACGACCCCACGACCTGTCGGAGTGATGCCATGTCCTGGCTGTACCTGTTGCTTGCCGGTGTGCTCGAGATTGTCTGGGCGACCGGGCTGAAACTTTCCCACGGCTTCACCCGGCCCCTGGTCTCGGTGGCGACGGTGCTGGCCATGATCGCCAGCTTTGCCCTGTTGGCCACGGCCATGCGCAGCCTGCCCCTGGGCACCGCCTATGCGATCTGGACCGGCATCGGTGCCGCCGGCGCCTTCCTGGTGGGCGCGGTGTGGTTGGGCGAGCCGTTGAACTGGCTGCGCATCGCCAGCATCGCCCTGATCGTCGCCGGCATCATCGGCCTGCGTCTGGCCGATCACAGTTGAGCTTGCGCGCGGATCTTCAGTATCCGTGCACGCGGCCTGCCGGCCGGCAACCGGGCTCAGAATGCGGCGCTGATGGTGAACGAGCCGTAGGACGGGCGGTCACCCTGACCGCTGAATTCCCGGCTGCGAAAATAACGGGCGAAAGAAAGCTTCACCCGGCTGTAGCGGATCGACAGGCCGATTGCAGCCTCGGCCACCAGCGGTTCCCGGTCCACCGAGTGGCTGTTCTTCCAGGTATTGCCGTCCAGGCTGATGTCGCGCAGCATCCAGCGGCCCTCGAAGGAGGCGAAGCCATGCGCCGACCAGCCGCGTGCGTGGCGCGCACGCACGTTCGGCGCGCTGTTCTCGCCGGAGGGACGCAGCGGGCTGGTGCCGAAGTCGTCGGGCAGCTTCCAGCCGGCGCGGATTTCACCGCCAACGCTGCCGTAGGTGGCCAGCGAGCCCACACCCAGGCCAAAGCTGCGGATGGCATCGGCGCCGAAGCCGTCCTCGTCACCCCAGACACCCTGCACCGGCAGGCGCTGCGAGCGCTCATGGCCGAACATGAACACCAATTCGTCGCGCAACTGGTTGTCCCAGCCCTGGAAGTGATCACTGCCGGTGATGTCGTGGATGAAGTCCTGGATCGCCTCGGGATGGGTCGAGGGACCGACCATGCCGAGCGTGAACAGGCTGCTGCGCAGGTTGTTGCGCTCGCGCGCGTTGTAACCAAAGCTGACCGTGAAGATGCCGGCATAGGGCCGGTCTGATTCGATCAGTTCGGTGGCTTGCGGATCGGCCGGGGTGTACAGGCGGTGGTCCAGGCGCACCACCATGTTCTGCTGGTCAAAGCCCTGCGGCTGCCACCATTCCAGGTAGCGGTTGAGCCACCGGGCAGGAGCTGGCAAGCATTGGTCATGCCGGTAGTTGGCCAGATTGGGTGAAATCAGCGACAGCGCGACGCCGCTGGTGTAGCCCTGGTCCTGGTTGGCGAACAGGTCGTTGTCAACGCGCAGCTCAAGCACCGGCGGCGAGCCGTCACGGGCGCCACTGTCACGGCAGTTGAGTGGACGCTCATCGGCCAGGGCGGTGGCACTGGCCAGCGCCAGGATCGAAATAGCCAGCCACAACCAGCCGGTTCTTTTTGGCGTTGCTTTCAAGGCGGCACTCCCAGCGGCGCTGTCCTGAGGCATCCGGTCACCGGGCCCCAGCTTGAACCGGGGGCCAGGAGCCGGCGTGTCGCCATGATCGCCACTCAGACCGAGGGCTTCAAGGATCAGACGGAGGCGGTCGGGTCGTCGCTGCGCCGCTCCAGCACCTTGTCGATCAGGCCGTATTCGCTGGCGGCGGCGGCGCTCATGAAGCGGTCACGGTCGGTGTCGCGCTCGATGGTGGCCACGTCCTGGCCGGTATGCCGCGCCAGAATGTGATTCAAGCGCTCACGCGTGTACAGGATTTCCTGGGCGTGGATGCTGATGTCGCTGGCCTGGCCGGAAATGCCGCCGGCCCAGGGCTGGTGGATCATGATCCGCGAATGCGGCAGCGAATAGCGTTTGCCCTTGGCGCCGGAAGCCAGCAACAGCGCGCCCATGCTGGCGGCCTGGCCGATGCACATGGTGCTGACGTCGGGCTTGAGGAACTGCATGGTGTCGTAGATCGCCAGGCCGGCACTGACCGAGCCGCCCGGGGAGTTGATGTAGACGGAGATGTCCTTGTCCGGATTCTCCGACTCCAGGAACAGCAACTGGGCGACCACGACGTTGGCCATGAAATCGTCGACCGGACCAACCAGGAAGATCACCCGCTCCTTGAGCAGGCGCGAATAGATGTCATAGGCGCGCTCGCCACGCGAGGTCTGCTCGACGACGACCGGAACCAGGTTCAGGCCTTGGGGGGTAACCGTGCGATCCATGGGCGACTCCGTGATCGGTGGGTGGAACCGGCGACCTTGATCAGGCGCCGGTTGTGCGGACGTGAAGTCGCATAGATGGGGGCGGTACCGCCGTGGTCAAGCGTCGGCCTGGGCTTCTGCCTGGGTGCCGGGCCGCATCAATTCGTCGAAGCTGCGCTTGCTGATCGGGCCCGGCGCTTTTTCGGCGACCCATTCGACCACCTGCTGTTCGAGCACGCTTTGCTGCAGGCGCTGCATCATGCTCTCGTTGCTGGTGTACATGCGGATCAGCTCTTCTGGCTGCTCGTAGGTGGTGGCAATGGCGAGCAGCC
The DNA here is from genome assembly GCA_023228845.1 of Lysobacterales bacterium. Classification (GTDB taxonomy): domain Bacteria; phylum Pseudomonadota; class Gammaproteobacteria; order Xanthomonadales; family UBA2363; genus Pseudofulvimonas. Next base: position 56,830 of record JALOAK010000007.1, on the reverse strand, counting down.
GGTCACGCAGGCGGTTGTCATCAAGCTGGATGCTGTTCTGCCGGGCCAGCTCGCTGATCAGGATCATCGCGCGGATGCTGTCGATGGCTTGCTGGCGGAAGCTGTCGACGGACGGAACCGGAGCGCCGGCTTCTGCCGACTGCTGCTGGCGGCGTTCCTGCTCACGGCGGTGCAGCGCCTGGGTTTCCTGTTCCACCAGCGAGGCCGGAACCTCCAGGTCGCTGTGCGCGGCCAGCAACTGCTTGATCACCTCGTCCTTCAGGCGCGCGCCCAGGGCGCTGCCCAGCTCACGATCCAGATTGGCGCGGATGTCCCTGCGGAACTGGTCGACGTCGCCATTCTCGATGCCGAAGCTTTCAATGAAATCGGTGTCGACCTCGGGCAGGGCGCCTTCCTTGACCTGCGTCACCGTGACGGTGACGGTGGCGTTCTTGCCGGTCAGCTCCGGCTGTGGCCAGGTCTCGGGGAAATCGATGTCGAAGGTCTTGTCCTGGCCTTCGCTCATGCCGACCAAAGCGGCCTCGAACTCGGTCGGCAGTGCGGCCGAACCGATTACCGTGCCGGCACGCTCGATGCCTTCAACGGGAAAACGCACATCGCCGGCCTGGGCACTGTGCTCGAACAGCACCAGGTCAGCCTCGGCGGCCGGGCGCTCAACGCGGTTCCAGCTCTTTCGCTGCTGGCGCAGGGTATCGATCATGTTGTCGATATCGACATCCTGGACCTCGGCCTCGGTGCGGGCGATGCTCAGGGCGGACACGTCGATGGCCTCCAGCTCGGGCATGACCTCGAACTCGGCGGTGAAAGCCAACTGGTCCTGGCCGGCATCGCTGACCGGCGTGATCCGGGGCGACATCGCCGGACGCAGTTTTTCCTTGCGCAGCGCTTCGCCGAAGCTGTCACGCACCAGTTCCTCGAACACTTCGTCGCGGACCTGGGCGCCGAAGCGCTTGGAAATCACCGACATCGGAACCTTGCCGGGGCGGAAGCCATTCAACCGCACTTCGCGGCCGAGCTTCTGAAGGCGGGATTTGATCTCATCCTCCAGTCGGGAGGCGGGCAGGGTGACCGTGAGCTTGCGCTCCAGGGTGCCGGTGTTCTCAAGCGAAATCTGCATGGATGTTCCTGCGGCAATGCCGCAAGGCCGACGCCGTCGGCGTTGCGGTTATGTTGGTTCTCAAATGGCGGAGATGGTGCGAAAGGAGAGACTCGAACTCTCACGGGTTGCCCCACTGGAACCTAAATCCAGCGCGTCTACCAATTCCGCCACTCTCGCTAGCGGGGTTTGCGACTGCAGGTTGGTGGGCTGTCAGGGACTCGAACCCCGAACCTACTGATTAAGAGTCAGCTGCTCTACCATTGAGCTAACAGCCCGACCTTGGGTCGACAAGTGCGGAATTGTGACCGGTCCGCACCGGCTTGGCAACCGTTTCCGGGAGGTTGGCTGCGCCGTATCGGTGGCCATCGGGCCTTGGCGCAAGCCGGCACCTGCAGCGCAGGATGCGCGGAAAAAGTTGGGGTGGAAGACGGGGATCGAACCCGCGACATCTGGAGCCACAATCCAGTGCTCTACCACTGAGCTACATCCACCACGTCGACCGCGGATTCTAGCTGCCTTCAGTCCCCGCTGCCAAGCCCCGGCGACGGTCGCCGCGGGCTGCCTATCAGTCTGCGGCCAGCGTGTCGGGCTGCGCCACGGCCGGCGACGACATGGTCTGGCCCGGTGCCGGTCCCGTGTCATTTCGGCAGCCAGGCTGGCTGCAAGTCTGCGCCTGCCATGCCCGGGCCCGGCAGGCCTTCGCGGCAGCCACGCGCTGGCCATCGGCCATCAGCGCGTGCGCCTGGTCCAGCGCATGACAGGCCTTGAGCCAGGCTTCCAGATCGGCCCCGCTGCCCGAATGCAGCCAGCGTCTCTTGGCAGCGCGAACGTCAAGCAGGTGCGGGATGATGTTCATGGCAGCAGCGTGCCGCGGTTGGCGGGCGGACGCTTCAGATGCGGGGATGATCGGCCATCGGAATATTCCGATCTGACCGGATGCCGGCCTGTCTCCAGCGGCTCATGGTGCGCACGGCCCACGCTGGCGCGCTTTGGACAGGGCTATCGGGAAAACCGCCAAGGCCATTGCAGCCGATTCCGGCCAGGCGCGGCCCGACCTTCGCCAGGCACTGCGCGAGGCCGGCGACATGGGTGCCGGCAAGATTCCGCCCGGCTGGCGCTGGCGGCGCACTCAACGCGCCCGCCAAGGGTGAGCCAGACAGTCTGGAGTTCTGTGCAGGGTGTTACGCAGGCGCAGCCGGTAGCGCCGCAAGGTTGTGACTTCATTGGCGCGCCCGGCAGGAATCGAACCTGCAACCACCGGCTTAGAAGGCCGGTGCTCTATCCAATTGAGCTACGGGCGCGGCTTGGACGAGATGACGGATTGACGCGAGGGTCGTTGCCGCAGACGCCGATCGGCACGATCCGGGGCGCGGCGCCGGCATCGACCACGGGGTGGTCGGAGCAGAGGGATTCGAACCCCCGACATCCAGCTCCCAAAGCTGGCGCTCTACCAGGCTGAGCTATGCTCCGACGCATTTCCCTGAAGCGATGCCATCTTTCCGCACTGCGTGGCCATGGTACGCAGCGGGTGGGGGCGGCGCAATGCGCGCAAGACCCCTTGGCTTGTTGCCTGTGAACCCTGCCAGCAGAAAAAACGACGGCCCCGGATGAGGGGGCCGTGGTCTCTTCAGATGGCGCGCCCGGAAGGATTCGAACCTCCGACCGCCTGGTTCGTAGCCAGGTACTCTATCCAGCTGAGCTACGGGCGCTAAGCCGCATAGTATCCGGACTGTTCACGCTTTCGTCAACACCTCCTCGCGCCATCTTGACGTTCCGGTTGCGAAGCCGCAGAATTGCCGCCCTGCCAAGCAGCACTCCCGAGTAGCTCAGCCGGTTAGAGCACCTGACTGTTAATCAGGGGGTCGTCAGTTCGAGTCTGACCTCGGGAGCCAGGCATACAGGACAAGGCCCGCATCGTTGCGGGCCTTGTTGTTTTCCGGGGTCTTGTTTGCCAAGGTCCGCGCCAGGTCCGCTGGCGGGCAAGCTGCGCTCAGAACAGCGGCACCGGATCCTGCATCGCCGCCAGTTGCTCGTGCAATTGGCCGACCAAGGATTCCCAATGCTGATGGCCGGCGAACCAGGGGAAGGCGGCCGGGAAGGCCGGGTCATGCCAGCGCCGGGCGATCCAGGCATTGTGTTGCAGCAGGCGCAGGCTGCGCAGGGCTTCCATCAGATGCCACTGGCGCAGATCGGCATCACGAAACACGCTGTAGCCTTCCAGCAGCCAGCCGACCTGGCGGCGCAGGTCGTCGCCTTCACCGCTGACCAGCATCCATAGATCCTGCACCGCCGGGCCATTGAGGCAATCATCCAGGTCGACCACGCTGAGGCCTTGCTCGCGCACCAGGATGTTGCCCATGTGCAGGTCGCCATGCAGGCGCAGCGAAGGCGGATCGCCGGCCTGTTGCCATAGCGTCGTGACGGCATCGAGCACGTGCCGGCTGACCTGGCGGAAGGGTTCGACCAGGTGTTCTGGCAGCCACTGGTTGTCGAGCAGCCAGGTCGCCGACTCACGGCCCATGCGTTCGATGGTCAGCTCAGGCCGATGCTGGAACGGCTGGCGGGCACCGACCATGTGCAGGCGGCCGATCAACTGGCCCAGGCGCAGCAGGGTCTGGCGGTCGCCGGGTTCCGGGGCTCGGCCGCCGACACTGGCGAAGACGGCGACCCGGTAGTTACCGTGGTGGTGCAAGGTCTGGCCGGCGATGGCCATCGGTGCGACCACGTCCAGTTCCTCGGCCACCAGTTCGGCGGTGAAGTCATGTTCCTCGACGATCGCCTCGTCGCTCCAGCGCCCGGGCCGGTAGAACTTGGCGACCAGCGGCGGGCCGTCTTCCTGGCCGACGCGGTAGACCCGGTTTTCGTAACTGTTGAGCGCGAGCAGACGGCCGTCGCAACGCAGGCCCAGCGCCTCCAGCGCGGCCAGCACGACATCGGGCGTGAGGTCGGCGAACGGCCGTGGTTGCACGCTCGTCATCCGCGCTGGAACAGACCGGGCCGGCGCTGGCGCGCGCTTTCGGGCAGTTCCAGGGCGGTGGCGTGGTTGGCCAGGCCCGGCACCAGGTAACCATGGTTGCCGCAGGCGACCAGGCCGGCGCGGCGGAACTCGCGCCGGTACCATGCGGCATCGCGATGCCGAAAATCGCGCAGGTCGCCGTCGATCTCGTCCTCGGCGCAGTAGACATCGATGAAGGCCAGGCCCTGGCACAGCGCGGAAAAACCGGACAGCCCGCGGCGCAGTTCGTCATCGGCCAGGTAATGCATCACGTCCGAGCACACCAGCAGGTCCACCGGCTGGTCCAGACGCAGATGCTCAAGATCGCCGAATGGCACCAGGCGCAGGTTGCGTTGGCGGCCGTAGCGGCTGACTGCATATTCGCTGGAATCCAGGCCCAGATAGTCCAGTTTCGGCCGCAGGCGCAGCAGCGGCGCACGCCAGGCCCCTTCGCCGCAGCCGACATCCAGCACCGAGCGCAACGGCCGGCACAGATGGTATTCGGCCATGGCCACGGCCACGGCGACCTTGCGCGCCAGGGTTGCCGGGCCGTTGATCTGGCGTTGCCGGTACCAGGTATCGAAGTAGGCCTGGTCGTAAACCTTGGTCATCTGGGCTGGATGGGCCTTTGGAAGTCGTGGCCGAAGATGCGATCCGGATCGGACAGGATATCGACAAAGACGGCGGCCGGCGGCCCGACATGGCCGTCGGCATTCTCGCCCTGGATCACCAGCAGGTGTCGGCCGGGCTGGAAGCTGCGCGTGGACAAGGTCAGCTCCACGGTCTCGTGCGTGGCGTCATAGCTGGCATCGGTGGCCGCCATGGCCAGGGCGTCGTGACCGGGCTGCCAGGGCAGGCGATTGAGATGCAGGCGGGCGCCGGTGATGACCTTGGCTGTCGAGGCCGGAGCGCCGGGTCCATGGCGATAGCCGCGGTCATCCACCACCGCATGCACGGTCAGGGTCTGGCCCTGCAGCGGCTTGGCCGGCGTCACCTGGAGATCGCGCACGTCCGGTCCGGCCGGCAGTTGGTAGGGCGCGTGCAGGCTGCGGGCGGCGTAACGCAGCGAGGCCAGATTGTCCGGCAGCACGACGCTTTCGAACTGGCCGCATGATTTGAAGAACGCCTCGCCCAATTCAAAGGTGAAGGCCGGCACGCCCAGCTCGCCATAGGCGAAATCGACCGTGGTGCCGCGGGTGGAATACAGATGTACCGACTGCTGGGGCGTGTAGTCATTGAACCAGGCCAGGCGCCTGCCCAGGGTGATGAAGGCGTCGTTGTTGCCAGTCACTCCCGACGTGCCCCAAGGCCACAGGACCAGGCGACTATGACTGTGCATGTCCAGGAACATGCCCTGGGTGTCGGCATCGGCGGGAATCGACGGATCAGAGGGATTGCCCGGGCGCCGGTCCTGGAAGATCGTCGCCAGGTAGCTGGTCACCGCTTGCGTTTCCGGCTCCGAGCCCGGAGTCGGCCCGGAATAGGTGGCCGAGCAACGGCCACCGAAATTGCCCTCCGAGTTGGCCCAGCCCCAGGGGAAATTCCGGTTCAGGTCGATGCCCGGATGATAGCTGCCATTCACCGACGCGCACGGCGCAACCACCGTATTGGTGTTCTTGCGCCAGAGTACGTTCTGCTCGGCCCGCTTGCGACCATCGGGATTGGCCTGCAACAGCAGGTGGAATTCGTTGTAGTCGAGCAGCCAGGTGGCGTCGGCATCGGTTCCGTAGCCGGCCAGCAGTTGCTCGGCGAAACGGGTCATCAGCTCGGCCGGGGTGTACTCGCGGGCATGGACCGAGGACATCGCGAACAGCACCGGCTTGGGCCCGCGGGTATTGCGGTTGCTCAGCCGCAGCACCTGCAACGGATAGCCCAGGTCGGGGTTCTGCACCCGCTGCCAACTGTCGCCAATGGTGACGATCTCGACCAGGTGCGGATGGTCGGCGGCGAGCTGCTCCATGCTCTGCAGGGTTTCCTCGACCGTGCGATAGCACTCGAAACCGGGGATTCCATGCAGGCCATTGCGGCCGGCCTCCACGAAGGCTTGCAGCTCGGCCGTGGCCGCCACATCGACCTGCCAGGGAATGTCCAGCCCGGCCAGGCGGCTGCGGGTCAGGGCATCGGCTTCCAGCCGGAGGCTGCCGGTCTCCTCATCGACATGCAGGTGGCCGACCAGTTGCCCGATCTGTTCGCGGATCGCCGGATCGGTGGCCTGGAGCTGGATGACCTGGAGGCCGGCGCTGGCATCGGTCGCGGCAGCGGCTGGGGTTTGCGCCGGCACGGACGCGGGCAGCAGCGCCGCCAGCAGTAGCGGCAGCAGCGAACGGATGGGCAAGGGCATGGCGTTCCTCAATGTCGTTGTAGTTGTTTGTGGCTTGCGACGACGGCCAGCGGCCTTGCCGATTTCCCGGGTTGTGTCCTGCCACGACTCAAGCGGCGGTGACAGGCGTGGCGGGAAGTGTGGATCTGGCGGTGCCGGGAGGCGGGTGTTGGCCGTGCCGCGGCTCCGGCGGTGAATCTCAGCGGGTTGCGGATACTGCGGCGCCGGCGACGATAGCACGCAGCCCGAGGACGAATGTGGCAGCCACCAGGCTGCATGGCGGCCTTGGCGCTGCTAACCTTGCCGCCCGCCCGCGGCCGCGCCGTGGGGCAATTGTCGACAGTTACCGGAAGGCAGGAAATGACGATCAAGTCCGACCGCTGGATCCAGCAGATGGCACGCGAGCACGGCATGATCGAGCCGTTCGAGCCGGGCCAGGTGCGTGAGCGCGCCGACGGTGCCCGGCTGATCTCCTACGGCACCTCAAGCTACGGCTACGACGTGCGCTGTGCCGATGAGTTCAAGATCTTCACCAACATCAACTCGACCATTGTTGACCCGAAGGATTTCGACACCCGCAACTTCGTCGATTTCAAGGGCGAGTGCTGCATCATCCCGCCCAACTCCTTCGCCCTGGCGCGCACGGTGGAGTACTTCAAGATCCCGCGCCGGGTGCTGACCATCTGCCTGGGCAAGAGCACCTATGCGCGCTGCGGCATCATCGTCAATGTCACGCCGCTGGAGCCGGAATGGCAAGGGCATGTGACCCTGGAGTTTTCCAACACCACGCCGCTGCCGGCGAAGATCTACGCCAACGAAGGCGTCGCGCAGATGCTGTTCTTCGAATCCGATGAGGACTGCCTGGTGTCGTACGCGGATCGCGGCGGCAAGTACCAGGGCCAGCGCGGCGTCACCCTGCCGCAGGCTTGAGCTGCGAAAAACTGCCTGCCTGAGCCCGGCTCGACCGGTCGAGCCAGGGCTTGCGTGGCCGACAACCAGCGTTGGCTGCTCAGTCCATCCGCTCGATGGTGAAGCGGCCGAAGGCCACGCCCAGATCCCAGCCGCGGCCGGTGCCGGCCAGTGCCAGTGACACCACGCCCTTGGTCATGGCCTGGCCGCGGGCGGATTTCAGTGCGCCGGCATGGGCTTCGGCGTTGACATAGGAACCCAGGACCTCGTCGATGTGGCGGACGCCGGAAAACGTGCCCTGGCCGTCCTCGATCGACGACTTGCCAAAGCTCAGGCCGCCGCCGCGCGCACTCAGGCGCACGCGCATGCTCTGGCCGTTGTCGCAGCTCACCGTCCCGGTGCCCGATGCGGTCTTGTAGAACACCGACCAGCCCTGCATCTGGAACTGCATCCGGCAGTCCTGGTTCTGGCTGCTGGCCGGAGCGGCCATGGCCAGGGCAAGAATCGGCGCCAGGGCGACGGCGAGCAGGCGGGCGCCGGTGCGGGCTGAGTTTGCGGTCATGATCGTTCTCCGGGTTCGGGGTGGCAGCGGTCGATGTGCAGGGAAAAAAGGCCGGTGCGGACTTTGGCCCGATCCGGGACTTGGCCAGTATGCAGCCAGCCGGTTCGCGCGTGTTGCCTGTCCGCGAGCTGCGGTGGTCAGGTGCCTGATGCCACGTCCGCGTCGGCGGTGACTGCTATGGCTGGGGCGCTGGCGGGTTCTGCTGCCAGCAACCGGGCCATGGTCTGGTCCTTCTCATGCCAGAGCTGGTTGAGCCATTGCTGGAACCGCGCCCGCGTGGCTGGATCGTGCTGCCAGTTATCGGGCACCAGTTCGCGCGGTACCGGCCGCTGCTGCAGACACACGCGGATCTCGGGAATCTGGTTCAGCAACAACTCGCGCATGCCTGGCCGCCCGGCCGGGTAGGCGATGGTGATGTCGAGCATGGCATGCAGGCCGTCGCCCATGGCATCGATGACAAAAGCGATGCCGCCGGACTTGGGTTTGAGCAGGTGCTGGTAGGGCGAGCCCTGCCGGCTGTGCTTGTCGGGCGTGAAGCGCGTGCCCTCGACGAAGTTCATCACCGACACCGGCAGATCGCGAAACTTCTCGCAGGCGCGCCGGGTGGCGGCCATGTCGCGCCGGCCAAGTTCCGGATTGCGGGCGATATCGCGCCGGCTGTAGCGGCCCATGAACGGGAAATCCAGTGCCCACCAGGCCAGGCCCAGCACCGGTACCCAGAACAACTGGCGCTTGAGGAAGAAACGCAGCAGCGGAATGCGACGGTTGAGCAGGCGCTGCAAGACCAGGATGTCGACCCAGCTCTGGTGGTTGCCAATCACCAGATAGTGGCCATCGCGCTGCAGCTCAGCGTCCACTTCCAGAACGAAGCGGGTGTCGGTGAAGCGGCCGATCATCCAGTTGTTGAAACTGATCCAGCGTTCGGCGAGGCCGGTCAGCACGCCGTTGCATAGGCGCCGCCACGCTGGCAGCGGCAGCAGCGCCTTGAGCAGGGCCACCAGCAGCAGCGGCGTGGCATGCAGCACGGTGCTGATGCTGGCCAGCAGCGTGATGCCGGGAATGCGCAGCCAGGTCATGGTCAGGCCATCGTCTGGCCGATTGCCATCGACCCGGCGGCCGGCAATGCGGTCGGCATCAGTCGGCGGGCTCGAAGCCGTTGGCGAAGATGGTCTCCAGGTCCAGTACCTGATAGTGCACGCTGCCGGAGAAGGTGCGTGGCGTGACGTGGTTGCCGGCGAAGGCGACATGGCCGTCCATGGCGGTATTGCTGAACAGGACGATGTCGGCATTGTTCCAGGTGGTCTGCGGCGCCGTCTGGCTGGTGCCGGTGAAGCGGATGCCGGCGCCGTCGGTGACCGATTGCAGGTAGACGCTAACCGTGTCGCCGGCCGCGATGAGCACCGGCGTGGTCAGGTCGAAGGCGGCCGGGTCGCTGGCGCCCTGGCTGGTGCCGGTGACGGTCTGGCTCAGGGTCCAGCCGTCAGCGCTGTTGACGTGGCCCAGGTAGCTGCCCGGTCGGGTCCAGACTTCGACCTGGACCGGAATGCCGCTGTTGCCATGCACTGGCGTATCGATGGCAAGCAGGGCCAGCGGTTCCGCCACCGCCTGCAGGCGCAGGAAGATGCCGCCGGCACCATTGTTGGCCGGTGCCGTGGTCAGCGTGCCCGGATCAACGCCGGCGGGCACTTGCAGCGACCAGTGCCACGGGCTGCTGGCGTGACCTTCAGGCGTCGGCGCACACCGGCTCCAGGTGATGTCCTGGCAATCATTGCCGTTGGAGACGACGAGTTGGTCGGCGCTGACATGGGCGGTCGTCGCTGCCAGCACGCTGACCGGCGCGTAGACCAGACAAGCGGCGACAATGACAACGAAAAGGCTTGAACGCATGATGAAAATCCCCTGTTTTATCGAACATGGCGCGGTTTGGCCCCGGCCGGATTGTCCGGCCTGATCGCTGCGCTTGCAGGCATTGGCCGGTCATTGCCCGGCGAACTATATGGCCATTTCCACCCTGATCGCCACAGCTTGCCGACCCGCCAGCGCTGTTCGATGGCAGGCGCGAACGCAACTGCAAGGCGCGGACATTGCCACAAATACCGGACGGCGGCGGCTACATCCGCACGCCTCTGAGGCGGTGGCGGTTTCATTGACCGGCGCCCTGTGCTGCCATCCGGGTGTCGGGGCAATGGTGGTATAACAACAGCACATCCAACCGGTCCTCGCCCCCGAAGGAGACAAGCATGTCCCGACATTTTGCTGGCGTTTTGTGTGCTGTTCTTGCCTGGTCGACACCTGTCATGGCCGACGATGCCTCCGGCCTGCGCGAGATGGCCAACGCCCTGTTCGCACCGATTCCGCAACCCGCCGCCGTGATCGAGGAACGCAAGCTAAACGCCGAGCAGATCGAGCTGGGCCGGATGCTGTTCTTCGAGCCGCGCCTGTCCAGCAGCCACATCATCACCTGCAACACCTGCCATGCCATCGGTACCGGTGGCGCCGACAATATTCCTGCCTCGATCGGCCACGGCTGGCAGCGCGGCCCGCGCAACTCGCCGACCGTGTTCAATGCCGTGTTCAATGCCGCCCAGTTCTGGGACGGTCGCGCCAGCGACCTGGCCGAACAGGCCAAGGGCCCGGTCCAGGCCAGTGTGGAAATGAACAGCACGGTGGAACTGGTCGAAGCCACGCTGCGCAGCATTCCCGCTTATGTGCAGGCGTTCGGCAATGCCTTCCAGGGTGACGACGAGCCGGTCACGTTCGAGAACATGACCCGTGCCATCGAGGCCTTCGAAACCACCCTGATCACACCCGATGCCCGCTTCGACAAGTTCCTCAGGGGCGAGGATGCGCTTGATGAGCGCGAGCTTGCCGGTCTGGGCCTGTTCATCAACAAGGGTTGCATCGCCTGCCATTCGGGCGTCAACCTGGGCGGCCAGGCCTATTTCCCGTTCGGCGTGATCAAGCGGCCGGGCGCCGAGATCCTGCCCGAGGAAGACAAGGGCCGGTTCACCGTCACCAATACCGCCACCGATGAATATGTCTTCCGCGCCTCGCCGTTGCGCAACATCGCCCTGACCGCACCGTACTTCCACAGCGGCGAGGTCTGGAGCCTGGAAGAAGCGGTGGCGATCATGGGTACCAGCCAACTGGGCCATGAGTTGAACCCGGAAGAAGTGCGCGATATCACCGCCTTCCTGCACACGCTGACCGGTGTCCAGCCGACCGTGGCCTATCCGATCCTGCCGGCCAGCACGGACAGCACGCCGCGGCCATCGCATTGATCCGAGGCCGCTGAATCACGGTCTGCTCGAAACGTGCCGCCAGTGCAACACTGCCTAGAATTTTCCGCCACCTGTTGGCGCCTGCGAGGAGTATGTCGATGAGTGTGTTTGGTTCCATTCTGCAAAAGCTGGGCATGCGCAAGGCCCAGTCCGCGGCCTTGCCGTCGGCCGATACCCCGGCCGAGCCGGTTGCCCAGGCGCCTGCCGCAACCCTGCCGCCGGTGGACATCGCCGCACCCGAAGCCTCGGCTGCCGAGCCGGCCGTGGCGGCAGTGCCGCTGGTCGATGTCATGGCCAGGCTGGAAGAAATGGCCGCGGCCAATCCGCAAAAGCTGAACTGGAAGACCTCGATCGTCGACCTGCTCAAGTTGCTTGGCCTGGACAGCAGTCTGGATGCCCGGCGCGAGTTGGCGCGCGAACTGGAGGCCCCGGCCGAGAAGTTCAACGACTCGGCCTCGCTCAACATCTGGCTGCACAAGACCGTGCTGCAGAAGCTGGCCGAGAACGGCGGCAACATTCCGCCCGAGCTGTTGTAGGGAGGACCGCCCGCGCGGCTGCCTGGCAGCGCGCGGGCATTTGTTCCTGGCCGAGCGACCGGCGGCCGCGGCTGCAGCGGTCCGGCAAACGGGTGGTGGACCGGCCTTCATGGCCGTAACCGATCCATCAGCACGCCGTCCCGACGCAGCACATCGTCGGCCGCAAATGTCGCCTGGATTTCGACCAGCAGCCGGCTGACGCGTCCGTCTTCGGCGACCAGCCGTGGCTGCACGCTCACACGCCCGGCCGGCAGCCGCTCCTGCCAGGGCCGGGCGCAGTTCTGGCAGCCCCGGTGGCGCCACAGCGGCGCCGACAAGCTGCCCTGGCCATTCCAATGCGCGCTGCCGGTCAACCAGCGCGGCTGTCCCTGGCCATCGAAGCCATAGATCTGCATCTGCACCTGGTTGCCGCGCCGATGCAGGCTGAGCTGCCAGCCTCGGTCGCCGCTGGCCAGCTCCTGCCACAGGCCGGTGATGGCGGTGTCATCGGCCAGCAGTTCGGGCAGGGCACAGCGTTCCTGGCTGCCATCGTGGCCATCCGGTGCCAGCCAACGTGCGCGCGGATGCAGGTTGTACTGGTCGACATCGGCGCACACCGCTTGGTATGGCCCGGAATGAAAATCCAGGGCATGCCCGTCCCGAGCCTGCGCCGCGCCTTCCGAGTCCAGGAGCACGAAACGGTCGGCCCATGAGCCGCGGCCATCGTCGGCGGCATCCACCGGCCCCTGGCTGCGCAACCACAGCGGCTCGCCGTGGTGGTCGAAATCACGCAGGTGCAGCCAGACCTGGCCGGCCTGCACCTGCGCATCCAGGCTGGCGGCACGACGCTCGGCACGGTACAGGCCCGGCTGTGGCAGGCGCCGCGCCGGGGTCTGCTCCAGCCAGCGGCAATCCAGGGCGGCTTCCAGCACCTGGTCACGGCGCGCCGCCAGGCCGGTGCGGCTGGGATGGACGTGGACATCGGGCACCAGGCCGATCGGCTGGGTCGCGCGGCCGTCCGGATAGAACACACCCATGCCGCTGAAGAAGGCCAGGATGCCGCCCGGCAGGTGCATGTAGGTGATATTGCCGTCGGCCGCGGCGGTCTGGCTGCCGAAGGTCAGGGCGCGACCGCTGCCCTGCAGGATCATCACCGCGTACTCGGAGGCCGAAATCGAGTCCTCGTTGTGCAGGACCAGCAGGCGACCCGGGTAGCGCTGGCCCGGCCGACCCTGGAACAGCACCGGGAAACCGCTGAAACGACCGGGGCGGGTCAGATCCGGCACCGTCAGCCAGGTGGCCTGGGTCGGGCGGTCATAAAACCACCCGGCGAGCTGGAACACGGCGGCATCGGCCGGGTAGCCGCGGATATCCACGACCAGGGCATCAGTATCGGCCACCTGCTGCATCGCCCACGGCACCATGGCGGTATCCAGTTGCGACAGGTTGAGCACGCCGATGCGGCAACCGGGCAACGGCACTGTTTGCACCGGTGGCCGCGGGTTGGTGTCCAGCATGTCCCGGTAGCTGTGACTGCGCGGCAAGGTCACGACATGGCGGCTGCCATCGGCTCGGCGCAACTGGAAGCGACCGGGATTGTCACGGCCGGCGGTGATCGTGGCGGCGGCATAAGTCTCCCGCCAGATCGGATTGGAGCCATAGCTGGTGGCCAGCCAGGCCCGGTGCCGATGGCGCACCGGGACATCATCGACCTTGAGCAGCTCATCGCCGGGCGAGACTCCGACCGCTTCGGGCAACACCCGCGTCACCACCAGCCGGCCCTCGATCAGGCCGACCCGGAACGGTGCCGTGCCCAATGACGACACCGGCACCGGCGAAGGCATCATGTGGGCATGCGACTCACTGATATCGGCGGTGAACTGGCGAATCGCCAGCAGCCAGTCATTTCGGTTGTCGGCCGCCAGTGCCGGTGGCAGGTGTGTGGCCAGAACCTGTGCCCAGTCCTGACCGATCACGTCCTTGTAGGGAAAGAAATACTCGATGCCGTTCCAGAACCGGAACAGGGCGAGCACGCGCCGGGGCCGGTCCGGCAGCCACGGGTCGATATGGCCACGGTCTGCCTGGAAATCGGCGACACCGACGGCATCAAGGCCGACATAGCATTGCTGCGTGGGTTGCTGCGCCGCCAGCCAGGCCAGATTGTGGATCAGGGTGGCCGGCAGCGGCGCCTGCCGGATCCAGGCCGGGGTGGCTTCTCCGGGCGGGCGTGCGGACACCGGGCCGGCCGCTGCCAGCAGGGCCTGGACGGCATCGGCAAGCATGGTCCCGGTACTGGCGCTTTCGAAGCGGGGCAGGGCATCGAACAGCGCCTGGTCCCAGTCGACCTGGCAGGCGACCACGTCCGGGTGGTGGTACTTGGCCAGCCCCCAGATGCGGGCGAACAGCACCATCGAATCGGTCCAGGCCGTTGCCTGCCACGGGTCGTGACGGCGCTGGGGGCGACCGGAAAGCGCTGTCGCCGTGATCCTGGTGGTGGCCGCCGGGGCTGGGATGTCAGGACGCCAGCCGTGCTCAGCCTCCGGCCAGCTCAGCGGTGCGCTCCAGGCCGTTGACAGCGGCAGCCAGCCGACCAGCAACCACGCCAACATCGTTGCGACGTTGGCGGCAGGTGCAGGCGTGCTGATTTGATGTCGCTGCTGGTTGTCCTGGCTCATGCGCAGGTCGCCTGTTCGTCTTGATTACGAATCATGACGTAGGTTGGCCGCGCAGGACAACACCAGGCGATGGGCGTGTTCCGTGACGCGGTCGACGGTCCAGCGCCAAGGCTAAAGCCTGCCTCTGAAAAAAAATCGTCGATACGGTTCATTGTGCATCCGCACAATGCGTAGACTCCGTTCGCTGCCTGATCAGACCGCATCGCGGCCCACGCAGCCTTAGCCCCATCCTTATCAGGAAACTCTCCGATGAACATAGCTGCGACGCATTCCCGCGCCGGCCTGCTGGCGGCCGCAATCGCCCTGACATTCGCCGGGTCGACATTCGCCGGCAAGCACGACGCTGGCTCCCAGGTGCTGACACTGGGCGTACAGGCGCCCGAGCCGGTCACCGAGCTGGCCACCGGCAGCCAGGCTGCCGATGGCAGCTTGCTCGCCGTGTACAACCCCGACTTCCGCGCCAGGCTGGCCGCGCCGGAAACCATGGCGCGCGAGTACCTGGCTGCCCACGGTCAGCAACTGGGACTGGGGCGCAGCGCCGATGCCGATCTGGTGCACACAGCCACGCGTGCCGCGCAGGCCCTGACGGTGGTGCGCTTCGGGCAGGCGCAGGACGGCGTGCCGGTGTATGGCAGCGATATCGCCGTGACCGTCGCGCCGGATGGCCGCATCATCTATGTCGCCAACGCCAGTGTCCGCAACCTGGCCAGCGTCGACACACGCGAAGTGGTCAGCGGCAAGGACGCCCTGGCCGGGGTACAGGAATACCTGGGTGTCGGTGCCACGCGCCTGAACCTGGTCGACAAGGTCATCTTCCAAAGCACGGCGGGAACCCATCTTGCCTGGCAGGTCACGGTGCAGGCCGATGGCCTGGCGGGCACCTGGCAAGTGCTGGTCGATGCCCATGACGGCAGCGTGCTGCGCGCCGAAGACAC
Source organism: Lysobacterales bacterium (assembly GCA_023228845.1). Classification (GTDB taxonomy): domain Bacteria; phylum Pseudomonadota; class Gammaproteobacteria; order Xanthomonadales; family UBA2363; genus Pseudofulvimonas. The sequence continues at coordinate 41,539 of JALOAK010000007.1, read as the reverse complement.
CAATCTCTACCACCACCACGACGGCGGTGCGCGCGTGGATGGCACCGGTTGGGTGTTCCTGCCCGACCCGCTGTCCAGTACCCGCAGCAACTATGGCGATCCGGGCTACACCGACGCCAATGACGCCGACTCGCCGCAGCTCACCGCTGCCCGGGTACAGGTGCCGCTGCGCGACATCAGCTTCAGCGGTGGCAACTACAGCCTGGCCGGGCCGTATGCGGTGTGCTGGGAGTGGGAAGCACCCAACGACAACGATTGTCCGGTGCAGCCGTCCAACGTGTTCGATGTCACCCGCAACCACCTCAATTTCGAGGCGATCAACGGCTATTACCACCTGGACCGGTTCATGCGCTACGTCAACGAGACGCTGGCCGTGACCGCCATGCCGGTGCGCTATGCCGGCGGCGTCCGTTACGACGCCCATGGCGCCAACGGTGCCGACAACGCCTATTATCAGCCGTCAACCGACGCCATCGTCTTCGGCGAAGGCGGCGTCGATGATGCCGAGGACGCCGATGTCCTGGTCCATGAGCTGGGCCACGCCATCCACAACTGGGTGACCAATGGCGGCCTGTCGCAGGTGCAGGGCCTGTCCGAGGGCACCGGCGATTACCTGGCCATGGCCTACAGCCACAGCCTGGATGAACACCTGTGGACGCCGGCCGACCCGCAGTGGTACCGGGTGTTCAAGTGGGATGGCCACAACCAGTACTGGAACGGGCGCATCACCAACTACCAGATGCAGACCACCTACCAGAGCCTGCCCGGCTCGATCCACACGGCCGGACAGTACTGGGCCTCGTGCAATCGCGAGGCACGCGACGTCATCGGCGGCGAACTGATGGACCGCGCCTTCCTGGTCGGCCTGTCGATGACCGCCAGCAACACCAACCAGCGTGATGCCGCGCAGGCGGTAATCAATGCCGCTGCCACGCTGGGCTATAGCCAGGCGCAGATCAACGCCATCGCCGTCGCCTACAACTCGGGCAACACCGGCGGCAATACCGGCTGCACCTACAACGTCACCGTGCCGCAGGTGTCGGTCGAACCGGTGGCGCAAATCACGCCGGCCACGATCAGCGAAACCCTGTTCGAAGGCGAGTCGGTGGACGTGCTGCTGAGCATCGGCAATCTTGGCCAGCAGGCCCTGGTCTGGTCGATCACCGCGTCCACCAACGCCTGTGCCAGCGCGGCAACCCTGCCGTGGCTGAGCTGGTCGCCGGGCAACGGCAGCGTCAATCAGAACGACGTCGATGAAGTGGATGTGCTGCTGGATGCCGCCGACCTGGGCGAGGGTCTGTACCAGGCGCATCTGTGTGTCCAGACCAATGATGCCGACAATGCCGTTCATGCGATCCCGGTGTCGCTGGATGTGCAGTTCGACGACTTCATCTTCGCCCATGATTTCGAGTGCACCAGTGACCTGGCCGAGTGTGCCGACCCGGAGGTGTACGAGTCCGGTCCGATCAACCATGTGCTGAGCGCCACCTTGAACGGCACTTCGATCAAGTGGATCACCGGCGAAATCATCGACACCGATCCGCAGGGCTGGGACATGAACCTGTACAACTCCGGCGGCCTCACCGCCTGGTGGAGCTTTTCGCCGGCCCTGAACGGTGGCGTGGCGCCCACGACCGGATCATCCAATCTGTCGGTGCTGGACAGCGGCGCCATCATCGGTCCGGGCTCGACGTTCAGCCGCGGCAGCGGAGCGATGACGGACTGGCGCGCAGGGGCCAGCGGCTACATCGGCTTCAAGTTCGATTGCGCGGCGCTGCCGGAGCCACCGGCCAGCAACACCTGCTATGGCTATGTGCAGTTCCAGACCACGGCTGGCACCGGCTACCCGGCGACGATCATCAGCTACGCCTACAACCGGGTCGGCAATCCGATCACGATTCCCTGATCGGTGAAATCCCTGCCGGCAGCCGGACACAGCCTCCGCTGCCGGCAGGGATGATCGGGCTCCATCGCCACCGGCAATCCGGCCAGTCAGGTTGATTGCCGGCGGCGGTCAATGGCCGACTCCCTCGGATGTGACCGGCCAGCAGGCCGGTCACGCCTGTGCGGCATCGACCGTTGCCTGGCTGCGTTCCCGATCCATCGTGCACCACGTTTTCTTTGCGGCCGGACCCCAGGCCACAACCGGCGATATGCTGGCGCTCCGATCCCGCGCCGACGGCGCCAGGACATGGCATGAGCACGAGCGCTGTTGCCCGGGGCAGGGCGGAGCATTGGGGCCGGGCCGCGCGCGCGGCCAGGCTTACGCCACGGCGGCCATTGCTGGCATGGTGGCCTCTGCGGATCAATCAATGGAGTTGGCCATGGCCATCAAGACCGTTTTCCTTGCCGCTGGCGGTGGCTTCGACCAGGTCAGCGTCGGCAGCACGGAAACAACCCCGCCCGGACCGGGCCAGATCAGCGTGCGCCTGCGCGCCAGTTCGCTCAACTTCCATGATTACCTGGTGGTGAGCGGCGTCTCGGCACCGGACCAGCGGCGGATCCCGATGGCCGATGGCGCCGGCGAAGTCACCGCTGTCGGTGCCGGTGTCGAGGAGTTCGCCGTCGGCGACCACGTCGTCAGCACGTTCTTCCCGGACTGGCTCGATGGTGAGCCGCAGGTGCAGGGCTTCGGTCGCGTGCCGGGTGATGGCATCGACGGCTACGCCCGCGAACAGGTCACGGCGCCGGCCAATGCGTTTACCCGCGCGCCGCGTGGCTGGAGCCATGCCCAGGCGGCGACCCTGACCACCGCCGGGCTCACCGCCTGGCGCGCCCTGTTCGAACAGGGCCAGCTCACGCCGGGGCAGAGCGTACTGGTCCAGGGCACCGGCGGCGTTTCCATCTTCGCCTTGCAACTGGCGCGCCTGGCGGGTGCCCGGGTGATCGCCACCTCGTCCAGCCAGACCAAACTGGAACGGCTGCGCGCGCTGGGTGCCGATGAGGTGGTCAACTACCGCGCCGACCCGGAATGGGGTACCACGGTGCGTGGCTTGACCGACGGCCGCGGTGTCGACCACGTCATCGAGGTCGGCGGCCCGGATTCGCTGCTGCAGTCCATGCACGCGACCCGGGTGGGTGGCCACATCGCCCTGATCGGCGTCCTCAGCGGGGTCCAGGCCAAGCTGCCGATGGGCCTGGCACTGGCGCGGCAACTGCGCCTGCAGGCGCTGCTGGTGGGCAACCGCCGGCAGCAGCAGGCGATGGTCAGGGCGCTGGATGCCAGCCCCCTGCGCCCGGTGATCGACCAGCACTTCGCCCTGGATGATCTGGTCGCAGCTTTCCGGCACCAGGAAAGCGGTCGCCATCTGGGCAAGATCGTGCTTGATATCTGAGCGGCGATGATCCTGCGCAGCCCTGCTGTCGAGCCGGCGAACGACTTGTTCGGCCACCGGCCGGCACTTGCCAGGGGCGATCGACAATGACCGGCCATGGCCAGCCGGAACCGGTGCTTGCGCCGCCGCCGCGCTCACCGCCACAGCGCAGCATCGTGCGCACCATGTTCGAGCTGCGGCCGCTGCCCCGGCCGCGGCTGCTGTTCTCGGCCCGGGCGGCGCTGTGCATGGCTGTGCCGGTATTGGCAGGCTGGTTGGCGGGCGATCTCCAGGCCGGATTGATGGCGGCCACCGGCGGTTTCACCGCCTTGTATGGACGCGGCCGGCCGTACTCCAGCCGGGCGATTGAATTGGCGATCATCGCCCTGGCTTTCGCCCTGGTGGTGGCGATCGGCAAGGCCGTCTCGGTTATTCCCTGGGCGGTGGTGCCGACCGTGGCGCTGATCGCCATGGTCGCGACCTGGATCGGCAATGCCCTGAAGATCGGGCCGCCCGGGGCGTACATGTTCATGATGGCCGGTGCCGCCGCCACGGCCATGCCGGCCGGTCATATCTCGCCGCTGCAAGGCTTTTTCCTGGTGCTGGCCGCCGGCGGTTTCGCCTGGCTGGCGCACATGTCCGGTGTCCTGGTGCGTCCGCGCGGCCCTGAGCAACGGGCGGTGACCACGGCGGCCAAGGCGGTAACCGCGTTCATCGAAGCAGTCGGCTCGCCACAGGAGGGCAAGACGCGCCAGATCGCCGCCCAGGCGCTCGCCGATGCCTGGCATGCGCTGGTTGGCTATCAGCCCTCCCGGCCGCGCCCGGACAGCCTGCTCGCCGGCCTGCGCCTGCGCACCCGGCGCTTGAATGCGCTGTTCGCCGAAGCGGTCAGGGCCGCCGCGGAAGGCCGGCCGCCGGCCGTGGATGCGCTGCCACACAGCCAGCGCCTGGGCGATCTGTCCGTGCCGGTGCCGGCCGCGGACCGGAACACGGTGCGTGCTGATGCACCGCTGGGGCATCCCTCGGCGGCGTCTGCGCTGCGCCAGTCGCTGCGCCTGCGATCGATGCCGATGCTGGTGGTCACCCGGGTCGGGCTGGCGGCGCTGTTGGCCGGCGGCATCGGCGCCATGTTCGAGCTGGAGCGCGCCTACTGGGCGGTGGCCGCGGCCGTGCTCATGCTGCATCAGGGCCTGGAAGGCCGGCCGCTGCTGCAGCGCTGCATCGAGCGCCTGGTCGGCACCTGGATCGGCCTGCTTCTGGCCGGCGCACTGCTGTGGCAGCCACCCTACGGCCTGTGGCTGGTGGCCGTGATCATGGTCTTGCAGTTCACCATCGAGATGGTGGTGCTGCGCAATTACGCGCTGGCGGTGATCTTCATCACCGCCGCGGCGCTGACCCTGGCCGCCGGTGGCCTGCCGGTGCCGGACCTGGGCAGCTATCTGCTGGCCCGTGGTGTCGATACCGCGGTTGGCTGCGGCGTGGCGCTGGCCGTATTCCGCCTGACCTGGCCACGGGCGTCGGTAGCGTTGTTGCCCGAGCAACTGGCGCAGGTGCTGGCCGCCATCGACACCGTCGCCGGCCATCTGGCCGCGGGCGATGTTGGCAGCGCCCAGGCGCGGCAGGCGCAGCGCGAGCTGCAGCATGGCTGTTTCAGCCTCATCCAGGCCTACGAGCGCGCCACCGCCGGCAGCCGGCAGCCGCATCCATCGGTGGAAAAGCTGTGGCCGACGATCGCCGCCACCGAGGAACTGGCCCTGCGCTTGCTCACCGAAGGTGCAGCGATCGCACGCCTGGCGCCCGAAGCCGGCCGCGACGCCGCCCATGCCCTGTTCGACGGCGACGGTCTGGCGGCCTTGCGTCAGGCCCTGGCCGAGGCCGGGCGGGCGCTGGCGGGCCAACATGTCGCCCAGCCGGCTGCGGGCCTGCCCGGTTTCATCGCCCGGGAAGTGGCCGACCTGTACCGGGGTTTGCGCAGCGAGAACAGCTGAGAGCGGTACGGCCAGGGGCGAATCGCCTGGATCGGCTGGCCGCCGGCCAAGTCATTTAGCCATGCTGGCGGGGTGACGGTGTCGTCGGCTTGCCTGCGGCGGTGCCAGCGTGCCGGCAGCAACGGGGAACGTGCGATGACTCGAATAGCGCCCCCTGTCAGCGCTGGACGCTGTCGCGCAGGCTGCGACGCGCGCTGGGCGTTTGCACCGGAAGCTCGACATCGATCCAGACCAGACGATGGTCGCTGGCATCGAGCAGTTCGGCATCGGCCTCGCTGGACAGCGGCCAGTAGACCCCCGAATCGACGACGCGCATGCCGTTGGAAGGCAGCACATAGTCCACGCGCAGATTGCCGGGTGGATCGGAAAACACCGCCGTGTCATGGCGTGGATCACCGCGGTGGGCCAGGTTGCTGCCGCCCATGCGATGGGCCGATTCGGCGCCGCCATCGCTGCCCGGCACCGGCTGCGCCTGGATCCGCGGATGGTTGAGCAATTGGGCGATCGCGCCGGGATGGCTGTCGCCGTCGACCGGGTCGGCATTGAAATCACCGGCGACCACGAACAGGGCATCGGCGGGCAGGCCGCCTTGGACACCGGCGTCATCGACGATGTAGGCCGACCGTTCGGTATCGCCACTGACATGATCGGCCAGCAGCCGGATCTCATCGAAGTTGCGGCGGCTGTTGCGCTTCTCCTCGCCATCGAACACCGGCGGCGTGGGATGGGCGGCAATCAGGTGGATGCGTCCGGCCCGGGTCCAGATGGGCAAATCCCAGTGGCTCTTGGATGACAGCGGGAACAGCGCCAGGGTGTCGTCGCTGTACCAGGGCGTGCCATCGGTCTGGGCCGGAAGCAGGGCGCCGGGCATATCGCGCCAGCGCAGTTCCCGGAAAGTGCGCGCCTCACGGCTCACGATCGGATAGCGCGACAGCACCAGCATGCCGTACTGGCCCGGGAAGCGGCCAAAGCCCCAGGCATCGCCGGGGCCGCCGATTTGGCCGTCGCGATCCAGGTCGCGGCCGCTGGCGATGCCGGTGTTCACCGGCGCCAGGAAGTGGTAGCGGTAGCGGATGCCGGAATGGCCGTGCTGGCCGCGGATCAAATAGTTATGGATGAAATCCTCGTGCGCCTTGCCGTCCGGATCCCAGTCGAATTCGTTGATCAGCAGCACATCTGGGCGCACCGCCTGGATGATGCCGGCCACGCGCCGAAGCTGATCATCGCGGCGGCTGCCCAGCCGTTCCCGCAGCTCGCCGTCGCTGGCGCCGGACAGGGAAGCATTGAAGGTTGCGAAACGGATCTTCACCCGTGACCCGGACTCGGTTGCCGAAAGGTTGGCGGCGTCCGCCTTGGACACCGGCGCGAAGGCCAGGGGCAAGGCCAGGGGCAGGGCCAGAAGCCAGGCCAGGGCGATGCCGGGCAAGCTGAGGATACGCGCTGGCCGCGCCATCTCAGGGCAGCCCCGCCGGCGCGATGACCGGGTCGGTGCCGCCGTTGGCGCTGACAACTGCAGTCGTGGCGTCGGTATCCGGCCGGTAATCCCGCCAGTGACCCTGATGCAGGATTTCAAGCGGTTGGAAGCGGGATTTGTAATGCATTTTCTCGTGTCCAGCCAGCCAGTAGCCAAGGTAGAGATGGCGCAGGCCCAGCATCCGGGCCCGTTCGACCTGCTGCAGGATACACAACACGCCCGGGGAACGGTCGGCATGATCGGGGCTGAAGAAGGTGTACACCGCCGACAGGCCCTGGCTGCCGACATCGGTCACCGCCAGCGCGATCAACTCTTCACCCAGGCGCAGTTCCAGGAACCAGGTGCTGCCCCAGGGCGCAATCAAAAACCGCTCGAACTCGTCCGGCCCCGGATCATCCATGCCGCCGCCAGGGTGGCGCCAGGCCAGGTAGCGCTCGTACAGGGCCATGGCCTCGGCGTCGGCGGCGGCAGGTCGCCAGTTGATCTGCAGATCGCCATTGCGGGTCAGACAGCGTCGCTGTGCGCGCCGCGGCTGGAACCGTGCCACCGGAATCCGGCACGGCACGCAGGCACGGCAGTTCTGGCAGTTGGGCCGGTAGACATGGCCGCCGGCACGCCGGAAACCCCAGTCCAGGGCTGCCTGGTAGACAGCCGGCAAGCCCGGGTCGAGCGGATCGATCACCAGGTTGCGGGCGCTGCGTCCCGCGTAATAGCCACAAGGGTGTTCCATGGTCTGGAACAGGCGCACGGTGCCGGTCTTCATGGCCCCGAGCATAACCAGCGCACCGTCGGCAGGTGTGAAACCGTCGTTGCCGCCACCGGCCACCGCGCAGCGCCCGCCGCGGCCCTATAATGTGCCGCCTTCACCAGAGCCATTTGGAGACATCGCGCATGCGCATTCTGGCTGAGGCGCTCACCTTCGACGACGTCTCGCTCATCCCCGCCTATTCCAACGTCCTGCCCAGGGAGGTCTCGCTGCGGACCCGGCTGACGCGGAACCTTCAGGTCAACCTGCCCCTGGTTTCAGCGGCCATGGATTCGGTCACCGAAGGCCCGATGGCCATCGCCATGGCCCAGTTCGGCGGCATCGGCATCGTGCACAAGAACATGTCGCTTGAACACCAGGCGGCCGAAGTACGCATGGCCAAGAAATTCGAGGCCGGCGTGATTCGCGATCCGATCACCGTCGGGCCCGATACCTCGATCCGGGAAGTGCTGGAACTGACCCGGGCGCAGAACATCTCCGGCGTGCCGGTGGTCGACCGCGGCGAGCTGGTCGGCATCGTCACCAACCGCGACCTGCGCTTCGAGCGCCAGACCAGCGATCCGGTGCGCAACATCATGACCGGCAAGGATCGCCTGATCACCGTCGGCGAGAACGCCAGCGACGAGGAAGTGCTGGCGCTGATGCACCGGCACCGGATCGAGAAGGTGATGGTGGTCAACGAGGCCTTCCAGTTGCGCGGCCTGATCACGGTCAAGGATGTGCAGAAGGCGCGCGACAACCCCAATGCCGCCAAGGACGTGCACGAGCGCCTGCTGGTCGGCGCCGCGGTCGGTGTCGGCGGCGATACCCAGGCCCGGGTCGCGGCCCTGGTCGAGGCCGGCGTCGACGTGGTCATCGTCGATACCGCGCACGGCCATTCCCAGGGCGTGCTCGACCGCGTCGCCTGGGTCAAGAAGCAGTATCCGCAGGTGCAGGTGATCGGCGGCAACATCGTTACCGGCGATGCCGCCAGGGCGCTGATCGACGCCGGCGCCGATGGCGTCAAGGTTGGTGTCGGCCCCGGTTCCATCTGCACCACGCGCATCGTCGCCGGGGTTGGCGTGCCGCAAATCTCGGCGGTGGCCATGGTCCGCGAGGCGATCGGCGATGACGTGCCGATCATCGCCGACGGCGGCATCCGCTATTCCGGTGACATCGCCAAGATTCTCGTCGCTGGCGCCTCCACGGTGATGATCGGCGGCCTGTTCGCCGGCACCGACGAGGCGCCCGGCGAGATCGAGCTGTACCAGGGCCGCTCCTACAAGATCTACCGCGGCATGGGTTCACTCGGCGCCATGCAGGCCGGCAGCAAGGACCGCTATTTTCAGGACGCCACCGACGCCGACAAGCTGGTGCCCGAAGGCATCGAGGGTCGGGTCGCCTACAAGGGCCCGGTGCGCCACATCGTGCACCAGCTCGCCGGCGGCCTGCGCGCGGCCATGGGCTATGTCGGCTGCGGCACCATCCAGGAGCTGCGGACAAAGCCGCAGTTCGTGCGCATGACCGCGGCCGGCGTGCGCGAATCCCATGTCCACGACGTGCAGATCGTCAAGGAACCACCCAATTACCGGCTCAATTGAGGTCTGCGTGAGCGCGAACACTTCTGATCCGCGGCCGGCCACCGGGCCGGCCACCGCTGTCGACGGCATGCCCGACATCCATCGCGACCGCATCCTGATTCTGGATTTCGGCGCCCAGTACACCCAGCTCATCGCCCGGCGCATCCGCGAGCTGGGCGTGTTCTGCGAGATCTGGGCCTGGGACCATGATCCCACGCAGATCGCGCAGTTCGGGGCCAACGGCATCATCCTGTCCGGCGGCCCGGAATCGACCACGATGGCCAATGCGCCGCGTGCGCCGCAGGAAGTGTTCGACAGCGGCTTGCCGATCCTGGGCATCTGCTACGGCATGCAGACCATGGCCGCGCAACTGGGCGGCGCCACCGAGGCGGCAACGCAGCGCGAATACGGCCACGCCGAAGTCGACGTCATCGAGCCCGATAGCCTTCTGTCCGGCCTCAGCGACCATCCCGGCAGCGCCCGGCTCAATGTCTGGATGAGCCACGGCGATCATGTCGTCAAGGCGCCGCCCGGATTCGTCACCACCGCCCGCACCGAGCGCATCCCGGTGGCCGCCATGGCCAACGAACAGCAGCGCTGGTACGGCGTCCAGTTCCACCCCGAAGTCACCCACACCCTGCAGGGCCAGACCCTGCTGCGCCGTTTCGTGGTTGATGTCTGCGGCTGCTCGACGCTGTGGACGCCGGCCCACATCATCCAGGACCAGATCGCCCGGGTGCGCGAACAGGTCGGCACCGACGAGGTGATTCTGGGCCTGTCCGGTGGCGTTGACTCCTCCGTGGTCGCCGCGCTGCTGCACCAGGCCATCGGCGACCAGCTCACCTGCGTGTTCGTCGACACCGGCCTGCTGCGCTGGCAGGAAGGCGATCAGGTGATGGCCATGTTCGCCGAGCACATGGGCGTGAAGGTAATCCGCGTCGACGCCGCGCAGCGCTACTTCGCCGCCCTGGCCGGCATCACCGACCCGGAAGCCAAGCGCAAGCTGATCGGCAACCTGTTCGTGGAAATCTTCGAAGAACAGGCCGGCAAACTGGCCAATGCCCGCTGGCTGGCGCAGGGCACGATCTATCCCGACGTGGTCGAATCGGCCGGCGCCGGTACCGGCAAGGGCCACCTGATCAAGAGCCACCACAACGTCGGCGGCCTGCCCGAACACATGAACCTGGGCCTGGTCGAACCGCTGCGCGAACTGTTCAAGGACGAAGTGCGCCGCATCGGCACCGAGCTGGGCCTGCCGCGCACCATGGTCTACCGGCACCCGTTTCCCGGCCCCGGCCTGGGCGTGCGCATCCTGGGCGAGGTCAAGCCCGAGTACGCCGAACTGTTGGCCCGCGCCGATGCCATCTTCATCGACGAACTGCGCAAGGCCGACCTCTACGACCAGGTCAGCCAGGCCTTCGCCGTGTTCCTGCCGGTCAAGTCCGTCGGTGTCGTCGGCGACGCCCGCGCCTACGACTGGGTCATCGCCCTGCGCGCGGTGGAAACCATCGATTTCATGACCGCCCGCTGGGCACCGCTGCCCTGGCAATTCCTCGGCCGCGTCTCCAACCGCATCATCAACGAAGTGCCCGGCATCTCGCGCGTGGTCTACGACATCAGCGGCAAACCGCCGGCGACGATTGAGTGGGAGTGAATTGACGTCCTTCGAGGACTTTCGATAGTTATCGAAAACTGATGTAACATGTTGATTTAGAAATAAATGCGTCGCGGAACCCATCGGTGGCTATGGTCGGCCAGCGGAAATTGCGTGGAACGCAGGTGAGACTCGTCGTCACATCGAGTCCAAAATAAAAACCACGTCAGGCCAACAAGGCGTAGCAGGCGCCGATATAAAAGAAGCTCCCTTCCCGTTACCACCGCCAGAAGACAGGTCCGGATCGCCGCGCTTGTCTGGGATGCGTTGGATCGCGTCAGCGAAATGCAAGCGCACTGCGAAAGCGAACTGGCACGCCCTGCCGCCCTTCGCCAATCCATCCTCAAAGACGCTTTTTCCGGCCGCCTGGTCCCGCAGGATCCCAGCGACGAACCCGCCTCCGAACTGCTGGCCCGCGTCCGTCAGGCCGGTGGGGGCAGGCAAGGGCGCCGTGGCCGCGGGAGCTGAGCGAGATCACCAGGCATACCCGCTGCAACGAACCAGAAAATGACTTGCAAAGTAGACATACAGGGTGCCAATGTCTACTTTACTGGTCATTTTAGTTGACTTTGCTTCCGCGCTGCGCATAGGCTGGGCCTGGTTCAAGACACTGCCGACCGGCCTCGCCACTGGCAGCACGCAGCCCCCATGAACAATCCCCGCACCTATTCCCGCCACGGCCGCGAAGCGCTGGCGCTGCTTGGCAAGCAGATCCGTCTGGGCCGCAAGCAGCGGCGCTGGAGCGAGCTGGAGCTGGCCGAGCGGGCCGGCATCGCGCGCGCCACCTTGCAGAAGATCGAGAAGGGCGACCCCGGCAGCAGCATCGGGCTGGTGTTCGAGGTGGCGGTGCTGGTGGGCGTGCCGCTGTTCAAGCCGGAGCTGCCAGACCTGGTCCGCGAGCGCGAGCGCGTGGACGACAAGCTCGCTCTGCTGCCCAAGGCCGTGCGCGCCATCCCGAAGGCGGTTGACGATGCCTTCTGACCCGCGCGAAGCCTATGTCTGGACGTGGCTGCCGGGCGCCACCGTGCCGGTGGTGGCCGGGCGGCTGGCGGCGGACGGCGCACAATTGCTGTTCAACTATGGCCAGAGCTATCTGTCGCGCGCCGATGCCATTGCCCTGTATGCGCCGGAGCTGCCGCTGAAGGCCGGCGTGCTGCCGCTGTTGCCGGGCCTGTCCATGCCGGGCTGTCTGCGCGATGCCGCGCCCGATGCCTGGGGCCGGCGCGTGATCATCAACCGCCGGATGGGCCTGAAGGGCGCCGGGGTGGACACGACCCGGCTGGATGAACTGACGTACTTGCTGGCGTCGGGCTCGGACCGCGTTGGCGCGCTCGATTTCCAGCGCTCGCCCAGCGAGTACGTTGCGCGCGGCGACGGTGCGGCCACGCTGGACGAACTGTTGGCTTCAGCCGAGCGGGTGGAGCAGGGCATCCCGCTGAGCCCGGAACTGGACCAGGCCCTGCTGCACGGCAGCTCCATCGGCGGCGCCCGCCCCAAGGCGCTGATCGACAGCGGGGAACGCAAATGCATCGCCAAGTTTTCCTCCACCGGTGATCTCTACAACGTGGTCAAAGCCGAGTTCGTGGCCATGCGCCTGGCGGCGGCGGCGGGCCTGGACGTGGCCCCGGTCCGCCTGGCTCGCGCCGCCGGCCGCGACGTGCTGCTGATCGATCGCTTCGACCGCGTGCCCGCGGCCGATGGCTGGCAACGTCGTGGGATGGTGTCGGCGCTGACCCTGTTCGCGCTGGACGAGATGATGGCCCGTTATGCGAGCTACCAGGAGCTGGCCGAGATCGTGCGCCATCGCTTCACCCGACCGGCGGCCACGCTGCGCGAGCTGTTTGGCCGAATGGTGTTCAACGTGCTGTGTGGCAACACCGACGACCACGCACGCAACCACGCCGCGTTCTGGGACGGCACGGCGCTGGAGCTGACCCCGGCCTATGACCTGTGCCCACAGGCGCGCAGTGGCAACGTGGCCAGCCAGGCGATGCTGATTGCCGGGCAGGACCGGCGCAGCCGCATCGCGACCTGCCTGGATGCCGGCCACCATTTCCTGCTGGCACGGCAGGATGCGATCGACATAATCGAAGCGCAACTGCACAGCCTGGGCGACCACTGGGCAGGGGTCAGGGAGGAAGCGCAGCTCACCGCCACCGACCGTGCCCTGTTGTGGGGGCGCCAGTTCCTCAACCCCTATGTTTTCGAGGAGCTGGACGGCGATGCCGCCGGCCTCGCGGCGCTGGCGGCGAAGTTGCGCGGCCCCGGCCAGTGATCAGGACAACGCATGAGCCACGAGCAACTGGTCGCGGTCGCCAAGCTGTGGACTACGCGCACGTGCTGCGCGACCACGGCATTTCCTGCGGTGACTACATCGAATAGATCACCTGCCTGCTGTTCCTGAAGATGGACCAGGAGCGCAGCGAACTGCTGGGCGAGGAATCCGCCATCCCGCCCGAATGGAACTGGGCCGTGCTGGTGAAGCACGACGGCGAGGCGCTGGAGCGCCAGTACCGCCGCACACTGCAGGCGCTGGCGAAGGCCGACGGCCTGATCGGCACCATCTTCCGCAAGTCCCAGAACAAGCTCTCCGACCCGGCCAAGCTCAAGCGCGTGGTCAGCCTGATCGACAACGAAGGCCCTTGGATCGGCCTGGACGTGGACGTGAAGGGCAACATCTACGAGGGCCTGCTGGAGCGCAACGCGTCGGAGGTGCGCTCCGGCGCCGGCCAGTACTTCACTCCGCCCCCGGTGATCGACGCGATCGTGAAGTGCGTGGACCCGCGCATCGGCGAAACCATCTGCGACCCGGCCTGCGGCACCGGCGGCTTCCTGCTCACCGCGTTCGAGCACATGAAGGGCCAGAGCCAGGACCGCGACAGGCTGCGCAAGCTGCGCCACGGCGCACTGCACGGCGTGGACATCGTCGATGAGGTGGTGCGCCTGTGCGCGATGAACCTGTACCTGCACGGCGTCGGCAACGGCGACAGCCCGGTGACCCAGGGCGACGCGCTCGCCGCCGACCCCGGCGACCGCTACAAGGTGGTGCTGACCAATCCGCCGTTCGGCAAGAAATCCAGCTACCAGGTGGTGGGCGAGGACGGCAGCGTGACCAGCGAGCGCGAGACCTACGAGCGCGACGACTTCAAGTTCACCACCTCCAACAAGCAGCTCAACTTCCTGCAGCACATCATGACCATCCTGGACAGCCACGGCCGCGCCGGCGTGGTGCTGCCCGACAACGTGTTGTTCGAGGCCGGTCGTGCAGGGGAGGGCATCCGCAAACGCCTGCTGGAGCAGTTCAACTTCCACACCCTGCTGCGCCTGCCCACCGGCATCTGGTACAGCCCCGGCGTGAAGGCGAACGTGCTGTTCTTCGACAAGCGCCCGGCCTCGCGCGAGGTGCAGACCAGGGAACTTTGGGTCTACGACTACCGCACCAACGTCCACAAAACGCTCAAGACCAAACCGCTGATGCACGCTGATCTGGATGACTTCATCGGCTGCTATCACCAGCGCAAGGAAACCGAGTGCGCATTTCGGTGATCGTGACCGCTCGTTTCGGTCGATCGTGACCGGTCACCGCCGGGCGGTTGTGCGTTGAGCCAGTGTACCGGGGTCGGTCACGATGGATCGAGGATTTCGCCCTTTCCCGGCGGTTTTCTGCGCAGCGATTCGCCCTTGAGGGCGATGCGGTGGGAGCGGTGCACGAGACGGTCGAGGATGGCGTCGGCGAGGGTCGGATCGTTGAGCCAGGCGTGCCAGTGTTCGATGGGCAACTGGCTGGTGATGACGGTGGATTTGCTGGTGCTGCGGTCGTCGATGACTTCGAGCAGGTCGTGGCGGGCAGCTTGGTCGAGTGGGGTCATGCCCCAGTCGTCGAGGATCAGCACGTCGACGCGGGCAAGCTGGGTGAGCAGGCGCCCGAAGCTGCCGTCGGCATGGGCGATGCGCAGGGCTTCGGTCAGGCGGGCAACGCGCTGATACAGCACCGGGAAGCCTTGGCGACAGGCGTGTTGGCCGAGCGCGCAGGCCAGCCAGGTCTTGCCCACGCCGGTGGGGCCGGTGATGAGCAGGCTTTGCCCTTCACGCACCCAGTCGCCGCCGGACAAGGTCGCGACCAGGCGCTTGTCGAGACCGCGACTGGCGCTGTAGTGCACGTCTTCCAGACAGGCCTGGGCATGCTTGAGCTTGGCCGCACGCAGCAGGCGCTCCAGGCGCCTGCCGTCGCGCCAACTGCGTTCGCGATCGACCAGCAGGCCGAGGCGATCCTCGAACGTGAGGTCGTTGCAGGCCGGCAGCAGGCGCTGTTCTTCGAACGCGCGTGCCATGCCGTCGAGCTTGAGGGCGCGCAAGGCGTCCAGGGTGGGATGGGACAACATGCTTGTCTCCTTTCAGTGGGTGGTGGTGGGATCGAGGTAGTACGCAGGGCCACGCACGTTGTCGTGGTCGGGGCTGACCCAGTCGGTCTGGGCCACCGCGCTCGGCAGCGGTTGCCGGTCCAGTCCGCCCTGCAAGATGGACTGCACGGATTTGCGCGTACGCGCGCCGATGGCCAGGCTGCGCGCACAGGCCGCCTCCAGGCGCGGATGGCCGTACTCACGCGCCAGCGCCAGCAGGCCCAGGCAGCTGCGATAGCCCATCTCCGGATGCGGTCGATGGGTCAGCAGGTGCTCGACCAGCTCAGCCGGGAACTGTTCGCGCAGCGTCGCCGGGTCGCCGACGCCGAACGTTCCCTGGCGCTGAAGGAAACCAAAAAGGCGCGCCAGGACGTTCGAATCGGCAGCAACAAGGTCAAGGCAGCGCAGCGCCGGCTGGACGTACTGAAGGGCAAGCCCAGCGACCAGGACCAGCGCATCTTTCCTGGCGTCCATTGCCCGGTGCTGGTCGCCGAAGGCGGGCGCCTGGTGGTCAAGCTGATGCGCTACCAGTGCCGGCCGGCGGGCAAGCCAGCCTTCTACGACCGCAAATACCCCGGCACCTACAACGCCCGACGCGACAATCTCGAAGGCTTCTGGGGCGGGCTGTTCGGCCACCACCACGGAATCATGATCGCCGAGCGCTTCTACGAGTACGTCGAGATCGACGGCAGCAACCGGATCCTTGAGTTCACCCCGCGCACCGGTGAGCCGATGCTGGTGGCCTGCCTGTGGTCACACTGGACCGACCCGAAGGGGCAGGAGCCCGAGCTGTTGTCCTTCGCCGCCATCACCGACGAACCCGAACCGGAAGTCGCCGCCGCCGGCCACGACCGCACCATCATCAACATCAAGCCGGAGCACCTGGACACCTGGTTGAACCCGGACCCGCAGGATCTGGCAAGCCTGCATGCCATCTTCGACGACCGGCGCCATCCTTACTATGAACATCGCGTGGCGGCGTAGGATTGCGGCGCGGCTTGGAAGCAGTGGCTGGGTTCGCCAATTGAGCACGGTGAGTGCGGCTGCCGCACATGGATGAGTGCGCTGGCCGTAGATGGTTAGCGCTGGCGGGATGGACCTTCGGACATGGCTCACAACTTCGCATAATACATATTATGTATAGCCTCACGAGGCTTTCCCGGAAAATCCTGTCGGTATCCCCTTTACTTTGTCGTTTGATCCTTAACCATGTCACGCGCCGTAACCGTGTCGTTACCTGCGAATGACGGCTAGTAAAATCAACGCCTTCGGGAAGCTTTTGTTCACGCATGCTGGAAGCTTGGCTCAGCGCCAAGAGCCGTAACCGTGTCGTGATCCGTTACCGTGACGCGCTCTAGTTCTGAATCTCGGGGGATCTGGCGTCCTAGAGCACGGGTCCTAGCGGGCCTCAGTCAAGGTTCGCGGCTGACGTTTTCCGGGTCCTGGCCGATTCCTTCTTCCTCTGGGGCGTTCGCACGCTCCGCTTGGCCACCTTCGTGGGGCTTGGCTTGGTTTTGCGCTGTCGCAGGATCAACTCCAGTGCAGCAGGCAAGTCGCGCAACTGGGCCAGTTGTCCTGCTAGAGCTTCCGCCTTGGCTTGCTGGATCTCAGCCTGCCGCTGGGCGCCTAAGACTTTGGCGTTGCTCTGTTCCACTGCCAAAAGATGCGCTTTTTCGGCCGCCGCCTGCTCCTTTTGAAGGGTTGCGAGAAGTGCTTTGAGCTCGCTGCTCTGCTGGCGGGCGCGATCAACTTCGGCATGGGCCCGATCTTCTGTCGCCTGGACATGCCTCGCCAGCGTCTCCCGCTCGGCTTGGGCAGCGTCTTGGAGGGCCTCCAGGCGCCGGTCGGCCGCCTGTCGCGCGCTCTCTGCGCTTGCAGCTTGGTCCAGCGCAACATCACGCTGTTGAGCCAACTCGGCAACTTGGACTTCAAGCTGGCTGACTAACCGGCTGAGCTCGGCCGCTTGGGTGGAAGCCACGCGCTCCGCTTGGGAGGCGACCTCGACTTTGTCGCGTATGGCGGAGGCTTCAAGGACGAAGGATTCGCGTTCGGCCTGGAGCGTGGCCTGTTCCTCCTGCAGGGCCGCACGTTCAGCCGCCACAGCATCCCTGGCACTAATGGCGGCACTGTCCAGCGCCAATCGCCACAGCTCCCCCGCGGCTTTCGCCACCGCGTCTGGTGCTTCCGGCAGCGAAAGACTCATCTGCTGTGCCTGCAATCGCTGGCCGAGCCCCTGCCACCAGGTCTCGAGCCAGCGGGTCACGGTGTTCGGAGATCCGGTGCCCAAGTGTGCGCGGATGCGCTCAACCGTGGGCCGTTCGCCTCTATCAACGATTTCGTCAGCGGCGGTGTGGACGTCGGATTCGGTGATGCCTCGGGCCATGGACGTGTCTCCTACGCGGGCGCCCTACTCTGTTGATTCCGTACTCACGATAAGTGATGATTATCGTGGCTATGGCATCCATTTCGTAGTAAATATTACATAATATGAAAGATAGTTCCACGATTCCGACCCTCGCCCAACCCGCAACCAGCGTGGTGCTGCCCCTTCAGTTGGCACAGCACGCGGTGGATGCGGTGCGCGAACTGCTCGCCGAAGCGGCGGCCGAGAACACCACGCGGAGCTACGCTAGCGCGCTGCGCTACTGGGCCGGCTGGCACGTTGCCCGCTATGGCATGGAATTGACGCTGCCTGTTCCGGAGGCCGTCGTGCTCCAGTTCGTGGTCGACCATGTTGTTCGCCGCAATGCCGATGGCGAGTTGACATGGGAGCTGCCGCCGGCTGTCGATCAGGCGCTCGTAGCTTCTGGTCTGAAAGCCAAGCCTGGGCCTTGGACGCTGTCCACGGTTCGGCACCGGGTTGCAGTCCTTTCCACGGCACACCGGCTCAAACAAGCTACCAATCCCTGTGAGCAACCGGCCATCCGGACGGTGCTCAGCCGCGCTGCCCGGGCGGCGGTCAAGCGCGGCGAACGGCCGCGCAAGAAGACCGCAATCACCTTGGCCGAACTGGAAGCCATGCTGGCCACCTGTGACGACAGCCTGGAAGGTCTGCGCGACCGCGCCCTGCTCTGCTTCGGGTTTGCCAGCGGCGGGCGCCGGCGGAGCGAGATCGCTGCCGCGGACATGCGCGACCTGCGCCGGATCGGTGACAAGGGTTACATCTATCGACTCGAGCACAGCAAGACCCAGCAGGCCGGCGTCACCGCGTCCTCCACGCCGGACAAGCCGGTGCTCGATCGGGCCGCCTTTGCGCTGGAGGACTGGTTGGAGGCGTCCGGGATCACCGAAGGCGCGATCTTCCGGCGGCTCTGGAAGCAGCGGATTGGCCCTGCCCTCTCCCCTGCCGCCGTCGGGGAGATCGTGCAGCGGCGGGCGCGCCTGGCGGGCCTGGAGGGGGATTTCGGCGGGCACAGCCTGCGGTCGGGGTTCGTGACCGAGGCCAGCCGCCAGGGGGTTTCGCTGCCGGCGATCATGCAGCTGACCGAGCACCGGGCGGTGTCGAGCGTGATTGGATACTTCCAAGCTGGTGGAGCTTCGAACAATCCAGCAGCTCGACTTCTCGAAGTCTGAATGCCGACAGTCGCCAGCTTCAAAACGACAAAAGCTGGGTTAGAAGAGTGCTTTACATAGTCCGCTAGCCAAACCGCACACCTACGCGACCGAATCGCGAGATGCAGGAATGAACATGTCGGATCACTATTCGAACAGCGGAAGCAGGCTCCGACGAATGCCCCATACCCAACGGCCAGTTCTGAGGCCATCGGGCGCTCGCACCCTACATCCAAGCGAACCGGAGTTCATTCGGGGGGGCATGCTGCCGCTCCGCACACGCCAAAATGGCCTGATCCAGTGCTTGCCAGTACTTGCAGCCGCTGCATGAGGGGCGTCCCTACCTGCAAGGACATTTGTCGCAGCGGGTGAGACCAAACGCCTGAAGACTGTGCCTTGACACGCTTGTTCGAGATCCTGCTAGGCATCGCCAGCGGTAGGATCGCGTCCTGACTCAACCGCATCCCTGTCCATCAACCAAGACGATGACCATCCGCCGCCGCTGCTACATGTGCGAAGCCGAGGGATCTACCAGCGAGCACGTCCCTCCCCGCGCGCTGTTTCCACAGGCAAAGGACGCGGCTGGTCAAGACCACCGCGCCGATCTGATCACCGTTCCCTCGTGCGAACTGCACAACATGGGAAAGTCGCGCGACGACGAGTTCCTGATGGTCAGCCTGGTCGGAATCATCGGCAACAACTCCATCGGATATCGCCACAAGTTCACCAAGGTCAACCGCGCGATCCGGCGAACGTCCTACAAGCTGCTGATGGAGGCATTCGTCAGCAAGCCGAAGCTTCACGCGGTCGACCTTGGAAACAACAGATTCATCGACGTGCTTTGGGGAACACCGGATCAGGCAAGACTCGCCTTCTGCTTCGAGCGGATTGTGCGGGGTCTTCACTATCACCACTTCGGAATCCCCTATGCGGGGCAAGTCAAAGTGTTGATCGGGTACCTGTCCTACGAGGCCGGAAGTACCAGAAACCTGCAAAGATTCATGCTGGACAAGGCGGAAATGGAGCTGGAATGCCGTCCGAAGTTCGGGCGGAACCAGGATGTCTTCTACTACCAGCTCACCGATCCGGACGAGTTCGGACTCTATCTCTTCCGCCTGTGCTTCTACGGAGGGGTCAACGTCTACGTGTCACTGATCCCCGGCAGCGCCGAAGCACCGACGCATCTGGGCTTCGAGTTGATGAAACGAGGCATCAAGACGATATTCACCTTGGGCGATCGCACCTACGACGTCGATTTTGGCGAGGAAGACTCCAGATGCGAAGCATCGCCGACGATGCCGGCAAAACCATGCAACCGGACCAGTAACCGCGACTGGCCCAGTCACGTCTCCACACCCCATCATCTGGCGATCTAACAAGTGTCCAAGAAGCACGGCAAGGACAAGCGACGGAAGAAGAGGCCGCGGGTCACTGGCAAGCGGCAAACTACATCCGACGCTGAGCAGGTGTTCTACGCTCGGCGAGCTGCGCTGGAAGCGCATCTGGTGAAAGTCCACGCCGCTGATGCGTATGCGGCACTGCTGGCTTCCGAGCTCTGGCTTCCCAACCTTTCTGCTCAGGTCAAGCACTGTTTCGCGACGACGACGTTCGCATCGATCCACGCCGATCGCTTCCAAGCCAGTCGCCGGATCAGCAGCTATGCGGATTTCCGGGAGTTCATAACCGAGGCGCATCGCCTCCTGCCATCGTTCCCGACGCTCGAGGACTACGCGCCGGAGCGTGACTGGGGCGAAGTGCGGGCGGTCACCGGCGCCGGGATCCAGCCGGTCTTCTACGGCGGTTCGGTCGAGCGGATCACCGACTTCATCGACGCGTTCCGCATGAAGCACGCACCAGATGGCGCAGCCATCCGTGACCTGGATAGCGCGCTGTCGATGCAGAGCCATCTGATCTCGAGCATCGAACGCCCGGAACCGGAAGTTGTCGGCGGCGCCGCGCTCGGCTCCCTGCACGTCCCGAGCGAGGCGTTCTGGTCTCGGTTCCAGCAAGTGCTACCGGAGCTTCTACAGGGAGCGCGCAGACAGGTGGTGAGTGACGACTTCGTGGTTCGCGCAGGCGCGCTGCACGTGGCACGGAACAGGAGCGACTTCGGCGATGCCATCATGCGTGGAACCGCGTTGCCCTATGTCTTCCTCGACATCGGCGGAGATCGCTATCCCGTCGCGCCGCGGGAGTCCGCCAGCGTGGTCATCCAGCACTGGGAGCAGCATTCCCGGCCCCAGCACCAAGTCGAAGCGACTGTTTCGGCTTCACTTGCGCCCTTCATCGCATCCCGATTGCGGCATGCATTCACCGGACCGTACCGGATCGCGATCCGGGATGGCGATCCTGAGCGTTTTGAGGTCCCCGCCGTTCTTTCCGATGGCGCCAGGATGTTCGTCATCATCGCGCTGGAGCCGGAGAGGCTTCCGCAGCTACATGCACTGGAAACGAGGTTGTTTTCCATGTTCGAGCAGGACGACGGTGTGCTGGCACTGGACATCGACGCCAACCGGCTGGTGCAGTTCCGGCCGCAGATGTCGGAACGGTTTGACGTCAACCAGGTGAAGATCATCGCCGTAGCCACCGACGCGTCTCCGACACCGAAGGTGATTCGCAGTCCGGGGTCAGACGCATACAAACTATTCCTGCCGGATTTCGTATCGATCTTCGAATCCGTGCGCGATACGGGAGATCTTGTTTCGTACTTCCAGTTCGTCGATGACGTCCACAGGATGGCGGTGGGACCGTTCGCCGGCGCAGTCGATCTCTTCGCCGCTTTCAGGCAGTCGCACGCGATGCTCGTGGATGGGGCCGTTCAACCCACGCATGTCTTCCTGGATCCCCACTGGGGGTCGAACTGGCGTTACGAACAACTGAAGGAGTTCTGGGCGGCCGCGCCCGGATCGTTTCCGGACGACGCTCCCTCGGCGTGGCGATTGCAGCCGTCCCGCGCATCCGATGGCCTGATCTGCCTGACCGGGAGGTCTGCCCCGAAGCTCGCCTGGCTGGCCGACTTGCCGTCCACCAGCCTCGCCTTCACGTTGGAGCTCCATCCGCAAAATCTCGATGTCAACGACGGTCGACTGCTCGAGTTGTTCATACATTGCATCGCCGACTCCGCGGTTCAGCGCCGCGATCTGCTTCCCGCCGACCTCCTGCGTCGGCGTCGCGTCGTGACGCGCTGCGCCGCGAACGAGGATCGCCTGCCGACGAGGATTGGCCGTGATGCTGCTCCGGGCGATTGCCCGCTGTTCACCCGCTGGTCGGTTACCGGGGACACCGGCTCGTCGTTGTTCCTCGACGTCGAGGTCGACTTGACCCAGGTCGCGCGGGGCACCGAGAACGCGACCGATGCGCGTTTCGAAGCCGAGTGCCTGGCGGCATGGCTCGCTGGTGTGGGCGAAACGCTGGCTAGACCGATACCCGATGAATGTCTTGGGCGGATTCGCGACACCGGCAACCGCAGGCCGCGATTCATCACCAGCTCGATGCCACGGGAGGTCGACGTCCCCGACCATGCCGAGCCGCTGCTTCCATCACCGGAGCACTTCAAGGCGGCGAGACGAGACCTGGCGATCGTGTTCAGGGACGTCGGCGCGACCACGGGTCGGTACGAACTGAGCCAGGCCAAGGCCGTCATCGACCCCGCCCGCGACGCCTACCGCGCCCTTGTGCACCAAGAGATCGCGACCTTCGCGAGGGTTCCGCTGGCGTTGTTCGCCATCGAGCAGTTCGATACCGCCATCGCCGACTACGACCGCACCGCCCATCGCATCAAGATGAGTCTCGACCACGACGTCGACTTCGATCGGCAACGCGACCTGGCGAAAGCGCACGACGATTTCATCAACAACGTCAGGAACTATCGTTACCTGCTGGAGTGCTCGCTGTCTTCGCCCTCTCCTGGCAGCGCGATTCCCGAGTCCGAAGCGGTCGTCAAGCTGATTGCGAGGATCGATTGGCTGATGGTGCTGTACCAGGCGAGCGACACGCTTCACAACGAGATCGCGGTCGGCGGCATCGACCTGGATAGCCACTTCGTGCCCGAGGTGTTCTATTCCCAGGACAGGGACGAAGACTACGGCCTGGAGCTGGCGGACGAGCGGCTGGGCATCGGCGCGTCCGTGCACGACAAGACGTCCCCCATGGACGAGGCCGAGATCGAGCAGCTGAACGAAGCCATGATCCTCGACGCCGGTTTCTCCCTGCGGCATCTGCTCAACGTGCTGGTGGTACTGACGCGCTGGCCATCGGCGAATGGAAGAAAGGACGAACTGCAGTTCTCCTATCGTGCGCGCGGTTGCGACATCGCGGCTGTCGTCGTCGACGCCTTCCCCGACACCACGTTGCAGGTCGCGGAACGAGCCGTGGAGTTCCTGACGCTCGATCCTGAGCGGATACGGGTGCTTTCCGGGCGCAGCGCGGCCGAGGTCGATGTTCCGATTTGGGAGCACCGGAAGCGGGATCATCGCTACGCGATTCGTCCCCTGATCCGCCTCGACGGGGAGCTCGCGTGGGGTGCAGCCGCCGCGAGTCGTGCGCGGGATATCTGGGCAAGCACCGTGGCGGACGGGTACCTGCCTGCGGACCTGCCGTGGCCACGTGTCGAGGCGGTGACCGCATCCATCAAACGGCGCATAGAGCAGGAGCTCGAGGAACGCGCTTTCGTGATCTGCCAGCGGCACGCGCCGCACGTGCAGCACGGCATCAATTTCAAGCATCGCTATCCCAAGGAAGCCTTCGAGGAGGTCGGCGATTTCGACGTCCTCGCCTACTGGCCTGACCGCAACTTCTGGCTCGCGATCGAATGCAAGTACAACAAGCCACCTTTCGCGATCAAGGACGCGCGCAGGCTTCGTGAGCATATTTTCGGGAAGAGCGACGCGGGCGGCCACATCGAGAAGATCGTGCGGCGAAGGGCGTTCCTCTCCGGCAACGCCGAGCGCCTGCGGACCCTGCTCGGCTGGCCGGAGCCTGAGGTATCGACCGCATCCGGCATCGACCTGTACGTCTGCCCGCGCATTTTCTACTGGATGCGCAATCCACCCTATCCCGTGGACACCGAGTTCGTCCGTATCGACATGCTCGACGCCTGGCTTCAATCCAAGCGGTAGATCGCGCTCGTACGAGGCAAGCCTCCATTTAGGTTGCCGCTATCCATGGCTGAAACACCGGATCCCGCGCCCTCCGCCGTCGGCTCCTTAACGGCGAGCTCGTTCAGGTTTCCCCGAATGTCAGAAACTGATATATTGCTTCTCACAGAGGTGCTCCATGAACACGCTCCCAGAGACCATCCAGAACCAAGCCCGCGCCCTTCCCGAGGGGGGCGTCCTGTCGCCCAAGGAATTCCTGCACCTGGGCAGCCGGGCGGCCGTGGATCAGGCGTTCTCGCGGCTGGCCAAGGCCGGCAAGCTGTTGCGCGTGGCCCGTGGCGCCTACGTGGCCCCGGTCTCCAGCCGGTTCGGCGCCCGCGCGCCCGCGCCGGAGAAGGTCGTGAAGGCATTGGCCGAGCAGTGCGGCGAGGTCGTGGCGCCCCATGGCGCCAGCTCCGCCAATGCCCTGGGCCTGACCCGGCAGGTTCCGATCCGCGAGGTCTACCTGACGTCCGGCAAGACCCGGAAACTCAAGCTCGGCCGCTCGGAGGTGCTGGTGAAGCATGCCCCTCGCTGGATGCTGGCCCTGGGGACGCGCCCGGCCGGTGCGGCCGTGCGTGCCTTGGCGTGGATCGGTCCGACCCACGCCAGCGAATCCGTGGGGTCGCTGCGTCGCACCCTGCCCCGTTCCGAGTGGCAGGCCCTCGCCTCCGCCCGGGCGACCCTCCCCTCCTGGATGGCGCAGGCGATCGGCAGGGAAGCCGCGCGTGGCTGAGTCCTTCTTCGACCTCAGTCCCGAGGATCGACGCGAGGCGCTCGAGTTCGCCCGGGCGCAGACCGGCCGCCCCGCCCACCTGTTCGAGAAGGACGTGTGGGTGGTGTGGACGCTGCGGACCCTGTTCGCGTCGCCGCTGGCGGCCGACCTGACTTTCAAGGGCGGCACGACGCTATCGAAGGTCTACAAGGTCATCGACCGCTTCTCCGAAGACATCGACCTGACCTACGACATTCGCAAGCTGATCCCGGACCTGATTGGCGAAGGCGGCGAACTGCCCGCCAGTCGTAGCCAGGAGGGGAAATGGACCAGCGCCGTACGACACCGGCTTCCCGACTGGATCGCTGGGAGCGTGCAACCTGTGATCGAGGCGGCGCTGGCACAGGAACGCATGGATGCACGCGCCGAACTTGGTGGCGAGGGCAAGGACAAGTTGTATCTCCACTACCCTGCGCTGGCGAAGGGCACCGGCTACGTGGCACCGGTGGTGACCTTGGAGTTCGGCGGCCGTGCTACCGGCGAACCGCACGACGTGTTCGAAGTGGTCTGCGATCTGGCCGAGCACCTGCCCGAGGTCTCGTTCCCGACCGCCTCGCCGGTGGTCATGAGCGTCGCCCGCACTTTCTGGGAGAAGGCGACGGCCACGCACGTCTTCTGTGCGCAGGGTCGCATCCGAAGTGAACGCTTCGCGCGGCACTGGCACGATCTTGCTGCGATCGGGCGGAGCGACCATTCCGCCGCGGTCATCGCCGATCGCGCGGTCGCTGCCTCGGTCGCCCAGCACAAGTCCCACTTCTTCGCCGAAAAAGATGCCGATGGCAATCCGATCGACTATGCCGCCGCGGTTGCGGGAAATCTGAGGATCGTCCCGGAAGGCGAAGCGCGCGCCGCCCTGGAACGGGACTATGCGGCGATGCTGTCCGACGAGGTGATGGTCGGCGACGCGATGCCTTTCGCGGACCTGCTGCAGGCATGTGCCGAGCTGGAAGACCTGATAAACAGAGCAAGCGCGGAGCCGGCATAGATCTCCGCTGGGGGCGGAATGGGCAACATCGGATCCATCGACATGATGTTCCTCAACGACGTCTTCGGGATGGGAGGCGGTTACGTCCTCAACTTCTCGGATCGGACTTTCTCGGAGTTCTTCCGCGAGGAACTCCAGATCGACATCGACGATCCGCTCTACGCGCGCAACGGCGGATCGAAGGCCAAGCGCTTGCGCTGCTTCCTCCAGACGGTCGACAAGCCGACGGTCGCCAGGGCGCTGAAGGCGCTATGGGCATACCGGGAAGCGTTGCAGCAGCGGTCCGGCCAGACGGACGACGTGCAGAACGCACGGGCCCGCTTCCAGTCCTTGATCAACCGACTCGAAGGCCGTCCGGACAATGCCCGGCCGCCTACGCCGGAACCGGCCGCTTCGTTCGATCGCAAGAAGGTCGGCGAGCTCAAGCGTGATCTCCTGGCGGTTACATCGCTGCAAGCCCATGCGCGCGGCTACGCCTTCGAGCGCTTCCTGTGCGGCCTGTTCGAAGCCTACGGATTGGCGCCGCAAGAGCCTTTCCGTCTCAGGGGCGAACAGATCGACGGCAGTTTCCAGTTCGGCAACGACACCTATCTCGTCGAGGCCAAGTGGCACGGCAGTCCGATCGGCGTCGCGGACCTCCACGTCTTCCACGGGAAGATCGAGCAGAAGGCGGCATGGACGCGTGGCCTGTTCGTGAGCAACAGCGGTTTTTCCGAGGACGGGCTGGCGGCGTTCGGCCGCGGCAAGCGCGTGGTGTGCATGGACGGCTTCGACCTGTACGAGACGCTGGAGCGCGAGATCCCACTTGCCCAGGTCCTGGAGCGCAAGGTGCGGCGCGCGGCGGAAACCGGCTCGCCGTTCGTGCGCGTCCGCGACCTGTTCCCGTGATGGCATCGCGCGCGCGCAAGGTGGGGCGATCCATGGACGGTGCGGCCACGCCGACTCCGGTTGCCAGCAACCGGCAATTGGTGGAAGAAGTCATGGATACCGGGTGGGTCGTGACCCAACTGCAGACCGCTGCACCGGGCCGACGGCGCGACGCCATCATGGCCTTGGCCCGTGCCTTCGGCACCATCACGGCCACGCGCGGCCGCAACGCGATCGACGAGCTCAGGCCCAGGGCCCGAAGGGAGGCCCGGCCGGGGTCCATGAGCGCGGCAACGGGACTAGGCGCCCAGCCCTGGCACATGGACATGGCGCATCGTCCGCTACCGGCGAGATTCGTACTGTTGTCGTGCGTAGACGCGGGCCAACAGGACTGCGCGACCGAGTTGCTGGACTGGCGGCAGTCGTTGCCGGGCGATGACCTGGACCAGGCCGCATCCGAACCGATGCGCGTGCGTTCCGGCAGGGCGTCCTTCTACGCAACGATGCTGGATCCAAGGCGCAGGTTCCTGCGCTGCGACCCAACCTGCATCTCCGGGTTGACCGATGCGGGGCGAGCGCTGCAGATCGCGATCGGTCGCGCCTCCTGCATCCCCACGCACCAGGTGTGCTGGCAACCAGGACGCACGCTGATTTTCGACAACTGGCGTTTGCTGCATCGCCGCGCTGATGCCTCTCGGAGCCGGCAGCGCACGCTGCTCCGCATATCGATCATGGGACAGGCCAATGACTGCTAGCCACCACGCCAAGAAGGCCCCGCAGATTCCGGCGGCGTTGCTGCCAGAGTCGCTGCTGGAGAAGTCCAAGCGGCACGCCAAACGCGCATTGGCGGCCAAGCAGTCCGGGGACGACGACGACTATCAGCTGCATGCCGCGCTCGCGCTGGAACTGCTTGCGAAAAGCGCGCTGGCAAGGATCCACCCCAGCTTGGTGGTCAAGGCCGAGAATTTGAACAGCCTGCTGGAAGCGAGCGGGATTTCGACCGGTACCACCGTGCGCACGATCGACGCCGGCGAGGCCTATGCGCGGCTGCGGCACACGGTTCCCTCCTACACCACGCCGGACCTAGATGCCTGCCGCAAGCTTGCGGAACGGCGCAATGCGGAATTGCACTCGGGCGAAGCCGCCTTCGCCGCGTTTCCCCCGGATCTGTGGGAAGGCGAGTTCTGGCACGCGGCCGAGCTGATCCTGAAATCGATGAGCCTCACGCTCGACGACTGGCTCGGCGCCGACGCCAAGACGCCCAAGGCGCTACTGCAGGCACTGCGCAAAGCCAAGCGCGCGGCAGTGAAGCAGCGTATCGAACGCGCCAGAACCGCCTTCCTTGAGTTCAAACCCGACGACAAGAAGAAGCGGACGACCAAGCAGATCAAGCAGATTCGCGAGGACTCGAAGAAGCTCGACCCTTACGCTCGCCGAGACCTGTTCGAGTATCTGGCACTCGAGAAATGGCTGGACACGTGTCCGGCCTGCGAAGCGCAAGGCATCGTCGGCGGGGAGAAGGCCTACGAGGAGCCGGCCGAAGACCAGTCCGACGCGGAACCTGGCTACGAGATCGTCGAGACCGGCTACTACCCGCTGGAGTTCCACTGCCCCAGCTGCGAGTTGGCGCTAATCGGGAACGAGGAAGTGCTAATGGCTGGCATCGCCGACGACAGCCACTATGTACTGGAAGAGCGCGAGATACAGTACGAACCCGATTACGGCAACGACTGACATCTCTATGGAGGCAAAGCACCGGATCCAGACTCACGGTACACGCGACGGTACTAGCAGTGCCCGATTGGTACCCTGCATGGCATCTGAAGGCTCGCCTTGCTCATATTTCCTAACCCCGATAAATCCACCTTATCCCTTCCCTGCTGAAGTTCGTTTTCAAGCCGGCGGCTGACGCCGGCTGAGCCGAATCAGCTGACGAACCCTAGGGCAGCTTGTCCTCAAGTGGGCGTTAAGCATCAACTCCAACAGGCGACGCTGGAGCCTGGGTCGCTTGGCCTCCGAACGCGGCCAGAATCGATTCGAAGATTGACAACATCGGCTGGCGATATTCCTCGCGTAGGATCTTCGCGTTCTCGAGCAAGCCGGTCACCGCAGGTCGTGCGTCCACCGCATCTTTGTCACGGACGTCCTTAGCGGGGATCGCAAAGAATATGTAGTCCGGGAAATCTCGTTCGAGCTTGGGCAACGTGGCAACCTGATCGTTGTCAAGAAGCCCGGCTACCTTCCTGTAACCCATGTCCTTCAGAAGACGACAGAGGTGTTGCATATTTCCGGCGCCGCCGACACCCCAGCCGAACATTTGGCCCGGCACACGGCCGATCGGCAACTGGCGCGCCACGCTCGGGTACAGCATCACGTCGTCTTGGCCCTCGGTGAGCACGATGCCGTCATCCTGAAAGAACAACTCACGGGCATCCAAACCAAACGTGTGTGGTGCCTTGGTATTCGGGTTCTCTGGATCGTGGATCTTCTTGAGCGCCGCTCTTCCTTGGTCGCTGAGCTGGTAGACGTTCGAACCTCGGGTCTCGGAAGTAACCCGAACAAGAGCAGCACCTCGGGCGATTGCTTCGGGGTCAATGAAGTACGGTGAATGCGTCGCAACGATGATCTGATTATCGGCAGATAACCGGACGATAGCGCGCACAAGGCGTCGAATGATCGCCGGGTGTAGGGACAGTTCGGGCTCATCTATAGCAACGATGCCGCCGGGAGGGGTGCTCGTAAGCGCGTCAACAATGGAGAACAGGCTGACAATGCCTTCGCCCGCACCGTCGCTCGAGTGGCTCACAACCCCATTGCCCAAGCGAATGTAGTAGTTGCCCTCCGACGTCTGGTCGATGGTCCACTTCGGGCTGTATCCCAGAAGTTCACCGAGCAGCGTGTTGAACTTACGCGGGTCTTTCTCGATGTCGAAGAGCCGCATCTCGAACGAGGACAGCTCGGCCATTCGACGGGCGGGTAAGCCGCCCTGTCGTTGAAAATCCTGCAACGTTCCCAGCTGGCGTCCAAAATATGGCTGGAATCCGCGGCGCGAAGGAACCACGCGGATCGGATCTGGTTCGTCAGCTCGATTGGTAGTATCGACGTCACCTCGTATACGAACCGATTGGCTGCTGCCTGCGGTTTGGCTCTCGACCACTTCGGTCAGAGCTTCGACCACTGCGGACTGACCTTCTACTGCCGCGGGTCTTTCCTCGAACTCGTAAATGATCCGAACGAAATCTGCGTGCTTATTGCGAACCCCCTCCGAGAAGCTCGGCGCTTGGTGACCAGATCGCGCCCGCAGTGCTTCGATTACCGTGGACTTGCCCGAGTTGTTGGCGCCAGTAATGATCGTCAGGCCACTGCCCTCGCGCTGATCTTTGGGCACGGCCAGATGGATCAGGCGTGGCTCGTTGAAGCCGCGGTAACCGGCGATCGTGAGTGTTTTCAAAAAGCTCAAGGGAACTCCGAGAGTTGACTGTATTGGACTTGGTTATGTTAAACCGCAGTCCAAGAGACACAAAGCGGAGCTTCACCGCGCACTAGATTGCCGCGAACTCCCGCCGCTAT
This sequence comes from Lysobacterales bacterium, assembly GCA_023228845.1. Classification (GTDB taxonomy): domain Bacteria; phylum Pseudomonadota; class Gammaproteobacteria; order Xanthomonadales; family UBA2363; genus Pseudofulvimonas. Next base: position 11,500 of record JALOAK010000007.1, on the reverse strand, counting down.
GGGATCGAAAGCCTGCCTTTCCTACCCCCGATAAACATCCCTAATCCCCTGCCTCTTTATGATTGAGACACCCGCTCGGCGCAGCCGGTGGCCGATGAAGGCGGCGGACAAACGGGCTGCTTACGCCGCCGCCCGGCGATTGATCTCCTCGATCACCCCCACGATCGCATCCGCATCCGCGTCACCGAAGGCGCCATCCAGCCCCTGGTAGTGCAGCCCGGTAAACGGCGGCTCATACAGCTGCCCCGGCTGCATCATCCCGCCCTGCGTCAGCCGCTCGATGATCATCTCGACAAAGCGGATCTGCTGACTCGTATATCGGTTTCCGTCCAGGAACTGACCAAAGGCTTCCTTGGCCGCATTCCGGTCCAGGCCAACCAGCGAGCGGATGAAGACGGTCAACGGCCTGTCGCTGCCGAAGCTCTCCTCGAAGCGCTTGCGGCTCTCCACCACGTCGGAGCCATAGACGAAGCGCTCCAGCTCCAACAGGTCCGTCGGTGTCAGCGGTAGTCAATCTGCCCAGTCGGTGAATGATCCTGTTGGAGCGGCCTGAACCTGGAGCCGTGGTTCGAGAAGTTCTTCGCCCGCACGCCTGGATGTCGCCCGAGGCGACGCACGTGTACATGAACATGGACCGCGACGCTGCGACGCGAATCTGTCAATCATTCGGGATGACCCAGCGTACATTCCGTTCCGGATGAGCTTCGAACCCAGAAACGTCGACCCTCATCGCTCCGCGCATACCGGAGCTCAGATGAGTTGTCTCCTGCGTTTGGTGTTGAACGCGCAGATGATCGCAAATGCAGCGGCTTCTATGTGCTTACGGCGCTTGCCACCAACTCATATCTCAAACGCATTAGTTCTATTCGACTGATGACGTTTATTGATTAACGGCTTTGTCGTACTTTGCTCTGACCGGTCCAAGGCTCGGAACCAGCATGAAGCCGAGCATCCTCCGCATCTCCCGTTTCTGCGCTGTCCTATTCGGCCCCGCCTTGTGCATCAGTAATGAGGCCGTCGCCAGCTATTACCTGGAAAACGCGATCCCGGCCGGCAGTTTCGCCCGTTGCGTGCTGTTCGCGATGAGCCAGCCCGAGGAAGTGGATATCAACGAGATCCTCTTCCGTCCCACCAAGCAGGATCTGTAAGCAAAGACCCAAGCAAGACCAGAGAAAGGACCCGCTCTCGTGAACAAATCACTCTTGGGGATCGCCATGTGTGCCAGTGTTTCCATCGCCAGCGCAGCCGACTCGCAGAACCAGGCCGGTGCAGCAGCCGCACCCGCTCAACAAATCACCCGTGCGGGCGAACAAGCTCCGACGTACGGCCCGGCCGAGTACTTCACCGGCCGTGTGCGGGTCGATCCCTTGTTTTCCCCCAACGACAGCATCAACGCTTCGGGCGCCTACGTGACGTTCGAGCCGGGCGCGCGCTCGGCCTGGCACACCCATCCTGCGGGACAGCGACTGGTGGTGACTTCCGGTGTCGGCCTGACGCAGGAATGGGGCAAGCCCGTGGAGGTCATCCGCCAAGGCGACGTGGTGTGGTGCCCGCCTGGCGTCAAACATTGGCACGGCGCCGCGCCGAAAAGCGCAATGACCCACTTGGCCATAGGTAGCTCGGTGGATGGCAAGTCCGTGACCTGGATGGAGAAGGTGACCGATGAACAATACGACGCGTACTGAGTATCGCGGCGTCCTCGCCCTGTCCGCCATCCTGGCATTGGGCTTGGTGTGGACAGCCGCGCCCGGCTACGCCGCTCAGAACACCACGGAGTCGCAAGCCATGTCCCAAGCCTCGTCCGAAACACTCTCCGCCAGGCAGCAGGCCATCCCGCTGATCGCAGCGGCCATGGCCGCGAGCGACATGCCCCGGCTCAATGCCGCCTTGAACCAAGGGCTGGACGCGGGCCTGACCATCAGCGAGGCCAAGGAAATCCTGGTGCAGCTCTACGCCTACGTCGGCTTTCCGAAAAGCCTCAACGCGCTTGGTGAATTGCTGAATGTCGTGGAAGCACGCAAGCAGCGCGGTATCCAGGATGAACCGGGACGCGAACCCGGCCGCGCCATTCCTACCGGCGATGAACTGCTCGCGGTGGGTACGGCCAACCAGACGAAGATCTCCGGCGGGCCAGTCAAGAATGCGGTGACCGACTTCGCGCCGGTCATCAACCAGTTCCTGCAGGCGCACCTGTTCGGCGACATCTTCGAGCGCGACAACCTGGATTGGCAAAGCCGCGAACTGGCCACGGTCGGCGCGCTGGCCGCCACGCCGGGTGTGGAGGCGCAGTTGCGCTCGCACATGGCCGCCAGCATGCGCGTGCGCCTCACGGCTGCGCAGTTGCGGCAGTTGATCCAGGTCCTGGCCGAGCATGGGGACAAGCAGGCCGCGGAGCGCGCGGATGCGGCACTGGCACAGGCGCTTGCCGCCGCGTCGGAAGGCTGAACATGAACCTGACCAAGAAGGCCCTGCTGATCCTCATGACGCTGACCCCGCTTGCAGCCTGCACGCCCCCTCCCAGTGGCGCCAGCAGCTCCACCGGTCCCCTGGTGATCCAGGAGCAAGGCAGTTTCGCTGTCGGCGGGACGGTGGTGAGTACTCCCGGTGCTTACGACAACAACAACCCGACCTCCAAAGGGCAGACGTTTCACGGCGATCACCTCTACGCCTTCTACCAGGTTCCGCAGAACCCCAAGCCGCTGCCCATCGTCATGCTGCATGGCGCGTACCAGTCCGCACGCAGCTGGGAAACCACGTCGGACGGCCGTGAAGGCTTCCAGACCGTCTTCCTGCGCCGAGGATTTCCGGTCTATCTCGTCGACCAGCCGCGCCGCGGTCGCGCGGGCAACAGCACCGTCGCGGCGACAGTCGAGCCCACGCCTCTCGATCAGCTCTTCTTCGATCAATTCCGGATCGGCAAGTGGCCGAACTACTTCGACAACGTCCAGTTCGACCGCAAGCCCGAGACGCTGGATCAGTTCTTCCGTTCGGTCACACCGAACACAGGACCCTACGATGCCGGCGTGATCTCGGATGCCATGGCGGCGCTGTTCGACAAGACAGGGCCCAGCATCCTGTTCTCGCACTCACAGGCAGGTGGGCCGGGCTGGCTGACGGCGATCAAGAGCCAGAACGTCAAGGGCATCGTCGCTCTCGAGCCGGGCAGTGGATTCATCTTCCCCGAAGGCGAACTTCCCGCTGAGATGCCGAGCGCGGCGGGGACGCTGACGCCAGAACCGGTGTCGCTGGCGGATTTCGAGCAGCTCACCCGCATCCCGATCCTTATCTATTACGGCGACAACTTTCCGACAGAACCGACCACGGAGCGCGGACAGGACAACTGGCGGGTGCGCCTGGCCATGGCCCGGCTGTGGGTCGATGCCGTCAACAGGCATGGTGGCGACGCGCAGCTCGTGCATCTGCCGGAAATCGGCATCCGGGGCAATACGCACTTCCTGATGTCGGATCTCAACAACGTCCAGATTGCCGATCTCATATCGGAATTCCTCGTGGAGAAGGATCTTGACTGACTTTTCCTGCGCGAAGCCTTCTCGGATCCGCGCCCGACATTTGAAAGAAAACAAGTAAAGGATCTTCCAATGAACGATGAAGCGACCAACAAGCCCCAGCGCAAGTTCCTCCGGGCGTCTGCGCTCGTTCTCGCAAGTGCAATCATGGGAGTTGCCGCAATGACTGCCACCGCTGTCGCAGCCGACTACAGGCAGAATCCGTTCACGCTGGTCTATGACGGCGCGATCACGGAGAACGAGCCGGGCAAGGTCAATATCCACCCGGTCACCTACAAGCTCAATGGCCTGGACATCGTTGCCAATGTCTACACGCCGGCCGACTACGATCAGAACCGGAAGTATCCCGCCATCGTAGTCGCGCATCCGAATGGTGGCGTCAAGGAACAGGTTGCAGGCCTGTACGCCCAGCACCTGGCGGAACAGGGATACATCACGATCGCGATGGACGCGGCCTATCAGGGCGGAAGCGGCGGCGAACCGCGCAGCACGGACAAGCCGCAGTTCCGCATCGAGGACATCCACGGCGCGGCGGACTTCATCACCCGCTATCCGGGTGTCGATGCCGAGCGCTTGGGGCTGCTTGGCATCTGCGGCGGCGGTGGCTACTCGTTGTCCGCGGCGAAGTCCGACAAGCGCTTCAAGTCGATTGCGACGATCAGCATGTTCAATTCCGGTCGGGTTCGCCGCAACGGCTTCGAGGATTCACAGCTGGACACGATCCAGGAACGGCTGCGGCAGGCGACCGAAGCGCGTGCCCAGGAGAAGGCCGGCGGCGAGATTCCGTACTCCGGCGATGCCGACATGACGGACGAGCAGATCGCCGCGCTGCCGTTCGAGATGTATCGGCAGGGCTACGAGTACTACTGGCGGACGCACGCGCATCCCGGCTCGACCTTCAAGTACACCACGAGCAGCCTGTTGGACCTGATGCGTTGGGACGCCACCGACCAGATCGAACTGATCGACCAGCCGTTGCTGATGATCGCCGGCAGCAAGGCCGACAGCGGCTACATGACCGATGACGCCTTCGCCAAGGCTACCGGGACGACGGACAAGGAACTGTTCAAGATCGAGGGCGCGACCCATATCGAAACCTACTGGGTACCCGAGTATGTGGAGGCCGCGCTCGGTCAGCTGACGCCGTTCTACGCTCGAACCCTGTGATCCAGAAACGATTTTGCTTCGGGACCGGGCGATCAGACGGCATCACCATAGAGAACTATCGCCGCGAGATTACGGAGGCCTGAGGCCGCCGTCGGCGATTGCCATGGACAACCCCATCAGCCACGACGTGGAGCAAGCAATGGACAACAGCCCGACCGATGCACATCGCCGCAAACTGCTGGTGGGAGCCGCCACATTGGCCGCCGCGGTTCCCTTGGTGGCCGGACTGGCGGGATGCCAGGCCTCAGAGGAGCAGCAGGCGAAGGCGCCGGCCGGCGGCCCGGGTGGCGATGCGAAACCATCTGGCGCGGCCGCTGCGCTGACTGCTCGTCGCAAGTTGGGCGCGCTGGAAGTCTCCGGCGTGGGGCTTGGCGTGCAGAACATGAGCCGCACCTACCAGACCACGATTCCCTCGCGAACCGAGATGCACCACATCATCCGGACCGCCTTCGACCGTGGCCTGACCTTCTACGATGCGGCCGAGGCCTACGGTCCGCATGAGGTGGAACGGATCCTCGGCGAAGGCGTGGCGCCGTTCCGCAACCAGATCGTGATCGCCACCAAGTTCGGCTGGAACATCGATCTGGAGACGGGCGCACGGGGCCCGGGGCTCATCAGCCGCCCGGACCACATCAAGCGGCTCGTCGAGGGCATGCTCAAACGCCTGCGCACCGACCGCATCGATCTGCTCTACCAGCACCGGGTCGATCCCCAGGTACCGATCGAAGACGTGGCCGGCGCCATCCAGGACCTGATGGCGGAAGGCAAGGTCCTGCACTGGGGCCTGTCCGAAATGGGACCCCAGACCTTGCGCCGGGCGCATGCCGCATTGCCCGTCGCCGCCGTGCAGAACGAATACTCGATGCTGTGGCGCGGCCCTGAACAGGAGATCATCCCGCTGTGCGAAGAGCTGGGCATCGGCTTCGTGCCGTGGAGCCCGCTCGGCGTGGGGTTCCTCACCGGCGCCATCGACGAGAACACGCGCTTCGCCGACGGTGACATCCGCAAGATCGAAACGCGCTTCTCGCCCGAAAACCTGCCTCACAACCTGGCGCTCGTCCACCTTTTGAAGGCCTGGGCCGAGCGCAAGAGCTCGACGCCTGCCCGGATCGCGCTGGCATGGCTGATGGCGCAGAAGCCCTGGATCGTCCCTATCCCCGGTACGACCCAGATGGCGCACATGCTCGACAACATTGGCGCTGCCGACGTCGCCTTCGATGGGGACGAACTGCAGGAGCTCAGTGCGGCGCTGTCGGGCATCACTGTCCAGGGCGACCGGCTGCCGCCGGCCGTGCAGGTCTTCAGTGGCGTCGAGGCGCCGCTGCGATAACGCCGCGACGCATTCGTTGGGAAGCAATGTCATGAGTTCGAACGACGACTTCACTATTCGGCCTCTGCGCACATTCGCCGCCGCTGCCCTGCTCGCTTGCATGTGTGCGGCGCCGGGGGCGGTCGCCGCGCAGGAGCTGCGCGACATCCGGCCATCCGAAGGCCCGCTGGTCCTTCAATCGCGCGGCAGCTTCTACGTCGGCGGCGAGCAGGTCGACAAAACCGCGGTCGAGATCGGCGATCTCGGCCCGGACGATCAGATCACCATCCACCAGATGTACGTCGAATACATGGTGCCGGACGGCGCAAGCAAAGTGCCGGTGGTGATGGTGCACGGCGCCACGCTCAGCGGAAAGACCTACGACACCACGCCTGACGGGCGCATGGGCTGGTACGAGTATTTCGTCCGCAAGGGCCATCCGGCCTACGTCGTCGATCAGATCGGGCGGGCGCGCTCCGGCTTCGACCAGTCCGTCTTCAACAATGTCCGCGCCGGGCAAACTCCCCCCGACGAGCAGCCGAGCCTGCTCAGGCTCGGGGATCGTTTTGGTTCGTGGACCAACTTCCGCATCGGGCCCGAGCCCGGCCAGCCGTTCCCGGAGACGCAATTCCCGGTCGAGGCTGCGGGCAAGCTGTCCAGGCAAAGCATCCCCGATCTGCTGGGCACCTCGCGCGCGTCCAACCCGAACTGGAAGGCGCTGTCGGACCTGGCATGGCAACTCGATGGCGCGGTGCTGCTGACACACTCCCAGTCCGGTCCGTATCCGTTGGAATCGGCCATCATCGACGCGACCGGCATCCGCGCCATCGTGATGGTGGAACCCGGCACCTGCAACGCGCAGGTCCACACGGATGAGGAGATCGCGACGCTCGCGAAGACGCCGATCTTCATCCTGTTCGGCGACTACCTTTCCTCTCCCACCAAGCTCCCGGGACCGAGCTGGGAAGATCGCTTCAATGACTGCAAGGCGTTCAAGGAGCGCGTCGATGTCGCCGAGGGCGATGTCCGCCTCCTAGCCACGGCCGATACCGGCACGCGCGGCAACAGCCACATGATGATGATGGACAGGAACAACCTGCAGATTGCCGACCTGATCCTGGCATGGATCGATGAGAAGACCAGCCGCTGAACCGGATGCTGCAGTTCCTGCCTCGTACGGGAGAAAACGATGATGCAAAAAGACGGTTCTTCCACCGCTGCTGCGGCGACGCCGGTCGCGCACGCGCGTGGTCCCCGGATCGAACTGCCTTGCCTGAAGTGGATCCGCGCCGCGCTGATCGGTTTGAGCTTCGTCTTGATCAACGCATGCACAGGCTCGGGCGCTGCTTCAACCGTTGAATCACAAGACCCCATCGATGGAAATCAGGCACAAGACATGCAAGAGATCGCACCTGGTGATGAGATCCTCGTGGTCGGCGCAACCGGCAGCGTTGGCCGACTCGTGGTGGCCGATGCGCTGGATGCCGGATACCGCGTGCGGGCCCTGGTGCGCGATCGCGCACGCGCAGAGCGCCTGCTGCCATCGCAGGCGACCTTGGTCGTCGGCGACCTGACCGACCCGGCATCGCTGCCGGCCTTGGTCGGGGGCATCGACGGCATCGTGTTCACCCACGGGGCGAGCGGTGAAACCGCGGCCCGCGAGGTGAACTACGGCGGGGTCCGCAATATCCTCTTTGCCCTGGACGAGAGGCCGGTTCGTGTCGCCATGATGTCCGCCGTCGGTGTGACCAGGCCCATCGATCCGGACAGGCGCAGCAGTGAACCGCGTGGCTGGAAGCGGCGCGGCGAGCGGTTGTTGCGCGCCAGCGGAATGCCGTACACCATCGTCCGGCCCGGCTGGTTCGACTACAACGCCGAGGATCAGCAGCGGATGGTCTTCCGCCAGGGCGATACCGAGCAAACCGGAACCCCGCAGGACGGAGTGATCGCGAGGCGGCAGATCGCCAATGTGCTGGTCGCCAGCCTGTCTTCGGCGACTGCGAACCGGAAGACCCTGGAGCTCGTGGCCGAGCGCGGATCCGAACAATCCGATCTGGATCCCTTGTTTGCCGCGCTGGAGGCCGATGCCGATGGCGCCCTGGATGGCCCGCGCGACCAACCGAACCTCCCCCTGTCCGAGGAACCCGAAGTGTTCCGTGAGGATCTTCGGCAGATCAAACGTTAGCGCCTGCCTCAGTACAAGCCGTGCTGGCCGTCGTCCCAGGCATCACGATGCAAGGCCCGGTTCCACCGTTATGAGAGACACCCGGGTCATTCGTTCGCACGGCCCGTGTAGCGCAACGCATCGCGGAACAGCGTGAACGCGGGTGAGCTCTGGCGCCGGCTCGGGTAGTAGAGGTGGTAGCCGGAGAACGGTTCGCACCAGTCCGAAAGCACGCGGACCAGGCGACCTTCCGCGACATGTGTCTGCACGAGGTCTTCCGGCATGTAGGCCAGGCCCAGCCCCTTGAGGGCGGCGTCCAGACGCATGGCGATGTTGTTGAACACCAACTGGCCCTCCACGCGCACCTTCAGTTCCTGCCCCTTCTTCTCGAATTCCCAGGCGAAGATCCCGCCGTAGGTCGGCAGGCGGATAGTGATGCAGTTGTGTCCGGTCAGGTCGTGTGGAGTCTTCGGGCGCGGGTGCCGAGTGAAGTAGTCGGGAGAGCCGACGACCGCCATGCGCATGTCCGGGCCGACGCGCACCGCAATCATGTCCTTGGCGACCTGTTCGCCCAGCCGGACACCGGCATCGAAGTTTTCCGCCACGATGTCGGTCAGGCCATAGTCCACGATGATCTCGATGTGGAGATCGGGATTGTCGGGCAGCAGCTTCGCGAGCACCGGTTGCAGGACGGTGATCGCCGCGTGCTCACCGGCGGTGATGCGCAGCTTGCCTGCCGGCTTGTCGCGGAACTCGCTGAGAAACGCCAGTTCGGTGTTGATTTCCTCGAACCGGGGAGCGATCACCCGCAACAAGTGCTCACCGGCTTCCGTGGGAGAGACGCTTCGCGTCGTGCGCGCCAGGAGCCGGACACCCAGCCGCTCTTCCAACTGCCGCATGACCCGGCTCAAGGCGGGCTGCGACATCCCCAGCTTGGCTGCGGCACGGGTAAAGCTGCGCTCCCGCGCCACGACCGAGAACATCGCAAGCTGGTCGTAACCCTCGGTGGCCATTTATTCGCTCAGACTATTAACCAATTCCGATTATGCCATCTAGTGCCACCCATGGATCGGCTCTAGATTGCTTCCATGGAGGACGCCATGAAGACACGAAAACGCGAACGGATGACGCCACACGATCCGACACGCCGGGCAGTGACGGCGGCGCTGGCGAGCTTTCCCTTGGCTAGCTCCGCAGCAAGAACACGCAGCAGCGGCGAATCGCGACAGGTGGGATCACGGACACTCGTCGCGTACTTCTCGCGCTCTGGAAACACGCGTGTCGTCGCTGGCCTGATCCATCGTACGCTGGGTACCGACCTGTTCGAGATTCGGCCCGACTCACCCTATCCCGAGGACTATCTGGAAACCGTCGAACAGGCGCGTCAGGAACGCGACCGGGGGGTTGAACCCGTATTGGAGGCCAAGGTGCCCGACCTCGCCGCCTACGACACCGTGTATCTGGGCTTTCCTATCTGGGGAGAAACCACGCCGCCAGTGATCCGCAGCTTCCTGAGCGCGCACGACCTGTCCGGCAAGACCATAACTCCCTTCGTCACCCACGGCGGCTACGGGCTGGGGAACAGCCGATCGGTCCTTGCCAGTCACGCGCCCAAGGCGATGCTTCGCGAAGGTTTTTCGATGCAAGCTGATCAGGAGAGGCAAACGATGGAGAAGGTGACCGGCTGGTTGAAGAACGGGTAGATCGTCCTGCAGGCGCCAAGGCAGAGTTTGTATCTCAAGCAAACTTGGCAGGAGGCATTGGCGCTCGCGACCAGTCGAACCCACTAACCAAGCTTCCCCGGGCTCACTCAGCCTGCCATGTAGTCCTTAGTCGAGAACTGCCCTGCCTTACCCCCGATAACGGGCCCTAATCGCCCGTTTCTGCCGTCCGGCGCTGCTCACATCGCGACCTGAGCCCTCACTTCCTGCGTCAGGAAGGCATGGGTGGTCTCCGCTGTTGCCCAAGTGCTCGTCCTAGACCTCTAGGGACCATCTGAATAATGGGCCCTGAGGCTGCAACTGTCGTCTCTGCGGCGCCAGCTTGACGCCAGATTATGATCTTTCCCGAATTCGGACCGATTTCGACCACTTTTCGCCTATTTCGGCGGGTTTTCCCGCCTTTCAGGCGCAACTATCCCGCAGCCGCCAGTAAATCTCGCCGCGCCATCCACAGGTTCGACAACGCGAACAGTGTCAGCACCTGCGCGGTGTTCTTTGCCAGCCCGCGGTAACGCACCTTGGTGTAGCCGAACTGCCGCTTCACCACCCGGAACGGGTGTTCCACCTTCGCCCGCACGCTGGCCTTGAAATGCTCCCAACGTTCGGCGTATTTGCGCTCGCGCTTGTTCTTCATTGCGCGCAGCTTCGACGGCTTCTCCGCGATCCAGAACGCTGCTTTCACGTCCTGCAGCTCGTCGCGCTTTTCCGCGCCGGTGTAGCCGCTATCCCCACAGATCGTGTCCTCCTTGCCGTGCAGCAGCTTGTGCACCTGGGTCACATCCGCGACGTTCGCCGCCGTGCACTCCACGTGGTGCACCAGGCCCGACTCCTCGTCCACGCCAATGTGCGCCTTCATCCCGAAGTGCCACTGGTTGCCCTTCTTCGTCTGGTGCATCTCCGGGTCGCGCTGACCGTCCTTGTTCTTTGTCGAGCTCGGCGCCGCGATGATCGTGGCGTCCACGATCGTCCCCGCCTTCAGGCTCTGGCCCTTGCGCGCCAGGTGCGCGTTCACCCGCTCCAGGATCTGCGGTGCCAGCTCATGCGTCTCCAGCAGGCGCCGGAAGTTGAGGATCGTGGTCTCGTCCGGGATGTTGTCCAACCCACCCAGACGGGAGAAGCGCCGCATCACCGGCATCTCGTACAGCGCCTCTTCCATGCCCGGGTCGCTCAGCGCGTACCACTGCTGCAGGAAGTGGATGCGCAACATCGTCGCCAGCGGGTACGGCTGGCGGCCGGGGCGGCCCATCCTGGGGTAGTGCGGAGCGATCAGCTTCAGCAGCGCATTCCACGGCACCACCTGTTCCATCTCCGCCAGGAAGATCTCGCGCCGCGTCTTCTTCCGCTTGCCCGTGTGTTCCGCGTCCCCAAAGCTCAGCTGCATCGTCGTCATCCGTCGAACCTTGCACTATTGTCGCCGAGGGAGTTGTTCAGAGCATCCGAAGGGGAAATACCGCATAGAACCGGGTCGAAGTGTCGTCGGACTCCGCGTACACCTCTCCTCCATGTGCGTCGACGATGGTCTTGACGATCGCCAACCCCAGTCCGGCGCCGTCGCCCTTGCGTTGCCGGGAGGGGTCCGCCCGATAGAACCGGCTGAACAGGTTCGCGAGGT
>JALOAK010000019.1 GCA_023228845.1 Lysobacterales bacterium | reverse complement strand
CGTGTCGCGCCCGGCAAGCCGGGCGGCTTCGCCCTGGGCCGGGTGTCCGATGCGCCCGCCGGTCTCGATCAGCGTTTCCGCTTTACCGGCCATGTTGTGACGGTCGCCCCTACCGGCTCCGGTAAGGGCATTGGCGCGGTGATTCCGAACCTCTTGGACTATCCCGGCTCGGCCCTTGTGCTGGACGTGAAGGGCGAAAACGCGGCCGTGACGGCGCGCGCCCGCCGGGCGCTCGGCCAGGCGGTCTATTCGGTCGATCCGTTCGCGGTGAATGGCGACGGCGGCGCGGCCTTCAACGTGCTTGACCGGCTCGACGTGTGGAACCCGGATTGTGTGAGTGAATCGGCCATCCTGGCCGATGCCCTGGTGATCGCTGAAAGCAAGGGCGATGCCGTGCATTTCGATGAATCGGCAAAGAACTTCCTGCAAGGCTTGATGCTGCACGTTGCCGGACTGGATGACACGGAACGCCGGAACCTGGGCGAACTGCGGCGGCTGCTGACGGCGGGGGAAGCGGAATTTTTCGACGTGTTGGGCGCAATGGCGGCCGACGATACGGCGGCCTTCGGCATCCCGGCCAGGGCGGCCAATACGCTCATGGGCATGGCCGACAAAGAGCGTGGTTCCGTGCTTTCGACGGCCCGCCGGAATACGGCATTTCTCGATGACCCGCGAGTGTCGGCCGCGCTGTCGCGCTCGGACTTCGACCTGTCGGAAATCAAGGCCACGGCCATGACGGTTTACCTTGTCATGCCGGCAAACCGCATCGGCCCGAATGCCCGCTTCCTGCGCCTGTTCATCAGCTCGGTGATTGCCGCGATCACGTCCAGCAACGTGCAGCCCGCGCACCGGGTCGCCTTCCTGCTCGATGAGTTCGGCCAGCTCGGCTACATGAAGCAGATTGAGGATGCCGTGAGCCTGCTTCGCGGCTACGGCCTGGCCTTCTGGGTGTTCATTCAAGACCTGTCGCAGCTCAAGGGCACCTATCCGAAGTGGCAAACCTTCCTGGCTAACAGCGCCAAGTCGTTCTTTGGCACCGACGACTACGACACGGCCAAATACATCAGCGACAGCCTGGGCAAAGCCACGATTGAGTTTGAGACGGAAAACACCGGCAAGAACAGCGGTAGCGGCCTATCGGGCGGCGGCGGCTCGATGAACCGGGGCAAGAGCACCGGCACCAGCCAGCAATTCACCGGCCGCGAGCTGCTGACGCCGGATGAGGTCATGCGCCTGGGGCCGGAGCATCCGATTGTCCTGGTGCGCGGCGAACGGCCCTACTTGCTCGACCGGCTGAACTACCTGGCCGATGCCGAATATGCCGGGCGGTTCGATGCGAACCCCTACCATAGCTAAGGGGTGACGTATGGCGGGCATCATCGCGGCGGTTCTCGGCGTCATCGCCCTGGCGTGGTTCCTGCGCCGACTGTTCCCTGCCCTGTTCGCTGCGGTGTTCGTCCTGGCCGCGCCGGCGTGGCTGGTCGGCGGCCTGCTGCTCGATCTGCTGCGGCGGCCGCTGGCCTTCCTGCGGCCGCTCGGCCTCGGCCTGGCCCGCCTGGTCGGCTTCGTCCTGGTGCTGCCGCTGCTGCCCTTCATCTTCGCCTGGTCGTTCTTCGCGGAGCTGTGGCGGCAGTTCCGGCCGAAGGCCAGCCCGGCACCGGCCGGGGTCAAGCCGCCCACGCCGATGCAGGCGGCCGCCAGGCGCACGGCGGACGTAATCGACCTGGCCGCGTTTCGCCAGCGGCACAAAAAAGAGTAAAGGCGCTTTTGATTTTTTACTCTTTTGAGTAAATGATTTTAGCGGCTAAAGTCGGCCGCCCCTCAAGTGTCAATATAGGGCCGGAAAACGCGCAAGCGTTCCCGGCCTTTTCTTCGTATGTTCCCTGCCCGTTCGCGCTGCGGCGGCTGATCTTGACACTTAAGGGGGTTAAGGGGCCGATCACTCGCCGCTGCCGGGCTTCTTCCTTGTCGGCTTCACCTCGGCCGCCGGCGGCGTGATGCGAGCCAGCAGCGCGGCCGATTGTTCCTTGAGCGTGTCGAGCTGCCCGGCCAGGCGGGCGGCTTCCTCGCGGGCCTGTGCGGCCGCCTTCGTGGCCTGGTCGCGCTCGGCCTGGGCGGCGGTGAGGCGTTCGGCCATGCGATGTGCCTCGCCCGCTGTGGCCTTGCGCTGTTCCTGGTGAGCTTCCTCGCTGGCCTCGGCCTTGGCCTGTACCTTCACCAGTTCGGCGCGCACCTGGTCGAGTTGAGCGGCGGCCGCCTGGCTGGCCTTCTGCTGTTCAGCCAGTGCCCCGCGTGCCTGGTCGGCGTCCTGGTGCGCCCTGTCCAGTTCCGTGCGCAGCTCGCCGGCCCGGCGCTCGATCTCTTGGGCGCGGGCCTCGGCCGTGTGCGCCTGTTCCTGGGCGGTGGCCAGTTGGCCGCGCAGCTCGTCGGCTTCGCCGCGTGCGGCCGCTTCGGCGGCCTCGATGGACGCCAGGCGGGATTGCAGGTCATCGACCTGGGCGGCCAGGCGGTCGGCAAGCTCGGTCGCCTCGGCCCTGTCGGCTTCCAGCTCGGCGCGGGCCTTTTCCAACCCTTCCCGCTCAACGGCAAGCCGGGCGTTCGCCAGGTCGAGGG
>JALOAK010000018.1 GCA_023228845.1 Lysobacterales bacterium | reverse complement strand
TGAACATGCCCGACACCGCGTTCCCCATGCGCGGTGACCTGCCCAGGCGCGAGCCGGCCTGGGTCCAGGCCTGGAACGAGACCGGTGGCGCCGCCGGCGGCCTGTACCAGCGCCTGCGGGTGGCGCGTCGCGGCGCCCCACTGTTCGTGCTGCACGACGGCCCGCCCTATGCCAACGGCCAGATCCACATGGGCCACGCGGTCAACAAGGTGCTCAAAGACATGATCGTCAAGAGCCGCCAGTTGGCCGGCTTCGACGCGCAGTACATCCCCGGCTGGGACTGCCATGGCCTGCCGATCGAGAACGCCATCGAGAAAAAGCACGGCCGCAACCTGAGCCGTGATGACATGCAGGCCAGGAGCCGCGCCTTCGCCACCGAACAGATCAGCCAGCAGCGCGAAGACTTCAAGCGCCTGGGCGTGCTGGGCGACTGGGAACGCCCCTACCTGACCATGAACCCCGGCAACGAGGCCGGCGAAATCCGCGCCTTCAAACGCGTGATCGAGCGCGGCTTCGTCTACCGTGGCCTCAAGCCGGTCTATTGGTGCTTCGACTGCGGCTCCTCGCTGGCCGAATTCGAGATCGAATACGCCGACAAACAGAGCGACACGCTGGACGTGGCCTTCGAGGCCGACGATCCGGCGAAGCTGGCGGCCGCCTTCGGCCTGGCCGCCCTGCCCGAGGGCAAGAGCGCCTTCGTCGTCATCTGGACCACCACCGCCTGGACCATCCCGGCCAACCAGGCGCTCAACGCCCATCCCGAACTGGACTACGCGCTGGTCGACACGCCGCGCGGTGTGCTGCTGCTGGCCGAGAGCCTGGTTGGCCCGTGCCTGGAGCGCTTCGGTCTTGAAGGCACCGTGCTGGCCACCGCCAAGGGCGAAGCCCTGGGCGGCCTGGCCTTCCGCCACCCGCTATATGACGCCGACGCCGGCTACCGGCGCCTGTCACCGGTGTACCTGGCGGACTACGTGAGCGACAGCGACGGCACCGGCATCGTGCACTCCTCGCCCGCCTACGGTGTGGACGACTTCAACTCCTGCGTCGCCAACGGCCTGCCATACGACCAGATCCTGAACCCGGTGCAGGGCAACGGTACCTACGCGGCCGACTTCCCGCTGTTCGGCGGCCTGCACATCTGGAAGGCCGTGCCGGTCATCCTGGACGCGCTCAAGCTCGCCGGCCGGCTGATGGCCACCCAGCGCATCACCCACAGCTACCCGCACTGCTGGCGCCACAAGACGCCCGTGATCTACCGCGCCGCCGCGCAATGGTTCGTGCGCATGGACGAGGGCACTGGCGTGTTCGAAAACCCCGCGCTCAAGCCCGCCAAGACCCTGCGCCAGCTGGCGCTGGACGCCATCGACCACACCAGCTTCTACCCGGAGAACGGCCAGGCCCGGCTGCGCGACATGATCGCCAATCGGCCCGACTGGTGCATCTCGCGCCAGCGCTCCTGGGGCGTGCCGATTCCCTTCTTCCTGCACAAGGACTCGGGCGAGCTGCATCCGCGCACCATGGACATCCTGGACCAGGCGGCCGACATCGTGGAAAAAGGCGGGATCGAAGCCTGGAGCCGGGTGACAGTCGAAGAGATCCTGGGCGCCGAGGACGCGCCGCACTACACCAAGAGCACCGACATCCTGGAAGTGTGGTTCGATTCCGGCTCCACCTTCTGGCACGTGCTGCGCGGCTCGCACGCCCACGCCTACCCGAACGGCGCCGCGCACGCCGAAGGCCCCGAGGCCGATCTCTACCTGGAAGGCCACGACCAGCACCGCGGCTGGTTCCACAGCTCGCTGCTGCTGGCCAGCGCCATCTACGGCCGCGCGCCCTACAAAGGGCTGTTGACGCACGGCTTCACCGTGGACAGCCAGGGCCGCAAAATGAGCAAGTCGCTGGGCAACGGCATCGACCCGCAGGACGTCAACAAGAAGCTCGGCGCCGAAATCATCCGCCTGTGGGTGGCCGCGTCCGACTACTCCGGCGACATCGCGGGCGACGAAAAAATCCTGGCCCGCGTCGTCGACGCCTACCGCCGCATCCGCAACACGCTGCGTTTCCTGCTGGCCAACACCAGCGACTTCGACCCCGCCACCGACGCCGTGCCGCTGGACCAGATGCTGGAGATCGACCGCTACGCGCTGGCGCGTGCCGCCGAGCTGCAGGCCGAAATCCTGAAGCACTTCGACGTCTACGAATTCCACCCCGTGGTCAGCAAGCTGCAGGTGTACTGCTCGGAAGACCTGGGCGCGTTCTACCTCGACGTGCTCAAGGACCGGCTCTACACCACC
This sequence comes from Lysobacterales bacterium, assembly GCA_023228845.1. Classification (GTDB taxonomy): domain Bacteria; phylum Pseudomonadota; class Gammaproteobacteria; order Xanthomonadales; family UBA2363; genus Pseudofulvimonas. The sequence goes on along the minus strand of JALOAK010000018.1, from coordinate 385 downwards.
GCGCCCAAGAGCCTGGCGCGCCGCAGCGCCCAGACCGCGCTGCACCAGATCACCCACGCCATGCTGCGCTGGATGGCGCCGTTCATGAGCTTCACGGCCGAAGAGGCCTGGCCGGTGCTGGCCGGTGTGCAGAGCCAGGGCTCGATCTTCTTCGAGACCTTCCTGTCCCTGCCCTCGCCGAACGAAGCGCTGCTGGCCAAGTGGTCGCGCATCCGCGCCATCCGCGACGTGGCCAACAAGGCCATCGAGGACCTGCGCGCCGAAGGCCAGGTGGGCGCTTCGCTGCAGGCCACGCTGGCGATCACGGCCGGCCCCGAGGATGCCGCCCTGCTGCGCTCGCTGGGTGATGATCTGCGCTTCGTGACCATCACCTCGGCCGTCAGCG
>JALOAK010000017.1 GCA_023228845.1 Lysobacterales bacterium | reverse complement strand
TGCGCGACGACGATCTGCAACAAGCCTTCTCGGCGTTCGGTGCCGTCAGCAGCGCCAAGGTCATGATGGAGCGCGACACCGGCCGCTCCAAGGGCTTTGGTTTCGTCGAGATGGGCAGCGATGCAGAGGCCCAATCGGCCATCGAGGGCATGAACGGCCAATCGCTGGGCGGCCGCAGCCTGGTGGTCAACGAAGCCCGTCCGATGGAGCCGCGCCCCCCGCGCACCGGTGGCGGCGGCTTCGGCGGCGGTCGCCGTGAAGGCGGCTTCGGCGGCGGCATGGACGGCGGTTTCCGCAGCCCCTACGGTGGCGGTGGCCGCCGTGACGGCGGCGGCGGTGGCCGCGGCGGCTACTGATCACTGACCGATCCCCGACGGTCCTGTTGACAGCCCGCAGCGGCTGATCTGTCAGGGCCGGACCGGTATGGGTCTGCCCTCGGTTGAGGGCCCCCTGAAGAAGGCTGGCGCAGGCATGCACCAGCCTTTTTTGCTGGCCGCCTGCGGCGGCAGCGCCACCCGGGCTGCACTCAGCCCATCGTGTCACTGAGAATGTTGCTCGCCCAGGCCATGGCGTAGATGCCCTCGGTCACATTGGGCACATCCGACAGGCCGCCGGCCCCCTGCGCCGGTACCATGGTTTTTTTCCCCGCGTCGTAGCGGTAGACCGATGCCACATGGATGACCTCGGTCTGCGACACAAAGCTGTAGCAGGTGTTGGCGATGATGGGCTTGTCCGGCACCGGCCAGCCCCGGCTCAGCGCGGCGATGGCTCCCGCACAGACCTTGCCTTCCTGGTTCGCCATGTGCCCCGACTTGGGCATGCCCGGCGCACCGGCGATCGAATCGCCCAGCACATGCACCCGCTCGGCCACCTGCGACTCGTAGCTGAGAAAATCCACCCCACACCAGCGCCCGCCCACATTGGCCAGACCGCTGTCACGCGCGATCGCGCCGGCGCGCTGCGGCGGAATGACGTTGAGCACATTCGCGCGCACCTTCCCCTGCATGTCAAACTCCAGCATGCCAGCAGCGGCATCGACCGCCTTGAGATCGGCATTGGGCACGTACTCGATCTGGTCCGCATAGCGGCTTTTCCAGACCGCCTCGAACAGGCCCTTCTTGGCCTGAATCTCGGGGTTGGCATCGAACACCAGCAGCTTGGACCCGGGCTTGCGCAGCTTCAGGTAGTAACCGATCAGGCTGGCGCGCTCATACGGTCCGGGCGGACACCGGTAGGGCACCTTCGGGATGGTCATCACCATCACGCCGCCAGCGGGCATGGCCTGCAGCTGGCGGCGCAGCAGCTGTGTCTGCTCGCCCGCCTTCCAAGCGTGCGGCACACGGGCCTGCTGTGCCGCCGACGTCAGGCCCTCGATGCCGTCGTACACGTAGTCCACGCCCGGCGACACGATAAGGCGGTCGTAAGGCAGGCGCTGGTCGCCCCCGGCAATGACCACCTCGCGCCGTTCCGTGTCGATGGCCTGCGCGCGCGCCCTGACCCACTGCAGCCCGTGTTTTTCCACAAAGCGCGAGTACGGCCGGCTGATGTCGCGCAACTGCAGCCCGCCATGGATGACCCGATTGCTCATCGGGCACATGATGAACTCGCTGGCCGGCTCCACCAGGGTGATGTTCAGCGCCGGGTTGAACTGACGCAGGTAGCGGGCAGCCGTTGCGCCGCCAAATCCGCCGCCGATGACCACGACCCGTTCCCCGGTCTGGGCGGCCAGCCTCAGCGGCATCACACTGGCGGCCGCCGCCACCCCGGCACCCAGAAACTGGCGGCGATGCAATCCAGACATACGCACTCCGTCCATTTACTTTAGCGACGCGAAATACGCCGCGATGCTGGCCAGCTCGTCGTCGCTGTAGCCTTTCGCATGCTGCGACATGATGGTCGATGGCCGCTGGTCCGTCTTATAGGCCAGCAAGCGGCCCAGCAGCTCGTTGGCATCGCGCCCACCGATGGTCAGGCCCGTGCCTTCGGCCCGTCCTTGCGGCCCGTGGCACGCCATGCAACTGGCCGCCCACAGCTGCACCTGCAACTCCTGCACACTGCCCGCCCGGGGCGTGGGCTGCGCCAGCGCCGTCAGGGCGCATCCGGCCATCAGGAGGGCGACCGCGCGGGCCACCCGCATGCGGCCGGCCCCATGGGGACGGGTGTGACTACACATCGGTTCGACTTGTTTGGCCAATTGCATCGGATCGTCTCCAGGATGGCGACACTATCGGCCGGAATCCGCGGATCGGGCCAGGACGGGCGACCAAAGGCAGCTCCGGCACACCCGGTGGCCGGTCGCGGCCCCGCCCGCGCCACGACTGATCAGGTACCACCGGGCTGCCGGTGCTTGCGCGGTCGCCCCTGCAGCAGGCGGTCGAACAGCGGATTGGGCAGCAGGCGCAGCAGCTTGGCCACCACCCCCATCTGCCAGGGAATCACGCGATAGCTGTCACCCGCCTCGATGGCCCGGAAGGCGTGGTCGGCGAACGCCTGCGGCGTCATCAGGAAGGGCATGGGATAGCGGTTCTGGCGCGTCAACGGCGTGTCGACGTAACCCGGCAACAGGGTCACGACCTTCACACCCGTGCCCCGCAGCTCGCCGCGCAAGCTCTCGCAGTAGGCCACGACGGCCGCCTTGCTCGCGCAGTAGGCGCCGTGCCCGGGCAGGCCCCGAATGGCCGCCACGCTGGCCACGCCCACCAGGTGGCCCCGGCCACGCTCGCGCATGGCGCCGATGAAGGGATGAAAGGTCGCCGCCAGACCGGTGTTGTTGGTGGCGAAGGTGCGCGCCATCACGTCGAGATCGGTACGCTCGGCGGTGTCCATGCCGACGCTGATGCCGGCGTTGGCGATTACCACGTCGGGCACCCCCTGCACCCGCAGGCAGGCCTGTCCCGCCGCGACGATGCGGTCGATGTCCGAGACGTCCGCGCCATAGGCGCGCCAGCGATCGGCGGCCAGACCGGTCCCGGTGGCC
>JALOAK010000006.1 GCA_023228845.1 Lysobacterales bacterium | reverse complement strand
GCGGCGCTGTGCGGGTGATCGGCGCAGCGGCAACGCATTCACGGCCGATTGCCGGTGCCTGCCTACAATCCTTGATGTGGCCCATGGCTGGAATCGGTCCAGGCGCACGGCCGCTGATGGAGGCACGACATGTCCGCGATGAGAACATTGTTTGTCCTGGCCGCCTGCCTGCTGTTGGCCGCGTGTGCCGCGGCGGCGCAGCGGATGCAGATGGAGCGTGAGGAGCTGGCGATCTACCAGAGCCATGCCGGTGAGCCGGTGGATCAGGTGCGCACGTTCCGGATGCATGGCTGGCAGGCGGTGGCCGACCGTTCGCTGCTGCTGGAGACGCGCCTGAACCAGTGGTACCTGGTCGATGTCTTCGGGCCCTGCCAGGGCCTGCAATTCGCCCACACCATCGGCGTGCGCGCGGCGATGAACATGCTGCGGGCGCGCTTCGACCATATCGTGGTGGATGGCCAGTCGTGCCGGATCGAGTCGATCCGGCCGGTGGATGCCCGGGCCGCGCGCGAGGAAATCCGCGAGTTGCGCCGGCAGCAGTGAGCTGGCGGCGATGGCTTGGGCGGGCCTTGGGGCAGGCGTGCTGTGCGGCCGCTGCCGGCAGCTTGTTTGTTGCCGCCAAGCAGGCGCGAGGGGCGCAAAACTCGGTGGCTTCCAGGCTGAATCGCCGGGCCGGTCAGCGGCTTTCCGGCGCCACGTAGCCGGCCGGTTTCTCGGCACCGCCATCGAACAGGAATTTCTCCATTTCAGCGGTGAGCAGCTTGCGTGTTTCCGGATCCAGCGGTGACAGCCGGTTTTCGTTGATCACCAGGGTCTGGTGCGCCAGCCATTGTTCCCAGGCCGGGCGGGAGATTTCGTTGTAGATGCGCTGGCCAAGCTCGCCCGGCCAGGGCGCGAAGTCCAGGCCTTCGGCTTCTCGGTCAAGTTTTTTGCAGTGGATCATTCGCATCGCGGATACCTTCATGGATGGGGCCGCTGCAACAGGCGGCGCACGGGTTGGGGCAGGCCGATCCGGTCCAATTCGCCGCTGGCGAACCAGCCGTGGCGGTCGCCATCGGCAAGGGTGCCGGCGCTGCGTGACAGGCGGCCGCGCCAGGGTTGGGCGATCAGCACGTAGTGGCTGAATACATGGCGCACGGCGGGCAGTTGTTCAAGGGCCGGCAGCGCGTCGCCAGCCAGGCGCAGAGCCAAGTCGCTGTCCAGGCTGGAACGATCCGGATATTCGGGCAGGCTCCACAGCCCGCCCCAGATGCCGCTTTCCGGACGCCGGCCCAGCAGGATGCGTTGCCGGTCATCGAGCAGCAGCAGCCAGTTGGCCTGGCGCTGGGGAAGGGTCTTTCGTGGCCGGGGTGTCGGCAGTTTTTCCACCATGCCGTGTGCCTGCGCGAGGCAGTCGGCGGCAAGCACGCACTGGCCGCAGGCGGGCCGGTGCCGGCTGCACACGGTGGCGCCGAAATCCATCACCGCCTGGGTGTAGTCGGCAAGATCGTCATCGGGCAGCAGGGCCTGCGAAAGCTGCCACAGCCGTTTCTCCACCGCGCTGGTTCCGGGCCAGCCTTCGATGCCATGGCTGCGGCATAGCAGGCGCTTGACGTTGCCATCCAGGATCGCCGCGCGCCGGCCCCAGGCCTGGGCCAGGATGGCGCCGGCGGTGGAGCGGCCGATGCCGGGCAGGGCCAGCAGTTGCTCGAAATCATCGGGCAGCTCGCCGCCGTGGTGCTGCCGGCAATGGCGGGCGGCGGCATGCAGGTTGCGCGCGCGGCTGTAGTAGCCCAGGCCCGACCACAGCGCCAGCACCTGGTCCAGCGGCGCGCGCGCCAGTGCCGGCAGGTCCGGCAATTCGGCGACGAAGCGCTGGAAGTAGGGAATGACGGTGGCAACCTGGGTCTGCTGCAGCATGATCTCGCTCAGCCAGACCCGGTACGGGCTGCGCGGCTGCTGCCAGGGCAGGTCGTGGCGGCCGTGGTCGCGATGCCAGTGCAGCAGGCGCCGGGCGAAGCCGGCGATCGGTGAGTCGATGGTGTTGCTCACGGCTGGCTGCGGTTGCCGCGGGCGTCGTTGGTGCCGGACGCGGTGTTTGCGTCTGAAGCGATGTCGGTGTTGCTGTCCGGATCATCGCTGTCGCCGCTGTCGGCGTCCGTGCCCTGCGGCCCGATTTCAAGGCGCAGGCCGTGCAGTTGCACCGGGCCGATGCCCAGGTGGTTCATCGCCGCCTGCAGATGCAGTTCGCCGATGGCCAGCAGGGGGCGGTCAAGTTGCGACAGCGCCGCGTTGATGCTGTCCGGGTCGATGCTGATCGCCAGGGTTCGCATCGATGGTGGTGACGCGGAACTCGACCTCGATGCCGACTCTGCTTCCGGCGCCGGCTGCTCCAGGCTGAGTGCCAGTGGCGCTCCGGTTTCGGTCAGCCGGGCAGTGGCGGCGATCGGCGCATCGGCCTGGAAGCCGAGCACATCCGGCGCCCAATCCGGCCAGCCAGGAAGGGTGCCGTCCAGATCGACCAGAGCGATTCCGCCTTCGGCCAGATGCACGCGGCCGTCGATGGCGATGGTGGCCTCGGCGGCCGGTGGCTGGTTGTCGGGGCTGATGATGATGCGCCCGGCCAGTTCGTCCAGTTGCAGGCGGCCGTTGGCCTGCGCCGGGCGCGTGGTCAGGGTCAGTGAAACGGTGCGCACCTGGTTGCCGCGCAGGCGCGCGCCAGCATCCAGATGGAAGCTGCGGCCCGAGCGCAGCGGGGTCGTCACCAGGGAGATGCGCTCGATGCGCCAGGGCTCGTCGGTGCTGCCCGACAGCAAGGTGCCGTTCTCGACCCGGATGCCGACGGCGATCTGCGGCAGCCGGGGCGTGCGCTCGGCATCGCGCTCGTCGGTGAATCCGGCCAGCAGTTGCGTCAGGGCCGGCCAGGAGATTTCCGGGCCGCGCAAGTTCAGGCTCTCCACCCGCAGGCCGTCGCGCCACAGCACCGACCAGGGCAGGGCCAGGCTGAGCTGGTCGATGGCGGCCAGGCTTTCGCCGTCGCGGTCGATGCGGATGGTGTCCAGGGTGAGCTGCAGGCGCGGTACCAGGCGGATTCCCGGTGGCTGGCCCAGACTCAGTTCGGCGCCAAGCTCACGTTCGACCCAGCCGCTTATCACCTGGGCCAGGTTCTCGGGGCCGAGCAGCCAGCGCACGGTCATGACCACGCCGCCGGCCAGGAAGGCCAGGGTCAGGGCGATCGCCAGCAGGCGGCCGGGCCGGCCCAGGGTCATGGCGGCGGCTGCCGGGCTTCAACTGGCTCGGGCACCTGTCGGGCGCCGGTCCGATGGCTGCAACCGGCGCGGGCGCTCATCGCTGCTCAGCCTTCCAGCCGTTCCGGCAGCAGGCCATCGATGAAGGCATCCGGATCGAATACCTGCAGGTCGTCGGCGCCTTCGCCCAGGCCGATGTAGCGGATCGGCAGGTTGAACTCGCGCGCCAGGGCAAAGACCACGCCGCCCTTGGCGCTGCCATCCAGCTTGGTCACCACCAGGCCGGTGACGCCGGCGGCCTCGCGGAACTGGCGCACCTGACTGACCGCGTTCTGGCCGGTGGTGGCGTCGATCACCTGCAGCACTTCGTGCGGGGTGTCCGGGTCGAGCTTGGCCATCACCCGGCGGATCTTGGCCAGTTCGTCCATCAGCCCGGCCTGGGTGTGCAGGCGGCCGGCGGTATCGGCGATGAGCACGTTCTGGCCGCGCGAGCGTGCCGCCTGCAGGGCATCGAAGATCACCGAGGCCGAATCCGCGCCCTGGCCCTGGGAGTAGACCGGGATGTCCAGGCGCTGGCCCCAGGTCTGCAACTGCGCCACGGCGGCGGCGCGGAAGGTGTCGCCGGCGGCCAGCACCACGCTGCGGCCGTCGCCGTGCAGGCGCCGGGCCAGCTTGCCGATGCTGGTGGTCTTGCCCACGCCATTGACGCCGACGACCAGGATCGCGAACGGCCGGGCCTTGCCATCGATGGCCAGCGGTCTGGCCACCGGATCAAGCAGGGCGCGCAGGCGCTGGCGCAGGTCGGCGAGCAGGGCAGTGCTGTCGGCGTAGGCGCGAGCGCGCATCTGCGTGCGCAACTGGTCGATCAGTTCGGTGCTGGCGGTGATGCCGACATCGGCGGTGATCAGGGCGGTTTCCAGCTCCTCGAGCAGGTTCTCGTCCAGGGCCGGATTGCCGGAGAACAGGGCGCGCAGGCCAACCCCCAGGCTGCTGCCGGACAGGCGATTGCGCCAGCCTGAGCGGCTGTCGGTGGCTGGCGGCGATGGCGCGGCTGCCGGTGCGGCCCCGGCGGCGGGTGGGTCGCCGGGCTTGCCAGCCGTCGCGGGCCTGGCGGGAGCGGTCGGATCTGCCGGCGCAGTGACCTGGGCAGCAACGGCCGCCGGCACTTCCGGCGCGGCCGCTGGCTGGGTCGTGGCGGCGGCGGATTCTTCGACCGGAATGCCTGTTCCGGCGATGTCGCCGGTCGGGCTTGCCGTTTCGGCCGCGGGCACGTCGGCCGGCGACATCGCGGTCTTGTCCTGGTCCTTGGCCGGCTGCTCGGACGGTGGCTTTTTGCGGAAAAAACGTAGCATGGTGATCGCTGGGTGAGGGGGCGGTTATCCTAGCCGGAATGGTTCAACAGGACGCGAAAATGCAGGCTGCCGGTCATCCGCGCGCCACAGTGGCGCCGGGTACCAGCGCTTGCCTGCGGTGGCGTTGGCGCGTGGCTGCAGCCGATGCGGTGATCGCAAGGTCGGATCGCGATGGCCGCTGACCGGCGCCCATCGCGCCCGGCACGCTCATCCCGGCCGGCCGGGAGCATTCGCCTGATCGCCGGCCAGTGGCGCAGCCGCAAGCTGCCGGTGCCCGACCTGCCGGGTTTGCGGCCGACACCCGACCGGGTACGCGAAACCCTGTTCAACTGGCTGGCGCCGATCATCGCCGGCAGCCGCTGCCTGGATCTGTTCGCCGGTACCGGCGCTCTGGGCCTGGAAGCAGCGTCTCGCGGCGCCGCCGAGGTCTGGCTGGTGGAGCAGGAGCCGCGCGCGGTGGCCCAGTTGCGCGAGAACATCTCCCGCCTGCAGGCCGACCAGGTGCGGGTGGTGGCCAGCCCGGTGGCGGCGTTCCTGGCGCAGGCACCAGCGCAGCCGTTCGATATCGCCTTCGTCGATCCGCCCTATGCCGCCGGCGCGCTGCCGTCGGTGCTGGCTGATCTGGCGGCAGGCGGCTGGTTGCGGCCGGGCGCATTGATCTATGTCGAGTGGCCGCAGGAGGCACCGCCGCCGCTGCCGGCTACGCCCTGGCGCAGCATGCGCGCCGGTGCCGTGCGCTGCGCGCTGTACCGTTGGCCCGAAGCCGCGGACCATGACAGCGCAGCCGCCGCCAGCAGCGTCCCGGCCTGATGTCTGCCGGACGCAATCGGGTTCTTTCTGGTCCGGGCGCGACCTGGTGCGGGGTCGAGATCGGGCCGACGGCCGTGCCATCATCGTGGTCCCCTTGAAACCTGCGCGAGACGATGATGCCGGTCAGCCCCAGAATCGCCATCTATCCGGGTACCTTCGACCCGGTCACCAATGGCCATGTCGACCTGATCCAGCGCGCCGCGCCGCTGTTCAACCAGGTGGTGGTGGGCATTGCCGACAACCCGATCAAGAACCCGACCTTCACCCTGGAAGAGCGCCTGGAACTGGCGCAGAAAGCCCTGGCCGGTGTCGACAATGTGCGCGTGGTCGGCTACCGCAACCTGCTGGCCGACTTCGCCCGGGAGATCGGCGCCGGCGTGATCCTGCGTGGCCTGCGCGCGGTTTCCGACTTCGAATACGAGTTCCAGTTGGCGAGCATGAACCGGCATCTGATCGCCGAGGTCGAGACTTTGTTCCTGACGCCGGCCGAGCAGTGGAGTTTCATTTCATCCTCGCTGGTGCGCGAAGTCGCCCGCTTTGGTGGGGATGTTTCCGGATTCGTGCATCCGGCTGTTTCTGCTGCGCTGAAACAAAAATTCTGCTGAACGCGGGCTATACTCACAGGCGTGAACGACTCACGCACGCTGACCAGGAGACACCGTCCATGAAGGCATCCGCCCGTTTGATCTTGCCGGCTTTCTTGGTCGGCCTGCTGGCCCTGTCGGGCTGCGACAACACCACGCCGGTCGCCGACAGCGGCGACCAGGCCGCCGCCAATGTGCTGGCCGTGCCGACCTCGCAGGATGATGGCGAATGGCGCCAGTACGTGGGCCGCATGATCGGCAAGAACATCAAGCGCCGCAGCATGCCGCCGTTCGCCTTCTACCTGCCGCCCGACGACGAGGAAGAGGTGGAAAAGCAGATCGCGCACATGCGTACCACGGTGCTGCGGCCGATCGCTCGTGACACCACGCTGGGCTTTGGTTCGCGCGATTCGGGCCTGCTGGCCTCGCGCATGAACGAGGTGTTCGAGCCGGTGCCGGACAATGCCCTGCACGGCGTGCGCGTGGTCTTCGTTGGCCATGAGGCCGACCGGGAGACAGTCGAAGCGGCGGTGCGCGACACCGGTGCCGAGTTCGTGTTCGCGCAGATTGGTTCCTGACAGCCGCGTCCATGCCACGGGCGGGCCGTTACGGCTGCCGGCACCTGTCATCGGCGGTAGCGGGTGGAAACGCCCGCTACCGTTTTTTCTTTCAGCTTCGGACTGCGCGATTGTGTGCCGACTGAATTGGCCGCCCGTGTCGCCCGCCCGTCCGCGATGCCGGACTGCAGGCCTTGGCCAGCAAACGTGTCGCCCAGCCAGGGCATGAAGCCATGGTTTCCCCGGCAAGCCTGATCCGCTGGCTGCTGTTCGCCCTGCTGGCGGCAGCGGTGGGTGGCACCTTGTTGCTGTCCTTGCTGGCGGTGGATACCGGGCTGTCGGTCTGGGAACGGCTGCAGGGCATGCCGGCCGGCTTTCGCTATCTTTACGCGGCATTGCTGGCGGTGGCTGGCCTGGCGGTGACCGGGCTGGGCTGGCGCCTGATGCGCAAAAAGCGCGTGCGGCCGCTGCCGCCAGCGCCAGCTCCGACCCGCGAATCGCTGCGCGGCCGCGCCGGCGGCTTTGTCGAGGACGGCCTGCAGTTCCAGGTTGAGCAGGAACTGGCTGAGCTGGACCGGCGCAACAGCGACGAGCGCATCCAGGTGGCCGTGTTCGGCGCGGTCAATGCCGGCAAGAGTGCGCTGATCCGTGCCCTGGCCCCGGAGGCGGACACCGGCAGCGATGTCATCGCCGGCACCACGCGCCTGGTCAGCCATCACCAGGGCCGGCTTGCCGACGGCCGGGTGCTGGTCCTGGCCGACGTGCCCGGCACCCAGGAAGACGCCGGGCGCGAGCAACTGGCGCGCGAGGAAGTGCTGCGCGCGCACTTCGTGCTCTATGTCTGTGCCGCCGACCTGAGCCGCCCGGAAGCGGCCGAGGTCGCCTGGTTGAACGATTTCGGCAAACCCTTCGTGCTGGTGCTCAACCAGGCCGACCGCTACGACGACAGCGAGCTGGCGCAGTTGCGGCAACGGCTGCATGAGCGCACCGGTGTGGAAGTCATCGCCGCCAGTGCCGGTGGTGGCGAGCAGGTGCTGCTGGTCCAGGACGGGCACGAACGCCTGGCCTGGCAGGAGCGCGAGGCCGATGTCGAGCGGCTGCGCCAGCGCCTGGCGCGGCATCTGCGTGGCCCTGTCGAGCGCTGGCAGCCGGCGCGGGAAAGTGCCGTGCTGCGCGGCCTGGACCAGCGCGTTGGCCGCCACGAGGCCGAGGATCGGGCCCGGCGTGCCGATGCCGTGGTGGTCAAGTACACCCGGCGGGCGGTGGTCGGCGCCCTGGCGGCGGTGGCGCCGGGCAGCGATCTGGTTATCCAGGGCGCGCTCGGCACCGCCCTGGTGCGCGAGTTGGCCGGAATCTATGAGGTCCCGGTGCGGCAGATCGATGTCGATGCCCTGATCGACCGCATCGGCAGCACGCTGCGCACCAGCACGGCCGTGGTCCTGGCCATCGCCGGCAATGCCGCCAAGGCGTTCCCGGGCGTGGGCACCATCGGCGGCGGCCTGGCCCATGCCGTCGCCTACGGCCTGATCTTCGACAGCCTGGGCCGGGCCGTGGCCGCGACCTTGGCCGACGGCGCGCCGCTGGATCCCGAGCGCACCGCCCGGGTTTTTGCCGAACAGGTGACGCGGGTGCCGGGCCGGCGCGTGCTGCAACTGTTGCAGGACGCGTTGACGCGCGGGCGGCCGTGACGATTCCACGATCCAATGCCGGCTTTTTCGCGGCTTCCCGTTGTCGGTTTCCGCTCGGGTCATTGGCCTTGGCAGATACTGGGCCGAGGCTGGCCGTTGCGGCAGCGGTGCGATCGCTGCCGGCAGCGCCATTGATTGCCATCCGGCCAGGACAAGGAGAACGCATGATGTCGGGCATCCTGGTTTTCGTCGGCGGCGTGTTGGCCAGCGCCACCACCATCGCCAGCATTTGCCTGCGCTTGGCTGGCGCCCGGCAGCCGGCGCTGCTGGTGTGCGTGCCCGGGCGGTTGCCTTGAGCCGGCGCTGGCCCTGGCAACGTTTGGCTGACCGCGCCGGCGCTTGGCGTCGACGTTCCGGCGAGCCCAAGGCGCCCACTACCGAAGGCGCAGCGGACACCGGCCAGCGTGGCAGCCGGGCATCGGCGGACAAGGCCGCCGAGCGGGTGCGCGACAGTCTGGCCGCGCTCAAGGACGACCCGTCGATCCCGCCGGCAGTACGCCAGCAACTGGCCGCTGACTTCGCCGAAGTCGAAGCCATGCTCGGCAAGCTCGAGCGTGGCGATCTGCATATCGCCGTATTCGGCCGGGTCAGCGTTGGCAAGTCGGCCCTGCTCAATGCCCTGGCCGGCCGGCAGCTTTTCCAGGTTGGTGTCCTGCACGGCACCACGCGCGTCCAGCAACTGGCCGACTGGCAACAGGACCAGGCCGGCAAGGTGGTGCTGATCGATACGCCGGGCATCGACGAGCTCGACGGCGAGGCGCGCGAGCAGTTGGCCTGGGAAGTGGCCGACCGTGCCGACCTGGTGCTGTTCGTGGTTGAAGGCGACCTGGTGCACAGCGAGCGCGAGGCGCTGTCGCGGCTGCTGTCCTGGCAGCGGCCGGTGCTGCTGGTGCTGAACAAGGCCGACCGCTACAGCCCGGAGCAGGGCCAGCGCCTGCTGGAACGGCTGCGCGAGCATGTCGACAGCCGCATGGCGCCGGAAAATATCGTGCTGGCCTCGGCCCTGCCGCCACCGGTGGTGCGGGTCGAGCAAGGCGCCGACGGCCGCACCGCGCGCAACCGGCAGGAGCGCCCGCCGCAAGTGGCACAGTTGCAGCAGCGCCTGCTCGATGTCCTGGAACGCGAGGGCCGCACCCTGGCGGCACTCAATGCCGGCCTGTTCGCCGGCCGCCTGGCCGACCAGGTCGCCGGCAGGGTGATGGACCTGCGGCGCAAGCACGCGGCCAAGGTGATCCACAGCTACTGTCTTGCCAAGGGCGTGGCCGTGGCCCTGAACCCGGTGCCGGTGGCCGATCTGGTGGCTGCCGTCGGCCTGGATACCGCCCTGGTGGTGCATCTGGGCCGGGTCTATGGCATGCCGCTGAGCCGCAGCGAAGCCGGCCGCCTGATTGCCACCATCAGCGCCCAGATTGCGGTGCTGATGGCCGGCATCTGGGGCGTGCACCTGGGCGCCTCGGCGTTGAAGGCGCTCAGCGTCGGCCTGTCGACCGTGGTCACCGCCGGTGCCCAGGGGGCACTGGCCTGGTATGCCACCTTGATCGTCGGCCGCACCGTCGAGGACTACCTGCGCCGGGGCAAGAGCTGGGGCCGTGATGGCGCCAAGCGCGCGGTGCGCGATGTCGTGGCCAGCCTGGATCGGGATTCGGTGCTGCGCCAGGCGCGCAGCGAGATCATCGCGCGTCTGAAGACCCGGCAGACGCCGTAACGGCCCGGATTTTCCGGCCGCTTCGGCACGTTGCGGTCCCTTCCGGCGGGCGCATGCTAGCCTTGGCCGCCACCTGCCGCGGCAGGTTCCCAGCACCCTTCATCAAGGCGGATAAGTCGTCATGGCTGTCAGTATTTTTGACCTGTTCAAGATCGGCGTCGGGCCGTCCTCGTCTCATACCGTCGGGCCGATGCGCGCCGCCGCGCGCTTTGGCCAGCGCTGGCTGGAGGAGGCCGGTGTCTTGGCCCGGGTGGCGCGGGTGCGCGCCGATCTGTACGGCTCGCTGGCCCTGACCGGGCGCGGCCACGGCACCGACAAGGCAGTGCTGATGGGTTTTGAGGGCCATTATCCCGATGCGGTCGATCCCGATGCGATCGAGCCGACCCTGGAGCGCATCCGCGGCAGCCGTCGATTGCGCCTGCTGGGCCGGCACGAGATCGAGTTCGAGGAAAAGCGCGACCTTGGTTTCAACAAGCGCCAGAAACTTCCGTATCACACCAATGGCATGCGCTTCACCGCCTGGGATGCCGACGGCAATGTCCTGGCCACGCGCGATTACTACTCGGTTGGCGGCGGCTTTGTCGTCAACCAGGATGAAGCGGCGCAGGACCGCATCGTCGCCGATACCACCGCGCTGCCGTATCCGTTCCGCAGTGGCGACGAGTTGCTGGCCCTGTGCCACGAGCATGGTTTGTCCATCGCGCAACTGATGCATGCCAATGAGCAGGTCTGGCGCAGTGGCGAGGAGATTCGCGACCAGTTGCGCCAGATCTGGCAAGCGATGCAGGGCGGCATCGCGCGCGGCATCCGCTCGGAAGGCACCTTGCCTGGCGGTCTGCATGTGCGCCGGCGCGCACCCGGTCTATACCAGGAGCTGAGCGCGCGGCCGGAAGCGGCGCTGCGCGATCCGCTGACCATCCTGGACTGGGTCAACCTCTATGCCCTGGCGGTGAACGAGGAAAATGCCGCCGGTGGCCGCATCGTCACCGCGCCGACTAATGGTGCGGCCGGGATCATGCCGTCGGTGCTGATGTACTACGACCGCTTCCAGCCGCAGGCCAGCGAGCAGGGCGTGTTCGATTTCTTCCTGACTGCCGGCGCGATCGGGATTTTGTACAAGGAAAACGCCTCGATCTCCGGCGCCGAAGTCGGCTGCCAGGGCGAGGTCGGGGTCGCCTGTTCAATGGCTGCCGGCGGTTTGACCGCTGCCCTGGGCGGCACGCCCGGTCAGATCGAGAATGCCGCCGAGATCGGCATGGAGCACAACCTGGGCCTGACTTGCGACCCGATCGGCGGCCTGGTGCAGATCCCCTGCATCGAGCGCAATGCCATGGGCGCGGTGAAGGCGATCAATGCCAGCCGCATGGCCCTGCGCAACGACGGCAAGCACCATGTCTCGCTGGACAAGGTGATCAAGACCATGCGCGACACCGGCCGCGACATGCAGGACAAGTACAAGGAAACCAGCCGCGGCGGCCTGGCGGTTAATGTCATCGAGTGCTGAGGCCGGCGCTGATGACGACGGCGAGCTTGCCTGTTGCCGTTTGCGGTCGGTGGGAAAGATCAGCGGCAGGATCAGCGGCAACCGGCACTCATGCCGGCATGCCGGCCAGGGCATCGGGTACCGACAGCGGTCCCTTGCCGGGTTGGTAGGCACCTTTCAAAGCCTGTTGCAGGAACCTGATCGCCTGGTCGACGGCGGCCTTGTCGTCCAGGCCGTGAGCCAGGCCCGCGGCCACCGCCGAAGCCAGCATGCAGCCGGTGCCATGGCCGGCCAGCGGCAGGCGCGGGTGGTGCCAGGTTGCGATGTCGCCATCGCGCTGCCGATACAGGTCGACCAGATCATCGCCGGGCAGGTGGCCGCCCTTGAGCAGGATGCCGCCGCGGGTCCACGGCGCCAGTTCGGCCGCGGCCGCGAGCGCATCCTGGCCAGGGCCGATCGTGCGCCCGAGCAGGGTTTCGGCTTCGGGCAGGTTCGGCGTCAGGACATCGGCCAGCGGCAGCAGTTGCTCGCGCAGGGCCGACAGCGCCCGGCGTTCGCTCAGGCGGGCGCCGGAAGTTGCGATCATCACCGGATCCAGCACGATGCGCCTTGCCTGGCGTGCGGCCAGCACCGCCGCCACCGTTTCGATCACCGGCACGCTGCCGAGCATGCCGATCTTCACCGCCTGGATGTCGAAATCATCGAACAGGGCATCAAGCTGGGCGCGCAGGAAGCGGGGCGGCGGCCGGTGGATGGCGGTCACGCCGCGGGTGTTCTGGGCGGTCAGGGCGGCGATCGCGCTCAGGCCGTGGCAGCCCAGCGCCAGGAAGGTCTTGAGGTCGGCCTGGATGCCGGCGCCACCGCCCGAATCGGAACCGGCGATGGTCAGGACGACAGGTCTGGTGTGCATTGTTTTGGGGTGTCCTGTGGGATGGATCTTGGTGCGGCCGGTTTCCGGCGCAGGCGGGATGGCCGTGCAATGTCCGCCAGCGCGGGGAAGGGAATGTTGCAAATCCGCCACAGCCGCAGTTGGCGCAGGCGGCAACGGCTGGCAACTTCAAGGCTTGACAAGAGTTTAACGCGCGCCCATAGTGTGGCATGTAAACCACAGGCGCTCGAACCACTCCGGATCTCCTAGGGGTATGTCAACAGCAATGACGAGCCATTTCAAGGGAGTTGTCAGCCTTGTGCTCACACTCCCTTTCTCTTTTTCCGTCTCGATCGCCCAGGCGAACGATGTGGCGTCCGGCCATGCCGCGCTGATGCAATCGCTGGCCGTGGAAGAAGCTGTGCTGGAAGGCTGGTACGCCTATGCCCAGGCCAGCATCGTGCCCGATTTCGAGTGGGCCGACCGCCCCGTGGCGCGGGCGCCCGACCTGCTCAGCGTCAGCACCGGCAGCATCGCGCGCCGGCAGATGTCGGCCGATGGCCGGCTCGGCGTCAACGTCAATTATTCGCGCACTTCGCTGCACGAGGCCGGGCGGGGTGGCCGCAACGGTTTCGCGCCGATGCATCTGGAACAGGCCGCGCCGCTGCAACTGCGCCAGGAAATCTTCAGCCCCGGCGTTCTGGCGGCCACCCGCTTTGGCCAGGTCGAGCTTGGCGCGGTGTTCGTCTACCAGCATTTCGCCTCCTGGGACATGGGCGGCCTGACCGCGACCGAGGTCGGCCTGGGCCTGCGCGAGGAGCGCAATGGCCGCACTGAATCATCGTTTGGTCATGGTATCCAGTTGGGTTGGAGCGGCCAGTTCGGCGCCGACTTCGATTACCGATTCGACTTCCGTTCCAAGGTCGACATGGATGCCTTCAACACCTTCATCGGCGCCTATTCGGCCCCGGGTGATTTCGATCTGCCGGCCCAGGTCGGAGTCGAGTTCGGCTATCAACTGACGCCGCGCACGCGGCTGGCGCTGGGCATCGAACAGGTGCAGTACAGCGATATCCAGCCGTTCCTGGATTCGGGCCTGCCCAACCGGGTGCTGGCCTTGCTCGGCGATGGCGGCGGGCCACAGTTCCGCTGGCGCGACCTGACCATCTACAGCGCCCAGTGGCAATGGTCGCCGACCACGGTCGATACCTTCAGCCTGCGCTATTCGACCCGGCAACAGCCGACGCCGGACTCACCGGCCCTGCGCCGGGCATTGGCAGCCGATTACACCGACAACAACTTCGCGGTCTCTTGGGCGCACCGGCTGACGCCCAGCCTGCAGCTTGGCATTTCCGCCAGCTACGCACCGGCCAGCTATTTCCTCGGCTACCCGGACCTGTTCGGACGTTCGTTCCGCGACGGTTCCCAGGTCGAGGGCGAGTTCATCCTCACCGCCCTGTTCTGAGTTCCCTGCGCGCTTGGGCGGCTTCCGGCTGCCCACCGCTGCTGGCGCTGCTGGCACCTGTTCCAGCAAGCTGGGCCGATCGCCGGCGGCAAGCCCTGCCGCTGGCCGAGCAAGATTCTTGATTCCATCGCGCAGGCCAGGTGCGCCCGCGCCCGTTGCCGTGTCCGATGATTATTGGCCGCCGCCCGGCGACCATTGACCTGGCATGGTCCGCCAACAACAGCGCCGCGCGCTGCCGGCCAGCCTGACGCGAAATCAGGCAGCCAGGCCTACAACGCCGCGGAAGCGAAATCGGCCAGGCGTGAACGCTCGCCGCGACGCAGGGTGACATGGGCACTGTGCGCCCAGCCCTTGAAGCGGTCGACGGCGTAGGTCAGGCCGGAGGTGGTTTCGGTCAGATAGGGCGTGTCGATCTGGGCGATGTTGCCCAGGCAAACCATCTTGGTGCCGGGCCCGGCGCGGGTCAGCAGCGTCTTCATCTGCTTGGGCGTGAGGTTCTGCGCCTCGTCGATGATCACGTAGCGGTTGAGGAAGGTGCGCCCGCGCATGAAGTTGAGCGCACGGATCTTGATCCGCGAGGCGAGCAGGTCGTTGGTCGCCTGGCGGCCCCAGGATCCTCCTTCCTGCGGGTTGGTCAGCACTTCCAGGTTGTCGGTGAGGGCGCCCATCCACGGCGTCATCTTTTCTTCCTCGGTGCCGGGCAGGAAGCCGATGTCCTCGCCGACGCTGACCGTGGCCCGGGTCATGATGATTTCCCGGTAGCGTTGCTCATCCATGGTCTGGGCCAGGCCGGCGGCCAGGGCGAGCAGGGTCTTGCCGGTGCCGGCGGTGCCGAGCAGGGTGACGAAGTCGACGTCCGGATCCATCAATGCGTTGAGGGCGAAGTTCTGCTCGCGGTTGCGGGCACTGATGCCCCACACGGCGTGGCTGTGCTGGCGGTAGTCGTCCAGCATCTCCAGCACCACGCGCGAGCCGTCGCGCTCGGCCACGCGCAGTTCCAGGGCCTCGTCACCACCGAAGTAGAGGAATTGCTGTGGCTGCCAGTTCTCGTCTGGCGCCAGCTCCACCTCGTAATAGGTGCGGCCATGGTTGGACCAGGAACGCAGGCCCTGCTCGTGCCGTTGCCAGAACTCGGCCGGCAGCTCGGACAGGCCGGTGAACAGCAGATTGAAATCATCCAGGGCCCGGTCGTTCTCGTAGTCCTCGGCCGGAATGCCGAACAGGCTGGCCTTGATCCGCATGTTGATGTCTTTGGACACCAGGACCACGGGTTGGCTGGTCAGGCGCTCGCGCAGCTCAAGTACTGCGTGGATGATCTGGTTGTCGGCACTGTTCTTCAGGCCGGCGGCCACGGGTACCGGGGCCGGATCGGTGGTGGTCTGGAAATGCAGCCGGCCTGGTTCGCCGCCCAGGTCCAGGCGCAGGTCGTGCGGGCGCAGCAGGGGAATGCCGCCATCCAGGTTGCCGTTGCCATGGCTTTGGATCAGCTCATTGAGGAAGCGGCTGACCTGGCGCACGTTGCGGGCGACCTCGGTGGTGCCCTTCTTGGCGGCATCGAGCTCTTCCAGCACCACCATCGGCAGCAGGATGTCGTGTTCTTCGAAGCGGAACAGCGAAGTGGGATCGTGCATCAGCACGTTGGTATCAAGAACGTAAGTGCGCTTGCTTGCGTTCATGCTGGCTGGGGTTCCTGTGGGCAAAAGGGCATCAGGACGGATGCCGCGTCAAAGGGATGTCGGAGGGGGGGGGGAGGATCGGGCAACAGCTTGCGGCCCTGCCGGCGGATGGCCGCCGTGGCTGCCAGGCCCTCAGGTGCCGGTTGCCGGGATGGCGCTGGCTGGCCCTTGGCGCGCAGGGTGAGGGCGAAGCTCAGACCAGTTCCTGTGCGGCGGCCAGCACCGCTTCGGCGTGGCCAGGCACCTTCACCTTGCGCCATGCCTGCGCCAGGGTGCCGTCGGCGGCGAACAGGAAGGTGCTGCGCTCGATGCCGATGAACTTGCGGCCATACATGTTCTTTTCCCGCAGCACATCGAAGGCCTGGCACAGGGTGCCATCCTCGTCGGAGAGCAGGGCAAACGGCAACGCGTGCCTGGTGCTGAAGCGCTCGTGGCTGGCCAGGGTGTCGCGCGACACGCCCAGCACCTGCACGCCCAGGGCGGTCAACTGGTCATGGTGGCTGGCCAGCTCCTGCGCCTGTCGGGTGCAGCCGGGCGTGGCGTCACGCGGATAGAAATAGATCAGCAGCGGCGCGCCGATGTGATCGCGCAGGTTGATCGTGCGCTCACCGGTGGCCGGGGCGGAAAGGTCGGGAAGCCGGTCGCCGATCTGCATGGTCTAGAACTTGAGCGGGTCGAGGATGGCATCCAGGTTCAGCCGGTCGCAGAACTCAAGGAAGTCATCGCGCAGCGCGGCGATATGCATGTCCACCGGGATGCCGATGGTGAATTGCGCCGACAGCACTTCGGCGCCGGTTTGCGTGGCGGTGTAGCGGCTGCAGCTCATGTTCTCGATGCCGATGCCGTGGTGCTCGAAGAATTCGGCCAACTGGTAGATCACGCCCGGCTTGTCGGCGGCGGTGACCTCGACGATGTAGGGCAGGTAGTGGCCGTCGGGCTTGCGCAGCGAGGTGCGGAAGAACTGCACATGCAGGCCCTCGTCGCGCTGCAGCCGGCCGAGCGCGGATTCCAGCTTGGCGATGGCATCCCAGGAACCCTGCACCAGGGCCTGCAGGCAGACATCCTGGCCCAGCGCGGCCAGGCGGGTTTCGATCAGGTTGCAGCCGGACTCGGTAATCCGTCGGGACAGCCGGACCAGGGGCGATTCTTCCCGCGGCGCGACGGAGATGATGAGCAGGTGGTTCTCATTGGGCTGCTTGCGCTGTTCGTTCAAATTCGATTCCCTGCCCGATGGGCGATCATGATCCTGGCTCGACGAGACGGTCTGGAGAACAGGCCAAGGGAGCATACTTGTCACCCTGTGACAGCCGCAAGTAACATGCCGCGGACCGGCACGCTGCCGACCTGAACCCCGTTTTGGACCGTCATTTTGACTATTTCCGGCAGCATCTGCGCCTTGATCACCCCGTTCACCGACGCCGGCGCGCCCGATCAGGATGCGCTGGCGCGGCTGGTCGAACACCACATCCAGGGCGGCAGCCACGCCCTCGTGGTTGCCGGCTCCACCGGCGAGGCGGCGATGCTCGAGGACGCCGAGTACAGCCGCCTGCTGGCGGACGTGGTGGCGCTGGTCAAGGGTCGTATCCCGATCCTTGCCGGCACTGGCGCGCCGGGCACCACGCGCACCGTGCGCCTGACCCGCATCGCCTGCGAACAGGGTGTCGACGCCGCCCTGGTGGCGGCGCCCAGCTATGTCCGGCCAACCCAGGAAGGCCTGTATCGCCATTACCTGGCGGTGGCCGAGCAGGGCGGCCTGCCGGTGGTGCTGTACAACGTGCCCGGTCGCACCGCCTGCGACCTGCTGCCGGAAACGGTGGCCCGCCTGGCGCCGCACGCCAACATCATCGGCATCAAGGAAGCGCTCGCCGATGCCGGTCGCATCCAGGCGCTGCTGGCATTGCAGGACAACAACTTCGTGGTTCTCAGTGGTGACGACCCGACCGCCCTGGCTTCGATGCAGGCCGGCGCCCGCGGCCTGATCTCGGTCGCGGCCAATGTCGCCCCGGGTCTGATGGCCGCTTTGTGCGATCATGCCCTGGCCGGGCGCGCGCCGCAGGCGCAGACGCTCGATGCCGCGCTGCAGGCGCTGTACCGGTTCCTTGCTGTTGAATCCAACCCCATTCCGGCCAAGTGGCTGTGCCACCGGCTGGGTCTGTGCCAGCCACGCATGCGGCTGCCGCTGACCACCTTGACACCGCAGTGGCATGGCGAGGGCGACCAGGTTCTGGCCGGCCTGGCCGATCTGGCCAGCCAGGCCGCATGAAGGAATTGCCGATGAAGTTACCCGTTGCGATCTTGGTTGCTGCCACTGTCGCCGTTGCCGGATGCAGCGTCTTCAAGCGGCAGGATGCCGACTACCAGGCCAGTGTCGACCGGCCGCCGCTGACCGTGCCGTCCGATCTGGACCGGCCGGTGGTGGACGACATGCTGCAGATCCCGGATCTGGCTGCGCCCGGCTCGCGTGATGTCCGCCGCGTCGATCGGCCGTCATCGGCGGCCGGGGCGGGCTCGTTGCCCGGCGCCTTCATGCTCGAAGACAGCGCCGAGGGTGCCTGGCGCCGCATCGGTCTGGCCCTGGCTCGACTCGGTGATGATGTCAGTATCGTTGATGCCGATCAGGCCGCCGGTCGTTATCGGGTCATGGTTACCGGCCGGGAACCGGCGGACGGCTTCTTCGGGCGCCTGATGCGGCGCCAGCGCAACTGGAGCGAAGAAGTCGACATCCAGTTGACCGCCGCCGATGGCGGAATCCAGGTGGCACCGGTCGGTGCCGGCCGGGAAGGGTATGCGGTCGTGGCACGACTGCGCCAGCGTCTGGGCACGCTCTGAGCGGCCAGGAAACCTGGCCCATCGCCGGCAACCGTCGGGCAACCGGCCCGCGGCTGATCAGCGGCTGATCAGCGGCGGCGCCGGAAGAAAGACATCGGGTGTTGCTGTGTTGATGACCGGCAGGTGGCCGGTTGATGATCGCCTGATCGCCTGACGACCGGCAATGGTTGAGCGCCTGCGACGGCGCTGGCCAATCAGCGTTCCAGCAACGGCAACTTGTCGGGCACGTCCTGCCACTGGTCGGCATCTTCCGGTGCGTCCTTGCGCTCGCTGATCACCGGCCAGTCCCTGGACAGCTCGGCGTTGAGCTCGATGAAATGCTCCTGGCCGGCTGGTACCGAGTCATCCGGATAGATGGCATTGACCGGACATTCGGGCTCGCACAGGGTGCAGTCGATGCACTCTTCCGGATCGATGACCAGGAAGTTGGGCCCCTCGTGGAAACAGTCGACCGGACACACCTCCACGCAGTCGGTGTACTTGCATTTGATGCAGTTTTCGGTAACGACAAAGGGCATGGTGGCAAGCTCCTGCAAACGGCTGCGTGGCCCTGCAGGCGCATCGTCCCGATATGCGCAGGTGAACTGGCGGGGATGGACGGATGGCGCTCCCTACGAGGTTCGAACTCGTGTTTCCGCCGTGAGAGGGCGGCGTCCTGGACCACTAGACGAAGGGAGCGTGCTTGAGGCCGGGTGTAGCAGGCCGCTATTATAGGCGATCCCGCCGCCAACATCGCAAGAGCGTCCAAGCGCTTGACAAATTCCGGCCAATTTCCGGCATGACCCTCCCCACAGCAAGCGCCGGGGTCGGGATCGTTCCGCGCGCACAACACCCCATTTCACGTAAGCAGATCAGCGGCAACGCGCTGCGCGTGCTCTATCGCCTGCATGAAGCCGGCTACCAGGCCTACCTGGTCGGCGGCGCCGTGCGTGACCTGCTCCTGGGCCTGGCGCCCAAGGACTTCGATGTTGCCACCGATGCCCTGCCCGAGCAGATCCGGCAACTGTTCCGCAACTGCCGCCTTATCGGTCGCAGGTTTCGCCTGGCGCACATCCACTTCGGCCGCGAGATCATCGAAGTCGCCACTTTCCGTGGCAGCGGTGATGGGGCCGGTGACCGCGAAGTCGACAATGGCCGCCTGTTGCGCGACAACGTCTACGGCACGCTGGAAGAAGACATCTTCCGCCGCGATTTCACCGCCAATGCGCTGTACTACCACATCGGTGATTTCAGCCTGCTCGACGAGGTCGGTGGCATGGCCGACATCCAGGCCCGGCATTTGCGCCTGATCGGTGATCCGCGCGAGCGCTTTCGCGAAGATCCGGTGCGGATGATGCGCGCGGTGCGTTTTGCCGCCAAGCTGGATTTCAGCATCGACCAGCAGATGCTCGACCTGATGCCGTCGATGGCGCCGTTGCTGGCCGAGATGCCGCCGGCGCGGCTGTTCGACGAGGCCGGCAAGATGCTGCTCAACGGCCATGCCCTGGACAGCTTCGACCTGTTGCGCGACTGCGGTCTGCTGCCCGAACTGATGCCGCAGGTCGAGCGCAGCCTGGCCGGTGCCGATGGCGAGCGCAGCCTGAGGTTCATCCGTACCGCGCTGGCAAACGCCGATGACCGGGTCCACCAGGGCAAGACCCTGACCTCGGGCTTCATCCTGGCGGTGCTGCTGTGGCAGCCGGCCCGTGAAGAGCATGCACAACGGGTGGCTGCCGGCGAAGAAGCCAGCCAGGCCTGGCTGCAGGTCGGCGAACGGGTGGTCGTGCCGTTCTGCCGCCGGGTCGCGGTGCCGAGGCGAATCACCCTGGGCACGCTGGAAATCTGGACCCTGCAGCACTGGCTGCTGCAGCGCAACCGCCGGCGTGTGGTGCGCCTGCTGGGTCATCCGCGTTTCCGGGCCGCTTTTGATTTCCTGTGCCTTCGGGCCAGCGTCGAGCCGGAACTGGAACCGGTGGCGCAGTGGTGGCAGCAGGCGCAGACCCTGGATGCCGGGCAGTTGCGCGAGCATATCCAGGCCCTCAACCAGAACGCTGGACCGGGCCGCGACGATGGCGAGGCTCAGGAGACCAAGGGCACCGGTCGCCGGCGCCGCCGTTCCGGACGCCGTCGCCGCTCGGGCAAGGGCAGCGCAGTACCCGAGAGCTGAACGCCATGGCTGGCTCTGGCGGGTCCGCCAATAACACTGACTGCGCTGACAGCACCGCTGTTGCCGCTGCAGCCGATGTCGGGCACGCCGGCACGGTGCTGGCCCATGTCGGCCTGGGCAGCAACCTGGCCCAGCCGGCACGACAGGTTGCCGCGGCCATGCACCGCCTGGCCGCCTGGCCGGGGGTGAGGCGGTTCCGGGGCTCGCGTCTTTATCGCTCGCCGCCGTGGGGCCTGCAATCCCAACCTGATTTCATCAATGCCGTGGCCAGCTTCCACTACAGCGGCAGTGCTCCGGTTTTGCTTGCCGGTCTGCTGGCGATCGAGCGCGAGGCCGGCCGGGTCCGCGGCGGCGAACGCTGGGGGCCACGCGTGCTGGATCTGGACCTGCTCGATTTTGCCGGCCAGCGTATCGAACTGCCGGGGCTGAGCCTGCCGCATCCACGCATCGCCGAGCGCGCCTTCGTGCTGCTGCCCCTGCATGAGCTCAGCCCCGATCTGCACCTGCCCGGACTGGGGCCGGTGGCGATGCTGGCGGCGAAGGTCGACCGCCAGGGCGTGGCTGCGTTAGATTGACCGGCGCGCATCGGACCTTGCAGACCGACGTTTGCCTTGCCTTGAGCCGCAGCCATCTTGCCCCGGCGACGCGTGCTGTGCCGCGCCGGAGCCCGCAGCCATGCCTGACGGCGGAGCCATCCATGTACGTTGAACCCGTGAATCCTGCCCCCCGGCCAGTGACCGTGCCCGCCTTGCGCACGATGAAGCGGCGCGGGGAGAAAATCGTCGCCCTGACCGCCTACGACTACAGCTTCGCCGCCCTGGCTGACGCCGCCGGTGTCGATCTGGTGCTGGTTGGCGATTCGCTGGGCATGGTGGTGCAGGGCCATGGCACCACCTTGCCGGTGACCATGGATGACATGGTCTACCACACCGCCTGCGTCGCGCGCGGACTGCGCCGGCCGCTGCTGGTTGCCGACCTGCCGTTCCTGGCCGATGCCGATGTCGGCACCGCGGTTCGCAATGGCGGCCGCCTGCTGGCCGAGGGCGGCGCGGCCATGGTCAAGCTGGAAGGCGCCGGCATCCGCCTGCCGGTGATTTCGGCCCTGGTCGCTCACGGTATTCCGGTATGCGCGCACCTGGGCCTGACGCCGCAATCGGTGCACCAGCTCGGCGGCTTCCGCAAACAGGGCAAGACCGAGGCGGCCGCGGCGCAGCTTCAGGCCGACGCCCGCGCCGTACAGGAGGCCGGTGCCCAGGCCCTGGTTCTGGAAAGCGTGCCCGACGAGCTGGCCGCGGCGATCACCTCGGCGCTGGCCATTCCCGTCATCGGCATCGGTGCCGGGGCCGGCTGCGACGGCCAGATCCTGGTCGGTTACGACATCATCGGCCTGACGCCGGGCCATCGGCCCTCGTTCTCGCGCGATTTCCTCAAGGGCCATGACTCGCTGGTCGACGCCGTTGGCGCCTATGTGCAGGCCGTGCGCGGCGGCGAATTTCCGCAATGAGCCTGCTGCGCATCGAGGATGCCGGGCAGTTGCGGCAGCGCCTGCATGATTGGCGTGGCGATGGCGAGCGCATTGCCCTGGTGCCGACCATGGGCAACCTGCATGCCGGCCACCTGGCCCTGGTCGAGCAGGCGCGGCGGCATTGCCAGCGCGTGGTCACCAGCATCTTCGTCAACCCGACCCAGTTCGGCCCGAACGAGGATTTCAGTAGCTATCCGCGCACGCTCGAAGCTGACTTGCAGGCGCTGGCCGGTCATGGCTGCGATGTCGCCTTCGTACCCGGCCTGGCCACGCTGTATCCGTTCGGCCCGGCGCAGGCGCACCGGCTGTCACCACCGCTGTTGGCCGATGTCCTGTGTGGCCGCCACCGGCCCGGGCATTTCGATGGCGTCGCCGGCGTCGTCGCGCGCCTGTTCAACCTGGTGCAACCGACGCTGGCGGTGTTCGGCGAGAAGGACTTCCAGCAACTGCGGATCATCGAGCGCATGACCGTGGATATGGCCTACGACATCGAGATCGCACGCGCGCCGATCTGCCGCGAGCCGGATGGACTGGCGCTGAGTTCACGCAACCGCTACCTGGATGCCGGCCAGCGCAGATGCGCGCCGCGGCTCCATGACACCCTGCTGGCCTTGTCCCGATCCTGGCACGAGGGCGCCGATGCAGCGGCGATCTCGCAGGCCGGCGAGCGCATGCTGGCGACGGCCGGCTTTGTCGTCGACTATGTCGAGGTCCGGCACGAGGATGACCTGCAACTGGCGCAGGATCGGGCCCGGCCGGCGCGCATCTTCGCCGCTGCCCGCCTCGGCGGCACTCGCCTGATCGACAATTTGGCCCTGGTCGCGTCGCAGGAATGGCGCGCAGGTCATTGATATTTGTTGGTATTTTGGTGCTCATGGGCAAATGCGCAACAGGTGTTGGACTTTTCGCAACGCCCTGTGGTAGATTTACAACCGCTGTCTGATCGATACAACTCATCAGCGGCGCATGCAGGGCGCATTGCAGTGTCATCGTCACTCCCAAGATAACCCTCGCCAATTTTGGCGAGGGTTTTTTTATGGGCGATGCTTTGCCTGGTGCCTTAGCTTGGCGCCTTGCCTGATGTCCGGCCGGGCGCGGCGAACAGGCAGTCACCACAGTGGCCGCAGCTCGCGCCCACGAACGGCAACCAGGTTGACCACGCAATCTTTTCTCAGCCGATCGGCAGACTTCGTTCGCCCAGCGCCATGCCATCCGGGCCGAAGCCGCGCTCCATGATCCAGCCCTTGCCGGAATGATCCACCGCGATCACCGTACAGGCGCGGGTGCCGTACTCGGGGCCCTTGATGAACACCGGCGACAGCCGCCGCTCCAGCGTCATGCCGACGCCGGTGTCGGGCAGGCTGTGGTCGGGGAAGGCTTGCCGGTTGTGCAGGGCCGCCCACAACGCGGCCAGGTCGATCGCATCCAGCGTGTCGGCCGTGTCCGCGCAGCGGGTCGTGTCGGCCGCCAGCCATGTTGCCAGCGCGGTGCACAGGGCCTGCGCCTTGGGCCATTGCGAGGGAAAGCCGCCGTTGGTCAGGCCGTGGATACCGGGCGCCACCGTGACCGCTTCCGGGCGCGGGTGGTTGCTCAGCACCCGGCATTGCTCCTGGTCGACCAGCAGCAAATTGAATGGCGCGTACAGCCCGGCTTTGGTGGTGACGGTATCGACTACCGTTTGGCGGCCGTGGGCATCCGGCGCGCTGCTCAGGAAAGCCAGCGGCAACTGGCCGCGTGAATGCGTGGCCGTGCTGTTGGCGCCATCGCCATTGCGGACATTGGTGACCACGGCGCAACGGCCGTGGCGATCGACACCGGCCCAGGTGCCGCCGGCAACAAGATCGCGGCCGGCCAGGATCGAACACTGCGGCCAGGCCGACAGGGCTGCGCTGGGCCGACCATGGAACTCATCGCGGTTGCCGATCAGCAGCAGACGCCAGCGCGGATGCGCTTGCCAGGCGAAGGCGACGACGCACATCGCTCAGCCCGCCGTCAGCGCCCGCTTGCGCTGCTCGCGGCAAGCAGGCCGGCAAGGACAGTGGCGACGATCAGGCCGCATCCGCTCAGCGGACTTCATGCCCGGCAACACGCTCAGGCGTCGGGCCAATGCGGTGCCAGCCAGTCATCGAGCTTGTCGTCATCCAGGACGCCGACCTTGCGCGCCAGCAGTCGTCCATCCGGTCCGATCAGCACGCTGAAGGGCAACACGTTGCGGCTGTTGCCCAATTGCATCGATGAACCCTCGAACTGCTGGTTGCCAAGCAGGATCGGATAGGCGACCGGATTGTCGGCCAGGAACTGGCGGGCCGCGTCATGATCGTCTTCGGCAATGCCGACGATGACCAGGCCGCGACCGGCATGGCGCTGGGCGTAGGCATCGAGCATCGGCATCTCGTCGATACATGGCGGACACCAACTGGCCCAGTAGTTGACCAAGACCAGACGGCCACGCCATTGCGACAGGGCCTGCGGCGTGCCGGCCGGGTCGGGCATGCTGAATTCCGGTACCGGCTGGCGCAGCTCGATCTGCTCGATGCCCGGCGGTGCCGGCGGGTTGTCATAGAACCAGCCGCCGATCAGGAAACCGGCGCTGCCGCCGACGACGGCGAAGATCACGAACAGGACGGGCAGGAGTAGGCGTTTCAATTCAGCAGGCTCGTTGACAGTGTGGCCGGGCCACTGCGAGCGTGCGGCCGGCCAGCGCCTTGCCGGGCCGGACAGGCGCAGGGCAAGGCCCGGATTCTATGTCGTGCGCAGCGGCTGAGGCCAACCGTACCGGCCGGCCGCGGCATTTGGCTGAGCGCGCTGCCATGCCCGCACCGGCGTGCTCAGGAGACATCCGGATGGGCGTATTCGCGCGTCGCGGCGAAGCGCACCTGCGGCCAACGTTCCTGGGCAAGCTGCAGATTGACCCGGGTCGGTGCGATGTAGACCAGGGCATCATTGCCGTCCAGGGCCAGGTTCACCGCATTCTTTTCGCGGAACTCCTCCAGCTTGCGCTCATCATCGCAATGCACCCAGCGCGCGGTGGCAACACCGACCTGTTCAAAGCTCGCCTCGACGCTGTATTCGTTGCGCAGGCGGTAGGCGACGACATCGAACTGCAGTACGCCGACCGCGCCCAGGATCAGGTCGTTGCTCATCAGCGGCCGGAAGAACTGGGTCGCGCCTTCCTCGGACAACTGGATCAGGCCTTTGTGCAACTGCTTGAGCTTGAGCGGATCGCGCAGGCGTGCGCGCCGGAACAGTTCAGGCGCGAAGTTGGGAATGCCGGTGAACGACAGGCGCTCGCCTTCGGTGAAGGTATCGCCGATGGCGATGGTGCCGTGGTTGTGAATGCCGATGACATCGCCCGGCCAGGCTTCGGCGGCGATCTCGCGTTCGCTGGCCATGAAGGTCAGGGCATTGGCCAGCTTGATCTCCTTGCCCAGGCGGGTGTGGAAGGCTTTCATGCCGGCCTGGAAACGGCCAGAGCACACGCGCATGAAGGCGACCCGGTCGCGATGCTGCGGATCCATGTTGGCCTGGATCTTGAACACGAAGCCGCTGAGCTGTTCCTCGGTCGGTTGCACCAGGCGCGTGGTGGTGGCCCGTGGTTGCGGCGGTGGTGCGTGCTTGACGAAGAAATCCAGCAGCGGCTGGACGCCGAAATTGTTGACCGCCGAACCGAAGAACACCGGCGTCTGGCGCCCGGCCCGGTATTGGTCCAGATCAAAGGAATGGCTGGCACCCTGAACCAGCTCCAGCTCGTCGCGCAGGTCGGCCAGCATGGCGGCGCCGATGCGCGCTTCCAGCTCCGGGTCGTCGATCGAAGCAAAGATGGTCGAGTCCTGGCGGGTGAAGTTGCGGCCTGGTTCGTACAGGTGCACTTCGCCGCTGAGCAGGTGCACCACGCCCTTCAGGCGCTTGCCCATCCCGATCGGCCAGGTCACCGGCGCGCACTGGATGCCGAGCACGCTTTCCACTTCATCCAGCAGTTCGATCGGCTCGCGGCCCTCGCGGTCGAGTTTGTTGATGAAGGTCATGATCGGCGTGTCGCGCATGCGGCACACCTCCATCAGCTTGATGGTGCGCTCCTCCACGCCCTTGGCCACGTCGATCACCATCAGCGCCGAGTCGACCGCGGTCAACACCCGGTAGGTGTCCTCGCCGAAGTCGGCGTGGCCGGGCGTGTCGAGCAGGTTGACGATGTGGCCGCCATAGGGGAACTGCATCACCGAGCTGGTGACCGAGATGCCGCGCTCCTGCTCCAGCTTCATCCAGTCCGAGGTGGCGTGGCGCGCGGCCTTGCGGCCCTTGACCGAGCCGGCCATCTGGATGGCGCCGCCGAACAAGAGCAGTTTTTCGGTCAGTGTGGTCTTGCCGGCGTCGGGGTGCGAAATGATCGCAAAGGTGCGGCGGCTGGCGGTTTTCTTGACTTGCGGCATGGGGCATCGGCGGCGGCAGGGCCGGGCATTTTACCAGCAGCGCCGGTCCGGCCGTGGTGGCCTGGCGTGGCTGTCACTCATAACCGATGCCGGTGATCGCGAAACTGGCCGGGCCGGCGGGAAGCACGACATCGAACTCGTCATCCAGGCGCTTGCCCAGAAGGGCGCGGGCCAGCGGCGAATCGATGCTGATCCAGCCCTTGCCGGCATCGGTCTCGTCCGGGCCGACGATGCGGTAGCGCACCAGTTCGTTAGTGTCCGGGCTGTCCAGATCCAGACGTTCCAGTTCGACCAGCGCACCGAAGAACACCCGGCCCGGATCCGATGGCGTGGCATCCACCACCTTCAGTTGCTGCAGGCGCTTGCCTAGGTAGCGCACGCGCCGATCGATTTCGCCGAGCTGCTTCTTGCGATAGGTGTATTCGGCGTTCTCGGAACGATCGCCCTCGGCCGCGGCGGCGGCCAGCGCGCGCACCACGTCGGGTCGGCGCACCCGCCACAGCTCATCCAGCTCGGCCTTGAGCCGCTGGTGGCCGGCGCGGGTGATCAGCGCGGTGGAGGATTCGGCCGGTGGCCGCCATCGTGACATGGCAGGGGTTCCTTGAAATCCGCGCGCTCAGCGCAGCAGCCGGCGGCGCATCAGTATCGCCATCAGCCAGATTGCCGCGCTCGCGGTGATCGCCAGTTGCGCCAGCCACGGTCCGGCATGGGCGGGCCATTGCCCGAGCAGCAGCGGCCGCACCAGTTCCGCGGCCGGCGCCAGCGGCAGGATCGAAACGGCCGCGGCCAGCCAGGCCGGAAGCTGGTCCATGGGGAAGAACACCCCGGACAGGAACACCATCGGCGTCACCAGCAGGGTGAAGTAGTAGATGAAGAAATCGTAGCTGCGCGCCAGCGCCGTGAAGCACAGTGCCAGCGCGGTGAAGGTCAGCCCGGCCAGGGCCAGCACCGGCGGCACCAGCAGCAGTTGCGGCTGCCGGGAGATATCCAGCACCACCACCACCAGCAGGATGAAAATGCCGGCCTTGAGCGCCTTCAATGTGCCCCAGGCCAGCTCCGCCCAGAGCACCTCATCCAGGCCCAGCGGCGTATTCAGCAGGGCGTCCCAGATCCGCTGTACGCGCAGGCGCGAATAAGTGCTGAAGGTGCATTCGAAGGTCGCCGCCCACAGTGCGCTCATGCAGACCAGGCCGCCGGCGATGTAGACGATGTAGGTGACGCCGTCCACTTCCGGCAACAGGCCGCCCAGGCCATAGCCCAGCGCCAGCAGCATGATCAGCGGATCGATCAAGTCGCCGAGCATGGTGCTGACGGCGGCCTTGCGCCAGGCCAGGAACTGCCTGCGCAACACCGCCACGCTGCCGCGGCCGGGACGCGGGAACCGGCGGTCGCCTGCCATCACGCGTCCTCCCGCAGGTCGCGGCCGGTCAGGCGCAGGAACACGTCTTCAAGGTTGGCCGGTCGGTGCAGGAACGGGCCGGCACCGGCAGCGCCGGTGTGCAGGGCAGCCAGCAACTGCGCCGGCTCGGCGGTATAGCAATACAGGCGCTCGCCACTGGTTTCCACGCGCACCGGCGGGCCGACGGCGATGGTCTGGTCGAGCCAGGTCCGGTCGACACCGGAATGGATT
This sequence comes from Lysobacterales bacterium, assembly GCA_023228845.1. Taxonomy (GTDB): domain Bacteria; phylum Pseudomonadota; class Gammaproteobacteria; order Xanthomonadales; family UBA2363; genus Pseudofulvimonas. The sequence goes on along the minus strand of JALOAK010000006.1, from coordinate 206,700 downwards.
TCGACCACCTCGGGCTCGACGTGGCGGGCGATCAGTTCGCGCGGCGAGCCTTCGTCGACGGCGCGGCCATGGTCGATGATCAGCAGCCGGTCGCACAGGCGCTCGGCTTCGTCCATGAAGTGCGTGGTCAGCAGCAGGGTCTTGCCGCTGTCGCGCAGGGCTGACAGACGCGCCCAGATCAGATGCCGGGCCTGCGGATCCAGGCCGGTGGTCGGCTCGTCCATCACCAGCAGGTCGGGATTGTTGATCAGTGCCCGGGCCAGGGTCAGGCGCCGCTGCATGCCGCCGGACAGCTCGTCGATGCGCGCGTTGCGCTTGCCGGTGAGGGCGGAAAATTCCAGCAGGGCGGGGATGCGCTCGGCGATCTGCGGCCGCTTCAGGCCGAAGTAGCGACCAAACACGCGCAGGTTTTCCTCAACGCTGAATTCTGGATCCAGGTTGTCCATCTGCGGCACCACGCCGGTGCGCTTGCGCGCCTGCCGCGCCTGCGCCGGGATCGGATGACCCAGCACGTCGATGCGGCCGTCGTCGAACGGCGTCAGCCCGAGCAGGGCGCGCAGGGTGGTGGTCTTGCCGGCGCCGTTGGGGCCGAGCAGGCCGAAGCATTCACCGCTGCGCACGGTGAACGATAGCTGGTTCAAGGTCATCGGCTGGGCCGTCGCCTGGCCATGGCGCTTGCACAGGCCGGCGACCTGCACCGCCGGCTCCGGCGCCGCGGCCGCGGTGTTCGTGGCGCTGTCAGCGTGATCGGTTGCAGGGATGGCTTCGATGGGATCGACTGGAATCATGGCTTGGACAGGGCGGGGATCGGATGGGCACGGTGGAACTCGGGCCCGGGCGACTATAGCGGCCGCTGCCTGCGGGGCACGAACCGGTTGGCCCCGGGCCGCCGGCCGTCACGACAGTTGTCCGGCCGCAGTGGGCCGGTTGCCAATGCTTCGACGATGACGGTCAAGGCCAAGCAATGGTGTCGGTCGAGCGTGGGCAGGATCGGGAGCCGGAGCGCCGACGCCGCCAGGCATCTGGGCGCCAAGATTTTTTGCACGGAAAGTGATCTATGAGCACCCCGGCGTATCACACGGATAATTCACGGGAAAGTGGTTGCATCGTCGGCGGGCAGGGCGTAGAGTCCGCGATCATGGCCATCGTTGTCCGCTACTTGCTGCTGTCGTGCGTCATTGGCTGCTGGCCACTGGCGAGCGCGCACGCCACCGAACTGCAGAGCCTGCAGACCCGGGTCGAGGACGGGCGCACGCGAGCCGAGCTGCATCTGGCCGCGCGGCCCGACTACAAGCTGTTCACCCTGGGCAATCCTGACCGTGTCGTCATCGACATCAAGGGCGGCGAGCTGGGCCGGGGTTTCGCCAGTCAGGCCGGCGGTGTCATCGGCCAGGTGCGCCATGGCGCCCAGGGCGAGGATCTGCGCGTGGTGCTGGATCTGTCATCGGCAAGCCAGGTGCGAAGCTTCGTGCTGGCGCCCGAGCAAGGCCAGGGCCACCGCCTCGTTGTCGAGCTTGGCGGCGGCGCCACCGCCGAACCTGTACGCAGCGCTGCTGTCGACCAGGCCGGCGAGCGCGATATCGTCATCGCCATTGATCCTGGCCATGGCGGCAAGGATCCCGGCGCCATCGGCCCGGCCGGCAGTCGCGAGAAGGACATCGTGCTGGCGGTGTCGCGCGAGCTGAAGCGGGTGATCGATGCCGAGCGTGGCCTGAAAGCGGTGCTGACCCGCGACAGCGACGCCTACCTTCCGCATGGCCAGCGCTACCAGATCGCGCGCGAGGCCGAAGCCGACCTGTTCGTATCCATCCACGCCGATGCCTTCAAAAGGCCCAATCCGCGCGGCTCGTCAGTGTTCGTGCTCTCGCGCAACGGAGCCAGTTCGGAAGCCGCGCGCTGGCTGGCCGAGCGCGAGAACGCGGCCGACCTGGTCGGCGGGGTACGCCTGAACGACAAGGACGACCTGCTGGCCACGGTGCTGCTGGACCTGTCCCAGGGCGCGACGCTGGAAGCCAGCAATGCCGTGGCCGAGAACATCCTGCGCTCGCTCGGGCATGTCGGCAATGTGCACAAGAACAGCGTGCAGCGCGCCAACTTCATCGTGTTGCGCTCGCCGGATGTGCCTTCGGTGCTGATCGAAACCGCCTTCATCAGCAACCCGGTCGAGGAGCGCAACCTCAACGATCCCCAGCATCGCCGCCGTCTGGCGCTGGCGATCCGCGATGGCATCAAGGATTACTTCTCGGTATCACCGCCGCACGGCACCTGGTATGCCGCCAATGTCGTGCCGCGCGAGCGTCATCACCGCGTTGTCCGTGGCGACACCCTCAGCCGCATTGCGTTGCGCCATGGCGTCAGCGTGCAGTCGCTGCGCAGCGCCAACGGCATTGCCGGCGATACGCTGCATGTCGGTCGCGTTTTGAGGATTCCCGGCTCGTCCTGAGCTGGTGTCTGGCGGCTGTTACTGGCCGCAACTAGCGGCCGTGGGCTTTCCAACTTTCCTGCCTTCAGCGGATCGCTCCGATGATCCCCGGCAAGCGGGCGGCCACGTTGGCGCGGCCGCCGCCGATATGCCTTCGCTCAGCCGCCCTGCCAGCCGCAACTGCGTCCGGCATTGCGCTCGTCCAGCCACTGCTTCAGCGGCGCGAAATAATCCAGGATCGCGCTGGCGTCCATCTCGCCGTTGCCGGTCAGCTCGGCCAGGGTTTCCTGCCAGGGTTGGCGGTTGCCCTGCTTGAGCATGGCCCAGAAGCGGTCACCGGCTTCCTTGTTGCCGTAGATCGAGCAACTGTGCAGCGGGCCTTCATGACCGGCCGACTGGCACAGCGCCTGGTGGAACTGGAACTGCAGGATGTGGGCCAGGAAGTAGCGCGTGTACGGGGTATTGCCGGGCACGTGGTACTTGGCGCCCGGATCGAAATCATTCTCCGTGCGGCCCTGGGCGCTGATGCCCTGGTAATGGTTGCGCAACTGCCACCAGCCGGCGTTGTAGTTGTCCGGGGCGATGCGGCCATCGAACACGCCCCAGCGCCACTGGTCGATCAGCTTGCCGAACGGCAGGAACACCACCTTGCTCAGCGCCAGCTTCATCTGCGCGTTGAGCGTGGCCTGCTCGTTCTCCGCGGCATCTTCGACCAGGCCGATGCTGGCCAGGTACTGCGGCGTCAGCGACAGCACCACGGTGTCGCCGATGGCTTCATGGAAACCGTCATGGGCACCGTTCTGGAACAGCGGCGGCAGGTCGTTGTAAGCCAGGTAGTAATAGATGTGGCCGAGTTCGTGGTAGATGGTGGTGAACTCCTCCTCGGTCGGCTTGATGCACATCTTGATCCGGACATCGCCGTCCAGATCCATGTCCCAGGCCGAGGCGTGGCAGACCACATCGCGGTCGCGCGGCTGGGTGAACTGGGAGTTGGCATAGAACGATTCGGGCAGCGCCGGCATGCCCAGCGAGGTGTAGAAATCCTCGGCCAGGCGGGTCATCGCCTTGGCATCCATGCCGCTGCGCTCCAGGGCGCCGTCGACATCCAGGCTGCTCACGCCCGGATACGGTTCCAGCAGCGGATACAACGCGCTCCAGTCCTGCGCCCACATGTTGCCGGTGACATGGGCCGGGATGGTGCCGTCGGCCGGCATGCGCTGGCCGTACTGGTCGGTCAGGACATGGCGGACATGGCAGTGCAGGGCGTCGTAGAGCGGCTTGACCTGGCCCCAGAGACGGTCGGTCTCGACCTCGAAATCGGCCGCGCTCATGTCATAGCCGGCGCGCCACATCTGGCCGGCATCGGCGAAGTCCAGCTCTTGCGCGCCTTCGTTGAGCAGCTCGGCAAAGCGCACATAGTCAGCGCGCATCGGCCGCGAGATCGTGTGCCAGCCCTGCCAGGCTTGCAGTTGCCGATCCCAGTCGCGGTCCTGGGCCAGGGTTTCCGACAGCTCGCCCAGGTCCTTGCAGGTGGCCTCATCGGCCGGATCGGCGCACCAGTTGCCGGCGCCGTAGGTGGCTTCCATGCGCGCGGCAATCGCGGCCAGTTCGGCGCGGCGGCCGGCATCCGACGGCGCCGGCATCGAGGTCATCAGCCGGATCAGGTCCAGACTGCGCGCGGTGGCCGCGGTCAGCCCGGAAAGGCCGCGGTAGACCCGCGCCTGCTCATTGATCCGGTTGACCCAGCCCAGGTGCCGCTCGGTGGCCTTGGCGGCGATGAGTTGGGAATCCTGGTTGATGTAGGTGCTGGCCAGCCATTGCGCGGCCGCGGCTTCCGGATGCGCGGCCCGGTACTCGTCATTGACCTGCTGCACGAAGGTTTCGGCCTGGCCGGCATCGGCGGCTGCGCTGTCGGCCGGCGCCGACGACTGCCCGCGCGGTGCCGTGTGCTGGCAGGCCGCCAGGGCCAGGGTGATCGCGACCGCCAGAACCGGCCGCAGGGTCAACGGAAGATGCATGAGGCGCTCCTGCATTGTGGGCAAAGGCCGCAGTCTGGGTGCAGGTTGCGGCCGGGGGCAAGCTGCTGCGCAGCGAGGCGGGGGCGCGATGGCGCCTGGCAACGTCTGTCGCGCAAGGGCAGGGCGCCGATCATTGGCGTGCGGTTCTGTCTGCACGATGGCGGTGCGATAGCGGGCGATGGTCGCCCCGCGCAAGTGTTCAAAGCTGCGGCCAAGACCTGGGCGGGTGCCCTGATGACATCTCTTGAACCCGCCGGCCGGCGCCCGCAAGTTACCGATACTGCCGGTGTTTTGACCAGGCCATGACCCGCGTTTGGCTATCATGGCTGGCAGCCGAATCAGGAATGTCCGGAACAGTACTGGCGGCAACAGGAGCACGATGATGGCAACCGGATGGGCCGGTGACGGCGCGGTACAGGAACAGATCGACGCCACCGTGGGCGATGCGATCACGCGTGCCCGCAACCGCCTGCCGCAGGGACCGGGCGCGCTGCGTTGCCAGGAATGCGATGCGCCGATCCCCGAGGCCCGGCGCAAAGCGCTGCCGGGCGTGCGTACCTGCGTGCAATGCCAGGAAGCGCTGGATCAGGATCAGGCCGCGGCCGGCGGCTACAACCGGCGCGGCAGCAAGGACAGCCAGTTGCGTTGACGATCCAGGGGCCGGGCGGCGGCGCCGAAGTCACCGCCGCGACGCTGCTGGACGACGTGCTGGCTATCATGGCCGGATGAGGATCGACCCCGACCTTCTGCGCCGGTTGCGCGAACAGCGCGCCTGGTCACAGGAACAACTGGCCGAAGTGGCCGGGTTGAGCGTGCGCACGGTGCAGCGCGTGGAGAACGGCGCCGCCGCGTCGCTGGAAACGCGGATGGCGCTGGCGGCGGCACTGGACGTGGAGCCCGCCGGCCTGTGCGCGCCTGCCGCCGCCGCGCAGACCGATGCCGGGGAACGGACGAACCGGGCATCCGGCGGACATCGTGGACCGGATGGCGAAGAGCGGGCTTTCCGGGCGACGGTGGTGGCACTGGGGGTGGGCATCGTGTTCGCGCTGCTGCTGTTGTTCGGCTACCTGCTGGGAGGCGATCTTGCGGACAAGGCCAATTACCGGGATTGCGTCGCCGAAGGTCGCAGCGATTGCCGGTGATGCCGTGCGGGCCATCTGCGCGTTTGCAAGTAACTGATTTTCAACAGGTGTCGGGGGGCTGTCGGGTGCATGTCGGGTTGCCGGCATGGTCCGGCCGGCGGCCTGGACGCAGATTGCAGGCTCCTATCGAATACACAGGCACTTGCGATGAACAACGACGACATCCGTATTGATTCCCGCCAGATCGACACCCGGACCGCCGGGTGGATCGGCATCGGCCTCGCCTTCGTCTTCCTGATGCTGTTCTGGATGGGCTACCAGGTCGGGTCGGACCGGGCCGAGCGCGACAACTACCGGGACTGCGTCGCTGCCGGCGGCGTGGACTGCCCGCGCGGCTGAACCGCGGGCCGGCTCAGCACTCGATGACGTTCACCGCCAGCCCGCCGCGCGAGGTTTCCTTGGTACTTGTCCTGCATGTCGCGGCCGGTCTCGCGCATGGTCTTGATGACCTCGATCAGGAGCAGGCCGCGGCCAGCGGCTACAACCGGCGCGGCAGCAAGGACAGCCAGTTGCGTTGACCGGGGGGCGCGGCGCTCAGCGGCGCCGGTTGACGGAAAATCCTCGAACCCGAAGTCGCACGCGCGCCGGCCGCCAGACCGCGACTGCGACGGCCGGCGCGCAGTGTCCTGTCTCACCGCGCCAGCAGTTGATCCAGCGCCAGTGCCAGCAGGGTGCGCGTGCCGATCGCCAGCGCCGCCTCATCGATGAAGAATTCGGGTGAGTGGTTGGCCGGCGCCGTGCGCGGATCCTGGTCCACCGGCGTGACTCCGACGAAATGGAAGAAGCCCGGTGCCACGCTGGTGTACTGGGAAAAATCCTCGGCGATGGTCAGCAGCGGCATGGTCAGCACCTGGTCGGCGCCGAGGGTGCGCGTCAGCACCGCGCCGGCACGTTCAGCCAGAACCGGATCATTGCGGGTCAGCGGCGCGTTGCTGGCCACAGCCAGGTGCGCGCTGGCGCCGCTGGCGCGGGCGATGTGATCGGCGGTCAGGCGCAGGCGTTCGATGACGTTGGCACGCACGTCCTCGTCAAAGGTACGCAGGGTGCCGGCCAGGGTGACTTCGTCGGGAATGATGTTGAAGCGGATGCCACCACGGATCTGGCCGGCGGTGAGCACCACCGGCGCCACCGTGGTGTCGACCTGGCGGGCGATGATGCCCTGGCTGGCGAGCAGGATCTGCGCCGCCACGGTGATCGGGTCGATGCCTTCCCAGGGCCGCGAGCCATGCGTCTGCCGGCCGCTGACGGTGAGGATCCATTCGTCCGCCGCCGCCATCATCGCGCCGCTGCGATAGCCGACCTGGCCCACTGGCAGCGCCGAGGTGACGTGCAGGCCGTAGACCGCCTCGGGCACGAAATCGGCGAACAATCCTTCGTCGAGCATGCGCGCGGCACCGGCGATGGCGCCCGGCTCGGGCGGGCCTTCCTCGGCCGGCTGGAACACGAACATCACCTCGCCGGCGAGCTGCTCGCGCATTTCGGCAAGCAGCTGCGCCACCGTCATCAGGATCGCGACATGGGCGTCGTGGCCGCAGGCGTGCATCACCGGCACGGTCTCGCCGCGCCAGGTGCCGGTGGCGCTGGAAGCAAAGGTCAGGCCGGTGCGCTCCAGCACCGGCAGGGCATCCATGTCGGCACGCAGGGCGATCCTCGGCCCCGGTCGGGCGCCACGCAATATCGCCGAGACACCGGTACCGGCGATGCCGGTGCGCGGTTCCAGGCCCAGCCCGCGCAGGTGGTCGGCGACCAGGGCGGCGGTGCGGGTTTCCTGCTCGCCCAGTTCCGGATGCTGGTGGATATCGCGGCGCCAGGCGATGGTCTGCCCGGCCAGTGCCTGCAACTGCTCTGCGACACCGGCGGCAGCCATGGCATCATCGACGCCGCCCGGGCCGGCATCGGCCGCATGGGCCAGGCCGCCCGCGGCAACCGACAGGGAGAACAGCAATGACCGGATCAGGAATCGAGGTGGGCGATGGGGCATTGCGGTCTCCTGCTATCGGCACGGATGGCTCGCGGGCATGGTACCGCCAGTCCGGGCCAGGGATTGCCTCAGGCCGCGAGCGCCGGCGAGCCGTTTCGGTCGTGCTGGTGATGCTGGTGCTGGCGCTGCTCGCCGGCTGCAGCCGGGCACCGGCCGAACAACGCCTGCGCGACACCGTGGCCGCCATGGAAGCGGCCGTGGAGTCTGGCGGCAGTGCCGGCTTCATGCGCCATGTCAGCGCCGACTTCAGCGGCAATCACGGCGACTACGACCGCCAGCGGCTGCAGGCGACGTTGCGCGGGGTGATGCTGCGCTATCGCAACATCGGCGTGCTGCTGGGACCGTTGGCCGTGACCCTGCACGGCGAAGACCGCGCCACTGTCGGCGTTGATGTGCTGATCACCGGTGGCGCTGGCGGTCTGCTGCCCGAATCGGGCCAGCGTCTGCGCATCGAAAGCGGCTGGCGCCAAGAGGACGGCGATTGGCGCTGCATCAGCGCTACCTGGCAATGACCGGCGGCCGGTGCCGCCCAAACCGTGCCAAGCCCTCGGGTCGCAGTCATCAGCACCGGGCATGACACGACCTTGATGCCGGGTCGGTAACGATGTCGGGCATGGCCAGTTCCCTGCAGACGATCAAGGCGGTGATCCGCCAAACCGTGTCCGGCTTCGGCGATGACGAAGCCATGACCCGCGCCGCCGCCCTGGCGTTCTACACCGCGCTGTCGTTCGCGCCGATGCTGGTGCTGTCGCTGTGGCTGGTGAGCATGTTCGATGCCGATCTGCAGACGCGCCTGACCGAGGGTCTGAGCGACCTGGTCGGCGAGCAGGCCGCCGGCACCGCCGACCTGGTGATCGAGAACGCCCGCGACCGGCCGGGCGTCGGCAATGTCGCCGGCCTGGTCAGCATCGGTGTCACCCTGTTTGCCGCCTCGCTGGTGTTCACACAGTTGCAGCAGGCACTCAACCGCATCTGGGGCGTGCGCCCGCAGCCGCGTCGGGCCTGGCTGGGCTGGCTGCGTTCGCGCGCCCAGGCCGCCGGCCTGTTGCTGACCCTGGTGCTGCTGCTGGTGGTGTCCTTCGCCATCAGCGCGTTGATTGCGGTGTTCATTCCCGAGCATGTGTTGTTCTGGCGCGGCATCGAGGCCGGCATGTCGTTCGCCGTGTTCGTGGCCGTGTTCGCCTGCATCTACAAGGTGCTGCCCGATGCCCTGATCAGTTGGCGCCAGGCCCTGCTTGGCGCAGTGCTGACTGCAGCCCTGTTCGTGGCCGGCAAGTTCGGCATCGGCCTGTACCTGGACCACAGCAATGTCGGCGGCGCCTACGGCCCGGCCGGCGGCATCGTGGTGCTGCTGGTGTGGGTGTACTACTCGGGCATCATCGTGCTGCTGGGCGCGGAGCTGACCCATGCCGTTGCCGCCGCACGCGGCGTACCGATCCTGGCCTGCGAGCATGCACAAAAGGTGCAGCATGTCGAAACCGTGGCGCCCGAGCCGGTAGCGGCGAGTACGGACGCAGATCTGGCGGCCACGCAAGAGCGCACTGCCGCGCTCGCTACAGCCGAGCGATCCGACAGGCCCGACAGTCCCGCGCCGGATCCGGCCACGGCGCCGGATAGCAGGCGCCATCCAGGCTGATCGCCTGGCATTGGCGCCAGGGCATCGCAACCGTCAAGTGTGCCCTTGCCGCTAAGCTGGCATCCCCGTGATCGGGGGCCTGATCCGGCATGAGGCCGGCATCAGTGGATTCCTGATCAGCCATCGGAAGCCCGCATGCATTCTCCTGCTGCCGACGATCCCGCCTTGCTGGCCCTGTTCTGGCCGTTCCAGACCGGCGAATTGACGCTGGCTGAGGATCCCGTCCTGTTCCTGGGTGCCCGGCCGGGGCCGTGGACGGCGATCCATCGCCAGCACGCCTGGCAGTGCGAACAGCCGCACCGGCCGCTGTATGAGGCCCTGCAGGCGCAGCGCATCCCGGTCGGCGACGAAGTCAGCGGTGGCGATTTCCCGGTCACCTTGCTGCTGCCCACGCGCCAGCGTGACGAGTCGCGCGCACTGCTGGCGCGTGCCGTCAGCGCCACCCGGGCCGGTGGCCTGGTCGTGGCCGCTGCCGCCAACCGCGACGGTGCCCGCTCCCTGCAGGCCGACCTGGAAGCGCTGGCCGGGCCGGTGCACAGCCTGTCCAAGCACAAATGCCGGGTGCTCTGGATCCACGTCGAACCGGCCCGGATCAATGCCGAACTGTGCGAGCAGTGGCTGGCGCTGGCGCAGGTGTGCCAGGTGGATATCGGCCAGGAAACGTTCTGGAGTCGCCCGGGCCTGTTCGCCTGGGACCGCGTCGATGCGGCTTCGGCCCTGCTCGCCAGCCAGTTGCCGCCGACGCTCGCCGGCCGCGTCGCCGATGCCGGCGCCGGTTGGGGCTACTTGTCGATGCAGCTGGCACGGCAGTGTCCCGGCGTCACCACCATCGACCTGTTCGAGGCCAACGCCCGCGCGCTGGCACCGGCGCGGCGCAATCTGGACCAGGTGCTGGCCAGCCTGGCCGGACGCACGCCGCCCGCGGTGACGGTGCACTGGCACGATGTCGCCGCGGGTTTGCCGGGCGGTTTTGATGCCGTGGTCTGCAACCCGCCGTTCCATCAGGGCCATGGCGGCGCCGAGGTGCCGCATCTGGGCCAGGCATTCATCGCCAGTGCCGCGCAGGCGCTGAGCCGCGATGGCCAGTTGTGGCTGGTCGCCAATCGGCAACTGCCTTACGAGGGCTTGCTCGGCGAGCGCTTCAAGCAGGTGCGCTCCGTGCTCCAGCAGGGCGGCTACAAGGTGCTCCAGGCCAGCGGGCCGCGACCATGAAGCTGGTCCGCCTGCTGGCCAATCTGGGTTATGGCAGCCGCAAGCAGGTCGCCGGCCTGATTGCCCAGGGCTGGGTCACCGGTCCGGATGGCCAGCCGCTGAGCGCCGATGCCCGGGTGCCACATGCCGATATCCGCCTGGATGGCGAGCCGCTGGATCCGGCGCCGGGCATGGTCATCGCCATGAACAAACCGGTCGGTTACACCTGCTCGCTGCGCGATGCCGGGCGCCTGGTGTTCGATCTGCTGCCGCCGCGCTTTCGCCTGCGCAAGCCGGCGCTGTCCAGCATCGGCCGCCTGGACCGGGATACCAGCGGCCTGCTGCTGTTCACCGACGATGGCCAGCGCCTGCACCGGATCATCTCGCCGCGCAGCGCCATCGCCAAGACTTACCGGGTCGGTCTGGCCGAGGACCTGCGTGGCCATGAGGCCGAGCTGTTCGCCGCCGGCGAGCTGCTGCTGGAAGGCGAAACCCGCGCCCTGCTGCCGGCGCGGCTGCAGGTGCAATCGCCACGCAGCGCCCTGCTCACCATCAGCGAGGGCCGCTACCACCAGGTGCGGCGCATGTTCGCCGCCACCGGCAATGCCGTCGCCACGCTGGAGCGCATCGCCATCGGTGGCCTGGAGCTGTCGGCGCTGGCGCTGGAGCCGGGCCAGTGGCGGCTGCTGGATGCCGATCAGATCGACACGGTGTTCCAGGCGCCGGTCGCTTGAGTCCTCGCCCATCCGCAGGCCGTCTTTGCGCGCACCGCGCTGACTGCCGCCGGGCCCGACCCATACACTGGCCGCGCGGCGGTCCGGCATCGGGCCAGATCATCGGCGCCCTCGTCACTTCATCCAGAGCTTGCTGCCCGACATGTCCATCACCCTGCTGATCGTTGCCATCACCGTCACCGTCTCGCTGCTGGCGTTCAATGATCCGCGGCTGATGGAACGCCTGATCCTGTGGCCGCCGGCGATCCAGCGCGCCGGCCAGTATTACCGGCTGGTGAGCTACGGACTGATCCACGGCGATGGCATGCACCTGCTGTTCAACATGGTCACGCTGTTCTTTTTTGGCCGGGCGATGGAGCCGGTGTTCCTGCACTACATCGGCGCCACCGGCTATGTGCTGTTCTATGCCGGCGGCCTGCTGGTGTCGATCCTGCCCAGCTACCTGGCCCAGCGCGGCAATGCCAGCTACCGCAGCCTGGGCGCCTCGGGCGCGGTCTCGGCAGTGCTGTTCGCCTTCATCCTGGTCCAGCCCTGGGCGATGCTGTACATCTTCTTCATTCCGGCGCCGGCGATCGTGTTCGCGGTGATCTATGTCGGCTGGTCGGTCTGGGCCGAGCGCAGCGCCCGCGACAACGTCAACCACAGCGCGCACCTGTGGGGCGCGGCCTACGGTGTGTTGTTCATGCTGATGATGGAGCCGCGCGTGCTGCGCCTGTTCTGGCACGAACTCACCAATCCGGGATGGCTGGGGTGATCGTGCGCGGCGTCCGGCTGCCGCGTGTTGCGGTCGGCGGCGACCGCGCCGGACGCTGACCGGGTCGGCCATGGCAACCCGCATCTACAAACCCCGCATCCGCAAACCCCGCATCTACAAGCATTTCGTGTTGCCGCCGTCGCGGTTGTTCCCCGAAGGCTGGGCCGGCACCGTGCCCGACCTGCGTGAGCTGCAGGAAGCTCTGGCGGCACAGGTGAGCCTGCGTGGCCGCAGACAGCCACCGCGCTGGATTGCCGGCATCGATGTCGGCCTGGGCCGTTTCGAGCGCCAGGCGCGCGCTGCGGCGGTGCTCTTCGATGCCGGGACACTGGAGCTGGTCGACCAGTGCATTGTCGACCAGCCGGCGCAGTTGCCGTACATCCCGGGCCTGCTCTCGTTCCGCGAACTGCCGGTCATGCTCGAAGCGCTGGCCGGCCTGTCGCGCACGCCGGACCTGATCCTGTGCGATGGCCAGGGCCTCGCCCATCCGCGCCGCTTCGGCATCGCCTGCCACCTGGGCGTGGCCACCGGCATCACCACCATCGGCGTGGCCAAGTCGATCCTGGTCGGCGCTCACGGCCCGTTGCCGGCAGGGAAGGGCGCGCGCGTGCCGTTCCTGATCGACGATGAGCAGGTCGGCATCGCCCTGCGCTCGCGCACCGGCGTCAAGCCGCTGATCATCTCGCCGGGCCACCGCATCGGCATTGAAGCCGCTGCCGCCCAGGTGCTGGCCCTGACCAGCCGCTACCGCCTGCCAGAACCGACGCGGCTGGCCGACCGCCTGAGCAAGGCAGGCAAGGCCCGCTGCTGAGCGCTGAGCTGCGGTGGACGTGAACTTCCGGTAATGGTTGCATTGCCCGGTTCGCCGAAACGCGTGAACGGGAAACCAATCAGGCTGAGGCCAAGCAGATGATTGCGATCGTGCATTATGCCGAGTCCGCGCGTTTAATCGCGTGCCGCGAACCTGTGCGAAGTCTGAACAGCACCCCGTACGTTACAAAGGTTTGCATTTGATCCATTGACGGCGACAGCGGTTTGGCTGAAACTGATGCAGTGCAGCAAATATGCCGGATGATCAAGCCAGATCGATCATTTCCCAATCACCCGACCGCTTTTCCGGATGCCGGAACGCTCGATTAAATGTCGAGTTTACCGGGCTGGGTCCGGCGATTATTGCCAGCCGTTTTCTATTCTATCCCAAAGGGCCCCATCATGATTAATAAATCCAGTCTCCTTGTCTCCGCGTCGCTTCTCGGTTTGCTGGCCAGTGGTTCGCTTCTGGCGGCCACGGCAACCGACACCTTCGAAGTGTCGATCAATGTTGAAAACAGTTGCACGATCGCGGTCAACGACCTGCCGTTCGGCACGGTCGACACCCTGGCGACATCGCACGATGCCTCGACCACCGGCACCGTGACCTGCACCGGCATCGCGCCTGTGGAAATCGCCTTCGACGCCGGCACCGGCGGCACCAGCACCCTGGCCACCCGCCTGATGGAGCAGGGCGCGAACACGATCGCCTACAACCTGTACCGCGATGCCGGCCACACCGAGATTCTCGGCGATGGCACCGGCGGCACCGTCACCATCGACATCAACAGCAGCGGCAGCAGCGACGCCTTCACGGTCTATGGCCTGACGGCGCCGTCCCAGAACCCGAAGCCGGTGGGCAGCTACGCCTCCACGGTCACGGCCACAGTCACCTACTGACATGCGTTGGTTCCGCCTTGCCCTGATCATCGGTTGGGCGGCGTCGACGTTGCTGCCAGCAGCATCAGGGTGGGCCCGCGGGCAACTGCAGGCGGGTCCCACCCAGTTGGAGCTGGCCTCGTCGGTGCGGGCGACACGCCTGACGCTGCGCAATACCGGCAGCACCCCGTTGATGGCCCAGGTACGCATCTATGCCTGGAGCCAGGAACACGGCGAGGACCGTCTGCATGACACCGACCAGCTCGTGGCCAGTCCACCCATCGTGGAACTGGCTGCCGGCGAAGAGCACCTGGTGCGCGTGGTCCGGGTCGGCCCGGCTGCCACCGGGAGCGACCAGGCCTATCGGGCGGTGGTGGACGAGTTGCCCGGTGACCAGAGCGCCGAGGTCTCCCAGGTGGCGCTGCGCATGCGCTATGTGATCCCGATCCACGACCGCGCCGCCGGCGCCGCCGCAGCCGGCCTCCAGTGCCGGATCGACGCTGCACCGGCGCGGCTTCACTGCGCCAATCCGGGCGGTCGTGCCGCGCAACTGGGCGCCAGCCGCCTGCTGTGGGACGACGGTCAGGAACTGCCACTGAGTTCGGGCCTGTACGGCTATGTGCTGCCCGGTGCCTGGCGTACCTGGCCGCTGCCGGACGGGTACGAACCCGCCCTGGCGGCGCCATCGCTGCAACTGGAAACCTGGCTCAACGGTCAGGTGCGGACGCTGCCGATCAAGCACACCCCGTAAGCCGGCCTGGTTGGCGCAGGCGCTGCCACCGGGCTGACTGGCCGGGTCGTCGCGTGATCCGCAGCCGGCGTGATCGCCGGCACTGCTGGCCAGCGATCCCACGGGCATCACCGTTCCCGCCTGGCCGCGGCGCCTGTTGCCGCCAGCGGCAGGCGTTGCCTGCCGGTCATCGCCAACGCCCGTTCACACGCACCCGCCAGCGGCACATACGAACGACACCTGCAAGGGGCAATCGGCAACACACCGCGCACGCCATGAAGCCAGCTTCAACTCATTCCGGAACACCTTCGCGCACCCGAGCCCGGCGCCGCCCCAGCGCCATGGCTGCCGTTTGCCTGGCCCTGGCCCTGATCGGCATCGCCATTGCCGGTCCGGCCGTTGCGCAGGAACAGGACGGCTATACCCAGGCGCCATTTCCCAGCCACCGCGCCGGCGATGTGGCAAGGAACCTGGACCTGCTGCCGCAGGACCTGTTCCTGGAGGTCTTTCACGATGAGCGTCCGATCGCCCGTCTGGCCCATGTGCGTTTGCGCAAAGGACGCCTGTCGGCCACCGCCGAACAACTGCAGGCCATCGGCCTGATGCTGCCGGGCCAGCCGCTGATCGATGCCGACAGCTGGATTGCCCTGGATACGCTTCCCGGCCTGACCTACCGCTACGACCCGTCACGCCAGCATCTGTACCTGTCGATTCCGCCATCGCTGCGCCCGACCCAGGCACTCGGCTACCAGCCGCCGCAGGCCGTGCAGGCGCAGCGCGACAGCGGCTGGCTGCTTGGCTATGACAGCTATGGACGCCTGCTCGGCGACGACTACTCGCTGGCGCTGGGTCATACGCTGCGCCGGTTCGGGCCGGGCGGCGCCCTGGAAACCCGCGGCAGCCTGCGCGCTGGCGACAGCGGCAGCGGCTACCGGCGCCTGGACAGCTTCTGGATCTACAGCGATCCGGAACGGCTCTGGACCTGGACCGCCGGCGACCTGATCAGCGGTGGCCTGCCCTGGACGCGGCCGGTGCGCATGGCCGGCTTCCAGTGGCGGCGCAACTTCGCGGTGCGCCCGGACCTGGTCACCCTGCCGATGCCGCGCTTCAGCGCCGATGCCACCGTGCCCTCGGCCGTTGACCTGTACATCAACAACATCCGCCAGTTTGGCAGCCAGGTGCAGGATGGTCCGTTCGTGCTCGACGCGCTGCCGCGCATCAGCGGCGCCGGCCAGGCCACGCTGGTAGTCACCGACCACCTGGGCCGGACCAGCCAGACCTCGGTGCCGCTGTATGTCGACCAGCAACGCCTGGCCCCCGGCCTGACCGACTTCAGCCTCGAAGCCGGCCTGCTCCGGCACGGCTACGGCAGTGATCAGGATGGCTACCGCGGATCGCCGGTCGCCAGTGCCAGTTGGCGTCGCGGCATCACCGATACCCTGACCCTGGAAAGCCACGGCGAAGTCGGATCCGACCTGCGCATGGCCGGACTCGGTGCCGTCTGGTCACCGGCCGGACGCTGGGGCTTGCTGACCGGCTCCTACGCGCGCAGCGACAGTGACCGGCAGGGCAGCCAGTACAGCCTCGGCTACCAGTGGTACTCGCAGCGGATCGGCCTTGACCTGCAGCGGCTGCGGCGCGACGCCAGCTTCCGTGACCTGGGTGACATCGAGCGCATCGACAGCGACTTCCAGCCCAGCCTGATGCTGCGCGACCGCGCCACCGCCTGGCTGCCGCTGGCACGCGGCAGCCTGTCGCTGTCCTGGCTGCGCCAGCGCAACGGCCACAACGACGATTTCCAGACCATCCGCAGCCTGTCGTGGAACCAGATCTTCGGCCAGCACCTGTCGGCCTCGGCCACCGTGTTCGACAGTGATGGCGACCGCGGCATCGGCATCAGCCTGAGCCGCAGTTTCGGCGATCGCCTGCACGGCCACGCCCAGGTTTCCCACGATGATGATCGCAGCAGCGGCCAGATCGGCCTGCGCCGCACCGCGCCCTACCAGGGCGGCTGGGGCTGGG
Source organism: Lysobacterales bacterium (assembly GCA_023228845.1). Classification (GTDB taxonomy): domain Bacteria; phylum Pseudomonadota; class Gammaproteobacteria; order Xanthomonadales; family UBA2363; genus Pseudofulvimonas. The sequence goes on along the minus strand of JALOAK010000006.1, from coordinate 190,381 downwards.
ATGTGCGCGCCGGCCATCGCTCCGGCGCCCATGGCCAGGCATCGGCACAGGTGCTCGGCCGCCATGGTGAGGCCTGGTTCGGCATCGACCGCAACCAGGCCGGCACCGGCGCCTTCTTCCAGGGCAGCGGCAGTGTCGTGGCGATGGATGGCCGGCTGTTCCTGAGCCGCTATATCCATGATGGCTTCGCCGTCGCCAGCACCGGCGGTATTGCCGGCGTGCAGGTGCTGAGCGAGAACCGGCCGCTGGGCCGCAGCGATGCCGCCGGCTACCTGCTGGTGCCCGATCTGCGAAGCTGGCAGCGCAACAACCTGGCCATCGACCCGAACGACCTGGGGCCGGACTACCGGGTCGGCGAGCTGGCACGCAGTGCCATTCCGGCCGACCGCAGCGGCGTGCTGGTGCGCTTCGACATCGAACAGACCCATCCCACGCTGCTGGTGCTGATCGGACCCGATGGCCAGCCGGTGAGCGCCGGCAGTCGCGGCCGGATGGTCGCCAGCGGCGAGCCGGTAGTGGTCGGCTACGATGGCGTGGTGTTCCTGGAGAATCTGGTTTCTGATACCAAGATTGAGTTGGCCTTTGCCGACGGGCACTGCCTGTACCACGTCGCGGCCCGGCAATCCCCGTCCGCCACCGAGCCGCGCCGGCGTGAGATCGGCTGTCAATGGAAGTCGCCATGAACAAACCTGCCGCTGCCGCCCTGCTTGCGGCCATCTTCGCCCTGCTGGCTGGTCCCGCCCAGGCGCAAACCTGCAGTTACAGCGTCAGCCCGTCACTGGATTTCGGCACCGTCACCGGCCTGCCCACGCCGCAGGTCGATGTCACCGCCACCATCACGGTGACCTGTTCAGCCCTGCTGAACATCAACTACCGGGTCTGTCTGAGCATTCCGGTGGGCGACGGCGGTGCCTCGGTGGCCGACCGGCGCATGACCCAGGGCGGTCACGCACTGCAATACCAGATCTACAGCGATGCCGCCCGCAGCAACATCTGGGGCGCCGTGGGTGAAAGCTCACTACCGGTAGCGGTCGACTTCCGCACCCTGGCCCTGAACATTCCGGTCACCCAACAGGTGACGGTCTATGGCCGCCTGTTTGCCGGCCAGACCGGCAAGGCGGTGGGCATGTACTCATCCAGCCTGGCACCGATCATCGCCCGCAGGGCCAACTTCGTGTTTGTGCCGCCATCGTGCGCAACGGTCAGCCAGAACGCCAGCACGCTGTCGCCATTGACCGCCCGGGCCACCCTCCAGCCGCAATGCATCATCCATGCCGCGCCGTTGAGCTTCGGCACCGTCAGTGGCCTGAGCGGCCACGCCGCCAATACCAACCTGGCCGTGAACTGCACCCTGGGCGGGGCCTACAGCATCGCGCTGGACGGCGGCACGGTCAGTGGTGATGTCAACGCCCGGCGCATGCGCCTGGGCCCCGGACCGGCCAGCATCGACTATCAGCTCTATCGCGACAGCGGCCTGAGCCTGCCCTGGGGCAATTCGCCAGGGAACATGGTCACCGGCACCGGCACCGGCACCGTCCAGTCAATCCCGGTTCATGGCTGGGTGCCGCCGCAGGCAGCCAAGCCGGCCGGAACCTACGTCGACACCATCACCGCCACCATCACCTATTAAGGTGGCCGCATAGCGGCGTTGCCGGGTTCTGGATGGTCGGTTGCAGAGGTGGCGGGCACTGCCTTTCCGGCCCAGCGGGCTGTCCGGTGGCAGCGACGCCGACCTGATCTTCGTCGACGCCTTCGAGTAACGCTGCAGCGCCCAAGGCGCGCCCGCACGGCGCGCCTTGGGTCGATAGCTGGCAACGGCAACCAGGATGTATTGTGAGCCGAAACAGGGCGAATTGCGCCGACTGGGCGACCTGGCCACCGATAGTCCTGACTATAGGGATGTCAGTGTCATGTGCCGAGTTGCCGACCTTTCCACAAGAACCATGAGACACGCTGTATCCGAGACCGGATCCCTTGAGTCCTGAACAAGGCTCCGGTTCCAGGTTGCCCACCCAGTGGGGCGAAGTCGGGCGGATTCCACAGGCCGATGGAGAATGTCGCGTGACAGACCGCATCACACTGTCGGGGCGATCTCTGGCCGTTTGCGCAGTGATCGTGTTTGTGCTCCATCTGGTGCCGATGACTGTCGCAGCGCAGGAAGGTCACGCCCAGCAAGGGTTGCAGCAGTTCGGACAGCACAAGTCCGAATATGCGCTTGGGCAGCGCCGGAGTGCGGATCAAACGGCGTTGGTTCGTTCTTGGCGGCAGGAGCTGGGACCACTGGTCGAACAGATGGAGCAATTAAACGATGACACGGTGAAACAGATCTATATCGATACGTATGCCGCTGTCTACTACACCCATGATCCGCAGATTGCGGAGACGTTGCCGCGCATATCCCGGGAGCTGGACCGGCGTGATCGCGATTTGGATCCCATGCTGGGAAATCCCACGGTCGGCAACCATCGGCAAGCGACCTATGATTCACTGATCAATGCCGGCCCCAACGCAGGGATGAGCGGAAGTCTGAACCTGTTGCGGACCGGCCCCGTCCCGGCCGGGTGTTTCCTGTGACCGAAGGAGAACGAGCATGAAACTGCCACTGATGATCTTGACGTTGCCGATGGCTTTGGTTGCCTTGGGTAATGCGCAGGCGCAGGAGGAAGTCGCGCCGCGGTTCCATCTGGAGGGTGGGCACGGTCGGATCGATGTCGCGCCGACGATCCTGGATCGTTTCCCTTTTCAGCATGCATTTGATCGCGAGATTCCGGACATCAATACCGGTCGGCGCAGCTTCCTGACGATGCAATGGGATCTGGATGGACGATGGTCGCTGCGTGGCGGCTACGAGCGCATGCGGGTGGATTATCACAATCCGGTCACGCTCAATTGCCCGGCGGCAGTGTTCAATGTGCCGCAATCGGATTGCGATGGCATGTTCGGTGAGTGGACGTGGCGAGATGGCGAGATCCACGATGATGTCGATCATTTCTGGTTAGGCTTTCGCTACCAGCAGCCGTTTTTTGATTGGCTGGCGGGTTTCGTCGAGGTCGGTTATGGCCAGATGCGCTGGCAGGCGGACGGTGATGCCGAAGCGCTGGGCGCCATGAGCTGTTTCACCTTTACCTACGATCCCGATTTTGCCTGGGAAAATGTCTATGACCGCCCGATCCCGGTGCCGGGCTGCACGCCCGTTGCCAGTCATGCCAAGTCTGATGGCGTTGTCGCCACGCTTGGGTTGGACGTTGGTCTGCCGGCAGGTTTCGGGGTGGCGTTGTCGTGGCATCACCAGGGCTATCGCCATGTCATCTACCGCAACCAGTTGTTGCCCAAATTCAATGAAGTCAATGGTAGGCTGTGTCCGAATTCTTGGGGTTGTGTCGTGCCGGCTGTCTACATCCAGCAGCCGCAAGGCGCCTGGGATTGGTATGAGGTCCGCCTGAGCTACGACATCAACACCCGTTTGGGCTTGTTCGTACAGGGTGAGACGGGTGGCAACCGGGCTTGGAACGTGTACAGCGGCGGCGTGCGGCTGTCGTTCTAGACGTTTGTGCAGGCAGAAGCCGTCTGGGACTGCAAAGGTTCCGGACGGCATCCATTGCGCAGGCTCCTGAGTCATCACAGGCGGCACCTCACCGATACCCCGCCGCCTGCAGCTCGAACAGTTCGGCGTAGCGTTTGCCGGCGGCGAGCAGTTCGTCGTGGCTGCCGATCTCCTCGACGCGGCCGCGCTCGAGCACCAGGATACGGTCGGCCATGCGCACGGTGGAGAAGCGGTGCGAGATCAGTACGGCGGTCTTGCCGTGGCTGAGTTCCTTGAAGCGCTGGAAGACTTCGAATTCGGAACGGGCGTCGAGCGCGGCGGTGGGTTCGTCCAGGATCATCAGTTGCGCCTCGCGCATGTAGGCGCGGGCGATGGCGATTTTCTGCCATTCGCCGCCGGACAGGTCCACGCCCTTGTTGAAGCGCTTGCCGAGGATCTGGTCGTAACCGGCGGGCAGGCGCTGGATGACTTCGTCGGCGAGGCTGCGCCGGGCCGCTTCCTCGACCCGTTCGCGATCTTCCGCCGAGTGGATGCGACCGACGGCGATGTTCTCGGCGGCGGTGAGGTGGAAGCGGACGAAGTCCTGGAAGATGACGCCGACATTGGCGCGCAACTCGTCCAGGTCGTATTCCTTGAGGTCGTGGCCGTCGAGCAGGATGCGGCCTTCGTCGGGGTCGTACAGGCGCGCCAGCAGTTTCACCAGGGTGGTCTTGCCGGCGCCGTTTTCGCCGACCAGGGCCAGCACCTCACCGGCGCGCAGGGTGAAGTCCAGGTGGCGCACGGCCCAGTGTTCGGCATTGGGATAGATGAAGCCGACATTTTCGAAGGTGAAGCCTTCCCGGATCGGGTTCGGGAACGGGCGCGGGTTGGCCGGCGAGACGATCTCCGGCTCGATTTCAAAAAACGAGAACAGGTCGTCCAGGTACATCGCCTGGCCGGCGACCTGGGAGAAGCTGGACAGCAGGTTCTCCAGCAGGTTGCGCAGGCGCCGGAAAGAACCGGCCAGGAAGGTCAGGTCGCCGATGGAGAAATCACCGCGCACCGTGCGCCAGGCGATGAAGGCGTAGGCGGCGTAGTAGCCGAGCGTGCCCAGGGCGGTGAACAGGCCGCCCCAGGCGGCGCGGTGGATGGCCAGCTTGCGGTTGACCGCGTAGAAGGCTTCGGCCAGCGTCCGGTAGCGTTCGATCAGGAACGCGTGCAGGCCGAAGATCTTCACTTCCTTGGCGGTTTCGACGCTGGCGCCGGTCTGGCGCACGTAGTCCAGCTCGCGCCGTTCCGGCGTCCAGGCGTAGTTGAGCGAGTAGCTCTTGGCGTTGAAGTGCGATTCGCCAATGAACGCCGGCACCAGGGCGATCACCAGCAGAACGATCAGCCAGGGCGCGTAGAAGATCAGGCCGGCGGCGAAGCTGATGATGGTGATCATGTCCTGGGCCTGGCCGAGCAGTTGCCCGAGCAGGGTCATCCGGCCCATGGTCTGGCGCCGGGCGCGGTCGAGCCGGTCCTGCAGCTCGGCGTCCTCGAAATCTTCCAGATCGAGCGTTGCCGCGTGTTCCATCAGGCGCACGCTGGTGGCGTTGTTGAAGCGCTCGGACAGCAGCGAGTCGTTGAGCGAGACCACGCGCCCGAGCAGATCGGAGACCACCGCCAGGCCGAATTCCACGGCCAGCAGCACGGCCAGGTGATCGAGCTGGCCGGTCTGCCACCAGGTGCGCAGGTCGCCGCCGCTGCCGGCCTGGGCCAGGCCGACGACCTCGTCGATGATCAGCTTGCCGACATAGAGCATGACCACCGGCAGCAGCGAGCGGACCAGGCGCAGGGCCAGGTTGATGGCGGTGAGTGTCGGGCTGGTCTGCCAGATCAGCTTGATGAACGGCGGCAGGTTGCGCAGGGCGCCGAAGCGTTCGCGGAACGAGGCCGGCGGCGGTGGCGCGCTGCCGCGTCCCGGCGCGGCGGCACCGGTGGTGCGGCCACCGGCGGAATACTGTCTTGGCATGGGCGGCAGGGCCGATAAAAAGGCAGCGGGCAGCATCGCACATGCCCGCGCCGGTCGCGATACCATCGGGACTTTCAGGCTGCAAGGAGCTGGTCATGGCGAACCGGACACGCGTTCCATCACTTCCCGGCTGGGCAGCCGCGCTGCTGCTGGCCGTTTGTCTGGCCGCACCGCTGCAGGCGCGTGAGCCGGCGGTGGCCGAGGAGCAGTTGCAGGCGGCAAGCATCGTCGGCCTGGTCGAGTTGCCCGGCGGCGCCGGCGCGGCGGTGGGCCTGCAGGCCGACAACGATGATGACCAGCGCGTGGTGGCGATCTTCATTGGCGGCAACGAAGCGGCGGCCATCGCCCGGGCCCAGCAGGGTGTGCGTCCGATGCGGCCGCTGACCCATGAGTTGCTGGGCGACCTGCTCACCGCCGGCGGCATCGAGATCGTGCAGTTGGTAATCGATGATCTGCGCGATGGCGTCTACTACGCCACCTTGCAGGTGCGCATGGCTGATGGCCAGAAAATGTGGATCGACACCCGGCCCAGTGATGGCCTGGTGCTGGCCGTGCGCGAGGATTCACCGATCAGGCTGGCGCCGGTGGTGATGGCGTCTTCGCCGGACTGGACCGGGCCGGACAGCGCCGATGCCGACGAGCCCGCGGCCAGACGCCGCGCCGATGGCCTGCAGTCGCTGTGACCAGACTTGTTTGGCGCCTGCCCGGATGCGATCGCCGCTGGCGCGCCAGCCGCGCCAGCCGTGGAGCCGGCCATGAGTGAAGTGCGGGTGCCGGTATCGTTCGGTGAGCTGATCGACAAGCTGACCATCCTGGAGATCAAGCTGGAGCGCATGGCTGATCCGGCCAAGCGCGCCAATGTCGAGCGCGAGTACACGGCCTTGAGTGAAACCTGGAATCAGGTACCGCAGTCGGCCCAGGACATCGCCGGCCTGCGCTCGGCGCTGAAGGCGGTCAACGAACGGCTGTGGCTGATCGAGGATGAGGTGCGCGAACATGATGCGCGGCAGGATTTCGGGCCGGCTTTCATCGAGCTGGCGCGCTCGGTGTATCTCAACAACGACGAGCGTGCCCGGCTCAAGCGGGAGATCAATCTGTCGCTGGGCTCGGCCCTGGTCGAGGAGAAATCCTACGACGATTACGGCAGCGGGCCGACACCGATCTGATCACCGCTGCTTGCTGATGGCCGCAACTGCGGCTTGGCGTCGGCATTGGCGGCCGGACTGATCGCCCCGACTGATCGCCCGGCTTGATCGCAATTGCGCCGCGCTTGCTTCCGGCGGCCCGCCCCGCGTGCGCGGGAGGCGGGCTCGCCTGAAGTTTCAATGCGGTCATCCCGGCCGTGGGACTGACCGCCGTTTCCGCAAACGAAAAGTCAGCGCCGTTCCTGTGACCGGCTGCTGCTGCGCTCGCCGCCGCGACTGCTGGTCGCCGATTCGCGTACCGGCGCCGGAGCGCGAGCTGGTGCCGGAGCGCGCGCCGGTGCCTGAGCTGGAGCCCGGGCCGGCGCCGGGACACTGCTCCGGCTGGTACCTGCTGCCGGCGCCGTGCTGCGTGGCGCCGGCATCGTTGCCCGGGTGGCAGGTGCGGTCGCCGGTTGCGTGGCTCGCGGCTGGACCGAAGGCGCGCGGGTCGCGGGGGCGACGCTGCGGCTGGCCGGCTGCGATGGCTGCCGCACCGCCGGGCTGGACTGGCGCGCCGCCGGTGCCTGGATCGTCGAGCGTGCCGGTGGTGCCTGGATCGTCGAGCGGCCTGATGTCGCCGGCGACGCTGATCCAGTCGATGCCGGCGCCGGTGTCGTGGCGCGCGGCCGCGACGATGTTGCCGGCAGGGGAATGCCGCTGGAAGAGCGTGTCGCGGCCGCCGGCTGCTGCTGCCGGGTGGCCGGTTGCGCGTTGCGCGGTGCCGGGGTCGACTGCGGCACCACCGAGCGCACACCTGGTTCGATTGAGCGCGATTGCGACGGTGTTTGCCGTGCCGGTTCCGTGCTTTGGCCGGCGCGGCTGGTCGGGCTGGTGGCGGCGCGCGACGTGGCGCCGCGGGCGCTGTCCGCTCCGGCCTCGCGCGGCACATAGCGCGAGGAGGGCAGGGCCCGGCTGCGCTCGCCGCTTTGCGGCACGGCAGTACTCTGCCGCACCGTGCCGGCTTCAGCGCTGCGGCCGGGGCGGGCCGTTTCCCGGGTGGGTGCGGCAACGCCGCCAGTGGTGGTACGCGCAGACGGAGCGGTCACCGTCGAACGCGTGGCCGTGGTCTGGCGGCTGCCCGCGGCACTGTCGGGCACCCGCACCGGTGCCGGCTGCACGCCGACCTCGCCGAGTTCGCCCCGGGGCGTGACATCGCGGCTGGGGCGGGCGGCGATGGTGGTCGCCGTACCCTGGCGGGCAGCATCAATCACGCGCACGCTGCGTTCGCGGCTGGCGCCGGTATCGGCACTCAGGCGCCGCAACTGGTCGCTGGCCAGCGGCTCGCCACCATTGCGGGCGATGGCCGCCTGGCGCCGGTCGAAGCCGGCAATCGTCGGCGCCGGCTGGTGTCGGGCAACGACACTGCGCTGGCGGCTGTCGGGCACGCCAGTGCGGCTGTCGGCCGTGCCGGCCAGACTGGCCCGGACCGGCGTTGCCGGCGCGCGGGTCAGCAGCTCGCCCTGACGCAGGGCACCCGGGCGCATGTGGGCCATGGTGTCGGCGGCGCGGCGGCTGCCGACGAAGCTGTCGCGCGGCACCACGGTGACGGCATTGGCCGCATTGCGGAAGGTGTAGTTGCGGCGCGGCACGCGGCCCTGTACGTAGTAGTCGTTGTAGATGTTGGTGACGTAGATGTTGTTGACCACCACCGTGTTGTGCACGTTGACGCGGCTGAAGTAGTTGCGGCTGACCCGGTACCAGGGCATGTAGATGTCATGCGGGCCGAGCGGGAACCAGCCGATCGGCGGGCCGCCGGTGCTGACCGTCAGCCGCCAGCCGGAGCCGCCGACGAAGGCGACCAGGGCGGGCGCGAACACCGGCCGCAGGTGGCGCGGTCCGGGCACCCAGCCCCAGCCGCTGGAGACATACACCCAACGGCCATAATGCGATGGTGCAAAGCCCCAGGGATGATCGTCGACCCAGGTCCAGCCCCAGGGCTCGATCCAGCTCCAGCGACCGTAACGGTACGGTGCCCAGCCGGCGCTGACATGGCGCGGGAACCAGACATGGCCGTACTCGGCCACCGGTCGCCAACTGCCGTGATCGTCCAGGTCGGCATAACCGATCATCTCCGAGGAGACATAGCGGCGCGTGGGCGAGTTCAGGTAGCGGTCGTTGCGGGCGAAGGCCCAGTGGTCGAAATCATCGCGCGGCGGGATGTCCATGCGCTGCGGGTTGGCCAGCGAGGGATCATGGAAGCGGATGCTGTTGCCCGAAGCCACCCGCACCAGTTGGCCGCTCTCGCCGTAGATGTCGGCGCGGCCACTGAATACGGTGACCTGGGTGGAGTCGCCGGTCGGCGCGATGTCGACCCGGAACTCGCCTGGCTCGCTGACCACCATGGCCAGGGTCGGGGTGTCGATCTCGTAGATCTGGCCTTCGTGGACCATATCCACGCGCAGGTTGAGCACGCCCTGGGTGAGCTGGACCTGGGCCAGGGCATCGTTGAGGTTGAGGAACTCGATCGCGCTGCCCTGGTCCAGACGCAGCGCGGCGGTGCCCAGTTCCAGTTCCAGGCGGGCGCCGCGGTCGGCCCAGAGGCGGTCGCCGACGACCACCGGCCGGTTCAACTGGGCGGCATGCCAGGCCTCCTCGCCGGCCGGGGCGAAGCTGACTTCACCGGCCAGGTAGCTGAGGCGGGCAACGCGGGCGGGCGGGTCGGCCCAGGCGCTGGCCGATACCGCCAGCAGCAGGCCGGCAGCCAGGGCGGCGGCGCCAAGTGAGCGAAGGGACGCTGTGTTCATGAGGACCTCCCGGTAAACCTTTGGTCGGATGCACCTGTCCGGCCATGTGCGGCCGCATTGCATCCGGGGGACATGGAAACCCAACCCGCCTTAATCCCGGCCTTACGGCCGTTGTGTGTGGGTGTTCCGGTCCGGTTCGTGGCGCTGGCTGGAGCGCCCGGACCGGCAACTGGCTGTGTCTGCCCGTGTCGGGTCATGGCGCTGGCCACGGTTCGGGCTACTGGCCGCCGGCCGGCCGACGCAAGGGCGGTGGCAGGTCGGGCAGCAAGGTGTCGGGATCGATGTTGTCGTGGCGTTCGCCCGGATGCACTTCGATCTTCTGCAGCCGGGCGGGAGTACAGGCGCTGTCGCCCGGGGCGCAATCGCGCAGCGGCTGGGCGTGGACGGCGAACAGGCGGTTGGGGTTGTTTTCCAGCGCGAAGGCGGTGAGGTAGTAGCTGCCGGCCGGCAGATCCTCGAGGCGGTAGTGGCGGTCACCCCGGCGGGTCTGCATGCAGATCGGCGTTTCCGGTGTCGATACCGGCGCGGCGCAGACGCGCATCGCCGGAACCGGCTGTACGCCACGGAAATCCAGCGTGCCGGCAATGGCGCCGGTGCTGCCGTGGGCACCTGACCGCTGACAGTTCAGTTCGGCGATACCGTCCTCGCGCAGGCCGACCTCACGGCTGCCGGGAAACTCCTGAGCCGGGTCGGTCTGGCTTTGCGCCAGCCGGGCCTGGACATCGGCCGGGCGGCCGGCCAGTGCCACCGACAAGGTGGCGCCGCCGTCGCGGGTCTGGCTCAGGGTGAATTCCTGCACCCGGCTGCCCAGCACCTGGGTATTGCCGCCGGTGCAGTGCAGGCTGTGCCGGCGCGGGCTGTCACGATGCTGGCAGGTGAAGCCCAGGTCCGCCGCCGCGGCCGCAATCTGAGCCGGGTCGGCGCTGAGTGCCTGGCTGTCCTGGCAGGCCAAAAGCGGCTGCAACGAGACGGCCATTGCCGGAGCGGCGGGCGCCAGCATCAGGGCCGCCAGCAGCAGTGGTGCGCTGGTGGCAGCGGTGGTTGCGTAGAGTGTCGGCGAACCCATGGCGGCGGCTCCTGTGGCTGACAAGGGGTTTAGAGCAGGGACGCGCTGCGACCGCTGATGCGCACCCGCGAACCCTCGCGGATGCCGCCCAGCTCGCGCTGGCTGACAACGATGCGGCGGCCATCATCCATGCGCACGAACAGATCGTGGCTGGGTGCGGCGCTGGTGTTGCGCTCGATTCGGTGGCCGGTGACACCACCGGCGACCGCGCCGGCCACCGCAGCGGCCTGGCGGCCGGAACCGCTGCCGACCTGGTTGCCCAGGATGCCGCCGATCAGGGCACCGGCAATGGCGCCACCGCCGCTGGCCTGGGGCTGGCCATAGACCCGGTCGATGCGTTCGACTTCACCGCACTGCTGGCAATAGGCATAGCCATCGACGGGGCCATAGCCGCGATTGCCGTAGTACTGGCCGCCCTGGGTGCTGGCGCAGGCGCCGAGCAGGAGGGCGACAACGGAAACCATCAGTGTGCGAACGATCATGCTGTTCTCCTTTGTGCACGCGGCACTGACCGCGTTCGTGCATGACCTACGCTAATCGGACCGGCATGAACCGCAGGCTAAACAGAACGCTCCAGACTGAACCGGTGGTATCCATTGCCGGCCAACGGTGGCGGAAGGGTGGAGGAAGGCTGCAGCGGCGTGATCTCTGGCCGAAACATCGCGCTGGCCCGGGTGCCGTGCGCAGCGCAGCTTTCATTGCCGCTGGCAGCGCTATTTGCCTGGCGCGGTTGGTTGGCCTTGGCCTTGGTCATGGCCGCGACTACTGGTAGCGGCGATGACATTCCTGGCACACGCGGGCCAGGGTGCCGGTGGCCTGGGCCAGGTCCTGGCAACTGCCGATGCCGTCCGCGGCGGCGCTGTCGGCGGCCTGTTGCAGGTCATGCCGGCGGCGGGCGAATTCCGAGCCGGGCGTATCCAGGTCGGGGAAGGCGAACGTCAGCTCCTGCGCGGCAAAACCGATCTGCTGCAGGCGTTCCAGAACCGGCTCGCCGGCGCAGGCGGCCTCGTCACCGATGCGACGCAGGGCATCCATGTGGTGGGCCAGCACCACCATGGTGGCGCGCTCATGGGCGTGGCGCGTGGCCACCGCCTTGGCGGCGGCGAGCGCGCACAAGGCACCGACCAGCAGTCCGGTCAGGATCAACAGCAGGGATTTCATGTCGGTTTCTCTGGCCGGATGGTGTGGCGTGGTTGGTTGATCGGGTGGATGCAGTGCGCCCGGCAATCAGCCGGGCGCGGTGGCTGTACTTGTGACCGCTGCGCCGGGTTGGCGGCAGCGGTCGTGTGGCTGGCTCAGCGCGGCAAGGTCGGCGCTGCCCAGGCTGCGCGCGGCTGTTCCGGGCACGCCTGGCGACGGCACAGTTCCGCCCGCAGCGCCGGCTGTGCCTGCACCAACAGCCGGAACAGCAGGTTCTGTTCGATCACACCGCGCACCTGATCGGCACCCGGGCCGGTGGCATAGACCGGAACATCTTCACCGCCATGGGTTTCCGAGGCCAGGGCGACGGCGGCCGACTGCATGAAGTTGATATCCGTCACCCGCTGCTGGTCCAGAGCGGCGTGCGCGTGGTCGGGATCATGGCCCAGGCGCTGGAAGCTGCCGGGAATATGGGGATAGGTCTTGTTGCCCTCGGGCTGACGGTCGCTGGCGCCCAGATAGCCGGGGCCATTGGCGTAGCCCAGCGTGGTGTAAGGCTGTCCGAGCCCGTCCAGGGTCGGCTCGCGGGCCGGTTCGCCGTGCTGGTCATTGCCATGCACCAGACCCAGTATCGGATTGCCGCGGGTCGGATAGCCGGCCATGGTGAAGACATGGCTGTGGTCGGAAGTGACCAGGATCAGCGTTTCTGAGTCGGCGCGGGCGACGGCGGCGCGGACCGCGGCCGACAGCGCTACGGTGTCGTGCAGGGCGCGGGCGGCATTGCCGGCGTGGTGGCCGTGGTCGATGCGGCCGGCTTCGACCATCAGCACGTAGCCGCTGCCGCGTGATGCCAGCAGTTCCATGGCCTTGATGGTCATCTGCGCCAGGCTCGGCTCGCCGCCGGGATCATCGCCGCGTTCCAGCTCGTAGCGCATGTGCGAAGGCTCGAACAGGCCCAGCACGCGCTCGTAGCTGTCGGCGCCGATGTCGGCGAGTTGCCCGGCATTCCAGACGAAGCGGTCGCCGCGGGCCTGCCATTCGCCGATCAGGTCGCGGCCGTCGGCACGGCTGCCGCGACGGTCCGGGTATTCGGGGTCGGACTGGTCGGCGGGCATGAACACGGCCCGGCCGCCGCCCAGGACAACATCGTGGCCGCGGCCATCGGCGGGCTCAAGCAACTGCCGGGCGATGTCGACGCAGCCATCGGCCAGCGCCTGCGCCGGCATCGCGCTGTCCACTTCCCAGTTGCGATGGGCGCTTCGGGCATAGGTGGTGGCGGGCGTGGCGTGGGTGATGCGGGTGGTGGTGACGATGCCGGTGGCCAGGCCGGCGGCGCGCGCCAACTCGCTCAGCGACATCAAGCGGTGATTGTGGCTGCCGGCGCAATCACCCAGGCGGTTGCCCGAACCGATGTTGATGACCCCGGCCCGGGTCTTGACCCCGGTCATGATCGCGGTCGCGGTGCCGGCCGAATCCGGCGTTTGCTGGTTGCTGTTGTAGGTCTTGGCCAGGGCGATGTGCGGGAATTCCTCGAAGGCGAGCAGGTTTTCCTCGCCGGGGCCGCCGGCCAGTTGGCCTTCCAGGATGCGCGCCGCGGTGGCGGTGGTCAGGCCCATGCCGTCGCCGATGAAGATGATCAGGTTGCGCGCCTGCTCGGCTGCGGCAGGTGAGCTGGCGACGATCTGCGCGGCGGCCGGTTCATTGGTCGAACGGACGGTCTTGGCCGGACTGCAGGCAGCCAGGCAACTCAGCGCCAGCAGCGGCAGGTATCGGGGCTTGAACATGACGGCAACGACTCCGGGGGTGACTGGGGCGCTGGATTATCGCAACGGCAGGTGACAGTCGACCGCATGCCGCCGGCTGGCCGGCGCTCGCTGAAGCTGCAGCACTAAGCCGAGGAGCGGCAGGGCCGGGATACCGTTCCCGGCCCTGCCCGTTGTTCAATCCACGCCGGGGTATTTCACCGAACAGCCGTAGGGACGGGTGTTGCTGTCGCTGACCGGCTGGCCGGCGGCCAGTTCAGCCAGCGCCGCGGGCACGTACTGTTTGGCCTTGGCAATGTCTGCCTGGTCGGCGCTGCGGATCGAGTCGATGCCGCCCTTGTACTGCAGGATGCCGTCGCCATCAATGATGTACATGTGCGGCGTGGTCATGGCGCCGTAGGCCATGCCGACCGTGCCTTCCGGATCGAGCAGGTAGGCGCTGCTGGCAAAGCCGTCCTTGGCGATGTCGGCACGCGCGCCTTCGGCATCGACATGGCCCTGCTTGCCGGGCGAGGAGGAATTGACCACCAGCCAGACCGCGCCATCAGCGACGGCCTGCGTCTGCTGCTGCTGCATGTTGCCCGAGTCGTAGTGCTTGCGCACGAACGGGCAGTCGTAGTTGGTCCATTCCAGGATCACCGTGCGACCGGCGAATTCGGACAATGTGCGCGTGTTGCCGTCGCTGTCGGGCAGGCTGAAGTCCGGCGCCGGTGCGCCGATGGCCGGTTCGGCCACGGCGGCGGTGTTCACGACCAGGCCCAGGCCAAGGCCCAGGCTGAGGATGGCTAGGGAGATACGGGTCATGGCTTGTCTTCCTGAGTGTGGGTCAGTGGCGGGCGACGGCCTGGTCCAGGGCGGCCAGGACCAGACCGGGGGTGAGGATCTGCGGCAGCACGACGGCATCGCCGTTGCCGCGCGGGTAGAGCACATACAGTGGCACGCCGGCGCGATCGAATTGCGCAAGAAAAGTGCTGATGGCCTCGTCCTGGTTGGTCCAGTCGCCCTTGAGGTAGGTGATGCCGTGTTCCTGCAGGCGCTGGCGGAAAGCATCCGAGGACAGGGCGACGCGCTCATTGGCCAGGCAGGTGATGCACCAGGCGGCGGTCATGTTGACCAGCACCGGTTCACCGTCACGGCGCAGCTCGGCCAGACGCTGGGCTGACCAGGCTTGCCAGAAACCAACCTGATCGCCGCTGGCGGCCGCTGCTGCCGGCATCGCCAGGCGTTGTGGAACAGGCACCAGCACCAGCGCCAGCACCACGGCGCTGACCGCGACGATCTTTCCGGCCAGGGCGCCACTCCATTTGGCCCGCTCCCAGGCCCAGGCCGCCAGGGCGATCAGCACAAGGCCAATCAGCGCCAGACCCACGCCGTGCGCGCCGGTCTGCAGCGCCAGCACCCACAGCAGCCAGACCGCGGTCAGGTACAGGGGAAAGGCCAGCGCCTGCTTGAAGGTTTCCATCCACGGGCCAGGCTTGGGCAGCCAGCGTGCCAGCACCGGTACCAGCGCAAGCAGCAGCAGGGGCAGAGCCAGGCCCAGGCCGAGCGCCAGGAATACCGACATCGCTGCCAGCGGTGGTTGCGTCAGCGCGTAGCCGAGGGCAGCGCCCATGAAGGGCGCGGTGCAGGGCGCGGCAACCACGCAGGCCAGCACGCCGGTGAAGAACGCCGCCCGGCCGCCTTGGCCGGCCGCCAATTGCTGGCCGACATTCATCCAGCCGGTGCCCAGGGTGGCGATGCCGGACAGACCCAGGCCGAGCAGAAACATCAGATAGGCCAGGCTCATTACCAGCCACGGCGATTGCAACTGGAAGCCCCAGCCGACCTGCTCGCCGCCGGCGCGCAGGGCCAACAGCAAACCGCCGATAAGACCGAAGCTGGCCAGCACTCCGGCCGTATAGAACAGGCCCTCGCGCCGTGCCCGGCGCTGGTCGGCACCGGTCTGGACCAGGGCCAGTGCCTTCATCGACAGCACCGGAAACACGCAGGGCATCAGGTTCAGGATCACACCGCCGGCCAGCGCCAGCGCCAGCGCGGCGAACAAGGACATGGAGGATGTTCCGCTGCCCGGCGCATCCGTTGAACCGGCGGCGCCGCCGCCTGCGGAAGGCAGCGCTGTGCTTTGCGCAGGCGCAGAGGTGGCTACGTCATCGTCGGCGGTCAGTTCGAACTGGAAGGCGCGGACCGGCTCGGCATCCAGATCGATCAGCAGCATCGGCACGGTGGCCGGCAACCCGGCGAACCAGTCGCTGGCGCGGCCGCTGCCAACCAGGGCGCCGTCGACTGGCTGCCAGCCGGTGAAGGGCTGGCTGCCGAAAATATCTTCGGCCACCGGGAACAGCTCGAAGCGGGCCGGCAAATCTCCGATCAGCCGAAGCTGCAGGCCGTCCTCGGCCACGGCGAGCGTTCCTGTCCAGTCGGTGCGAAGCTGCGGCAACCGCTGGCGCGCTTGCTGGAAACCGGCCGCGTGTTCGGTAACGGCCGCACTTGAGCCGCGGACCGGCAACTCGATGGCCAACGTGGCGCTGCCGGGAATGCACTCTTCCTTGCACACCAGGTAGGAGACATCGGCCTGCAGCGTGACCGAACCACTGGTGTCGGCGTGGGCCGGCACCTGGATCGGGGTCAGCAGCCAGGCTTCGCCCTCGAAACCGAAGTTGATCAGCGGCCCGAATGGCAGCCTCTGCGGGAACGGCCAGTGGATCGGGCCGGCACTGAATTCGTCCGGAAGTTGCCAGTTGATCCGGGTCGGCAGGCCGCTGTCACCGGGGTTGCGCCAGTAGGTATGCCAGTGCGGGTCGTGCTCAATGCGCAGCGCCAGCCAGTGTTCGCCGCCGGGCGTCAGTGCGGTTTGTTCGCTGAGCAATTCCAGAGACAGGTGAATGCCGCGCTGGCCGCCGCTGCTGATGGCCATGGCGGCCAGCGGCAGCAACAGGATCAGCGCGATGACGGGGCGGATCAGGCGAAGCAACGGGCGGCCGGGCATGACGGGTTTGGAAGTCGGCAAGCGCGTGAAGTTCCGCGGCATCGGCCTTGGCGCAGCCGACTCAGGCGCCGGCCAGCACGCGCAGCATCTGTCCGACCACCCAGGCCAGATAGGTGCCGGTGGCGTAACCGACCACACCCAGCAGCACCCCGACCGGTGCCAGTGCCGGATGGAAGGCTGCCGCGACCACCGGCGCCGATGCGGCTGCGCCGATGTTGCCTTGCGAGCCGATGGCGAAATAGAACGCCGGAGCGCGTATCAACCGCGCCACGATCAGCAGCAGGGCGCCATGGATCAGGATCCAGATCGCGCCGATGGCAAACAGCCACGGCCGCTCGACCAGGGCCATCAGGTCCATCTGCATGCCGATGCTGACGATCAGCACGTACAGCAGCACGGTGCCCAGCCGGGAGGCACCGGCATCTTCCAGTTTCCTGACCCGGGTAAAGCTCAGGCCGATGGCGATGGTGGTGGCGAAGATCACTATCCAGAAGAAGCTCGAGGTCAGGCTCAGCCGCGCCAGGTGCGGCGCCTCGGTGGCAATCCATGTCGACAGCGGTCCGGCCAGGGCATGCGCCAGGCCGGTGATGGCGAAGGCCACGCCAAGCACCACCATCACGTCGGCCAGGGTGGGAATGCGCGCGTTCGCCAACTGGTAGGCCTCGACCTTGTCCTTGAGTTCGTCGATGGCACGGGTGTCGGCGCCAATCCAGCGATCAAAGCGCTGCGCGCGTCCGGCCAGGAACAGCAGGCCGGCCAGCCAGACGCTGGCCACCAGGATATCCACCGCGGCGAACTGGCCGAAGGTGTTGGCGTCGACCTCGTAGATCTCGCGCATGGCGACCATGTTGGCGCCACCGCCGATCCAGCTTCCTGCCAGCGCCGCCATGCCGGTCCAGGTGTCGCCGGCGACCGTCTCCGGACTCAGCGCGCCGACAAGCAGGAAGGCGATCGGCGCACCCAGCATCACGCCCGCAGTGCCGGTGAAGAACATGATCAGCAGCTTGGGCCCGAGCGCGACCAGGCCCTTCAGGTCGATCGACAAGGTCAGCAGCACCAGCGCCGCCGGCAGCAGGTAGTCGCGGGCAATCGGATAGATGCCGTTGTTGCGGCCATCGATGATGCCCAGCGTGTTGAGCAGCGCCGGCAGGCAGTAGCACAAGGCCAGCGCCGGCACGATGGAATAGAAGCGTCGCCAGAACGGCGCCGGATGCGAGGCGGTCCAGAAGACCAGGGCGAGAATGGCGGCGAGAAGGCCGAACAGGACCGCGTCGTCGGTGACCAGAGCTTGACTTTCCATAGGGTCGCGACCCTACACGAGGAAGCGGGCAGCGCCAAGCCGGAAGCGTCTGGAATGTGGTGAAAGATGGCGGCTTGAAGCGCTGCCGGGGCTCCGAGCGCGGCCGCTGCCGACGCGGGCGGCTTGTCCGGCAGGCGAGCGCGCACCGACAATGTCCGTTTTCCGGCCATGTCCGCTCGTCCGGCCCGCCGTCTGCAACAGGTACTGGCACGATCCCATCCATGCACGATCACGACGACAACGCCATCCGCTTCGCCGGCATCGACCGACTCTATGGCCGTGGCAGCATCGCCCGGCTGGCGCAGGCGCATGTGTGCATCATCGGCGTTGGCGGTGTCGGCTCGTGGACGGTGGAAGCGCTGGCCCGCTCCGGCATCGGCACCCTGACCCTGATCGACGGCGACGATGTCTGCCTGAGCAACACCAACCGCCAGTTGCCGGCGCTGATGGGCCACTACGGCCGGGCCAAGGTCGAGGTGCTGGCAGAACGCGCGCAGGCGATCTTTCCCGATATCCGGGTGCATGCGCTCGAACGCTTCCTGACACCGACCAGCCTGTCGGACCTGCTCGGCGGCGGCTTCGATCTGGTCATCGATGCCTGCGACGCGTTCCGGGTCAAGGTCGAAACCATCGCCTGGTGCCGGCGTCGCCGGCAGCCGCTGATCGTCTGCGGCTCGGCCGGTGGCCGCAGCGACCCGACCCGGATCCAGATCCGCGACCTGGCCATCAGCGAACAGGACGCCATGCTCGCCCTGGTGCGCAAGAAGCTGCGCCAGGAGTTCGGCTTTCCGCGCAATCCGAAACGGCGCTTCGGCGTGCCGGTGGTGTTCTCGCTGGAGAACGTGCGCTACCCGCAAGCCGACGGCACGGTCAGCGGCAGCCGGGCGCAGGGATCGGCCGGTTCGCTGGACTGCGGCGGCGGCCTCGGCGCCGCCATGCATGTCACCGCCGCCTTCGGCATGGCCATCGCCGGCAGCGCGCTGGAGCGGTTGCTGGCACGGGTCACGACGCGGGAGGTTGGCGACAATGCCTGCACCTTGGCGGCCTCGTCGCTGCCGGGTACTGCTGGCGACACGCCGGTCTGATCCACGTGTGCTCGACTGCTGCCGACCCGGAGAACGCGATCCGGAAAAGGCGTCCAGCAGTGCTTGCACAGTCTTGACATGCCCGCGGGAATCCGTAAGATGGCGGGTCTGGTGCGGGAATAGCTCAGTTGGTAGAGCACGACCTTGCCAAGGTCGGGGTCGCGAGTTCGAGTCTCGTTTCCCGCTCCATTTTTCTTGTCTTCTGCACGCCATCGGCTTCCATCTGCGGTGGCGCTTCGCAGACAACGGCTCCGGTCCCGGAGTTGTTGCCCAAGGTCCTCTTCTTCAATTGGTTCTGATCGACGGCTGTGGCTGATCGACGCCTGTGGCTGGGCGGCGGCGGAATCTGCTCGCGCCGATTCTGACGGCGCTCGACAGCGATGGCCACCATTCCGGCCAGGGTTGCCCTGTCCCACCCGGGTGCACGGCGCGCGCCAGCGACCGGCTTGCCTGGATCGGAGCTTTCGCTCCCGGGTTAGTGCGAGCAAGTGGCCAATCAGCGGTTGTGGCCAAAAGCGCTCTGGCGCCCGCAGGAGTCATCGATGAGCTTCATGCACGATCACGGTGGCGTGCGACACTTTGTTAAGGTACTGTAGCAACCAGTCCCGCTAGGACATTGCCAACAAAGGCATTTGGCCAAACGGGGTTGCAGGAAAGTGGCCGGGACGGGGCAGTGTCAAGGCGACGTGACAAAAGTGGGCCTGCGGGCTCGAAGACGTGGGTCGTGGCGTGTTCGCTCAAGGGTTTGTGACGTAAATTGTGAGCAAGATCACTGCTTAAGACACAATTCGTCACAAAGGTGTTGCGTTCAGCCGGCGTTATGGCTTTTAATCCGGGCGGTAAAGATTCGGGCTAAGTGTCCGATTCACTTAGGGAGGGATGACGTGGGTCTCTTCAAATCGAAAACGCCAACGGTGATCGGCATCGATGTCACCTCGACATCGGTCAAGCTCATCGAGCTGTCCGGAAGCGATCGTCGCTACAAGATCGAGTCCTGGGCGGTCGAGCCGTTGCCGGACGATGCGGTACGCGACAAACAGATCGCCGATGTGCAGACGGTGGGCAGCGCCATCCGCCGGGCCCTGGACCGGGCTGGCTGCAAGGTCAAGCAGGCCGCTGCAGCCGTGGGCGGCTCGGCTGTCATCACCAAGGTGCTGACCTTGCCGGCCGACCTCAACGAGGATGATCTGGAAGGTCAGGTCCAGGTCGAGGCAGCCCAGTTCATTCCCTATCCGCTGGACGAGATCAGCATGGACTTCCATGTCGTCGGCCAGCGCGGCACGGAACTGGCAGATGTTCTCATGGCCGCCTGCCGGACCGAGTCGGTGGATACCGTCGTGTCAGTGGTCGAACTGGCCGGGCTGAACGCCCGCATCATCGATGTCGAGGCCTTTGCCATGGCCCGCGCCGCGGCCCTGCTGCCGGCGCTGCGCCAGGCCGGTGCCGATCTGGTCACTGCCTTGTTCGACATCGGCAGCACCTCGACCACGATGGTGGTGCTGCGCGAAGGGCGCATCATCTACACCCGCGAACACAGCTTCGGCGGCCGCGGTCTGGTCGACAGCGTCCAGCAGCGCTACGGCCTGAGCGCCAAGGAAGCCGAACTGGCGATTCGCTCGGGTGACCTGCCGGAAAGTTTCGCCGATGAGATCGCGCCGGACTTCCGCAACAGCGTCGCCGTCCAGATCGGGCGCCTGCTGCAGTACTTCTATGCCGGCAGCGAGTTCAGCCGGGTCGACCAGATCATCGTCAGCGGTGGCGTGTCGGCCCTGCCCGAGCTGGCCCCGGCGGTGAGTTCGGAGATCGGTGTGCCGACCTTCATCGGCAACCCGCTCGCCGACATGGCGCGCGCCGGGCGCGTGCCTGCCCGGGCCATCGATGAAGGCCACTCGATGATGATCGCCTGTGGCCTGGCCTTGCGGAGCTTCGACTGATGAGCGCCAAGATCAACCTACTGCCCTGGCGTCTTGAACGGCGCAAGGTGCGTGAGCGCGAGTTCTATCTCATGCTCGGCGCCGCCGCGATTGCCGGCGTCCTGCTGGTGCTGGCCGCGGTTGGTGTCCATGCCTCCTGGCTCGACAACCAGGAAGACCGCAACCGCTACCTGCGCACCGAAATCAGCAAGCTTGACGAGCAGATCAAGGAGATCGAGCGGCTGGAGGAACGGCGCCGGCAACTGGTCGCGCGCAAGGATGTCATCGAGCGCCTGCAGGGAACGCGCACCCAGATGGTGCACATGTTCGACCAGTTGGTGCAGACCATTCCCGAAGGCGTGCGCCTGACCGCAATCAAGCAATCCGGCCAGCAACTTACCTTGGAAGGTTTCGCCCAGTCGCAGCAGCGCGTGTCTGGTTACATGCGCCAGCTTGAGCAATCCGAGTGGTTGACCGGTACCGCCCTGCGCATCGTCGAAGCCAAGGACGAGGACCAGCGCAGCCGCTTCTCCTTCACCCTGGGCGTTCGCCTGATCCAACCCGGGGCCGAAGCGGTCGAAACCGGTGACGAGCTCGCCTTCCCCGATGAAGCCGGAGCACGCTCATGAAGCTGACGGACTTCCGCAACCTTGACACCAGCAACCCGGGAAGCTGGCCGACGGGCGTCAAGTTCGCCGCCGCGGCGGTCCTGGTGCTGCTGATCTGCGCGGCCGGCTGGTACTTCAAGGTCAGCGACCAGAAAGAGCAGCTCGCCCGCAGCGAGCGCACCGAGCAGGAACTGCGCCGTGAATTCACCCAGAAACACGGCCGCGTGGTCAACCTGGAGGCCTACCGCGAACAGCTCGCCGAGATGGACGAGATGTTCCGCCAGATGGTGCGGCAGTTGCCCAGCCGCACGGAAATGCCGCAGTTGCTGATCGACATTTCCCAGTCCGCGCAGACCGCCGGGATCGACACCCAGTTGTTTCAGCCCGGCCCCGAAAAGCCCGAAGACTTCTACGCCGAACAGCCGATCTCGGTGCGCATGGTCGGCAACTACCACCAGTTCGGCGAGTTCATCAGTGTCATTGCCCAGTTGCCGCGCGTGGTCATCCTGACCATGCATGACATCGAACTGCGACCCGACGACAGCGGCCGCAGTCGCGCCGGCCGTGGTGCCACCGTGGCGGCGCCGTCCGATGGCAACCTGCGCATGTCCGGCACCGTCCGCACCTACCGCTACCTGGACGATGACGAGCAGGCCCAATTGCAGGCCGAACAGGACGCTGCCGCCACTTCAGGCAGGAGGCGCTGAGATGGATCGGAGCATGAATCGCCAAACCAGATTCCGCCGCCTGCTGCCGGCACTGCCGTTGTTGGCGGCGGCCGTGCTGCTGTCGGCTTGCAGCCACAACCGTGATGACCTGGAAGAGTGGGTGGCCCAGGCCCGCGCCCAGCGCGGCGCTGCCCTTGAGCCGCTGCCGGTGCTGCGCACCTTCGAACCGTACGAATACGACGCCTTCCATCTGCGCGACCCGTTCACCATCTGGGACGACGAGGACGTACGCACCTCCGCCGCGGCCGGACCGCGTCCGGATCCAGGTCGGCGCAAGGAGCCGCTGGAAGCCTTCCCGCGCGACGCCCTGGCCATGGTCGGCACCATCGGCATGGTTGGTGACATGTACGGCGTGGTCAAAGCCCCCGACGGCATCGTCTATCGCGTCCGTTCGGACAATTACCTTGGCCAGAGTGAAGGCCGCATCGTGGGTATCTATGAGGATCGAATCGAACTGGTCGAATTGATCCCGAATGGTGTTGGTGGCTGGATTGAACAGCCGGCCCGTATTCCCTTGGAAAGCCAGTGAGAACGACAAACATGACTGCCCTCACTTCTGCCCCCTCTCGTTTTCGCTTGCCGCTGGCGGCAGTTTTCTTCTGCGCGCTGATAGCCGCAGCCGCCCCGCTCACCGCCAACACCCTGGAAGGGGTCAGCTACAGCGTGATCGGTGGTGGTCGCGTCGATATCAAGCTCGACCTGGCCGAGCCGGTGATCAATGCCAGCGACTTCAGCACCGAGTCGCCGCCGCGCATCGCCATCGACCTCAATGACACCAGCAACCGCTGGCATGAGCGTCGCCTGCCGGTTGGCAGCGGCGCGGTCAGCGCGGTGTCCGCGGTCGAAGCCGGCGGTCGCACCCGCATGGTCATCGATCTGTCGCGGCCGGCCAGCTACAGCCTGCGCCAGGAAGGCAGCAGCCTGGTGGTAACCGTGGACGGTGGCGTTGCCATCGGCGGCTCGCCGCTGTTGTCAGCCGAGATCGACCCGACCAAGCGCGCGGCGATCAGCACCAGCAATGAACTGGAGAGCATCGATTTCCGCCGCGGCCGTGACGGTGAAGGCCGCATCGAACTGGTGTTCACCGGCGAAGGTGTCGGCGCCGACATGCGCGACATCGGCAACCGCCTGCAACTGGAGCTGGCAAACGTCCGGGTGCCCGAGCGCAACCAGCGCCGGCTGGATGTCGGCGACTTCGCCACACCGGTGCAGTCGATCGATGTGCGTGCCATTGGCGACAGCGGCGCGCGCCTGGAGATTACCACCACCGGCGCCGTCGACACCCTGGCCTATCAGACCGGCACCCGCTACGTGATCGAGGTTGCGGCCAAGCGCGAGCCGACCGCCGTGGAACGGCGCAGCAAGGCACCCGATTACGTTGGCGAGCGCGTCACCTTCAACTTCCAGGACGTGCCGATCCGCTCGCTGCTGCAACTCATCGCCGAGGTGTCCGAGCTCAACATCGTTGTTGCCGACAGCGTTTCCGGCAACATCACCATCCGCCTGGACAATGTGCCCTGGGACCAGGCACTGGACGTGGTGTTGCAGGCCAAGGGCCTGGACAAGCGCCGCCAGGGCAACGTCATGTGGATCGCACCGCAGCCGGAGATCGCCGCGCGCGAGAAGGAGATGGAGGATGCCCGCATCGCCATCGAGGAACGCGCCGAACTGATCACCGACTACATCCCGATCAATTTCGGCAATGCCGAAGAGATTGCCGCCCTGCTGACCACGCAGAGCGAACAGGCCCAGGGTGGCGGTGGCGGCGGCCAGTCGCAGTCGCGCGGCTTCCTGTCACCGCGCGGCAGTGTCTCCTACGACCGCCGCACCAACACCCTGCTGGTCAACGACATTCCGCAGAAGATCGAGGAAATCCGCGAGCTGGTGGTGCTGCTTGACCGGCCGGTGCAGCAGGTGCTGATTGAATCGCGCATCGTCCTGGCCAGCGAGAGCTTCGCCCGCGACCTGGGTGCCCGCTTCGGCATCAGTGGTTCGCGTGAGGACGGTGACGGCAACATCATCAGCACCGGCGGCAGCACCGAGTCCGTCGACGGCATGAGCGCGCGAGCAATCAACAATCGCATGGGCGGCATCAGCCGTGGCCTGCCGACCTTCGGCACCGGCACCCGCAGTTCCGATGGTGTCACTGACGACGCGGTCTTCCCGGCGATCAATGAGCGCCTCAACTTCAACATGCCGGCACCGGTCGGCGCGGGCAGCTTCGCCCTGGCGGTGCTGGGTGCCGACTACCTGCTGGATCTGGAGCTGTCGGCACTGCAGATCGAGGGCCGCGGCGAAGTCATCTCCAATCCTCGTGTGATCACTGCCAACCAGCAGTTGGCCAGCATCAAGCAGGGCAGCGAGATCGCCTTCCAGTCGGTCACCGGTACCGGCCAGAACGCCCAGCCGACGATGGAGTTCAAGGAAGTCGCCCTGGTGCTGGAAGTCACCCCGACGATCACCAACGATGGCCGGGTCTTCCTCAACCTGCTGGTCAAGAAGGACGAGCTGGATCGTTGGGAAGCCGGCCTGCAGGGCAGCCGCGTGCCGATCATCAGCACCCGCGAGATCACCACGGCGGTTCTGGTCCAGAACGGCCAGACCGTGGTTCTGGGCGGTGTCTATGAAGTCGACAGCCGCGAGTTCCTGCAAAAAGTCCCGTACCTGGGTGATATCCCGGTGCTGGGCAACCTGTTCCGTAACAAGAACCGCAGTGCCAACAAGGCCGAACTGCTGATCTTTGTTACCCCCAAGCTGCTGCGTGAGTCGCTGTAAACCATGACCACCAACTCGCATATTCAATACAAGCCCCGTTTGGAGAAGACCATGACGCGCGCCCTGCATCGGCTCGTTCCCCTGTTTGCAACCCTGTTGCTGATCGCCTGCGGTGGTGGTGGCGGTGATTCCGGCGGCGCCATCCAGCCGCCCCAGGCTGGCAGCATCGCGATCCAGACCGGGCACAGCTCGATGGGCAGCCATTCCTTTACCGACGTGACGGTGAATGTGCGCCGCCATGGCGGAGCCCCCGTGGCAGACGGCACCACGGTGCAGCTGAGCGTGACGCCGGCTTCGCTGGGTGGCGTGGCACCCGCGGACTCAACCGATTTCGCCAGCACCGCCTCGGCCTCCACCGCCGGTGGCGCGGCGCGGTTCCGCTTCCGTAGCGGCACCGGCGCAGGCACGGCTACCCTGACCGCGTCAGCCAACGACGGTGTGCCGGGGACGTCGATCACCGCCACGACCAATATCACCCTCACCGGCCAGGGCGGCCAGGACAATCGCCTCACCCTGAGCGCCGATCGCACCGTCATTCCGGTTAACCTGGAGAACGTGCCGCCGACCTGCCGCGGCAATCCCTACCAGGCTGAGGTGACGGTGGTCTGGCGCAACATCAATGGCGAGCTGGTCACCGCCGCCGATGATGACGCCGTGCGGGCCAGTTGGACCTCGCCGCAGAGCGTGGGCGCAATCGGTACGCCGGACGATCCGTCGACCGACGAGGACGAATGCACGGCGATGATGGCTTCGGTCGGCGTGCCGATCAATGCCGGTCACGGCACGGTGTTCGTGCGTTCCACCAGCGAGCCAGGCACAGGCACCCTGACGGTCGGCGTGACCGACCCGGATACCGGTGAGAATCTGAGCGCTTCGATGCAGTTCACTTTCAGCTCGGGCGTGCCGGCCATGCCGGCCACTGTCCATGTGATTCCTGACACCGGCGCCACCTACATCCAGGGTTCGGGCGGATCGAGCCAGCGCCTGATTCGCCTGCATGTCCTCGATGGCACCGGTGCACCGGTGCCCAATCCTGAAAGTGGCGGCGACGCCTACAACAACATCAAGCTGGAAATCATCGCCCCCGATGGCGAGCGCCTGTCCACGGTCGGCGCCGATGGCACCACGCAGTCCGGCACCACCGTGCACACCCGTACCAGCAACGGCATCGCCAGCGCCAACTTCTTCGCCGGCACCCGCCAGGGCACCATCACCCTGCGCGCCACGGCCGACGGACTGGACAACAGCGTCGACAACGGCATCCAGCAGCCGATCGTTGCCGAGGCTACCGTGGTGGTCTCCGATGGCCAGTTGTTCAGCCTGCACCTGGTCAGCCCCACCAGCAATGCCCTGTTCGTCAATCCCGGCGGCATCACTCCGGACGGTGAATTGCCGATCGCACCCGATGGCACCTACAGCCTGACAGTGAGCGCGCTGGCCACCGACCGGCTCGGCAATCCGGTGATCCCCGGCAAAATGATCCAGTTCGGCCTGATCGACAGCCCGGTGTCCGGCTTCCCGTTTGATGGCGGTGGTTTCTTCGACCTGTTCGGCCTGGATGGTGATCCGGAAGAGGGCGGCCACGTGTTCATCGCTCCCAGCGGCCGCTTCCTGACCGCCGGCGGCGGCGTCGAGATCGGCGATGCCCTGGTCCTGTTCGGCCGGGATGTTCCCGGCGCTGCGGATCTTGAAAGCGCGCGCATCATCGACAGCGTCGGCAGCCGGAGCCGCCTGACCGTCAGCCGTCGCTTCAACCTCAACGATGGCACCGGCCAGATGGTCGATCTGGGTCCGGCGATTCCCTACGCGATCGGTCGTGCCCAGCACGGAAACATCCACGCGCAGGCCACGACCAATTACATGGGCCTGGCCCGGACGGAAATGAACTATCCGGTCAATATGCTCGGCCGCAGTGTCATCATCTGGGCGCAGTCCGACGGTATCGTCGTCGCCGGCCAGAACAAGACGGTGGCAGATGTCGAAGTGGTTTCCTTCGCTGGCCTGGCGCCTTCCCTGGTAACTGCCAGCCCGGGTCAGATCCAGGGCAATGGCACCAGCACCGTAACGGTCTGCCAGCAGGACGCCCTGGGCGCACCGATGCAGGGTTCCTACATTGGCTTCGCCTTCCAGGACCTCAGCAGCGGCACCGCTTCCATCGATGGCCAGTCCGGAGGCGGCAGCATTGGCCCGACCGGCGGCAACGGCTGCGTCTCAGCCACGGTGCAAACCGGTGGCATCACCGCTGGCGAAGGTGAGCCGTCGATCCGCTTCTTCGATGAGTACAGCGAGGCCATCGTCGAGATTCTGGTCGGTGAACAGGTGCTGCTGGCCAACCCGAGCGGCTTCTACGGCACCGGCGGCACGGTCAACCTGCGCCTGTTGGCCGCCAACGGTGAACCGATCAGCGGCGTCCAGCTGGCCGGCGCGTGCACCGGCAGTGGTGGCGCGATTGTCAGCTTGAGCAGCGGTCCTGGAGTCACCAACGCAAGCGGTGTCACCACGGCGACAATCACGGCTACCAACCTCAACCAGTTCGGCTCGGCCGGTACCGGAAGCTGTGAGTTCTCGGTCCCGGGCGGAGAGCCTTCGGCCAACGTGCAGGTGCAGGGCATCGACTACTGCGAGGCGGCGCCCGACAACCCCAACTGCGGTGACGCCGAAGACCCGGTCAACGGCTGGCTGGACCTGACCCTGGTGCGCGGTGCCGCCGATGACAGCGCCACTGCGACCGTCAGCGGCCTGCCGGGCAATTGCAGCCTGGCGGCAATGGCCGGCGCCGCGCAGTGCAATTACCGCAACCTGCAGGTTGGCACGGTGATCATCACCATCAATCTGGGCGGCGGCACGCCGGCCAGCAGTGTCAACTGGGTGGGTGCCTGTACGCCGATCAACAACAATCAGGCGACCGTTGTTCTGCCAGAGAACAACGCACAAACCTGCACGGCGACGCTGGTGCCCTGACCGGCTTTCGCCTCACCAGTCCTTCACAAGGGCTGTACCCTTCGGTACGGCCCTTTTTTTTACCTGATGGAATGCAATGAAGTTACATACCAAGATGCTGATCGGCTTCCTGGTCGGCCTGCTCGGCGGCCTGGCGGTGCACGTTGGAACCGGCGGTGATACGCCCTGGCTGATCTGGCTGACCACCTGGATCACCCAGCCGGTCGGCACGATCTTCCTGCGCCTGCTGTTCATGCTGGTGCTGCCGCTGCTGTTCTCGGCCCTGGTCATGGGTGTCGCCGAGATGGGCGATATCCGCGCCCTGGGACGGGTCGGCTGGCGCACGCTGGGTTATACGGTCGTGGCCTCCAGCCTGGCGGTGATCGTCGGTCTGGTGGCGGTGAATGTCGCCCAGCCCGGTGCCGGCGTCGATCCGGAGCTGGCGCAGCGCCTGCTGGCCTCGTCGGCGGAGCGTGCCGACAGCATCATCAGTGCCAGCCGCGAGGGTGCCGGCGGCATGGCGATGCTGATCAACATCGTGCCCGACAATGTCTTCCGGGCGGCCGCCAGCAACGACATTCTGGCGGTGATGTTCTTCGCCCTGATGTTCGGCATCGGCCTGGTACTGGCCGGCGACAACACCTCGACCCGGGCGTTGAAATCCACGGTCGACGGCATGTTCCAGGTGATGATGAAACTGATCCACCTGGTGATCTCGGTGGCGCCCTACGCCGTGGCCTGCCTGGTGTTCAACCTGGCGGCACTGTTCGGCTGGGAACTGCTGATTCGGCTGGGCGCCTTCGTCGGCGTGGTGCTGGCGGCGCTGACCTTCCACTTCGTGGTGGTCTATTCGCTGATGCTGCGCTTTGGCGCCGGCTGGTCGCCGATGGCGTTTTTCCGCGGCAGCCAGGAAGCCATCGTCATGGCTTTCTCCACGGCATCCAGCAATGCCACCCTGCCGACGGCGCTGAAGGTGGCCGAGGAGAACCTGAAGCTGCCCAGGAAGGTGTCGCGCTTCGTGCTGACCATCGGGGCCACCGCCAACCAGAACGGCACGGCCCTGTTTGAAGGCGTGACCGTACTGTTCCTGGCACAGTTTTTC
Source organism: Lysobacterales bacterium (assembly GCA_023228845.1). GTDB lineage: Bacteria > Pseudomonadota > Gammaproteobacteria > Xanthomonadales > UBA2363 > Pseudofulvimonas. The sequence goes on along the minus strand of JALOAK010000006.1, from coordinate 161,510 downwards.
GGCATCGATCTGAGCCTGGGCCAGCAGTTCCTGGTGATGCTGGTGTGCATCCTGGGCGGCATCGGCACCGCTGGCGTGCCGGCCGGCTCCTTGCCGGTGATCGCGATGATCTGCGGCATGGTCGGGATCCCGCCGGAGGGCATCGGCCTGATCCTAGGCGTGGACCGCTTCCTGGACATGTGCCGCACCACGCTCAATGTCGCCGGCGATCTGGTCGGTACGGCCGTGGTGGCTGCCTACGAAACCGAGGAAGCGCCGGTCACAGGTAGCGGCAAGCCGGCCTGAGGGCTGTCGGAACGGTTGAAACGTTCCCGGTGCTGCCGGGTGCCGTCCGGGACAAGGATGGCAGCGGCACTGCCGACGAACATTGGCCGCAGGCAGCCCGCCGGCCGATGTGATCAGTCAGGCGGCGTCTGGCAGCGCCGGTTGGCAACATGGTGGCGGCCCAGCCGGCTGATTCATGCGATCAGCCGGCCTGCGATCAGCCGGGCCGGGCCTCAGCCGCGCAGCGCCGGATTCATCGTGTAGGTGCCGATCAGGGCCGCCTCGGCCAGGATATGACCGGCCATGGCCTGGTCCAGGTCGGCCAGGGTGAACTTGTCCGGCAAACCGTCCAGACGTTCGACATCCAGGGCATACACGCGGAAGGTGTAGCGGTGGATGCGCTCATCGTTCCAGGGCGGGCAGGGGCCGTCGTAGCCCAGGTAGTCGCCGGCCATGTCCGGGTCGTTGGCGAACCAGCCGGTGTAATCGTTGAGGCCCTGGCGGCTGCCCGCCGGACCTTGGGGATCGCGCTTGCCGCGTGCGCTCACGCCCTGGCTGCACGTGCCCGCCGACAGTTCCCTGACGGTGGCCGGAATGTCGGCGATCAGCCAGTGCACGAAGCGTCCGCGCGGCTGCTCGGCCGGTACGGTGCGGTCGTCGCGGTTGACCGTTTCCGGCACGGTCGGGACATCGTCATCAATGCAGGTGAGCACGAAGGAGCGGGTGCCGGCCGGCGCCTGGCTCCAGGCCAGGTGCGGGTTGCGGTTGCCGGCAAGCATGAACGGGCCATCCGGCGCCGGCTGGCCGAAGGCGAACTCGGCCGGGATGGCCTGGCCATCGGCAAAGCTGTCACTGTGCAGTTTCATCGCAGTCTCCGGGGTTCCAAGTGGGGCGGGAAGTCGGGGCGAGCCGTTGCCGCCCAAACCCGACCGCGTCAGTCCGTCATCAAGGAGAACGGCTCGGCCAGTTGTGCCTGGTAGCGCTGCCAGTGGTTGGCTGGCAGGATCGCCGGGAAGCCTTCGCGGCTGCGCACGATGTCCAGGCCAGCGGGCAAGGGCCGTTCCGGCAGGCCAAGGAATTGCAGCAGTCGTGGCGCGAGTGTTTGCGGCGCTGCCAGATCGTCGGCCGAGACCTTGAACGTGTGTTCTTCCGGCAGTTTGGCGCTGTCAAGATGCTGGTTGGCACGCAACAGCCATTGCGCGGCGGCCTTGGGATCGTCGCTGGCCAGATGCTGGGCGGTTCCGACCGACAGCCAGTTGATCAGGCAATCGCGCAGGTCGCGCTCGGCCACCAGATAGCGCGCCGCCGGGAAGGCGTGGCGCAGCAGGGTGAGCAGGCGCAGGTCGGCGAATGGCAGCCAGTCGACCAGATCCGGTCGGGGCAGCTCGCCGACACCGGCCAGGGCGGCCAGGTAGCGGTCGCGGAACAGGCTGGCCTGGTTCGGATCTTCGGCCAGCGATTTCACCATCGCGCCGTATTCGCCGCTGGTGATGGCGTCCACCCGCGGCTGCTGGCTGAAACGGTCGGCAAGCACGCGCACACCCAGGGCACTGGCCAAGGTGGCCAGGGATTCGGTGCCGGCGCCGGGCAGGCCAATGAGGAATACCGGTGCCGGCGCTTCGGCGCTTTCGGTGCTTGGTTCCGGAGCCGGCGGCAACTGCAGTTGCGCCACCTGCGGCATCGGCACCAGGGGGGCGGCTCCGGCGAGTTGCTTGCGTCCGGCCAACCAGGCTTCCAGCGCGCCGTCGTGGTCACCCAGGGCGTCCCGGGCCAGTCCGCGCAGCAGCGCGCGTTGGGCACGGCCCTGGGCCGGCAGGACGTTTTCCGGCAGCAGGTTGATCTGTTCCTGCACTTCGTCGAAGTTGCCGGCACGCAGGGCGGAACGGGCCAGTACCAGGCGGGCGAAGCCGCTGCGGCTGTTGTTCTTCAAGGTGTCCCGGGCCAAGGCGACCGCCTCGTCGAAGCGGCCGCGGGATTCGTGCAGAGCGGCCAGGCGCTCACGCGCCTCCGGGTTGCCGGGGTCGGCGGCGCGCCAGTCCTCGAGCGCGCTGAGCAGGGCGTCCTCGCCATCACGGGCAGCAACAGTCACCTGTACCTGGCGCAGGGCGACGTCGCGCGGCAGGGCGGCGAGCGAGTCGGCCAGTTGCTGTCGGGCCTCGGCCTCGTTGCCGGTGATCAGCAGGGTCTGGATCAGGATCGCAGCCAGGCCGGGGGCGTCCGGCGCGGCGGCATGGGCCTGGCGATAATCCTCCAGTGCCCGGGCCGTATCGCCCAGGCGGCGGCGGGCATCGCCACGGCCGGCCAGGGCGGGGGCGTGATCGGAATCGTGTTCCAGTGCCCGTTCGAACTCGGTCAGGGCATCAGCAAAGCGGCCATCCTTGAGCCGCAACTGGCCCAGGGCGACCCGCGCCATGACGTAGTCGGGCTTGAGCTTGAGCGCATTGTCCAGCGCCTGCTCGGCGAAGGTGGTGCGGCCGAGCGCGCCGAAGCTGCGCGCCAGGCTCATGTGGATGGTCGCGTCGTTGCTGTTTTCTTCCAGCGCCGCCAGGTACAGGCGCACGGCCTTGTCGTGGTCGCCGAGGGCCTGGGCCAGGTTGGCCTGGGGCAGGCGCAGCCAGCGATGGTCGGGTGAGACCCGCTCGGCCTTGGCCAGCGTTTCGCGGGCGGCGCCCAGGTCGCCTTCGATCAGCGCCGCCTGGGCGGCGCCGACCAGGGAACCCATGTGGTTGGGATCAAGGCGCATGGCTGCCTGGAATGCCTGCCGCGCCGACCGCCACTGGCCTTGCTGCAGCAGCAGGTTGCCCAGGGTGTTGTGGTAGGGCGCCTGGTCGGGCGAGTGTTCAAGCGCCTGCCGGGTCAGTTCCAGTGCCTGGCCCAGGTCGCCGCGCTGGCGCCGCAGCAGGGCCAGCAGGTGGCTGGCTTCCGGGTCGTCGGGATGGTCCGCCAGCCACTGCCGGTAAGCGGTTTCGGCGGCGTCGAGTTCGCCGGTCTGATGCAGCTTGAGGATGTCTTCGAGCATGAATGGTCGCGTGGTCGCGCAGGCGATGGAATAGCCCGGTAGTGTACCATTCAGCCCTGTTGCAGCAGTCGGCCGGAAGACTTCGCCGGCCGCGCCGGTCACGCAATCAGGGCAGCTTGGTATCGATGGCAGCGACACGATCACAACCCAACCGCATGCTTGAGCGCGTCGCCATTGTCGGCGGCGTGCGCATTCCCTTCTGCCGCAGCAATGGCGCCTACGCCGATGTCGGCAACTTCGGCCTCGGGCTGAAGGCCGTGGCCGGCCTGGTCGAGCGCTATGGCCTGCACGGCCAGCGCCTGGGCGAGGTCGCCTTCGGTGCGGTGATCAAACACAGCCGCGACTGGAACCTGGCGCGCGAGATCACGCTGTCTTCGGGCCTGGATGCACGCACGCCGGGCATCACCTTGCAGCGTGCCTGCGGCACCAGCCTGGATGCCGCGATCATCATCGGCAACCGCATTGCGACCGGCCAGATCCAGGCCGGCATTGCCGGCGGCTCCGATACCACCAGCGATGTGCCGGTGGTCTTCGGCAAGCGCTTCTCGCAACGGCTGCTGGATACCAACCGTGCCCGCGGCGCGATGGACAAGCTGAGGGTCTGGAAAGGTTTCCGGCCGCGCGAGTTGGCGCCGTCGTTTCCTGGCGTGGGCGAACCGCGCACCGGCCTGAGCATGGGCCAGCACACCGAGCGCATGGCGCGCGAGTGGGGCATCAGCCGGCAAGCCCAGGACGAGCTCGCCCTGGCCAGCCATCGCAAGGCGGCCGCGGCTTACGAGCGCGGCTTCTACGACAATCTGGTGCAGCCATTCCGCGGCGTGGGCCGTGACGACATCCTGCGCCCGGACAGCACCCTGGAAAAGCTGGCGCAGCTCAAGCCGGCCTTCGATCGCCATTCCGGCCACGGCACCCTGACCGCCGGCAATTCCACGCCGCTGACCGATGGCGCCAGTGCTGCGCTGCTGGCCAGCCAGGCCTGGGCCGACGAGCGCCACCTGCCGGTGCGCGCCTGGCTGCGCGATGCACGCACCGCTGCGGTCGATTTCGTCCATGGCCAGGGCCTGCTGATGGCGCCGACCCTGGCGGTGGCCGAACTGCTGGCGGCCAATGACCTGACCTTGCAGGATTTTGATTTCTACGAAATCCACGAGGCCTTCGCCGCGCAGGTGCTGTGCACGCTGCGCGCCTGGGAATCGCCCGAGTATTGCCGCGACCAGCTTGGCCTGGCGGCGCCGTTGGGGGCGATCGATCCGGACCGGCTCAACGTCGTTGGTTCCTCGCTGGCGCTGGGCCATCCGTTCGCGGCCACCGGCACCCGCCTGCTGGCGACCACCGCCAAGCTGCTGGAAGAACGCGGCGGTGGCCGGGCGCTGCTGTCGGTGTGCACCGCTGGTGGCATGGGCGTGGCCGCCATCGTCGAGCGTTGAAGCGGCAGGCAACGCGACCGCGGGGCAGCAAGCCCAGGGCAAACTTGCCGCGGCGTCTCCGGTGACGGCCAGATCCCTGCCAGCCTTTCCCGAAAAGCGCTTTCCAGCGCCGCCATCAACAGCCGAGCGCGCGCTGCCGACCCTGATTCCGTCCGTTTGCCAGTGATCCCTGCCATGACCTCCAAAGCCTTCCCGATTCGTGCCGCCGCCATCGGCCTGGCCTTCCTGATCAGCGCCTGCGCCGGCACCGGCACCGCCACGCGCACCGGCCCGGCAGCGCCGGCGGCTACGCCCTCATCACCAGCGGCACCAGCACCGGCACCCGGCCAGGGCGCCCATGACAACCTCAATGCCGTGGTCTGGATGCAGACGGCGGCCGAGTACCGGGCCGCAACCCTGAGCATCTTCGGCGCCGCCACCGCCCTGCTTGACCGTGCCCTGGCCGATCCGGGCTGGGATGCGCTGCCGCCCGAAGAGCGCACCGGCCGGCGGGTGGAGAATCTGCTGCCGGCGATCATCGTCGATGCCGACGAGGCGGTGATCGACAACTCGCCCTACCAGGCGCGCCTGATCGAAACCGGCCAGGCCTTCGATGCCGACACCTGGTACGCCTGGACCCAGGAACGCCGGGCCACCGCGGTGCCGGGCGCGCTGGAGTTCCTGCGTACCGCCGCCCAGCGCGGCATCACCGTGTTCTATGTCACCAACCGCGCGGCCTCGGAAAAGGCGGCCACTTACGACAATCTGCGTGCGCTGGGCTTTCCTTTGTCCGATCCGGAAGACACCGTGCTGACCATCGACGAGAACCAGGGCTGGAGTTCGGAGAAGCGTTCGCGCCGCCAGTTCGTCGGCGAGCAGTACCGGGTGCTGATGATGTTCGGCGACAACCTGGGTGATTTCGTTGCCGGCAGCCGCGGCCATGTCCAGGCCCGTGCCGGCCAGGTGCAGGGCCACCAGGGCTGGTGGGGAACGCGCTGGTTCATGCTGCCCAATCCCAGCTATGGCGGTTGGGAAAGTGCCGTTGTCGGCGATGCCCCGGACGCAAGCGCGCGCAAACGCCGCGCCCTGCGCAGCCGCTGAGCCGGGTGCCGTGATGACCAAGCTTGAAGGCACTCGTCCGCCCCTTCTGTCGGACAAGCCGATCCCGCCCGCCGAACGCCTGATCGTGGCACTGGACGTGCCCGATGCCGACCAGGCCCTGGCTCTGGTCGAGCGCCTGGGCGATGCCGCGTGTTTCTACAAGATCGGCATGGAACTGCTCGCCAGCGGCCGCTTCTTTCCCTTGCTGGAAGCCCTGCACGAGCGCGGCAACCGCGTTTTCGTCGACCTTAAGTTCTTCGATGTGCCGGCCACCGTCGCCGCCGCCGTGCGCGGTCTGGCCCGCTATCCGGCCACCTTCTGCACCATCCATGGCAACGATGCCATGGTCCGCGCGGCGGTCCAGGTCAAGGGCGAGCTCAAGCTGCTGGCGGTGACCGCTCTGACCAGCCTGGACCAGCATGATCTGGATGACCTGGGCTTCCAGTGCGATGCTCGCGCCCTGGTACTGTCACGCGCCCGGGCGGCCCTGGCGGCCGGCTGTGATGGCGTGGTTTCATCCGGGCTGGAAGTGCCCGACTTGCGCGCCGAGATCGATCACCGCCTGATCGTGGTCTGCCCTGGCATCCGGCCGGTGGCCAACAGCGGCGACGACCAGAAGCGCACCGTCGATGTCCGCCAGGCGTTCAGCAACGGCGCCGACTACATCGTGGTTGGCCGACCGATCCGCAATGCCGAGGATCCGCGCGCCGCGGCGCTGGCTATACAGGAAACGATCGCCGACCTGTTTGCCTGACCAGGCCCGGAATTTGGCTGGCGCGAGCTGCCGCGGGCGCCGGCTCAGCGGCCGATGAAGTGGTTTTCGAAGCGCACCGGAATGGACTGGCGGGCGCCGTCCGGGCGCACCTGCAGTTCGAAGCGCAGATGTTCTTCCCCGCGGATGCGGAACTGGCCGATGTAGTAGATCGCATCCTGTTCGCGGATCTCGCGCAGGGTGATCGCATTGCGCTGGCCCACCAGGGAATGGCTCCAGGCCTGGATGGCGGCGGTCACGGCCGTCGCCGTGCCATCGTCGCCGTCACCGTCGTCACGCAACACGGCGATATTGAGCAGGCCGCGTCCGGCCGAGCGGACGATGTCGTATTGGCGGGCGACATCGGCGCTCAGGGCGGTACTGGGGATGGCGTTGTAATGGATGGTGTAGTTGCCCTGGCGGTGTGCGCGCTCGCCGTCGGCGCCGGCGGCGATCAGCAGCGCCGGCATCGCCAGCAGCAGGCAAGCCAGCAACAGTGTGGAAAGGCGGGACAGGGTCGGCACGGCATCAGTTCTCGCAAAATGGGTTGGGGTTCGGGGCCGGCACGGTGATCATCGGGCGCCTGGCGTCAGGCCATGGGCATGGCCATGCGCGCGGCCAGGTCGTACAGCGGCTGTATCAACAGCAGGCGCGCCAACTGGATGCCGATGAAGGCGAACAGCGGCGACAGGTCCAGGCCCATCTGCGGCAGCAGGCGCCGGAACGGTGCCAGCAGCGGTTCGGTGAGCTGGAATACCAGCGGAATCGCGGGGCTGCGGTTGGCCGGCTGGATCCAGCTCAGCACGATGCTGATCAGCAGCAGCCAGAACCAGAGCATTGCCAGCAGGGCCAGGATATGGGCGATGGCGGCGACCAGCAGCGCCATCGGGCCAGCACTGCCGATGTTGATGAACGGCATCACGGTGCCGCCGACCGTGGCCTTGAGCACCAGGTAGCGCAGCCAGGACAGGGCCAGCAATACCAATACGGCAGCGCTGTCGATACGCCCCAGCGGCGGCACGAATCGCCGCAGCGGTGCGATCACCGGCTGGGTCAGGCGATGGATGAACTGGCAGATGGGGTTGTAGAAATCCGCGCGCGCGCCCTGCATCAGGATGCGCAGCAACACGGTCAGCATGGCCAGGCCGAACACGGTGTCGATCAGCAACTGACCGGCGTTGCCCAGGTAGTTCATTGCCGCTGCGATCCTTCCGTTTCCCGGGCTTGCTGGCGCAACTGCTGGCCGCGCTCATGGGCGGCGCCGATGGCGGCGTCGACCAGATCTTCGAACTGGCGCTGGCTAAACATGTCCATGGCTGCCGCCGTGGTGCCGCCGGGCGAGGTGACGCGCTGGCGCAGTTCGCCGGCGGATTCGTCCGATTCCAGCGCCATGCGCGCGGCACCGAAGGCGGTTTGCAGGACCAGTTGCCGGGCCGCTTCCGGGCTCAGGCCACGCTCGACCGCGGCCGTCTGCATGGCTTCGATCAGGCGCAGAAAATAGGCCGGGCCGGAGCCGGACACGGCGGTGACCACGTCCATCAGATCCTCGTCCTGGATCCAGACCGTATTGCCGACGGCGGCCATCAGTTGCCCGGCCAGGGCGCGATCGTCGGTACTGCAGCGGGCGTTGGCGAACAGGCCGGTGGCGCCGGCACGCAGCAGCGCCGGAGTGTTGGGCATGGCGCGGACGACGGCGCGGTCGCCGCCCAGCCAGGCATCGAGCTGGGCGCTGTCGATGCCGGCGGCCACCGAGACGATGACCGGATCGCCGGTCAGTGCCGGCACCAGCTCGCGGCACACCTGCGCCATCACCTGCGGCTTGACCGCGAGCACGATGACCCGGGCGCCGGCAACGGCTTCGGCATTGCTGGCGGCGGCGACGGCGCCGGTATCACGCGCCAATGCCTCGCGCACCGCGGCAAAGGGATCGGCGACGCGCAGTTGCCGGCCGGGCAGGCCCTGGCTGCGCATGCCGGCAATCAGGCTGCGCGCCATGTTGCCGGCGCCGATGAAGGCGATGACAACGTCGGCGGCGACGGGTTGGCTGGATGACAGGTCGGGCATGTGGGCAGGCGCCGTGCAGGTGGCTTGAAATCGCCAGACAGGATAACAGCCGGCCGGCGATCGGGTGATTGCAGCGGGGCGCTGTCCGCGCTTCGCGGTCAGCGCGAGGTGCCATCGCGGTGAGCCTGGTGCCGCCAGCCAGCACAAGCCGTCGTCCGGTGTTGGCCCGGCCGGCCGGCAATCGGGCCAGGCCCGCATTCCAGTACGCCGCAGCAGTACGCCGCAGCGCTCCGCGCCGCAGATGCGCGATGTGGCGGTGGCTCAGGCCGGCGACGGTGCCGTTGTTGGTGTCGTTGTCGGTTCTGCGGCAACGGTGCCGGTGCTGGCGGCCAGCGCCTGCGCCAGGCGCTCGCGTTCGTGCAACAGGGCCGGCGGCACGCGCGGCTGGAAACCGTCCAGGTGCCTGGCGATTGCCTCGGCCTCTTCGCGCCAGCCGTCGGCATCCACGGCCAGCAGTGCCTGGAGGTCGGCGGCGTCGAGGTCCAGGCCGTCCAGGTTCAGATCGTCCTGATCCGGCAGGCGGCCGATGGCCGTGTCGCGGGCGCCGGCCTGGCCGCGGCAGCGGGCGATGATCCACTCCAGCACACGCAGGTTTTCGCCAAAACCCGGCCACAGGAAGCGGCCATCGTCATCACGACGGAACCAGTTGACCTGGAAGATCTTCGGCAGCGTGACGCCGGGCCGGTCAAAGCTGAGCCAATGCGCCCAGTAATCACCGAAGTGGTAGCCGCAGAACGGTTTCATCGCCATCGGGTCGCGGCGCACGACGCCAACTTTTCCGGTCGCCGCGGCCGTGGTTTCCGACGCCATCGAGGCACCGATCAGCACGCCGTGGGTCCAGTCGCAGGCTTCCACGACCAGTGGCGCCAGGTGGCGGCGCCGGCCGCCGAAGACGATGGCGCTGATCGGCACACCGGCCGGGTTCTCGGCCTCGTCGGTATAGCTGGGGCAGTTGTGCATCGACACGGTGAAGCGCGAATTGGGATGGGCTGCCGGCGTGCCCGAGGCGCGGTCGTAGGGCCGGCCCTGCCAGTCCAGCGCCGGCACCCGGTCGTCCAGGCCTTCCCACCAGGGCTGGTTGTCACCGGTCACCGCGACATTGGTGAACAGGGCATCGCGGTCGAGCATGGCCAGGGCGTTGCGGTTGGTGCCCTGGCTGGTGCCGGGGGCGACGCCGAAGAAGCCGGCCTCGGGATTGATCGCCCACAGGCGGCCATCGGCGCCGGGCTGCATCCAGCAGATGTCATCGCCGACCGTCCACACCTTCCAGCCGGCCTGGCGATAGCTTTCCGGCGGGATCAGCATTGCCAGGTTGGTCTTGCCGCAGGCCGAAGGAAAGGCGGCGGCGATGTAATGGATGTCTCCCTGCGGATTCTGGATGCCGACGATGAGCATGTGTTCGGCCAGCCAGCCTTCCTGCCGCGCCTGCCAGGAAGCGATGCGCAGGGCGTGGCACTTCTTGCCCAGCAGGGCATTGCCGCCGTAACCGGAGCCGTAGGACTTGATCGTCAGCTCGTGCGGGAAATGCATGATGTAGCGACGCTCCGGATCGAGCTCGCCAGTGGAATGCAGGCCCTTGACAAAGTGGCCCTCGCGTTCGATGCGGGCCAGGGCCGGTGCACCCATGCGGGTCATCTTGCGCATGTTGGCCACGACATAGGCGCTGTCGGTGATCTCGACGCCGCAGCGCGCCAGTGGCGAGTCGATCGGACCCATGCAGTAGGGCACGACATAGAGCGTGCGGCCGCGCATGCAGCCGGCGAACAGGGCGTCGATCCTGGCGTGCGCCTGGGCCGGCTCCAGCCAATGATTGTTGGGGCCGGCATCCTCGCGTTGCGGCGTGCAGACGAAGGTCAGGTGCTCGACGCGGGCGACATCGTCGGGGTCGGAGCGGTGCAGGTGGCAGTCGGGATGGCTGTCCGGGTTCAGAGCGATCAGTTCGCCGCTGTCGAGCATCTGCCGGGTCAGCTCCCGGGCTTCGGCGTCGGAGCCGTCGCACCAGTGGATGCGGTCGGGACTCGTCAGGCGGGCGACTTCGGCGACCCACTGGTCGAGGGCAGGCAGGGAACTGGACATGTCACTCCGGAGCAGGAAAAACCGATACGGATATCGGCGGTAAATGGACGGCAATGGTGGTCGAATGACGCACGTCCAGGCGCGGAGGGCCGCGCTCGGCAATTCGTTGCGACAGGCCGGCCAAAGCGCCGGCGAGGGCGGCCTGGCACAGACCTGCGATGCTGCGCGTTGCTCCAAGCTCCCCAATGGCCGGATGGCCGGGCAAGGACGCGGCGACGGCCCGGACGGGCGCCATTCGTGCCGGAACAATAACCCCGCGGCCGACCGTGCCGCAAACAAGGAGATGCTGCATTGCAGCGAAAGATCGTGGCCGGCCGCCCATGTTGCGATGCGGCAGTGGCCTGCCTACACTGCCGCCATGACGACTGCCGGAGTCCGCGGGTGCTGTTGAATGTCCTGAAAGCCAAGATCCATCGCGCCACCGTCAGCCACGCCGAGCTGCACTACGAGGGCTCCTGTGCCATCGACGGCGATCTGCTCGATGCCAGCGGCATCTGCGAGTACGAGCAGATTCATATCTACGATGTCGACAATGGCGAGCGCTTCGTCACCTATGCCATCCGCGCCGAGGCCGGCAGCGGCATCATCTCGGTCAATGGCGCGGCGGCGCACAAGGCGCAGGTCGGCGATCTGGTGATCATCTGTGCCTATGGCGTGGTCGAGCAGGCGCAGATGGAGGCCTTCCAGCCGACCCTGGTCTATGTCGATGGCGACAACCGCATTCGCCAGATCAAGAACGCGATACCGGTCCAGGCCCGCTGACGGCGGCGGCCGGCTGATCGCTGCAGCCGCTGCCGGCAACCTCGCAGGCGGCGGTCGAACGGTTATGATTCGGGCCTTTGAAGCACAGGGGTAGCGATCGTGTGGGAACTGTTCAATGCTGGCGGGCCGATCATGTGGCCACTGCTGGCGCTGGCCGTGCTGGCCTTCGGCATCGTGCTCGAGCGGCTGTGGAGCCTGCGTCGGGCCGTCATCATCCCGTCCGGCCTGACCGATGAGGTGCTGACCCTGGTCCGTGGCGGCCGTATTGAAGATAGCCACCTGCAGGCGCTGCGCGGCCATTCGGCGCTGGGCCGGGTGCTGGCGACGGTGCTGCGCGAGCGCCACCAGGCGCACGAGGTGCTGGTCGGGCGGGTCGAGGAAACCGGCCGTCAGGTCGTCCATGGCCTGTCGCGCTGGCTCAATACTCTGGGCACGATCGCCATCATCTCGCCCCTGGTCGGATTGCTGGGCACGGTCACCGGCATGATCCGCATGTTCCTGGTGATCACCGAGTTCGGCGTCGGCGACGCCACGCGCCTGGCCGGCGGCATCGGCGAGGCCCTGATGACCACGGCCTTCGGCCTGGTCGTCGCCATTCCCGCCTACATCCTGCACCGCTACCTGCGCGGCCAGGTGCAGGATCTGGCCATGGGCCTGGCACGCGAAGCCTCGCATGTGGTCGAGGCCTGCGAGCAGCAGGTCGCGGTGAAGGCAGCGGCGTGAACTTCCTGCCGCTCCAGGCCGAGGACGAGATCGAGTTCAACCTCGTGCCGTTGATCGACATCATCCTGACCCTGCTGATCTTCTTCATGGTCACCACCACCTTCGAGCAGCGGGCCTTGCTGCGTGTCGACTTGCCCGAGGCCGGCGGCGTTGCCAGCGCCGAGTCAGCGCAGGCGCTGACCGTGGTGATCGATGAGAACGGCCGCTACTACCTCAACGAGCGTGAGGTCATGGGTGTCGATCCGGTGACCCTGGCCGCTGCCCTGAACGAAGTGGCCGATGGCGATCCGGACCAGCGCATCGTCGTGCGCGCCGCCGCGCGCGCCTCGCACCAGGCGGTGGTGACGGCCCTGGATGTGCTCGGGCGACACGGGTTTTCGCGCATCGAGATCGCCACCGTGCCCGCAGGTGACGGCGGTTGAAACCCTCCGCCGTGCCCGCGCCGGAGGTCATGCCCGAACACGGCGATGATCGCGGTCGGGTGGCACGCGGCTACGGCCGCCTGCTCGGCTATACCCGGCGCTTCTGGCCGGTGTTGGCCGCCGCCATCATCGGCATGCTGATCGAGGCATTCGCCGCCGGTGCCTTCACCTGGATGATGCAGCCGCTGATCGACGGCACCTTCGTCGAGCGTGATCCCAACGTGCTGCGCTGGATGCCGTTCGCCGTGGTCGGCCTGTTCCTGTTGCGCGGCATCGGCGTGTTCCTGGCCGGCTACGGCATGGCCTACGTCGGCCGCCGCGTGGTTGAAACCCTGCGCGGGGAAACCTTCGCCCACCTGCTGCGCCTGCCGGTCGGCTACTACGCCGGCGAGAACAGCGCCCGCCTGGTCGCGCGCCTGACCTTCAATGCTGAACTGGTTGCCGATGCCAGTGCCGAATCGCTCAAGGTCATCATCACCGACACCTTGCTGGTGGTGGCGATGGTGGTGGTGATGCTGATGCAGAGCGTGCGCATGACCTTGACCCTGGCCTTCCTGATGCCGATGGTCGCGGTCGTGGTCTGGTTCGCCGGCCGGCGCTTCCGCAACATCAGCCAGCGCATGCTGGGCACGGTCAGCGAGGCCACGCGGGTGGCCGGCGAGGCGTTGGCCGGTCTGGACGCGGTCAAGGTCTATGGCGGCGAGCAGGCCGCCGAGGAGCGCTACCGGATCCTATCGGCCCGGCGCCGGCGCCTGCATCTGAAAGGCAGCGCAGCCAAGTCATTGAGCACCACCCTGGTGCAGCTCAGCGCCGCGATCGCGCTGGCGATCCTGATCTACATTGCTGGCCGCGAGGCCGCCGAAGGCACCATGACCGCCGGCGCCTTCACCTCGATGATGGTGGCGATGGCCGCCATGTTGCCGTCGCTCAAGCGCATCACCAGCGTCCAGGACACGATGCAGAAGGGCCTGACCGCGGCCGAGAGCCTGTTCGATATCCTGGACACCGCGCCGGAGCCCGATGACGGCGGCGCCGCGCCGCTGGCGATCTGCGGCCGTATCGAGTACCGGCAGGTCAGCCTTCGTTACGACGGCGCCAACCATGAGGCTTTGGCTGACATCGATCTGCTGGCCGAACCGGGCACCATCACCGCCATCGTCGGCCGCTCCGGCAGTGGCAAGACCTCGTTGATCCGTCTGTTGCCGCGGCTGCTGGAACCCGGCCAGGGCCAGGTCCTGCTTGATGGCCGGCCGCTGGCGGACTATGGCCTGGCGCAGTTGCGCCAGCAGATTGCCTGGGTGTCGCAAAGCGTGGTGCTGTTCGATGACACCGTTGCCGCCAATATCGCCTTCGGTGCCCTGGCCGATGCCAGCCCGCAGGCGATCGAGGCGGCGGCACGGGCGGCCAATGCCCTGGAGTTCATCCAGGCGTTGCCGGACGGTTTCCAGACCCGCGTCGGCGAGGTCGGCAGTCTGCTCTCCGGCGGCCAGCGCCAGCGCCTGGCCATCGCCCGGGCGATCCTCAAGGATGCACCGATCCTGATCCTGGACGAGGCCACCAGCGCCCTGGACACCGAATCCGAGCGGCAGATCCAGGATGCGCTGGCCCATGTCATGCGCAACCGCACCACCTTTGTCATCGCCCACCGCCTGAGCACCATCGAGCATGCCGACCAGGTACTGGTGATGGATGCCGGCCGTATCGTCGAGCGCGGTCGCCACGATCAACTGCTGGCCGCCGACGGCCTGTATGCCGGCCTGTACCGGATGCAGTTCTCGCGCGGAACCTGAGGCGATGCCGGCCGACCCTCGCTCTTGCCATCGGCCGCACTCTGCCGGTGCGTGGTCGGCAACAGGCCGGGATCCAGGTCATCGCCGCGGATGGCAGCGTCGCGCCAGCCGGCATCGATCATGACGCGCGGTCTGCAGCATTGGCTGGAAGCGCGCTGGTATGGAAACGCGCCGGTGCCGTGGTGGCTGGCCGGGCTGGAGCGATTGTTCGCCTGGCTGGCGGCGCGCGACCGGCGCCGGCAACGGGCGCGCCAGGTCCGGCTGCCGGTACCGGTGATCGTGATCGGCAATATCGGCGTCGGCGGCAGCGGCAAGACGCCGCTGGTGATCGCCCTGATCGAACACTTGCGCCAGGCCGGATGGCGGCCGGGCGTAGTCAGCCGCGGCTACGGCCGGCGCGGCAAAGGCATCCACCGGGTCGCGCCGGCCGATGCTGTCGAGCACGCCGGCGACGAGCCCGTGCTGATCGCCCGGCGCACTGGCGCGCCGGTGGTGGTGGCGGCTGACCGGGTTGCTGCCGGTCGGACACTGGTGGCTACCGGCGAGATCGACATCGTGCTTGCCGATGACGGCCTGCAGCACCTGGCCCTGGCGCGCGATGTCGAGATCGTGGTCATCGATGGCCGGCGCCGGCTCGGCAATGCCCGGTTGTTGCCGGCTGGCCCCTTGCGCGAGGCGCCGCAGCGTCTGCGCCAGGTCGACCTGGTGCTGGTCAACGGGCCACGCCAAGACGGCGAGCCCGGCTTCGATCTGGTCATGGATCAGGCCCGAAGCTTGGGCGACGATACGCCACGGCCGCTGCGGGAGTTCCAGAGCGGACCGGTGCACGCCGTTGCCGGCATTGGTGATCCGGCGCGTTTTTTTACCGCCCTGCGCCAGGCAGGCCTGACGCTGATCGAGCACCCGTTCCCGGACCACCACCGTTTGCAACCGGATGATCTTGATTTCCCCGACCGGCAGCCGGTGCTGATGACCGAGAAGGATGCGGTGAAATGCCGTGACTTTGCCCAGCCACACTGGTTCCACGTGCCGGTCAACGCGACATTGGATGCGCGCGCGCTGGCGAGCGTTGCCGAGTTGCTGGCGCGCTTGCCCGAGCGCGATGCAGCGTTACGCTGAGCCGCGATCGCCAACGAGGGTGCTGCAATAAAAACACCCCGGACGCCAGGCGGCCGGGGCGGGATGAACCTTGTCGGTTCGGGGTGCCAGCGTCAGTGGCCCGTTACCATCCGCGCAGGCCACCGAAGATCAGCGAGGCGATGAACAGGATGACGAAGATGAAGAACAGGATCTTGGCGATGCCGGTCGCGGCACCGGCGATGCCACCAAAGCCCAGCGCGGCGGCAATCAGGGCGATGATGAAGAAGACAATGGCGTAATAGAGCATGGGCAATCCTCCAGGGCTTGGCGGGAAAATGAGCGGCCGGGGCCGGCCGATCCGGTTCCGTCCCGATCAACGCACGGCGCGTGCCAAAGCATGCGCCCGCCAAACCCTTGATTATCCGAACGGCTCGCCGATATCGTCGGGCAATTCGCGGTTTCATCACACCGGTTCATTGCAAACTGCAATGAACATGCAGGCTGCTTGTCGGCCCGGCAGCCAAGCAGGTACAACATCCCGATGAAGAGCATGCGCAGGAACCTCAGGACTGCCACGGTCCTGGTGGCGCTGGCATTGATGGTCGCGGCCATCGAGGTGGTGCCGTGGTACCTGTCCAACCGCAGCACCGGCCAGGCGCTCAGCGAGCATGCCCGGATCAATCGTGATGCCAGGGCCATTTCCGCCTACATCCGCATTCGTACCGCCCTGAGCGATATCGACCGCAGCGTGTTCTGGCTGTTGCTGGCGCCGGGTCAGGCGCAGATGCGGGTCGAGATCGCACGCGCCCGCGACCGCATCCAGACCGACCTGGATTTTCTGCGCCACACCATGTCCGAGGATGCCCGGCAGGGCGCGCTGGTGGCACAGTTGCAGGTGCTGGTCGACACCCGCCGGGCCGAAGTCGGTCGGGTCATCAGTTACATCGACGAAGGTCGCCTGGAGCTGGCCCAGGAGATGCTTTCGGCCACTGGTTCGGCCATGCCGTTGCGCGAGTGGGACACGCTGCTGGAGAACGAACATGAGGCGTTGCTCGGCTGGCAGCGCAAACTGATCGACAGTCAGCGCCAGCAGTTCCGGCACTCGGCCAACCTGATCCTGTCGATCCAGTTGCTGCTGCTGATGGTGTTGTTGCTGGGCCTGACCATCCTGTGGCGGCGCCGCTCGCGCATGGCGATCCAGGCGCGCACCGCCCGGCGCAACGCTGACCGCATCCTCAGCGCAGTGCGCGAGCCGATCGTGCAACTGGATGCCAATCTGCGTGTGCGCCTGTGCAATCCCGCCTTTGCCAATCTTTATTCAGCCGAGCATGGCAACGCAGCCGACTATGGCAACCTGCTCGATGTGCCGCTGGCCACGGTCGGCTCGGGGGTCTGGAACGATGCCGCGCTGCTGCAGCGCCTGCGTGACGTGCTGCTGATGGACCGGGAGCTGTGGGATTACGAGCTCGAGCAGGACACGCCTGCCAGTGGCCGTCGCACGCTGTTGATCAACGCCTGGCGAATGCCCGAACGAGGCGACAGCGGCGAGGCGCTGATTGTCACCGCCACCGACATCACCGCCCGACGCCAGGCCGAACGCCAGGTGCAGGAGCTCAACCAGAGGCTCAACAGCCAGGTCGATGAAATCTCGCAGATCAATGCCGACCTGGAATCGTTCAACTATTCGGTCTCGCACGACCTGCGCGCGCCATTGCGCCATATCGCCGCCTTCTCCAGCAAACTGGGTCGCGAACTGGATGTCGATCCGGACACCCGGGCCGGCCACTATCTGCGGGTCATCGGCGACTCGGCGGTGCGCATGGCGGTGCTGATCGACGAATTGCTGACCTATTCCCGTCTGGGCCGCAGTCCAGTGCGGGTCGGCACGGTCGACATGGCTTCCCTGGTGGCTGAAACCCGCATCATGCTGGCCGAGTCGTCGGCCGAGCGGACCATCGATTGGCAGGTGGACGATCTGCCGGTGATCCGCGGCGACGCTTCGCTGCTGCGCCTGGTCTGGCAGAACCTGCTGGGCAATGCGGTCAAATACACCAGCCGTACCCGGCAGCCACGGATTCAGGTTCGTTACCAGTACCAGGTGAGCGAGGACGAGCATGTGTTCAGGGTGATCGACAACGGCGCCGGTTTCGATATGGCCTATATCGACAAGCTGTTCGGCGTCTTCCAGCGCCTGCATGCGGCCGACGAGTTCCCGGGCACCGGCATCGGCCTGGCCAATGTCCGTCGCAGCCTGGCCCGGATGGGTGGCCGGGTCTGGGCGGAAGGCCGGCCCGGGCAAGGCGCGACGTTCCACTTCGCGCTGCCCGGCGGCCACACCTTGCTGCTGGGCTGAGTCGTGGTGACTGGCCCTGCCCGACTGTGGATCAGGCCGCTGGTCAGGTTCTGGCACCACTTTCACATCGCCGCCATTAATCTCGCCGTCCATTGGTTTGCGCTAGGTGGCGCAAGCCGCCGCAGTACCATCACCGCCGCCTTCGCCGCACTGCCCAGTGTTGTCATTGAACGTCCATGTACCCGCCGCAAGAGGATCGGCGCCAGCCTTTGACCATGCCCAATACGATTCGCCCCATTCTTCTTGCTGAAGACAATTCCCTGGATGCTGAGCTGGCCCTGGATGCGCTGCGCGAGGCCCATCTGGCCAATCCCGTGGTTCATGTGCGCGATGGCGCCGAGGCCCTGGACTGGCTGTGCTGCCGCGGTGCCTGGGCAGACCGGGAGTGCATCGACCCGGCCGTGGTGCTGCTGGACATGAAGATGCCCCGTCGCGATGGTCTGGACGTGCTGCGGGAAATCCGCGCCGATCCGCACCTGCGCTGCCTGCCCGTGGTCATCCTGTCGTCATCGCGCGAAGACAGCGATGTCGCCCGCAGTTGGGATCTGGGCGTCAACGCCTATGTGGTCAAGCCGGTCGATGCCCGCCAGTTCTTCGAGGCGGTGCAACTGCTGGGCCACTTCTGGGCCGTGCTCAACGAGCCGCCCGATGAATCGTGACCCGGCCAGGCCCGAGCCTGCCTACCGCATCCTGATCGTCGAGGACGATCCGCTCGATGCCGAATTGATGGTCGAGCAGATGGACAAGGCAGGCCTGGCCTTCGAGCATCAGGTCGTGGCCGAGGCCAGCGCGTTCGTTGATGCCCTGGAGCAGTTCCAGCCCGATCTGGTGCTGTCGGACCTGTCGCTGCCTGGCTTCAGCGGCTATCGCGCCCTGGAGTTGCTGCTTGAGCGCCCAGGGCGCAAGCCGCCTTTCATTTTCGTGTCCGGCACCATCGGCGAGACCGCGGCGATTGAAGCCCTGCGCGCCGGCGCCACCGATTATGTGCTCAAGCACAACCTGGCGCGGCTGGCATCGGCGGTGAGCCGGGCCGTGGCCGAGGCCAAGGAGCGTGACGCCCGCGACAGCGCCGAAGCCGAATTGATCCGCGCCCAGCGCTTCGAAACCCTGGCGATCCTGACCGGCAGCCTGGGCCATGACCTGCGCAACACCCTGCAACCGGTGCTGCTGGCCAGCCAGTTGATCGAGGCCAAGGCCGACGGCAATCCCGAGCTGATCCGCCTGGTCAAGCTGATCCGTGAATGTTGCGACCAGGGCCTGGATCTGATCTCGGCCATGCTCGGCCTGGCCCGCGGCAGTGACCGCCAGCCCGGGCGACCGACCCGGCTGGCCGCCCTGTTCGATGCCATCGGCATGCTGCTGCGGCCGTCGGTACCGGCCTCGGTGGACCTGGTCATCGAGAACCTGGATCCGCACCTTGAAGTGCCAGGCAATGACACCGAGTGCCGCCAGTGCCTGCTCAACCTGGCCCTGAACGCGATCCAGGCCATGCCCGATGGCGGCACGGTGACCCTGTCGGCCCGGCGCCAGCAACTGGCCGCCGGGGATTACCGCAACGGCGAGCCGGAGCGGGCCGGGGCCTATGTCACCTTGAGCGTCGCTGACACCGGGATGGGCATGGACGAGGCGACCCAGCGCCAGTTGTTCACCCCATTTTTCACCAGCAAGGCCGACGGCAGCGGCCTGGGCCTGATCTCGTGCCGGCGTTTCGTCGACAACCAGGGCGGCTTCATCCGCCTGGACAGCCAACCCGGCCAGGGCACGCGCTTTGACCTGTATCTGCCTATGGCAAGCGCCGCCGACGCCGCGGGGCAGGCGCCGGGCAGTGGCCTGGCTGGGCTGGAAGGGCAGGGCCAGCGCATCGTCGTCATCAGCGACGATGCCGTGATCAAGGACGAGCTGATCGACGTGCTCATGCTCTATGACTACCAGGCACTGCTGCCCGAGCAACTGGGCAAGGGGCCAGCGCCGGAACTGGCCATCGTCGATGCCGATACCGGCCCGGCGAGTGTCGAGGCGGCGGTGGCGACCTTGTCCGGGAACGGCTTTGCCGGCCGGATTCTGGTTCTGGGCCAGGGCCAGCCGCCGCCGGCACTGGCCGTGTTGGCGCCGGTGGCCGGGCGGCTGGACAAGCCGGTCCTGGCCCGGCCGCTGCTCGAGCGGGTGGCGGCGGAACTGGCCGCGGCCGCCTGCGACTGACTCGCGCAGCAGGCGCACAGGCGCCTCCGCGGCCGGCCCGCAGCGCCGTCGTGCCGAAGGTGGCGAACTCCTCACGGAGCCTTGCGGTTCGCCCGGATAGGCTGGCGCAATGACCGTCAACTGCATTGTTCCCAGCGCGATATGAGCAACCGCTTCCGCGTTCTAGTAATCGATGATGACCGCCAGATCCTGCGAACCTTCCGGCTGTGCCTGGAGGATGCCGGCTACAGCGTCGCCACCGCCATCGATATCGCCTCAGCCGAACAGAAGCTGGCCGAATCGGTGTTCAACCTGTGCTTTCTCGACCTGCGCCTGGGCGAGGATTCAGGTCTGGACCTGCTGCCGCGGCTGCGCCAGCTCGCGCCCTGGATGCGCGTGGTCATGGTCACCGGCGAATCCTCGATCGCCTCGGCCGTGGCGGCGATCAAGTCCGGCGCTTCAGATTTTCTGGTCAAGCCCTGTGCGCCAGAGGTGCTGCTGGGCACAGCCGGTCGCCAGGCCGAGGCCTGGGCACTGGAAAAGCGCGTGCAGTTGCTGGAAGCCGACAGCCCGGGCGAGGAGGCCGTTGCCGAACCGAGCAGCCGCTCGCCGGCCATGCAGCGTCTGCTGAAGATGGCGCAGCAGGTGGCCGACACCGATGCCTCGGTGCTGATACTGGGCGAAAGTGGCACCGGCAAGGGCGTGCTGGCGCGGGCCATTCACGGCTGGAGCCGGCGCGGCGGTTCGGATTTCGTCACCGTCAACTGCCCCGGCCTGTCCGGGGAATTGATCGCCAGCGAATTGTTCGGTCATGTCCGTGGTGCCTTCACCGGCGCCAGCGAGAACAAGCTCGGCCGTGTCGACCAGGCTGAAGGCGGCACCCTGTTCTTCGACGAGATCGGTGATTTTCCGCTGGCCCTGCAGCCAAAATTGCTGCGCTTCATCCAGGACCGGGAGTATGAGCGCGTCGGCGACCCGGTCACCCGGCGCGCCGATGTCCGCATCATTGCCGCCACCAATCACGACCTGGATGCGATGGTCGAGGAGGGCCGGTTCCGCGAGGATCTGCTCTATCGCCTCAATGTCATCACCCTGGAACTGCCGCCGCTGCGCGAGCATCCCGAGGACATCCTGGACCTGGGCCAGCGCTTCTTGTTCCGCTACGCCAAGGCCTACCGGCGCGAGGCGCGGCAGTTCTCGCCGGAGGTGTTGGAGTTCCTGCAGGGCTATCCCTGGCCGGGCAACATCCGCGAACTGCAGAACGTCATCGAGCGCGCCACCATCCTGGCCCAGGGCGACACCGTGCGCCTGGAAGATCTGGGGATTTCGGCGCTGGACCTGCCGGCCAATGGCCGCCTGCGCGCCGGCGACGAGGTCAGTGTCGAACAACTGGAACGGGCCCATATCGAGGCCACCCTTGGCCAGGCGCCGTCACTGGATGCCGCCGCGCGCACCCTGGGTATCGATGCCTCGACGCTGTACCGCAAGCGCAAGCGCTACGGCCTTTGAGCATTGCCGGCGCCGGGCCTGGCTTGGCGCGCATGCGCCAGCGGTCACGCCGATGCCTTGCGCACGCCGGCTGGCCGCGTGCCGACGGGTAAGGGTTGATCTTCAAAAAAGGTGGCGGCCCCTGCCAGCGATCCCCATCGCCCGAATCAACGGCTGCCGTTGCTCCCTTCCGGGCCTGGCGGAGTTCACCGTCTATCGTCGTGGGGGCCGACAGGGGCCACCATGATCAGCCGCTGTCCGGCCCGGATCCGACGCACTGGGCGGGATCGGCGGGACGCGCTGCATTGTCTGGCGGAGAGAGAGGGATTCGAACCCTCGATACGGTTTGAGGCCGTATACACACTTTCCAGGCGTGCGCCTTCAACCACTCGGCCATCTCTCCGGAACTGTCTCGCTTGCCGTTGGTTGCAACCCGGGCGGCAGCGAGCGCGCTAGCATAACGGCCCGGCCCGGATCGAACAAGCAAGCGGCCAAACCGGCGCCGCTCTGGCAGAATCGCCGGTCTGAGGAGACACCATGACCTATCTCGCCCTGGCCCGGAAGTGGCGGCCGAAAACCTTTGCCGAGCTGGTCGGCCAGGAACATGTGGTGAGCGCGTTGCGCCAGGCGCTGGATACCGGCCGCGTGCACCATGCCTTCCTGTTCACCGGCACCCGCGGCGTCGGCAAGACCACCATCGCCCGGATCTTCGCCAAGTCGCTCAACTGCGAGGGCGGCATCAGCAGTGAGCCCTGTGGCGAATGTGCGGTGTGCCGGGATGTCGATGCCGGCCGTTTCATCGATCTGATCGAGATCGATGCCGCCTCCAATACCGGCGTCGATGATGTCCGCGAACTGATCGAAAGCGCGCAGTACGGGCCGGCGCGCGGGCGCTACAAGGTGTTCTTGATCGACGAAGTGCACATGCTTTCGCGCAGTGCCTTCAACGCCCTGTTGAAGACGCTGGAAGAACCGCCCGGGCATGTGAAGTTTCTGCTTGCCACCACCGATCCGCAAAAACTTCCGGTGACGGTGCTGTCGCGCTGTCTGCAGTTCAACCTGCGCCGGCTGACCCGCGAGGAGATCGCCCGGCAGATGGCGCACATCCTCGCCGCCGAGGACATCGCTGCCGAACCGGCGGCGCTGGAGCTGATCGCCATCGCCGCCGATGGCAGCGTGCGCGACGGCCTGAGCCTGCTCGACCAGGCCATCGTCCACGGCGCTGGAAAGCTGACGCGCGACCAGGTGCAGACCATGCTCGGCACCCTGGACCAGGACGTGGTGCTGGGCCTGCTCGAAGCGCTGGTCGCCGGCGATGGCGCGGCCTTGCAGGCGGCGATCGAGGCTGTCGCCGCCTATGTCGTGGATTACGCCGATGTCCTGCAGGCGCTGGCCTCGGCCCTGCACCGGATTCAGTTGTGCCAGTTGTTGCCCGACGCGGCCAGCGACGAGGTGCTGGATCCGGCGCGCATGCAGGCCCTGGCAACGGCCATGTCGCCCGAGGATGTGCAACTCCACTTCCAGTTGGCCACGGTCGCGGCGCGCGATGTCGAATTGGCGCCGACGCCGCGCATCGGCTTCGAGATGGGCGTGTTGCGCATGCTGGCATTCCGGCCCGAAGCGCCTGCAGGCGGATCAACGGCGGCGGCTGCCAGCGGCCAGGCGGCAGGTCGCAGTGCTGGTGCCGGCGCAACTGCGAGCAGCCGTTCCGCTGCCGTGACCGCAGCCAGCCATGTGGCTGAGATCGACGCGGCGCCGTCCGCCGCTGGGCGCAAGTCAGGGCCAACGACGGCGGTAGCGACCGACGTGGGTTCGGCCCGGGACAACATCATGCCGGTCAATGCCGTCGACACCGCCGGTACCGACAGGCCGCCAGCCGCCGGCGCCCGGGTGCAGCCATCAGCCATCTCGACCGCGACCGTGACCACGCCCGCCATCGCCCCGGCCACCGCCACCCAAGATGACGCAAAGGCGCTGAAGATGCCGGTGCCGCAGGATGCGACCGGCTGGGCAAAGCTGCTGCCCCATCTGGCGCTGACTGGCCCGGAACGGGAAATGGCGGAGAACTGCACGGTGCTCGCCTGCAACGACGGCGAGCTGCGCCTGGGCATGCATTCGCGCCATGAATTCCTGCTCGGGGTGCCGCGCCTGCGTGAGCGTATCGAACAGCGGATTCTCGCCGCTGTCGACCGGCCGGTGCGGCTGCGCTTCGAGATTGTTGCCGAACTGTCCGACACGCCCGCCGTCCACAGCGCCCGGCAACAGCAGGCCCGGCAGACCGATGCCGAGAGCCGTTTCACTGCCGATCCCCATGTCCAGGCCGCGATGCAGGCGCTGGATGCCCAGATCGCACCGGGCTCGATACGCCCGCGCAGCGGCTGACCGCAGCCGCATCCCGAAATGCCGGCGGCAATGGTCCCGGCCTTGATACCGGCGCCCTCCATCGCCATCCCTACCGCAACCCCTTGCCAGGAATCTTCTATGTTCAAGAATCAGATCGCCGGCCTCATGCAGCAGATGCAGAAGGCCCAGGAAGACATCAAACAAGCCCAGGAGCGGCTCGCTTCCCAGGAAATCACCGGCAGTTCCGGCGGTGGCCTGGTGCAGGTGGTGATGACCGGACGCCATCAGGTGCGCCGGGTGCAGATCGACCGCGCCCTGCTCGCTGATGACCCGGAAATGGCCGAGGACCTGATCGCCGCAGCCGTCAACGATGCCGTCAACAAGGTCACCGGGCTGGTCGAAGCGACCATGGCCGAAGCGACCAAGGGCATGCCGTTGCCGCCGGGCATGAAGATTCCCGGCCTGCTTTGACTGATGACCTGCCCGACGCTTGCCATCGGCCGCGCACCATGCCGCTGACGCGATGAAATCACCGCTGCTTGAACGCCTGATCGACGATCTGCGAGTGCTTCCGGGTGTCGGGCCGAAATCGGCCCAGCGCATGGCTTTTCAGTTGCTGGAACGAAACCGCGACGGCGGCCTGCGTTTGGCCGAAACACTGGCTGAAGCCATGGCAGGGATCGGCCATTGCCGGCGCTGCCGCAATTATTCCGAGCACGAGCGGTGCGCGGTGTGCAGCAGCAGTGGCCGCGACCGCCAGCAGTTGTGCGTGGTGGAAAGCCCGATCGACCTGAGCGCGATCGAGCAGGCGACCGGCTATCGCGGCGATTATTTCGTGCTCCACGGCCGGCTCAGCGCCATCGATGGCCGCGGCCCGCGCGAGCTGGGCATGGAGCTGCTGGAGGCAAATCTGGATGGCGGACAGGTACGGGAAATGATCATCGCCACCAATGCCACCGTCGAAGGCGAGGCCACGGCCCACTACCTGGCCGGCATCGCCCGGCGCCATGGCATCAACGCCAGCCGCCTGGCCCACGGCGTGCCCCTGGGCGGCGAGCTGGAGTTCGTCGACCGCGGCACCCTGGCATTGGCCTTCGGCTCCCGCCAGTCGCTGTGAGCGCGGCCCTGCACCCGGCCTGGGTCGGCGGCGACGAAGCGCGGCGATGAGCAGCGCCGCTGTCGACGCCGAGGTGGCAACGGTCCTGCGCACCAATCTGGAAGCGGTGCGCAGCCGCATTGCCGCCGCCTGCCAGCGCGCCGGGCGCGATCCGGCCCAGGTGCGCCTGCTGCCGGTGAGCAAGACCGTCAACGAGACGCGCCTGCGCCTGATCCATGCTGCCGGCATCCGCGAGCTGGGCGAGAACAAGGTCCAGGAAGCCTGGCGAAAATCGCAGGCCATGGCCGACCTGGCGGATCTGCGCTGGCTGCTGATCGGCCATCTGCAAACCAACAAGGTCAAGCAGGTGGTGCAGTTCGTCAGCGAGTTTCAGGCCCTGGACAGCCCGCGACTGGCGCAGGCGCTGGACCGGCGCCTGCAGGCGCAGGGCAGGGCGCTGGATGTGCTGGTGCAAGTCAATACTTCCGCCGAGGACAGCAAGTTCGGCCTGGCGCCGGACCAGGTCAGCGGCTTCGTCCGCAGCCTGAGCGCCTTTTCCTCGTTGCGCGTGCGCGGCCTGATGACCCTGGCCGAGTTTTCGTCCGATGCCCAGCGCGTGCGCGCCTGCTTCGTGCGCCTGCGCCAGTTGCGCGACCGGCTGCGCCAGGAAGCCCCGGACGGCATCGGCATGGACGAGCTGTCGATGGGCATGTCCGGTGATTTCGAGCTGGCGATCGAGGAAGGGGCGACCACGGTGCGGGTCGGCACCGCGATCTTCGGCCAGCGGCCATTGCCCGACCAGCATTACTGGCCAGCCGACCAAGACACGGACTGACCCGGCCGCCGTCGGTGCATCATCGGCGCGGCATCCGGCCGCGGGCCGGCATCGGCTTGGCTATGCTGGAATGTCTTTCCGTTACCGACCTGATGGTGGCCCATGAGCGAGACCCTGTTCAGCAAGATCATCCGGCGCGAGATTGCCGCCGATATCGTCTATGAAGACGACGAGATCCTCGCCTTCCGCGATATCGATCCGAAAGCGCCCTGCCATGTGCTGTTCATTCCCAAGACCCCGATCGCGACCCTGGACGATGCCGGTCCGGAACAGGCGGCCCTGCTCGGCCGGCTGATGCTGGAAGCCGCCGCCTATGCCCGCCGCGAAGGCTTCGCCGAGCGCGGCTACCGGGTGGTGATGAACTGCCGCGACGAGGGCGGCCAAAGCGTGTACCACATTCACCTGCACCTGCTGGCCGGCCGGCAGATGGGCTGGCCGCCCGGCTGAGCCGTGGCCAGCCCGGCGACAGCCGATCCGGCCAAACCTCGTCAGGCCAAAGCTGGTCCGCCCACAACTGGTCAGGCGACAACTGGTCAGGACAGGCCGGTCAAAGCGCCGCCAGGCTGCGGCCGAGCAAGCGCTGGGCGGTGTCGATCTGGCCCTTGCGCTGCAGCACCAGTTGCCAGCCGGCACCGCCGAGCTGACGCCACAGCGCGGCGCTGCGAATGCCTGCCAGCAGGCAGGCGCGGACCCGGGCCACGGTGTCGGCTTCCTTGAGCATCAGCGGATTGCCCGGCACCCGGATCCGCGGGGTCAGCCGGGAGATCGTGGCCAGATAGGCCTGGGCCAGGCCGGCAGCGACATCCGGATCCTCCGCGTCATCCGGTGAATGGCGGATCGCCAGCGCCTGCAGCCGCTGGCGCAGTTCGTTCTGCAGTTCGGCGTTGCGCGCGTACTTGCGCTCCAGGCCGAGCACCGCCGCGGCAATGCGCAGGATATTGGCATCGCGCTGCTGGCCGCCGCGCAACTGGTCGATGAGCAGGCGCAGGCCACTGCGGACCTGGCCCAGATCGCCGTAGACATCTTCAGCGCTGTCGGCGTGCAGGCGCAGCGTACTGGCCAGGCTGGCGGCATAGCTGCGCGGCTCGCATTCGCCGTCGCGGGCGATCGCCAGGGCCAGGCTGACGGCTTGCACCAGGCCGGCCAGCGCCACCACGCGGGCCTCGGCGCGGGTCAGCGCTGGTCCGCGCCGCTGCTCGACAGCATCGGTAGTCATGCGGCTTGCTCCAGGCCACCGAAGGCGGCGTCGGTGCGGTCGATGATGCCGCCGCCCAGGCAGATGTCGCCGTCATAGAAGACCACCGACTGGCCCGGCGTGACCGCCCGCTGCGGCTGCTCGAAGCGCACCTGCCAGCGGCCGTCAGCCAGTGCCTGCACCGTGCAGCTCTGGTCGGGCTGGCGGTAGCGAACCTTGGCCATGCACGACAGCGCGGCGCCGTTGTGCTGCAACCCGGCCGGTGCCTGGCCGGCGATCCAGTGGATATCGACGGCAACCAGGGTCTGCGAATACAGCAGCGGACTGTCGCCCTGGTCGACCCAGACGATGTTGTCGGCCGGGTCCTTGCCGACCACGAACCAGGGCTGGCCATTGCCGTCGGCGCGGCCACCGATACCCAGGCCCTGACGCTGGCCCAGGGTGAAGAAATGGCTGCCTGGATGCTCGCCCAGCACCCGCCCGTCGATGCTGCGCAGGGTGCCGGTGGCTTCGGGCAGGTAGCGCGCCAGGAAGCCGCGGAAATCGCGCTCGCCGATGAAGCAGATGCCGGTGGAATCCTTCTTGTCGGCCGTGGCCAGGCCGGCTTCGGCCGCCAGTTGCCGCACCTGCGGCTTGGTCAGGTCGCCCAGCGGAAATTCGCTAGCCGCGAGCTGATCCTGGTTGAGTGCGTGCAGGAAGTAGCTCTGGTCCTTGTTGCCGTCCAGCGCGCGCAGCAGGCGCCAGTCGCCATCCGGGCCGCGTTGCAGGCGGGCATAGTGGCCGGTGGCGATGCGTTCGGCGCCCAGGTCGCGGGCATGCTCCAGGAAGGTGGTGAACTTGATCTCGCGATTGCACAGGACATCGGGGTTGGGCGTGCGGCCGGCCCGATGTTCCAGGAGAAATTGCTCGAATACGCCATCCCAGTATTCAGCGGCGAAATTGCGCGTGTGCAAGGTGATACCGAGCAGGTCGCACACGGCCTGGGCATCGGCGGCATCGGCTTCGGCCGGGCAGGCCTGGTTGTCGTCCTCTTCCCAGTTCTTCATGAACAGGCCGGCGACCGGCCGCCCCGAACGCACCAGTTGCAGGGCGGCGACCGAGGAATCGACGCCGCCGGAGACGCCGACAATGATGGGATCGCTGGTCATGGCGATGTCATGGGGGCGGTGCTGGCGGAAATCGAGTCGATCAGCGACAGCGGCACCAGCGGCCGGGTGTGGAAGTCGGCAAGGCTGCGCTGCACCAGCGGGCTGCGCAACCGGGACGGCTGGCTGGCCAGTTCCTCGCCGGTCAGCCACAGGCAACGGACGATGCCGTCATCCAGTGGCCGGTCGGCTTCGTGGTCCAGGGCGCGGCCGACAAAGGTGAAACGCAACACCGGTTTGCGGTCGGGCGGGTGCGGCCAGTGGTAGACGGCGAGCAGGCCGGTCAGCTCGATATGCCAGCCGGTTTCTTCCAGCGTTTCGCGTACCGCGGCCTGGGCGAGTTGCTCGTCGGGCTCCAGGTGGCCGGCCGGCTGGTTGATCACCAGGCGGCCGCGCACCCGCTCCTCGACGAACAGGAACCGGCCGTCCCGGGGGACGACGGTGGCGACGGTGATGCGAGGCAGGGCGGCGCTGCCAAGGGGCGGGTTGTGGTTCATTGCCGCGATGGTAGCCAAACGGCCGGCCGCCCGGCCACTGTGCGGCGCTCAAGTCCGGTGCCGTCCGAGCCATCGCCGCCGGTCGCGGGCTGCGGTTAGAATCGACGGCGACCACGCTATTGCCCGCACCATGACACCACGCAACACAGATCACGAACGCGATTCCGGCACGGCCGTGGAAACCGCGCCGCCCGCAGTCGCCCGACCGCCGATGTATCAGGTGGTGCTGCTCAACGACGACTACACGCCGATGGATTTTGTCGTCGCCGTGCTGCAGATGTTCTTCGCCATGAACCAGGACCGCGCGACCCAGGTCATGCTCCATGTCCATACCCGTGGCAAGGGTGTTTGTGGCCTGTTCACACGGGAAGTGGCAGAAACCAAGGTGACTCAGGTCAACGAGTTTTCGCGCAAGCACCACCACCCGCTGCTGTGCACGCTTGAGAAGATCAGTGACTGAAGGCCCGATCCGGTGCCGCCAAGGCCAGCCGCGGTAATCTGAACCGGGTGCCGGGAGCGGATTGAAATCGCCCGGCGTTGGGCGCATAACGGGGGCCAGGCTTGGAAAACACCATGTTCAGCAAAGACCTCGAACTAACCATCGGCCAGTGCTACAAGGAGGCGCGCGAGCGTCGCCATGAGTTCATGACCGTCGAACACCTGCTGCTGGCGCTGCTCGACAACGCCTCGGCGGTGCCCGTCCTGCGCGCCTGCGGCGCCGACCCCGAGCGCCTGCGCGCCGACCTGGCCAACATCATCGGCGACACCGTGCCGCTGTTGCCCGAGGGCGATGCGCGCGATACCCAGCCGACGCTGGGTTTCCAGCGCGTGCTGCAGCGGGCCGTCTACCACGTGCAATCATCGGGCCGCAAGGAAGTGACCGGCGCCAACGTGCTGGTGGCGATCTTCGGCGAGAAGGATTCGCACGCGGTTTATTTCCTCAACCAGCAAGGTGTCAGCCGGCTGGATGTGGTCAATTACCTGTCCCACGGCGTCGCCAAGATCGGCCACGAGACGCCTGATGCCGGCGAAGCCAAGGCCGAAGGCGATGGCGCTGGCGGTGCTGAAGCGAAACGCGACCCGCTAACCGAATACGCCAGCAACCTCAACGAGCTGGCCCAGGCCGGCCGCATCGACCCGCTGATCGGCCGCGATGCCGAGATCGAGCGCACCATCCAGGTGCTGTGCCGCCGGCGCAAGAACAATCCGCTGTACGTGGGCGAGGCCGGCGTTGGCAAGACCGCGCTGGCCGAAGGCCTGGCCTTGCGCATCGTCGCCGGCGAGGTGCCCGAAGTACTCGAGGACACCGTGATCTGGTCGCTGGATCTGGGCGCCCTGGTCGCCGGCACCAAGTACCGTGGCGATTTCGAAAAGCGCCTCAAGGGCGTGCTGGCCGAGCTCAAGGGCCAGCCCAATGCCGTCCTGTTCATCGACGAGATCCACACCGTGATCGGCGCCGGCTCGGCGTCGGGCGGCACCATGGATGCCTCCAACCTGATCAAGCCGGTGCTCTCCAATGGCGAGCTGCGCTGCATCGGTTCCACCACCTACCAGGAATACCGGGCGGTGTTCGAAAAGGACCGGGCCCTGGCGCGCCGCTTCCAGAAGATCGATGTCGTCGAGCCCTCGGTGGCCGAGGCGGTGGAGATCCTCAAGGGCCTGAAGGGCAAGTTCGAGCTGCACCATCAGGTGACCTATTCCAACGCCGCCCTGCAGGCTGCGGTGGATCTTTCCGTGCGCCACATCGGCGATCGCCTGCTGCCGGACAAGGCCATCGACGTGATCGACGAGGCCGGTGCCCGGCAGCGCCTGCTGCCGGCCGAGTCGCGTTCGGAAACGGTCGATGTCGCCGAAATCGAATACGTGGTCGCGCGCATGGCGCGGATCCCGGAAAAGCAGGTCTCGGTCTCCGACCGCGACGTGCTGCGCAACCTGGAACGCAACTTGAAGATGGTCGTGTTCGGTCAGGATACGGCGATCCAGTCGCTGGCCGCGGCGATCAAGATGGCGCGCTCGGGCCTGGGCAATCCGACCCGGCCGATCGGCAGCTTCCTGTTCGCCGGCCCGACCGGCGTCGGCAAGACCGAGGTCACGCGCCAGTTGGCGATGCAACTGGGCATCGAGCTGCTGCGCTTTGACATGTCCGAATACATGGAGCCGCATTCGGTCAGCCGCCTGATCGGCGCGCCGCCGGGTTACGTCGGCTACGACCAGGGCGGGCAACTGACCGAGGCCGTGACCAAGCACCCGCATGCGGTGGTGCTGCTGGACGAGATCGAGAAGGCGCATCCGGATGTCTACAACATCCTGCTGCAGATCATGGATCGCGGCGCGCTCACCGACAGCAACGGCCGCGAGGCCAACTTCCGCAATGTCGTGCTGGTGATGACCACCAATGCCGGCGCGGCACTGGCGGCCCGGCGCAGCATCGGCTTCGTCGAGCAGGACCACGCCAGCGATGCCATGGAGACGATCAAGCGCGCCTTCACGCCCGAATTCCGCAACCGCCTGGATGCCATCATCCAGTTCTCGGCCCTGGGCTTCGAGCACATCCTGCGCGTGGTCGACAAGTTCATCATCGAGCTGGAAGCGCAACTGACCGAGCATCAGGTCAGTCTGAGCGTGACCACCTCGGCCCGGCGCTGGCTGGCTGAAAATGGCTTCGACCCGCAGATGGGCGCCCGACCCATGGCGCGCATCATCCAGGAGCACATCAAGCGGGCGCTGGCCGATGAGCTGCTGTTCGGCAAGCTGCGCAATGGCGGCAAGGTGGTCGTTGACCTGGTCGATGGCGAACTGAAGATCGACGCCGAGGAAGAGGTGCCGGCCGAGCCGGTCGGCGCCTGAGCAACTGGCGGGTCAGTCGGCGCCCTGGTCGGGAATCAGGGTGTCGATGGTGTGGGCGATGAACGAGTCCAGCTCGACATGGTTGCTGAAGTGCTTGAGGTCAAGCTGCAGCGACATCTGCAAAAATCCGGCGTAGACGCTGTAGCAGAGCAGGGCACGGTGCTGGGCGCTGAGCCGGTCCAGGCCGATCTGGCGGAAGGCGCGGCCCAGGAAATCCAAACGCCGCTTGATCACCCGGGTCATCACCGGCTTGACCAGGTCATGGTCCAGCGCCTTGAGCAGTTCGCCGTAGATGATGTGCGTGCGCAATTCCTCGCCGACGCGGGTGAACAGGCGGTGCAAGCGCTCGCGCGGGTCCTGGATTGGCTCGACGACATCGAACAGGGTTTCCTGGTCCTGCTTCTCCCACAGCTTCATCGCGCCCTTGAGCAGGGCGTCGCGGCTGTCGAAATGCCAGTAGAAACTGCCCTTGGTCACGCCCAGCCGTCGCGCCAGCGGTTCCACTGCCAGGGCGTGGACGCCGTGGCCGGCGATCTCATCCAGGGCCGCCAACAGCCAGTCGTCTGCGCTGAGGCGGTTCTTCTCGCGGGTCGGGTTGCTTGCCATGGCGCCGATGGTAACGCGGATGCTTGCCGGCATCCCGGCACCGACACCGGCTTGCGAAATTTCCCGCCGAGCCACTGCCGCAAAGCAGCCTGACGCGGGCGTACCGGTTTGCCGGTGAGCGTCAATGGCCGCGGTTGACGGCATTGGACAGCGACACCATACTTGGGCGTATGGAAAGCCCGGTGCACCAGCAATCCTTTCGTCTGCAGGTCGATGGCGTGGCCCTGGCCGGGCAATGGTGGTTGCCTGGCGGCGGCAGCGCTGCAATTGCCGCCACCGACACCAGCATCGACTTCTCGGCGGCAGGCTCCGCAGCCACGGCAACGGCATCAACGGCTTCGACATGGCCGCCGGGCCTGCTATGCGCGCATGGCCTGGGCCAGACCCGCAGCGCCTGGCGGCAGACCGCGCAACGCCTGGCTGGCCACGGCTTTCCGGTATTGGCTGCCGATGCCCGGGGCCATGGTGACAGCGCCCGCAATCGGGACGGACAGGCCTACGACCCCGGGCAATTGGCCGATGACCTGGCGGCCTGGGCGGGTACGTTCAAGCGGCCGCCGGTGCTGGTCGGCGCCTCGATGGGTGGTCTGGCCGGGCTCATCGCACAATCCCGGCACGCATGCTTTTGCGCCCTGGTGCTGGTCGACATCACCCCGCGCTGGGAGCCGGAGGGCGTGGCCCGGATCCTGGCATTCATGCGCGCCCACAGCGATGGCTTCGACAGCATCGGGCAGGCCGCCGAGGTCATCGCCGCGTACATGCCGCATCGGCCGCGCAAGTCGGCGCAGGCGCTGGCCGGTCTGTTGGCCCGGGATGGCGACGGCCGCTGGCGCTGGCATTGGGACCCGCGCTTGATCGACGACATGAACCGCGACATCGAGCAGCGCCAGGCGCAGCTTTTCCAGGCGGCCCGTGCCATCCGGGTGCCGACCCTGCTGGTCACCGGTGGTGCCAGCGATGTCGTCTCGCCGGCCACCATCAACGAGTTCCTGCAGCTGGTGCCCCATGCCCGGCACCGGGAAATCGCACATGCCCGGCACCTGATTGCCGGCGATGACAACGATGCCTTCGCATCGGCTGTCCTTGAATTCATCCACTCACCCGGTCTGCGGACCGCTGCCTGAAGGATCGTTCCGTCATGGTCAATGCCCTGCCGTTCCTCGCCCTGCTGCTGGTCGCCGGCATCGCCGCCTACCACCGCTGGAAGCTGATCAACTGGGCCATGGTCAGCGTCGTGGTGCTGGCGGTGATCACCTTCGGTACCCAGGTGCACTGGCTGGCCTCGGCAATCGCCTGGCTGCTGCTGGCGTTGATCGCCGTTCCACTCAACCACCTGCCGACCCGGCGCCAGTTCCTGACCGCACCGGTGCTGCGCCTGTACCAGAAGATGCTGCCGGCGTTGTCGGAAACCGAGCAGGTGGCGCTGGAGGCCGGCACCGTCGGCTTCGAGGGTGAACTATTCTCCGGTCGCCCGGACTGGCAGGTGCTGCTGCAGCAGCCGGCGCCACAGTTGAGCGCCGACGAGCAGGCGTTCATGGACGGCCCGGTGGAAGAGCTGTGCGCGATGATCAACGAGTGGCAGATCACCCACGAACTGGCCGACCTGCCCGAATCGATGTGGCAGTTCCTCAAGGACCAGCGGTTCTTCGGTATGATCATTCCGAAAGAGTACGGCGGCCTGGGCTTCTCCGCTTATGGCCACCACCGGGTGCTGGTGAAGATCGCCTCGATGTCGCCGACCGTGTCATCGACGGTATCGGTACCCAACTCGCTGGGCCCGGCCGAACTGCTGCTGCACTACGGCACCCAGGAGCAGAAGCGCCATTACCTGCCGCGCCTGGCAGTGGGTACGGAAATTCCCTGCTTCGGTCTGACCAGCCCCACCGCCGGTTCGGATGCAACCTCGATCAGCGACTACGGCATCGTTGAAAAGCGTGTGATCGACGGCGAAGAAATCATTGGCCTGCGCCTGACCTTCGACAAGCGCTACATCACCCTGGCGCCGGTGGCGACCGTCATCGGCCTGGCCTTCCGCCTCTACGATCCCGATCACCTGATCGGCGACAAGGACGATGTCGGCATCAGCCTGGCGCTGCTGCCGCGTGATACCGATGGCATCCGCATCGGTCGCCGCCACTTGCCGCTGAACATCCCGTTCCAGAACGGGCCGATCCAGGGCAAGGATGTGTTCGTGCCGGTGGATGCACTGATCGGCGGGCCGGACTATGCCGGCCAGGGCTGGCGCATGCTGGTCGAGTGCCTGTCGATCGGTCGTTCGATCTCGCTGCCTTCCAACGCCACCGGCGGCGCCCAGATGGGCGCGCTGGCGACCACCGCCTATGCCCGTCTGCGCCGCCAGTTCAATATGGCGATCGGCCATTTTGAAGGCGTGCAGGAAGCGCTGTCGCGCATCCTGGGCAATACCTATGCGGCCTCGGCGCTGTCACGCGCCACCGCCGCTGCCGTTGACCGCGGCGAGAAGCCGGCCGTGCCCTCGGCGATCGCCAAGTACCACACTACCGAACTGGCGCGTGAAGTGGCCCGCGATGCCATGGATATCCACGGCGGCAAGGGCGTGATCCTGGGGCCGAAGAACTACCTGGGCCGGTCCTGGCAGGGCGCGCCGATCGCGATCACCGTGGAAGGCGCCAACATCCTCACCCGCAGCCTGATGATTTTCGGCCAGGGCGCGATCCGCTGCCATCCATTGGTGCTCAAGGAGATGCAGGCGCTGCAGGAGCCCGATCCGGGCAAGCGCCTGATGCTGTTCGACCGCCTGCTGTTCGCCCATGTCGGCATGGCGATCAGCAATGCCGTGCGCGCTTTCTGGCTGGGCTTGATCCATGCCCGCATCGGCCGCTCGCCGGCGCATCGCGATACCGCCAAGTATTTCCGCAAGCTGGACCGTTATGCCGCGGCACTGGGCCTGTGTGCCGATATCGCCATGCTCTCGCTGGGCGGCAAGCTGAAGATGAAGGAGCGGCTGTCGGCGCGTCTGGGCGATGTCCTGGGCGAGCTGTACATCGCCTCGGCCGTGCTCAAGCGCTACGAAGACCAGGGCCGTCCGGAGTCCGATCGCCTGTTGCTGGCCTGGACCCTGCACGACCGCGTGCATCGCATGCAGGTGGCGCTGGGCGGCTTCGTCGACAACTTCCCGGTGCGCTGGCTGGGCGTGTTCATGCGCCTGGTGCTGTTTCCGATCGGCCGTCGCGAACGCGCGCCTTCCGACCGCCTGGGCCGACGCCTGTGCACGCAGTTGCTGGCACCGTCGGAAACCCGCGACCGCCTGTGCGAGGGCGTCTACCGCACCGCCAGTGCCAACAACCCGGTCGGGCGCATGGATGACATCCTGCCGCTGGTGATCCAGGCCGAACCGATCGAGCGCAAGTTCGCCAAGGGCCTGCGCGGCCTGACCGTTAACTCACGCGAGTTCGAGGGGCAACTGGCCGAGGCCGTGGCTGCCGAGGTGATCACCCAGGCCGAAGCCGACCTGCTGGTGCGTTCGCGCGCCGCGGCCATGGAATTCATCCATGTCGACGACTTCGATCCGGCCGACCTGCGCGCCGGCCGCGCCGCCCGGGTTGATCAGGAAGGTTTGCGGGAAGTGGCCTGAGCTTGATCGGGAGCTCGGTGAAAGCCGCCGCTGATGCCGGCTGAGATTGCCCTGGTGATCGCCGCCGGCCTGCTGTTCCTGGTCGGCCTGGCGCACTCGATTCTGGGCGAGCGCTATATCCTGGTGCGCCTGTTCCGGCGGCCGGATCTGCCGCGCTTGTTCGGTGGCACCGAGTTCACCGTGCGCACGCTGCGTTTTGCCTGGCACCTGACCACGATCGCCTGGTGGGGACTGGCGGCATTGCTTTATGTGCTGTCGCGGCCGCAGGTGGATCCGGACTTCATCACCGCGATCATCGGCGCCACCGTGCTGGCCACGGCCGTGCTTACGGCTGTGGTGTCGCGCGGCCGGCACCTGGCCTGGCCGGCGTTCCTGCTCGCCGGCGTGCTGATCTTCGCCGCGCGCTAGGGCGCGGCACGCATTGCCAACGGAACATCCGACTGACAACCGGCTGACAAGGAGTCAGCGCACGTCCGGGCTTGGCCAGTGATCGGCCAGTCCCCGGCCGGATGAAATCTTCAGTCAGTGCAGAGCAGGCGAATCTGGGTTTCGGCCCGCGCCAGGGCGGCGGCACGCTGCTCGTCGGTCAATTCCTCGGGCACGCCGTCGCCGTCCAGGTCCTGCACCACCACCGGCATGTTGGTCAGCGTGGTGTGGTTGGCCCGGGCCTGGGCGCAGGCGCGCTCACGCTGCTCGGGCGAATACAGCGCATCGATCTCGTCGCTGCTGGTTTCTGGATCGACAAGCTCGTCGGGCAAGGCCGTGCGGGCATTGGCCAACGACCGGCGCTCGGCCTGGACCGTTTCCGGTGGCGGTGAATCGGTGAAATGGACGGTGCCATTCTCGTCCACCCATTTGTACATCTGCTGTGCCCCGACCGGAGCGATGAGCAGAAGCGAAAACAACGTTGCAACCAGTACTCGCATGATCCAAAACCCCCTGTTAAGGGCTCCGATATAGCATGACCGGCGCGCGCGTGGAAGGGCGCGCAGGGCCGGCTGCGCCGGATGCGTGCCTTGTCCGCACTGTCTGCGTCAGCCTGGTCGCAGCTTTCGGGCCGGCGACCGGTGTGCCGGAACCGGGCCGGGCAAGGCCTGCGGACTTTCCAGCCACGCCCGGTTCGGGAACATCCGGCTAAACTGGCTTTCGACAATCATGTTGCCTTGCTCCGGGAGCCAAATGAGCATGAGACGAGGCGTCTACCTGCTGCCCAACCTGTTCACCACCGGCGGCCTGTTTGCCGGTTTCTTCGCCATCATCGCCGCCATCCACGACAAGCCGGTTCAGGCCGCGGTGGCGGTGCTGGTGGCCGGACTGCTCGATGGCCTGGATGGCCGTATCGCGCGGCTGACCAATACGCAAAGCGATTTCGGCACCCAGTACGATTCGCTGTCGGATCTGATCAGCTTCGGCATGGCGCCGGCCTTGCTGATCTACATCTGGTCGCTGTCGGCGCTGCGCGAGTACGGACCGTTCATCGGCAAGGTCGGCTTTGCCGCCGCCTTCCTGTATGCCGCCTGCGCGGCCCTGCGCCTGGCCCGCTTCAATACCCAGGTAGGCGTTGCCGACAAGCGCTTCTTCCAGGGTCTGGCCAGTCCCGCCGCCGCCGGCCTGGTGGTGACCTTCGTCTGGACCTGCCATGAGTTCGGCCTGACCGGCTACGACGTCACCTGGCTGTCGCTGATCCTGATCGTGACCGCCGGCCTGCTGATGGTCAGCAACTTCCGTTACTACAGCTTCAAGACGCTCAAGGTCGGCGATCGCGTGCCCTTTCTTTGGGCGCTGGTACCCCTGGGCATCATTGTCCTGCTCGCCATCGACCTGCCGCGGCACCTGTTCGTGATGGCTTTGCTCTATGTCGTTTCCGGGCCGATCTGGACCCTGTGGAACCTGCGCCGCAACCGGCTTCGACGCGAACGCTCGCAGACGCCGCCTCCGCCGCCAGGAAATGAGCCGCCGGCGCCATGAGCAGCATTGCTGCCAGTTCCAGTCGTGAGCACCTGCTGGCGGAGCTGGGAGTGGTGCGCTACCGGCTGCGCACGAACCGGGAGGGCGTTGCCGCCGCAGCCGCCGAAGTCGTCGCTGCGGCAGTGGCTGAAACGGTCTCGCCGCCGATTCCGGCCAAAGGCCAGGCTCCAGCGCAACCAGCCCCCGTGCTCGCGCCGGCAATGGCCGGGCCCGATGCCGATCATGTCCGCCTCAGGGTCTGTGCCGCTGGCGTCACCTCGGCGCCGGGCAGCGAGCCTGCGGCGGGGATCTGGGCGCAAGTGCTGGCCTGGGCCGGACTGGACAGCGCGCAAGTGCAATGGTGTCCGGCAGCTCCGAAAGCAGCCTTGGAGACCGGGATCATTGCCCTGCCGCCGCCCGATCAGTGGGCTGATCCCGATGGCAAGCGTGCCCTGTGGCTGGCGTTGAAAGCGCCGGTACGCGCGCTGCCACGCCCGACCCGCCCAGCGCGCTGAGCGGCTGCCGCATCGTGGCCGGGCAGTCCCAGGCATTGTCGCTGCGGGTAATGACGCTGGATGACCTGGATGCGGTCATGGCGATCGAGAATGACGCCCAGCCGTATCCGTGGACGCGTGGCATCTTCCGCGACTGCCTGGCGGTGGGCTATCGCGCGTGGCTGGCGGTAAGCGGGGATACGGTCTGCGGCTTTGGCCTGCTGTCCTGCGCTGCCGGCGAAGGCCATGTCCTGAACCTGTGCGTTGCCGCAACGCAGCGCCGCCAGGGCATCGCCCGGCGCCTGCTGCAGCAGTTGCTGGATGACGCCCGCGCCGGCGGCGCCGAGCAAGTGTTCCTGGAAGTGCGGCCGAGCAATCAGGCTGCCGTCCAGCTCTACGAATCCGCCGGATTCAACCTGGTCAGCCGGCGTCCGGATTACTATCCGGCCAGGGACGGCGGCCGCGAGGACGCGCTGGTAATGGCGATCCAGCTCAGTTTCGGGCAGAGAAACGGGAATTGGGCTTGAGCGCCGCAACCGCAGTGTGCCGACTGTTTCCCCTATCCATCCCGTATGGCCGATGCCGGACGCCGGATTCCGGGTGCGCGGCGGCGAGCGAATTGCGGCCGGCGGTGGCTTCAGCCCGGCACCGGGATCGGCTTTAAGACATTTGCAGGACGAAAAACAGGAAAGGCCCGCCAAGGCGGGCCTAACTGTCTGTATTCATTGGTGGGCGGTACTGGGATCGAACCAGTGACCCCTGCCGTGTGAAGGCAGTGCTCTACCGCTGAGCTAACCGCCCGCTGGTGCGGGACGGAGGATTCTAGCAGGGGCGGGCGTTGCCGGAAAGGTGGCCGGACGGGCGTTGATCAGACCGCCTGCCCAGCCGCAAGGCATCATCCGCGCCCGGCCTTTGCGCCCCTCGCTGGCTGCGGGCATGCTACGCCGGCCTGATTCAAGCCAACCGGAGCGCCGCCGCGTGAGTACCGACCGTCAATCCAGCCCGCCAACGCCCGCAGCCACGCCTGCCGGCGTCGACGCCGTCGTCGCCGACAACAACCGCCATGATTCGCTGCGGCCGCTGGCCTGGCAGGGGAACGCGCTGCGCGTGCTCGACCAGCGCCGGCTGCCTGTTGATGTGGCGTACCTGGATTGCAGTACGGCTGGGCAGGTGGCGCAGGCCATCACCGATCTGGCGGTGCGCGGCGCGCCGGCCATCGGCATCGCCGGCGCCTATGGTGTGGTTCTGGCCGCGCAGGCGGCGCTGGCGGCGGGAGATGAAGATCCAGCGGCGCTGGATCCGGCCTTCGACTTGCTGGAGCGGGCGCGGCCGACCGCGGTCAACCTGGCCTGGGCACTGGCACGCATGCGCGCTGAGGCGCGGCGGGTCGGGCGCATCGATCCGGTCGGCTTGCTGGCGCTGGCGCAGACCATCCAGGCCGACGACCTGGCCGCCAACCGGCGCATGGGCGATCTGGGTGCGGCCCTGATCGAACCGGGCAGCGGTGTATTGACTCATTGCAATACCGGTTCGCTGGCCACCGCCGGCTTCGGCACCGCCCTGGGCGTGGTGCGCGCGGCCTGGGCCCAGCAGCGACTGTCGGCGGTGTTCGCCAGCGAAACCCGGCCCTGGCTCCAGGGCGCGCGGCTGACCGCCTGGGAGTTGCAGCAGGACCACATTCCGGTGTCGCTGATCGTCGATTCGGCTGGCGCCCACCTGATGTCGACCGGCCGCGTGCAGTGGCTGGTGGTCGGGGCCGACCGCATCGCCGCCAATGGCGATACCGCCAACAAGATCGGCACCTTGCAACTGGCCATCGCCGCCCGGCATCACGGCGTGCGGGTGATGGTGGTGGCGCCTTCGAGCACGGTTGATCTGGCGATGGCTGACGGTGCCGGCATCGATATCGAGTTGCGCGATGGCGCCGAAGTGACGCATTTGGGCGGCCAGCCCACGGCCGCCGCCGTGACTGCCTGGAATCCGGTCTTCGACGTCACCCCGGCGACCCTCATCGATGCCATCGTCACCGAGCACGGTGTCGTGCGGCCGCCATTCGGGCCGGGCCTGCGCGCGGCGCCGGCTGGCCGCTGATGGTCGGTCGCGGAATCGGCCCAGGGCAGCGTGGGTTTGTCCTGCTGCGTGGCGCCGGCGTCAGCACCGGTGATGGCCTGGTGCATGGCCCCGTGCATGGCCGGAGCGACGCAGTTCAATTGTGCCGGACCTGGCTCACCGGCGGTCGTGCCCGTCACGCCAGGCTGCGCGCCGAGCCGGTACCGGCGGTTGAAACCGCGGACCGGGCGCCATGAGACGCCTGT
Organism: Lysobacterales bacterium; assembly: GCA_023228845.1. GTDB lineage: Bacteria > Pseudomonadota > Gammaproteobacteria > Xanthomonadales > UBA2363 > Pseudofulvimonas. The sequence continues at coordinate 121,100 of JALOAK010000006.1, read as the reverse complement.
TCCGCTTTGCCGTTTCCGGTACCGCCGGATTCCTGGTCGATGCCAGCCTGCTGGCGCTTCTGGTCACGGGCCTGGATCTGAACCCGTATCTGGCCCGGATTCCGTCGTTCCTGTCGGCGGTGACCACCACCTGGCTGATCAACCGCTACTGGACCTTTGCCGATCGCCGCGGCCGACACGCCGCCGGCGCCGAATGGCGGCGCTACCTGCTGGCGATGAGCGGCGGGGCGGCAGTGAACTACGGCGTCTATGCGCTGCTGCTGGCCACGGTGGCTCAGGTGGCGGCCCGGCCGGTCCTGGGCGTGGCTGCGGGCTCGCTGGCGGCGATGGTGGTGAACTTCGCCAGCTCCAGCCGCTGGATCTTTCCGGCGAAATCCCCGTCCTCGGCCGCGGTTGCCACGGCGCCTGCGACGACCGGATCATCGTCTGCGACCGGCACGGTTGGCGTGAGCGCTGAAGCCGCATCGACAGCCAAGGACGCGGCGGACCGACCGCCGCGGAGCAGCTTCGAAACAAGCCGCTGACCAAGCTTCGCGCAGTCGATCCGGACCCTTTGTTGCGCCGCAGCGGCAGGCTCCGGCCGGCCGGCCGGCGAGCCGCTTGTTCCGGTTGTTGCGACGGCGCCTGAAAAGCTATCGATTTGCCGGCCTAAAAACAACGTAATCAAGCACTTGCGCAGACCTTGGCAGGTGCGTTCGGGCGTCTGTCGTGCTATGATGGACGACTTATCCAGTGGCCAACCTGCCTGCCGTCCACAACCCGGGCGGCGGCCATGCTGTTGCCCACGACCCATAGACAAGGAAGCCCGATGGCTGAACACGCCAAGGAAGTCATTCGCGTCAATATCGAAGACGAGATGAGGCAGAGCTACCTGGATTACGCCATGAGCGTGATCGTCGGGCGGGCCCTGCCGGATGTCCGCGATGGCCTGAAGCCGGTGCACCGGCGCGTACTGCACGCGATGCGCGAACTCGGCAACGATTACAACAAGCCGTACAAGAAATCCGCGCGCGTGGTCGGTGACGTGATCGGTAAATACCATCCGCACGGCGACTCGGCTGTCTACGACACCATCGTGCGCATGGCGCAGCCCTGGAGCATGCGCTACGCCCTGGTCGACGGCCAGGGCAACTTCGGTTCGGTCGACGGCGACGCGCCGGCGGCGATGCGTTACACCGAAATCCGGATGTCGAAACTGGCCCACGAGATGATGGCCGACATCGACAAGGAAACCGTCGATTTCGGGCCCAACTACGATGAATCCGAGACCGAGCCGCTGGTGCTGCCCACGCGCGTGCCGGCGCTGCTGGTCAATGGCTCGGCCGGCATCGCGGTCGGCATGGCGACGAACATTCCGCCGCACAACCTGATCGAAATCATCGGCGGCTGCCTGGCCCTGATCGACAACCCCGAGCTCACCATCGATGAGTTGATGGAGTTCATCCCCGGCCCGGATTTCCCCACCGCCGGCATCATCAACGGTGCCGCCGGCATCCGTGCCGCCTACCACACCGGCCGCGGCCGGGTGCAGATGCGCGCCCGCGCCGAAATCGAGGTGGACGACAAGACCGGTCGCGAGACCATCATCGTGCACGAGTTGCCGTATCAGGTGAACAAGGCGCGGCTGATCGAACGCATCGCCGAACTGCATCGGGAAAAGCGCATCGAGGGCATTGCTCCGGATGGCTTGCGCGATGAGTCCGACAAGGACGGCATGCGCATCGTGATCGAGGTTCGGCGCGGTGAGTCGGCCGATGTCCTGCTCAACAACCTGTTCCAGCAGACCGCGCTGCAGAGCGTGTTCGGCATCAACATGGTGGCCCTGGTGCAGGGCCAGCCGCGCCTGCTCAACCTCAAGCAGATGCTCGACGCCTTTGTCCGGCATCGGCGCGAAGTGGTCACCCGGCGCACCGTGTTCGAACTGCGCCGCGCGCGTGCCCGCGCCCATGTCCTGGAAGGGCTGACCGTTGCCCTGGCCAACATCGACGAGATGATCGAGACCATCAAGGCCTCGCAGAATCCGGCCGAGGCGCGCGAACGCCTGCTGGCACGGCGCTGGCAGCCGGGCCTGGTGCAGGCCCTGCTCGGCGAGGCCGGTGCCGATGCCTCGCGGCCGGAAGACCTGCCGGCCGGTGTCGGCATGATCGATGACAGCTACCAGCTTTCCGAAGTGCAGGCGCGCGAGATCCTGGACATGCGCCTGCATCGCCTGACCGGGCTGGAGCAGGAAAAGCTGACCGACGAATACCGCCAGATCCTGGAAACCATCGCCGGCCTGATCCAGATCCTGACCGATCCCGAGCGCCTGCTGGCGGTGATCCGCAGCGAACTGGTCAACATCCGCGAAGAATACGGCGACGAGCGCCGGACCGAGATCCGCGCTTCCCAGGAAGATCTGGAAACGCTGGACCTGATCGCCGAAGAAGACATGGTGGTGACCCTGTCCCATGGCGGCTACATCAAGAGCCAGCCGGTCTCGGCCTACCGCTCGCAGCGGCGGGGCGGCCGCGGCCGCAGCGCGACGGCGACCAAGGAAGAGGATTTCGTCGAGCAGCTATGGATCGCCAACACCCATGACACGCTGCTGACTTTCACCAGCCGCGGCCGGGTGTTCTGGCTGCAGGTGTTCCGTCTGCCGCAGGGCAGTTCCCAGGCCCGCGGCCGGCCGATCGTCAACTTCCTGCCCAACCTGGAAGCCGACGAGAAGATCAATGCCGTGCTGCCGGTGCGTGAGTATCCGGAGGACCGCTACGTGTTCTTCGCCACCGCCGCCGGTGTGGTCAAGAAGACGCCGCTGTCGGCGTTCTCGCGTCCGCGCAGCACCGGCATCTGGGCGATCTACCTGGACGAGGGCGACAGCCTGGTCGACGTTGCCCTGACCGGTGGTGAGGACGACATCATGCTGTTCGGCTCGCACGGCAAATCCGTGCGCTTCGGCGAGGACGGGGTGAGGCCGCTGAGCCGGACCGCTCGCGGCGTGCGTGGCATCCGCCTGCCGGACAACGAACGCGTGGTCTCGATGATCGTGCCAGAGCAGGACGGCGACGACATTGGCGACATCCTGACCGCCACCAGCCATGGCTTCGGCAAGCGCACGCCGCTGGCCGAGTTCCCGCGCAAGGGCCGCGGCACCCAGGGCGTGATCGCGATCCAGACCAGCGACCGCAACGGAGCCCTGGTGCGTGCGGTACAGGTCGACGAAGCGCAGGAGATCATGCTGATTTCCGATCAGGGCACCCTGGTTCGCACCCGCGTGTCCGAGGTCTCACAGGTCGGGCGCAATACCCAGGGCGTGACCTTGATCCGCCTGCCTGAGGCCGAATCGCTGATCGGTGTCGTCTGTGTCGATGCCTTCGAAGAAGACGAGGCTGATGACCAGGCCAGCGCTGATGGCCCGATCGACGCCGACGGCATTGGCGGCAGCGGCGACGACGGCATGGGTGCACCGGACACGGCTGAAAGCAGTGACGCCGATCCCGGCACCGCTGCCGACGGCGGACCCGACACGGTGGACTGAGCTTGGGCTTGATCCTTCCGGCCGCAACTGGCCGGAAGGCTCGTGACGGCACCGAGGTCGTAAAACAAAACGCCCGCTGCATCCGTGCCGCTGGCGTTTTTTTCGGTTGCTGACAGGGCAATGGAAACGTGGCCGCGCCGCTGAACCGACCGACGCAGCGGGGGCGGCTTGCCCTCAGTCGTTGATCGCTTCCAGCATTGCCTGGGCCGAGGAAATACCAAACTCACCCGGCGGCTCGATCGCCAGATGCTTGACCACGCCATCGTCGGCGTACAGGGCAAAGCGCTTGGCCCGCAGGCCCATGCCGAAACCGGTGGCATCCAGTTCCAGACCCAGCGCGCGGGTGAATTCGGCATTGCCGTCGGCCAGCATCCACATGCCTTCGGGCACGTTTTGAGACTTGCCCCAGGCCGCCATCACAAAGGCATCGTTGACCGACAGGCAAGCGACATCGATGCCGCGCGCCTTGAACTGGTCATGGGCCTGGACGAAGCCGGGCAGGTGCTTGGCCGAACAGGTCGGGGTGAAGGCGCCGGGCACGGCGAACAGCACCACCTTGCGGCCGGCAAACACCTCTTGCGTATCCACCGGCTCGATACCATCGCGCAGAAGGTTGAGCCGGGCATGGGGCAGGGTGTGGCCAACGTCGATGCTCATGGTTTACTCCGGTGACAAGGGATGAGTGGGCGTATCCGGGTCGCTGACACTATTTTCTGGATGATGGAAACCGGGTCGCGGGGGCAGGATTTGAATCTGCGAATGGCCGACCAGGCCGGGCGCCGGGTTGCCCCTGTCGCGCCCGCACGGCACCGGTACCCGGCGATGATACTGGCGCACCCATGTCGACGGTGGCTCAGGTCAAGGGCCAGTGAGGCAGTCTCATCGTGTGAGAAGGCCGGGTCCCACACTGGCTTTCGTTTCGCTGACGGTGGCCGCACCGAAAACGCCAGATGCGGCCGAAGCAGGCTCGACATTCCTGCATCCGATCCCGTTGCCGCGGTATGCCGGGCCGTCCAGATCCTTGAAGTGGAGTTGCCATGCCTGCCATCGACATCACCAGCCTGCTGATCGGCCTGCTGCTGGCCCTGGTCATCTTCTCGCCATTGGTCTGGTTGCTGTGCGACCAGGCCGCGCGGCGAGCGGCAGGCAAGGCCGCGGAGCTGGCGGCACGGGACGCGGCGGAAGAGGCGCGGGCCGAGGCCGATGCGCTGGCCGAGCGGCGGTTGGCTCCCGTCGAGGGCCGGCTGGCGCTGGCCAGCCATGAGCTGGAGCACCGCCGCCAGGAACTCGCCCAGGCCAATACGCAACTGGAACGCGCCCGGGCGGATATCGAACGCCTGCGCCAGTCAGGCGAGAAGCTGCTCGGCGAACGGCAGGCGCTGCTGGTGCGCAGCGAGCGCATTCCCGGGCTGGAGAGCGAGCTGCACCGGACACGCGAGGAGAATGCCGGCCTGGCCCGGGAACTGGCCCAGATTCGGACCCGTGCCCAGGAGCAGCAGCGTGCCGCCGCCGACCGGATGCGTGATCTGGAGTCGGCGCGAGAACAGCTCAAGGTCGAGTTCCAGGCCTTGGCCAGCGAGATCCTGGAAGACAAGTCCCGGCGTTTCAGCCAGGCCAACCAGGAGCAGCTCGGGCACTTGCTCAATCCCCTGCGCGAGCAACTTGGCGACTTCCGCCGGGCAGTCAGCGAGGCCTATGAAAAGGAAGGCGGTGCCCGGGTCGAGCTGCGTACCGAACTGCGCCAGTTGATGGCGCTCAACCAGCAACTGGCCGGCGAGGCCAGCAGCCTGACCCGCGCCTTGACCGCCGACAGTCGCAGCCAGGGTTACTGGGGCGAGCTCAAGCTCGAACGCCTGCTGGAGCTGGCCGGGCTGGAGAAGGGCCGCGAATATCTGACCCAGGAAAGCTTCCGCGATGGTGATGGCGACCGCTATCGCCCCGATGCCGTGCTCAAGCTGCCTGGTGGCCGCGACATCATCATCGACGCCAAGGTCAACCTCACCGACTACCAGCGTGCCTGTGCCAGCGAGGAGGGACAGGAGCGCGAACAGCATCTGGGCCGCCACGTCGCCGCCATGCGTCGCCACCTGCAGCAACTGGGCGACAAGGATTACAGCCGTCTGGAGGGCCTGGACTCGCCCGATCTGGTGTTCATGTTCGTGCCGGTGGAGGGCGCCTTCCTCGAGGGTCTGCGTCGCGACGGCTCACTGTATGACGAAGCTTTCCGCCGCCGAATCGTGGCTGTCGGGCCCAGCAATCTGTTGGCCTCGTTGCGGTTGGTGGCACAGATCTGGCGTACCGAGGAACAGAACCGGAACGCACGCCTGATCGCCGAGCGCGCCGGCGCCCTGTACGACAAGTTCGTCGGTTTCATCGATGACATGGGCAAGCTCGGGGACGCCCTGGACCGGGCCCAGCGCCTGCACCAGGCGGCACTGGGCAAGCTGGCCCAGGGCCGGGGCAACCTGGTGCGTCGTGCCGAGCAGCTCAAGGGCCTGGGCGTCAGTCCCGGCAAGCAACTGCCAGCAGCCCTGCTGGGTCTCAGTGACAGTGCGGCTGACCATGCCCCGGACGATGACAACGACGACGCCGACAAGGCGGGCGCGGACGAGCAGGAAGATTGAGGCGGCCGATCACGGCTTTGCCGCCCTGCCGCCGGGCCTGCCGGACGCGGTCATGGGCCAGGATTTTGAGCCAGCCGGGTGACCCCTCCAAGGTCACCCGGCGTCGTGGCCGGTCCGGCTCAGCGCTGGCGCAGTTTGCTGTGGCGATAGCCGTAACAGGCGTAGATCAGCATGCCGATCAGGGTCCAGCCCAGGAACAGCCCCCAGTACTCGCGGAATGGCTGCGAGAACAGGTACAGGCAGGAGGCCACGCCCAGCGGGCAGATGACGATGGCCAGCGGCACCCGGAATGGGCGGTGCACGTCCGGCTTGGTGTAGCGCAGGATCAGCACGCCGGCACAGACGGTGGCGAAGGCCAGCAAGGTGCCCATGGAGACCATTTCGCCGAGCAGGTTGATCGGCAGGAAGCCGGCCAACGTTGCCGCCACGACGCCGACGATGATGGTGCCGATGTAGGGCGTGTGGAACTTGGGATGGACCTTGCCAAACAGCTTCGGCAGCAGGCCGTCGCGGGACATGGTGTAGAAGATGCGCGGCTGGGCCATGAGCATCACCAGGATCACCGAAGACAACCCGGCGATGGCGGCAATCTCGACGAAGGTCTTGAGCCAGAGCAGTTGCGGATGGGCTTCCAGGGCGGTGGCTACCGGACGGTCGGTGCCCAGCAGCGAGAACGGCATCAGGCCGACCAAGGCGGCGCAGACCAGGATGTAGATGATCGTGCACAGCACCAGTGAGCCGAGGATGCCGATCGGCATGTCGCGTTGCGGATTGCGGGCTTCGCCGGCGGCGGTGGAAACGGCATCGAAGCCGATGTAGGCGAAGAACACGATCGAGGCGGCTCGGATCACGCCGTAGGGGCCGTAGTGGTCGCTCTCGGTGGTCGGCGGTACCAGTCCGCCCAGGGCGGCGCCTTCGGGCTGCGCGGCGCAGGTCATGACCAGTTCGCGCAGGCGCTCGGCCTGGATCAGGTAACTCTGCTCGCTCAGGCCCATGGCGGCCGCGGCGCCGGCAATGTCCTGGGGCAGGCTGCCGCCGGCGCCCAGGTTGAAGTTGCCCATGGCTGACAGCGCGGCGTGGCAGGCGTCCAGGTTCTGCGGATCCATGTAGTGGAAGCCCAGGGCCACGAACAGCAGGATGATGGTGACCTTGATCGCGACGATGATCGAGTTGACGAAGGCCGACTGGGTAATGCCGACGTAGCACAGGCCGGTGACGGCGGCGACGATGAACACGGCCGGCAGGTTGATGAGGGCACCGGTGTGCACGAACTCGCCGCCCACGCGGCTGATCGGTGCCCGCGCCAGTACATCCGGCAGGGCCAGGCCCAGGGTGCCCAGGAAGCTGTTGAGGTAGCCGGACCAGCCGACCGCGACGGTCGAGGCGGCGAACAGGTATTCCAGCACCAGACACCAGCCGATGAACCAGGCGACGAACTCGCCCAGGGTCGCATACGAATACGAGTAGGCGCTGCCGGACACCGGCAGCATGGCCGCGAACTCGGCGTAGCACAGGCCGGCGAAAGCGCAGGCGACTCCGGCCAGGATGAAGCTGAGCATGATCGCCGGGCCGGCGTATTCCGCTGCCGCCTGGCCGGTGAGCACGAAGATGCCGGCGCCGATGACCGCGCCGATGCCGAGCATCATCAGCTGCGTGGCAGTCAGGGTTCGTTGCAGGGTGGCTTCGCCTTGCAGGTCGCCCTCGACCGGTTCGCCGGCATCGACACGCGGTGCGGGTTCAATCGGTTTGGTGATGAACAGGTCTTTCCACATGCGCGGCAATCCTCCCGGGATCAAGTCTGATTCTGATGTGCTTTTGAGGTTCGTTGCCGGCATCGGCGACTGCTTTGCTGCCGGGCACGAACCGCTGAAAGCTACGCCAGACCGGCACGCAGGGCAAGCACTGTCGCTGCCGCCAAGGCGTGTGGCGCCAATGCGGCGGCTGCGCGGGGAGGAAGTGCTGCATCGGTACACGCCGGTGCCGGTGTTGGCGCACGGGCCGTTGCCGGCAGCCCCGGGTCAGCGTCCGGGTGCGGCGGGAATCTTTGAGTGTGCTGCGCTGCTCGAGCTGCCGCTGCTGGCGGCAACGCGCTTGTCGCTGGAACCCAGCTCAATCCGAGCCGCGGCAGGCCAAGGTGTTACCGCCCTCAGGCGCGCCCGGCGAACTCGCCGCTGACGGTGTTGACCAGGATCCGCTCGCCGCTGGCGATGTATTCGGGAACCATGATCTCCAGGCCGGTCGACAGGCGCGCCGGCTTCGGCCGTTTGGTGGCGGTGCCGCCTTTCAGTTCCGGGGCGGTTTCGACCACTTCCAGTTCGACGCTGGCCGGAAGCTGCAGGCCCACCGGCTCGCCCTCGATCAACTGCACATGGCAGCCGGTGAGGCCGTCGGTGATGTAGTCCACGGCATCGCCGAGCAGCTCGGCGCCGAGCAGGTACTGGCTGTAGTCCTCGTCGTCCATGAAGACATAGCCGACCTCGTCGCGGTAGGAGTAGCTGGCCTGGCGCCGGCTGAGGTCGACTTCGCGCAACTCGTCGTCGGCGCGCAGGCTCAGGTCCAGCTTCTGTGCGCCGGGAATGCTGTACAGGGTGATCCGGTAGGTGGTGTTGCCGCCGCGCGCGGTGGGCACACTCTTGTCGATCTCGCGTATCTGCCAGACCCGGCCGTCATGCTCGACGACATTGCCGCGCTTGAGTTCGTTCGCTCTCATCGTGTCATCGCCGTTGTCGTTACCGGGTAGCCAGGCGCACGGCGCCATCCAGGCGGATGGTTTCGCCATTCAGATAGGGCGTGGCCAGGATGAAGGCGGCCAGGTCGGCGAATTCTTCGGGCTGGCCCAGGCGCGAGGGGAAGGGGATCGAAGCGGCCAGCGACTGCTGCACGGATTCGGGCATGCCATCGACCATCGGCGTCCAGAAGATGCCCGGGGCGATGGTCATGACGCGGATGCCGAAACGCGCCAGCTCGCGCGCCATCGGCAGGGTCATGGCGACGACGCCGCCCTTGGAGGCGGAGTAGGCAGCCTGGCCAACCTGGCCCTCGTAGGCGGCGACCGACGCGGTATTGATGATCACGCCGCGCTGGCCATGCTCGTCGGGCTCGTTGTGCTGCATCAGGTCGGCGGCGGCCTTGGCGAGGTTGAAACTGCCGACCAGGTTGACATTGATGGTGCGCGAGAACAGCTCCAGCGGCATCACCGCCTCACGGCCAAGCACGCGGCCGGCGCCAATGATGCCGGCACAGTTGATCGCGACGTTGAGGCCGCCCATGGCCTGGCTGGCCTGCTCCAGGACACTGGCCACCGTGTCCTCGCTGGTGACATCGGCAGTGAAGAAACAGGACGCCGGCCCGAGCTCGGCCGTGGCCGCCTGGCCCTTGTCGTTCTGGACATCGAGCAGGGCGACACGAGCGCCGCCGGCGACCAGATGACGGGCCACGGCCAGGCCCAGGCCGGAGGCGCCGCCGGTGATCACGGCCTTGATGGAATTGGCTTGCATGGAGGTTGCCATTGTCAGCAATCGGAGCCGGCCATTGTAGCCGGCGATGGTCGTCGTCGGGCTGCGCGGCGGGGCGGTGAACGCCGTGGCGGGATGGCAGGCGCTGTCAGCGGGCAGGCGCCCGGATCAGCGCTGCCAGTGCCACTGCAGGCCGGCCGCCCAGGTGCGTCCGGGCCCGGGTTCGTAGAAGCGGCCGTTGCCCTCGTTGACGATGACAGCGCCGATATGGTCCTGGTCGAACAGGTTGTCCAGGCGCAGGAAACCGCGCAGGCGCCCCTGCCGAAGCTGCCAGTCGCGCGCCAGTTCAAGATCGGCCAGAACGTGGCCGGCCGCCTGCTCGCTGCCGATGTCATTGACGCTGACATTGCCCAGCGCCGCCAGTTCGGCCGCCGCGGTCCACGGCCCGGCCTGCCATTGCAGGCGGGCATGGGCCTGTTGCCTGGCGGTACCAGGAATGCGCGCGCCGGCCGGCACCGGCGTCGCTGGCACGGTGCAGCCGGCGCCGGTGCAGATCAGGTAGCTGTCGACGAAGCGGGCATCCAGCCAGGTCCAGGCCAGATCGAATTGCCAGTTTTCGGCCAATGGTTGCGACCAGGCCAGTTCCAGGCCCTGGCGACGCGCGGCCCCGACATTGCGGAAGCTGCTGCGGCCACCGACGTTGCGCGCCACAGCCAGCTCATCGTCGGTATCGGCGCGGAACAGGGCGGCGGCCAGGCTTGCGCCCTGGCGGTTGCGCCATTTCAAACCCGCCTCGAAGTGATCGCTGATCGCCGGCCGCAGGTCGAAGGCCAGGCCGGCAGCTCCGTCCAGGCGGTAGGACAGCTCGTTGAAGGTCGGCGTTTCAAACCCGCGACCCGCCGACAGGTACAGCCGCAGCGACTCGGCCGGAGCGAACACCAGGCCGGCCACCGGCGCGGTGTGGCGATAGTGCATCTGGCCGCTGTCGTCGGGATTGGCATCGGTGATGTAGTGGTCGGTGGATTGGAAGCGCACGCGGCTGTGGCGGGCGCCGGCCAATAGCGACCAGCGCGGCGTGAGCTGCCACCAGAGCTGGCTGAACACGTCCTCGTTGCCGACCCGGTTGCGCTCATTGCGTCGCGGCCGGCCGCGCACACCGAGCTCGTCGCCAATGAAATTCTCCAGGCCCTGGCGATGCTGCCGCTGCCGGTCGGCGTTGGCACCCAGGGTGAACTCGGCCGGGCGCCCGGCCAGCTCCCCTTGCCACAGCCAGCGCAAATCCAGGCCGTAGTAATCGTTGTCCAGATCGATGACGCCGCCGGAACTGAGCGGGTTGGCCTGGGCGGAAACAGGCACGGCCAGATACTGCTCGACCTCGCGCTGACCGCCGTGGGCGGCGACACGCAGGCGGTGACCAGCCTGTAATTCGTGGCCGTAGATGGCACCGATCTGTCCCTGCTGCACCGATTTACGCGTGTTGTACTGGTGCGCCACGCTCGTTGCCTGGCGTGGGTTGTCGCGCACCTGGCCGGCATTCAGGCCAAGCGGATCCTGGGCGTCAGGCAGGTCCAGCAGGTTGGCCACCAGGTCCAGCCGCCGGTGCGGTGCCAGGTCCAGGTGCAGCTTCAGGTTTGCCTGGCGCCGTCGGGCGGCGCTGTGGTCGCGGTAACCGTCGCTGTCGAAATGCGACAAGGAAAGGTTGTAGCCGCCACGGTCGTCGCCACCCAGCAGTTGGCTGGCGAGCACGCGGGTGCCGTGGCTGGCGGCGCTGGCCTGGAAACGCCAGGGGTCGCCGGCCTGCCCGTCGGCACTCCACAACTGCAAAACGCCGCCGGAGGAGTTGCCATACAGGGACGAGAACGGCCCGCGCATGAGTTCGATGCGCTCGGCGCCAAAGGTACTGAAATGCGAGATCTGTCCCTGGCCATCAGGCATCGAAGCCGGGATGCCATCGGCATGGATGCGCAGGCCGCGGACGCCGAAAGTAGCCCGGGCACCGAAGCCACGGACCGAAAGCTGGGTGTCCTGGGCATGGTTCTGCCGGTCGCGGGCCAGCAGGCCGGGCAGGCCGGTGAGGACTTCGGACACCACGGCGCCGGTGCGGCTGTGCTCGCCGTCCAGGAACACGGTGTCCAGCGAGGCGGGCAGATCGAAGGCGTCGACAGCGCGCAGCCGGGCGGCTTCGATGACGGTGCGCTCGAGCACCGGGATGGCGGACGGATCGTCGGCAGTTGGCAGATCAGGCGCAGTCGCTGCCAGGCGGTGCTGCCGGCTGCCGTCTGCATCTGGTGGGATGGCCGTGGGCTGGCCGTCGACGCTGGCCGTCTGTTGCCCGCTTGCCGATGTCGAAGTCGAGATTGATGCCGCCAGGGCTGCCGGCGTCAACAGGCTTGCCCAGGCGGTGAACAGGACCGCGAGGCCGGCCAGCACCCGGCCTCTGGACCGATGGCCCGCACCCTGTCGGGTCGGGCCGGGCCCGGGCATTACTTGAAGTGGCTGAGGTCGGCCAGGGGACCTTTCTGGCTGCCGTACCACGCTGCCAGGTCCTTGATGTCCTGCTCGCTCAGCGGCGCCGCGAAGCCGCGCATCACCACGTCTTCGCGCTCGCCGGTCTTGTAGGCGCGCATCGCGTGCGCCAGGTAATCGGGGAACTGGCCGGCCAGGATCGGATACATGTCCATGCCGATGCCGTTGCCATCAACACCGTGGCAAGCCTGGCAAATGGCCGACTTCTCGCGGCCGCGCTCGGCATTGCCGGCGTCCACGGGCGCTGCGGAGAACAGGGCGGCGGGCAACAGCAACGCCAGCATCAGGTGTTTCATTGCGCCTCCTGCGTGCGCAGATCGGCCAGGTAGGTGGCGATCTGCTCGATCTCGGAATCGGTCAAGCCTTCACCCTGGGCGCGCATGGTCGGGTGCTTGCGCAGGCCGTTCTTGTATGCGTTCAGGGCGATCACCAGGTATTCCTTGTTCTGCCCGGCGACCAGCGGCACTTTGTAGTTGGGATAGGCATTCTTGTAGCCGGTGACGCCGTGGCAGCCGGTGCAGGTGTAGGTCAGTTGGCGACCGGCATCAATGTCGACGGCCATCGCCGGCACGGCTGCAAGGGCCGCGATGGCGGCAAAAATGAACGACTTTGGATTCATGCTTCCGTCGATCCAGGGCGGGGAACGAAGCCGGAAGTATAGCCGCGCCGCGGCTGCTGCCCAAGCCCATTGCGCAGGGGTCGCCGGCCGGGTGTGGACGGTACGTCGCTGGCACCGCGTTCGCCGGCTCGCTGCGGTCGCGCTGGCCGGGCGGTGATATGCTGTCGTGCTGCATCCGACGCCATGCCGGCGCTCGGCTGCGGCACTACCAACATCAAGCCTTGACGATAAAGGAGCTGGACTATGGGCAGAGGTGACAAGCGGACACGTCGTGGCAAAATCTATACCGGCAGCTACGGCAATTCCCGGCCACACACCAAGAAAGCGGCAGCCAAGAAGGCCGCGGGCGGCACAGCCGCACGGGCCGGCAAACGGTCCTGAGGCAGGCTTGGCCGGGCAGGTCAGGGCCAACGCAAGTCATGGCTAAAGTGACGGCCTGATCGGTCCGGCCGGTGTCCTGATGTGGATGCCGGCCATGATTGCAGGGCGGTGATTCCTGCAGCGCGGAAAAACGCCCACGAGCGGGGCCTCGGTCCCGCTTTCCTGCAGCGTTGATCGCGTTGCTGCCGGCAGGTCGGCCGGCCCGGGGAGAACGCCCTTACTGCGTATCGATCTCGGCGCCAGCGACGAACACGCGCGGCCTTGGATAGGCGCCGATCCAGTAGGCCAGGGCGGCCGGCTGGTCCAGATTCCAGAGCAGAAAGTCGGCCCGTTGGCCAGCAACCAGGCGGCCGCGTTCTGCCTCCAGGCCCAGCGCCCGGGCTGCGGCCACGGTGGCGCCGCGCAGCACTTCTTCGGGCGTCAGACGAAACAGCGTGCAAGCCATGTTCATCGCCAGACGGATCGAAGGCAGCGGTGAGGTGCCCGGATTGAGATCAGTGGCTACCGCCATCGGCACGCCGGCCTGACGCAGGCCGGCCACCGGCGGCGGCCGGGTATCACGCAAGGCATAGAAGGCGCCGGGCAGGAGCACGGCGACGGTGCCATTGGCGGCCATGGTCTGGATGCCGTCCGCGCTCAACCATTCCAGATGGTCGGCTGACAGGCCGCGGTAGCCGGCGGTCAGGGCGGCGCCGTCCAGGTTGCTGAGTTGCTCGGCATGGAGTTTGACCGGCAGACCCAGTTCCCCGGCCCGGTCAAAGCAGCGCCTGACCTCGTCGGGGCTGAAGCCGATGCCCTCGCAGAAGGCATCGACGGCATCGACCAGGCCTTCATCGGCCAGTCGCGGCAGCCAATCGTCGCAGACCACGCTGACGTAGTCGGCACGGCGGTTGCTGAACTCCGGCGGCAAGGCATGCAGGCCCAGGAAGGTGGTGCGCACGCGGATGCCCAGGTCGGCGCCGATGCGCCGGGCCACGCGCAGCATGCGCCGCTCGCTGGCCAGGTCCAGGCCGTAACCGGATTTGATCTCGATGCAGGTCACGCCCTCGGCGAGCAGGGCACGCGCACGGGGCAGGCTGGCGGCCAGCAGCTCGTCCTCGCTGGCCTGACGCGTTGCCCGCACCGTGGACATGATGCCGCCGCCGGCGCGGGCGATGGCTTCGTAGCTGGCGCCCTGCAGGCGCTGCTCGAACTCGCCGGCGCGATCGCCGGCAAAAACCAGATGGGTATGGCAATCGGTGAACGCCGGCGTCACCAGCGTACCTTCGCCGTGGATGATCTGGCGGGCCAGTTGTCCGGCCGGCGCCGGTAACGTGTTGGCCGGGCCGGCCCAGGCGATCTTGCCCTCGTGCCAGGCCAGTGCGCCGTCGGCGATCAAGCCATAGCCGGCATCGTCGGCGAAGGTCGCCAGTCGGACATCGAGCAGCAATCCATCCCACAGACCTTGCTGCGGCGGTGAACAGGCGCGTGCATCGGGCGTGGGATCAGGCATCGGAATCACCTCGGGTTGCGGAGTTGCGAAAGCCTGGTTTGGTGCTGGAGCCCGGGCGTCGGTGGCAGGTAGCGTCCGGGAGGCGTTGATGGCTGGCACGCGGCAACCGATCCGGCCTCAACCGCCGGATCCGGACCTGGCTGCCAGCTCGTCCAGTCGCTGGCGCAGGTCGGCTACTTCGGCTTCCAGCACCGCGACGCGTGCAGCCAGTTCGCCACCACCGCCATCGTCCGCCATCGGCTGGGACGACGCTGCGATCCGTTCGGCGGCGGCCTGGGCATGGACAGGGCCGCACAGCAGGTGCAGATAACGATCCTCGCGTTGGCCGCTGGCGCGTGGCAGGCGCTTTACCAGGGCGGGCTGGCGGGATTCCAGGCGCTCCAGAACCTGCCGCACCTCCTCGGTACTGCCATAGCGGTGCAGGCGCTCGCTGCGGGTGAGCAGTTCAGCGGCCGTCTGCGGGCCGCGCAGCACCAGCAAGGCCAGCAGGTAGCGCTGGTCGGGGCTGATGGCATAGACATCGTCGGTGCGGTGGTCATAGCGCTGCACGCGCGCGCCATGGATGGCGCGCACGAGTTTTTCGTTCTCCAGCGTGCGCAAGGCATGGCCGACCTGGCCCGGCTCCAGGGCCATGACCGGATCGCGGGCGGTCTTCTGGTTGCAGGCCACCTGGACCGCGTTGGCGGTCAGCGGGTACTGCTCGGGCGTGGTTGCTTCCTTCTCGATCAGGCAGGCCAGCACGCGGGCCTGGGCCGGATCGAGCAGCACCGGCAGGCCGGTGCTGTCGCTGCTGTGGCTGGTGTTGGCAACGTCGGTTTCGGTCATCGGGTACTCACTGTTGTGCAAGCTGGCGCAGGACGTAATGCAACAGGCCACCGTGGCGGAAGTACTCGATCTCCTTGGGCGTCAGCAGCAGCACATCGACGCTGAACTCGCGGCTGCTGCCGTCCCTGCCGTGGGCGCGCACGGTGGCGGTCTTGGAACGGCCGTCGTCCAGGCCGGTGATGTCGAAGGTCTCGGTGCCGTCCAGGCCGTGCGTCTGTGCGTTCTCGCCATCCTTGAACTGCAGCGGCAGTACGCCCATGCCGACCAGGTTGGAGCGGTGGATGCGCTCGAAGCTGGCCGCGATCACCGCCTTCACGCCCATCAGGTTGGTGCCCTTGGCGGCCCAGTCGCGCGAGGATCCGGTGCCGTACTCGTGGCCGGCGAAGATCACCAGCGGCACGCCGTTGGCCTTGTACTTCATCGCCGCGTCGTAGATCGACATCTTCTCCGGCTGGCTTTGATCGGTGCCCTGGGCGCCGAAATAAAGCGTGTTGCCGCCTTCCTCACCGTCGAAGAACAGGTTCTTGATGCGGATGTTGGCGAACGTGCCGCGCACCATCACGTCGTCGTTGCCGCGGCGCGAGCCGTAGCTGTTGAAGTCCGCCGGCAGGACGCCGCGCGACTGCAGGAAGCGCCCGGCCGGCGAGTCGGCCTGGATCGCGCCTGCCGGCGAGATGTGATCGGTGGTGATGGAGTCACCGAACAGGCCCAGCACGCGCGCGCCGCGGACATCCTCGATGCCGCCGACCTGCATGGTCATGCCTTCGAAGTAGGGCGGGTTCTTGATATAGGTGGATTCCTCGCTCCACGCGTACAGCTCGCTGTCGGGTGCGTCCATGGCGTTCCAGCGGCTGTCGCCCTTGAACACGTCAGCGTAATTTTGCTTGAACAGTTCGGGGCCCACGGTGGCAGCGATGGTGTCACCGATCTCCTTGTTGCTCGGCCAGATGTCGCGCAGGTAGACATCGTTGCCGTCGCGATCGGTGCCCAGCGGCTCGCTGGTCAGGTCGATGTCCACCGTGCCGGCGATCGAGTAGGCGACCACCAGCGGCGGCGAGGCCAGGTAGTTCATCTTCACCTCGGGGTGGATGCGGCCTTCGAAGTTGCGGTTGCCCGACAGCACCGAGGCCACCGCCAGATCGTTCTCGGCGATGCCCCTGGACACCGCCTCCAGCAGCGGGCCGGAGTTGCCGATGCAGGTGGTGCAGCCATAGCCGACCAGGTAGAAGCCCATCTTCTCCAGCTCGTCCATCAGCCCGGCTTTTTTCAGGTAGTCGGTGACCACCAGCGAACCGGGCGCCAGCGAGGTCTTCACCCACGGCGCCGGCTTGAGCCCCTTGGCGGCCGCGTTGCGCGCCACCAGGCCGGCGCCGATCATCACCGCCGGGTTGGAGGTGTTGGTGCAGGAGGTGATGGCCGCAATCACCACCGAGCCGTCCTGGATCTGGTGCTTGCAGTCGTCGACACAGATGGTGGACACCGGCTTGGCCGCCAGGTGATCGGCCTGCGGCTGGTCGCCGCCGTCCTTCTCGAAGCGGTTGATCTGGCGGTCGCGTTCGGCCTCACGGCGCGAGACCAGCGGCCCGACGTTGTCGTGGAAATTCTGCTTCACGTCTTCCAGCAGCACCCGGTCCTGCGGACGACGCGGGCCGGCCATGGACGGCTTCACCGTGGCCATGTCCAGGGTCAGCACCGAGGAGTACTGCGCTTCCGGCGCGCCGGGTTCGTGCCACATGCCCTGCGCCTTGGCATAGGCCTCGACCAGGGCGATGTGTTCTTCGCTACGGCCGGACAGGCGCAGGTAGCGGATCGCTTCGACGTCGATCGGGAAGATGCCACAGGTGGCGCCGTACTCGGGCGACATGTTGCCGATGGTGGCGCGGTCGGCCAACGGCAGGTGCTGCAGGCCTTCGCCGAAGAACTCGACGAACTTGCCGACCACGCCATGGCTGCGCAGCATCTGGGTGACGGTCAGCACCAGGTCGGTGGCGGTGGCGCCCTCGGGCATCTGGCCGGTGAGCTTGAAGCCGACCACCTGCGGGATCAGCATCGACGAGGGCTGGCCGAGCATCGCCGCTTCGGCCTCGATACCGCCCACGCCCCAGCCAAGCACGCCGATGCCGTTGATCATGGTGGTGTGCGAGTCGGTGCCGAACACGGTATCAGGCAGCGCCCACAGCTTGCCGTCGATCTGACGTTCGAACACGACGCGTGCCAGGTGCTCCAGGTTCACCTGGTGCACGATGCCGGTATTGGGCGGTACCACCTTGAAATCCTGGAACGCGTTCTGGCCCCAGCGCAGGAAGCCGTAGCGTTCCTTGTTGCGCTCGAATTCGATGCGGCCGTTGATGTCCAGCGCCTCGGTGCGACCGAACGCGTCGACCTGCACCGAGTGGTCGATGACCAGTTCCGACGGGATCTGCGGGTTGATCTGCTCGGGCCGGCCACCCAGTTTGACCACCGCGTCGCGCATCGCCGCCAGGTCGACCACGCAGGGCACGCCGGTGAAGTCCTGCAGCACCACGCGGGCGGGCATGAAGGCGATTTCCGTGTCCGGCTCGGCCTTCGGATCCCAGCTTGCAAGCGCCTGGATGTGACCCGGCAGCACACTGACGCCGTCTTCGTGCCGGAGCAGGTTCTCCAGCAGGATCTTCAGGGAAAAGGGCAGCCGGGCGATATCAAAGCGCTCGCCGAGCCTGGGCAGGCTGGCGTAGGTATAGGTCTTGCCGTTGACCTGGAACGTGGCGTGGGTGGCGAATGAATCGGCCATGGGGGACCTCCTGTGGCGAATACGTGGCGCGGGGCGGTGGTTCGTGGCGTTGCACTCAACAGTGTACGGCGTTCCCGTTCAGCATCGGTGACGGCTGCGCTGGCTGCGGGCCGGCAAACGGGTATGCGGGCATCAGTATGCACGAACAAGTATGTATAATGCCCGCATACCCAACGTGCCCGTGGAGAGCGCCAATGGAAGCCACTGTTGCCGAACGCGGCCAGATCACCCTGCCCAAGGCGGTGCGTGACGCACTGGGCCTGACCAAGGGCACCACCTTGAAGGTCGAGCTCGAAGGCGGGCGGATCATCCTGCGCAAGAACGTCGACGACGCCGTTTCGCGCGCGCGCGGGCGTTTCAAGCTGCCGCAGGGTGTGAGCACCGACGATGTGATGCGCGAGTTGCGCGGCCGCGCGCCGGGCGATCCGGTGGATCCCTGAGCGCATGATCGCGATCGATTCCTCCGTCTTGATCGACCTGCTGGGCGACGACCCGGCCATGGCCGACGCCGCCGAACAGTGCGTGCGCGATGCGCTTGCCCAGGGTCCGGTGGTGCTGTGCGACGTGGTGGTGAGCGAGATCACCGCCGGCCTGGGCCACGGCGCCGACATCATGGACGTGGTCGAGGACATGGGCATGCACTACCTGTCGGTCGAGCGCCGCTCGGCGATCCGCGCCGGCGAGATGCAACGCCGCTTCAACCAGCGGCGCCGGACAGGTGGCCCGACCGCGCCAGTCACCCCGCGCACCGTGCCCGACTTCATCGTCGGAGCCCACGCAATGCTCCAGTGCAGCGCGCTGATCACCCGCGATGCCGGCTTCTTTCGTGATTACTTCAAGGGCCTGAAGATCATCGTGCCCAAGGCCGCCGGCTGATCCCGCGGTCCGCTTCCTTGCCTTCTTTCCTTCCCCATACTCCGGAGGCCTCATGCTGGAAACCTACCGTCAACATGCCGCCGAACGTGAAGCGCTCGGCATCCCGCCGCTGCCGCTGGATCCGCAGCAGACCGCCGACGTCATCGAGCTGTTGAAGGCTCCGCCGGCCGGCGAGGAACAGTTCCTGCTCGACCTGCTCACCCACCGGGTGCCGGCCGGCGTCGACGAGGCGGCCAAGGTCAAGGCCTCGTACCTGGCCGCGCTGGCCTTCGGCACCGAGAACAACGCGCTGATCAGCCGCGAGCGCGCCACCGAACTGCTGGGCACCATGCTCGGCGGCTACAACGTCTCGCCGCTGATCGACCTGCTGGACAATGACGCCCTGGGCGCCATCGCCGCCGACGGCCTGAAGAAGACCCTGCTGGTGTTCGACGCCTTCCACGACGTGGAAGAGAAGGCCAAGGCCGGCAATGCCAACGCCCGTGCCGTGATGCAGAGCTGGGCCGACGCCGAATGGTTCACCGACCGGCCGGAAGTGCCCGAGTCGATGACCATCACCGTGTTCAAGGTGCCCGGCGAGACCAACACCGACGACCTGTCGCCGGCACCTGACGCCACCACCCGTCCCGACATCCCGATGCACGCGCTGGCGATGCTGAAGAACCAGCGTCCCGACGCGCCGTTCGTGCCGGAAGAGGACGGCAAGCGCGGTCCGATCCAGGCCATCGCCGACCTCAAGGCCAAGGGCCATCTGGTTGCCTACGTCGGCGACGTGGTCGGCACCGGCTCCAGCCGCAAGTCGGCCACCAACTCCGTGCTGTGGTGGACCGGCGACGACATTCCGTATGTGCCCAACAAGCGTGCCGGCGGCGTCTGCCTGGGCGGCAAGATCGCGCCGATCTTCTACAACACCATGGAAGACGCCGGCGCGCTGCCGATCGAGCTGGACGTATCGCAGATGGAGCACGGCGACGTGGTCGAGCTGCGTCCGTACGAGGGCAAGGCGATCAAGGACGGCGAGGTGATCGCCGAGTTCGAGCTCAAGTCCGACGTGCTGTTCGACGAGGTCCGCGCCGGCGGGCGCATCCCGCTGATCATCGGCCGCGGCCTGACCGCGCGTGCCCGCGAGTCGCTGGGCCTCACCGCCACGGATCTGTTCCGCCAGTCGGCGGTACCGGCCGACACCGGCAAGGGCTTTACGCTTGCGCAGAAGATGGTCGGCCGCGCCTGTGGCCTTCCGGAGGGGCAGGGCGTGCGCCCGGGTACCTACTGCGAGCCGAAGATGACCACCGTGGGCTCGCAGGACACCACCGGCCCGATGACCCGCGACGAGCTCAAGGACCTGGCCTGCCTGGGCTTCAGCTCGGACCTGGTGATGCAGTCGTTCTGCCACACCGCCGCCTACCCCAAGCCGGTGGACGTGAAGACCCACCACACCCTGCCGGAGTTCATCTCCACCCGCGGCGGCGTGTCCTTGCGCGTGGGCGACGGCATCATCCACTCCTGGCTCAACCGCATGCTGCTGCCCGACACCGTCGGCACCGGCGGCGACAGCCACACCCGCTTCCCGATCGGCATTTCGTTCCCGGCCGGCTCCGGCCTGGTAGCCTTCGCCGCCGCCACCGGCGTGATGCCGCTGGACATGCCCGAATCGGTGCTGGTGCGCTTCAAGGGCAAGCTGCAGCCGGGCGTGACCCTGCGCGACCTGGTGCACGCGATTCCGCTCTACGCGATCAAGGCGGGGCTGCTGACGGTCGCCAAACAGGGCAAGAAGAACATCTTCTCCGGCCGCATCCTCGAGATCGAGGGCCTGCCTGACCTGAAGATCGAGCAGGCCTTCGAACTGGCCGACGCCTCGGCCGAGCGCTCCGCCGCCGCCTGCACCGTGCGCCTGGACAAGGCGCCGATCATCGAATACCTCACCAGCAACATCACGCTGCTGAAGTGGATGATCGCCCAGGGCTACGCCGACGCCCGCACCATCCAGCGCCGGATCGACAAGATGGAACAGTGGCTGGCCGACCCGCAGCTCCTGGAGCCCGACGCCGACGCCGAGTACGCCGCGGTGATCGAGATCGACCTGGCCGAGATCGTCGAGCCGATCGTGTGCTGCCCCAACGACCCGGACGATGCCAAGACCCTGTCCGACGTGGCCGGCGACAAGATCGACGAAGTCTTCATCGGCTCGTGCATGACCAACATCGGCCACTTCCGCGCCGCCGCCAAGCTGCTGGAAGGCAAGCGCGACATCCCCACGCGCCTGTGGGTCGCGCCGCCGACCAAGATGGACGCCGCCGAGCTGACCAAGGAAGGCCACTACGGCACCTTCGGCGCCGCGGGTGCGCGGTTGGAGATGCCAGGCTGCTCGCTGTGCATGGGCAACCAGGCCCAGGTCCGCGAGGGCGCCACGGTCATGTCCACCTCGACCCGCAACTTCCCCAACCGCCTGGGCCGCGGTGCCAACGTCTACCTGGGCTCGGCCGAGCTGGCCGCGATCTGCTCACGCCTGGGCCGGATCCCGACCCGTGAGGAGTATCTGGTCGATGTCGGCGTGATCGACGGGCACGGCGCGGAGATCTACCGCTACATGAATTTCGACCAGATCCAGGAGTACCGCACGGCGGCGACCGAACTCGAGCCAGCTTGACCGACCGCATGGATGCGGCGGGGCCGGAAGGTCCCGCCGCTGGCCATCGATTGGCTTCGGCTCCGCGACAGAATGTTCGGCAGGAGGAGGCCGCGGTCACGCATATGAACTAATGACTGCGAACCGCTGAAATGGCATGAGTGCCCGCGCCAGCTGCACGCCGGCATGGCAACCATGCGCGACAGAACCCGGCCCTGAGGCGATCAGCCCACGCTGATTCCTCAATGGTCTGTTTCAGCCCGTCTGCCACAGCCCGGAATCCGGGCATGACGAAACGCCGGACCAGAATGATCTGCCGGAGCGGACAGCACGGTTGCGGCGGCGTGTTCCGGCCGGAAGGCCGGCAGGCCGCGTGCGCTTACTTCATGCGATAGGTGATACGACCCTTGCTAAGGTCGTAGGGCGTCATCTCGACTTTGACCCGGTCGCCAGTGAGGATGCGGATGTAATGCTTGCGCATCCGTCCGGAGATGTGGGCGGTGATGACGTGGCCGTTTTCAAGCTTGACGCGGAAAACGGTGTTGGGCAGGGTTTCAAGAACCGTGCCTTCCATTTCTATCTGGTCGTCTTTCGACATCCGGTGGTTTCATTCCAGTGAGGGAGGGTTAAGGGATCAAGTTTGCCACGTCGAGGCCTGTCAAGGCAAAGGCGATGCGATGGCCTGTCCGGCCGGTGACTGGCAACAGCCCGCCTGAGCGACGCCCACAAGCCAGCCCCACAGGCCCGTCCATGACCCAAACCGGGCCAAACTGGCCGATTCTGTCGGGCGCCAGCAGCGTCTCGGCCGGATTTACAGCTTCGAGATCAGCGACTCCTCAAGCACCGTCCGGCGCCAGCCTTCCAGTTCCTCGGGCCACTGGCCGGTTTCGGCCAAAGCCTCGATCGCCCGGCGCGGACAGAGTAGGCCGGGCGGCAGGTCCAGGCGTTCGGCCTGGGCCTGGACCTGCGCACGCAGGCGTTTGCCGACGGCGCGCACGGCCGGATCGCGGGGGTCGGTGATCGCTTCGGTGGCCTGGATCTCGGCGTCGGTCAGTGGCTTGGCCAGCAGATTCAGCAGCGGCTGCAGGGCGCGCCGGCGGCCGGGAGCACCGGCATCCAGACGTGCCACCAGGCGGGCGCCGCTATGGGCCGGATCCATGGCGGCCGTGGCCAGGGTCTCGTCGTCGATCACCCAGCGCCGGGGCAGGTCGCGCTCGCGCGCGGCTTGTTCGCGCCACAGCAGCATCCGCCGAAGCTGCGCCTGTGCCGCCAACGGCCAGCGCCAGGCATTGCGGAAACTGCGCTGCGGCTGGAGATCGGGTTCGGCCTGCCAGCCGGCCTGCGCCAGGCGCCGGCAATCTTCACGGTGCCAGTCGCGGTAGCCGCGCTCGCTCAGACGGGCGTCCAGGGCAGCGTGCAGGGCGTCCAGATAGCGGACATCGTCCAGGGCGTAGTCGATCTGGCGCGCCGACAGCGGCCGTGCCAACCAGTTCGAACGGGTTTCCTGCTTGTCCAGCAGGGTGCCGGTCAACTCGTGCACCAGGCCCTGGTAGCCGATGCCAGGACCGAGACCGGCAAAGGCGGCGGCGATCTGGGTGTCGTACAGGCCGAGCATCGGCGCCGGCTGCAGCGGCCGCAGCGCGGTCAGGTCCTCGCTGGCGCTGTGCATGAGGATGGTGCGGGCAGGATCGGACAGGGCCGCGCCCAGCACCGTCGCATCCGGGCATTGCAACGGATCGATCAGCACGGCGGTATCGCCCGCCGATAGCTGGACCAGGGCCAGCTTTGGCCAGAAAGTACGCTCGCGCACGAATTCGGTGTCCAGCGCCAGAACCGGGCCGGCGCTGTCCAACCAGTGCGATTGCGCCTGCGGCTGGTTGAGCCAGAGAGCGTCCCCGACAGGTGCGGCTGCCGCGTGCGGCGGTTGATTGGGTACCATGCGAACGATGCGATCCTGGAAAGCTGTGAGCTGCGCATGATACGCCGAGTGATTTCGGTGCTGATCGGACTGGCCGGTGCCGCGCTCCTGCACGCCTGGTGGCAGAGCGGGCA
Organism: Lysobacterales bacterium; assembly: GCA_023228845.1. Taxonomy (GTDB): domain Bacteria; phylum Pseudomonadota; class Gammaproteobacteria; order Xanthomonadales; family UBA2363; genus Pseudofulvimonas. The sequence continues at coordinate 97,337 of JALOAK010000006.1, read as the reverse complement.
CGAAGCGCCGGTGACGCCCCTGGCGACGCCGGGTACGGTGTTGATCGAAGCCGGGCTGGATGGTGACGACGGTGATGGCCTGGCCTCCGCGGCCGACGGCAAGCCGACGACAGCGGCCGGCGATCAGGCCGATGCCGCCGCCAGCGTCATTGACGATGGCAGCGAAGCGGCCGAGGCGGCCGAAGCCGCCGAAGCCGCTGCGGCAGCCGCTGCCGACGTCGCCTGGGCGCCGACGCCCGTGCCCTTCGACGAGACTGACCGCACGGCCGTGCTGGTGCTGCTGCAGCGCGCCGATGCCGCGCTGGCGGCGGGCAACCTGCATGAGCCGGCCGGTGCCAGCGCCATCGACCTGTACACCTCCGTTCTCGCCGCCGCGCCCGAGAACTCGCGCGCCAAGACCGGTCGCGAGCGGGTCCTGGATAGCATCGGCCAGCGCATCGAGGCGGCGCTGGCAGCCGGCGACTACCCGGCAGCCGCCCAGGACTTCCCCGTGCTGCAGGCGCTGCGCGCGGACATGCCAGCCACGATCCGCATCGAAGAACGATTGACGCAGGCGGAGCCATTGCGGCTGGCCCTGCAGCGCGCCCGACGGGCTCTGGAGCGCAATCGCCTGGACCAGGGTCCGCGCAATGCCCTGCAGTACCTGGAGCAGGTGCGGGCCGAGGAAGCCGACAACCAGACTGCGCTGGAGCTGCGTTTGCGGCTGCAGCGTCGATTGATCGAGATGGCGCTCGGGCAAGGCCAGGATGGCGATTTCGAGCAGGCCAATGCCTTGGTGGCGCGGGCCCGGGCAGTCGCGCCCGACCAACTCCAGGTGCTGACCGAGGCCACCTCGGTGCTGGCCGGACAGCGCGGCGAGGCGGCGGCCGCCCGGCTCAGCCAGGCACATCAGCATCTGGATGCCGGCGCTGCCGACGCCGCCGAAGCCGTGCTCGAACAGGCGCTGGCGATCAGTGCCGAGGCAGTCGGTGCCGGATTGGTCCGCGAGCGCATCCGAAATCTGCGCCTGTATGGCGGCTATGGCGAGGGCGAACGTTTCCGTGATGCCCTGGCCAGCGGTGACAGCGGTCCGCGCATGGTGGTAATTCCGGTCGGCAGCTTCCTGATGGGCTCGCCCGACCGGGAATCGGGCCGCCGCAGCAATGAAGGCCCGCAGTTCCGGGTCCGTTTCGATCATGGCTTTGCCCTGGCCGAAACCGAAATCACCGTCGCCCAGTACCGGCGCTTCGTCGAGGCCACCAACCACCGCAGCCACGCCGAACGCCAGCGCCGATCGACCATCTACGATGAACGCTCGGGCAGCATGCGCGAGGTTCGCGGCATCAACTGGCGCCACAACGAGGCCGGCGACCCGGCCGGCGACGACAATCCAGTGGTGCACCTGGCCTGGGCCGATGCCGCCGCCTACGCCGCCTGGCTGGCGCAGGAAACCGGCCAGCCCTACCGGCTGCCGTCCGAGGCCGAATTCGAATACGCGCTGCGCGCCGGCAGCAGCAGCCGCTATCCCTGGGGTGACGGGGCACCACCGCGGCCACTGGCCAATGTCTCCAGCCAGGGCGATGCCTCGCCATCGAACCGGACCTGGACCAATGCCTTCCCAGGCGACAGTGACGGCTGGTTCGGCATCGCCCCGGTGGGCAGTTTCCCGCGCAATGAATTCGGCCTGCACGACCTGGCCGGCAACGTCTCCGAATGGGTCGAGGACTGCTGGCACAGCAGCTATCTGCGCGCGCCCAGCGATGGCAGCGCCTGGGTCAATCCCGGCTGCGGCCGGCGCGTGGTGCGCGGCGCTTCCTGGGCCAGCGGGCCCGAGCAGGTGCGTTCGGCCTACCGGCTCAATGTCGCCGCCGATACCACCAATCCGCGCATCGGCTTCCGGGTCGCGCGCGGTCTTTGAAAGCGGGCGGTACGCTCGTCCCTGCCCGGGCAAAACGCCAGCGGTGATGGTTCAGGCAACCATACGCTGACTGCCGGACACGAACCGAGCGCAGGCCGCGTTGCCGGCGTGATTGCGGGACCATCGACGGCATCGAAATTTCCCCGCCCGCTGGCGTATCCTGCAGCGGTCAACGGCAGCGGAGAAGACCATGAATCGTTTGCGGATGGGAGGCGGTCGCGGTGGTTTGCGCTGGTGGCCGATCCTGCTGTTTGTGCTCTATCTGGGCTACTACTGGGTCAGCAATCGCGCCGAGGTGCCGCTGACCGGACGCAGCCAACTGGTTGATATGAGCCAGGAGCAGGAGCTGGCCCTGGGCTTGCAGTCCTACCAGCAAATCCTGTCCCAGGTGCGTCTGGCAAACGACGGCCGCGCCGATCAGGTGCGCGCCATCGGACAACGCCTGGTGCAGGCGGCGCAGGTGCAGTTGCCGGATGTGGCCTGGCAGCATTTCCAGTGGCAGTTCAATCTGGTTGAAGACAATCAGGCCAATGCTTTCTGCCTGCCGGGCGGCAAGGTGGCGGTGTACACCGGCATCCTTCCGATCACCGCCAACCAGGACGGCCTGGCCGTGGTCATGGGCCATGAGATCGCCCATGCCATTGCCCGCCATGGCGCCGAACGCATGGCGCACCAGCGCCTGGTGCAGATGGGCAGCATGGCGGCCGGCATGTCCGTGGGCGAGATGGACCCGGCGACCCAGCGCACGGTGATGGCGGCGATTGGCGCCGGCGCCCAGTACGGCGTGCTGTTGCCGTTTTCGCGCGATCACGAGAGCGAGGCCGACCATATCGGCCTGATGATCGCTGCCCGCGCCTGCTTCGATCCGCGCGAGGCGCCGAAACTGTGGCAACGCATGGCCGCGGCTGCCGGCGGCAGCCAGTCGTCCGAATTCATGTCCACCCATCCCAGCCATGACACTCGCATCAACCGGCTCAACGATCTGATGCCGCAGGCGCTGGCCATCTACCAGCAACATTGCCGCTGACCGTTGCCGGCCGATAGTGGCTGATGCGTGGCTGATGCGTGGCTGATACGGATGCAGCCCGGCCGGGCTGCAGGTGGCTAGAATACGGCGGGTGCCGCCATGGCCGTGGGCTGCCAGCAGATGCACGCAGATCCAGCCCAAAGCGTTGGCAGCAGGTCGCCAGCGCGGCCTTGCAGTGGCGGCACCGACGATGCCCGGGTGATGGAACTGGTAGACATACCGGACTTAAAATCCGGAGCCGCAAGGCGTGCGGGTTCGACTCCCGCCCCGGGTACCAGTGGTCAATGGCTCGGCCTTGGTCGGCCAGGCTTGATCGCTCAAACAGGCCGGGTCCGGCCGACACGCAGATGCGCCAGCCGGACCGGCATCATTCTTGCGCTCAGTCCTGTGTAGCGTCGGCCGTTTCCGCGGCAGTTTCCGGATACAGCGTGTGCCACCACTGCGGCTGGTCTTTCAGGTGGAAGTCGTACCAGGCCAGGATGGTGTCCCACCAGCGGTAGCGCTTTTCCCGATCCAGGATGTGGTGGTCCTCGCCCGGCACTTCGACCAGTTCGACCTCGCGCCCGAGCAGTTTCAGGGCGGTGTACATGGTGTGGCTTTCGCCCGGCGGCACGTTGGTGTCGGCATCGCCGGTGAGCAGCAGCAGCGGCGTGGTGATGCGGTCGGCGTTGTAGACCGGGCTGTGGTCGACGTACAGCTCGCGGTTGTTCCAGGGGAAGCTGCCGCGGCTGGCGATGCCGCTGTAGCCGTAGCCCCACCAGCCCTGGCCCCAGTAGCCGCTGAGGTTGCTGATGCCCGCGTGCGAGATCGAGGCGGCGAACTGGTCGCTGAGGGTGGCCAGATACATGGTCATGAAGCCGCCATAGCTGGCACCGATGTTGCCCACGCGTTCGGGATCGACGAAGGAATGCGCGGCCAGGAAGGCGCGGCTGCCGTCGATGATGTCGTCGGCGGCATGTCGGCCCCAGGCATTGACGTGCAGGGCCGAGGCTTCCTGGCCGTAGCCGACGGTGCCGCGCGGCTGCAGCACGTAGATGACGTAGCCGTTGGCCGCCCACAGATGGAACGGGTAGCGGCCGGTGAACTGCCGGTTCACCGGCGTGGTGCCGCCGTAGTAATAGACGATCAACGGATAGCGCTTGCCCGGATCAAAATCAGGCGGCAGGTAGTAGCGGCCGTCGATCTCATCACCGTGACGGTTGTCGAAGCGCCAGTCGCGGACCTCGCCCAAGCGGGTCTGGCGATAGTCGGTCTGCGCGCTGTCGAGCAGGACCTGATTGCGGTTGCCGGCCAGGTCGACCAGATGCACGCGCTGCGGCCTGGCGGCATCGGTGCCGTGCACGGCCAGGGTGGCAGAGGCGCCACGCGAGGCGACGAAGCCTTCCAGGATGTCGACGCCGGTATCGATGCGCTGGAAGCTGCGATCGGCAACATGGAAGCGGTAGAGCAGGGCGCGGTCGCCCTCGGTCACCGGCAGCAGCAGGTCGCCGCCGTCCAGCCGTTCGATGCCGCCGATGGCCGGCACGAAGTCGCGGCTCAGGCTGGTGGCGCGCTGGCCGTCGGCATCGAGCAGGTAGAGCTGGCCGTCATAGTCGTTGGCGGCGGCGTCATCGCCCAGGATGTTGCCGTCGCCCTGGGCCAGGTTCGGTCCGGCCAGCAGCCAATAACCCTCGTCGGCGAAGCGGGCACCGTTGAGCTGGCGCAGGCGGGCGATGTCGCGGCGGCTGCCATCGGCCAGTGACAGTTCGTAGAGCATGAACTGGCTGTGCGGCGGCTCGGCATAGTCCAGCTCGCGCTGGGACAGCAGTACCCGATCGCCGTCGGGATGGACGTCGAGCAGGTTGACGCTGACGGCGTCGTTGGTCAGTGGCCGGGCAACGCCGGAACCGATGTCGACCTGATACAGCTGGCTGTTGTCACGGAAGCTGCGCCAGCGGTCTTCCAGGCCGCGCAGGCGCCGGACCAGGGCACCCTTGCTGTCCCAGGGCTGGCGCCAATGGAACAGGATCGAGCCGGAATCCGGATGCCAGCGCCAGGCGCCCAGATGCTCGTACTCGGCCAGCAGCAGACGGCTGTCACCACTGGCCAGATCCCGCAGCCACAGGTTCTTGCCCTGCTGGCTGGCCAGCCAGCGGCCATCGGGGCTGAAGGCCAGCGGCCCGGGGATGGTGTCCTGCCACTGCTCGACCAGGTTGCCCTCGGGCAGGCGCCGGATTTCCAGGCGCTGGATGTCGATGCCGGCGTAATCGTCGCGGCCCCGGAAGGCCAGCGCCAGCAGGCGGCCGTCGGGCGACAGCGCCATGCGCTGCACGGTTTCGGCGTTGGTCAACTGGCGCGCCGAGACCTTGCGCCAGGGCTGGACGTGGCTATCGAGGCGGTCATGGGCCTGCTTGCCACGCCAGGTCAGGGCGGGCCGTGTGCGTTCCTTGCGGCCCTGGTGGACCAGCCACAGCCGATGGCTGCCGCTGGCCAGTTCCAGATCCAGGGCACCGTCGCTGACCGCCTGGGCCACTTCTTCGCGCCAGGCCGCGGGCTGTTCGAGGCCTTCCAGGGCGAGTTTGCCGAGCACATGGCGATCGGCTTCCAGTTGCAGCGTCCACAGCCACAGGCCTGGACCGGCCGGGGCGCGCGCCGGGTCCAGGGTTTGCCAGGCCAGTTCCTGGCCGAACAGGTGAACCTTCCCGCCGGCCTCGGGCAGGCCCTGGCCGGCCAGTTGCTGCACCAGGCTGCGCTGCAGTACCGGCCGCTTGCTGTTGTCGGCCAGCAGGGCGGTATCGACCGGAAGCGGCCCCAGTGCCAGCACCTGCCTGATCGGCTGGTCCGCGACTGCGCGTGCATCGCGGGCGAACGTGGAGGCCGGAGTGGTCAGGACCAGGGCCATGATCAGGGCAAGCAAGGGCAGAAACTTGGTCTTCATGGGATTCCATTCAGCCGCAAGGGCGGTCGGACAGGGGCCGGCAAGGGTAGCAAGCCGGACCGGGCCGGGCGGGGAGGAATTGCGGATGATGGTCAGCCCACGGCAGCGGGCCGGCGGCCGTTATGGCCTCTGCCCCGGAGCCTTGTCCGGGCGCGGCTCAATCGCGCTGCGGACGCTGGATGACCTCGACCGTATCCTGGAACGGCACGCCGGCGCGGTGGCCGTGGATCTGCACCTGCTGGCCTGGCGCCAGGGCTGATTCCAGTTGCTGCAAGGCGTTCTGGCCGGCCAGAGCCTGGCCGTCGACGTGGCTGATCAGGTCGCCCGGACGCAACCCGGCCCGGTCCGCCGGTCCATTGCGATAGACGGTGGTGACCTGGACACCGGCCGGTGCATGGCTTTGTTCGCCGGACCGGCCAGTGAGCTGCTCGCCGGTGGCGTCACGGTATTCCAGGCCCAGCCAGCCGCGGGTGACATAGCCCTGGCTGAGCAACTGCTCGAGCACGCGCCGGGCAATCGCCGCCGGTACCGCGAAACCGATGCCTTCGCCGAAACGGAACACTGCGGTATTGATGCCGACCAGCTCGCCGGCGGCATTGACCAGGGCGCCGCCGGAATTGCCGTCGTTGATCGCGGCATCGGTCTGGATGAAATCGTCGTAGCCGAGCAAATCGAGCTGGTTGTTGCCGGTGGCACTGACGATGCCCATGGTGACCCGCTGGCCGATGCCGAACGGATTACCGATGGCGAGCACGACATCGCCGACCTGGAGCCGGCCTTCCGGGGCAAAGCGGGCGGCGGGCAACTGGCTGCCCTCGATCTGCAGCACGGCCAGATCGGTTTCCCGGTCCTTGCCGATCAGGGTCGCCTGGGTGACGCGGCCATCGGCCAGCGCGATCTGGATATCGCTGGCGTTGGCAACGACATGGAAGGTGGTCAGCACCAGGCCTTCCGGGCTGATGATCACGCCCGAGCCCAGGCTCTGGTTCAGGCGCTGGCGCGGCTGGCCCAGGCCGAAGGCACCGGGGAACAGGTGGCGCATGTTCTCCGGCACCACCAGCGGCCGCTCGGTGACGATGCTGTTGGCATAGATGTTGACCACGGCCGGTGCCGCCGCCTGCACCGCCTGGGCGTAGGAAGCCGGTGCCGGTGTCACCCGGGTGGCCGGGACCGGCTCGGCGGCCGGGCGCCGTTCGGGCAGGAAATAGGTCAGGACGAAGGCCGCCGCCAGCCCGAGCAGGACGAACTGGAACAGGAACAGGGCAAGACGCAGGGCAGGTTTCACCAGTTCAGGCTTCCGTGATATCAACAGCTTGGCATGCAGGGTAAGGGCGGCCGGCCGTTGCCGTCCGGTTCGCGGCGGCTGGCCTGCAGCCGACTGGCCCGGTTTCGGGCATCGGCTTGCAAGGGCGTCAATATCTCACGAAGCCCACGCCGGCTGCCCGGCCGCCGGCAGATCTGTGGCTTGCGGGCCGGCTTGCGCGCGGGCTGGCCGGGTCCGATCTGGCCGATCGGGCTGGCGATGGCGGGTCCAAACATGCCCGATATCGGCTTGCTGCGCCCCGGCTAGGCGGCTCAAGGCGGTTATTGTGTCGCCGGGCTAGTCGGAACCGGGCTGGTTTGGCTACACTAACGCGATCCTCGGGGTTCCCTTTTCTCCTCGCCCTTCGGGCCATGTTGTGACGGAGTAGCAATGACGGAGCAAAACGTCAATCAGGGCCGGCGCCGGTTCCTGACAGCGACCACCGCTGTTGTCGGTGGTATCGGAGCGGCCTTTCTGGCTGTGCCCTTCATCAAATCCTGGCAGCCCAGCGCCCGCGCCCAGGCGGCCGGTGCGCCAATCCAGATCGACATCAGCAAGCTCGAGCCGGGCCAGCTTTTGATCGAAAGCTGGCGCGGCTTGCCGGTTTGGGTGTTCCGCCGCAACGAACAGATGCTGCAGGCATTGCCGACGCTGGACGAGCAGTTGCGCGATCCGGACTCCAGCAATGCCGACCAGCAGCCTGGCTATGCCACCAACCCGTTCCGCGCCCAGCGCCCGGCGATCGCGATCTATGTCGGCATCTGCACGCATCTGGGCTGCTCGCCCAGCTTCTTCCCGGAGCTGACGCCGCAGCCGTTCGATGCCAACTGGAAGGGCGGCTTCTTCTGTCCGTGCCACAAGTCGAAGTTCGACCTGGCCGGCCGTGTCTACACCGGCATGCCGGCGCCGACCAACCTGGTTGTGCCGCCGCACCGGTTCCTGACCGACACCCTGATCGAGATCGGTGTCGACCCTGAAGGAGTCGCATGATGGCTGGTCCCGACAAGGCTGCTTCACCCAAGGGGCTGCTCGGCTGGATCGAGGAGCGGCTGCCGATCCTGGCCTTCACCAAGGCACATACCAGCGAGTATTACGCGCCCAGAAACTTCAATTTCTGGTACTACTTCGGTTCGCTGGCGATGCTGGTGCTGGTCAACCAGATCGTCACCGGCATCTGGCTGACGATGAACTACAAGCCCAGTGCCGCCGAGGCTTTCCACAGCATCGAATACATGATGCGTGATGTCGACTGGGGCTGGCTGATCCGCTACATGCACTCCACCGGCGCCTCGTTGTTCTTCGTCGTGGTTTACCTGCACATGTTCCGCGGCCTGATGTACGGCTCCTACCGCAAGCCGCGCGAGTTGCTGTGGGTGATCGGCATGTTCATCTACCTGGTGCTGATGGCCGAGGCGTTCATGGGCTATGTCCTGCCCTGGGGCCAGATGTCCGGCTGGGGTGCGCAGGTGATCATCTCGCTGTTCGGGGCCATTCCCTGGATTGGCGAGGGTCTGGTCGAATTCATCCGCGGCGATTACCTGATCTCCGATGCCACCTTGAACCGGTTCTTCGCCCTGCATGTGATCGCCTTGCCGCTGGTACTGCTGCTGCTGGTGGTACTGCACCTGGGCGCGCTGCACACGGTGGGATCCAACAACCCCGATGGGGTCGAGATCAAGCAGGGGCCGAAGGGCAACCGCTGGTCGAGCGAAGCGCCCAGCGACGGCATTCCGTTCCATCCCTACTACACGGTCAAGGACATCGTCGGCGTCGGCTTCTTCCTGATCATCGCCGCCTTCATCATCTTCTTCGAGCCGACCTTCGGCGGCCTGTTCCTGGAGAAGGACAACTTCGTCCCCTACGACCCGCTGGTCACCCCCGAGCACATCGTGCCGGTGTGGTACTTCACGCCCTACTACGCCATGTTGCGCCTGGTGCCGGACAAGCTCCTGGGTGTGATCGTGATGTTCGCCGCCATTGCCGTGCTGTTCCTGCTGCCCTGGCTGGACCGTGGCAAGGTCAGGTCCTGGCGCTACCGTGGCACCGCGTTCAAGATCGCCCTGGGGCTGTTTGCGCTCAGCTTCGTCTGGCTCGGCAAGATCGGCGGTGGTCCCGGCACGGACGCGGCCGAAACCGTGATCGGCCGGCTGCTGACCGTGGTCTATTTCGGCTACTTCGTCTTCCTCTGGGTGTACACGCATTTTGGTTTCGAGCGCACCAAGGCGGTGCCGGAACGGGTGACCACGCATGACTAAGAAACTCTCCCGCACGTCCCGTATCGCCCTGTTCCTGGCCGGGCTGGTGGTCGCGGCCGCCAGCCATGCCGCCGGCGGCGCCGACAACTTGCTGCCGGCCAATACCCAGATCGGCAACAAGGGCATGCTGCAGCGCGGCGCGGCCATGTACATGAACTACTGCGCCGGCTGCCACTCGGCCCAATACGTGCGCTACTCGCGCCTGGCCGAGGATCTTGGCCTGAGCGAGGAACAGGTCATGGACAACCTGGTCTTCCAGGTCGATGCCAAGTTCGGCGACACCATCGTTTCGGGCTTGAGCCGGGAGGACGGCATCGCCTTCTTCGGCACCGCGCCGCCCGACCTGAGCCTGGTCGCCCGCTCGCGCGGCCCGGACTGGTTGTTCACCTACATGCGCTCGTTCTACCGCGACCCGACCGCCGCCACCGGCTGGAACAACACCGTCTTTGCCAACTCCAGCATGCCGCACGTGCTGTGGGAGTTGCAGGGCATCCAGGAACCGCACTATGGCGAGCCCGTCGATGGTGGCGATCCGCCGGTCGAGCACCTGGAGCTGATCCAGGCCGGACTGGTCACGCCCGGCCAGTACGATGCCAGCCTGCGTGATCTGGTGTCATTCCTGGAGTACATCGGCGAGCCGGCCGCCCTCAAGCGCCAAGCGCTGGGCGTGTGGGTTCTGCTGTTCCTGGCCATCTTCACCACCCTGGCCTGGTTGCTCAAGCGGGAGTACTGGAAAGACGTCCATTGACCGGTTGGTGTCCGCCAGTACGGCCTGTCCACCAGACCGGTCATCACACCATTGCGATCGTCCGAATGCGGCCCGGTGCAATGACGGGTGGTGTCCGTGCTTGATAGAAGGCTGGAGATTCCCTAGATGAGCAGTGCACGTTTGCGCAATATGCTGACCCTGTATTCCGGAAAGACCGATCTGCATTCACACCAGGTACGACTGGTGCTGGCTGCCAAGGGCGTCACCTATGACCTGATCCTTGTCGATCCGGGCCGGCCACCGGAAGACCTGATCGACCTCAATCCCTACCAGTCGGTGCCGACCCTGGTCGACCGCGATCTGGTGCTGCACGAGGTCGACATCATCTGCGACTACATCGACGAGCGTTATCCGCATCCGCCGCTGATGCCGGTCGACCCGATCTCCCGGGCCCGGCTGCGCATGGCCGAACGCCGGGCCGAATGGGAATGGCTGCCGCTGGTCGAGGAGATCACCACCGGCAACAAGGCCCAGGCGGACAAGGCCCGCCGTCACCTGCGTGATGCCATGACCACCAGCGCACCGGTGTTCAAGGCCGCCAAATTCTTCCTGAATCCGGAGATGAGCATCGCCGACTGCCTGTTGGCGCCGCTGGTCTGGCGTCTGCCCTGGCTTGAGGTGCAACTGCCGCGTGAAGCGCAGGGGATCTATGACTATGGCGAGCGCATCTTCCGCAATCCCGGCTTTGTGCGCAGCCTGACCCCGGAAGAGCGCCAGATGCGCGAATTGTCCAACGCCTGATGGCCAGGACACCGTCCGCTGTGGCGCCGGCAATGAGCTCGAGCCGGCCGTATCTGATCCGGGCCCTGTACCAGTGGATCAGCGACAACGGCCTGACGCCGCACCTGCTGGTCGATGCCGATGCCGAGGGCCTGCGCGTGCCGCCGCAATCGGTGAAGGACGCAAGCGTGGTGTTGAATGTCGCCGCCCGCGCCGTGGCCAACCTGGAACTGGCCGATGACGTGATCAGCTTCCAGGCCCGATTCAACGGCGTGCCTGTGCTGGTGCTGGTACCGGTCGACGGCGTCCGGGCGATCTACGCCATGGAGAACGGGCAGGGCATGGTCTTGCCTCCGGAGCCACCGATGGACGCCGATGATGCCGGTTCTTCCGACGCCAGTGGCGGCAGCGATGACGCCGATGGCAACGAAGGCAACGAAGACGCCGGCGCTGATCGACAATCACCGGCGGACCCGTCCAAGCCGCCGGCGCGTGGCAATCATCTTCGCCTGATCAAGTAGCTGCCGTTCGGCTGGTGTTGGCTACCGTGCCCCAGGTGCGTTCTCGGCCAGTCGCCAGCGGCACTGTCCGCCACCTCCGGCGCTTACGCCAGCTCCTCAAGCTGCCGGGTTGAAGCCGGCCCTGCCAGCACCGCGGGGACAATGCCGGCCCATGCACGCGCTGGCGGCACCCGTCCGCAGCAAGGCCCGCTGCCTGCCGGCAAACCCTTGATCTGCCGGCGCTGAGCCCAGGTTTTTCCCTTTTCGATAGTCGATACCCGATGCCATGACCGTTCGTACCCGCTTTGCCCCCAGTCCCACCGGTTACCTGCATATCGGTGGCGCCCGCACCGCCCTGTATGCCTGGCTGGAAGCCCGGCGCCAGGGCGGCACCTTCGTCCTGCGCATCGAGGACACCGACCGCGAGCGCTCGACCGCGGCGGCGGTGCAGGCGATCAACGAGGGCATGGCCTGGCTCGGGCTGGACCACGACGAAGGCCCGTACTACCAGAGCCAGCGCTTTGACCGCTATCGCCAGGTGGTGGAAGACCTGCTGGCCGCCGGCAAGGCCTACTACGCCTACGAGAGCCGCGAGGAACTGGACGCGATGCGCGCCGAGCAGATGGCGCGTGGCCTGAAGCCGCGTTACAACGGCTATTACCGCGACCGCAACGAGCCACTGCGCGAGGACCCCAACCGCGTGATCCGGTTCAAGAATCCGCTGGCCGGGCCGGTGGTGTTCGATGACCGGGTCAAGGGCCGGATCCAGTGGCTCAACGACGAACTGGACGACCTGATCCTCTGGCGCTCGGATGGCCATCCGACCTACAACTTCGTGGTCGTGGTCGACGATATCGATATGGCCATCACCGACGTCATCCGCGGCGACGACCATGTCAACAACACCCCGCGCCAGATCAATCTCTACCAGGCCCTGGGCGCGCCGATACCGCGCTTCGCCCACCTGCCGATGATCCTGGGGCCGGACGGGCAGAAGCTGTCCAAGCGCCATGGCGCGGTCAGCGTGCTCGCTTATCGGGACCAGGGTTTCCTGCCGCAGGCGCTGCTCAACTACCTGGTCCGCCTGGGCTGGTCCCACGGTGACCAGGAAATTTTCAGCCGCGAGGAAATGATCCAGGCGTTCGCCATCGACGACGTCAACGTCGCCGCATCGCGGTTTGATCCGGACAAGCTGGGCTGGCTCAACCAGCAGTACCTGATCGCCGCCGAGCCGACAATGCTGGCACCGCTGCTGGCCGGGCACCTGCAGGCGCTGGGCCTGGACCCGACGCAAGGCCCGGATCCGGCGCAAGTGGTGCCGGCCATGCGCGAGCGCGCGCAGACGCTGGCCGAGATGGCCGACAAATCCCGGCACTGGTACGGGCCGCTGGCTGAGTACGACGAGGCCTCGGCGCGCAAGCATCTGACCGACGCTGCCCGTGAACCGCTGACGACAGTGCGCGGCAAACTCGCCGGCCTGGCCGACTGGCAGGTCGACACCGTCAACGGCGCGCTGAAAGAGGCTGCCGCCGAACTGGAACTGGGCATGGGCCGCATCGCCCAGCCGCTGCGCGTGGCGATCACCGGCTCGGCCGCCTCGCCCTCGATCGATGTCACCGTCTACCTGGCCGGACGTGGCCGAGCCCTGGATCGCATCGACACCGCTCTCACCCGGCTCGGGTAAAATCGCGGGCATGAGTGCCCAGCTCCAGGCCACAGCCCGCCACCAGCCCTTGGACCGGGCGCAAGACGGGCGCCGGCAGCGGTCGCTGCTGGCCTGGGTTGCCGAAAACGCTGCCGAGACCACCGCGAAGGCCGTCACGCTGGTGCCCGGCATGACACTCTATTCGGGTTCCGGAATCCAGGTCATGCACGGCCGCCGCGCCGGTTGCCACCGCGGCCAATGAGCCCACGATCCCCGCGCCTGTCTCTCGGATCCCTCGTCCTGTTAGCGACGATGGCCATGCTTGACGCCACGCCGGCGGTGGCCGGATCGGTCCTGGAGCCCGCATCGGATTCAACTACTGGCAATGCCGTTCGGTTGGCTGAAACCAGGATGGCGAGCCCCGCCGTGGTGCCGTCGCGTGAGCCCGAGCAGGCATCCGCCGAGCAGGAACCGCCCTGGAATCTGCCGTTGCCGGCCCCGCTGCTGGAACTTCTGGAACTGATCGACGAATCCATTGATCGGGCCGCCAGCAATGGCGCGGAGTCTGGCGCGACGTTCGCAGCCCGCCCGACCGACGATACCGCCATCGATTCCGCCGGCAGCGGCACGCCGGCAGCGCAGGCGATGGCGCCGGCAGATGTCGATGATGATCTGGCGCAGCCGAGTGTAGATTTCGACCAGGAGGCCGCCCGCACGGACGCTGATTCCGACAGCGCAAGTGACTGGGAGAGTGTCGTCGATGAGGACGCTGAAGACTCGCTCCCCGGCACCGAGCTGGATCCGGAAGCCGATCCCGGGCTGGGCCCGTCTGGCACCAACCACGGTCTGCCTGGCGATCCGGTTGAGACAGAGGACCCGGTTACCACCGAGCTCGCCGAAGACCCGGCGGCCGCTGACCCCGGCAGCGATCCTGCTGGCGTCGGCGACGTGGCCGCTTCGGCAAATGACACCGGCACCGGCACCAGCGCCGATGATGCCAGCGCCTGGGGACCGCCGCTGCCCGATGCCGACACCAATGAATACGGCGCCGTGCCGATTTCCCTGCTGGCCGGGGAAATCGAGCCTGGCCGGCGCGAGCGCCTGCACTGGACCACCGGCCAATCCTTCTCCGGCAGCGTGATGGAAACCCCGGTGGTGGTTGTTCACGGCCTCAAGCGCGGGCCGCGCCTGTGCCTGACCGCCGGCATCCATGGCGACGAGCTCAACGGCATCGAGATCGTCCGCCGCCTGGCCTACCGGATCGAGCCCGAGCAACTGGCCGGCACCGTCGTTGCGGTGCCGATCGTCAACTTGCTCGGATTCTCGCGCGGCTCGCGCTATCTGCCCGACCGCCGGGATCTCAACCGCTTCTTTCCCGGCAGTCCCTACGGCAGTTCGGCCTCGCGTATCGCCCACAGTTTTTTCACCGCGGTGATCGAGCATTGCGACGCCCTGGTCGACATCCATACCGGTTCCCTGGACCGCGCCAACCTGCCGCAGGTGCGCGGCGACCTGACCAACCCGCAGGTGCTGGAGTTCACCCGCGGCTTCGGCGCCACCGCCGTGCTGCATTCCCCGGGCACGCCGGGCATGTTGCGCTTTGCCGCCAGCACCCGCGGCATCCCGGCGGTGACCTTCGAGATCGGCGCGCCGATGCGGCTGCAACCCGAGGAGATCGGGCACGGTGTCGAGGCGATCGAAACACTGCTCAACAAGATGGGCATGATCGAAAAGCGCCGGCGCTGGCGCGAACCGCAGGCGGTGTTCTACGAATCGCGCTGGGTGCGGGTCGACCATGGCGGCATGCTGTTCTCCGATGTCGCCCTGGGTGACCGGGTCCGTGCCGGCCAGCGCCTGGGTCGGGTGATCGACCCGGTCAGCAACCGCTCGGCGCAGGTGCATGCACCGGAAGCGGGGCGGATCATCGGCATGGCGCTGAACCAACTGGTCCTGCCCGGCTTTGCCGCCTACAACCTGGGCATTGCCGCCAGCGAAGAACAAGTGGTGATCGACGCGGTGCAGGATGCCGATCCCGATGACGAGCGCTATCTTGAGATCGACCAGCTCGACCAGGATCGGCGCACGCGCGATGACGGCGAGGACGATGAGCCCGGCCACGGGCGTGAGCGCGAACTCGAACTGGAGCAGGAATACGAGGACTGAGCCGGCCCGGATCTGAATGGCACCCAGGCGGCCAGCGCAGGCATCAGTCGCCCCGATCGCTGCGTGTCACCTCCTGATTACAAATCTCGTTATAGGTTCGCACTTCACAAAGGTGAACGCGTCTAGGAGGCCCTATGAAGGCTCGCAATGACAGCAGGGGATTGGTGCTGCTGGTGGAAGACAACCGCGGGATCGCCGAGATGGTGGGCGATTACCTGGAACAGCAGGGCTACGGCCTGGATTTCGCCAGCGACGGCATGACCGGGCTGCACCTGTCGCTGGAAAACAGCTACGACGTCATCATCCTGGATCTGACCCTGCCCGGGATCGACGGCCTGGAGATCTGCCGGCGGCTGCGCACCGAAGCGAAGAAATCCACGCCGGTGCTGATGTTGACCGCGCGCGACAGCCTGGATGACCGGGTCAGCGGCCTGGACACCGGCGCCGACGATTACCTGATCAAGCCTTTCGATGTCGAGGAGCTGGAAGCCCGCGTCCGCGCCCTGATCCGGCGCGAACGGCGCCAGGTCAGTGCCGAGGTACTGGTCGTTGGCGACCTGGCCCTGGACACCGCGACCTTGCGCCTGACCCGCGGCGAGGAGGAGCTGGAGGTGTCGCCGATCGGCATGAAGCTGCTCAATATCCTGATGCGCGAATCGCCGCGGGTGGTCAGCCGGGCCGACATCGAGCGCGAGATCTGGGGCGATACGCTGCCCGATTCGGATACCTTGCGCTCGCACCTGTACAACCTGCGCAAGATCATCGACAAGCCGTTCGCGCGGCCGCTGCTGCACACCATCCACAGCGCCGGCTACCGCATGGCTGATCTTGACGCCGAGGTGCCGGTCAACCTGTGATCGGCGAGTCTGCGGGCAGAAGCCGCAGTTTCCGGCGCGCAGACTGATGGCAGGTTTCGCCGTCATGGCGTCGACGTGGCCGGGGCAGGGCGGTGTTCGCTGTCCCTGGCCTTGTGGCCGATAGCGCGCCTTGGCTGGACACCGATCGGTACCGGTTGGCGCTGGCCCAAGGCGGATTGCAGACCGTCCCCGAACATGGCCCAAGCCGCCTGCTGGCAGCGCATCGACGGTGGTTCGGCGGCGCAGACACCAGCGACAACAGGGCGCTTCCGATACACTGGCGCCATGTCCCTGCGCATCACCGATGAGTGCATCAATTGCGACGTGTGCGAGCCGGTATGCCCGAACACGGCGATCCACCAGGGCGAGTTCATCTACGAAATCGACCCCTCCCGATGCACCGAGTGCGTCGGCCACTTCGATGTTCCGCAATGCCAGGAAGTCTGCCCGGTCGAGTGCTGTCTGCCTGATCCCGAGCATGTCGAAACCCGGCCACAACTGCTGGCCAAGCTGGAACATCTGCAACAGGAAGCGACAACGTGAGTGTGCTGCGTCTGTGCCTGGCGGCCGTGCTTCTGGCTGCCGCCCCCTTCTGTCTTGCGCCAGTGGCGAGCGCGGCCGACCCCGCCGAGCCGGCATCGTCGGCCAGCCCGGCCAGTGAGCCGTCAGAGGCGATCGATACCGTCGAGACCGTCGAGGCGATAGAAAATACACAGCGCACCCCGGCCCAGGCGTCGGACGACCAGGCTGATGCCGACAGTCCGGCGCAACACACCGGTCCCGGCAAGGCCGCCATCGCCAGCGCCCATCACCTGGCGACCGAGGCCGGCCACGAGATCCTGGCTGCCGGCGGCAATGCCTTCGATGCCGCCGTGGCCGTGGCCATGGCCCTGGCCGTGGTCGAACCGGCCAGCTCCGGCATCGGCGGCGGCGGGTTTTTCCTTCTGCACCGGGCCAGCGACCACAAGGACATCTTCGTGGATGCGCGCGAAACCGCGCCGGCGGCGGTCAACCGGCGCTGGTTCCTGGACGAGGATGGCCAGGCCGATCGCGACAAGAGCGTCAACGGACCGCTGGCCGCCGGCATTCCGGGTCAGCCGGCCGGCCTGGCCTGGCTGGCCGAACACTATGGGCAGCTTCCTCTGTCGGAGTCGCTGGCACCGTCGATCCGGCTCGCCCGTGACGGCTTCCCGGTCGATGACAAGTACCGCACCCTGATCGGCAGTCGGGTTGATGTGCTCAAGCGCTGGCCCACCGGGGCGCGGCAGTTCCTGGTCGCCGGCAAGATTCCCGAACTGGGCCATGTGATCAAGCAGCCGGACCTGGCTGCCACCATCGAACGCCTGGCCGAACACGGCTTTGACGGCTTCTACAGCGGGCAAACCGCGCGGCGCCTGGTGACCGGCGTCAACGAGGCCGGTGGTGCCTGGACCCTGGACGATCTGGCCGGCTACCAGGTCAAGGAACGCGAACCGATCCGCATCGATTACGGCGGCCGCACGGTCGTGACGTCGCCGCCGCCATCCTCGGGCGGCGTTGCCCTGGCGCAGATGCTCAATATCCTGTCGGCCTGGGAATTGCCCAAGCTGCGGCCGGCCCAGCGCGTGCACCTGATCACCGAAGCCATGCGCCGGGCCTACCGTGACCGCGGCATCTACCTGGGTGACCCCGACTTCGTCGACATGCCGCTGGCAATGTTGACCAGCCCGGATTACGCCGCCGGCCTGCGCGCCTCGATCATGCCCGACAAGGCCACGCCCAGCGCCATGCTGCCCGGCGCCGACAATGCCCAGCGCGGCACCGACACCACGCACTTTTCCATCATCGATGGCGACGGCAACCTGGTGGCGGCGACGCTGAGCGTCAATCTGCCCTATGGCTCGGGCTTCGTGCCGCCGGGCACCGGCGTGCTGCTCAACAACGAGATGGATGATTTCGCCCTGGTGCCCGATGAGCCCAATGCCTATGGCCTGATTGGCCGCGATGCCAACGCGCCGGCTCCGGGCAAGCGCATGCTGTCGTCGATGACGCCGACCTTCCTGCGCGATGACCAGCGCGTTGTCGTCATCGGCACGCCGGGCGGCAGCCGCATCATCACCATGATCCTGCTCGGCTTGTTTGACGCCGCCGAGGGTGCCAGCGCCGAGACCATCGTGGCGGCGCCCAGGTTCCATCACCAGTACCTGCCCGATGTGATCTCGGTCGAACCCGACGGCCAGCCAGCCGATGTGGTCGAAGCCCTGCGCGAACTGGGCCATACGGTCAATTTCGGCCAGCGCCAGTGGGGCAACATGCAGGTCGTGCTCTGGGACCGGGCAACCGGCCGACTGGAAGCGGCCTCTGATCCGCGCTGGGATTCCGGGCGCGGCAGCGTGCAATAGGGCAAGCGCTCTTGCCGCGCGGCGGCGACGGTCGGCCAGGGACTAGACTGGAGGCAACAGTCACGAGGTGGCGAGGATGCATACAGTCCTGATCGGCAGCCCGGCCGCTGTGCTCACGCCAGCGCTTGCGATGTCGTCATTGCCCGGCTCGCGATGGCCGGCCGATGGCGTTGGCAGCCACTTGGCAGCGCCGGGCTTGAGGCCATGTCAACGCCTGGGCGGGCCTGGCGGTGCCGGACCATGAGTGCATTGCGCCTGGCTTTCGTTGCCGCCCGTACGCAGGCCGCCCAGGCCGCCCACGCCGCCTTGCGCGAGCGCTATGGCGAGTGTTCAGCCGAGCAGGCACAGGTCATCGTCGCCCTGGGCGGTGACGGCATGATGCTGCACACCCTGCATCGCCACGGTGCACTGGGAAAGCCCTTCTACGGCATGAAACTGGGCACGGTCGGCTTCCTGCTCAATCGCTTTGATGACGCTGGCCTGGTCGAGCGCATCGAACGTGCCAATGCCACCGAACTGGTGCCGCTGCAGATGCGGGCGCAAAGCGAATCGGGCGGCTCGGTGACGGCCTTGGCCT
The DNA here is from genome assembly GCA_023228845.1 of Lysobacterales bacterium. Taxonomy (GTDB): domain Bacteria; phylum Pseudomonadota; class Gammaproteobacteria; order Xanthomonadales; family UBA2363; genus Pseudofulvimonas. The sequence goes on along the minus strand of JALOAK010000006.1, from coordinate 78,326 downwards.
TCAATGAAGTCTCGCTGCTGCGGCAGACACGCCAGACCGCGCATCTGCGCGTTCACGTCAACGGCAAGGTGCGTCTGGAAGAACTGGTCTGCGATGGCGCCCTGGTGGCGACGCCGGCCGGCAGCACCGCCTACAACCTGTCCGCGCACGGGCCGATCCTGCCGCTGGGCAGCCAGGTGCTGGCGCTGACGCCGCTGGCACCGTTCCGGCCGCGGCGCTGGCGCGGCGCCATCCTGCGTGCCGACAGCCAGGTCGTGTTCGAGGTGCTGGATCCGGACAAGCGCCCGGTCAGCGCCACCGCCGATGCCCACGAGGTGCGCCATGTGGTCGAGGTGACGGTCCGCGATGCCCACGAGCATGCCGCCACCGTGCTGTTCGATCCCGATCACAACCTTGAAGAGCGGATCCAGAATGAGCAGTTCGCCTGAGTGCTTGCGCGATCGCGGGTTGGCACGCGGCGGTGACGGCGTTGGCGTTGTAGCCGCCGTGCGCCGGGCGTGGATCGTACCGGCGCCGATGACCCAGCCACGACAGCGCGCCGGCAGTGCCTTGTTGTTGGCAGTGACCGGCTTCTGCCTGCTGTTGCTGGCGGCATCGGCCCTGGCCGACACTAGCAAGCTCGATGCTTCCCTGCGCTCGGCAACCGGCCCGGTGGATGTCCTGGTGCACGTGCGACCAGCGACCGTGCTGACGCCGCCGCAGCGGCTGCCGGGAGAGCCAATCATCGATTTTCGCAGCCGCCTGGTCGCTTTCTGGCAGGCGCGGGCCGATATCAGCCAGGCTGGCCTGCGCTCAAAGCTGGATGCCATGGCCGTGGACTGGCAGCCGTTCTGGCTGGTCAACGCCGTGCGCCTGCGTCTGGACGCCACCGACCTGCCGTGGCTGGCGACCCGCAACGACGTGCTGGCGATCCACGACGATGCCCCGCGCCGGCGCCTTGAACCCGAGGGTGGCAGCCAGCCGCTGCCGGCGCCGCGGTCACCTGCGGCGATTGAATGGGGCCTGCAACGGATCGGTGCGCCGCAGGTCTGGGCCGCAGGCATCACCGGCCAGGGCGCGGTCGTCGCCGGCCAGGACACCGGCGTGCGTTGGCAGCATCAGGCGCTGCGCCGCCAGTACCGGGGCTGGGATGGTGCAGCGGCCGACCATCGCTACAACTGGCACGATGCCATCGAAGAACTGATCGGCCCTGGCGACAATCCTTGCGGGCTGGCTACCGTTGAACCCTGTGACGACAACCGCCACGGCAGCCACACCATCGGCACCATGGTGGGCGATGATGGCCACGGCAACCAGATCGGCGTGGCCCCGGATGCACGCTGGATCGCCTGTCGCAACATGGAGCGCGGCGACGGCCGGCCCAGCACCTACACCGAATGTTTCCAGTGGTTCGTCGCTCCCGGCGGCAATGGCTGGCCGCTGCGGCCGGACCTGGCGCCGGATGTGATCAACAATTCCTGGACCTGCCCGCCCGCCGAGCTGTGCCAGGATCCGGCGATCCTGCAGGAGGTGGTGGCCAATGTCCGGCTGGCCGGAATCGTTGTGGTCGCGTCGGCAGGCAACAGCGGCTCGGCATGCGCCAGCCTGGTCAACCCGCCGGCGATCTACGCCGCCGCCTTCACCGTCGGCGCGACCACGGCCAGCGAAGCCCTGGCCTCGTTCTCCTCGCGGGGCCCGGTGCCGGGTGCCGGCGGGCTGCAAAAGCCGGATGTGGTCGCGCCCGGTGCGGCCGTGCGCTCATCCTTCAGTGCCAGTGACACGGCCTATGGCAGCTTGTCGGGAACGAGCATGGCCGGGCCGCATGTCGCCGGCACCGTGGCGCTGATGATCGCCGCCAACCCGGGCCTGCGCGGCGAGGTCGAGCGCATCGAGCAGATCCTGCGCCAGAGCGCGCTGCCCATAGCATTGACCGGAAGCTGCGGCGGCCAGCTCCCCGGCACATGGCCGAATTTCCAGGCCGGACACGGCCGCATCGACGCCTGGGCGGCGTTCCGGGTCGCCGAAAAAATCCTCGTGGATGGATTCGAGCCATGATCAGCGATGTCGATCACGGCGGTGCCCGGCCAGCCGACGTAGCCGCTGGCGCCGCTGCCACCGACAGCCCGCCCGAGGTTGTGCTGCCGCGGCTGGTGGTGGCGATCTCCTCACGCACCCTGTTCGACCTGGACGAGAGCCATGCCGTGTTCGAGCGCGAGGGCGTGGCTGCCTATGCCCGCTACCAGGTTGAACGCGAGAACGAGCCACTGGCGCCCGGTGTCGCCTTCCCGCTGGTGCGCAAGCTGCTGGCACTGAACCAGCGCTCGGGCCTGCCCCTGGTCGAGGCCATCCTGCTGTCGCGCAACTCCAGCGATACCGGCCTGCGCATCTTCAATTCCATCCAGCATTACGGTCTTGACGTGGTCCGGGCCGCGTTCACCGGCGGCGCGCCCACCCATACCTATATCCAGCCCTTCGGCGCCCAGCTTTTCCTGTCGGCCAATGGCGAAGACGTGCGCCGGGCGCTGCTGGCCAATGTCGCTGCCGCCACCATCCTCACCTCGGGCAGTGCCAGTGATCCGGACGGCCCGCTGCGCATCGCCTTTGACGGCGACGCCGTGGTATTCGGCGACGAGTCCGAGCGCGTTAGCCTGGAGCAGGGCATCGATGCCTTCCACCGGCATGAGACCGAGAATGTCGATCAGCCGCTGTCCGGCGGGCCGTTCCGCGCCTTTCTGGCCGCCCTGCATGATCTGCAGCAGCACTTCCCGGCCGATAAGCCGCCGATCCGCACCGCCCTGGTCACCGCCCGTTCGGCACCGGCGCACAAGCGCGTGATCCTGACCCTGCGCGACTGGGGCGTACGCCTGGACGAGGCCATCTTCCTGGGCGGCCGGGCCAAGGGGCCGTTCCTGGAGGCGTTTGCCGCCGACATCTTCTTCGACGACTCCGGGGTCAATGTCGATTCGGCGCGCCAGTTCGTCGCCACCGGCCATGTGCCGCATGGCGTCGCCAATCCCGGACCGTGAGCAGGCAGGCCACCCAGGCGATGGCGGACGGCTTCGATGCCGCTGCCATCAATGCCATCAGCATCGACCAGTTGCGTGCCGGCGGCAGTTTCAAGTGGTCGGCCTGGCCTGACAGCATCGGCGCCTTCGTTGCCGAAATGGACCTTGGCATTGCGCCGGTCATCACCCGGGCGCTGCACGAGGCCGTGGCCCGCGGCGCCCATGGGTACCTGCCCGATGCCCTGGCCCGGGAACTGGCGCAGGCCTGCACCGACTGGCAACAGCAGCGCTATGGCTGGACCATCGAGCCCGGAGCGGTGCAGGCGATTCCCGACGTGCTCTGCGCGTTGGAGATCGTGCTGCGCTATGTCGTGCCGGCCGGCTGCACGGTGGTGTTGCCCACGCCCAACTACATGCCGTTCGCGCCACTGCTGGCGCAACTGGGCCATCGCGTCCTGACCGTGCCGATGCAGGCACCGGCCGATGGCGGCGGTTTTGATTTTCCGGCACTGGAACGCGCCTTTGCCAGCGGCGCCGCGCTGGCCATCCTGTGCAACCCGCACAACCCGACCGGCCGCGTCTACCGGCGCGAGGAACTGGCCACCTTCGCGCAACTGGCCCAGCGCCATGGCCTGCGCGTGTTCGCCGATGAGATCCACGCGCCGCTGGTCTACGCCGGCCAGCGTCATGTTCCGTATGCCTGCGTATCGGAACAGGCGGCGCAGCAAGCGATCACCGCCACCTCGGCTTCCAAGGCCTGGAACCTGCCCGGCCTGAAGTGCGCGCAACTGATCCTGACCTCTGCCGGGGATCGTGCCCGCTGGCGCGAGATCGGCTGGCTTGCCGGCCATGGCACCGCCAGCCTTGGCGTGGTCGCCAGCATCGCCGCCTATCGGCAGGGCGATGCCTGGCTGGAGGGGGCGCTGGCCTACCTGGATGGCAACCGCGCCCTGATCGAAGAAATCCTCTGCCGGCAGGTGCCAGCGCTGGGCTACCACGCCCCGGAGGCCACTTATCTTGCCTGGCTGGATTGCCGTGGCCTGAACCTGCCGCTGCCCCCGCGGCGCTTCTTCCAGCAACGCGCCGGCATCGCGCTCACCGACGGCAGCGACTGTGGCCCCGGTGGCGAAGGCCATGTCCGCCTCAATTTCGCCCTGCCACGGCCGATCCTGCGCCAGGCGCTGGCGCAGATGGCGCAGGCGTTGCAGGCCTTGTAATCAGGCGCCACGCCGGGCGCGCATGGCTGCCACGGCCATTGATCAGGCACAATCACGGCCCGTTTCAGCAATCACGACAATGATCGTTCAACCCCATCCGCTGGCAGCCGATGCGCCCTGGGTCGTGCTCAAGTTTGGCGGCAGCAGCGTCGCCCGGGTCGATCGCTGGCGCAATATCACCGCCCTGGCGCGCCAGCGCCGGGAGGAGGGCGCGCGCGTGCTGATCGTGGTGTCGGCGCTGGCCGGTGTCACCGATGCCCTGGCAGCGATTGCGCGAGCCGACGATCCGGCGCAGCGCCGGGCCGGCGCCGAGGCGATCGCCCAGCGGCACATCGATTTTGCCGGCCAGCTCGGCGTCGATGCCGCCTTGCTGGCGCCGTGGCTGGCGCAGTTGGCGGAACTGGCGGCCTCCGGAGGGCAGGCCCACGAGCAAGGTCATTGTGCCTGGCAGGCGCAGTTGCTGGCCCTGGGCGAGCTGATGTCCAGCACCCTGGGCAACGCCGCGCTGCGCCAGGCCGGGCTGGTCAGCCGCTGGCTGGATGCGCGCGAATTTCTGCAAGCCGAAGCGGCACCCGTGGAGGCCGGCAATGGCTGGTCACGCTGGCTGTCGGCCGAGGCGGCCCGGGACAGCGAGGGCGATCCGGCGATGCGCCGGCAGTTGCTGGCGCGCCAGGCCGACATCTTCATCAGCCAGGGTTTCATCGCCCGTGATGGCGACGGCTGCACGGTGCTGCTCGGGCGCGGCGGCTCGGACACTTCGGCTGCCTGTTTCGGCGCCCGGCTGCAGGCGCAGCGGGTGGAGATCTGGAGCGATGTCGCCGGCCTGTTCAGCGCCAACCCGCGCCAGGTGCCGGGCGCGCGGCTGTTGCAGCGTCTGGATTTCGAAGAAGCTCAGGAAATCGCCTTCACCGGCGCGCGCATGCTGCATCCGCGTTGTCTCGGGCCGTTGCGCCGGGCCGGCGTGCCGCTGTCAATCCGTGACACCGAGCGTCCGGATCTGGCCGGCACCCTGATCACGCCTGAGCAACCCGATGCGCCGCCATCGATCAAGGCGATCTCGGCGCGTACCGGCATCACCCTGGTGTCGATGGAAACCGCCGGCATGTGGCAGCAGGTCGGCTTCCTGGCCGATGTCTTTGCCGTGTTCAAACGCCATGGCCTGTCGGTTGACCTGATCGGCACCGCCCAGACCAATGTCACCGTGTCGCTGGATCCGAGCGAGAACCTGCTCGATTCCGATGTTCTGGCGGCCCTGTGCCAGGACCTGGCCAACCATTGCCGGGTGCGCGCGATCACCCCGTGCACGGCAATCTCCCTGGTTGGCCGCGGCATGCGCGGCCAACTGCACCGCCTGCGCGATGTTCTGGCCGAACTCGGGCGTCTGCGCGTGCATCTGATCTCGCAGTCGTCCAACGATCTGAACCTGACGTTTGTCCTGGACCAGGCCGATGCCGAGGGTCTGCTGCCGCGCCTGCACGCTGCCTTGATCGCCGCGCAGGCGATGCCGGCCGAGGACGACGCCGTGTTCGGGCCGAGCTGGGGGCAGTTGTATGCCGGTGCCGCCGCGCCCGCGTCTGCGCCGCCGCCCTGGTGGCGGGACTGCGCGCCGGCGCTGCTGGCGCAAGCCGGGCAGGGCACGCCGACCTACGTCTACCACCTGCCGACTGTGCGGGTCCAGGCACAGGCGTTGCGAGCGCTGAATGCGGTCCAGCGCTGGCACTATGCGGTCAAGGCCAATCCGCATCCAGCCATCCTGCGGGCGCTGGCCGCCGAGGGCCTGGATTTTGAATGTGTCTCGCCGGGCGAGGTGCAGGCGGTCCAATCCGCCGTGCCAGGACTGGCGCCGGAGCGCATCCTGTTCACCCCGAGCATGGCGGCGCCGGCCGAATACGCCCACGCGCTCACGCAGGGGCTGCGGGTGACTTTCGATTCCCTGCCGTCGCTGTCAGCGCTGGCACCGGAGCATGCCGGCCAGGCGATCGCGCTGCGCCTGGATATCGGCCCGGGACGGGGCCGGCACGCCCATATCCGCACTGGCGAGGGCAGCAAGTTTGGTTTGGCCCTGGCCGACCTGCCCGCGTTCATGGCCACCGCTTCGGCGCGACAGGTGCGGGTGGAGACCCTGCATGCGCACCTGGGTTCGGGAATTGCCGATGCCGGTCACTGGCGCGAAGTCGGCGTGCAGTTGGCGTCGCTGGCCGAGGGCCTGCCGCATGTGCGCCAGCTCAACCTGGGCGGTGGCCTGGCCGTGCCCTACCTGCCGGGTGAACCGGCCCTGGACCTGGCCGCCGTGGGCGAGCATCTGACGCAACTGCGCCAGGCCTATCCGGACCTGGAACTGTGGCTGGAACCGGGCCGTTTCCTGGTCGCCGAGGCCGGCGTATTGCTGACCCGCGTCAACCAGGTCAAGCACAAGGGCACGCAGATCCTGATCGGCTGCGATGCCGGCATGCACACGCTGTTGCGGCCGGCGCTGTACGAGGCCTGGCACGGCATCGTCAACCTGGACCGGCTGGATGCCCCGCCGGTGTGGCGCGCCGATGTCGTCGGACCGATCTGCGAGAGCGCCGATGTGCTCGGCGAAGGCCGGCGCCTGCCCGAAACCGTGGCCGGCGATGTCCTGCTGGTGGCGATGGCCGGCGCCTATGGCGCGGTCATGGCCAGTGCCTACAACCTGCGCCAACCCGCGCGCGAGCTCGTCCTTGATGAAGGAGGATTCCGGTGAGCGCTGGCTGGACATTCGATCGCGAGCGGATCAGGGTTTTCCGCTTCTTGTCGGCCCGTTACGACGCCGAATCCGGCATCGCCCGGCTCGCCTACGCCTTCGATGATGGCCCGGAACTGGTCGAGACCCTGGGCTTTCCCGACGCACCGCCGGTGCGCGATGCAGCCCGCGTGGCGGCGGCACTGGATCTGGTGCACTGGATCGCCGGCGTCAGTTACTACAAGGCGGCGATTCCGCGCCGGATCGAGTTTGCCTCTCGCCAGCCAGAGCCGCAGGCGCTGGCGCTGCTGGATCAGGTCTACAGCGATGGCCTGGCCGAATTCGCCTGGCGCAATGGCCTGGATCTGCGCGGTCATCTCAGCTTTGCCGAAAGCGACCAACCGCGTTCGGCCGGTGCCGCGGCGGCAACAACCGTGGACTCGGCCCAAGGCGACCCGGCGCTGTCGCCGGCGCTGCCCCGGCGCAGCCTGGTGGCCATCGGCGGCGGCAAGGATTCGCTGGTCAGCATCGAGTTGCTGCGCAGCCACGGCGAAGACATGCGCCTGTTCTGGATCGGCCAGTCGCCGCTGATTGCCGCGGTGGCGGCACGAACCGGCTTGCCGGTGCTCAATATCAGTCGTCGCCTGGCTCCCGAACTGTTCGAGTTCAATCGCCTGGGCGCATGGAACGGCCATATCCCGGTCACCGCGATCAATTCGGCGATCGGCGTGCTGGCCGCGGTGCTGTATGGCTACGATGCGGTGGTGTTCTCCAACGAGCACTCGGCTTCGGCGGCGACGCTGGAAACCGGCGGCCGCAGCGTCAATCACCAGTGGAGCAAGGGCTTTGCCTTCGAGCAGGCGTTCGCCGCCGTGGTCCAGGCCGCGGTCTCGCCGCAGTTGGACTATTTTTCCTTGCTGCGGCCATTCTCCGAGCTTGCGGTAACGGCGCGCTTTGCCGACATGACCGCCTACCACCAGCATTTTTCAAGCTGCAATCGCAATTTCCGCATCCTTGGCGAGCGCCCGGCGGGACGCTGGTGCGGGGAATGTCCCAAGTGCCAGTTCGTGTTCCTGGCGCTGGCGCCGTTCCTGCCCAAGCCGGCCCTGGTGCGCATCTTCGGCCGCAACCTGCTGGATGAGCCGGCACAGGCGGCCGGCTTCGATGCCCTGGTGGAATGGCAGGCGCACAAGCCGTTCGAGTGCGTCGGCGAAGCGGACGAATCGCGCGCTGCCTTCGCCGCCCTGGCCGGGCGCGCCGAGTGGCGCGAGGATGCCCTGGTCAAGCGCTGGGCCACGCACATCGCGCCGCAACTGCCGGCGTCGGCAGCGCTGGCGACACTGCTGGCGCCACGGCCGGGCCATGCCGTGCCCGAGCGCTATCAGGCCTTGATCAACGCCATGCCGGACGGCCGCGCGCCGGGTCTGGAATGACCATGCCGGCGAGCGGCGCTGACCTGGCGGCGGCGACCTCGGTTGCCGTCTGGGGTGGCGGCCGGGAAGGTCGGGCCGCGCTGGCCGCGCTGCGGCGCCGGGATCCGGATCGCGCCCTGCACTGGATAGTCACTGCCGCCGAGCTTGAGCCGTGCCGCCAGTTTGCCGTGGATGCCGTCCCGGGTCCGGTGACCGTGCATGCCGAGGGTGCGGCCGATGCGATGCTGGGCCATTTCGATCTGGTGGTGAAATCGCCGGGCATCAGCCTGTACCGGCCCGACATCGTCGCCGCCCGCCATGCCGGCACCCGTTTCACCTCCGGCTCCGCCATCTGGTTCGCCGACCATGCGCAGGCGCGCACGATCTGTGTCACCGGCACCAAGGGCAAGAGCACCACGGCCGCACTGATTGCGCATTTGCTGCGCGGCGGCGGCCAGCGCGTGGCACTGGCCGGCAACATCGGCCGGCCGCTGCTGGATCTGGAACTGGAAGCCGAGCCGGATTGGCATGTGATCGAGCTGTCCAGCTACCAATCCGCCGATCTGGACATCGCGCCCGGGGTGGCGGTGCTGACCAATCTGGTCGAGGAACACCTGGACTGGCATGGCAGCCTGGAGCGCTACCGGCACGACAAACTGCGCCTGTTGGCGCGAGCCGCGGCGGTAGTCGCGCCGGATGGCATCGCAGTCCAGACCACCGGCCGCCTGCACCGGTTTGATGTCGCCGAAGGCTGGCAGGTCGCCGGTGCTCAGATCCGGTTCGCCGGCCAGGACCGGTTGTCTATTGCCAACCTGCCGCTGCCCGGGCGACACAATGCGGTCAATCTATGTGCGGCCTTGACTGCCATCGATGCCGCCGGGGTCGACGCGGCCGCCCTGCTGCCGCAGCTAGCCGGGTTCCAGCCGCTGCCGCACCGGCTGCAGGAACTGGGCTTGCGCGAAGGCATTGTCGCCGTCAACGACAGCATCGCCACCACGCCGGCGGCGATGCTGGCGGCTTGGCAGTGCTATCGGGATCGGCCGCTGGTGCTCGTTGTCGGCGGCCATGATCGCGGCCTGGACTGGAGCGCTGCCGTGCAGGCACTGGCGCGGCAACCGCCGCTGCGGGTGTGCGCGCAGGGAGCCAACGGCGTCCGGATCGCGGCCCTGCTGCGCGAAGCTGGCGTGCCGGTGAGCGTGCATGACGACCTGGCGGCGGCGGTGCGCGAAGGCCAGGCCGTGCTGACGCAGCATCTTCGCCGTGCCAGCCTGGCCCATGGCGGCGATGCTGGCGGCGCGGCTGGCAACAACCACAATGCCGGCGTTCTGCTGCTGTCACCGGGTGCGCCGAGCTTTCCCCAGTTCAGCGATTACACCGCCCGTGGCCGCGCCTTCGCCGCTGCCGCCGGTTATGACCCGGCCGGCATCGCCCAGATGCAAGGACTGGGGGTGGCCTGATGAATCAATCCCTTCATCCCTACAAGGTCTGGGACCTGCCCACGCGCCTGTGCCACTGGGCCCTGGTGCTGCTGCTGATGGCGCAGTGGGCCAGTGGCCAGTTCGGCCTGCTGCCGATTTCCAGCCATCTGTGGCTGGGTTATGCCCTGCTGGTGGTGATCGTGTTCCGCATCCTGTGGGGTTTTGTCGGCAGCGACAGTGCGCGTTTCAGCCATTTCCTGCGCGGCCCGGCGGCGGTGCGTGCCTACCTGGGCCGGCTGGGTTCTGATCAGCCCACGCGCTGGCCCGGCCACAATCCGGTCGGTGGCTGGTCGACCGTGTTGCTGCTGGCCCTGGCCCTGGTGCAGGCGGTCACCGGCCTGTTTGCCGAACGCTGGGGCGTGCTCGCCGGGCCGCTGGTGGAGACGGTCAGCCGCGGCACGGTGCGCAGCCTCACCGACCTGCATGGCTTGCTGCACTGGCTGCTCATGGTTGTGGTTTTGGCCCATATCGCCGCCGCCGTCTGGTACCGCTGGCACAAAGGCGAAGACCGGATCGGTCCGATCTTCGGCCGCGGCCGCATCGATCTGCCCGATGCGCCGGTCTTGCGCTTTGCCGGCACCCTGCGCGCACTGGTCGTGCTGGCGCTCAGCCTGGCCCTGGTGGCCGCCATCGCAGCCCGTGCCGCGCCCTGATACAGTGCCTTGGGGGCGTGGCCGGTCAGCCAGCGGTCATGCTCCGGCTACGGCAACCAACTTTGAGGGTGGAAGACCATGTTGAACGCAAGCCACCTCCTGCAGGGGAAGGACAACGCCATCTACCACATCAGCCCGGAGGACTCGGTCTACGAGGCGATCCGGCAGATGGCCGAAAAGGGCGTCGGCGCCCTGCTGGTGATGCAGGAAGATGCCCTCACCGGCATCGTCTCGGAGCGGGATTACGCACGCAATGTCATCCTCAAGGGGCGTTCCTCCAAGGGCACCCGGGTGGCGGAGATCATGTCGCAGCCGGTGATCACGGTGTCACCGTCAGCCAGCCTGAAGGAATGCATGCACGTGGTTACCGAGGAGCGGGTTCGGCACCTGCCGGTGGTCCAGGACGGTCGCGTGCTCGGTGTGCTTTCCATTGGCGACCTGATCAAGGCGCAACTGGACGAGCAGGCACGCCAGATCGAGCAGTTGCAGACCTACATCGCCGGGTGATCGACAGGCAGGGTAGCGGTCCGGCCGCAGTCGGACGGCCGGCCTATGCGTGGTCCAGGGGGATGGATCGGTGACACCCTCGTCGGCACAGACCAGGCTGAACCAGTTGCTGAACCAGCATGGCGCCCGATTGCGTGCGCTGGTGCTGCGTCATTGCTCATCAAATCAAGGGCTTGACCCGGACGACATCGAGCAGGAAGTGCGCATCCGCCTGTGGCGGGCAGTCGAGCGTGAGACAAACACCGCTTTGCCTGCGTCTTATATCCAGCGGGTGGTGGTCACCACGGTGATCGACGCCCTGCGCCGCAGCAAGGCCGATCAGACCGTAGCGCTGCCCGAGCCTGGCCAGGAAGCCGGTGTCGAGGCCCTGCTGGAACAGATCGGGCCGGTGCGCAGCGCCAGTGATCGGCAACGCCTGGACATGGTCCAGGCAGCGATCCAGGCGCTGCCCGAGCGGCGCCGCCAGCCGGTACGCCTGGGTTTGCAGGGCTTCACGCCCGATGAGATCGGCGAACTGCTGGAGATGACCGGCACCATGGCCAAGAACCTGATGTATCGCGGCCTGTACGAATTGCGCGACCGCCTGCGGGCGGCGGGACTGGACGGACTTGAAGACGATGACTGACAAGACCCTTGCGACACTGTATCGACAGGCCTGCGCCGACGACGCCGGATTGCTGGCGAGCGTGGATGCTGACGATCTGATCGGCCTGACCCATGGCCGGCTGAGCGGCGCCCGCCGCCAGGCTGTGGTCGATGCCATCGCCCGATCGCGGGAACTGGCCGCCGCCTGGCGCATGGCCCGCGACAGCGGCGACTGGGCGGCGGCCGTGGCCGCCGAGTTGGCCGAAGACTGCCGCGATGACCTGGCGGCCCGCCGCCGCCAGCGCAGCCTTTCAGCCGCGCCGGCCCGGCCGGCTGTCGCCCGCCTGCGCGGATCGCGCTGGGCGATGGCTGCGGCGGTGTCCGGACTGGCGGTTGCCGCCGCGTTTCTGGCCCAACCCTGGCAGGTGCCTGGCGGCCAGGATGATGCCGGTCTGGCCGGCAGCGGCGATGCCGACAGCTACACCGTCGACGCCATCCTGAGCACTTCGTTCGACCGCGCCAGTCGCGGCGGCGATCCCGATGTCATCTTCAATGCCCGGCTGCCGTCGGTGCACGAGGACAGCATCTTCGATGGCAGCTTCGGCAACGGCGGCATCTGACCGCCCCGACCTGATCGACAGACCCTGACCGGCCGCGTCGCGCCCCGACCGGCCGCGTCGCAGCGCAACTGCCATCAACGCAGGTTCGACGCGTCGCCAATACCTCGACACTTTCCTGCCGCTGCCGCGCCGCTGCAGCGGAACTTTCCCTGGCTGCCGCCAGTCTGCATAGCTTGGAATCGGTCCGGTTCGGCTACAATGCGCGGCCAGCCGGTCCGCTGCCGAATCATTTCCGCCCCAGGAGGTTTCACATGCTGTTGCGTCGTGCCGCTATTACCGCGGCTTTCATTTTTGCCACCTCGGCCGCTGTCGCCCAGGCTCCCCAGGGCGGGCAGGCGCCGGCCATCGACAAGAACAAGCTGAGCTATGCCATTGGCTTCCAGCTCGGTAGCGAATTCCGCGACAAGCAGGCCGATATCGACCTGCCGACCGTGATCCGCGGCCTGCAGGATGCCCACGCCGGCCGTGAAGCCACGGTGCCGGCGCCGGAAATGCAGCAGAATCTCGTTGCCTATCAGGAAAAGATGATGGGTGAGGCGCGTCAACGCCTGCAGCAGATGGCTGCCGAGAACAAGACCAAGAGCGACCGCTTCCTGGCCGAGAACCGCAGCAAGACCGGCATCCAGTCGCTGCCCAACGGTATCCAGTACCGGGTCATCGAAGCCGGCAGCGGTCGCAGTCCGACCGTCAGCAGCGAGGTCAGCATCCACTACCGTGGTTCGATCGCAGCCTCCGGCCTGGAGTTCGACAGCTCGTTCGCGCGTGGCCAGCCGGTGACCTTCCAGGTCGACGAAGTCCTGCGTGGCTGGCAGGAAGTGCTGCCGCGGATGAAGATCGGCGACCACTGGCAGGTCTTCCTGCCGCCGGAAATGGCCTATGGCGAACGCGGCCAGCCGCCGATCGGCCCGAACGAAGCGCTCGCCTTCGACATCAAGCTGCTCGAAATCAAGTAAAGGTGGCCGGGCGCCGGTGACCAGGGCCCGCCACAACCACTGTCGGCAAGACGCCATCGGTGCCATTGGCGTGATCGCAAGCCTGGCGCGTTGCGATGATGCCTGCCGCAGGGCCAAACCCGACGGGGCGGAGCGATCCGCCCCGTTCGCGTTGCCGGTAGCACTGGCCAGTTCCGGCCGCAGGATGCCCGCCTGATGCCGACGACCGGTGACCCACACTACTGGCGCGACCTGGCCGGACGGCTGCTGCCGCTGGACGCGGTGCCGACGCCGGATCCTGCCAACCTGGATCTTTTGACCCGTTACTGGGGCGGTCGGCGGCCATTGGCGCAGGCGGCGGTTCTGGTGCCGCTGATCGCCCGGCACAACGGCCTGAGCGTGCTGCTGACCCGACGCAATGACCAGCTTAGGCTGCACGGCGGCCAGATCAGTTTTCCCGGCGGCCGCATCGACCCTGGCGACGCCGATGCCGTGCAGGCAGCGCTGCGCGAAACCCAGGAGGAAGTGGGCGTGCCGGCGCACCGCGTGGCGCCGCTGGGGCGCCTGGCAGCAATGGCCACGATCAGCCAGTTCGTGGTCGAACCGGTGGTCGCGCGTCTGGCCCCCGACTACGAGCTGCGCCTGGATCCGCGCGAAGTCAGCAGTGCGTTCGAGTTGCCCCTGGCGCGGGTCGCGGAACTGGCGCTATGGCGCGCCTATCAGCCGGTCTCGCCGGTACCCGGTCTGGAACTGCAGGCACTGGATTACCAGGGCCACACGATCTGGGGCGTGACCGCCATGATCCTGCAGGAGCTGGCGGCGCGCATGCACGGCATGGACCTGTAACCCGGCTCGTGGGCTCGCGCCATCCGTAGCCCATTTCAACGACAACCAAGGAGACCCGGTGATGACGACCGGAGCCAAGACCAGCGCCCCGTCCACGACCACATTCCATAACACCGTGATCGATGCCGCGACCGTGGCCGCACATCTGGATGCGCCCGGCTGGATCCTCCTGGACTGCCGTTTCGATCTGGCCGATGCCAACGCCGGCTGGCAGGCCTGGGGTCGCAGCCATATCCCCGGCGCCTTCTACGCGCACCTTGAAACCGACCTGTCGGATATGGGCAAGTCCGGGCTGGGCCGGCACCCGCTGCCCGAGCCGGAGGTATTTGCCGCCATCCTCGGCCGCTTCGGCATCCAGCCCGAACACCAGGTGATCTGTTATGACGCCGCCGGTGGCGCGCTGGCGGCGGCGCGTGCCTGGTGGCTGCTGCGCACCCTCGGCCATGAGGCGGTGGCGGTGCTTGATGGCGGCTGGGATGGCTGGTGCCAGGCCGGCTTGCCAGTGGATTCCGGCGCCGTCCAGCACCAGGCCGAAAGCTATCCGCTGGCCTGGCAGGCCGACCGCTACCTGCTTGATGCCCAGGCCTTGACCACGGCGGCGCAGGAGCAGGGCGATCTGCTCATCGACGCCCGCGGCGCGGCCCGCTTCCAGGGACGCGAGGAGCCGATCGACGCCGTCGCCGGCCATGTCCCCGGCGCCGTGAACCGGCCCTTTGGCGACAATCTGGTGGCGGGCCGGTTCAAGCCGGCGGCGCAATTGCGCGAGGAGTTCCTGGCTCTGCTTGACGGCCGTCAAGCCGGGCAGGTGCTGCACATGTGCGGCTCCGGCGTCAGTGCCGCGCACAATATCCTGGCGATGGAGCATGCCGGGTTGTCCGGCTCGCGCTTGTATGCACCGTCCTGGAGCGGCTGGATCATCGATCCGGCCCGGCCGGTGGCGCGCGCGGGCGGCTGAGGCTTTAGAACAGACGCGCCGTGGAAACTGCAACGGCGCGAAGAATTCAGCCGCCGGCCTTGAGCCGCGCCACCAGGGCCCGCATTGCGCCCTGGGTCTCGTCACCGAACCAGGCGTCGGTCATCGCCTGGAAGTCGCCATGTTCCGAGCTGGTAAAGATCTCGTCCAGGTCACGCCGGGCCAGGCGGCGGGTCGACAGCATCGCCTGACGCGGCAGCGCCAGCAGATTCCGGCACCAATCCCTGGCCGCAGCCAGCACCTCACCGGGGGGCTGCAGCGCATCGACCATGCCGACCGCCAGGGCTTGCCTGGATTCGATCAGGGCGCCGGTGACCAGCAGTTGCTCGGCCGGGCGGGCACCGATCTGGCGGCGCAATGCGGCCTGGATCCAGGCCGGCACCGGCAAACCGACTTCGACTTCGTTGAGGCCAATCCGGAATGGCCCGTCGGCCATTACCCGGTAATCGCAGAACAGCGCGAGCACGGCGCCGCCGGCCGGGCTGTGGCCATCGATCGCCGCGGCGATCGGCACCGGACTGCGCGCCAGGCGGGCGGTGATGCCGAACAGGCTGCGCCAGAACTGGGTCATCTCCTCGCGCGACAGGCCCAGCAGCACCGGCACGTCCAGGCCGGCACTGAATACGCCCGGGCCACCGGCGATGATGATCGCGCTGGCCTCCTCGGCGATGGCGGCATCGACCGCCTCGGTCAGCAGCCCGACCAGTTCCGGATCCAGGGCATTGACCGGGGGTCGTGCCAGTTGGATGGTGCGGATGCCGTCGGCGTCGTGGTTGATCTTCAAGCTCATCGCAAATCCCTGTTCCAGCGGTAGTGGACGCCATAGTCTATGGTCGCCGAGGCGTTGGCGGGAACCTCCACCAGGAAGTCGATGCTGCTGTCGTCGAACGGCTGGTGGCCATGGCTGGCATCGACCAGACGCCATTGCCGCCAGCGCCACAGATGTTCGCGCACGCGTACCTGCGCATCCTGGCCGGTGCCGTTGTCCAGGCGGATGCGGACTTTCTCGGTCAGGCCCAGATCGTCCTCGTCGATGTCCAGATCCAGCATCCGGCGCTCGCCGGAAAGGCCGTCAGCGGCGCCGATGCCGACATCCAGGCGTTGCCCGGGATGGTGCCCGGGTAGCGGCTGCTCGGCCAGGAACTCGATCGTGCCGTCGCGGCCATCCTCGATCAGGATGCGGGCGCGGCCTGGTGGCAGCGCAATGTCATCGACCAGATGGAAGCCGACGCTGTGGCTGACGCTGCGGCTGGCGCCATGGTGCCCGGGCGAGGTCTGCGGCACGCGCTGGCTGCTGGTCGATGCATTGCTGGCGGCATACAACAACTCCCGGCGGCAATCCAGTCCACGTTGCTCGGGCATCAGCGTGATCTGCTGGCTGCTGCCATCGGGCAGGTCCAGGGTCGAGGCGAAACGGTAGCTGGCCGCCTGGGCGCTTGCCTTGCTGTGATCGCCACCGCGGGCCGCCGCCGGCAGCGAGTCGCTCTGCCAGGGCTCGCCTGCAATCAGCTTCAGCGTGGCGTCGGCGAAGCTGTGTCCGGAGCGGTTGACGACACGGCCATGGGCGGCGAAATCCAGCCGGCAGGCCGCGCCCGGGTGCATGCGCACGACATATTCAGGCCGCCAGGCCAGGCCGCTGGTGGCGTAGATCAGGCCCAGCGTTTGCCGGCCGGCTTGCGCGGCTTCCACACCCAGGCGCAACTGCGGCACCGCGCTTAAGGGCGTGGCCGGTGCCGGCATGCGGATCCGGCTGTAGTCGTTGATGCTGATCAGGCCGCCATCGGCCAGGCGCAGGCTCAGCGGCAACTCGGCCGACAGCAGTTCGCCGGTGAGAACGTTCAGCTCACCGGCCAGGTGCTGCTCGACCGTCACCTGGCGGCCGAGGTTGCGCTGCAAGAGTATTTCGCTGCGCAGCGGCTCGGCATCGAAACGCTGGCTCAGGACGCGGCCCTGGGACAAGGTCGTGGTCAGGGCGGCGGCGTCCAGATAGCGCGGAAAGCCGTGCAGGGTGAGGGTGCCGGCACCGCTGCCGACCTCGACGCTGCGCTGTTCATGGACGATGGCATGGCCGGGCACCGGTTCCAGATCGACCGGGCCGCCGAACAGGGCCTGGGCATCCTGGCCGCCATAGATGGTGAGGGCGTATCGGGGGACTGGTCGCGGCTCGGCGCGGCTCTGGTCGGCCGGGCCGGATGGAGTCTGCGTGCTGCCGGTTGTCGGATCCTGCGTGACTGCCCGGGTCTGGGCGCTGGCATCGGCTGCGTGCGTGCTGGCGCTCAAGGCCAGCATCAGCATGGCGGCAATTGCCAGTAAATCGGGGACGACTGGCCTTGCCGCCACCAGCCTGGAATGGCTGAAGCCCGGCACGAAAACGGATCCGCCCAGCCCAGGCCCGGTCGCGGCCTGCGCTATCCTCGGCGCCTTAAATCGTTTCCTGTCAGGAGAAAAAATGCGCATCATCGCCTTTGTCGTCTGGGGAGTTGCCTGCGTAGCGTCGCTGGCGGTCATGACCGCCGCGCCGGTGCTGGCCGGCGATCGGATCGGTCTGGTCGCCGAAGATGCCTGGCTGCGGGCCGCGCCACCGACGGCGCCGGTGCGTGCCGGTTATCTGATTCTACGCAACCGCGGTGAGCAGGATGTCAGCGTTGTCGGCGCCGATAGTCCGTTCTTTGGCGCGGTGGAAATCCATGAGATGGTCCATGCCGATGACGACACCATGCGCATGCGCCCGGTCAGTGAACTGGTGGTTCCTGCCGGCGGCCAGGTCGACCTGGAACCGGGCGGGCTGCACCTGATGCTGTTCCGCGCACAACAGCCGCTGGCCGAAGGCGACACGGTGACCGTAAGCCTGCGGTTGGCCGATGGCGGCGCGCTGGATGTGGAACTGGTGCAGCGCTGATCGCTGTCTGATCGCGGCGTCGACGCCCGGTCTTGGATTCGTGCGCCGATGCCGATGCTGATGCTGATGCTCATTCCGGGCCGCCCATGGACTGGGTTATGCCCGGGATTGAAGGCCTGAAAGCAAACCGCCGCCGGTGATCGGCGGCGGTACGAGCAACCGGAGCGCCATGTCGGCGGCTCCGGTTTTCGGCAGGGCGTTGCCGGGTGCAGCGCGTCGCCCGACAGGCCTCAGAAGTCGAACTTGATGCCCTGGGCCAGAGGCATGGCGTCGGACCAGTTGATGGTATTGGTCTGCCGGCGCATGTAGACCCGCCAGGCATCGGAGCCGGACTCGCGGCCGCCGCCGGTTTCCTTCTCGCCACCAAAGGCACCGCCGATCTCGGCGCCGGAGGTACCGATGTTGACGTTGGCGATGCCGCAGTCCGAACCGGCGGCAGACAGGAAGCGCTCGGCGACCCGCAGATCGGTGGCGAACACCGACGAGCTCAGGCCCTGGGGCACGCCGTTCTGCAGTTCGATCGCCTCATCGAGCGTGCGGTAGGGGATCACATACAGGATCGGCGCGAAGGTTTCAGTCTGCACCACCTCGGCATCGTTGGCGACGCCGGTGATGATGGTCGGGCGCACGAAGTTGCCGGGCCGGTCCAGGGCCTCGCCGCCGGTGACCACGGTGCCGCCGGCAGCCTTGGCCCGGGCGATGGCATCCAGGTAGCCCTTGACCGCGTCGGCGTCGATCAGCGGGCCCATCAGGTTGGCCGGATCGGTGGGATCGCCGATGCGCTTCTCGACCTGGGCGTAGGCGTTCTTCAGTGTCGACACCACTTCGTCATGCAGCGATTCGTGCACGATCAGGCGCCGGGTCGAGGTGCAGCGCTGGCCGGCGGTGCCGACGGCACCGAACACGATTGCCGGAATCGCCAGCTTCAGGTCGGCGCTCTCGTGCAGGATGATGGCGTTGTTGCCGCCCAGCTCCAGCAGCGAGCGACCGAAGCGGCGGGCGACGCGCTCGCCGACGGTGCGGCCGACGCGGGTCGAGCCGGTGAAGCTGACCAGGGCGACGCGCTCGTCGTCGACCAGCTTCTGCGCCAGCGAATGATCGTTGTCGTTGAACAGGAAGAACAGGTCGGGGAAGCCGCCTTCCTTCAGCGCCTCGTTGCAGATGCGCATGGTGGCGACGGCGGTCAGCGGCGTCTTGCCCGACGGCTTCCAGATGCAGATGTCGCCGCAGACTGCGGCCAGGAAGGCATTCCAGCTCCACACCGCGACCGGGAAGTTGAACGCCGAGATGATGCCGACCAGGCCCAGCGGATGCCATTGCTCATACATGCGGTGGCCGGGACGCTCCGAGTGCATGGTCAGGCCGTAGAGCATGCGCGACTGGCCAACCGCGAAGTCGGCGATGTCGATCATCTCCTGCACTTCGCCGTCGCCCTCGGCCTTGGACTTGCCCATTTCCAGCGCGACCAGCGAGCCCAGCGCATCCTTGTGCTTGCGCAGGGCATCGCCACACAGGCGGACGGCCTCGCCACGGCGCGGCGCCGGCGTCGTGCGCCAGGTCTGGAACGCCGCCTGGGCGCGGCCGATCAGGGTTTGGTAGTCAGCGGCGGTGCTGGCCTGCACGGTGGCAATGCGCTCGCCCGTGGTCGGGTTCATCGATTCGATGGCGCCGGCGTCGGTGGCTGGCGACCATTCGCCTTGGCCCAGATAGGTGCCCGGGTTGCTGTCGGTCAGGCCGAGATTTTTGAGAATGTCCATGGAACTCCGTAACTGCTGGTGGGTGCAGGCCGGCAGCGCCACTGGAATTTTCGGCAGCCGGCCCATGAGAACAGGGAATCTGCCGATTATATCGCGTCCGTCGGACCGGCCGCGCCAGTCGGGCAGTCCAGCCGGTAGCGGCCAAGGTCGCACAGCGCCCGTTGCCGGAGAGCGGCCAAGGCGTTGCCTGTATCATGGCCGGTTGAAATCACTGGGTGAGTAGCGACCGATGCAGACATGGTTGGTGACCGGCGGCGCCGGTTTCATTGGCGGCAATTTCGTGCTCGATCTGTTTGCTCGCAAGGCGGGTGTGCGGGTGATCAACCTGGACGCGCTGACCTACGCAGGCAACCCGGACACGCTGGCGGCGCTGGCCGACGAGCCGGGCCATGTTTTCGTCCAGGGCGACATCGGCGACCGTGATCTGGTGGCCCGATTGCTGGCCGAGCACCAGCCCCAGGCGATCATCAATTTCGCTGCCGAGAGCCATGTCGACCGCTCCATCGACGGCCCGGCCGCCTTCGTCCAGACCAATGTCAACGGCAGCTTCACCTTGCTCGACTGCGCGCTGGCGTACTGGCGCGAGTTGCCGGCCGACCAGGCGCAGGCGTTCCGTTTCCTGCATGTCTCCACCGACGAGGTCTATGGCTCGCTGGGGGCGACCGGCAAGTTCCTGGAGACCACGCCGTACGCGCCCAACTCCCCGTACTCGGCCTCCAAGGCGGCCAGCGATCATCTGGTGCGCGCCTATCACCACACCTATGGCCTGCCGACGCTGACCACCAACTGTTCGAACAATTACGGGCCGTTCCAGTTTCCCGAGAAGCTGATTCCGCTGGTCATCGCCAAGGCGCTGGCCGGGGAGCCGTTGCCGATCTACGGCGATGGCCGCAATGTGCGCGACTGGCTCTACGTCGGCGATCATTGCTCGGCGATCAACGCCGTGCTTGAGCGCGGCCGCACCGGCGAGGTCTACAACGTCGGCGGCGATGCCGAGCGCGAGAACATTCAGGTGGTGCGCACCCTGTGCGAGCTGCTCGATCAGCGCCGTCCGCGCGCCGATGGCGGCAGCTACAGCGATCAGATCAGCTTCGTGCGCGACCGTCCCGGCCACGACCGGCGCTATGCCATCGATTCGACCAAGCTGCAGTCCGAACTGGGCTGGCGGCCGAGCGAGAGCTTTGAATCGGGCATTGCCCGCACCGTCGACTGGTACCTGGCCAACCAGGCCTGGACCGACCGGGTGCTGGATGGCAGCTATCGCGGCGAGCGCCTGGGCGTGGCCGGCTGAGTGATGAAACGATTCCAGAATTTCCACGCCGGCAACCGCAGGGCGGCGCTTCGCGCAGCCGCCGCGAGCTGCCGGCCAGCGCATGGAGACAAGGCATGAGCATCGGCAAGGGCATCATCCTGGCGGGCGGTTCCGGCACCCGGCTGTATCCACTGACCCAGGTGGTCAGCAAACAGCTTCTGCCGGTCTACGACAAGCCGATGATCTACTACCCGCTCAGCACCCTGATGCTGGCCGGCATCCGCGAAGTGCTGGTGATCACCACGCCGCACGAGCAGGCGCTGTTCAAGGCGCTGCTTGGTGATGGTTCGCAGTGGGGCATGGCGATCAGCTACGCGGTCCAGCCCGAGCCCAACGGCCTGGCCGAGGCCTTCATCATCGGCCGGGATTTCGTGGACGGCCAGCCGTCCTGCCTGATCCTGGGCGACAACATCTTCCACGGCCATGGCCTGGTCGAGGTCCTGCGTGAGGCGGCCGGAAACACCCGCGGTGCGACGGTGTTCGGCTACTGGGTCGCCGATCCGGAACGCTATGGCGTGGCCGAGTTCGATGCTACTGGCCAGGTGCTCAGCCTGGAAGAAAAGCCCGAGCAGCCCAAGTCCAGCTACGCCGTCACCGGCCTGTACTTCTATGACGGACGCGCCTGCGATTTCGCCGCCGGCCTGGAACCATCGCCACGCGGCGAGTTGGAGATCACTGATCTCAACCGCTGCTACCTGACCGACGGTTCGCTGTCCTGCCAGCGCCTGGGCCGCGGCTATGCCTGGCTGGACACCGGCACTCATGAATCGCTGCAGCAGGCCGGCAATTTCATCCAGACCCTGGAAGAACGGCAGGGCCTGAAGATCGCCTGTCCGGAAGAAGTCGCGCTGGCCAACGGCTGGATCGATGCCGAACAGGTCCGCCGTCTGGCCGGGCCGCTGGCCAAGAACGGCTACGGCCGCTACCTGCTGCGTCTGGTCCAGGGAGATCCGTACCGGTGAACTTCGTCCAGACCGATCTGCCCGGCGTGGTCATCATCGAGCCCAAGGTGTTCGGTGATGACCGCGGCTTCTTCCTGGAAAGCTTCCATCGCCAGCGTTTTGCCGACAACGGCATCGAGCTGGAAGTGATGCAGAGCAACCTGTCGCGCTCGGCCCATGGCGTGCTGCGTGGCCTGCACTACCAGTGGCCCAATCCGCAGGGCAAGCTGGTGCAGGTGCTGGAAGGCGAGGTCTACGATGTCGCCGTCGATATCCGCCAGGGCTCGCCGACCTTCGGCCGCTGGACCGCCTGCGTGCTGTCGGCGCAGAACAAGCGCCTGTTCTGGGTTCCCGAAGGCTTTGCCCACGGCTTTGTGGTCACTTCCGAGCACGCCCTGTTCGGCTATCACTGCACGGCCGTGTACGACCCGGTGGCCGATGCCGGCATCGCCTGGAACGATGCCGCCCTGAGCATCAACTGGCCGCTAGCCGAACCGCTGCTGTCGGGCAAGGATGCCGCCGCGCCCTTGCTGGCGCAGGTGCCGGCAGCACGCCTGCCGGTCTACGAGGGCTGAGCCGTGGCCGGCATCCTGCTGCTGGGCGGCAACGGCCAGGTCGGCTTCGAGCTGCTCCGCCACCTGGCGCCGCTGGCACCGGTGCATGCGGCGACGCGCAGTGGCCGCTTGCCCGCCGGCGCGCCTTGTCTGAGCGTCGACCTGGCGCAGCCGGGATCGGCGGCAGACGCAATCGCCCAGGTGCAGCCCAGTGTGATCGTCAATGCCGCTGCCTACACCGCGGTCGATCGCGCCGAGGATGAGATCGAACTGGCGCAGCGCATCAATGGCCAGGCCCTGGCCGAGATCGGCGCCGGCGCCCGCGAGCACTCGGCCCTGGTCGTGCATTACTCCACCGACTACGTATTTCCCGGCGATGCCGACACGCCCTACGGCGAGCACGATGCCACCGGCCCGGTATCCAGCTACGGCGCCAGCAAGCTCGCCGGTGAGCAGGCGCTGGCCGCCAGCGGCGCCGAACACATGATTTTCCGCACGGCGTGGGTGTATGCCGCCCGCGGCCACAATTTCCTGCGCACCATGCTGCGCCTGGCCGCAGAGCGCGAGCAGCTTTCGGTGGTCGATGATCAGCTCGGCTCGCCGACACCGGCCTGGCTGATCGCCGCCGCCAGCGCCCAGGCCATCGCCCGCTGGCGCCATGCTGAGCCCGGCGCGCGCGCCGGCCTGCAGGGCATCTGGCATCTGACCAGCAGCGGCCATACCAGTTGGCATGGTTTTGCCCGCGCCATCTTCGAACGCGCCGCCGATACCGGCCTGCTCGCGCGGATACCGCAGCTTGCCGCCATCGGCAGCGACCAGTTCCCGACCCGGGCCAAGCGACCGGCCTGGTCGGTGCTCGACAACCAGCGTTTTTGCCGGCACTTCGGCCTGCACCTGCCGCCTTGGCAGGAAGGCCTGGACCAGGTGCTCATGGAACTTGCCGAATGTTGATTCCCGTCATCCTTTCCGGCGGTGCCGGCACCCGGCTGTGGCCGGTATCGCGCCGCACCAGCCCCAAGCCCTTCATCCGTCTGCCGGACGGTGAAAGCCTGCTGGCCAAGACCCTGATCCGCGCCCTGCATGTCGCCGATCCGCAGGCACCGGTGCTGACCGTGACCGGCCGCGAGCATTACTTCCTGACCCGCGAGGAGTACGCCAAGGTAGCCGGCAGCGGGCAGCGCGAATTGCCATTCGTGCTGGAACCGTGCGGCCGCAACACCGCGCCTGCTGTGCTGGCCACGGCCCTGAAGCTGCAGCGCGATCATGGCGACGAGGTGCACATGCTGGTGCTGCCGGCCGATCACCTGATCACCGATCTGGACGGTTTCGCCGATTGCGTGGCGCAGGCACGGCAGTTGGCCGCGCAGGGCCACCTGGTCACCTTCGGCCTGGTGCCGGACCGGCCGGAAACCGGCTATGGCTACATCCGCCGTGGTCCGGCGATCGCCGGCAGCGACGGTTACCGAATCGACCGTTTCGTCGAGAAGCCGGATGCGGCGACGGCGCAGCGCTTCCTCGATGGCGGCGAGCATTACTGGAACTCGGGCATGTTCTGCTTTCCGGTCGGTGCCCTGCTGGCCAATGCCGAGCGGGTGGCGCCGGATCTGCTCGCCGCCGTCCAGGGCAGCCTGCCCGCCACCGCTAACAACATTCTGACCGAACTGGACGGCGACGCCTTCGCCCGGGTCGCGGACATTTCCGTGGACTACGCAATCATGGAGCCGGCCGGGGAGCAGGGCGCCGTGGTGCCGGCCCGGTTCGACTGGAGCGATATCGGTTCCTGGGATGCGCTGGGTGCGCTGACGCCGGCCGATGACAGCGGCAACCGCGTCGTCGGTCAGGCGCTGATGGTGGATTCGCACGATTGTGATGTCCGTGCCGAATCGCGCCTGGTCGCCATGGTGGGTGCCCGCGACCTGGTGGTGGTGGAGACGCCGGACGCGGTGCTGGTGGCCGATCGCGGCCATGTCCAGCAGGTCAAGCAGGTGGTCGACCAGTTGCGCGACCGCGGTCATGACAGCACCGAATTGCACCTCACCGTGCAGCGGCCCTGGGGCAGCTACACCATTCTTGAGGACGCCGAGGACTGCAAGGTCAAGCGTCTGGTGGTCAAGCCCGGCCAGGTGCTCAGCCTGCAGCTTCATCATCGCCGCAGCGAGCACTGGACGGTGGTGCAGGGCACGGCCAAGGTGCGCATCGGCGACGAGGAGTTCCTGCTCGAGCGCAACCAGTCGGCCTATATTCCGGTCCAGACCCTGCACCGGCTGGAAAACCCCACCGACCAGGACATCGCCCTGATTGAAGTGCAGTGCGGCGACTACTTCGGCGAGGACGACATCGTCCGCCTGGAAGATGTCTACGGCCGCGACACCGCACCGGCGGCCTGACTGCCGCGGCGGCCACGTCTGCTGTCGGCCGCCGCCTTTGCCGACTGCCTATCGTCCTCCGTTTGCCGTCGGCACGCGTCGGCGCGGCGGCTCCACGTCATCGCCGGTGCATGTCCGTGCCGCCGGCCGGCAACACGACCGGCATGCGTGTCGCCATCAACCCTGGCTGACCAGCCGGAAGCCGATGTGCGACATGGGGCTGTGCGGGTCGCTGCCGCGTCGGGCGCTGGGGCGATAGGACATGCAGTAGTCCTCGTTGCACAGGAACGAGCCGCCGCGGATCACCCGTTTCGGCGCATCGGCGGGCACGCCCGGATCGGCGGGGTCGTAAGACGTGGCCGGTCCGGATGGATTGTCGATGGCACCACGCGCGTTCTGTGCCTGCTGCTGGAAGAAGTCGGCGCGATACCAGTCGGCAACCCATTGCCAGGCGTTGCCGGTCATGTCGTACAGGCCGTAGCCGTTGGCTGGAAACGACTTCACGCGCGAGGTGCCGACCGCACCACCGGCGCGGGCGCTGACCACCGGAAACGGGCGTTGTGTCACGTCCCAGTAGTTGGCCAGCCGACCGCCGTCGGCGGCGAGCAGCTCGTCGCCCCAGGCGTAGGTGGCCTGTTCCAGGCCGCCACGCGCGGCGAACTCCCATTCGGCCTCGGTCGGCAGCCGCTTGCCGGCCCAGTCGGCATAGGCCAGCACATCCTCGTGGCTGACCTGCACCACCGGGTGATCGCCCTTGCCCTGAAGGGTACTGTGCGGGCCGTGCGGATGACGCCATTGCGCGCCCGGCACGTAGCTCCACCAGCGTGAATAGTCATCTTGCCGTACCGGCGCGGCGGTGCCGGTGAACACCATGGCGCCGGGGACAAGGACATGCTCCGGCGGGCGCGGCACCCCCGGCGGCAATTGCACGCGGATGGTTTCCCAGTCGGGCTTGCGCTCGGCGGTGGTGATGTAGCCGGTCTGGTGCACGAACTGCGCGAACTGGTCGTTGGTGACGTGGGTGCTGTCCATCCAGAAGCCCGCCACGCGGACCGGGTGTTCGGGTTTTTCGTTGCGCTGCGCGAGGCGGTGGTCGCTGCCCATCAGGAAGGTGCCGCCCGGAACCCAGGCCATGCCCGATGGCCCGCGGACACCGTCGCCCAGGATCACCCGGTGCGGGCGTGGGCCGGCCAGGAAGCGCCCGCCGATGATTCCGCCAACGGCGGTCATGGCGGCCAGGGCCGTGCCGCCGAGCAGCAATTGGCGGCGCGTCAGGCGCCCGGTACGTTTTGTCATGGTCCTGCGCCTGCACCGGTGTCCGTGTCGTGCCGGGTCTGTGGGCGGGCCTGGGCATGATCGATCATGGCGGCGGCCGGTCAGCGGCGGTCCGGCGCCAGCGGCGCGCAGACGTTGCCGAAATGGGCGGCGATGATGGCCAGGTCGGCGCCGTCGGTCCTGCCGTCGTGGTTGAAGTCGTACCAGGACGATTGCGCCACGCCTTCGTGCAGGTTCATCTGGCTCAGCTCCTGCCAGTTGTCCAGGTCGGCCTGGTCGACGATGAAGTCGCGGTTGCCATCACCCGGACACTGGATTTCGTCGTAGCGGTAATTGTAGTCCGCCACCGCATCCTGCCGGTTGATCCGGGCACCGAGTACCGCATGCGCGGCCTGCGCTCCGGGGTCCAGGGCGGAGACATCCAGCGGCGGTGTTCCCATTGCCAGTTCCGTGCCCTCCTTGTCGAGCACCGGGTTGGGCCAGGCCAGCATGTCGATGCGGTACAACTCGTCGGTATCGGTGTTGACACCGGTGTAGGTGGAGTTCACCGGCTCGAGCAGGTCTTCGGTGTAGGTCTTGCGATTCAGGCGTACCAGCTTGTAGACGCCGTCGCTTGCCGCCTTGGACGAATCCGGCAGTACTTTGGTTACATCCTGCGGATCCAGCGACTTGCGCAGCGACATGACCTGGCCGCAATGATCGAAACCGGCCTCGGGCACGCCGTCCAGGCCCGACCCGGCGCCGTACCAGATGCCACCCTGGTCGTCGCACAAGGCCTTGTTGGGGAAGATCACGAAGCAGGTGTCGGCGGCCTCCACCACGCAGGGCTGGGGCACGATGCTGGTGGCCGGATTGCTGAAGTTGGTGCCCATTTCGGTGAAGTTGATCTGGCGCAGCGCATCCTGCCCGGGATTGCTCAGATAGGCCAGCATGGCCTCGGCATCCAGCGGCCGGGCGGCATCGATGTAGGCGTCGATATCGGCCCCGGCGATGTCGGCGAACAGGCGATACAGGTCCGGCGAGCTGACCTGGTGCGGCACTTCCCGGCCCGGTTCGGCAACCAGCGGCCCGGCCACCAGCAGCGGCACGCTGATGCCGGTCTGGTAGGGCGAGCCCTTGGCGCGCGCCGGGTCGAACCGGCCCGGTGTGGTGAGCTTCACGCTGTTGACGTAGGTGCCATTGTCGCTCATCACCACCACCACGGTGTTGGTGTGGGCCGGGTCGTAATCCAGCGTGCCGTCCGGCGCCCAGCGGGCCAGCCCCATCCCGACCAGCAAGCGGCCGATTTCCCGGTCCATGGCCTCGACCATCAGATTGGTGACCAGGCGGTCATCCACCATGCCGATGATCACGCCCGGCGCGCCTTCCATGTCGGAAACAGGGGAACAGACCAGGTTGTCGTTGCGGCCCGGCGTATCCTCGGCAATCAACGCCAGCGGCGGCACCTGCAAAGGCGTGTGGATGGCCGAATAACCCAGGGTCAGCATCCAGGGCCTGTCCCCGGGCTGGGCCGTCGCCCAGGCGATGGCGCGATCGGTTTCCAGGGTGCTGCGGTAGCCGCGTGCGGACGGGTCGTTGGCCAGCACTTCCCCGGCGTTGCCGGCGTGGTCGCTCCAGACGAACTTGCCGGTGTAATAGCCGTTCTGGGCCATGAAGTCGATGTAATCGGGCGCGCTGGCCTGGCAGGCCTGGCCGGGATCGAAGATGCCGCCGCGCTCCAGGCAGGCCCGGCCCGGCG
The DNA here is from genome assembly GCA_023228845.1 of Lysobacterales bacterium. Taxonomy (GTDB): domain Bacteria; phylum Pseudomonadota; class Gammaproteobacteria; order Xanthomonadales; family UBA2363; genus Pseudofulvimonas. The sequence continues at coordinate 50,573 of JALOAK010000006.1, read as the reverse complement.
TCCTGAGGTCGGCGGCGTCGTTGCGCACGATCGCTTCGCAACGGTCATCGACGAAGTAGCAGGCGCCGCTGTCGGCGCCGTTGACGCTATCCATCGTGGTGTTGGGCACGAAGCCGCAGCTGTAGGGACCGTCGGCCGTGTTGTCGCCGAAGGTGGCCAGGCCGGCACGGGTGTCGATCGGGTAGGGCGCGCCGTCCAGGTAGCCGTCGAAGTGATCCCAGCCCAGCGTCCACATGGTCTGCAGGCCGTAGGGCAGGTTGGCCGAGGTGTCCAGGTTGGTGCCGGTCAGGTGCATTTTGCCGATCAGGGCGCTGGTGTAGCCGACGGTTTCCAGCAGCTTGGGCAAGGTCACCTCGTAGGGCGAGATTTCCGAATTGGCCAGATCGGTCTGCACCACCGCGTTGAGGATGTTGGTGCTGGACGGGTAGCGCCCGGTGAAGAAGGTCGCGCGCGTCGGCGTGCAGGTGGGCATGGCCCAGGCATTGCGGAACTTCAGGCCGGCTGCGGCGATGGCGGCCAGGTTGGGCGTCCTGGGTGGCGCGATGCCGCCATAGCCGTAGAAGTCGAGCTGGTCCAGGCCGAAATCGTCGATGACGATGAACAGGATGTTGGGCGCCCGGTCTTCGAAGCCATTGGCGAAGATCCCGTCCTCATCGGTGCCTGCCAGCGCCATGGCGGCGGGCAGGAAGAGCAACGCGGTCAGAAACAGCGCGGGCAGCGAACGGGCCAGGCATGTCATGGCGGATTCCTGTTGGGATGGCTTCAGGGGATTGCGCCATGAAAATGCCGGCAGCCGGAATCGGCAACACCATGAAGATGGTATGGCAGCCCGGCATGCCGGCAGGGCAAGATGGCGTGCCGAATGGCATCCAAACCCGGCCCATGGACCGGCCCACCTGCCAGGATCGTCCGATGCGTTCGTATTCAGGCCCAAGGCATCGACGTGCCGCCGCGGTTGCCCGCATGATGCCGACATGGCGACGGTAAACATCCTCCTGGTCGAAGACGATGCCCCGACACGGCAGCGGCTGCACGAGGCCCTGGCTGGCGATCCGGGGTTCCAGGTTGAATCGGTCGGCAACCTTGCCGATGCGCGCGCGGCGATCGCCAGCAAGCCGCCGCAGGTGCTGCTGACCGACCTGGAACTGCCCGACGGCCACGGTGCGGCGCTCACCGCCGAGGTCCGTGCCGCGCATCCGTCGGTGGAGGTCGTGGTGGTGTCCGTGCTTTGCGACGAAGCCAACGTGGTCGCGGCGATCGCCGCCGGTGCCAGCGGCTACATCGTCAAGGATGCGCTGCCCGAAGATATCGGTGCCACCGTCCGGCAGGTGCTGGCAGGGCAGTCGCCCCTGTCGGCGGGCATCGCCCGGTATCTGCTGCGCCGGTTGCAACGAACGCCGGTTTCGACGCCGGACCCCGGGCACACGGCCCGGGCGGCACCGGGCCTGACCGCACGCGAGATCGACATCCTGTGGGGTATTGCCAAGGGCATGACCTACAACGAGATCGCCGACAGCCTGGGCATCTCGCCCAAGACTGTGCCCAACCACATCAAGAGCATCTACCGCAAACTGGAAGTGGGCAGCCGCGGAGAGGCGGTGTTCGAGGCGGTGTCGCGCCGGCTCATCACGCTTTAGGCATCCAGTTCCCTGGGCAGGTCCACGGTCACGCTGGTGCCGTCGGTGCTGCTTGCCACCGTCAGCCGTGCGCCCAGTTCGTGGGCGCGGCGCTGCATGGTGTGCATGCCGTAGTGGCCGCGCCGGGGATGCGCGCCGCCGGTTCCGAAATCGCGCACGAGCAGGCGCACGCCGTATCCGGGCACGGGCGAGGGCGAGGATGCGACCTCGACCAGGTCCGAGCCGGAATGACGCGCGGCATTGTTCACGGCTTCCTGGAGCAGGCGGAAGATCGCCAGCGTGAGCGTGGGCGAAAGCCCGGGCAGGTCCGGTGGATCGTGCACCTTCCACGCCAGGCGCAGGCCGGAACGGCGCAGTTGCGGCTCGATCCGGTCGCGGAACGCGACCAGCATCATCGCCAGGTCGTCGCCAAAGTCCTCCATCGAGTCGACCACCAGGCGCAGGTCGGTCAGGGCGCGATGGCAGGCCCGGGAAATCTCCCCGGCTTCCGGCCCCTGGCCGCGTTCACTCAGCGACACGATCGACACCAGTTGCCCGGCGATGCCGTCGTGCAGGTCGCCCATCAGGCGCATGCGCTCGGCGGTCAGCGTTTCGCGCTGTGCCCGGGCCTGCGCCTGCTCGAAGGCCTGCTGCAACTGCGCGCGCGCGTCGGCGACGTCGTGGTGCAGGCGTGTGTTGAACTCCGCCAGCAGGGAAAGGCCTGCGGCGAAGCGGCGCAGCAGGATGGCACCCATGATGAAAACCAGAATCGGTGCGTTGAAGCGTGCCAGCAGCACGTGATCCCGGCCCAGCATTCCGGCCAGCGCCAGCTGGTCTCGGAGTGCAAGTGCCAGCAATACCGCAATCACCACCAGCAGGGTCAAGGCGGTGCGATCACGGCCATGGATGCCGGCCCGGGCCAGTTGCCACAACGCCAGCACCCCCAGGCCCAGTGCCAGGGGCATGAACACCGTTGGCAGCAGGGCTGTCGCCCAGGCCGCGGGCAGCACGTGGAAGGCGACCAGCATCAGCGTGCCCGGGAGCAGGAACCAGCGCGTGCGCAGCGGCGGCCTGCGCCCGATCATTCGCCACACCAGCGGCAACACCAGGCAGGCGGAGATGTAGCGCAGCGTATTGGCGGCCATCAACAGCGAGCCGCCGAAAGCGCTGGAGAAAAGTGGCGACAGCGAGGTCAGCGCGAAGCTCAGCGAAATCGCTGCGCATAGCAGATAGAGCTGGTCGTGGCGGCGCGTCAGCCAGATCAGCAGCATGATCGAGCCGATCGCCAGCAGCGCACCATCGGTCAGGCGCGACAGGGTCACGACCGAGAAATGGGCCGCCTTGTAGGCGTCCCGCAGCCGTTCTTCCGGGGCAAAGAACACCGGCCCGACTGCGCCCGAACCCAGCCGGTCGCTGAGCGCCACGCCGATTTCATTCCGGCCAGGCTGCAACAGGTGCCCGGCCACGATGGCGATCTGCGGCGTGCCCTGGCCAGGGTGCAGCGGCAGCTCGCCCAGGGTGCTGTCCAGGATCGCCACGCCGTTGAACGAGACCTTGATGCGGCCGGTGAACTGCGGCACGTAGAGCGCGAACGGGCCAGCGTCGGCCGGATCGTGGGCAAATGCAATCCGGTAGTGGTGGCGGCATTCGCCATGCGAGCGGCAGTTTCGGGGCAGCCGCATCGGTCCGGGCCCGGCCCGCTCGCCGCCATCGGCAATGCGCAGGGCCATGTCAAAACGCTGCACCCCGGCGCCGTCTACACGGGCTCCGGCATCGATCAGTGCGTTCAGGGCCAGCAACAGCACCCACGCAGCCAGCAGCAGCGCGCCCGCATACCACCACGATGCCGGCGTTCTGGCTTGCGCCGCTGCCGTGGCCGCAGTCAGCTTGGACATGCGCTTACCTGCTGCTGCAAGGGGTCATTCCGTATTCCCGGATATCCGCCTACTGTGCCAGATGCGCCTATCCCACGCTGCCCGGTCCATCCGGGCAGCCGGGCCAGTGGCCTCTGGTGAGGCCGGTTACGGGCGCGGCTGAAGACGCCGTTGCCGCCGTGTCCAGGTCCGAAGTCGCCGCCGCCGGGCAACAATGGCCTGGCTGCGGCCAGGCAGGGTTGCTGTGCCGTGGTCGGCGCGGGCTGTGAAAGCCGGTGGCGGGATCGGCTGCTGGCGTGAGCTGTCTCAGTCCTTGAGACGCCGCGATGGCAGGCTGCTGTTTTGCGCATTCCCGAAGGGTGGAACACCCATCGTCCGGGCATGCACCGCCGATTTGAGCCACCAGCTTGCGGGCGGAATACAAGTGCCGCTAAAGCGGATCATCCCGTGGATGACTGCGTGCTGGGGTGTCACTGACACGGAGATGACAATGATGACTTCCAACACCGATTCCGGTTTCTTCGCCAGCCTGGATCCCGCCCAGCAGGCCTGGTTGTCGGCCCGGTTGGCACCCCTGGCCGATGGCCTGCAGGCGCTGTTGCGCGGCCTGGCAGCCGTTGCGCCGGTGGCATCGGCCGCCGACGAGCCCGGTCCGGCCTCTGTATCCGGAGCCGGCAGGCCCGACGCTCCGGGCGTTCCGAGACGTACCTGGCCGCCGGCGCTGGTCGTGGACGGTGTCGGCTATGGCTGCCGAACCCTGCCCGGCAGCGCCCGCATCCAGCTGTGCGCAGCCGATGGCGTGCCGATCGCGATGTGGTCAGCCGGTGCCGACGGGCCGTGGGTTTTGCCCATGACGGGCTTCCAGGCGTTCCTGGACAGCGGCCAGGCGCCGGTGGTGCACCAGTGGCTGCTGCAGGTCGACCGGGAGCGCAGGCGTTGGCTGCGCGCGCAGCATTAGGCGCGCAGGGACAGGGCAAACTTGGGACAGGTCATGTTGTGGTGGCCTGTCCCGCGCGCGGATTTGGCAACGGGCCTGCCAGGGTTTGTCGTCAGCGGTTGCCGCCACGCGCTGGCCCGTCACCGGCCACGGGCCGGGTGCTTCTAAAAGCTCATGAAATAGCCGCCGTTGACCGGAATCATGGCGCCGGTGATGTAGCCGGCGTCGTCGTCGGTGAGGAAGGCGACGGTGCGGGCGATCTCGTGAGGCTCGCCCAGGCGGCCGGCGGGAATGCCGGCGATGATCTGATCGCGGATCGGCTCGGGCACGGCCATTACCAGCGTCGTGCGGCAGTAGCCGGGGGCGACCGAGTTCACGGTGACACCCTTGCGAGCGACTTCCCGGGCCAGGGCCATGGTGAAGCCGTGAATGCCGGCCTTGGCCGCCGAATAGTTGGTCTGCCCGAACTGGCCGGTCTGGCCGTTGACCGAGGAGATGTTGACGATGCGGCCGAAGCCGCGTTCGCTCATGCCATCGACCAGGTGGCGGCTGAGATTGAACACGCCGTCCAGGTTGACCCGCATCAGGTCCTGCCATTGCGCCTGGCTCATCTTGCGCAGGCTGACATCGCGGGTGATGCCGGCGGCGTTGACCAGGATGTCGATGCCGCCATGCTTGGTTGTCATCGCGGCGGCGAAATCTGCGCAGTCATCAAAACTGGAGACATCCAGGGCCTGGAAGGAGATCGCTTCGCCGAACTCGGCGACGGCCTGCTGGAATTGTTCGATGCGTTCGTCCTGGCCGCCCAGGTCGGCGGCGATGACGCGGCGGCCGGCTCGGGCCAGATGCTTGCAGATCTCGGTGCCGAGTCCGCCGATGCCGCCGGTGACGACAGCCAATCGTTGAGTCATGGTGGGGATTTTCCGAAAAAAAGAAGGCTCAGCCGGTTCGCCGGTCGCGGCCAGTAGCCGCTGCGCGCGCGCAAGGCTGAAGGTCGGGGCGATGCCCGGGGGAGTTCACGATCAGGCGAGACAGTGCGGCTGGAAAAGCGCGATGCCGGCGTCGCTGGTCAGCGCTTGCGTCGAGCCGGAGCGGGCTTTTCGCCCTTGTCATTCTCGGCTTCGGCCATCGACTCGGCGGCGCCGAGCAGGCCTTTCTGCATCTTGGTCCACATGTCCATGTTCCGTTCCGCCAGGTCATTGAGCATCGACCACGGCGTCTGGCCGAGCATATTGCCCAACTGGTCGCGGAACTGCTGTTGCTGGTCAAGGAATACCTGCAGGCTGCGCTCCAGGTAATTGCCCATGAAGCCCTGCATGGAATCACCGTAGAAACGGATCATCTGGCTGAGCAGCTTGGCGGTGAACATCGGCTGGCCGTGGTCTTCGTGCTCGGAGATGATTTGCAGCAGCACGGCCCGGGTCAGGTCGTCGCCGGACTTGGCGTCGCGGACCGCGAATTCTTCCTCGTCCATTACCAACTGGCGCACATCCTCCAGCGTGATGTAGCTGGAAATGGCCGTGTCGTAGAGACGACGGTTGGGATATTTCTTGATGATTCGAAGCTCGCTCATGAACGCAAGCTTAGCAGGGCTTATTGCGCTGCACCAGTTGACCGGGGCCGGTGCGACGGGGTTCGCGCCCGCCCGAACGTGCCCTTGAAGCGACGCGCGATGTTGATCCACTGGCGCGGTTCACGCGCCGTCGACGGTTGCACGAGTAGGCGATATCTGGCCGCGCTGGCAGCCAGTGCTGTCAGCGCATGGCCGGGGTCAGATGCGGTTTCATGCTGGCGATCATCGCCTCGGTCACCTTCAGGTTGCCGGCGACGATGTTGCCGGTTTCGACGTGGCGCTCACCGCCGGTGAAATCGCTGCAGGTACCGCCGGCTTCGCGCACCAGTAGCCGGCCGGCGGCCATGTCCCAGGGTTTCAGGCCCAGCTCGAAGTAACCGTCAAGGCGGCCGCTTGCGACATAGGCCAGGTCCAGGGCGGCCGAGCCGCTGCGGCGGATGTCGGCGACCTGGACCTGGGTGCTCAACATGTCGCGCAGCATGGCCAGTTGCGCATCCAGATGTCGCCGCTGGCGCCAGTGCATGCCGGTGGCCAGCAGGGCACCTTCCAGGTTGCGGCGGTCGGCGACGCGGATGCGGCGGTCGTTGAGAAAGGCACCGCCACCGCGGGTGGCAGTGAACAGCTCGCTGCGCAGCGGATCGTAGACCACGCCAAGCTCGGGTTCGCCACGCGCAACCCGGGCAATCGAGACGCAGAAGTGCGGCAGGCCACGCAGGTAATTATGGGTGCCATCAAGCGGGTCGATGACCCAGACGGTGTCGCCTCGACCCTGGGCGCCGCTTTCCTCGGCCAGGATGGCGTCGCGGGGATAGGTGCGGCGCAGTTCCTTTATTATCTCGGCCTCGGCCTGGCGATCCACTTCGCTGGCGAAATCGAACCGGTCCTTCTCGGTGACCGGAATGGCATCCAGGCGCGCCATGCGGCGCAGCAGGATGGTGGCGGCGGCGCGGGCGGCCTTCACCGCGATGGCGAGAGCGGGTTTGAGCATGATGGCGTTGGTAAAGATCGGTCGGGCGGGGAGCGAAGCGGGCTTCGCCAAGCCGCGTAGTCTAACCCGGAGCGCACTCCCGGTCGCCATCGCGCGTGTCCGGCAGGTAACGGCACTGCGGTCCTCGGAACCAGGCCGGCGATGAGCATGCTGGCGTTGTTGCCGCGCATCCGCGTGGTACTGGTGGCGACCAGCCAGCCGGGCAATATCGGCTCGGCGGCACGGGCGATGAAGGTGATGGGTTTGCAGCGGCTGGCACTGGTGGCGCCGCGTGCCTTCCCGCATCCCGAGGCCACGGCGCTGGCGGCCGGCAGCGACGATCTGCTGGCCCGGGCACAGGTGCTGCCGGACCTGGAAACGGCGATTGCCGATTGCCACTTCGTGCTCGGCGCCAGCGCCCGGCGCCGTGGCGTCAGCCTGCCCGAACTGTCGCCGCGGCAGGCTGCCCAGGCCTTGCTGCCGGCCGCCGGGCAAGGTGAAGTTGCCCTGGTCTTCGGCGCCGAGCGTACCGGCCTGAGCAACGAGGAACTGCAGCGCTGTCACGCCTGCGTGCGTATTGCCACCGATCCGGACTATTCCTCGTTGAACCTGGCCCAGGCCGTGCAGGTGCTGGCCTACGAGTTGCGCCTGGCGGCCGAGGGCGGAGCCGGCGCTGAGGCCGCTGACGCTGACGCCAGTCCGCGTGAACGCCCGGCCAGCAGTGCCGAGATGGAGCGCTTTTTTCGCCATCTGGACCAGGCCTTGCGCGCGATCGACTTCCACAAGGGCAAGGACGGCGTCACCATCACCCACCGCCTGCGTCGCCTGTTCCTGCGTGCCGCGATGAGCGAGCGCGAAGTGGCCATCCTGCATGGCGTGCTCAGTGATGCCGAACGCATGGCGGCGCTGGCGTCGGCGGTCGGTGAATCGCCGGGGCCGGATGATCGGCCGGTATCGACCTGACACCTGAGCCGACAGGCGGGCAGGTTCGAGTGCGGGCGGCTTCAGGCCGCGGCGCCATGCCCGCGTTGGCGCCATTGCCAGCCCCGGCTACCGGCAAACCATGGCCGGGTGTTGGCAGGCCAGCCCGGTTTTTTGACGCCGCCTTGTCAGCGGCGGGCGCGATGATGACTTATCATAGCGCCTTGGCAAGCCAAATATTAGCCTCAAATCGTTGATTTCATTGATCATTCAATCTGAAGTATCGGAGCTTTCCGCCGCCGGCGCTGGCCTCGTTGGGGTTGCTCCCGGCTGGCGGCCGGGCCGCTGACAGCGATGGCCAACCGGCAACCGCGCGGGCCCAGGCAGATGTGGCAGGCGTGCACCTGGTCCATCAACGGACTGCGCGCCGCCTTCCGCCACGAGCCGGCCTTCCGGCTCGAGCTGTACGCCGTGGCGGTGCTGGTGCCGGTGGCGCTTTGGCTGGGTCGCAGCGGTCTGGAACGGGCCGCGCTGATCGGCTGCCTGTTGCTGGTACTGATGGTGGAAATGCTCAATTCGGCCATCGAGGCCGTGGTCGACAAGGCGTCACCGGAGCGGCATGAACTGGCCGGTCGGGCCAAGGACATGGGCTCGGCGGCGGTGATGCTGGCCCTGGTCAACGCCCTGGTCTGCTGGCTGCTGATCCTCGCTCCGCAACTGCCTCACATGAGTTGATACACCTATGGAATGGATGCTGGATCCCCAACTGTGGATGGCCCTGATCACCCTGACGGCGCTGGAAATCGTCCTGGGGGTCGACAACCTGGTGTTCATTTCCGTGGCGGTGTCCCGGTTGCCGCCGGAGCGGCGCTCGTTCGCGCGCAAATTCGGCCTGGCCCTGGCCTGTGGCACGCGCATCCTGTTGCTGTTCAGCCTGGTCTACCTGGCGCGCATGGATGGCGTCCTGTTCGAAATCTTCGGGCGTGGCCTGTCCACGCGCGACGTCGTGCTGATCGCCGGCGGCCTGTTCCTGCTGATCAAGGGCACGATGGAGATCCATCACGCGGTCGAAGACGATGACCAGCCTATCGGCACGCCGGGTGGCAAGGCGTTCAGCAGCTTCGGCATGGTGATCGCGCAGATTGCCGTGATCGACATCGTGTTCTCGCTGGACAGCGTCATTACCGCCGTCGGCATGGTCGACAACATCCCGGTCATGGTCACGGCGATCCTGATTGCCGTGGCGGTGATGATCTTCGCCGCCAACCCGCTGGGCAACTTCATCGACAACCACCCCACGGTGAAGATGCTGGCGCTGTCGTTCCTGATCCTGGTCGGCATGGCCCTGGTCGCCGACGGCCTGGGCATCCACATTCCACGAGGCTACCTGTACTTCGCCATGGCCTTCTCGACCGGTGTCGAGGCGCTGAACCTGTGGGGCAAGCGCAAGCGCCAACGCAAGATGGAAACGCGCCTTCGGCCGAACCTGGACATGCGCTCGGAGGACGATTTCGTCACCCGCGAGCTGCCGGTGAACAAGCGCGGTGGCCTGCAATAGCCGGGCCTGACCACGGCTGGCGGCGGCCGTCCCCCTGTCAGGTCGCCGCCGCTGTGCCGCTACCAGCCGGTCGCTGGCGCAGTGCGCCCGGATGCCCGATTCGCCCTTCCTTTCCCGATAGTTGTTGCTGACCGATGCCCGACGAACCTGCCTACGCACTGGAAATCCAGGCCCGTGCCCAGTTCCTGGATGACCAGTCCAAGCCCGAAGACGACCGCTACGTGTTCGCCTACACGATCTCGATCGTCAATACCGGCAACGTGCCGGCGCGCCTGCTCGGCAGGCACTGGGTGATCGTCGATGCCAATGGCAAGGTCGAGGAAGTGCGCGGCGACGGCGTGGTCGGCGAACAGCCGTGGATGCGCCCGGGCGACCGCTACGAGTACACCTCCGGCGCCGTGCTGGAAACGGCGATCGGCACCATGCACGGCAGCTACCGGATGCTGGCTGATGACGGCACCGAGTTCGATGCCAAGATCCCGCGTTTCAGCCTGTCGGTGCCGCGCACCCTGCACTGATGCCGTGACTGCTCCCGCCTCCTCTCCGGACCGTCGCCGACAGCGGCAATGGCACTGGCAGCGCCCGCGCCCTGGCTGCGGCGGCGCCCACCGCGGCCGGCTTCCGGCTGTGGCGGACTGAGCGATGGCGGTCTACGCCATCGGTGATGTCCAGGGCTGTCACGACGAGCTGTCGCGGCTGCTGGAGCTGATCGGCTTCGATCCGGCCCAGGACCGTCTGTGGTTCTGCGGTGATCTGGTCAACCGCGGTGGCCAGTCGCTGGAAGTGCTGCGCCTGGTCCATTCCCTGCGTGAGCAGAGCGTGGTGGTGCTGGGAAATCATGACCTGAGCCTGCTGTCGGTGGCCGGCCGCGCCGAGCAGGAGCAGGCCCGGGTCAATGTCGACCTGCGCCGGATCCTGTTTGCCGACGACCGCGAGCCCCTGCTGACCTGGCTGCGCCATTGCCCCCTGGCCCACTACGACGAGGATCTGGATTTCCTCATGGTCCATGCCGGCATCGCGACAAGCTGGGACAAGGCCGCCACCCTGCGCCATGCCGGCGAAGTCGAGGCGCGGCTGCGGCACAGGGATCATCCCCGGCTGCTGCGCGCGATCTTCGGCAACCAGCCCGATACCTGGCAGCCACGTCTGCGCGGCGTCGAACGCTGGCGGCTGATCATCAACATCCTCACCCGGATGCGCTATGTCAGCCCGCGTGGGCGGCTGAACTTCAAGGACAAGGGCCCGCCGGGCACGCAAAAACCCGGCCTGTACACCTGGTTTGCGTCACCGGGCCGGCGGCCGATCGACACCCGCATCGTCTGCGGCCACTGGTCGGCGCTGGGCCTGTTCATGGGCTTGAACGTGTTTGCCATCGACACCGGCTGCGTCTGGGGCGGCTATCTCACCGCCCTGCGCCTGGATACGCCGACGCCGCAACTGATGCAGGTGCCGGCTTCGCCCAGCCGCTTCAACAGCGGCGACGAGGACTGATGCCGGGCTTCTGACCGGCGTCGGGCAGCGTCTTGCCTGGCGGACCTTTCAGTCGGCGACGCGCCGATAATCCACGAATCGGTAGTCCCAAGCGTGGCGCTCGTCGGCGCGGTGCGCCTGGCTGGCTGTTTCCTGCCATTGGCCGACATCCAGGGCCGGAAACCAGGTATCGGCATCGGCCACTTCGGTGTCGACCCAGGTCAGGTGCAGCCGCTGCGCCTGCGCCAGGGTGGCGGCATAGACTTCGCCACCGCCGATGACATGAAGCTGCGGCGCGGCGGCGGTCCGCATCAGTGCTTGTTCAAGCGAAGCGACCACCTGTTGCCCCGGCCAGGGCGCCTGGCCGTGGCGCGTCAGCACCAGATTTTCGCGGCCGGGCAGGGCCTTGCCGATGCTCTGCGCGGTGCGCCGGCCCATCAGTACCGGATGGCCCATGGTCAGCTTCCGGAACCGGCGCAGGTCGTTGGGCAAGTGCCAGGGCATGGCATTGCCGCGACCGATGGCGCGGTTGCAATCCAGCGCTGCGATCAGCACCAGCTCGGTCATCACACGGCCACCGGCGCGCGGATGGCCGGATGCGGCCGGTAATCGTCAAAGCGGATGTGGTCGTGGCTGAAGGCGTCGAGCTCGTGGATTTCCGGCGCCAGATGCAGTCGCGGCAGCGCCCTGGGTTCGCGCGCGAGTTGTTCCCGAGCCTGCTCGACATGGTTGGCGTACAGGTGGACATCGCCGAAGGTATGGACGAACTCGCCGGCGGTCAGGCCGGTGACCTGGGCCACCAGGTGCGTGAGCAGGGCATAGCTGGCGATGTTGAACGGCACGCCCAGGAAGATGTCGGCCGAGCGCTGGTAGAGCTGGCAGCTCAGCCGGCCATCGGCAACGTGGAACTGGAACAGGGCATGGCAGGGCGGCAGCGCCATCTGATCGAGTTGGCCGACATTCCAGGCGTTGACGATCAGGCGGCGCGAATCCGGCGTGCTGCGGATCTGCTCGACCACCCGCGCGATCTGGTCGATGCTGCCGCCGCGGCCATCGGGCCAGGCACGCCACTGGCGACCGTAGACCGGCCCCAGCTCGCCGTCGGCATCGGCCCACTCATCCCAGATGCTGACGCCGTGTTCGCGCAGATAGGCGATGTTGCTGTCGCCGCGCAGGAACCACAGCAGCTCGTGGACGATGGACTTGATGTGCAGCTTCTTGGTCGTGACCAGGGGAAAGCCGGCGCCCAGATCAAAGCGGATCTGGCGCCCGAACAGGCTGCGCGTGCCGGTGCCGGTGCGGTCGCTGCGCATGGCGCCGTGCTCGAGCACTTCGCGCAGCAGGTCCAGGTAGGTTTTCACCGCGCTGGCCCCGGACGCGGATCACTGCCGGGCGCCGGCGCTGCGCCGGCAACCAGGGTCGGCGACCTGCGCGAGCGCCACAGCAACCACAGCCCGAGCGCGACCAGCGGCAGGCTCAGCACCATGCCCATGGTCAGCCAGCCGCCGGCCAGAAAGCCGATGTGGGCATCAGGCTCGCGCACCGATTCCACCAGGATCCGGAACAGCCCATAGAGCAGGGCGAACAGGCCGGAAACGGCATAGCGCGGCCGTGGCCGGGAAGAAAACCACCACAGCACGACGAACATCACCAGCCCTTCCAGCAGCGCCTGGTATATCTGCGATGGATGCCGGCCGAGTCCGGCCAGGGCACCTTCGGCGGCAAGCTGTTGCAGTTGCGCCACCGGCGTGCCGGCAAACTCCGGCGCCTGCGGAAAGACCACCGCCCAGGGCACATCGCTGGTCCGGCCCCATAGTTCGCCGCCGATGAAGTTGCCGATGCGGCCGAAGAACAGGCCTACCGGCACCAGCGGCGCAATGAAATCAACGGTATCGAAGAAATGCAGGCGGTGCCGGCGCGACCACCACCACAGCGCTGCCAGCACGCCGAGCAGGCCGCCATGGAAGCTCATGCCGCCCTCCCAGACCCGCAGCAGGGATAACGGATCAGCCAGCCAGGCGGAATAATCGTAGAAGAACATGTAGCCCAGGCGACCGCCCAGGATCACGCCGAGCATGCCGTAGAACAGCAGGTCGTCGTAGGCGCGCGTGTCCACCGGCAGGCGCCCACGCCGCAGCCGCCGCCGGCCCAGCCACCAGGCCAGGCCGAACGAAATCAGGTACATCAGGCCATACCAGTGGATGGCCAAGGGTCCAAGCTGGACGGCGACCGGATCGATAGTGTGGACGTAGGTGGTCATGCGGGCGGCTGCAGGCAGGCAGGTCATTATGCCCGGCCAGCGCCCCGGCCGGGCGACCGCCACCCCAGGGCGGGATCGGCCACGGCCAACCGCCTGACAGATGTCAGGCCCGCGCCTTGATCGCCGGTACTGGCGCAGTGGCCGGCATTTGGCGAGCATGGTCGCCTGCCTGGGTCTGGCCGCGGCTGCCGACCCGGCCGCCAGCCGCTGCCGATCCAGCCACAACGAGGACACCGGAAAGCCCCCGAAAACGCCATGAACCCGAACATCGCCCCATCCGCAGCCGTTGCCGCATCGCCGGCCGAGCGCCGTCGCCCGCCCTGGTTGCTGCGCGCCGAACGACTGCGCGATCGCATCTTCCCCGGTACCCGGGCCATGGGCTGGGCGCCGGTGCTCGGTCTGGGCTATCTGGCTTTCCTGTGGGTGCCGGCGGTGATGGCTTGGCTGGACGCCTTCCAGATGTGGCTGACCCTGGCCTCGGTGTTCGTGTTCCTGCCACTGTACGTGGCCAGCCACCGGGCAGCGACCGGCAGCGCCCGCCTGTTCGCCTGCGTGCTGGCCCTGGCGGCATTGGCCTACGCCCTGACGCCATTCAATCCGTTTGCCAACACCTACATGGTCTATGCCGCTGCCACCGCCGCATTCGTCGGGCCGCTGCGCCGCGGGCTGGGCCTGTTTGCCCTGCTCATGGTGGTTTACTGCCTGCAACTGTGGTGGCTGGAGGGACAGATGTTCGCGGCCCTGATCGCCGGCCTGGTCGGTATCCCGGTCTGCATCGGCAACCACCATTGGCTGCTGAAACAGAACAAGGATGCCGCACTGCGCCTGTCCAACCAGGAAGTGCGTCGCCTGGCCCAGGTCGCCGAACGCGAGCGCATCAGCCGCGATTTGCATGACCTGCTTGGCCATACCCTGTCGTTGATCGCGCTCAAGGCCGAATTGGCGCGGCGTCTGGTTGATCGTGATCCGCAGGCGGCCGGCGAGCATATCGCCGAGGTCGAGCGGGTCGCCCGCAGCGCCCTGTCCCAGGTGCGCCGGGCGGTGACCGGCATCCGCGCCGCCACCTTGCCGCCGGAACTGGCCGCCGCCCGCCTGCTGCTGGAGGCTGGCGGCACCGCCTTTGATTACAGCCTGGCCGACATCGAGCTGTCGCCGGTGCAGGAAACCTGCCTGGCCTTGGTGCTGCGCGAGACGGTCACCAACATCCATCGTCACGCCCGTGCCCGGCAGGTGGAAGCCGGCCTGCGCCGGGAAGGCGACGACGTGCTGCTCAGCGTCAGCGACGACGGCATCGGCGGCGTCCTTGAACAGGGCAACGGCCTGCGCGGCATGGCCGAACGGCTGGCTGCGCTGTCCGGGAGCCTGCGGGTGGATTCGCCACCGGGGCGGGGCACGCGCCTGGTCGCGCGCCTGCCGCTGGCAATGGCCGGCGGCGGGACTGGCAAGCACGGGCCTGAGGTCGACAGCGGCCTGGTGGAAGTCAGCAGCAACGTCGCCGGCGGAGGCAGGCCATGATCCGCTACCTGCTGGCCGAGGATCAGTCCCTGGTGCGTGGCGCCCTGGCCGCCCTGCTCAGCCTGGAGCCGGACCTGGAGCTGGTCGGCCAGGCCGCCGACGGCGAGGAGGCCTGGCGCCTGCTGCGCGAGGTCACGCCCGACCTGCTGGTCACCGACATCGAAATGCCGGGCCTGAGCGGACTGCAACTGGCCCAGCGCATCCAGCGCCATGGCTTGCCGGTCAAGGTGGTCATCGTCACCACCTTTGCCCGCGCCGGCTACCTGCGCCGGGCGCTTGATGCCGGCGTGCGTGGTTATCTGCTCAAGGATGCCCCGGCCGATCAGCTTGCCGACGCATTGCGCCAGGTGCACAGCGGCGGTCGTGCCATCGACCCGGAACTGGCCCTGGCGGCCTGGGACGAAGCCGACCCGCTCAGCGAACGCGAACGCCAGGTGCTGGCCCTGGCTGGTGAGGGCCTGAGCGCCATCGATATCGCCGAGCGCCTGGGCCTGTCCCACGGCACCGTGCGCAATTATCTGTCCGAGGCGATCAGCAAGCTGGGTGTCGGCAACCGCATCGAGGCCTACCGGCTGGCGCACCAGAAGGGCTGGCTGTAACGGTCCGTCACTCGCCGCGCCGACCGTCGCTGGCGATCGGCGCGTATCGGCGCCGCAGGCGTTGACAAGCTGTCGCCAAATACGCATCATTGCCGGCCCGCATCAGACGCACCGCACACTTGCCCAGGTGGCGGAATTGGTAGACGCACTAGCTTCAGGTGCTAGCGGGGGCAACTCTGTGGAGGTTCGAGTCCTCTCCTGGGCACCAATTCAGCAACAAAAAAGCCCGGCAAGTCTTTGACTGCCGGGCTTTTTGTTTTGGCCAGCCCTTGGAATTGTCACAGGTCCGGCCAGCTATCCAAGGGGCACATGCGCAGAATTGCTTGTGCCCGCGATTCACGCCGGCATCAAGCAGCGGCTGCCACGGTCGATCCGGCCATGGCCGATCCCGCTCACACCCTGTATCTGGTCCATGTCGATGTCGACCTGGATCAACATCCCGATCCGGCGCCGGACCTGGTGCCGCTGGCCCCGGGCCTGTACTTGACCGAGTCCTCGCGCAGCCGCTCGCAGCTCTACCACGCGATCAAGTGGCGGCTGCAGCCGCAACGGCTGCTGGTCGCGCCGCTGGCCGACGAGCCCAAGTTCAAAGGCATGCAACCAGGTGCACTCGCGTGGTTGCGTTCGCGGCGCGGGGATGGGCGTCAGTGACGCTGGACTTGGGGCGCCGCGCACGGGTCAGGCGTGGCTTGCATCAAGGGTTGGCGTCTTCGCGGGATCAACGGCAATTTGTTCAGGCCTTCCCTGAACCGTTGAGCGAGCAAAAAAAGCCCCGGCGCGGGGCCGGGGCAGGGTTCTTGCGGCGTGTCTGTCGCGCTTTAGCTGGCTTCTTTCAGGGCCAGCTTGCGGTTGCGCATGATGTCGTGGCATTCGACCACGCGCGGCATGTACTTCTGCGCCGCGGCGCGGGCCACGGGCGGTGTGTCGGGATCGTTGATGGTTTCCTCGAACGCTTCCATCAGCCGGTCTTCGAGCGCTTCAAGCTCGGCGACATAGGCGTAGTCCTTGTTGCCCAGGGCGGCGCGCAGATTGGCGTAGCCCTTGCGCATCGAGCCGGCCATGGTGCCGCTGTCGGCCGGTTCGCCGCCGGTCGCGGCGACATCGGCGGTCAGGCCGGCAACGATCTCGCGTTTGTGCCCGGCCATCTGCGTGAACAGGTTCGACAGGGAGGGGTTTTCCACCTTGCTGGCGGCCTCGGTGTAGAAGTCGCTGCCGTCGCGGGCGATCTCGATCAGGTCGTTCAAGCTGTGCTGGATTGGCGTGTTGCGATTCATGCGAAAACTCCTTTAAGTGGTGCCAACATTTTCCCCCGTGGGCAATGAAATCCGCGTGCAGCGGCACTGCCCGCCGACGTCTGCAAGGTCCTGTTTGGCGGCAACAAATCGTGCACCAGGTCGGGCGTTATGCCCTTCACTGGCGAAGCACGCCGGCAGGCGCCTACTTGAGCTCCGGCAAACTTGGCCGGGCGCAAACGGAGCAGGACCATGACCAGAAAAGACCAGCAGAACGAGCAGAACCAAGACCGCAACCAGCAAGACCAACAGGGCCAGCAGGGCCAACAAGGTCAGCAGGGCCAAGGCCAGCAGAACCAGCAGGGCCAGGGTCAGCAGGGCCAGCAGGGCCAGGGTCAGAAGAACCAGCAGGGCCAGGGCCAGCAGGGCCAGCAGAACCAGCAGGGCCAGCAGCAGGGTGGCCAGCACGGTCAGCAGAACCAGCAGCAGGATGGCCAGCAGGACCAGAAGGGCCAGAAGCCGCAGCAGGGCCAGCCTGGCCAGCAGGAGCGGCAACAGCAGGACCAGAAGCCACAGCAGCGCCCGTAACCGCGGCGCTGACTGAGCCAGTCACTCGCGGCCCCGGAGAATTCCGGGGCCGCTTTTGCGATCGCCGCTTGCCCGCCCGCAACCCAGGGACACCCCGGCATGACATCCGCCCATGTCGATGACCTGTATCAGCACCAGACCCTTGCGCGTCCGGTTGCCGGCGGCGCCGCATTCGCCTTCATTTGCACCCAGGCCAATCGTCAGGCCGATCGCCACCAGTCGGCGGTGTGGTGCTGCCATGGCATCGAGCCACCGCGCCGGCTGACCAGCCCGCAAGAGGGCGCCGCGGGTGTGTACCTGCACCCGGAAGCGGCACGGCTGGCCTTCCTACGCGCGGTCGACGGTGTTCCCGGCGTCCATCTGATCGAACTGCAAGGCGGCGAAGCGCGACTGCTCGCGGTTCCCGGCGATGGCGCCATCGCAATCTAGGACTGGGATGCCGATGGCGGTCGCCTGCTGCTCACCGCGACCCGCCGGGAGCGATCCAACGACGCCCCCGCGATCATCGAAACGCTGCCCATCCAGCGTGAGGGCGAAGGCCTCATCGCCGGACGGCGTCAGGTGCTGGCGGTGATCGACGAAACCTCCGGTGATTGTTCATGGCTGCTGGAGCGCGATGTTGATGTCCGCGAAGCCAGATGGTCACCCGACCGCAGCCAGCTCGCCTGGGTGCAGGACAGCCCCGGAACGCAGCGGCATCGCATGCAGCTCTGGCTGCAGGGCAGCGATGGCGGCATGCGCCGGCTGGCACCGGAGCTGGTGTCGATCAGCGATCTGACCTGGTCGCCTGATTGCCGTTACATCGCCGTGGCCGGCAACACCGTCGAGGGCGCCTCGCAATCGTTTCCGTATCTGGTCGATGTCGGCAGCGGTGAGCCGGGTCGCCTGCACGGCATTGAACTGGCCATCCCCGCCTGCCTGCACTGGCGGGCCGAGGACAGTCTGCTCTTGCTCCAGGCGCTAAGCGGTGATCAACGCATCGTCCGCGTCGCCGTGGATGATGGTTCGGTGACGCCGGTGCTGGCGCGTGACCACGAGCAAGTGTTGTCGTTCGCTGCCGGTCCCGCCGGCCTGGCATGTGTCCTGGCCGGCGCCGTGACCGGACCGCACCTGATTGTTTGCGACGAGCGCGGCGAAGGTTCGCGCAACCAAGGCAAGTTCAACGCCTGGCAACAGCAGCGGCCGACGGTGAATGTGCAACGGCGCCAGTTCGATGTGCCGGACGGGCAGGGCGGTCGGGAAACCATCGACGGCTGGCTGTTGTTGCCCGAAGGCGAAGGTCCGTTCCCCTTGCTGCTGGACATGCATGGCGGTCCGCACAGTCATGTCATCTTCGAGCTGGGCAGCCATGTCCACTGGCCGGTGCTGGTCGGGCAGGGCTGGGCCGTGCTGGCCCTCAACACGGTCGGCTCGGACAGCTATGGCGAGGCGTTCGCCGACCGGCTGCGCGGGCGTTGGGGTGAGCTTGACCTGCCGCAATACGCCGTTGCCGTGCAGTCGCTGCGCGAAGAAGGAATCGCCGGCGACACGGCGGTGTTCGGCCACTCCTATGGTGGCTTTCTGGCCGCCTGGGCGCTGGCCGAACAGATGCTGGTGGTGGCCGGTGTCATTTCCGCGGGCGTGCTTGATCAGCGCTCGCATACCGGCACCTCGGACACCGGCTGGTATGTCGGGCCGTATGCCATGGTCGGCCAGCCGCACGAGGTGCCGCAGACCTATGCCCGGTTGTCGCCGGTGCGTCGGGCGCACCGGTTCCAGGCGCCGACGCTGATTCTCCAGGGCGAAGATGATCTGCGCTGTCCAAAGGGACAGGCCCAGCAATTGTTCTCGGCGCTGGTGGGCGCCGGTAAGACGCCGACGCGCCTGGTGCTGTTCCCTGGTGGCAACCACCACGTGGCCACGACCGGCCGGCCCAGTCATCGGGAGACGTGGTACGGCCAACTGGTCGACTGGCTGCAGGCGCACCGATCCCGGCCCGGCTGATCAAGCGTGGGCTGATCCAAGCGTGGGATCATCCAGGCGCGGGCTGATCCAGGCGTGGGATCATCCAGGCGCGGGTCGGCAATCGTGCCGGTAGCGGATCAGTCCACCAGCAGCCGGTTCATCCGTTGCACGAAGGCGGCCGGGTCGGCCAGCGGCGCGCCGGCGGCGATTTCGGCCTGCTCCAGCAGCACGGCAGCCAGATCACCGGCCCGGGCCTCGTCCCTTTCGCCTTCGATCTTCTTCAGCAGCGCGTGCTGCGGGTTGATCTCCAGCGTCGGCTTGCTGTCCGGCACGGCCTGGCCGGCTTCGCGCAGCAGACGCGCCAGGTGCGGCGCCATCTCGTGGTCGGACAGCGCCAGGCAGGACGGCGAGTCGGTCAGCCGCGCCGATACGCGCACGTCGGCAACGCGCTCGCCGAGCAGCGACTTCAGTTTCTCCAGCAGCGGCGCCGCGGCCTGGGTGGCTTGTTCCTGCTGCTGTTTCTCGGCCTCTTCCAGCGGCAACTCGCCCTTGGCCACGTTCTTCAGCGGCTTGCCGGCGTACTCGTTGAGATGCCCGAGCATCCATTCGTCGATGCGATCGAACATCAGCAGCACTTCGATGTTCTTGGCGCGGAACGCTTCCAGTTGCGGGCTGCCGGCGGCGGCCTTGTAGCCGTCGGCGGTGATGTACCAGATCGTGGTCTGGTCGCCGGCCATGCGGCCGATGTAATCGTCCAGCGAAATGGTTTGCGCGTCGGCCTCGCCTTGGGTCGAGGCAAAGCGCAGCAGCTTGGCGATGCGCTCGCGGTTGCCGTGGTCTTCGACGATGCCTTCCTTGAGCGTGTTGCCGAAGGCCTTGAGGAAGGCGGCGAACTTCTCGGGCTCATCGCGTGAGAGCTTTTCGATCAGGTCGAGCACACGCTTCACGCAGGCGCCCTTGATCCGTTCCAGTTGCCGGTTGTGCTGCAGGATCTCGCGGCTGACGTTCAGCGGCAGGTCGTCGGAATCGACCACGCCACGGACGAAGCGCAGGTAGTTGGGCAGCAGTTCTTCGGCCGCGTCCATCACGAACACGCGCTTGATGTACAGCTTCAAGCCCTTGCGCTCGTCGCGCCCGCCCATCATCAGATCGAACGGCGGCTGCGAGGGGATGTAGAGCAAGGTGGTGAAGCTCTGGTTGCCTTCGACCCGGTTGTGGCTCCAGGCGGCGGCGTCGTTGAAATCGTGGCCCAGCGATTTGTAGAAGTTCTGGTAGTCCTCGTCGCTGATCTCCGACTTCGGTTTGGCCCACAGGGCCGAGGCGTCATTGACCACTTCCCATTCGATGGCGGCGTCGGCCGGGTTGTTGTCGCCGTCTTCGGATTCCATGGCCTGCTTGGGCATGCGGATCGGGAAGGCGATGTGGTCGGAGTACTTGCCGATCAGCGAGCGCAGTTTCCAGGCATCCAGGAACTCGTCTTCGTCGGCTTTCAGATGCAGGATCACCGTGGTGCCGCGCTCGGCGACGACGGCGTCAGCGATGGTGTATTCGCCACGGCCATCGCTCTGCCACTGGATTCCGGCTTCCGGCTCGGCACCGGCCTGGCGGGTGAGCACGGTGACCTGGTCGGCAACGACGAAGGCCGAATAGAAGCCGACGCCGAACTGGCCGATCAGGCGCGCATCGGCCTTCTGTCCGCCTTCCAGCGCTTCCAGGAAGCGGCGCGTGCCGGAGCTGGCGATGCTGCCGATATTGGCGATCACTTCGTCCCGGCTCATGCCAATGCCGGTATCGGTGATGGTGACCGTGCGCGCGTCGCGATCGAAGCTGACATCGATGCGCAACTCCGGCTGGCCGGCGAGCAGGTCCGGTTCGCTCAGCGACTGGAAGCGCAGCTTGTCGCAGGCATCGGAGGCGTTGGAGATCAGCTCGCGCAGGAAAATTTCCTTGTGCGAGTACAGCGAATGCGTGACCAGGTGCAGGACCTGGGCAACTTCGGCTTCGAACGGGCGGGTCTGGGTTGTCATGGACGGTTCCGGCGGCAAATTTGGTGAGGGAGCGTCAGGGCCAGAGATCGGCACAAGGCAGTGGCGATATATGCGTGGCCGCTCGGTGGATTTCAAGCTCGCCCGGGGCGGCCGCCGGCGCACGCGGTCTGGCCAGCGCGAGCCGATGGCATATCGACACATTGGCGACACGGCTGCCGCTACCATGGCGCCATGACAAGCGAAAAAAAGGGCGGCCGCAGCCGCCGCAGCAGCACGGCCGGCAAGAACGCGAGCCGCAGCGCCGCCGACAGCACCGGCTCGGCGACCACCAAGACTGCGCGCAAGGCGGTCGCCAAGAGCCAGGCCAAAACCCAGGCCAGGAGCCCAGCCAAATCGGCCAAAGCCGCCGGCAAGCCCGCCAGCAAGAGCACCGGTCGCGTGGCCAGCAAGCCGGCGCCGTGGCTGCCCGATCCGCCGCCGGCGTCGCCTTCAAGCCGGCGCAAAGCCGGGCAAGCGTCTGGCGCTGAACGCGATCAGCGCCAGCGCGCCGCCGCCGCGCCGTCGCCGTCGTCGGCCGACAACGCGCCATCGGCAATGTCCGACCCGCATGCCGAGCGCGAACGGCGCCGCTACGCCAATCCAATTCCCAGCCGGGAAGCGATCATCGCCTTCCTGTCCGAGCAGGGCCGCCTGCTCAAGGCCGATGGCATTGCCGCCGGCCTGGGGCTGACCACGCCCGACCGCTTCGACGCCCTGGGCAAGCGCCTGGCGGCGATGCTGCGCGACGGCCAGTTGCACATGAACCGGCGCGGTGGCTATGGCGTTGCCGACAAGCTCAACCTGATCGCCGGCAGTGTGTTGGGCAAGGAAGACGGCTTCGGTTTCCTGCGCCCGGATGCCGGCGGCGACGATATCTTCCTGCCGCCAAACCAGATGCGCCGCGTGCTGCATGGCGACCGGGTGATGGTCAGCGTCACCGGCCTGGATCGGCGCGGCCGGCCCGAAGGCGTGATCGTCGAGGTTCTGGAGCGGCGCTCCAATCGCCTGGTCGGGGTCTACAGCGAGCGCGGTGGCGTCGGCCTGGTCGATCCGGACGACAGCCGCATCTCGCAGGACGTGGTGATCCCGGCCGACGCCCGCGGCGATGCCCGCAACGGGCAATTGGTGGTGTGCGAAATCACCGAGCCGCCCGATGCCTATCGGCCGCCGCTGGGCCGGGTGATCTCGGTGCTCGGCGACCGCCTGACGCCATCGCTGGTGGTGGAAACCGCGATCCACAGCCACGGCATTCCCAACGAGTGGCCGCAGCCGGCACTGGACGAAGCCCGCCAGGTATCGCTTGAGGTCAGCGCCGCCGAGATCGCCGGCCGGGTCGACTTGCGCGACCTGCCCCTGGTCACCATCGATGGCGAGGATGCCAAGGATTTCGACGATGCCGTCTACTGCGAGGCGCAGGGTTCGGGCTTCCGCCTGATCGTCGCCATCGCCGATGTCAGCCATTACGTGCGCCCGGGCAGCGCCCTGGATGACGAAGCGCAGCACCGGGCAACGTCGGTGTATTTCCCCGGCTTCGTGGTGCCGATGCTGCCCGAAACCTTGTCCAACGGCATCTGCTCGCTGAACCCCAACGTCGACCGGCTGTGCTTTGCCTGCGAGATGCAGGTCAATGCCGAAGGCGAGGTCACCGGCTCGAAGTTCTACCGCGCGGTGATGCGCTCGCACGCGCGGCTGACCTACAACCAGGTCTGGAGCGCGGTCGGCGAGAAGGACGCCGAAGCCCAGGCCGGCCTGGGCGCCATGCTGACGCCGGTGCGCCGGCTGTTCCGGCTGTATCGCCTGTTCGCCCGCCAGCGCGCGGCGCGCGGCGCGCTGGACTTTGATTCCACCGAGGTCGATTTCCGCCTGGCACCGACCGGCGAAGTGGTGTCGATGGGCGGTCGCGAACGCAACGATGCCCACAAGCTGATCGAAGAATGCATGATCGCCGCCAACGTCCAGGCCGCCACCTTCCTGCTGCGCAAGAAGATCCCGGCGCCGTACCGGGTGCATGACCGGCCGCCGGAAACCAAGTTCGAGGATCTGCAGGAGTTCCTGACCGAGTTCGGCTTGCGCCTGCCGCCTTACCCGGAGGTGACGCCGCTGGATTACGCCGCCCTGCTCAAGCGCGTGCGCAAGCGTGCCGATGCCAGCCTGCTGGAATCGGTGTTGCTGCGTTCGATGAGCCTGGCCGTTTACCAGCCGGGCAACATCGGCCACTTCGGCCTGGCGCTGGACGCCTACGCTCACTTCACCTCGCCGATCCGCCGCTATGCCGACCTGCTGGTGCACCGGGCGATTGGTCACGCGCTGACCGGCGGCAAGGTCTCGGACTATGACTACGCCGCCCACGACATCGCCGCCCTGGCCACGCACTGCTCGGAGAATTCGCGTCGCGCCGAAGAGGCCGAGCGCGATGTCGATGAGCGCTACAAATGTGCCTGGATGGAGCAGCATGTCGGCAGCACCTTCCCCGGCACCATCAGCGGCGTCACCAGCTTTGGCCTGTTCGTCGAGCTGGACGAGTCCGGCGTCAATGGCCTGGTGCATGTCACCCAGTTGCCCAACGACTATTACCACTTCGATCCGGTGCGCAAGCTGATGACCGGCGAGCGCCGGCGCAAGCAGTTCCGCCTCGGCGACCGGGTCAATGTGCTGGTGCTGCGCGCCAGCCTGGAAGAACGCAAGATCGATTTCCGCCTGATCGATGAAGATGGTTCGGTCGCCGATGCCGGCAGCGAGCGCCCGGCCGCGAAGCCGCAAGGTGGCCGGAAGGCGGCTGGTAGAAGTACCTCAGACAAGAAGGCCGCAGACAAGAAAACCACCGGCAAGAAGCAGGCTGCGCGCCGATGAGCCGGTGCTGTTCGAAACCTTGCCTGCCTTGCTTCTGGCCTTGCGTCTGGCCTTGCGCCATGGCCTGCCGTCTGGCCTGAATCGGGGAGTCTTGCGATGAGCAACAGCCACTGGATCGGGGGCATCCATGCCGTGCAGTCAGTGCTTGAGAACGAGCCTTCGACCGTGCTCGAGTTGATGCTGACCCGGGATGCTCGCAACCGGCGCCTGGATGCACTGCTGGCGCTGGCGCAGACGCATGGCATCGCCATCCAGCAGGCGCCACGGACGACGCTGGACCGGCTCGCCGCCGGTCTGCGGCACCAGGATGTGCTGGCCAAGGTGCGCGAGCGCGCCGGCAGTGACGAACGCGATCTGCCGGAGCTTCTTGCAGCCGCCGGTGATCGCGCCCTGTTCCTGGTGCTCGATGGCGTCACCGACCCGCATAACCTGGGTGCCTGCCTGCGCTCGGCCGCCGCCGCTGGCGCCACCGCCGTGATCGTGCCCAAGGACCACAGCGCACCGCTCAATGCCGCCGCGCGCAAGGCCGCAGCCGGCGGCGCCGAGCGCGTGCCGCTGCTGCGCGTGACCAATCTGGCGCGCACTCTGGCTGCGCTGAAAAAGGCCGGAGTCTGGGCCGTTGGCCTGGCCGGCGAGGCCGAAGAGACCTTGTATGCCCGCGACCTCACCGGCGCCGTCGCCCTGGTGCTGGGCGCCGAAGGCACCGGCATGCGCCGCCTGACCGCCGAAGCCTGCGACCATCAGGTCGCGATCCCGATCGCGGCAACGATGGAAAGCCTCAATGTCTCGGTGGCAGCCGGCATCTGCCTGTTCGAATCCAAGCGCCAGCGTCTGGCTACCATCGCGGCGCGCTGAGGCGCGGCGGTACGCGCGTCGGCAACACGCGCGGATCGGTTGGTGCCGCCGCTGCCGCACGCATGAACTGTCATCGGTGATCGGTGATCGGTGCTCGGCCCGGGCAGGGCAGGCCCGGGCAGGACAGGTTGCCTCCAGATCAAGAATTTGTCGCCTTTGATGCAAGTCAAGGCACGGCCGGCCGGTTTCCGGCACGATGACGGCCACTGCGAAAATCGTTTTGCAACCACGGGAGATACGACATGTATGAGCACATCCTGATCGCCACCGATGGCGGTGAGTTGTCCGAGCACGCCGTCGACCAGGGCCTGGCGCTGGCCAAGGCACTGGGCTCGCGGGTGACCCTGTTCACCGCCCTGTCGCCCTTCCATGTCTATTCGATCGAGTCCTATCCCGAAGGCGACCAGCGCGCCGAGTACCGGCGCCGGGCAGAGGCCCGCGCCGAGGGTTTCCTGGCACCGGCTCGTGACAAAGCCCAGGCGCTGGGCGTGGCCTGCGAAAGCCTGGCCATCGAGCACGCCTATCCGCACCAGGCGATCATGGACGCGGCACGCGAGCACGGCTGCGACCTGATCGCCATGGCCTCGCACGGGCGTCGCGGCGTCAGCGCGCTGCTGCTGGGCAGCGAGACGCTCAAGGTGCTGACGCACTCGAACATCCCGGTGCTGGTTTTCCGGCGCTGAGGTCGTGGTCGCGGACCCGACGGGCAGGGCAGGTGCTGGCCAGGCCGGACAATGATGCGGCAATGCCAATGAGCGAGCCGGGCAATGACCAATCCGAATGACATGGCCATGCCTGCGCCCGCGCCCGCCAGCCCCGCGACTGCGGCCGATGCCGGCTGGATGGAACAGGCCCTGGCCCTGGCCCGCCGCGCTGGCGACGAGGGCGAAGTGCCGGTCGGCGCCGTGCTGGTGCGCGATGGCGAACTGATCGGCGAAGGCTGGAACCGGCCGATCGGCTGCCAGGATGTCAGCGCTCATGCCGAGATCAACGCCCTGCGTGATGCCGGCGCCCGCCTGGGCAACTACCGCTTTCCCGGCGCCGTGCTCTACGTCACCCTGGAACCCTGCCTGATGTGCGCCGGCGCCATGGTCCACGCGCGCCTGGCGCGGGTGGTATTCGGCGCCTTCGATCCCAAGACCGGCGCCGCCGGCAGCCGCTTCGATGTTCTGGGCTCCGAGTTGCACAACCATCGCCTGCGGGTCGACGGCGGCATCCTCGCCGGCCCCTGCGGCGAGCTGCTGCGCGAGTTCTTCCGCGCCCGCCGCTGAGCACAGCACTGAGTATCGGGCGAGCACCGGCGCGGCCGCACCGTGCCAGTGCGGTGCCGTGACCGACCAGCGGCGCTTGAAGCAGGAATCCCGCCGCGGTGCGATAATTGCCGCCATGGACGTTCTGCTAGCCAATCCCCGTGGTTTCTGCGCCGGTGTCGACCGCGCCATCGAGATCGTCGAGCGCCTGCTCGATGCCTTCGGCGCGCCCATCTATGTCCGCCACGAAGTGGTGCACAACCGCTTCGTGGTCGAAGACCTGCGCCGCCGCGGCGCCATCTTCGTCGATGAACTGCACGAGGTGCCCGACGGCGCCACGGTCGTGTTCTCCGCCCATGGTGTCTCCCAGCAGGTGCGCAGCGAGGGCGGCCAGCGCGGCCTGCGCGTGTTCGACGCCACCTGCCCGCTGGTCACCAAGGTGCACATCCAGGTTTCCCAGCATTGCCGTGCCGGACGCGACGTGGTGCTGATCGGCCATGGTGGCCATCCCGAAGTCGAGGGCACGCTCGGCCAATGGGACCGCGAGCGCTGCGGCAGCGCGCGCATC
Organism: Lysobacterales bacterium; assembly: GCA_023228845.1. Lineage (GTDB taxonomy): Bacteria > Pseudomonadota > Gammaproteobacteria > Xanthomonadales > UBA2363 > Pseudofulvimonas. The sequence goes on along the minus strand of JALOAK010000006.1, from coordinate 23,969 downwards.
CACCTGGTCGAAACCGTCGACGACGTCGCCACGCTGACGGTGGCACCGGGCCAGGCGCTGGCCTTCGTTACCCAGACCACCTTGTCGGTGGACGACACCAAGCAGATCATCGCCGCCCTGCAGGCGCGCTTCCCCGACATCCAGGGCCCGCGCCGCGACGACATCTGCTATGCCACCCAGAACCGCCAGGACGCCGTCCGCCGCCTGGCCGAAGATTGCGACCTGGTCCTGGTCGTCGGCTCGCCGAACTCGTCCAACTCCAACCGCCTGCGCGAACTGGCCGAAAAGGAAGGTGTGCCCGCCTACCTGATCGACGGCGCCGACGACATCGAAACCGGCTGGCTGGAAAACCGCCAGCGCATCGGCCTCACCGCCGGCGCCTCGGCACCGGAGCAGCTGGTCCAGGGCGTGGTTGAACGCCTGCGCCAGCTCGGCGCCAGCCACGTGCGTGAACTGGACGGCAAACCGGAAAACATCGTCTTCGCCCTGCCCAAGGAGCTGCGGGTTCAGGTCGAGGGCTGAAGTTGGGTTCTGCTTCCCTTCGTGCGCGAAACGGGGAATGAGGGGGATGCGCCGGGCGCGTAGCGAACGGCGACAACGCCTGCACTGCTACCACAGCACCCAGCAAAGAGCCCGCGCCGCTACCGCACCGCCGCATCCACCCCGGCCTTCCTGCCGGCAAAACGGGCGCAAGCAGATTCCCCTGACTGGTGAACCTGGCCCCGTACCGGGCCCGGTTCAGTGGCGCGCGGGTGCCGCGTCCTGGTTGAAACAGCAGCGCAAGTGCGCAGCCAATCACGGTATTTATGCCCTCCGCAGGGCCCGCCTGCCGCTGATCGGCGGTTCCGGCCCGCCTGTCGGACAGGAGTTGCTGCAACCGGCTAAGCTGAACAGAATGCAACCATGGAGAAAGGTATGCGCTGTTGGTCCCTTCGTCGGCCGCCGTCAGGCTTCCAGTCCGGCGTCACCCTCATTGAGCTGGTGGTCGCCGTCGCCGTGCTGGCCATTCTGGTGTCGATCGCCGTGCCCAGCTTCCGCGAGGTTGCCCTCAACAACCGCGCCAGCAGCATCACCAACGATCTGCTCGCCGACTTGTCCACCGCCCGCAGCGAAGCGGTCAAGGTTGCCGGCCGTGCCGCCGTCTTGGCATCCGGCGCCACTTGGGCCGATGGCTGGGATGTCTTTGTCGATGACAACGGCAACGGCACCATCGATGACGATGAAGAAGTGATCAAGACGGTCGGGGACATCAATCTCGGCCGCGGCGACAACAATAAGTTCGGGCTCACTGGCCTGGCCGGCGCAACCAGCGGCGGCTCCGGCGCCGAAGCCATCGTTTTCGGGCCCATGGGCCAGCTGCTGGAACCGGCCGATGGCGCACGCCTGATCGTCTGCCGGCCGGACGGCAACAGCGAACGTTCACGCGGCATCCGCATCGACATTTCCGGTCGCATGCAGGCCGTACGCGATGCCACCGTCCTGGGGGGGGATTGCTGATGACCCGTTACCCATTCCAGTTTCAATCGCGCCGATTGCAGGGCTACACCCTGCTGGAAGTGCTCATCGCCCTGCTGGTCTTCAGCATCGGCCTGCTCGGTCTGGCCGCAATGCTGGTATCGGCGGTGCGCGGCAATCATCAGGCGTATTATCGGACGCAGGCGGTTTATACCGCCCAGACCATTTCCGATGGATTGAAAACTAATCTTGCCGGTCTCAATGCCGGGGGCTACAACACCGGCGGCTTTATCGACAGCCACGGTGCACCTGTCTGCGATGTCTGTGATGATGCCCAGACCGCTGACCGGCATCTCAGCGCTTGGGCGGAACTTGCTAGCACCGGTTTGCCAGGTGGTGAAATCAGTGTCGATTGTGATGCCAGCCCGGTGGTTGATCCTGTGCTTTTGGCTGCTTTCTATCCTGGCGTATGCACCATTGCCGTGCGCTGGAGCGAAGTTGGCGATACGGGGCAGCAGACTGATACCAGTGAAAAGACCTTTACCTGGATGGTGCAGCCATGAATTGCCACAGACACCAGCCCGGCAATGACCCTGCTAAAGGTCTTTACTTGGCCCGGTACGGGCGCGGCTTCTCACTCATTGAGTTGATGATTGCCATGCTGATTGGCAGCTTGTTGCTGGTTGGCTTGGTAAGTCTTTTCGGCACGACTTCCAGTGTTAATCGCCTTGAGAATGGTCTTGCCAGGGCACAGGAAAACGGCCGCTTTGCCTTGTCCATGATCACCTCCGACATCCGGATGGCAACGGGCACACGGAGCGTGCGAAAAGGTTCCGGACTGGTAGGCCAGGCTCCTCGGGATATCTCCATCCGCAGTTATGTTGATCTAAGCGCCGGCCCGCGTGCCCAGCACGGTTTACCCAGAGTAGGAACAAACGATTTCTACTTTATCCCGCGCTCGGTGATGTTTCGTGGCTACGAGTGCATTGCGGACGCCTGCACACCAACCCAGGTGCCCGAAACCGGTGCCATTGGCGGTGACCAGTACGGAACAATTCCAGCGTTGGGTACGAGCGCAGGAAGTCGTGTTCGAGGCGCCGACGTGCTGACATTGCGTTATGTGCGTGGTGAAGGTGTGCGCGTAGGTGCGGTAACCAGCACAACGATCACCTTGGCCGATCCAGCCGACCGTATAAGTATTGGCCCCAGCGGGCTGGCTGTCATTGATGACTATCAGGGCACAAATATCATTTCTGTTCAGCCCGGAACAAACCTCACCAGCCTAACCTTGCAAGGAAATATAAGTGCCGCACCGGATGTTGATGTAGCTGGCGATGCCCGAGTCAGTGATTTCGATAGCAGTCTCATTACCGTTACCTACTATCTCCAGCTTGATGAGGACCCGAACCGTCCCGAACGGCTAATCAGTACCTTGATACGGCGCGAGAACGGTCAGGCTCAGGAAATTGCCCAGGGGATCGAACGCCTGGATTTCATTTATCAGGTGGAAGATCGCAACCGCAACTTGCGCTGGCTCAATGCCCAAGAGATGACTGTAGCAACGGCCATCAACTGGCCCGCGAATGAAGAGGATGCCAACACCCCAGCATTGCGCCTGTTCGACGCCCCTATAGCACAATGGCGCGCGGTACAGGCGGTAGAGGTACATCTGCTGGCCAACACCGTGGATGATGCTGCCTCAGCACAGGAGCCATTCGCCTACAGCTTCTTGGCAAATGGCCAGCCCAATGTTGGCAACATCGTACAAATGGCGTGCGACCCCGCCTATGGTGCTTGTCCGGGCGGAAGTATTACAGAGTTGCCCTCCGGGCTATCACCCGGACGCATGGCCCGACGTGAATTCCGGGCTACAGTCGCGGTCCGAAACAATTCCGGTTAAGAAGTTGACAGCCATGACAATAAATTCCCGAACACCTGTTTTGGCCTTCCAGTCAACACGTCAACAAGGTGTTGCCTTGGTCGTCGGCCTGATCTTTCTGTTGATCACGACCTTGATCGCAGTCACTGCCATGTCAGGCGTCGTCATGCAGGAACGGATGGCAGGAAATCTGCGCAATACATCCGTTGCCTTTGCAGGAGCGGAAAGTGCTGCTCGGGCAGGAGAACTTTACCTTCGGGAATTGATCTCCCGAGGTGAGGATATCACTGGAAATTGCACTGGCAGCGGCGCTGCCCGATTGTTCAATCGTGATGGCTGTACTCAGGCGCAACTCGACGCCGTACAGAATTTTCGAACCAACAAGGACCGGAGCGGCAGCCCCGACCCCGACTGGGTTCACGAATTGCCCCCCGACATGATCTCGGACGAAGATCTGGGTGATCCCAATGGCGGCGGAATGAGTGCCCGTCCGCTTTTCATGATCGAATATCTGGGTTCCTACAGTGCCATCGGCGGCACTGGCGGTGAATGGTTGAGCGGATCCGGTCGCTATTGCAGCGAAGTGGGTTGTTTCGTTCCCAACGTCTATCGGGTAACCGGCCGCGGTCAGGGGGTGAGTGCCAATGTTTCGCGCGCTGTTGATGTGCAGTTCGCTGCATTCGTCGGTGCCGGCGAGCCGTGAGTTTCCCAGAGGATGCAGCATGAATATTCAGAGTTTCCGGCCAGAATCTGGAGGTCAGCAATGAACAACACCATTTCATCCAAGCGCGACGTGCGCCAATTCGATCGCTCCTGGACAGGGCGTCTCGTTATGACCTTTGTCTGCGCCGGACTTGTCATGGCTGGAGGTAGCAATACGGTATTGGCGGATGATGAGTTGTTGGATCTGGTCCGTGTGCCACTGGCCGTCAATGCTGCGATTCCTCCGAACGTGTTAGTGTCATTGGATGACTCGGGGAGCATGGGTTGGGGACGTATGCCCGATAGTGCCAATTGGGGCAATGGTGATTGCCGGCGCTTTAATTCGAGATACAATCGAATCTATTATGATCCGGACGTGACATATGATCCGCCGTTGGATGCTGATGGTAATCCGTTTCCAAATTCGTCATTTACAGCTGCATGGAATGATGGCTTTTGGCGGAATAATCACGGCACCAGGAACTTGGCGCGAGATTATGCATTCAGCCGGGATCATTCGGGTAATCCTGCACGTTACACAGGTGGTTGGGACACATCCGGATTCCCAAGCGGGGTAAGCTCTGGCGGTCGCCAGAGAGCATTTTACTGTACCGGAACTACTTCCAGTTCGGTGGTACTGGTTACAGAACAGAGTGATGCTGAAAAACAGAATTTTGCGAATTGGTATTCTTATTATAGAATTCGTAGTTTGGCTGCACGGACCGCACTGTCGACCGCGTTCGCCAAATTGGATCCTGGTGCTCGTGTCGCATGGCAAAATTTTAATCACAACTCTCTTCGACTGAATTCCACTAGGCACGTTCGGGCACTTGACCTGCCCTCTTGGCGAGCCGACTTCTTCGATTGGCTGTACGAGCCTCGATTCAATGGCAACACGCCGATGAACGCTGCGTTCCTGCGCGCCGGACGTTATGTTGAGAATAACCGTGCCCAGGACACCAAAAATCCATATTACGATGAGAAGTATGGGCGCGAGCTGTCTTGTCGACAGACGTTTCATGTCATGATGACAGATGGCTATGGCAATCTTTGGCTCGATGATGAAGGGATAGGTGATTATGATACTCCTGGCCAATCCATTCAGGATGGCCGAGCCCTGACAGGTGACGCTGCACTCATCTATCACAACAAAGCCCAGGCTGATGCCAGCAATCGCCGCCCCGGCCTGGCGGATATGGCATTTTACTTCTGGTCCCGTGACCTTCGCCCCAACCTTAAGAACGATGTGCCAGCCTTCGTTCGTAACAATACGATCGAGGATGAGATAAACGCCAACCCGGCAGACCAGATATATTTCAATCCTGCCAATGATCCGGCAACTTGGCAACGGATGGTGAACTACATGGTCACCTTTGGTGCTGGTGGCAACCTCACGTACTCAGCCAATACGTTGATGGAGTTGCGCACCGGAAGCCGGAAGTGGCCGCAGGTAACCGGAGGTGCGAGCACTATCGATGATGCATGGCACGCCGCCGTAAACAGTCGTGGTGATTTCCTGAGCGCGGACGATCCTCAGGAACTGGTTTCTGCACTCACATCCATCATGGAGAACGTCACCAGCCGACAAGCAGTGACTGGGGTCTCCGGGTCGAGCACTTTCCATCGCTCTGGTGAGTACGAATATAAAGCGATGTACGACACCAATGATTGGACCGGCGACATAACTGCCGAGCCGATTGGAGATGCTGCTCCTTGGCCAGGCAGTGCAGCCGGGAGGCTGAACGCTCGCGATGATGATTATATGCGTACCTCCCGCAAGGTTATTACTTGGCGCCCGAGTAGCGGCGGCCCTGGCAGCGGCGGGCAGAGGGATTTTAAATGGGACGAACTCTCGACTCAGCAGCAACGATCGCTGCGTTACAACCCGGATACCGGTACTTATAATAACGATGCAACTGGTCAATTGCGGCTTGACTATATTCGTGGTGATCAGTCAAATGAGCAGGCCAACGGTGGGTCTTTCCGCTCAAGAGCTAGTCGTTTCGGTGCGGTCGTGGACTCAAATATTGTTCATGTAGAGCGGCCGGCGCATAGTTATGTCAGCAATCCAGGTTTTCCTGAAGCTGCAGCGGCTTATGTTAATTTCCGTGAAAGTAATCATAATCGAATTCCAGTCCTTTACGTTGGCGCCAACGATGGTATGCTGCATGCGATTGACTCAAGGAATGGCAACGAGTTGTGGGCTTTTGTTCCCAACAAGGTGATTCGCAACCTCTCTCGCCTGACTTCGCCCAATTATCAATTTTTCCCCAGCGTTAACGGATCGCTGTCCGTTACCGACGTCTATATCAACAATGCTTGGAAAACGGTCCTGTTTGGCACTTTGGGTTTGGGCGGTCAGGGAGCCTACGCCATCGATATCACCAACCCGACATCGCCCAATGTTCTTTGGGAGATTGGCGACGAGCACGTCGATGGGCGGTTGGGGTACAACTATGGGCAAATTGCTGTGAGTCGTATGAAGCCAACCGCGGACGACGAGCCTGGTCGATGGATTGCGCTGTTGCCCAGCGGATACAACTATCAAGCTACGGAAGACTATTCCATCCGAAATATGCCCAATGCGTTGCCGGATCCGTCCCATTCGGATGGCGATCCTGCACTGTTTGTAATTGACGTCGAAACCGGTAATGTTTTAAGGACGCTGGATTCGTTCCCCAGCAGCGAACCGGAAGCATATGGTCTTGCCGAAGTGAGTATTGGCGAATATCGCAGCAACTTCGAGGCGGACTTCGCAATAGGGGGCGATCTCAATGGTAATCTGTGGCGTTACAGCCTCAGTGTCGAAGATGCTTCGTCGACTGGGCGCAACCGTGCGCCGATTGAGCGACTTCTTAAGGGAGAGGTTACTCCTGAAGGAAAGTCTGAATACCCGTTCACGTCGGCACCAAGAATATTTCCTGATATCGGAAACGGCATGGTCATTGTGGCCGGGACCGGAAAATATCTTGAACCGGACGATCGCGAGAAGATCATCACAACCGAACAAACTGTCTATGGCATCCAGGAATGTCTGTCATGTGAGTCATTGGAGGTTACCCGCAACGACCTCGTAGAGCATGACCTTGTCCATGTTGGTGATGGCCATCTCGGTTTCGATGGCATTGACATTATTCCCTCGGGCAAGCGTGGTTGGCGTTTTGATCTTGGGCTTCACGAGGCTTCGCTCGGAATCGACCTGCGTGGAGAGCGTGTATTGCAGCGCCCCGATGCGCTGTTCCCGCTGGGCTTGGTGTTTGTCAATACCTACTACCCATCCGACGATCCGTGTTCACCCTTGGGCGGTAACGTGACCTACATCTTGTCAGCCTACACAGGCGGTTATCCGCTTGGACAGCTCAACGACGACGGCACAGGCTATGAACCCATTGAGTCACCATGGCCGGATGCACCACCTAAAGCGGTCACCGGGGATTTGAGGGGTGGAAGTATTGGTGGCGGCGGGGACGACGACGATGATGGACCCAATGTGCCTCCGTTCAGCGGCTCTGCGCCTTTGGATACCAATGGTTGTGTGCGTGGAACCAATATCTGCCTGATACCTATGCGTCGCGGCTGGCGCGAGCTCCCGCTGGAGTAGCTGAACAATGTCGATTGATTTCAAGGGAACAAAGGATGACCGGCGCCAAGGCGGCTTCACCCTCGTCGAGCTGATGATTGTGGTGGCAATCGTGGCCATTCTGGCCGCGATTGCCTACCCCAGTTACAACGAGCATGTGCTGCGCACCAAGCGGGCGGATGGCAAGGCGCTGCTGAACCGGATTGCCGGTGAGCAGGAGCGCTTCTTCACCGCCCGCGGTCAGTACACGGCCGCAATCACCACGGCCAAGCCTAATGGTCTGGGTTTTACCAATGCACTGTCGGAAAATGGTTGCTATGAAGCCACCGTTGAGTTGGGTGCCAACAATCTGAGCTACACGCTTACTGCGGCGCCGCAGAACAACTCCACCTGCGGTGATCAGACCCGCGATACCAAGTGCGGCAAGTTGAGCCTGACGAGCCGGGGTGAAAAGGACGCCGACGGAACCCAGGGTGCAAGCTGCTGGTAGCTCACAGCTTCGGACACGACACCACTGTCAGCTTGCCCGCGATGAGTGCTGGATGGCTACGTGTGACCCCGCTGCCACGTTGCGTTGTCATAAATCATGGTGTCGGCGACAACCTGATTCGCTCTGGCGGGGGCGGCGGTGGATGTGCACATTCGGGACCTGACAGGCGAAGCGTTGCGATTCATTGATGCCCTGTTGCAGGAGCCCGACGTCGAGCATGCCTCGTTGGGCGATGAGTGGCCGCAGTTGCGCGCCCTGTGCGCGGACCAGGCCCTGACCGCCAACGATGTTCCCGATGCCTGGCTGGCAGCAGCGGCCATTCACCAGGGCGAACACGTGGTCAGCTTCGACAAGGACTTCCGGCGCCTGCTGCCAAAGAACCAGTTCACATTGCTGACGGCATAATCCAAGGTCGCTCACTGCTCGCCCGCCTGGTCGCACAAGGCGGGCACGAACAGTCGGGGATCGACGGGTCGGGTGTTCAGGCGCGGGCTTTTTGGATTCCGGCCGCTCACACTGCGAGAAGCGGTCCTCAAGCTTCCAGTTGCGCATGTTGCGGGCAATGCCGTGACGTTGATCAATGCAAGGTAAGCCATTGACGTACAAGCAAACACCTTTGGCCGTGGCGCCGATGATGGACTGGACTGACCGATATTGCCGGGTGCTCCACCGTCGTCTCGCCCCGCACGCGCTGCTCTATACCGAGATGCTGCATGCCATGGCCGTGGTGCGCGGTGACCGCCAGCGCCTGCTTGGTCACGACGCGGAAGAGCATCCGCTGGCGCTGCAGCTGGGGGGCAGCGATCCGGCCTTGTTGGCACAGGCGGCGGCGATTGGTGTGGATTACGGCCATGCCGAGATCAACCTCAATTGCGGTTGCCCCAGCGAGCGGGTGCAGGAGGGTGCGTTTGGCGCCTGCCTGATGCGCGAGCCGGCCCTGGTGGCCGATTGCGTGGCGGCGATGCGGGCGGCAGTGCCGGCGTCGGTGCCGGTCACGGTGAAATGCCGCATCGGCGTGGATGAACAGGACGATTACGAAGGCCTGGAGCGCTTCATCACCACCGTGGCGCAAGCCGGCTGCCAGGTATTCATCGTGCATGCGCGAAAGGCCTGGCTGAAGGGCCTGAGCCCGAAGGAGAACCGCGAGGTGCCGCCGCTGGATTACGACCGCGTGTACCGGCTCAAGCGCGAGCATCCGCAGCTGACCATCGTGCTCAACGGTGGCCTGGCCGATACGCAGGCCGTAGCCGGCGCGCTGGACCATGTCGATGCGGTGATGGTCGGGCGCGCCGCTTATCACACGCCCTGGTTTCTGGCGCAGCTTGAGCAGCAACTGCACGGCACGCCGCTGCCGGACCGGATCGGCGTGCTGCGTGATCTGGAAGACTACGTACAGGCGCGCCTTGCGGCCGGCGCGCGCCTGATCAACATCGTCCGGCACTGGTGCGGCATCGCCCACGGCCTGCCCGGCGCGCGCGCCTTCCGCAGTCATCTGGTGGAGCAGGGCAGGGCGCCGGATGCCGACTGGCGTGTCGTGGAAGCGGCGCTGTCGCGGCTCTCCGCGCCAGCCAGCGAGGCCGCCTGATGCTGGTCCGTACTCCGGACGCGTTCCTGGCTGCCTGGCAGCGCCTGCCCGAAGCGCCTTGGGGCGCGCCGACGCCGCGGGCGGTGATGCTGATGGCGCCGGAAGGTTTGACCACGGCGGCGGCGACGGCGGCCGACAACCGTTACATGGCCACCGGTGATCAAATCAGCGCCGATCTGTCGCATCGGCAGCATCGCCAGCTTGCACGGCTGCTGGCCGGCCAGGACGGCCCGGACGAGCCGGCCGATGTGCCACGGCGCAGCTTGCCGGTGTGGACGTTCCCTGGCGACCCGGAAACGCCGGACGCGACCTTCCTGAACAATGCCTTCGCCACCGTGCCCGGGCGCCTGATTCTGGGTGCGATGCGTTACCCGCAGCGCCAGCGCGAGACCGCCCGCGCCGATATCCGGGCGTTCTTCGCCGAGGTTCTGGGCTATGACATCGTCGAGCTGCAGGGCGATGGCGTGATCGCCGAGCTGACCGGTTCGCTGGTGATTGATCGTCGTCGCGGTGTCGGCCTGTGCGGGCTGGGCGAGCGCTGCAACATGGCCGGGGCGCAGGCCATGCACGAGGCCCTCGGCCTGCGCCTGACCTATGCCTTTGACCTGGCGGAAGGCGAATATCACACCAATGTCGTGATGAGCGTGCTGGCCGGCCGCACCCTGGTGCTGTGCCGCGAGGGCCTGGCCGATCCGGTGGCGGCGCAGGCGTTGGTCGATGCGTGGCAGGGCCACTGCGTGGAGCTGGACGCGGCGGAGAAGAATGCTTTTGCCGGCAATTGCATCGTGGTGCGCGAATCGGAGCTGCTGATGAGCCAGTCGGGCGTCGACAGTCTGCGTCCGGCGACCCGGCAGGCTTTGGCGGCGCAGGGCTGGCAACTGCGGCCGGTGCCGTTGTCGCAGATCGAGTTGGCCGGGGGTTCGCTGCGCTGCTGCGTGGGCGAAGTATTCTGAACCGGGGCGCCCGGCAGGGGCCGCAATAGCCCGGCAGTTCAGCACGAATTCAATGCCCTGGCGTAGGCTGTGTGGTGATTCCATTGTCCTCTTCGGGCTGCCGGCCAAGGTCGGCGGTTGCCTTTTTCTCGCCTTCACCACAACAATCAAGCCATGATCCCTGTCTGTCATACCCGTGCCTTGTTGCCGGTCGCCCTGCTTGCTTCGCTTCTGTGCTTGAGTGCGCCGCTGTCGGCGCGCGAGGGTGCGGCCAACCTGCAGGAGGCGATCGCCCAGGTGCAACGGGAAACCGGCGGCCGGGTGTTGTCGGCCGATACGGTGGCCACCGGCACACGCGAGGTCTACCGGATCAAGGTGTTGACCCCCGATGGCCGGGTACGTGTGGTCACCCGGCCCAGCCGGGTTGGCAACAACCGCTGATCAGCCACTGCAATCTTTCAACCCGAGGATCCTGACTGATGCGAATTCTGCTGGTGGAAGACGAAGCCCCGTTGCGGGAAACCCTGGCCGCACGCCTGAAGCGTGAGGGTTACGCGGTGGATACCGCGGCCGACGGCGAGGAGGGCCTGTTCCTGGGCAAGGAGGTTCCCTTTGACCTGGCCATCATCGATCTGGGCCTGCCAAAGATGAACGGCATGGAGTTGATCCAGCGCCTGCGCGAGGAGAATTGCCGTTTTCCGATCCTGGTGCTGACCGCCCGGACCAGCTGGCAGGACAAGGTCGAGGGCCTGACCTCGGGCGCCGACGACTATGTGGTCAAGCCGTTCCATGTCGAGGAACTGCTGGCGCGGATGAATGCCCTGATGCGCCGGGCCGCCGGCTGGAGCAAGCCGTTGATCCAGTGTGGCCCGGTGACCATGGACACCACGGCGCAGACGGTAGCGGTCAATGACGAGAACGTCGACCTGACCAGTTACGAGTACAAGGTGCTGGAATACCTGATGATGCATGCCGGTGAACTGGTCTCCAAGGCGGAACTGACCGAGCACATCTATCAGCAGGATTTCGACCGCGACTCCAATGTGCTGGAAGTGTTCATCGGCCGGCTGCGGCGCAAACTCGATCCCGACGGCACCCTCAAGCCGATCGACACCGTGCGCGGGCGCGGCTACCGCTTCTCCATCCCGCGCTCGGAGTGAGTCGGCTCCCGGCCGGGCGGCCGGGTGCCGGCTGACGGAGTCGTCCGGCCATGCGCCCGTGGTCCCTGCAATCGCGAATGCTCACGGTGCTGTCCGCGGCCCTGATCGGCTTTCTCGGGCTGACCGGTTTTGCCCTGGAACAGGCTTTCAGGGAGAGTGCCCTGGAAGCCCTGCGCGAGCGCCTGCAGGGCTATGTCTGGGCCTATATCGCCGGTTCCGATCCGACCGTATCGCGGCGCCTGGTGCTGCCCGAGGTTGCGCCGGAACCGCGTTTCGACCAGCCCGGCTCGGGCCTGTATGCCGGCATCACCGGCGATCGCCTGCGCTGGGAATCGGCTTCGGCCCTGGCCCGTGGCCTGCCGTTCGACCGCGAGCTGGCACCGGGCCGGACCGAATTCTCCGGGCCGCTTGCCAGCCCGGTGGGCGATATCTACCTGTTCAGCCATGGCGTGGTCTGGGAACTGGGTGAGGACGACGAGCTCGGCCTGACCCTGCACGTGGCCGAGCATGCCTCGGTGCTGGACGGGCAGGTGATGGTGTTCCGGCAAACCCTGTGGGTGTACCTGGGCGCGGCCGGGCTGACCCTGCTGGTGTTGATGCTGGTGATGTTCCGCTGGGGGCTGTCGCCCTTGCGCCGGGTCGAGGCCGACCTGGCCAATGTCGAGAGCGGACAGGCCCAGCGGCTGACCGGCCCCTATCCGCGCGAACTGCGTGGCCTGACCGACAGCGTCAACGACCTGATCGACACCGAGCGCGAGCACCTGGCGCGCTACCGCAACACGCTCAGCGACCTGGCGCACAGCCTGAAAACGCCGCTGGCGGTGATGCGCACGCGGCTGGAAGATCTGGAATTGCCCGAACACGGGGACGCTACTGCCGCAGCCACCGATGCCTACAGCACCGAACTGCTCGACCAGGTGCAGCGGATGAACGAGATCGTCGCCTATCAGCTCTCCCGGGCGGCCACCTCGGGGCACCAGACCTTTGCCACGCCGATGCCGCTGGAGCCGGCCGCCGAAGAGATCGTGCGCAGCCTGGAAAAGGTCTACGCCAACCGCGGCATCGTGTGCGAGTTCGAGATCGATCCGGCGGCGCGCTTCCATGGCGAGCGCGGTGACCTGCTGGAACTGCTGGGCAACCTGCTGGAGAACGCCTTCAAGTGGGCGCGCAGCCGGGTGCTGCTCAGCGTGCGGCAGATCCAGCTGCCCAATGCCCGGCGTCCGGGCCTGGAGATTTCGGTCGAGGATGACGGCGAGGGAATCGCCGCCGAACGGGTGTCCGAAGTGCTCAAGCGCGGTGTCCGCGGTGATGAGCGGGTTGAGGGTCACGGCATCGGCATGGCGATCATCCAGGACATCCTGCGCGCCTATCGGGGCAGCCTGGATGTGGGGCGTTCGGGCGCATTGGGCGGCGCCCGGTTCCTGCTGCGCGTCCCGTAAGACCGGCCGGCGTCAAGGCGGCCCGCGCCGGTACCGGTACAGTCCCGGACCGGGCGCCGGTAGCGGCTTCACGTTGCCGCTGGCCCGGCGCTTGGGCTATTGTGCGCCGATCATCCGCTTGCCCAAAGAGATCCGTCATGGCCCGTCTGCTACCGCTGTTTGCCCTGGTTTTCCTGCTTGCCGCCTGCCAGGGCAATGACCCGGCCGCACCCGACCAGGCGGCGTCGCCGGCGACGGATGCTGCTGCCGATCCGGCCGCTGCCGACATGGTTGCTGCCGAACCGCCCGCCGAAGCCGTGGCCGACGTGCCCGAGGTTCCGGAAGTGCCGGTGGGTGCCTGCGGCGATCAGGGTGAACTGGAACCGGCCGAGCGCATCGCCAATACGCCGCGCTGGTCCACGGCCAGTGAGCTGGAGAATTTCGGCTTCGATGTCTACCGTGCCGAAAGCGAAGAGGGGCCGTTTGATCGCCTCACCATCGACCCGATCCCCGGCGCCGGAACTTCGGACGAGCCCCATCAGTACAGCTTCCGGGACGACACGATCGACCCGTGCGTGGACTACTGGTACTACGTGGAATCGGTCTCCACCTCGGGCACGCGCGAGAAGTTCACACCGACCTTCCGGGCGCCGGCCAAGCGTCGCGCGGCCGACGACTGACCGGCCAGGGCCAGGGCGGTTGCCTGCGCCTGATCCAAATTCGTGCACTTCTTCGAGCTGCTCTGGTTCAGCGCCTATGCGGAGCTGAAGGCGGAGGCATCGCGCAGTTATCTGGGCTTTGTCTGGTGGCTGCTGGAACCGGCCATGTTCATGGCCGTGTTCTATGTCGTATTCGGCATGGTGCTCAAGCGCGGCGGCGATGATTACCTGGCGTTCCTGCTGATCGGCCTGACCTTCTGGCAGTGGTTCAAATCCTGCATCAGCCATGGCAGCCATGCCATCTGGCTGAATATCCCGCTGATGCAGCAGGTCAAGCTGCCGGCGGCGCTGTTTCCGTGCACGACCGTGGTCAGCGATACGGTGAAATTCCTGTTCATCTTCGCTGTCCTGCTGGTGATCCTGTGGAGCAGCGGCTATCCGCCGTGGTGGGGTTATGTCGTGCTGCCGCTGCTGTTTCTGGTGCAATTGCTGCTGGCCACCGCGTGCTGCTTGATCGCGGCGGCGATCGTGCCGTTCGTGCCCGATGTCCGGTTCGTGATCGAAAACGCGCTGATGGCACTGATGTTTGTCTCCGGGGTGGTGTTCTCGCTGGATGCCATCGAAGAGCCGGTCAGTTCCTGGCTGGCGCTCAATCCCATGGTCGGCCTGATCGAGTCGGCGCGCAGCGTGCTGATGCATCAGCAATTGCCGGACTGGTCGCTGCTGGCGCAGTCGGCGGCGGGCTCGGTACTGGTCATGCTGCTGGCCCTGCTGATGTTGCATCGGCTGGCGCCGCGCTACCCCAAGCTGGTCATCTGACATGGCCGAACTGATTGGGCTGGATGATGTCGGCATCGTCTACCAGGGCGTGCGCCGCATCGGTGGCACCGGCTACTGGGCCTTGCGCCATGTCGATCTGAGCCTGCGTGAAGGCGAGATCCTCGGGCTGATCGGCCACAACGGCGCCGGCAAGAGCACCCTGCTGCGCGTGTTGGCCGGAATACTGCGTCCGGACGAAGGCCGGATGCGGCAGGCGCGCAAGCTGCGCGCGCAGTTGCTGTCGCTGGGCGTGGGTTTCGTGCCGCACCTGACCGGGCGCGACAACGCGGTGCTCAGCGGCATGCTGCATGGCATGTCGCGGCGGGCGATGAAGCAGGCCCTGCCGGCGATCCGCGAGTACGCCGAGCTGGGCGATTTCTTCGACATGCCGCTGAACAGCTATTCGGCCGGCATGGTCCTGCGCCTGGGCTTTGCCGTGGCGATGCAATCCCAGCCCGATGTCCTGCTCATCGACGAGGTTCTGGGCGTGGGTGATGCCGACTTCCTGGAAAAATCCACAGCCGACCTGCAACGCAAGATGCGTTCGGGCATGACCTGCGTGCTGGTCTCGCACCAGGACGACACCATCCGCCAGTACTGCGACCGGGCGGTGCTGGTGCACGGTGGCAGGATCGCCGCTGACGGCTCGGTCGAGGAAACCTTGAAGCGCTATCACGAATCCAGCCGGAGCCCGTCTTGAGTGGGCTGGCGGTGTGGTCGAGCGGCCGGAAACGGGGCGGTCACCGCCTGATGTCGTTGCCATTGCCGTTGCTGACAGCGCATTTACCGGGAGTCATTTCTGATTTTTCACACTCCGCATTCAAGAATGTGTTTTTCTGGCTCGTGCTTCCGTGCAGAAGAACTGGAAGAAGGAACTGATGGCTCGTCAGCGGGCTTCGGTGGTCGTGGAGAGTGGCTGTGAACAAGCGCATGGCTGGCATGTGGCTGCCGAACCAGGCCGGAAACGGCCGTCATTGCCGGTGCGTCCACGCGTGACGGCGGCCTCGCTGGCTCATCGCCGCATTGGCTATGCCCTGCTGTCCGGCAGCGGTATCGAGATCGGGCCGGGGCTGTGTCCGGCGCAAGTGCCGGCACCCGCGCGCGTTCGCTACTGCGATGTCATGGCCCAGGCGGGCTGGCGCCGGCATTTTCCAGAGCTGCCGGAACCCTCGCTGGCCGGCATTGCCGAGCCGGACTGGCTGGCCGATATCGACCTTGATGGCCTGGCCTTCCTGCCCAAGCAATCGCAGGATTTCGTCATCGCCAACCATCTGCTGGAAGTGGTGGCCGATCCCATTGCTGCTTTGGCCGAGCTGTGCCGGGTGCTTCGGCCGGGTGGCCGCCTGGTCATTTCCGCCAGCGACAAGCACTATTCGCAGCAGCCGCTGCGCGTGCCGATCGACTTCGCTACGCTGCTGGGTCGGCATCAGCAGGGCGAGCGCGCCATCGTGCCGGATGATTACATGGATATCCTGCGCAACGTTCATCCCGAACTGGTGGCCTGCGATGCTGCCGATCTTCAGCACCACCTGGATCGTTTGCAAAGCCGGCGCGAGCATCTGCGGGTCTGGACCAGTGACCTGTTCGAGCAGTTCCTGGAACGTGCCCTGGCCGTGATCGGCGCGCGCTGCGATCGTCTGCTGGTATTCACTGGCGACCAGACGCACTGGGAATATTTCGTGGTCCTGGCCAAAGACAGTGACGGATAACTGATTGCATGAGTGAGGATGGCCTGGCCCTGCGGGGCGATCCGGTGCTGCTGCTGGGCATGCACCGTTCCGGAACGTCGGCGACAGCGCGTCTGATGGCGGCACTGGGTGCCCGGGTCGGCGGCGATGACGAGTTGCTGCCGGCGCACCCCGAAGACAATCCGGCCGGCTACTGGGAGCGCCTGGATGTGTTGCTGGCCCACGACCGGTATCTGCAGGCCGTGGCCTGCGACTGGCGTACGATCGCCAATCTGCCGGACGATCCCGGTGGCGGTCTGGCCGGTGCGCAACTGGACCAGGATCTGCGCCAGGCCATCGCCAGGCTGGATACCGGCGGCCCGTGGCTGGTCAAGGATCCGCGCCTGTGCCTGTTGCTGCCGGTCTGGCTGCGGCGGGTGCCGAACGCCGCCCTGGTAGTTGCTGTCCGACATCCGGTCGAGATCGCCGACTCGCTGCTGCGCAGCCATCGCGGCGTCTACCCGGCGCCGTATGTGCTCGCGCTGTGGGAGGGTTACCTGATTCGCGCGCTGCGTTCGATGGCCGGCCGGCAAGTGTTGTTCGTTGATTACCGCAGCCTGCTTGACGAGCCGATGGCCCAGGCCCGCCGCCTGATCACCGGTTTGAGTGACATGGGTGTGTCTGGACTGGAAATGCCGTCCGCCGACGCCATCCAGGCGGTGATCCGGCCGAAGCTGCGCCGGCACCACGAGGCCGCCAGTCGCAGCGCGCGCTTGAACCGCCCGCAGCGAGCATTGCTGGACTGGCTGCAGGAACGTGCGCAGGCACCCGGCCCGGTGACCGTGGAGACCATCGACTGGCTCGCGCCCGATGCCGAACTGGCCCAGTTCGAGGCCGCCTTCGACGACCGCGAGCGCCAGGGCGTGGACTCGGTCGAGCAGGCCCGCGACGAACGCATCCAGGCATTGACCGGCACCGTCGAGGATCTGCGCCTGGGCCTGGCCGAGGCCGCCCAGGTGCATGCCCAGCAACTGCAGCAACTGGCCCACGAGCACCAGCGCCTGGCCGATGACAACCTGCGCTATGCCCGCGAGTTGCAGGCGGCGACGGTAGACACCGCTTTGTTGCGCACGGAACTGGCGCGGTTGCGTGGCCAGGCCCAACTCGCCGGCACTGCCCAGGCCCATGCCGCCGGCCTGGAGGCGGCGCTGGCAGCGATGCGCACCTCGATGTCCTGGCGCGTGACCGCGCCATTGCGCCTGCTGGCGCGTCCGTCGTCGTTGTTCGACAGCCACGGAGAACACTGGCTGTACCGGCAGTTCTATCGCCTGCCGGGCCTCAGCGCGACGCGCAAGCGGGCGTTGATCGAATGGCTGCACGAGCACATGTCCTGGCTGACTCGGCGCACGGTCTCCTACCAGTTGTACCAGGCCAGCAAGAACGCTCCGGCGCAGGCCGAGGGCACCTGGCTGCGGCCGCGCCCACGGGCCGACGTGGAGTCGATGCTCTCGGCGCTGTCGTCGACGCCGCAGGTGTCGATCCTGGTGCCGGTCTACAACACCGATCCGGAATGGCTGGCGGCGGCGGTGGATTCGGTGCGCGCGCAGACCTATCCGCATTGGCAGCTATGCCTGGCCAACGACTGCTCGAACCGGCAGCAGACCCTGGATTATCTGGACAGCCTGGATGATCCGCGCATCAAGGTCATCCACCTGGAGCGCAATGGCGGCATCGCCGCGGCGAGCAGTGCCGCGCTTGCGGCGGCCGATGGCCAGTTCATCGCCTTGCTCGACCATGACGACCTGCTGTTTCCAGATGCGTTGCTGGAATCGGTGGCGGTGCTGGACCGCACTGGCGCGGATTTCAGCTACAGCGACGAGGACAAGATCGATGAGGCGGGGCGCCATGTCGAGGCCCATTTCAAGCCCGACTTCTCGCCCGAGTACTTCCATTCCTGCAACTACCTGTGCCACTTCTCGGTGATCCGGCGCAGCGTGGTCGAGGCCGCCGGCGGCTTCCGTCCCGGTTTCGACGGCGCCCAGGATTACGACCTGTTCCTGCGCTGCGCCGAACTGTGCAATCGCATCGAGCATATTCCCAAGATCCTCTACCACTGGCGCAAGCATGAAGGCTCCACGGCCCAGGCCAGTGGTGCCAAGCCCAAGAGCTGGGAGGCCGGCCGCCGGGCGATCGAGCAGTCCCTGGAACGCCGGCAGATCGCCGCCCAGGTGGAGCTGGCCGATTATCCCAACACCTACCGCGTGCGCTATCCGGTATCCGGCCTGGCCAAGGTCAGCATCATCATCCCGTTCCGCGACGAGCCGGCGCTGCTGCAAAGCTGTGTCGCCTCGGTGCTGGCCAAAAGCGGCTATCAGCGCCTGGAACTGCTGCTGGTCGACAACGGCAGCGTGTTGCCGGAGACCGCGCAGCTTCTGGAACGTTTGGCCGGCCAGGACACGCGCATTCGCGTACTGCGCCACGATGTGCCGTTCAACTATTCGGCGATCAACAATTGGGCCGCGCAGCAGGCTACCGGTGAACACCTGCTGTTCCTCAACAACGATGTCGAGGCGATCAGGCAGGATTGGCTGGTGGCCATGCTCGAGCACAGCCAGCGGCCGGAGATCGGTGTCGTCGGCGCGCGATTGCTGTATCCGGACGACACTGTCCAGCATGCTGGCGTGATCATTGGCCTGGGTGGCGTCGCCGGCCATGCGCACCTGTTCCAGCACCGCGATCATCCCGGCTATTTCGGCCGCTCGCGCCTGCTGCAGAACACCAGCGCGGTGACCTTCGCCTGCGCCATGACCCGGACCGATGTGTTCGAGCGCCTGGGCGGCTTGAACGAAACCGATCTGACCATCGCCTTCAACGATGTCGATTACTGCCTGCGCGCGCGCGAACAGGGCCTGCGCGTGGTCTACACGCCCTACGCCAAGCTGTATCACCATGAGTCCAAGAGCCGGGGCGCGGAAAGCACGCCGGAGAAGCAGCGCCGGTTCAACGCCGAGATCGAGTACATGCAGCGCCGGCATCGGGCCATCCTCGAGCGCGGTGATCCCTACTACAACCCGCATCTGTCGATGCACGCCCACCGCAGCTTCCATATCGACCCGCCCTGAGGGCCAGTGAATGATGATCGCGGTGCTGATCGTCGCCCATGACAATGCCGGCGCGACCGCGCAGTGTCTGCGCAGCCTGGCACCGGAGCTGGGCGATGACGGTTCGGTCTGGCTGCTCGACAATGGTTCGGCCGCCGCACAGGGCCAGGACTTGCGCGAAGCGGCCCGGATGCCGGAACTGGCCGGCCGCTGCCATCTGCGCGTCAGCGCCGAGAATCTGGGCTTTGCCGGCGGCGTGAACCTGCTGCTGGCCGAGGTCATGGCCGGACCGGAGATCGGCCAGGTGCTGCTGCTCAACAACGATACCGAGCCCCAGCCGGGATTCCTGCAGCGCCTGCGTGCCTGTCTGGCACAGACACCCGGTGCCGGCATGGCAGCGGCGCGGATGATGGCGATGGATGGCGGGCAGGTCGACAGCCTGGGCATCTGCCTGTACCGCTCCGGCCTGGCCTCCAACCGCAAGCACGTCGACGAGCGCCTGCTCGGGCCAACCGGCGGCTGCATGTTGCTCAGTCGCAAGTTGCTGGAGGACATGCACGCCAGCCACGGCTACTGGTTCGAGCAGCGTTTTTTCTGCTACGCCGAAGACACCGACCTGGTGATGCGCGCGCGCTGGCTCGGCCATGCCAGCGCCTATGCCGATGACGCGGTGGTGCTGCATCACGGCTCGTTGTCCAGCGGCGGTGCCGACAACGAGTTCGTGCTCTACCACGGCATCCGCAATTCGATCTGGGCGCTGGCGCGCAATGCCCCGGCGTTGTGGTTGTTGGTGCATCTGCCCTGGCTGCTGCTGGCCCATGGCGGCGTGATCGTGCGCAACCTGCGCAAGGGCAGGGCGGGCACGGTCTGGCGCCTGTATCGCGATGCCATCGCCGGGCTGCCGGCGATGTGGCAGCAGCGTCGACTGATCCGGCGCCGCCGACGGCTGCCGGCGCGGGCCTGGTGGTCCTGGGTCGAGCCACGCCTGTACGAGCGCGATTATCTGCGCCGGGCCTGGCGCGAGCTGTTCGGTCGAAACGGCTGACCGGCACTACGCGGTTCGCTGCGCTGTGTTTATGGACGCCGGTTTGACCCCATCCGGCCGGCTGGCGCGTTTCATCGATCAGCACGTCCCAACCTGTCCTGTGCCATCCGGAGGTCATCATGTCGCGCATTGCCCGATTCGCTTTTGTTTCCTTGTCCCTGGCCGCCATCCTGGTTGCCGCCTGCTCGCAGAGCCCACACCAGGCCGATGACCCGCATGCCGGCCCGGCCCTGACCGAGTCCGCCGAGCAGGCACCGGGGAAGCCCTTGCCAGCGCCGGCGCCCGAGCCACCGCCGCTGCATGCGCCCTCGCCAGCCACCGAGGCCTACGCCTATAGCCGGCAGGCTTCGCCGTCCATGGCCATGGATGTTGGCGGCAGTCAGCCCTGGTCACCGCCGCCAGCGGCCGATCGCGAGAACTACGCGCCGATCGATGCCAACCCGGTGCACCGGGTCAGCGAGCAGCCGGTGTCGACCTTCTCGGTTGATGTCGATACCGCCTCCTATGCCAATGTCCGGCGCATGCTCAACCAGGGCCGGTTGCCGCCATCCGATGCGGTGCGTGCCGAGGAGTTCATCAACTATTTCGATTACGGCTATGCGCCGCCGAGCCAGGGCACGACGCCGTTCGCCACCCACATCGAGATCGCGCCCTCGCCCTGGCAGGCGGGCCGTCACCTGCTGCTGATCGGCATCCAGGGCTGGCAGGTGCCGGTCGAACAGATTCCGGCCGCCAACCTGGTGTTCCTGGTTGATACCTCCGGTTCGATGAATTCACCAGACAAGCTGGAGTTGCTGAAGAAAAGTCTGGGCCTGCTGACCCGGCAACTGCGGCCGCAGGACCGGGTCGCCATCGTCGCCTATGCCGGCAGCGCCGGCATCGTGCTGCCATCCACGCCCGGATCCGACCAGGCGGCGATCGTGTCGGCGCTGGCGCAGTTGCGTGCCGCCGGTGCCACGGCCGGTGGTGCCGGCCTGGAGCTGGCCTATACCGTCGCCCGGCAGCACCATGTCGAAGGCGGCGTCAGCCGGGTGATCCTGGCCTCGGATGGCGACTTCAATGTCGGCCGGGTCAGCATCGATGATCTCACCACCCAGATCGGCCATCAGCGCGACAGCGGCATCGGCCTGACCGTGCTCGGCTTTGGCGGCGGCAACTTCAACGATCATCTGGCCGAACAGTTGGCCGCCGCCGGCAACGGCAACTATCACTACATCGACACCCTCAACGAGGGCCGCAAGGTGCTGGTCGAGCAGTTGTCGGCGACGGTGCTGACCATTGCCCAGGACGTGAAGATCCAGATCGAGTTCAACCCGGCCGCGGTGCAGGAATACCGGTTGATCGGTTACGAGAACCGCCTGCTGGCGCGCGAGGATTTCAACAATGACCAGGTCGACGCCGGTGACATCGGCGCCGGCCACAATGTCACCGCCCTGTACGAGATCACCCTGGCCGGCTCGGATGCCACGACGATCGATCCGCTGCGCTACGGCCAGCCCGATGCCGGCACGGCCCGTACCGATGCCAGGGCCGATGAATTGGCTTTCCTGCGCCTGCGCTACAAGCGCCCGGGTGAAAGCGCCAGCCAGTTGATCGAGCGTCCGGTGCGCCAGGGCGATGTCTCGGTGCAGGCCAGCGAGCGCCTGCGCTTTGCCGCCGCCGTGGCCGGTTTCGCCGATGCCCTGCGCGGTGGGCGGCACCTGGGCAGCTACGACCTGGCCGATCTGGGACACCTGGCGGCCGGTGCGCGCGGCGATGACCGCTACGGCTATCGCGGCGAATTCCTGCAGTTGCTGGAGCTGGCCCGGGTGTTGAAGGGCGAGGATTCGCGCAGCTCTGGAGCCGGCGCCGATTGACCACCGCGCCCGCCCATGCCGGTCAGTGCTGGCCGGGCAGCGCCATGCGTTGCCCGGCCCGGCTTGCGCCGGCGATCGCAGGCGACAACCATGTCGGCATGGATGCCGATACCAGTGACGAAATGCTGATGCAGGCCTATGCCGCCGGCGACGCCGATGCCTTCCAGGTGCTGTACCAGCGTCATCGCAGCCTGCTGTATGGCTTCCTGATGCGTTCGCTGGGCCGGCGCGACTGGGCCGACGACTGTTTCCAGGAAACCTGGAGCCGGGTGATCCGTGCCCGAAATCGTTATCGACCTGAAGCAAAGTTCAGCACCTGGCTGCTGCAGATCGCCCACAACTTGCTGATCGACCGGCATCGCCAGCAACGTCCGCATGTACCGCTGGACCTGGTCGCCGAACCGGCCGACGACAGCGAAGGACAGCAGCAACCCGATGCCGTGCTCGACCGGTTCCAGCGCAGCCGGCGCCTGCGCGAAGCCATTGCCGCCTTGCCGGCGCAGCAGCGCCAGGCCGTGCTGCTGCGCCTGGACCAGGAGCTGGCCCTGGAGGAGATCGCCACGGTAACCGGTGTCGGCCGGGAGACGGTCAAATCCCGGCTGCGCTATGCCATGGCCAAGTTGCGCGAGGCGCTGTCATGAACCCATCCCGGCCAGAGAAACCGTCGTTGACCGCCCAGGAACAGGCGCTGGCGCAGGAGCTTGGCCAGTTGCCGGCCGGGTCACCGTCACAGGATCTGGATGCCCGCATCCTGGCCGAGGCCCGCGCCGCGGTATCGGCCACTCCGGGCGGAACAGGGCAGGCGGCACCTGGCCAGCACAATCGGGTTCGCCGCGCCAGCACCTGGCGCTGGCCGTTGCGGCTGGCCACTGCCGCGACCCTGATGCTGGCCATGGGTCTGGTCTGGCAACTGGGGTTGTCGCCGCAATCATCTTTCGAGGAGGCCGCCGATTTCCCGATCAGGATGGAACCGGCGACCCCGGCCGTGTCCGACCAGCAGCGGCATGCCCCGGCGTCGTCGCCAATGACCGAAGCCCTGGAATCGGCGCCATCCCGCCAGGCCGAATCATCCGGCGATGCCCAGTCCTGGTCGGGCCAGGCTGATGACGAACGCCCTGCGCAATCGGCCCGGCGGCGGCAGGAATCCATGTCGACACAGCGCCTGGAAACGGTTCCGGCGCCATCGCCAATGCCCCCGGTGTCGTCCCCGGCGCGGCCAATCATCGCGCCAGCGCCGGAGCCGCCGATGGAATCGGCGATGCAGGAGCAGGCACCGCGCGAGCCGCCAAGGCCGCAGGAGCCGCCCTTGCCGCCAGCCGATCCTGCAACGGCTGCCGATCCTGCAACGGCTGCCGACATCGCGCCGCTGTCGGCTCCGGTTCCGGTTCCGACGCCGACCAGTCCGGCGGTGGAACCGCCTCCGGACCCGACCGGCATTCCGACCGATCTGGACACGGCGATTCAGCAAATCCGTCGTCTGCTGGCCGCCGGCCAGACCCGGGCCGCCAAGGCGGCACTGGACACGTTGCTGGAACATCACCCAGATGCCGAGTTGCCGCCCGACCTGGCCGGCCTGCGCCACCTGTCCACGGCTGAACCCGGGCGCTGAAGGCACGCATCG
>JALOAK010000014.1 GCA_023228845.1 Lysobacterales bacterium | reverse complement strand
ATAGCGGTGTGGAACCACCCGATTCCATTCCGAACTCGGAAGTGAAACGCACCCGCGCCGATGGTAGTGTGGCCTAAGCCATGCAAGAGTAGGTCATCGCCAGGAGCTTCATACCCAACCCCCCGAATCAAAGTTCGGGGGGTTGTTCTTTTGCGCGAGATAAAAAGGGGCTTTGGGATCAGTCGAGATCGATATCGACGGCGATGCACGATCGGCAAGTCTGTGCTTGAATACATTTCTGCCGCGATATGAAGGACCATCGCCATGTCAGCAACGATTCCTACGTGCAGATCCCTGCTGCCGCTGTTGCTGTCGTGCCTGGTCTTGGCAGCCTGTGATGTCCCCGGAGACATGGCGGCATCTCAAGGCGACGCCGATGCCGGCAATGAGCGCGTTGCGGCAGGTGTTGACCAAGGCGAGCGCCCCTTCTCGATCACGGTGGCAGCCCGGTTCGACGAACCCTGGGCGCTTGCCTTCCTGCCCGACGGACGCCTGCTGGTAACGGAGCAAGCAGGCGCTCTGAAGCTGTTCGACCCTGCTGATAGTGGCAGCGGGACTGTCTCCGTGGCCGGTATCCCCCAGGTGGCATACGGTGGCCAGGGCGGCCTTGGCGACGTCTTGCCGCATCCGCAATTTGCCGGCAACCGGCTCGTGTATTTCAGTTACGCCGAGTCCGGCGCCGGGCGTCTTGCCGGGGCGGCTGTGGCGCGGGCGCGCCTGGAGCTTGATCATCCAGACGGCCCGACCCTGACCGATCTGGAAGTGATCTGGCGCCAGGTGCCGAAGGTTTCCGGCCGCGGCCACTACGGCCACCGGCTGGCATTTGACCGTGATGGCATGCTGTGGATCAGCTCAGGTGAGCGGCAGAAGTTCCAGCCGGCGCAGGATATGGAATCCAACCTGGGCAAGATCCTGCGCCTGCACGACGACGGATTAGTGCCGCCCGACAATCCTTTCGTTGACCAGGGAGAGGTCGCCGCACAGGTCTGGTCGCTGGGCCATCGCAATATCCTGGGGATGGCATTCGATGGCCAGGGACGACTTTGGAGCCATGAGATGGGGCCGCGCGGTGGCGACGAGCTCAACCTGATCACGCGCGGCGGCAACTACGGCTATCCAGTGGTTTCCAACGGCAATCATTACGATGGCAGGCTGATTCCCGATCACGACACGCGACCGGAATTCATTGCCCCGGTGATCACCTGGACACCGGTGATCTCGCCGGCCGGCCTGGTTATCTACAACGGCGACCTGTTTGCGCAGTGGCGCGGCAGCGGCTTCATCGGCGGCCTGTCATCGCAGGCTTTGGTGCGGATCGAATTCGATGGCGATGGCGCCCATGAAGCCGCGCGCTTCGATATGGGGCACAGGGTCAGGGATGTGGCTGAGGGGCCGGATGGCGCCCTGTGGCTGCTGGAAGATGGTGGCAAGGGCCGACTGTTGCGCTTGACACCGCCGCTGCACACGGATTGATCGCGGCGACCCCAACGCTTGTCCGACGCATTGTTCGGCAACCGGTGACGCCGCGTTGGGCGCCACCGGTTTGCAGGCAAGTTACAGACCGAGCAGCATCCGCTCGGGGTTCTCTAGCTGGTTCTTGATGTCGACCAGGAAGCTGACCGCCTCCTTGCCGTCGACGATGCGATGGTCATAGCTGAGCGCGATATACATCATCGGGGCGGCAACGACCTGTCCATTTTCGACGATCGGTCGTTCCTTGATCGTGTGCATGCCCAGGATGGCGCTCTGCGGCGGGTTGACGATGGGCGTGGAGAACAGTGAGCCGAAGACGCCGCCATTGGTGATGGTGAAGGTGCCACCCTGCAGATCGTCCAGGGTCAGGCCGCCGTCCCGGGCCTTGCGCGCGTATTCACCGATGGCCTGCTCGACTTCGGCGAAGCTCATGGTGTCGGCATCGCGCAGCACCGGCGTCACCAGGCCACGCTCGGTGGAGACCGCAATCGAGATGTCTGCGTAGTCGTGATAGAGGATGTCGTTGCCTTCGGTGGAGGCATTGACCACCGGATAGCGCTTCAGCGCTTCGGCCGCGGCCTTGACGAAGAAGCTCATGAAACCCAGGCGGACATCGTGCGCTTTCTCGAACGCGTCGCGGTGCTGCTTGCGCATCTTCGACACCGCCGACAGGTTGATCTCGTTGAACGAGGTCAGCATGGCGATGGAGTTCTTCGATTCCATCATGCGCTCGGCGATGCGGCTGCGCATCCGGGTCATCGGCACGCGCCGCTCGCTGCGGTCGCTGCTCGGTGCCGCGCTGTCGGCAGCACTGCCGCCCTTGTCCATGGCGCGCTTGACATCTTCCTTGATGATGCGGCCACCGCGGCCTGTGCCATCGACATTGGCCGGGTCGACGCCGTGCTGGGCGGCGGCGCGGGTGGCGGCCGGTGACAGGGTTGCCTCACCGGAGCCGGCCTTTGTTTCTGCAGCCGGGGCAGCCGGCTTGGACGGCTTTGCCTCGTTCTTGCCAGCGTCCTGATCGGTGTCCTTGGCGGAATCTGGCTTGCTGTCGGCAACAGCACCGGCCTCGATGATCGCGATCACTTCCTGGCCGACAACGGTGTCGCCTTCGTTGCGGACGATCTCCCTGAGCACGCCATCAGCCGGTGCCGGAACCTCCAACACCACCTTGTCGGTTTCCAGGTCGACCAGGTTCTCGTCGCGCTTGACGGCGTCGCCAGGCTTCTTGTGCCAGGCGGCGATGGTGGCGTCGGAAACCGACTCGGGCAGGACCGGAACTTTGACTTCGAGGCTCATGAGCTGACTATGTCCTTGGCAGGGATATGGGGTTCGGCAATCGGGCGGGAACCGGCGGGAAGGCGGACGGCCATCACTCGCTGGCGTAAACACCATTGAAACTGCCGGCCAGGGCCTGTTCGACCAGGGCATTCTGTTCGGCGACGTGGGTATTGAAGTGGCCGCAGGACGGCGCGGGCGAGCGGCTGCGGCCAGCATAATGCAGCAGCAGCGGCTCGCTGGTCTTGCCGGCCTTGGCCGACTTGCGGCCAGTCTTGGCGCCGCTGGCGCTTGCGGCCTCGGCGATGCAGTGTTCCAGGTGATGGCGGATCTGATACCAGGCGCCCTGATTCATGGGTTCTTCCTGGCACCAGACCAGCTCCTGCGCGGCCGGGAAGCGGCGCAGTTCCTCGACCAGGGCCGGGCGCGGGAACGGATACAGCTGCTCCACGCGGACCAGGGCGATGTGCTCCAGCTCGCGCGTCTGCACCTCTTGCAGCAGGTCGTAATAGACCCGGCCGGAACAGACGACGACGCGCGATACCTTGGCAAGATCATTGGCGGTGCTGTCGGGGATCAGGGTCTGGAAACTGCCCTTGACCAGATCGTCCATGGTCGACACCGAGGCCTTGTGGCGCAGCAGCGACTTGGGTGTCATCACCACCAGCGGCTTGCGTGCCGGGCGCAGGGCCTGGCGGCGCAGCATGTGGAACATCTGCGCCGGCGTGGTCGGCACGCAGACCTGCATGTTGTCCAGGGCGCACAGTTGCAGGAACCGTTCCAGACGGGCCGAGCTGTGTTCCGGGCCCTGGCCTTCATAACCGTGCGGCAGGAACATCACCAGCCCGCACAGCCGGCCCCATTTGGCTTCGCCGGAGGACAGGAACTGGTCGATCACCACCTGGGCGCCGTTGACGAAGTCGCCGAACTGCGCTTCCCAGATCACCAGCGTCTGCGGTTCAGCGGTGGCGTAACCGTACTCGTAGGCCAGCACCGCCTCTTCGGACAGCACCGAATCGATGATCTGGACGTGGGCCGGATCCTTGGCCAGGCTGCGCAGCGGCAGATAACTTTCGCCGGTGTCCTGTTCGTGCAGCACCGCGTGGCGGTGAAAGAAGGTGCCGCGGCCCGAATCCTGGCCCACCAGGCGCAGCTTGTAGCGCTGGCTGACCAGGCTGGCGTAGGCCAGGTTCTCGGTATAACCCCAGTCCATCGGCAACTCGCCGGCGGCCATCTTGCGTCGGTCGTCGTAGATCTTGGCGACCCGTGGGTGGATCTTGAAGCCGTCGG
Organism: Lysobacterales bacterium; assembly: GCA_023228845.1. Classification (GTDB taxonomy): domain Bacteria; phylum Pseudomonadota; class Gammaproteobacteria; order Xanthomonadales; family UBA2363; genus Pseudofulvimonas. The sequence continues at coordinate 14,388 of JALOAK010000014.1, read as the reverse complement.
AGAACGTGGTGATGCGACCGGACAGCTCGAGCAGCGTCTCCCGCGGCACCGCGGTTTCCACCACGGTATCCAGGCGGCCGCCCAGATACGGTGACCAGTCCACCGCGAACCGGTCCGGCGGGTGGTTGTCGGCCATCTCGATGGTGATCTGGCCCTGATCCAGGCGCTCGCGATAGCTGTCGACCATCGCCGTGGCGGCCTCGGCAGTGACGACGCCGTCCTTGATCAAGGTCTGCGCGTACTGCTCGCGGGTGGTCTTGTGGGCCCGGATGGTGCGGTACATCAGCGGCTGCGTCGCGGCCGGCTCGTCGGCCTCGTTATGGCCGTGGCGGCGATAGCAGACCAGATCAATGACCACGTCCCGCTTGAACTTCTGGCGGTATTCGAAAGCCAGCGTGGCGCAGAATGCCACTGCTTCGACATCGTCGGCATTGACGTGCAGCACCGGCGCATTGACCATCTTGGCGACATCGGTGCAGTACAGGGTGGAGCGGGCATCGTCGGGCCGGCTGGTGGTGAAGCCGACCTGGTTGTTGACCACGATGTGCACGGTGCCGCCGATCTCGAAGCCGCGCGCCTGCGACATGTTGAACAGCTCCATCACCACGCCCTGGCCGGCAAAGGCGGCGTCGCCGTGGATCTGCACCGGCAGGGCCTTGGCCCGGGAATGATCGCCGCGGCGGGTCTGGCGGGCGCGCACCGAGCCGGCGATCACCGGGTTGATGATCTCCAGGTGCGAGGGATTGAAGCCCAGTGCCAGGTGCACCGGATCACCGGTGGTGATCACGTCCGAGGAATAGCCCATGTGGTACTTGACGTCGCCGGAGTGGGCCGGATCGTCCGGACCCTCGTGGCGACCCTCGAACTCGGCGAACAACTGGTGCGGCGGCTTGCCCAGGGTGTTGACCAGCACATTGAGGCGGCCGCGGTGGGCCATGCCGATGACCAGCTCGCTGACTTCGGTTTCGCCCGACTGGTTGATCAGCACATCCATCAACGGGATCAGGCTGTCACCACCCTCCAGCGAAAATCGCTTCTGGCCGACATAGCGGGTGTGCAGGTAGCGTTCCAGCCCCTCGGCCTGGGTCAGCTTGTGCAGCAGGCGCTTGCGCGTGGCGCTGTCGAATCGGTACTGGCCGCCATTGGCTTCCAGCCGCTTGTGCCACCACCGGCGCTGCTCGGTATCGGTGATGTGCATGAACTCGGCGCCGATGCTGCCGGTATAGGTGCGCTGCAGATACTGGATCAGCTCGCCCAGCGGCAGGCGCTCCGGCCCGGCCAGCGATGTCGTGGCGAACTCGGTCTGCATGTCGCCCTCGCCCAGGCCGTGGAAGGCCGGCGACAGGTCGGGCACGGCCGGCTTCTGCCACAGCCCCAGCGGATCCAGATCGGCGGCGACATGGCCGCGCGAGCGGTAGGCGGTGACCAGCTTGGCCACGGCCGACTGCTTGCTGGCATAGCCGGCATCCGAACCGGCATCCTGAGCGGCGGCGCCCAGCCGACGTGGCTGACGCGCGGCCTCGGCCAGGGCCTGGCGGATCGGGCCATGGGCGATTTCGCCGTGGCGTGCGCCCAGATCCTGGAACCAGGTGCGCCAGGTCGGGGCTACCGAGTCCGGATCGTGCAGGAATTGTTCGTAAAGGTCGTCAACATAGGCGGCACTGCCGGTGCCGAGCTGACTGGTGGCCGCAAAGGCCTTGCGCTGGTTGGCATCCACGATAGGACCCTGTCAAGGAAAGACCGCAGCGGAAAGTGCTGCATAGCGATAAATTATAGCCCGCCGACCCAGGCAATCCCACTTGATCCGGGCTCCGGCTGGTCCCGCGGCAAGCCTTGCTTCAGGCGGCGTGTGCAAGGTGCGCGGCCTTGTCGAGCCTGGAATCCGACCAGCCCGCGCCCACTGGCGTGCAGGCGGGGTGAGGGTCAGGTATCGGGGATCTCAGGCGTCCGGGCGCGGCGACGATGAACCTTGCGCTGCCAGCACCTGGCGCATGTGCCGGTGCTGGATGCCGGCCTCGTCGAACGGCTCGCCCCAGGCGTGGAAACCATGGCCGGCGTAGAAATCGATGGCGCTGACCTGGGCATGCAGCTCAACGCAGGCCATGCCCTTGGCCCGCGCCAGTTCCACCAGATGCAACAACAGCGCCGAGCCGACGCCCCGCCCACGCCAGGCCGCCAGCACCGCCATGCGGCCGATGCGTCCGTCGCCGGTCAGGCGGCCGGTGCCGATCGGCTGGCCATCGCTGTTCAGGGCCAGGACGTGCCGCGCCTGCGGATCCTGCTCATCCCATTCCAGCGCCAGCGGCACGCGCTGTTCCTGCACGAAGACGGTCTCGCGCACCGCCCGCAGGTGCTCCAGGTCGGCGCCGTAATCGGCATCGACAAGGGTGAAAGCAGCCGGAGTCACCGCCCGATGACCAGATGGCCCTGGTTGACCAGGCCGCGCAGCAACTCGATTGCGGCCGGCGGCAGGTTCCGGGCTTCGCTCATCGGCAACGGCTGCGGCTGGCACAGGCGCCGGCACAGGTCCGGGCTGGCGTCGTGGCCGTCGCCGGCAACGAACAACCGAGCCTGGCCACGGTGTTGATGCCAGGCGAAGCGGCTGAGCGGATGCCGGTGCAGGGCACCGCCACCGGCCAGGCGCTTGTCGAACGCGGCTGCACTCATGGCCCGGGTTCGCGGTCGGGCCATGCCGGCGACGCGATAGCCGGTGATGAAGCTGCCGAACCATTCGGGCACCGCTGCTTCGTCGACGCTCAGCGCCTGTTGCAGCAGATCGCGGACTCGGGTCAGGGCCTTGGCATCGATGCGGCCGGGATCGCGGGCCGGTTTCAGGTCCGGGTCGGCGTAGCGCCAGGTGTCGGGCAGTTGCCCGACGATGTGCTCGGCGAAATCCACTGCCAGTTCGGCCACCGACGGCGCGCGCAAGCCGACCGACCAGGTCAGGCAGCGGTTTTCGCCGGCGGCGATGCCGTGGTGGGGCACGCCCGGCGGCAGGTACAGCATGTCGCCCGGCTCCAGCAGCCACTCATGGCTGGGCTGGAACTGCGCCAGCAGCTTCAGTTCCTGGTCGGGGCGGAAGTCGGTCGGTGCGTCCGGCCGGTCGTCGATCATCCAGTAGCGGTGGCCGCTGGCCTGCAACAGGAACACGTCGTACTGGTCGATATGGGCGCCGACCGAGCCATCCGGCGCGGCGTAGCTGACCATGACATCGTCCAGCCGCCAGTCCGGCAGGAAATTGAAGTGTTCGAGGATGGCGGCGACCTCCGGGACCCACTTGTCCACGTCCTGCACCAGCAGCGTCCAGTTTTCTTCGGGCAGGCTGGCAAAGCGTGATTCCTCGAACGGACCGGTTTCCACCTGCCAGTGGTCGCGGCCGGCATCGTGCACGATCAGGCGCGCCAGGGTGCCGTCTTCGCAGGCCAGGCCGGCCAGTTCCTCGGCGCTGATCGGTGGGCGGAAGCCGGGCAGGGCCTGACGCACCAGCAGCGGCCGCTTCTGCCAGTAATGCTCAAGAAAACGGCTCGGCGACATGCCCAGCAGCTGGCCGGGCCGGCCCTGGACGACGATGTCGGGTGTGGAGGTCATGGTCTTGTCCGAAAAATGGGGATGGCGCCGCCAGCGGCATGACGACCGGGCCGCGTGTGCGGCGACGTCAGATTTCCCGCGCCAGCTGCTCGGCCAGACCGGTGTAGGTGGCCGGCACCAACTCCAGCAGTGAGCGGCGCGCCGGTTCGGGCAGGTCCAGTTCGCCGATGAACCGGCGCAGGGATTCGGACTCGATGCCGCGGCCGCGGGTCAGGGCCTTGAGCTGCTCATAGGGCTCGGGCAGGCCGTGGCGGCGCATCACCGTCTGCACCGCTTCGGCGAGCACTTCCCAGGTCTGGTCCAGGTCTTCGGCCAGGCGCTGGCGATTGACCGACAGCTTGCCCAGCCCGCGCGCCAGCGCCTGCAGGGCGACCAGGCTGTGGCCAAAGCCGCTGCCCAGCGCGCGCAGCACGGTGGAGTCGGTCAGGTCGCGCTGCCAGCGGCTGATCGGGAGCTTTTCGGCGAAATGCCCGAGCAGGGCATTGGCCACGCCCAGGTTGCCCTCGGCGTTCTCAAAGTCGATCGGGTTGACCTTATGCGGCATCGTCGATGAGCCGACTTCGCCGTCCTTCAACGCCTGGCGGAAGTAGCCCAGCGAGATGTAGCCCCAGATATCGCGGCAGAAGTCGATCAGGATGGTATTGATCCGGCGCTGGATATCGCACAGCTCGGCAATGCCGTCATGCGGCTCGATCTGGGTGGTGTACGGGTTCCACGACAGCGCCAGCGACTGCACGAAGCGCTGCGACAGTGCCGGCCAGTCAACCTCCGGATAGGCGATGACATGGGCGTTGTAGTTGCCGACCGCGCCGTTGATCTTGCCCGGCATGGAAAACCCTTCCAGTTGCTCAAGCTGGCGGCGCAGCCGCGCCAGCACGTTGGCGATCTCCTTGCCCAGGGTGGTCGGCGACGCGGTCTGGCCATGGGTGCGCGAGAGCATCGGCAGGTCGGCATGTTCGTGCGCCATCGCCTGCAATGTGCTGCAGATGCCTTCCAGCCGCGGCAGCATCACCTGGCGCCGGCACGCCTCCAGCATCAGTGCATAGGCCAGGTTGTTGATGTCCTCGGAGGTGCAGGCGAAGTGGATGAATTCCACCGCCCGGGCCAGGTCCGGATCATCGGCCAGGCGTTCCTTGAGGAAATATTCCACCGCCTTGACGTCGTGGTTGGTGGTGGCCTCGATCGCTTTCACCCGGCGCGCATCGTCAATCGAAAAATCACCGGCCAGGGCGCGCAGACGGGTCATGGTCGTGTCATCGAACGGCGTCAGCTCGGCAATGCCCGGCTCGGCGGCCAGGGCAATCAGCCACTCCACCTCGACCCGCACCCGGGTATGGATGAGGCCGTATTCGGACAGCATCGGGCGCAGGGGATCGGCGCCGGCGGCGTAGCGGCCATCCAGCGGTGACAGGGCGGTCAGGGAATCATGGGCCATGGTGCGGGCAGCAGCTTGCGGAAAACCGGCCCATTCTCGCATGTCGTCGGCGATGTTGCGGGCAGCGGTATAATTGCCGGCGCCCCCAGGTCGGCCCTGCGTGCAGCCATTCCTGCCCGCCTCTTTTTTGATTGGCCGGCTCTCCTTCCTGAATCTTTACCCCCGCCGTCGAGGTGGGCATGGAGCGAACATGAGCAAGTTTCGTATCGAGCACGACAGCATGGGCGAACTGCAGGTGCCCGCCGATGCCCTGTGGGGCGCGCAAACCCAGCGTGCGGCGGACAACTTCCATATCTCCGGCCTGCGCATGCCGCGCCCGTTCATCCGTGCCCTGGGCCTGATCAAGGCTGCATGTGCCGAGGTCAACGGCGAACTGGGCCATCTGCCCAAGGGCCATGCCACCGCCATCGCCAAGGCCGCCCTGGCCGTGGCCGAGGGCGAGCACGACAGCCAGTTCCCCCTGGATGTGTTCCAGACCGGTTCGGGCACGTCTTCGAACATGAATGCCAACGAGGTCATCGCGCACCTGGCCAGCAATGCGCGCCTGAAAGTGCATCCCAATGATCACGTCAACATGGGCCAGAGCAGCAACGATGTGATCCCGACCGCGATCCAGGTCTCAGCGGCGCTGGCGGTCAGCAAGGAGCTGGTGCCGGCACTCAAGCACCTGCGCAAAACCATTGACGCCCGCGCCCGCCAGCTCAAGAACGTGGTCAAGACCGGCCGAACCCACCTGATGGATGCGATGCCGGTCACTTTCGGCCAGGAGCTGGGTGCCTGGTCGGCACAGGTCAGTTCCACCCTGGAGCGCCTGGATGACGCCCTCAAGCGCGTCTGCCGCCTGCCGCAGGGCGGCACCGCGGTCGGCACCGGCATCAATGCCGACCGGCGGTTCGGACCCAAGGTCGCCCAGCGCCTGAAAAAGCACAGTGGCGTGAAGTTTGAAAGCGCCGACAACTACTTTGAAGGCATCGCCAGCCAGGATGCCGCGGTCGAGTTGTCCAGCGTCCTGAATACCTGGGCGGTGTCGCTGATGAAGATCACCAGTGATCTGCGCTGGATGAATTCCGGTCCGCTGGCCGGCCTGGGCGAGATCGAACTGCCGGCGCTGCAGCCGGGCTCGTCGATCATGCCGGGCAAGGTCAATCCGGTGATGCCCGAGGCGGTGGCCATGGTCTGCGCCCAGGTGATGGGCAACCATGTCGCGATCACCGTCGGCGGCCAGAGCGGCAACTTCCAGCTCAACGTGATGCTGCCGATGATCGCCTGGAACCTGCTGCAATCGATCCAGCTGCTGGCCAACGGTTCACGGGCCCTGGCCGACAGTGCGATCAAGGGCTTCAAGGTGCGTCATGACAACATCGCCGGCGCGCTGGAGCGCAATCCGATCCTGGTCACCGCGCTGAACCCGGTGATCGGCTACGAAAAGGGCGCCGCCATCGCCAAGCAGGCGTACCGGGAAGGCCGGCCGATCAAGGAGGTGGCACTGGAAACCACTGGCCTGGATGAAAAGGAGCTGGACCGGTTGCTGGATCCGCTGACCTTGACCCGCGGCGGCATCGGCGGCTGACCCCCGGGCGGTATCGGCCTGGTATTGGCCGGCGGCCGCCGGGCCGCCGCGGCGCACTGCCCACGCGTAAAGAGCTTGGACACAGGGTAAGAGCCTGGACACACCGTCCGGCGCCACGGCGGTCGCGCCGCCGGCCCCCTTGGTCACATCGGTTTCACTCCCCGTGAACGACATTTTCGGCAGCCAATTCTAAGGACGGAAGCTGCCGCAACGGCCAAGCCACGGCGTGGCCGGGTTTGCGGTGGAGCACGAAATACGGGTGAAGAATCCTCGAATCCAAGCGGTCCGTGGGCGCGGACCAGGCCATATCCAGGCACAGCTGACCGCCACCGGTCGTGGTGGTGCGCGGCTGGCCGCGTGCCGGTTCCGGGCGCCGAGCCGATATTGCCGCCACGCTCCGCGGAGCCGCGCCGATGCCTGAGCGCCAGCTATACCGCCTGTTCGATGTCAGCGTCGGCCAGCGCCTGGCCATCGGTTTCGTGGTCCTGGCCCTGGTGGTCATTGCCTTGGTGCTGGCCGCCTTCTACAGCCAGCACCGCGATGCCGGCCAACAGCAGGCGCTGCGCGAAAATGCGGTGTTGATGGCGCGCTCGGTCGATGATCTTGGCCAGTCAATCCTGGCTGGGACCGCCGCATTGCATACCTTTGCCCTGGCGCCGACGGCGTCCAACCGGCTGCAGGTGACGGATCTGACGGCCAGGATCCGACAGGCTGCCGAGGGCTTGGCTGGCAACCGGGACGATGCCGTTGATCCGGCCCTGCGCCGATTCCAGGCCACGCTGTCCGACCAGCTGGACCGACTTGAGGCCCTGGTGGCGCATATTGCCGCCGATCCCCCGGCGCACGCCGACGGGCAGGCGGTCACCGATCTGGCCGTGGCCATGGCCGATACCGTGCTCGGCTTCGACCGCGTCCAGGCCGACCGCGCCGCCGATGCCCTGGACAGCGCGAACCGCCTGCAGACCCGGGCCACGCGCAGTCTGCTTTGGGGCGGCCTGCTGATCCTGGCCATCGCCTGCGGCTTCGTCCTGCTGGTGTTGTTGTCGATCCGCCAGCCGGCGCGCTCGCTGCTCAGCGTGGCCAAGGCCCTGGCGGCCGGTGACCGGCGGCCGGCGCTGGCGCTCAAGCGCTGGGCGGAATCGGGCCTGGTCGCCCGGCGCAACGAAATCCTGTTGCTGGGCAAGGCGTTTGGCGATGCCGCCGACGCCATCGATCGGCGTGAGCGACGGCTCAGTGCCGATGGCCGGGTTGCCCGCGCCACCGCTGCCGGCTTCGACCGTGAACACATGGCCAGCGCAGCCTTGGCGGCAATCGCCGACGGCCTGCATGCCGAGGCGGGCGTGATCTACGTTGCACCGTCCGCCAGGCAGCCATTGCAGGCCGTTGCCAGTTACGGACTGTCCGGGGAGCGTCTGGACATCGGGCCTTGCCTGGCCCTGGTCGAGCAGGCGCGCACCCGTCGCGAACGGGTCGTCGTCGAAGAGCTTGCCGGCGACGGCGGCAAATCGGACACGCCACGTGATCCACCGCCGGCCAGCCACGCCGGTACCGTCTTGCGCTCGGCCATCGCCATGCCGCTGATGTTCCAGGATCGCCTGCATGGCGTCCTGCTGCTGGTTTCGCGCAACCGCTTCGACGACGACTGGCTGGCCTTCGTGGAGCCGGCCGTGCTGCAACTGGCCATCGGCTTCGAGAACATCGCCACTTACCAGCGGGCGCAGCGCCTGCTGGATGAGGCGCGCGAGCGCAACGAGAAGATCCAGAACCAGAACCGGCTGCTGCTCAGCAACAAGAAGACACTGGAACAGCAGAGCCTGCGTCTGCGCCAGCAGTCCGATGACCTGGCCGAGGCTGACCAGCGCAAGAACCAGTTCCTCAGCGCACTGGCCCACGAACTGCGCAACCCGATGGCGGCGCTCAGTGCCGGCCTGGAAGTGCTCAACCAGCGTGGCACGGACACCGCGCAATCACGCTCGGCCTTGGCCGTGGCGCTCCGGCAAAGCACCCAGCTTGGCCGGCTGGTGGACGATCTGCTGGACATCACGCGCATCTCCCGCGGCAAGATCGTGCTGCGCAATGAACGGGTCGACCTGGCCGCGATCGTGCGTGCCTGTGTCGATGACAACCGCAGCCGGATCCAGGCCAAGGCGCTGCATCTGGAGCTGGACCTGCCATCGCAGCCGCTGCTGGTCGATGGTGATCCCGCCCGCCTGCGCCAGATTGTCGACAATCTGCTGGCCAATGCCATCAAGTTCACCGGCCAGGACGGCCAAATCGCCGTACAGGCGCAGGTCGCCGACGGCGATGCCCAGCAACTGGAACTGGGCATCCAGGACGACGGAATCGGCATGTCGTCGGAGCTGATCGGGCGCCTGTTCCAGCCCTTCAGCCAGGGCGTGTTGCCGCTTGACCGCAGCAGCGGCGGTCTGGGCCTGGGTCTGGCGCTGGTCAAGTCACTGGTGGAACTGCACGGCGGCAGCGTGCAGGCTGAAAGCGCCGGCGAGGGCCGGGGCAGCCGGTTCCAGGTCCGCTTGCCACGGGTGATTCCCGTGGCCGATCCCGGTTCCGGCCAATCTCTGGCAACGCAGGGCGCGGCGCAGGCTGCCGGCCCTGTCGCCGCCGTGTCCGCCGCCGCTGCCGCTCTCAACGACGATCTCGCGCCGGTCGGCGTGGCAACGGCACCCCGCGCCGACAGCGGTCATGCCGGCCAGGCCGGTAATGACGGTGCTGGGCCCGGGAAGCCGAACGATGCCGGCCTGCGTATCGTGATCATCGACGACAACGCCGATGTCGGGCACATGCTGGCGACGATGGTGGCGCTGGATGGCCACCAGGTGAGCAACGCGCATTCCGGGCCGGAAGGGCTGGCGCTGATGGCCCGGGTCATGCCCGATCTGGTGCTGTGCGATATCGGCCTGCCGGTGATGGATGGTTACGAGGTCGCCCGCCAGGTGCGGGCCGACCCGCAGTTGCAGGATATTCCGATGGTGGCCGTTTCCGGTTACGCCATGCCGCGCGACCGGCGCATGGCGCTGGATGCCGGCTTTGATCGCCACGAAAGCAAGCCGCTGACCCTGGAGCGCTTCCGGGCGGTGGTTTCAGTGCTGGCACCGCGGCCCGCCGCCTGAGTCGGCGCCCGAGCCGGTCGCCCCAACGGCCGGATGTGCCTTTGCCGCCAGCCAGATCCGGCGCTGGCGACCACGGTGCACGGCGACGGGTTCAGCTGTCGTCGCGGTAGCGGCGCAGCCAGATCGCGGCAGCCAGCAGGGCGACGGCCACCAGCAGGCCGATCCCGGTTTCGATGCTGACCAGGGTCTGGCGCAATTGGCCCCAGGTCACCGGCTCCATGAACGGATTGTCCGATGCCTGCTGCCAGCGCCACGGCTGCAGGCTCATCATTCCCGGCGAGCTGACGATGCGGCCCACGACATGCTCCCAGACCCAGCTGCCGGGCAGGCGCAGGCGGATCAGGGTCTCCAGCATGCTGGCCAGCACCGCCGCCAGAATCGGCAACAGCACGGCCCAGACGAAGGGCGCGCGCTTGGCCCAGCTGGAGGCCAGCAGCAGCCAGGCGATGCCGGGCAGGGCCCAGAGCATGTGCACCGGAATGGTTGCCAGCGTGCGCAGCCAGACATCCAGGAGCAGGCCCGGCTGCCACAGCACCGGCCACGGATTGAGGCCGTGGAACGACGCGTACAGGCTCAGCAGCAGCAGCGTGCCCAGGTGCAGGATGGCGATCGCCGCCAGCGCCAGTACCGGTGCCACCAGCACGGCGGTGACCAGCTTGGACAGCACCGTCTGGGTGTCGGTGGCCGGCAGCGATTTCCAGAACAGGATGCTGCGGTCCTTGCGCTCGTCGTAGAGGGCGCTGATGCAATAGAACAGCACCACGAAGTACAGCACGATCTGGTTCAGTACCCCCAGGCTCCACAGGCCGATGCCCAGACCGCGGCGCAGTTCGGCCAGCTGTGTCCCTTGCACCTGGGAACCGGCCAGGTCGGCCAGGCTGGCGACATCGACGTCGCCGACCAGGTTCACGCGGAAGGTTTCGCCGATCAGCAGTGACAGCGCAATCAGCACCAGCAGGATGCCGGTGGTCCACAGTTGCGACGTCCACAGGCCGCCGCGATTTTCCCAGAACTCGCGCCGGAGCAGGGCGGTGAAGGTGGCCAGCGGCGTGCCGTGGCCGGCCGCGCCGGTGCTGGCGCCGGGCATTGGCGTCGCCGTGGTGTTGCTGGCGGCGTGGGTTGGCGTGCTCGTGGTCACTGGTCGCGCTCCTTCATCGTGGCGACAAACAGGTCGGCCAGGCCGGGCGTGCGGACTTCGCCCAGTTCGGCCAGGCGCAGGCGGTCAACACCGTCGAACAGCATCGCCGATTTGCCGAACAGGCTGCGCTCGTGCAGCGGTTGCAGCGCCAGCGCCGCCTCGCGCCGGTCCGGGCCGACCAGCACCTCGGTATAGCGGTCGGGCAGGGCATCCATGGCGGTGTCGAGCACGATGCGGCCGTCGCGGATGAACACCACGTCCGACAGGATGTGCTCGATCTCCTCGACCTGATGCGTGGTGACCAGAATGGTGCGGTCCTGGTCGAAGTAATCGTTGAGCAGATTCTCGTAGAAGGCCTTGCGGTGCAGGATGTCCAGGCCTAGGGTCGGCTCGTCCAGCACCAGCAGGCGCGCGTCGATGGCCATCACCAGGGCCAGGTGCATCTGCACCACCATGCCCTTGGACATGGCTTTGACCTTCATCTTCGGATCGATCTTCGTACCGGCCAGCAGCGCCCGGCAGCGTTCTGGCGAAAAGCGCGGATGCACCTGGGCGGTGAAGTCGATCAGCTCGCTGACCCGGATCCAGCGCGGCAGGATGGCGGTATCGGCAATGAAGCTGACATCGCGCATCAGTTGCTGGCGTTGCCGGTGCGGGTCAAGGCCCAGCACCTTCAGCTCGCCCTGGTAGGGCGTCAGGCCCAGGATCGCCTTCATTGCCGTGGTCTTGCCGGCACCGTTGGGGCCGATCAGGCCGACGATGCGCCCGGCCGGTATGGTCAGGTCGATCCCGGCCAGCGCCCTGGTGGCGCCGAAGGATTTGCTCAGGCCGCGGGCCTGGATGGTGGCGGTCATGGTCCGGATTCCTCGTTTCGTTGCAGTTGTGCCAGCAGTTGTGCCGGGTCGATGCCCAGGCTGCGCATGCGAATGATCATCGCCGGCCATTCCTGGCTCATGAACAGCTCGCGTTCGCGCCGGCGCAGCACCGTGTCGGCGCCCTCGCTCACGTACAGGCCCAGGCCACGGCGTTTTTCCACCAGGCCGTCGTCGCTCAGCGTCTGGTAGGCCTTGGACACCGTGATCGGATTGATCGCCAGCTCCGCGGCCACCTGGCGCACCGAGGGCAGCGCCTCGCCCGGCCGGATATCACCGGCCAGGATCTGCGCCACCACGCGCTCGCGCAACTGCACGTAGATCGGCGTGGTGTCATTCCACGGGTTCACCACGAGGGGCCCCGCTTGCGGCCGAAGGAGAAGAACGGCCAGCTCAGTTCGCTGCGGCGGATCTCGGCGGCGCGGCTCACCGGTTCCGCGTCGTCGGCTTCGCGCGCCGCAGCCTGCACGGCGGAATTTGACGCGGCCGCCACCGGCGTCGGTCGGGCCTTCTGGCTCAGCGCCGGTCCGTGCATCGCTCCCGATGCCGCCGGCTGGCCGAACAGCAGCCCGCCACCGATGAAACTCGCCATCAGGGCGCAGGTCAGGGCGATGCGGTACAGATGGAGGCGAAGCATGTCTGTTCTCCTGAGCTGGTTGACTGGTGTTGTGGTGAACTATAACACCAGATCGAAATCCGTCAACCCTGCCGGAAGTCATGCCGGGTGGCGTGCCTTGATGTCTCCTGGCTACGCCGCGGCCGGATACCCCCAGGCAAAAAAAGGCCGGCGCTGGAGCGCCGGCCGTAAGGAACGGTTCGCCAGGAATTTCAGCGATACAGCAGCCGGTGCCCCTCGATGGACGAGCCATCCTCGGCGGTGGCAAAAAAGTACTCATCACCGATATCGGCCAGCGGCGCCACGTAGTACCGGTACCGCTCCGGGCCGATTGGCAGGCTCACGATACACACCGCTTCCGGGCCGAGCCGCTCGCGCAGGTTGTCGGGAATGCCCGCGTGCACACCTGGCTCACCCGGTTTGCCGCAGTCCAGCATCACATCGAACGGCGACATGGCGTCGTCGCCGGGCTCGTGCAGGAACATCAGGCTGAATGCCTTGCCGTCACTGGCGATCTGCGAGGCCGTCCAATAGACCACCGAAGACTGCATGTACAGATCCGGGAAGGCATCGGGTGTGCGTGTCACCAGCACCCACGGCACCAGGCCGGCAGCCGGCGCCCAGGGCGACACCCGCTCATCGTCCGGGAACATCGGCAGGGCATGGTCGGCAACCTGCGGGAACACCGTTTCGAGTGGGGTGCCCCACACCAGCGGCTGCATGCGGTAGGTCTCCCCGTCATCGATGCGATAGCTGATCAGATTGCGCTGCCAGACGGTCAGGGAGAAGCTGCCCCGGGAGCCGCTCACTTCCGGCGGCTGGTAAGGGCAGTCGATGCAATTGCCCCCGCTCACCACTTCCAGCTCCGAGCGGAGCGTCCACAGGCCCTCACCTTCAGGCTCGACCGGCTCCAGCGGACCGGTGAACTTGTACCAAACTGATTTTCCCTCCTCGGTGTAGCTGTAGATCAGGCCGAAGGCAAAGCCGTTCTGCACTTCCAGGCTGATGCCCGAGCCGTCACGCGCCGGATCGAACCACATGCCGGTGCGTGGATAGGGTTTCTCGGTTGCTGACATCGGGCAGCCCTCGCAGGGCGGGATGCGCGGGCCGTGCTGTGCCCAGACAGTACTGGAAAAGAAAAGGGCCAAGACCAGAAATGCGGTCCAGGCTGAGTAATGTCTATTCATGGATTGATCCTTCTTCGTCGGTGCTTCCTGAGTGTGCCTTGATCCTGAAACCAGCCTGTCACTGGCGGGCAGGCTGGGTTGCGGCTCAAGTATCAGCGATACAGCAGGCGGTGACCTTCAATTGACGAGCCATCCTGAGCGGTGGCGAAGAAATAACCATCGCCAACGTCGGCCAGCGGCGCGATGTAATGCTGGAACAGTCCAATCCCGATATATCGACTAACGATGCAAACCGGGTCGGGGCCGAGTGTTTCCAGAATTTCCTGAGGTACGGTGCCGTGGGCCCTTTCCTCGGAAGGTCGGGCGCATTCCATGGTGATCGGTACTGCCATTTCTGGACTATATGGGTAGTAACTGATAAACAGCATTGAGAAGATCGGCCGGTAGGAGTGTTGCCCTGATTCCACCCAAAAAATTACAAACGATGTCAAGTAGTCCGTGCTGCTGTCTTCAGGCGCCCGAATAATCAGCAACCATGCCGAGCTTCCAGGGGCCCACAGTGCTGGCTCTTGTGTCGAGAGCAGTGGCAACGAGTGGTCGGCGATCTCCGGGAAAACTGTCACCATCGGCGTACCCCACACCAGCGGCTGCATGCGATAGGTCTCGCCATCATCCAGGGTGTAGCTGATCAGGTTGTGTTGCAGCACCGTCAGCCTGAATTCACCGCGCGACCCGGTGGCCTCCGGTGGCTGGTATGGGCAATCGATGCAGTTGCCGCCGGTGATTTCCATCAACCTGAATCCGTGTAAGTTTCGCCAGAAGCACTCGCAACCTATTGATTGTGTGGGATAATACGGTACCTCACCTCTTCACCCAAGCAGCCATGCCCCGATTTGAAGTGCGCCAGAGCCGGA
>JALOAK010000013.1 GCA_023228845.1 Lysobacterales bacterium | reverse complement strand
GTAGCTGAACATCGCCCCCTGGAAGTCTTGGTTGCCTCTCATCGTCCTCGTCTGGGTCGTTCGCGGATGGCTTCAGATCGTAGCGGCAGACGCGGGCGTCGACGGGGGATTTTTCAACGGCCTGTTACGGGCTCCGGCGCCGGTTAACCTGGGGGTTGAGGCTGTGCAAAAACCCGCTCTAAGCCGCCCTTGAATTAATCGATCACACCCCGCACAGGTCGAAACCTGTTGCCGATCATGGCCAGAAGGCAGGTGGCGGTGGTCTCACCCACGCCGGACAGGCGCATCAGGCGCTGGGCGCGCTCGTCCCGGTGGGCGACCGGCTGAGCAGGCCACGGATGCGGTTGAGCGTGGCGGTGCGTTGCTCCATGAACCCCTGGCGGGAGTTGAGCCAGGTTCTTGACGGGATACAGCAACTTGACATTCGTATCCATATGGATACGATGTGCCGATGTTCACGGTACGTCAGACGCAAGCGTTCCAAGACTGGCTCGATGGCTTGAAAGACGTCAAGGCGCAGTTGCGCATCGTCGCAAGGCTACGGCTGGCCGAAGCTGGAAACCTTGGCGACTGGAAAACCGTCGGTGGTGAAGTATCGGAAATGCGTATCGCATTCGGGCCAGGCTATCGCCTGTACTTCACGAAACGCCAGAACATCCTCATCGTCATGCTCGCTGGCGGTGACAAGTCAACCCAGGCAAGAGATATCAAGCGAGCCCAGAAGATCTTGCAGCAGTTGGAGCTTGAATGATGACCACTTCCAAAGCCAAGGCAAAACTCCTTCCGTTTGATGCGGCTCGCTACCTCACAGACGAGGACGCCATTGCCGAGTACATGACGGCGGTTCTGGAAACAGAAGATACCGATCTTCTTCTCCTGGCCCTGAGCGATATCGCTCGCGCCAAGGGCATGGCACAGGTTGCCAAAGATGCAGGGCTTGGCCGGGAGAGCCTCTACAAAGCGCTGGCGCCTGGGGCAAAGCCGCGCCTTGACACCATCCTAAAGGTCGCGCGCGCGCTAGGTGTTCGGTTCTCGGCTCACCCCGCGTGAGGCCCAACCCTTCTGTCGAGAAGATGCTTTCCGGCCCATGGCCCGCAAGCGCCTCTCATGTCAGGCGAAAAGAGGCAAGGATGAGGCAAAACGAAATCAAAGCCATCTTCGACCAGCAGGCCGCCAGCTACGACGCGCAGTGGGCCAAGACGGCGCCGATCAAGGAGTGCCTGTACTTTCTGCTGGAATCCTTGTTCGCCGAACTGCCTGCCGATGCGCGGATTCTCTGCGTTGGTGTGGGGACGGGAGCGGAGCTGGCACACCTTGCCCAGCGGCATCCGGCATGGCGGTTCACGGCGGTGGAGCCTTCCGGCCCCATGCTCGATATTTGCCGGCAACGCGCGGCAGACGAGGGGTTCGCACCACGCTGCCATTTCCATGAGGGGTACCTGGATACGCTTGCTGCCGCCGTCGAGCCGCACGACGCGGCCACTTGCTTTCTGGTGTCTCAGTTCATCCTCGACCCGCAGGAGCGTTCGGCATTCTTCCGGCAGATCGCCGAGAAGCTCAGGCCCGGCGGCATGCTGGCCAGCGCCGATCTGGCGTCGGATGTGGCGTCGCCCGAATATGAGGTGTTGCTTCGTGCCTGGATGAACATGATGGCGGCATCGGATGTGTCACCCGAGGCGATGGAGCGCATGCGCAAGGCCTATGCCAGCGACGTGGCGGTTCTGCCGCCGGGCAGGATCGCCGCGATGATCGCGTCAGGCGGTTTCGAGCTTCCCGTGCTGTTCTTCCAGGCCGGGTTGATTCACGCGTGGCGGTCAAGGCGCCCGCTGGGTCATGCGGACTGACGGCCATTCATTGTTGTTGCCCCACCATTGAGGAGCATCTCATGACCATCCAGACATTCATGCAAGGCTACAAGGCTGCCTGGGAGCAGCGCGACCCGGCCATGTTCGCCGCGCTGTTCCACCCGGACGGCGAATACCACAACACCCCGTTCCAGGTGCAGCGCGGCACGGCGCAGTTGGTCGAGTATTGGAAGCGCGTGCAGTTGCAGGAAGATGTGCGCCTGTTCTTCGAGGTGCTGGCGGACACGCCGGCGGCCGGTGTCGCGCACTGGCATGTCACCTATCAGGTGGCTTCGGAGGAGTTGTTCCAGATCTGGGCCAGGTCGACCGGCACCAACCTGGTCGCCCGCCAGCCTGGCGAGCCGCTGCCCCGCATGGTGCTGGACGGCATCCTTCAGGCGCGGCTCAGCGCGGGGCTTTGTTCGCAGGCGCGTATCTGGTGGCACAGCCAGCCGCAGGCGGCATAACGGGAAGGAGCATTTGACATGGAAACCCAGGAACTGCATCGCGGCCGCCTGATCGACCACATCCAACTGGTGGTGCGGGATCTGCCGGCCAGCCAGGCTTTCTACGCCGCCTCCGTGGTGGTCACTTTCTGACCGCGGTTATTTTCACTGCTACCACCGCCATGGATATCCCCCGCATCTTCAACATCACCGAGAGCGCGCACCGCATCCACAACCCGATCACGCCCGACAAGCTCGCCACGCTCGGTGCGGCGCTGCGCCTGGAAGCCGGCACCCGGGTGCTCGACCTGGGCAGCGGTTCGGGCGAGATGCTGTGCACCTGGGCGCGCGACCACGGCATCGTGGGCACCGGCGTCGACATGAGCCGCTTGTTCAGCGAGCAGGCGCAACGCCGCGCCGAAGAACTCGGCGTCGCCGACCGGGTCGCGTTCATCCATGGCGATGCGGCGGGTTATGTTGCTGGCGAGAAGGCCGATGTGGCGGCCTGTGTCGGGGCCACCTGGATCGGCGGGGGCGTGGCCGGCACCATCGGGCTGCTGGCGCGCAGCCTGCGCGCCGGCGGGGTCATCCTCATCGGCGAGCCCTACTGGCGGCAGTTGCCGCCCTCGGAAGAGGTGGCCAAGGGGTGTCTTGCCGGCGCGGTGGCCGACTTTCTCGTGCTGCCCGAGCTGCTCGCGTCGTTCGGCCGCCTGGGCTACGACGTGGTGGAAATGGTGCTGGCCGACCAGGACGGCTGGGACCGGTACGAGGCGGCCAAATGGCTCACCATGCGCCGGTGGCTGGAGGCCCACCCCGGCGACGAGCTGGCCGCAGAGGTTCGCGCCCAACTGACCTCGGAGCCCGTGCGCTACGCCACCTACACGCGGGAATACCTGGGCTGGGGTGTGTTCGCGCTGATGGCACGGTGATCCAGTTACAGAGTGCTTCCGCACGGTCCTTCCCGGTTGACTGATCGAGCCCGGGCTTTCATGATGGCTCACCATGACAGGCCATGAACGCGAAGAATTGCTGCAGGCGTTGAAGGCGCGTTTCGAGCGGCACATGCCCCGCCACCCCGGGCTGGGGTGGGCGGCGGTGGCGGCGCGGCTCGAAGCCGATACGCAGGCCCTGCGTGCCTTGCGGGCGATGGAGGCCAGCGGCGGCGAGCCCGATGTGGTCGACCTGGGCGAGGCAGGGGGCGGCGGTGGCCGGGGGCGGCTGGTTTTCTGCGATTGCGCGGCCGAGAGCCCGACGGGGCGGCGCAACGTCTGTTATGACCGCGAGGCGCTGGAGGCCCGCAAGGCGCACAAGCCGCAGGGCAGCGCGCAGGAGATGGCCGCCGCCATGGGCGTGCGCCTGCTCACAGAGGCGCAGTACCACGCCTTGCAGCGCTTCGGCGACTTCGACACCAAGACATCGAGCTGGCTGGAGACGCCCGGCGACGTGCGCTCGCGCGGCGGCGCGCTGTTCGGCGACCGCCGCTACGGGCGGGTGTCTATCTACCACAACGGCGCGCAGTCGTACTACGCGGTGCGGGGCTTCCGGGGCTGGCTGGCGGTGGAGTGAGGTTTTTGATTGGGCTGGGTGCTGACGCGAGCGGATAGGCCGGGTGTTGCGGCGTTGGCGATGGGGCTGGCTGACATCACAGTGCCAAACCTTGCGCGTTGACCACCAGGCGGCAGGCCTCCTGCAGTTCGGCCAGGAAGCTCGCGTGCTTGTTGAGCATGATGTCCTTGCGGGCGCCCACGATGAGGGCCATGGGGGGCTGGTTCTTCAGCGCCGGCAGCGCCACGGCGAGCGTGGCCCGGTTGGGCAGCGGGTAATCCACCGACCGGGCCCAGCCCTGGCGGCGGATGGCGGCCATTTCCTCCAGCAGCTCGCGCGTCGAGACCCGGTTGACCGGGTCTTCCTCGGCGTTGGCGTGGCGCGCGATCCTGAGCACCTGCGCGTCGGACAGCGCCGACAACAGGATTTTGCCCACGGCCGAGCGGCACACCGGCCGCAGCACGCCGACCGGGTAGCGGATGCCCTCGGCGTGCCGGCCGGCTAGGCTGAGGATGAAGCGCACGTGGATGCCCTGGCGCAGCCCGATCATCACCGTGTGGCCGGTGCGCTGGCGCAGCCGCTCCATCACGGCGACGAGGCTGCCCTGGCCGAACAGCTCGTCCTGCAGCCACGAGCCCAGCAGCATGACGCGCAGCGTGGGCGAGTAGCTGCGGTCGGCGGCCTCGAAGCGCAGGTAGCCCAGCGTGGCCAGGCTGGACAGCAGGGCGGAGGTGCTCGATTGCGGGAACGCCAGGGCGTTGGCCACCTGCATCACGGTGGCCCGGGGCACGCCCTGGGCGAAGTACTCGAGTATTTCGAGGACGCGCCGGGCCGACTTGACCGTCGGGTTCTCCGTCGAATCGGGGCTGGCGGTGAGTTCGTGGCTGCGTGTCATCGGATCAGGGATTTCACTGAGATCGGGTGGTTCGAATCATCACATATGTGATACCCGACGGGAGGCCGCCACCTAGACTGGGCGCATGAAACCAGTTGCTGCGCAAGGCGTGCTGCACGGCGTGCGCGTCGTCGAAATCGCCGGCCTCGGTCCCGTGTCGTTCGCCGGCATGCTGCTGGCCGACATGGGTGCGGACGTCGTGCGCGTGCGGCGGCCCGGCCATGCCGAGCGCGAGCGGGGCGCCACCCTGCGCGGCCGCACCCAGGTGACGCTGGACCTGCGCGAGCCCGGGCAGCGGCAGGACGCCATGGCCCTGCTGGCCTGCGCCGACGTGCTGCTAGAAGGCTTCCGGCCGGGCGTGATGGAGCGGCTGGGCCTGGGGCCCGAGGCAGTGCTGGCCCGCCACCCGCATTTGGTGTACGGCCGCATGACCGGCTGGGGCCAGCACGGCCCCCGGGCCGCCAGCGCCGGGCACGACATCGACTACATCGCCATCACCGGCGCGCTGCACGCGGTCGGCGGCGACGATCCGGTGGTGCCGCTCAACCTGGTGGGCGACTATGGCGGCGGCGCGCTGTACTTGGCCATGGGGGTGCTGGCTGCGCTCGTGCATGCCCGCTCGAGCGGCGCGGGGCAAGTGGTGGACTGCGCGATCTGCGACGGCGCCGTCTCGCTGCTCTCGCTCATGCACGGCCTGCGCCACGCGGGCCGCTGGGTGGACGCCCGGCAGAGCAACACGCTCGACGGCGCGGCGCCGTTCTACCGAACCTACCGCTGCAGCGACGGCCGGCACATCGCGGTGGGCGCCATCGAAGCGCCGTTCTACCGCCAGTTGCTGGAGAGGCTGGGGCTGGACGACCCCCTGTTCGCCGATCCGAGCGACCGCTCACGCTGGGCCGAACAGGCCCAGGCGCTGCAGGCCGTGTTCGGCCGGCAGCCCCGGGCGCACTGGGACGCGCTGTTTTCGGCCGGCGACGCCTGCGTGGCGCCCGTGAACTCGCTGGCCGAGAGCCAGCGCGACCCGCACCTGCAATCGCGTGCCGCCTTCGTCGAGGTGGCCGGCGAGACGCAGCCCGCGCCGGCGCCCCGGTTCGCCGCCACCCCGTCGAACGCGCGCCCGAGCCGGGCGGCCGACGCGCGGCAGGTGCTGGCGGCCTGGACGGCCGGCCCTCCGTAGCGACCAGGGAAACGGGCGCAGACCCGATGGCGATCCATTCACCCTTATCCATCCGATCATCCAAGAAAGAGGAGACCAGCATGATCCCAAGCATCCAACGTTTTGCCCGGCGTGTCTTCGGCGCGGCCGTCGCCGGCCTGTGCCTGGCCGTCGCCAGCGGGGCCGTGGCGCAGCCGTTCCCCAGCAAGGCCGTGACCATCGTCGTGCCCTACCAGGCCGGCGGTAGCCTGGACGCCATCGCGCGCGCCATCGCCAACCAGTTGTCCAAGACCTGGGGGCAGCCGGTGGTGGTCGAGAACCGGCCCGGGGCCAACGGCATGATCGCCACGCAGTCGGTCATCAAGGCCCCGGCCGACGGCCACACCATCCTGTACCACATCACCGGCATCATCCAGAACCCGCTGCTCTACAAGAGCGTGTCGTACGACCCGCTGGTCGACGTGGCGCCCGTGATCCAGATCGGCGGGCAGGCCATGGGCCTGGCGGTGCCGGGCAAGAGCCCCATCGCCTCGCTGGACCAGCTCGTGCAGGACGGCCGCGCTAAAGGCACCAAGGGCCACACCTACGGCTCGGTGGGGGTGGGCCACACGGGCCACATCTGGTCGGAGCTGCTGGTCTCGGAAAAGAAGATCCAGGCCACGCACGTGGCCTACAAGGGAACGCCTGCGCTGGTGATCGACCTCGTGTCCGACCGCATCGACTGGGCCTTCCTGTCGTCGGCCGAGGCGGTGGTCCGCGCCAGCGACAACTCGGTGAAGATCCTGGCCGTCACCGGCGCCGAGCGCGTCAGGCAAATGCCCACGGTGCCGACGATGCGCGAGCTGGGCTACCCCGGCTTCGAGATGGTGGGCTGGCACGGCCTGTTCGTGCCGGCGCCGACCCCCAAGGCCGTGGTGTCGAAGATCGAGACCGACGTGCGCGCGGCGCTGGCCGCCCCCGAACTGCAGAAGGTGCTCGAAACGCAGGTGATCCAGGGCACCGGCCTTGGCGCCGAGGCGTTCGGCAAGCTCATGCGCGACGACCAGGCCCGCTGGGCCGCGCTGATCAAGCGCTTCAACATCCAGGCCGAGTGAGGGCGCCCGCAGCCATGAAAGCCTGGATGAGCCATGCCGCCGGCGGGCCGGAAATGCTGGTGCTCGAAGAACGGCCCGAGCCCGAGGCGGGGGAGGGCGAGCTGCTGGTGCGCGTGCAGGCGGTGGGCGTCAACTTCCCGGACGGGCTGTTGATCCGCGACCGCTACCAGGTCAAGCCCCCGCGTCCCTTCGCCCCGGGCGGCGAGTTCTGCGGCGTCGTCGAGCGTGTGGGCGCGGGCGTGTCGGGCTTTCGGGCCGGCGACGTGGTGCTGGGCCGTTGCGGCTGGGGAGCGATGGCCGAGCGCATCGCCCTGTCGCAGGAGCGCTGCGTGCGCATACCGGCGGGCTTTCCGCCCGACGAGGCTGCCGCCTTCCTGTTCGCCTACGCCACGGCCTACCACGCGCTGCATGACGAGGCCCGCATCCAGCCGGGCGAGACCCTGCTCGTGCTGGGCGCGGCCGGTGGCGTCGGCTCGGCCGCGGTCGACCTGGGGCGCGCGGCCGGCGCGCGGGTGTTGGCCGGTGCGTCGAGCGAGGCCAAGCTGGCCTTCGCCCGCTCGTGCGGCGCGGCGGACGGGCTCGTCTACGACGCCGATTTGCCGCCGGGCGAGGCGCAGCAGGCGCTGGCCCGGCGGCTCAAGGCGCTCGCGCCGGGCGGCGTCGACGTGGTGTTCGACCCGGTCGGCGGCGCGTACGCCGAGCCCGCGCTGCGCAGCCTGGGGCGCGGCGGCCGCCATCTCGTGGTGGGCTTCACGGCGGGCATTCCCCGCATGCCGCTGAACCTCGCCCTGCTCAAGCGCTGCCGGATCATCGGCGTGGACTGGCGCGCGTTCGTCAACGAGGAACCCGAGGCGAATGCGCGCAACGTGGACGCGCTGCTGTCCCTGTGGGCGCAGCGCCGCGTGCGGCCACAGGTCACCGAGGTGTTCGACATGGCCTCGGCCCCGGAGGCGATCCGGCGGATGGAGTCCCGCAGCGTGATGGGCAAGCTGGTCGTCAGCCTGCGGCATTGAGCGGACATCCGTCCGAGCATCCATCACATTCATGATGTGCCGCCATGAAGGCGGCCACTACATTGAACCCATGAGCCATCCAGACACGTCCGCACCCCGGCGGCCGGACAAGACCGCCGTCGTCATCGCCGAGACCGGTGACACCCTCACCCACGGAGAGCTGCACGCGCGCTCCACCCGGCTGGCGGCCTTTCTCTCGCAGCGCCTCGCCGAAGGTGAGGTCATCGCTGTCCTGCTCGGCAACCGGCCGGCGTACTTCGAGGCCTGTTTCGGCGCGCGGCGCGCGGGCCTGTACTACGTGCCGGTCAGCACCCACCTGACCAGCGGCGAACTCGCCTACATCCTGGAGGATTCCGGGGCGAAGCTGCTGATCGCGGAGACCCGTTTCGCCGGCACGCTGGCCGCGCTGGAGGCCGCCCGCTGCGACGCGCTGGAGACGCTGTTCGTCGACACGCCGGCTTACGAAAGCCTGGTGGCTCAGGGGCCGCTGCCCGAGCTGCCCGGGCGGGCGCTCGGGCTGGACTTCGCCTACTCGTCGGGCACCACCGGCCGCCCCAAAGGCATCCGCCACGCCATGAGCGGCGACCGCGAGCTGGCGCAGGCCGTCCACACCGCGAGCTGGACCTCGTTCTTCGCGCTGGATGGCGACAGCGTGTACCTTTCGCCGGCGCCGCTGTACCACGCCGCACCCCTGCGCTTCTCGATCCGGTGTCTAGCCAACGGCGGCACCGTGGTGGCGATGCAGAAGTTCGACGCCGAGCGGGCGCTGGCCGCGATGGAGGCCCACTGCGTGACCCACTCGCAATGGGTGCCCACGATGTTCGTGCGTCTGCTCAACCTGCCGGAAGAGACGCGGCGGCGCTACGACCTGTCCTGCCACCGGCAGGCGCTGCACGCGGCGGCACCGTGCCCTGCCGACGTCAAGCGGCGGATGCTGGACTGGTGGGGCCCGATGATCTGGGAGTACTACACCGGCTCCGAGCGCGCCGGCGCCACCGTCATCTCTGCGCAGGAATGGCTGCTGCACCCGGGTTCGGTGGGCCGGGCGGTGCAGGGCCGGCTGCACATTGTCGACGCCCAGGGGCGCGAATGCCCGGTGGGCGTCGACGGGTTGGTGTGCTTCGAGGGCGGCCCGCGCTTCCAGTACCACAACGACGTCGCCAAGACCCGGGAGGCGCACACCCCGCAGGGCTGGGCGACCTTCGGCGACATCGGGCATGTGGACGCCGACGGCTACCTCTACCTCACCGATCGGCGCGCCAACATGATCATCTCCGGCGGCGTGAACATCTACCCGCAGGAAGCCGAGAACGTGCTGCTCGAACACCCGCTGGTGCACGACGTTGCCGTGATCGGCGTGCCCAACGCCGACTTCGGCGAAGAGGTCAAGGCCGTGGTCGAACTGAAAGACCCCGCGCGGGCCGGCGACGACACCGCCGCGCTGCTGATTGCCTATTGCCGCGAGCGCCTCTCGCACGTGAAATGCCCGCGCAGCGTGGACTTCGCCACCGCGCTGCCGCGCAGCGAGACAGGCAAGCTGCTCAAGCGCCTGATCCGCGACCAGTACCGCGCCGCGGCCGCCCCATCCCGCAACCCCGTCTGAACCAGGAAACCCCCATGGACTTCGAACTGACCGAGGCGCAGCGCGACCTGCAGCGCCGCGCCCGAACCTTCATCGAGACCGAGGTGCTGCCGCACTACCGCAGCTGGCCCGTCACCTCGGCCGACTACAGCCCCGAGCTCACGGCCCGCCTCAAGGACAAACTGGCCGAGTACGGCCTGACCAAGCTCATCGTGCCCAGGGAGTTCGGTGGCCAGGGCCTGGGAGCCATGGAAGACGTGATCGTGCTCGCCGAATTCGCCAAGGCGCCGCGCCGCATGCCCGGCGGCCCCTTCGCGCCCTGGCCGGTGCTTTACCAGGCGCCCGAGCCGATCCGGCAGAAGTACCTGTACCCGGTGCTCGAAGGCAAGACCGGCTGGTCGATGTGCTTTACCGAACCGCAGGCGGGTTCCGACCTGGCGCGCATCCGGACCACCGCCGTGCGCCAGGGCGGCCACTGGGTCATCAACGGCACCAAGATGTGGCGCACCGGCCACCACGGCGCCTCTTACACCGCCGTCGCCGCCGTCACCGACGCGAGCAAGGGCTACAAGGGCATCAGCGTGTTTCTGGTGGACAACGACACGCCCGGCTTCGAGAAGACGCGCGACATCCCGGTGATTTCGCGTACCTGGGGCATCGAGCAGGAGGTGAGGCTGGAGAACGTGATCGTGCCCGCCGAGAACCTGCTGGGCGAGGAGGGCGCGGGCTTCGAGATCGCGCAGCACCAGTTCAACCGCTTCCGCATGCGCCTGGGCGGCTTGGCGCTGGGCATCGCCGAGCGCAGCCAGCAGCTCGCGGTGGAATACGCCAGCAGCCGCGAGGTCTTCGGCGGCAAGCTGGCCGACAACCAGGCCATCCAGTGGATGCTGACGGACAACCACTTCGACACCGAGTCCATCCGCTGGAACACCTACTACGCCGCGTGGATGGTGGACCGCGGCGGCTACAACAACGCGCGGCTACAGTCCTCCACCGTCAAGGGCTACTGCATCGACGCCGGCCTGCGCGTGGTCGACCGCTGCATGCAGATCCTGGGCGGCCGGGGCCTGGCCATCGACGACTACCCCTTCGGCGACTTCTACAACCACCTGCGCATGTGCAAGCAGATGGAAGGCTCCACCGAAATCATGAAGATGGTGATGGCGCGCGAGATTCTGAACCCGAAGCGCTGAAACCCGAGCCGGCCTCGGTCGGCCTCAGGCGCCAGGGGTGTCGGGCCGCAGCAGGCGCTCGAACATGTCCACCGGGCCCATCTGGCCGCCCTTGAGCATCAGCTCCAGCCCGTCTAGGCGGGGGTCGTCGCTGCGCGCGCGGCAGAGGGTGACGCCGGGGGCGAGCACGCCCTGGCAGGCCAGGCCCCAGAGGCCGAGCTTGAGCACCGCGAGGCTGGAGGTGTCGCCGCCGGCGATGCCGATGCGGCGCAGCGGCTGCCCGGCGGCGGCGCGGGCCTGCACCACGCGGGCGACGAGTTCGCCCGTGGCTGAGGCAACGGCCTGCGGGTCGAGGCCGGCGTGGCGGGTGCTGGCGTCGGTGTGCAGCAGCACGTGCCGGCCGGTGGCCAGTTCGGCCAGCGCGGTGTCGCGGCAGGCGCTGGCGTAGGCGGTGTCGCCCAGCAGGCGGCGCACGTCGACAGGGTGCTGGCGGTACGAGACGGCGGCAGCCACCTGCGCGGCGGTCTGGGGCGAGAGGCTGCCCGCGAACGCGAACACCGGGCCTTCGGCGGGGGCCGGCGCAAGCTCATTGCCGCTGCCGTTCACCGGCGGCTCGGCGCCGGCCTTCCAGTGCGCGGCGAGCGCCTGCACCACGCCGCTGGGGCCGACGGCCAGCAGCGGCGCGCGCTGCGCGGCGCGCCAGATCAGGCGGCCGATGGCGGGCAGGTCGTCGGGGCCGGACACGTCCATCAGTACCGCGTCGGGCTGTTCGGCCAGCAACCGGGCCAGTTGGGCGTCGAGCGCGTCGGCCGGCAGCCGGTAGGCGGGGTAGTGCAGGCCCACGACGCTGGCCAGGCCCTGGGCCATGAGGTGGTGGCGCAGGTCGGCCTCGGCCATGGGGGTGACCGGGTGGCGGCTCATGGTGGGGTGGCGGTCGATGCGGTGCACCTCGCCGCCCGCGCCGGCCGCCGCGAAGAGCTGGCTGAAGCAGCCGTAGCGGCCGATGTTGGGCTGGCCGGCGACGACCGGCACCCAGGCGCCGCGGATGTGGCGGCCCAGCACCCGGATGGCCTCGCCCAGGCTGCCCACGTGGGGCGCGCTGTCGAAGGTGGAGCAGCACTTGTAGTGCACCACCGGCGCGCCCAGCGCGGCGAAGAAGCGGCCGACCGGTTCCAGCTCGGCGGCCATCTCGGCCGGTGCCATGGCGCGCGCCGCGCCGGCGATGCCCACCGCGTCGAGCGGGCCGGCCTGGCGCAGGCGCTCGGCGCCGGGCACGCCCAGGAACAGCAGGCTGCGCAGGCCGGCCTGGGCGGCGGTGGCCAGGGTGTCGGTGGCGCCGGTGAAGTCGTCGCCGTACCAGGCCAGCCGGGGCGCGGTGGCGCTTGTGGCGCTGGTAGAGGGGCTCACTTCGTTCTGGGGCCGAAGAAGGCCAGGGCGGCGGCCAGCTCGGGCGCCGCGCGGGCGGCGTCGGCCAAGGGGGTGCCGGCGCGGGCCGCCGCCCAGGCCTGGCGGATGCTGGTGACGCCGGCGGCCGGGCCGCCCGGGTGGGCCAGGATGCCGCCGCCGGACATGAACATCAGGTCGTCGGTGCCGATGGCGGCCCAGGTGGTGGGCACGGTGCCGGCCCACTGGCCGGACGAGAAGGCGGGCATCACCGCGTCGTCGTGGCCGTCGGTCAGGGGCGCGAGGCAGTCCTGCGCCGACTCGGTCACCTCCTCGTCCGGCTGCGAGAACTTGCCCTGCAGGCCGTGCACGTGCATGTGGTCCACGCCGGCCAGGCGCCACAGGGTCTGGTAGGCCTGGAAGCCGATGCCCAGCAGCGGGTGGCGCGAGAGCGCGCCGAAGCCGTTGCGGTGGCCGTGGATGGCCAGCGGCGTGTGGCGGCGCAGGGTCTGGATGGCCGAGAAGCCGCACCAGTTGAGGCTGGCCATCACGCAGGAGCCGCCTTCGCGGTCCACCAGGTCGGCGTGGCGCTTCATGGCCTCGGTCTCGTCGGTGATGTTGAAGGCCACCATCACGTGCTTGCCGGTGCGCTCCTGGTGGGCGTGCACGGCGGCCATCACGGCGGGCACGCGCAGCGCCAGCGGGGCGTGTTCGGGGTCGGCGCAGACCTCGTCGTCCTTGATGAAGTCCACCCCGGCCGCGCACAGCTGCGCCACCAGCTCGGCGGTCTGCTGCGCCGAGAAGCCGACGTTGGGCTTGATGATGGTGCCCACCAGCGCGCCATGGGCCACGCCGGTGCGCGCGCGGGTGCCGGCGATGCCCTGCGCGGGCCGCTCGAAGCGGGCGCGGTAGCGGGCCGGCAGTTGCAGCGCTTCGAGCCGCAGCCCGGTGACCTCGCCCAGGTCGTACAGGTTGCCGCTGACGGTGGCCGCCAGCGTGGGCAGGTTGGCGCCGATGTTGGCGGTGGGAAAGCTCAGCCGCACGCGGGCACGGCGCCACGGACCGCCACGGCCTTGGCGTTCGAGCCAGGCGTTGGGCAGGCTGGGCGCGCTGGCCGCAGGCAGTTCTTCGATGTGCTCGACGGTGGCGCGGGCGCGCTCGCGCAGCTCGTCGGTCTCGCCCTGCACGCGGGTGAAGGTGCCGCAGGATTGTTCGCCCGCCATGACCTCGGCCACCTGGGCGGGGTCGAGCGGGGTTTCGATCAGGTAGGTGGCCTGCAGGCGGTTGGCGGGCGTCGTCATGGGGCGAGGGTGTCGGTCAGAGCGTGCTCAGGTCGGGGAAGGGGCGCACCGGGTCGGTCACGCCGTCCCAGGTTCGCGAGGACTCGCGGATCAGGTCGAACATGCGGCCCTTGGGGCCGGCCACCTCCGACAGCTCGATCACCGTGCCCGGGTGGTACTCGGTGTCGAAGTAGATGAAGCGGCCCTTTTCGCCCACCTCGCCCTGCATCCTGGGCTTGAAGCCCTGCGCCAGCAGGCGCGCCAGGTCGGCGTCGTAGTCGCTCGTCCAGTAGGCCACGTGCTGCAGACCGGTGCGGCCGGCCTGCAGGAAGTCGCGGTACATCGAGGGCACGTCGTTGCGCGTCTGGATCAGCTCCACCTGCACGAAGCCCGAGTTGGCCAGGGCCACCGAGTTGTGCGGCTCGTAGCGCTGGCCGTCGTACTCGTAGTTCACGATCGGCACACGCGGGTTGTAGTACCAGGGCCCCACGCCCAGCGTGCGGCTCCAGTAGTCCATGGCGGCCTCGATGTCGTGCACGACATAGCCGAGCTGGCGGATTTCTCCGAAGTGGCGGCTCATGCGGTTTCCTTCCTGCGGCTCAATTGGCGCCGTCGATGATGTCCTTGGGGATCGGCACGCCGGCGTGCTTGAGGTGGATGTCGCCCAGCTTGCCGTTGTGCAGGTTGGTCTTGATCCAGCCGTTGACCCAGTTCATCAGCTCGGGCTGGTTCTTGCGCATGGCCACGCCGAGCTGGTAGGACTGGAGGACGAACTTGACCTCGAACTCGCGTGCCGGCGCGCGCTTGGCGATGGCGGCGATGATGGGCGGCGTGATCGCCACGATGTCGGTCTGGCCGCTGGCGGCGGCGGTGATGGAGGCGGCCTCGTCGTCGAAGCGCACTACCTTGGCCTGCGGCGCGCGCTCGGTGAGGATCTTGTCCTGCGGGCCGCCGCGCGTCACCGCCACGGTCTTGCCGGCGAGGTCGTCGATGCCCTTGATGGCCAGGCTCTTGGGCGCGCCCACGGCGGCCTGGATGGCGCCGTAGGGGATGGAGAAGTCCACCGCCTTCTGGCGCTCGGGCGTGATCGACAGCGAGGAGATGATCAGGTCGGCCTTGTTCGACAGCAGGTTCGGGATGCGGGCCGAGTTGGTGGTGTTCACGATCTCCAGTTGCACGCCCAGGTCTTGCGCCAGCAGCTTGGCCGCGTCCACGTCGGAGCCGGCGGGCTGCACCTTGTCGTCCACGTAGCCGTAGAAGGGCGCGCTCAGGTCGATGCCGATGCGGATCTTGCCGGCGGCCTTGATGTCGGCCAGATCGGCCATGGCGGGCAGGCACAGGGCGCCGGCGGCGGCGGCCAGCACGGTGCGGCGCAGGATGCGGGGAATGCTCATGGTGTGTCTCCGGATGTGGATGTGGAAGGGGAAGAGGAAAGGAAAGGCTCAGAGCCCGTGGGAAAGGAAGTCGCGCAGCTCGGGGGTCTGCGGCTCGCGCAGCATCTGGCCAGGGCCGGTTTCCCAGACCTTGCCTTCGTGCATGTAGATGATGGTGTCGGCCACGCGCGCGGCGAACTCCATCTCGTGCGTCACCAGCACCATGGTCATGCCACCCTGGGCCAGTTGCTCGATCACGCGCAGCACCTCGCCGGTGAGCTGGGGGTCCAGCGCCGAGGTCACCTCGTCGAACAGCATCACCTGCGGCTCCATGGCCAGCGAACGCGCGATCGCCACGCGCTGCTGCTGGCCGCCCGAGAGCTGTTCGGGGTAGGCCTGCGCCTTGTCGGCCAGGCCCACCTGCCTGAGCGTGCGCTCGGCGATGGCGAGCGCGTCCGCGCCCGACAGGCCCTTGACCGCCCTGGGCGCCAGCGTGATGTTCTGCTCCACCGTCAGGTGCGGGAACAGGTTGTAGCTCTGGAACACGATGCCCACGTCCTGGCGCAGGCGGCGCAGGTCGATGGCCGGGTCGTGCACCGCGTGGCCGCACACCTCGATGGTGCCGCTGTCGATGATCTCCAGCCGGTCGATGCAGCGCAGCGCGGTGCTCTTGCCCGAGCCGCTCTTGCCGATGATGGCCACCACCTGGCCCTTGGGAATGGCGAACGACACCCCCTTGAGCACGTGGTTGGCGCCGAAGCGCTTGTGCACGTCCTTGAGTTCGACGACGACCGGGTTCGTGGCGGGGGCTTGTGTCATGGCGCGGCGGCACGCTGGCCGAAATGCAGGCGTTGTTCGAGGCGCCGGCTCCAGACCGACAGCGGGTAGCACATCGCGAAATAAACGGCCGCGATGATCAGGTAGACCAGGAAGGGCTGGAAGGTGGAGTTGTTGATGAGCTGGCCGGCGCGCACCAGCTCGACGAAGCCGACGATGGAGGCCAGCGAGGTGTTCTTGACGATCTGCACCATGAAGCCCACTGTGGGCGGGGTGGCGATGCGCAGGGCCTGCGGCAGCACCACCAGGCGCATGCGCTGCCAGCGCGAGAGCGCCAGGCACTCGGCCGCCTCCCATTGGGTGCGCGGCACCGCCTCGATGCAGCCGCGCCAGATCTCGCCCAGGTAGGCGCTGACGTAGATGATCATCGCGATGCTCGCGGCTACCAGGCCGGGCAGCTCCAGGCCCATGATCGACAGGCCGAAGTAGCACACGAACAGCACCACCAGCAGCGGCGTGCCCTGGATGATCTGGATCCAGGCGATGGTGAGCCAGCGCAGCGGCTTGAGCGGGCTGATGCGGCACAGCGCGATGGCGCCGCCCGCGATGCCGCCGCCGACGAAGGCGATCAGCGACAGGCAGACCGTCCACAGCGCGCCCACCGCCAGGAACTGCAGGTGGTGCAGGTTCAGGCCGCCGTCAACCACGGGGCACCTCCGGGAAAAATGGGACGGCCGCGCTCATCGGGCCACTCCGGTGCCGAGCCTGCGCCGGCGGGTGAAGACGGCCAGGCCGAACAGCCACAGGCCGGCGCGCATCAACAGCGACAGCGCCAGGTAGGCCACGGCCACCAGGATGTAGGCCTCGAACGGGCGGAAGGTCTCGGACTGCACGCGCGCGGCGGTGGCCGTCAGCTCTTCCACCGAGATCTGCGAGGTGATGGAGGTGGCCAGCATCAGCAGCACGAACTGGCTGGTCAGCGCCGGGTAGACCTTTTCCATCGCCGGGCGCAGGATCACGTGCCAGTACACCTGTCGGCGCGTCAGCCCTAGACACTCGGCCGCCTCGAGCTGGCCCTTGTGGATGGCGTCCATGCCGGCGCGCATGATCTCGCACGAATAGGCCGCCACGTTGATGACCAGCGCCACCAGCGCCGCTGTGAAGGCCGGCACCTTCCAGCCCAGGCTGGACAGGCCGAAGAACACCAGGAACACCTGCACCAGCAGCGGCGTGTTGCGGACCACCTCCACATAGGCGCCGCACAGCTTCGAGAGCCAGCGCACCGCGCTGCGCCGGCCGATGGCGCACAGCGTGCCCATGACGAAGCCGATCACCGTGGCCGGGAACGACAGCTGGATGGTCAGCCAGGCGCCCTCCAGGAACTGGGGCCAGGCCGCCACCACGCTGGCGAAGTCGAACGTGTAGTCCACGCCGGTGTCCCGTTCAGCCGTGCTGGCGCGGCAGGGGCGGGGCGTGCGGGCGGCGGGTGTGGACGGTCATGGCGGTCTCCTGGTGCGCTTTTCCCGAAGGGTGGTGCACGGTTATTGTTTGATCAAATTTGATGTATACATCCATCAAATTGCAGGGAATAATACCGTTGCCAGCCATCAAAGGCTAGTTTCATGATTGATGTTTTTTGATGGATTTTCGAGTGTCCAAGCCTGCCCGCATTCCCGATATCGCCCACCTGGCCGGGGTTTCCACGGCCACGGTGGACCGCGTGCTCAACCGCCGGCCCGGCGTGCGGCGCGCCACGGTCGAGCGGGTGCTGCAGGCGGCCGAGCGCCTGCAGTACCTGCCCGACGCCGACGTGCGCGCCGCGCTGCAGCCCGCGCCGATGCAACTGGTGTTCCTGCTGCCGGCCGGCAGCAACCGCTTCCTGCGCATGCTGGGCGACACCATCGGCTATTCCGAGGCGCACTGGGCGCCCTACAACGTGCGCTGCCGGGTCGAGTGGATCGAGGGCTTCAACCCCGAGGCGCTGGCCCGGGCGCTGCTGCGCCACGGCGCGCGCGCCGACGGCATCGCCTTCATGGCGCTGGAGCACCCGCTGGTGCGCGACGCGGTGGACGCGCTGGCCGAGCGTGGCGTGCCCACGGTGACGCTGATCTCCGACATCTCCAACACCCGGCGCGCGGCCTACGTCGGGCTGGACAACCGTTCCGCCGGCCGCACCGCGGCCTACCTGATCGCGCGCTTCATCGGCGAGCGGCCCGCGCAGGTGGCCATGATCGCCGGCAGCCTGAGCTACCGCGCCCACGAAGAGCGCGAGATGGGCTTTCTGTACCTGTTCAAGGAATCGTTCCCGCACATCGAGGTGGTGGGCCTGCGCGAGGGCCACGACGACGCCGAGCGCAACTACGCGCTCACGCGCACGCTGCTGGAACAATTCCCCGACCTGGCCGGCATCTACAACATCGGCGGCGCCTCCGATGGCGTGGGCCGCGCGCTCAAGGAGGCCGGCCGCGACCAGAAGGTGGTGTTCATCGGCCACGGTCTCTCGCCCGACACGCGCGCGCTGCTGATCGAGGGCACCATGGACGCGGTCATCAGCCAGAACCCCCAGGGCGCGATGATGACCTGCGTGCGCATCTTCTCCAACCTGCGCGACGGGCGCGACGCCCTGACCGGGGTGGACGCCGTGCGCGGGCAGATCATCTTCCGCGAGAATCTGCCCTAGACCGCCAAGATCTTCAGGAAAAACCTGAAGAACTCTCATCTTGCCGGCCGCCGCGCCGGCCCCCAGAATCGGGCCTTCCCGTCAAGGGGAGTAGTCCATCCGCCCTGGGCCGCATCGCCCGGCCCGTGCGGATCGGGTGTCCGTCAGTACGCTGTCCTCACCGGCAGCCGGACAGCCAGCCGGGCGATCACCATCGCCCCGGCCAGACAAGACCTTGGAGGGTGTTTGTTCAT
>JALOAK010000010.1 GCA_023228845.1 Lysobacterales bacterium | reverse complement strand
TACTGTCAAGGTGTCACTGACGTGACTCAATAGTTCGGGACACTCTGTATCGATTTGAAACATCACCCGATACAGGCGCCCGCACAAGTCACCTGCGCACACTGTCAAAGATCTCGTTCCAGACGCCCTGACCACCCAAACCTTCCAGGTGATCGCGCCTCCGGCCTCTCGCCGGACCCGAGCACTTCAGCTCAGGGGAGCCGCGCATTATAGACCAACTTCCGGGGCCGTCAAGCCCCTGTGAACCCGCCGTGCCCGGAAGCCGCCTAGCGTGGGCGATCCGTTCAGCTTCGCGCACTAGTTGCTTGAATGTGCCCGGTGCTGCTGCCAACTTAGGAGCCATGAACAGCCACTGGCAAGACCTGGCCCGGCGCAAGGATGAGGACATCAACCTGCTTGATGCCGCCCTGCTGATCGCGCGTGACGAGTACCCCGACCTGGATCCGGCCAGCTACACCGCACTGTGCGAGCAGTGGCGCCGGCAGGTGGCACCGCAGATCGAGCGCGCCGGCAACCAGGTCGACGCGCTGCAGGCCCTGAACCGCTTCCTCTATGAGGAGCAGGGCCTGGCCGGCAACGACGATGACTTCTACGATCCGCGCAACAACTACATCAACCAGGTCCTAGAGCGGCGGCTGGGCATTCCGATCACCTTGGGCCTGTTGCAGATCGACCTGGCCAGCCGCCTGGGCCTGGGCATCGAGGGCATCGCCTTCCCCGGCCACTTCCTGATCCGCATGCCGGTGCAGGGCGGACTGATGGTGCTGGATCCGTTCCAGCGCGGGCGCTCCCTGGATGTCGGCGAATTGCGCCAGCGCGCGCAGCCGCACATGGCGCCCGACCAGGACCTGGGCGACCAGCAGTTGTTCAAGCTGCTCGACGCGGCCAGCCATCGCTCGATCCTGACCCGGATGCTGCGCAATCTGCGCTCGGTGTATCTGGACAAGAACGATCTGGAGCGGGCCCTGCGCTGCGCCGACCGCCTGCTCACCATCGATCCCGGCCAGGCCATGGAATACCGGGAGCGGGCCCGCCTCTATCAGGCGCTGGAGTACTTTCCCGGCGTGGTGCGTGACCTGGACCGCTACCTGGCGATGGCGCCGGATGCCGACGATGCCAACGTGGTGCGCAATGCCCTGATCCAGGCACAGGGCCGGCTGGGCCGGACCCGGTTGCACTGACTGGCTCTTGAACGTTGCCGACGGGTGCTCAGCACGCGCCAGCGCGCCCCGGGCCAGGCCGGGCGACCGGCTTCAGTCGACCTGGATCATCTCGAAATCGGACTTGCCGACGCCGCAGTCCGGGCAGGTCCACAATTCCGGCACATCCGCCCAGCGAGTGCCCGGGGCAATGCCCTCCTCCGGCAGGCCGTCGGCCTCGCTGTAGAGGAAGCCGCAGACCACGCAGATCCAGTTGCGAAACGGGGCTGGGGACGAGGAAGTTTCGGCAGCAGGCATCGGCACGTCATACGATAAGGAACGGGAACGCCATTCTCGCAGCAGCACGCGACGACAACAAACCATGATCCGACCCGCCCGCAGCGGCCTGTACGCCATCAATGCCGAAACCACCGACAGCCAGGTGCTGCTGGCCTGGGCCCAGGCCGTGCTGGAAGGCGGCGCCGGATGGATCCAGTACCGCGACAAAAGTCAGGACCGTGGACGCCGGCTGCAGCAGGCCTCGGCCCTGGTGTCGCTGTGCCGCCAGTTCGGCGCCCGGCTGATCATCAATGATGATGTCGGCCTTGCCGATACCTGCGGCGCCGATGGCGTGCACCTGGGCCGCTGCGACGGCGAGGTTGCCGATGCCCGTGCCCGCCTGGGCGCACGCGCGATCATTGGCGTGTCCTGCTATGACGATCTGGACCGGGCCCGGGCTCAGGCACGGGCCGGTGCCAGCTACCTGGCCTTCGGTGCCTTCCATGCCAGCAGCAGCAAGCCCGGCGCCCGCTCGGCCGGCCCGGAAATACTCAGCCATGCGCGTGAACTGGAATTGCCGCTGGTCGCGATCGGCGGCATCACCCCGGACAACGGCGCCGCCCTGATCCGCGCCGGTGCCGACTGGCTGGCGGTGATCGCCGGCCTGCAAGGCCCCCCCGAACATGTCAGCAGCCTGGCCCGACGCTATGTCGAGCTGTTCAATTCCCACCCTACCGAGTTGCCACCATGACTATCACCAACCGCTCCCTGTTCGACCGCGCCAGCCAACTGCTTCCCGGCGGCGTCAATTCGCCCGTGCGTGCCTTTCGTTCGGTCGGTGGCGAACCGTTCTTCACCGCCCGCGCCCAGGGCGCGTACCTGTGGGATGTCGAAGGCCAGCGTTACATCGACTATGTCGGTTCATGGGGGCCGATGATCGCCGGTCACGCGCATCCGGAGGTGGTCGAGGCGGTCGCCCGCACCGCCCGCGATGGCCTCTCGTTCGGTACGCCCTGCGCGCTGGAAGTGGAGATGGCCGAAGTGTTGACCCGGCTGGTGCCGTCGCTGGAAATGGTGCGCATGGTCAACTCCGGTACCGAGGCCACCATGGCCGCGATCCGGGTTGCCCGCGGCGCCACCGGACGCCAGCGCATCGTCAAGTTCGAGGGCTGCTACCACGGTCATGGCGACGCCTTTCTGGTCAAGGCCGGTTCCGGCGCCCTGACCTTCGGCCTGCCCGACTCGCCCGGTGTGCCCAAGGCCCTGGCCGACCTGACGCTGACCCTGCCGTTCAACGATTTCAATGCCGCCACGGCCCTGTTCGAGCGCCACGGCGACGACATTGCCGGCCTGATCCTGGAACCGGTGATCGGCAACGCCAACTGCATCCTGCCCCGGGACGGCTTCCTGCAGCACCTGCGTCAACTGTGCAGCCAGTACGGCACGGTGCTGATCTTCGACGAGGTCATGACCGGCTTCCGGGTCGCCCTGGGTGGTGCCCAGGAACACTTCGGGGTCACGCCCGACCTGAGCACGTTCGGCAAGATCATCGGCGGCGGCATGCCGGTCGGCGCTTATGGCGGCAAGCGCGAACTGATGTCGCAGGTGGCCCCGGCCGGGCCGATCTACCAGGCCGGCACGCTGTCGGGAAATCCGGTGGCGATGGCGGCCGGGCTGGCGACGTTGGCGTTGATCCAGACGCCGGGTTTCCATGACCGGCTGGAAGCCAAAACCAGCCAGCTCGTCGATGGCCTGGAAGCTGCGGCGGCTGACGCGGGGCTGCGCTTCACCACCACCCATGTCGGCGGCATGTTCGGTCTGTACTTCAGTGGCGAACACATCGACAGCTATGCCAAGTCGGTGGCCAGCGACACTCAGATGTTCCGGCGCTTCTTCAACGGCATGCTCGAGCGCGGCATCTTCCTGGCGCCCTCGGCGTTCGAGGCCGGCTTCATGTCGGCCGCGCACAGCGAACAGGACATCGCCGACACGGTGGCGGCGGCGTCCGAGGTGATGGCGGAACTGGCCGGCGGCTGAGCCCCGGACAGGCAAAAGCCGGGGTTGTCGGTTCGCCCGGCTCGCCCGGCCAGTGCGGCCGGGCGGACTGGGGATCGGTCAGGATTTGGGCGTGGTCAGCTTGTCGACCACAGTCCCGATCAGATCGATCGGCAGCGGGAAGACGATGGTGGAATTCTTGTCGCCAGCGATCTCGGTCAGCGTCTGCAGGTAGCGCAACTGGATACCGCGCGGGTCCTCGCCGAGCAGCTTGGCGGCATTGACCAGCATCTGGGCGGCCTGCATCTCACCCTCGGCATGAATCACCTTGGCGCGCCGCTGACGCTCGGCCTCGGCCTGGCGGGCGATGGCCCGGATCATGGTTTCGTTCAGATCCACGCGCTTGATCTCGACGTTTGCAACCTTGATGCCCCAGGCATCGGTCTGGGCATCGAGGATGCGCTGGATCTCATGGTTGAGCTTCTCGCGCTCGCTCAGCATCTCGTCCAGGTCGTGCTGGCCGAGCACCGAGCGCAGGGTGGTCTGCGCCAACTGGCTGGTCGCCTCCAGGTAGTGCTCGACATTGATGATCGCCTTCTGCGGGTCGATCACGCGGAAATAGAGCACCGCATTGACCCGCACCGAGACGTTGTCCTTGGAGATCAAGTCCTGCTCGGGCACGTCCATGGCAATCGTGCGCAGGTCGACCCGCTCCATGGTCTGGATACCGGGAATCAGGATGATCAGGCCCGGCCCCTTGACCTTCCAGAACCGGCCCAACTGGAACACCACGCCACGCTCGTATTCGCGCAGGATCTTGATCGCCTGGAACAGCAGGAAGGCGATGAAGACAACGACCGGCAAGATGATGGAAATGTAGTCGACGAACATTGCGGACACTCCAGGTCAGGGCGGATGGGGGCGATGCCCGGGGCGACCGATGCCGGCCGACGATGGCTGTGACGAAGGCGGCGGCTCCGGGGATTCCAGTGGCTGCACCACCAGCACCAGGCCATCCAGGGCGACAACCCTGACCGCCTGGCCGGCCTGCACCGGCTCGCCGCTTTCGGCCTGCCAGTCCTCGCCGCGGATGCGCACCCGGCCGCGGCCATGGAAGGTCGCCAGCGCCTCGGCCTGCTGGCCGATCAACTCATGCTTGCCGGTCGTCACCGGCATCCGCCGGGCCGCCAGCGCCAGGTACATCACCGCCATGAACGCCAGGCCGCTGATCACCGCCATCGAGCCGATCATCGCCACCGGCACGCCGAAGCCGGGCACATCGGAATCAAACAGCATGATCGAGCCGAATACCAGGGCGACCAGGCCACCCATTCCCAGCACCCCGAAACTGGGCAGGAACATCTCGGCGGTGATCAGGGCGATGCCCAGGATGATCAGGGCCACGCCGACGTAGTTCACCGGCAGCACCTGCAGCGCATACAGGGCCAGCAGCAGGGCAATGGCGCCGACGATGCCGGGCACGAAGACACCGGGGTTGTAGCCTTCGAAGATCAATCCGTACAGGCCGATCATGAGCAGGAAATAGGCGACTCCGGGATCGGTGATGGTGGCCAGCAAACGATTGCGCCAATCCGGTATCACCGGCACCACCTCGGCGCCGGCCGTGGCCAGGGTCACGCCGCCCTGATCCAGGGCCAGTTCCAGACCATCGACCTGGGCCAGCAGGTCGTCGATGTCGCGCGCGATGAACTCGATCACGCCGCGCTCCAGCGCCTGGCTGGAGGTGAGCGTGGCGGCCTCGCGCACCGCCGCCTCGGCAAATTCCAGGTCGCGGTCGCGACGCTCGGCCAGGCCGCGCAGGTAGGCAACGGAGTCGTTGATCACCTTGCGTTCCATGGCCGAACCGCCCGCCGGACTGCCGCTGCCGTCTTCCTCGGCGTCTTCGCCGTCGTCGGCCGGCTCCTGGCCGCTCCCGCCGGCATCGCCGCCGCCGATCGATACCGGCGTGGCGGCACCCAGCGATGTTGCCGGCGCCATCGCCGCGACATGGGTGGCGTAGAGGATGTAGGTGCCGGCGCTGGCGGCCCGGGCACCTTCGGGCGCGACATAGCCGATCACCGGCACCGGCGAGGCCAGGATCGCCTGGTTGATGTCACGGGTGGCGGCATCCAGGCCGCCGGGCGTGTCGATACGCAGGATCACGGCCATGGCGCCGGCCTCGTCGGCACTGTCCAGCCCGCGCCGAATGTAATCGGTGGTCGCCGGGCCGATGCCGCCCTTGATCTCCAGCAGCAGCACCTGCGGCGCCGGGCTTTCCTGACCGGACAGGAGCCCGGCGAGCAACAGCAGGCCGAACAGGCTGACGATGGCTGACAGGCGACGCATGCCCGACAGTGTAGCCCGCAGGTGCGTTGGCATCGTGAAAACTGCGCCGTTTGCAGCGGTCATCGGTCCGGTGCGCCGGCGACGACGCGCAAGCCGGACTGACAAGGATCCAAAGGCTGCAACATGTACAGGTCGTGGCTTGCCATACTGCCGGCGCCCGCGACGGCGCCGGATCCGGCTACGATCATGGCCGGCTGGCGGCGCCATTTGCGTTCTTGGTTTCAGGCCACCGGTCCGGTGTGACCGGGCCGACGCGTCCGCGCCGCAACTCCACGGCCGGGACCGACCCGGCGCCGCTTGCCAACCGCCCGCGCGGCGCTGCAATCGACACTGGCTGTTGTCCACCCCTCAACGAGAGAACCGCGATGAAATCACCTTCCCTGCTTCTAGCCCTTGCCCTGGTCCTGCCCACCGCTGCCCTGGCCGATGCCCGCATCCAGTTCCAGGCCACCGAAGGCGGCGGCGCCGACCTGCAGTCGTTGCAGATCGGCCACGGCAAGATGCGCAGTGATGTCGACGGCAACATCAGCGTGATCCTGGATCCGGGCGCCGGAACCATGACCATGGTCGACCACGGCCAGCGCAGCTTCACCCGCCTGACCCGCGCCGACATCGAAAAGCTGGGTGGCGCGGTCAATGCCGCCATGGCGCAGATGGAGCAGGCGCTGGCCAACCTGCCGCCGGAAATGCGCAGCCAGGTGCAGGGCATGGTCGGCGGCAGCCTGCCGGGCATGGGCGGCATGCCCTCGGTGCAGGTGGTCGAAACCGGCCAGCGCGGCAACGTTGCCGGCCATGCCTGCAGCGTCTACCAGACGCGCATGGACGGCAAGGCGATCAACGAAAGCTGCATGGGCAGCCTGAGCGCCCTGGATGCCCTGTCGTCCGCCGACCGCAACGTGCTGGATGGCGCCTTCACCATGATGCAGGAACTGGCCGAGGGCCTGGCCCAGGGGCCGATGGCGCAGATGATCGACCTGAGCACGTTCCAGAGCGGCATGATCCCGCTGCGCATGACCAACATCGAAAATGGCCGTCGCGCCTCATCGGAGTTCAGCGGCATCGACACCTCGGCCCTGCCGGCTGACAATTTCGCGGTGCCGGCCGGCTACCGCGAGGAAAAGCTGGAAATGCCCGACCTCAGCGCCCTGGGCCGCTGAGCGCTGCCGGGCCGCGGCCCGGGCTGGAATCGTTCCAAGGGAAGGGCCGCAGGATGCGGCCCTTCCTGTTTTCGCCCAGGTTCTGCCAGGCCCCATTGCGGCGACACGATCAATGCACTGATCAAGCGCTGCTGCCGGCGGCTGCCCGAGCGCGCGCAAGCCGGCCCTGGCTCGGCGTTTACCGGCCAGCTCAGGCCAGCACGATGTAGAACAGCACTGCCAGGAAATGCAGCAGGCTGCCGACCAGCACGAAGACATGCCAGATGGCGTGTGAATACGGCAACCGCCGCCATAGATAGAAGATCACGCCCAGGGTGTAGGCGGCGCCGCCGGCCAGCACCAGGGCCAGGCCGCCGCTGTCCAGCGCGGCCGCCAGTGGCTTGATTGCGATCATGCCGATCCAGCCCATGCCCAGGTACAGACCCACGGCCAGCCAGGTCCAGCGGCGCAGGAAGGTCAGCTCGAAGACGATGCCCAGCACCGCCAGCGACCAGATCAGGGCGAACAGGCTCCAGCCCAGGCGGCCACCGATCGCGGCCAGGGTGAACGGCGTGTAGGTGCCGGCGATGAGCAGGAAAATGGCGATGTGGTCGAGCTTGCGCAGCACCTGCTTGACGCCGGGCAAGCTGACGGCGTGATACAGCGTCGAGGTGGTGTAGACCATGATCAGGGTGGCGCCGAAGACGCTGCCGGCAACGATGTCCAGGGCGCTGCCGCGGGCACTGGCGAAACCGACCAGCAGCGCCAGGCCGATGATGCTGAGCAGGATGCCGACGCCGTGGATCAGGCCGTTGGCCAGTTCCTCACGCGGGCTGTAGCGGGCGCTCGTCGGGGTCATGCACCCGGCTCCTTTGTTGCGTTGCCGCAGGATAGTGCAAGACCGTGAAGAAAGATCGTCCCGACCCGGAACCGGGCAACCGCAACCAGGCCCGGGTTGTTGGCCGGGTGGCGCTGATACGGACCGGCCAGTGGCGCATAAGCGCCGGCCGACAACACATGCGCGACGACAGCGGCGCCTGATGGCCCGGCCCGGCCAGGACCCGGCCGGCCGGCTGCCTGGCTACAGCAGGTTGCGGCCGTGGAACAGCTCTTCGATCTCCACCCGCAGGCGCTGTTCGATGCGCAGGCGCTCCTTGAACGACAGGTCCGCCGCGCGCGACTCGAACAGGTAAGTGTCCAGGTCGAAATCCTTGATGTGCATCTTCGTGTGGAAGATGTTTTCCTGGTAGACGTTGACGTCGAACATCTCGTAGCGGCTGCGGATCGCGCGCGAGAGATAGTCCTGGATCGAGTTGATCTTGTGGTCGATGTAGTGCTTCTTGCCCTTCACATCCCGGGTGAAGCCGCGGATGCGGTAATCCATGATGACGATGTCGGACTCGAAGCTCTCGATCAGGTAGTTCAACGCCTTCAGCGGCGAGATCACGCCGCAGGTGGCCACGTCGATATCGGCCCGGAAAGTGGCGATGCCGTTGTGCGGATGCGTCTCCGGATAGGTGTGCACCGTGATGTGGCTCTTGTCCAGATGCGCCACCACGCTGGCCTCTTCGGGGTGCTCGCGCACGGCACCGGCCACGACCTGGCCGGCGGCGCGCTTGTCGACGATCGGCTCCTCGGAGATCAGGATCGTCACCGAGGCACCCTGGGGATCGTAATCCTGGCGCGCGATATTGAGGATGTTGGCACCGATGATCTCGGCGACATTGGTCAGGATCTGGGTCAGGCGGTCGGAGTTGTACGCCTCATCGATGTACTCGATGTAGCGCTGGCGCTGTTCATCACTCACCGCGTAGCAGACGTCGTAGATGTTGAACGACAACGCCTTGGTCAGGTTGTTGAAGCCCTGAAGCTTCAAACGTGGCAGGGGTTTCACCAAAGCAGTAGGCCATCCGTGGGTTGCAGACGGCGCCGTGCCGTCCTGGAAGCTGCGGATTATCGTTGCGTCTACCCGGGCGCGCAAACCCTGGCCGCTGATTGGTTGCCGCCTGTTGTGGCATCGGTCATAGTGGCGCGGCCTAACAGGGGGCTTAATGACCATGCAGTTTTCCGCCTCGCGGCCAGCCAACAGCGCGCCCATCGAGCGATTTCTTTCCCATTGCCACCACCGCAGATACCCGAACAAGGCCATCATCACCCGGCCCGGAGAAGCCAACCGGACACTGTTCTACGTCGTCTCCGGCTCACTGACGATCAGCGCCGAGGACGGTG
This sequence comes from Lysobacterales bacterium, assembly GCA_023228845.1. Taxonomy (GTDB): domain Bacteria; phylum Pseudomonadota; class Gammaproteobacteria; order Xanthomonadales; family UBA2363; genus Pseudofulvimonas. The sequence continues at coordinate 75,306 of JALOAK010000010.1, read as the reverse complement.
CCGGCCGGGAGATCATCCTGTCCTACGCCAACCCGGGTGATTTCATCGGCGAGCTGGGCGTGTTCCACGATGTCCAGCAACGCCATGTCGTGGTCCGCACGCGCAGCATCTGCGACCTGGCCGAGGTCAGCTACGAGCGCCTGTCACAATTGTTGACCGGGCCGCTGCGCGAGGATGCGCCACAACTGCTGTACCAGTTGGGCAAGCAATTGGCCGAACGCCTGCTGGTGACCTCACGCAAGGTCAGCCGGCTGGCCCATATGGACGTCACCAACCGGGTTGCGCGGACCCTGATCGACCTGTGCCAGGAGCCGCAGGCAATCAGCCATCCCGATGGCTGCCAGATCCGCATTTCGCGCCAGGAACTCAGCCGCATCGTCGGCTGCTCGCGCGAAATGGTCGGCCGGGTGGTCAAGCAGTTGGAGGAGCAGGGCACGATCCTGGTCAATGGCAAGACCATCGTGGTGCTCGGCTACGGCAGCGATGAGGGCCCGGTCCTGCTGACCCGGCCGCTGGTGCCGGTGAACAACCGCGGCGGCAAGTAAGCGCAGCCGCCTTCTTGCGCGAGCTTTCTTTTAACGCTGGCCGGAGTCGGCGGCGCGGCGATGGCACTACCGTGTCGCGCTTTCAGTAGCCGCTCGGCTGTGGCGATGAAAACTTCAGGCCATGAACAGCCGGGCCAGCTCCTGACCCGGATCCGGCGCGCGCATGAACCGCTCACCGACCAAGAAGGCGTCGATACCGGCGGCGCGCAACCGGGCCACTTCTTCGCGGCTGCCGATGCCCGATTCGGTTACCAGCAAACGTTCTGCCGGCACCAGCGGCTGCAGTGACAGCGTGGTTTCCAGGCTCACCTTGAAGCTGCGCAGATCGCGGTTGTTGATGCCGATCAACGGCGCCGGCAAGGCCAGGGCGCGTTCCAGCTCGGCCCGGTCGTGAACCTCGACCAGGGCATCCAACTGCAGGCTTTCAGCCAGCGTCAGCATCTGCGCAAGCTGATCGTCAGCCAGGGCGGCAGCGATCAGCAGCACGCAATCGGCGCCCAGCGCGCGCGACTCATACAACTGCCAGGGATCGACAACGAAATCCTTGCGCAGCACCGGCAGCTCGCAGGCGGCACGCGCCTGCTGCAGATAGTCGTCGTTGCCCTGGAAGAAATCGACATCGGTCAATACCGACAGGCAGGCGGCACCGGCGGCCTGGTAGCTGCGGGCGATGGCCGCCGGATCAAAATCCGGCCGGATCAGGCCCTGGCTGGGGCTGGCGCGCTTGATCTCGGCGATCACCGCCGGCTGGCCGGCGTCAATTTTCGCCTGCAGGGCGGCGCGGAACGGCCGCAGCGGCGGTGCCTGCCGGCAACGCTGCTCAAGTTGCGCCAGTGGCAGGCGGGCCGAACGCTCGGCCACCTCTTCGTGCTTGCGCGCCAGGATGCGCTGGAGAATATCGCTCATGACCGGGCTGGATGCTCGTTCCCGAATCTTCCCGGCAACGCCGTTTTCACCGGCTCAGGCCTGGGCCTGGGTGGCAGTGACGAACTCATCCAGCTTGGCCTTGGCCGCGCCGCTGGCGATGATGTCGCGGGCGCGGTCGATACCCGCGGCGATGTCCGGCACCATTTCGGCCGCATACAGGGCGGCGCCGGCGTTGAGCATGACGATGTCGCGCGCGACGCTGGGCCGCCCGTCCAGAGCATCCAGCAACATCGCCTTGGACTGGGCTGCGTCGTTCACCCGCAGGCCGCGATTGGAGGACATCGCCAGGCCGAAGTCTTCGGGGTGGATCTCGTATTCGCTGATGCGGCCATCGCGCAGCTCGCCGACCATGGTCGCGGCGCCCAGCGAGATCTCATCCATGCCGTCCTTGCCCCAGACCACCAGCGCCCGGCGCGCGCCCAGGCGCTGCAGGACACGGACCTGGATGCCGACCAGATCGGGATGGAACACGCCCATCAGGATGTGTTCGGCACCGGCCGGATTGGTCAGCGGCCCGAGGATGTTGAAAATCGTGCGCACACCCAGCTCGCGGCGCACGGCGGCGACGTTCTTCATCGCGCTGTGGTGCATCGGCGAGAACATGAAACCGATGCCGCAACGGGCAATCACCTGCTCCACCTGCGTCGGGGTCAGCTCGATGCGCGCGCCCAGCGCCTCGATGACATCGGCGCTGCCCGATTTGGAGGAAACACTGCGGTTGCCATGCTTGGCGACGCCGGCGCCGGCCGCGCCGACCACGAACATCGCCGCGGTGGAAATATTGAAGGTATGGCAGCCGTCACCGCCGGTGCCGACGATATCGACGAACGGCCGGTCGTCGGGCACCTGCACCCGGTCGGCGAACTCGCGCATCACCTGGGCGGCGGCGGCGATCTCGCCAATGGTTTCCTTCTTCACCCGCAGGCCGGTGAGGATGGCCGCCACCAGCGGCGCCGACACTTCGCCGCGCATGATCGCGCGCATCAGGTCGAGCATTTCCTCGTGGAAGATCTCCCGGTGCTCGATCACCCGTTGCAGGGCCTGGGTCGGCGACAGGGTGATGGGGTTTGCGTGGCTATCGGTCATGGCGGGCAAAATCGTTTGATGGGAAGGAAATCCGGAGGATGCCGGATGCCGGCAGGCCGGCCTGGTCGGCCACGGCCTGGAGGTCTGCGTCGGAAGTTGCGCCGGGACAAGGGTGACATGGCCAGCTTGTACTGCCAGAGGGCACCGCTGCCGGGTGGCCAAGGATACCGGCAGGCACCGGGGCCGGTCACCTGCGGCCAGGCTTGCTGCCGCGCTTCGTGCCGGACCCGCGACTGAAAGAACGGGCGGCGCATGGCCTTGTATCCACGATGATTCAAGCCTTCCCGGACCGCCGCCGGTCAGGTGCCAGTCGTTATCTTGGTGGTTCCTGTCGACACATGAGGATTGGCCACCATGAAGATTCAAGCCGCAGTCACCCATGCCCAGGGCAAGGATTTCCAGATCCAGGAGGTCACCTTGTCCGGGCCGGAAGCCAACGAGGTGCTGGTGCGGGTGGTGGCCACCGGGGTTTGCCATACCGACGCTGTCGGCCGTGATCTGGCGGTGTCGCCCTACCCTATCGTGCTTGGCCACGAAGGTTCGGGCGTGGTCGAGAAGATCGGCGCCAATGTCACCAGCGTCGAAGTCGGCGACCATGTGGTGATGTCGTTTGCCCATTGCGGCCAGTGCGAGGCTTGCCTGACCGGCCATCCGACCGTGTGCGAGCGCTTCAACGAGCTCAACTTCGGCGGCCGAATGGAAGACGGCACCTGCCGCCTGCACCAGGGCCAGACCGGGGTCGCGACCTTCTTCGGCCAGTCATCGTTCGGTACTCATGCCGTGGCCCACGAGCGCAACGTGGTCAAGGTCGACAAGGAGGTTGATCTGGCCCTGCTCGGCCCGCTGGGCTGCGGCATCCAGACCGGCGCAGGCACGGTGCTCAACCGGCTGCGGCCGGAGTTCGGCACATCGATTGCCGTCTATGGCTGTGGCGCCGTTGGCCTGAGCGCGATCATGGCGGCGAAGATCGCCGGCTGCCGGCAGATCTTCGCCATCGATGTCCACGACAACCGCCTGGAGCTGGCCCGGGAACTGGGTGCCAGCCACACCTTCAATGGCAGCAAGGTCGATGTCGTGGCGGAGATCCGCGCGCTCACCGGCAGCGGCTGCCATTACGCGGTCGAGACCACCGGTGTACCGCCGGTGGTGCGGCAATCGCTGAACGCCCTGCGGCCGCTGGGCACGACCGCCATTGTCGGCGTCACGCCGAAAATGGAGCTGGATATCCACAACGACCTGATGGCCGAGGGCAAGGGCATGATCGGCGTCATCGAGGGCGACTCGGTGCCGCGGGTGTTCATCCCCAAGCTGGTGGAGTACTACAAGGCCGGCCTGTTCCCGTTCGACCGGCTGGTGAAGTTCTATTCCTTCGACCAGATCAGCCAGGCGTTCGAGGATTCGGCCGACGGCAGCACGGTCAAGCCGATCCTGCGCCTGGATTCAGGCCAGGGCTGAGCCACGGCTGATCCGGCATGCGTCAGCTTCCGGACCGCACTGCGCCGGTCCGGAAGTGGCGCTGGCAACCCGGCTTCAGGCAGGCGCCGGCCGAGCTTCAGGAGTTCTCCCGGCGATCGGCATCATAGGTTTCAAGATCGATGCCCGAGCGCCCCGGCGCCAGGATGTTGTTCGGATCCAGGGCGCGCTTGATCGCGTGCTCGACATCGCGCTTGACCGGGCCATAGCTGCGCGCGACCCGTTCCTGGAAGCGGGTGTTGACCCGGTACACGGCGTAGCCTTCCTTCTCGAACTCGTCCAGCAGTTCGTTGAAGCAGGCATCGGCACGCGCCGTCTCCTCGCCGCTGCTGCGGTCGTACAGGACATCGATGACATGGTGCATGTCACGCGGCGCGACGATGAACTCGGCGACATAGTCCAGGCCATGCTTGTGCAGGATGCGCTTGGCCAGCGCCGCCTGCTTGCGGCATTCGCTGCCACGGGCCTCGCTGACCGGTGCGAACCACATCGAGCCGCCACCGCCGCGCCAGTTGTACAGGCCGAACTCCTGCAGGTTGGGCACGCCTGACATCAGCTCGGCGCGGTATTTGAACGGCTGGGTATTGCCGGCCTCTTCCTGGGTGACGATGCGGCCCTTGCCCAGCCGGGCGAAGGCTCCGGAAACCAGTTTCCAGTCGGCATCGACCTGTTCCTGGGTGCCGTAGAGCGCGGCATACAGGTTCCAGGCACCCATGCCGGTATCGTCCAGGATCTGTTTGAGCACGTTGTCGGGGGTATGGCCGGGCTCCTGGATGTACTGCGCCCGGGTCAGGTGCGCGCTGCCGGCCTCCCACAGGATGTTGGCGATCACCACCGAGTTCGGGATGGTGCCGGACATGCGCAGCGGCCGCAGCAGATCGACAATCTCGACGATGTCCTCTTCGTTTTCGAAGATCACCTCGAACGGCTTGAACACTGGCGGCTTGGGCATCAGCCAGAAGCCCATCTTGGTGGTGATGCCGTAATTGGCCTGGGTGAACATGCCGTCCAGGGTCGGGCCGTAGCCCCACTTGAAGATCTGCCAGGTATTGCTGCCGGGCACGCCGCCCATGCCGGTGCGGTAAACCTGACCATCGGCCATCACCACTTCCATGCCGCACTGCATCATGAAATGCTCGCCATAAGGCGTGTAGCCGACGCCGCGGTCCATGGTGTTGCCGAGCGGGCCGGCGATGGCCGAGGGCGCCGAGAACGACAGCATCAACGGCAGATCGTGCTCCTGGATGTAGTCGTAGAGCTGGCCATAGGTCACGCCCGGTTCCACCAGCGCATAGCACAGGTCCGGATCGATCTTCAGGATCCGGTTCATCTTCTTCAGGTCCAGGATCACCTGGCCGCGCTGCACCGGCGCCGCCGAGCCATAGCCGAAGTTGCGGCCGGTGGAGATGGTCCAGATCGGGATCCGGTGCTCGTTGCAGATGCGCACGATGCCCTGCACCTGCTCGACCGTGGTCGCGATCAGCGCCGCCGACGGCGCATGCTCGTCATTGGCCACCGACATCATGACCTTGCCGTAGGGCACCAGTTGCTGATCTTCGACCAGAACATTGTCGGCGCCGAGCAGGGCCCGGAACTTGCCGATCGCCTGGCCGAACTGTTCCTGGCTCACGCCTCGGGGCAGGACATCGAATTCACGCTCGGACATGGCTGCAGGCTCCCTCAGGTCAGGACCAGGAATGAGACGAAGTGGCCGCGCACCGGGTCGCCGGCCTGGGCGGCAAACTCCTGCGGCAGTGCCGGCGGTGGCCGTTGCAGGGCCAGCGCGGCCAACTGCCCGCCGGTGCCGTGCAGCCATTGTTCGGCGACCGCGGCGCTGTTGCCGGAGGCCGCCGCCGCGACGGTGACCGGAGCAGGATCGGCATGGCCTTCGTGGCGCAGCTCGAAGCCGGCGCCGCAGGCTTGCAGGTTCCGGGCCAAGGCCCGGGCGCCGTCCCGGGCACTACCGGCAGTGAGCAGATGATGGCTGCTGGTCCGCGCCTGGGCGCTGTGCTGGCCCAGCCACTGCAAACGGGCACCGGTACCACGGGCGACATCCACCACCAGGGTGCCGGCGGCATCGTCGAGCAGGCCGATGATCGACAGCGGCCGGCCGCTGCGCAGGCGCCGCTCCAGATCGGTCAGGAAGGCCAGGTCACTGCCGGCCCGGGGCACTTCCAGGCCGTCGCCGGTGAGGCTGCGCGCCCCGTCCAGGAACACCCTGCCGGCGCGGTCATCATTGACCAGGGCCAGCAACGACTGGCCGGAAGCGACCGGGTTGTCAGCCGCGTCGGCGACCAGGCCGGCGAAAGCGCGGGCCGGGCCAGCCATTGCCCCGGCGACACCGGCCAGGGCGAAACTCTTGAGCACAAAGCGACGATTGATGGTCATGTCCTGCTCCTGCAGGGTTGGGCCGTGCCGGGCACCGCACCGGACTCGGCACGGCGTCCTTGGACAAGGCATCCGCCGGTTGCCGGCATGCTGATCACAGCGGCTCAGGCCGCCGACGGCTCACGGCCCGCCTTCCGGCAACGGCTGGGCGGCGAGGAATTCGGTCACCAGACGGATCGATTCGTCGTCGATGTACGACGCCGGAAACGCCGGCATGCCGTTGAAGCCGTTGCGGACGATGAATTGGACATAGGCTTCGGGCAGACCGCGCCCGGCAATGTTGCGGCCAACGCCGACACTGGGGTCGTGGCACAGGCCGCACAGCTTCTGATAGAGCTGCTCGCCGCTGCGCCAGCGGCTGGTCCAGGCGCCGGCGGCCTGGGAATCGGCGCTGTCGCTGGCAGCGGCTGGGGTCGCGGCATCTGCGGTCGCCGTTTCGGCCATTTCGGCTTGGCCGGCTGACCGGCTGGCCGCGCTCGCATCGCCGGCATCTTCGGCATGGATGGCCGCCGTGCCCAAGGCCAGCAAGACCGGCAAGGTCATGGCCAACAACCAGCGATTGGCAGGCGCCTGAAGTCTAAAACTGGAAACAGGCATGGCAGGAGCTCCGGAAGCGGCAGGCGTGGCAGTCAGAACGGATAGCGCCGGGGTGCATGTTGCACCGTCAGCCATTGGCAGGTCGTGAATTCCTCCAGCGCCCAGTCGCCGTTGAAGCGGCCCAGGCCGGAGTTCTTCTCGCCGCCGAACGGAGCGTTGGCCTCGTCATTGACCGGCATGTCATTGATATGCACCATGCCGGCGCGGATGGCACGGGCAAAGGCCAGGCCGCGGCTGGCATCGGCGGTGAACACGGCGCTGGACAGGCCGTACTCGGTCTGGTTGGCCAACTCCAGGGCATGGTCGGCATCCCGGGCCGCCAGGATGCCGACCAGCGGGCCGAAACTCTCCTCGCGCGCGATCGCCATGTCGGCGGTGACATCGCCAAAGACATGCGGCGGCAGGACATTGCCCTGTGCCGGGCCGCCGGTCAGCAAGGTTGCGCCTTCGCGCTGCGCACCGGCGATGCGCTCTTCCAGGCCGGCCAACTGACGGGCGTTGATCACCGGCCCGATCACCGTTTCCGCCTGCCCCGGATCGCCACAGGGCAACGCCTTGACCCGGGCGACGAACTGCTCCGTGAACGCATCAAGCAGCGGCTGCTCGACGATGATCCGGTTGATCGCCATGCAGATCTGCCCCTGGTGCAGGAACTTGCCGAACACCGCCGCCGCCACCGCCGTCTCCAGGTCGGCATCGGCCAGGACCACGAACGGGCTGTTGCCGCCCAGTTCCAGCGCCACCCGCTTGATGTGCTCGCCGCCACTGGCCAGCCGGCCGATATTGCGCCCGACCTCGGTGGAGCCGGTGAAGGAAATGAAGTTGATGTCGCGATGGCTGACGAAGGCATCGCCGATCTGCGAGCCGGCGCCGACCAGCACGCTGAGCACACCCGGCGGCAAGCCGGCGTCCTGGAATATCCGTGCCAGGATCAGGCCGCCGGTCACCGGTGTATCGCTGGCCGGCTTGACCAGCACGGCATTGCCCAGCGCCAGTGCCGGCGCCACCGAACGCATGCTCAGATGCAGCGGGAAATTCCACGGACTGATCACCCCGACCACGCCCAGCGGCCCGCGATAGACCCGGCTTTCCTTGCCCGGCACATCCGAAGGCAGAATCCGGCCATGGGCACGGCCGGGCAGGCTGGCCGCCTCCAGGGTGATGGCACGCGCCGAACCCCATTCGATCTGCGCCTTGATCCGGGTGCTGCCCGATTCACGCACCAGCCAATCGATGATCTCGTCGCGGCGCTGATCGAAAATCGCCACCGCACGATGCATCACCTGGCTGCGCACGCCCGGCCCTTCCGCGGCCCAGGAAACCTGCGCCTTGCGCGCGGCTGCCGCAGCCTGGTCCAGATCGTCGGCATTGGCCAGCTCCAGCTTGAGCAGGGTGTCGCCGGAATAAGGATTGACCACTTCCATTGAGCGGCCAGCGCTGCCCGCGCGCCGCTCGCCTGCGATCGGTTGCAGGTGCCAGTCCTGCCATGCCGCTGTCTTGCCCATGACGTTCATCCTCGGATGCGTCGGGCCCGACCTGGCGTGATTTTCAAATCGGCCTGAGCTGGGCCCGTGTGGCGACGGCCACGACCACCACCATTCCACCTGTACCGACAATGGTCAAGCGACGATGTCCGGCGGCCCGCACGGCGGCATCGGCCCCGGCCTTCGCCGCGCCTTGATGCAGCAGGGGCGCGGCGAGCAGTCAGAGTGCTGGCCGACACAGGGCCAGCTTGCATAGGGCAGTCGCTGAGCGACCTAAAAAAAGCAGTGGTACGAACCGCTACGGCAAGGGTCGGCCGCGCACCGGCCGCGATCAGACCGTCGCCGCCAACGGCGCTGTCAGCTCCGGCCGTGGCGGCGCTTGCCGGCTGCCCAGGAAGTTCGCCAGCAAGGCATGGCCATGCTCGCTCAGGATCGACTCGGGATGAAACTGGACTCCCTGCACCGCCAGGCTGCGATGGCGCAGACCCATGATCTCGTCGATCTGGCCGTCCGCGGTTTCGGTCCAGGCGGTGATTTCCAGGCAGTCCGGCAGGCTTTCACGCGCCACCACCAGCGAGTGGTAACGGGTGGCGATGAACGGATCAGGCAGGCCGGCAAAGGCACCGGCACCGGTGTGCCGGATCGGCGAGGTCTTGCCATGCATCACCTGCCGCGCCCGCACCACCTGGCCGCCGAAAGCCTGGCCAATTGCCTGGTGGCCCAGGCACACCCCCAGGATCGGAATTTCCCCGGCCAGTTGCGCCACCAGCGCCAGCGAGATGCCGGCCTGATCGGGCGTGCATGGCCCGGGCGAAATGACGATATGCGACGGCGCCAGCGCGCGGATGCCGTCGATATCGATGGCATCGTTGCGCACCGTATGCACCTGCTCACCCAGCTCGCCCAGATACTGCACGAGGTTGAAGGTGAAGCTGTCGTAGTTGTCGATCATCAGGATCATGGGCGGCCCATCTTATTGATAAATAATGATTGATTAGGGGGTGACCCGCTGAGATACCCGTTGGATACCCCCTTTTGCTCAAGCTGGGGCCGGTGGTCACGCACCTCAGCAAACCAGTTGCACGCCCAACTCCATCGAGTCTGGATCTGCAAAACGTCCGTGCGCGCCACCCGGCTGCCCGGCTTCGACTACTCCGCAGCCGCCTCGACCAGGTCGCGGATCTGGCTGGGCTGGAACGCAACTGCGTGGGTCCACACGCCGAACCCACCCTTCTGATTCACCCCTTCCACCCAGGCTGCCAGGGCCGCCCGCTTGGCGCGATTCTGGTCGTCGTCCACGCCCTTGATCTCCAGCACCAACGTCTTGCCGTTCTTCAACCGGACCAGGAAGTCCGGCAGAAAGCGGCGGCGGGACCCGTTCCACATGTAATGGATCTGGAAGCCCAGATGGTCGTTCTTTACGTAGCTCACTACCTGTTTTGAGTCTTCGAACGCGTTGGCAGCGTGGCCTTCCCACGCGCTGTCACCAACCACATGGCTGATCTGCGACCTGGTCGTAGGCACATTGGGCTTGGTCGTGTACCAGGTGCGCATGTAGCGGGTTGAACCGATCGGCATGTCTTCGTCGAAGATCAACTCGACCTTCTCGGTGTTCTGCTCGTACACGTAGCGCAGCAGGTGTTCCACCATCCGGTCGACATTGAGCGTGAGCAGGATGCGCTTGCGCAGCGGATCCTGGTGGAACAGGCTCGGAATCGCCAGTCGGTCCGAGTCGATGAACTCCTCGACCAGGCGGATCAGCTGGTACACCAGGTACTCGCGGCCGCCGCTGAAGGTGTCCTTCATCTGGTCGTAGGCCTTGCGTGCCGCCAGGAAGATCAGGCGCTGCAGGCGGAACTGCTCGGGGAGCATCTCCAGGTCGATGACGTGGATCTTGCTCCAATCCGTGGCGCCGCCCAGGGCCGGCGCGATCTCGGCGGAGATCGGCGTTTCTTCCGGCTTGAGCTCCAGGGGCTGGACCTCGTGCCAGCGCACGGCCAGCACGGGCTTGACCACCGGATCCACCCGCAACACATTGGGCCAGCGGATCTCCAGGCTGTTGCGCTCGGGCAGCGACTCGATCTGCGTGCTCGGCTTGGGCGGCGGAGGTGTGGGGCCTTCACCATCGTCCTGGAAGATCGACAGCGGTACGCCGAAGACATTGACGTACTCGGGCAGGAACAGCCCGTTCCCATCGGTCTCGTAGCTGACCCGCCGCAGCCCGCGGCCGATCACCTGCTCGCACAGGAGCTGGCTGGTGAACGCGCGCAGGCCCATGATATGGGTGACGTTCTTCGCGTCCCAGCCCTCCGACAGCATCGCCACCGAAATGACGTTCTGCAGCCGCTGTCCGGCCGTCCCGCGCTTGCCCACGTTGTCGACGATCGCCCGGAGGATCTCCTCCTTCTTCATCGCCAGAAGCGCGTTCCTGCGGTCCCCGGTCAGACCCGACGCCTCCACGATGTCCTTCAGCCGGGCCTCGTAATCCTTGTCAGCGGCAGCGGTCTGGCCGATCTCGGCCTTCTCCAGCACCTTCGAGTCGACGCGCAGCGTCTTCTCCGGAGCGTGCAGTTCGGGCCAGAACGCGTCGCCACTGGTGAAGTACCGCTCGATGCGGGCGGCTGTCTCGGTCCGGTTGCAGACCGTGAGCATCACCGGCGGCGACGTATGGCCGCCTGCCTCCCACTGCTTCGCAGCTTCCAGCCAATCCGCGCCCAACAGCGTGTAGGCATCCTGGACCAGCTTCGGCAGGGGATCTTCGGGCTTGGCCGCCTTGCGGTTGAGATCTTCCGAGACCTCGGGTTCGCGGTAGAGGTGGTACAGCTTCGAGCGCAGCTTCGCATTGGGAAGTGCACTGTCGCGAACCACCACGCGCGGCGTCTTGACCAGGCCACCCTCGATCGCATCGTTCAGGCCGAAGTCCGAAACAATCCAGCCAAACAGGCCCTCATCCGTATTGGTCTTGCCCGTGGGCGCGAACGGCGTGGCCGACAGGTCGAAGCAGCGGATGATCCGGCGGCTTCGATGCAGCCGATCGAGCCCTTCGATCCACCGCGTCGCTTCCTCCAGGTCGATGCCCCGTTTTTCGGCGTCCTTCTTGCTGATCTTGACGTCAGCCGGCTTGCGATAGGCGTGGTGCGCCTCGTCATTGATGACGATGATGTCCCGCTGCGACGCCAGCTTGCCGAGCACCCGACGAGTGAACGCCTCGTCGCTCTCCGCTCCTTTCTTCACCACTGAGCGGTCGGGCTGCTTGAGCGGCATCAGCGTGTGCCAGTTCTCGATCAGCACTTCGGCCTGGTTGAGCTTGTGTCGCAGCGCTTCGGAAGGACACAGGCCGAACTCGTCATAGACGTTGGCCGGATTGCCGGGCAACAGCACCTGCAGGCGCTCGCGCACGGTCAGCCCCGGAGCGACGATGAACACCGCCCTGGAGAAATCCTTGTTGCGCCTGGGGTATGCCAGGGCATTGAGCACCTGCCAGGTGATGACCATGGCCATCACCGTGGTCTTGCCGCTGCCGGTGGCCATCTTGCTGCAGACCCGCTCCCAGGGACCGCCATCGCCTTCCAGGAAGATGCCCTGCTTGAACTCGGCGGTCGCCTCCACCCACCAGACCAGTGTCTCGATGGCTTCGATCTGGCAGAAGTAGAACGGCAGCATGCGCGCGGCAGGCTCGCGCCAGTGGGCCAGCAGCGACCGCGTCACCTGGGTCACGCCCGGATAGTCCGCTTCACGCCACTCCTGCACCCTTTCGCGGATCCGGTTGACGAGCTTGAGCTCCTCCACCCGCTTGGTGTTGTTGCGGGTATCGAAGACCTCATAGGCCGCGGGACGGCGGCCTTCGACCAAGTTCAATGCGGTGCCGGCACCCTGTTGCCAGTGGCGGCCCGGCTCCTGGTAGGGCGAGTTGATGATCAGGGACTTGGGCGAGGTCATGCGTCTACGCCCTTCTGTGTCTGGTAGGCCTGGTCCCGTCGGCTCGGCTTGTCTGGATAGCGCAGTTCCAATTCCCCCGTCTTGACCATCGGACTGATAAAGCCATCGCGCAACGTTTCAGCACCGCGCCCCAACAGTTCAGACAGCTGGCGCAGACTGACGAAGCGCCCTTGGCAAAGCTTCAGGATCGTAGCCCGGGTCACCGCACGATCCGCCCGCTTGCTGGATCTCACGGGCGCCGCGATCGCCACCAGTTCGGGGTCCAGGGGAACGGCGGCCTTGTCAGCGGGGCTAGCGGCACTGTCAGGGGGGCTGGCGGCCTTATCAGGGGGGATAGTGGCCTTGTCAGGGGGGATAGTGGCCTTGTCAGGGGGGGCAGCAGCCAGCCCAGACGGCCTTTCTCCATCCCCAAGCTCGTAACTGGTTCCGCGACCAAAGCCGTCGGGAACCAGAAAGCCGTCCTTCACCAGCGATTGGAGCAGGGTGGTGATGTCCCGACGGTGCAACGTCAGGATCTCCTGGAGTCGGTGATTCGAGACCGAGCCCTCCATCTGAGCGGTCACCAGAGTCTGGACGGAGTCCTTGCCCAATGCCCTGAAGCGAGCCCCGAATCTGTCGGACAGCGCCGCCAACACTGCCTCGGGCAGCATGCTGACCAGCGGAAGTGCCAGCACGACACGATCCGGGCGCTGGGTTTCCTCAAGCCGTGGCGATTGCCAATGCAGGGACTTCCAGCTGTCCCGGATCTTGTCGATGCCGGAACCCGCCTTGTCCCCTACACCGAGCATCTGGAACATCACCTGCAGCGACTTGTTGCGACACTCGCTGACCCCCCCACGAAGGATCTGCTCCAGCGATACCAGCAGCGTTCCCGGATTGGAGAACTCGAACCGATCCGCAAAGCGATCAATGACAATGCCTCCCTGGCCACTGTAGTCGGCATGGATCAACGCATTGACCAGCGCTTCCTGGAGCGCTTCATGCACCGGCGTCCCCATCGGACGCACGCCTTCGGCATCCTGCGCGAACGGGCGCTTGAGACCAGGGTCGGCCGCAAACTTTGCCATCACCTGCTGGTAGAACTGGAACAGGTTCGCCTCCCATGTGCCGTCGATGGTCAAGCGATCCGACCATCGCACACGAGGATCGTCGGAAAGCCGCTCCCGATAATCGAGATGGAACCCGGGCACTGCTTCCACCGCCTGGATGGCCGACGACTTTCCGAACATCAACAGTCCCGCCAATGTCAGGCCTTCCAGTTTTCTGGCGCGATCGAGCCGCCACCCTCCCAACTGTTCAAGCAGGCCCGGGGCGTCCTTGGCCAGCCACGGGTGGCTGGATGCGCGCGATTGGAACCTGTTTCTGTACTGACGCAAGGAATCCATGTGCAAATCATCGAGGGAGAACCCCTCCATGATCCGGCTGTCCGCGGGCTCTTCGGACTGGTCGGCGAACATCCGCCGAACCTCGCTGTCCGAGCAGCGATAGTCACCCTCGTAATTGCGGCGATACGTACCCGTGCGTGGATCAGATCCAATGAACACCGGGCGCTGATGCCGGCTGGCGCGCGGAACATGAATCGCGATGACCTTTCGCGAAGTGCCCTCGATGGCAAGCTGCTCCACATCGTGGTTGCCAAGCAGGTTGCAGTTCACCTTGGATCGGTTGTTGACCGTATTCCAGAAATCGCCAATCAACTTTTCCGCGTCATCCACACCATGCACGTCAAGCGCATGGCCACGCTGCGTGATTCCGAGATAAATGGTGCCGCCTTCGGTGTTCGCAAACGCGCTGTAGGTACTCCACAAATCTCCCGGGAGCCCACCTTTCGCCGCCTTGTACTCAACGTCCGTCCCTTCGAATGCCGACAGATCCGAGAACAGGTCGAGTTGCTGCTGAATGGGTCTCATGACAGCGCAATCACCTTCAACGACTCGATACCGCGGTCATCGACGATTTTCACGGCCACCTTGCGGTGCTCGCCTGGCTCGAACGGCAGGCTGACCGTACCGTGCAGCTTGCCCAGGCGCGATTCGTCCAGTTCGGCGCGGATGTTCCTGCGCAGCTTGTTCCAGCCGTCCTTGGCGCCGGCCATGGGGAAGAACACCTGGCGCGGGAACAGGCTGCGTTCGTCGTAGTCGGTGTCCAGGCTCCAGGCGGCGATCTTCTTCTTGCCGCCTGACTTGAGCTCGCCGGTGGCGGTGTCGAAGTAGTCGAACCCGTTGACCTCCACCTCGTACTTGCCGTCCTTGCACTGTCGCAATTCCACGTCGGGCTGGCCCATCAGCCAGAAGCTCTGGTTGCTGCGCGCCTTCCTCTTCAGGTCTTCGGTGAGGAGGTCAGTGTTCATCTGCGCCTTCAGGGCGGTGATGCCCTTGGTCGCATCAATATCCTTGGCCGCCTCGGGATCGAACGCGAAGGAGCAGAACACGATCATCTTCGGGCGCGGGAACAGGTCACCGGCCTCGCGCATGGCCCGCTCCACTTGGTTTTGCTCCAACGCGCCATGCTCCGGACCGAAGCTCACGACGACACGCTCCCCGCTTTGCAGATGCCCTGTGCAGTGCAGGTCGCGGGTATCCGGCAGCGTCTCAAGGTCCGCGAACATCAGCATCTGACCGCCCTTGCCTCGGATGCCGGTCTTGAGCAGCTCATCCCGCCAAGTGTGTTGACGGTGCGATTCACCGGAGCGGGCGATGCTCTCGTCCGCCTCTTCGGGCTGCTCACCTTCTTCCAGCGAGACCACGCTGGGGAACGGAACCGCCTCCACCGTGAACGGACCGGTGATGCGCAGCTTGTCTTTCGCGACCTCGGGCTGGTCGTACAAGGTCTGTTGTCCAGCGTGCGCCGCGATGGATTCGTCCATCTTCTTCTGCATGGCCTGGCGAGTAGCGTGGAAAGCATCGAAGGCCTCGCGGGCGGAGGGCTGCCAGCTCTCTGGAAAGTCGAAGGGGACCTCCCATTCCTGCAGCGCGTCGCCCTTGCTGAAATCCAGCTTCTTCCCTTTACGCCCACCCTCGGGAATCTTGAAAGGAGCGCCAGCGGATTTCAGCACGGAGTTGAGCTTGCCCAGCGCCTGCTCGATTGCCGGGCGCATCCGGTCGTAAATGTCATCAATATCCGGATTGTTAGCGATGGATCGCAGGGTGACGTGCGGGACTGTCTTGTAAATGAACCCTCCACGCAGCCCTTCCTGTGGATGCCTGAGCTCGTAGTAGTCGTAGCTGGCTGTCATCAGTCGCTGTTTTGCCAACGTCACGGCCACGCGCGACGTGTCACAAGTAATCCAGCGGCGACCCCACTTCTCTGCAACGTAGGCAGTTGTGCCAGACCCGCAAGTTGGATCCAACACCAGATCCCCCGGATCTGTCGTCATCAGAAGACAGCGCTCGATGATTTTGTTGCTCGTTTGAACCACGAAAATCTTTGGATCCGCGCGATCCTGAACGGCGCCAGCGATATCAAACCATGCATTAGTCACCGGCCTTACCGGAAAGTCGTCAAAGTATCGGACGTACCTGATCTTTGACTTGGGCGTCACATAAAATCGACGAGCTCTCGCCAGTCGTCGCATCCCATGAGGCAAAGGAGCTTTCCAATGGTTTCCGGACCCAGGATGCAGCTTGAGTCCGAAATAGTTGAAATCTGCAGTCGCAGCACCTTCTCCCTGAGATGAAGGATTGTCGTCTGTAAAAACTCTCCCTTCCCCCGCAAGTATCGACGGTCTTATCTTTTCCTCAGAGGACAACGCGCGACGAGTGCCACTAGTCAACTCAATTTGGTCATAGTCTTCACGTACGGCTTCTTCAAGCGTCTTCGTGAGATATGCACGACGGAACTTCAGCTTGGAGATGTCTCGCGCATACCAAAGGATATAGTCACCTGTTCGACTCAAGTGGGATGAAGAGAACCCCCCAGTAGTTGAATAGGTAATCAGCGCCGAAAAGTTTTGTCCGCCAAAAACCTCATCCAGCAGGTTCCGTACGAGATGTAGGTTTTCATCGGAGATCTGAACAAACACACTTCCCGACTCGTGCAAGAGCTCCTTCGCCAATAGGAGCCGATCCCGCAAATACGTCAGGTAGGAGTGGATCCCGAGTTCCCAGGTGTCCCGGAACGCCTTGATCATTTCCGGCTCCTGGGTGAGGTCCTCGTCCCTACGATCCTTGACGTCGCGCTTGTTGACGAACGGCTGGAAGTTGCTGCCGTACTTGATGCCATAGGGCGGGTCGATGTAGATCATCTGCACCTGCCCGGCCATGCCCTCCTTCTGCAGCAGGCTGTTCATCACCAACAACGAGTCGCCGGTGACCAAGCGGTTCGCCCAGCCGCGGTCGTGTTTGTAAAACTCGATCGCCTCGCGGTACGGAAGCGGTTCTTCGAACCAGGCGCGGAACATGTCGCCGGTGCCGCCGTGCTCGCCCTTCTCCTTCTTCAGCCGCTTGCGCACCACCGCCAGGATGCTGGCCGGGTCAATACGCTCGTGGACATGCAGGCTGACGGTATCGACCTCGAAACTGGTGCGCTCCGCCTTGCCGGTCCAGTTGAGGTAGGGCGACGAGGCGCGCCGCAATTCCTCCAGCGCGCCCCGCATGACCGCCTCATCGCCGCTGGCCAGAGCGTCGTCGATCAGGTTTTCTACCTGCGCACGGCCCATGTCGAACTGCAACGCCGGATCGATGTGCGGGTCGTAGGCCCAACGGGTCCGAGGCTGGTCGGGATCGGTCTCGGGCGTTACCACGCCAACATCGGGATTGTTCCGGCGCTTGTCCTCGTGCTGGTAGGCAATGATGTCGGCTGCCGCCTCCACCCTGCGACGCCCGGCCTGCTTCTTGGCCGACTTCGGCCTGGCAGCAGCAGTTTGCGCCGGCGCTAGCTGCGCTTCCAGAGTGAGTGAGGCGTCCGCCGCCAGCATCCGCCTGACCGATCCGCCGCGGCCACGACCGGTGGCGGCAAGCCCCTCCTCGACAAGTATGTCGCGCACGGAGAAATAGTCGTCCTGGTCGACTTCGGCACCTAGCCGGGTCGAAATCGCGCTTCTCAGCCGCCCATTGCCGATCGTGCTGCCATCTATGGGCAACGTGCCGAGAATCGCTGCGCGGATGTCCGCTGCCGACGCTTTGGCCATTCCTGATGCTCCCTTGATCACGACCAACTGGATATTACGCTGTCGGCCCGCCCGCATTGCGCGAGGTGGCGAGCCGACGCGTGGCCCGCGGCGGGCAGTGGACTACGAGATCAGACGTCTTGGCCATGCGCGTGCGGGAACGGGTGTACTGGCGCCGACGCATCGCCAACGCGCCTTGCTCCACGGTCTGGCCGCCGCAAGCACCACTCAAGGCAGCCACACCAGGTTGCGCAGGGTGGGTTCGGCGGTGATGTCGATCACCTGGCCGTGCTGGTCGAAGTGGATCTGGTACTCGGCGAAGCTGTCGCGCCAGTAGCGCCACAGGTCGAAGTCCAGGTCCGGATTCTCGCTGGTGACCGGATAGCCCAGGGCCATGATCACCTGCTCGCGGCTCATGCCGGGCGTGGCGCGGGCCTGGCGGATGGCCTGCTGGATCTTTTCCGGCGCCGCATGCAACTGCTCGCGTGGATCCTCGCGCAGCACGTAGCGGCGAGCGAATTCGGCGCGCGACAGATCCCGGCTGTAGTCGTTGCCCAGGGCCTGGCGCTGGCCGTTGATCTCCACCCGCACGCGGTTGCGGCCATAGCCGGTGATCGTTACCGGCGTGCCCGCCGGCAGCAGGCGCATGCCACCACCGGCGTAGTTGATATCGCTGATCCAACTGCCATCGGTGCGCATGTTGCAGCACAGGTAGCCGGCGTACTTCTCTTCGGCGAATGCGGTGCCAGCGGCAAACTGGCCGGCGATCAGGCTGGCGGCGAGCACGGTGGCTCGAACTGGAATCTTCAAGGTGTCATCTCCCCGGGGCAAGAGTCGCGGCCGGTCGGCGGAAATCATCTTTCAGCCGGCGAGCCACGACATGAAAAAGCAAAGAATAGCCGATGGGCCAGTCATGGCACGCAGGGCTGGTCGCGATCGGGCCGGCGTGCTAGCTTGGCGGGTCGCGCCGGATCGGTGCCGAGCGGCGCAGGATTGGCAGATTCTCCCAGCGCAACCGGTGGCCACAGACGATTTTCGCGCCGGCGGCCAGAACCGGTGCCTGCCGATCATTGGTCTTTCCCACCTTGCCGATGCGGTCGTCCCCGGCGTGTTGCGGCCCTGCGGCCGCCGAGCCGGCCGCCAGGCGGCCGATGTCCTCAGCCATTGCGGAGCAAAGCGTTTCCATGTCCGAATCGTTTACCTACGAGCAACTGATCGCCTCCGGTGAAGGCCGGCTGTTCGAACCCGATGGCGGCCGCCTGCCGCTGCCGCCGATGCTGATGTTCGACCGCATCACCCGGATCGACGACGACGGTGGCCAGTACGGCCGCGGCCAGATCACCGCCGAGCTCGATATCCGGCCGGACCTGTGGTTCTTTGATTGCCACTTCAAGGGCGATCCGGTGATGCCCGGCTGCCTGGGCCTGGATGCGCTGTGGCAACTGGTCGGTTTCTACCTGACCTGGCAGCGGCTGCCCGGCCGCGGTCGCGCGCTGGGCGTGGGCGAGGTGAAATTCAGTGGCGAGGTGCTGCCGACATCGAAGCTGGTGAGCTACCAGATCGACATCAAGCGGGTGATCCGGCGCAAGCTGATCATGGCCATCGCCGATGCCCGCGTCGATGTCGACGGCGAGCCGATCTACACCGCCGCCGACCTGCGCGTGGGGCTGTTCAACCGCTGACGGCAGCCAGCCACTGTCGGCCGATTGGCCTCCTCCATCGCGTGCGATGGGGGATTTGAGCGGCATGCCCGAACGCGCAACGCACGGCGAAAGAGCTTACGCCGCTACAGCCCGCTGGCCGCGCGGGCCACGGCGCGGAACAGGGCCCGGCCCTTGTTCATGGTTTCGTCCCATTCCCGGCGTGGATCGGAATCGGCGACGATGCCGGCGCCGGCCTGGACATGGAGTTGGCCATCCTTGATCACCGCGGTGCGGATGGCGATCGCCAGATCGGCGCCGCCGTGCCAGCCCAGGTAACCGACGGCCCCGGCATAGACACCGCGGCGCACCGGCTCCAGCTCGTCGATGATTTCCAGCGCGCGCAACTTGGGCGCACCGGAAACGGTGCCGGCCGGAAAGCTGGCGCGCAATACATCGATGGCATCCAGGCCGTCACGCAGCCGCCCTTCCACCTGGCTGACGATGTGCATGACGTGGCTGTAGCGCTCGATCAGCATCCGGCCGGTGACTTCGACGCTGCCCGGCTCGGCGATCCGGCCGATATCGTTGCGGCCCAGGTCCATCAGCATCACATGTTCGGCCAGCTCCTTGGGATCGGCCAGCAGCTCCTGTTCCAGCGCCAGGTCGGCCTGCGGCGTGTCACCACGCGGACGGGTGCCGGCGATCGGTCGCAGCACGACACGATCGTCCTCCAGGCGCACCAGAATCTCCGGCGATGACCCGACCACGTGGCTGCCGTCCAGGTCGAAGAAGTACATGTACGGCGATGGATTCAATGCCCGCAGGGTGCGGTAGACGTCGATCGGTCGGGCCCGGAACGGCACGCTCAGGCGCTGGCTGAGCACCACCTGGAAGATGTCGCCGGCCAGGATGTCCTGCTGGCAACGGCGCACGGCGGCCTCGAAATCGGCCTGGCTGAAGCCGGAGCTGAAATGCGCTTCGTCCAGGGTCGCCGGGTCGAGCACTTCCGGATAGCCGGGCCCGCCGATGCGCAGCCGATGCACCAGTTCATCCAGGCGCCGATGCGCGCGCTCATAGGCGTGTGCCTGCGCCGGATCGGCGTGGACGATCAGCGACAGCGTGCCGCGCAGGTTGTCGAACACTGCCACCGCCGTGGATTCCATCAGCACGATGTCGGGCATGGCCAGCGGATCGGGCTTGTCGCGCCGGGTCAGCCCGGGCTCGATGTAATCGATGGTGCCGAACCCGAAATAGCCGACCAGGCCACCGGTGAAGGCTGGCAGGTCAGGCAGGTCAGGCACGCGAAAGCTGGCCAGCAATTCCCCGACCTGGGCCAGCGGATCGGCGACCTCACGCTCGTCGACGACAACGCCATCCTCGCGGCAGCACCAGCGCTGTCCGTGCACGGTGTATACGCTCTTGGCCGGCAGGCCGATGATCGAATAGCGGCCCCAGGTCTCGCCGCCGGCGACTGATTCAAACAGGTAGGAATGGGGCGCCGCCGCCAGCTTCAGGTACACCGACAGCGGCGTATCCAGGTCGGCCTGCACCTGGCGCACCAGCGGAATGCGGTTGTACCCGGCGGCGGCCAGGTCATCGAATTGCGATCGGGAAAGCATGGGATCAGCCACCAGGGATTTGCCAGTGATCGGGTCCGCGCTGGCGCGGCGCGTGATTATCCCGGATATCGACGCGGGCGGTTTCGCTCGCCGGCAACCGACGCGGTCAGGCAAGCTCCGCCGCGGTCATCTTTTCCGGCGTGGCCAGGCGAGCAGCGCTGCCGCTACAGCCGCCGACCAGCGCAGCACGAGGCCAATGGCCACGACAAGACGCAGCAGCGCGCCGGCCTGCGGTTCGTGCTTGCGGAAGTAGCGCCACAGCGAGCGGGTTTTGCACCACTGCACCCACAGTGGCCGGCGCCGGCTGGAAACGCCGCCGATGTGAGTGATCTCGACCGCGCCGGCATGGCCGACCTGCCAGCCGGCATCGCGCACCCGGCGGCACAGGTCCAGATCCTCGGCGTGCAGGCGGAAACCTTCGTCGAAGCCGCCGACTGCATGGAACACGCGGGCCGGCAGCATCATCAGGGCGCCGTTGACGGCATCGACCAAGTCGACCGGCTCAGCCTGATCCGTCGCCGCTGCCACCGTGCCCGCCGGTTCGATGCCGGCCAGGGCTGGCCAGCGATGTTCGAACCGTGCCAGGCCGGTGAGGCTCATCAGGCTGCGCCGCCAGGTCGGTTCGCGCCGGCGTTGCGGTCCGCTGGGCCGGCCGGCCTGGTCGACAACGCGGCAGCCGAGCAGACCCAGTTGCGGGCATTGATCCAGCACCTGGCGCAGGCGCGCCAGGCTGTCGGCGGCAACGAAGGCATCGGGATTGAGAAAGACCAGGACATCGCCATCGGCAACCGCCGCGCCCTGGTTGCAGGCGCTGGCGAAACCGCGGTTGTGATCATTGGCGATCAGTTTCAGGCGGGCTGGCGACGCATTGCGGCTATTGGCCGGCGACGTGTCCAGACGCTGGCGCACCTGCGCCAGGGTGTCATCGCCGGACTGGTTGTCGACCACGATGACCTGGAAATTGCCAGCCGCCGCCAGCACCCGGTCCAGGCAGGCGCCGATCGTGGCCTGGGACCAATGGCTGACGATGATCACCGATGTCAATGCGGACATGTGCGGCTCCCGGGCGCGCCGTGGCCGTGGGCGGAAGGCTGGTCAGAGGCCGGGCGGCACCCGCTGGCATTACAGCAGCGGCCATGGCCCGGATCGGCAACCGCAGACAGCGCGCTGCCGGATCATTGCAGAATGTCGGCGCTGGCGGCCGGTTGCCATGCGGCCAGGCGGCGCGGCTGTCAGCGCCTCAGAGCGGCAGCAGCGTGTCGCCCATGTCGGCGGCAGCGGCCCACAACCGCGGCCACACCTGCCAGGCACGGGCCAGCTCCAGGCAGGCATCACTCAGGCGTTGCGCGCACCCGTCGGCGTCGATGTCCTCGGGCCAGCCATCCAGGCGCGGCGCGGCATTGGCCAGCAGGGCCTTGCCATTGGCCTCGACGATGGCGCGGGCATCGGCCAGCCAGTACACCGGTGCATCCGGTTCGGCAACGATCTGCTGCTGGATGCCCTCGATCAGGTCGGCGCGGACATAACGCAGGTATTCGGACAGCAGTTCAACGCGGTGGCTGGCCGGGGCATGGGCCAGATCCTCCAGTTGCACTGCAAGCATGTTCAGGCGGTCGGCCGGGTCGACGCTGTGCGCGGCGCGGGCATGGCCGCCCACCCATTCGCGCAGGAAATGGTTCACCGATGGCATATATGCCTGCATGCCGCGCTCGCGTCGCGCGCGCGCGCCTTCCTGGCGATGGCCGACGGTCAGCGGCAGGTGCAGGGTGACGCTGTCCGGATACAGGTAACGGCTGACGGCATCGAACAGGCCGTCCTCGCCGCGCCCCTCGGCGGCGGTGCACGGCAGCAGCAGGGCGTTGTCGAGCATGAACGGGGTGTGCGTGCCGCTGGGCTTGGCGGTGAGCTGCGGCATGGCCAGCTCGACGGCATCGGCATCGACATGGCGCAGGTAGCTGTCGCGCTCGCGCCAGAATTCCTCGCGCGCGGCCTTGTCGAGCTGGTACAGCCAGGTGTTGTCGCTGCTGTAGGCGGCGCCGCGATAGCCGACGAAGGTGGCCAGCACGCGGGCGCGGCCATCCAGGTGCGCCAGGCGCGCCAGAGTGCGGCCGCGCAGTTGCTCGCGGCCGGGAACGTAGTCGGGCTGGTCGGCAAGCAGGTCGCCCAGACTGTGCCCGACCATGGCCAGTTGCTGGGCCAGGCCGTCCTGGCTGGCGGGTTCGCCGGCGGCAAGGGCGGCATCGGTGGAATCAAGGAAGCTCGCGCCCATCCGTGCCCGCGGGTTGGGCTCAAGGCCCGGCCGGGCGCTGGAGGCGGTATGGAACGGCAGGATGTAATCGTCATCGAGCAGGGCCAGGCGCTGGCCGGCACTGAGCAGCATGGCCAGGTTGTAGCCGCGGCCGCCGCCGAAGCTGGCGTCGGTGCCCAGGCCCAGCATCGGCTCGGCCAGATCCTTTGCTTCCGGCACCGCCTTGAGCAGGCGCGCCACGATCTCGCGCGCCTGCGCGGCACCGACGTAATGCACCGGCGTGCGCTTGCCCAGATCAGCCAGCAGTTGCTGGTGCCGGCTGCTGGCATCGTCGGTGCGCGAATCGTCGATCACGATTACCGGCGGCAGGGGCCGGTGATGTTCGCCGGCATGCGCCGCCAGACTCTCAAACAGGCGTTCGACCTGGGCCGGGCGGTCGCAGGCGCGCACGACAAGGCCACGCAGCGGCGCCGGCACGGTGTTGTCACCGCGCGACAGCGCAGCCAGGAAAGCCTCGTCGGAACGCAGCAGGCCGCGTTCGACCAGACCGTTGAGCACCCGCCGCACCGCTTCGGACTGACCGGCCAGCCCCGGCACGACCCCGATCACCCGCGCCACGTGCTCGTCCAGGGTGTGGAATTCGCGGCACTGGTCCAGCGCCTGCAATACCTGGTGCGTCATCACTTCCAGCTCGCCACCGCCGGTGGGCTGGAACACGCACTCGTTGTTCGACAAGGAGGCAGCCTTGCCGTCGACAGCCGCGTACAGCGGGCCCTGGTTGGCCGGCTTGGGCGCCGGCGGCGGGTTCAGGGCGATATTTCCGAAATCGATGTTGAATTCCACGTGCGGTCCGATCGGCTCAGCGCGGTTCGTTCCGGCCAGCTTTCAGCTCGGCCAGTTCGCGCTCCAGTTCGAGGATGCGGTGACCACCTGCGATCACGCGCCTGATCTCGTTATTGTAATGGCTGTAGACAGATTGTTGCTGGTCGGCAAATAGTGAAAGGCCCGGCATTGCCGGCAGCTCTTCGCTGCGGCGCGCGCAGGCCGCCAGGTAGTACATCGGTTCGGCCATCGGCCCGGACAGAATCTGGCCGCTGCCGGTATCCAGCCGGCTCGCCTGTGCCGGCCCGGCGACGCCATCGGCATCCGGGCCCGGCTGATCCAGGGACCACACCACCGAGTGGAAGCCCAGCCGCTGGCCGAACACCCGGCGCTGCGGAAAGTGCGCGGCCAGCAGGCCTTCGAACTCGTCCCGGTCCAGCTCGCGGACATGGAAGGGATTGGCCACGCCGGCGGCGTTGTAGTTGTCGCGGTCCGGCGATGAGATCAGCAGCAGCCCGCCTGGTGCCAGCAGGCGATCGAACTCGGCCAGCATCTGCGCCTGCTCGGCCAGGTGCTCGATGGTCTCGAACGAGACGATCAGGTCGAAGCTGGCATCGGGCGCGTCGATGGCGGTGACGCTGGCGCACTGGAACTGCAGCTTGTCGGCATCGCCATAGCGGCGCGCGGCATGGGTGATGGTGTCGGCATCGACATCGACCCCGGTCACCGAGCGCGCGGTCCGTGCCAACAGGGCACTGCCGTAACCCTCGCCGCAGGCGGCATCCAGCACCCGCCGCCCGCGCGCCAGCGGCAGCGCGAACACATAGCGGTGCCAGTGCTCGTACCAGATCTCGCGCACACATTCGGGCGTGAAGCGTTCACCGGTGAAATCCAGTGGCGCGTCGGTGTCGGACGGGGGCGGATGGCTCATTGAACAAGTCCTGCGGGCTGGCCGGTGCCGATGGCGATGGCGATGCGGACCGGAGACCCGGTGCGCTGCCAACAGCCGATGAGTCAGCCCGGCAAGCGGGCCGCGATGGCCTGGCGGCGGACCCGGAACGGGTCACGGGCAATGAATTCGGCGATCCGGGCATTGTAATGGGGATAGCGGGCCAGCAGCCGCGCCAACTGTTGCCCGCCCGGGCGCGAGGCGGTATCGGCGAATGACAGCCCGCCCACGTGCACGACATAAGCGTCATCGCACAGGACATGGCGCCAGCCGTGGCCGCTGGCACGAAGACACCAGTCGTTTTCCTCGCCATAGCCGCGGCCGAAGGTGGCGGCATCGAAGTCGCCAACTGCGGCCAGGGCGCGGCGGCGGATGAACATGCAAAAGCCCACGCCGGTGGGCAGGTCCGGATACTCCGGCCGGCCGGTGCCGGCAACGATGGCGGCGATCGCCTCGGGATCGTCGGGCACCGGGTTGGCGCGGCAGAACGTCGGCAGCGAACAGATCTCGGCGTTGTTGGAGAACGGTGTCGCGGTGGCAATGGCCGGGTCCGAATCGGCGCAGGCGCGCAGGCGCTCAAGCCAGCCGCTGGTGACCACGGTGTCGGAATTGAGCAGCACGATATCGTGATCGCTGCGCGCCATGGCGGCGTTGACCGTGACGACGAAGCCTTGGTTTTGCTGCTGGCGGATCACGCGGACATTGGCCGCTCGCACCAGCCGATGACTGCTCAGGAGGTGGTCGATGGCCGGATCGGTGGAGTGATCATCAACCAGTTGTACGCCAGCCCAGTCCGGCAGCCGCGTTGCCAGGGCATCCAGGCAGGCGGCGGTGGCCTCGGCGGCGTTGAAGATCGGAACGACGACCTCGATGCCGGCCACGGCATCATTGCCGGTCATGACCGGCGCCGACGCCGGTGGCCGCGGCTCGGGCCGCGGGCTGCCAGGCTCAGGATGGCTGCCAGACATGCGGCAGGCGAACAACGCCGAATTCGCGCGAGGCACCGCGGATCACCAGCTCCACCTCGCGCGTATCGAACAGGCGCAGCCCTTCCGGATCCATCGAATGCAGGCGCAACTGGTATTGGCCGGGGAGCAGGCTGGCCAGGTCCAGCGTCAGCTGGAAGCGGTAACGCCCCGGCGCCAGACGCTCCGGCCTGGCCTGGTCCATCTCGTTGCTGACGCCGTACAGTGGCAGGCCGTTGCTGTGGCTGATGCCGAACAGCAACACCGGCGGCCGGTCGTGCTGTGATTCGATTTCCACGCCGATCTCGACCTGGCGTGAACCATCCAGAAGCAGGTGCGCCAGACCGGTCTCGCCGTTGAGGCTGTGCTGACGGACCGCGAAATCATTGACCGGCCCGCGATGTGCCGCTTCCTCTTCTTGCTGGCGCTTGCGCTCATGCCAGGCCAGATAGGCCTGGGTGACATCGAAGACATCACCCTGCGCCGCCACCGCACCGTCCTTGAGCCAGAGCGCCTGCCGACACAGTTTCTGGATGTGGTACATGCCATGCGAGACCAGCAGCAGGGTGCCACCGCCGGCCAGGTAATCCTCGATCCAGCTGATGCATTTTTTCTGGAAGGATTCATCGCCCACTGCCAGCACCTCGTCGGTGATCAGCAGGTCCGGACGCAGCGAGGCGACCACGGCGAACCCCAGGCGTACCACCATGCCGCTGGAGTAGTGCTTGATCGGCTCGTCGATGTAGGTGCCGATGTCGGCGAACTCGATGATCTGCGGCAACTTTTCCTGCAATTGCGCCTGGCTCAGGCCGGCCAGGCTGGCGGCCATGCGCAGGTTTTCGCGGCCGCTGTAGTCGGGGTGAAAACCTGCGCCCAGTTCCAGCAGTGCGCCGATGCTGCCGCGGCGCTGGATGCTGCCGGTGGTCGGGGTGAGCACGCCGGTGAGCAGCTTGAGCAGGGTGGATTTTCCGGCGCCGTTTTCACCGATGATGCCGGTGGATTGGCCGCGCTCGATGCGCAGATCCAGCGGCTTGAGCACCTGATTGGCTTCCGGCGCCTGGCGTGATGCCAGCAGGCGCCAGAGCGCGCGCAGGCGGGCATCACGGCGGCTGACCAGCGGATAGGATTTGCTGATGCCACGGGCATCGACCAGCCAGCGGCTCACAGGAAATCCTCGAAGTACGGCGACAGCCGCTGGAACACCCACCAACCCGCGGCGGCCGTGGCCAGGGCAATGACCATGGCCAGCAGCCAGTGCTGCCAGTCATAGCCACCGATGCCCAGGATCACCTGGCGAAACAGGCCGATGTACAGGGCCAATGGGTTGGCATCAGCCACCGGACCGAGCGCGTCGGGCACCAGGCTGCGCGGATACAGCACCGGCGTGAGGAAGAACAGCATCAGCATGAGCTGGCCGAGCAGGTGCGACAGGTCGCGCACGAACACGTTCAGCGCCGCCAGCAGCCAGGACAGGCCCAGCGCGAACACCGCCAGCAAAGCCAACAGGAACGGCACCGCAAGGATCGACCAGCTCCACGGCAACCAGCCGCCCAGAACCAGGATGGCAATGACGGCGAAGAAGCCGACGGCATGCAACAAAAAGCCCGACACCACCGGCGCCAGCACCAGCAGCGGCCGTGGCAAGGCGACCTTGCCGAGCAGGCCGGCGTTGTCCGGAATGGCACTGACCGCACGCAGGCAGGCTTCGGAAAACGCCGTCCACGGCCACAGGCCCACGGCAAGGAACGGCACGAAGCCGAGCTCGCCGAACTCCTCCTGCGGCAACCGCGCCCGGAAGATGTACAGGAACACGTAGCTGTAGATCGCCAGTTGCATCAGCGGCTGCAACAGCGCCCACGCCGCGCCGCTGAACGTGCCCAGCCAGCGCAACCGCAACTCGCGGCGGATGAATTCGAGGGTCAGCGGCCAGTTCATTGCGCCACGGGTGGTTGGGGTAGTCATGGCCTCCGGATCCAGACAGCTCCCGGCTGGAACAGCAGCCGGCCGGGAATTCTGTCGAGATCTTGCATGCCTTTACTCTGGCCGTCCGCCATAGCGAGCCGGCAGGCTGCGCAGCAATTCCTCGTCGCCATGCTCCGGCTCTGAGCGCACTTGGCGCATGTGGTCCTCGCGCACGCGCGCCAGATACTCCTGGTGCACCGTGCCAACCAGTTCAGCTTTGACATCATCGAAGCTGCGCTGCCGCGGCTCCTGGACTTCAACCAAGCCGATCAAGTGGAAGCCGAAGCTGCTTTGTACCGGCTCGCTGATCTGGCCTGGTTGCTCAAGAGCCCGGGCCGCCTCTTCAAATTCAGGCACAAACTGACCGCTGCCTTCGATGACATAGGTGGTGCCGTCCTCAGCCGAACCCGGATCGTCAGAGTACTCCTTCATCAAAGCGACGAAGTCCGCATCAGGGGCACGAGCCAGAGCCAAGACCTGCTCGGCGCGCGCCAATGCATCTTCGCCATGCTGCTCTTCACTGACCAGGATGTGCTGCACGATGATGCGTTCGGACTGCATGAACCGCTCGGGATTGGCGAGATAGCGCTCATGGGCCAGTTGCTCGAAATCGGGCAAGGTGTCCAGCGACAGCAGGGCATTGAGCCGATGCGTAGCCAGAACCTCCTCCATGGCCAGTTGCAGGTCGTGCTGGACCCTGGGGTCCTGATCCAGCCCAAGTTCCCGGGCCTGGTTGGCCAACTGGCGGTTGATCAGCAACCGATTCATCAGATTGCCAAGATTTTCCGGCTTGTGGGCAAATTCTGCACGGTCGGTTTCGGGAATGCGGCTGATGCGTGCATCGATATCGGCCAAGGTCAGCTCGGCAGAACCGCGGGCCACGACAACGGATGAAGCGTCATCTTGCGCCCAGGCAGTTGTCGGCCCTGCGGTGACAGCGGCGGCGAAGAGGCAGACGCAGGCGAACGATCGGATCATGGATTTCCTCCGTGGGCTTGATATGGGGAACTGCTAGCGGACCGATGGCCCCGGGAATGGTTCCGCAGCCGGCTTGCGCAGCCAGTGTCAGTGCGCGCCGGAGGCAGAAGAGCCATGATCGTGGATCAGTGCGCTCGCCGCCAGCCTGGCCAGCGACCTATACGACAACGCCGCCACCCTGTGCAGGATGGCGGCGCTCTCGTGCCTTTGAACTGGACTTGTCGAAAGGCCGTGTCGGATCAAGCCGGCTGCTCGACTCCACCGGAGATCACATCGACCCGGTCAGTTCGGCGGCAGCGGATACTTTTCCGTGAAAGGACGACGGTCAGACAAGAAGCTGTTCTGCTTGATCACATAGTTGTTGGCCGGCTGATGCCAAGTGTCATACAGGGCACTGACCGTCAGCAATCCGGAGAAGCCCGTGACATGCTGGCCATCCTGCCTGTACGTACGTCCGTTGACGGTGACCTTCAGGCAGCTGCCGCCTTCGTGCAGCTCCCCATCGATACGCAACGGTGTGTCCAGGCGGGCGCCATCAACGCGGGCAAAGCCCACCCCGATGGCCTCTTTCTGGCCCCGACCGCAATCGGCTTCGCCATCAGCCTGGCAGGTCCACAAGTGTTCCAGCCTCATTGACTTCTCGTACACCGGGAATGGCTCAAGATCCTCGTAGAATGGGAATTGCTCACGCAAACGAATATTGTGAACAGGGCCATCCTCAGCCCAGAAGGTGTAGGTGTAACTGGTGATTCGGCTGATGGTGTCGGGGTTGATCTCAACCGCCATCTTGAGCGTGCCTTCGTCCGGATTGAAGGCCTCATCAAATCCCTGCACAAACAGCTCGTCGCGGATCAGTCCCGGGCCGGCCGAGACAGGGCTGCATACGGGCGGCGCCGGGTCAGGCACCATGAGCGCTTCGGGCATGGCGTAACAGCCACCCGCGATATCCACGGCTGCCACCTGATAGCGCTCATCAAAGACATTGGTGTGCCAGATATAGTTCATGCCCTGCAGCCGAACGGGCTCGTTGGCCGTGATTGGGAGGAACCCCTCTCCGGAACGCCCAAAAGCTTCCAGAGTGACGCCATATTCTCGCGCCTGCGCCAAGGTCAACATTCTCGGGCTGTACGGTCTGTTCTGGTCGAACGTCACATAGCTGCCTGCCGCAGCAGGCACCCGGACCGGAGAAAAGCACTGCACAAACCTGTTGCCGCGTGCGGTCAGGATCGTTCGATTCAAACCAGCAGGATGGAAGCGGATGGCCTGATGGGTACCTGAGACCAACGGGGCCCGGAATGTTGTCTCAATATCCGGCGCACTGTTCTGCAGGATCATGATTCTGGGCGTTTGGGCCGACGCAACCACCGATACTGACGCCAGACATAGCGCCGCGACCGAGGCCATAAACCCTCTGCCTGAAATTGCGTTTACATTGGACATGATCATTGAGGAACCAGTCTGAACTGCGCAGAGCAGTCGCCAACGCAGAAAGACTCATTCCGCAATGGCCTGTAAACGGGCGGATTCACGCTATCGTCAAAGCATTGGCTTGAGCCAGGGCTGGCCATGCAGTGCAGATAATGGTTCATATCAAAGGCAGCCATATTGATGTAGTACTTCTTTCCGGCCTCCAGATTGCAGCGTGCAGGGTGCTGCTTCGAACCAGTTGCCCAGACCAGTCCAGCGCCACCACTTTGGCAAGTAGTTTGATTATTTGGCAGATCGGCCTGAAGGAATGCTCCCGGGCACTCACTGATTGACAGTGTGTGTTTCCCTGAGCTTATGTCACCCTCGTTCATCCAGATCCCGGTGTTGGCGGGCGCAGTGAATTCCCAAACCCGCAATTGGACACTGGTCGACCATAGAGAATCTGTTGGAGTTTTGGCCAACCTCCAGACTCGATGTCCCGTACCCTGTCCAGGATGGAAGCCAGTATCACCAGGGTTCGCCCATCCACCACTGCTGTTGCTTTGGTTATAGGGAGCCGTGTAAGCCACCGGCGTACCGCCACTGAAGTAGGACGGGATGGCGGGACAGCCGGTTGGCGGAGGATCACCACCGCCTTCCTGCACAATTGAAACCTGCCTGGTCATGGTGGGTACCGGCACCACATTCAGATTCTGCGTGGCGGCTGCTCCGAAACTACGGCTGCAGCCCAGGCTGAGGGTGTGATTGCCCACACCCAAGGTGAAGCTCGCGCTGGGCTGGGCCGGGCTTACTGTCGCCAGATTTCCCGCCCCGGCCGAGGCGGTGCAACTGTCCTGGAAAAAAGGTGCGCCAGCACCATAACCCTGGAAGACCGCGTGAACCGGAACGGGCGCCGACTGCTGGGAGGCAGGAATGGTGATGCTGCCCCCGGGCGTCTGATCGGTATTGAAATCGATGCTGAGCGTTGCTGGAGCTTCGCCAGGCCCGGTTCCACCGGATTCAGGCCCGCAATCAGCAATGCCCTGAAGCTTTACGGTGCCGTCGGGGCCCACGGACATGTCGTCGGCGGTAGCTTGGTAGACCTGCGAATCGACGATGCACTGGACGTTGATCTTCTCATCTGGCGCGCCCTGGGACAGCGCAGCTGTGGGAGCCAGAACAACGACCGTGCAAGCAAGAATTCTGTATAGGGAAACGTTCATTGACAAATGTGAGACTTGAGGTTCGTTAAAAAACGAAACCGGTCAAGCCCGAATGGACTTGACCGGTTGCGCGATTCCGATGACTGCCAGACAAAGCGGCAGCCATCGGAGATTCGATGTCCGACTGGAGGTCGGACCAGCGTCTGGGTTCCCGCAGAGCGAGAAATTGTCCTTTCACTGGCCCCCTCCTGTCTTACATCCTATTGCAGCACCTATCAGCTGAGCAGGTCAACACTGCGCTCAGTGCGGTGACGGAACAGGGCACTGTAGTTGGACAGCACGCCATCGGCGCTGTCAGCCCAGTTGCCGTTGTCGGCGTTGGTGGCGAAGAAGCCGGTGACCGGCAGGCCGTGGAACACAACGCCTTCAGCCGAAGCACGCAGACTGGTCGTGGCATTCAAGAAGTTCACGTGAGCCCAACCATGCTCATAACCATCCGGAGCATTCACGTTCTTGAAGTAGGTAGCGCCCAGAATGTTGCTCGGCTCTCCGTCAATCACGCGCTGTTCCTGATTGAAGCTGATGACCTGGGCTTCCCAGCACAGGGAGTCCGGATCGGGACCAGTGTCCGGCGGCGAGAAGCCACCACCTTCCGGACGGAAGGTCAGCTCTTCACGATCGTAGACAGTGACGCTGACCACTTCACAGGAACCGCCAGCACCGAATTCACGGCTGAACGGAGCACGCAGCGTGGTGTACGGACCGGCCGGGATACCCAGACCACGGAACGACGGCTTGGTGTCGACGTAGAAGCGCTTGGTCGGGAAGTTGATCAGCCATTCGCTGTTGAACGTGACGCCGTCATTATCGTCGAGGAAGTACTCGTTGATGACGCGCGGCGACATGTACAGGGCGGTGATGGCGTCGACCTTGCCACGGGTGGCGCCAGCGGCGTCATACGTGGCGGCCACTGCGGTACCAGCGATGAACACGTTGGCGGTGGCCACTGCCGGGTTGCCCGGGTTGTTGACGTCGGCCAAGCTCGGGTTGGTGTCCTGCGGCGGGTAGTGCAGGACCATGTGGTTGAAGCCTTCGATGGCATCAGCGTTGTAAGCGTTGACGATGCCACGGGCCGGATTGATGATCATGGCATTGCCAAACAGCTCGCCATGACCCCAAGGAGCGGTCAGGCCCCAGTTCGCGTCGGCACCCAGTGACCACTGGCTGACACCAGGAACGGTCGTATCGTTGCTGAACCAGGCGCGGTTCAGCGCCAGGCAGTTGCCCGGCTCGCCGCTGGAGTTGTGCAGGGCCCAGCCATGCGGGGTGCCGCTCGGATCCAGGTCACCCATTTCGATGACTTCGATGTAGCCCTCGCGGGTACGATCAAGTCCCTGCGGGCCGAGGTCGTTGAACTGACCGACGTAGGCATTGTTCACGAAGGTGGCCAGGAAGGCGTCACCGTAAGGAACCACACGGCCGCCACCGAAGCCCAGGCCGCCGCGTGCGATATCCGGCACGGTGCAGGAGCGGTCACGGGTGACGACGCCAGCGCCGGCGCCATTCGGCACAACAGCACCGGTCCACACGTCATGCGGGGACAGGTAGAGGTGGAAGTCGAGGACTTCGCGGCTGTTCCGGCCTTCCAGGAAGCGGACCTTGACAGCCTTGCCGACGTCCGCCGTATTGACCACGGTGAACAGGGTGTGGTTGCCACCCTGGCTGGTGTAGTACGGGTAGATGAGGACCTGACCGAGGCCATCCGGGTTCAGGTTAACGGCATCGGCGATGCTGCCGACGCCCGCTACGCCGACGATGCCGGCGATGACGGCATGCGTCAAAACATTCTTTTTCATTGCAGACACTCCTAATGGATCACAGGGCTTTTTTGCTTAGAACTCCCATCCCCCGGGCGACACCATGGCCACCTTGACACGCTGGGGACGGGCAACAGCAGCGCAAGGATAGGGCAAAGGTTCTACCGTTTGCAAGCCTATCGATGACACTGCCTGGAACAGCCGCCGCGGGGCCTGGCAGAGCCCGGGCAGGCCGGGGTTTGACCGTGACATCAAGGGCCTGCAGCAACTTGCCAGAAAAGGCTGCAGGACTTTGCTTGACCGATGGACCGCCCCGGCAGGCTGGCCTTCCAGGGCCGAGCAAACACGTTCAACCGCGATTGGCACCGCTTTCGGCTTCCGGTCGAGTGGATCAGTCCTGCCCCGGCAACATGTACCACTGGCGGTCGATGCGCATCCAGCGCTCGTCGATGGGGCCCATGGTGTCGATTGAACCGGCACCCGGCGCGCGTACGGTGTAGGTGACCAACATGTTGACCAGACAGCTATCCTGGGTGGCGCAATCGACATCCTGCCATGCCATACCCTTCCAGCTCACCGGGTTGCGCCGGGCGCGACGGATGAAATCCTGCTCACTGTAAGTACTGCGGTAACCGGGTGTGAGGTAGGTGTAGGCCTGGTCGTACTCGCGCGCGATGAGATGCTGCCAGTAGGCTTCGACGCGCTGCTGCAGGGCCGCTTGCGGGTCCTGCTCGGCGCTGCCGCGGGTCGGGCTGCCGGTGCAGGCGGCCAGGGCGAGAACGGCGGCGGCCAGCAGCAGGCCGGCAAGGGCGGCGCCGGGGCCGGTGCGGCGGCGATCGCGGAACGTTGTGGAATCACTCATCGAAAGGCTCCTGCAGGGGAATGGGCTCGGCGCTGCCGGCCGGGAGTGCGCTGGGCAAGGCTTCGGACGGCAACTGGGTGGTGAAGGGCTGGCCGGTGCGCAGGTCGAGCGGGCGCAACTGGCGGAAGTTTTCCTGGTACTCGCGGGTGAGTTCGGCGGCGTCGATCTCGCTCTGGATCACGCGCGGGGTGATCAGCACCACCAGCTCGGTGCGGCGCTTGTCGTTGTTGGTGGTGCCAAACAGGCGGCCGAGGATGGGGATGTTGCTCAGGCCAGGTACGCCCTGCTCGCTCTTGGTGTTGTCTTCGGAGATGAAGCCGCCCAGCAGCACGGTCTGGCCACTCTGCACCGCCACCTGGGTTTCGACCTTGCGCGTGTTGATCGGGAAGTTGTTGGAGTTGGGGTCGCGCTCACCGGCCTTGCTGACTTCCTGCGACAGTTCCATGTACACCAGGCCTCCCGGGTTGACCCGCGGCACCACCGACAGGATGACGCCGGTGTCCTTGTACTGGATGTTGCTGGTGTTCATCGGCGCGCCGCCGGTGCCGCCGGTGTTCCAGCCGCTGAAATAGGTGGTGGTGATCGGCAACTGGTCGCCGATGTTGATGCTGGCTTCCTGGTTGTTGAGCACGGTCAGCGACGGCGCCGACAGGATCCGGGTTTCAGTTTCCCGTTGCAGGGCGCGGATGGCGACATCCAGCTCGTTGTTGGTGAAGCGGTAGAAGAAGCTGGCGTCCGAAGGCGTGTAGGGTGTGCCGCCACCGCCGCCGAAGGACCAGCGCTGGCGGTTGCCGGGCTGGTGCCAGCCGACGTCGGGATTGGGCTCCAGGCCCTGGCCAAGCAGGCCTTCCAGGAACCATTGCACGCCGAACTCGAAGGTATCGGTGAGCGCGACCTCGATGATCTGCATCTCCACATGCACCTGCAACGGCACGATGTCGAGCTTGCGGATCGCCGCCATCACCACCTGGTACTGGCTCTGGTTGGAGCGGATCAGGAGCTGGTTGTTTTCTTCCACGGCGGTGAAGCTGATGTCCTCATTGCCGGTGGAGGTGACCCCGCCACCGGCCTGCCGGCGGCGGCCCTGCTGCTGGCCGTCGCTGCTGATCTCCACGGCTTCCAGGCCCGGGGCGACATCGGCGCGCGGCGCCCGGCGCTGGCCGGAAGGCGTGCCGCCGCCGGTGAAGATCGCGCCCAGGTATTCGGCCAGGTCGGCAGCCTTGACGTTCTTGACGTCATAGACATACAACTGGGTGCCGGCCAGGGAGGCGTTGTTGCGGTCCAGCCGGCGCAGCCAGCGGCGCGCTTCTTCCAGGTATTCGGGGTTCTGGGTGATGACGAAGACGCCACCCAGGCGCTCGACCGGCAGGAAGCGGAACATGCCAGCCAGCGGCGAACCGTTGTCCTCCATGAACAGGGCGTTCATTTCAACCATCACTTCGCTGACTTCGGCGTTCTCCAGCGGATAGAAGCCGATCGACATGCCCTTGAGCCAGTCAACGTCGAAGATCTCGATGGTGCGCAGGTAGTTGTTGAGCTCTTCGGGGGTACCGGCCAGCACCAGGATGGAGCGGGAATTGTCGGCGCTGACGATGGCTTCGGGCCGGGCGAAGGGCGTGAGCAGGCGCTGCATCTCGCTGGGCGCGATGTAGGTCAGCGGCACGATCTGCACCTGGTAGCCGCGGCCGGTCGGGATCGGGCCCATGCGCGGGCTGATGTTGCCGGGCACGGCCGAGGCCACGGGCAGGATTTCGTAGCGGCCGTTCTTGTAGACGATGCTGGCGTTGTTCAGGGCCAGCAGGTATTCGAGCACGCCCATGGCCTGCTCGGCATTGATCGGCTTTTGCGTGACATAGGTGACGGTGCCGCCCACGCCCGGCGCGATGATGTAGTTCTCGTTGAAGAACACGCCGATGATCGCCTGGACCACGGCCTGGACCGGCTGGTCCTGGAAGTTGAAGTTGACATCGCCCTCGACCGGCGGCACCGGCAGCGGCCGTGATGCGGCCTGGCGGTTGACCAGTTCCCGGCTGCCGATCTGGATCACTTCTTCGCGGATCTCGTTGTCATCGGCTTCGCCGATCTCGTCTTCCAGGCGGATGCCTTCGGCCTCGGCGCCGTCGGACTGCGCGGCAGCGGTGATGGCGCCGCCGCTGTCCCGGTCACCGACATAGGACATGGCCCGATCAGGCCGGTGCCAATCATTGGCCGGTGGCGGCAGCGCCTTGGGCGGCTGGCTGGCGCAGCCGACCAGCCAGACGAGTGTGGCCACAACCACGAAAAGGGACTTGGGAGCAGGTCTATGCATGGGGATCATCGTCACTGTGCCTGGCCAGCTTCACGACGGAGCTGAGCGCGGCGTTCTTCGATGCGGCGGCGGATTTCCGCCGCGCGCTGGGCAACCTCATCCTCGCCGCTGGCGGCGGCATCGGGTGCGGTCGGTTGTGTTGATGCCCGCGAGGGGCGCTGTTGCGGCCGGGCCCGCGGTGGCGGTGCTGCTGCCGTCGAGGCCTTGCCCAGTTCCAGTTCAACCGCCGTTTCGGCCTGGCTGGCGGCATCCAGGAACACCACGCGCAAGGGCTCGATCTGCTTGACCTGCCAGCCGCCCTGGTCACCGGGCAGGAACATGTCCTCCTGCAGGCTCAGGGCCGTTCCACTGCCATTGTCACGCATCAAGGCGATGCGCAGTTGCGGCGTGTGGATGATACCGGTGAGGGCGATATTGAGGGGCGCGGTCGGTGCTTCCGGCTCCGGTTCGGGCTCTTCATCGGCCTGCTCGTCCATCTTGACTACCGGCTGGCGGTCTTCGGAGAACACCGGCCGGGCGGCGATGTCGCTGTAGACCTGCAGGCCGGGCAGTTCAACCTGGGTTTCGCTGAGCACCAGCTCGGGCACCTGGTCGGGCGCGGCACTGCCGGTGCCGGGGGCGCTGCGGCCAAAGCCGGCCAACAGCAGGACATAGACCGCCGCCATGATGGCAATGGCGATCATCAGCACCCGGCTGAGCTGGCGTGCCTGGGCGCCGGTCATGTCCGCCCTGCCCGTGCCGGACCAGGCCGGCGCAGATAGCCATACAGGTCGAAACGGATATCCAGGCGATAGGCCTGCGGCTCGCCGCCATCGGCGGCCGGGCGCACCGGAGTGCGGCCGCGCCGGTTGCCGCCGATCACCTGGCGGAAGATGTTGAGCTCATCAACGAACAGCAATGGCTTGCCGCTTTCCACGGCATGCAGCACTTCGGCGAAGTCGTCGATATCGCAGCGCAGGTGGACGCTGATGGTCACCCGCTCGTACTGCTCTTCGGCATTGGAGCGCTTGGGATTGTGGCTGGCCACTTCGCAGCGTTCGGGGATTTCGGCGTGTTCGGTGACCAGTGCACGAAGGTGCGAGAACAGCGCGGCGGCGGCGGCATCGAAGTCGTTTTCGGGCAGGAACGAGGGGCTGGCAGCTTCGAAGGCGCGCACTTCCTGCAGGCGCTGCTCGATCTGCGGCCGGCTGGCGATGGCGGCCTCGAACCGGACCAGCTGCTCCTTCATCTGGCCGATTTCACCGGACATGGCGGCATGCGGCGCCACGAACCACCAGTGCACCAGCAACAGGTAGCCGGTGAGCACGACGATGGCGAACAGGATCAGGGCCAGGGGGCGGCTTTTACCTGGTGCCGGCAGCATCCGCATCAGGCGCCCTCCTCGTCGTTGCCGTTGTCGACCCCGGCATCGGTATCGGCATCGCCGTCGGCGCCGGCATCGTCACTGGCCGGGCTGTCGTCTGTCACCGCCGGGTCGGCGGCATCGGTGTCGGCATCGCTGCCCTGCGCGGCCTGTCCGGTCTTGATGGCGATGTCGCTGTCGAGATCGTCGGCGTTGGCGTCGTTGGCGGCAGGAGCCTCGGCGGCCTCGACAGCCTCGGACGGCTGCGGCAGCAGCGGCACGTCGGGGCGGAATTCGTAGCGCGTGTTGAGATTGAAGCGCTCCTTGCGGGTGCGCGCATCCGGCGAGATCTGGCCGGCAAAAGCGGGGCTGGCCAGAGTGCCTGAATCCTGCAGCAGGGAGATCAGCTTGGTGGCCTCGCCACTTTGCCCGACCATTTCGACGTTGCCCTGGCGGAAGGTCAGCCGCTCCAGCCAGGTGTCATCGGGCAGGCGGGCGCTGAGATCGCCGAGCACGCGCAGCACCGATGGCGCGTCGCGCTTTTTCTCATTGAGGTAGCCGGCACCTTCCACCGCGGTGTTCAACTGCCCGCGCAGGGCGACCACGGCGTGTGCCTGGCTGCGCGCCTCCTCGACCCGTTCGCGCAGGGTGTCCAGCGATTGCGCGCGATTGGCCAGCGATTGCTGCATCACCAGGAACAGCAGGATTACCGAGGCCGCGCCCAGGATCAGGTTGAGCCGGCGCTGCGGGTTGCTGCGCCGGCTGCGCATCGTCTCGGGCAGGAAGTTGAAGCCCTTCCGCTGCGGCAGCTCAGCGGCGGCCAGGACATCGACGCCATCCAGTTCCAGGCCCAGGCCGCGCGCGCGCTCAAGCAGATTATCCAGCACCGGCCGCGGCACCAGGGCCAGATCCACCTGAAGCTGGCGACCGCTGTCGTCCAGGTCGGCGTGGAAATCAAAATGCACCTGCTCGGCCCGGAACGGCGTCTGCCGATCCATCTCGAACGACAACACCTGGCGCAGATTCTGTTCGACAGCGGCCGGGAACGGCAGCCGCCGCAGCAGCACATCGGCCTGTGGCAGGGTCAGGATGGTGAGCCGGTCGGGAGTTGGGCCGCGACCCAGCAGACGCTGCAGGTCGGCGCGCAGACTGTCAGTGTCCGCGCTCAGATCAAAGCTGGCGATCGGCTCAGGCTGGCCCTGGCGCTGCAACACCAGTTGCTGGCCGTCGATGCTGGCCAGCCAGACTTCGCGCCGGTCCTGCAGCCAGGCCCGCCACTTTTCCGGCAGGCAGCCGATCAGCTCGCTGCGCCACCAGGCCAGGAAGGCCGGCAGGGGCG
Organism: Lysobacterales bacterium; assembly: GCA_023228845.1. GTDB lineage: Bacteria > Pseudomonadota > Gammaproteobacteria > Xanthomonadales > UBA2363 > Pseudofulvimonas. The sequence goes on along the minus strand of JALOAK010000010.1, from coordinate 36,336 downwards.
AGCGCCGATAGCGCGTCGTCCACTGGGCGAGGACGGGTTTGAGGGCATCGAGGGCGGACATCAGGCGTTTTCGTTGTCGCGCCAGCGCAAAATGACGAACGGGCGGCCGTTGGCCGCCGCTCCGCCGATGCGGATAGTGGCCTCCAGCAGCCCGTACGCGCCATTGGGCAGCGTGGCTTTGGACCGGACACTGTAAGTGAATCCGCCACCGCCCGCCATCACCGGCGTGCCGTCGGGCAGGGTCAACAGACCGGCCTGGGACGGATCACCGATGGGCATGGAGCGACGTAGTTGAACGAATTCTTCGGCCATCTCGGGAGTCATGTCGGGCAGCGCCAGCAGGGCGTCGGCAGAGGCATACGCCGGGTTGGGCTGATTGCGCCCGGCATAGACAGTGACAGCGGGCTCAAGTTTCCGGTACAGCTCGTAGCTCATGCCCATCACCTGCTGGAGCTCGGCGACGGTGTCGAAATACGCGTTCTTGGCGCCGTAGGGAAAGCCGGCGCGACGGTAATCGCTGCTCTCGGCGCCGAACGGCAGGGCTTCGTCATCCGGATCGCGCCAGTCGATGATGGCGTGGGCCAGGGCGACGGCGTCTTCCTCCTCGACACCGCGGCCGCGCAGGAAGTTGGTCAGGCTGTGCTCGTCGGCAATGTTCAGGTCCAGCTTGCCGCTTTCGTCGGTGAGCGAGACCTCGATCGGGATGTCATCCAGATGGAAGGTATAGGTGCGGCCATCGGCGACCCAGCGGGTGAGCGGATCGGTCATGCGCATTTCCAGCACCGCCCGGTGCAGGCCGGCCTCGGCGTAATAGCGGGCGCGTGTGGTGTCGGCCAGATTGCGCGCCTGCAGGTGCTCGACATGGGCGATCAGGACATAGCCGCCGATGATCAAGGTCAGCAAGGCCGTGGCCCAGAGCACGAACAGCAGGGCGATGCCGCGCATCTGACGGCGCGGGGGGCTATCGACACCGCGCCGCTGGCATGCCGGGCTGCCCATGGCGACCAGGGCCGTCAACGCCCGGACCGTCGGCCGCCGAGGAAGGAATCGACGATCGGGTTGATCTGGCCCTCGCCCGGATCCATGGTTTCCTGGAACCGGCGCAGCCGCTCCTCGGCCGATCCCGGCGGTGGCGGCATGCCCTGCTCGTCGCTCGGGCCGAAGAAGCGGTAGGCATTGTTGACGCCGCCGACATCGATCAGCAACGGCACTTCCAGCGATGGCCAGCTCAGGCCGCTGGCGTCGTCGAATTCCAGATCCAGGCGCACCATCATCGGTGTCCGCGAGGGGTCTTCCCAGTCGCGGCGCCAATCGCCGAGCTGGCCGTCATCCTCGATGCCGCGGTATTCGAAACGGCCGCGGCGGATTCGATCGATCAACACCACCGGCTCGGCCTGGTCCTGCTCGTCGCTGATCAGCATGCGGTGGTGGAAACGCAGCTCGCCCTGGCGCAGTTCCAGCCGCTGCACATAGGGCCCGCCGTTGCTCAGGTAGCCGGGCATCGGCGCGACGAAACTGATGGCGTCGTCCTCGCCTTCAAAGACGATGTTCTGGCCGGCCGTGGTATCCACGTCATAGGCCAGCGGCAGCACCCGCGCCAACTGGCGACGCAGGAATTCCTGGGTGACGCGAATGGCATTGGTGGCCTCGACCCGGCGCTCGCCATCGGCCGCGGCCTGCCGGCTCATGCGGATGGCGCCCACGGCTATGGCCATGATCAGGCTGACTAGGATCATCGCCAGGGCGATTTCGACCAGGGTGAAACCGCGAGCGCGCGGCAGCCACGTCGATGCCTGTCCGTGCCGCGCCACGAGTCCCGGCCGGCCGCAGCCATGTTTGATGATGCCTGTCATGAACACTGCCTCCATCGGCAATCGGCTGGGTTCAGCGCGTGGCCTGGCCCGGCCGTGTCGGACGCTGCTGGCCGCTGTTGCCGCCCCGCTGGCCGGCGCCGTAACCATACTGGCCGGCCGGATCGGCGCCGCCGCTGGCGTCGGGATTGAACAGCACGGCCTGGTCGGGCGAGTAGGCGCGGACGGTGGTGAATACCAGTGAACGTTCCTGGTCGCGCTCGCCCCACAACACGGTCAGGTCAATGCGGTACAGATACATGCCCAGCGATTCGGGATCGTACTCGGTCGGCTGGTAGCCGGCGGCGATCTGCTCGCTGGTCAGTTGTGGCGGATCGCGCGGCGGATCGTACTCGCTGACCTGCATCTGCCAGTGGTAGGTATCGTCGAAGCGGTCGCGGCTGTTGCCTTCCTCGATCGGCTCGCCGACACCGACCAGATCCAGTTTGCTTTGCGCCCATTCGGCGGCCAGCGACTGCTGCTCGGCCCACACCGTATGGCGCATGGCGGTGCCGAGCGAGGACAGCAGCACGCCCAGGAACAGCGCCAGCAGGATGAAGGCGGCCAGGGTCTCGATCAGGGTGAAGCCGGCCTGGCGGCGTGCGCCCAGTGGCCGGAAAGCGCGCTGGCCACTCATTCGTGCACCTCTTCCAGCGAGATCTCGCCGGTCAGCCAGGCGACATTGACCAGCCATTCGCGCCGGTCGGTGGCCAGCCGGACAAAGCCGCCGGTGGAACTGCCATCAGGGAAGAAACGGATGCGCCCGGCGTTTTCGTTGGTGAGTTCGCTGCCGGCCGTGCGCAGGGTCAGGGTCATGTCCTCGGGCAGCTTGACCGTGGACCGGCCCGGAGCGGTGTAGCTCTTGTCGGCGACGTTGACCTCAAGCGCCAGTTCCTGGCGCTGGATGATGGCCTGGCCGCGGGTGTAGCGCATCGCCGCCGCCATGTCGCGGCTGGCGGCCATGACCTTGGTGCCGCGCAGGCCATTGACCAGGCTGACGGCAATCGCCGTGGTCGCGACCGCGATCAGCACCAGCACGGCAAGCAACTCGATCAACGAGAAGCCGCGCGCGCCGGCCGAGCGCATCAGGCCACGGCCAGGACGCCGCGGCGGCATCGGGCCTTGCCGCTTCGCCACCGCAATGTCGCCAGGCAGGGTCATGAGGCTTGCTCACCGGCACGCGGCCCCGGCAATTACTGCCAGCTACCGATATCGGCGTTGTTGCCGTCACCACCGGCGCTGCCGTCGCGACCGTAGGAGATCAGGTCGAAATCCCGGCCAGCCTCACCGGGACGGCGGTAGACGATGTCGTTGCCCCAGGGATCCTTGAGCTGGGACTCACGCAGGCCGTACTTGCCGACCAGCTCGCGCAGGTTGTCCGGATACTTGCCGTTCTCCATGTAATAGGCCTCGATCGTGGTCGACATGGCGCTGATCTGCGCCCGGGCGGCATTGGCCTGCCCGGCGCTGAACTGGGGCATGACATTGCGCACCACCAGGGTGGCGACGATGCCGATCAGCACCAGCACGGCGATCATCTCGATCAGGCTGAAACCGCGGGCCAGGCCGGCGCGGTGCAACGGAAACGTTTTGCCAGAAACCATGGAAACTATCCTCCTACGTTGGACATGATGGACATGATCGGCAACAACAGGGCCATCATGATAAAGCCCACGGCCACAGCCATGACCAGGGTCAGGATCGGGGTCAGCGCCGCCAGCAGGCGGTCAATGGTGGCACGGGTTTCGCCGTCATAGACATCGGCCACCTTCAGCAGCATGGTATCCAGCTCGCCTGACTCCTCGCCGACGGCGACCATCTGCAACGCCATCTTCGGGAACTGCTTTTGCTGGCCCAGTGCCCAGGCCAGACCGTCACCGGTCTTGACCATCTCGCTGGCGGCCTCGACCGCCTCGGCCAGCACCACATTGCTGAGCACGTTGCGGGCAATCGCCAGTGCACTGAGCAATGGAACACCGCTCTGCAGCAAAGTTCCCAGCGTACGGGTGAGCTTGGCCGTCTCCATGCGCATGTACAGGGTGCCGAACAGGCCGGCCTTGAGCAGGCGCTGGTCCCAGACCCGGCGCGTGTCGACCTGCGCCATCTGGCGCTGGAACCAGACCGACAAGGCGACCACGCCGGCGATCAGCAGCCACCACCAGCCGGTGAGGAAGTTGCCCAGCAGCAGAACGATCTTGGTGATACCCGGCAGTTCCATGCCGATGTCCTCGAACATCGGCACGAACTGCGGCACGACAAAGGTCAGCAACATGAAAATGGCGCCGAGCACGGCCAGCGCCAGGATCACCGGATAGATCAGGGCGCTGACGATGGAGCTGCGCAATTGCTGGCTGCGCTCCATGTATTCGGCCAGCCGGCGCAGGGTGCGCTCGAGCGTGCCGCCCACTTCACCGGCGCGGATCATGTTGATATACAGCCGGTTGAACGCACCGTGCTGCTGTTCCAGGGCATCGGACAGTGGCGAACCTTCGCGCACCTGGTCGCGCACGCGTGAGATCAGCCGCTTGGCCTTCTCGCTTTCGGGCAGGTCGAGCAGGATCTGCAAGGCCCGGTCCAGCGGCTGGCCGGCACCCATCAGGGTCGCCAACTGGTCGGTGAACGCGGCCACCTGCTTGGGCGTCATGTCCTGCTTGCGCAGCAGGTTGCCCAGGCCGGGACCGGCGGCGGCATCGGCAAGGCTCGCCGACAACGGGATATTGCCCGCGTCCTGGACCTTGGCGATCACTTCCTCGGCGCTGATGGCTTCCATGCGCCCTTCCAGGGTTTCCCCGGCGGGCGTCACCGCCTTGTAGACGAACAGCGCCATCAGCGAGCCCGGGGCCGGGTGCGGCTGGCCGCTGGCCGATGAACCACGATCAGCTCAAATCCAGGTTGCTCGGCAAGCATCGGCACCGGCTCAGCTTTCCTGGGTGACACGCAGAACCTCCTCGATCGTGGTCACGCCGGTCAGCGCCTTGCCCAGACCATCCTCGAACATGGTGCGCATGCCCTCGGCCTGGGCCAGGGCCTGGATCTTCAGTTCGTCGGCATGCTGCAGTACCAGCCGGCGCAGCGGCTCGGACATGACCAAAAATTCCATGATCGTGGTCCGGCCGAAATAGCCGGTCGGCGTGATCGCCGAGGGCATTGGCCGGTAGAGCTGGACCGGACGCTCATCGGTGTATTTTTCCAGGTTGTATTCCTTGATCACCTCGGGCAGGGCCAGGAACGGTTCGGCGTGGGTCGGCTCCAGGCGCCGGACCAGACGCTGGGCCAGGATGCCGTTGACCGTGGATGCCAGCAGGTAATCGTCCACGCCCATGTCGAGCATGCGGGTAACGCCACCGGCGGCCGAATTGGTATGCAGGGTGGACAGCACCAGGTGGCCGGTCAGCGCGGACTGGATGGCGATCTTGGCCGTCTCCAGGTCGCGCATCTCGCCGATCATGATCACATCCGGGTCCTGGCGCACGATCGAGCGCAGCGCCTGGGCGAAATCCAGGCCGATCTGCGGCTTGGCCTGGATCTGGTTGATGCCCTCGATCTGGTATTCGACCGGATCCTCGACGGTGATGATCTTCACATCCGGCGTGTTGATCTGCGACAGCGCCGTGTACAGGGTGGTGGTCTTGCCCGAGCCGGTCGGGCCGGTGACCAGCATGATGCCGTGCGGCCTTTCCAACACCTTGAGGAACTGGGGCAGGAACTGGTCAGTGAAACCCAGGCGCTTGAAGTCGAAGACCACGCTTTCGCGATCCAGGATACGCATCACCACGCTCTCGCCATGGGCGGTGGGCACGGTCGATACGCGCAGGTCCAGTTCCTTGCCCTGCACCCGCAGCATGATGCGGCCGTCCTGCGGCAAGCGGCGCTCGGCGATGTTGAGCTTGGCCATGATCTTGACCCGCGAGATCACCGCCGCGGTGCTCGACGAGGGCGGAGACTCGACCTCGTGCAGGACACCGTCGACGCGGTAGCGCACCTTCAGCCGGTTCTCGAACGGCTCGATGTGGATGTCGCTGGCGCGCTGTTCCACCGCGCGCTGGATGATGATGTTGACCAGGCGGATGACCGGCGCCTCTGAGGCCAGGTCGCGCAGGTGCTCGACGTCGTCCTCGCCGCGGCCGCCGTCCTCGCTCAGGCTTTCGACGATGGTGCCCAACGCGGAGCGGCCCTGGCCGTAGTAGCGCTCGATCAGATCATCGATCTCCGAGCGCAGGCCAACGCCGACCTGGACCTGCTTGCCGGTGGCCAGGCGGCAGGCCTGGATCGGGTAGTTGTCCTGCGGATTGGCCATCAGCAGCTCGACGCTGGTATCGGTCTCGCCGACCGCGACCACGTGGTACTGCTTGAGGAAACGCAGCGGTAGCTGCACGTTCTCCGGCGGGGTGTCGGGCATGTCCTTGGCCTGGCGCAGCGGCAGGTCCATGACCGCGGCGATCGCCTCGGCGACATCGCGCTCGGAGGCCAGGCCCAGCTTGGTCAGCAGGGCGACCAGGCTGCCGCCGGATTCCTCGTGCAGGCGCCGGGCACGGTTGAGGTCGGTTTCCTTCAGCCGGCCTTGTTCGACCAGGGCCGTGCAGATGCGCACCTCGTTGTTGTCGCCAGCGGGGTTGTCGGCCGAGGGCGTGACGATGGATTCGGGCGATGCCGCTGCCATGATTCAGGTTCCGTGGTCGGGTCCGCGCCCGGGACCGGAGCGGTCCTGGGCAGGCGGGGTGGGGCTTGCTGCCGGGCAAGTTGTTTCGACCGGTGTTTGCGCGGCAGGTTCCTGCGCAAGCTCCGGGACTGCTGCCGCGGCGGCCGGGACCGGCTGGGTCAAACTGAGGATGAAAGCCCGGTTCATGACCATCCACAGTACCACCGGCACTACCGCCGGCAGGATCAGGTAGCCGAACTGGTATGCCGCCGCCAGCAGGTCGGGCTGGACGCCGGCCGCGCGCAGTGATTCCGGACCGAGATGGCGCATCGCCTGCACCAGGGCGCTGGTGACCAGACCGAAGGCCTGGACCACGGCAATCGCCAGCCAGCCGGCGCCGATCTGCAGCCAGCGCCGACGCGCCGACAACGGCGTGGCCATGATCAGGCCCCAGATCAGCGCCAGGCCGTAGCCGTAGATCATCGAGTTGACCATCGGCAGCGGTTCTTCGCCGGTGGCCTGTTGTTGCGCCCGCATCGCAGGCGGCATCGCCGCGGGATTGAAGCGCAGCAACAGCAGGTGGTCATCGCGGGCGTGGCTGCCCTCGGTCGGCGTGCCCGGCTGCACCGGCATCGCCGAAGGATCGATCAGGTCGCGCGGGAAGCCCCGGAAAACATCGACAAACAGGCTGTCGTAGTGATTCACCAGGACCGCCTGCGCGGTGCGCGTGGCCGGCAGGGCGAAGACACTGGACCAGTACACCCAGACGAAGAACATCGCCGGCAACCACAGCAGAGCCGCCAGGAACAGCCGCTTGAGCGCAGACAGCTTCATCACTCAGCCAACGGCCGTGCGCGCGTTGCGGAACAGGCGCAGCCACGGCGATTCTTCGCCCCAGTCACGCGGCGCCCAGCTCATCTGCACGCTGCGGAACACACGCTCGGGATGCGGCATCAGGATGGTGACCCGGCCATCGCCGCTGCACAGCCCGGCGATGCCCTGCGGCGAACCATTGGGATTGGCCGGATAGGCCTGGGCGATGTCGCCGTCACCGGTGATGTAGCGCAACGCCACATCGGCCTGCCGCGGATCGACATCGGCGCCGGCGCCGGCAAAATCGGCCCGGCCCTCGCCGTGGGCGACGACCACCGGCAGGCGGCTGCCGGCCATGCCGGCCAGCAACAGCGATGGCGAGCGCTCCACCTGCACCAGGCTCAGCCGCGCCTCGTATTGCTCGGAGCGATTGCGCGCGAACACCGGCCAGGTGTCGGTGCCGGGAATGATCTGGCGCAGGTGCGAGAACATCTGGCAGCCGTTGCACACACCCAGGGCGAAGGTGTCCGGATCGGCAAAGAAGGCCTGGAACTGCTCGCGCAGGGCCGGATTTTCCAGGATCGACACCGCCCAGCCGCGGCCGGCGCCCAGGACATCGCCATAGGAGAAGCCACCGCAGGCGGCCAGGCCGACGAATTCGGACAGGCGCCGGCGGCCGGTGGCCAGATCGCTCATGTGCACATCGACGGCGCGGAAACCGGCGCGGTCGAAGGCCGCGGCCATCTCGATCTGGCCGTTGACGCCCTGCTCGCGCAGGATCGCCAGCGCCGGCCGCACACCCGTGTTGATGTAGGGCGCGGCAACATCGTCGTGCGGATCAAAGTGCAGATCCGGCACCAGGCCGGGCGCGTCAAAGCGGCAGCGCTCGGCTTGCTCCTCGTCGGCGCAGTCGGGATGGTCGCGGCGCCGGGCCATGGCATGGCTGGTCCGGCTCCAGGCGGCGATCAGCCCGGTCCAGTGCCAGCGCGCCAGCTCGACATCGCCCTGGCGGATGCGGATCAGCGGTTCGGCCGTTGGTCGGGCCAGTTCGCTGGCCAGATCGGTCAGGCCATGCTCGGCCAGCAAGGCAAGAAACGCCTCTCGATTGTCGTCGGCGACGAATGCCACCAAACCCAGCTCTTCGGCAAACAGCTCGGCCAGCGGTTCGGCGCCATCAGGCAAATCGATGTCCAGGCCACAATGCGAGGCGAAGGCGATCTCGGCCAGCGTGGTCGCCACGCCGCCGTCGGAAATGTCATGACAGGCGCCGATCAGGCCCTGCGCGCGCGCCTCCCGCCAGCAGGCGAATACGTTCCCGAAGCGCCCGGCATCGTCCAGATCGGGGGCATCGCCGCCGGTGCGGTTCCAGGCCTGGGCCAGGCAGGAGGCACCCAGCCGGCGCCGGCCGGCCGCCAGGTCGATGCGCCACAGGCTGCCCTCACCGACCTGCGCCGGATCCAGATATGGAGTCAGCACCTGGCGGGCATCGGCGATGCGGGCAAAGGCCGACACCACCAGCGATACCGGCGACACCACCTGGTGCAGCTCATCGCCGATCCGGTGCTGGACCTGCATCGACATCGAATCCTTGCCGACCGGGATCGACACGCCCAGGGCCGGACACAGCTCCATGCCGACCGCGCGCACCGCCTCGTACAGGGCCGCATCCTCGCCGGCGTGGTCGACCGCCGCCATCCAGTTGGCCGACAGCTTGATGTCTTCGAGCTGGTGCACAGGCGCGGCCATGAGGTTGGTCAGGGCCTCGCCGACCGCCATGCGGGCGCTGGCAGCAGCATCGATCAGGGCCAGGGGCGTGCGTTCGCCCATCGCCATCGCTTCGCCGGCATGGCCATCGAAATCCACCAGGGTGGCGGCGCAGTCGGCCACTGGCACCTGCCAGGGGCCAACCATCTGGTCGCGCGCGCACAGGCCGCCGACGCTGCGGTCGCCGATGGTCACCAAAAAGCTCTTGTCGCCGACCGTGGGCAGCGACAGCACCCGCGGCAGGGCCTGCTCCAGGTCGATGCCGGACAAGTCCAGGCCGGCCTGCGGTGAGCGTTGATGGACCGCATCGCGATGCATCCGCGGCGGCTTGCCGAACAGCACCTGCATCGGCAGGTCGATGACCGCACTGCCATCGGCGGTGAGCACGGTCAGGTGCCGCTCGGCAGTCGCCTCGCCCAGAACCGCGAACAGGGCACGCTCACGCTGGCACAGCGCCTGGAAGCGCTCCAGGTCGGCCGGCGCCACGGCCAGCACATAGCGCTCCTGGGATTCGTTGCACCACAGCTCCATCGGGCTGAGCGCGGGATCGGCCGATGGAATCGCGCGCAGTTCGATGCGACCACCAACACCGGCGTCATTGAGCAGTTCGGGAACGGCATTGGACAGGCCGCCGGCGCCGACGTCATGGATGGCGACGATCGGACTGTCCTGGCCCAGCGCCATGCAGGCGTCGATCACTTCCTGGCAACGGCGCTGCATTTCGGCGTTGTCGCGCTGCACCGAGGCGTAATCCAGTGCGTCATCATCGCCGGCCGCTTTCGACGAGGCGGCGCCGCCGCCCAGGCCGATCAGCATCGCCGGCCCGCCGAGCACGATGACGATATCGCCGGGTTTCACCGGCAGCTTGTCCACGTGCATCGGGCGCACCGCGCCGAGGCCGCCGGCGATCATGATCGGCTTGTCGTAGCCGTAGGCCAGCGTCGCCGACTGCGGCTGCTCGAAGCTGCGGAAATAGCCGGCCAGGCAGGGCCGGCCGAACTCGTTGTTGAACGCGGCCGCGCCCAGCGGGCCATCGCGCATGATCTCGAACGCGGTGGCATAGCCGGCCGGCAGGGTGCGGTCCTGCTCCCAGGGTTCGGGCTGGCCGGGAATACGCAGATGCGAAACGGTGAAGCCGGTGAGGCCGGCCTTGGGTTTGCCGCCGCGGCCGACCGCACCCTCGTCGCGGATCTCGCCACCGGCGCCAGTGGCCGCGCCCGGATGCGGGGCGATGGCGGTGGGGTGGTTGTGGGTTTCGACCTTGATCGCGAACGCAGCCATTTCCGGCTGCCGCAGGTAGTCACCGCTGGCCGGATCCACGCGCAGGCGCTGCCCGGCATGGCCTTCGATCACCGCGGCATTGTCGCTGTAAGCGCTGAGCGTGCCCTGCGGCGTCACCGCGTGGGTGTTGCGGATCATGGCAAACAGCGAGCGTTCCTGGGCGGCGCCATCCAGGGTCCAGGTGGCATTGAACACCTTGTGCCGGCAGTGCTCGGAGTTGGCCTGGGCGAACATCATCAGCTCGGCATCGCTGGGATCGCGGCCCAGGGTGGCGTAGCCCTCGCGCAGATAGTCGATCTCGTCCTGGTTCAGGGCCAGGCCCAGGTCGCGGTTGGCCGCTTCCAGATCGGCCAGGCGGATATTGATCAGCGGCCGCGCCGGATGGCTGCCAAACAGTGGTTCCGGGCCCGGCAGGCGATCCAGCCAGGTTTCCACCATCGGGTCATGCAGCAGGCGCGCCAGGCTGGCGGCTTCGCTGGCGCTGGCCGGTGGCTGGCTGAGCTGCAGGCGCTGGCCGCGCTCGACCCGGGCGACCGGCAGGCCGCAGCCGCGCAGGATCTCGGTGGCTTTCGACGACCACGGAGACAGTGTGCCCAGGCGCGGCAGCCGGAAGTAGACCGCCTCCGGCGTGTCGGCCTCGGCCGGGCGGCCCTGCAGGATGCGGCACACACGCTCAAGCGCATCGGTATCGGCATCGGCGCCGAGGTCCGGATCGACGAAATACAGCCAGTGCACCGCCTGCACGCGCGGCGACAGGCCGGCCCGCTCCAGATCCTGGTTCAGGCGCTCAAGGCGAAACGGCGAAAGGGCGGCAGCGCCGGCAAGAACGATCATCGGCGGAAAGATTCCAGGGTGCCATAGGATAGCCGAGCAGCCGGCCGCGGGCCTGCCGGGACCCCGGCGCAAGCGGCCTGCGGATGAAACCTGAGAGCTGGCCCGGCACCCGGGCAAGGGACCGGCGGCGGCGCCTCCATCGAGTCAGCGATGGCGGCGGTGTGCCGCGCGGTCAATCGGCCTTGGCCGCCTCGGCAGCCTGCTTCAGGCCATCCAGCCGTGCCAGCAATTGGTCGGCCGGCAGGTAACCGGGCAGCAAGGCGCCGTCCTCGGTGATCAGCGCCGGCGTGCCGGTGATGCCCAACTGCTGGCCGAGCTGGTAATCGCTGGCGACCGGGTTGTCGCAACTGCGCCGCTCCAGGTCGCGACCGGCCTTGGCCTGGGTCATGGCCTCGTTGCGATCCGGCGCGCACCAGACGTTGACCGCCTTCTGGAACGATTCGCTGCCAACCCCGGCACGCGGATACCACAGGTATTCAATGGCGATGCCATGCGCGTTGTAATCGGCCATTTCCTGGTGCAGACGGCGGCAATAGCCGCAATCGATGTCGGTGAACACGGTGACCCGGTGCTTGACTTCGCTGGGCTCGAAGATGATCCGCATCGGCGCCGGCACCTGGGCCAGTGCCGCCTGGCGGCTGCCGTTGCGCTTCTGCTCGGTCAGATCAACGCGGTTGACGATGTCGAAGACATTGCCCTGGACCAGGTAGCGGCCATCGCTGCTGACATAGATGATCTGGCCGCCGAGGCTGACTTCATGGAAGCCGGGCAGCACCGACTCGGCGATGGCGTCGATGGTCGCGTTGGGCACCAGGGTCTGGATGGCCTCGCGCACCCGCGCGTCGTCGGCTTGAGCGGTAACAGTGAAAACCGCCAGCAAACCGGCGAAGGCAAACACGTTTTTCATTGGGGTATCCGAATGTGGCGGCGAATAGGTGGCGGCGGGACGGCACTGGGACAGCGCCTGGCCACCATGGTTCCGTGGCTGGGATGTCGGTGCGCTGCAAGTCCGGGTCGGCCGGCCCGGGCCGGTCCGGGCCGACAAGGGTACGTCAAGGCGGCGGCCGATAACCACCGCCGGATGCGCTTTGCGGCCAGCGGCGCGGCAGCGTGCGGTGGCTGCGGCCCGACGACCCCGGTGGCCGCTGCGGCAAGGAGTCTTGCAGGTCTCCAAACCGCCTCAGCCGCGCGGATGATGCGTTGCATGCAGGCGCTTGAGCCCTTCCCGCGCCACCAGGGTATAGATCTGCGTGGTCGACAGGCTGGCGTGGCCGAGCAGCAATTGCAGTGCGCGCAGGTCGGCACCGTGATTGAGCAGGTGGGTGGCGAAGGCGTGGCGCAGACCATGCGGCGACAAGGTCGATGGCAGCCCGGCAGTCGCTGCGTGGCGCTTGACCAGTGCCCAGAAGCCCTGCCGGGTCAGTGGCTTGGAGTCGGCTGCCAGGAACAATTGGTCGACCGGCCCTGGTCCATGGGTTGTCGAGGCGGCCAGGGCGGGCCGGCCGTGGTCGGCATAGCGGCGCAGCCAGTGCAACGCCTCCTCGCCGACCGGCACCAGGCGCTCGCGGCTGCCCTTGCCGGTGACCCGGACCACGCCCTGGCGCAGGTTGAGTCCGGCGATCGGCAGGTTGACCAGCTCGGACACGCGCAGGCCGGTGGCATACATCAACTCAAGCATGGCGCGGTCGCGCAGGCCCTGCGGCGTGGCCACGTCCGGCACGGCCAGCAAAGCGGTGATCTGGTCTTCGGCCAGGGTCCGGGGCAGCGGTCGCCCCGCCTTGGGCGGTTGCATCAGCGCCACCGGATCGTTTCCGGCCAGGCCGGTGTCGACACGCCACTGGCTGAAGCCGCGCAGGCACGACAGCAGGCGGGCATTGCTGCGCGCCTTGTAGCCGGCTTCCAGCCGCCAGGCCAGATAGGCGTAGAGAACAGCGCGGTCGAAGCCGGCCAGGCCGGTCAAGGGAATCCCGTTGTCAGCCAATCCCAAGTTGCCGCCGCCCGACCCTGCCAGCCAGCGCGCGAATCCTTCCAGGTCGGCGCGATAGGCGGCCAGCGTGTTGGCGCTGGCGCCGGTGTGGCTCCAGTGCTGGTCCAGCCAGCGCTCGATCAGGTCGCGATCGGCATCGGGCAACGGCGGCAGGCTGTCTGTGCGCTGGCGGGTCATCCTGCTATGGTCGGCGCCCGCCGCCTGCTTGCCAAGTCGCCGATGCCTTCCGACCTGCCCCTGCTGCCGGCGCCGCCGCTGTGGCGTCGCCTGCTGGCCTTTGTCTACGACCTGCTGGCCCTGATCGGGCTTTGGGTATTCCTGACCCTGATCGCCGTGGTCATCAATGGCGGCCAGGCGGTCACCGGCTGGCCGCGGGTGGCCCTGCTCTACCTGATGTTGTGGCTGGCCAGCGGCGCCTACTTCGCGCTGTCCTGGCGCTTCGGTGGCCAGACCTTGGGCATGCGCCCGTGGCGGCTGCATGTCCAGACTGCGGACGGCGCCCGGCTTTCTTTGGCGCGGGCCGCCTGGCGCTATGTCTGCGCCAGCCTGTCGACCCTGGCCGCCGGTGCCGGTTGGCTGTGGTGCCTGGTCGACCGCGACCGCCAGGCCGGCCATGACCGCCTGGCCGGCACCCGGCTGGCGCTGTTGCCGCTGCCACGGACCGGGCTGGACTGACCGACACATCCCGGTGCGGCTGACCGTATCCCTGCCGACCTGAGGCCGATGCCATGAGCGACAAAATCCAGTTGATCGGCTTCGATGGCGATGACACCTTGTGGCGCAGCGAGGACTACTACCGCAGCGCGGAGGCCCGCTTCCGGCAGATCATGGCCGGTTACCTGGATCTGGGCGATGCCGGCATGCTCGGCCACCTGCTGACGGTGGAACGGCGCAACCTGCGCGTATTCGGTTACGGCGCCAAGGGCATGGTGTTGTCGATGATCGAGGCGGCGATCGAGCTCACCGACGGCGCTATCGCCGCCGACGACATCCAGCGCATCATCGGCATCGGCCGGGACACGCTCGCGCACCCGGTGGAACTGCTGCCCGGCATCCGCCAGGCGGTGGCCGATATCGCTGCCGAGTTCCCCGTGGTGCTGATCACCAAGGGCGATCTGTTCCACCAGGAGGCCAAGATCGAGCAATCCGGGCTGGCCGACCTGTTTCCCCGGATCGAGATCGTCTCGGAGAAGGATCCGGCCACCTACCGCAAGCTGCTGGCGGAGTTCGGCATCGACGCCGCCGGCTTCGTGATGATCGGCAACTCGCTGCGCTCCGACGCCGAGCCGGTGCTGGCCCTGGGCGGCTGGGCTATCCACATGCCCTATCACGTCACCTGGGCGCACGAGGCCGACCACGGCGTCGCCGAGGGTCATGCACGCTTGCGCATGGTCACCGCGGCGAACCAGTTGCCCGCCGCGGTGGCTGCGATCGCCAACGCCTGAGCCCGCCGGCGTCCGGCGGGGCGAACGATCACCAGCACTTGGGCAACATCACCGCCTTGGGATCGACGGGCCAGGCATGACGCCAGACGCCGCCCGAAGGCGGCGCGGGAAGCTGGCGCGAAACCGTGGTTCTCAGGGCATCAGCCGACGCCGTGACAGCCAATGCCTGGCCAGCAACAGGAACAGGATCGACAACCCGGCCATGCCCGCCATGCCCATCGCCGGTACCGGTTGAGACGGCGGCAGCGGCGGCTGGCCGGCGGTGACGTTGGTCAGGGTGGTGGAGACGGTTATATCAGTGCATCCCTTGTTTTGAAGACAGGCTTCAACTCCGTAACTGCCAGGCACACCATTGGCCCGCATACGAAACTGGACAAAGCCGTCTTCATCGGTGATGGCGATGGCCGTTTCAACCCAGTCCTCGGCGAAAGGATCGTAGACCAGGGCAGACGCTCCGGCCGCCGAGGGCTCCGGCCGCAGGCCAATAAAATATCCACCTCGAGAATCTACGTTCATCACCCGCAGCCGGAGGGGCTGCTCGAATTCGGTGTTGATCAAGGTGCTCTGGTCGCCTCCGGAACACACTTCCAGGTACTGGCCCGAGCCTTGGATGCCTGCATCGCCCACGACCGCGACGGGCAGGCCGTTACACAGGTCGCCAGCGACGGCCATCGTCGGCAGCAACAGCAGCCAGCACAGATACAAGGGAAACCGCCGCAGCACGCTGATCGCCAAGCGGTTGGAAAGAGGGGTTTGCAGGGTGGTCGAGGTCATCGGTGTCTCCTCCGATTACGGGGCTAAGGGTCAAACGGACTGTCGAAACCCGATTCCAGCATCCGCCCAAGCCGGCGCCGCGGCGACGAGCAGATGACTTGACCGGGATAGTTTTGTAGTCTTTCCAAGTACATCGTCATGGACCTGAGGCAATAGGACATGGATTCAGCCAACGCCAGCGGAATCCGGCCCGTCCTGGTTACTGTTGTCGCCAGCAGCGACCGGGGCACAGCCGGACGTACGCATGTCGGCGCGACAGGCGGCCTGGCGCTTCAACTCAGCCTGCACAATGTCGCAGGGCGCGCCCGGATACATGATTAAAGTCTGATGAAATCATGATGATTTCCTTGTTCGCCCCGCGTTCCAGGCTTTTCCGGCGTATCTGCCGCGGCCTGCCGCCGGGCGGTGCCGGGCAATGAATCGCCGCGCTGGCCAGCAGCTGCCACCTGCCGAAATTCCCGACGATCAGTCTGTGGCGCTGGAGTTCGGCGATTGCCTGCTCGATCTGCACCGGCGCGAACTGCGCCGCGCCGATGAAGTCGTGCCGCTGGAACCGCGGATTTTTGATCTGCTGGCCTTCATGGCCGGCAATCCCCACAAAGCACTGTCAAAAGACGAACTGCAGGCGCAGATCTGGCCCGGCCTGGTGGTCAGCGACGCGGTATTCTCGCAGGCAATCATGAAAGCTCGTCGCGCCGTCGGTGACAGTGGCCAGCAGCAGTCGGTAATCGCCACCATTCACGGCTACGGCTACCGCTTTGTCGCCGAGGTCCGCGCACTGGCAACAGCCGTAGACCAGAATGCACCGGCCGACCCGCCGGGCGCTGAAAACCGCGCCGATGACCAGACGTTGGCAACGGCAGCCGCCGCTGGCCGGCGGCGCAGGAGCAGCCTTCTCGCTGCCACGGCCGTCCTGGCGCTGGCGGTCGTTGCCCTGTCCTGGCTGCTGCGCCCCGACAGCCCGGCCAGTATCGAGCCAGCCATCATCGCCCTGCTGTCGAATGCCTCCGCCAGTATCGCCGACAGCGGGCCGGGCGAGACCGCGCGCGATATCGATGCCAGTGCCCTGCTCGCCCGCGCCCTGAATGGCCAGCAGGGCATGACCGTGATTGCCAGCGACCGCGCCACGCGACTGCTCAGCGCCCAGGGCATCGCGCCCGATGCCGACGACGGCGTGGTGCTGACCGCCCTCAACCAGGCCCTGGGCGTGGACTACCTGCTGCGCGCCGGCCTGGTCCTCCGCGATGACCAGTGGCAACTGGATGCGACCCTGATCGACCGGCAACTGCGGCGCACCGAACTGCCGGCCAGCCATGGCAGCCTGGTGGCCATGGTCACCGGCATGGGCCACCAGCTCGGCGCCGAGCTGGGCCGGAACTGGCGCGAGGACCTGCCCGGGTCGGTGCTGTCCGAAGACGACTTCGCCAATGAGGCGGCAGCGCGCGGCCTGCAGGCGCTGCTGGCCGGCGATGCCGCCAGTGCCGCCAGCCTGCTCGGCAGCGCCTTGAGCCAGGTGCCGGAGATGCACTGGGCGCGTTACGAACTGGCCAACGCCCGACTGGCCCTGAACGAAACCGACCAGGCCCATGCCCTGTACCGCCAGGTGGTGGACGACACCACCCGGACCGACCCGAAACTGGCCGCCCACGCCCTGACCCAGTTCGGCGTGATGGCCTGGCGCGCCGGTGATATGGACGCGGCGGAACAGCATTTCCTGGAGGCCAACGAGCATTACACCCGGATCGACCACCAGCACGGCGCCGGCTCGGCCCTGGGCAACCTGGGCATCCTGGCCGAGAACCGTGGTGACCTGGACGCCGCCGACGACCTCTATGGCCGCGCCCTGCTGCGCTTCCGCCAGGCCCAGGACCTGGTCGGGGAATCGGCGGTCTATACCAATCTGGCGTTCCTGGCACGGCTGCGCAGCCGGACCGCCGATGCCTGGCAGCACCAGTCGCGTGCTGTGGAGCTGCAACGCCGGCTCGGCATCGGCTCGATGCTGGTGCTCAGCCTGAGCCACCTGGCCGATCTGGAGATCGAGCGCGGTCGGCCGGAGGTGGCCATGCAATTGCTCGATGAGGCCACCGCCCTGGCCCAGGCCAATGCCGACCGTGCCGGTGAGGCCGGCATCGAACTGACCCGCGCCCGCCTGGCCCTGGATGCGCTCAATGGCGAGCAGGCCGTGCAGTTGGCCCGCTCGGCGCTGGCCAACTGGCAGGCGCTGGGCCATGGCAATGAACTGGCCCGCGCCGCCACCTGGCTCGCCGACGCCCTGATTGCCACCGGCGACCCGAGCCAGGCGCTTGCCGTGTTGGCCCAGGTGCCTGCGGACTCGGGCAAATTGCGCCAGCGGCAACGGCTGGCCATGGTGCAGGCGCGCGCCAGCCTGGCCGAGTCATCGACACCGCTGGATCCGGAACTGGCCGGACAACTGGCGCAGTGGCGTGATGGCGACGACGCCCTGCTGGCCGCCCGGGTGGCGGCACTGGATGCCGAGCAGGCCGAACGGCAACAGGACTTCGACCAGGCGATCAGGCACCTGCGCCAGGCGCTGAAACACCTGGCACGCCTGGATGAACCGCACCTGCGCGCCGAGCTGGAAACCCGCCTGGCCGGCCTGCTGATCGACCAGGGCGAAGTCGAAGCCGCCGAAGTGGAGCTGACCCGCGTGCTGACCTGGAACCGGACCTATCTGTCGGCCCGGATCCTGGGTGCCCACCTTGACCTGCTGCAGCACCACCCCGACCGGGCCCGGCAGACCCTGCTGGAGCTGGACGGCCTGCCGGACGCGCAAGCCACGCCCCTGGTCGCCCGGCTGGAACATCTGCGCCAGCATCTGGCGACCCGGCCCTGACCGCACGCATGTCGTTGCTGGGCCGTCGCGCACCAGCGGCTGGACCGGCGCCGACCAAGGTCGCGGCAATGTCATAATCGCCGCCATGGACAACGGCGAGCGCACTACCACCCACTTCGGTTTCCGCGATGTACCCACGGCCGACAAGCAGCGCCTGGTCGGCGAGGTGTTTTCATCGGTGGCGACCAGCTACGACCGCATGAACGACCTGATGTCGCTGGGCATGCACCGGCTCTGGAAGCGGCATTTCGTCGCCAGCAGCGGCGTCCGGCCCGGGCAGCAGGTGCTCGACCTGGCCGGCGGCACCGGCGATATCGCCGCCCTGCTCAGCCGCCGGGTCGGCGACCGTGGCCTGGTGGTATTGGGCGACATCAATGCGCAAATGCTCGCCGTCGGCCGCGACCGGCTGCTCGACCGCGGCATCAGCGGCAACATCCGTCATACGCAACTGAACGCGCAGGCGCTGCCGTTCCCCGACGCCAGCTTCGATGCCGTGACGATTGCCTTTGGCCTGCGCAATGTCACCGACAAGGCCGCGGCCCTGGCCGAGATGCGGCGGGTGCTGCGCCCGGGCGGCAAGGCCATGGTGCTGGAGTTCTCGCAAGTGCAGGCGGCGCCACTGAAACCGGCCTACGACCTGTACTCGTTCAGCGTGTTGCCCTGGCTGGGCCGAACCGTGGCCAATGATGCCGACAGCTACCGCTACCTGGCCGAATCGATCCGCAAGCATCCCGACCAGGACTCCCTGGCCGCGATGATGTCCGATGCCGGCCTGGAACAGGTCGGCTACCGCAACCTGCTGGCCGGCATCGTCGCCATTCATTACGGCTGGCGCTTCTAGCCTGCGCCGGCCGGATCCAAACCCGGCCAAGCCAATGCCTGACCGACATCGAACGACGGTGTCTGCCGCCGCGTGGAAATTCCCCTGCCGCTATGCTTGCCGGTCGACATTCGCCGACGAGGTCCAAGCCCATGCGCTCCGTTTCCGCCCTGCTGCATCTGTTCATCCTGCTCCTGGCCGCGCCCACCATCGCCCTGGCCGGCAACAGCGCCGACCCGCATTCGTATGCGCAACCGGACCAGGTCACGATCAAGGCCATGCACCTGGATCTGGATGCCGACTTTGCCAGCCAGACCCTGGCCGGCAGTGTTGAGCTGGCGCTGGACTGGCACCAGCGCAGCGCCCGCGAGCTGGTGCTGGACAGCCGTGACCTGAGCATCGAACGCGTCGAACTGCGCCGCGGCCAGCGCTGGCGCCCGGCCGATTACGCGCTCGCCGAAGCGGACCCGATTCTGGGCAGCCGTCTGAGCATCGATACCGGTCGTCGCCAGCCCGATGCCGTGCGCATCCACTACCGCACCGCGCCGACCGCTTCGGGCCTGCAATGGCTGGGCGCCGAGCAGACGCTGGGCAAGCGCGAGCCGTTCATGTTCTCCCAGTCGCAGGCCATCCACGCCCGTTCCTGGGTACCGCTGCAAGACACGCCGGCGGTGCGCTACACCTACAGCGCCGACATCCAGGCGCCGGCCGGCCTGCTGGTGCTGATGAGCGCGGAGAACCCGTTCGAAGCCAGCGCCGATGGCCGCTATCGCTTCACCATGGAACAGCCGATCCCGTCCTATCTGATGGCGATCGCCATCGGCCGCCTGGAGTTCAAGCCGATCAGCGAACGCGCCGGTGTCTTCGCCGAGCCCGAACGCCTGGACGAGGCCGTGTACGAGTTCGCCGACACCGAGCGCATGATCGCCGCCGCCGAGGCGCTGTACGGCGAGTATCGCTGGGGCCGTTACGACCTGCTGATCCTGCCGCCGTCATTCCCCTATGGCGGCATGGAAAACCCGCGCCTGTCGTTCATCACCCCGACCGTGATTGCCGGTGACCGCAGCCTGGTGCAACTGATCGCCCACGAACTGGCGCACTCCTGGTCCGGCAACCTGGTCACCAACGACACCTGGAACAGCTTCTGGCTCAATGAGGGCTTCACCAGCTATGTCGAGAACCGCATCATCCAAGCGCTGTTCGGCGCCGAGCGCGCCGACATGGAATTCGTGCTCGATGCCCGTGGCCTGGCCCGTGATTACGAGCAACTGCCGGTTGAGCCGAGCCTGCAGCGCCTGGTCCAGGATCTGACCGGCCTGGATCCCGATGCCATCTACACCACCACCTCCTACACCAAGGGCGCCTGGTTCCTACGCTTTTTGGAACAGCGCGTCGGCCGCGAGCCGCTGGATACCTTCCTGCGCGAGTACTTCGATCACTTCGCCTTCCGCAGCATCGACAACGACACCTTCCGCGCCTGGCTGGACGAGCATCTGCTCAGCCGGCATGGCGAGGCCGTGACCGCCGCCCAGATTGATACCTGGCTGAACGAACCGGGCATTCCCGAGTTCGCACCGGTGTACGAATCGGCCGCCTTCGCCCGCGTCGATGGCCAGCGCGAAGCCTTCCTGGCCGGTGAACAGGCCGCCAGCGAGCTGCCGGGCGCGGACTGGAACACCCACGAGTGGCTGTATTTCCTCAACGGTTTGCCGGCCGCCCTGGAACAGGAACAACTGCAGGCGTTGGACCAGGCCTTCGGACTGACCCAGACCGGCAACAGCGAGATCGCCTTCGCCTGGTACCTGATCGGCATCAACAACGGCTACCCCGCGATCCGCCCGGGCCTGGAACAGTTCCTGGTGGAAGTGGGCCGGCGCAAGTTCGTCGTGCCGCTGTACCGGGCGCTGGCCGAGCGCGAGTCCGACCGCCGCTGGGGCCGGTCGATCTACCAGCGCGCACGGCCCGGCTACCACCCCATCACCAGCGCTTCCGTCGACGAAATATTCAGCCAGACACAGCCATAGTCCGCAGTCAGAACCTTGACTGGAGATCCGTGATGATTCACGCCCGCAACCGCGCCCGATCGCTGACATTGCTGAGTGTTCCGCTGCTGGTATTGGCCCTGGCCGCCTGCGGTGGCGGTTCATCGCCGCCGCCGTCGGTGGCCGAGGATCCGGCGCCCGGTCCCGCCGTGGACGCGGTTGCCGGTGCCGGCCTGGAGCCGGCTGACGGCACCGCACAACCGGGGGAAGTCACCGGCACCGACCAGACGACACCGGGCGCGGCCACGACCACCGGCAGCAGCCCGGCGGCACCGGCTCCGACACCTTCGGCACCGGCCGCCCCGCCACCGGCACGTCCGGCCGGGGCGGCCAATACCGGCGCCCGCGATGCGCGCGTGGTCTCGGTCACGCCGGTCACGCGCACCGTGGACCACAGCTACGAGGTCTGTGAGGACGGCCAGCGCAGCTACACCCGGCCACCGCGCGATGAGAACCGCATCGCCGGTGCCGTCATTGGTGGCGTCGCCGGCGGGGTCGCCGGCAGC
This sequence comes from Lysobacterales bacterium, assembly GCA_023228845.1. Taxonomy (GTDB): domain Bacteria; phylum Pseudomonadota; class Gammaproteobacteria; order Xanthomonadales; family UBA2363; genus Pseudofulvimonas. The sequence continues at coordinate 14,727 of JALOAK010000010.1, read as the reverse complement.
CAGGTCGGCAGTGGCCGTGGCCGTGACCTGGCCACCGTCGCTGGCGCCATCGGCGGTGCCGTTGCCGGCCGCCGCATCCAGGAACACCAGCAGGACCGCAGCCAGCAGACCGAGACGATCACCGAGACCGTGTGCGAGACGGTCACCAACCCGGTCGAGGAAACCTGGGCCTGGGACATCCAGTACGAGGTCAGCGGCCAGATCCTCAGCGCCCGGGTGGCCGAGGAACCGGGTGAACGCATCGCCCTGCCGGTACGTTCGATCGGCAACTGAACCTTTCCTTTGCCTGTCATGGCGCGCACCCGCAACCGGCGCGGGCGTGGCAGGCGGGTCGCGGATGCAGCAACGACGGCCGGCAGCGCTTGAACGGCGCCGGGCAAGGTCCTATCGTCGCCCCGGCAACCAGAGCCGGGGCCTTGCATGTCGACCATGATCAAATCCATCGCCGCCACCTTGCTGCTGGTCCTCGGCGTGCTGGCGATTCTGACCGTGATGGATGTGCTGACCCCGGCCCAACTGGGTAGCTTGGGCATCCGCTTGGTGCTGATCGCCGCCATCGTCGCCGGCACCAGTGCCCTGATCGGCTGGCTGCTGCGCCGGCGCTGACCCACACCGTGCCAAAGCGGGAACGGGCGCTGCCCGAATCCGCTTTGTCTGCGACCCGTAACCCTGCCAGCCGCTAACCGGGTGGGCCCAAGTACCTGAATCAGCGCGCGCAAGCCGAGCTCCGACGGCGCCCAGGCCCGCGCCGCTGCCGCATCCTGACCGCTACCGCACCGCCCCGAAGCTCAGGCTGGACACCGGCAATACCGGGTAAACTTGAGCGTCAATCCCGTTGGACGCCGGCGATCACAGCCGTGCGCGCCATTGCCTATGAGGACCGTCATGAGCCAAGCCCCGGACCCGCTGCACCAGGATAATGATGCGATCGAAACCCGAGAGTGGCTGGATTCGATCCAGGCCGTGCTCGACCACAATGGTCCGGAACGGGCGCATTTCCTGCTCGAGCGCATGATCGAAGCCACCCGCCAGGCGGGCGGCCACCTGCCCTTCCGCCTGACCACCGGCTACTTCAATACCATCCCGTCCAGCCACGAGCAGCGCATTCCCGGCGACCAGGCGATGGAATGGCGGATCCGTTCGCTGATCCGCTGGAACGCCCTGGCCAGCGTGGTGCGCGCCAACCGCCGGCCCGGCGAACTGGGCGGCCACATCGCCAGTTTCGCTTCGGCAGCGACGCTGTACGACGTCGGCTTCAACCATTTCTGGCGCGCGCCGCATGACGGCCATCCCGGCGACCTGCTCTATATCCAGGGCCATTCCAGCCCCGGCATCTACGCGCGCGCATTCCTGGAAGGCCGGATCAGCGAAGACGAGCTGGACCGCCTGCGCATGGAAGTCGATGGCGGCCTGAGCTCCTATCCGCACCCCTGGTTGATGCCCGAGTTCTGGCAGACCCCGACCGTATCCATGGGCCTGGGCCCGATCATGGCGATCTACCAGGCACGCTTCTGCAAGTACCTGGAAGCGCGTGGCCTGATTCCCAAGTCCAACCGCAAGATCTGGTGCTTCCTGGGCGACGGCGAAACCGACGAGCCCGAATCGCTGGGAGCCATCACCCTGGCCGGCCGCGAGCGGCTGGACAACCTGGTGTTCGTGATCAACTGCAACCTGCAGCGTCTGGACGGTCCGGTGCGCGGCAACGGCAAGATCATCCAGGAACTGGAGGGCGCCTTCCGCGGTGCCGGCTGGAACGTGCTCAAGGTGATCTGGGGCAGCTACTGGGATCCGCTGCTGGCGCGCGACCATACCGGTCTGTTGCGCAAGTTGATGATGGAGACCGTTGACGGCGAGTACCAGAACTGCAAGGCCTTCGGCGGCGCCTATACCCGCGAGAATTTCTTCGGCAAGTACCCGGAAACCCGGGAGCTGGTCGCCTCGCTGTCCGACGAGGACATCTGGCGCCTGAACCGCGGCGGCCATGATCCGCACAAGGTCTATGCCGCCTACCACCAGGCGGTGAACACCCAGGGCATGCCGACGGTGATCCTGGCCAAGACGGTGAAGGGTTACGGCATGGGCAAGGCCGGCGAATCACTGAACCCGACCCATCAGACCAAGAAGATGGACGACGAGGCCATCCGGGCCTTCCGCGACCGCTTCAACATCGCCATCCCCGACGACCAGATCGCCGAGGTTCCGTATTACCACCCGGGCGAGGATTCGGCCGAGATCAAGTACCTGCTGGAGCGTCGCGCCGAATTGGGCGGCTCCTTGCCGCAGCGCCGGCCCAAGGCCGATGACAGCTTCCAGGTGCCGCCGCTGGAAACCTACGAGCGCCTGCTCAAGGCCACCGGCGAGCGCGAAATCTCCACCACCATGGCCTTCGTGCAGGCGCTCAACATCACCCTGCGCGACAAGCAGATCGGTGAACGCTGCGTGCCGATCGTCGCCGACGAAGCGCGCACCTTCGGCATGGAAGGCCTGTTCCGGCAGTTGGGCATCTATGCCCCCGGCGGCCAGAAGTACAAGCCGGTCGACGCCGACCAGCTCATGTACTACCGCGAGGACCACGCCGGCCAGGTGCTGCAGGAAGGCATCACCGAGGCCGGCGCGTTCTCCAGTTGGATCGCCGCGGCGACCAGCTACAGCACCAACAACCTGCCGATGATGCCGTTCTTCATCTTCTACTCGATGTTCGGCATGCAGCGCGTGGGTGACCTGGCCTGGGCGGCCGGCGACATGCGCGCCCGCGGCTTCCTGCTCGGGGCCACGGCTGGCCGCACCACGCTCAATGGCGAAGGCCTGCAGCACCAGGACGGCCATTCCCATCTGCTGGCCGGCAACATCCCCAACTGCCGCGCCTATGACCCCTGCTTCGGCTATGAAGTGGCGGTGATCATGCAGGACGGCCTGCGCCGGATGATGACCGAGCAGGAGGACGCCTACTGGTACATCACCCTGATGAACGAGAACTATGCCCACCCGGAAATGCCCGAAGGCGCCGCCGAGGGCATCATCAAGGGCATGTACCTGTTGCGCGATGGCGGCAAGGCGAAGAAGAACGAGGTGCGCGTGCAACTGATGGGTTCTGGCACGATCCTGCGTGAGGTCATCGCCGCGGCGGAACTGCTCGACCAGGAGTTCGGCATCAAGGCCGATATCTGGTCCTGCCCCAGCTTCTCGGAATTGCGCCGCGATGGCATCGACAGCGACCGCTGGAACCGGCTCAACCCGCAGGCGAAAAAGCCCCGTCAGGCGCATGTCAGCCAGTGTCTGGCCGACCGTGCCGGACCGGTCATTGCCGCCACCGACTACGTCTACCAGGTCGCCGACCAGATCCGCGCCTGGGTTCCGGGCGACTACACGGTGCTGGGCACCGACGGCTTCGGACGCAGCGACACCCGCCAGAGCCTGCGCCGCTTCTTCGAGGTCGACCGCCACCACATCGCCCATGCCGCGGTGGCAGCACTGGCCGAGGAGGGCACGCTGACCGCCGCCGATGTCGCTCGGGCGATCAAGCAGTTCAACATCGATCCGGACAAGCCCAACCCGATCGAGGTGTGAGCCACCAGGTGGGCGGCAGTGCCAGCCCGGCTGGGATCGTTGACGGACCGGGCGGCTTGATCAATTGCCGCCCCTGTCCGTTCAGGCCAACGTCTCAGCTTGCCCCTGCACAAGCCACGGCAGCGATCGGACGGGCGCTTGCTGCTACCGTGGCAACAGCAACGGAGAAACGCCATGAACACCCTCATCCACTTCACCCTGGCCCTGGCCCTTTTCGGCGCCAGTGCCGCCGTTGATGCCCAGGCGCAGGCTGGCGAGCCGCAGGTACCGACCCGGCATGAACGCCAGCACCTGGGCCACGGCTATGACCCCGGCGCCCAGCCGCATCCGTATCGCAGCCAGCGCTACTCCCGGCACCCGGACCAGTACGGCTACTGGGATCACCGGCGCTACCGGTCGACCCAGCCCCAGGACCACGGTTTCCGCATGCGCCACCGGCCTGACGGCAACAACGAAGAGCAGGCCCGGCGCCGGTTCCAGTCGCCCGGCCTGTATGCGCCGCCGCCGGGTTACTACCCATACCACTGGAGCCGTGGCCAGCACCTGCCACGCGACTGGTACGGCCTCGCCTACCGCCTGGACCACCACGCCTACGGCCTGCTGGCACCGCCGCCCGGCCACCATTGGGTGCGCGTGGACAATGACGTGTTTATGGTGGCCCTGGATTCGGGCCTGATTGTCGACGGCGTCCACGACCTGTTCCATTGACCGCATCTGCACATGGCGGCTGACAGGCTGCACCCCGCAGGTGCCCGGGCGATCGGGCATGGCTGCCGGTGTCAGGGTGGCGCGGTTGCCCGGTGCGATCAGGCAAGTCAACAAAGTCTGGCTACGGCCCCGAATGCGCAAGGCCTGCACCCTGCCCGGCAACCGCCGTTGATGCGCATCGCTTCGACCGACAACCGCCTTATCATGTCGATCACCGATCCGCCCATCCCACGCACCCATCCGTTCTTCAAGGAGCACAGCGTCATGACCGTCATTCCCAGCCTTGCCAGCCTGGCCCTGGCCGCCACTTTCCTGGCACCGGCCGCCCTGGCCCAGAGCACCGATTCCCTGACCAGTTCCTCGGCGCAGATCAACCGCCTGGCGGTGACCCTGGAGGCCACCCAGGGCAACCGTGCCGCCGGTACCATCACCCTGTCGCCGGACAATCGCGGCCTGCGCGTCACCGGCACCGTGACCGGCCTGGATGCCAACAGCGAGCACGGCTTCCATTTCCATGAGCACGGCGATTGCAGCGCCCCGGACGCGAGCAGCGCCGGCGATCATTTCAATCCCGACGGCCATGCCCATGGCCATCCCGATACCCGGCAGCGCCATGCCGGCGCCATGCGCAATCTCAAGACCGATGGCAGTGGCCGGGCCGAGGTCGACATGTATGTCGACCTGCTGACCCTGGGCGATGGCGGCAAATACGACGTGGTCGGCACGGCGCTGATCGTCCATGCCGACGCCGACGACTACACCTCGCAGCCGGTCGGCAATGCCGGTGCGCGCCTGTCCTGCGGCGTGGTTGAGCGCCCGGCCGCGGTGCAGTCGGCCGACGAAGACAACGGCAACGGTTGAGCCGGGCCGGGCTATCCGGGCCTATCCGGGTTGAGCCGTCTGCCGGACGTCGGCACGGCTCAGCTTGTGTTGTCTTTTTTCATCGGTCGGGTGTAGCCCGGCACCGTGGTCTGGCGCGCCCGGGCCACGGTCAATTCACCCTCCGGCGCCGGCTTGGTGATCACTGAACCGGCACCGATTGTGGCTCCAGCACCAATATGCACCGGCGCCACCAGGGCGCTGTTGGAGCCGATGAAGGCGCCTTCGTCGATCCGCGTCACCGATTTGCTGGCGCCGTCGTAATTGCAGGTGATGGTGCCGGCACCAATGTTGACGCGCTCGCCGAGTACGGCATCGCCCAGATAGCTGAGGTGGTTGGCCTTGGCTCCCGTCGCCAGCCGCGCATTCTTGGTCTCGACGAAATTGCCCACGTGCACGCCGTCGGCCAGCACGGTGCCCGGGCGCAGGCGCGCGAACGGCCCGATCACGGCGGCCCCTTCGGTCACCGCGCCGTCCAGATCGCAATGGGCGTTGACCCGGGTGCCGGCGGCCAGACGGACATCGCGCAGGCGGCAAAACGGGCCGATACGGACACCATCGCCAAGCTCGACCACGCCCTCCAGCACGACATCGACATCGATCTGGACATCGCAACCGGCCCGTACCCGGCCGCGCACATCCAGGCGTGACGGATCGGCCAGCCGGACCCCGGCCTGGCACAGCGCGCGTGCCTGGCGCAGTTGGAAGCGGCGCTCGAGCTGGGCCAGTTGCCAGGGATCATTGGCGCCCTCGGCTTCCAGCGGTTCCAGGCAATGGCTGGCCAGGGCGCCGCTGTCCTCAGCGGCGGCCATGGCGAAGATATCGGTCAGGTAGTACTCGCCCTGGGCATTGTCGTTGCCCAGCGCCGCCAGCCAGCGCCGCAGCTCGGCGGCTGGTGCCATCAACACGCCGGTATTGACCAGGTTGATCGCCCGCTCCTGGTCATTGGCGTCACGCTCCTCTATGACGGCGGCGACCCGGCCGTCGGCCCCGATCCGGACCCGGCCGTAGCCGCGCGGATCGGCCAGCGTATCGACCAGCACCGCCAGGCCGGACTGCGCGGCCCGGGCCAGGCTGGCCAATGTCGCCACGGTCAGCAGCGGCACATCGCCATACAACACCAACACGTTCGCAGTGTCGGGAACCTGCGCCATCGCCTGCACCACCGCATGGCCGGTGCCCAGTCGCTGCGCCTGCTCGGCCCAAACAAGGTCGACCTGATCGGAAAAAGCGGCGCGCACCTTGTCGCCGCCATGGCCGTGGACGATATGGATGGCGGCCGGCGACAGCGAGCGGGCGGCCTCGATCACCCAGGCCAGCATCGGCCGGCCGGCAATCGGCTGCAATACCTTGGCCTGGGCCGAGCGCATGCGCTTGCCTTCACCGGCGGCGAGGATGATGACGTGCAGGGCAGCGGCCTGGGCGGGGGCTGGAGTCATGGCGGGCTCGATCAGGACAAATCGGCGGCCATTCTAGCCCTGATCGGGCTGGCAGCCGCGTCGATCAACCGTTGCCACACACTGCTACGAGGCCGGCGCCGGGGTGGCCGGCGCCGAAAGCCATGACGCCGGGTGCGCTGCAGCCGTCCGACGGGTGTCTTGCCAGTACGCATGCGGCCCGCCACCGGCCGCCAGGCCGGGGCAAGCCCGGCGCCGATTGGTGGTCGATCCGTGGCCGATCAGTGCTTGAGCGTCTTGCGCAAGCGCTCCAGCGCCTGCAACTGGGCCACGGCTTCGGCCAGCTTGGCCTGGGCTTCGGCCAGGTCCATGTCCGGCGCGCGGTTGGCCAGTGCCCGCTCGGCTTCGTCCTTGGCCGCCTTGGCCGCGGCCTCGTCCAGATCCTTGGCACGCATGGCGGTATCGGCCAATACCGAGACCACCTGCGGCTGTACTTCCAGGATCCCGCCGGAGACGTAGAACTCCTGGCTGTCGCCGTTCTCCAGCGTCACCCGGACATAGCCCGGCTTGAGCCGTGTGATCAGCGGTGCGTGCCGGGGCGCAATGCCCAGCTCGCCCATCTCGCCGGTGGCCACCACCAGGGTGACATTGCCGTGGAAGATTTCGTCTTCGGCGCTGACGATGTCGCAACGGATGGTGCTCATGGAAATCCTCGGGTCATCCTGGGCAGCGGCAACGCTGGAAGCCGGGGCTGCCGGCGGCCGCTGGTGTCGACGGCACCGATGTCAAAAGACACCGGTGCCTGGTCGGGTGGCATCGGATCAGACGTTGATGCCCATCTTCTTGGCCTTCTCGACCGCTTCCTCGATGGCGCCGACCATGTAGAAGGCCTGCTCGGGCAGGTGGTCGTACTCGCCATCGATGATCGCCTTGAAGCCGCGGATGGTGTCCTTGAGCGACACGTACTTGCCCGGCGAGCCGGTGAACACCTCGGCGACATGGAACGGCTGGCTGAAGAAGCGCTCGATCTTGCGTGCGCGCGACACCGCCTGCTTGTCTTCCTCGCTGAGCTCGTCCATGCCCAGGATGGCGATGATGTCCTTGAGCTCCTTGTACTTCTGCAAGGTCGCCTGGACCCGGCGCGCGGTGTCGTAGTGTTCGTTTCCGATCACGTTCGGGTCGAGCTGGCGGCTGGTCGAGTCCAGCGGGTCGACCGCCGGGTAAATACCCAGGGCGGCGATGTTGCGGCTCAGCACCACGGTGGCGTCAAGGTGGGCAAAGGTGGTCGCCGGCGACGGGTCGGTGAGGTCGTCGGCAGGCACGTAGACGGCCTGGATCGAGGTGATCGAGCCGGTGCTGGTGGAGGTGATGCGCTCTTGCAGCACGCCCATTTCCTCGGCCAGGGTCGGCTGGTAGCCCACCGCCGACGGCATCCGGCCCAGCAGCGCCGAGACTTCGGTACCGGCCAGGGTGTAGCGGTAGATGTTGTCGACGAAGAACAGCACGTCGCGGCCCTTGCCGGTCTCGTCCTTCTCGTCGCGGAAGTATTCGGCCATGGTCAGGCCGGTCAGGGCCACGCGCAGGCGGTTGCCCGGCGGCTCGTTCATCTGGCCGTAGACCATCGCCACCTTGGACTGGCTCTTGTCTTCCAGGTTGACCACGCCGGCTTCGATCATCTCGTGATAGAAGTCGTTGCCCTCACGGGTGCGCTCACCGACACCGGCGAACACCGACAGGCCGGCGTGCTGGGTGGCGATGTTGTTGATCAGCTCCAGCATGTTGACGGTCTTGCCGACGCCGGCGCCGCCAAACAGGCCGACCTTGCCGCCCTTGGCGAACGGACACATCAGGTCGATGACCTTGATGCCGGTTTCGAGCAGGTCACTGCCACCGACCTGCTCGGAATACGCCGGCGCCGAGCGATGGATCTCCCAGTGTTCCTTGGCGCCGATCGGGCCGACCTCATCGATCGGGTTGCCGAGCACGTCCATGATCCGGCCCAGAGTGGCACTGCCGACCGGCACCGAAATGGCCTTGCCGGTGTTGCGCGCCTCAAGGCCGCGCTTGAGCCCGTCGGTGGAACCCAGCGCGATGGTGCGGACCACGCCGTCACCCAACTGCTGCTGGACTTCCAGGGTGATCTGGGTGCCATCGATCTTCAGTGCGTCGTAGATCTTCGGCACGCTGTCGTGCGGGAACTCGACGTCGACGACCGCGCCGATGATTTGTACGACCTTGCCCTGACTCATGAGCTACTCCATTGAACCGAATGTTTTGACAATAATTAAGGGGAATCAACCATCGGGCGCGCGTGTTGCCTGAGATCCCGTCAAGCCTGCCTGTGCGCTGATGTCGGCACCGGGCCAGTGGCCTGACGCGATCCAGTAGCGCTTGCCAGCGCCGGCCTCAGACCGCAGCCGCGCCGCCGACGATTTCCGAAATTTCCTGGGTGATCGCCGCCTGGCGCGCCTTGTTGTAGCGCAGGTTGAGTTCATCGATCAGCTTGTTGGCATTGTCCGAAGCCGACTTCATCGCGACCATGCGCGCGGCGTGCTCGGAGGCCAGGTTCTCCAGAACCGCCTGGTAGACCAGCGATTCCACGTAGCGGGTCAACACCTGGCCGAGCACGGTTTCGGCATCGGGCTCGTACAGGTAGTCCCACTCGTGGCTGGTGCTGGTCAGGGCCTGGACTTCCGGCAACGGCAGCAACTGATCCAGGGTCGGCTTCTGCACCATGGTGTTGATGAAATCGTTGTAGCAGAGCATCACCCGGTCCAGGCGCTCTTCGCCGTAGCCGTCCAGCATCGTGGTCATGATGCCGATCAACTGTTCCAGTTGCGGGCGCTCACCCAGGTGCGTGACCGAGCCGAGCAGGTTGACCTTGAGCCGGCGGAAGAAAGCCGTGGACTTCTGGCCGATGGTGACCAGGTCGATCTCCACGCCCTGCGCCTGCCACTGGCGCATGTCGGCGACGACGCGCCGGAAAAGCTGCGAGTTCAGGCCGCCGGCCAGGCCGCGATCACTGGAAACAATGATGTAGCCGACCCGACGGACTTCCTGCCGGGCGGTCAGGAACGGATGGCTGTAGTCGGTGTTGGCCTCGCGGATATGGCCGATCAGTTGCCGGATCAGGCGCGCGTACGGACGCGAAGACTTCATCCGCTCCTGCGCCTTGCGGATTTTCGAGGCCGAGACCATCTCCAGAGCGCGCGTCACCTTGCGGGTGTTCTGCACGCTCTTGATCTTGGTCTTGATTTCCCTGCCACCTGCCATGTCACTTCTCTCGGACTGGAGACTTGCCACCGGAACCGCGCTGACTTCGTCGTGCGCTCATCCCGGGCGTGTCGTTGCTTCATTCCCGGCCACCAATCGGGCCGGTTGCTGGCGGCAGCGCGTCAGGTCTTTCGGGCCCGCCGGGCTGCCGCCGCTGGCTTACCAGCTACCGGTCTTCTTGAAATCCTCGATCACGGCCTTGAAGGTCGCCTCGATGTCCTTGTCCCAGGCGCCGGTATCGACGATGCGCTTTTCCAGCTCGCCCTGGACATGGCTGAAGTGCGCGTGCAGGCCGGCCTCGAACGCCTGGATCTTGTCCAGCACGACATCATCCAGATAGCCCTCGTTGACGGCGTAGATCGACAGCGCCATTTGCGCGGTGCTCATCGGCGCGTACTGCTTCTGCTTCATCAGCTCGGTGACCCGCTGGCCGCGCTCAAGCTGCTTGCGCGTGGCCTCGTCCAGGTCGGAGGCGAACTGGGCGAATGCCGCCAGCTCGCGATACTGGGCCAGGGCGATACGGATGCCACCGGACAGCTTCTTCATGATCGTGGTCTGGGCCGCGCCACCCACGCGCGAGACCGAAATGCCGGCGTTCACGGCCGGGCGGATGCCGGCATTGAACAGGTCGGTCTCCAGGAAGATCTGGCCGTCGGTGATCGAGATCACGTTGGTCGGCACGAACGCGGACACGTCACCAGCCTGGGTCTCGATGATCGGCAGCGCGGTCAGCGAACCGGTCTTGCCCTTGACCTTGCCCTCGGTGAACTGCTCGACGTATTCCTCGTTGACCCGCGCCGCGCGCTCAAGCAGGCGGCTGTGAAGATAGAACACGTCACCCGGGAACGCCTCACGGCCCGGCGGGCGGCGCAGCAACAGCGAGATCTGGCGGTAGGCGACGGCCTGCTTGGACAGGTCGTCATAGATAATCAGGGCGTCTTCGCCGCGGTCGCGGAAGTACTCGCCCATGGCGCAGCCGGAGTAGGCGCTGATGTACTGCATCGCGGCCGATTCCGAAGCGGTGGCAGCAACCACGATGGTGTGGGCCAGGGCGCCGTTTTCTTCCAGCTTGCGCACGATGTTGGCCACCGTCGAGGCCTTCTGGCCGATGGCGACGTAGACGCACTTGACGCCGGTGCCCTTCTGGTTGATCACCGCGTCGATGGCCAGGGCGGTCTTGCCGGTCTGGCGGTCGCCGATGATCAGCTCGCGCTGGCCGCGGCCGATCGGGATCATCGAGTCCACCGACTTGTAGCCGGTCTGCACCGGCTGGCTGACGCTCTTGCGCCAGATCACGCCGGGCGCGACCTTCTCCACCGGCGAGGAGGTGCTGGCATTGATCGGGCCGGCGCCATCGATCGGCTCACCCAGGGCATTGACGACCCGGCCGAGCAGCTCCGGGCCGGTCGGCACTTCCAGGATGCGGCCGGTGGTCTTGACCGTGTCACCTTCGCGCAGATGCTCGTAGTCACCCAGGATGACCGCACCGACCGAGTCGCGCTCCAAGTTCAGCGCCAGGCCGAAGGTATCGCCCGGGAACTCGATCATTTCACCCTGCATCGCATCGGCCAGACCGTGGACGCGGGCGATGCCGTCGGACACCGACACGATGGTGCCTTCGTTGCGGGCCTCGGCGCCGAGCTTGAACTGCTCGATGCGGTTTTTGATCAGCTCGGAAATCTCGGAGGGGTTGAGTGTGCTCTGCATGGCTTAAGCCTCTGATCCGGAACCTGGTGGCGCCGGGATTTGAATGGAATTCGTGGGACCGTCAGTGCGTGAGCTGGCTGTGCAGCTTGTCCAGCCGGCCGCGCACCGAGCCATCGATGACGATGTCGCCGGTATCGATCACGGCGCCACCCAGCAGCGAGGCATCGACTTCGTTGCTGATCTCGATCTCGCGCTGGAAACGCCGTGCCAGCGCGGCGCGCAGGCTTTCAAGCTGTTCGGCATCCAACGCTACGGCAGTGCGCACGCGGGCATTGACCCGGCGTTCGGCCTGGGCGCGCAGATACTCGTACTGGGCGGCGATGGCGGGCAGCAGCGGCAGGCGCTTGTTGCTGGCCAGCACGGCCAGGAAATGGCCGAAGGCATCGTCGCTGCCGGTGCCGGCCGGCAACAGCACCTCGACCTGCTCGGCCGGCCGCAGGCCCGGGCCGGTCAAGGCCTGGCTGATCGCCGGTGCCAGCACCAGTTGCGCGGTCAAGGCAAGCTGTTGCGACCACTGCGGCAACTGGCCGCCGGCCTGGGCCAGTTCGAAGGCGGCGCGGGCATAGGGCCGGGCCAATGTCTGGGCGTTGGCACTCATCGGCTCAGATCTCGCCCGCCAGCTCTTCGATCAGCGCCCGGTGGGCAGCGGCATCGATCTCGCGCTTGACGATCTTTTCGGCACCGAGCACCGCCAGGCTGCCCAGTTGCGCGCGCAGATCCTGGCGCGCCGACTGAACCATGGCGGTGACTTCGTTTTCGGCCAGCGCCTTCTGGCGGCTGCCTTCGGCGATGGCATCGGCCTTGGCCTTTTCCAGTATCTGGTTGGCCTGGGCGTGGGCCCGGTCCAGGATCTCGGAGGCCTTGGCCCGCGCCGTCTGGATCTCGGCATCGGCCCGCTCGTCGGCGGCGGCCAGATCGGCCTTGGCGCGATCGGCAGCGGCCAGTCCCTCGGCGATCTTCTGCTGGCGCTCTTCGATCGCCCGCAGCAACGGCGGCCAGATGAAGGTGGCGATCAGCCAGATCAGGCTGGCAAAGGCCAGCGCCTGGGCGATAAGGGTCAGATTGAGGTTCATGGGTACGCTCTGCCTGTACTCAGGGATTGCCGGTCATGCCGGACAAGCCCGGTGGCTGTCGCACGCCAGCCACGCTGGGTGGCGCGGCGTGCGACCGGGTCGGGTCTTGCAAGGGTGCCGCGTCAGGACACCGCCAGGCCACCGACCAGGAACGGGCTGGCGAAGGCGAACAGCAGGCCGACCGCGACCGAGATGATGAAGGCGGCGTCGATCAGGCCGGCGGTGATGAACATGCGCACCTGCAGCACCGGGATCAGCTCGGGCTGGCGTGCGGCCGATTCCAGGAACTTGCCGGCCATGATGGCCAGACCCAGACCTGCGCCCAGTGCAGCCAGGCCAATCATGATGCCGATGGCCAGAACGGTGGACGCCTGGACGGAAGCAAGGGCGGTGAGTGCGGTTTCCATGGTTATCTCCAGAACAACAGTGCTTGTTGAGGGTTGGGGTTGAGGTTGAAGCAAAAAATTGGCCGGCGACCGGCGACGGTCAGTGCGATTCTTCCGACAGGCTCAGGTAGACGATCGAAAGCATCATGAAAATGAATGCCTGCAGCGGCACGACCAGGATGTGGAAGATCATCCAGCCCAGGCCGAAGGTGGCGCCGCCGAGCAGGCCGAGCAGGCCGGCACCGCCGAGCACCCAGATCAGCAGGAACACGATCTCGCCGCCGAACATGTTGCCGAACAGTCGCATGGCCAGAGAGATCGGCTTGCTGACCCACTCGACGATATTGAGGATGAGGTTGAACGGCAGCATCCACTTGCCGAATGGCGTGGTCAGGAAATCGCGGGTGAAGCCACCCAGGCCCTTGCCGCGCAGGCCAAAGAACAGCATCAGGAAGAACACGCTGATCGACATGCCCAGGGTGGCGTTGACGTCGGCGGTGGGCACCGGCTTCCAGTAATTGACGCCGAGCAGCTCCAGCGGCTTGGCGATGAAATCGGCCGGGATGAACTTCATCATGTTCATCAGCAGGATCCAGAAGAACAGGGTGATCGCGATCGGCGTCACCAGCTTGCTCGTGCCCTGGTAGGTATCGCGCGCCTGCTTGTCGACGAATTCCAGCAGGATTTCGACGAAGGCCTGCCACTTGCCTGGGACACCGGCGGTGGCCTTGCGCGTGGCCAGCCAGAACAGCAGCACCATCAGCAGGCCCATGAACACCGAGGTGATCAGGGTGTCCATGTGCAGGGTGAAGAACGTGCCCTCACCGACCGGCATGGTCAGGTTCTGCAGGTGGTGCTGGATGTAGCTGGTCGGGGTCAGCTCAGTGTCGACAACCATGATTTTGCTATGCCTTGCTTGCCTGCGGACGTCCAATGACGGCCAGCATCTGCGTCAGAAGGGCAGCGATCACACCGGTCAGCATCGGCAGCAGCGGCAAGCCCGCGGCCGCCGTGGCCACCAGGCCCGCGATCACCACCACCCACTTCAACATCATTCCGGCCAGCAATCTGGACAGGGCCGCAGTCGAGGACTGCACACCACCTGCCAGCGCCACCTGACCGGACAGCCAGCCTGCCAGTACGACGACCAGGCCACCGGCAAGGGCAGCGGCACTCCAGGCCATGCCCTTGATCAGCCAGAGCAGGGCCAGCACCGCCAGCACCCATGGCCAGCGACGGTTGTCGCCTGCCGCGAGGTAGCTGTGACTGTCACCCGCTGTGCGCTGGATGGCATCGAACATCGAAAACAACCGGAAAGACTGATTGGGTTGGGCCGGCAGCGCGCGACGCGCCAACCGACAGAATCTTGGTGTCGGACCGCGGTTCCAACGTCGCCACCGTGGGCGCCAGGGAGGAACCTGTCCGCTTGCCGCCGGCCGCGGCGCATCCGCAGGGGCACCGGGCCTGTGCGCCAGCCAAGTCGATTCCCGCCGGGCAACGGCGCGCCGGTGGTCCGGCAACCGGAAACGGGGAGAATCGAGGTGTCGCCTGAGCTGGCGGCTGCAAAGCGGCGGAAGTATAGCAGGCCACCCATGGCCGGGGGAAGAGCCAGCCTCTTCCAACGACACCTGAGCCTGGAAGGGGCGCTGTGATTCCAATGACAAGTGAGCCTGGAGGCAGGCGAGACGGGGCATCCTTGGAGGATGCTTGTGTCTCTCAATACAGAACCACTTCGTA
>JALOAK010000012.1 GCA_023228845.1 Lysobacterales bacterium | reverse complement strand
GGTGTCTTGGTCAAACAGGCCGAGGGCGCGGTGCGTGGACATGCGCAGGTCCAAGTGTGGCGTATGCTAGTAGTTTACTATGATATCAGGGTTTCGCAAACCCCTCTTTCATGTGTCCGGTCCGACGCCGCGCACGCTGGAATACACGTTTGCCGATGATACGCAAACGGTCCGAGAGGTCATCCAGCCAGTGGTCGCCGAGGCGGCTGCCAACCATGGGCGGGGAACGCCACCGGCGATCGCCACTTTGGAAACGGTGTCCGACGCCGGCGGCTGCCAGGCGAAGACGCGGCTTGAGATCGAACTGGAAACAGGCCGTATCGGGCTGTCACGACAGTTTGCCCATTTCGCCGAGGCCGCTCGCGCGGGTGGCCTGCACACCTGCTCCCACGCGCACCACACCGAGCCACCCGCGTTCAACCCGGCTAACCTGAGCTTCGGAGGGTTCATCCCGGTGGCGGCTGCGTTGTTGTTGCTGATGCTGGTGTGGACCAAACGGCCGGACTGGCGCCCCTGGCAGCCCGGGATCGGCACCACTGGCGCACTGAGGTGGGGCGCCGCCGTGGGCGTGCTGTGCATCGCTTGCGGCGTCGGGCTGTCCTGGCTGGCATCCCTGGTGTTCGATGACGTTGGCGAACTTGTACAGCAGCGCAACGCAGGCCTGGCCACGTCGTTTGGCGCCGCGCTCGCGATATTCAGTGCGCCCATCGTCGAGGAATTCGCCTTCCGCGCCTGGTTCATGACCCATGCCTCGCGCGCCATCGGTGCGGTTGCCGCCCTGGTGGTTTCAACCTTGGCGTTCATCATGATCCATCTGCCCGATCACGCCGTTGAATACCTCTGGTTCGCGCTGGTCGGCATCATCCTGGGCCTGCTCTGGCTGCGGACCCGCTCGCTGCTGGCCTGCATCACCGCCCACGCCATGATCAATCTCTGGGCCGTGGCAATGACCTGGCTGATCGGCTTGCCGCAAGCCACCTGACCAGCGCGAACGCCAAGCCCATGGCCGTCTGGCCCCCGACGCCGCACCCCGAGCCGGGATTCCTGCCACTCCTCCTGCACGGCACCTATAATCAGCCACTTGCCACGGAGGGATGACGATGAGCGAGCGCGATGTGATGGAGTATGACGTGGTGGTGGTCGGCGCCGGGCCGGCCGGCCTGGCGTTTGCCATGCGCCTGAAGCAGGTGCAGCCGGAGACCAGCGTCTGCGTGATCGAGAAGTCCTCCACCATCGGTGCCCATATCCTGTCCGGGGCGGTGATCGAGACCGGGCCGCTGGACGAACTGGTGCCGGACTGGCGCGAGCAGCCGCCGCCGGTGTGCGTGGAGGCCGGCCGCGACGAGTTCTACTGGCTCGGCAGCAAGCGCGCGATCCGCTTCCCGATGGCGCCGCCGCAGATGAACAACCACGGCAACGTGATCGTCTCGCTGGGCGCGCTGTGCGCCTGGCTGGCGCCGCAGGCCGAGGCGCTGGGCGTGGAGATCTTCCCCGGCTTTGCCGCTGCCCAAACCCTGATCGAGGACGGCCGCGTGGTCGGCGTGCGCATCGGCGACATGGGCGTGGCCAGGGATGGCTCGCCCAAGCCGACCTACACCCAGGGCATCGACATCCGTGCCGGCACCACGGTGCTGGCCGAGGGTTGCCGCGGCCACCTCACCAAGACGCTGATCGCGCAGTTCGACCTGGCCCGCGACAGCGGCCCGCAGACCTATGGCATCGGCATCAAGGAGCTGTGGCAGCTTGCGCCGGGCAAGGGCGAGCCGGGCCTGATCCAGCACACGCTGGGTTGGCCGCTGGACAACCGCACCTATGGCGGCAGCTTCATCTACCACCTGGACAACGACCGCGTGGCGATCGGCTTCGTCGCCGGGCTGGATTACGAGGATCCGCAGTTCAAGCCCTGGGAAGCGTTCCAGCAACTGAAGAACCATCCGTTCGTCAAGCCGCTGCTGGATGGCGGCTCGATCATTTCCGCCGGCGCCCGCGCCCTGGTCGAGGGCGGCTGGCAGGCGCTGCCCAGGGTGGAGATGCCCGGCGCGATCCTGATCGGCGACAGTGCCGGCCTGGTCAACGTGCCCAAGATCAAGGGCACCCACCAGGCGATGCGCTCGGGCATGCTCGCCGCCGAGCATATCGCTGCCACCGGCAGTGGCCAGGGCTGGGACGCGCGCCTGCGCGGCTCGCCGGTGATGGCCGAGCTGAAGAAGGTGCGCAACATCCGCCCCGGCTTCCGCAAGGGCCTGTGGCTGGGCCTGGCCAATGCCGGCTGGGAAACGGTGACCCTGGGCAAGTCGCCGTGGACGCTCAAGCACCACGCCGACCACGCGGCCATGCGCAAGCTGGACGGCTACACCTCGCCCGAGCGCGATTGGCAGGCGCGCGAGTTGCCGCCGCGCGATCGCCTGGCCGGGGTCTACTTCGCCGCCACCGAGCACGATGAGGATCAGCCGGTGCACTTGCAGATCCTGGAGCCGGACATCTGCGTCGGCCGCTGCGCCGAGGAATACGACAACCCCTGCCAGCGCTTCTGCCCGGCGGCGGTCTACGAGATGGTCGAGGACGAGGCCGGCAAGCGCCTGCAGATCAACGCCGCCAACTGCGTGCATTGCAAGACCTGCGACATCAAGGATCCCTACCAGATCATCAACTGGGTCACGCCCGAGGGCGGTGCCGGCCCGAACTACCAGAACCTGTGACCGGCCTGGCCGCCGGTGCCCAAACCGGCCGGCATTGCCGAGCCTGCACGAGCGAACGAAAAGCACCATCTGGGCTAGGATGACCGCGATGTCTGAACGGGCGCAAAGGGATCTGCAATGACGACACCGGCAGCCTTGGTGGTGGAGGATGAGGCCGACCTGCGGGAACTGATCGAGCTGTCGCTGTCCGGCATGGATCTGGACGTGGTCGGCGTCGGCACGCTGGCTGAGGCCCATGAACAACTGGCCAAACGCAGTTTCGCCCTGTGCCTGACCGACCTGCGCCTGCCTGACGGCATGAGCCTGCCGCTGGTGGAGAAGATCGGCCGCGATTTCCCGCACACGCCGGTGGCCGTGCTCACCGCTTACGGCAATGTGGAAACCGCGGTGCAGGCGCTGAAGGCCGGCGCCTTCGACTTCGTCGCCAAGCCGGTGGACATCTCGCAGTTGCGCAGCCTGGTGCAGACCGCCCTGCGCCTGACCGCCAACCTGCCGGCCGAAGATGCCTCAACCCGCCTGATCGGCGAGTCGCCGGCCATCCTGCAGGCGCGCGCCACGATCAAGAAGCTGGCGCGCAGTCAGGCGCCGGTCTATGTCAGCGGCGAATCGGGCAGCGGCAAGGAATTGGCGGCGCGGCTGATCCACGAGCTGTCGCCGCGCGCATCCGGGCCGTTCGTGCCGGTCAACTGCGGCGCGATTCCGGCCGAGCTGCTGGAAAGCGAATTCTTCGGCCACAAGAAGGGCAGCTTCACCGGCGCCACGGTCGACAAGCCGGGGCTGTTCCAGGCCGCCGACGGCGGCACCATGCTGCTGGACGAGGTCGCCGACCTGCCACTGTCGATGCAAGTGAAACTGCTGCGCGCGATCCAGGAAAAGGCGATCCGCCCGATCGGCGCCCATGCCGAGCAGGCGGTGGACGTGCGCATCATCAGCGCCACGCACAAGAACCTGCACGAGCTGGTCGACAAGGGCGAGTTCCGCCAGGATCTGTACTACCGCATCAATGTCATCGAGCTGCCGATGCCGCCGCTGAGCGAACGCCGCGAGGACATCGCGCCGCTGACCCGGCACATTCTCGCCAAGCTCGACCCGGCCGGCCGCACCAGCCTCTCCGACGACGCCTATGCCGCGCTGGCCGAGTACGACTTCCCCGGCAACATCCGCGAACTGGAAAACATCCTGGAACGCGCCCTGGCCCTGGCGGAGGGCGATGTGGTGCATGCCGAGGATCTGCGCCTGCCGGCGCCACGACCGGCCACGCCGGCACCGTCGGCGCTCGCGGCCATGAACCCGGCCGGCTCCGCGCCGCCGGCAGCTTCAGAACCGACGGCCGCCGGTGGCGATTCGCTGGAGGACTACATCGAGCAGCTCGAGCGCGAGCGCATCCTCAAGGCGCTGGAAAGCCACCGCTACAACAAGACCAAGACCGCCGAGGCGCTGGGCATCACCTTCCGCGCCCTGCGCTACCGGCTGAAGAAGCTGGGCATCGAGTAGTTGCGCCGCGCTGGCGTGGCATCGGGCGCAACGCCTGCCAGTAACCCTGTTATTGCGCCGACCGGCCTGGCCCTGGCCGCCGTATGCGCCGCTGTAACGACATCGAGGACATACTGAAAAGCCGGCCCACGCCGAGGCTGCGTTCGTCCTGAACGAGCCACCCGGCCGCCCGATTCCCGCCTGCCCAAGCCACTGGCAGGCCCACCAAGGAGCCACGCCATGACCCTGTCTGCAGCACCGTCACCCCTTCTGGCCGCCACGCTGGCCGTTACTTTCGCGCGGGCTCTGGGCGCATCCACCACACCGGCAGCGGCTGCCGGCGTGCTCCTGGTCGGCAACAAGTCGGCCGCCTCGGTGCATGCCCTGGACCTGGCCGATGGCCGCAAGCTGGCACAGTTCGAAACCGGCGATGGCCCGCACGAGATCGAGGTCAGCCCGGATCAGCGCTGGGCGGTGGTCTCCGACTACGGCAGCGACCAGGCCGGCAACAGCCTGACCGTGATCGACTGGTCGGCGCGCGAAGTCAGCCAGCGCATCGACCTGGGCGAACACAGCCGCCCGCACGGCATGGCCTTTCTGCCCGATGGCCGGCGCCTGGCGGTGACCACCGAGGGCTCGGATTCGCTGGTGCTGGTCGATCTGGCCGAAGGCACGGTGCTGCAGGCGATCAACGTCGGTGGCGGCCTGCCGCACATGGTCGCGTTGTCGCCGGATGGCCGTCGTGCGTACGTCACCCGCCTGCGCGCCGGCATGGTGTCGGTGGTGGATCTGGATGCCGGCAAGGTGCTGGTGGAAATCGCCACCGGCGACGGCGCCGAAGGCGTGGCGGTGAGCCCGGACGGGCGCGAAGTCTGGGTCGGCAACCGCGGCGAGGACACGATCAGCATCATTGATGCCGAAAGCCTGGAACTGCAGGCGACCCTGGCCAGCGAAGGTTTTCCGATCCGGGTGACGATGTCGGCGGACGGCCGCCATGTGCTGGTGACCAATGCCCGCGCCGCCACGCTGTCGGTGTTCGACCGGCGCCGGCGCGAGCTGGCCGCCACCGTCAACCTGTCCGACCCGGATGCCAGCTATCAGCCGAGCATGCTGGGCAACACCGCCCTGCCGATCGGCAGCACCTTCAGCGCCGATGGCCGGCGCGCCTTCGTCGCGATCAGCGGCGGCGACCAGGTGGCGGTGATCGACACCGGCACCTGGCAGGTGCTGGAGCACTGGCCGACCGGCCGCGAACCCGATGCCCTGGCGGTTGTTGCCACGCCGGAAAGCCGCGCCCAACCCTGACCGCCTGCGGCGACACTGGCGGCTGCGCCATCGCTGCGCTTGCCGGATCGCCATGAATCCTGACCGCATCGGCGCGTGAAACCAGCGCCGGGCGGCCGTCTACACCGCCGCCCGATACAATGGCAGCCATGATCGACACCATCCGCAACGCCCTTCAGCAGGGCCTGGCTCCCGACCACCTGGACGTGGCCGACGAAAGCCACATGCATTCCCGGGGCCAGAACACCCACTACAAGGCCACCATCGTTTCCGACACGTTCCAGGGCCTGTCACCGGTGCGCCGGCACCAGGCGGTGTACGCCGCGCTCGGTGAGTTGATGGGCCGGTTCCACGCCCTGGCCCTGCACACCTACACGGCGCAGGAGTGGGCGCAACGCGCCGACCAGGCGCCGGATTCGCCGCGCTGCGAAGGCGGCAGCCGCTTCGACTGAAGGCGGGCGAGGCCTGGACGGGCGGGGCTACCAGGCCAGATCGACCCAGATCGGATCGTGGTCGGAGCTGCGCCATTGATCGGCGGCGTAGAGGTCGGGACCACCGCGGGCGTTGCCGTCATAGGCGAAGCCCGGCAGTTCGTCGGCATTGATGTGCCAGACGCCGGCCTGGCGAATTCGGGGCGCCATGTTGGTGCTGGCCAGGGCGTGGTTGAGGCGGCCGGCCTGGCCGCGGAAGACATAGGCGTGGTCTTCCGGCTTCAGCAGGTCGGCGTAGCCGTGGTCGAGCAGATGGCGTACCGGATCTTCCTGGGCGTAGGCGTTGAGGTCGCCCAGGATCAGCACCTGTGCCGAGCCGCCGTCGCCATCGCCGTCGTTATCCATGCTCTGCAGCCAGGCGTTCAGGCGCTGGGCGCTGTCGAGGCGGGTGTGGTTGAAGCAGGCCTGGCCGTCGCCCTGGTCGCGGTCGGCACCGGTGGCTTCGGCGCAGCCGCCCTTGGACTTGAAGTGGTTGACGACGACGGTGAACGGTTCGCTGTCGGGAATCCTCTGGAAGGCCTGCGCCAGCGGCACCCGGCTGGCGCTGTCAAAAGGTCCGCCCTCAAGCATGCGCGGCGGGCCGATCCGGCGCACGCGGGTGGCGCGGTAGACCAGGCCGACGGCGATGGCATCGCTGCCGATGCGCGCACCGGCAATCACCGGCTGCCAGGGATCGCCCGGGCGTGACAGCTTGCGCGCCAGCTCGGCAACGGCGCTGTTGCCGCCCTGGCCATCGTTCTCCAGCTCCATCAGGCCGATGATGTCGGCATCCAGCGCGGTCATCGCCGCAATCAACTTGCGCTGCTGCCGCTCCAGCGCCGCCGGAGTCTCGGCACCACGCGCGGTCGGGAAGCCGCCGCCCCGGCCATCGCCATTGAAGAAGTTGAGCAGGTTGAAGCTGGCCACGCGCAGCAGGGCATCATCGTCGCGCGCCGGTGCCGGCGGCCGCGGTGCCTGCTCGGCGCGACCGATCTCACGCGTGGGCTGCAGGCGCCAGGCACCGTGCCGGTATTCGATGCTGCCTTCGACTTCGTGCACCACGGTGCCGGCGCGCCACGGCGTCCTGTGGCCCGGCGGCTGCGGCAGTTGCCAGAAGTCGTCGGGGTATTCGCGATTGCGGGCGTCATCAACCACCAGTTGCCGGCGGGCCTTGTCGGCGGCCAGTTGCTGCGCCTGGTCGCCCGGCGGCGCCAACTGGGTCGGCACCAACTGGCGCCCGTCAAAGCTCACTCGCAGCTCACCAAAACGCAGCAGGCCGTCGTTGCCGGTGACCGTGAGCGGCCCGGGGATGTGCACGAGCATCCCTTCCAGCGCGGCCCAGTCGTCCGGTGCCTGACTCAGGCGCACCGGCTTCGGAGCACTCGAATCGCCACATTTGGCCCACTGTTGCACTGATTCCAGGCGCCAGCCGTGGCGGCCGTCCTGGGCAGGCGTCCAGACACCGCGCAGGCGCAGCCAATCACCTACGCGCGGGCGCTGGCCGTGCGGAGCCAGGGCGACGAAGGCGCCTTGCGGCGTGTTGGCCTTGTCGTCCTCGCTGTCCGGCCGGCTCTGGATGAACAGCCCGCCCATACCGCCATGGAAGCTGGCCGCGACCACGCCTTCGACATCGACCGGCACCGGTTCCCCGCCGGTGAGTGTCCGCGGCAGGCTGTGCAGCGGCGTTGCAGGAAGATCGCAGGCGAACGCAGACGCATTGTCGATGTCCGTATCGACGCCGCTATTGATGCCGGTGTCCTGGCAACCGGCCAGCGGCAGCAGCACCAGCAACAGCGCCGGCAAGCAGCGGGCGGGCAAGCATCGGCGTGGGTTCGTCGAGGTCATGGCGGATTCCATCGGAGGGCAGGTGGCGGCGTCATCCGGACCGCGCGAGCAACGGCCAGCCGCAGCCTGGTTGGCCGTACCGTGCGGTAGCGGTAACAAGGGCGGTGCAAGAATCAGGCCCTGAAACGACGCCGCCCGGCGACCTGGGCGGGGCGACGGGCGGGGACAAGGATCAGGCCGGGCGGTGGGATATCAGTCGAGGTTGTCGACCATCCACTCCACGGCGGCCTGCATCTGCTCATCGGACAGCGAGGGATTGCCACCGCGTGGCGGCATGATGCCGTGGGCACCGGTGAAGCCTTCAATGGAGTTCTGCACCATGACGTCCATGCCCTGGGCGATGCGCTCGTTCCAGGCGCTGCGCACCATCAGCGGTGCGCCGCCGGCGCCGCTGTCATGGCAGGTTTTGCAGAGGTTGTCGTAGATCACGGCGCCATCCAGGGTGCCGTCGTAGGCCACCTGCGCCTGCGCCGATGCCTGGGCGGCCGCGGCGGCGGCAGCGCGCGCCATCTGGCCGGACTGGCCGGCATAGACGCCACCGACCGGAGCAATGCGCGCCTCGGTGGCGGCGGCCAGCTCGGGTGGCACGTCGGTCGAGCGCGTTGCCCGATAGATGCTCTGTGCCAGCAGCAGCATCAGCAACGACAGCACGATGAAGCCAGCAATCAGGGCGGCAAACTTCTTCAGAAACACGGAATCGTGAGTGTTCACGGCTTCACTCGGCGGCGGAAATCTGAGGGCCGGCAGTATAGCCCGGAACCGTCATCAGGTCGCAAAACCGGCCGGCGCCGGCATCGTACGCGCCGTGCACGGGAGCGGCCCCAGATCAGCCGGCTGTCTGCGCTCAAGGCGGCGGCCGCTGCCCCATCAGGGCCGGAATCAGGCTGAACACGGCCAGGGCCAGCACCGTGGTCATCACCGCCAGCACTTCCTGGCCCATGCCGGCGGCCATGCCGATGGCCGCGGTCATCCAGATGCCGGCGGCCGTGGTCAGGCCTTCGACGTGGGCGTTGTACTTGATGATGGCGCCGGCACCCAGGAAGCCGATGCCCTGGACGATGCCCTGCATGACGCGGGTGACATGGTCTGGATCGATGTCGGCCATCAGTGGCGCCAGCACGAACAGTGCCGAGCCGATCGACACCAGCATATGCGTCTTCAAGCCCGCGGCCCGGCCCTTGTGCTCGCGCTCCCAGCCGATGATGCCGCCGAGCACGGCCGCAACCAGCACGCGCAGGGTGATGACGGTCATCTCGCCGGCATCGGGCATGGCCACCTCGTTGGCCAGGGCGTTGCCGATCGCCTCAAGCGTGCTCATGGCGCGTGCCTCCGGATGCGGGCGATGTCATCGATGGGGTGAAGGTGGTCAGGCATGGGGGAGTGATCCTTTGCCGCGAGCGCGGCTACCGGCGCGAGCCACAGCACAGCCGAACCTGGCGCGAAGCCGGTGCCAAGTCGGGGGCTGGACCCGGAGCCCATGCTCGGCCAGCCGGCATGAAAGCGACGCGATGGCCGGCCCGCGCCGGGCTCACGCCGCGCCGACAAACCACCGGCTATGAAAGAGCCGTCAAGCCCACAGGAGAGCTGTCATGACCCGCGACCGCAAGGATCCACCGGACCCGTCCAACCAGAACCCGGGCCAGGAGACGGCCGAAGAAAAGCGCCAGCGCCGCGACAAGGCGAACGACAACCAGGACGAGGCGCTGGAGGAAACGTTCCCGGCCAGCGATCCGGTCTCACCTTTCGTGCCGGCGAAGACGCCGCATTGATGGCGGCGGCCAGCCCGCGGCCCGGTCGCTGCATCATCCGGTGCACAGCCAGGCCGCGGCCCACCGGCTGCGTTCCTGACGCCTGATGAGCGGGCACGCCAGCCCGGACACGCCCCTGATCGCCCGGCCCGACCAGGCCGGCGCGGCGATCACCCTGGCCGGTGCTGGCGGCGGCGCCTTGCTGATCATCGACATGGTCAGCCTGATGGACTTCGAAACCGCCGGCGACATCGCCACCAGCGCGCTGGCCGCGGCCCGGCATATCCGCGACCTGCGCCGGCACTGCCACGAACGCGGCCTGCCGGTGATCTTCGCCAACGACAACTTCAGCCGCTGGCAGGCCGACTTCCGCGAACTGGTGGCCATGGCCAAGGCCCGCGGTGGCACCGCTGCCGCGATCATCGAATTGCTGCCGCCGCTGCCGCAGGACTACTTCGTGCTCAAGCCCAAGCACTCCGCCTTCCTGGCCTCGCCGCTGCCGGTGCTGCTGACCAAACTGGCTGTGCGCCGCCTGCTGATCACCGGCATGGCGCTGGAAAGCTGCGTGCTGGCCACGGCCCTGGATGCCAAGGCCCACGAGTTCGAAGTCGCCATCGTCCGCGACGCCACCGCCGGCCTGCCGGAACTGCACCAGGCCACACTCAGCGTGCTGGATCGCTCGGAAGCGGCCACCCTTGTCGACGCTGACAACGCCATCGATTGGATCACCGCCAGCGAGCAATAACCCGGGCGGATTGTTCTCCCGGCGATCAAAGCCGCGCGCCTTTCAGCAGCGCCAGGGCGGTGCGGTGAGGGCCCGTGTTGCGCCACCCAGCCGACCCTGTAGCCGGCCTCGTTAGCCCGGTTGGATTGCCGATGGCCAGGGGCAACGCGTCGCCGCAGGAGCGGATCACCTCCAGCACAGTGGGCATCACTGCCGATACCAGCCCAGCGCCGCGCACCGGTGATCCCGGCATCGCGCTACCGCTTGCGCATCCCAGCCACCCGGCAATCCAGCCGCCTGCAAAGCGTCATGTGGCCTCTTTGGCGTCGAGTTTACGTTTTAAGCCTCATGGCCCCTTTTTCGCATACAACCTGGAGTATCGAATGTTCATCAAACCCAGTCATCCTGCCTTGACCCGTCTCGCTGCCGTGGCGGCATTGGCGCTCGTCGCGGTCGCTCCGGTGCTGGCCGACAAGCCCGGCACCCTGGTTCAACAACGCGGCGGCGCGCCGGCGGTCCAGGTCATCAGCGGTGCGCCGTTGACGGTCAACGTCGGCGACGAGCACTCCTATCAGATCTTCAATGACCAGATTCCCGGCGTCGGCCAGATCTATCCGTCCGGCTCCACCGGCACCGCCGACATGGGCTGGATGGTGCACGCCGATGGCATCCTGTACAGCCCGGATTTCAGCAACCACAGCAGCGGGTCGGCCACCGGCAGCCTGGGTAGTCGAACGCCCTACAGCGGCCGCAGCATCAGCGCCGTATCGGGTAGCGGCAGCGGCGCCGATCCGTTCCAGGTGACGGTGCAGAACCAACTGGGCGGCTCGGGGCTGGAGAGCAGCGAGGTGATCCGGTACGTCAATGGCGAGAATTATTTCACCAAGCACTTCACCCTGACCAACACGAGCGCCGACACGAAAACGGTCAACATCTACCTGGCCGGCGACATCTACCTGGCCGGCGCCGATTCCGGCGTTCCCTACCGTGAAGCGGCCTCCGGCAGCATCGGCGGCAGTGACTGCGGCTCGCCGGCCAGCTACTACATCCTGTACATCCCGCAGACGCCGGCCGATGCCTGGACCGGTGCCGGCTACGGCAGTGTCTGGTCGCAGATCCGGGACGGCACCTTGGACAGCGCCCTGTCCACGACGAGCTGCATCGACAATGGCGCCGGCCTGCAATGGAACCGCTCCCTGGCGCCGGGCGCCAGCACCACCATCCAGGCGGCAACCTCGTTCGGCGATATTCCCAGCATCGTGCTGTTCGACCTCTTCAACGTCACGCCCGACGACGGCGCGCAGGGCAGCACCGTCAACGTCACCATCGCCGGTCTGGGCTTTGCCAGCGGCATGCAACTGGATTTTGGCAGCGGCATCACCCTGGCTGATCTGGTCGTGATCGATGCCAACACGGCCACCGCCACCCTGACCATTGCCCCGGCCGCCACAGTCGGCCCGCGCGACGTGGTCGGCACCAGCGCCGACGGTGCGACCAGCGCCACCTTGACCGCCGGTTTCCGGGTCACTGGCGCCGGTACGCCACCGCCACCGGGCCCGACCCAGCCGGTACCGTCGCTGGGCGCGACCAGCCTGATCGTGCTGTTGCTCGGCATGCTGGTAGTGGGCCTGGTCTCCCTGCGCCGTTTCGGCTGAGCCCGATCCTGACAAAGGCTGCTACCGGCAGCCGCTGAGAACAACGCCCGGTGTGGTCTCCATGCCGGGCGTTTTGGTTTGGCCTGCGCCTGCCTGCACCGACCGTGCCTGCATCGGCATGCACACACGCACGGCAGGAACACGACAATGCGAACCGGCCTGGGCACCCGCCGGCTGCGGCAACTTCACAACCAACAGTGTGCGAGCGAGCATTCGCCGGTCGCCACCTTGGCCCGTGGCTCCGGTGCCATCGGCCTGGCGACAGGACGCAGTGAGCAAGCCAGGCGGACTTCGTTCCACATAGGCACTGCTTCCCGCCTCCAAGCCCATTCGGCTTCGGCAGCATTCGAGCGCACCATGGCATTTCGATGGCTCGCGGCCGGCGCAGGGTCTACTGCCTTCAGCCACGCACCCGCAGGTGATGGACGCTGAACAGTTCGTTGGCGTCGGTCCAGACATCGAGCGCCTGCCAGCCGGCGCTATCGGCCAGGCTGCGGAAGTTGTCGATGCTGTATTTGTGGGAATCCTCCACGTGCAGGCGCTCGCCGGCAGCGAACTGGAAGCGGCGGCCGGACACCGTCACCTGTTGCGCGCAGCGGCTGACCAGGTTGATCTGGATCGCCGCCCGCCCGGGCAGATAACGGGCCTCATGCTCGAAGCCATCCAGGTCGAAATCCGCGCCCAGCTCGCGGTTGGCGCGCACCAGCAGGTTGCCGGTGAAGGCTGCAGTAATACCGGCGGCATCGTTGTAGGCGGCCTCTAGCACGGCCGGCGCCTTGATCAGGTCGACCCCGATGACCAGGTGCGCGCCCGCGCCCAGCCGTTGCCGCCACGTCGCCAGCAGGGACTGCGCCTGCGCTGGCCGCAGGTTGCCAATGCTGGAGCCGGGAAAAAAGCCCAGCACCGGCCCGGCCTTGGCCTGCGCATTGGCCTGCGTCTTCGCCAGCGGCAGTGAAAAACCGCTGGCGTAATCGGCCCAGACCGCGTGGATATCCAGTGCCGGCCAGTCGGCGGCCAGGCGCTGGACCGCGGCCACCAGGGCGGGGCGGGAAATCTCCACGGCGATATAGGCCGTCGGCTCGGTCAGCGCTGCCAGCAACCGCTCCACCTTGATGCCGGCACCCGAGCCCAGCTCGACCAGTTGCGCGCCCGGCCCGACCCGTGCGGCGATGTCGCCGGCATGGTTTTCCAGCAGGGCCAGTTCGGTGCGTGTGAGGTAGTACTCGGGTTGCTGGCAAATCTGCTCGAACAGACGCGAGCCGGCGGCGTCGTACAGGAAGCGGAACGGGATCGCCTTGTGCGCCTGCGCCAAGCCATGCAGCACGGCCTCGCGGAAATTGTCCGGCGCCGGCGCGTGATCGTGGAAGGTGTAGCCGGGCGCGCCGCTCGCGTCGGCAGGTTCAACCGTGGCAGCGCCGGATTGCCGCTCAGCCATCGTTGGCCAGGCGCAGGCCGCTGAAGGCCCAGCGCGCATCGGGCGGATAGAAATTGCGGTAGCTGGCCCGGGCATGGCCGGGCGGCGTCACGCAGGCGCCACCGCGCAAGACCATCTGGCCGGACATGAACTTGCCGTTGTACTCGCCCGCGGCGCCGGCCAGCGCCTGAAAGCCCGGATACGCTGCGTAGGCACTGGCGGTCCACTGCCACAAGGCCCCGGCAAGCTGTTGCATGCCGGGGCCGGGCACGGCCGGTTTCGGATGCAGGGCAAAGGCTGTCGCCGGCCAAGACGCCCACGTCGCCGCCGCTTCCCATTCGGCCTCGGTCGGCAGGCGGGCACCGGCCCAGCGGGCATAGGCGTCGGCCTCGTAATAACTGATATGCGCCACCGGCGCGTCGGGATCCAATGGCTTGGCACCGGACAGGGTGAACACGTTCCAGGCGGCGGCTTGGCCGTCATCGGACCCGTGATCGCTGCCATCGCCGCCGGCGGCGTCGCCGGCATCCGGGCGGGTGCTGCCAACATCCATCCGACGCCAATACAGCGGGCTGGTCCAGCCTTGCGCCTGCACCGTCGCCCAGCCATCGGACAGCCACAACTGCGGCCGTTGATAGCCGCCATCGGCGATGAAGGCCAGCCACTGGCCGCAGGTCACCAGGCGGTCGTGCAGGCGGAACGGTTGCAGCCAGACCCGGTGCCGCGGGCGCTCGTTGTCATAGGCAAAGCCGTCCGCACCGGCACCGATCCAGTACAGGCCGCCATCAAAATCCAGCCAGCGCGGTGACCGGTCGTGGGCACGTATCGAGCCGCTGGCATCCGCCGACGACGCGGCCATGGCCGAGGTCAGCGCGGCCGCGACCACGGCGCCGGAATCGTTGACCACTCCCAGGCCGGACAGACCGGTAGCGGCCACGGCGGCGGCCACGTCACCGGCGTCGGCGTCGGCGTCGCGATGGATATCAGCAGGCGCCAGCGCCTCCGGCAGCACCGGCAGCACGGGCTCGGTGCCGGCATAGACGGGCCAGACCGGGTTGCACGAGAGCAGATGCTTGATGTCCATCAGGATCAGTTCCTGATGTTGCTGCTCGTGTTGCAGGCCCAGCTCCACGGTTGCCGCCAGCTCTGGCCAGTCGGCGGCCTCGACATCGGCGATCAGCAAGCGCATCGCTGCATCCACGTTCGCCCGGTAGGCCAGTACCTGGTCCAGCGACGGCCGTGTCATCAGGCCGCGGCTCTCGCGTGCCTGCCGCTCGCCCAGCGATTGGTAATAGGAATTGAGCAGCCAGCGCAGGCCGTCGTCGGCAACCATGCCCGAGCGTGGCGCCAGCACCATGGCATCGAAGAACCAGGCGGTGTGGCCCAGGTGCCACTTGGTCGGGCTGGTCAGCGGCATCGACTGCACCTGCTGGTCTTCGGCCGAAAGCGGTGCCGCCAGAGCCAGGGTCGCGGCACGGATGGCATCGAAGCGTTGCCGCAGGCGGTGTCGCGGATCGACGGCGACGGTGGGCGCGCCGGTGGCGACCGCTGCCACTGCCCGCAGTTGGCCGCCAGGTGATCCTGGATGGCTGCTCATGGCCGGCCCCCGATGACCACGGTCCTCGGCCATGGCCACGGCAAGAACGCACGACAAGCGGCGGCGTGGTGCGGAAAAGCGGCTCCGCCCCGGCCGACGACGACATCGTGGCCCGACCGGCTATCGCCATGGCGAAAACAGATACGCATGACCGGGCATCAAACACCCTGCGCCGTTTCCGCGATGTGAAGCGCGAGCCTGGGCCGGTTGTGGCGCGCTCACATCCGCAGCGGCGCACCGTGCCCTGCTTGTTGTATAAACATCCAGCGCGCGCTGCGAGCGACACCGGGAGGAGTGAGCCGATGCCAAAGAAGCTGACTGCCAGCCAGCCGATTGCGGCCAGCCAGGTCGAGGCTGCAGCGCGCGCCAGCGGCTCGCCGGCGGCTGAACGTCAGGGCGACATTTCGGCCATCCACGCCACCTACATCAACTCGATCCTGGTCGCCGAGCAGCGGCGCAGCCAGGTCTCGACGATCTACACCTCGCTGCTGACCGCCGGCATTGGCGGCATCGGCTTCAAGCCCGATGTCGACCTGCTGTTCCCGGCCATCGCCAGCCTCATCCTGTGCACCCTGTGGGTGGCCAAGGTGCGGTACTTCCAGGCGCTGGCCACGGTCAAATGGCAGACCGCGCTGCGCCTGGAAGAACGCCTGATCGCCTCCCCGTTCAGTGACGAGTACCGACTGATCAAGCAGGCGCGCAAGGAAAAGCGCTACAGCCGGCGCCGCTTTGCCGACATGGAGCGCATTCTGCCCTACCTGATCGGGGTGCTGTCGGCGCTGTACATCGGCCATCGGCTGCTGGCCCCGATCCTTCCCTGAGCGCCTTGGCCACGCACTTTTTTTCATCGGCAGGAAGCCGCCATGCACCGACCCAGCTTCGACATCTTCATCGGCGGCCCCATGGGCGGCGATCGCAAGGACCCCGGCGGCCTGCCGTTCGCCGCCCACATCGGCAACATGCACAAGGCGCTGGCGCGCATCGCCGACGAGATCAACCAGGAGCAGTCCATCGTGCTGGTCAAGGTGCACACTCCCGAGCTGGACGATGCCGGCATGATCAGCGCGCGCGTGTTCGGCCTGATCGACACCGCCGAACTGGGGGTAATGGATGTCTCGGCCGGCAGCCCCAGCGTGATGTACGAGCTGGCCATGCTGCACGCCCTGGGCATTCCCACCATCCCGGTGGTATTCCGCGAGGCCGACGGCACGCGCCGCGTTCCCTACTACCTGAAGGACACCTACCAGGCCGTGGTCGAGGGCTTCGACCAGGACACCCTGTACGCCACGCTGGGGCCGAAGGTGCGCAACGTCATCACCGGCTGCGCCGCCGGCGCCGACCCGACCCTGAACCCGATGACCGGCTATTACGGCCTGCCCCTGGTCGACATCTCCGCATCCACCGGCCTGGCCACCGGCTATTTCCACAACTTCCTGCGCCACCTGCTGCGCGCCAACGGCAGCGTCTTCGACTACCTGGAAGACCAGATCGACCAGGTGGTGGTGCTGGTGCCAGACAGCCTGGCCGAGGCCGAGAACCTCAAGGCCAGGGCCGGGCGTCGCCTGCAACAAGCAGGCATCGCCGTCGAGCTGGTCGGGCGCGACGATGGCCAGGTCTATACCGACCGCGAACAGGCGCGCGGCCAGATGCTTATCTATCGCGCCGGCCGCTACATCTTCGATGTGCCGGCACCGCTGGCCGCCCAGGAAACCTCGCCGCGCATGCGCCGCCTGCGCCAGCAGATGCGCTCGGCGATGAGCCGGCCCGAGGGCGCCGGCGACGCCCAGGCGACGATCCGCAAGTTCGAGAACAAGCTGATCCAGGAGTTCATCCATACCCTGGCCCTGCTGCCGTCCGACTATCCCGGCAGCCTGCCCGAGCGCCTGCGCTTTGCCAGCCTGGACGAGTTCGTGGAACTGGTTCGGGCGCGGCGATAGGCAGGCCGGTGCGCCGGCCAAGCCGCTGTCATGGAGCGACAGTGCGCACCGGAACCACGGTTGCGCAAGTCTGTTTTCCAACCGCCGGAACGGCCACTATCCCCAATCGTCATCTAAGGCAGGGGATGAACATGAAAAGCTGGCTGTTCCTGGCGGTGGCCATCGTTGCCGAGGTCATCGCCACCTCGGCGCTGAAGTCCAGCGACGGGTTTACCCGGCCCGTTCCATCCATGGCCGTGGTGGTCGGCTACGGGCTTGCCTTCTACTTTCTTGCCCTTGCGTTCAGAACCATTCCGGTGGCGATTGCCTATGCTGTCTGGGCGGGACTGGGGATCGTTCTCGTCGCCGCCATCGCCTGGCTTTTTCACGGCCAGAAGCTCGATCTCTGGGCCCTGCTCGGGATCGGGCTCATCGTCAGTGGCGTGGCCGTGCTCAACCTGCTATCCAAAACCCATGCCCATTGACCGGGCCGAAGCCATGCCGGCGGCCTTCGCCCGGGCCTGGAACCGGCGCGATGCCGACGGCATTGCGGCGCTGTTCGAGGCCAAGGCCGAGTTCGTCAACGTCACCGGCCTGTGGTGGCACGACCGCGAGGCGATCGGGCGGGCGCACGCCTACGGCCTGGCGCGTATCTTCGACCGGTCGCATCTTGCGGTCACCACCACCAGGGTGCGGGCGCTGGCGCCGGACATCGCCCTGGTGCACGCGCGGATGCGCCTGACCGGGCAGACCGGCGCCGCCGGCATCGCCGAACCGGGCGTGCGGCGCAACCTGTTCACCTTCGTCATGCGCCGCACCGGAGCCGGCTGGCTCTGCACGGCCGCGCACAACACCGACATCGTGCCCGGCGCCGAAACCCACATCGTCGACGCCGACGGCCATCTCGGCGCCGTCGACTACCGGCGCCAAACGCAATCCTCGACGCCGGAGTGAGGCACCGTTGGACACTCGTAGAGACGCTCCCCGCATCAGCCCTCAGCGTGCCTCCCCGGACGCGGCGACGCCCAACAGTGCCGAGCCGCCCTACTGTCCTCCGTGGGCGCCTGGCTGCTGCTGGCCTGCCTGGTCGCCTTCGCCACCAGGCTGGCCGGCTATCGGGTGCCGTCGCGCTGGCTGGAAAGCCCGCGCAAGAACCGCGGCGCCGACGCCCAGGCCATCGGCCTGCTGGCGGCACTGACCGCCATGAACACCGTGGCTGGAAGTCACGGGCTGATGCTGAAAGCACGCATCGGCGCCCTGCTGATGGCCGCCCTGGCCTTGTAGCGACGGCCCCCCGTTCCTGGCAGTGGTGGTTATTGGCGCGCTGACCGCCGCCACGCTGCGCTGGTTGGGCGTGGGTTGAACGGCAGCAATCGCGCGGCTCAGGCCGGTGCCTGCACCATGCGCTCAAGCAGGTGCGCCAGCGCCCGGGCCGGATCGGCGCAACGGCCGCCGTGCACCGGTGAGGTCTGGATCAGCGCGCTGCGTTGCGCGGTGAGCCAGTGGAAGCGGGCGCGGGCCGGCAGGCGGGCGATCTCGCCGGCATCGGCGGCGCCGGCAATGATGCGTTCGATGCCGCTGAGCTGGCAGCGCACCAGATTGATGTCCACCTGGGCATCGAGCGCGCGCAGGCGGGCTTCATCGAGGGCGAAAGCCGCGCCCAGATAGTGGCCATCGCGACAGGACAGCAACACGCCGGCATTGACGAACTCGCCGCGCTCCACCCGCGGCACCACGCGCACAATGGCGTAGTCATAGCTGTGCATGCGCGCGCTCCGCTTCGGCAACGAACCCGGCACGCTGACGCAGGCGCTCACCCAGATAGTTGGCGTAGGCCCGGCGCCAGGCGGCAGCATCGGCCAGCGTGGCATCGGCGGCCAGCCAGTCATCGGGCACCTTGGCCAGAACACCGTCGATCACCGCCGGCGTCAGGCGCGCCGCCATCTGCGCGTCCACTGCGCCAATGACGCTGGCCCAGCGCAGCAGCACATGGTCGGCGATGCGCTCGAATGGCCGCCCGGCGCCGTCGGCGCTGCCGTCCCAGCCGTGGTGGATGTACAGCGCCGCACCGTGGTCGATCAGCCACAGCCGCCGGTGCCACAGCATCAGGTTCGGGTTGCGCGTGCTGCGGTCGACATTGCTGACGAAAGCATCGAACCAGACGATGCGCGAGGCCAGCTCCGCATCCACCGGCGAGGGCCGCGCAGCATCGAAGTTGGCCGCGCCAGGCAGGTAGTCCATGGCCATGTTCAGCCCGGCACTGGCACGGATCAGATCCTGAATCTCCGGGTCCGGATCGGTACGCGCCAGCTCCGGATCGAGCTGCGCGAGCACGATTTCCGGCACCGGCAGCCCGGCCGCGCGCGCCAGCTCACCGGCGATGATCTCGGCGATCAGCGCCTTCGGCCCCTGCCCGGCGCCGCGGAACTTGAGCACATACATGCCCAGGTCATCGGCCTCGACCACGGCCGGCATCGAGCCACCCTCGCGCAGCGGGGTGACATAACGGTCAACGTGGACGAGGCGCAGGCTCATGGCCGGCAAGGATAGCGCGGCGGGCGCTTTGGCCTGGTCCAGACCCTGGGGCCGGGATCGAGCTTCTCCCTATCGCTTGTTTGACGTGGGCGAACCTCACGCAGGAGGCGACTGATCAGCCAGACCCGGATCATTGGGTGTCCAGTGCTTGAAGCGAGGATTCCAGCCAGTGCAGGTTCTGCTCGACACTGCTGCCGGCCGGGCTCGACCTCCGCCAGGGACAAGCAAGACGGCTTGATCGGAGATCTGACAAAAAAGCTCAATAGATCGGCCGAAAAACCCGTTGCCACACGAGCCGTCACTCATTGGCACAGTGGCAGGCACGGCGAGGCCGGCAGGATCTGTCACAGATCCGGCACGGACTTGTCACAAGGCAGATGGCGCGCCTGGAGGGATTCGAACCCCCGACCATTCCATGTGGCCGGTCAGGTGAAGTTCCACCGTACGTCCGGGTTCGCGTCCATCGGGATCATCAAACAGGCTCCTGAGTTCCGCATACGTAGCCACATGGCGCCCATTTTCCCGCAGCCCGATGCCG
>JALOAK010000005.1 GCA_023228845.1 Lysobacterales bacterium | reverse complement strand
CCGACAGCCAAGCCGCCGAACGCCTGAACCAAGCGCGAAAGACGCTTTTTGACAAGATCTTCAAATCAACTGCCGCCTGACCCCGAAACGCCACGCTCCAGGCTCATTTCAGGATTGGAATGTGCTGAGCCGGCTGGCCGGCCATGGCGGCCGCGCTTGCCGTGGGCTGTCGGAACCGTTGCCAGCGCCCGATTGCCAGCATTGGGGATTTTGCCCTAGAATGTCCGGTCCGCCCGGGCAACCGGGTGGAAATTCGCACATCTGCCGACACCCTGGTGGGGTGCCCCGCAACGTTTCCGGCCCGACCGTCGCCCCTTGGGGTGACCCGGCCACCGGTTTTCGGAAAATGGGGTCGCCAGCGGCGGGCAGATGGAGGAGCAACCCCGGAACCTGTCCCTTGTCGCCCGTCCCAAGCCCGGACTGGCCAGGGCCGCGTTCCCCATTGTGAAGGAACCACCATGAGCCAGGTCACCATGCGCCAGATGCTTGAAGCCGGCGTGCATTTCGGCCATCAGACCCGTTACTGGGATCCGCGCATGGCGCCGTACATCTTCGGCGCCCGCGGCAAGATCCACATCATCAACCTGGAAGCCACCGTGCCGCTGTTCAGCGACGCCATGGGCTTCATTTCCAAGCTTGCCGCCCGTCGCGGCAACATCCTGTTCGTCGGCACCAAGCGCTCGGCGCGCGAGGCGATCAAGGACGAGGCCATGCGTTGCGGCATGCCCTATGTCAGCCAGCGCTGGCTGGGCGGCATGCTGACCAATTTCCGCACGGTCAAGCAATCCATCGGCCGGCTCAAGGAGCTGGAGCAGATGGAAAGCGACGGCAGCATCGAGCGCTTCGTCAAGCACGAGATCCTGCAGTTGCGTCGTGAACGCGCCAAGCTGGACTCCTCGCTGGGTGGCATCAAGAACATGTCCGCCCTGCCCGACTGCCTGTTCGTGATCGACATCGGCCACGAGAACATCGCCGTTGCCGAGGCCAAGACGCTGGGCATTCCAGTCGTGGCCGTGGTCGATACCAACTACAACCCGGGCCTGGTCGACTACGCCATTCCCGGCAACGACGACGCCATCCGGGCGGTGCAGCTGTACGCCCGCGCCGCCGCCGACGCGGTGCTGGAAGGCAAGGCGACGGCGCCGTCGTTCAATGCCGGCGATTCCGAGTTCGTCGAGCTCGACGCCGAGGGCAACCCGGTGGCGAACCGTGACGAGGCGCGGCGCCGGGCTCCGGCCAAGCGCGGCAGCGGCACCCGGGCTGCGGCCAAGACTGCCGCCGCCAAGCCGGCCGATGAAGCTGCCGCGGAACCTGCTGCTTCTCCGGCAGTTGAACCAGCCGCTGAACCGGCCGCCCAGGAAGTTGCCGCTGCCGAGACCCCGGCAGTCGACGCGCCACAGGACGACACGGCCTCCTGAGCCAGCAACAACCAGGCTGCCCTGCAGCCGCGGATGCGGGCCTGATTCGGGCCTGCATCCCGCCGCGACATCGGTACGCCCGTGCCGATGTCGCATTCCACCGATTTCATATATCTGAGGTAACACCATGACGATTACGGCAAGCCAGGTGAAGGAGCTGCGCGAGCGGACCGGCGCCGGCATGATGGAATGCAAGAAGGCCCTGACCGAGACCGGCGGC
The DNA here is from genome assembly GCA_023228845.1 of Lysobacterales bacterium. Taxonomy (GTDB): domain Bacteria; phylum Pseudomonadota; class Gammaproteobacteria; order Xanthomonadales; family UBA2363; genus Pseudofulvimonas. The sequence goes on along the minus strand of JALOAK010000005.1, from coordinate 248,251 downwards.
GACATGGACGCGGCCATCGAGCTGCTGCGCAAGCAGGGCCTGGCCAAGGCCGACAAGAAGTCCGACCGCGTTGCCGCCGAAGGCCGCATCGCCCTGGCCCAGGACAGCGGCAAGGCGGTCCTGGTCGAGATCAACTCGGAAACCGACTTCGTGGCCAAGGATGAGAACTTCGTGGCCTTCGTCGACGCCGTTGCCCAGGCGGCCCTGGTGTCCGGCGCCAGCGACATCGAAGCGCTCAGGGCGGTCAAGCTGGCTTCAGGCGAAACCATCGAGGAGGCCCGTTCGGCCCTGATCCAGAAGGTTGGCGAGAACGTGCAGCTTCGGCGCATGGCACGCATCGACAGCGACAACCACGTTGCCGCCTATGTCCACGGTGCCCGCATCGGCGTGCTGGTCGAGCTCCAGGGCGGCGATGCCGACCTGGCCCGCGGACTGGCCATGCATGTGGCCGCGATGAACCCGCCGCACATCCGCGCCGCCGATGTTCCGGCCGATTTCATCGCCAAGGAAAAGGACATCGAGCTGGCCAAGATGACCGACAAGGACAAGGCCAAGCCGGCCGAGATCCTGGAGAAGATCATCAGCGGCAAGATCGCCAAGATCGTCAACGAGGTGACCCTGTACGGCCAGCCCTATGTCGTTGACACCGACAAGACCGTCGAAGCCGTGGTCAAGGCCGCCGGCGCCGATGTCGTCGGCTTCCAGCGCCTGGCAGTGGGCGAAGGCATCGAGAAGGTGGTCGAGGATTATGCCGCCGAAGTGATGAAGCAGGCCGGCCTGGCCTGAAGTCCGCCTGGCCATCGCCCGCCGCTGGGCGGACGGCACCGGATCGCGCAACGGCCGCCGCTCTGGCGGCCGTTTGCGTATGCGTGCGGCCAAAGGTGTAGACTGCCGCCGTTTTGCCTGCCGACCAGAGATTGCCATGGCCACTACCTTGAAATACCGGCGCGCGCTGCTGAAGTTGTCCGGCGAAGCGCTGATGGGCGATGCCGATTACGGCATTGATCCGGCCACCCTGGCCCGATTGGCGGCCGAGATCCGCCAGGTTTCCGAACAGGGCTGCCAGATCGGCGTCGTGGTCGGCGGCGGCAACATCTTCCGCGGCGCCGGCCTGGCGGCCAAGGGCATGGACCGGGTCACCGGCGACCACATGGGCATGCTGGCCACGGTGATGAACGCCCTGGCGATGCAGGATGCGCTGGAGCAGGCCGGAGTCACCGCGCGGGTGATGAGCGCGATCAAGATCAACGAGATCTGCGAGGATTTCATCCGCCGCCGGGCGATCCGGCATCTGGAAAAAGGCCGCGTGGTGATCTTCGCCGCCGGCACCGGCAATCCGTTCTTCACCACCGACTCGGCCGCCGCGCTGCGCGCCATCGAAATCGGTGCCGAGCTGCTGATCAAGGCGACCAAGGTCGACGGCATCTACAGCGCCGACCCAGCCAAGGATCCGGGCGCAACCCGCTACGAGGAGCTCAGCTACCAGGATGTCATCGAGCGCGACCTGAAGGTGATGGACACCGCCGCCTTCGCCCTGTGCCGCGACCACGACATCCCGCTCCGGGTCTTCGACCTGGATCGCGCCGGCGCGCTGGAACGGATCCTGCACGGCGAGCGCATTGGCACCCTGGTGAGCTGAACGCAGCGCGGCAACGGCCTGGTCAGGCTTGCCTTCTCCGGACCCGACGCCATCTCCGGACCCAGCCGCGGCTGACTACCTCACATCAACTCGACGTCGGCCATGCCGGCCGACAACGAGTGGGCATCGCCGCCCTTGGCCAGCTTGATCGCCAGACGCACCTCGTTGGAGGAGTCGGCATGGCGCAGCGCGTTCTCGTAGCTGATCTCGCCGGCGTGGTAGAGCTCGACCAGGCTCTGGTCGAAGGTGCGCATGCCCAGGTTGGTCGATTCCTTCATCAGCTCCTTGAGCTTGTGCACCTCGCCGTTGCGGATGTAGTCCTGCACCAGCGGCGTGCCCAGCAGCACCTCCATGGCGACCCGGCGGCTCTTGCCGTCGACATGCGGGATCAACTGCTGGGCGACCACGCCCTTGAGGTTCAACGACAGATCCATCAGTACCTGGGAGCGCCGATCCTCGGGGAAGAAGTGCAGGATCCGGTCGATCGCCTGGTTGGCGTTGTTGGCGTGCAGGGTGGCCAGGCACAGGTGACCGGTCTCGGCGAAGGCAACGGCGTGCTCCATCGTTTCGCGCGCCCGCACCTCGCCGATCAGGATCACGTCCGGCGCCTGGCGCAGGGTGTTCTTCAGCGCCGCCTCGTAGCTTTCGGTATCGATGCCGACCTCGCGCTGGGTGATGATGCAGCCCTCGTGCCGGTGCACGAACTCGATCGGATCCTCGATGGTGATGATGTGGCCTGAGGAGTTGCGGTTGCGATAACCGAGCAAGGCCGCCAGCGAAGTGCTCTTGCCGGTGCCGGTGGCGCCGACGAACAGCACCAGGCCGCGCTTGACCATGGCTAGTTCCTTGACCACCGCCGGCAGATGCAATTCCTCGATGGTCGGGATGCGCATCTCGATGCGGCGGATGACCATGCCTACGGCATTGCGCTGGTAAAAGCAGCTCACCCGGAACCGGCCCAGGCTGCTGACCGCGATCGCGTAGTTGCACTCGAAGGTCTTTTCGAAGGTTTCCCGCTGCTGCGGATTCATCGAATTGAGCACCAGCTCGCGGGCCTGCTGCGGCGTCAGCGGCTTCTCGGTGAGCGGATACAGCTTGCCGTGGATCTTCAGGCTGGGCTGACGGCCGGCAGTGATGAACAGGTCGGAAGCCTTCTTCTCGACCATATTGCGCAGCAAGGTCACCAGTTCGATTTCGTTACTCATCACCTGCCCCCTGTAGGCATGTGGGCGCCAATGGCGCGGGTTGGGTGCCGGCTGCGGTCAGCGCGGCCGGTTACCGGAAGATTTCCTTCTGCTTGGCGTAGCTGAGCGCGGTCGGCCGGGTCACCAGGCCCCGGCGGACCAGGTCCTGCAGGCACTGGTCCAGCGTCTGCATGCCGTGCTGCTGGCCGGTCTGGATGGCCGAATACATCTGCGCCACCTTGTCCTCGCGGATCAGGTTCCGGATTGCCGGAATGCCGACCATGATCTCGTGCGCGGCGATCCGGCCGCCACCGACCTTCTTCAGCAACGCCTGGGCGATGACCGCGCGCAGCGATTCGGACAGCATCGAACGCACCATCGGCTTCTCGCCGGCCGGGAACACGTCGATCACGCGGTCGATGGTCTTGGCCGCGCTGGAGGTATGCAGGGTGGCAAAGACCAGATGGCCGGTTTCGGCGGCGGTCAGGGCCAGGCGGATGGTTTCCAGGTCGCGCAATTCGCCGACCAGGATGTAGTCCGGATCCTCACGCAGGGCCGAACGCAGGGCCTCGGAGAAGCCGTGCGTGTCGCGGTGCACCTCGCGCTGGTTGATCAGGCAGTTCTGCGGCGTGTGCACGAACTCGATCGGATCCTCGATGGTGAGGATGTGCTTGTGTTCCTTCTTGTTGATGTGGTCGACCATCGCCGCCAGCGTGGTCGACTTACCCGAGCCGGTCGGGCCGGTAACCAGGATCAAACCCTGCGGCTGGTCCAGCAACTGCTTGAAGATCGGCGGGCAACCCAGGTCTTCGAGCGTCAGCACGGTCGAGGGAATGGTCCGGAACACCGCGCCGGCGCCGCGATTCTGGTTGAAGGCGTTGACACGGAAGCGGGCCAGGCCGGGAATCTCGAACGAGAAATCCACTTCCAGGAATTCCTCGTAATCGCGGCGCTGTTTGTCCGACATGATGTCGTAGACCAGCGCATGCACTTCCTTGTGCTCCAGAGCCGGCTTGTTGATTTTCCGGATGTCGCCATCGATGCGGATGATCGGCGGCAAGCCTGCCGAAAGGTGCAGGTCCGAGGCCTTGTTCTTGACCGAGAAGGCCAGCAGTTCGGCAATATCCATGGAGCTCCCCGTGTAGATCTGAAAAACGAGCGTCATCGCCGGTCGCCGGCGGTTTCCGGCCGAGTATACCCGCCAGCCTGACCAGCTTGGCCAGGCAGGCCAGGCCTTGGTCGTTGACGCCAGGCAAGGCCGGCAGTGGCCGCCTTGGGATCGGTCCGCCCGCGATCCGCCAGGGTTGGTGTGCCCGCTGCCGCTGCGCTGCGGCGACCACCGTGCCGCCGGACTAGACGATGCTGCCGTGGACCGGTGCCAGGCCCTGGATCCGGGCGCTGAACGTGTCGCCGCGCTGCAGCGGACCGACACCGGCGGGCGTGCCGGTGAATACCAGGTCACCGGGCGCCAGCGTGTACAGGCGCGACAGGGCGACGATGACCTGGGCCGGTGACAGCAGCATCTGCGCCAGATCACCGCGCTGGCGGACCTGGCCATTGACCTCCAGGCTGATCTCACCGCGGTCGAAATAGTGCCCGTGCGCAACCGGCTGGATCGGTCCGACCGGCGCCGCCTGCTCGAAGGATTTGCCGGTATCCCAGGGCTGGCGCAGCGCCTTGGCCGCCGACTGCAGGTCGCGCCGGGTCAGGTCCAGGCCGATGGCATGGCCGAAGATGGCGGCACCCGCCTGCGTCTCGTCCAGATCGCTGCCGCCGGCGGCCAGGGCCAGCACCAGTTCCACTTCGTGATGCAGGTCGGCGGTGGCCGGCGGATAGCGCACCGGCCCGGGCAGGGCCACCGCGCTGTCGCCGGGCTTGAGGAAGAACACCGGTGCCGCCGCGTCGCCTGCCACGCCCATCTCGCGGGCATGCTCGGCATAGTTGCGGCCGATGCAGTAGATGCGCCGCACCGGGAAGCGCTGATCGCTGCCGACGATGGCCAGCGTCACCGGCAGCGCGGGCGGAAACGGGAACGAAGCGGTCATCGCGCGGGCGCCTCAGTCGGACTCGGCCAGATAGGTATAGGCGGTCAGGCCGGCTTCGAGCCGGCCATGCAGCAGGCTGCGCTGGGCTGGCGGCAGGCCGGCGCGGTCCAGCTTCCGGGCCAGCATCCGGCGCAGGTCGCTGACGTCGTAGCCGACCAGGCCGAGCAGCCGTTCGGCGGTATCGCCACTGCGCGGATTGCGCAGCCGGAAGCCGTCGTCGGTCAGCAGCACATCGACCGAATCGGTGTCGCCGAACAGATTGTGGATGTCGCCCAGCGTCTCCTGGTAGGCACCGACCAGGAAGAAGCCGAGCCGGTAGGGCTCGCCCGGCCGGACCTGGTGCAGGGGCAGGCTGGAATCCACGCCTTCGGAATCCACGTATTGGTCGATGCGGCCATCCGAGTCGCAGGTCAGGTCGACGATCACGCCCTGCCGGGTCGGCGCCTCGTCCAGGCGGGTGATCGGCACGATCGGGAACACCTGGTCGATGGCCCAGACATCGGGCATCGACTGGAACACCGAGAAATTGACGAAGTACTTGTCGACCAGCTTGTCATTGAGATCGTCCAGCACCTGCCGGTGCGCGCGCTCGTCGTTGCGCAGGCGCTGACGTACGCCGCGGGCGATGGCGTAGAACAGGTCGTCCAGGACGGCGCGGTCCTCGATATCCAGCTCGCCCTGGGCATAGCCGGCCTGGCCATCGGCCAGGTAGTGCATCGCCTCGTGGTAGAGCTCCAGCGCCGGGCGACGGTCGAAGTCGTCGATGATCGTGCGCAGGTGGCCGATCACCGCGTGCTCGTGCTCACGCACCGGCGGCACCCGTCCGGCCGGCGCGGTCTCGACCTCGCTGACGCTGGCGATCAGCACCGCATGGTGAGCAGTCATCGCCCGGCCGGCCTCGGTGATCACATGCGGCGCAGCGATATCGTGCCGGCGGCAGGCATCGGCGATGGCTTCGACGATCGTCGCCGCATACTGCTCCAGCGAGTAGTTGACCGAGCAGTGGCTGCGCGAACGCGTGCCTTCGTAATCGATGCCCAGGCCGCCACCGACATCCATGTAGCCGATGTCGGCGCCCAAACGCACCAGTTCGGCCATGTAACGGGTCGCTTCGCGCATGCCGCCGGCAATGTCGCGCAGGTTGGAGATCTGCGAGCCCATGTGGAAATGCAGCAGGCGCAGCCATGGCAGCCCGCCCAGTTCGCGCAGGCGCGCGGTCAGATCCAGCAGTTGCCGCGGCGACAGGCCGAACTTGGCCTTGTCACCGCCGGTGTTCTGCCACTTGCCGGCACCCAAGGTGGCCAGGCGCAGGCGCACGCCCAGCAGCGGCTCGACTTCCAAGGCGCTGGCTTCCTCCAGCACCAGGTCCAGCTCGGCCGGGCTTTCGATGACGATGAACACCTCCAGGCCGAGCTTGCGCCCGATCAGCGCCAGGCGGATGTATTCGCGGTCCTTGTAGCCGTTGCACACCACGATGCCGCCGCGCGACAGGGCCAGCACCGCGATCAGCTCCGGCTTGCTGCCCGCCTCCAGGCCGAAGCCGCCCAGCGGCGAGGGATTGGCGGCGGCGCGCTCGACCAGCTCACCGGCCACGCTCAGGTGCTGGTTGACCTTGATCGGGTAGACCGCGGTGTAGCCGCCCGGATAGTCGGCGGCGGCCATGGCCTGGGCAAAAGCGGCCTGCATGCGGCCCAGTTTGTCGCCCAGGATGCCGGCAAAGCGCACCAGCAAGGGCAACTGCAGGCCCTGCTCGTGGGCGGCATCGACGACGTCGGCCAGGGCGACCTCGGCACCGGGCCGGCGATCCGGACGCACCACCAGCCGGCCGGCGGCATCGACATCGAAGTAATCCTCGCTCCAGTACGGCAGCGAATAGGTGCGGCGGGCGGTATCCAGGCTCGGCTCGGTCATGGCGGCAGGGCGGTTTTCAAGGCCGCCGATTCTAGCCCGGATGCGGTCATCCCCGGGTCGACGGGGCCGCCCGATGTCGCCGCCGGCCCTTGCGCAGGAAACAGCGCCCACGGGCGCCGGCACGCCCTGTCGGCTCCGGCTCGGCTACAATCGCGCCCCCGATGAAAGATAGCGACATGTCCGAAAACGATAACTCCAACGGCCAGTGGTTCCACGAACTGCACGGCTATTCCGGCTCGGCGATCGGCTTTCGCGTCGAGGGCCGTGTCCATGCCGAAACCACGCCCTACCAGAGCATCGAGATCTGGAAGACCACCGACTGGGGTCACCTGATGGTGATCGACGGCTGCGTGATGCTGACCACGCGTGACAACTTCCTCTATCACGAGATGATGGCGCACCCGGTGCTGTTCACCCACCCCCGGGCCAAAAACGTGGTGATCATCGGTGGCGGCGATTGCGGCACCCTGCGCGAGGTGCTGCGCCACGACGAGGTGGAAAGCTGCATCCAGGTGGAGATCGACGAGCGCGTCACGCGCCTGGCCGAGCAGTACTTCCCCGAGCTGTGCGAAGCCAACGATGATCCGCGCGCGCAACTGCGCTTTGACGACGGCCTGAAGTTCATGGCCGATGCCGAGCCGGAGTCGCTGGACGTGGTGATCGTGGACTCGACCGATCCGATCGGTCCGGCCGAGGGACTGTTCAACGAAGAGTTCTACCGCAACACCCTGCGCGCGCTGAAGACGGGCGGCATCCTGGTGCAGCAGAGCGAATCGCCGCTGGTGCACAGCGAGCTGCTGCGCGACATGCGCAGCAAGATGAAGGGTTCGGGCTTTGCCGCCCTGCGCACGCTGTGCTTTCCGCAGCCGTGCTATCCGTCCGGCTGGTGGAGCTGCACCATGGCGCGCAAGGGCGTGGAGCTGGACGGCTTCCGCGAGCGCGGCGCCCAGATCAAGACCTTCAAGACCCAGTACTACAACGCCGACATCCACCGTGCGGCGATGGCGACGCCGGAGTTCCTGCGCCAGATCCTGGGCGAGTAGGCACGCGGATTCATCCCACGGGGAGCGCACCAGAGCGCTCCTGATCGGCCTGCACCGACCAGTGCCGGCAACGCCAGGCAGCCGCTCTCGCCGTGATCGACACCGCGCCAACCCGGCACCGATCGGTAGCGGCTGGCTGCCAGGCCGCCACCGGCGCCGTCATGCTGCGCTGCGTCTGTGAATTGGCGCCCGTCCATGCTTCCATACGCGTCCGCATCCTGCGCCTTCGCGCCGGACGTTGCCGATCAGTTGCCTGATCATCCTGGAGGAAGCATGGCCCGCCGTTCCCGCCTTTCCGGTCGCCGCGACCGTTACCCCGCTGCCGCCCTGGCTCTGGCCCTGGTCGCCGCCGGCGCCGTGGTCCCGGCCCTGGCCCAGACCAGCATCACCGCCCCGACCCTGTCGGCGCCGGCCTCGGTGTCCTGGGATGCCGAAGGCGTGCCCTTGATCCAGGGCAGTCATGACAACGATGTCGCCTTCCTGCAGGGCTGGGCCCATGCCCGCGACCGCTTCTTCCAGATGGACCTGACCCGGCGCAGCGCCAGCGGCACCCTGGCCGAGCTGGTCGGTGCCAGCGTGCTGCAAGATGACGTGCAGGCGCGCACCATCGGCCTGCGCCGCGCCGCGCAACGTACCTGGAATGCCATGGATGCCGACACCCGCGGCTGGCTCAAGGCCTACAGCGACGGCGTCAACTTCTGGCTCGCCGGCAACGACCTGCCGCCCGAGTACGGCGCGCTGGAGCTGAGCCAGGCGCAGGCCTGGGATCCGGTCGATACCGTGGTCATCGGCAAGGCGTTGGCGTTCCAGCTTTCCTTCGATCTGGATATCGAGCCGACGCTGAAGTTCGCCGCCTACCAGCAGGCCGGTGCCGCCGCCGGTTTCGACGGCGCGGCCTTGTTTTTCGGCGACACCCACCGCATCGCCCCGGCCGACGGCCGCGTGTCCGTGCCTGGCTTCCTGGACGTCGGCGCCGGTGCCGCGCAAGCGGCCAAGAGCGGCGCGGCCGCGACCCTGGCCGCTGGCGACGATCCGGTCGCGGTCCTGCTCGGCCAGGCCGCCCATGGCGAAATCCAGATCGACCCGGCCACCATTGCCCTGGCTCAAGGCTTGCGCGACAAATGGCAGGGCATGCCCTTGTTCGAGCGCGCCTTCGACCGCAAGGAAAGCCCGATCGGCAGCAATCTGTGGGCGGTCGCCGGCGAGCACACCGCCTCGGGCAAAGCCCTGGTGGCCAACGATCCGCATCTGAGCCTAGGCCTGCCCTCGATCTTCATCGAGCAGCACATCCATTCCACCGACCCGCGCTATCCGGAGCCGATGGATGCCGTCGGGGCCTCGTTGCCGGGCGCGCCGGGCATCATCCACGGCTGCAACCAGACCATCTGCTGGGGCACCACCACCAATTCCATGGATGTCACCGATGTTTTCCAGGAGCAGTTCCTGGTCAACAACCTGGGCCTGCCCTATGCCAGCGTCCACAACGACGGCAATGAGCCGGTGCAGTGGCTGTTCCAAAGCTATTACGTCAACCAGATGGGCGACGGTGAGCTGGACAGCATCCAGCGCAGCAATGCCATCGGCTACACCAACGGTGGCGTGACCATCGTCCTGCCGCGGCGCAACAACGGCCCGGTGGTGCAGATCGACGGCAACCAGGGCCTGTCGGTGGCCTATGCCGGCTGGGGCGCCACCCGCGAGCTGGAATCGTTCCGCAGGATCAACCGTGCCGGCGATCTGGACCAGTTCCAGGAAGCGCTGAGCTATTTTGATTTCGGTTCGCAGAACTTCGTCTACGGTGACACCGACGGCAACATCGCCTACTTCGTCACCGCCGAGGCGCCGATCCGCAAGGACCTGCAGGCCGGCGCCCCGGCCGGCGGCGTGCCGCCGTGGTTCATCCGCAGCGGCTCGGGCGTGCACGACTGGGCGCCGCTGGCCAACCGGCAGCGCAACCAGGCGCTGGCTTACGAGATCCTGCCTGAAGCCGAGATGCCGCATGTGATCAATCCGGCCTCCGGCTATGTCGCCAATGCCAACAACGACCCGGTCGGCTATTCGCTGGACAACGACGCCTTGAACCAGGCGCGTCCCGGCGGCGGCATCTGGTACATGGACAACGGCGGTGCCTCGTCCTATCGCCAGGGTCGCATCGACCGTGAACTGCAGCGCCTGATCGCCCGCGGCGATGTCACCCTGGAGGACATGATCCAGTTGCAGGCCAACCACCAGCAGCTCGATGCCGAACTGGTGCTGCCGCATCTGCTGCAGGCCTGGGACCATGGCACCGACAGTGGCTGGGCGCCGTTGGCCGAACTGGCCGCCGACGCACGCGTCAGCGAGGCCATCGAACGCCTGCGCGCCTGGGATTATTCGACCCCGACCGGTCTGCGTGAAGGCTTCGATCCGGGCGCCGACCCGGCCACCCGCCCGGCCCCGGGCGTCGACGAGATCGATGCCAGCGTCGCCGCCAGCATCTGGGCCCAGTGGCGCAGCCACGCGGTGCGCGCCAGCATCGATACCACCCTGGCCCGGGTCGGCCTGGGCGGCGCCACGCCGGGCAATGCCGATGCCTACACCGGCTTCAAGTTCCTGCTCGACCACTTCGACCTGCTCGGTGGCCGTGGTGCTTCGGGCCTGGCCTTCTTTGCCGTCGATGGCGCCCCGACCGCCGCGGCCGGCCGCGACTACATCCTGCTCAAGGCGCTCAGTGATGGCCTGGATGCGCTGGCCAGCGAAGCCTTCGCGCCGGCCTTCGGCGGTTCCACGAAGCTGTCCGACTACCGCTGGGGCAAGCTGCACCGGATCGTGTTCCGGCATCCACTGGCTGGCCCGTTCAACCTGCCCGGGCCCAATCCCTATGGCTTCACCGACCTGGCGCCGGACCTGCCTGGCGTCGCCCGGCCGGGTGGCTACGAGGTCGTCGATGCCTCCGGACACGGCGTTCGTGCCCAGGGTCTGAACGGCTTCATGTTCAGCAGCGGCCCGGCGCGGCGCTTCGTCGGCGAGATGAGTGCACCGATCCACGCCCTGCAGATCATGCCCGGTGGCCAGAGCGGCGTGCTCGGCAATCCGACCTATGCCAGCCAGCTTCGCCGCTGGCTGACCAACAACTACCACCAGTTGGTGATCAGCGCCCAGGACGCGGCGGCAGCCTCGCCGACCACGATCCAGTTCACGCCCTGATCGGATGAGCCCTGGAAAAAGCCGCGCCCGCCCCCCCGGCGCGGCTTTTTTCATGTTTGGGCAATCGCCGGCCAGGCAGGGTCCGGCCAGGCGCTGCCTGGAGTTTTCACCGAACTTGCCTCTTTACCGAATCCGCACTGCTAACGCGCTGCCTTTACCGGCCGCCGACAGTCTTGCCTTCGCGTCGCCAGACCAGGCACAGGTTGTTGGCCGGCATCACTTCTTCGGCCACCGGCACCAGGCCGGCTGCTCGTGCCAGGGCGTGCACCTGGGCCAGGTCGCGCACGCCCATCTCGCCGCCCTGACTGCGCAGCATGGCGTCAAAGCGCGCGTTGCTGTCGCTGGTCGGACGACCATCGCGGTGGAACGGGCCGTAGATCACGACCACGGCATCGTCGTCGAGCACCTGAGGCAAGGCCGCGAACAGGCGTTGCACCTGCAGCCAGCCCATGATGTGCAAGGTGTTGGCACTGAACAGGGCATCGAAGCGCGCCGGCGGCCAGGGCCCGTCGACATCCAGTTCTATCGGCTCGGGAGTATTGGCCAGGCCCGCGCCGGCCAGCCATTGGCGGATGCCGGGCAGGTTTTCGGGGCGATCGGACGCCTGCCAGTGCAGATGCGGCAGGGCGGCGGCGAAGTGCACGGCGTGCTGGCCGCTGCCGCTGCCGATCTCCAGCACCCGTCGGCGGTCGGCAAAATACCGGCGCAACACGGCCAGGATCGGCTCGCGGTTGCGCTCGCTGGCTGGCGAGAAGGGTTTGTCGGCAGTGTCGATGGGCTCGCTCACGCGTGATCTGGATGGAAATCGAAGCCACAGGGCGCAGCGCCAGTATGGCACCGCCCTGGGGCCTCTTTTGTCCCTGCGCCTACCCAGCTTGCCGACCGAGCTGCCGGTTCAGCCGTAGAAGCCGATGGGCTGGCGGCTGGTATCGGACTTCATCGCCACCTCGCCGGCCAGGCGCTCGATGATGTCAGCAGCGCTGGCGGGCCGGGCCCGCCGGTGCAACTGCCGGCGCACGGTGGCGAAGTCGCCGGGGGTGAGCTGATCCAGACGGCCCAGGCGGATCAGGACGGCATCCTCGCCTGCGTCGACATCGACAGCCAGATCCCGGCACAGGCGCTGGAACAGGGCCTGGCGCTGACTGCTGCGCAGGTAGCCAAAGCGCAGCTTGAAATCGAAGCGGCGCAGGCTGGCCGCATCCAGTTCACCGACCAGGTTGGTGGCCGCCACCAGCACGCCCTCGTACTGCTCCATCTGGGTCAGCATCTCGTTGACCTGGCTGACTTCCCAGCTTTGCCGGGCGCGGCCGCGCTCGCGCAAAAAACTGTCGGCCTCGTCGATCAGCAGCACGGCGTCCTCGTCGCGGGCGGCCTGGAAGGCGTGGGCGATGTTGCGCTCGGTGCCGCCGACAAAGCAGTCGAGCAGGTCGGAGGCCCGGCGCACCAGCACGGGTCGGTCCAGGCAGCGGCCCAGGTAGTGGGCGAAGGCGCTCTTGCCGGTGCCGGGAGGACCGTACAGCAGCAGCCGCCCGCCCTGCCCGTCGGCCAGCATCTGCACCACCTCGTCCAGGTCACCGTCGGCATTGAGCACGCCGGGATCGTAGTGGCCGGGCAGGACGGGGCTGGGCAGGCGCTGCACCATGCCCATGGCGCGCAGTGAGTTCTCGAGCAGGCCGAGCGCGGCCTGGTCCCGCTCGGGCTGGGGATCATCGGCCATGCCGGCCAGGACGCGGGCGACCCGTTCGATCTGGGCGGGGGGCAGGCCGTCGATGCCGGCGATCCGGTCGCGGCATCCAGGTGAGAGCAGATCATCGCCCAGGTGCCGTTCGACGATGCGCTGGCGCACGCGCCGGCCGGGAGGGCGCACTTCGATGATCTCGTCGAAGCGGCGCAGGTAGGCCGCATCCATCTGGCGGATGTCATTGCTCAGCCAGAAGGTGGGCACGCGGTTGGTCTCCAGTTGCTCGTTGACCCAGCCCTTGCTGGTGCTGCGCCGGTAGCGGCTGCCAAACAGGCCGGCCAGGGAATTGCCGCCGTTGCCGAAGACATCTTCGATCTCGTCGAACAGCAGCAGGTGGCGCTCGTCGTCCTTGAGCAGGCGCTGGGCCAGGGTATAGGCGCCCAGGCGGAAAGTGCTCTCGCGCATCTCGCCCTCGTCGTCGGCGACGGGCACGTCCCACAGGCTGGCGCCCAGTTGGCCGGCCAGCACCCGCACCAGCTCGGTCTTGCCGGTGCCGGATGGACCATGGATGAGCACGTTGACGCCACGGTTGCCGCGCTCCAGGGAACGCTGCAGGTGGCGCAGCAGCCGGGACAGGTCAGGCAGGTGGTCGAAGTCTTCCAGGCTCAGGTGGCCGGCACCGGCCCGGCGCAGGCGGTGGCTGAGCATCCGGGCTGGATTGAAGTCGGGCAGTTCCAGATCCTGAGCGAACTGTTCGCAGACAAACAGATCCAGTTCATTGGCATCGAGCAGGCCCAGTTGCACCAGACGGGAGCGCTGGCTGAACAGCAGGGTCAGACGGCTGCCTTCGATCCGCAGCAGATCGCCCACCAGGCGCCGCCGTTCCCAGTTGTTGTAGTTGTAACGGCCGCAGTCGAACAGCTCGCGCAACAGGGGATGCAGGCGCAGCAGTGCACCCAGGCGCAGCACAGCCTGCTCGGACTGGTCCAGGCACAGGGCCTTGACCACGGTATCCAGGTTGCTGTCGAAGGGTTCGGCACGCTTCTGGCTACCGGCCAGCAGGGGTTGCAGCCGGCGCCGCAGGCGGCGCGCGTATTCGCGGAACTGGGTATCGGCGCCATCGATGGTTTCGGGCCAGTCGACATCGGCCTCAAGATCCAGGCCGGCCAGCAGATCCTGGCCATTTTGTTCAAGCAGGCTGGCCAGGCGCCGGGGTTCGTGCTCGCGATAGAGGATGTGCGCGGCGATCTGCCGGGCGGCGCCGGTCAGTTCGGAAAGGCCGGCATCGATGCCGATGTCGCCGGAGGGAGTGTCGGTACCGGCGCGGGTTTGGGTCTTCATGGGCACTGCTCCTGGGTGGACAGAAACATTGTCGCTGGGCGCTACGACATCCCATGTCGCAAGCAAATCTTCCGTGCAGTCAGCGCAACGGTCTGGAATTTCGCGGTCCGGGGATCCGGCAAGAACTTCGAGCCTGGCCAATCAGCCGGCGCCGCCGGCCTGCCGGTCGAGCCGGTAGAAATAGAAGTCGTGGTTGTGCTCGTGCATGCCGTAGGGCACGGGCAGGCGCTGCAGCCAGCGCCGGATCAGGTGGTGGTAGATCCGGGTCTTGCGGCAATCATTGGCGCGGAAATAGAAGAATCCGGGCCGGGTGCTGGCGACCCAGGCAACGGTCAGCTCGGCGACCTTGTCGAACACCCGCCGGGGACGCAGGGCCCGACCGGTCAGCTCGACACTTTGCACATAGCCGTCCCACTCCCATTCCCAGGGTTTTTCCTCGGCGGTCAGCAGGCGCACCTTGCTGTCCAGATCATGCAGGCAGAACCAGATGCCGTGGCATTGGGCCACGGTCCACAGATATCGGATGTCGTCGACGACAAAGGCCTGCTGTTTCATCGCATCTCTCCTGGCTGGCTCGGCCGGGTCCCGCGCGCGGGCTGCGAGGCGGCGATGCCGCCTCGTGCCGTGCCGGTCAGGACCCACCGATGGATTGGCTTACGGCATCAGCAAGGCTCCCAGGCGGACGCTGCCGCCACTGCTGTGGCCGGCAGGTACGGCCAGGTCGCGCCAACGCAGGCAATCGCCCCGACGGTTGAACTCGGCGCAGGCATCGGGGCGATAGTTGAGCCGGAAACCCAGCACCTTGCCGAACAAGGGCACGTGCTCGGGACAGGCCCGGATGGCCTGGCGCAGCATCGCCAGGGGCTTGTCGCTGCCGGGCAGGAAGACGCGCATCTGGCCGGCGCCGATCAGGCCGGCCAGGGTGATGCTGGTGGGCCGGCTGTGCTCGGTGAGCCAGACGACATGGGGCACGAAGGCGGCATCGGCGGCGCGCTTGCGCCGGGCCAGCTCGGCCTGGATGACGGCATCGAGCCGCGCCAGGGACAGGCCCAGGCCGGCGGCCAGTCCCTGGCGCAGGTGCTGGTACTGGCGCAGGTCGCCGGCGGCCAGGTCGCGCAGCCGACGACGGCCCTTGTTCAGATTGCGGTAGCCGCAGGCAGCGACCAGGGCGTTCCAGTCGAGCACGCCGGCGAACAACCCGGCCAGGGTGGGCAGATCAGGATGGACAGCGTGGGCGGCAACTTCGCCGCCGCGGTGCTGATTGATCCGGGCCATGACCGTCCTCCTTGGGCTGGGGACGAACAGTGTCGCGGATTGCTGCGTCAGGACATGTCGCCAGGCCGGCGCCTGGCTGAACCTGCGCTCACTGCGGCTCGGAGTCAGCCGTGTCTTCGGGTCCGCTGCGGCGTGCCAATTCGTGACAGGTCACGCGCCGCTGGCCGGCCAGGGTCAGGCTGGCCTGGTTGCCGCGGCTCCAGAACTCGTTGCCGTCGAGGGCGAAGCGGGCACCGGAGGCGGCGATGGCCGCTGGCAGCAGCAGCGACTGGCCGGTGTCCTGAAAACTGAGGGTGATGCGGTCGGAGGCGTAGATGGCATGGACGGCGCGGCCGGCGCAGTCATAGTCCAGATGAATCGCGGCGGTGCCGGCATCCTCGTCGTCAGGCCCGGCGACCGAAACCAGGCTCAACTGCCAGCGCGTGTCCAGCGCCGGATCAACCCGCTGCGCAGAATCGGTGACGAACAGCACCCGGCCGTCACGGTCACGCGCCAGCGCCGAGAGGGCATGGACCATCTGCTCCTCGACCATCACCGCCGGCACCTCCAGGGCGAAGTCGGAGCTGGCGCCGGTCGGGCGCTCCAGGGTCTGCCGGGCGAGCACCGCCATCGGCGTATCGGCCAGCAGGGTGTTGACCAGGGTGACCTCGATCTGGGCGCCAGCAGGCAGGGACGCGCCCGCCGGCAGTCGGATTTGGCCGCGGACAGTCAACGACTCGCCCTCGGTGGCAGCCGCAGCCTGGGTCGCGTCCGGATCCGCATCCGCATCCGTCTCGGGCCCGGGCGCGCAGGCCGCCAGCAAGCTCGGCAGGGCCAGGACCAGCGCCGCCAGCAGAAAGGAACGCGGCAGCCGCAGGCAAGCCCGGCCAGGCGCCTGCGAGGCCTGCGATGTCGTTGCGGCGCCGCCGGCAACCGGGGCTGCCCGCGCGGCGATCAAGTCACGGATCGGTCGAAAGGACATGCTGACCTCATCGGCGGGCGAGTAGAAAAGTTCGGAGCCGGCCTGTAAGCCGGGTTCTGTCGAGGACAGTCATTCCTCTGGGACGGATGTCGCCATCCGCCTCGTGCGGCCTACCCGGACCCGACGCGGGCCGCGTCATGGGGTCCCTATTTGGCCTTGCTCCCGGTGGGGTTTGCCGTGCCCCGCGACGTTGGCCCCGCGGGCGGTGCGCTCTTACCGCACCCTTTCACCATCACCTGTGCCCTTGCGGGCCATCGGCTGTCTGCTCTCTGTTGCACTTTCCGTCGGCTCGCGCCGCCCAGGCGTTACCTGGCACCGTGCCCTGTGGAGCCCGGACTTTCCTCTGCCGCAAGCGGCAGCGACTGTCCGGCCGACTCCGATCGCCAGTTTAACCCGGAACGGCGGCCGACTGCCGGCGGCGCGCGGCGGCGGCGATGGCATCTACGGCGCCGGTTCCGGTTACTGTATGGGCCGCTCCGCAGACCACAATGGGAAAAGCCATGGCACAGCCGGGCAGACGCAAGCGCAATACCGGTTTCTTCAGCGAACTGATGCGCAGCCATCTGATTGCCGCGCCGAACTGGCGCGAGTTGATGGCCCTGCACAGTTACCGCTGCGCGCTCGGGCTGCTGGCGGTGGCACTGACCTTTGGCGCCTACGACCGCGAATGGGTGCGCTTTGAGGATCTGCACATCACCCGCGCCCTGGGCCTGGGTTATCTGGGTGCGGCGGTGGTGCTGCTGCTGTATGCACTCAACGACCGGCTTTCGCGCCAGGGACAGCTTCTGCTCGGGGTGATTCTGGACATCGCGGTGATGTCCACGGCGATGCTGTTCACCCGTGGTCTGGAGGGCATGCTGCCCTTGCTGCTGCTGGTCAGCCTGGCCGGCGCCGCCAATTTCCTGCCGATGCGCCTGGCCATGGGCATGGCCGCGTTCGCCGTGATCGGCATGCAGGCGGCGATGATCTCGCACGGCCTGGGCGATGGCATCACCAAGGCCGGCGCCGATGCCGCAGTGTTTGGCGTGGCCACTTTCGTGGTCGCCGCGATCGCCTCCCTGCTCGGCGAGCGCGTACGCGAGGCCGAGGCCCTGGCGGCACGCCGGCGCATGGAACTGCTGGACATGGACCGGCTCAACGATCTGGTCGTGCACCGCATGCGCACCGGCGTGCTGGTGCTGGACGAGGCTGGCCGGATCCAGCGCATGAACGAATCGGCCTGGCGGCAACTGGGTGGACCGCGCCGCGGCGAGCTGCCGATCGATGAAGTCAGCCCATTGCTGGCGCAAGGCTGGCACCGCTGGCGCGAGGGCGGCCAGCAACCGGGCGCACCGACCAGCCTGGCCGAGGGCACGGTGCCCAGCCTGCCCCGCTTCATCCGCCTGTTCGCCGAGAACAACGACCTGACCGTGGTCTTCCTGGAGGACATCGTGCTGCTCAACCAGCACGCCGAAGCGCTGACCCTGGACACGCTCGGCCGACTGTCGGCAAGCATCGCCCACGAGCTGCGCAACCCGCTGGGCGCCATCCGCCAGGCCGGGCAGTTGCTGGGTGAAGCACCGGACCTGCCCGACCGCCACCGCAAGCTGATCGGCATCATCGACAAGCACAGCCAGCGCCTGGAGCACATCGTCCGCGGCGTGCTTGATCTGGCCAAGCGCGAGCGCGCGCGCCCGGACGTGATCAACATCAACAGTTGGCTGGCGACCCAGATCGAGGAGTTCCGCCTGACCCGCCTGCCCGAGGGTGACCTGCTCGACCTGCAGTTGCCGACCGCCACCAGCGAGATCCTGTTCGACCCGGTGCACCTGGACCAGGTGGTCGGCAATCTGTTGGGCAATGCGATCAATTACGGCCGGCCGGCCGTCGGCCCGCTGGAGATCACCGTGAGCCTGAGCGTGTCGGCCAACGAACCGCCACGGCTGCTGATCGCCGACAACGGCTCGGGCATCCCGGCCGACAAGATCGAGTTGGCGTTCAAGCCCTTCTACACCACCGGCAAGGGCGGCACCGGCCTGGGTCTGTACCTGTGCCGGCAATTGTGCGAGGCCAACAGTGCGACCCTGGACTATGACAGCCAGCCCGGCCGTGGCGCCGGCTTCGTGGTCCGCTTCCACCGGCCGGTAATCTTCGGCAACTGACCTGATTGTTGCGCCGGCGCCGGTCCCAAGCGCTCAGGCTCAGTCCCGGCGGGGCGTAAGCCGGGACAGGATGACAACCATTGCGGCAACCAGCAGGGCAGCGACGGCATTGTGTGCGCTGGCCACCGGCAGCGGCAGGCCGAACCAGACATTGGCGATACCCAGCGCCACCTGCGCTGTGAGCAGGGCCAGCAGCACCCAGGCCGGGCGGCGCAGGGCCGGCTGCCGCCGCAGGACGGCGACCAGTGCCAGCACCATGGCAACGGTCACCACGGCGCCGATGCGGTGCGCCAACTGGATTGCCGTGCGCGCCGGGCCGTCGAGCAGGCCGCCTTCGTAGTCGACGCCGATCCCGCGCCACAGGACAAAGGCCTCGCCAAAGTCGGTGGCCGGCCACCACTGGCCCAGGCAGCGCGGAAAGTCGGTGCCGCAGGCCAGGGCGGCATAGTTGGCGCTGGTCCAGCCACCCAGGGCGATCTGCAGCACCAGCACCGCCAGGCCCAGCCAGACCCAGGTGCGCAGCGCCGACAGCACGGACGCTGGCGCCGGTAACGGCACGAACATCCGCCCGGCGGCGCTGCGGCTTCGATGGCCGATCCAGACCAGCATCGAGAACACCGCCAGGCCGCCGAGCAGGTGCGCCATGACCACGATCGGCTTCAGCTTCCAGGTCACCGTCCACATGCCCAGGATGGCCTGGAACATGATCAGCGCGAACAGGAAGGCGCAGTAGCGCGCCCAGTCCGGCAACGGCCGGCCGCCACTGGCCAGACCCGGCACGATCGCCAGCGCCAGCGGCAGGCCCAGGGCGACCAGGGACAGACCGGCCGAGAGCGTCGCCAAGCCGGCGATCCAGGCGAAAGTGCCGGCCGCGGCGGCGACAGCGGCAGCGGCCAGCAACCAGCGCCGCATCGGCTGCGCCCAGTTGCTGCCCAGGGCCAGGATCAATACCAGCAGGCCCAGCCCGGCGGCGAGATGACGATGGATCTGCTCGCGCCAGGCCTTGTGCAATTCCACCGGCCGCTCGGGAAAGGCGTCATTGGCGCGGGCGATATCGGCGTCCAGGGTGGGCCAGGTGGCCTTGCCATAGCAGGTTGGCCAGTCCGGACAGCCAAGGCCAGCGTCGGACAGGCGCACGAAGGCACCCAAGACGATGACTATGAACGCCAGGGCGATGGCGGCCCGGGCGATGGCGCGGGTATGTCGGAACATCATTTCACCAGCCGGCCAAGGTCACGGCGGATCAGGCGGGCTTCCAGTGTCGGCGGGAAATGGAGCATGACGTAGCCCTTGTCGTCGACCAGCCAACTGCTCCAGGGCCTGGCCTGGCCAAACCCGCTCCAGGCCGCTGTCAGTGCCTGGCCGCTGTCGGCAGCCAGCGCGCGCAGGCTGTCGGGCAACTCCGGCAAGGGCGCGGCACCGATCAGCCGCACTGCCAGTTTCGGGGCGTGCCGGCCCAGGCTGTAGCGCACCCGGTGGATCTCGTCCAGGCGCTGCAGGCAGTCCTCGGCGCAGGTATCGGGCAGCCGCAGCAACCAGGTGAAGCGGCGCTCGAGGTTGGCCAGAGGCAGCGCCTGACCGTCACCGTCGTGCAGCACCAGTTCGGCCAGCGACACCGGCGGCTCGACCAGTTCACCGTGGTTGCGGGTGGCGTCGGGATGCCAGCCGATGCGGTTGAGCACCAGGGCGGCAATGAACGGGGTCAGGAAGGCGATGGCGACGATGATCAGCAGGCGCCGGCCGGGGTTGCGGGTCTGGGTCATTTCCTGTTCCGACGTCGGTAGTGAAGCACGATGAAGACGATGACGCTGGCCACCGCCATCGACCACCACTGCCAGGCATAGGCCAGGTGGCGCTCGGGCGGCATGCCCTGGGTGGGTTGCCAGTCGCGCAGCCAGGGGCTGGCGGGCTCGGCATCCAGCCAGAGTACGCGCTCGATTAGCGGCAGGCCGCTATCCGTGGCCACCTCGGCGATATCGAAATAGGGCATCAGCTTGTCCGGCCCGGGCTGCTCGGGCCAGTTGCGTCCCAGGCGCAGGCCATAGGCCGGTGGCGGTGCCAGCAGGCCGCTGAACTGCATCGGCGGCGCGGCTTCGGAACGGTCCGGGCTTGCGCCGTCGCCGGTTTCGCCGGCAATGCCGGAAGCGGCGTCATCTTCGACGTTTTCAGCCAGGGCCGGGAAGTTCGGCAAGGCCGGCAACTGGCGCCGGGCATCGGGATAGGCCAGCCAGCCCAGCGCCAACAGCAGGTGCGCGCCGGTGTCGGTGTGCATCGGCGCGAACACCTCGATGCCGGGCCGGCCGCCGCGAACCTGGTTGTCGAGCAGGTAGCGCTGCGGCAGGATCCGGCCGTTGACATGGATGCGCTTGAAGCCGGCGTCAGCGCTGTTCCCGGCATCACCGGTGATGGCGTCAATGGCGATGCCGTCAAAGGCCGTGGCCGGCTGCTGCCGGGCGTCTTCGAAGGCCGCGATGCGCTCGTGTTTGGCCATCGCCTTGTCGTGTTGCCAGCGGCCGGCATTGATGAACACCACCAGGCACAGGGCGAGCAGGAGCCAGGACAGGGCCGGCGTATGTCGTCGCAGAAGCTCACGCATGGCCGGCAGCTATACTCTCGCCTCGCCAATCACGACATTGCCTGCCATGAATCCGTTCTTTGTCCGCTTGGTCATCATCGTTTTCCTGATCGCCATCATCTACAACCTGGGGGCGGCGCTGTATTACATGATGAACGATAAAGGCACCGGCAAGCGCATGGCCTGGGCGCTGACGCGCCGGGTCGGCCTGTCGGTGGTGCTGATCGTGCTCATCGCCCTGGGCATTGTCACCGGCGTGCTCACGCCGCACGGCATCGGCGACTGAGCCCGGCAGTCACCCGCTGCGTCGGCTGATCCGTGCTCGGGTAATCCCGGCTCGGGCTTGCGGCCGCTGCAAACGCAAAACTGGCTCATCAGCGAGCCGGCTGTTCACCGAATCTGTTCGACGTCGTGATGTTGGCCGGCGGCCTTTGCCCCGGCAACTCTGCGATCCGGGGGGGGGTGATCTGGCCAGCCGCCCGGCCAGCAATGAAACGGGCCGGCCAGACCGCCCCGCTGCGACGGCATCAAAGCACGTAGACGAAGATGAACAGGATCAGCCAGACGACGTCGACGAAGTGCCAGTACCAGGCCACCGCCTCGAAGCCGAAATGGTCGTCCTTGCTGAAATGTCCTTTCAGGCAGCGGAACCAGATCACGATCAGCATGATCGTGCCCAGGGTCACATGGACGCCGTGGAAGCCGGTCAGCATGAAGAAGGTTGAGCCGTAGACGCCCGAGCCCAGGGTCAGGTTCAGATCCCGGTAGGCATGCACGTACTCGTACATCTGGAAGTACAGGAAGATGGCGCCGAGCGCGATCGTGGCCCCCAGCCAGATCAGCACCTGGGTGCGCTGGCCGGCTTTCAGGGCGTGATGGGCAATGGTCAGCGTCACGCCCGAGGCCAGCAGCAGCATGGTGTTGAGCAGCGGGATGCCCCAGGCGCCGATCAGGCCATATTCGCCACCGACCTGTTCGGGTCCGCTGGTCGGCCAGGCGGCTTCGAAGCCGGACCAGATGTAGATGTTGGTCAGCTCGCCGTCGCCGATGCCGCCCAGCCAGGGCACGGACAGCACCCGGGCATAGAACAGGGCACCGAAGAAAGCGGCGAAGAACATGATCTCCGAGAAGATGAACCAGATCATGCCCATGCGGAACGAGAAGTCGACCTGGCGGTTGTACAGGCCGCGCACGCTCTCGCTGATGACGTTTCTGAACCAGCCCCAGAACATGACCAGGATCACCGCGATGCCGGCGAAGGTCATCGGCATGCCCAGGGTCTTGTTGCCGTTCATCAGGTTGGCAAAGCCAGCCAGCATCAGGAACAGGCCGATGGAGCCGACCAGCGGCCATTTGCTGCTGTGGGGAACGTAGTAGATGCCCGGATCGGGAGCTGGATTGGCCATGGGTTTCAACCTCTGGAATCGGACTGGGCCGCTGCCGCCTGATGCTCGGCCAGGCGCGCCTGCTCGCGGCGCGTGGCCGCCTCGTTGTTGTAGAAGGTGTAGGACAAGGTCACGGTGTTGACCCGCTCGGGCAGGTCGGGGGCAACAAAGAAGCGCACCGGCATGCGCCGGGTCTCACCCGGGACGAGCAACTGCTCGGTGAAGCAGAAACATTCGGTCTTGCTGAAGAACGGGATCGCCCGCTTGGGCACCACGTCGTAGGTGGCATTGCCGACGATGGCATCGCCGGTGATGTTGCTGGCCACGTACCAGGCTTCGATGACCTGCCCTGGATGGACCTGGATTTCCGACAGCTCAGGGCCGAACTCCCAGTCCAGCTCGCTGTTGACCGTGGCATCAAACTGCACGGTCACGGTGCGCGAGGTATCGACCCGGTTCAGGTCCAGGCCGCGGACATCGACCGCCTGGCCATCGGGCCGGATGCCGAAGACCTGCTCGCAAACGATGTTGTACAGCGGCACCAGGGCGAAACAGAAGGCGAAGGCGGCCACGGTGATCAGGCCGATCTTGCCGACCAGGCGGCGCGTCTGCCGGCGTTGTTCGTTGGTCTGGCTCATTGGCTGATCGCCGTCTGCCACATGAAGCCCAGGTAGACCAGCAGCGCGACGATGACCAGGACGGTCACCGTGCGCCGGATTCCCCGGGTGTTCTTCTTGTCGCTCATCAATCCTGTCTCCTGCCACGAAAGGCCGGCGCCGGCGCTGTCGGCACCGTGCTCGGCATCAATGGCTGACGTCGCCGTGGGCGAGGTCGCGATCATCGAACTTGGGCGGTGTGGTGAAGGTGTGGTGCGGCGCCGGCGACGGCACCGTCCATTCCAGGCCGCGCGCACCTTCCCAGACCCGGTCACCGACCTTGATGCCGCTGCGGCCACGGGCACAGGACCAGACCACGTAGACGAACAGCAACTGCGCCAGGCCAAAGCCGAAGCCGCCGATCGAGGAAATCATGTTGAAGTCCGAGAAGGCGATGTTGTAATCGGGGATGCGCCGCGGCATGCCGGCCAGGCCGAGGAAATGCTGCGGGAAGAACAGCAGGTTGACGAAGATCGTGCTCAGCCAGAAATGCCACTTGCCCAGCGTCTCGTTGTACATGTAGCCGGTCCACTTGGGCAGCCAGTAATAGGCGCCCGCCATCAGCGCAAAGACTGAACCTGTGACCAGCACGTAGTGGAAGTGGGCGACCACGAAATAGGTGTCGTGATACTGGTAATCGGCCGGCACGATGGCCAGCATCAGGCCGGAGAAACCACCAATGGTGAACATGACGACAAAGCCAATCGCGAACAGCATTGGTGTCTCGAAGGTCAGCGAGCCCTGCCACATGGTCGAGACCCAGTTGAACACTTTCACCCCGGTCGGTACCGCGATCAGCATCGTGGCGTACATGAAGAACAGCTCGCCGCCCAGCGGCATGCCGACGGTGAACATGTGGTGCGCCCAGACGATGAAGCTCAGGAAGGCAATCGAGGCGGTGGCGTAGACCATCGCCTGGTAGCCGAACAGCGGCTTGCGGCTGAAGGTCGGAATGATCTCGCTGACCACGCCGAACGCAGGCAGGATCATGATGTAGACCTCCGGATGACCGAAGAACCAGAAGATGTGCTGGTACATCACCGGGTCGCCGCCACCGGCGGCATTGAAGAAGCTGGTCAGGAAGAACTTGTCGGTGAGCAGCATGGTGATGGCACCGGCCAGCACCGGCATCACGCCGATCAGCAGGAAGGCGGTGATCAGCCAGGTCCAGGGGAAGATCGGCATCTTCAGCAGATCCATGCCCGGCGCACGCATGTTGAGCACGGTGGCGATGATGTTGATTGCGCCCATGATCGAGCTCAGGCCCATCATGTGGATGGCGAAGATCACGAACGCCATGCTGTTGCCCTGCTGCAGGCTCAGCGGCGGATACAGGGTCCAGCCGCCGGCCGGGCCACCGCCCTCCATGAACAGCGTGGAGAGCATGATCAGGAAGGCGAACGGCAGGATCCAGAACGACAGGTTGTTCAGCCGCGGCAGCGCCATGTCGGGCGCGCCGATCATCAGCGGCAGCATCCAGTTGGCCAGGCCGACGAAGGCCGGCATCACCGCGCCGAAGATCATCACCAGCGCATGCATGGTGGTCATCTGGTTGAAGAATTCGGGGTTGACGATCTGCATGCCGGGCATGAACAGCTCGGCCCGGATGATCATCGCCATGGCACCGCCGATCAGGAACATGGCCAGCGAGAACAACAGGTACAGGGTACCGATGTCCTTGTGGTTGGTGCCGAAGAACCAACGGTCAATGAAGCTTGGGGCGTGCTCGTGGCCGTCGTCGTGGACGGTGGTTGCGGTGTCGGTGGCCATGGCGGCTTACCTCAAAGACAAAATGGGGGTCACAGGGATTCGGTGGCGTTGGCCAGCAGCGCATCGTCGGCGGCAAGCTGCGCCAGCGGCGCATTGCTGTCACCGGCATCGCCAGCGGCCAGGCGGTTCTGCTCTTCCAGCCAGATGTCGAACTGCTCGCGCGGCACCGCCTCGATCACGATCGGCATGAAGGCATGGTCCTTGCCGCACAGCTCGGCGCATTGGCCGCGGTAGGTGCCGGGCGTGTGGATCTCGGTCCAGGCCTCGTTGATGAAGCCGGGGATGGCATCCTGCTTCCAGCCCAGCGCCGGCACCCAGAACGAGTGGATGACGTCGTTGGCGGTGATCACGAAGCGGACCTTGGTATTGGTCGGCAGCACCAGCGGATTGTCGACATCCAGCAGGTAGACGTTCTCGCCGTCGCGCTGCACCGCGGCCGGATCCATGCCCGAGCGCAGCATGCGCGTGCGGTCGGATTCACGGTCCATGCGGGAAATGAAATTGACATCGGTTCCGATGTATTCGTAGCGCCACAGCCACTGGTAACCGGTGACCTTGATCGTCATTTCCGATTCGCGCGCGTCATCGATCCAGATCAGGGTCTTGGTCGCCGGCCAGGCGGTGCCGATCAGGATCAGCACCGGGATCACCGTCCAGGTGACTTCAGCCACCGTGCTGTGGCTCCACTTGGCCGCCACCGCGCCCTTGGATTTGCGGAACTTGAAGATGGCATAGCCCATCGCGCCAAACACGATCACGCCGATGACCACGCAGATCCACAGGATCAGCATGTGCAGATCGTAGACCTGCCGGCTGTACTCGGTGACACCCGGGGTCATGTTGAGCTGCCAGCGCTGGGGGTTGGCCGCCAGGGCCGGTACCGTCGTCACCACCAGCATGGCCAGGCAGGCCAGGATGCGTCGTGGAGTCATCACTTCACCTTCAATCGCAGTTCTACCGTTGATCCGGCCGGCCAGGTGGCGCGATCGGACATCCACCGACCCGGCAACGGCCACACCGGCCGGGTCGGGACCATGCGGGCTGTTTCCGGGAGGGCCGATCCGGCAACAGCGGATCGCCCCAGTTTCGTCCCATGTTTTCGTTGCAGCGTCGTGCAGCGTACCGGCCCGGCCAGGCAAAGGGCCAGCACGGCGCGTTTGCAGCGCATTCAAAACAGCGCAAGTTTAGGTCGCTGCTGTTGCAGCGGCAACCGATACCGGTGATCTCCGCGCCGAACGCCGCCATCGGTGCCCGGCCCACAGCCGGCCTGCGCCCCTGCCGGCCCGGCATCGCCGCCGCCTGTGCGATCATCCGCGGCCCCATTCCAAGCCCTGGGCTGCTTTCGTCCCGTGTCGCTCAACCGCCAACAACTGCAGGCCGTCACCGGCATCGACACACCGATGCTGGTGCTGGCCGGTGCCGGTTCCGGCAAGACCCGCGTGGTCACCGAGAAACTGGCCTACCTGGTCGAACGCGGCTTTTCGCCGGCGCAGTTGCTGGCGATCACCTTCACCAACAAGGCGGCGCGGGAAATGCGCGAGCGGGCGGCGGCCCGCCTACGCGACCAGGCCCAGGGCCTGACCCTGTGCACCTTCCATGCCCTGGGCCTGCGCATCCTCCAGGCGCAGGTGCGCCACGCCGGTCTGCGCCCGGGCTTTTCCGTGCTCGACGCCGAAGCCAGCTTCAAGGCACTGAAGGAACTGGCGCCGCCCGGCCTGGACAACGAGCGCCT
This sequence comes from Lysobacterales bacterium, assembly GCA_023228845.1. Classification (GTDB taxonomy): domain Bacteria; phylum Pseudomonadota; class Gammaproteobacteria; order Xanthomonadales; family UBA2363; genus Pseudofulvimonas. The sequence continues at coordinate 221,726 of JALOAK010000005.1, read as the reverse complement.
GTATGCCCTGCGCCAGGCGGTCAGCCAGATCAAGAATGAAGGCCAGGCACCCGGGCAGGCGCTGGCCGCGGCCCGGAGCGCCGGCGAACGTGCCGCGGCCACGCTCTATGCCGACTACCAGAAGCGCCTGGCGGCCTGGAACGCGGTCGACTTCGACGACCTGATCCGTCTGCCGCTGGCCATGCTCGAAGACGACGAGGCGGTACGCAGTCGCTGGCAGGCGCGCTTCCGTTACCTGATGGTGGACGAATACCAGGACACCAATGGCGCCCAATACCGCCTGCTGCGCGCCCTGGCCGGTGACCGCGGCGCGTTCACCGCGGTCGGCGACGACGACCAGTCGATCTACGCCTGGCGCGGCGCCGACCCGGAAAACCTGGACCGCCTGGCCCGCGATTACCCGGACCTGCGCATCGTCAAGCTGGAACAGAACTACCGCTGCAGCGCACGCATCCTGCGCGCCGCCAACGCGGTCATCGGCCACAACCCGCGCACCCATCCCAAGACCCTGTGGAGCGCCCTGCCCGACGGCCCGGCGATCCGGGTGCTGGTGTGCCGGGATGATGGCCATGAGGCCGAACGGGTCGCTGCCGACCTGGTCGCGCGCAAGGAGGCCGTCGGCGGCCGCTGGTCCGACTGCGCGGTGCTGTATCGGGGCAATCACCAGGCGCGCGCGCTGGAGCAGGCCCTGCGCCTGGCCCAGGTGCCCTATGTCGTGGCCGGCGGCGATTCGCTGTTCGACAGTGCCGAAGTCAAGGATCTGCTCGCCTACCTGCGCCTGATCGCCAATCCCGACGACGACGGCGCCTTCCTGCGTGTGGTCAACACGCCGCGCCGGGAGATCGGCGCCACCACCCTTGACCGGCTCGGCGAGCAGGCCGCGCGGTTGAACCTGTCCCTGGCCCGGAGCGCCGGCCAGGATGGCGTGCTGCGGCAATTGCCGGCGCGGGCAGCGGCGGCGCTGGCACGCTTTGACGAGCAACTGGCGCAATGGCGCCGCGATGCCGGGCATCTGGCCGTCGACGAGTTGCTCGACCGGGTCCTGGCCGGTATCGATTACGACCAGCATCTGCTCGCCACCAGCAAGCATCCCGACCTGGTCCAGCGCCGGCGCCGCAGCCTGGAATCACTCAAGCAGATCCTGGCCGGTTTCGCCCGCCAGCGTCATGCCGGGCTGGCCGAGCTGACGCAACTGGTGGCGCTGCTGGGCGACCAGGACGAAGACCAGCGCGATGCCGTGCGCCTGACCACCGTGCACGGCGCCAAGGGCCTGGAGTTCGGCCATGTCGCCGTGGTCGGCGTGGAGGAAGGCATCTTTCCGCACGATGCCGCGATCAGCGAGGACCGGGTCGAGGAGGAGCGGCGGCTGTTCTATGTCGCCATCACCCGCGCCAAGCGTTCGCTGGGCCTGAGCTACAGCGAACGCCGGCGCCGCTACGGCAGCATCGAGCCGTGCCAGCCCAGCCGCTTCCTGGATGAGCTGCCGCTGGCCGAGCTGCACTGGGAAGGGCGCGAACCCGAGCGCGACGCGGCCCATTCACGCGAGCTGGGCAAGGCCCACCTGGCCCGGCTGGCCGCCCTGTTCGACGACTGACCGCCGGTCAGCGCAGGGCGGCCTCGCTCGCCGCGCCTGAGTCCGGCGCCGTTAGCGCCCAGGCTCAGCGGTCGACGGCGGTGATGCGCAGGCGGTGGTGCGAGCCGTCGGTTACCGGCCAATCGATCGACTGGCCCACGCGCAGCCCGATCAAGGCGGTGCCGACCGGCGTCAGGACCGAGATCCGGCCGGCATCGATATTGGCTTCCGAGGGCCAGACCAGGCGCACCACACGATCGCGGCCCGTGGCCTCATCCTGGAAGCTGACCTGGTTGCCCATGGCCACGACATCGTCCGGCAACTGGTCGTCGGGCACGGTCTGCGCCCGCTCCAGTTCGTCCAGCAGGCGACCGGCGATATCGGGCAGACGCTCCAAAGCGTTGTCGGCCAGAGCGGTCAGCCGGGCGGCGTGGCTGGCACTGATCACCAGGGGTGGACGGGGGTTGTTGGAAGTGGCGGGCTGCTTGCTCATTCTGGATTCCTCGGGGGCGGGAAACGCCGGCGGGAGGCCCGGCCTGGCGGATAAGGTGTAACGGGGAAGTGGCTGCGGCAGGCGCCAGATCGGCGTTCGGCGCAACGCGTCAAAGCGGTAATCGGCGTGCGGCCGGTGAGCCTGTCAGGGGCTGGACGACGTCATCATCGCCAGCCGCCGCGTTGTGCCTTGGTGACCAGGGCACGAGCAACAGCCGGCAGACGGCAGGGACTGGATCGGACGCGATGGCAATGGCTGGAAGTCATGTTCGGATGCTCGAAGCATCGCCGCAGGGGCTGCAAGGCGGCGTGGACGTGGCCAGGACGATGGTGGTGGTGGTGGCAGTTGACCCATCTCCGGAGCGGTGCTTGGCCCCGGAGCGGCGGTCGGTCAACGAACCGGCGCGCCGGGGTCAGGTGCCCGCGAGCAGGGCACCTGCACGCAGGCGAAAACGCTGGAAGGTCGGCATCGTGGACATGACAAAGGCGATCATCGGCCGCGCCGCGGCAACTGTCAAACCTGGCGTGGACGGGCGCCCGTGCCAGGCCGCGGGGGAGGCTTTTTTCCGGCACCGGCCCGTTGCCGTGGCCAGGTCGGGCAAGGCCGAGCGATGCCGCCACGGCATTCCGGCGGCAATCGTGCCGGCAACAGCGCGGCCCCTGTGTTGCATTGCGGTAAAGTAGCCGACCATGCCGACATCCGCTTCCAGCACCTCCCGCTCCGTGGCGCGCAGCCGGTTCTTGATGCCGGCCCTGCGCTATGCCTGGCGTCTGCCGGGTGTGCTCGTGCTGCTGCTGCTGGGGCTGATGCTGACCGTGCTGCTGGGCAATCCGCTGACCGGGCGCCGCGGCCTGCTCGGCGTGCGCTGCTGGCAGCCGGCGGTGCTGGCCTGGTCTGGCGCCATGCTGCGCCTGTTTGGTTTCCGCATCCGCAGCCAGGGCGTGGCGCTGGCCGATCCGGTGCTGTTGGTCGCCAATCATGTCTCCTGGCTGGATATCCAGGCCGTGCACAGCCAGCGTGCGGCCAGCTTCGTGGCCAAATCCGAGATTGCCCGCTGGCCGGTGGTCGGCTGGTTGGCGCGCCAGGCGGGCACCATCTTCCATCGCCGTGGCGACCCGGATTCGCTGCAGGCGGTGATGGCGGTGATGCGCGAGCGCCTGGCCGCCGGCCAGTCGGTCATTGTCTTTCCAGAGGGCGGCACCGGCCGCGGCGACCGGGTGCGGCCTTTCCATGCCCGCATCCTGCAGGTGGCGCTGGACACCGGCGTGCCGATCCAGCCGGTGGCCCTGGTCTATGGTCGCGACGGCCGCATGGACCTGACGGTGCCGTTCCGGCCCGGCGAGACCTTCCTGACCAATGCCCTGCGCCTGCTGGGCCAGGCGCCGATGGAGGCGCGGGTGCACTTCCTGCCGCCGCTGGTGCCGGGCGAGCAGGGTCGGCGGCAGCTCGCCGATGCCGCGCGGGCATGCATTGCCGCCGTCGTTGACGGCGTCGACACCGCAGACACGGATACTGCATCTGCCGCCATGGCCGCCGCCGCGCCCTGCACCTGAGGGCTGGACACCATGGCCACGCTGGAGACCCCTGGAGCGCCATGAACACACCCGACTTCATGCCACCGCGCGGCTTGCGCAATCCGCACCTGCAATCGGTTCTGGCCAGCCATCGCCTGCGCCGCTGGCTGCAACGCGCGCGCCTGCTGGAACTGGAACGCGCGGCGGAATCGGTGATCGTGGATTGTGGCCAGGGCGTGCGCCTGCAGGGTTTCCACAATCCGGCCGCCAATGGCCGTCCGCGCGGCCTGGTGGTGCTGCTGCATGGCTGGGAAGGCAGCGCCTCGTCCACCTATCTGGTGAACACCGCAGCGATACTGAACGATGCCGGCTTCGACGTCTTTCGGCTGGAATTCCGCGACCACGGCCGCGGCCAGCACCTCAACCCGGGCCTGTTTCATTCGTGTCGTATCGACGAAGTGGTCGGCGCCATCGCCAACGTCGCGCGGCGCTGGCCAATCGCGCCGCTGCTGCTGGCCGGCTATTCGCTGGGCGGCAATTTCGCCTTGCGCGTGGCGCAACGGGCGCCGGCTGCCGGCCTGGATCTGCGCCGGGTGATCGCCGTCTCGCCAGCGATCGATCCCAGCGGCGTGCTGCAGGCCATGGAGTCGGCGCCGTTCTTCTACCGGCGCTATTTCATGTACAAGTGGTGGCGCTCGCTGCGACGCAAGCAGGCCGCCTTTCCCGATCGTTATCAGTTCGGCCCGGAGCTGCGCCGGCTGGGCATGCGCGCACTGACCACCGAACTGATTCAGCGCTACAGCGAGTTTGATTCACTGGCCGCCTACCTGGATGGTTATTCGCTGGCCGGTGAGCGCCTGGCCGATCTGGCGGTGGCCACCGATATCGTCACTGCCCTGGACGACCCGATCATTCCGGTGGCCGAGTTCCACCGGCTGCGCCTGCCCGCCTGTGCCCGCCTGCACCTGGTCGACCACGGCGGCCATTGCGGCTTCCTGGAGAACTGGCGCCTGCAGGGATGGGGTGAGCGCTTTGTCCTGGCCGCCTGCGAGCATGCGGTGGCGATGGACGAAGCCGGAGAAGGTGCCGGAAGCGATGCCGGCGGCTTCGATGCCGCGCTGCGCCTGGTCGCGGAAACGCCGCAGGCAGCGCTTTAGCCAGCGTTGGCCGCTGGCTGCCAGGGCCGCTCAACCAGCGACGAGGCTGCGGCGATCAGTTGACGCTGATGAAGGAATGGCCGCCGATGACCGCGACCAGACGCTGGTTGCCCCAGGCCGGACTGGCGATGTCCTGGGCGTAGAAGTGGTCGGCGTCGGGGACCACGAGCTTGCGCTGTTCGGGCGGCAGCGACCAATTGTGCAGGCTGTCAGCGGCGATGCCCCAGGCCTTCTGCCAGGCATCCGCGTTCTTCAACCGGTACTGCTTGCTGACCAGGCTCTGCGCGAACTGGCCCTTGGCATTGACCACGGCGCAGACGGTGTCGCCCCAGCGCCCGGTGTGCCAGCGGCGCATCGCCACTTCGGCCACGGCCATCTGGCCAAGGGTCGGTTCACTGCGGGCTTCCAGGTACACGGTGGTGGCCAGGCAGGTGTGGTCGGCCAGCGGTTGCGGCAGCAGCGAGGCCAGCCAGAGAATCCATTCAAGCTTCATAGAGAGTGTCGGTCATTTTGGAAAAAGGCCCCGACGGCCGGCGAAGTGGCTGCAGGGCTCATGGCCCGCGCATGGACGGAATGACTTCGCACTGTCGGGTTGATCGGTGCCGGTCGCATCACGTGCCCTTCGGGGCGGTCGGTGCTGCTGGCCGGGATGGCGTGCCGCGTGTTGTTCGCGCTTCACCATCGTCAGGACGCTGTTGCTGCGGGCAGCGGCCTGGCTGAAAAGAGGGCTTTGTTTTCGGTTGCCGGAAGGTTGTTTGAGGCGTCTGCAGCGGCCGGTATCTGATCCAAGCCGGGGGCATGATGGTGCGCCTTTGCTTAACGATCCTGAAACAAATGCGGCCGTCTATTGACAAGCGGTACAGGTAGCGATGTCGATTCCGGGGCGAGAATCGCAGTCTCGGCAGGCTTGGCACAGCGGCAAATCCCGGTCAGCGGGTGCCCGGATCACCAGGGCAAGGCATCCAGATCGACATTGCCGCCGGACACGATGACACCAACACGGCGGCCGGCGAACAGCTCGGGCCGGCCCAGGATCGCGGCCAGGACGATGGCCGCGGAGGCCTCGACCACCAGCTTCAGCCGCTGCCACAAAAGACGCATGGCGGCGATGGTGTCGGCATCCTCGACGACAAGAATCTCGTCCAGATGCTGGCCGAGGATGGCGAAACCCAGGCTGCCAAGATCGGCGCGCAGGCCATCGCAAAGGGTGTCTGCCGCACGCCCGCTGATCAGGCGGCCAAGACGCAGCGACTCATGGGCATCGGCGGCACCGGCCGGTTCGGCGCCGTAGATGCGCAACTGCGGGCGCAGTCCATGCCCGGCCAGGCAGGCGCCGGAAAGCAGGCCGCCACCGCTGACTGGCGTGATGACGATATCAAGGTCCGGTACCTGCGCCAGCAATTCCAGGGTTGCGGTGCCCTGCCCGGCGATGACGCGGGCGTCGTTGAACGGATGCACCAGATGAGCGCCGGTGTCGGCCAGCACCCGGGCCATCGCCCGGTCGCGCTCGGCCTGGCCGGGTGGACACGCCACGATGCGCGCGCCGAAGGCCGCCACGGCTGCCTGTTTGATGCGCGCGGAGTTGTCCGGCATCACCACCGTGGCGGCAATGCCGCGCTCGCGGCAGGCCAGGGCGACGGCAGCGCCATGGTTGCCTGAAGACTGCGTGACCACGCCGCGCCGTGCCTGCTCGTCGGACAGCGACAGCACGGCATTGCTGGCGCCCCGGAACTTGAAGGCGCCGGTGCGCTGCAGGTTCTCGCATTTGAAATGCAGATGGCAGCCGGCGATCGCATCCAGCGACCGGGAGGTCAGCACCGGCGTGCGCTGGACATGGCCGGCGATGCGCTCGGCCGCCTCCTGGACCTGGCCGAAATCAGGAACCTGTGCCGGCGTCATCGCGCGCTGCCTGCGATCGCCGGCACAGGTCTGGCCCGCTCAACTGTCGCGGTCGTCGCGACGGCCCTGCTTGCGGCGATCGCGCGAGCTGATATGGGCATGGATCGTCTTCACCCCGCTGGCGGCGAAATGCCGTTCCTGAGCGACCTGACGGGCGCGGTCGTCGATGAAGCGATCATGGCTGGGCGCGGCATTGGACGACACCGGATTGGGCAGATCCACCGGCACACCACCCTGGTCCGGCGTTGCAACGGCTGCGGGCAAACCGGTTGGCGCACTGTCGAAGGCATTATCGGCAGGCATCCGCGCGACCTTGGTGGTGGTCTTCACCGCCGCCGGGTTGGTCGCCGCCTGCTGCGCGGCCGGCGCTGCGTCGGCCTTGGTCCGCGCCGATGCACCGGCGATGCGCTTTGCCGCCGGCTTGCGGGCGTTGCTCTTGGAGGCTGAGCTGCCAGTCCCCGTCGATGCCTTGCGGCTGGCGCCGGCTGTGGTCTTTTTTGCAGCGGTCCTGGTGCTGCCGGCCTTGGTGGTGGGGGTCTTTTTGGCAGAGGCAGTTTTGCCGCCGGTCTTGCCGGCCACGGCCTTCTTGGCCGTTGTCTTGGCCGTTGTCTTGGACGCGGCCTTCGACGCAGCCTTCTTCGCGGCTGTCTTCTTCGAGGTGACCTTCTTCGTGGTGGCCTTGCGGGTGGCGCTCTTGCCGGCAGCCGCGGTCTTTGTCACTGCCTTTTTCGCTGTGATCTTTCTGGCCGCAGTCTTTTTGGCTGTGGTCTTTTTTGCCGCCGATTTCTTGACTGCGCTCTTGCCTGCCCCAGCCTTCTTTGCCGTCGACCGGCTTGTGCTCTTCGTCGCGGCTTTGTTCGTGGCGGCTTTCTTGGCTGCCAGCTTCCGGGTTGTGCCCTTGCCGGCGGCCGCAGTCTTGGTCACCGTCTTTTTGGCAGTCAACTTCTTGCCCGCGACCTTTTTGCCCACGGTCTTGTTTGCAACACCCTTTCCGGCGGCGGCCTTGCTGGCGGCAGCCTTCTTCGCTACCGCCTTGCTGGTCGTAGCCTTGCTGGCTGCGCTCTTGCGGGCTGCGGCCTTCTTGGTTGTCGTCCTGCTCGCCCCGGTCTTGCTGGCTGCTGTCTTCTTGGCTGCTGTCTTCTTGACCGCAACCTTCCTGGCTGTTGCCTTCTTGGCTGTTGCCTTCTTGGCTGTTGCCTTCTTGGCTGTTGCCTTCTTGGCAGCGGTCTTCTTGGCTACGGCCTTCCTTGCCGCGGTTTTCTTGGCTACGGCCTTCTTGCCAGCGGCCGTCTTGCCCGCGGATTTCCTGGCTGCAACCTTCCTGGCCGCCGTCTTCTTGCCGGCCACCTTGGTGGCCGCTGCCTTCTTCGTCACTGCCTTGCGCGCGGCGCCCGCCTCGACCACGGCGAGCCGGGCCTGGAAGCGTTCCAGCAGTTCGCCGAACAACACCGATTTTTCCTGCGAGCGCGCGTTGGCGGCGCCGCTGCGGCCGTCCTTGCTGCCGGTGCGCTGGCGCGTGCTCAGGCGCTGGCGCCGGAACAGGTCACGGTACTTGTCTCGCAGGCGGCGACTGCGCTCGACCTTGCTGCGCAACTGGGCCGGAGTGTGGGTTCTCAGCGCATCGCTGCGGCCGGCGTCGAACAGGGCCAGTTCGCTGGCATTCAACAGGGTCTTGGCTTGCGTACGGGTGTAGGCCACGGCGGACTCCTAGGTGTTCGGGACGGGAAAAGACGTCAGAGTGCAGGCTGTAAAGAGAAGATCGTGTCCACGGCCACCGCGGCCGCAGACAAGAACGGCCGTCCCCAAGGACGGCCGTTGCAGTGAAAACTGGATCATCGGTGCTGGCGTTGCCATGGCCATACCTGTTACCGGCTCAGTCGTCGCCGCTGAGCATGGCGAACAGGTTGAGCAGGTGCGAGAACAGCACCACGATGTTGGCGAACAGCGACACGGTGATGTAGACCGGGTTGGCGGCGCCATCGTGGATCATGCGGCTGGTGTCATAGAGGATGAAGCCGCTCATCAGCAGCACCGCCAAGCCGGAAATCAGCAGCGACAACATCGGCGTCTGCAAAAACAGCAAAGCGACGATGCCGAGCAGGACGACAATGACGCCGGCCATCAGGAAGCTGGACAGGAAGCTGAAATCCTTCTTCGTGGTCAGGGCCACCGCCGACAGGCCGACGAACAGGGCCGCGGTACCGCCCAGGGCATTCATGACGATGGCGCTGCCGCCGGGGATGCTCAGATAGGCGGCGATCATCGGGCTGAGCAGGAAGCCGGTCAGGCCGGCCCAGGCAAACGTCATCCAGATCGCCCGGTCACCCGAGCGCGAGGCATTGATCGCAAACGGGCCACCGATGAACACGACCATGAACACCAGCCACATGCCCATGCTCCACTGCAGGCCGCTGCGCAGGCCGATGAAGGCGCCGACGCTGGCCACGGCCATGACCATGGACAGCAGCAGATAGGTGTTGCGCACCACGCGCGGCAGGGACGTGCTGGCAGTGCCGGTGCCGGTGAGGATGCGTTGCTCGCTCATGAAAAAACTCCGTGCAGGTTGATAGGGCGCAACCTTAGGGAAGCGGGCAGCCAGTGGCAAGCAGGAACGGTGCCGGCCGCACTGTTGCGGCGGCAGTGTCATGCCGCAATCCGCCGGCAGCGACTGCCAGCAACATGCGTGCGGATCAGACCTGGTAGTACTGGCGGTACCAGTCGATGAACCGGCCGACGCCGACCTGAACCGATGTACGCGGCGCATAACCGGTGGCCGCGGCCAGGTCGCTGACATCGGCATGGGTGTCGGGCACATCACCGGGCTGCAGCGGCAGCAGGATCTTCTCGGCCTTGCGGCCGAGCTTGTCCTCGATGATCTGGATATAGCGCTCCAGTTGCACCGGCGTTTCATTGCCGATGTTGTAGACCCGGTACGGCGCGCTCGAGGTACCCGGGCGTGGCTGCAATGGATCGAAGGCCGGATCGCCACCGGGAACCTGGTCCAGCGAGGCGATGACGCCCGCGACGATGTCGTCGATATAGGTGAAGTCGCGCGTATGCCGGCCATGGTTGAACACCTGGATCGGCTCGCCGCGCAGGATCCTGTCGGTGAACAGGAACAGGGCCATGTCCGGCCGTCCCCAGGGGCCGTAGACGGTGAAGAAGCGCAGGCCGGTGGTCGGCAGTGCGAACAGGTGGCTGTAGGTGTGCGCCATCAGCTCGTTGGCTTTCTTGGTCGCCGCATACAGGCTGACCGGATGGTCGACCGGATCATCGACCCGGAACGGCAACTTGCGGTTGGCGCCATAGACCGAGCTGGACGAGGCGTAGACCAGATGCTCGACGCCGCCATGGCGGCAGGCTTCCAGGATGTTGGTGAAGCCGACCAGGTTGGCCTGGATGTAGGCGTGCGGATTTTCCAGCGAATAGCGCACGCCGGCCTGGGCGGCCAGGTTGACCACGCGCTCGGGCTGGAAATCGGCGAATGCCTTGGCCAACGCCGGCTGGTCCTCCAACGAACCGCGCACGAACTGGAAGCCGGCCTGCGGCAACAGCCGTTCCAGCCGCGCCTGCTTCAGCGTCGGGTCGTAGTAATCGTTGAGGTTGTCGTAGCCCAGCACCTGGTCGCCGCGTTCGAGCAGGCGATGGCTGAGTGTGGAACCGATGAAGCCGGCAGCGCCGGTGACCAGGATTCGCATGGCAGCAAGGACCGAAAGTGGACAGCACGCGGTTGGTGGCCGGCGTCTCCCCCCGGGCACCCGCCGTGCGTGGCCGACATGATACGGCAGCGCCGCGCCGGCGGCAGCCGCGGCGCCGTTGCCGGCATCGCTGCCGGCAGCGCGGTGGCGCTACTGGCGCAGGGCCTCGATCGGATCCAGTTTGGCCGCCTTGCTTGCCGGGTAGTAGCCGAAGAACAGGCCGGTAGCGACCGCGAACGCCGTCGCCATCGCGATCACCTTGTGGTTGAGCACCACCGGCAGTTCGGTCAGCCCGGCAATGGCGATGGCACCGCCGACACCGATGGCGATGCCGATCGCACCGCCGCCGATCGAGATGATCAGGGCCTCGGCCAGGAATTGCCGTCGTACCGACGACGGCCCGCCGCCGATCGCCATGCGCAGGCCGATCTCGCGGATCCGTTCGGTCACCGACACCAGCATGATGTTCATGATGCCGATGCCGCCGACCAGCAGCGAAATTCCGGCGACCGCGCCCAGCAGCAGCGCCATCAATCGCGCCGTCTGCGTGCGCGTGGCGACCATCTGCGCCAGGTTGCGCACGGTGAAATCGTCCTCGGCGCCGGGCGCGATGCGGTGGCGCTGGCGCAGCAGGCGGGTGGCTTCCTCCTGCACGTAGTCCAGGTCCTGCGGCCGGGCCACGGTGATGGTGATCTGGTTGACCCGGTCCATCGGCAACAGGCTGGCCGGGCCGCCGCCTGCGCCCGGGCTGGCGGCCGCGCCCATCATCCGTCGGCGGGCGGTGTCCAGCGGCAGGAAGGCGATGTCGTCGGCATCGCCGCCCCAGCCGGTCTGGCCCTTGCTTTCGAGCACGCCAACCACGGTCATCGGCACCTGCTGGATGCGCACCGTGGCACCGATGGCATCGCCATCACCGAACAGTTCGCGGCGCACCGTCTCGCCCAGGATCACGACCTTGCCGGCGGTGCTGTAGTCGCGCGCCTGGAAGCCATCACCAGCGGCGAGCTGCCAGTCGTTGACCGCCATGAAGTCCGGGCTGATGCCCTGCCAGCTTGTCGACCAGTTGCGCTCGGCGAACACCACCTGGCCACCGCTGCGGACGCTGGCGGCGACGTATTGCACCTCGGGAATTTCGGCGGCAAGGGCGGTCATGTCGCCGGTGGTCAGCGACGGCAGCGAGCCGGCCGCCATGCTTACGCCACCGCTGCGGCCACCGCCGGGGAACACTTCCAGCCGGTTGGAACCGAGCCGGTCCATGATCTTGTCCAGCTCGGCCTGGGTGCCCTGGCCGATCGAAACCATGATGATCACCGCGGCGATGCCGATGATCACGCCCAGGGCGGTGAGGATGCTGCGCATCCAGTTGCCGCGCAGGGCGAATACGGCCATGGCGAGGATGTCGGTCTGGCGCATGGTTCAGGCCTCCGGGGGCGGCTGGCCGTCGTCGTCGCCCTCGTGCAGGGCGCCGTCGCGGATATGGACGACGCGATCGGCATGGGCGGCGACCTCGGCGTCGTGGGTGATCAGGATCACGGTGTGGCCGGCATCGCGCAGGCGTTTGAACAAGGCCAGGATGTCCTCGCCGGTGCGGCTGTCCAGGGCGCCGGTGGGTTCGTCGGCGAGCAGGATCGGCGGCGAATTGATCAGCGCCCGGGCAATCGCCACGCGCTGCTGCTGGCCGCCGGACAGCTCATTGGGCCGGTGCCGGCCGCGGTCGGCCAAACCGACCTGTGCCAGCGCCTGTTCGGCGATGGCGGCGCGCTCGGCACGCGGCACGCCGGCGTAGATCAGCGGCAGGGTGACGTTCTCCAGCGCGCTCATCCGCGGCAACAGGTGGAAGCTCTGGAACACGAAGCCGATCCGCGCCAGACGCAACCGGGCACGTTCCTCGGCGTCCAGGCTGGCAACGTCGATGCCATCGCACAGGTAGCGGCCGGCGGTGGGCGCATCCAGGCAGCCGATGATGTTCATCAGCGTCGACTTGCCCGAACCCGACGGCCCCATGATCGCCAGGAACTCGCCGCCCTGGATCACCAGGTTGATATCGCGCAGGGCCTGCACCTGGCCGGGCGTGCCGGGGTTGTAGATCTTGTCCAGGTGCTCGATGCGCACCACCGGCACCGGATCGGGCTGGCCGGCCGGATTCGCAGCCGGATTCGCAGCCGGCACCAGCGGCGGCTGCCGGCGATGGTCGCCGCTGCCAGCCGCCATCATCAGCCGCGCTCCACGCCGATGATCACTTCGTCGCCCGGTTGCAGGCCGGAACGGACCTCGCTCCAGCTTGCATCGGCCAGACCGATGCGCACGCTCACCGGTTGCGGCCGGCCATCGCGCAGCACCCAGACCTGGGCCTGGCGGGTGCTGGCCATCAGGGCCAGTTCTTCGTCCAGGCGCGCCTGTTGGCTGGCATCCAGTTCGGCGCGCAGCGGTTGCAGGGCAGCGGCCATGGCATCGGCGCTGCGCCGGCGCCGGGCCTGCTCGCTCATCGCCTGGCCACCGCCGGCCTGGGCCTGGGACATCATCTGCCGGCGCATGTCGGCCATGGTCTGGGCCAGGCGTTCGCGCTGGCCCGGATCCAGGCCCAGCCGGTCAGCCAGCTCGTTGATCTGGCGCTCGCCCTGGGCACGCATGCGCGCGATCGCGGCGGCATCGGGCGGGCCGTTCCCGGACACCGGCACGGCGGCATCGGCCGGCCGGTAGCGCAGCGCGGCATTGGCCAGGCGCACGACATCGGTGCGCTCACTGACCAGCACCTCGGCATTGGCGGTCATGCCCGGCAGCAGTTCGCCACTGCGGTTGTCGACATCGACGATCACCGGATAGGTGACCACGGTCGAAGCCTCGCCCGCGGCCAGGCGCACCTGGCGCACGTCGCCGGCGAATTCACGGCCGGGGAAGGCGTCGACGGTGAACACCACCTCCTGGCCTTCGCGGATCTGGCCGACATCGGATTCGTCCACGGTCAGTTCGATCTGCATCTTGCCCAGGTCCTCGGCGATCGAGAACAGCACCGGGGTCTGGAAGCTGGAGGCCACGGTCTGGCCCGGCTCCACCGAACGCAGCAGCACCACGCCGTCGACCGGCGAGCGGATCACGGTGTAGTCCAGGTCCAGGCGCGCGGTTTCCAGCCCGGCCCGGCGCTGCTCGACCTGCGACTGGGCAACGCGAATCGCCGCCGTGGCCGAGGCTACCCGCGCCTGGGCCTGCTCGTGGGCGGCAACCGTGGCGTCGTAATCGGCGCGCGAGATCAGACGCTGCTGCCAGATGCTTTCGGCGCGCTGGAAGTTGGCTGCGGCATGGCGCAACGTGGCTTGCGCCTCGCCCAGGTTGGCGCGGGCCGATTCCAGGTTGGCCTGGGCGCTGGTCAGCTCGGCCTGGACCTGGTTCAGGCGCGACTGGAAGTTGGCCGGATCGATATGGGCGATCGCCTGGCCGGCCTGCACCGGATCGTTGAAGTCGACCTCGACCGTGAGCACCTGGCCGGAAACCTGGGAGCCGACCTCGACCGTCGACAGCGCGCTCAAACGGCCGGTGGCGGCAATCGCCACCCGCACCGGCCCCTGATCGACGGTGGCGGTGCGATAGGCAGGCGAGTCGCCGCCGGCAGACCAGCGCCAGACCACCACCAGCACCACCAACGTGGCCAGGGCCAGCAACGGCCAACGCCAGCGGCGCCGTGGCGTGGCCGGCCGGTTGCCTGCCAGGCGGCGCGACATGGGCCGGATGCCGCTGCCGCCAGCGGCTGTGGATCGGGAAGATTCGGGCATGGATTCAGGTCCGTTGCTGGGTCTGGAAAATGGCTGGGACAAGGAATTTCTCGGCCGGTGACATCGGGTTCACAGCGGCTGCGGCGCAGCACTGGCGCGGAACCAGGCCTTGCCGCGGCAACCACGCAGCCACGACACAACAGCAGGCCGGCAACAGTGTAGGTGGCCAACCGTGGACATTTCGAGCACGGCCCCGGCTGCCGCTGACGGCCAACGCTGGCAATGATGCCGCTTGAACGTGGAGCAATTGGCAGCCCCGGCTGAGTCCCGCTTCACCGCTGCCGCCGGCGTAGGGATTGCAACGACCGGGCCGGACGTGGCGCCCGTGCCGGTGCCGACCCGGCGGCGACACGGGGGCGATAGTCAGCGCCGATGCTGGCAATTGCGCCGCCCCTGGCCCACCATTCCCGGCCATGACCTCCCTGCCGCCCACACCACCCAGAAAACTGGGCCTGGTCATCGACCTGGACATCTGTGTCGGCTGCCATGCCTGCGCCGTCGCCTGCAAGCAGTGGAACGACATCGGCGCCCACGGCCCGCTCAACGACATCGATGCCTACGGCGCGCAGCCCGATGGCGCCTGGCTGAACCGGGTGCACAGCTACGACGCCTGCACGCCGGCCGGCGATGAGCTGACCGTGCATTTTCCGCGCTCGTGCCTGCATTGCGACAACGCCGCCTGCGTCACCGTCTGCCCGACCGGTGCCAGCTTCAAGCGCGCCGAGGATGGCATCGTGCTGGTCGATGCCGACATCTGCATCGGCTGCAATCTGTGTGCCTGGGCCTGCCCCTACGGCGCCCGCGAGATCGATCCGGTCGAGCACACCATGCGCAAGTGCACCCTGTGCGTGGACCGCATCGACAACCCGGCCCTGCCCGAAGCCGAACGCCAGCCAGCCTGCGTCAGCGCCTGCCCGACCCGGGCCCGGCACTTCGGTGATCTGGCCGACCCGGATTCGGCCGTATCGAAACTGGTGCGCGAGCGCGACGGCCAGGACCTGATGCCCGAGCTGGGTTACCAGCCGACCAACAAATACCTGCCGCCGCGTCGGCGCCGCAACAAGGCCGGCGATACCGGTGCCGGCGCGCAACTGGACGGCCACGGCTTCGATCCAGCCGCGGCCACGCCGCTGCAGCGCTGGGCCGACCGGCTGCTGTCACGCTGATCCGGCCATGCACCCAGCCGTCTCGGTCATCGTCTTCACCGTCCTGTCCGGCATCGGCTACGGCCTGGTGTTCTGGCTGTCGCTGCTGGTCGCCGCCGGCCAGGCAGCGCGCTCGCCGGCCCTGGTGCTGACCGCGCTGGCCATTTCCCTGGTGCTGGTCAGCGCCGGCCTGCTCGCCTCGACCCTGCACCTGGGTCGGCCCGAGCGCGCCTGGCGCGCCTTCAGCCAGTGGCGCTCGTCGTGGCTGTCACGCGAAGGCGTGGTCGCCGTGGCCTCGTACCTGCCGATGCTCGGCCTGGGCGCGGTGACCCTGGTCGGCGGCGCGCGCGCTTGGCAGCAAGGCCTGGCCCTGGCCAGCGCCGTGCTGGCGGTGCTGACCGTGTTCTGCACGGCGCGCATCTACACCAGCCTGAAACCGATCGCCGCCTGGCACAACCGCTGGGTACTGCCCGGCTACCTGGCAATGGCGGCGGCCGCCGGCGGCACCTGGCTGTGGGCCATCGGCGTGCTCGGCTTCACCCTGCCGGCGCACCGCGGCGATGTCCTGATCCTGGCCGTGCTGTTGCTGCTGGCCGGCGCGGTCAAGCTCGGTTACTGGCGCCACATCGACCGGCCAGCGCCGCGTGTCGATGCCGCCTCGGCCCTGGGCCTGCCACCGGGCAGCACGGTGCAGCCGTTCGAAGCGCCGCACACCCAGGCCAACTTCCTGCTCAAGGAAATGGGCTTTGCCCTGGCGCGCAAGCATGGCCAGCGCCTGCGCCGGCTCAGCCTGGTGCTGATGGTGGCCCTGCCGGTGGCCGTGCTGGCCCTGGCGGCATTGTCGCCGGCACTGCGGACGCTGGCCGCCGCGCTGGCGCCACCGGCGGTGCTGGCCGGGCTGCTGGTCGAACGCTGGCTGTTCTTCGCCCAGGCCCGGCACACGGTGATGGTCTACTACGACACGCAGCCGGCCTGAGCACCGTTCTGATCCGGCACGCGTTGCCGGTTTTGCTTGCCGCTCGATGCCCGCCATCGCCGCTGGCCGGGCTCGGCAACGACATCGTTACTGGCGTTGGCCGCGTGCGCGGCAGCCGGGAATTTATCGCCGCTTCATGGGCACCCGATAAGCTGCGCCGGCGCAGCGGTGGCCTGTTCGATGCGTGGTGCTGTGCGCTGCCGCGGGGAGATTCGCCAGCGCATCCGGAAGCATCGTGCACGCGTGCAATCACGCCGCTGCCCGGCCCGGGCCAACGGTTGAGTGCCACCCGCCACCCGCCCTGCTGCCGCGACATTCCCGCTTTTTTTCGGAACCCAAAAACTAATGACGACACATCTTTCCGTGCCCGCCGCCGTTGCCGCTTGCCCATCCTCGCCCGCCGCGCGAGGCCACAGCCGCCGCCTGCTGGCCGTCGCGCTGGCCACGCTGATCGCTGCGCCAGCGGTCCTGGCCCAGGACCAGGACGAGGATCGCGGCTGGGACGGTACCGGCGAACTCGGCTTTGTCTCCTCCAGCGGCAACAGCCGTTCGGACAGCATCAATGCCCGCCTGGGCCTGAAGTACGAGGACGGCGACTGGCGCCACAGCCTGTCATTGTCCGGGCTGCGCCAGCGCGGCGAGACCCTGGTGCTGGTTGATCCGGGCGACCCGGACAGCGGCGAGCGCATCATGCAGACTACGGCCAATCGCTACTCGATCGGCGCCCAGGCGGCGCGCAAGCTCAACGAGCGCAATGCCCTGTACGCCTCGATGCGCTACGAGAACGATGATTTCGCGCCGTATCAGTATCAGGCCATCATCTCCACCGGCTGGGCCCATACCGCCATCGATAGCGAGCGCACGACGCTGACCGTGGAAGGCGGTCCCGGCTACAAGCGCACCAAGGAAGCCCTGACCGGCGAGGTCGAGGGCGCCTTCATCGGCCGCGGCAAGCTGGACTACGAAACCCGGCTCACGGCCACCACCAGCCTGGTCGACACCCTGCTGGTCGAGGCCGGTTCGGACAACACCTTCATCCAGAACGATTTCGGCGTGCGTGTGGCGATCAGCAGCCAGCTTGCGTTGAAGGCCGGCCTGCAGCACCGGCACAACACCGATGTCCCCGAAGGTCGGAGCAAGACCGACCGCATGACCACGCTGAACCTGGTCTACGACTTCTGACCGCCGCCGGCAGCCAGGCCGGTGGCGGACCGGCTGTGCAGGCCGCGCAGGCCACCACTGGCAGCGGCCCGCCTGGCGCCTGAGGGCGACGCGCCTGGAGCCCGGCTGGGGTCCACGCGCGGCCGGCGGGTTTTGCCAGTATCCGGGCCAGCCCCTAGTATCGGGCGCTCCCGGAATTGGGTGAACCCGATCACATGACCTTCGAGATCGTTCTCGTCCTGGCGATCACGCTCGGCGCCATCGTCCTGTTTGCCACCGAAAGGTTGCGCATCGACGCCATCGCCCTGCTCGTGCTGGCCAGCCTGGCGATCCTGGGCCTGGTCAGCACCAGCCAGGCGGTCAGCGGTTTTTCCAGCCACGCCACGATCACCGTTGCCGCCATGTTCGTGCTCGCCGCCGGCCTGCAGAACAGTGGCGCGCTGTCGGGCATCGGCTGGCTGTTCAGCCGGGTCAAGACGCCGTGGCTGTTCCTGCTGACCCTGTTCGGCGTGCTTGCCGTGGTCGCGCCGTTCGTCAACAACACCGCCGTGGTCGCGGTGTTCATGCCGATCGTGCTCGCGGCCACGGCCAAGATCGGCATGTCGCCGTCGAAAGCGCTGATCCCGCTGTCCTATGTCTCGCAGATGGCCGGCGTCTGCACCCTGGTCGGCACCTCCACCAACCTGCTGGTCAACTCCATGGCCCGCGACCTGGGCCACCCCGGCTTCAGCATGTTCGAGTTCACCTCGCTGGGCGTGATCTGCATGGTCGTGGGCTGCATTTACCTGCTCACCATCGGCCGCTGGCTGCTGCCGGATACGCGCAGCACCGAGCTGGTGGAAACCTACCAGTTGGGCAAGTACATCACCGAGTTGCGGGTGATGCCCGAATCCTCGCTGATCGGCACCACGATCGGCGATGCCAAGCTGGGCGAGAACGGCGTCTATATCCTGGAGTTGATCCGCGGGGAGGAAAAAGTCTGGTCGCCGCGTGCGCAGATCCTGCAGGAAGGCGACATTCTTCTGGCCCGCGGCGACTGGTCGAAGCTGGACGAGGTGAAGAAGAAGACCGGCCTGGAAATCGAGCCGGAATTCAAGTTCAAGGCGCGCCAGTTCGGCGAAGTCGACCAGGTGCTGACCGAGGTGATGATCGCGCCGGCCTCGCGCATCGCCGGCAGCAGCCTGGCGACCCTGGACCGGCGCTGGCAGCACAACGCCACCGTGCTGGCGATCCAGCGCCGAGGCCAGATCCTGCGTGAAAAGCTCAAGAACGTGACGCTCAATATCGGCGATATTTTGCTGATGACCACGCCCGAGTCGGAAATGCCGGCCCTGCGCACCGACACCAACCTGGTCGTGCTCACCGTGCGCGAGGTCGAGCGGCCCAGCGGCTGGCGCGCGCCGTTCGCCCTGGCCACCATGGTGCTGGTGATCCTGGTCGCCGCCCTGGGCTGGGTACCGATCGTGATCTCGTCCCTGGTCGGCGCGCTGGCGATGGTTCTGGCCGGCTGCCTGGATGCCGACGAGGTCTACGAGTCGATCGACTGGCGCATCATCCTGCTGCTGGCCGGCCTGCTGCCGCTGGGCGTGGCGATGACCGAAACCGGTGCCGCCGCCTTCCTGGTCGACAACACCCTGGGCCTGGTCGCCGGCTTCGGGCCATTGGTGGTGCTGGCGGTGATGTACCTGATGGCCCTGCTGCTGACCGAGTTCATGAGCAATGCCGCCGCCGCGGTGCTGCTGACCCCGATCGGCATGTCCACCGCCACCCTGTTGGGCGTGGATGCCACGCCATTCCTGATCGCCGTCACCTTCGCCGCCTCGACCAGTTTCGCCACGCCAGTGGGCTACCAGACCAATACCATGGTCTACAGCGCGGGCGGCTACCGGTTCATGGATTTCGTCCGCGTCGGCCTGCCGCTGAACCTGATCTTCTGGGTGCTGGGCGTGATCTTCATTCCGGTGTTCTGGCCGTTCTGAGCCACGCGCCGGGCAAGATCGGGGCTGTCGCCGCGCGCCGGAGGCGTTAGGCTCACACGCTTTGCCCGCAAGCATCAGGAGCAAGCCCGTGGACCTGGCAGGACTCATCGAAGGCGTGCTGGCGCCGATCGTGGACGGCATCAACGGCGTCATCTGGAACTGGCTGCTGGTCGGCCTGCTGCCCCTGGTCGGCATCTGGTTCAGCATCCGCCTGGGCTTCATCCAGGTGCGCCGCTTCCCGCAGATGATCTCCGGCCTGGTTCGCGGCACCGGCGGCGATGGTGCCGGCATTTCGCCATTGCAGTCGCTGTGCACCAGCCTGGCCTCGCGCGTCGGCACCGGCAACCTGGTCGGCGTCGCCCTGGCCCTGGGCGTGGGCGGGCCGGGCGCAATTTTCTGGATGTGGATGGCGGCCTTTTTCGGCATGGCCACCGGTTATGCCGAAAGCGCCCTGGCACAGTTGTACAAGCGCCGCGATGTCCATGGCCAGTACCGCGGCGGCCCGGCCCTTTACATGGCCTTCGGCCTGCGCAAGCCGGGCATGGCGATGCTGTTCTCGGTCTGCCTGATCCTGGCCTTCGGCCTGGTGTTCAGCGCCGTCCAGGCCAATTCCATCGCCGAGGCAGTCACCGTCGCCTTCGACATCCACCCGGGCTGGACCGCGCTGGTGCTGGTGGCGCTGACCGCGCCGATCGTCTTCGGCGGCCTGCGCCGCGTCGCCCAGGTGGCCCAGTACATCGTGCCGGCCATGGCCCTGGGTTACCTGTTGCTGGCCGGCTGGGTGATCATCGCCAACATCGGCCAGGTACCGGCCGCGCTGAGCCTGATCGTGCGCAGCGCCTTCGGCCTGGAGCAGGCTGCCGGCGGCGTCTTCGGTGCATTGGCCGTGGCCCTGCTCAACGGCGTCAAACGCGGCCTGTTCTCCAACGAAGCCGGCATGGGCAGCGCGCCCAACATCGCCGCCTCGGCAACGCCGGTGCCGCACCATCCGGCCACCCAGGGCCTGGTGCAATCGTTCGGCGTCTTCGTCGACACCCTGGTGATCTGCACCGCCACCGCGCTGATGATCGTCCTGTCCGGCGTGCTCGGTGTCGATGACAGCGCCGGCGCCGCCCTCACCCAGCAGGCCATGGCCGTGCACTTTGGCGACTGGGGCCCGGCCTTCATCGCCATCGTGCTGTTCTTCTTCGCCGGCACCTCGATCTTCGGCAACTACGCCTACGCCGAGAGCGCGACCATGTTCCTGGGCGGCGGCCCGCGCGCGATCCTGCTGCTGCGCATCGGCGGCCTGGCGATGGTGGTCTGGGGCTGCTTCGCCAACATCGGCATCGTCTGGGCCACCGCCGACGCCGCCATGGGCCTGATGGCGCTGATCAACCTGGTCGCCGTGGTGATGCTGTCGCGGGTGGTGATCGCGCTCAGCCGCGACTACGACCGCAAGCTGCGCAGCGGCAACCGCAGCCCGGACCTGGATGTCACCGATCTGCCGGGTATGGAAGAAGGCGTCGACGCGCAGATCTGGCGCCGGGAGCCGGACCGGCGCTGAGCGGGTTGGCCGATCCCCACGCCGGGCAAGGCTCGCCGTTTTCGAGCCTGCCGGCGGGGAATGCCTTCATCCGCCCCGTCGGGCACCTTCCCGCGTGGAGAAAAGGAAGCGCCCGTTGTGTGGGGACAGGTTCAGATAGCCCTGCCAGCGCATGGATATTGCCGGCCGCCGTGCTGGCGTCCGGCCGCCAATGCCGGATCTATTCGGCCGGCCGGGACCAGTGCTGCCTGCCTACGGTCCAGTTCCAGACCAGCAGGCCCGGCCCCTGGACCTGCATACCCATGCCGGTACACGTTGCCAGACCCAGGGCCCGCGCCTGCTCATGCACGGCGCCGTTGATGACGCGCTCCAGATGCAGCAGCGAGCCCCGCACCTTCACCTCCAGGAGCATGGCTCCGTCCTGCGGGCAGTCCTGGCTGTCGCGCCACGCCGCCTCGGCACGCGGCCACCGCTGCTGGATCCAGCCAGCGAGCTGTGGCCTGGGATCCGGTGTCGTCGCCTGCACCGGGGCGTAGTGGAAGCGGGCGACATGCTCGCCCGGCACCAGCAGCCACACCATGGCGATGACCATGAACACAGCGACCAGCGCTGTCACCTGCCTGACTGCGGACCGCGTCCAGGACCGCAGTCGCCCGTTCCCGGAAACCGCACGCGCTGATTTGGCAGTTTTCATGTCATTCCCCTTGTCATGGATGGTCTTGCAATGCTCTTTCTACATCACTGACTACTGCTGATGCCGGGTCTTGGCTGGTGGCACGCGATTACAAGTTCAGTGGCACTCGGGCAGCAGGCTGGCGGCGATCTGCTGGAGCTGGGCCGGATCGCCGTGATAAGGCATCGGGCGCGCCAGTTCGTGTTCGGTGATGAACTTGTCGGCGTTCGCTCCGGGAGCCATGCCGGCTTCTTCAAGCCTGGCGCGGTTGGGCAATTCCTGATGCGAGCACTGCACGCTGATCCGGGCGTATTCGCCGGTGGCGGTGAAGCCGTTGACCAATTGCAGGCCGTCGTCGGAGGTGGGGCTGATGTCCCAGTCGAACTGCGAGTCCTGCCAGATCGCCGGGAAACCGGCCGGTAGCTGGGCGCTGGCCGCGCCGGCAGCAACGGCGGTGGCGGCAACGGGAGTCGCCAGGGTGATGGCGGCAACGCCGACAATGGCGGCGAAAATGCCCGCGACGAGGGTGGTCCGGGCAGTGGCCTGGGTCATTGGTCCTGTGCTCCGTTCTGGCAGGTCTTGAGTCGCAGCGACAGGGATGTCGCATTGCCCACCGGTGGAAAGATAGCACCCCCCCCGGCATGGCTACGCCGTGTGCAGACAGGGCAACCATGTCAGCTGCCGGCGGCCACCACGACAGCAGCGGCGATGCCGGGCCCAGCACAACCCTCAACCAAAGAACGCATAACACACGGTGATCGCGGCGATGATGCCGGCCAGGTCCGAGAGCAGGGCGCAGGGCACGGCGTGGCGGGCGCGGCGGATGCCGACCGCACCGAAGTACACCGCCAGCACGTAGAAGGTGGTCTCGGTGCTGCCCTGGATGGTGGCTGCGGCCAGCGCCGGGAAGCTGTCGACGCCGAAGGTCTGCATGGTTTCGATCAGCATGGCGCGGGCGCCGCTGCCGGAGAACGGTTTCATCAGCGCGGTGGGCAGGGCATCGACGAAGCGGTCGTCCCAGCCGCCCCAGTGGACCACGGCGCGGACGCCATCCAGGGCAACATCCAACGCGCCGGAGGCACGCAAAACTCCAATCGCGCAGAGCATGGCGACCAGGTAGGGCAACAGGTCGCGGGCGACTTCGAAGCCCTGTTTGGCGCCCTCGACGAAGGCCTCGTAGACCGGCACCTTGCGCCACCAGCCGGCGAGCAGGAAGACGATGATCAGGCCGAACAGCACCAGGTTGCCGAGCAGGCTGGACAGCGCCGCCAGGGCACTGGCCGAGAGCGTGGCCAGCAGGGCCATGAACGCGCCCAGCACCAGGCCGGTGCCGGCCAGCCAGGCCAGCACCACCGGATCGTGCAGGCGCAGCCGCTGCACTATCGCCACGGTCAGCAGGCCGGCCAGGGTCGAGGCGCTGGTCGCCAGCAGGATCGGCAGGAACACCAGGGTCGGATCGGGCGCGCCCTGCTGCAGCCGGTACATGAAGATGGTCACCGGCAGCACGGTCAGCGACGAGGCATTGAGCACCAGGAACAGGATCTGCGCGTTGCTGGCCGTGTCCGGCGTGGGATTGAGCGTCTGCAACTCGCGCATCGCGCGCAGGCCGATCGGCGTGGCGGCGTTGTCCAGGCCGATGCCGTTGGCGGCGAAGTTCAGGGTGATCAGGCCAATCGCCGGATGCCCGGCCGGTACTTCCGGCATCAGGCGCCGGAACAGCGGCCCGAGCAGGCGCGCCAGGGCATCGATCAGGCCGGCGCGCTCGGCGATGCGCAAAAAGCCCAGCCACAGGGTCAGGGTGCCGAACAGCAGCACCATCAACTCCACCGACAGGCCGGCCATGTCGAACAGGGCGCCGACCATGGCCTGGAACACGTCGGCCTCGCCGCCGATCAGCCAGCGGCCGAAGGCGGCCACTGCCGCGATCAGGAAGAAGGCCAGCCACAGGCCATTGAGCATGCCGGGGAATCCCTGTCCATCGTGCCGGGCGCGAGCATGGCACAAGGCCGCGCCATGGCGGGTGGCTGGACGCGCGGGCTGGGCCCTGCCGGATGCAGGCGGCCGCGGCAGGTGCGTGCCGCGCGGGTCAGCGCGGCGTTGCGGTGTCGTGCGTCGTGGTCAGGCCTTGGCATAGCACCGCGCCGGCAGCGGCCGGATCGGCGCACCAGGCCTGTTCGATCTGCTCAAGGTGTGCCTGCATCCTGACATTGGCTTCAGGCAGCCTGGCCTGCATCTGCCGCGCCCGGCCCAGCAGGTTGCCGGCGGCGACGGCATCGCCCTGGCGCAGGCGCACATCGGCCAGGGTCACCAGCGCCTGCAGTGCCTGCGGCGTCGGCGCGGAGAAAGCGCGGGCAGCGACCGCCACCGCTTCGCCGGCGGCTTCGGCGGCCAGGTCCAGCCGCTCCAGCTCCAGCGCCTGGCGGGCGACATTGGTCAGCGCGCGCACCCGCAGCGGATGGTCGGCGGCGAGCACCCGGCCACGCATGTCGGCCGATGCCTGCAGCAGGGCCAGCGCCTGTTCCTGGTCACCCAGCGCCCGGTGCAGCAGGCCCAGGTTGTTGAGCACGATGGCTTCGGTGGCGCTGCCGGCCGGGAACATCGCCTGCAGGATGTCGCGTGAGCGCTGGTAAGGCGCCAGCGCCTCCTGCGACTGGCCCAGGCCGTCCAGGGCATGGGCCAGATTGCCCAGCATCGCCGCCCGGTCGTCCGGCGCCACCGGCACCTGGTCGCGCTCGAAGGCGGCCACCGCCAGCGCCGCATGATGGTGCGCGCGCTCGTAGTCCTCCTCGGTCAGGTGGATGTAGGCGATGTCGTTGTCGATAGCCGGATACAGCGGGTCGCGGCGGCGGCCGCTGTCGCGAAGTTCCTGCAGCAGGGCCTCGTAGACGGCCACGGCGCCGGCGACATCGCCCTGCATGTAGCGCAGCATGGCACCGGCTGCACGCAGCCGCAGCGTCTGCACGTGGCCGGGCCCGAAGGCCGTGTGCGCCTCGGCCAGGCCGCGCGCAAGCTGCACCTGCGCTTCCTCCAGCCGATGCCGGTTGAGCAGGCTGCTGCCGATCGCCAGGCGCACGCCGGCGGCCAGGTCCGGGCGCGTGCCGAAGCGCACATCGATCTGCCGCGCGGCATCGCTCAGGGCTTCGTTGAAGGTCAGCTCGCTGCCGCTGACGTAGGCGTCGGAACTGTCCAGCACCTGCAGCAGGAAACGGTTGACCTGTTCCAGATCGGCGGCATTCTGCCGCGCCTGCCCGGCCTGCCAGAAGGCGCTGCCGGCGGCGGCAATGATCGCCGCCAAGGCCAGGCTGGCGGCGATCGTCGCCCGGCGGTGCCGGCGCAGGAACTTGGCGGCTCGGTAGCCGGCCGAATCCGGATGCGCCTGCACCGGCTGGCCGGCCAGCCAGCGGCGCAGGTCCTCGGCCAGGGCCAGGGCCGCACCGTAGCGACGGGCCGGTTCCCGATGCAGGGCCTTGGCAACGATGCGCTCCAGATCCGAGCCGATGCCGGCCTGGCGCAACCGGCGCTCGGCCGCAGGCAGGTCGGCCTGGGCCAGGCCTTGGCGCAAACTCGGCGGCGCCGTCTCGCAGACCAGGCGTTCGCCTTGCGCCGGGCTCAGGCCCTCAAGCCGGAACGGCCTGGCCCCGGCCAGCAGCTCGTACAACATCACACCCAGCGACCAGACATCCGAAGCCGTGGTCAGCGGCTCGCCGCGCAATTGTTCCGGGCTGGCATAGGCCGGCGTCATCGCCATCGCGCCGGTGCGGGTCAGGGCGGCCGCGTCGGCGTCGTCCTGGGCCAGCGGCCGGGCGATGCCGAAATCCAGCAGGCGCGGCTGGCCATCGCTGCCAACCAGGACATTGCCCGGCTTCAGGTCGCGATGCACGATCAGGTGCTGGTGCGCCGCCTGCACGCCGTCGCAAACGCGCGCGAACAGCGTCACCCGCTCGCGCACACCGAGCTTGCGCCGTGCGCACCAGTCGGTCAGCGGCGGGCCGTCGACATGCTCCATCACCAGCCAGGGCAGGCCCGCGCTGGTGCTGCCGCCATCCAGGATGCGGGCGATGTTGGGATGGTCGAGCCGGGCCAGCAGCCGGCGCTCGCTCTCGAAGCGCTGCAGCATTTCGGCCCGGCGCCCGGCAGCCATCAGCAGCAGATCGCCGCGTACCAGTTTCAGGGCCGCCTGCTGTTCGTACAGGCCATCGGCGCGGCGCGCCAGGTAGACCACGCCCATGCCGCCGGCATCGAGCTGGCGCAGCAGTTGCCAGGCGCCAAGCTGATCGCCCGGCTGCGGCAGATCCATCATCTGCGCCAGCCCGGCCGCCGGCCCATCTGCCGACAATGGCGCAGCCAACAGTGCCGGCAAGGGCGCCGGCGCCGACATGAAATCGCTGCTGCCTTCCTCCAGCGCCAGCAGAGCCACAACCCGCTCGCGTATTTCCGTGGCCAGTTCCTGGCCGTGCAGCCAGCTCATGCGCTCGGCCGCCGGCAACGCCAGCACCTGATCAAGTAGGGCCAGCACCTCCACTTCCCGTGACAGTTCCATCGCGGCATGGCTCCAGGCAGCCGGATCGGTTCATCAGTGTAGGCCGGCCACCCGGAGCGCTGCCAGCGATCAAAGAGCACCTGGGCCGACGCCAATTTCATCGCTACCATCAAGCAAACTGGCAGTTGCAGATCGCTCATCCGGCGCTGCGCGCCACCGTGTAATTTCATTTTCCGGGGGGAGAAGGCAGAGCTGGCGGTGGTGGCGTTCTTGCGGGCGGGGATGATGACAGCGCAAAGCCGCTCAGGCGACTTGCGCAGGGCGGTCGCTGGCTTGCCGGTGTTCCCAGCCGAGCATGGCCAGGCCGACGGTTTTGGGTACCGGCTTCCGGCCGCTGCGGTAATAGGCCAGCATGCGGCGGCTCAGGCCCAGCGCCGTGGCCGCGCCGGCCAGCGAAAGCCCATTGCGATGCATCCAGGCGATGACCTGCTGATGCGAGTACTGGCCTGCCTGCTCCAGTGACAGGGCGCGCAGATTGTCGCTGGCCAATGCCAGGCTGTCATCGCCGGCGAAGATGATGCCGCGCCGCCATTCGTCCGCAGCCACCGTGGCAAAAACATCACGATGGCGCAGGCGGGACAGGCTGGGGTGGCGCTCGATGATGTCGGTCAGTTCGACCTGGCCGGTATGGCCGTCGGCAAAGCGCAACGACAGCCGGCACGGTCCGGTAACGTCGACGGCGACCAGATGAAATTGCGGTTGCGGGATGCTCATGGATTCAGCTCCTGCCATTTGGCAATGAGTAGGGCACGGTTGTCGGCGGCCCAGTCCAGGGCCTCGGCCAGTTCCCGCGCCCGGACCGTGCCGGAAAGCTTTCCCCAGCGTTTCGATGACAACCAGCGCCTCGCGTCCGTCACGCATGCGCACGTGGAAATGTGGCGGCTGGTGATCAGCCGCATACATGGTGAGGGTGCAACTGCCAAGACGGACAAGGGTCGGCATGCATGATGGTGCAACCAGTGCATTGATGCAACAATTGCACTGGTTGATGTGGGCTCGGATTGGGCAGTCCAGGCCGGGACTGGGTGTCGATGCCTCATCAGGCGCTGCGCGCCACCTTGTAATTTCATTCTCCGTGGGGGAGAAGGGAGAGCTGGCTGGCTGGCGAGTTTGGGACTGGTCATCTTGCGTGGGGTGGCTACCATGCGGGGTCGGGGAGTGAGCGGTGCGAATGTTGGCAAGCCGATTTGCCGGATGTTCGTCCGGCAACCGTGTTCGGACAATTCGCAACTTGCGGCGCACAGCCACTGTCAGCATCAACAGGACGTCATGGCCATGCCTTTGAGCCTCAATGAAATCCGCAGCCGGGCCATGGCCTTTGCCAAGGAGTGGCAGGACGAGACCTCCGAACGGGCCGAGGCGCAGAGCTTCTGGAACGACTTCTTCCACGTCTTCGGGGTCAAGCGTCGCAGCGTCGCGGTCTATGAACAACGCGCGCGGCGGTTTTCCGGCACCGGCCAGGGCCGCATCGATCTGTTCTGGCCCGGCGTGATGCTGGCCGAACACAAGAGCGCCGGGGCCGATCTGGATTCGGCGTTCCAGCAGGCCACCGATTACTTCGCCGGCCTGGCCGAACGCGAGCGGCCGCCGTACATCCTGGTCAGCGATTTCACCCGTTTCCGCCTGCACGATCTGGAAGGCGACGGTGAGCCGGTGCAATTCCCGCTCGCCGAGCTGCACCGGC
Source organism: Lysobacterales bacterium (assembly GCA_023228845.1). Classification (GTDB taxonomy): domain Bacteria; phylum Pseudomonadota; class Gammaproteobacteria; order Xanthomonadales; family UBA2363; genus Pseudofulvimonas. The sequence continues at coordinate 193,942 of JALOAK010000005.1, read as the reverse complement.
ATATCGGCCTGTTCGGCTTCATCAGCGGCTACCAGACGCGCAGCTTCAAGGAAGAAGACCCGGTAAACGTGCAGGCGGCCGAGCGCATGGGCCGGCTCTACGATGCGCTCAAGGCCGCCGGCTATGAAGGCCACGCGCTGGAACTGTTGCTGGTGCGGCTGCTGTTCTGCCTGTTCGCCGACGACACCGGCATCTTCCAGCCGCGCCACGTGTTCCACGATCTGATCGACCAGCGCACGCGCGAGGATGGCAACGACCTGGGCATGTGGCTGGCGCGCGTGTTCCAGGTGCTGGACACGCCGGCCGAGCGGCGCCAGAGCACGCTCGACGAACAACTGGCCGACCTGCCCTACGTCAACGGCAAGCTGTTCGAGGAAAGGCTGCCGCTGGCCGATTTCGACGCCACCATGCGCAACCTGCTGCTGGATGCCAGCACCCTGGACTGGAGCCGGATCAGCCCGGCCATCTTCGGTTCCATGTTCCAGTCGGTGATGGATGCTGGCGCGCGGCGCAACCTGGGCGCGCACTACACCAGCGAGAAGAACATCCTCAAGCTGATCGGGCCGTTGTTTCTGGACGAGCTCCAGGCCGAGCTGGCCAAGGCCGGCAACGACCCGCGGAAACTGGCCCGGCTGCACAACCGGCTGGCGGCGCTGAAATTCCTCGATCCGGCCTGCGGCTGCGGCAACTTCCTGGTCATCGCCTACCGCGAGCTGCGCCTGCTGGAGCTGGAGATCATCCAGCGCCAGTTCGCCCGGCAGCAATCGGTACTGGCCCACGTCGAGGACCATGTGCTGGTTGATGTCGACCAGTTCTACGGCATCGAGATCGAAGAATTCCCGGCCCAGATCGCCCAGGTGGCGATGTGGCTGATGGACCACCAGATGAACCTGCGCGTGGAAGAAGCCTTCGGCGAGAACGTGCCGCGCCTGCCGCTGAAAAAATCCGCCGCCATCGTCCACGGCAATGCCTTGCGGATTGACTGGAACGAGGTGGTGCCGGCGGTGGAGCTGGACTACATCCTTGGGAACCCGCCGTTTGTCGGCAAAAAGGAGCAGGACCGCGAGCAGAAGGCGGACATGAGCCGCATATTCGCCGGAGTCAAGGGAGCCGGGGTACTCGACTTCGTTGCCGCCTGGTACATCAAGGCCGCAGATCTGATGCAAGCCAACCCTGAAATACGCACGGCATTTGTCTCGACCAACTCCATCGCACAAGGCGAGCAGGTTGGGGTTCTGTGGTCCGAGCTTTACCAACGATCGCTGCGTATCCAGTTCGCGCACCGCACATTCCGTTGGAGCAACGAAGCACGCGGGAACGCGGCAGTCCACTGCGTGATCATCGGCTACGGACTCGGCCCGGTGGCAAAACGGAAGTTGTTCGACTATGAGGCGCCCGACTCCGAGCCGCAGTTGATCCAAGCCTCACAGATCAATCCATACTTGGTCGATGCACCGGAAGTATTCCTGCAACGACGCAGCCAACCGCTGTCTCCGACGACGCTGCCGATCCGCTACGGCAGCATGCCAATCGACAATGGCGCCTTGATCCTGAGTGACGAAGAGCGGGCGCAGGCGATCCTCAACGAACCGGACATTTCCCCCTGGATCCGGCGCTACTACGGTGGCGACGAATTCATCAATGGTCTGGTCCGTTGGTGCCTATGGTTGGTTGATGCGCCCGCAGCGCTGATCCGCAAATCGAGATTCATCCGCGAGCGTGTGGACCTATGTCACCAATTCCGGTCGGCCAGTCGCCGCGCGGCTACCGTGGCTTTGGCGAGAACACCTTCCCTGTTCGGTGAAATTCGGCATCCGCAGGACACGTACCTTCTGGTTCCGAAGGTGTCCTCGGAGAACCGGCCTTATATTCCAATTGGATTCTTGGGCTCCGACGCCATTGCCAGTGGAACTTGCCTCATCGTTGCGGCGGCAGGCTTGTTTGAGTTCGGCATCGTTGGGTCGCAGATGCACATGGCGTGGATGCGGGCGGTAGGTGGTCGACTCGAAAGTCGTTATCAATACTCAAATGGCATCGTCTACAACAACTTCCCCTGGCCGGAATTGCCGCTTGAACCCCTCTCTCTCGGGGAAACGGGCAAGGCTGAGGGCACCGCGCCTGGACACGCCACGGACACCGCCACCGCCACCAGCACGGACACCGGCAAAGATCCCTCAGCCGGCGCTGCGCGCCACCTCCCGGCGGAAGAAGGCAGGAGCCGGCAGCGCGCCGCGATCGAGACCGCGGCGCAAGCCGTGCTCGATGTCCGCGATCAGTTTCCCGGCAGCACCCTGGCCGATCTTTACGATCCACTGACCATGCCACCGGCGCTGGTGAAGGCGCACCAGAAACTGGACAAGGCGGTGGACGCGGCTTATCTGGCGGCCGAAAAACTGGCCGGCCGCAAAGCGCCCAGCCTGGCCACCGACGCCGAGCGCGTCGCCTTCCTGTTCCAGCGCTACCAGCACCTGACTTCGCTGCTGCCGCAGGCCGCGGCCAAGCCAGGACGTCGGCGCAGGTCTTGAGTGGCTGAAAGGGTTGGCGATTGTGGTGAGAAATTTTTTCCCGCCGCGTTAGCTGCAACAAGCGCAGTGGCAGATGCCTCATCCGGCGCTGCGCGCCACCTTGTAATTGGATTCTCTGGGGGGGGGGGGAGAAGGGAAGAGCATTGGCTGAGGTGGTTGGGGCGTTGTCGGGGAAAGCGCAGGGTTATACTTTTGCGATGGACGATCAGGCTCCAATCACGCAGCTTCTGGCCGCCTGGCGCGAGGGCGATGCCCAGGCGCGGGACCATTTGCTGGCCTGCCTGTATCCGGAACTGCGGCGCCTGGCCGGGCAGTTGTTCCGGCGCGAGCGCAGCGATCACACCTTGCAGCCGACGGCGCTGGTGCACGAAGCCTGGCTGCGGCTGTCGGGCAGCGCCAGCATCGACCAGGTTGACCGCGGCCACTTGCTGGCGATCACGGCGCGGCTGATGCGGCAGATCCTGATTGACCACGCGCGCCGCCGTAGCCGGCACAAGCGCGACGGCGGCCAGCGGCTGACGCTGTCGCAAATTGGCGCGGCCGATAGCGGCGCTGACGGGCAGGCCGACACCGTTGATCTGATTGCCCTGGACGCGGCGCTGGAGCAACTGGAACAGATCGATGCGCAGAAGGCGCGGATCGTGGAGCTGCGTTATTTCAGCGGCCTGAGCATCGAGGAGACGGCGCAGGCGCTGGCCTCGTCGCCGGCCACGGTCAAGCGCCACTGGCAGGCGGCACGGCTGTGGCTGTACCAGGCGCTGCAGGACAATCCCCCGCCACCGGCCTGATCGACCGCTGCGGCTAAACCAAACCCTGCACTGGCCCCGGGCGCGCAGCGCAGACGGCGCCATCGTTGCCCTGATCCGGCAACAAGGGCTGACCGTGCCATGGCGCCAACGCCCGCGCTGGGCCGACGGATACCGGCCGCCTGGATCGGACTCGAGCCGGACCCGGGCAGCGCCGGCGGCTGATCGGCATCCGGGCTAAAATCCCGAGGTTATCAGTGCAATCACCGCCGGCCAGGTGGCCGGCAAATCAACAAGGACGACCAACCATGGCAGGCCATTCCAAGTGGGCCAATATCCAGCACCGCAAGGGAAAGCAGGACGCGATCCGCGGTGCCCAATTCACCAAGCTGGTCCGCGAGATCCACGTTGCCGCCCGCACCGGCGGCGGCGATCCGGCAATGAATCCGCGCCTGCGCCTGGCGGTCGACAAGGCGACCGCTGCCTCCATGCCCAAGGACAATATCGAGCGCGCGATCAAGAAGGCCACCGGCGAGTTGGAAGGCGTCAGCTACGAGGAGGCGCGCTTCGAGGGCTATGCCCCCGGCGGCGTCGCCGTGTTCATCGACTGCCTGACCGACAACCGCAACCGCACCGTGGCCGAAGTGCGCCACGCCTTCAGCAAGCACGGCGGCAACCTGGGCACCGATGGCTCGGTCGCCTTCATGTTCAGGATGCTGGGCGTGCTCACCTTCGCGCCCGGCACCGACGAGGACGCGGTGATGGAAGCGGCGCTGGAGGCCGGCGCCGATGATGTGGTGGTCTATCCCGAGGACGGTTCGCTGGAAGTGCTGACCTCGCCGGAGGCTTACCAGGGCGTGCGCGAGGCGATGCAGGCCGCCGGCCTGGAACCGGCCGATGCCGAGATCACCTACCGCGCCGACACCGATGTCGCGGTCAGCGGCGATACCGCCAAGGCGGTGGCCAAGCTGCTGGACCGGCTGGAAGAACTCGACGACGTGCAGAACGTGTACTCCAACGCCGACCTGCCACCGGATGCCTACGACTGAGCCGGACCCGGCCGCCCGCCGGCAGATGGCGGCGGCCACAGGCACGACCCGGATCATGGGCATCGATCCGGGCAGCCAGCGCACCGGCATCGGCATTGTCGATGTCGATGCCCTGGGCCGCAGCCGGCATGTCCATCACCAGACCCTGGTACTGCTGGGCAATGCCACCTTTCATCTGCGCCTGAAGCAGATTTTCGATGAGCTGGGCGCGGCGATTGCCACCTGGCAGCCGGACGAGATCGCCATCGAGCGGGTGTTTGCCGGCCGCAACAATGCCGAATCCGCACTCAAGCTGGGCCAGGCGCGCGGCGCCGCGATCTGCGCCGCCGCCATCGGTGGCCAGCCCCTGCACGAATACGCAGCCACCGCGGTCAAGCAGGCGGTGGTCGGCCGCGGCAGCGCCGACAAGGCGCAGATCCAGCACATGGTCGGCCTGCTGCTGGGCCTTGGCGGCCGCATCCAGGCCGATGCCGCCGACGCCCTGGCCATCGCCATCACCCATGCCCACACCCACGGCACCCTGGGCCGCACCGGCGTGAGCCGCAGCAGTTGGCGCCGCTCACGCTGAATTGATGCCTGGAATCCCGGGCAGCGTGAAGGCCCGCGTGAATGTTGCTGTCATCGGCGATGTCATTGAATGCGTGATGGCCGGTTTTGGGCGCTGTCCTCGTTACAGTCCAGGCCATCGACCTGCGGCGCAGTCATTGCCGGACATTGCCGGCCATTGCCGGTCCAGGGACAGCCACACATCCCCGTGATCGGCCATGATCAGGCTTGATGACGCACCGGCACCGCCGGCAGGGCATCGACGTCAACACCAACAACAACATCAACAACCAGGAGCCAGACCATGAACCTTCCCGCTTCCCTTGATCTGTCGCCACCGTTGCGGCACCTGCTGCTGGCGGCCCTGGCCGGGCTTGCCCTGGCCGCCTGTGGCAAGGGTTCCGATGGCGACAACGCCGGTGCCGGCACCGATGTGGCCGCAGCCACTGCTGGCCAGACGGATGTGGCAACCGCTGCCGCCGCTGCCAATACCGGACCGGTGTCATTCCAGGCCACCGTCACCGGTGCCAGCCAGATGGGCATCGAAGGTTCCACCGCCCTGGCCGGCGCGGCCTATGGCCGTTACCAGCTCGCCTTTGCCGGACAGGGCATGGCCGGCGAAGGCCCGGTGCTGGTCTCCCTGGCCCGCGGTGACACCAGCGCGCCGACAGCCGCAACCTACACGCTCGGCGATGCCGGTGACTTCAACGGCACCGTGGAAATCCACCCCGGCCCGGCCGAATACCTCATCGATGCCGGCGAACTGGTGATCACCGATGGCCGTGGCGATGTCCTGTCCGGCTCGTTCACCCTCACCGCGGTCGAACTCGGGGGCGAGGCCAGCGTCACCGTCAACGGCCGCTTCCACACGCGCGCCGCTGACTGAGCCTGGCAGGCCGGCAGCGCCGCCTGCCATCGGGCCGATGCCGGCTTGCCGTGGCGGCGACCACCGTGCCGTCGTCGGCCAGGCCCTTGACCATTTCCCGGACCGGGGCAGTACCTTTTGGCCTTGCTCGGCGTCCCAGGCCCAGCCCAGATCCGCGTGAGGTGGAGCGCATCGACTGGGGCCGGCTGGAACTGGCGTTGGATTGCCAGGGCGGCACAGCCGATTATCAGTCCGCGCTGCAGGGGTTCGGCAGCGGCCCGCTGGCTGGAGTATGACGAACCGGAAATCCTCACTGACAGTCACGGCCATCCGCTCTGGATGCCGTTCTCGTCCAGCAGCGATGGACGAGTCATTGTCGGTGCCATGCAGGGCGGTGATTTCAATCCCGAGCACCCGCAGCTTGGCCAGGCCTGGTATTGGACCGAACAGACCGGCGGCGTCTATCTGGGCCTGGCGCCTGATGGTGGGCACACCTCGCCCTATTACGCAGCCGACGTGAGCGCCGACGGCAGCCTGATTGTCGGGAACTATCTGGCCGAACTGGCTGGCGGTCAATGGGCCGGGCGTTCCTTTATCTGGACCGAGGCAACCGGCATGACTGCCATCGGCCAGATACTGCCCGAGCACGAACTCGATGATGACCAATGGGCTGAACAGAACGCACTTCGCGTCAGCAGCCGTGGTGACCTGATTTTGCTTATCGGCGTCCGTTACGATGACACTCCCCGTGCAGCTCTGCTGCGCCTGATTCCGCGCGGGCTGGACGAATAGCAGAAGCCCGGCATGGCACTTGTCTATCGCGCGCGCCCTGGCTTTCAGTCTTTCCGCCGCCAATCCAGCACCGGTCCGGCCGGCACGATGCCGGTCGGGTTGATGTGCCGGTGGCTGGCGTAGTAGTGGCGTTTGATGTGGTCGAAATCGATGGTCGTTGCCACTGCCGGGTGCTGGTACAGGCGCCGGGTCCAGGCCCATAGACGGGGGTAGTCGACCAGCCGGCGCAGGTTGCATTTGAAGTGGCCGTGGTAGACGGCGTCGAAGCGCACCAGGGTGGTGAACAGGCGCCAGTCGGCTTCGGTCTGCTGTTCGCCGCACAGCCATGGCTGGCCGTCCAGCACGCCTTCCAGCCAGTCCAGGGTGTCGAACACGCCGGCCACGGCCTGGTCGTAGGCGCGCTGGCTGCTGGCAAAGCCGGCCTTGTAGACGCCGTTGTTCAGGCCCTCGTAGATGCGCTCGTTAAGAGCGTCGATACGTTCGCGCAGCGGCGCCGGATACCAGTCGCCTGGCAGCGCGCCGACGCCGTCGAAAGCGCTGTTGAACATGCGGATGATGTCGGCCGATTCGTTGCTGACGATGACGCCGCCGGTCTTGTCCCAGAGCACCGGCACGCTGACCCGGCCGCTGTAGTCCGGCTGCGAGGCGACATAGATCTGCCACACGGCCTCGGCGCCGAGCACCGGATCGGCGATGACGCCGGGGGCGTCGTTGAAGGTCCAGCCGTCATCGGCCATCAGCCAGTGCGTGACCGAGATGTCGATCATGCCTTGCAGGCCCTTGAGCTCGCGGAAGATGGCGGTGCGGTGCGCCCAGGGGCAGGCGCGTGACAGGTACAGGTGATAGCGGCCGGGTTCGGCGGCGAAGCCAGCCTGCCCGGTCGGGCCGGCACTGCCATCGGCGGTGACCCAGTTGCGAAAGACGCTGTCGGGCCGCTGCAGGCGCCCGTCCTCATCGACCAGCGTGTCGACATCACGGCGCCATTGCCCCTCTACCAGCATGCCCATTGCCTGCTCCTGTCTGCGTGGATGAGTTGTGTTCCGATCACCGCGCCATGTTAGGGCCATGGCCGTTGCGGCCCGGTGAGTGCAGCTTTCACGTGCGCTGGATCGCGGCCGGTTGAAAATCGAACATCCCGACCCGCCTGGACCGAACCCACAGCTACCGCCATGACCCGCCGCTGGATGCCCGAGCCGACCCGTCAGGAGCACAGCCACCATCGGCCCGGCAGGGGCCAGGGCGTTGCGCCTGAGAGTGGTGCTGGCGGCCGTAGCCAGGCGGATGCGGATGCCGGCGCTGATGGTGGTACCTGTAAGCCATAACCATGCCGATGCCGACATCAACAACGCCAGGGGCCGCGGACACCATGCCCGCTGAGCATCGGGCGCGGCCCGGACCGCCATGGATCGGCCATCCCCCACGCGCCGCCGATCGGGCCGGGCCAGGCTCGCTGCCCAGGACATGGCTGGCTTGCCTGGCCCTGGTTTGCGCGCTGGCGCCGGCGGCCGCCGCGGCGATGCCGGCACAGGGGGCTATTGCCGCAGCCACGATTGCGGCGGGCAGCCCGGGCGCCGCGCCGGACACGGTGGCCACGACACAGCAAGCGATCCTGGCCGAGCTGCTCGCCGATGCCGCCGATATCGGGCCGCTGAAAGCGGTGGTGATCGCCCGCGACGGCAACGTCATCGCCGAGCAAGGCTATGGCAGTGCCGGGCCGGACACCGCCACCAACATCAAATCCGCGGCCAAGGTGGTGGTCTCGGCCCTGGTCGGCATCGCCATCGAGCGCGGCCTGCTCAGCGGCACCGACCAGGCCGTGGCGCCGCTGCTGGCGGCCGATCTTCCGGCCGATCCCGACCCACGCCTGGCGCAGATCACCATCGGCCACCTGCTGTCGATGCAGGCCGGCCTGGAACGCACCTCCGGCGCCAACTACGGCCGCTGGGTGAGCAGCGGCAACTGGGTGCGTGCAGCGCTGTCACGGCCGTTCGTCAACCAACCCGGTGGCCGCATGCTGTACTCGACCGGCTCGACCCATTTGCTGTCGGCAATCCTGGCCAGGCTCAGCGGCCGCTCGACCCTGGCCCTGGCCCGCGATTGGCTGGAGCCGCAGGACGGCTTCGAGATCAGCGCCTGGGACCGTGATCCGCAGGGCATCCATTTCGGCGGCAACAACATGGCCATGAGCACGCGCTCGCTGCTGGCTTTTGGCGAGATCTACCGCAGCGGCGGCCTGGCCGCCGACGGGCGCCGGGTGTTGACCCAGGACTGGATCGAGAGTTCATGGACGCCGCGCACGCAATCGCGTTTCACCGGCGACGATTACGGCTATGGCTGGTTCCTGCGCGAGATCGCCGGCGAGCCGGTGCGTTACGCCTGGGGTTTCGGCGGGCAGATGCTTTACATCGTGCCTGCGCTGGAGCTGACCGTGGCGATGACCTCCGATGACAGCGAAGCCTCGGCACGCAGCGGCCACCGCGACGCGCTGCATGGTCTGCTCGGCGCGATCATTCGGGTGCTGCAGTCAGTGCCGGAGTCGGCGACGGAGCCAACCGCGCCGCCATCGGCTTGAGCTGGCATCGCTAGGTGGCATCACTGCGTATGCTGGGTGAGCGGTTGACCCTGGCCAGCAACGGCGGCAAGCCGGCCGCGCCTCACAGCATCGCCAGTTCGACATTGCTCAGGGCGCCGCCGTATTGCCCGCGCAGACGAACCTTGCGCGCCAGGTCGGCGATGATGTGGCCGGAAAAATCCACGCCGGTCAGATCTTCGGCCATGTTGATGCCGCCGGGCGTATCCACGTTCACCTCCATCAGCTTGTCGCCGACGATGTCCAGGCCGGCGAAGTACATGCCGTCGCGGATCAGTTTCGGTGCCACGGTGGCGGCCAGGCGCAGGGCATCGGCATCGGGCTCGACCAGGCGCACCTTGCCGCCGGCGCTGATATTGCTGCGGGCATCGCCGCTGTCGTTGTAGCGCTGGAAGCAGGCATGACAGCCGTTGACCTGCAGCGGCCGGCCATTGAGGGTGAGCAGGCGCAGGTCGCCCTCGGCGGCTTTGGGCAGATACTCCTGGGCGATGGCGTAGCCGTCGCGGATCACCGCTTCGATCATCTGGTTGAGGTTGGCGCCGCTGTCGCCGTTGACCACGAACACGCCCTGGCCACCCGAGCCCTGCAGCGGCTTGATCACGCCCTGGCCGCCATGGGTGCTGATGAAGCTGCGGATCTCGCCGGCATCGCGGCTGATGCAGGTCACCGGCCGCACCTCTTCAGGGAAATGCTGGAAGTAGGTCTTGTTCGAGGCATTGGTCAGGCAGGTGGGATCGTTGACCACGATCACGCCCTTGCGCGCCACAAGCTGCGAGAACAGCAGGGCGCTGGTCGGCGCCCAGGGCCGGTCGACCTGTTCCTCGGCCGGATCGCTGCGCAGCATGAGCACATCCAGTTGCTCGACATTGATCCGCTCGGTCACCGCTTCCTCGCCCTGCAACTCCTCAAGCAGGGCCGCGTCGTCGGCATGGTTGCGGCCGGCCGGCACCGTGGCTTGCGCGCAGACGACACCATTGACGTCGTAGATGAAATCGCCCAGGCCGATCAGGAACACCTCGTGGCCGAGCTTGAGCGCGCGCCGCGCCAGGCGGATGGTGGTGTAGTTGTCCTGCTCGCTGGCGATGTCGTTGATCACGAACCCCAGGCGTATCGGCCGTTCGTTCATCGGCGCGGTTCCTTGTTGTTGGTGTTGTTGTTGGTAGTGGTGTCAGCGGCTGCGGACCGGTCCGAACCGCCATCGCTGGCTGGGCTTGACCGGCCCGGCTGAGCCGGCGGCGCTGCGGTGGCATTGGCGTCGGGATGGCTGTGGTGCAGGCTGGCCACATCCAGATCCAGGCAGTGCGCCACCGGGCCCTGTTCCTGCAGGTAGCGCGGCAGCAGTGCCGGTGCGCGCGCCCATCCGGCCTCGAGCAACTGTTCCAGCACCACGCGGTGTTTGAGCGCGAACTTGCCGGCGAACAGCAGGGCGAAATCGCCGCCGCCACGTAGGTCGGCGAGCAGCTCGACCAGACCACGCAGGTAGACCGCATCCTTGGTCAGGCCGCCACCGCGCAGGGCGCGCACGGCGATGTCGAAGGCCGCGTCGGTGGGCAAGCCGTGGTCTTCGTGCAGGCAGGCGAAGATGCCCGGAATCTCTTCGCCGTGGATCGCCAGATCGGCCGCCACCACGCGCGCGGCCAGTACCCGCAGGCGCTCGCCGGGCAGGTAGCCGGACAGGTATTCGGCGAGCACGCCCAGGCCTTCCTGCAGCGGGTCGTAATGGGCCAGGCCCACCGACAGTTGCCGCAGCGGCTGGCGCAGGCCGTTGTAGCGGGTCAGGACATGGGTGCCGATCTCGTGTTGCAGCAGCGGCTGCAGGCGCGCACGCGGCAGGCGCAGGCGGGCATCCAGATAGAGCACGCCATGCGAGACCATCATCAGCGAACCGATGTCGGCATCGACGACGATCTCGACATCGAAATCCGGCGCCTGGCGGCAGTACCAGGCGACCTCGGCCCGCGCCGCCGCGACCACCTCGTCGACACCGACATCGGCAACCAGGGCTTCGCCTTCGCCGACGCTTTCCAGGATCTTCCGGGCCGTCGCCAGCAGCTCGGCCTCGACGCCGCCGAACAGCTCGATGCTGGCGCCGATGAAGCCCTCGGTGCCGCGCAGGCGCACCAGTTCGATCATCAGTTCCAGTTCGCGCTCCTTCTCGCTCAGCACGCTGGCCAGCAGGGGCGATTCGATGTCTTCGATCGGCAATGCCCGCAACTGGCGGCGCATGGCGGTCAGGTCCAGGGCCGGTTCGGAATAGCGCAGGGCGGCAACCCGGGTCCAGCCGCTGGCCTGGAAGTCCTGCCACAGGGCATCGGTGGCCAGGGGCGTGAGCGCCAGCAACCAGTCCAGGCGGGCATCGATTTCAACCAGGGCGGCATCGACTTCGGCGGCCACCGGCGGCAGTTGCCGGGTCGGCCGGGACGGCGGACGCGAAGCCTGCGTGTTCTCGCGCACTGCCTCGGCCCGGTTCATGGCCGCCTCCGGAACTGCGGCCGTACCGCATCGACCGCCACCTGCAGGCCTTCGCGCAAGGCGTACAGGGCGGCGATATCGGCCTGGCCGCTGTGTTCGTCCATGAAGGTTTTCTTGTACTCGGGCGAGATCGTGCACAGCCGCGATCCCCAGGTGGCATGCAGCCATTCGGGGAAGTCGCCGCCGGTGGGAAAGCGCACATTGGCCCGGACATCGGGCCGGTGGCCATTGACCGGAACGCTGCGCAGGGCAGCGGCGAAACGCTCGCAAGCCCGTCCCCAGCGCTCCGGATCGGCGGTGGTCAGACCCAGCTCGATATCCGGGTTTTCGGCTTGCGGCGCAGGGGCCGCCTTCGGGCCGTCGCGGCGATGGTTGTAGCTGTGCAGGTCGATCACCAGCAGCGCCTGCCAGCGGTCCAGCAGGCGCTCGATCAGCTCGGTGACCATGGCCCGGAAGCGGTCCCAGGCGGCCAGTGATTGTTCCAGTTCGGCGTCCGGCAATTGCCCGCGCCACAACGGCAACCCCCAACAATCCTCCGGCGTGCGGTAGACCGCCTGCGCGCGCGGGCGGTTGTGGTCGACCTCGAAACGGGACACCGGCACCTCGATGCGGACATCACCGACCGCGGTCAGGCAGCCGGTGAGCGGGTCTTCCTCACGCAGGCGCTGGTCGGCCGCCAGCACCAGGAACGGCCGCAACGAGGGCCGGATGGCGTGGCCGTCATGGATCGCGGTCGCGATCACCGGACCGTCGGCAACGGCGATTCGCCAACCGGGATCAGCGTCGGTAACCACCGGCACCGGCAGCGCGCCGGGATGGAAGTATTCGGGTTGCCGGTCAGGGCAGCTCGCATCTGTCATGGCCAGGATGCTGGCAGGCCGGGAATGATTGCTTCGTGATTGGCGCTGGTCGTGCGGCTGCGCTGTGTGTGTCAGGCGCTAAGCGACAGCCGGATACGACGACGGCGCCATCGCGGCGCCGTCGTCGGTAGAACAATTGCAGCCCTGCCTCAGCCCTCCAGCGGCGTCAGCCGGTACAGCCGGCCATTGCCCTGGCGAGTGCCGTCCTCAAGCAGCCAGATCGAGCCATCCGGACCCTGCTCGACCTCGCGGATGCGCTGGCCCATGTCGAAGCGTTCGGCCTCGCGCGCCTGCTCGCCGTCGAACTCGACCCGGATCAGGGCCATCGACGACAGGCCGCCGATGAAGCCGCTGCCCTGCCAGTGCGGGAACAGGTCGCCGTCGTAGATGATGAATCCGGCTGGCGAGATCACCGGCGTCCAGGTCACCGCGGGCGCGGCGAATTCCGGCCGGGTGTCGTGATCGGGGATCGGCGTGCCGTCGTAGTGCTCGCCGTTGGAGACCAGCGGGTAGCCGTAGTTCTCGCCGCGCACGATCAAGTTCAGCTCATCGCCGTCCTTGGGCCCCATCTCGTGCGCCCACAGCCGGCCTTCGGCATCGAAGTCCATGCCCAGGATGTTGCGGTGGCCCAGGCTCCAGACCTGGGCGGCAACACCGTTCTGATCGGCAAAGGGATTGTCCCCGGGCACGCTGCCATCGTCGTTCAGGCGCACGATCTTGCCCAGATTGCTGGCCATGTCCTGGGCCGGGTCGAACTGTCGGCGGTCACTGGAACTGATCCAGAGCATGCCGTCATCACCAAACAGCAGGCGCAGGCCGTAGTGGCCATCGTCATCGGACAACGGCACCTGGCGCCAGATCACCTCCAGGTCCTCCAGCGCACCGCCGCCGTTGTCATCCAGAACCAGACGGGCGCGGGCAACCGCGCCACCGGCCAGGCCGTTCTCACCAGGCTCGGCAAAGCTCAGATAGATCACGCCGTTGTCGGCATGGCCCGGATGCAGGGCGATATCGGCCAGACCACCCTGGCCGGCGTGGGCGACCTCGGGCGTGCCGCTGATCGAACCCTGGGCACCGCTGTCCGGATCCAGCAGATGCAGCTGGCCGCTCATTTCGGTCACCAGCAGGCGGCCATCGGGCAGGAAGGTCATCGCCCAGGGCGAATCAAAGGCGGTGACCTGGGTCGTGGCGAAGAACGGATGGCCTGGCTCATCGCTGGTGGCCGTTGCCGTTCCCGTCTGCGGCGTTTCCGGAGCAGCGGGCGCGGTCTCAGCGGGCACCGTGCCAAGCGGCTCGGCGGCACCGGGCTCGGCTCCGGTAACCGTATCCGGCGCCGGCGGTGGTGGTGGCGGCGCATCGGAAGGCGCGCCGCAGGCGGCGAGCAGGCTGGCCGCGATGGCCAGGGCAAGAACGTGTTTGATCGGCTTCATCGGGTTTTCCTCCTGGTCTCCCTGTCGCAGTGACAGCACCGCCGACAATAATGCAATCCCATGTAAAGGCGATGTCTGGCGGGCGATAGCCCGGGCGCTGAATGCAGGTTGCCGGCCTGGTCAGCCGGCCGGCCTCACATCGCGCCCATGCCGCCATCGATGCGGTACTGGGCGCCGGTAATGAAGCGGCTTTCGTCGCTGGCCAGGAACAGCACCAGATTGGCGATATCGTCGGATTCGCCGTAGCGGCCCAGGGGGATGGATTGTTCCAGCTCCGTCTTGGCGGCCTCGGCATCGTCGGGTCCGAAACCGGCTTCCAGCGAGCGCATCATGCGCGTGTTGACCGGCGAGGGATGGATGGAATTGACCCGCACGTCGTACTTGGCCGCTTCCAGCGCCGCGACCTTGGTCATGCCGGTCAGGGCGTGCTTGGAGGTGACGTAGGGCAGCACGCCCGGGCTGCCGTTCAAGCCGGCCACCGAGGAGGTGTTGATGACGCTGCCGGCGCGCGCCTTGTACATGTGCGGCAAGACATGGCGCAAGCCCAGGAAGGTGCCGCGCACGTTGATTGCGATGACCTTGTCGAACATCGCCACTTCCTGTTCTTCCAGCGGCGCCACCTTGCCTTCGATGCCGGCGTTGTTGAACAGCACATCGATGCGGCCGAAGCGCTCGATGCTGGCGCGGACATAACGCTGCACGTCTTCTTCGAGGCTGACATCGGCCTGCACCGCCAGGCTGCGGTCGCCGCCGTCCAGTGTCTTCATGGTCGCGTCCAGGGCGTCCTGGTCGATGTCGACCAGCACCACGCAGGCGCCGTGTTCCAGGAAGCGCGCCGCGGTGACCTGGCCGATGCCGCCCGAGGCTCCGGTGATGATGGCGATCTTGTCGTACAGACGTTTCATGGTCTTGCTCCTTGGGCTTGGCCCGGCGCCGTCAATGTCATGCCATCAATGATGCCGGGGCGGGATCAGTTGGGCGCGCGGCATTGGCTGCCGGCGCGGCTTCAGTGCAGTGGCGGCGAGCCGGGTTCGCCGTCGTGCTGCATGTAGAAATCATTGAGGTACTTCTCGCCCTTGTCGGCGAGCACGGTGACCACGGTATTCATTTCCGGGAAGCGCTCGCGGATGCGTCGGGCGGCGATCAGATGGGCGCCGGAACTGGGCCCGCAGAGCAGACCGCGGCCACGCGCCAGCTCGCGCATCTGCGCCACCGCATCGGTGCTGGACACGCTCAGGAAATCGCTGACCAGCTCGCGATGCCGTGCGAAGATGCCGGGCACGAAACCATCGGAGATGCCCTCGATTCCGTGCAGATCAACCTCGCCGCAGAGCAGGGTGCGTGATTCCGACGGCTCCATCGCGAACAGCCGGACATCGGGATTGGCCTTGCGGAATGCCTGGCCAACACCGATCAGGGTGCCGCCGGTGCCGACACCATGGACGAAGGCATCGGGCACGCGGCCCTCGGGAAGCTGGGCCAGGATCTCCGGGCCGAAAATCTCCCGGTTTTCCTGCACGTTCCATTCCGATTCGAACTGGCCGGGGAAGAAGAAGCCGGGCTGGCTGCCCAACTGGCGGGCACGTTCCAGCGCCTGGTTGACGTGGAAGCTGCCGCACAGCAGCACCTCGGCGCCGTAGGCGCGCGAGATCGCTACCCGCTCACTGGACAAGCCTTCGGGCATGACCACGATCATCCGGTAGCCCTTGACCGCGGCCACCATGGCGAAGGCGTTGCCGGTGTTGCCGCTGGTCGCCTCGACGATGGTGTCGCCGGGCTTGAGCAGGCCTTCGCTCTCGGCGCGATCGATGATGTAGCTGGCGATGCGCGCCTTGATCGAACCGGACGGATTGAGGAACTCGCACTTGGCGAAGATGCCCTGTTCCAGTTCCAGCAGCGGCGTGTCATGGACAGCATCCAGGATGCTGGCCGAAACCTGGGTGTAGCGGGTGGACATCGTCGGCTCCTTGGCAGCGAAAACGGCTGGCGCAGCCCCTGGCCCGACGGCATCAGGCGGCGCAGGCAGTGATGGCACTGCCCAGGCGCCTGCTGCGCTGCCGTGGACCCGTCGCGGCCATCGGCTGGCTAGCCGTAAAGCTCAGGAGGCCGGCTTAACGCCACGGCTATGACAGTGGCGTGAGGACGCCCTGATTATCGGTGCCGGCTGTCGGTGGGGAACTGATCCGGATCAGGCATGCCGGGCTGCGTCAGCCCTTAGCCTTCGCCCGGGAGCTGGCCACCGGCGTCGGCGCGGCGGCCTCGGTGCTGCTGCGGTGGCGGTAGTTGTCGAGCACCTCGATGCGGCCACCGGAACGGCGAAATGCCGCCAGATCGGCAGCGATGCGCTCGCTGGTCATCTTGGCCGCCATCGGGCCGGCCTTGCGGCTGGTGAACAGGCGACTGGTGCCGGACGGCGGAATGCTCTTGCTGGCAACCTTCTTGGCGCTGGTCTTGGAACTGCTCATGGATTCTCCTTTGTCAGTAGAGGGTCAGTAAGGTCATGCCCCGCGGTCTGGCCGGCGTACGCCTGGCGTAGCTGCCGGCAATCGCTGCCGGCCATGGCGAACTGCCGGCAGACCCGGGGTCGGGTCGAATAGATGGAACAACACATGCGGGCGCCATCAACGGCCTGGCACCAGCCTTCTTCGTCGCGCGCCATGACCTGCTGGCCATTCAGCCATTGGGTCAGGTGCGCCGGTATGCGATCGCCCGGCTGCAAGATCACCAGTTGGCGGCAGCAAACCGCGTCACAGGTGCTGCAGTGGATCGGCGGGCCGGCAGCCACGCTCAAGCGGCGTCCGGCAAACTGCGCCGGTAATGCAGAATGCGGGCGCGATGCACTTGCCCGTGCTCATCGGTCACTTCGTGCTGGTGTTGCGCGCCGATGACCAGTTCCTGCAGCGCCAGTTGCCGGGTGAAGGCGCCGGTATGGCCGCGACCGGGATCGGACAGCATCACCTCGACGCCGTCGTTGCCATGGCGCTGGATGACCCCGGCCAAAGCCGCCGCCTGGCCCGGTTCGTAGAGCACATCGGCGGCGATGATCAAATCAAAGCGACCCAGGCTGGGCAGCGGCTGGTCCCAGCCCAGATGCCGGTAGTGCACCGAAGCCAGCCCGTTCAGGGCGCTGTTGTAGGCCAGGAACGGTTCGGCCAGCGGATGGATATCGGTAGCGACGATGTCGGCGCCGCGCCGCTGCAACACCAGGCTGGCCAGGCCGATGCCACAGCCCAGTTCCAGAATCCGCTTGCCATCGATATCAGCCTCGGCCATGGCCTGCGCCAGCACCTGGCCGGTGGGCCACAACATGCCGAACAGGCTCCATTGCGCCGAGGAAATGCCCAGCCGGCGGCTGTGGCCATCCGGATCGGCATACTGCTGCCGGTCGGCAAGCACACGAAGGCGGTACTCATGCCCGCCGACGGCAACGGCGAGCTTGCGGGTGGTGTAACCAGGCACGGCGTTCACGAAGGATCAGGCCCGCACTTGCGTGCGGTGACGCGTGAAAGGGGGCGTGTCGGGCGATGCGCGGTCGCGCGGGACGCCTGGATCGATCCGATCCGAACCGGGCGATGATAACACAGTCCCGGAAAAACTGCATTAGAATCAGTTTTTTAGAGCACGGCGACGCGAAAACGCCTGTGCTGGTGGCGGAAAACCCCCGGCCCGGCTGGCAATCAAGGCGACGGCGCGGCAGCACTGGGCGAAACGGGCCTCGGCCAGGTGTTGAGCGCACGCTCTGCGTGCCGGCAACGCTGCGGCAGACGAACAGCACCAAGGAGCCAGCAGCCACCAGAGCGCCGCTGCTCGCCAACCGCCCGGTTTTGGGGGAACTCCCGGCGACCATGCCCGGGACGTGGGGAAACGTTTTGGAAGTTTGCCTGCGCGGGCGGCAACACCCCGCTTGCAAGGGCCCCTGCGCACCACACTCGATATGCTTGGCGTGATTTCGACGCTTTTTACGTTTCAGTCAGGGCCAAGGCAATCGGCTGCATCGAACCGGCCGTGCGCTGACGACAGGCAATGATCGGGAACCGGATGCCCAGGCTCCTGGCCCACACCGCCAGCGCACGGCGCCGGTGAGGGTCGTGAGACGATGTCGCGACGTGCTTCTGTGACCTCGCAGAGCCGGACCAGCCCAAGCTTGCTTAGCTTCCCGTTACCGCTTGAACCCATCGATCCCGGAGCGTTCCATGACCCGCCTTCTATCCTGTTTCCTCGCCATCTGCCTGTTGCCGATCGCTTCCCTGGCCCTGGCCGGTCCCGGCGTCTGGACCTCGTCCGGTCCCGAAGGCGGCACCGTGATGCATCTGGCGGTAGACCCGGCCGAGCCGGCCACGATCTACCTGGGCGGCAGCAACGGCGTCTACAAGAGCACCAATACCGGCGTCACCTGGAACAAGCTCGACATCGTTCCGTACTTTTCCTGGCTGCGGCGGTTGGTCCTGAACCCGCACGACAACCAGATGCTGATTGTCAGCAACACTTCGCAACTGTTCCGCAGCAGCGATGGCGGCGCCAACTGGCAAGCTTTGGCCGGCGGTCTGCCGGTGCCCGGTACCTTCTTTGACGTACAGTTCGACTCCATTCATCCGGGCCGGGTTTGGACCGTCGGCGCAACCGGGCTTTGGCGCAGCGATGACAATGGCCAGACATGGAGCCAGGTACCAGCCACGGGGTTGTCCGCTGATGCCCGCGTCCTCAGGCCGGACCCGCACGTTGCCGGCCGCATGCTGGCGCTAGACCAGGACGGTCTGTATCGAAGCGTTGATCACGGCCACACCTGGACCATGACACCTCCGCCGCCACCGGCCGCCTACGGTCCGTTCAAGGTGATCAGCCATACCTCAGCCGCTGATGTCGTTTTGGCGGCAACCACCCATGGCGAGATGCTGCGCAGTGTCGATGGGGGTGCCAGCTTCAGCCGGGTCAGCTTGGGAGCATTTGCCAACGTTATCCTTCCTGATGCAGCATCGGTCGACACTTGGTGGCTGGGCATGAACAATGGCCTGGTGCGCACCACCGATGGTGGTGCCACCTATGCCGTGGTCGGCGAGGGTATCCGACCGGCCGCTGGCGGCAGCTTCGACAATGGCGTGGGCGCGCTCTACGTGGATCCGGCCAATCCCGACATCCTCTATGCCGGGGCCGATTTCACCGGTTTTTATGTCAGCGAAAATGGCGGCGCAAGCTGGACCCGACGCAACAACGGCCTGGCCCAGGTCGAGATCCGCGCCCTGGCGGTACAACCGCAGTTCCCGTCCTGGGTCTATGCCGGCTACGGCGATGCGGACTCTTCACCCAGCGACGGCCTGTTCCATTCCGTAGACCGGGGACAGTCCTGGTTCTCGTCCTCGCCGAGCCTGGAAGCGGTCGGCCTGCGCACCTTGCTGGTGGACCCCAACACCGCTGCCAATCCGTTCACCACCACGATCTATGCCGCTGGTTATGGCTATCCGCTATTGTCGCTCAGCGGTGCCATCCGGGACGGAAACGGTGGCATCTACAAGAGCACCGACGGCGGCGCCACCTGGACCACGATCGACAACGGAATTCCACGCCATGACCAGTATGGTTATGAGCAAAGCTGGTTCGTCATCAGCCGGACGGTGATCGCCGACCCGAACAGCGGTTCCGGCCCAGGCGGCGACGGCCCGCTGCAGACCCTGTACCTGGGTGGCAGCGGCACCATCCATCGCGATGGCGACGGTATGCCGGTGGTGCGCGCGGCGCGCATCTACAAGAGTACCGATGCCGGCGCCTCATGGACGGCCTCGGACTCCGGCTTGCCCCTCAACGCCGGTTATCCGGTGCAAGTCGTGCCGCTGGCGATCAATCCGGACAATCCGTTGGTGCTCTATGCCGGCACCACGAGCCACGGTTACGACCCGGGCCATAGCAATCCACTGGAATCGGACGGCGTCATCAACGGCGTGTTCAAGAGCACCGATGCCGGCGCCACCTGGACGCACAGCAGCAATGGCCTGCCGCGGATGAACCCGGCCGACCCGGACAGCGCCATCCGCACCGTGCTGGCGCTGGTGCTGGCGCCCAGCCAACCCCAGCGGCTGTATGCCGCCACCAACAATATGACCGGCGATTCGATCGTCTACCGCAGCAATGACGGCGGCGCCAGTTGGCAGCTCGCCAACACCGGCATCGCCGCCGATGCCGACATCCGCGCCCTGGTCGTGGATCCGGACAACGCCGACATCGTCTATGCCGGTTCCACCGGCTCGGAGATCAATCCCGGCGGCGTCTACCGCAGCGTCGATGGCGGCCTGAACTGGAGCTCCTACAGCATCGGCCTGCCCAGCAGTGCCGCCTCGGCCCTGTACCTGGACAAGTCCGGCGCCATCGCGCGCCTGTATGCCGGCACCCGCAACGGCGTCTACAGCATCGACCAGGTGCCCGACGAGGACAGCGACGGCGTTGCCAATGCAATCGAAGCGGCGGCCCCCAACGGCGGCGACGGCAATGGCGACGGCATCCCCGACACCCTGCAGGCCCATGTCGCCTCGCTGCTGGATGGCGGCGATGGCACACGCGGCGGTGACAGTTATCTGACCCTGGAAGTCGAACCGCTGCTCGGCAGTTGTGACCGGCTGGAAAACACCCACACCCTGCCGGCCAGCGACTTCCCGCTGGATCGGCACCACCACTACCCGTTCGGCCTGGTCCGGCTGGACCTGCCGGCCTGCGGCCAGGCGCGCCTGCACCTGCACGTGCATGGCGCCGACTTCGATGCCGGCTGGCGCTTCCGCGTCTATGCCCCGCTGCACCCGGAGCAGCCGTACACCTACGCCTGGCGCGACCTGCCGTTTGAGCGCAATGGCCAGGTCTGGACCGTCACCGTGACCGACAACGAGCTGGGCGACCTGCGCGCCAGCGAAGACGCGATCCTGTTCCAGGGCGGCGTGGCACAGACGCCGATCCTGTTCCGGGACGGTTTCGAGGGCCAGTAAAGGCTCTGGCTACGGCGGTCCGCCGGCCGGCTCAGGCGGACCGCTGCGCTGACAAAGGCTGGCGCCTGATCATTGACCGGCTTCGAACCGGTCTTTGATTCCGCGCGCCAGTCCTCACCTGGCACCGGTCGACAGCCGCCGGTCAGCGCTGCTCGCGGCGCTGGCGCTGTCAACTACCGCCGGCCCGCCATTGGGCGGCCGGCAATTCCTTGCGGTCACCCGCGGTCGCCGGTGCCGAGATCACCAGGAACACGACCTCGTCGTCGCTGTGATTGACAAAGCGGTGCGCTACGCCGGGGGCGACGTGCAGGCCCTGGCCGGCGTGCAACTGGATCCCGCCCTCGGCAAATTCCATCGTCGCCCGGCCCGCCAGGAGGTAGAAGAACTGCCGCGCGCGGGCGTGGACATGCGGCGACTCGCCCAGACCGGGCGGCACCCGTTCCTGGATCACGCTCAGATCCGGCGATTCCAGCAGATGCCAGCCATCGCAGGCGCCGCCCCACAGGTAGTGGCGGGCGCCGGCGATGTCGCTGATCGCAGGTTTCATTGCCGCTGCCCTGGCTGCACTGACCGGCGCCGGCCGGAATCGGCTGTGACCGGCGCCGGTCGATCGTGGTCTGCCATCGCGCAGGTTCAGGCGCCGCGCGGCAGCACGGTCAACACCCGGGCGACGAACTGGTGGAATTCATCCAGGTAATTGCCCAGGAATTTTGCCGTCGACTCGTCGGCGATCTCGCCGGCTTCGTTGAGCATGCCGTCGCGGAACTGGATGTAGGCCTCGGGCGAGTTCATCTGCGGCGAGTTCAAAAAGCCCAGGATGCTGCGCAGATGCTGCTGGCCGACGGCGGTGCCGATGGCGCCGGGCGAGGTGCCGATGACGCCGGAAGGGATGTTGGCAAACGAGTTGGTGCCCCAGGGCCGGCTGGCCCAGTCGATGGCGTTCTTGAGCGCACCGGGAATCGAGCGGTTGTATTCGGGCGTGACGATCAGCACCGCATCCGAATCCTCGATTGCTTTTTTGAAGCGGCGGCCGGCTTCGGGATAGTCGGCGTCGTAGTCGTAGCTGTACAGCGGCAGATCCTTGAACGAAATCTCGTGGAACGAGAGCTGTTCGGGGGCCAGCTTGAACATGGCATCGGCCAGCTTGCGGTTGATCGATTCCGTGGCCAGGCTGCCGATCAGGTATCCCACCTTGTAGGTCTTCATCGCGTTCTCCTCGTTCGCCAATGGGCGTTCACCGTGCACCGGGCGGCGCACGGGCGGTATCGATGATGGCACAGCCACCGGCCGTGGATTGGTGCCGGAACGGAAACATTGAAGCCCCGGCAGCCGGGTTTATCCGGGCCGGCGTCGGCCCCACATTGGTGGCATATCGGGGCCATTGCGCCCCACCCCGGATCAGGAGCAAACACCATGATCATCACCCGCCCCGCCCACGAACGCGGCCATGCCCGACACGGCTGGCTGGAGTCCTGGCACAGCTTTTCCTTCGCCAATTACCAGGATCCGCGCCATGTCCACTGGGGCCCGCTGCGCGTGATCAACGAGGATCGCGTCCAGCCCGGCCAGGGCTTTGGCAGCCATGGCCATCGCGACATGGAGATCATCAGCTACGTGATCGACGGCGCGCTGGCGCACGAGGACTCGATGGGCAACCGTTCGGCGATCGTGCCCGGCGAAGTGCAGCGCATGAGTGCCGGCCGCGGCGTCACCCATTCCGAGTACAACCACGAGGCCGACAAGCTCACCCACTTCCTGCAGATCTGGATCATCCCCAGCGTCAACGGCATCGAACCCGGCTACGAGCAGAAGGCCTTTGCCGATCAGGAAAAGCGTGGCCGCCTGCGCCTGGTCGCCAGTCCCGATGGCGCTGACGGCTCGGTCACCATCCACCAGGATGCGTGGCTGTATTCAGGCTTGTTCGACGGTGCTGAAACCGCGCAGCTCGCCATCGCCGCCGGCCGGCTTGCCTATGTCCACCTGGTGCGCGGCCAGG
Source organism: Lysobacterales bacterium (assembly GCA_023228845.1). Lineage (GTDB taxonomy): Bacteria > Pseudomonadota > Gammaproteobacteria > Xanthomonadales > UBA2363 > Pseudofulvimonas. The sequence goes on along the minus strand of JALOAK010000005.1, from coordinate 171,106 downwards.
CGACGGTCAACGGCCACGCCCTGCAGGCCGGCGACGCCTTGATGTATGAGGACGAGGCGCAGGTAAGGATCGATTCGGGCCAGGACGCCGAGCTGCTGGTGTTCGATCTGCCGCGCCTGCAATGAATGAACCGACGCCCGGCCGCCACGCCCTTCCTGGGCCGCGGCTGGCCGGCATCGGCTAAGACCCATCCACACACTGACTCACCTGGAGACAACCGATGAACCACCGCACTTTCCTGTTGCTGTTGGCCACAACCCTGGCCGTCGGCCCGCTGGTGATCAGCCAAGCCAACGCCGCCGACTATGTCCAGGACGCCGGCACGCTGGGCTTTCGCAGCGCCTTCCAGGGCCAGGCCTTCGATGGCGTGCTGCCCGGCTTCCAGGCCACGCTGGCGTTTGATCCGGCGGCGCCGGAACAAGCGCGCCTGGACGTGCTCATCCCGCTCGCCCAGGCCAGCACCGACGACCCGGACCGCGACACCACCTTGCAGACGGGTGATTTCTTCGATGTCGCCAACCATGGCCAGGCGCGCTACCGCGCCAGCGGTTTCCAGGCCACCGGCGAGGGCCGCTGGCGCACCGAAGGCACGTTGGAGCTGCGCGGCGTGCAGCAGGTGGTGCCGCTGGAATTCAGCCTGGAAGGCGAGGCGCCGCTGGTGCTGACCGGCCAGGCAACCTTGAGCCGGCTGGCCTTCGGTGTCGGCGGCGGCGATTGGGCCGATACCTCGGTGATTCCCGACCAGGTGTCGGTGTCGACCCGGGTCGAGTTCGTGCCGGCTTCCTGAAGGCGCGATCAGCGCCGGCGCAGTCAGTCGCCGGCGCGAAGATCGCGCCAGCCGGTTTCGGTGCAGACGGCGTCCAGCGGAATGTCCCAGGCATCGCGCGGCAGCGCGTCCATGTGCTGGGCCTGGAAGGCAATCCCGACCAGGCGCGGCGGCGTCGAAACCTGTCGCCGGAAAGCCAGCAGCCGGTCGTAATAACCGGCGCCGCTGCCCAGGCGGGTGCCGCAGTGATCAAAGGCGAGCAGCGGCAGCAGGATCGCGTCCAGGGCGGATGCCGGAGATTCGCGGCAGTGCGCTGACGGCTGCAGGATGCGGTGCGGACCTTCGACCAGGCCGCTGCCGATCGGCCAGCGCCGGAACACCATGACGCCCGGCGCCAGAATGGCCGGCAGGTAGATGGAGGCAGGCGGATCCAGACCAGCGGCGGCGTTGAAGAATGGCGCCAGATCCAGCTCGGATGCGGTGGCGGCGTAGGCGCCGATGCGTTGCCAGCGCTGGCGCTTGGCGGCGGCCAGCAGATGCCCGGCAACGTCGGCCTGCATGCGCGGGCGCTCGGCAGGATCCAGGCTGCGCCGGCGGCGTCGCGCCTGTTGGCGCAACTGCGGTTTGTCAGGCCGGTCGCTCAAGATAGGAAAAGGCATCCTCCGCCGGGCCGGTACACATCGACGACCTTGATCCCTGGATAACAGGGGGGAGAGCTGGCTGGCCGTTCAGGCTTTCCGCAACGTGGGCGGACTTGCACACCGGACCGGTTCGCTGTCCCAAGGGTCGACCTAATGGGTCAAGGCAATATGAAGTTGTGTTGCCAAACCTTGCAGAGGACACCTGCAGCGATTCTAGCCCGGATCAGCGCCGATGGCGTTAAGGCGCAGCGGCCGTCGGCAGCCGCCATTCACCCGGCTTCGAGCAGTGAATCCAGGCGCGCGACCAGGCGCGCCAGTTGCTCGTCGGCATCGCTGGCACTGGCGTGCGCCTGCCGTGCCTGCAGCGATTCGTGGGCGAAGTTCAGCGCCACCATCACCGCCAGCCGTTCCATGGTGGCGGTGCGTGACTGCTGGCGCAGCTCGCGCAGGCGACCATCGAGCAGGCGCGCGGCCGCTTGCAGGGCTTCCTCTTCACCGGGCGGGCAGCCGACCAGGTAATCCCGGTCCAGGATGCGCACGTTGACGCTGTGGCCGGCCGGGCTCATCAGTGCAGCTCCATCTGTTTGAGCCGGGTGATCATCGCCTCGACCCGGGTCCGGGCCTGTTCGTTCTTGGCCAGCAGGGTGGCGCGCTCGGTGGTCCAGGCCTCCTGGCTGGCACGCAGGACGCGGTTCTCCTCGCGCAGCCGCTGGCACAGGACAGCCAGTTGCTCGATGCGCGTGGACAGCAATCCGATCAGATCACGTTGCTCGTTGCCGGAAGCCATGTCGGAAATCGTCCCCTGGCCAGTGCCTTGGCCCATGACCGGCCAGTGATCGGCAAGCATAGGCAGCCGGTGCCACTGCGGTCAACGCGCAGCGTCTGGCGGCGACGGCGCAACCCGGCTTCGGTAGCGCACCGGCGGATATGACACACTGGCCCGCTGTTGACACTCACCGATTCCACGCTGTGACCGAATCCGATCAAGAGCCTGTGGCCGACGCCACCTTCGTTCCTTCCCTGCCCGACTACCCGCAATTGCAACTGGCGGCGCAGCCGCTGGCGGCATCCCCCTCGGAACTGCATGGCGGCCTGTGCGGCTACCTGTGCGCCGGGGGCGAACCGCAGCCGCAGCGTTGGCTGGATCAGTTGCAGATCCAAGCTGCCGACCTGGATGCCGATGCCCGCGATCATCTGGAAGCGCTGCGCCGCTGGGCGACGGTGCTGCTGGATGATCCGCAGATGCGCTTCCAGCCGCTGCTGCCCGGCGATGACGCCGCCATGGCCGAGCGCGTCGGCGCCCTGGTGCAGTGGTGCGCGGCCTTCCTGGGCGGCTTTGGCCTGGCCGGCGGCAGCGATCAGGATGGCTCCGAATCGCGCCGCGAAGCGCTGCGCGACCTGCAGCGCATTGCCGGCTTCAGCTATGAGTCCGGTGACGACGAAGAGGACGAGAATGCGCTGGCCGAAATCGTCGAGTTCGTGCGGGTGGCGGCGCTGATGCTGCGCCACGAAGCGGCGCCGGAGCCGGATCCGGACGACGCTGTCCGGCACTGATGGCCAAGGATCGCCATCGATGAATCCGGCCGAGTACCACCGCCGCCGGCGCCAGCTCATGCAGCTGACCGGCCAGGACAGCATCGTCATCGTGCCGACTGCGCCCGAGCGGGTGCGCAGCAACGACACCTTCCATCCCTACCGCCAGGACAGCGATTTTCATTACCTCAGCGGCTTCCCGGAACCCGAAGCGGTGCTGGTGCTGGTGCCCGGCCGCGCTGCCGGCGAGAGCCTGCTGTTCTGCCGCGAACGCCATCCCGAGCGCGAATTGTGGGATGGCCCGCGCATCGGCCTGGATGGCGCCGTCGAGCGCTTCGGCTTTGACGATGCTTATCCGATCGGCGACATCGATGACATCCTGCCGGGTCTGATCGAGGGCCGGTCGAAGATCCATTACCACCTGGGCCGGGAGCCGGAATTCGACCAGCGCCTGATCGGCTGGCTCAACCGCGTGCGCGCGCAACTGCGTGGCTCGGTGCCGCCGCAGCAGATGGCCACCCTGGGCCCGCTGCTGCACGAGATGCGCCTGATCAAGTCGGCGGCCGAGATTCGCCGCCTGCGCACCGCCGTCGACATCACGGTGGCCGCCCATGAGCAGGTCTGGGCGCGGGCGCAGCCGGGCTGGCGCGAATACCAGGTCGAGGCCGAACTGCTGGCCTGCTTCCACCACAACCACGCCGTCGCCGCCTACGAAAGCATCGTCGGTGCCGGCGCCAACGCCTGTATCCTGCACTACCGGGCCGGATCGGCGAAATTGCGCAGCGGCGAACTGGTGCTGATCGATGCCGGCGCCGAGTACCGCAACTACGCCGCCGACCTGTCGCGCACCTTCCCGGTCTCCGGCCGCTATTCGCCAGCCCAGCGCGCCCTTTACGACCTGGTGCTGGAAGCGCGGCACGCGGCGCTGGACCAGGCCCGCCCGGGGCGACCCTACAACGCCATGCACGAGGCTGCCGTACACACCCTGTGCGCCGGCCTGATCGCCTTGGGGCTGATTGAAGGCCCATTGCCCGCCGCCATCGAGCAGCAGCGCTACCGACCCTATTTCATGCACAAGACCGGCCACTGGCTGGGCCTGGATGTGCACGATGTCGGCGACTACCGCATCGATGGCCAGTGGCGCGAGCTGGAACAGGGCATGGTCTGCACCATCGAGCCGGGCCTGTACATCCGGCCCGATGCACCGGTGGCGGCGAAGTGGCGCGGCATCGGCATCCGCATCGAGGACGATGTCCTGATCACCCGCGACGGTCACGAGGTGCTCAGCGCCGCCTTGCCCACGGATGCGACCGAGATCCAGGCCCGCATCGGCAGCCAGGCCGGCGCCTGAATAGCGCAGCCAGTCCGGCAGATCACCGGCCGACTCAGCGCCCGGGCCTTGCCGGGATCAATGCCAGCGCACAGGTACCCGGCCGGCGATCAGCGGCGCAGGCGGCGCAAGCGCAGTTGCACATCGGTTTCCAGTGACGACAGGCCGGCGCGCCGGCCAAGCGCCAGCGCCCGGCGCCGCGACAGGCCTTCCTCGAAGTGCGCCATCAGCGCCAGCAGGGCACCGCTGCGGTCGCCGTCACTGCAATGCATCAGCACCCGGCCATGGGCTGTGTCCAGGGCCTGGCGCAGGCGTTCGACATTCTCCAGGGTCAGGTCGTCGGCACCGGCGATCGGCAGATGATGCACCTGCAGGCCGTGCACGCGGGCCAGCGCCACGACGCGGTCATCCGGCCGGTCGCGGCGTTCGGCCTCGGTACGCAGGTCGATGACAGTGCCCAGGCCGTCGGCCAGCAAGCGTTGCCAAGCGCCGGCGTCGGCGACGGCGCCGGTATGCAGGCCGGGCCGGGGTTCGTACTGGCCGGCGATGGCGGGCAGGGCGCTGGCAAGGGCGAACACAACCACCGCGGCGGCCCATGCCACAAGCGCGCCGGGCCGTCCCATCACGGCCGGCTGCGACCGCCAGGATCGGGCAACGGCCGCCGGCAGCGGCGCCGGTTCAGCGCGCGGCGGCCCAGGCATCCCGGGTAAGGTTTTCCGGCCGGTCCGCGGTGGCGCGGACATTGTCCTCGATGCGCACGCCGCCGAAGGCCTGCAGGTGCTCGACCTTGGCCCAGTCGACGGCGTCGGCGTGCGGACCGGCACGCAGTGGCGCCAGCAGCATCGGGATGAAGTACAGGCCCGGCTCGATGGTGACCACGGCCTCCTCGACCAGGCTGCGGGTCAGGCGCAGGAACGGATGACCGTCCGGCGGTTCGATCCGGCCACCGTCCGGGCCGGCCATGAAACCGCCGACATCGTGCACCTGCAGGCCGAGGTAGTGGCCGACGCCGTGCGGGAAGAACACCGAGCTGACGCCGGTTTCAAGCTGTGATTCGGGGTCCATGCGGACGATGCCCAGGTCGCGCAGCACGCCGGCCAGCAGGCGGTGGCAGTCCAGGTGGATGTCGCGGTAGTCGACGCCGGGGCGCACCATCGCGCACAGCGCCTGCTCGACGCCATCGACACCCGCGATCAGGGCCTGGAACAGCTCATCGCCATCGCCATAGCTGCGGGTGATATCGGCGCAGTAACCGGCCGCGGTGGCGCCGGCATCGATCAGCAGCGAGCGATGCGCCGCCGGCAGGTCACGGCGCTTGTACTGGTAGTGCAGCACAGCACCATGTTCATTGAGGCCGACGATGCTGTCATAGGGCAGATCCAGATCGTTGTGACCGGTGGCCTGCAGGTAGGCGTCGTGGATGGCGCGCTCGGAGGCGCCGGCGCGGAACGCTTCCTCGGCGGCGAGGTGACCGCGCACCGCGCGCGCGTTGGCCATGCGCAGCGCCTCCAGCTCGTAGGCGGTCTTGACCGCGCGCGCCCAGTGCAGGCGCTCCAGCACCGGCGTCGGGTTGTTGGGTACCCGCCCGGGCAGACGCCAGTCCGGCTCGCCGAGGATGGCGCAGCGGGCGGTGGCCGAACCGGTCGGCAGGTGCTCGGCGGCCTGCGCCGCTGAACGCACGACGATAATCTCGAACTGCTCGGCCCAATAGCCATGCGGCGGCGCTGGCGGCAGGTGCCAGTAATCATCGGGCTGGCAGTAGACCAGTCGCGGGCGCCGGCCGGGCGTATAGGCCAGCCACGAATCGGGCACCTGTTCCAGTGGCAACCAGGCCTTGAACTGCGGATTGGCGGCGAATGGATAGGGCCGGTCGTCCAGGAACTGGTAGCGCAGCGTGCCCGAGGGCAGCAGCAAATGTTCGAAGCCGCCTGCCGCCAGCGCCTCGTCGGCGCGCGCGCACAGGGTCTGGACATGGGCCGGATACAGGGCGGCCAGCGGGGTATGTGGGTTGTCGGCAGTCATGGCGCCATTGTGCAACAGCCTTGGCGCGGCTGCTGCGGGTAGGGCGCGCGCTGGTCAGGGCTGGGCGCGCTGATCTCCAGGCAGGGCATCCATGGATCGAAGAATCGCCCGGCCGATCTGCTCGCGTTTGGCCAGATCAGCCAGCCGGTTGGGGGTGTCGATATTGAGCGCGAAGAACACCGGCCCGCTGGGCCACTCGACCCAACCCAGCCACCAGCCGATACGGCCATCCCAGCCGGTCTTGGCGCGCAGGATCCAGTCGCGCCCGGCCTCGACAATGATCAGATCCTTGACCAGGCGCTGGTGCTGGACCGGCAGCGGCAACCGGTTTCGGTACAGGCGGCGCAGGAACGACACCTGTTCCTGAGCCGAGATGGCGAGCGCGCCATCGACCCAGTAGCTGCCTGACCGGGTCGTGACATCGGCGTTGCCATAATCGATCCGCTGCAGATACCCGTGCGCCCGCTCCGTCCCGATTGCATCGGCGAGCTGCTCATAGACCCACAACGCCGAGACCCGCATCGCCGAGCGCAGGTCCTGGTCCCGGTTGTGGCCGGCAAATGTCCGTTCGATGCCATCCCAGCGGAAAACCTGGAACTCATCAGTGACCACGCCGGCATCCAGCGCGAACAGCGTGTGCGCAATCTTGTAGGTCGAAGCCGGGGAAAACCGCTGCTTCGCCCGCTTTGGCGCGTACACCGACACCGGGTTGCCGGCGACACGCCCGTCCACCACCACGATCGTGCCGGTGGCTTCGTGCTCCCGGAACAACCCGGCCCAGTCAGCGCGCTCGTTGGCCATCACCGGCGCGGCAAAGACGGCAGCCAGCAGGAAACCGGACAGGTGGATAAAGTACATCATTGGATTGACTGAGCGGGTACCCGGATTGGGTCGGGAAGGATGCCACGGCACTTGGGGAAAGCGCTGCAGCCCCAGAACCCACGGCCCGAACCGGCCTGTGATCTGCTTTGCCTGCGCACCATCGCAGCCGAGCATTTCGGGCAGATGACAGTTTCCGGCGCTGCCGGTGGCGGCAAAGTCTCTGCCGCTGCCATCGGCGCCGGCTCCTTGCCGGCAGCCGGCGTTGGCGCAGGCTGCGCCACCGGCATCGCAAGGTCCATGGCGCTGGATTTTGTCGCACTGTCTGCACCCAGTGCCGACCGCAACTGCTGCCGCAATGTCGACACCGAATAGGCGTGCTGCGCAGCCACCTGGATCAGGGGCAGCGAAACCGCCTGGCACAGGGCAACAAGGAAGGCATCGCGTTTCTGGCGCGTGTGCTGGCGATGTGACTGGTCATCCAGCTCGATCACCGCCAGCACGGCCAGATTGCTTTTCGAGCAAATGACGAAATCGAAATGCTTTGCACGGATCCGATTGAAAGCGCGATGCCAGGCGCGACGATCGGTCATTGCCTTGACGCTGACGACATCGGCGACACGGACCTTGCCAAAGACCCTGAACTCCCCGGCGACCGCCTGCTCCAGCACCCCCAGGAAAGAACGTTCAGCGGGGCTGAACAGCACCGGGTTCTTGCGGTAGGCAAAGCCCTTGCCACGGTCGGATTTCGTCTTCAGCCTTGCAGCGAAGAACAAGCACAGAACGGCAATCACCAGCACCAGCACGAACAGCCAAGTCATGTCTTGCCTCCTTGCATGCACTCGCCCTGCATCACGGACGTGGCAGGTCGCGATTACCCCGAGAGCCCCTGACAATGACCATGGCAGCAGTCACGTCCTGCGATTATGTCCGATGTGGACAAACCAGGAACATGGTCATCTTGCAGCAGGTGCCGATCACCCCCATCTCCGGCAACAAGCCGGTCTGCAAGCCAGACCGCCGCCCTATCCCCAACCCAACGCTCCAGGAGGCGCCCATGGCTCTTGACCGGTTTTCCTCGCTCCCCGGTGTCGCGGCACGCGATGCCGCCACCGCCGGCTTTGTCTTCAACCACACCATGCTGCGGGTCAAGGACATCCGCCGTTCGCTGGATTTCTACACCCGCGTGCTGGGCTTCACCGTGGTCGACGTGCGTGCCTTCGATGGCGATGGCTTCAGCCTGTATTTTCTGGCGCTGATCGATGATCCCGCGGCGATCCCGGCCGATGCGCAAGCGCGCCGCCAGTGGCTGGCACAGCAGGCGGGCGTGCTGGAACTGACCCACAACCATGGCACCGAGGACGACGCCGGGTTCGCCTACCACGATGGCAACAGCCAGCCGCGCGGCTTCGGCCACATCTGCATCAGCGTGCCCGATGTCGTCGCCGCCTGTGCCCGTTTCGAGGACCTGAACGTGCCGTTCCAGAAACGCCTGAGCGATGGCCGGATGAAGTCGCTGGCCTTCATCAAGGATCCGGATGGCTACTGGGTGGAGATCATCCAGCCGGCGCCGCTGGACTGAGCCGCGCCGGCGCCGACATCACCACAGCGGCGATATCGGCGTGGCAGGGTCGAGGAAACCGGCACTGCCACCGGCCGCGAACAGCCGGGCCGGCGGCAGTGCAACCGTCATCCCGTACCCGGCCGTTAGCGGCCGCTGCCCGGCTGCCAGCGCAGGCCGACGTGGGCGCTGCGGCCGGCAGTGTTGAAGCCGTGCACCAGGGTGTAGTCGCGATCACCGATGTTGTCGACGCGCGCTTCCAGGGCCCAGTCGGCGCTCACCACCCATGACGCACGCAGGCCGACCAGGCCGTAGCCGCCCAGGCGCAGGTTGTCGGGGAAGCCGGCATCCTGGCGCGCGCCGACGAAGACGGTATCGATGCCGGCGCGCCAGCCGGCGCCCAGTTCCCGGTCCAGGCTGAAGGCCGCCTTCCGTTTCGCCCGGCGCAACAGGGTGGCGCCACTGTCGCGGTCGACCGGATCCTGCCAGCTGGCGTTGGCATTGAGCGCCCAGCCGGCATGGGCCCAGTCATATTCCAGCTCGACGCCATCGATGCGCGCACGGGCCGTGTTCTCGGCCTGGGCGACGCCGCCGCCGGTGAAGCTGATCATGTCGCGGATGTCGGTGCGGAAGGCGCGCAGCCGCAATGTGCCGGCCTGGCCCAGAGCCAGGTCGGCGCCCAGCTCGGCGCTGCGCGAGCGCTCCGGTTCCAGCGCCGGATTGCCCAGGTACCAGCCGCCAAAGCCCGGCGAGTACAGCTCGTTGAGATTGGGCGCCCGGAAACCTTCGCCGAGGCTGGCGCCCAGGCGCAAGCGCTCACCGACCTGCCAGCCCAATGCCGCAGACGCGGTGAACTCGCCGCCGTAATCGCTGTTGTCGTCATAGCGGCCCACCAGTTCGGTGTCGAAGGCGCCCTGGCGCCCGCGCCAGCCCAGGTAGGTGGCCAGATTGTCGCGCCGACCGGCATACGGATCGCCAAAGCCATCGGCGGCGAAGCCCTCTTCTTCCAGCCAGTTGACCCCGAACAACAGCGTCTGGCCTGGCGTCAGTGCCAGCATGTTCTGCCAATCCAGCGAGGTGCGCCGGGTTTCGAAGCGGGACTGGATCACCGGCGTGTCCAGATCATCACGGCCGCTGCCCAGCACCAGCTGATGATGCCAGCCGGCGGCCAGCGGACCGGCCAGCTCCAGCGCAATGGTCTGGTTGATGCCGTCGGTGACGGCCGGCCCCAACGTCGCCTCGGCCTCGCCGTTGTCGAACTCGACATGGTTCTCGCTGCGGAACACGCGCGCGGTCAGCGCCTGGCTGCCCAGCGCGACGCCAGCCGTGAGGCCAAGCGAGCGCTGCCGGTAGCCATCATCGTCGGGCCAGTAATTGAAGCCGTCTTCGTTCTGAGCGGAAAAACCGTCACTGCGGTCATGGCCCACGACCAGGGAGAAGTGCGCCTGGCCATTGTCGGCGCCGATCCCGGCCTGCACCCGACGAGTGTCCTGGCTGCCGGCATGCACGGCAAACACCGGGCCGTCCAGGCGCCGGGTGAAGATCTGGATCACCCCGCCGATGGCATCCGAGCCCCAATACGCCGCGCGCGGCCCGCGCACGATCTCGATGCGCTCGATCTGGGCCAGCGGCAGGTTGCTCCAGTCCAGGGCGCCGGTGTTCATCGACGACACGCGCACGCCATCGACCAGGACCAGCACATGGTTGGAATTGGTTCCGCGCAGGAACAGCGAGATCGCCGAGCCGTGGCCGCCACTGCGGGCCAGGTCGATGCCGGCCTGGTGGCGCAGCAGTTCCAACAGGTTGTGCGCCTGGCTGGCCTGGATCTGGCCGCGGTCGATGACGCTGACCGTGGCCAGGCTGGTATCGACCTGCTCCGGCGCACGCGAAGCAGTGACCACGGTGGTGGCCAGGGTGGTGGTATCGGCAGAGGCCGCATCAGGCGCGGCCGATGGATCGGCATTGCCGGCCAGTGCCGGCAAGGTGAAGGCGGCCAGGGCGGCCAGGCAGGCCGTGGCCAGAGGGGATTGCTTGCAGGGGTTCATGGTTCTGGGATTCTCCAGATGGTTCGCACACCCGCGAACGGCGGAGAAGCCAGCGACCAGGTTCCGGCGGATCGACGACCGGCACAGGGCACGGCGCGGACCGGAACAACAGGCCGCGTCGCCCTCCGCAACGCTCGGTCGTCCCGGTTTGGCCCCGCGCATGTCATCGACATGGCCGGGCCGCACCAGGCAGCCATCGAGGCCGGTCTCCGGGCTTGCGGACGTGGCGGGACCAGTGTTCCGCCAGTACCGGCCGCCTTCCCGCGGATCACCGCAGTGGCTGTTGGCCGGTTTCGTTTCGCTTACCGTTGCGGGGGCAGCGCCGGAGTTGCACCGGCTTCCCTGTTTCACCCGTGTTGCCACGGGCACCTCGAGGCGCGCAGTGTAGGTGCCGACGCTGGCGAACAGCAAGCCGGATCGCCACCCGGCGGCCCGCGGCAGGCGGCGGCAACCGGGGTATAGTCGGCGCTTTGCGCCCATGGAGTTTCCCATCATGACCAGTCTGGCCGGCAAGACCCTGTTCATCACCGGCGCCAGCCGCGGCATCGGCAAGGAGATCGGCCTGCGCGCCGCCCGCGACGGCGCCAACATCGTGATCGCGGCCAAGTCCAACGTGCCCAATCCGCGTTTGCCGGGCACGATCCACAGCGCCGCCGAGGAGATGGAAGCGGCCGGTGGCCGCGCCCTGGCGCTGAAGGTCGACATCCGCGACGAGGACAACGTGGTGGCGGCGATGGCGCAGGCGGCCGAGCACTTCGGCGGCATCGACATCCTGATCAACAACGCCAGCGCCATCTACCTGGCGCCGCTGGCGGAAACGCCGATGAAGCGCTTTGACCTGATGCACCAGGTCAACACCCGCGGCACCGTGCTGTGCACCCAGGCGGCGCTGCCGTACCTGAAAAAGGCCGACAACCCGCACGTGCTGGTGCTGTCACCGCCGCCCAGCCTGGACCCGAAATGGTTCGCGCCGCATGTCGGCTACACCCTGGCCAAGATGGGCATGAGCTTTGCCGTGCTGGGCATGGCGCCTGAACTAAAGGCGCACGGCATCGCGGTCAACGCGCTGTGGCCACGCACGGTGATCCACACAGCCGCCCTGGCGATGATTCCCGGGGTCAATCCGGACAACTGCCGCAAGCCGGAAATCATGGCCGATGCCGCCTGGCAGGTGCTGACGCTGCCGGCCAGCGAGCTCAGCGGCCAGTTTTTGATCGACGACGAGGTGCTGGCGCAGGCCGGCATCACCGACCTGGACCAGTACGCGGTCAAGCCCGGCCAGCCGCTCCTGCCGGACCTGTTCCTGTAGTCAACCGCGGCCGGCGACGGTCGCAGCAGCCGGCAGAGCGCCGCTCAGGTTTCCGCAACCCGGTCGGCGTCGGCATCGGCATCGGCGCTGCCATCCCGGCCGGCATACAGCGCCCGGCGCGAAGCACCGCTGATTTCGGCGGCAATGCGCGCGGCGCGGCTGGGTGACAGTTCACCGGCCAGGGCGGCATGGATGCGCCGGCCCAACGCCAGCGCCGCCGCGTCCGGATCGGGATTGCCGGCAATCACCAGCACGAATTCACCGCGGCGCTGGTCGCGGTCGGCGGCCAGGGATGCGGCAATGCCGGCCAGGTCCGGCCCCAGAAAGGTTTCGAAGCGCTTGGTCAACTCCCGCGCCAGTACCGCCGGCCGGGCCGCGCCGAAGGCCGCCACCAGGTCGGCCAGGGTGTCGACGATGCGGTGGCTGGATTCGTACAGGATCAAGGTCCGCGGCTCGCCGGCCAGTTGCGCAAGGCGGGCCCGGCGCGCGGCCGGTTTCGGCGGCAGGAAACCTTCGAAGCAGAACCGGTCGCTGGCCAGGCCGGCGGCCGACAGCGCGGCAATGGCCGCGCAGGCGCCGGGGATCGGATGCACCGCCAGGCCGGCGTTGCGCGCGGCCGCGACCAGGCGGTAGCCCGGATCACTGATCAGCGGCGTGCCGGCATCGCTGACCAGGGCGACGGCGTCGCCGCTGCGCAACCGCGCCAGCAACGGGCCGGTCTGGGCCAGTTCGTTGTGGTCGTGCAGGGCCAGGGTCGGCGTCTGGATGCCGTAGTGGTCGAGCAGCACGCGCGTGCTGCGCGTGTCCTCGCAGGCAATGATGTCGACCTGGGCCAGTACCGCCAGCGCGCGCCGGGACATGTCGCCCAAGTTGCCGATCGGGGTGGCAACGACGTACAGGCCGCCGGGGGCTATCATGGGGCTTTCCGAAGTTGATCGGCTGGTCATGAAGCGTCCACTCCCGTTCCTTGTTCGCAGCGGCCTGGTCATTGTCGCCCTTTTGCTGGTCGCCTGCGCCGCTCCGGACAGCCGCGACGACAGCGCCATCGAGCTCGCCGAGCAGGCCTACGCTGCCGGCGATTTCGCCAGCGCCGCCGGCATGTTCAGTGCCGCAGCCTCCCGTTCAGCCGGTGAACGCCGCGACTACCTGCACCTGCGCGCCGCCGAAAGCCACCGGCAAGGTGGCGATATGGAGGGTCTGCGCCGGGCCACGCGGCCGCTGCGCGCCAGTCAGCTCAATGACGCCTGGCAACTGCGGCTGGAACTGCTGCTGGCCGAGCTGGCGCTGGCCGACGGTCAGCCCGACACCGCCCTGGATCTGCTCACCGTGCCGGTTGAGCGCGTACCCGAGCCGCTGCGGCCACGCTTCCACGAATTGCGCGCGCGCGCCTTCGAAGGCCGCGGCGAGTCGCTGGCGATGGCCCAGGAGCGGGCCGCGCAACTGCATTACCTGCAGGGCGCCGAACACGACCAGGTCGCCGACCGGTTGGCGGCCGTGCTGGCCGCGACCGAGGTCGAGACCCTGTACCGGGCCAGCGCCGGCATGTCGGTCGACGAGCCGCTCAAGGCCTGGATCGATGCCGCCCTGGTCGAGCGCGGCATCAGTCCGCCGCGTCTGCTCGCCGATGGCCGCAACCCGCTGGCGCCGCGACAGCCGCCGCCGACCGATGCCGACGGCCGCGCCCTGTACCAGAAGGTGGTGTTGATGCTGCCGCTGTCCGGACCACTGGGCGCCGCCGGCCAGGCCGTGCGTGACGGTTTCTTCGCCGCCTACTTCGCCGCCCCCGAGCCGCGGCCACAGGTCGAGCTGCTGGATTCGGGTTCCAGCGTCCAGGACATCGGCGCGGCCTATCTGCGGGCACTGGAAATGGATGCCGAACTGGTGGTCGGCCCGCTCGGTCGCGAAACCGTCACCGCCCTGTTTCGGGAGCCGCTGCTGCCGGTGCCGGTGCTGGCACTGAACCACGCCGATGGCGTCGCGCCGCCCGCCGGCAGTGCCCAATTCGGCCTGCTGCCCGATGAAGAAGCGGTCGCCGCCGCCGAGCGCCTGCTGCAGCGTGGCGTGCTCCGTGCCGGCGTGGTCTCGCTGCCCGATGACTGGAGCCGGCGCTCGGCGCTGGCCTTCCGCATGCACTTTGAATCCCTGGGCGGTGAAGTGGTGCGCGATATCCGGCTGAGCGCCAACGACTACGACTTCAGCCAGCGCGCCGAGCGCCTGCGCGAAGACGATCTGGGCGGCCTGTTCCTGGCCCTGCATGGCCAGTCCGCGCGGCTGCTGGTGCCGCAGCTTAAAAGTGCCGGCGTCGGCGGCACCTGGCTGGCGATGTCGCGCGTCTACGGCGGCGCACCGGTAGCGGCCATGGACCGCGACCTGGACGGCCTGGAGTTCAGCGATGCGCCCTGGGTGATCGGCCAGGTCAGCGGCCTGCCCAGCCGCGAGGAGTTGGCCGCCAGCCTGCGCGGCGTCCAGGGCCAGGCGCTGCGCCTGTTCGCCTTCGGCATGGACGCCTATCGTCTGCTGGGCTACATCGACTGGCTTAACCGGCATCCGTACTCGTTCATCAATGGTGCCACCGGCGAGCTGAGCATCGATGCCTCGCGCCAGGTCCGGCGCAAGCTGGCCTGGGCCCGCTTCCAGGACGGCATTCCGGTGGCTCTTGAGGGCGCACTGCAGTTCGAGGAACGCTATTGAACCGCTGCGCCGCCCGGCTACTGGCAGCGGCATGAACGAACTCGGCCAGGCCTGGGAAGACCTGGCCTGCCGGCACCTGCACTGCGCGGGCCTGGAGTTGCTGGCACGCAACTTCCGCACCCGTTTCGGTGAGCTGGACCTGGTCATGCGCGAGGCCGGCGTGCTGGTATTCGTCGAAGTCCGCTACCGCGCGCGCAGCGACTATGGCGGCGCCGCCGCCAGTGTCACCGGCAGCAAGCGCGCGCGCCTTGGCGTGGCTGCCGAACAATTCCGCCAGCAGCACCCGGCGCTGGCCGGCCTGCCCTGCCGCTTCGATGTTGTCGCCATCTCCGGGCGCCAGCCTAATCCGCGCATCGACTGGCATCGCGCCGCCTTCGACCTGGGCGGCAACTGAGCCGGCCGCGCCTGCCGGCAAGCCGCGGGCAGATGCTTGATCCACCACCCGGCCGGCACGCGCTGCGCACCGCCGGGCCGACCGAACAGACACCCGCCATGGATGTGAACCCGAGCCCGCACCAGACCCGCTTCCTCGACGCCCTGCAGGCCAGCCTCGGCGCGGACGTGATACGCCGCGATCAGGACAGCCGCCATGCCCACGGCGGCGATGACTCGACCCGTCATCAGTTGCCGCTGGCGGTGCTGCTGCCAGTCGACGCCGATCAGGTGGTCGCGGCCGTGCGCCTGTGCCGCGAGCACGGCATCGCGCTGACCGCGCGCGGCGCCGGCACCGGCACCACCGGCGCCGCCGTTCCCGCGCGTGGTTCGGTCGTGCTCAGCCTGGCGCGCATGGACCGGATCGTGCGTATCGATCCCGGCCAGCGCCTGGCCGTGGTGCAACCTGGCGTGATCAATGCCCGCCTGCAGGAAGCGGCCGCCGACCATGGTTTTTTCTGGGCACCGGATCCGGCCAGCGCGCAGACCTGCACCATCGGCGGCAACCTGGCCTGCAATGCCGGCGGGCCACGCACGGTCAAGTACGGCGCCACGCGCGACAACGTGCTGGCGCTGACCGCAGTTGACGGCCAGGGCCGCCGGTTCCAGTCCACCCGGCCGCTGTCCAAACAGGCCACCGGCTACGACCTGACCCGGTTGCTGGTCGGCAGCGAAGGCACCCTGGCGGTGATCGTCGAGGCGGCCCTGAAGCTGACACCGTTGCCGCAGGCACGCGCGGTGCTGCAGGCGCGCTTCGACGACATCGCCGCTGCCACGCACGCCGTCGGCCGGTTGCTGGCCTGCGCCCAGACGCCGGCCGCGGTCGAGTTCCTGGACGGCAAGTCGCTGCGCCTGGCGCGCCGCCACGGCGGTGACGTGGTACCCGAGGCCGGCGCCCTGCTGCTGATCCAGATCGAAGGTTCAGCCGCCGACCTGGCCGGGCAGGCGGCGGCGGTGGCCGAGGCGGTGCGGGTTCGCGGCCTGGCCGGCCTGGATGAGGCCCGCGAACCGCAACACCAGGAGCGGCTGTGGGCGGCGCGTCGGGCCCTGTCACCGGCATTGCGCTCGGTGGCACCGAAGAAGATCAACGAGGACGTGGTGGTGCCAATTCCGGCGCTACCGGAACTGACCGTCTTCCTGGACCGGCTCGAGCGCGACAGCGGCCTGACCATCGTCTGCTTCGGCCACGCCGGCAACGGCAACCTGCACGTGAACCTGATGTACGACCCGGCTGATGCTGCCCAGGCAACGGCAGCGCCGTTGGCCCTGGCACAGTTGTTCGAGAAGGTCGTGGCCCTGGGTGGCACGCTGTCCGGCGAGCACGGCATCGGCCTGTCGAAGCGGCCGTTCATGCCTCTGGCCGTGGATCCGGTGGCGCTGTCGCTGATGCGCGGCCTCAAGCAGGTGTTCGATCCGGACGGGATCCTGAATCCGGGCAAGGTGCTGCCGGATTGAGGCTGGCCGCTGGCGCTGCTGACGGCGGGTTCGGCGGTGCTGGTTCCAGGGCTGGTTTCAGGGCTGGTTCCAGGGCTCTGGCCGCCAGTCCGGGAATGTCGGCCAGGGCAGGCAATACCGGCGACGGTGCCGGCATCGGTGCCGGCATGGCGGCCAGGGCCGGCTCGGGCAATACCGTGCCATAGCCACCCTGGTCCAGTTCCGCCAGCAGTGCCGCCAGCAGGCGCGCTGCCCGGCCCGACTCGCCGCCTTCGTGCAGCAGCAGGATGGCACCGGGCGCGATTGCCCGCCGCAGTCGTCTCAGCACCCGCTGGTCGTTGCCATCGACGGCATCGAAGCCGCGTCCGCTCCAGGACACCCGAGGCAGGTCGAGCTTGGCCAGCACCGGTTGCACGAAGGGATTGGCATGACCGGCCACGGCCCGGAACCAGCGTGGCGGCGAGCCTGCCAGCGAGCTGAGCACCTGCTGCGCGTGAAGGATCTGGCGCCGAGTCGTCGCCGGCCACGGCAACCAGAAAGCGGCGGCCGGATGACTGGCGGTGTGGTTGCCGATCTGATGCCCGCGACGGACGATCTGCGCCACCAGGTCGGCCCGCGCCGCCGCCCGCGCCGCGACCAGAAAGAAGGTCGCCCGTGCCTGATGGGCGTCGAGCAGATCCAGCAGGGCCGCAGTGTCGTCGCTGGGGCCATCATCGATGGTCAGCCAGACCACCGGCGCGGTGGTCGGCAACCGCCGCAGAACCGGGCCGAACAGTCGCGAGTGCGGATACAGGGTGCCCCAGATCACCAGGGCGTGGCTGCTGATCAGGGCGGCCAGCGCGAAGCTGAGCTGACCGGCGAGCAACAAGGCCAACGCCAGGACATGACCGACGCCGAGCAGGGACAGCGCCAGCGGCCGCAGCGATGCGGATACCGCAGCTGGCACCGACAGTGCCGCGGCCGGCCCGCCGTTACCCGAATCCTGGGCGCAAGCTTGCGCCGCGCCCGTGCTGCCCGCGGCGCTTGCCTGGCTCTCGGCGACAGCGGCAGCCGCTGCCGGGCAATGGCCATTGGGTTCGGACATGGCGCCAACTTTACTCCGACCACGGGCGAGCAGCGTGCGCGTTTGACGCGGATGTGGCAGACGTCGATCCCGCCCGACGACCGGTGCCGTGCCAGCAACGATCCAGTCTTCGTGCTGACGACGATTGCCGGCCCGAGCCAAGCCCGCACCGCACAAGCGTGCGGGACAGGGTGATCGAGTCGGTCAGCAGTGCCGGCTGACGGCTCGTCTCACAAGGTCCCCGGCGCCGGGCAACCGATCACATCTCCGGTATCGGCTGCCAGTCGCAGCGCCTGCAAAGCCACCCTGTCCGCCAGGGCCGCCGCCGATGGCAGGGCACCGCTGTTGGCGGCAGCCGCGTCGGACATTTCCGCCGCCAGCGACTGGCTGTCGGCGACGGCGAACAGGTGACGTGCGCGCTCGGCTTCCAGCGGCCAGCCGGCCGAAGCCGACAACTGCCCGGCACGGCGCGCGGCGGCACGGGCCGCGTGCGGATCAGCCATGGCCAGGGCGATATCGGCTTTCAGCAGTTGTTGGCGAAGCTGCAACCGGAGCGGTTGCCGGTGGCGATCAAAGCCGGCCAATACCTGCCCGGCCGCTTCGGCTTGGCCGTCGGCCTGCAGCGCCTGCGCCTGGCCAAGGGTGAAACGCGCCTGGTGCGGATACTGCGTCGACAGCCGGCCGTAGACGGCGGCGGCGGCGGCCGGCTCACCGGACCAGGCCAGTTGCCGGGCGCGAAACTGCTCGGCGGCAGCACCGGTCGGGACGAGCAAGGCCTGGGCCACGCGCAGGTGCTCGCGGGCCGCTGCGTACTGGCGCAGTTCGCCATGCGCCAGGGCCAGATGCCAGTGCGCCAGGCCGAAGGCGGGTGCCTGCGCCACCAGCCGTGCGCCGATGTCGGTGACCGTTGGCCACTGTCGCGCCTGGCTGGCCAGCAGAAGCTGGCGATACTGGGCCATGCCTTCGGCATCGGCGGGAACGAGGCTTCCCGCCAGGCTCGGCGCGCTTGCGGTCGGCAGCAGATGCGCGCTGATCCCGGCCGCGACCTCTTCGATCAGGCCAGCCATGTCGTCGGCCGGCCCCTGGCTGCGCACTTGGTGGCTGCCGTCCGGGGTCCGCAGCCAGGCGCGGATACGCCATTGGTCTGCGCTTGTCGACGGCTCGGGCAGGGCGGGCCAGGCATCCGTGTTCGATGTCTGGATCGCGGCCAGGTGCGGCTCGGCCGGCTTGCGCCGGCTGGCGACCAGTACCACCGTCAGTTGTGGATCGGCCAGTTGCGGATCGGCATCTTCCAGACCAGCGAGCAGACCCGGCTCGACCAGGATCACTTCCGGCGTCATCGCCAGTTGCCACTGCAACCAGCCGAGCATCAGGCTGGTCACTGCCTCGGCGTCGACCACGCCGGATTCGCCATCAGTGACCGGGATCCATGGGCGACCGATGTCGTCGACGGCAACCAGCATCACCGGCAGCGGCGGTGCAGCGACCACGGCGGAATCGTCGACCGCGCCGGCCGCAGCGGCGAGCAGCGGGCCGGTTGCCGGCAGCAGCGCATCGTCGCGGTTGACGGATGCGGCCACCACCACCGCCAGCGCCAGACTTGCGGCTGCCGCAGCGACTACCGGGCGCGCGTTGCGGCCGCCGTTGCGTTGGCGCGCGACCAGGGACTCGGCCCAGTTCCAGGTTCGTTGCCACGGTGAGGTTGTTGCCGCGCCGCGAGCAGCGATTGACGCGGACACGGCCGCGGTCTGTTCCTGCGCTTCGTCGATCGGCACCGACAGCACCGGATGCGGCGGCTCGAACAGGTAACCGCTCTTGGCCACGGTGCGGATCCAGTGCCGGCGCGCCGGCCCCAGCGCCTTGCGCAGCATCCAGACGCTCTGCGACAGGTTGCCGTCCTCGACCACGACACCGCTCCAGACGCGATCGAACAGGTCGGCGCGGCCGTGCAGCACGCCTGGTTCGGCGGCGAACAGCAGCAGCAGATCGAACATCCTCTGAGGCAATTCCACGCTGCCTTCAGGATGGCTGACACGGCGGTAACGAAGATCCAGGCAGACCTCGCCGATCTGCAATTGGCAGACCGGGTTCGACCACTGGGCAACGGCTACGGACATGCTGGGCACTCCATCACTCACCGTGTCGACTCTTGCAACGCCGTCCGCCAATTAGCCGGCGGACAGCCGGCAACGCCAAGCATTGCGGTGCCATCATCCCTCCGGCGCGATGACAGCGGCGGCAACCCCGACTACTGCGGGCGACGCACGCGTATCGGCAGATCGACCACCTCGCCGGCGGTGGCAGCGGCGTCGACACTCGCGCTACCGGCCCGGAGCGTAACAAGTGTTACAGATGCGCGCCAATGGCGCCGGCCAGTGGGAAAACCCCGGCAGGCGGACGGCGGCAGGAATCGGCGCCCGGGCGGCATCCGGGCTTCGGTGTGTGCAGTCCGGTCGAGCGCAACCAGAGCTGATCACCCAGTCGACCGCTGCAGCGAACGGGCGGAACCCGCAACCAGTCACCGGGCAAGTCATTGACCCAACAAGATTTGAGAATGATTTGAGACCGTATGACTAGCCGTCACCCGCCAGCGCGGTCTATACCGGACCGGCTGTCCTCCGATTCACCGCAGCGGCAGCGTCCCCTGCGTTTGGTCACGGCAAAGCAAGGCAAGACCCCGCACCGCCAGCCGAACGTGAACTTTTTAAATTCCGGCGCGCAACCGGGAAATGGCACGGATGCCGCACGGATCGACGCCGGACTCCGGGAGAGCTTGATCGATGAATTTCAAATCCACGCTGTTGACTGGCCTGATCGCGGCCGTTGGCTTCACCCTGGCACCGATGCCGGCCCAGGCCGGCAAGCTGGTCCTTGCCGAACAACCCGTGCAAGGCCGCTACATCGTCGTGCTCAAGGACGAGGCCGCACGCCTCAGCCATGAGACCGCCGAACGCCGCGCCACACCCACGGTGGCCGATGTCGCCAGTGCCATCTCACGCAGTCACCGGGTGCAGGTCGAACGCAGCTTCAGCCATGTCCTGCGCGGCTTCGTGGTCAGCGCCGATGACGCCGCCCTGGAACAGTTGCTGCTGGACGAGCGCGTGGCCTATGTCGAAGAGGACGGCGTGGTCAGCATCAGCGCCACCCAGAACAACGCCACCTGGGGCCTGGACCGCATCGACCAGCGCGACCGGCCGCTCAACGGCAGCTATGTCTATGACACCACCGCCGCCAACGTGAACATCTATGTCGTCGACACCGGCATCCGGCCCAGCCACAACGAGTTTGGCGGCCGCGTGTATTCCGGCTACAGCGCGATCAACGATGGCCGCGGCAGCAACGACTGCAACGGCCACGGCACCCATGTTGCCGGCAGTGCCGGTGGTTCGGTCTACGGTGTCGCCAAGGCGGCGCGTCTGTTCCCGGTGCGCGTGCTCGACTGCCAGGGCAATGGCAGCAATTCCGGCGTCATCGCCGGCATGGACTGGGTCACCGGCAACCACAGCAAACCGGCTGTGGCCAACATGAGCCTGGGCGGCGGCGCCTCCACCGCCACCGACCAGGCGGTGACGCGGATGCGCAACGCCGGCGTCACCGTGGTGGTGGCGGCGGGCAACGAGAACCAGAACGCCTGCAATGTCTCGCCGGCCCGCTCCAGCGCCGCGATCACGGTCGGCTCGACCACCAGCACCGATGCCCGCTCCTCGTTTTCCAACTGGGGAAGCTGCGTCAACATCTTCGCACCCGGCTCCAGCATCACCGCCGCCTGGCACACCTCCAACACCGCCCTGAACACCATCAACGGCACCTCGATGGCCTCGCCGCATGTCGCCGGTGTCGCCGCTCTGTACCTGGCCGCCAACCCGTCGGCGACACCGGCCCAGGTCGAGACCGCGATCTACAACAACGCCACGCCGAACAAGGTCACCAACGCCGGCAGCGGTTCGCCCACGCGCCTGCTGTACTCGCTGTTCGGAGGCGGTGGCGGCAACCCGCCGCCTGATCCGGGCCCGGGCACGCTGAGCAATGGCACGCCGGTCACCGGCATCTCCGGCAGTGCCGGCAGCGAGCGCCGCTTCACCGTGCAGATCCCGTCCGGCGCCAGCAACCTGCGCGTGCAGATGAGCGGCGGCAGCGGCGATGCCGACCTGTATGTGCGCCGCGGCTCGGCACCGACCACCGGCAACTACGATTGCCGTCCGTGGCTGTCGGGCAACAATGAAACTTGCACCTTCGCCAGCCCGCAATCGGGCACCTGGCATGTCATGGTGCGCGGCTACAGCGCCTTCTCCGGCGTCAGCCTGGTCGCCACCTGGGATACCGGCAGCAGCGCCCCGTGCAGCAACTGCACCCGCTACACCGGCAGCCTGTCCGGTGCCGGCCAGGCCCAGATCCAGCCCAACGGCGACTACTACACCAGCAACAGAGCCGGCTTCCAGCGCGGTTGGCTGGAAGGCCCGGGCAATGCCGACTTCGACCTGGAGCTGTACCGCTGGAGTGGCTCGGCCTGGGTCCGCGTAGCCCGCAGTATCAACACCGGCAGCAGCGAACAGGTGGCCTACAACGGCACCGCCGGCCATTACTACTGGCGCATCGTGTCCTACTCGGGCAGCGGCAGTTACCAGTTCTGGATGCAGCAACCGTAAGTCTCAGCTCTTTGCACGCTGCGTATTTGGCCCCGGAGTTTCCGGGGCCTTTTTCTTTGTCAGGGCTCGTCCGTCTCAGAAGCCGCGGCCTCAACCGCCGCCGGCAGGTAATCAGTCGTGACCTCGGCAGGGCGTTGCGCACGCTGACGGTTGCCCGGGACAAACCACCCGAAAGCGATGAACTCCAACACCAGGCGCAACACCCCGACGAGGCCCGGCCGCCAGGAGGGTGCCGGCTCATCCTGGCTGTTGAATACCTCCAGCACCTGACGGGCCTGATCGACACATGCACGCGGCACCATGATGCGGCGGGCGTTGTAGAAGGCGACCTGCGGCCCGGGATACAGGGAGCCGAACCCGGCACCTTGGACGAACACCGGAATCCGGTGTGACTCCAGCGCACAGAGCATCACCGCCAGTTCCGGCTCCGACCCCGGCTGCGCAACAACTACCAGCGCCATGACCTCCTGCTTCTCCTTGTGATCGCCGACCCAGGGCCAAACAGGCCGAGACTTTCTGGCATCGTTTGCACACCCGCATCCGGTTGGCCGCAAACAGGCGCCAGCAGTGCCGGCAATGTGCAGTATCGTGCCCGAAACAGCCCGGTGCGAGGGCGTGCCAGCCTGCCCACCTACCAACCTGCCAAGCCAATCACAGGAGAACCCCATGAGCGATCACCACATGGTCTTCCACACCCATCCGATGTCGCGCGGGCGGATCGTGCGCTGGCTGCTGGAAGAACTGGCCGTGCCCTATCGCACCGTGGTGCATGCCTATGGCCAGGCGATGAAGTCGCCGCAGTACCTGGCGATCAATCCGATGGGCAAGGTGCCGGCGATCGAGCATCGCGGCGTGGTGGTGACCGAGACCGCGGCGATCTGCGCCTATCTGGCCGATGCCTTCCCGCAGGCCGGGCTGGCACCGGCCCTGGATGACCCGCTGCGCGGCACCTACTACCGCTGGCTGTTCTTTGCCGCCGGCCCGGTGGAGGCGGCGGTGTCGGCCAAGGCCCTGGACCAATTGCCGCCGGCGGAGAAGGCCGGCTTCGTCGGCTATGGCAGCTATGACCTGGCCATGGACGCACTGGAGCAGGCCGCCGCGTCGGCGGCCCCCTGGCTGCTGGGCGAACAGTTCACCGCCGCCGATGTCTACGTCGGCAGTCAGGTCGACTTCGGTTTGGCCTTCAAATCGATCCCCGAACGTCCGGCCTTCGCCGCCTGGGCGCAGCGCCTGCGCGAGCGCCAGGCCTACCAGCGCGCCAAGGCGCTGGATGATGCCCTGGTCGCCGGCACCGACTGAGCGGCACGGCCGCACCCGGTTTTCCTGGCCTGGCGCGGTGGCCATGCCGTCGCGCCCTGGTGGCCCGCCGCCACAGCCCGCCATGGGCGCCTGATAGAATCGGGCCGTCATTTGCGCCGCCGGGATCTTCGATTTCCGCCGGCAAAGCGCATGCGGCCGCCCGGCGCGGCGTCGATGTCACCACCCGGCCCCTGGTCCGGGCCGCAGGAATCCCACTGCCGTGAAACCCACCACCCGCCTGGGCCAGGAATGGTTCGGCAACGTCCGTGGTGACGTGCTGGCCGGCCTGGTCGTCGCGCTCGCCCTGATTCCCGAGGCGATCGCGTTCTCCATCATTGCCGGTGTCGATCCCAAGGTCGGCCTGTACGCCTCGTTCTGCATCGCGGTGGTGATCGCCTTCACCGGCGGCCGGCCGGGCATGATCTCGGCCGCCACCGGCGCCATGGCGCTGGTGATGGTCGGGCTGGTCAAGGACCACGGCCTGCAATACCTGCTGGCGGCCACGCTGCTGACCGGGGTGCTACAGATCATCGCCGGAGCGCTGAAGCTGGGCGCGCTGATGCGCTTTGTCTCGCGCTCGGTGATCACCGGCTTCGTCAACGCGCTGGCGATCCTGATCTTCATGGCCCAGTTGCCCGAGCTGATCGGCGTGCCGTGGAGTGTCTACGTGATGACCGCGGCCGGCCTGGCGATCATCTACCTGCTGCCGCGCCTGACCCGGGCGGTGCCATCGCCGCTGGTGGCGATCGTGCTGCTGACCGCGGTGGCGATCATGCTCGGACTGGACATCCGCACTGTCGGCGACATGGGCGAGCTGCCCGACAGTCTGCCGGTGTTCCTGCTGCCGGACGTGCCGTGGAACCTGGAAACGCTGGCGATCATCTTTCCGGTCTCGGCGACGCTGGCCGTGGTCGGCCTGCTCGAATCGCTGCTCACCGCGCAGATCGTCGATGACCTGACCGATACCCCCAGCGACAAGAACCGCGAGTGCGCCGGCCAGGGCGTGGCCAACATCGCCGCCGGCTTCATGGGCGGCATGGCCGGCTGCGCGATGATCGGCCAGTCGGTGATCAACGTGAAGTCCGGCGGCCGTGGCCGGCTGTCCACCTTCGTCGCCGGCGCCGTGCTGCTGGTGATGGTGGTGTTCGCCGGGCCCTGGGTGGAACAGATCCCGATGGCGGCGCTGGTGGCGGTGATGATCATGGTCTCGATCGGCACCTTCAGTTGGAGTTCGATCCGCAACCTGGGCAGCTATCCGAAAACCTCCAGCATCGTGATGATCGGCACCGTGCTGGTGACGGTGTTCACCCACGACCTGGCCAAGGGCGTGCTGACCGGGGTGCTGCTGTCGGCGCTGTTCTTCGCACGCAAGGTCGGCCAGGTGCTGCATATCGACTCGCAGGCCGGGGCCGACGGCCGCAGCCGGCGCTACACCGTCACCGGCCAGGTGTTCTTCGCCTCGGCCGATGCCTTCGTCGCCGGCTTCGACTTCCGCCAGACCCTGGACACGGTGGTGATCGACGTCGGCGATGCCCGCCTCTGGGACCTGAGCGCGGTCGGCGCCCTGGACAAGGTGGTGCTCAAGTTCCGGCGCCAGGGCACGGCCGTGGAGGTGATCGGCATGGATGCGGCCAGCAGCACCCTGGTCGACCGGCTCGGCGTCCACGACAAGCCCGGCGCCGAGCGCCTGATGGCGCCATGAAGGAGGACTCCATGACCGGCACCGGACAAGCAGGTACCGCAGCCCACGCGCAGGTGCTGGCGGCGGTGGATGCCTCGGCCTACAGCGAAAGCGTCGGCCACCTGGCAGCCTGGGCGGCAACGCGACTGGACGCGCCGCTGGAATTGCTGCACGTGCTCGACCGGCACCCGGAAAGAGCGCCGGCCATGGATCTGAGCGGCAGCCTGGATCTGGGAGCGAAAAGCGCGCTGCTGGCGCAACTGGCGGCGCTGGACGAGGAGCGCAGCCGCCTGGCCCGGCAACGGGGCCGGGCGCTGCTGGACGGGCTGGCAGCACGGCTGCGCGCCCACTACGGGCTGGAGCCGGCCACCACCCTGCGCAACGGCTCGCTGGTGGACACGCTGACCGGCCTGGAACAGCAGGTGCGCCTGTTCGTGATCGGCAATCGCGGCGAACATGCCGACTTCGCCAGGGGCCACTTGGGCAGCCAGCTCGAACGCGTGGTCCGCGCCGTGCACAGGCCGTTGCTGGTGGCCTCGCGCCAGTTCGCGCAGATCGGCCGGATGCTGATCGCCTTCGACAACAGCCCGAGCGCGCGCAAGGGCGTGGCGATGGTGGCCGACAGCCCGCTGTTTGCCGGCCTGGCCATCCAGGTGCTGACCGTGTCTGCCGACAACGACGCGGCGCGCGCCGCCCTGGACTGGGCACGCGAGCGACTGGCCCGGGCCGGCCTGGACGTGTCCGTTCAGCGGCTGCCCGGCGATCCCGACCAGGTCATCGCCGCCCAGGTGGACCAAGGCGGCATCGACCTGCTGGTGATGGGCGCCTATGGCCATTCGCGCATCCGCCGGCTGATCGTGGGCAGCACCACCACCACGCTGTTACGTACCTGCCGGGTGCCGGTGCTGCTGCTGCGCTGATCTTCGTGGCCGGGGAGTTCACCCGCGGTCCGACCCCGCGCACGCTGTTGGTCTTCTCGCTGCCGATCCTGACCGCCCACCTGTTACAGGCCTCGATGCAGCTTGTCAACGGCCTGTGGGTGGGCAAACTGCTGGGCAGCAGCGCCTTCGCCGCGGTGACCGTGGCCCACGGCCGTGCTGATGATCGTGCTGGCCTTCGTGCTCGGCCTGAACAACGCCACCCTGACCATCTTCGCCCAGCTTCGTGGCGCCGGTGACAGCGACGGCATCGGCCGCTATCTGGGTGCCTTCGCGATCCTGCTGCTGGTGCTGTCAGCACTGATCGGCAGCGCCGGCCATGTCCTTGCCGGGCAACTGCTGGCGCTGCTCAACACGCCGCCGGAAATCTTCGATGCCGCGTTGATCTACCTGCAGGTGAACTTCATCGGCACCGCCTTCCTGAGCGGCTGCAACTTCATCGGCACCGTGTTGCGCGGCTTCGGCGACAGCCGCACGCTCTTGTGCTTCGTGCTGCTGGCGCGCTGCACAACGGCTGGACAGCATCATCCTGCTGCCGGCGATTGCCCTGGGCGTGGCGGTGAACGCGATGGCGGCGCAGAACATCGGCGCCGGCCACTGGCCGCGCGTGGCCCGGATCGGCCGGGTCGGCGTGGCCTTCAATGTCGGGATCATGGCGGCGCTGGCGACCATCCTGCTGATCGCCGCCGAGGCGCTGGTGCGGATGTTCGTCGATGATTCGGCCAGCGTGCGGTTCGGCGTCAGCTACCTGCGCACGATCGCCTGGTTCTATCCCGGCATCGAGCTGAACTTCATCTTCAATGGCGTGGTGCGCAGCTTTGGGGCGATGCTGCAGGTGCTGGTGCTGGTGCTGGTGCTGGTGCTGGTGCTGGTGCTGAACATCATCTCGCTGTGGATCCTGCCTGTGCCGCTGGCCGGGTGGCTGGCCGACAGCCATGGCGAGCACGGCATCGCGCTGGGCGTCGGCATCAGTTTCCTGCTCTCCAGCCTGTTCTCCTGGGGCTACTACCGCTGGGGCGGCTGGCGGCACCGGCCGCCGCTGGTGGGGCAGCGCACGGCCCCGGCCCGATACTGACAGCGGAGCCGGCCGCCGGCGGTGGTCGGTGATGGCGTCGGCGGCCAGCACTGGCGGCCGGGGCAGGCCGGATATTCCGGCCCGGATCAGTCGGCCCCGGCCGGTCGCTCCGCCACCGCCCGGCGCACGGCCTCGACCAGCCCGCGCCGGGCCGTGACCAGCTCGCGCGAGGTCGCCTGCGGCCAGGCCGCCAACTGCACGATGACCAGCTCGTGCTGCGGATCCACCAGCAGCATCTGGCCGAAGATGCCGGCCGCCAGATAGGCGCCGCCGGTGTCGGTCCACCACTGGTAGCCGTAGCCGCGCTCGGGTGCATTGTCGGCGTCCTGGTCGCGCACGGCGCCGGCCATCCAGTCGGCGGCGATCACCGGCTCGCCGTCGATGACGCCGCCTTCGAGCATGAACTGGCCCAGGCGCGCGTAGTCGGCCAGGGTTGCCGACAGGCCGCTGCCGCCGGTGTTGCTGCCATCGCATTCGTCGCGGATCCAGTACGCATCGGCGGCCATGCCATAGGGCTGCCAGATCGTCTGTGACAGATAATGCGCCAGGCGCTGGCCGGTGGCCCGCTCGACCACCAGCCCGAGCAGGTCGGTCTCGGCGGTGTTGTAGGTCCAGCGCGTGCCCGGTGGGTGCGCGCGCGGCAAGGTGCGCAGGTAGGCCAGGGCATGGGCCTGGCCGTCGACGCACCGGCCCAGGTACATCTGCGCGACATCCGATTGCGGGTCGGTGTAGTCCTCGTTCCAGCGCACGCCCGAGGTCATGGTCAGCAACTGGCGCACGCTGACTTGGTCGTAGGCGCTGCCTTCCAGTTCCGGCAGGTAGCGCACCAGCAGGTCATCCAGGCTTTTGATATGCCCCTGGCGCAGGGCGATGCCGAGTAGCGTGGAGGTGACCGACTTGGCCACCGAGAACGATTCCCAGCGGTCGGTGGGCTTCATGCCCAAGCCATGGCGGTGCAAACGCAGCCGGCCCTGGTGCAGCACCATCAGGCCGGCGATGTCGTGGCTGTCCATGTAGGCGTCCAGCCAGTCCGGATCGCCGGCCAGTCCCGGCAATGGCACACCCGCCGGCAGCTCGCGGATGTTGGCCGTACTGGCGGCGGCGACATCGCTGGGAAACTGAAGCTGCATCTGCCGGAAGCCGGCTTCGCGTTGGGCCTGGCTCCAGAACAGCACCGCCTCGCGCTGCTCGCCGATGGTCTGCGGCCGCGGTGGCGCGGCTTCCGCCGCCGGTCGCGGCGTGCTGGCTGGCGACTGGCCGGTACCGGTGCCGGGGCCGGGGCCGGCGCAGGCCAGCAGCATCAGGCAAAGCGGAACAGCAATCAGGGCGGCGCGCAATGTCTTAGTCATGGCAGAGGAAGGCTCGCAATCAGGGAAAATCCGCGCCCTGCGGCAGACACCATGGCCGGCGACCGACGGTGACGGACGGCCGCGACTATACGCCCACGCTGGCCGCGCACGTGCCGGGCGCCCGGTCCATCGACCCGCGCCTTCGGCAGGCCGGCGCTTGAACGGCTACTGCCCGCGCACCATCATCGGCGCCATGACACCGGCGCCTGCTCCCTGCATCGACCCGGGCCGGCACGTGGCCAGCGCGGCCGAGTTCATCGCTGCCGTTGACCGTGCCTGCCGCCACAAGGGCCTGCGCCTGACGCCGATCCGCGCGCGCGTGCTGGCCCTGGTCGCGCAAGCCGGCCGGCCGGTGAAGGCCTACGAGCTGCTCGACATGATCCGCTCGGCCAAGGGTGCCGGCGCCGACGCCCCGGCGACAATCTACCGGGCGCTGGATTTCCTGCTCGCCAACGGTTTCATCCACAAGCTGCAATCGGTGAATGCCTTCGTCGCCTGCCACCATCCCGGCAGTTCCCTGCATTCGGTGCCGTTCCTGATCTGCGACCGCTGCCACCAGGCGGTCGAGCTGGAAGACGAATCCGTGGTCGGCGCCCTGAACGAACGCGCGCGCAGGCTCGGCTTCGTGCCGCATGCGCAGACCCTGGAAGTCCATGGCCTGTGCGCGCGCTGTATTGCCGGAGCGGGCGAAAGCTGAAACTGCCGGCAAGCAGCGCCCGCTACCGTCAGTCGGCCAGGCTGGCGTTGTCGATGACGAAGCGGTAGCGCACGTCGCCGCTGAGCATGCGCTCGTAGGCATCGTTGATCTGTTCGGCGCGGATCATCTCGATGTCGGCGGTGATGCCGTGTTCGGCGCAGAAATCGAGCATTTCCTGGGTTTCCCGAATGCCGCCGATCAGCGAGCCGGCCAGGCGGCGGCGCTTCATGATCAGGTTGAACACCTGCGGCGAGGGATGCGGCGTTGCCGGCGCGCCGACCAGGGCCATGGTGCCGTCGCGCCGAAGCAGGCTCAGATACGCGTCCAGATCATGCGGCGCCGCGACGGTGTTGAGGATGAAATCCAGGCTGTTGCGCTGCGCCGCCATTTCTTCTTCGTTGCGCGAGACCACGACTTCATCGGCGCCCAGCTTGCGCGCTTCCTCGCGCTTGCCTTCGGACGTGGTGAACGCCACCACGTGCGCGCCCAGGGCATGGGCCAGCTTGATGCCCATGTGGCCCAGGCCACCGATGCCGACCACGCCGACCTTCCTGCCCGGCCCGACCTGCCAGTGGCGCAGCGGCGACCAGGTGGTGATGCCGGCGCACAGCAGCGGCGCGACCGCCGCCAGGTCGGCTTCGGGATGGCGGATACGCAACACATAGCGCTGGTCGACCACGATCGCCTGGGCATAGCCGCCCAGGGTGTGGCCGGGCGCATCCGAGGTGCCGCCGTTGTAGGTGCCGACCATGCCGTCGCAGTAGTTCTCCAGGCCGTCGGCACATTCAGCGCACTGGCGGCAGCTATCGACGATGCAGCCCACGCCGACCAGATCGCCGGGCTTGAAGCCGGTGACCGCGCTGCCGACCTGCGCCACCTTGCCGACGATTTCGTGGCCGGGCACGCACGGGAACAGGGTGCCGCCCCATTCCGCGCGCACCTGGTGCAGGTCGGAGTGGCACACGCCGCAGTAGGCGATGTCGATGCGCACGTCGTCCGGGCCGGTAGCGCGGCGGGTGATGTCGAGGGCAACCAGGGGCTGGTCACTGGCGTGGGCGCCGTAGGCTCGGATGCTCATGGGCAGGGGCTCGCTTTGATCGGGGAATAAAGGGGCGCCAGCGATTGTCTTGCCGGCCGGTGGACATCGTAGCGGTGCCGGGGTGACGCCGGCGATGCCGGGCTGGCTGGCGGAGCCGTGGCCGGCGGCGATCCGCTTTCGCGCTTGTGCGGGCTGGTCCGGATCTGTTGCCCAATCCGGCTCAGTCCGGGAACAACGGCGCCTGTACTGGCGGATAGATCAGGTCCGCGCCGCGCGCCTGCGCTACCGGATTGCCCGGATGCGCCTGCGCCGGCCGGTCACCCAGGATGTGCAGAACCGTATGGCCGCGATGCTGCAGCAGATCGGCGATCAGGCGGCGATGGCAGCGCCACCACACCGACTCGGCGCACATCAGCGCCGTCCGGCGCCGGCGCGCCAGGGCCAGCGCCTGGGTCAATCCTTCGGCGAATTCGGCACTGGCCAGATGGTCGGCATAGCCCTGGAAAGCGGCATTGCGCCAGCCGCCATTGGGCGAACCCGGCTGTGCCTGGCGGCGCCCGCCCAGTTGCGGCAGCCACAGATAGTCGATGGCCACCTCCGGCAGCGCCCGGGCCATGGTTTCACTGGCAAACCAGGGATGGCGGCGGGAGCCCGGATAACGCCGGACATCGGCGATCGCCTCGATGCCGTGGTGATCGAGCAGGGCCAGGAAGTCTTCCCAGGCATGGCTGGAATGGCCCACGGTCCAGACCGTCACCGGCGCGTCCTCGTTGTTCCTGGGCCTGGCCATGGGTGTGATTGCAGCGCAGCGGCCGTGGCGGGAATGTCAGTGCGGCAACAGCCACGCCTGCGGGCACCGCGAGGGCTGGAGCGTTTTCAGCGCGCCGCCTCCCAGGCGAACAGCGCGATGCCGATCCCGATCAGCGCCACCGCCGCCAACTGCAACGGACTGAGCGCCTCGCGCAACGCCAGCACGCCGATACTGGTGGTGACCAGCAGCGAGCCGCCGATGATCAGCGGATTGCCCACCGCCACCGGCAGGCCGCGGCCGTAGACCATGAATGTGAGAATCTCGACCAGGCCGATCGCCAGTCCGGCCAACGCCGCCAGGCTCAGGCCGCGACCGCTGTGGTGCAGCGGCGTGCCCTGCCCCAGTGACAACCAGGCCAGCCAGGCCAGGCCCATGAACGCGGCCACGAACTGCAGTACCACCGCGCCCAGAACCGCCTGGATGTGATCGGCCGACAACTTGATGAACACGTTGTAGAGGCCGAACATCAGCGCCGCCACGGCAATCAACATCGCGGTCACGGCGTCGCCTCCTGGGGGCTGCGTGCCGCCGACGGCCCGGCACCCGATGAGCCCGGCGCCGCCAGCGCGGCGACATCGATGAAGCGGCTGGCACCGGCATCGCGCCAGACCTCAGGATGGCAGGTGAACAGCAGGATCTGGTGGCGGCTGGCGGCATCGTCGATCGCCCGCTTCATCCGTGCCAGGCGCCCGGCATCGCTGTGCACCAGGGCATCGTCGAGCACCAGCAGGGTCGGCTGGCCGGCCTGTTTGAGCAGGTCGGCGTAGGCGAACCGGGCCAGCACGCCGAGCTGTTCGCGGGTGCCATGGCTGTGCTCGTCCAGCGCCAGCGCCGTGCCGGCGCGCACCAGGCCCACTGGCGACAGCTCATCGACCTGGACATCGGTCGCCAGGCCGGGAAACAGCAGTGCCAGGTAATGGCCAAGCCGCTCCCGCAGCGGCGCGTACAGGCGCTCGGTCAGCGTGCGCTGGCTGGCCTGGATGCGCCCGTGCAGCAAGTGCAGGGCATCGGCGCGAAGCTGGTATTGCGCCTGGCGCCGTTGCCAGCGTTCGACCTGGATCGAAGCGGCGGCGAGCTTTTCGTCGATGCCATCCATGCCCAGGGTCTCCAGCGCCGCGCGGGTACCGGTGATGGCATCGCGCAGCCGGCTGCGCTCGTTTTCAAGGCCGGTGAGCGAGCGCTGGAAGCGGTCGATATCGGCCTGCAACTGATCGGGATTGTGCGCCTGCAGGGCCGCTTCAAGTTGACCGATCTCCAGGGCCAGGCGGGTCATCTGCGCGCCATCGCGTTCCAGTTGCGCCAGTTGCTGGGCATCCAGCATCCGGGCCTGCGCACTTTCCAGGCTGGCGCTGGCGGTATCGACCGCCGCCTTCAGCCGCTCCCGTTGCAGCCGCTCACCGGTCACCGCCTCGCGGCAGCGCTGCAGCGCCTCTTCGGCAGCGCGCAGCTCGGCTTCGGCGTCATCGCGCAGGCGCTGCGCCTGGTCATGCGCAAGGGCATCGGAGGCGGCGGCAGGCAGGGCGTCCAGGCGCTGCGCGATCTGCGCGGCCTGTCCCTGCGCTTCGGCCAGGGTGCTGCGCCAGTGATCTTCGTGCTGGCCGGCCAGGGCGACATCGCGGCTGCGCTCGTGCTCGGCGATCTGCGCCAGGATCTGCCGGTGCTGCCGATGGTGGGCTTCGGCCTGCTCCAGGCTGGCAACGCCGGCCTGGTCCAGCAGGTGTTGGCGCTGCGCTTCAAGGCGCGCAGTGTCCTGGGCCAGGCGCTGCACATCCTCACCACCGGGCACGATGTCGATCTCGCCGACGCCGTCGATCTGCAGCGACACCGCACCGGTGGCCAGCAGTTCACCCGCGCCCTGCAGCCCGTCGTGGCCCGTGGCCTGCACCGTATGGCCGGGCCGCAGGCGCCAGGCGATGCGGGTGGCGACGGTTTCGCGCCGGATGCGATTTTCATGCAGCGCCGTGGCGATGCCGCGCAGACCATCGAGCAGGTCATCGCCCAGTGCCGATGCCGCCGCCTGCACGCGCAGCGCAGCGATCGCTTCGCTCTGGCTGGCCAGTTCCTTCAGTACCCGATCGGCCTGTTCGATCTGTCGGGCACAGCGCTGCGCATCGTCGGCCAGCCGTTCACGCTCGGCAGCCTGTCCGGCAATCCGCAAGGCCTCATCGGCACGCTGGTGCGCGGCCTGGGCGGCCTGGCGCCGGTCGCTGGCCTGGTCTTGCTGTCGCTGCAGGTCGGCGATCGCCGTTTCCGCTGTGGTCAATCGGGCGCGTTGCCGGCGCAAATCGTCCAACTGGTCGGCACGCGCCTGGCGTTGCGCGGTGACCTGGCTCTGCCGCTGCGCCAGTTCCTGGCGCGCGAGCTTCTTGGCTTCCAGCTCCTGCGCCTGCGGTTGCAGGCGTGCCAGTTGCTCCAGCGCGGCCGCCTTCTGTGCCTGGATCGCCGCCCAGGGTTGGTCGCGTTCAAGCCTGTTGAACTGGTCGCTGTCCCGGGCCAACTGGTCGACCAGGGCGGCGTAGGTTGCGGCCCGCTGCTGGAGCTGCGCCTGTTCGGCGCGCGCGGCATCGAGCTGGCTGTTGGCATCGGCCAGCACACCCGTCGCCCGGCCGCTGCGGGTACGCAGTGCCCGCAATTCCTTTTCCACCGCTTCTGCAACGCGCCCGCCGGCACTGCTGGCGATGTCGCCGATGATGTCCTGCAACCGTTCCTGCAGGCTGCTGCGGGCATGCGCCAGTGGCGCGGCCAGGCTGTGGCTGTCGCCCTGCTCGATCCACAGCAGGCCGGGAATGCCGCGGGTTTCGGCGCGGCTGGCACCGCGGCCGGCCAGGGAAAAGCCCAGGCGCCGGGCCAGCTCTTCGTCGGCCTCATCGCCGTCCCAGCGGTCGGCGCCGATGGTCAGCCTGGCCCGCGGTGACTGCAGGAAGGTCTTGTGCGCGCGGCACGGTTGCCCGCCCAGGCGGAACTCGGCCTCCAGGCTGGGCGCGGCATCGGGCGATCCGCTCGGGGCGATGGTTTCGGCGAAGCTGCCGCCGGTCTTGTGCTTTTCAAAGAACAGCGTGCGCAGGGCGTAAGCCAGGGTGCTCTTGCCGGCCTCGTTGGGGCCGTGGAAGACATTCAGGCCGTCACCCAGGCCGCTGACTTCCACTGCCGAGCCAAACTTGCGGAACTGCTCGATGCGCAGGCGTTCCAGCTTCACGACGCGATGCCTTCGGTGCGCCGCAGAATATCGAACAACTGGCGCAGCGCCTCGCGCGCCACTTCCGCCTGGCCGGCGTCGGCATCGCGTTGCAGTTCGCGCAGATCGGCGACCACATCGGCCAGGGCGC
Source organism: Lysobacterales bacterium (assembly GCA_023228845.1). GTDB lineage: Bacteria > Pseudomonadota > Gammaproteobacteria > Xanthomonadales > UBA2363 > Pseudofulvimonas. The sequence goes on along the minus strand of JALOAK010000005.1, from coordinate 136,599 downwards.
CATCGACATGCATCGCCGCCAGATCGGCCTCGGTCGGATCCAGGCGCAGGGCGCTGAGCTCGGCCTCCAGCACATGCGCCCGCGCGCGGGCATCATCGATCGCCAGGCGCAACTGCTCGGCAGTGGCGAAATCGGTCATGCCCTCGATCGCCAGGCGCAGCACGTCATTGCCGCCCAGACTGCGCAATTCATCGGCCAGCCGTTCAACGTCGGCGCCGCCGTCAACGCGCAGGCTGCGCTGCTGCCAACGGAAGCGACCCACGGGCAACGCGGTCACGGCAGGCTCCGCGCCGGGCGCATCGATCGCCACCAGCAGCACCGTGCCCGGATCGTTGTCCTTGAACCGGTCCGGCTCGGGCGTGCCGCTGTACCAGGTGCGGGCATCGACCTGCTTGCGGCCATGCCAGTCGCCCAGCGCCAGATAGTCGAGCCGGGCGCGTGCGGCGCGGTCCGGGGCGATCGGATTGGGCGAATCGGCCAGCTCGGGCAGGATGCCGGCGACGCTGCCATGCGCCAGGCCGATGCGCAGCAATCCGGCAGCGGTTTCCCAGCCGTCAAAGGCCGCGCTCAGGTCCTCGTGGACATGGCGCTGGGTCAGTGGCGCGGCGAGCACCGCCAGACCGGCATCGGCCAGTTCGTAGACCCGCGGCTGCAGCGCCAACACCACGTTGTCCGGCACGATGGCCAGGCGCTGCGAGCGCGTCCACACGCTTTCGGCCAGCGCCGCATCATGGTTGCCCGGCAGCAGCACCCAGGGACCGGAAAAACCGTCCATGGCATGGAAGGCACGGCGCAGCGCATCATCGGACAGGCCCGGCTTGTCGAACACATCACCGGCGACCAGCACTGCGTCGACGCCGTGTTCCACCGCCAGCCGCGCGATCACGGCAACGGCGTCAAAGCGCGCCTGCGCCAGCGCCGCCGCCGGGTCGCGGCCATCCTCGTTGGCCTCGAACGCGAAGGTCTTGCCGAGCTGCCAGTCGGCGCTGTGCAGGAATTTCACTGCCGCCACGATGTTGCCCGTAGGCGCCGGCCGCAGGCTTGCCGGCGGGAATGCTTCGAAAGCCGGGCCGGGCCGGGAAAGTGAGAAGCCGATGTGTTCATATCAGGGAACCATAGCGCGAGCGACCGCGTTCGCAGGCTATCTTGAAGCAGGCGATGCGGCAGCGTCCGAGCCACCGGGCATCGCCGGCAACCCCCTGCCCGACATCGTGCCCGTGGTGTCAGCCATCAGTGTCTCCGTCACATGTCCCACAGCCGCGCCATCGGCACGGCCAGGCAATGGTCGGTATCCAGAGGCAGGGTGCTGGCGCCGGTGTAAAGCAGGGCGCCGCCCTTGAAGTCGGTACCGCACTGGTCGGCCAGGCGGCGCAAGCCACTGCCGTCACGCGGGGTGACGGTGGCGGCGGCCTTGATCTCCACGCCCCAGACCTCGCGGCCGCGGGTGAGCACCAGATCCACTTCCACCTGGTCCTTGTCGCGGTAGTGCCACAGATGCAGCGCCGGATCGGTCCAGCCGGCCTGGGCCGTCAACTGCTGCACCACGAAGCTTTCCAGAAGATGGCCGAAACGTTCGCGCTGGACAACGGCATCGGCGAACTTCAGGCCGGACAGTGCGGCACACAAGCCGCTGTCCACAAGATGGATCTTGGGCGTCTTGATCAGGCGCTTGGCCCGGTTGCTGTGCCAGGGCTGGATCCGCCGCAGCAGGAACAGGCGTTCGCCAATGGCGAGGTAGTGTTCCACCGTTTGCCTGTGGATGCCCAGTTCGTTGGCCACGCTGGCCACGTTGAGCATCTGCCCGGTGCGCAGCGCCATCAGGGTGAGCAGGCGCATCAGGTCACGGGTATCCCTGATTCGGGCGATGTCCTGGGCATCGCGTTCGACCAGGCTGCGCAGGTAATTGTGATGCCAGGCGCGCGCACGCGGCGGGGTGCGGGCAATGGCCTCCGGGAAGCCGCCCGCCATCACCTGCGCCGTGAGCGTGTCCAGGTCCGGGGCTGCGGTGGCGGCCAGTGCGGGCTGCAACCGGCCATCCAGCAGGTGGGCGAGAAAGGCACCAGGCTGTCCCGCCTGCTCGGCCGCGGTCAGCGGTTGCAGGTCGATGATTTCCATGCGCCCGGCCAGGGAATCACCCAGCCACGGCAACATCAGCAGGTTGGCCGAACCGGTGAGCAGGAAGCGGCCAGGGCGGCGGTCGGTGTCCACGCTCAGCTTGATCGCACGCAGCAGGGCAGGCGCACGCTGCACTTCATCCAGGATTACCGGATCAGGCAGGGCGGCGATGAAGCCGGTGGGGTCGTCCAGGGCGAAAGCCAGACTGGCCGGATCATCCAGGCTGATGTAGCCGTAATGCGGTTCGAACTGGCCGGCCAGGGTGGTCTTGCCGACCTGGCGCGGGCCCAGGATGCAAACGACCGGGGTGTCGGCCAGGGCGGTGCGCACGGCGGCGGCCAATGGACGGTGATATGGGGGTGATACGGCTGTCATGGCTCCGGTCGAGCGTGCGCATCAGGAGCGTCCGATTGTACACTGAAAGGCCGTCCAATCTGCTAGTCGGGGGCCGTCCAATTGTATGTTGGCGCTCCGTCCAATTGCCGGATACGCCCGGCCGGGCGAGCCGGACGGGCCGGGAGCCCAGCTTGATCTTCCGTGCAGCTCCCGGCTCATCGCCGCCTTTCGGTTGGACTGTTTCGCGGCTGCAGGCGTGGCCGGTGCTCGCTGTGCAGGCAGCGCCTGGGATCTCGCACCGGCGGCGTGGTCGGCGTCGCTCGGCAACGCTGGCACTACCGCGCTCGAGATTTTCCGCAACCATTGCCGGCGGCGTGGATCATGAGTTCTTCTCCCTGCCGGAACGAACAAAGATGGCTTCGATCGGCTGGCCAAACAGGTCGGCGATGCGGAAGGCCAGCGGCAGGCTGGGGTCGTAGCGGCCGGTCTCGATGGCGTTGACGCTCTGGCGCGAGATATCCAGCCGGTCGGCCAGGTCGGCCTGGCTCCAGCCGCGCTCGGCGCGGAGCACCTTCAGGCGGTTGATCATGCAGCGTCGCCTTCACCCCTGCACGAGCCGGCCGAGCCAGTGAAGCAGCCGCCGATGCCCAGGCCCAGGTACCACAGCACCACCAGGTAGAACACGTCCACGCGCGGCACCAGGCCGAACATTTCCAAAAAGCCCCACAGGGTGGCCACGGTCAGCGTGAAGCCGGTGGCGACCAGCGATTGTTTGACCAGCAGCATGCGCTGGTACTCGTCGGTCTCCTCGACCAGCAGCCGGCCGAAAGCCCAGAACACGCTGGCCACGCACAGGCCCGGCAACAGGGCGAGCAGCCAGGCCAGCGGCCCGGTGACGCCGCCGTCGCGCCCGAACAGGGTCACGGCCAGAAACAGGGTGATCACATAGCCGGCCATGCTGACGGCCAGGCGACGGGTGTAGCGGCGCTTGGCCGGATTCATTCGACGTGTCATGGAAAACTCTCCTGAGCAAGATGTAAAGCGAGCTTTCCATGTTGCCGGGGAGCTGTCAAGGGACCTTTACATGTTTCGAGGGCCGATGTCTGGCATTGCGCGCTGCCATTCTGGTTTCGGCGCGAAAGATGACGTGACGAGAGGTCCAAGCGCGACCGCCAGCACCTGTGCGCCCTGGTCGTCCCGACAAGGCCCGAAACGTGCGGCGAAACCGTCGCGCTACAGGTTGGTCTGGTCCGGCGGCACGTCGGCGGACAGTGGCGCCGCGCCCGCGGTGATCGCACTGTCCGGCGGGCACTTCGCGCCGACCGTGTAGGACGTCATCGACAGCGATCCATAGGCCGGACCCTCAACCAGCACGTCGGCGCCCTTGCCGCTGGCCGCCGCGATGCCGGCCAGATACAGCAGCGGCAGGAAATGCTCGTCGGTGGGCGCAGCGGCGGCGAAGTCGGCGTGGCGCATCAGCGCGACTGCATCACCCGGGCGCTCGGCCAGCATCTGCTTGGCGGCGGCGTCGAATCGATCGTTCCAGTCGAACGCGGCATCGGGCTGCTTCCAGTCAATCGCGCGCAGGTTGTGCACGACATTGCCGCTGCCCAGCACCAGGATGCCGCGCTCGCGCAGCGCGGCCAGGCGGGCGCCGAGCTCGATGTGGAACTGCGCCGGCTTGCTGGCGTTGATCGACAACTGCACCACCGGGATGTCCGCATCCGGAAAGGCATGCACCAGCACCGACCAGGTGCCGTGGTCCAGCCCCCACACGTCGGGGTCGGCGCCGACGAAGTCGGGTTTGGCGACCTCGGCCACTTCGTCGGCCAGCTCGGGCAAGCCCGGCGCCGGGTATTGCACGTCGAACAGCGCCTGCGGGAAGCCGAAGAAGTCGTGGATGGTCCTGGGGCGCGGCATCGCGGTCACCGCGGTGACGTTGACGTACCAGTGCGCCGACACCACCAGGATCGCGCGCGGCCGCGGCACCGAGGCCCCGAACGTGCGCCATGCCTCGGTGTAGCGGTTGCGTTCCAATGCGTTCATCGGGCTGCCATGGCCGAGGAAGGCGGCAGGCATCAGGGGACTGGCCATGGGGCGACTCCGGGCGAAAGGGGATGCGACAGTCTGGGACCCCTCCGGTTTGCCGCGCGTCAACGCGCACCGGTTCGAGCCTGACCAGGTGCGGCCACCGCGAGCGATACCGTTGAAATCCGAAGCAGCCTGGGATCAGGCGGGCCGCGCGGCAAGTGAGCCGACGACGGAATCCATTGGGCTCATACGTTGAGCCGCAAGGCAGTGACGCCGCCGAGGGCGCTCGATCAGCTCGCGGCTGCCGGTGCCACGGCGCAGTCAATCCTTCCGCTGCTCAGGCACCGGGTTGTTGCGTTCGATCCGGTCGCGCACGCCAGCTTGCCAGCCCGGCCCGGATGCCATCGCGAGCAACAGCCTGCCATCGGTGGGCGGGGCTGGCGGCGCATCCGACATCGGCCGCTGGTGCCCGTCCCTGGCCGAGACTGGCGCTGACGATATCGGGCGTGCGCGTGTGTGATCCCTACCCGGCCCAGGCCCTGGTCTTCCAGCTCACGGCCGGTTCTTCCTTGACCAGGCCCATGGCTGCGACCTTGTGCAGCAAGGCAGTCACCCTCAGCCCTCGGCGTGGCAGCGCGCCACAGCGCCGCTGTCGCGGGCATCGGCCAGGCAGCGTTCGTGCGCCAGGCGCTCGCGCACCGCGCCTTCCAGCCCGCCTAATCCCCAGCGCCGCCCTTCCGCCACGGCCTCGTCCTCATCGACACCCTGCAGCCAGGCTGCGCGCAACGCCGCCAGGGCACCGACGCGATTGCCGCTGGCGCAATGCACCAGGGTCGGCCCGTCGGCGGCCTGCAGCATCCGGTCGAAGGCGACGACGGCCGCGCGGTCCAGGTCACCGGGGCCGGCGATGGGCAGGTTGTCGTAGCCCATGCCGACCTCGCGCACGGCACCCGCTTCGTCGAAACCGGGGGTCTCGGCGTCGGGGGTCAGGTCGATCACGTGACGGATGCCCGCTGCGCGCAGCGCCGGCACGTCATCGGCACTGATCCGGCCACCGGCGTGGATGCCTTCGGCGGGCGCTGTGAAGCGATCCAGTACCGGGGTCTGCATGCTGGCGCCTTCATCCGTCATGGCCGGCTTCAGGTGGGTGGTGGCGCAGCCGGAAACTGCCAGCGCCAGGGCGAGGACCATGGGCAGCGCGGTCGCCAGCGCAAGCCTGGGGGAGGGTGTCGACATGGCGGATTCCATCGGCATCGGCCGGTGATTGAGGCGTGGTCGCGGCTGCGTTGAACAGATCACCATGATGCACCAGCGGGGCGCAGACGCCGTGACCGCGCCCCAGCCACGTTCAGATCCGTGCCAGCGCATCACGCAGCGGTGCCAGATCGGCGTCGGACACGGGCCGCACCAGCCGCACCAACTCCTGACCCGAACGCATCAACACCAGCGTCGGCCACAGCTTCACCGCAAACGAACGCCCCAGCGGCTTGCCGCGACCATCCTCGATCTTGATATGGGTCGCCAGGTTGCGGCATTGGGCCAGCAGCGCCTGCAGTGCCGGTTGCGCCGCCAGGCAGTGGCCGCACCACGGCGCACCGAACTCCAGTAGCAGCGGACCCGGCATCGCGTCGATCTCATCGCGGGCCGGTTCGGTGGCCAGATAGCGTGCGCTGTAGTGGGACATCATCGGATTCCTTGTCGCGTGGTGCCATGTGCTTGTTTGAACTCACGTGGCCGGAAAGATTCCAGGCTTCGGGCGCCGGACCCCGGACGCCCGGACGTCGTGACGCTGCGGCCGCGGCACCCAGGCGCCGAACCCACCCCTGGCATGCCCGGAGCTGAGCGGCCACTCGGGACTGGCGCTCAGCCTACCGGGGAAACAGGGCCTGGCAGGATTGCGCCAGCAGCGCGCCGAAGCCGGTGCCGGTGCAGAAGCCGCTGAAGCGCAGGTCGTCGAAGCGCACCTGGTGCACGACCCTGCTGTCGACCGGCCGGTTGAAGCGCGCATCCAGCGCCGCCATCACGTCGCTGCGGATCAGCAGCGGGTGGTTGCCTTCGGCCAGGCGCGCGATTGGCGCGGTGGGGCGCGGCAGCGGCGGCGCCTGCCGCAGGATGCGGAGGAACGGCGCGGCCTCCACCATGGCCGCGTGCGCCGCGCTGCGCCGCGGCTCCGGAATGGTCTCCACCGGCGGCAGATCAAGGACGAAGCTGGCCAGCGGGATCCTGCCCACCACGTTCACCGCCTGCCAGTCGTGCAGCACCCCGGCCGGCGTGTGCAGCGCCACCGGCACCGCTTGCAGGTTCTCGGCCCCATGCGCGCGCAGGAAGTCGATGACATCGCAGTGGAACAGCGGCGTCAGCGCGCGCACCAGCAGCAGCGGCGATGCCGCCCCGCAGCGGGCCTGGATCGGCCCGTCCGGCAAACGGTCCAGCGGCAGGCCGGAATGCCAGCCGTCATGCGGGCCTAGTTCCAGCGTGTGGATGAATTTGGGCAGGAGCAGGTCGTACATGGGCTCAGGCGAGCGCCGCGGCCACCGCGTCCTCCAGCGATGTCGTCGGCCGGCCGATCAGCCGCGACAGCTCGCGGCCCTCGTGGAACAGGGCACCCCTGGAAGCCTCCACGTCCATCGCCGCCAGCGCCTCGGCCCACTGCGCGGGCAGGCCGGTGGCGATGAGCGCCGCGGCGTACTCGGCCGGGGGCAGGTTGACGTAGGGAACGTCCTTGCCCGACTGCCGCGAGATCTCCGCGGCCAGTTCGGCCAGGGTGTAGGCGCTGTCGCCGGCCAGTTCGTAGGTCTTGCCGTGGTGGCCTTCGCCGGTCAACACGGCCACCGCGGCGTCGGCGAAATCGGCGCGGGTGGCCGATGAGATCCTGCCTTCCCCGGCGCTGCCGGCCAGCCGGCCGTTGGCCACCGCGGCTGGCGCGGCGGCGAGATAGTTTTCGGTGTACCAGCCGTTGCGCAGCACGGTGTAGTCGAGCCCGGAGCCGGCCAGCATCGCCTCGGTCTGGGCGTGCTCGGGCGCCAGGCTCAGCGGCGAGCTGTCGGCGCGCAGCAGGCTGGTGTAGACGATGCGGCGCACGCCGGCCTGCTGCGCGGCGGTGATCAGGTTGCGATGCTGCGGCGCGCGCTGGCCGACCTCGTTGCCGGACACCAGCATCAGGGTGTCGATGCCGGTCAGGGCCGGCCCCAGGGTATCCGGGCGCGCGTAGTCGGCCTCGCGCACCTCCACGCCCAGGTCGGCGGCCTTCGCGCGCGCGCGGGCCAGGGCGACGATGCCGCTGTCCTGCAGCTTGCCGCGCAGGCGTTGGATGATCAGGCGGCCAAGCTGGCCGGTGGCGCCGGTGACTGCGATCTTCATGGGGAAACCTCCGGTTCGTCGTGGGCGGGCAGCATGCATTATGCGCTTGCGCCTCCATGCGCCTGTTCCTCGGTGATCCGGACAGGAGCGCCGCGGCCACGATGCGAACGGCGCTACGCCGGCCGTGCGGTGGCGGCGGCTTCGCGGCAGCGCTTGTAATGACCCGCCCGCTGCGGCACTGTCACTTCAGGTATGCGCAATGGACGGTGACAACGCGGTTCATCAAGGCACGGTGCTGTCAGTGCGCGGCAGCGTTGTCGATGCGCGTTTCCCGGGCCATCTGCCCGCGTTCCAGCGTGAGCTGCGCGCGGGCGCGGACCGGGGCATGGTCATCGAGGTGGTCGCCCACCTCGACCCGGAAACCGTGCGCGGGGTGGCGCTGAACCCGACCGCGGGCCTGGCCCGGGGCTCGCCGATCTACGACCTTGGCCACAGCCTGCGGGTGCCGGTGGGCGGGCGCATGCTCGGCCGGGTGGTCAACGTGTTCGGGAGCGCGCTGGACGAGGGCGACAGCCTGGATGGCGGCGACCGGCGGCCGCTGTACGGCCCGCCGGTGGCGCTGGCCGACCAGGGCGCGACCGGTGAGGTCTTCCTCACCGGGATCAAGGCGATCGACCTGCTGACCCCGCTCGAGCGCGGTGGCAAGGCCGGGCTGTTCGGGGGCGCCGGCGTGGGCAAGACGGTGCTGATCACCGAGCTGATCCACAACGTCGCCGGCCGCCACCGCGGCGTGACCGTGTTCTGCGGCATCGGCGAGCGCTCGCGCGAGGCCGAGGAGCTGGTGCGCGACGTCGAGGACGCCGGCGTGCGCGACAACACCGTGCTGGTGTTCGGGCAGATGAACGAGCCTCCCGGTGCGCGCTTCCGGGTCGGCCACGCGGCCCTGACCATGGCCGAGTACTTCCGCGACGACGCGCGCCAGGACGTGCTGCTGCTGATCGACAACGTGTTCCGCTTCATCCAGGCGGGTTCGGAGGTCTCGGGCCTGCTCGGCCGGCTGCCATCGCGCATGGGCTACCAGCCCACCCTGGGCACCGAGCTGGCCGAGCTGGAGGAGCGGATCTCCAGCACCAAGAACGCCGCGATCACTTCGGTGCAGGCGGTGTACGTGCCGGCCGACGACTTCACCGACCCGGCCATCACCCACACCTTCGGCCACCTGTCGGCGCTGATCGTGCTCTCGCGCGAACGCGCCAGCCAGGGCTTCTACCCGGCGATCGACCCGCTGCGCTCGGAGTCCAAGATGCTGACGCCGCCGATCGTCGGCGAGCGCCACTACCAGGTCGCGCGCCAGGTGCGCGAGGCGCTGGCCACCCACGACGAGCTCAAGGACGTGATCGCGATGCTCGGGCTGGAGGAGCTCTCGCGCGAGGACCAGCGCAAGGTGCACCGGGCGCGGCGGCTGGAGCGCTTTCTGACCCAGCCGTTCTTCACCACCGGCCAGTTCACCGGCATGGAGGGGAAGATGGTGGAGCTGGAGCAGACCCTGGAGGGCTGCGAGCGGATCCTCGCCGACGAGTTCTCCGACCATCCGGAGCAGGCGCTGTACATGATCGGCGCGGTCGACGAGGCGAAACGGCCATGAGCATGCGGGTCCGGGTCATCCTGCCCTCGGGCGTGCTGCTGGATTGCGTGGCTGGAAAGATCATCGCCGAAGCGCCGAACGGCTCGTTCTGCCTGCTGCCGCGCCACGTCGACTTCGTCTCCGCGCTCGCGCCGGGGATCCTCGCGCTCACCCTGGAGGATGGCGCGGAAACCTTCCTCGCCGTCGACGAGGGCACCCTGGTCAAGCGCGGGGCGGAGGTGGACGTCTCGGCCTGGAATGCGCTGGAAGGCGGGCTGGGCGAGCTGCAACAGGCGCTTGAGTCGCAGTCGCGCGAGCAGGACGACGAGGAATACCGGGCGCGCCTGGCGCTGGACCGGCTCGAGGCCAGCCTGGTGCACCAGGTGCTGGAACTGGAGCGCTGAGGACATGGCTGGAAACAACCTGCCGTCGCCCCGACAGCGCGGCCTGGAGGAAAAGATCGGCGCCAGGGAACAGCGCAAGCTGCGGGCACGCAAGGCCCGGGACCGCACCGTCTTCCACGGGCTGGGCGCCGCCGGCATCGTTGGCTGGTCGGTGGCGGTGCCGACGGTGATCGGCGCGCTGGCCGGGCTGTGGCTGGACCGCGCGTGGCCGGGCGAGTTCTCCTGGACCCTGGCGTTGCTGCTGGGCGGGGTCGCGCTCGGGTGCCTGAACGCCTGGTACTGGGTGAGCCTGGAGTCGCGCGCGATCGAGGAAGACGAACGGGGAGCCGATCCGTGAGCGGATGGATCCCCATCGTGCTGTCGCTGGTGGCCGGGCTGGTGCTGGGCCTGGTGTACTTCGGCGGGCTGTGGCTGACGGTGCGCGGGGTCACCACCACGCGCCGGCCGGTGCTGCTGTTCGCGGCCAGCTTCATCGGCCGTACCGCGCTGGTGGTGGCGGGCATGTACCTGGTCATGGACGGCAGCTGGCAGCGCATGCTGGCGTGCCTGGCGGGCTTCGTCATCGTGCGCCAGGTGATGGTGTCGCGGCTGCGGCCGGACGGCGCGGCGCAGGTGGGCGGCGGGGAGGGCGCGGCGCCGTGACCATCACCCCGGACGCGATCGTCTACTGGCAACTGGGTCCGTACGCGATTTCGGCGACCCTGGTGTTCACATGGGTGGTGATGGCGATCCTGGTGCTGGGGTCGTGGCTGGTGACCCGCAAGCTCACGACCGGCGCCCGGGTCGCGCGCGGCCAGCTGCTGCTGGAGATCGTGGTCAATGCCATCCGCGCCCAGATCCGCGAAGTGGTGGACGAGGCGCCCGACCGCTACCTGCCCTTCGTCGGCACGCTGTTCCTGTTCATCGTGACCAGCAACGTGCTTTCGGTGGTGCCGGGCTTTCATCCGCCGACCGGCTCGCTTTCGACCACCAGCGCGCTGGCCCTGTGCGTGTTCGTGGCGGTGCCGGCGTTCGGCATTGCCACCCATGGGGCAGGGGCGTACTTCAGGACCTACCTGCAGCCAAGCCCCTTCATGCTGCCCTTCAACCTCCTCGGGGAGGTGACCCGGACCATCGCGCTGGCCATCCGGCTGTTCGGCAACATGATGAGTGGCACCATGATCGCGGCGATTGCACTGGCCCTGGCGCCGCTGTTCTTCCCGGTCCTGATGAACGTGCTGGGGCTGCTGATCGGGGTGATCCAGGCCTACATCTTTTCAATCCTGGCGCTGGTGTTCATCGCCGCCGCCACGCGCGCCCACGACCAGACGCAGGCAGGGGCGCCCAACGCAACAGGAGAAGCGAACCGTGGATAGCATCGAACTGATCGGCATGATCTCCATCATCATGGCCGGGGCCACTGTCGGGATTGGTGCGCCGATCACCGCCATTGGCGAAGGCTGGGCGGTCTCGCGCGCAATGAGCGCGCTGGCCCAGCAGCCGGACGCAGCCCCGGTGATCTCGCGATCGCTGTTCATCGGCCTGGCGATGATCGAGTCCTCGGCGATCTACTGCTTCGTGGTGTCGATGGTGCTGATCTTCGCCAACCCGTTCTGGAACCACTTCCTGGGCGTGGCCGGAGGCTGACGGTGGCGCTTGACTGGTTCACGCTGGTCGCCCAGGTCGTCAATTTCCTGGTCCTGGTCCTGCTGCTCCGGCACCTGCTGTACGGCCGGATCATCGACGCCATGGACCGGCGCGAGGCCGACATCGCCGCGCACCTGGAACAGGCCGCCAGCGAGCGCGTCGAGGCCGGGCGCGAGGCGGAGCAGTTCAGGGCCAGGAGCCGGGAGCTGGAGGAGCAGCGCGGGCGGATGCTGGAGGAGGCCGTCGAGGAGGCCGGGGCCGAGCGCCGCCGGCTGCTGGAGGAGGCGCGCGCGGAGGCCGGGCGGAGCCAGGAGAAGTGGCTGGAGTCGCTGCAGCGCGAGCGCGCAGAGGCCATCGGTGAGTTCCGCGCGCGCGCCGCCGCGGGCGTCATTGCCCTGGCCGGCCAGGGGCTCAGGCAGCTGGCCGATGCCGACCTGGAGGCGCAGGTGCTGAAGGTGTTCTCGGATCGGATCGGGACGCTGGAGGGCGAGCAGCGCGAGGCGATCCTCGCCGGGGTCCGCGATGGCGACGGAGGGGTCGAGGTGCGCACCGCCTTCCCGCTGCGTCCGGAGTCGGAAAAGGAGATGGCAGGCGTCCTGCGCCAGCACCTCGGCGACCAGGCCGGCGTGCGCTTCGCCGTCGCGCCCGAGCTTGTCCTGGGCGTGGAGCTGCGGGCCCAGTCGCACCGGGTGGGCTGGAATCTGGAAGCGTACCTGGAGGGCCTGGAGGCCGACGTGCTCCGGGCGCTGGATGAACGGAGCGCTGGCGATGCCGGGGCCGGGTAAGCCGGAAGGCGCGGATCGCGCACCCGGGCCGCTGCGCCGGGCCGCGTCCGAGGCGCTGGACGCGGTGGGCACGGCGCTGGCGTCCCACGACGCGGGGCTTGCGACCAGCGAGGTGGGGCGCATCGCGTCGGTCGGCCCCGGAGTCGCGCGGGTGCGCGGCCTGCCCGGGGTGCAGGCCGAGGAGCTGGTGGCGTTCCAGGACGGCCTGCTGGGCCTGGCCTACAACCTCGATCCGGACGAGGTCGGCGTTGTCCTGCTGGGGACGAACCGCGGCCTGGCCGCCGGCGGCTTCGCCCACCGCACCGGACGCATCCTCGACGTGCCGGTGGGCGAGGCGCTGCTGGGCCGGGTGGTTGATGCGCTCGGCGAGCCTCTCGACGGCCTCGGCCCGCTGCGCGCGCGCGAACGGCGCCCGGTGGAGCGGCCGGCGCCGCCGATCATGCAGCGCGCGCCCGTCAACCGGCCGCTGCAGACCGGGCTGAAGGTGATCGATTCGCTGCTGCCGATCGGACGCGGGCAGCGCGAGCTGATCCTCGGTGACCGCCAGACCGGCAAGACCGCGATCGCGCTCGACACCATCCTCAACCAGCGCGGCCGCAACGTGGTGTGCGTCTACTGCAGCATCGGCCAGCGCAGCGCCGCGGTGGCCGAGTTCCTCGCCTCGCTCCAGCGCCACGATGCGATGGCCTATTCCATCGCCGTGGTCGCCTCCGGCGACGACGCGCCCGGGGTGCAGTACACCGCGCCCTACGCCGCGACCACCATGGCCGAATACTTCATGGAGCAGGGGCGCGACGTGCTGATCGTCTACGACGACCTGACCCGCCACGCCCGTGCCTATCGCGAACTGTCCCTGCTGATGCGCCGGCCGCCGGGCCGGGAGGCCTATCCCGGCGACATCTTCTACGTGCACTCGCGCCTGCTCGAGCGCGCGACCCAGCTGCGCGCCGCGTACGGCGGCGGCTCGCTGACCGCGCTTCCGATCGCCGAGACCCAGTCGCAGAACATCTCCGCCTACATCCCTACCAACCTGATCTCGATCACCGACGGCCAGATCGTGCTGTCGCCGCAGCAGTTCCGCAAGGGCGTGCTGCCGGCGGTGGACGTGGGCCGGTCGGTGTCGCGGGTCGGCGGCAAGGCGCAGCTGCCCTGCTACCGCGCGGTTGCCGGCGCGCTGCGCCTGTCGTACGCGCAATTCGAGGAGCTGGAGGTGTTCGCCAGGTTCGGCACCCGGCTCGACGACGCCTCGCTGGCCACGCTGGAGCGCGGCCGCCGGGTGCGCGAGGTGTTCAAGCAGCCGCAATACCGGCCGCTGCCGGTGCCCGAACAGGTGGCGGTGCTGCTGGCCGCCGGCGAAGGCCTGCTCAACGCGGTGCCGACCGCGCGCGTGGCCGAAGCCGAGCGTGCCATCCGTGACGCCGTCACCCGGCAGCTGCCGGAGGCCTGCGCCAGGATGGCCGGCGGCGAGAAGCTCTCCGACGAGGACCGTGCGGCGCTGCTGCGGGTGATCGGCGGGGCGGTGGAGGACATCGGGCCGGAAGGCGCATGAGCACGATCGAGTCGATGCGCCGGCGGATCTCCACCGCCGAGGACCTGCACTCGGTGGTGCGGGTGATGAAGGCGCTCTCGGCCGCCAGCGTGCGCCAGTACGAGGCCGCGGTGGAGTCGCTGGCGCGCTATGCCGGCACCATCGAGGCCGGCCTGCAGGTGGTGCTCCGGGACCACCCGGAGGCCACCGCGGCCGTGGAGGGCGAAAGCCCGCGCTGGGGGGTGATCGTGTTCGGCTCGGACCAGGGCATGTGCGGCTCGTTCAACGAGCGCGTGGCAGGCCATGCGCTGGAGCGGATCGCGGCGCTCCCTGGTGGACCGGGAGAGGCCGAGGTGCTGACCGTCGGCGCGCGCGTCGTCGGCCGGCTGCAGGACGGCGGCTGCCGGGTGAGCGCGACGTTCCGGACCCCGGGCGCGGTGGCCGGCATCTCCCAGTCGGTCAACGCGGTGCTGCTGGAAGTGGAGGCGCTGCGGTTCCGCGAAGGGATCGACCGTTTCCTCATGGTCCACCACCTGCCGGACGGCGGCCCGGCGGCCACGCAGCTGCTGCCGCTCGACCGCGCCTGGCTGGAAGGCCTGGCCGCCAGGCCCTGGGATTCGCGCACCGTGCCCATGTTCACCATGGACTGGCGCGCGCTGTTCTCCTCGCTGGTGCGCCAGCACCTGTTCGTCAGCCTGTACCGCGCGTTCGCCGCGTCGCTGGCGAGCGAGAACGCGAGCCGGCTGGCCTCGATGCAGGCGGCGGAGCGCAACATCGAAGCGCACCTGGCCGAGCTCGGACTGTCCTACCACCAGGGCCGCCAGCAGGCGATCCAGGAGGAACTGCTGGACATCGTGGCCGGCTTCGAGTCGCTGGCGGGAGACGAACGGCGCCGGAAAGGGGCCGCGCCGGACTGATCGCGTATACTATCCCCCACTATAGTTCCGGCCAGCGCCAATGCCCCACTCCCCCGAGGAAAAAAAGAAGGTCCTCGCCCGCATCCGCCGCATCCGCGGCCAGTGCGAAGGACTGGAGCGCGCGCTGGAGGCGGGCGCGGACTGCGCGCCGGTGCTGCAGCAGATCGCCGCCATCCGCGGTGCGGTCAATGGACTGATGAGCGAGGTGCTTGAATCGCACCTGCGCGAACAGTTCGGGCAGCCCGCGATGGACCAGCCCGAGCGCGACGCCCGCGTTGCCGAGATGACCGGGCTGATCCGTTCCTACCTCAAGTAAGCAGTCGATCCGCGGCCCAGGGCCGCTTCCCCACATATCGTTCATTGCAGGAGTATCGCCATGAAAACCCGTGCCGCCGTTGCCTTTGAAGCCGGCAAGCCGCTCGAGATCGTCGAGCTCGACCTGGAAGGCCCGAAGCAGGGCGAGGTGCTGGTGAAGATCACCCACACCGCGCTGTGCCATACCGATGCCTTCACCCTGTCCGGCGATGACCCGGAGGGCGTGTTTCCCGCCGTGCTGGGCCATGAGGGCGCTGGCATCGTGGTGGAAGTCGGCGAGGGCGTGACCAGCGTCAAGCCGGGTGACCACGTGATCCCGCTGTACACCGCCGAGTGCGGCGAGTGCCTGTTCTGCAAGAGCGGCAAGACCAACCTGTGCGTGTCGGTGCGCGCCACCCAGGGCAAGGGCGTGATGCCCGACGGCACCACCCGTTTCAGCTACAACGGCAAGCCGGTCTACCACTACATGGGCTGCTCGACCTTCGCCGAGCACACCGTGGTGGCCGAGGTCTCGCTGGCCAAGGTCAACCCGGAAGCCAACCCGGAGCACACCTGCCTGCTCGGCTGCGGCGTGACCACGGGCATCGGCGCGGTGCACAACACCGCCAAGGTGCAGGAAGGCGACACGGTGGCCGTGTTCGGCCTGGGCGCGATTGGTCTTGCGGTGATCCAGGGCGCGGTGCAGGCGAAGGCCGGGCGGATCATTGCGATCGACACCAACCCGGCCAAGTTCGAGCTGGCCAGGCAGATGGGCGCCACCGAGTGCGTGGATCCCAAGGACTTTGAGGCGCCGATCCAGCAGGTGATCGTGGAGATGACCGAGTGGGGCGTGGACCACAGCTTCGAGTGCATCGGCAACGTCGAGGTGATGCGCGCAGCGCTGGAGTGCGCGCACCGCGGCTGGGGCCAGAGCGTGATCATCGGCGTGGCCGGCGCGGGCAAGGAGATCAGCACCCGCCCGTTCCAGCTGGTCACCGGCCGCAAGTGGCTGGGCACCGCGTTCGGCGGCGTCAAGGGCCGCACCCAGCTCCCGGGCATGGTCGAGGACGCGATGAAGGGTGAGATCAAGCTCGCGCCCTTCGTCACCCACACCCTGCCGCTGGAGCGCATCAACGAGGCCTTCGAACTGATGGAGAAGGGCGAGTCGATCCGCACCGTCATCAGGTACTGACATCCGATACTGAAACTGCTGAACCATTGACTGCTGACGTGCGCCACCCCGGCAAGGGACGGCTGGCCGGCAACGGCACCATCCGCACGCGCTCCCGCTGGCACGACGGGCACCTTCCGGCACTGCGCGGGACCTGCGCAACGCCAACCTGCGCCAACGCCAACTGCGGACAACGCCCAAGGAGAAAACAACCATGAGCACGACCGAACGACTTGAACACCGCGCCTGCTTCGGCGGCTGGCAGGATGTCCACCGCCACCGCTCCCAGGTGCTGGGCTGCGACATGACCGTGGGCGTGTACCTGCCGCCGCAGGCCGCCGACGGTCCCTGCCCGGTGCTGTACTGGCTCAGCGGGCTGACCTGCAATGAGCAGAACTTCATCACCAAGGCCGGCGCGCAGCGCTATGCCGCCGAGCACGGCGTGATCGTCGTCGCCCCGGATACCAGCCCGCGTGGCGAGGACATCGCCAACGACGACGCCTACGACCTGGGCCAGGGCGCCGGCTTCTACGTCAACGCCAGCCAGGACCCCTGGTCCAAGCACTACCGCATGTACGACTACATCGTGCGCGAGCTGCCGGCCTGGGTGGAAGCAAACTTCCCGGTCAACAACCGCCGCGCGATCAGCGGCCACTCGATGGGCGGCCACGGCGCGCTGATGATTGCCCTGCGCAACCCGGGCCGCTACCGCAGCGTGTCGGCGTTCTCGCCGATCGTGGCGCCCTCGCAGGTGCCCTGGGGCGAGAAGGCCTTCAGCGCCTATCTGGGCGATGACCGCCAGGCCTGGAAGCAGTACGACACGGTGGAACTGCTGAAGTCGGCGCAGGAAAAATTGCCGCTGCTGATCGACCAGGGCGACGCCGACGAATTCCTGGAAGGCCAACTCAAGCCGCAACTGCTGCGTGAGGCGGCCGAAGCGGCCGGCCACCCGCTGGAGCTGCGCATGCAGCCGGGCTACGACCACAGCTACTACTTCATCGCCAGCTTCATCGGCGAGCACATCGGCCATCACGCCAGGGCGCTGCGCGGCTGATCGCTGGCAACACCCGGCAGCCGGCGACGGCCACCCCCGTAATGCGACAACGCCCCGGTTCATGCCGGGGCGTTGTCATGTCAGCAGTCAGCGCGGCGCCGTTGCCGCCGACGGCCGGAAGCCTTGCGGAGGCGGCTGCTCATCGGTATCCACGGGCCATCGCCAGCCGGTGTTCTCAGCCGCCGTCATCGGCACCCAGAAGCTGCCGTGCCGATGCCTGCTCCGGCAGCCAGCCGTCCGGAGCCGTGGCCGGGATGCCATTGGCCGCCAGCGCATGCAGCCAGGCGGCGTGTTCACCCTCGGCGATGGCGTGGCGGGAATGGTCGCCGGGCAGCCGCTTCCCCTCGCGACCCTGCATCACCGCCTGCACCTGCTCGACCTGCCACAGACCGTCACGGTAATCCTCGCGCCAGCGTTGCACTTGCGCAGGCCCGGCCAGATCACCTGCCAGACGCAGGCGCATGGCCAGGGCCACCTGGCGGGCAGCGACAAAGCGTGCGTCACCGGCCACCCGTCCGGCAATGGCCAGGCAGGCCGATCGCCGCGAGACGATCAGCGCGTTGTCCAGTGACGGCTTGCAGCCGGTATTGAACGGCAACGGCGCATTCATGCCCAGCACGCTGGCAATAAAGAAAATCCGGGCGTGCTCGGGGTGATCAAGCCAGGCACCGGCTTCGCCCGGCGCGGCCTGTTCGGCCACCACCTGGCGGACGTCTTCGGGCATCGGCGGTGCCTGGAAGTCGGCCAGGGCGTCTTGCAGCAACTGGCCGACCGCAAGCTCATAAGCATCAAAGCGCGATGCCTGGGCGGCCCTCTGCAGGTACTCATCAACCCGTGCCGGTTGGTCGTCGGCAAGGGCTTGCGCCATCAGGTCCAGCCAGATGGCGGCATTGTCCGGATCGAACCGCGCCAGTTCATCCAGCGCCGTTGCACGCTGCTGCGGCTCGGCCGGGCTGCCCGGCAGGCCGCGGGCACCCAGCCACAACAGCACCGGATCGCCACTGTCAGCCGCCAATGCCGCTGTCAGCCAGGCGCTGCGCTGCACTATCACGGCTTCCCAGGCTTCATCGGCATCGGCATCGCCATCGGCATGGTCCGGCAACAGCAGCAGCGCAGCCGCAGCCAGGGAGCGGGCGTCACCTCGTATTGCCAGCTGATCAATGTGGGCACGCAAGGCCTGGTCAAGCTCCCGCTGCCAGACCTCGGCCATCGCCAGGGCCTGGATCGCGGGATCGATTTGGGCTGTGGTCGGCTCAGCCGCGGGCGCGGCCTGGGGGTCGGCGGCAGCCGCCGGCAGTGTTGCCAGGACCAGGGCCAGCAGCGCGGCCAGCACCGGCAAGGACGGGAAAACCGGGTGGTCAGGATTCATGGGCGTGCTCCTTATGTCATGGCTGGTGTGACGGACAACGTCGCTGGGCAAAAACGCGCGGGCCTTGCCAGAAAATGTGCGCCACTGTGCATTGGCGACGGATCAACATTAGCAGGTGCCCTGCGCAGCGGCGGTCGATCGGGCGCCATGGCAGTAGCCGGCACAGAGCCGGTGGCGGCCCGGTCCGCGGCCTGCCGACCAATAATGGCTGCAGGCTTACCAGCCCACCGCCTGGCCATCCTTGCGGCTCTCGCTGGCACCGATCCACACGCCGTTGGCATGGTCGCGGCGATGGCCTGGTAGCCGCCGAAGGGACCGTCGGCTGATTTCACCCGGTGGCCCTTGCGCATCAACGCGCGCACGGTGGCCTGGGGAAAGCCGCTTTCCAGCTCGACCAAACCACTGGCCGCCTGTGGCGGCCAGGCAATCACAATATCTGGTGTTGACAATCCGGCTCAACACGATATGTTGTGCCTGTCGGTTCCGGCGGTGGCTATCCGCCGGATGAAAAGGGAAGCCGGTGAAGCCGCTCCGTCCAGGATCGGCCATTCCGGCGCTGCCCCGCAGCGGTAACTGGGAACGACCCCGCCACGAAGCACTGGAACCCCGCGGTTCCGGGAAGCGGCGGACAAGGTGGAGGCAAGAATGCCTCCGTGCCCATGAGCCCGAAGACCTGCCGACAGCCGCGCGCAAGCACGCCGCGCGGTGCCGGCTGCGGAATCTCCGGGGGGAGATGGCTGGCGAAGCACGCGCGCGACGCCTCCGCTGCCGGAGTCCGTCGCCGTCCCTGCGACGCCGCTTTCCCATCCTGTGACGACTCCGCCCGCCCGAGGGGGCGAGGCCGCGACGACGCCCGCGTCGCCGCGCGCCCGTGCCCTCGACCGCCTGCCGGGGACGGGCGGACGTGCACAACCGATCCGGGAGGAACCCATGAGCAGCAACGACACCACCGCCACCGCGCCGGACGCGCGGCAGACCCGGACGCCGGACCAGACCGCCGCGCCTGCCCCAGCCGCCTCATCCGCTGCGCCTGCGCCCCGCTCCCCCCGGCCCGCCTCCCCCGACCCCGGGGAAGCCGTTCCCTCGCCACGCACCGCCGAAGCCATGCCCACCGCCCCCCGCGTTTCAACCGACGACGCCGACGTCGCCACCTGGATCACCAAGGAGGCCGGCAACCGCCGGATCCCCTACGAACGCGCGCGCCTGGAGCGCGCCATCGACCGCGTCCACGCCGAGTTCTCGCAGCTGGACATCGCCGACTACAAGGCCAGCGTGTTCGGCTTCGTCGAGCGCAAGCAGGCGGTGAACGCCGATGACCTGGTCGACCACATGATCCGCGAGGCCGAGGCGCGGGTGGACGTGGCCGCGCCGGAGTGGGAGATGTTCGCCGCGCGGATCTACCTGCACCGGCTGTACAAGCGCGCCAGCCGCAACCGCTTCTATGACGTGGGCGAGAAGTACGGCTCCTACGTGGGCCTGCAGGAAAGCCTGGCCGACCGCAACGTGTACTCCAACGACATCCTGCGCGCCTATTCCAAGGAGGAGCTGGTGGAGGCGGGGAAGATGATCGAGCCGGCGCGCGACCTGCTGTTCAACTACAACGGCCTGTATCTGCTGGCCACGCGCTACCTGGCCACCGACGTCTCACGCGAGGTCTACGAGCTGCCCCAGGAGCGCTGGCTCACGATCGCGCTGTACCTGATGCAGGACGAGCTCACCCCCGGCAAGGGCGGACGCGAGCGCCGCATGCAGCTGGTGGGCGAGGCCTACTGGGCGCTGTCGAACCTGTACATGACGGTGGCCACGCCGACGCTGCAGAACGCCGGCAAGATCGGCGGCCAGCTTTCAAGCTGCTTCATCGATACGGTCGACGACTCGCTGCAGGGCATCTACGACTCCAACACCGACATCGCCCGGGTGTCCAAGGGCGGCGGCGGCGTGGGCGCCTACATGGGCTACGTGCGCGCCTCGGGCGCCGCGATCCGCGGCGTGCCGAACTCGTCGGGCGGCGTGGTGCCGTGGATCAAGCAGCTCAACAACACCGCGGTCTCGGTGGACCAGCTCGGCCAGCGCAAGGGCGCGGTGGCCGTGTACCTGGACGTCTGGCACCGCGACATCGAGGCCTTCCTCGACCTGCGCCTGAACAACGGCGACCAGCGCCTGCGCGCGCACGACGTGTTCACGTCCGTGTGCATCCCCGACATCTTCATGGAGGCGGTCGAGCGCCGCGGCGACTGGTACCTGTTCGACCCGCACGAGGTGCATCGCATCAAGGGCTGGTACCTGCAGGACTTCTTCGACGAAAAGAAGGGCGAGGGCAGCTTCCGCCGCAAGTACGAAGAAGTCGTGGCCGACGAGCGGATCTCCCGCAGAACCGTCAAGGCCATCGACATCTTCAAGCGGATCATGCTCAGCCAGCTGGAGACCGGCAACCCGTTCATGTTCTACCGCGACGAGGTGAACCGGAAGAACCCGAACAAGCACGCCGGCATGGTGTACTCGTCCAACCTGTGCACCGAGATCCTGCAGAACATGAGCCCCACGCGGCTGATGCAGGAGATCATCAGCGGCAACCAGATCGTGACCACCCGGCAGGCCGGCGACTTCGTGGTCTGCAACCTGTCCTCGATCAACCTGGGCCGGGCGATCGTGCCGCAGGAAGACCAGGGCGACCTGATCACCGACGTGCTCGAACGCCTGATCCCGATCCAGGTGCGGATGCTCGACAACGTGATCGACCTCAACGCGCTGCCGGTGCCGCAGGCCACCATTACCAACCGGAAGTACCGCGCCATCGGCCTGGGCACCTTCGGCTGGCACCACCTGCTGGCGCTCAAGGGCATCCACTGGAACACGCCCGAGGCCGAGGATTTCAGCGACACGCTGTACGAACGCATCAACTACCTCACCGTGCAGGCGAGCATGGAGCTGGCGAAGGAGAAGGGCAGCTACCCGGTGTTCGCCGGCAGCGACTGGCACACCGGCGCCTATTTCCGCGACCGCGGCTACAACAGCACCCGGTGGCTGGACCTGTCGGCCCAGGTAGCCGTCAATGGCCTGCGCAACGGCTGGCTGATGGCGGTGGCGCCGAACATGTCCACCGCCCAGATCGCCGGCTCCACCGCCTCGATCGACCCGATCTACTCGGCGTTCTACTACGAGGAAAAGAAGGACTACCGGCGCCCGGTAGCCGCGCCGGGGCTGTCGCTGGACACCTGGCCGTACTACGAGAAGGGTGGCTACAAGGTCGACCAGTTCGCCAGCGTGCGCCAGAACGCCCGCCGCCAGCGCCACATCGACCAGTCGATCAGCTTCAACTACTACGTGCCCAGCACCATCCGCGCCAGCACCCTGCTGGAGCTGCACATGACCGCCTGGCGCGAGGGCCTGAAGACCACCTACTACGTCCGTTCCAACGACATCGACATCAGCGAATGCGAATGGTGCAGTAGCTAAGCGCATTCGCGCTGTCGCTTCCACGGTTCGCGGTGCGAACCGTGGACCCTGCATCACCAGCACCCAGACCCCCGCGCCTTCGGCGCGCCCCCCTGACTCAGGGGGGCTTTCCTCCAGAACGTTTCCGCCGCCGCTCGCAGCCGAAAACAAGAGAACACCATGTCCGCCACCGCACCGCTCACCGCCACCCCGCTCGACCGCATCCGGATCCTCGAGCCGCGCCACCCCAACCGCTCGACCGGGATCATCAACGGCCGCACCAGCGGCATCCTGAACTGGAATGACATCCCGTACCCGTCGTTCTACCGCGCCTACAAGGAGCTCTCGACCAACTTCTGGATCCCGGACGAGGTCGACATGAAGGGCGACGCCAAGCAGTACGGCGAGCTCTCGGCGCGCGAGAAGAACGCCTACGATTCGATCATCGGCCTGCTGGCCACGCTGGACTCGCCGCAGACGCGCTTCATCTACAACGTGGCCGAGTACATCACCGACCCGGCCGCGCACGCCAACGCCGCGATCATCGGCCAGCAGGAGGTGATCCACAACGAGAGCTACAGCTACGTGCTGGCCTCGATCACCGACCTGCAGAACCAGAACCGGATCTTCGAGATCGCGCGCACCCATCCCACGATCCTCAAGCGCAACGCGCCGATCATGGGCTCGTACGACGATTTCATGCGCGAGAAGACCGCCGAGACCCTGCTGCGCTCGCTGATCCAGTCCTCGATCCTGGAGGGCATCAACTTCTATTCCGGCTTCGCCTACTTCTACAACCTGGTGCGCCAGAACCGGATGACCGGCACCGGCAAGATCATCAGCTTCATCAACCGCGACGAGCTGGCCCACACCAAGTTCATCAGCGAGGTGATCCGCGCCATCGTCGGCGAGAACCCCGAGCTGCAGACCGACGAGCTGACCGGGTACGTGCACAAGGCCTTCGAGCACGCGATCGAGCTGGAGGTGGAGTGGACCGGCGAGGTGCTCGACGGCATCGACGGCATCGACGTGGACGAGATGGTCCGCTATGTGAAGTACCGGGCCAACAAGATGGCCGGGATGCTCGGCATCGAGAAGCTGTATTCGGACACCACCGAGAACGTGATGCCCTGGATCAAGGCCTACGCCGACAACTTCACCGAAACCAAGACCGACTTCTTCGAGATGCGCAACGCGTCGTACAAGAAGACCAACGTCGACAACGGCTTCGACGATCTTTGATGCCTGCCATGCGCATCCTCATCGCCTATACCTCATTGAGCGGCAACACCCGGGAGGTGGCCTTCCAGGTGCGTGAGCGCTGCCAGCAGCTCGGCCACCGGATCACCTGGATCGACACCTTCATGCAGGGCCTGGCTGCGGCCGGCGATGATCCGCGCCACGACCTCTACCTGCTCGGCGCCTGGAGCGACAACGCCGGCCGCACCCCGCCGGAGATGAAGCGCTTCATCGCCGAGCTGGTGGCAGCGGTCGGCAAGCCGCCGCGGCTGGCGGTGTTTGGCACCGGCGAGACCCAGTGGGGCGAGGAGTACTACTGCGGCGCGGTGCGGCGCATGGCCGCGTTCTTCGACACCGGCTACCCGCGCCTGGAGATCGAGCAGATGCCGCACGGCCAGCGCGACGCGCTGAAGATCGAGCGCTGGACCGACCACGTCCTGGCGATCGCCGGCGACCCCGGCGCCACCCACACCACCATCGACAAGGCCACGCCCCATGCTGACCCTGCACGCCTCATCCGCTGACGACTGCCGCGCCGCCATCGCCGCCCACCCGCGGCTGCTGGTCGACTACTACAAGGACAACTGCCCCGGCTGCAGGATGCTGGAGATGTCGCTGCACAAGTTCGCCGCCACCGCGGATGCCGGGGGCGTGGCGCTGCTGAAGGTGAAGCTGGAGATTGTCGGCGAGGACTTCTTCCGTGGCCTTGGCCTGCGCCAGACCCCGACTCTGTCGCTGTTCCGCGACGGGGTGGAAGCCGCGCGGCTGCCGGGATTCCAGTCGCCGGTGCAGATCACGCACGCGGTCCGGGCGCATTTTTCCGGAGTCGCGGCCTGACCTCCGCACCGGGGACCGCCCCTGGCAAGACGCGCCGGCTGAAACCATCACCCGGATCGTCGGCGTGATCGCCTTCTGGATGCCGCGGATGTGGGACGAACACGCCCGCACCGCCGCCTGTACTCCGCGCAAATGGCCGGGCGAACGGGTATCGGGACCGGTTCCGCTGCCGGCGCCGCGATCCAGCTTCAGGCGCCTGTCGCGGCTGGCGCAGGCATGGTGCATGCGCCGGAGGAAAGTTTCGGCCAGGCTTGCGCTGTCCCCGCTGTCCTGCCAGACCCGCGCCGGTCAGGTCACTGCCGGGCGGGGTGGCGTTCCATCTCACCAGCCGGCCGCCTGGCCGTCCTTGCGGCTCTCGCTGGCACCGATCCACACGTCGTTGACATGGTCGCGGGCGATGGCCTGGTAGCCACCGAAGGGACCGTCGGCCGATTTCACCCGGTGGCCCTTGCGCATCAACGCGCGCACGGTGGCCTGGGGAAAGCCGCTTTCAAGTTCCAGCACGCCGCCATCGCTCATCACCAGGGCCTGGCCGGCCGGTTCGGTGGAGCCGTCATGGTGGATGCGCGGCGCGTCGCCTGCTTCCTGCAAGTTCATGCCGAAGTCGACCAGGTTGATGATGATCTGGGCATGGCCCTGCGGCTGCATGGCGCCACCCATGACGCCGAAGCTGAGCCAGGGCTTGCCGTCGCGGCTGGCGAAAGCCGGGATGATGGTGTGGAACGGCCGCTTGCCCGGCGCCCAACTGTTGGCATGGCCTTCGACCAGCACGAACTGCTCGCCGCGGTCCTGCAGGATGAAGCCCAGCCCCGGCGGCGCCATGCCCGAGCCCATGCCGCGGTAATTGGACTGGATCAGCGAGACCATCATGCCGCTGGCATCGGCCGTGGTCAGGTAGATGGTGTCGCCCTGCTGCAGGGCGGGGTTGCCGGCCTCCAGGCTGCGTGCGGCCCGCTCCATGTCGATCAGACGGCCGCGCTCGCGGGCGTAGTCCTTGCCGATCAGCCGCTCGACCGGTGCCGACGCGAAATCCGGGTCGGCGTACCAGCGCGCGCGGTCCTCGAAGGCGAGCTTCTTGGCCTCGACGAACAGGTGCACATGCTCGGGGCTGCCAAAGCCGTAGCCGGCCAGGTCGTAGGGTTCCAGAAGATTGAGGATCTGCAGCGCGGCGATGCCCTGGCCATTGGGCGGCAGCTCCCAGACCTGCACGCCTCGATAGGTGGTGCTGACCGGCTCGACCCACTCGCCCTGGTGCGCGGCCAGGTCTTCGGCGCTGAGGAAGCCGCCATGGGCGGCCATGAACTGGCCGATGGTGTCGGCGATGGCACCGTTGTAGAAGGCATCACGGCCGTCGCGGCCGAGGGTTTCCAAAGTATCGGCCAGGTTCGGGTTGCGCCACATCTCGCCCTTGGCCGGGGCCCGGCCGTCGAGGGTGAACTGTTCGACGAAGCCGGGATATTCCGACAGCCTCGGCACGCTGCGCGCCCAGTAGTGGGCAATCACCTCGTGCACCGGATGGCCACGACGGGCGTAGTCGATGGTCGGTGCCAGGATCCGCGCCATCGGCAGCTTGCCGAAGCGCTCGTGCAGGGCGAACCAGCCGTCGACGGCGCCAGGCACGGTCACCGGCAGCGGGCCCCAGGACGGCACCTGTTCGTAGCCGTTGTCCCGGAACCATTCCAGGCTCAGCGACTGCGGCGCCCGGCCCGAGCCGTTGTAGCCGTGCAGGCGCTGGCTGGCCGGATCCCAGACCATGGCGAACAGGTCGCCGCCGATGCCGTTGCCGGTCGGCTCCATCAGTCCCAGGGCGGCATTGGCGGCGATCGCGGCATCGACCGCGCTGCCGCCGGCCTTCATGATCTGCAGGGCGATCTGCGTGGCCAGCGGGTGCGAGGTCGCGGCCATCACCGACGGCGCGATCACTTCCGAGCGGGTGGCAAAGACCTGGCCGGTGATCCGGTCGGCCGCCGGCGCCGGCACAGTGACGGCGAACAGCAGCAGGCTGCAGAGCAGGATGGTCGCACGCATTGTTGAACTCCCTCGTGTTGACATGGCAGGCCGCCCTGGCCCCAGCGCAGCATACGCCTGCCTGGCCTGGCCGAGCGCCGGCGCGACCTCGATCCGGCGACGGCGCGTCATTACATAAAGGAATCACGACATGACCCAGACCTTCGACCACACGCCCGGCGCCGAGCTGTCCGCCGCCGACCTGGCCACCTGGCGCGAGCGCCTGCGCGCTGTCCGCACCGTGGTGGTGCTGACCGGCGCCGGCATTTCCGCCGAGAGCGGCGTGCCGACCTTCCGCCAGGCCCAGACCGGCCTGTGGGCCCGTTATCGCGCCGAGAACCTGGCCACGCCGGAAGCATTCGAGCACGATCCCGACCTGGTCTGGCGCTGGTATGCCGGGCGCCGGGAAAAGCTGCTCTCGGTGCAGCCCAATGCCGGTCACCGGGCCTTGGCCGAGCTGGCCGAGCGGGTGCCCGAGCTGGTCCTGGTCACCCAGAACGTCGACGGTCTGCACCAGCGCGCCGGCAGCCGCGAGGTCATCGAACTGCATGGCAGCATCCATCGCCTGCATCCGTTCGGCCTGGCGCAGCCCGGCGCCGATGACAGCGCCGACTGGCCGCAGCCGCCGGGCGAGCAGCCGCCGCGGGATGCCCGCGGCCGCCTGCTGCGCCCGTCGGTGGTCTGGTTCGGGGAATCACTGCCGGAACGGGCGTTGGCCGAGGCGATCCAGGCCGCCGGCCGCGCCGATGTGTTCCTGGCCATCGGCACCTCGGCGCTGGTGCACCCAGCCGCCAGCCTGCCGCTGCTGGCCCGCGAGCAGGGCGCCTGGACCGTGGAAGTGAATCCGCAGGAAACCGCACTCAGCGCGCGCATGGACCAGGTACTGCGCGGCGCTGCCGGCCAGGTGTTGCCGCAACTGCTGGCGGCGCTGGCCTGAACGCGATGGCACCAGTGCGCCGGTGCCGGCAGCCGCCTGCCATACCGGCGCGACAGCCACGGGCGTGCTCGGGCATCATTGCCGGGTGAGCCGATCCCAAGCCCAGACCGCCCCCGGCAGCCACCGCATCGCGCTGGCCCAGTTCGATTTCCCGGTCGGCGCGATCAGCGCCAATGCCCAGCGCATCGCGGAACTGGCGCGGCGCGCCCGCGATCAGCACGGCGCCGGCCTGCTGGTGCTGCCCGAGCTGGCGCTGTGCGGCTATCCACCCGAGGACTTGCTGTTCCGCGATTCCTTCCTGGATGCCTGCGATGCCGCGCTGGCGGAACTGGCCGCCGATATCCGCGGCATCGACGTGGTCATCGGCCACCCGCTGCGCCGGGACGGCCACCTGTACAACGCGGTGAGCTGGCTGCGCGATGGCGCGATCCTGGCCACCGGCTGCAAGCAGGCGCTGCCCAACTACGGCGTGTTCGACGAGCTGCGCTGGTTCCATCGCGGCCAGGATGCCTGCCTGGTCGACTGGCAGGGCCTGCGCGTGGGCGTGCTGATCTGCGAGGACGTGTGGGCCGGCGCGCCGGTGCAGCGCCTGGCCGGTGCCGGCGCGCAACTGATCATGTCGATCAACGCCTCGCCGTTCGAGGATGCCAAGAGCCTGGCCCGGCGCGACCTGCTGCGCGAGCGCGTCGCCGGCCATGGCTGCGCGATGGCCTATGTCAATTGTGTCGGCGGCCAGGATGAGCTGGTGTTCGATGGCGGCTCGCTGCTGATCGACGCCGATGGCCGCGAGCATGGCCCGGCGCGCGCCTTCACCGAAGACCTGCTGGTGTGCGACTACCAGGCCGACAACCGGCGCTGGCAGCCGCCGGACTGGCAACCGCCGGCGCAACAGGAACACGAGGCGGTGCTCTGGGCCGGACTGGTCCGCGGCCTGGCCGATTACGTGGCCAAGAACGGATTTTCTTCGGTGCTGCTGGGCGCCTCCGGCGGCATGGATTCGGCCTTCGTGATGGCCCTGGCCGCCGATGCCGTCGGCGGCGCGCGGGTACATGCGGTGGCGATGCCTTCGCGCTACACCGCCGGGCTGAGCAACGACCTGGCGCGGCAACAGGCGCAGACGCTGGGCGCACGCTTTGACACCATCGCCATCGAACCGGCCCATCACGCGTTCCTGGACATGCTCGCCCCGGCCTTTGCCGGCCGCGCGCCGGACCTGACCGAGGAGAACATCCAGGCCCGCTGCCGCGGCCTGGTGCTGATGGCGCTGTCCAACAAGTTCGGTGGCCTGCTGCTGGCCACCGGCAACAAGAGCGAGATGGCGGTGGGCTATTCCACGCTTTATGGCGACCTGTGCGGCGGCTACGCGCCGATCAAGGATTGCTGGAAGACGCTCATCTACCGGCTCGCGCACTGGCGCAACCGGCAGGGCGATGGCGAGGTGATTCCGCAGGCGGTGATCGACCGCCCGCCCAGTGCCGAACTGCGCGAAGGCCAGCTCGACCAGGATTCGCTGCCGCCCTATGAACAGCTCGATGCCATCCTGCACCGGCATATCGAACTGGGCCAGTCGGCGGCGCAGATCGTCGCCGCCGGCTTCGAGATGGCCACGGTCGAGCACATCATCGGCCTGGTCCGGCGCGCCGAGTACAAGCGCCGACAGGCACCACCCGGGCCCAAGATCAGCCTGCGCGCCTTCGGCCGCGACCGCCGCTATCCGATGACGTTGGGCTGGCGCTGAGCCAGGCAGCAGCGCGACACCGGCTCCGATACGGCTGGCGCGGGCAGAACAAGACACCACCGAACCGGCGGCCGGCACTGTCGTATTTTCGCAACAAGCTGTGGTTATTTTACTTGCGCCCGGGGTTCAGCGTGCTACCATCTGGCTCGTTTGCCGCCAGACGGCCCTCCGGAAAACGCCTTTTCATGCTCCGGCAACGCACCCTCAAAAACATCATCCGCGCCACCGGCGTGGGTATCCATACTGGCGAAAAGGTCTACATGACCCTGCGCCCGGCGCCTGTCGATACCGGCATCATCTTCCGCCGCGTCGACCTGGCCGAGCCGGTCGACATCCCGGCGCTGGCCGACAAGGTTGGCGAGACCACCCTGTCCACCACCCTGATCCAGGACGGCGTTCGCGTCGCCACCGTCGAGCACCTGTGCTCGGCCCTGGCCGGGCTGGGCATCGACAACCTGTATGTCGACCTGTCCGCGCCGGAAGTGCCGATCATGGACGGTTCGGCCGGGCCATTCGTCTTCCTGCTGCAGTCGGCCGGCATCCAGGAGCAGGAAAAAGCCAAGCGCTTCTTCCGCATCCGCCAGACGGTGCGCGTCGAGGAAGGCGACAAGTGGGCCCAGTTCGATCCCTACGACGGCTTCAAGGTCGGCTTCGAGATCAACTTCAACCATCCGGCCATCGACCGGTCGCACTCGGCCGCGGTGATGGACTTCAACAAGACCTCATTCATCAAGGAAGTCAGCCGCGCGCGCACCTTCGGTTTCGTGCGCGATGTCGAGGCCCTGCGCAGCCGCAATCTGGCCCTGGGCGGCAGCCTGGACAACACCATCGTGCTCGACGACTACCGGGTACTGAACGAGGAAGGGCTGCGCTACGAGGACGAGTTCGTCCGCCACAAGATCCTGGATGCGGTCGGCGATCTGTTCCTGATCGGCGGCAACATCCTGGGCGCGTTCTCCGGCTACAAGTCCGGGCACGCGCTGAACAACAAGCTGGTGCGCGCGGTGCTCGCCGATGCCCAGGCCTGGGAAGCGGTCAGCTTCGACCAGACCGAACAGGCACCGGCCGGGTATGCTGCCGACGCACAGACGGTATTGGCACATTGATGCGGGGGCACACCCGCAGTTCATCCGGCCGTGACTGGCCGGGCAGGCAAGGGGAGAGTTAGCAGCAGATCATTCGAGCAGACGCGCCGCCAGGGCAAGATGCCTAGCAGCAGTTTCTGACAGGGGCGCCACTGCCGGCCGGACTTCATCGGCCGCGGCAGGCGGTTCGGACACCACTTTTACCAGCAGTTCCCGTACCTCGAGGCCAAGCTGTTGCGCGGCTTCAAGGATACCGACTTGCGCATAGCGCAACCGGGTAGCCCAAGCCGGGGACGAGGCCAGAAAAACCAGCTTGCCGTCGCGCATATTGGCCAAGCGCACCTGGGCGGCGAGTGTTGGCGACATAACACGATTCAGGCACGTGTCCAGTTCGGCCAGGCGGCCGGCATGCGCGGCCAGTTTGCCCAGTGCGTCCGTTTGGACCAGTTCGGCAACCGGTTTGGCATGTTTTGGAACACGCGACCTGATCATGAGGGAAGCCTAGTGACATGAATGTGATTATCTTATCTGACCGGCTGTCGACGCCGGTGCGCTGGTCGCTGAACCCGCGCCGCCTGGGTTGGCTGTGTGCCAGCAGCCTGGTGCTGTTGACCTCCGTGGTTGCGGTGGCCTTTCTGGGCGGTCGTGAGCTGGGCGCCTCGCGCAATGCCGCGGCAACGGAAATCACCCAGTTGCGTGCCGAATTGGCGATTTACGAATCCGGCCTGGCCGATGTTCGCGAAGCCTCGCAGCGCGACCTCAACGCCCTGGCCCTGCGCCTGGGCAAACTCAAGGCCGAGGCCACCCGCCTCAACGCCCTGGGTGAGCGCCTGACCATCTCCGGCCAGCTCGACGAAGGCGAATTCAGCTTCCGCGAGATTCCGGCCCTGGGCGGTCCGGCGCCACTGGGACCGGTCACGCCGATTGATTCGGGCGAGTTCCTCAAGTCATTGACCGATCTGGAACAGCAGTTTGCCCGCCAGTCCGAGCAACTGACCATCATCGAGGGCTTCCTGCTCGGCGACGAGATCGAGCGCGGCCTGATGCCGGCCGGCCTGCCGGTCGAGCGTGGCTATGTCTCCTCGCACTACGGCTATCGCGCCGATCCGTTCACCGGCGGCCGCGACCTGCATACCGGCGTGGATTTCACCGGCAACCGCAACGATCCGATCTACGCCGTTGCCGATGGCGTGGTCAGTTTTTCGGGCCGGCATTTCGGCTACGGCAACATGGTCGAGATCGACCATGGCAACGGTTACCGCACCCGCTACGCCCATCACACCGAGAACCTGGTCGAGGTTGGCGAGGTGGTGAAGACCGGCCAGCAGATCGCCAAGATGGGCGCCACCGGCCGCGCCACCGGCGTCCACCTGCACTTCGAGGTCTGGCACAATTCCCGAGCGGTCAATCCGATGACCTTCGTCAGAGCCGACAGACCAGCGCGTCCGGCCTCTTGATTCAGGCCGCATCGCCCCCAAATTGATGCCGCGCAGGGCCGCTTTGCGGCCTTGCCTGTTTCTGGCATCTGGCGTGCGCTTGACGACCGCCAGCTTCCTGACCGGCCGCGGCCGGTCCTCCCGCCGCCCTTCTGCGATTGCCGATTGCCATGCTCCATAAACTTCTTACCCGCCTGTTCGGCAGCCGCAATGAGCGGCTGGTCAAGCAACTGGGCAAAACCGTCCAGCGCATCAATGCCATGGAACCGGAACTGCAGGCGCTCGACGACGATGCGCTGCGGGCCAAGACCGACGAATTCCGGCAGCGCCTGGCGCAGGGCAAATCCCTGGACAGCCTGCTGCCCGAAGCCTTCGCCGTAGTCCGCGAGGCGGCCCGGCGCACGCTGGGCCTGCGCCCCTACGATGTCCAGTTGATCGGCGGCATGGTGCTGCACCAGGGCAAGATCGCCGAGATGCGTACCGGCGAGGGCAAGACCCTGGTGGCGACCCTGCCGGTGTATCTCAATGCCCTACCCGGCAAGGGCGTGCATGTGATCACCGTCAACGATTACCTGGCCAAGCGCGACTCGGCCTGGATGGGCAAGGTCTACCAGTTCCTGGGGCTGAGCGTGGGCGTGGTCTACCCGGGCATGCCATTCGAGGAGAAGCGCGCCGCCTACGAGGCCGACATCACCTATGGCACCAACAACGAATTCGGCTTCGACTACCTGCGCGACAATATGGCGCTGCGCAAGGAAGACCGGAACCAGCGGCCACTGAACTACGCCATCATCGACGAGGTCGACTCGATCCTGATCGACGAGGCGCGCACGCCGCTGATCATCTCCGGGCCGGCCGATGATTCGCCCGAGATGTACATCAAGGTCAATGGCCTGGTGCCGAAACTGCTGCGCCAGGACAAGGAAGACACCCAGGGCGACTACTGGGTCGACGAGAAGGGCAAGCAGGTGCATCTGTCCGAGCCGGGCATGGAGCACGCCGAGCGCCTGCTCGCCCAGGCCGGCATCCTGGAAGAAGGCAGCAGCCTGTATGACGCGGCCAACATCCAGGTCGTGCACCACCTCAATGCCGCCCTGCGCGCCCATGCCCTGTTCCAGCGCGATATCGATTACCTGGTACGCGACGGCGAGGTCATCATCATCGACGAATTCACCGGCCGCACCCTGGCCGGGCGGCGCTGGTCCGATGGCCTGCACCAGGCGGTGGAGGCCAAGGAAGGCGTACCGATCCAGCGCGAGAACCAGACCCTGGCCTCGATCACCTTCCAGAACCTGTTCCGGATGTACAACAAGCTGGCGGGCATGACCGGTACCGCCGACACCGAGGCGTTCGAGTTCCAGTCGATCTACAGCCTGGAAGTGGTGGTGATTCCGACCCACCGGCCGATGGTGCGCAAGGACGAGGCCGACCTGGTGTTCCTCAAGCGCGAAGCCAAGTACAAGGCAATCAGCGAGGACATCAAGCAGTGTCGCGAGAAGGGCCAGCCGGTGCTGGTCGGCACGACCTCGGTGGAAGTGTCCGAGTACCTGGCCGGCCTGCTGGAAAAGCAGGGCGTGGCGCACGAGGTGCTCAATGCCAAGCAGCATGAGCGCGAGGCGGTGATCGTCGCCCAGGCCGGGCTGCCCGGCGCCGTCACCATCGCCACCAACATGGCCGGCCGCGGCACCGACATTGTCCTGGGCGGCAACCTGGAAGTGGAGCTGTCGCAGTTGCCCGAGGATGCTTCCGAGGCCGAAATCCAGACCGTGCGCGATGACTGGCGTCAGCGTCACGATGCCGTTCTGGCCGCCGGCGGCCTGCACATCATCGGCACCGAGCGCCACGAATCCCGGCGCATCGACAATCAGTTGCGAGGCCGTTCCGGCCGCCAGGGCGATCCCGGCTCCAGCCGTTTCTACCTGTCGCTGGAAGACTCGCTGATGCGCATCTTCGCCCCCGACTGGGTCGCCCGGCTGATGCAGTTTGCCGGCATGAAGGAAGACGAGGCGCTGCAGGACCGGATGGTCAGCCGCCAGATCGAGAAGGCCCAGCGCAAGGTCGAAACGCACAACTTCGACATCCGCAAGCACCTGCTGGATTTCGACGATGTCGCCAACGACCAGCGCAAGGTGATCTACGAGCAGCGCAATGAACTGATGGAGGCCGAGTCGGTCCAGGGCGCGATCGAGGGCATCCGCAGCGATGTCGTGGTTGATCTGGTGCGCGACCATGTGCCCGACAATTCCATTGCCGAGCAGTGGGATCTGGCCACCCTGGAGAAGATCCTGGACAACGATTTCGGCGTCCGCATCGACCTGCAGGCCCAGCTCGACGCCGATGAGGACATGGACGCCGAGGGTATCATGGACCTGGTGGTGGACGCCTTCGATCGCCACTTCCGCGAGCGCGAAGCGATGATCGGCAGCGAGGTCAGCCGGCAACTGGAAAAGCACATCATGCTCAGCGTGCTCGACCAGCAGTGGAAGGACCACCTGGCCAACATGGATTACCTGCGCCAGGGCATCCATCTGCGCGGCTACGCCCAGAAGCAGCCCAAGCAGGAGTTCAAGCGCGAGGCGTTCGAGCTGTTCTCCGACATGCTGGAGCGGATCAAGCGCGAGGTCGTCTCGCTGCTGGCCCGGGTGCGCATCCGCAGCGACGAGGAAGTGGCCGCCCTGGAAGCCCAGCAGCGTGCCGCCCAGCAACAGGCACCGCTGCAGATGCAGCACGCACAGGCCGGCAGCCTGGGCGGCGATGCCGGTCCCGAACCGGTGCTACCCACGCGCACCATCAACGTCGGCACCGTCACCCGCGAGGAGCCCAAGGTCGGCCGCAATGATCCGTGCCCTTGCGGCTCGGGCAAGAAGTACAAGCAATGCCACGGCAAGCTGGGCTGAGCCGGCGCTGATCGCCGCGCCGGCCCTGCCCGTCCAGCCACTGGCGCTGATGCCTGATCCGGGCGGCGACGCCGGGCCCGGCGCCAACCCGGCCCGCGAACGGTGACCAGATCACCGCTGCTGGTGGTTGCCGGCATCCTGCGCGATAGCCAGGGCCGGGTCCTGCTCTGCCAGCGACCGGCCGGCCGGTCCCAGGCCGGTTTGTGGGAATTTCCCGGCGGCAAACGCGAACCCGGTGAGGACAGCCGCCAGGCGCTGGCCCGCGAACTGCACGAGGAACTGGGCATCCAGGTTCTGGACGCCCAGCCCCTGTGCAGCATCCGCCACGACTACCCCGATATCAGCATCCGTCTTGAAGCTTGGCAGGTGTCGCGCTGGCGCGGTGAACCCACTGGCCACGACGGTCAGGCCTGGCGCTGGCTGTGGCCGTGGCAAGTCCATGACCATCCACTGGCTGAAGCCGACCGGCCGCTGGCCAACGCCCTGTTGCTGCCGGCCAGCTACGCGATCACGCCGGAACCGGCAGGCATTGATCGGCGCCGTTTCCTGGCCGGCATCGAGCATCTGCTGGCCGCCGGCCATCTGCTGCAGTTGCGCAGCAAGAAGCTGCCGAGCCAGGAACTGACCGTGCTCGCGCAGCAGGCCGGCGATCTCGCCCAGGAACGTGGCGGCGACCTGCTGCTCAACGACCAGCCGGCGCTGGCGGCCCGGCTTGGTCTGGGCCTGCATCTGCCCTCGGCGCGCTTGCGGCAATGGGCTGGCGGCCACCATGACGCCGCCGACGAGCCCTGGTTGCCGCGCGCCAGCGATGGCCGGCTCGGTCTGCCTGACGCTGACGCCGTACCGGCCTGGCCGCGCAGCCGACAGGCGCGCGGCTGGCTGGCCGCTTCCTGCCACAACGCCGAAGAACTGGCGATGGCGGCCCGCCTGGGTTGCGATTTCGCCACCGTGTCGCCAGTGGCTGCCACCGCCAGCCATCCCGATGCCAGGCCATTGGGCTGGCCCGGCCTGGCCGATCTGATCGCCGACAGCCGCCTGCCGGTCTATGCCCTGGGCGGCCTGGGCAGCGACGACATCGGCAGCGCCCGCGACTTGGGTGCGCTTGGTGTCGCCGCCATCCGTGCTTTCTGGCCGGCGGCCGTGGCCTCCTGAACGCAGGCCGTTACCGACGGGCGCATGCGGCTTGAGCGTCGCCGAGACAAAACCGATAGCATCGGCAGGCATCGCCGGTGCCGATGTTCACCTGGCGCCGCTTCCGAACCCGCACTGGTTTTCCGCTGCCGACAACGAGCTGCCCGCACTTGAAGATTCCCGATGCCGGCCTTTGAATACCAAGCCCTGGACGACGCCGGGCGCCGCTGCAATGGCGTCGTCGAGGCCGACAGTGCGCGCGGCGCGCGGGCGCTGCTGCGCGAACGCGGCCTGAGCCCGCTGGCGGTCGATGCCGTCCAGGCCGGTCGGCGCCGCCAAGGCCTGGGCCTGTTCCGCAGCGGTCTGGGCGCGGCGCAACTGACCTTGCTGACCCGGGAACTGGCCACCCTGCTCGCCGCCGGCCTGCCGATCGACGAGGCCTTGGGCGCCCTCGGCGAACAGGCCGAGGACGATCGCCTGGGCACTGTTCTGGCCAGTCTGCGCACCCGCGTGCGTGAGGGTGCCGGCCTGGCCGCGGCGCTGTCCGAGCAGCCCGACAGCTTCCCCGAATACTTCCGCGCCGCCGTCGCTGCCGCCGAGCAATCCGGCCATCTGGACGCGGTCCTGACCCGGCTGGCCGATTACGCCGAAGGCCGCGAGGCCTTGCGCCGACGGATCTGGATGGCCCTGCTCTATCCGCTGTTGCTGACTGCGGTCGCGCTGCTGGTGGTGACCGGCCTGTTGCTCTACGTCGTGCCGCAGGTGACCTCGGTGTTCGACACGCTCGGCCACGATCTGCCCTGGCTGACGCGCAGCCTGATCGCGGTATCGACGGCCTTGCCGGCCTTGGGACCCTGGCTGCTGGTGTTGATCGCCGCCGCTGTGTTCGCGCTGCGCGCCCTGTTGCGCCGGCCGGCGCTGCGCCTGCGCTGGCAAGCACTGTTGCTGCGCCTGCCGATCCTGGGCCGGTTGCGCCAAGCCCTGGATACCTCGCGCTTCACCCGCTCACTGGGCCTGCTGGTCGGCAGCGGCGTGCCGATGCTCGACGCCCTGCGCATGGCCACGCGCACGGTCAGCCTGGGCCCGATGCGTCAGGCCCTGGAGCGCGCCGGCGCACGCGTGCGTGAAGGTTCCGGACTGGCCGTGTCCCTGGCCGAAAGCCGTCTGTTTCCGCCAGTGACCCTGCGCCTGATTGCCAACGGTGAACGCGCCGGCCGCCTGCCGGCGATGCTGGAACGGGCCGCCGAACACGAAACCACCCTGCTCGAAGGCCGGCTGTCGACCCTGGTCGCCGTGCTCGGCCCGGGCATGATTCTGCTGGTCGGCGTGCTGGTGCTGATGATCGTGCTGGCGATCCTGCTGCCGATCTTCGAGCTCAATACCCTGCTCGGCTAAAGGCTGCACCCGGCGCGCCGGAGGGCATCAACCGGTGCGGTTAT
This sequence comes from Lysobacterales bacterium, assembly GCA_023228845.1. Lineage (GTDB taxonomy): Bacteria > Pseudomonadota > Gammaproteobacteria > Xanthomonadales > UBA2363 > Pseudofulvimonas. The sequence goes on along the minus strand of JALOAK010000005.1, from coordinate 99,864 downwards.
CCGGCGTCTGCGCGGCTTCGGGATGGCGCTCCAGCCAACGCGCGAGCTGCTCGCGGTACCAGGCCAGCTCCTCGCTGTAACTGTCATGCACGCAGGGGTCGCAGCCACTGTCGCAGCAGTCGCTGGGCAGCGGCGCCTCGGGCGGCAGGGGGCGGGGATCGGACGGCGGTGTGGTCGGTGTGGTCAAGGTGCTGGCTGCTGCAATCACTTCAGGTGGAAAGGGCCGCGCGGACCGGCGTGCCGGGCACGCCAGCGGCCGTGTCATTCATCCCATGTCGGGTAAACTGGCCTTGTTTTCAAGCGCTGGCGCCGGCATATCGGCAGCAGGAGCACAACAACATGGCAATCTTGAACATCCTTGAATTTCCCGACCCGCGCCTGCGCACCAAGGCGCGGCCGATCGCGGCCGAGCAGATCAACGATCAGCTCCGGACCTTGATCGACGACATGCTGGAAACCATGTACGCCGCGCCGGGCATCGGCCTGGCGGCGACCCAGGTCGATGTCCACCAGCGCCTGGTGGTGATCGATGTCAGCGAGGACAAGGACGATCCGCTGGTGCTGATCAATCCGGAAATCACCGCCCGCCAGGGTAGCCAGACCTACCAGGAAGGCTGCCTGTCGGTGCCGGAGATCTTCGCCGATGTCGAGCGCGCCGACACCATCACGGTCAAGGCCCTGGACCGCCACGGCCAGCCATTCGAGCTGGACGCCGACGGCCTGCTGGCGGTGTGCATCCAGCACGAGCTGGATCATCTGGACGGCAAGCTGTTCGTCGATTACCTGTCGCCGCTGAAGCGCGAGCTGGTACGCAAGCGGCTGCTCAAGGCGCAACGCGAACGCGCGCGCAGCGCCGCCTGACCGGCGCCGACCCCGATGCCTGACGCTCCCCTGCGGCTGGTCTTTGCCGGCACGCCGGACTTTGCCGTGCCCAGCCTGGCGGCGGTGCTGGATTCCGGCCACAGCCTGTGTGCCGTCTATACCCAACCCGATCGTCCCGCCGGCCGCGGCCGGAAGCCGGCGCCGTCGCCGGTCAAGCAGGCAGCGCTGGCCGCGGATATTCCCGTGCGGCAGCCAGAAAGCCTGCGCGATGACCCGGTCCAGGCCGAACTGGCGGCGCTGGCGCCGGACCTGATGATCGTCGTCGCCTACGGCCTGATCCTGCCGCGCAAGGTGCTGGCCATCCCGCGCCATGGCTGCTGGAACGTGCATGCCTCGCTGCTGCCGCGCTGGCGCGGTGCGGCACCGATCCAGCGCGCGATCCTGGCCGGTGACGAGGAAACCGGCGTCTGCCTGATGCAGATGGCCGCCGGCCTGGACACCGGCCCGGTGCTGCTCAGCGAAAGCACCGACATCACCGATACCGACACCGGCGCCAGCCTGCACGACCGCCTCGCCACCCTGGGCGCCGAACTGGTCGCCGAAGGCCTGCATCTGCTCACCGGTGGTGTGCTGCCACCGGCCGTTCCGCAACATGAAGCGGGTGTCACCTACGCCGACAAGCTCAACAAGGCCGAATCCCGGCTGGACTGGAACCAGCCGGCCGAAGTTCTGGCGCGCACCGTGCGCGCCTTCGAGCCCTGGCCGGGCACCGAGGCCGGGATCGCCGGCGACCAGGTGCGGATCTGGCAGGCGCAGCCTCTGGCCGACGGCGCCGACTGCAGCCAAGAACAGTTGCCCGGCACCGTCCTGCGCGCCAGCCGCGATGGCATCGACATCGCCTGCGGCCAGGGCGTGCTGCGCGTGCTCGGCGTCCAGCGCCCCGGCCGCGGCCGGATCAGCGCCGGCGATTACCTCAACGCACGACCGGACCTGGCCCGGCCGGCATGAGCCACGCGCCATCGGTGCGGCTGCTGGCGGCGCGGACCGTGGCCGCGGTCCTGTCCGGGCGCTCGCTGAAAGCCGCCCTGGCGCCGGCCGAACAAGGCATCAAGGACCCACGCGACCGCGCCCTGCTGCACACCATCGTGCTGGCGACCATCCGCGGCAGCCTGCGCTGGCGGGCGGCGCTGGCGCCCTTGCTTAGCCGGCCGTTGCCGGCACGGGCGCGGCCAGTGGAAGCGGCCCTGATCGCAGCGTTGGCCCAGATCGAAGATCTGGACATGCCGGCGCATGCGGTCGTCGACGAAACCGTGGCCGCGATCCGCTGCCTGGGCTTTGCCGGCCACGCCGGCCTGGGCAATGCCATCCTGCGCCGCTGGCTGCGTGAGCGCGAACAGCGCCTGGCGCTGCTGGACAAGGACCCGGAAGCGGCCAGTGGCCTGCCGGCCTGGTGGCTGGCGCAGTTGCGCGCCGACTGGCCCGATCACTGGCGCCAGATTGTCGAGGCCGGCAACCAGCCAGCGCCAATGTGGCTGCGCGTCAACAGCCGCCAGATCAGCCGCGACAACTATCGGCAACAGCTTCTTGCCGCTGGTATCCAGGCGACCATCGAGCCCGACCTGCCGCAAGCCCTGCGCCTGGCCACACCGGTGCCGGTGGCGCAACTGCCCGGCTTTGCCCAGGGCCTGGCCAGCGTCCAGGACGGCGCCGCGCAATATGCCGCCGCCCTGCTGGCACCCGAATCGGGCCAGCGCGTACTGGATGCCTGCGCCGCACCCGGCGGCAAGAGCGCCCATATCCTTGAGCTGTGCCCCGACCTGGCCGAGCTGCTGGCCCTGGACCTGACGCCGGCGCGGCTGCAGACGCTGCAGTCGACTCTGGACCGGCTGCAGCTTCCGGCCAGCACCATGGTCGCCGATGCCACCGAGCCGACGACGTGGTGGGATGGCCGGCACTTCGACCGCATCCTGGTCGATGCGCCGTGCTCGGCCACCGGCATCCTCCGCCGACAACCGGACGTGCGTCTGCACCGGCGCGGCAGCGACATCCCGGCACTGGTGGCGCAGCAGGAGCGTCTGCTCGATGCCCTGTGGCCGTTGCTGGCATCGGGCGGCCGCCTGGTCTATGCCGTGTGCTCGGTGCTGCCGGCGGAAAGCTCGGCGGTGCTCGCCCGCATCCTGGCCGGCCACGACGACGCCCGCCTGCTGCCGGTGACCATTGCCGGCGCCCAGGCATTGCCGGCCGGCGTGCAGATCCTGCCCGGCACCCGCGACATGGATGGCTTTGCCTATGGCGTGCTGGAAAAACGCTGACCCCGTCCTACGCCGACTGCTGCCGGTGGCACTGCTGCTGGCACTGGCGCTGCTGGCCGGCTGCCAGTCCAACGGCGCAGCCCAGCGGAGCGGCGATTCCAGCCTGGCGATCGCCGGCCTGGAGCAGACGCCGGCCGGCGAGCACGAGCTGGTGCTGGCGATCCGCCTGGCCCGGCCCCTGCGCCAGGCGCTGGAAAGCGGCGTGCCGCTGACCTTCCGCCTGGACCTGGATTCGGGCAGCGCCCGGCACAGCCACTGGCGCGAACTGCGCTTCGCGCCGCTCAGCCGGCGCTACCAGATCCATGAGCCAGCCACCGGCTACCGGCGCAGTTACGACAGCCGCGCGGCGGCGCTCACGGCGCTGGAGCGCTGGCCGGTGGAGCTGGCCGGATCGGCGACCGACCGCGGCCGTGCCTATCTGGCAGACCGGTCACCAAGCGGCGGCGCGAACGGCAATGCCGGCGACCCCGGGACCGAGGCCGACTCGAGCTTCCCGGCTTCGATCAAGGCTCGGGTACGCCTGGACACCGCCCGGCTGCCGGCACCGCTGGTGCTGCCGGCGCTGTTCTACCGCGACTGGCAACTGGACAGTGGCCGATGGCACGCCGGGCAAGCCTGATCCGCTGGCTGTCGGCCGGCCTGGTCGCGCTGACCCTGGTCGCGCTGACCGTGGCCGGCCTGAATCTGGCCAACGACGCCACCGTCGGCCGCGCCCGCCTGGGGCCTTACTACCCGGCGCTGCTGGCCGTGGCCGGCGTGCTCGCCGCCAGCCTGGCCCTGGTCATCGGCCTGCAGTGCCATCGCCTGCTGCGGGCCTGGCGCCAGCGCCAGCCCGGCGCAAGGCTCAATGTCCGCCTGTTCGTACTGTTCGCCGCCCTGAGCCTGCTGCCGGCACTGCTGGTGTTCGGCTTCGGTTTGAATTTCCTGTTCGGCGCCGTCGACAGCCGCTTCAGCGCGCCGGTTGGCCAGGCGCTGGACGATGCCCTGGAGGTTGGCCGGCTGTACCTGGAAGAACGCGTCCAGGACAGCGAGGCGGCCATCGCCAGCCTGGCCCGACGCCTGGCCGTGGCCGAACGCGACAACTGGCCGGCGCTGATCGACGGCGCCATCGATGAATTGGGCGCCCTGCAACTGACCGTGTTCGCCGCCGATGGCAGCAGCCTGGCCAACGCCAGCGCCGACCCGGACTGGCTGCGTCCCGAAGCCCCGGTCGAGCGCCAGCGACTGCGCCTGCAGGCCGGCACCAGCGGCGCGCTGGCCGTGGCCGAGACCCGCGACGAGCGCCTGGTGTTGCGCGCCCTGGCGCGGATCGATGCGAGCCTGCTGCCGGGCGCCAGCCCGCTGTTGCAGGCGGTATTCCCGGTGCCCGACCGCTACGCGCCGCTGGCCCAGCGCATCGAAAACGCGGTGGTCAACTACCAGCAGCTTGAATACCTGCGCGACTGGCTGAAACTGAGCATGACCCTGATTCTGGGCCTGGTGCTGCTGCTGGTGGCGCTGGCGGCGCTGCTGCTGGCACTGCGCGCCTCGCGCCGGCTGGTGCTGCCGCTGGTGCACCTGGCCACCGCCGCCGGCGAGATCGGCCGCGGCCGCTACCAGCCGGTGCCGACCCTGGCAGCCGGCGATGATGAACTGGGCGACCTGGTGCAGGCGTTCAACCACATGACCCGCGAGCTGCGCGGCGCCCAGGCCAGCGTGCGCCAGAACCAGGCCATGCTGGAAGGCCAGCGCGCCTACCTGGATGCGGTCCTGGCGCGCATCTCCAGCGCGGTGATCGGCTTTGACCGGCACGGCCGGGTGCGCCTGGCCAATCCGGGCAGCGAAAGCCTGCTGCAAGTGGCGGCCGCTGACCTGATCGGCCACGACGTCGACCAGTTGCGTATCCAGCAGCCGCAACTGGCGCCGTTCCTGGACCGCCTCCAGGACCACCTGCGCCATGCCGGCGCGCCCTGGCACGAGGAAGTTCGCCTGCAACAGGGCGAGCAACTGCGCCTGCTGCTGCTGCGCGGCAGCCCGCTGCAGGAACCCGAGGGCGGCCACGGCCACCTGATCGTGTTCGATGACGCCAGCGTGCTCAACCGCGCCCAGCGCGAGGCCGCCTGGGCCGAAGTCGCGCGCCGGCTCGCGCACGAGATCAAGAACCCGCTGACACCGATCCAGCTTGCTGCCGAGCGCCTGCGCCGACGCTACCTGGGCCGGCTGCCAGCCGATGACTCCGACATTCTGGAGCGCGCCACCGGCACCATCATCAGCCAGGTCGAAGCGCTCAAGCACCTGGTCAACGCCTTTGCCGATTACGCCCGGCCGAGCCCGCCGCGGCGCCTGCGCATCGGCCTCAATGCCCTGGTCGCCGATGTCCTGGCGCTGTACCAGCAGGACAGCCGTTTGCAGATCCGGCGCGCCCTGCATGCCGAAGAAATCCTGCTCGAGGCCGACCCCGACCGGCTGCGCCAGGTGCTGCACAACCTGATCAAGAACGCCATCGAAGCCAGCGACCAGGCCGGCGGCCTGATCCGCCTGGATGTCGGCACGGCTGTGGTGCAGTTGGATCCCGAATCGGATGCGCAGACCGCGCTGATCCAGATCCGCGATTACGGCCAGGGCCTGCCGGCGGATTTCGACCTGGCCGCCACCGAGCCCTACCGCAGCGACAAGCCGCGCGGCTCGGGCCTGGGCCTGGTCATCGTCCGGCGCATCATCGCCGAGCACGGCGGCCGCCTGGAAGCCACCGATGCCGACGGCGGCGGCGCCCGCTTCAGCCTGCTGCTGCCGGTCTGAGCCGGGTCGGAACCGGTCAGAGGCCACCACGACATCATCCGGCGCTTTGGCCGCTTGCCGCACCGAAACCCGGTGTTGGGCCGTATCTCCACGGCCGAAGAAGAAGCCTTCCTGGCCGCCGGCGGCTACTCCGGCTGATCGCAGCCAGTGCCAAGCCTGCAGGGCCCGATCACCCGCCCGCAGCCAGCAACCAGAATGCAAAAAACCCCGGCCGAAGCCGGGGTTTCTGTCTGTTTTGCGGGTGACCAGGCGTGGATTACAGCAGCGGCACCAGTAGCAGGGCCACGATATTGGTGACCTTGATCAGCGGGTTGATCGCCGGGCCGGCGGTGTCCTTGTACGGATCGCCGACGGTGTCGCCGGTGATGGCGGCCTTGTGCGCTTCGCTGCCCTTGCCGCCGTGGTGGCCTTCCTCGATGTACTTCTTGGCGTTGTCCCAGGCACCGCCACCGGTGCACATGGAAATGGCCAGGAACAGGCCGGTGACGATGGTGCCGATCAGCAGGCCGCCCAGGGCATCGGCACCCAGGGTCAGGCCGACCACGACCGGGATCACCAGCGGCAGCAGCGAGGGGATGATCATCTCCTTGATCGCCGACTTGGTCAGGATGTCCACCGCCTTGTCGTACTGGGGCTTGCCGGTACCGTCCATGATGCCCTTGATCTGGCGGAACTGGCGCCGGACTTCGGTCACCACCTCACCGGCGGCGCGGCCCACGGCCTGCATCGCCAGGGCACCGAACAGGTACGGGATCAGGCCGCCGATCAACAGGCCGATGATCACGTCGGGATTCTGGATCGAGAAGTTGACCACCACGCCCGAGACCGAAAGCTGGTGCGCGTAGTCGGCGAACAGCACCAGGGCTGCCAGGCCGGCCGAACCGATGGCATAGCCCTTGGTCACCGCCTTGGTGGTGTTGCCGACCGCGTCCAGGGCGTCGGTGGTGTCGCGGATGTCGGCCGGCAGGCCGCTCATCTCGGCAATGCCGCCGGCGTTGTCGGTGATCGGGCCATAGGCGTCCAGGGCCACGATCATGCCGGCCATCGACAGCATCGCGGTGGCGGCAATGGCCAGGCCATACAGACCGCCCAGGGCGTAGCAGGCCCAGATCGAGGCGGCCACGGCGATCACCGGGGCGGCGGTCGACTTCATCGACACCGCCAGTCCGGCGATGACATTGGTGCCGTGGCCGGTCTCCGAGGCCAGGGCGACATCGCGCACCGGCTTGTACTCGGTGGCGGTGTAGTACTCGGTGATCACCACCAGGGCACCGGTCAGCAGCAGGCCGACGATGGCGCAATAGAACAGCGGCATCGCCAGTTCCACCGGGAACATGGCCCGGGCGATGAAGAAGAAGGCGATCGCGGCGAGCACGCCGGAAACAGCCAGGCCCCGGTACAGGGCGTTCATGATCTTGCCGCCGGACCGGACCTTGACGAAGAAGGTGCCGATCACCGAGGCGATGATCGCCGCCGCGCCCAGTACCAGCGGGAAGATCACGCCGGCCCAGCCGTAGGTGGCGAAGGCGATGCCGGCGACCAGCATGGTGGCGATGATGGTGACGGCATAGGTCTCGAACAGGTCGGCGGCCATGCCGGCGCAATCGCCGACATTGTCACCGACGTTGTCGGCGATCACCGCCGGGTTGCGCGGATCGTCCTCGGGGATGCCGGCCTCGATCTTGCCGACCAGGTCGGCACCGACGTCGGCACCCTTGGTGAAGATGCCGCCGCCCAGGCGGGCGAAGATCGAAATCAGCGACGAACCGAAGGCCAGGCCGATCATCGGCCGCAGGGCGGCTTCGACCGCGGCTGCGTCACGACCGGCGCCGATCACGAACCAGAAATACCCGGCGACGCCGAGCAGGCCCAGGCCGACCACCAGCAGGCCGGTGACGGCGCCGCCGCGGAAGCTCACCGCCAGCGCCGGATTCAGGCCGACGGTGGCCGCCTGCGTGGTGCGGACATTGGCGCGCACCGACACGAACATGCCGATGAAACCGGCCAGGCCGGACAGGATGGCGCCGATGGCGAAGCCGAACGCGGTCAGCCAGCCCAGGGCCGGAATCAGGCCGATGGCCAGGAACAGGACCACGCCGACCACGCTGATGGTCATGTATTGGCGGCGCAGGTAGGCGCTGGCGCCTTCCTGGATGGCGGCGGCGATCTGCTGCATGCGCTCATTGCCAGCCGGCTGCTTGAGGATCCACTGAGCCGAGAAAACACCGTAGAGAATCGCCAGCACGGCACAGGCCAGCGCCAGCCAGATGCCGTATTCGTTCAAGACTTCCATGCCTGCTCCCTGGATTGCGGTAGGGGTGAAGGGAAAAATCGGAGAAAAAGAGGTGGGATGAAGCCTTGCGAGTATACCGGGTCAGACTATGTTCATGCTGGCGCGATGCCGCGGGCAGCCAGCGAACCGGACCGGCGGCGCCTTCGCTGGCAGGTCGGGATGGCGGCCGGAAACGGGCCATCGGCAGCGATCCGGGCCGGAGCCGGCAGCGCCAGCGTGCGGTTGCCGGATGCGGCGTCATTGGCGTTCGCCGGCGCGGCCGCCGACAATGGCGTTTTTCACAGCACCGTCGGGGAGATCCGCACATGTCATCGCAGTCGTTGAGCCGGTTCCTGATCGAAGCGCACCGGACGAAGGGCAACATCAATGCCGATCTGCGGCTGTTGCTTGAAGTGGTCGCACGCGCCTGCAAGTCCATCGCCATCGCCACCGGCAAGGGCGCGCTGGGCAACGTGCTCGGCAACGCCGGCTCGACCAACATCCAGGGCGAGGCGCAGAAGAAGCTGGACGTGCTGTCCAACGAAATCCTGCTCGAGGCCAACGAATGGGGCGGCCACCTGGCGGCCCTGGCTTCGGAGGAGATGGACCAGCCGCATCCGATTCCGCACCGCTATCCCAAGGGCAATTACCTGCTGGTGTTCGACCCGCTGGATGGCAGCTCCAACATCGACGTCAACGTCTCGGTCGGCACCATCTTTTCGGTGCTGGAATGTCCCGAGGGCGTGACCGAGCCCGACGCCGGCTGTTTCCTGCAGCCGGGCAGCCGCCAGGTCGCCGCCGGCTACACCGTCTATGGCCCGAGCACGGTGCTGGTGCTGACCCTGGGTGATGGCGTGCACCAGTTCACCCTGGACCGGGAAGTGGGTGCCTTCGTGCTCACCCGCAGCGACATCCTCATCCCCCAGGACACCTCCGAATTCGCCATCAACATGAGCAACCACCGCTACTGGGAGGCCCCGGTGCGGCGCTATGTCGATGAAATGCTGGCGGGCAAGGATGGCCCGCGCGGGCGCGACTTCAACATGCGCTGGGTCGCCTCGATGGTCGCCGACGTGCACCGCATCCTGACCCGCGGCGGCATCTTCATGTACCCGATGGACGACAAGTGCCGTGCCCAGGGCGGCAAGCTGCGCCTGCTCTACGAGGCCAACCCGATGGCCTTCATCGTCGAGCAGGCCGGCGGCGCCGCCAGCACCGGTCACCAGCGCATGCTCGATGTCCAGCCCACCGCCCTGCACCAGCGGGTACCGGTGATTCTGGGCTCGAAGAACGAAGTCGAGCGCGTTGTCGGTTACCACCGGGAGAGCTGACGATGGCCCATCGCGCAGCGGACCTTTACCCTGAAACCGGAGTGTGGTCGTGAACCGCCGGCGGTTGATCCTGGCGGCGATCGCCGCCGCGGTGCTCATGCTGGCCCTGGTATTGTCCCGGCCAACGCCCGAAACAAGCCCTGAACCCGGCGCCGTTGAGTCAACGCCGGCAATGGCGACCAACGCTGCCCGAACACCGACCACCGCGCCCTTGCCTGCCGGTAGTGGGGAGCCGGATCTGTCCCAAACCGCGCCCGCTCACGGCGTGACCACCACCTCGGCGCTGCAGCGGCTGATCGACGCGCGCGGCCTGGCCGATGCCGAAGTGTTTCACGCCACCGCGATGGCGCTGGACCTGTGCGACGACGAACGACTGCCAAAGCGGGTGACCGTCCAGGACTTGATCGGCCGCTGGCAGGCCGGCGGCGAGCTGCAGAAGGCGGCCCAGGTGAGCGCGATGGTGAACCGCCTGTGCACCGGAAGACTCTCGCTCGACGTCGATCCGGACAGGCTGGCCCGGCTGGGCGACCCGGCTGCCCAGATGTATGAGCCCGGCGCCCCGCTGGCCGACACCCGGGCGTTGCTGGATGCGGCGCGGTCCGAGCAGTCCGGCATCGACCCGGACGGCGTCATCCGCGATTCGATCAGGAACGCGACCGGCATGTTCGAGTGGCTGGAACTGTTCGCGATGTACAGCGAATCATCCAGCCTGGGTGCCCTGCGCGCGGCGTTGCCCGACAACGGACTTCCCCGCCACATCAGCCACGACGCCGTCCAGGCCGGGGCGAGGCTGGCCGGATGTCGACTGTTCGGCGGCTGCGGAGCGGGCACCCTGCTCGCGACGATGATCTGCATCAACAGCCGTTGCCCACATCCGATGGGCTTTCAAGAACTGACCCGCTACCAGTTGTCGCAACCCGTCCAAGAGGATGCCGAGGCCATGGCCCGGGTTCTGCTGACGGTACGCCACGCCGCCGGGCCATAATCTCACGGCGGGGCCGCGCAGGCGGCGCGGACGCAAGCGGTAACTCAGGCTCCGCCGTCGCCCTGCCAGGGCGGCAGTTTCCTGGCCGCCAGCGCCAGTTTCAGCTCGGCGACCACCGGCAGACCGTCGCGCCAGGGGGTCTTGGCCTCGCCCTGGATCAGCGGCGCCAGGTAGCGCCGGGCGGCGGCGGTGATGCCAAAGCCATCCTTGCTGATGAAACTTTTCGGCAGCATTTTTTCCTGGTTGGCGATGCGCTCCAGCGGTGCCGGCCGGATCTCCCAGCGGTAGGGTGCGGCGCTCTGGCGCTTGATCGCCGGCATCACCGCGTTCTGCCCGGCCAGGGCGTACTCCACGGCCGCCTTGCCGACGGCCTGGGCGTGGGCCAGATCGGTGCCCGAGGCGATGTGCCGGGCAGAGCGCTGCAGGTAGTCGGGCACTGCCCAGTGGTGCTTGTAACCCAGCTTGTCGGTGACCAGCCGAGCCACGGTCGGCGCTGCGCCACCCAGCTGGGCATGACCGAAGGCATCGCGTTTGCCGGCTTCGGCCAGAAAGCGGCCATCGGCATCGCGCACGCCCTCGGATACGACCACCGTGCACCAGCCGATCTTCTCGACCGTGGCCTTGACCCGGTCCAGGAAGCGCGCCTGGTCGAAAGGCACTTCCGGCAACAGGATCACATGCGGCGCATCGCCCGGGCGGCGCGCGGCCAGGCCGGCCGAGGCTGCCAGCCAGCCGGCATGCCGACCCATGGCCTCATATACAAACACCTTGGTCGAGGTCTCGGCCATCGAGGCCACATCCAGACTGGCCTCCAGCACCGAGACCGCGGTGTAGCGCGCGGCCGAGCCGAAGCCGGGCGAGCAGTCGGTCACCGGCAGGTCGTTGTCGATGGTCTTGGGCACCGCCACGCAGACCAGCGGGTAGTCCAGCTCGGCGCCGATCCGGCTCAGCTTCAGCGCCGTGTCGGCACTGTCGCCGCCGCCGTTGTAGAGGAACCAGCGGATGTCGTGGGCGCGCAGAACCTCGATCAGGCGCTCGTAGGGCGCCCGGTCCTTGGCGATGTCAGGCAGCTTCCAGCGGCACGAGCCAAAGGCGCCGCCGGGTGTATGCGCCAGCGCCCGGATCTGGCGCAGGTCTTCGCCCTTGAGGTCGTACAGCTCCTCGCGCAGGGCGCCCAGGATGCCATTGCGCGCGGCCAGCACCGTGCCCACCTGACGGCGCTTGCGGGCCGCTTCGATGATCGCGCCCGCGGTGGCGTTGATAACGGCGGTGACGCCGCCGGACTGGGCGTAGAGCAGGTTTCCAGATGACATGGCAAGGCTCGGGACAAGATCGTTGAAAGGGGCGGGCAGCAGTCACTCGGCCAACCGCGGGCCGGCTGCCGCCAGTGACGCCAGCCACGGCCGTTGTTGTCACAACACGGCGGCAACCGCGTCCGCAAAGGCATCAAACCGCGGCTTGAACCGGACCAGCGCCGGCCGGTTCAGGTTGACAGCCTTCGGCGATGCTGCGATTTTGCGCATTCTACGCGGGCCTGCGGACCTGCTCATCTCATCGCACGGGAAACACAGCGCATGCGGATCGTACTGTTCGGGCCACCGGGGTCCGGCAAGGGCACCCAGGCGGGACTGCTCAAGGAGCACCTGGGCCTGGCTCATATCTCCACCGGCGACCTGTTGCGCGCCGCGGTCAAGGCCGGCAGTCCGCTCGGGCTCAAGGTCAAGGCGGTGATGGAGGCCGGGCAACTGGTGTCCGACGATCTGATGCTGGAATTGCTCGAAGAGCGCTTTGCCCAGGCCGATGCCGCCGGCGGCTTCATCCTCGATGGCTATCCGCGCAACCTGGCCCAGGCCAATGCCCTGGACACGCTGCTGGCGCGCATCGAACAGCCGCTGGATGTCGCCCTGCTGCTGGAAGTGCCGCAGGATCTGCTGGTCGAACGCCTGGCCGGACGTGCCGGTGCCGAAGGCCGAAAGGACGACAATCCCGACACGGTCCGCGCCCGCCTGCAGGTCTACGAGGAACAGACCGCGCCGGTCGCCGATTTCTACCGCAGCCGCGGCCAGATGGTCGCCCTGGACGGCACCGGCCGTGTCGAGCAGGTGCGCGAGCGCCTGCTGGCCGCCATCGGCTCGACCACCGCCAGCGCCGGCTGACTGTCGCAGCCTCGGTTTGGCGTTGCCGGTCACCGACCGGCACGCCACGAACGGTGACATCGTCAGCGGCTACCGGGCCGGGGCTGGCCGCACGGGCCACGTGATCGCTGGCGGCCTGCCACAGGCGATCCTGCCCCCGGCAGCCACGGTTGACCGGCGGCGCTGCGCCCTTGCCGGCGCGACTTCCGGCTAAGGCACAATAGTGGCCATGATCAATCGCACCGTCTCCGAAATCGTCCGCATCTGCCAGCTCAAGGGCGCGCCGCAGAACCTTCCCGTGGCACCCGGCCTGGCGCTGGCGCTGCTGGCCCTGGCGCAGGGGCTGGGCCTGGCCAATGCCGCGCAACTGGGCGCCAGCGGACAGAACCTGATGACCGCGCTGGCATCTTTACTGTTCACCGTCCTTGCCACGCGCCTGGTGCTGCAGTTTCGCGGCAAGCCGGAACGGTTCTGGCAGACCCTGCTGGCGCTGGCCGGCACCGCCGTGGTGTTCGCGCTGCTGGCGTTTCCGGTCGCGGCCATGATTGGCCCGCTGCCCGCGGTCGATCCGGCAGCACCGGCGCCATTGCCGGTCGCCGCGCCCCTGTTGCTGGTGATCATGGCCCTGGCCTGCTGGCGCCTGGTCGTTTCCGGCCACATCTGGCGCAATGCCCTGGAGGTGCCGCTGCCGGTCGGCATCCTGATCGTGCTGGCGCTGTTCCTGACCGAACTGGTATTGCTGGCGACCTTCATCGCCGGCGGTGATGCCACTGGCGCCGGCACGGGTCCGGGGCCATGAGCCTGCACATCCTGGGCATCGGTGGCACCTTCATGGCCGGGGTTGCGGCCCTGGCCCGGGAACTGGGCACAACCGTCGCCGGCACCGATGCCGGCGTCTACCCGCCGATGAGCGACCAGCTCGCCGCCCTGGCGGTGCAGCTTCACGAAGGTTATGACGGCGCCGACATCGCCGACGACACTGGCCTGGTGCTGATCGGCAATGCCCTGAGCCGCGGCAACCCGGCGGTGGAATCGGTGCTGGCGCGCGGCCTGCCTTATGGCTCGGGCGCGCAATGGCTGGGCGAGCGGATCATGCACGGCCGGCCGACGCTGGCGGTGGCCGGCACCCACGGCAAGACCACGACCGCATCGATCCTGGCCTGGCTGCTGGAGGGCGCCGGCCGGCTGCCCGGGTTCCTGATCGGCGGCATTCCGGAAAACTTCGGCATCAGCGCCCGCCTGGGCCACACCGATGCGCCGTTCGTGGTCGAGGCCGACGAGTACGACACCGCCTTCTTCGACAAGCGCGCCAAGTTCGTCCACTACCGGCCGCAGGTGGCGGTGCTGAACAACCTGGAATTCGACCACGCCGACATCTATCCGGACCTGGCGGCGATCCAGCGCCAGTTCCATCATCTGGTGCGCACCGTGCCCGGCAACGGCCGGCTGGTGGTCAATGCCGATGATCCGGCCCTGGCGCAGGTGCTGGAAATGGGCTGCTGGACGCCGGTGGACAGCTTCGGCACCGACGCCGGCGACTGGCGTGCCGTGGCCACCCGCGCCGATGCCTCGACCTTCCAGATCCAACGCCGCGGCGAGTTTTTCGGCCAGGTGAGCTGGTCACTGCTGGGCCGGCACAACATGCTCAACGCGCTGGCGGCGGTGGTGGCGGCGGCGGCGATCGGGGTCGACGATCCGGATCTGCTGCTGCCGGCGCTGGCTTCGTTCAAGGCACCCCGGCGGCGGCTGGAACACCTGGGCCGTCCCGGCGGCATCGAGGTCTACGACGATTTCGCCCATCACCCCACGGCGATCGCGACCACGCTGGAAGGGCTGCGCGCGCGCGCCGGTGATGCCCGCATCGTGGTGGTGCTTGAGCCGCGCAGCAATTCCATGCGCATGGGCGTGCATGCCGGGCAACTGGCGCCGGCGCTGGCGCTGGCCGACCAGGTGCTGTTCCTGGCGCGGCCGGAACTGCCCTGGCAGGCCGAACCGGTGCTGGCGGCGCTGACCGGTCGTGCCCATACCTTCGGCGATTCCGGACAACTGCTGGCCGGCCTGCTCGACCAGGTCCACGCCGGCGACATCGTGGTGTTCATGTCCAACGGCGGCTTTGATGGCATCCAGAAGCGCTTTGTCGCGGCACTGGCCGAACGCGCCCCAGCCCGGTCAGCGGAAGCGGCCCACCCCGGCCAGGCACCATGAACACGCCGGCGCCGGCCACCCGCCTGCCCCTGTTTCCGCTGCACTCGGTGTTGTTTCCGGGCGGCAAGGTGCAATTGCGGGTGTTCGAGCGCCGCTACCTGGACCTGATCCGCGACTGCGCCGGCAGCGGTCGCCCGTTCGGCGTGGTGCTGATCGCCCAAGGCACGGAATCAGGCGCGCCGGCCACGCCCGAGGCGGTTGGCACCAGCGCCGTGATCACCGATTTCCACGGCCTGCCCGGTGGCTTGCTCGGCATCCAGGCCTGCGGCAGCCGCCGCTTCCAGATCCTGCATCACCAGGCCGAGGCCGACGGCCTGCTGGTCGGCCAGGTGCACTGGCTGGCCGAGGATGGCAACGACCAGCCGGTACCGCCGCAGTTCGGCCTGCTCGCGCATCTGCTTTACAACCTGCTCGACCGCTTCGGTGAACTGCCGCAAAGCAACCGCTCCTTCGATGATGCCGCCTGGGTCGGCTGGCGCCTGGCCGAAACCCTGCCGCTGTCGCTGCCGCAACGCCAGCAGCTTCTGGCCGTCGACGACGCCCTGGCGCGGCTGCAGCACCTGGCCGACTGGCTGCCGCAACTGTAACCAGCGGCAACGACTCGAGCTGACACCGGGTCAACGCACGCGACCAGCGGGAATCGGATCCGTCCCGCGCAGCGACCGGCCCGGCGCCGGTGCTTGCAGTCCGCGGCCGCTGTCCGTAGGGTCTGCGGACCGGAATGGGCTCCGGGTGGCTGAGGAGGACGGTCCATGCGGACACTGGTGAAACTGGTTGGCATCGTCGCCTTGTTGCTGGCACTGGCGCAGGGCGCGCTCTGGTATGCCGGTTCGCGCTGGTTCGCCGGCCTGGCCGAACAGGCGCGGCCGATGGTCGAACTGGAATACGGCTCCAGCTTCGCCTGGCTCAATGGCCACGCCGGCATCCGCCATGTCCGCCTGGGCTCGCCGATGATGGCCGCCGGCGAGCATCTGCATGCCGAGCGCGCCAGCATCGCCACCGGCGGTCCACTGGATCTGTTCTCGCTGTTCATGACCGGCGACCGGCGCTGGCCCGACGAGGGCGCCGTGCGCATCCAGCGCCTGCGCCTGACTGCGCAGATGGAACAGCAGTTGCGTGACCAGGCCTCGCGCCTGGGTTATCTGGCGCCGTTCGAAGCCATGGGCTGCAATCCGCGTGGCCGCTTTTCCGGCGTCGATTACGCCGAACTGGGCTGGCAGGAAGCGGCCGTCGACATCGATCTGCACTTTCGCCGCGACCGCTTCGACAGCCACCAGCTTGCGCTCAGCTACGACATGAATCCGCTCGCCCGGCTGGAGCTGGATCTGAGCCTGGACGGCAACGTGGCGCCCTCAATGCTGGGCCTGGCCAGTGCCAGCGAGCAGCTTGAGCACGTTCGCCTGCGCTTCGAGGACCGCGGCATGATCGGCCAGCGCAATGCCTATTGCGCGCGCGGCAACAGCCAGGACATGGACAGCTTCCACGGCCAGCACATGCGTGCGGTGCGCGATGAGCTGGAAAGCTTCGGCATGTTCATCGACCCGGCGGTCGTCAATGTCTACGACCGCTTCGCCCGCAATGGCGGCCAACTGGAACTGAGCCTGATGCCCAGCCGGACCATCGCGCTGCGCGACTATCGCCATTACCGGCCCGAGGACCAGTTGGCGATGCTCGGCGCCAGCCTGCGCTACAACCAGGACCCGCCGGTGCCGGTCAGCGCCCGCTTCCACGCCGCTGCGGTCACCAACGGCCCGGCGCTGTCGGAGGCCGAACCGGTGGTGCAGATCCGCGCCGAAGCCAGCGCCGCCGACGAGGTCGAACTGGAAGAACTGCCCAGCCTGGTCGGGCGCCGCCTGAGCATCCAGACGCTGGAGCAGATCACCTATATCGGCACCTTGCTCGGCGTGGAAGGCGCGCTGGTGCGGATCGAGAACGAACGCGGCCTGCGCAAGCAGCGCGTGGTGCTGTCGGCCAGCAGCATCAGCCGCATCCGCGTGCTGGACTGAGCGACCCGCGCGCGCCAGTCGGCCAGCTCGTCGGCCGTGCGCGCTGGCTGGCAACGCGCACGCGCGATGCTCAGCGCGGCAGGTAGGCGTGACCGCCGTCGGTGAACAACACCACGGCGTCCCAGGCCTGGCCGTCGATCAGCACTTCGCCGGCCCGGTCCATCTGGTAACCCGGATCCAGCCAGCGCAGCACCGGTGCCTGCAGGCTGGGATGGCTGTGCATCGGCCGCGGTGACTCCCCGGCCACGACCACGCCCTCGGCCGGCAGCAGTTCGAACGACAGGCGCATCAGCGCCACCGCTTCGGGAGCATGGATGTAGGCCGACAGGGTGCGGCCGCCGCGGTCGGCGACACGCAGGCCGGCGACCTCGATCCAGTCGTCCCCGACCAGTCCGAGCACGGTGGCATAGCTGCCCAGGTGCGGCAGCTCGCCGACTTGCAGCGAGTCCCGGCTGGGCAGCGCATGCACGGGCGCCGGCTCGGCGTGGAAGCGGATGTAGGGTCCGGCGGGCGCCGGCTGCCAATCCGGCAATGGCCGGGCCAGCAGGCGGTGGATGGCGGGCCGGTGCTGGGCGCGGTCCGGTCGGTCGGCGACCTGGGTCGGAGCCGGCAGGTCGGCGGCGCCAGCACGCAGGCCGGCCTGGATGCGGACACCATCATCGGCCAGATAGACCAGGGTGGGTACGCGCAGGCCGGCGCCGAGCATCGGCTGCAACCAGGCATGACTGTCCAGCGCGCGGCTGCCGCTGGCCGGCGCGGCTTGCCCGGCGGCGCCTCCGGCAAAAGCATCGGCGAGGGCGTCCAAGGTGTTGGCGCCGGCCAGCCATTCGGCACCTGGCCCGGCCATGACCAGCCAGCGCAACTGCATGCCGTCATCGCGCTGGCGGCTTTGCTCGAACAGGGTTCGGCTCCAACTGCAATCGGTGGCGAACAGGACATAGACATGGCGCTGGGACGGCGCACCGTCGCCGATCCAGGCGGCGTCATCCAGGGCCTGCAGCAGGGCGGCGTCGGCGGCGGCCGGGTCGTCGCCAAGGTTTGCGGATGCTTCCTCGGCTGGCTCGTCGACTGCGGTGGCGGCGTCCGTATCGGCGCCGGGCCACGCAGCGGCGTCGGCGTCGGCATCGGCGTCAGGCAGCAGATCGCTGGCGGGATCGTGGTTGTGGTCGCTGTCGGGATCGCTGTCGGGTTCGCCGACCACCGCTTCGGCGTCCGCTTCGACTTCTGGCAACGCAGTGGCGTCGGCGCCGGGCAATGGATCAGTCTGGGCAGCGTCGGCGGCTGCTTCGGCATGACCCAGGCCATCGGCAACATCGATGTCATCGGTCGTGGCCAGCGCTGCCGAGGCCCGAGCCGGCGGCAGCGCGAAGACCACAGCCAAAGCCACCGCCAGCACCGGCAACAGCGCCAGCGACACCCGCCTGCGCCGCCGCATCATCACGGCACCGCTGCGCGCTGGTCTTCGATCCACGCCGCCAGGGTCTGGTCCAGGGCGGTCAGCGGCACCGAACCCAGGGCCAGGATGGTGTCGTGGAAGCTGCGGATGTCGAAGGCCTGGCCCAGCTCGCGCTGCGCACGGGCACGCCAGTCGCGGATGCGCAGCTCGCCCAGCTTGTAGGACAGCGCCTGCCCCGGCCAGGAGATGTAGCGGTCGATCTCGGTAGTGATCTCGTGCTCGGACAGGGCGGTGTGGTCACGCATGTAAGCCAGCGCCCGGTCGCGCGACCAGCCCTTGGCATGCATGCCGGTGTCCACCACCAGGCGGCAGGCGCGCCACATCTCATAGGTCAGGCGGCCGAAGTTCTCGTAGGGCGTGCGGTAGATGCCCATCTCCTTGCCCAGCCATTCGGCGTACAGGCCCCAGCCTTCACCGAAGGCGGAGATGTAGGCGCCGCGGCGGAACGGCGGCTGCTCGCCCTGTTCCTCGGCCAGGCCGGCTTGCAGATGATGGCCGGGCACGGCTTCGTGCAAGGTCAGCGCCGGCAGGTTGAACAGCGGCCGCGATGGCAGGTCGTAGGTATTGACCCAGTACCAGCCCGGTTCGTGGCTGCCGGCTGGCGCGCCGGCATAGCGGCCGGCGGTGTAGAACGGCGCGATGTCCTCGGGCACCGGCGCCACGCCATAGGTGCGCCGCGGCAGGATGCCGAAGTAGCGCGGCAACTCGGCATCGATGCGCTTGGAGATCTCGCGCGCATGCATCAGCAACTGCTCCGGCGTCTTGGCGTAGAAGCGCGGCTGCGTGCGCAGGAAATGCAGGAACGCTGCGAAATCGCCGTCGAACGCCAGGTCATCGATGATCGCCTGCATCTCGGCGCGGATCCGCGCCACCTCGTCCAGACCGATCTGGTGGATCTGCGCCGGGCTCAGATCCAGCGTGGTGTATTCGCGGATCTGGGACCGGTACCAGGCCTGGCCATCGGGCAGGTCGTGGGCGGCGATGGTCTGGCGCGCGCCGGGGATGTAGTCATCGCGCATGAACTGCGCCACCGCGGCATAGGCCGGCTGCACCTGTTGGCTGATGATTGTCCGCGCCCGGTCGGCGAAGGCCTGGCGCTGCGCCGGCGGCCAGCTTTCCGGCATCCGCGCCAGCGGCCGCCAGAACACGCTGTCCTCGACCCGCTCGACCTGCGCGTGCGTGGCTGCGGCGTCATCGCGTCCGGCCAGCACCACCCTGGGCACGGTCATGCCCGTTTCGAGGCCAGCGCGCATATTGGCGACCTGCTGGTCGAAGTAGCGCGGAATATCGGCCAGCCTTGCCAGATAGGCTTCGGCATCGTCCGGCGTCTGGAAGCGGGTGCGCTCGGGCATCATCGCAATCGCGGCGAAGAAGCTGGAATCGCTGTTCAGCGGCATCAGCCAGCCGTTGAGCCCGATATTGGCGATGCGGTTGTCGATCTGGTCGGCAAAGACCAGATAGTCGATGCGGCCGGCGGCATCCAGGGCCTGCGGATCGATGTCATCCAGCTCCGCGCGCACGCCCTGCCAATGCTCAAGGCGGCGCTGCTGCGCCTGCGGCGAGACATCGGCCAGACGGGCATCGGCGCCAGCCTTTGCGGCCCGCTGCGGCGAATCCTGTTCGCGGAATTCCCAATCGCGCTCATACAGGGCCTTGAAGCGCGCAGCGGCATCGTTATCGGCCTGCGTTGAGCCGGTCTGCCCGGCAGGCTCTGAGGCCATCGCCGGCAGGGCCGGAACAGCGGCAGCCGTGAGGCCCAGGCACAGCGCAGCCAGGCTCGGCAAAAGTTGACGGATCATGGGACAGCTTCCTTGTGACGGCACGGATGGCCCAAGGGTAGCCGGGATGCCGGGCCGGGTGCGGCTCAACGGCATGGCCCATCTGGACACCGACAACAACGATGCGGTGGTGATCGCCAGCCCTTCGCGCCAGCAGCGGTGCGAGTGTCCGGCGACAGCCGCCGGGGCCAGGGCCGCAAGGACCCTGCGATAATCCGCCACGCAGTCAATGGCTGCCGGCCTGCGTTGCTGGCATCCGGCCGCTGTCCTCGCGCAGCCGTTGCGCTCATCAAGGCCCCACTGGAGACCACCCGCATGCGCGCGCGCGCCCTGACCTCTGCCTTGAAATGGGCCTGGATTGTTGTCGTGATCGGGGTCGCCGGCCTGATGGTGTGGCGTGCGCGCGCCGACATCGTGGCGATGTTGGCGCAGTTGTCCTGGGTCTGGCTGGCGGCCAGTACCGCCCTGCTGCTGGCGGCCAAGCTGCTGCTGGCGCAGAACGCGCGCATCGCCGCCAGGCGCGTCGGCCTGGACCTTGATTTCGCGACCGCCGCGCGCCTGTACAACCTCAGCCAACTGGGCAAGTACCTGCCCGGCTCGATCTGGCAATTCGTCGGCCGCGCCGCCGCCTATCGTGACCGCGGCGGCGAATACGGCCAGATCCGCGATGCCCTGCTGGTCGAGACCTTGTGGGTGATCGCCGGCGCGGCCACGGTCGCGGTGGCCCTGTCCGGGCCATCGATCCTGGCGGTGGTGATGGAATCATTGTCGCCACTGGCACGCTGGTGGCTGTCGGGCCTGGTGGCGACCACCGGGCTGGGCCTGTTCATCCTGCTGATCGCCCGGCGCAACCTGGTGACCAGTGGGCTGCGCCTGGCGTTGCCGTCATGGCCGGTGCTTGCGGTGCAGGCCGGCATCTGGATCCTGCTGGGGCTGTCGTTCTGGGTCCTGGCCTGGGCCTGCGGCATGGGCGTGGGTGTATTGCCGGCGATCGGTCTGTTCGCCGGCGCCTACGCGATTGGTTTCCTGGTGCCGTTTGCGCCGGCCGGGCTGGGCGTGCGCGAGGGCATCCTGGTGCTGGGCCTGTTGCCGTGGGCCAGCGCCGGCGAAGCGCTGGCGGTGACGGTGATGGCGCGGGTGGTGTACCTGGTGGTGGAACTGGGTCTGGTGCTGGTCCAGGAAGCCATGGTCACCGCCCGCGGCCGGAAGGGTGAACGCGACGCTCAGTTGTAGCGGCGCAGCAGCTCCAGCGGTTTTTTCTGCGAGTACGGGATCAGCCCGTCCGGGTCGGCATGGCCGATGGCGATCAGCATGATCACCCGCTCGTGGTAGTCCAGGCCCAGCGTGGCCTGCATCTTTGCTTCCAGCGGCTCGAAGTCGGGCCAGTTGATCACGCTGGAGGAAAGACCCAGGGTTTCCAGCGCGTACAGGAAACCCATCGCTGCCAAGGCGCCATCGACATAGATCACGTGCCGGTCGCGTGGACTGAAATAGTGGTCCAGGCGGCCGACGAGCACGGCCACGGTCGGGATCTGGTGGCTGTAGCCGGCGGCACCGAAGGGAATGGCGGCCACGCGCCGGACCAGATCGGGATCGTCGAAGATGCGGAACTGGTAGGGCAGGCGGTTGCAGGCACTGGGCCCCTGGCGGGCGACCAGCAGGGCCTGGTCGATCAGTTCGCGCGGCACCGGATCGGGCTTGAACCAGCGCACCGATCGGCGGCGCATCGACAGTGCCATCAGGTCATCCCAGCCGACCGGGCAATCCGGCGACCGGGAACGCGCGTAGGGTTTGTGATCGAGCCGGTCTGGCTGGAATCGCCCGAAGGTGGCCCGGAAGCGGGTGTGCGCCTGGGCAACCAGGGGCTGTTCGGCGTCGACGCTGGAAAAATAATCGGCCAGGACATTGTGCGCCCACAGCAGTTCGCCACCGGCCTGGCCATCGCAGGGGCCGCTGTCAGCGGCAGCGGGCGTGAAGCCGGCGACGGCGGCCTCATAGAACTCGATGGTCTCGATCAGGTAGTCCAGGGCGAACACCGGCCGGCGCGGCTGCATCGAGATGCCCTTCTCCAGACGATGGATGTTGCGTCGCAGCTCGGTGCGGCTGCGCCGCTGCCGGGACAGGTTGCGGTAGTACTCGCGCCGTCCCCGCAACACCGCAAACTGCTCGCGATTGAACGTGGCCAGGGTCAGCAGGCTCCACGGAATCGAGAGCAGGCGGTGTGCGCCGAAGACTTCGGCAGCGGCGCGCGCCAGCGCCTGCCAGGTGCGTCTGATCCAGACGATGGCCAGCAGGCGCTTGGCCAGTTCCTTGATCTGATTGAGCATGCACAGGCCAGAGCGTGGACTGGGGACGGCCGGCCGGCGATTGCCGGGCCGACGGGGCAGATGCCCGGATTGCCCGGGTAAACACGACAATTCTACACCGCCGTGCCACCGCCCCGGCCCGGGGCTGTGGGCACCGCTAACATGTCCGGCCCTGCCCTTGCGCCTTCTGTCGGGAACATGACGCCATGATCCATTGCCTTCGCCTGGTCTGCCTCGTCCTTGCCACCCTGCTGGCCGCGCCTGCGCTGGCTGAACCGGGCTGGTTCCGTCATCCGGCCATCCATGGCGACACCGTGGTGTTCACCGCCGAGGGTGATCTGTGGACGGTCACCGCCGGCGGTGGCACGGCGCGCCGGCTGACCAGCCACCTGGGCCAGGAAGCCCATGCCGCGATCTCGGCCGATGGCCAGTGGCTGGCCTTTACCGGCCATTACGGCGAAACCCCGGCGGCCTATGTCATGGCCCTGGCCGGCGGTGTGCCGCGGCAGTTGAGCTTTGGCGACGCGCCGGCGCGGGTGCTGGGCTGGAGCGGCGACGGCCGCGTTTTGTACAGCAGCGCCGACGAAGGCGGCATGACCTGGTCCAGCGTGGTGGTGGCGGTGTCGCCTGACAGCCTGGAGCGCCAGGTGTTGCCGGTGGCCGACGCCAACGACGCCGCCATCGACGAAGACGGCCGCTGGCTGTACTTCACCCGCTTCGGCCTGGGCATGACCGGCGACAACGCCCGCGGCTATCGCGGCGGCGCGCTGGCGCAGTTGTGGCGCTTCGATCTGCAGGCCGGCGGCGAGGCCGAGCGCATTGGTCCGCGCGATGCCAATCTGCGCCAGCCGATCTGGGCCGATGGCCGGCTGCTGGTGATCGCCGACATCGATGGCCGCGACAACCTGTGGTCGCTGGCCGCCGATGGCAGCGACCCGCGCCCGCTTACCGGCCATCAGGATTTTTCCGTCCGCAGCGCCAGCGGCCATGGCGGCCGGGTGGTCTACCAGCACGGCGCCGACCTGCGGCTGCTGGACCTGGCCAGTGGCCAACACCGGCCGCTGCCGATCCACCTGGTATCGGATTTCGACCAGCGCCGGGAACGCTGGCTGGAACGGCCGTTGCGCTTCCTGGAAGCCACCGCTTTCGCTCCGGCTGGCGATCGGGCGGCGCTGAACGTGCGCGGCCAGGTGCTGCTGGCCGGCACGGCCGGACTGCGCCGCACCCTGGTCGGGGCGCCGGAAGGCAGCCGGCTGCGCAATCCGGTGCTGTCGCCCGATGGCCGCCATGTCTACGCCATCGCCGATGCCAGCGGTGAGGAGGAAATCTGGCGCTTCGCTACCGATGGCTCGGCCGGCCAGGCCCTGACTGGCGATGGCGACAGCCGGCGCTGGCAACTGTGGCTGTCGCCCGATGGCCGCTGGCTGGCCCACGACGACAAGCGTGGCCGCCTGTGGCTGCTGGACACCGGCAACGGCAACAACCGGCTGATCGATGACGGCGGCGCCGACGGCAACGAGGGCTATGCCGACCTGGCCTGGTCGGCCGACAGCCGGCATCTGGTGCTGGTGCGGCAGACGCGCGAGGTCGGCCGTGATCGCCTGGGCCTGTACACCCTGGCCGATGGCGAACTGGAATGGCTGAGCAGCGATCGCTATCACGCGCACTCGCCGGCCTTCAGCCCGGACGGACGCTGGCTGTGGTTCCTGTCCGACCGGCACTTCGAGCTGGCCAATGGCTCGCCCTGGGGCGATCGCAATACCGGCCCGCATTTTGATCGGCGCACGCGCCTCTACGCCCTGGCCCTGCAACCGGATTCGCGCTTTCCGTTCCTGTCCGAGACCGAGCTGAGCCTGGCCGCGGCCGCCGACAAGGCCGAAGGCGACCCCGGCAACAGCGGCCGGAACGACAAGCCGCCGCCCCTGCCGGCCCTGGTCCGTGACGGCCTGGCGCAGCGCCTGTACCAGGTGCCGCTGCCCGGCGGCGAGTACCGCCGGCTGCGCGCCAGCAAGGATCGGCTGTATTTCCTGGAAGGACGCGGCCGCTCGGTCAGCCTCAAGTACCTGCCGATCGGCAACAAGGGCGACAAGCCGACCCAGGTGCGCGCCGATGTCAGCGACTACGCCCTGTCCGCCGATGGCAGCAAGCTGTTTCTGCACCTGGCCGGCGGCAGCGGCGCCGATACCCGGCCGCCGCGGTTCTTGATCGCCGAGGCCGCCAGCAAGCTGCCCGATGACCTGGAGCGGATCCGCATCAACCTGGATGACTGGACCTTGCGCGTGGACCCGCCGGCCGAATGGCGGCAGATGTTCACCGATGCCTGGCGCCTGCACCGTGACCATTTCTACGACCCGGCGATGCGCGGCATCGACTGGCCGGCGCAGCGGCAGCGCTTCCAGCCGCTGCTGGCGCGGCTGACCGACCGGCTGGAACTGGATGACCTGCTGGCGCAAATGATGTCCGAGCTGGGCGCCCTGCATTCGCAGGTTCGCGGCGGTGATTTCCGGCGTGAGCCGGCGCCGGCGCGCGCCGCCCACCTGGGCGCCCGGCTCAGCCCGGTCGGCGATGGCCTGCGTATCGATCACATCCTGCGCGGCCCGCCCGAGCTGCCCGACCAGGCCGCGCCGCTGCAGGCGGCCGATGCCGACGTGCGCCCCGGAGACATCATCACCGCGGTCAATGGCCGGCCGGTGCCGGACCTGGAAAGCCTGGCCGCGTTGTTGCACAACCAGGCCGGCAAGCAGGTGTTGCTGGACCTGCGCCGGGGGCGTGACCGGCACCGCACCGTGGTCGTCGCGGTCGATGGCGACCGCCTGGCGCGCCTGCGCTACAGCGACTGGGTCGAATCGCGCCGGCAGCGGGTCGAGCAGGCCGGTCAGGGCCGGATCGGCTACCTGCACCTGTACGCCATGGGCGGCAACGACATGGCCGGTTTCGCGCGCGAGTTCTACGCCCAGTTCGACCGCCCGGCGCTGATCGTCGATGTCCGGCGCAACCGCGGCGGCAACATCGATTCGTGGGTGATCGAGAAACTGCTGCGCCGGGCTTGGGCGTTCTGGCAACGGCCGCACGGGCAGCCCTACAGCAATATGCAGCAGACTTTCCGCGGCCACCTGGTGGTGCTCACCGATGCGCTGACCTATTCCGATGGCGAGACGTTCGCCGCCGGTGTCCAGGCGCTGGGCCTGGCACCGTTGATCGGCACCCGCACCGCCGGTGCCGGCATCTGGCTGAGTGCGCGCAACACCCTGGTCGACCGCGGCCTGGCCCGGGTCTCGGAGTTTCCGCAGTACGGCATCGACGGCCAGTGGCTGATCGAGGGCGTCGGCGTGCAGCCGGACATCCCGATCGACAACCCGCCGCACGCCACCTTCCACGGCGCCGATGCGCAACTGGCGGCCGGCATCGACTGGCTGCAACGCAAGCTCGAAGCCGAGCCGGTGCCGGAGTTGCGCCGGCAGCCGATTCCGGCGCTCCCCTGGACGCGCTGAGCCGCCTTGCCGGCCGGCAAGGCGATGGTCGGGCCGGCCTGCGGATATGATGACCGGTCGCCGTTGCCTTTCCGCGCCGCGGCCATCGCCAGCGTGGCGCACTGAGCCGCCGGGAAAATCCACATGCACCTGATCATCCAGATTCCCTGTTACAACGAAGCTGACAGCCTGCCGGTGGCGCTGGCCTGCCTGCCGCGCCAGGTGCCCGGCTTCGCGCGGGTGGAATGGCTGATCATCGACGATGGCTCCAGCGATGGCACCGCTGAAGTCGCGCGCCGCCATGGCGTCGACCACATCGTCCGGCACCCGGTCAACCGCGGTTTGGCGCGCGGATTCATGAGCGGCCTGGAGGCCTGTCTGCAGTTGGGCGCCGATGTCATCGTCAACACCGATGCCGACAACCAGTACAACGCCGATGATATCCCGGCTTTGGTCCAGCCGATCCTGGATGGCGAGGCCGATCTGGTGGTCGGTGCCCGGCCGATCGACCAGACCGAGCACTTTTCCTGGCTGAAGAAGAAACTGCAGCGGCTGGGTAGCTGGGCGGTGCGCATCGCCAGCGGCACCCAGGTCGAGGATGCACCCAGTGGCTTCCGCGCCATCAGCCGGCAAACGGCGATGCAACTGAACGTGTTCAACGAGTACACCTACACCCTGGAGACCATCATCCAGGCCGGGCAGAGCAACATGCGCGTGGCCTCGGTGCCGGTGCGCACCAACGAGGACCTGCGGCCCTCGCGCCTGGTGAAAAGCATCTCCAGCTATGTCCAGCGCTCGCTGCTGACCATCCTGCGGGTGTTCGTGATCTACCGGCCGCTGCGCGCATTCCTGATCCTGGCCGGCCTGTTCGGCATCGTCGGCCTGGTCACCGGCATCCGTTACCTGCTGTTGATGGCAGCCGGCCAGGGCGCCGGCCATATCCAGTCGGTGGTGTTCACCGCGCTGTGCCTGATCATCGCCACCTTGCTGGCCACCTTCGGCCTGCTCGCCGACCTGATCGCGACCAATCGCAAGCTGCTGGAGCAGATCGATTACCGGCTGCGCCGAATCGAATCCGAACGCCAGGCGGCAGCGGCCGTTGCGCCATCGCTGGCAGCCGGATCACAGCCCACCGATGGCGGCCCGTCTTCGTGACTCGGCCGGCGCGCCAATCCACGCAGCCGGCAACGCCGTCGGTGCCGTCGGCGCCGCCACCGGTCGCCATCATCGCCGCCACCCTGTACGGCAACCGCGGCGCCCAAGCGATGCTGGAAACCGTGGTCGGCGTGCTATCGCGGCAACAGCGGCAGCGGCGCTTCCACGTATTCAGCTATTACCCGGCCGATGACCGGCGCCTGCTGCGCGATCCACGCATCGACATCCACAGCGCCACGCCGCTGGCGCTGGTCGCCTGGCTGCTGCCCTGGTCGCTGCTGTTCGGCTTGCTGCAACGCCTGTTCGGCGCGCGCGTGTTGCGCCTGGCACCGGCACCGATCCGGGGGCTGGCCGAATCGGCCCTGCTGGTCGACCTGGCTGGCGTGGCCTTCATCGACGGGCGCGAGAAATTCCTGCCGTTCAACATCCTCACCCTGGTGCCGGCCTGGCTGTTGGCCACGCCGGTGGTGAAGATGCCGCAGGCCACGGGCCCCTACCGCAACCGGATCAACCGCCTGTGCGCGCGCCTGGCGCTGCCGCGCTGCGCCAAGGTCTGGGCCCGGGGCGAATACACGTTGGCGCACCTGCAACAGGCCGGTTTTTCCGGCCTCAACTTTGAGCGCGCCGACGATATCGCGTTCAATTTCGAAGAAAGCTTCGCGCTGACCGATGAAGGCGGCGACGAGGTCGAACGCTGCCTGCAAGCACTGCAACACGATGCGGCGGTCGGGCGCCGCGGCGTGATCGGCCTGTGCCCCAGCTCGGTGGTGGCGGCGCGGGCGCGCAAACGTGGCGGCGACTATGAAACGGTGCTGGTCGACCTGGTTCAGCGCCTGGCCGGGCACGGCTTCCAGGTGTTGCTGTTCCCCAATGCCACCCGCGCCGGTGACGGCGATGCCGAGCGCAACAACGATCTGCCATTGATCCGGCGCATTCTCGCCGGTCTGGTATTGGCCGCCGATGCGCCGGCTCCGGTCGCGGTCAGCGGCGATGTCAACGCCGCCGCGATCAAGCGCCTGATCGCCGCCAGCGACATCGTCCTGGTGTCGCGCTTCCATGCCATGGTCGGTGCGCTGTCTCTGGCGCGGCCGCCGGTGGTGCTGGGCTGGAGCCACAAATACGCCGAGGTGATGGCGCGTTTCGGTCTGGAAGACCAGGTGATGGACTACGCGGCGATGGACCGCGCCGGCCTGGAGCAGGCGGTGCTGGCCGTGTTCGAGCAGCGCGCGGTGCTGGCCGACACGATCCGGACACGCCTGCCGGCGATCCAGGCCGATGCCCTGCGGCCGCTGCAGGAATTGCCCGAAGCAATGACGCCACGCTGAGCCGTCCCGGGAGCCAACGGCGCCGTTGCCGTGACCGGTACCGACCGCCGCGCGCCGCGCTGCCGCTTGCCTTTGTCGCCGCCGACCCCCACAACTTGAAACCATGAACGTGCTGCGCTCCGGTCCGGTCGACCTCAATGCCGAGCTGATGGCCCGGCGGCGGGCCGCCGAGGACCGCTACCGGGTCGGCCAGGCGATCGGCCAGGCGACAATCGCCGTCGCCGTGCTCTGGTGGATCCACGCCATGCTGCACGTCGCCGACCTGCGCCTGCCGATGCTGGCGATCAATCCGGGGGTGTGGAGCGGCCTGATCGGCATCATCTCCGCGCCGCTGTTGCATGCCTCCTTCGCCCACCTGACCGCGAACACGCTGCCGCTGCTGATCCTGGGATCGATGGCCCGCTATGCCTACCCGCGCGCACTGCTCTGGGCGCTGCCGGCGATCTGGCTGGCCTCGGGCCTGGGTACCTGGCTGTTCGGCCGGCCCTCGTTCCATCTGGGCGCCAGCGGCATTGCCCATGGCCTGATGTTTTTCTTGTTCGTGATCGGCCTGCTGCGCCGGGATCGGCTGGCGATCGCGGTGTCGCTGGTCACCTTCTTCCTCTACGGCAGCATGATCTGGACCGTGTTCCCGGGCGAGGAAGGCGTGTCCTGGGAGGCGCACCTGTTCGGCGCCCTGGGCGGACTGCTGGCCGCGCCGTTGCTGTTCAAGCGTGACCCGATGCCGTGGCGGGCGCCCTATAGCTGGGAGCTGGAGCCGGATGAGGACGGGGCACCACCGCCGTGGTCGGCAGACGAAACAGTGACCGAGATCGATCCGCACACCGGCCGGCCGCGGCCGTCCCTGCCCGAACGCTATACCCGGCACTGACCCGGTCGGCCGACAACCCTGATCCCTGCCTGATCGCCCGCCGTTGCCGGGTTGCCTGCCAGCGCTCAAGGCAAAGCCAGCGGCAGGCCACCGGGCGCCTTGACCGTGCGCAGCACGAAGCTGGAATTGACATCGGCGACGCCGGCGGCGTTGAGCAGGCGGTCGAGCAGGAATCGCTGGAAGTGGTCCAGGTCGGCGACCACCACGTGCAGCAGGTAATCCATGTCGCCGGTCAGGGCATGGCAGGCGACGACCTCGTCCCAGCCACGCACGGCGGCGGCGAAGCGCTCGATCGAGGCGGTGCCGTGCTTTTCAAGCTGCACGCGGACGAAGGCGGCCAGGCCCAGCCCGAGGGCGGCGGCATCCAGGCGCGCGCGATAGCCGGTGATGACGCCGGCCCGCTCCAGCCGCTGGACCCGGCGCAAACAGGCCGAGGCCGACAGGTTGACCCGCTCAGCCAGCTCGGCGTTGGCGATGCGGCCATTGCGCTGGAGCTGGTCCAGGATGCCCAGATCGGTGCGATCAAGCTCGATCATTCGATGATCCCTTCCATAAACGGCATTTCATTGCGTTGATGCGCATTATGGCGCGTCGATTGCAATCATCATGCGTGCCCTTTTCGCTAGCATGGAAAGCTGTACCCGTTTTTGGAGGGCCGCACCATGGAAACCGCCACCCCGCGCCGCGTTGAACACCAGCAGACCGACAAGGGCTCCGTGCCGGTCTACACCACGGCCATCGTCGAGCAGCCCTGGGACAGCTACAGCGCCGCCGACCATGACACCTGGGCGCGCCTGTTCACCCGCCAATTGGGGCTGTTGCAGGGCCGTGCCTGCCAGGAATTCCTGGATGCCCTGGACGGCCTGGAGATGGCCGCCGACAAGATCCCGAAGTTCAGTGACATCAACGCGCTGCTGGCACCGGCCACCGGCTGGACCCTGATCGGCGTCGAGGGCCTGCTGCCGGAACTGGATTTCTTCGTGCACCTGGCCAACCGCCGTTTCCCGGTCACCTGGTGGATCCGGCGCCCCGACCAGATCGACTACATCGCCGAACCGGACCTGTTCCATGATCTGTTCGGCCATGTGCCGCTGCTGTTCAATCCGGTCTTCGCCGACTACATGCAGGCCTATGGCCGCGGCGGCATCAAGGCGCACGGCGTTGGCGAGGAGGCGCTGCAGGCGCTCACCCGGCTGTACTGGTACACGGTCGAGTTTGGCCTGATCAACAGCGCCGACGGCCTGCGCATCTACGGCGCCGGCATCATGTCGAGCAAGGGCGAGTCGATCTACAGCCTGGAAAGCGATGCTCCCAACCGCATCGGTTTCGACCTGGAGCGGATCATGCGCACCCGCTACCGCATCGACACCTACCAGAAGACCTATTTCGTCATCGACGACTTCGAGCAGTTGTTTGCCGCCACCCGGCCGGACTTCACCCCGATCTATGCCGCCCTGACCGAACAGCCGGCGGTCGCCGCCGGCGATGTCCTGGACAGCGACCGGGTCGTGCACCGCGGCAGCGGCGAAGGCTGGGCCCAGGACGGCGACGTGTGAGGCCGGTTCGTTCCTTGAACGACTGACCGCCCGGGCGATTTTCCCCGGGCCGCCAGCCCTGCCGCGATGGTCGCGGCCAGCACAGCATCAATACACGAACTGCGGCGGACAAGGGTTACTGCTGCTGCATGCCATCCGGAAGAAATCATTCTTTGTCCGGATCCAATCGTCATGATTCGTCCGCTGGTAAGTGGTGTTCCGCCCGTAGCGAACCCCTTCGTCCTCTGCCTCCCGATGATAGGTCACCTCATCTCCAGGCTCCCATTGACTGTGCGGCGGTGGAGGCCCCGGCGTGGGAATGATGCCTTCCGCCGCGTCGCCACTCATAGGCAATGAGCCATCTGCGGGAAGTCCGTATTTCTCGACGAATTCTTCCGACGAGTACAGCCCTGGCGTGCGGCCATCGGCCCAGGTCACCAAGACCAAACCGCCCAAGTCGCGAACCCCGGTTTCTGCCGACGCCGACGGCCCTGAAGACCAGGCAGGTTGCGCTGAAATGGCCGCAATGATGGCCAAGATGAAGACTATCTTCCGATACATAATTAACTACCTTAATATGTTAAGGCCACCTGCCTCCATGGCTAGCGGACTGGATACATGAGGCAATGTACAGCTTACAGTATCCCAATAAATTGCAAGGCGAATCCCGGGCCGATCATCCTGGTTCGCCATTGGCGGCCCGCCGCCCGGCTGGTCCCGGCGCTACCAAGGCTGCCCGGGCGGTCAAGAGCGGCCATCGTCGGGGTCGCCAGCGCTACAACCGGGACGCCATGACTTGGCTATGAAGGGTTGCCGGCCGTGCCTGCGTATTGCTTGATAACCGCTGCCGCTGGCAGGCCACCGGCTCTGTTGCGCCCAGACAGAAGACGGATGGCCCCTGGTCCGCTCTGGCGCCACCGGGCACAGCGCAGCCAACCCGTGTCGAGGATCACGTCATGACCCGTTATGCATTGTCTGTTTGCCTGCTTGCCTTGCTTGCCTGGAGCGCGCCGGCCCTGGCCTTCGACATCGACCGTTACGTCACCATGGACGGCGAGGACACCGGCAACTGCGCCACCCTGGGCCAGGCCTGCCGGACCCCGCGCTATGCGCTGTCGGTGTCCAACGCCGGCGATGTCATCTACATCCACCACGGCGAATACGCGCAGCATCTGATCATTGACCGCAACATCACCCTGCGTGGTGGCGGACCGGGGATGACGACCCTGCTGGGGCCCGGCGGGGTCACTGCGCTGGAGCGGGTGATCACCGTGGACGGTGCCTACCAGGTACGCATCGAAGGCCTGAGCATCAAGGACGGCGCCGCGCACGCGGCCAACGGCCTGTTTGACGGCGGCGGCATCTACAGTACGGCCAGCCATTTGACGCTGAACAATGTCCGCGTCGAGGACAACCGCAGCACCCGCCACGGCGGAGGCATCTACCATGGCGTCGGCCAACTGTTCCTGATCAACACCGTGATTACAGGCAACCACCTGGCACTTTATGGTTCACCCGTCCTCACCTGGGGTGGTGGCCTCTATCTGGCTTCGGGTCAAGCGGTCATCGTCAATTCCACCCTGGTGGGCAATATGGCCGATCAGGGCGGTGGCCTGGTGGTCCGGCCCGATGCCAATGCCTGGCTGATGAACTCCATTGTCTGGCAGAACATCTCCTGGGACGACATCGGCCATGAAATCCACCAGGAAGGCCAAACGGGCCTGATGATCCAGCACAGCATCTTCCGCGACCGGCCCGCTGAGTCGGATGTGGTGGGCAGCGGCATCATCGTTGATGCCGCCAGCCTGAACGAGGACCCCGACTGGCTGAGCAGCGATTACCCGCATGATCGCGATTATCGCCTGCGCCCAATGTCGCCAGCGATCAATGCCGGCCTCAACACCTTCTATGCCCAGGCCGGGGGCGACCCGGCCACGGATCTTGACCACGGCGGTGACTGGCGGGTCTGGAATCATGCCAATGGCGGTGCCATCGACATCGGTGCCTACGAATTTCAGGGTGAACCGGCAGATCTGGCGCCGCCGGTACTTCAGTTGCCCGCTTATAACGCCATCAACGTCGCCCGTCCGACCGGTCTGGTCTGGCGCAGCGTGCCCCTGGCGGACAGCTACCAGGTCCAGGTCACTGTGGCCAGCGACAACATCGCCATGGCCTTCAGTGACCCGGTCATTGATGTCACTCTCAGCGATACCAGGTTCCGCGCTGAGGATCTGGACGCCCTGCGGGATTACGACTGGCGGGTACGGGCGGTGATGAACGGCTTCGTCGGCGAGTGGAGCCCGCCCTGGCGCTTCACCACCCAGGGCACCCTGCAAACAGGTGCCGGCAACATCCTCCACATCACTTCCAGTAGCCGGGGCGATGCCACCGGCCGCAACTGGTACAACGCCCACGGCTCGCTGGCCAACGCCCTGAAATGGGCCGCGTTCAATGAAGGCCGGGGCCTGTGGGATTCAGACAATCCGCTGCAGATCTGGGTGGCCTCTGGTTTCCATCGGCCGGCTCACCGACCGGAGGACCTGCTGGAAATGCCGATCCTGTCCTCTCAGGCCAGCTTCGTCCTGGTGCCCGATGTGCATCTGTATGGCGGCTTCAACGCCCTCAACTCCAATGCGGACATGGACAGCCGCGACCCGGAAGCCTACCCGGCCGTGATCGGGCACTACGGCGGTTTCTTCAGCGTGGTCATCGCCGCCGGCCCGGTGGGTAACGCCCGGCTAGACGGCTTCACCCTCAGCGGCGGTCATGCCCGGGGCGATCTGATCAGCCAGGTGCGCGGCGAAACCGTTTACCGCTCCGTCGGCGGTGCCCTGAACCTGGTCAACAGTTCGCCGACCTTGAGCCGGCTGAGGATCGCCGGCAACCAGGCCAGGGACTTCGGCGGCGGCATCTTTGCCAATGGCAGCCAGGCGCTTCTGGACCGGGTCCGCATCGAAGACAACATCAGCCACCAGTTCGATGGCGGCGGTCTGTACAGCACCAACAGCCAGCTGGTGATCGTCAATTCACTGTTCGCCGGCAACCATGCTTTTCTGCTGGGTGGTGGCATCGCCCAGTCTGGCGGACGGCTGCACCTGGTCAACAGCACAATTACCAACAACGCGAGCTCTTTCGGCGCCGGCATTTACAATACCGCCGGCGTGCTGGACATGGACAACAGCATCCTGTGGGGTAACCAGGCCCATCTCGGCCACCAGTACGGCGGCGATTTCAGTAGCGGACTGTGGCGCTACAGCCTGGTAGGCAACGAGGCCGGCGACCTGACGGACGTGGCCGGCCTGGTGATTGAACATGCGCTGCATGCCAACCCGCAATTCATTGATCCCGACGACGGCAATTACCTGCCCGGACCAGCCTCACCGGCCCGCGACAGCGGCAGCAATGCCCTGTATGTGGCCCTGAACGGCCCGGACACGGACCTGGCCGGCAACCCGCGCATCGTCAACGGCACCATCGACCGCGGAGCGCTGGAAGATCCGTCGGGCCCGGATGACCGGATCTTCCAGGACGGCTTCGAGCAGCAGGACGGGTAGCTGACGGGAACCGGACGGCTCTTGCCGAGTGAATGATTCAACCTGGAGCACCCGGCCAGCCCGGAAGGTCAGCGGCCGGGCCGGTGGCCGACATCAGCCTGATCGGCCGCATCGGGCGGAACGGTCTCGCCGGTTCCCCGAGCAGTGCTCAGGGCACACCCAGCCGGTGCAGGGTGACTGTGCGCTGGACGTTGTCGACGTTGAAGGTGAAGCGTGCCTGGCGATCGGACAGGAAGGTCAGGCTGAAACTGCCGGCCGGGGCAAAGTTCACCTGGCCGGGATTGAACGTCGGTCCCCAGCGTGGCCCGGACGGGCGCTGCACCGTGCCGCTGGCGACATCGTCGGCAGTCCATTCGGGCAGCAGGCTGTACCAGGCACGGCGGCCGTTGCCATCGAAGGTGAACCAGGTGGCGAACAGTTGATCCGGGTACTGGTGCAGGAGCAGGCCCCAGCCGCTTTCGCTGGGCACATACCAGGCGCCGGTGTAGTCGCGGCTGGGTCCGGGGTCGGCGGTTTCGCTGACCAGAAACTGGGCAATCTGCGGAAACACCAGATCCAGGCGTGAATAGCCGTCCCAGTTTTGTGCCGCGGGAACCCCGCACGCGGCCTGGCCGCCGACCAGGCCGCCACGGAAATGGAAGGTGGCACCGCCATCAGTGAACAGGCCCGAGCCGCTGCTGCCGCCTTCGGTCGTGCCCTGGTTCCAGACCACGCGCGAGGTCGCCACCACCGGGCCGCCGTAGCTGGCGTTGATCGGGCCGGTATAGGTGCCGCGGCTGTACTTCTTGCGATCGCCGGATGGGTGGTGGATGGCATGCACCGTCTGGTTGACCGTCAGCAGCGCGCTGTCCCAGCCGGCGCGGGTGACGGCAATGCCAGCCGGCAACTGGCCGCGCAGTTCCAGCAGCGCGGCATCACGCTCGGCCGAGGACCAGCGCAGGTGGGCGCCGCCGGTCATCTGCCGGTTCAGCCCGGCACCGCCGCCACCGCAGGTCGCGACCTCGTACTGCCAGAAGGTAACCAGGGTATTGGCCACGGTCTGGTTTTCGATGCAATGCTGGGCGGTATAAAACCAGTTGCGGCCGGTATTGCCGGAGTCGTTGAGCAGGGTGCCGGTGCAAACGTAGGTGCCGCCACCGGACTGGAACACCATGTGCGCGACGGCATCCTTGGCCCGCTGGAAGGCCTCGCCCAGGCTGGCCCGGCAGGCGACATCGATATTGCAACTGCCCGAGCTACCCAGGGCCTTGGTCAGGGCGTCGCCGGAATTGGGCGCCAGCAGCAGGTGCGATATCCGCCGCAGCGGCAGCCTGCGGGTCGCCCAGCTACCTTCCTCGCTGACGGCGCTGACGGCGCTGGCGGCGTCTGCGGGCAGGAACAGTTCCAGGCGCTGGCGCTCGCCATCGGTGACCGCGGTCCAGAACAGGCCTTCGGCATCGAGCAACTGGCGGGCGTCAGTGCCCCGGGCCAGATGCACCTGCTGCGGATGCACGGTGCCGGCGACCCTGATTTCCAGGCCATCCGGGGCGTCGGCCAGGGCCAGCCCGACGCGCAGCGCCGCGGCGCCGGGTGACACCACATCCAGGCGCGCGACGACGCCACCGGCAACCGGTTCCCAGGCCAACTGCTGCAGATCGCTGGCGTCGGTCTCGCTGCGCAGATCGCGGCCGATGCCGATCTGCCAGGCCTTGGCCTCGGCGCTGGCATTGGCCGCCTGCACGGACTGCACCCGCGCCGGATCCATGTCCAGCAAGCGGACACTGGCAGCGGCCATCTTGGCCAGCAGCGGCGCCCGCCATTGTTCGGCCACGACCTGGGTCGAATCGGGCACCACGACTTTTTCATCCACTCGCACCGGCGCGGCCAGTTCGGTGGCGGCGCTGGTGCCGGCCAACAGCAGGCCGGCGGCAACGAGGAGGGCACGGGCAGTGCTGCGGATACCGGTCATGATCATCGTCCTGGGCGGCAGCACCGAACGGTGCTGGTGTCGATGCGGGCGATGATAGGCAGATCGCCGGCAATATCCGTGATCGCGTTTGCACTTCCGCTTCCGCGACAGGGGCAGCGCACGATCCGGGCGGGCCGGCAACGCAGCGTAGGGGTGTGGCTTTAGCAAGGATGCGGACGGTCCGGTACGTTATTCACAGATTCGTTGACCGCGTTTTCCGGAGGATTGTCATCCAGGACACACTTGCCGGGCACGGTCGATTCCGGCAGGTCAGGCGATGGCATGCCGGTTCCGGCCGTTGCGGAAGGGTCGGGATCGCGAGTGCCGGCGGATCGTTATCGCGCCTTTCCCCCGCGCTGGCTTGGCCGCCGCCCGCTAGCGTCTGCCGGTGTCATGATGGGGCCGGTTACGAGTTACTTGCGGAGTTTTCCAATGTCGATCTGGCGTCAGAATGATCCTGATCCGGCGGCGCTCGATGCGCTCGGGCGCAGCACGATGGTGCAACACCTGGGCATCGTGGTCACCGCGATCGGCGAGGATTGGCTGCAGGCGACGATGCCGGTTGACGAACGTACGCGGCAGCCGTTCGGCCTGCTGCACGGCGGGGCTTCGGTGGCGCTGGCCGAAACCCTGGGCAGCCTGGCCGCCTGGCTGACCCTGCCCGACCCCGAGCGCACGCTGGCGGTGGGCCTGGAGGTCAATGCCAACCATATTCGCGCCGTGCGGTCGGGCTCGGTGACCGGTATCGCGCGGCCGGAACATCTGGGCAGGAGCACCCAGGTGTGGAGCATCCGGATCAATGACGAGGACGGCCGGCTGGTGTCGATCGCGCGCCTGACCGTGGCCCTGGTCGATCGCCAACCCCGCGGCGCAGCATGACAAGTCCGGGTCCGGGGCGGATGATCAGGCTGCCTAACCGGTTTTTCGGGGAGGCCTTGCGCCGCTGGCGAAGGTCGCCGGTGGTCGAGTCACCGCTCCAGAATCATTCAAATGTCCAAGGAGATGGGGATGCTTGATTTACAAAGTCTTATTGTCTTACTGGTCGTGGGCGCCATCGCGGGCTGGCTGGCCGGGGCGATTGTCCGCGGTTACGGTTTCGGTCTGGTTGGCAACATTGTGGTCGGCATCGTCGGTGCCTTCCTGGCCGGCTGGCTGTTGCCATGGCTCGGCTTGTCGCTGCCAATCGCCAATGCGCTGCTCTCGGCGATCATTCACGCCCTGATCGGTGCCGTCATCCTGCTGTTGCTGATCGGTTTGATCCGCCGGGCCCGCTGAGGCCAATTCAGGCCGAAAGGCTGTTGTACAACGCCGGTGTCCTGCGCTGCGGGACACCGGCGTTTTCTTTTGCCGCGAACAGCTATGTGCCGGCAAACTGGCGGCATCGTCCCTGCTTGATCCGGGCGGCCTTGAACGGCCAAGCCCGCGGCCCTGCCCTCAGTCGGGACAGGCGCCCAGGCGCTGCAACTGGATTTCGCCTTCCAGATCACCGAACTGGCCGATCGCGGGCGAGCTGGCAAACTCGTAGGTCAGGGTCAGGCGGTCACACGCGGTCGCGGTCAGCGTCGCTTCGCCGGCAAGCCGCGGCACGAACGCGGGCGCGCCATCAAAGGTGCCACCGATGGTGAGATGGATGGGTACGGTGACCACACCGTCTTCATCCACGCTCTGGCCGCCAAAGGTGAACCAGTGTTGGCTGGCCGGACCCTCGGCCACCGGCATGGGCTCGTCGTCTTCCTCGTCATCCTCGCCCGGCGGCACCGGCTCCGGATCGAAGGTGAACCAGGCGCCGTAGAACATGCCGACATCGGCCTCTTCTTCTTCGTCGGGCACGATGCGGAACAGGCTCAGGCCCTGGCCATCGCTGGCCGGGTCGTACCAGACGCCGGTCATCATCGGATCATAGGCACCGCCGGCGGGCACCAGATAACCGGCGGCCTCGCGACATTCATCGCTGCGCGGCAACAGGCGGGTGAGGTTGATGGCGCCGACCAGGCCGTCGTTTTCGCCACTATGGAAGCTGTAATCGAGCACGCCGACATCGCAGGCGGCAAAGCTCAGGGTGGCCATTCCCACTTCGCGCTGATCGACTTCCACGCCTTCGTCGAAACGGCCGTTGCTGACCTCGTAGATCGGCAAGGTGACCTCGGACTGACCGGGGGACCATTGCCCTTGCAGCACATGCCAACGCAGCAGGGTGCTGGCTTCCGGCTCGTCCTCGTCCTCGTCGCCGTTTTCCGGGACTGCCGGGGCGAAGGTGAACCAGGGCATAAACAGGGTTTCTGATTCGGGCATCCAGCTCAGTGCAAAGCCCTGGCCATTGCTGACCGGGTCGTACCAGGCGCCCTGGAAGACGCCCGGGTCGGGCACCGCCAGCGCCGGGCAACGGGTCGGGATGGCGCCGTTCCACTGGCCACGGGGATCATTGTGGACCAAGGCATCGAAGGCGCCATTGGCCAGGTTGAAGGTGCCGAACTGGTTGTCACCGTCGCCGGTGTAGATCCAGCCGTACAGGGTGTTGTCGCGATTGTCGAACGCCAGGCCCTGGTTGTAGTTGGCCGGCAGGCCATGGCTGCCGACACGGGTCACGACCATCTCGCGGGTATCGATGTGATAGAGCGAATCGTCGCTGATGTTGTGGGCATACATGTTGCCATCGCAGTCGATGGCGATGTCGACCAGCACCGGGTTGGCCTCATCGGCCAGCACCCGGCCGGCGAAGATCGTGCCGCCGGTATTGACATCCAGCCGCCACAGCCAGGCCTCGCTCAGGGGCGGATTGTTGGTCTGCTGGCGATAACTGACCAGCCAGGCCTCACCGGTACGGGGGTGGATGGCCATGCCGGTGACCGTGTCCCTGCGCATCTGGAAGCCGTCGATGAAGGCGACCGGCTCCAGCGCCGGCTCCTCCAGGTTCAGGCGCATCAGCGCTGGCGTGGATTCCATGTCCTGCACCAGGTACAGGCGGCTGGCGGCCGGGTTGAACGACATGCCGTAGGTGTTGACCAGATCATCGCCCAGGTCGTCGTCGCCTTCGCTGTCGACGATATGCGCGCTGGAGAAATCCGGAAAAGCAAAGCGGTACAGGCCGCGCGGCACGGTGTTCATGCCTTCGGCGATCTGGATGGCGTAGGCCATGACCGGGTCGTCGTCGGTGGTGAGCCAGTGACTGTGCAGTGGCTGGCCCTTGGCCTGGGTTCCTGCCAGGCCGGCACTGGGACACTGGCCCGCCACCTGCGCGACCTCCGCGCCCGGCTCATTGCTGGCGATCGGGCTGGCGATCGGGCTGGCGATCGGGCAATCGGCCGCGGCCATGGCGGGTGACAGGTGAATCAGGCTGAGGAGCAGGGCTCCGGACAGTGCTTTCATCATGGGGTTCTCTTCAGGGCAGCGGCGATCGGCTCAGACCTGGCCGCTAGGCGGTCCGGAAGCGGTCGCAACACCGATGTCGGACACCGGCCGATTGGCTGGTTCCCGACCGTAATGGAGGCGGCATTCTATCGCAAGCAAGCTCCGGCGCCGTGAAAAACCGGCCGCGTGCGCAGGTCTGGCCGGCGTGCCAGCCGCTGTGGCCAAGCGCGCCCAAGCTCAGCCCTTTTCGCGGACAGGCTGCGTACTGCAGCACGGCGCGTGCTGTTCAATAACCTGTGGTGCGCGGGTCGGCTGGCTGGCAACGCAGCCGATACGCTCTGGCCATGGCGCTGCCACTGCGTACGCTAGACTGGTAGCCATGACTGCATTGAGTGTGAATCTGAACAAGATCGCCGTGCTGCGCAACTCGCGCGGTGGTGAATTTCCCGACATCCTGAAAGCGGCGCGCACCTGCTTCCAGGCCGGTTGCCAGGGCATCACCGTGCACCCGCGTCCCGATGCCCGTCATGTCCGTGCCGACGATGTCCGTGCCCTGGCAGGGCTGCTGACACAAACGGCGCCGGCGGTGGAATTCAATATCGAGGGCAACCCGTTCGCCCCGCCGCGTGAGGGCTACCCCGGCCTGCTGGCTCTGGTCGAGGAGACGCGGCCGGCCCAATGCACCTTGGTGCCCGACAGTGATGGCCAGCTCACCTCCGACCATGGCTTTGATCTGGCCCGGGACGCCCAGCGGCTGGCGCCGCTGGTGGCGCAACTCAAGGCACTTGGCAGCCGAGTCAGCGTGTTCGTCGACGCCGGGGAGCTGGATGGTTTGGCGATCGCCCGGCAGATCGGCATCGACCGTATCGAGATCTATACCGGGCCGTTCGCCGAAGCCGTTCTGGCCAGCGATCCCGCCTTGCGCGAGCAGGCCCTGGCCGCCTGCGTGGCCACCGCCACGGCGGCGCGCGAGCTGGGTCTGGCGGTCAATGCCGGCCACGACCTGGATCTGCACAACCTGCCGCTGCTGGTTGCCGCCATTCCCTGGCTGGCCGAGGTCTCGATCGGTCATGCGCTGATCGACGATGCGCTTTACCTGGGACTGGAGGCGACGGTCAAGGCCTACCTGCAAGCGGCGGCCCCGGTCTGAGCAGTCGCCTGGACAGACCGTAGCAGCGCCGCGGCCGCGGCCTGGCATCAACACCAAGCAAGCAAAAGGCCACCCGAAGGCGGCCTTTTGCATGGACCAGCGATAGCCGGAACAGGTCAGCGTTCGCTGCCGTCAAAGCCGATCTTGGTGATCTCCGCATTCTTTGCCCGGGCCATGACTGCGGCCAGCACCTGGTAACGGGACTGGTCGCTGACGCTGAGCATGATCTGCGGTTGCGGACTCTGACGCCCCGCCTGGACCAGGTAGTACTGGATCTGATCCATGGTCATGGCGTTGTCGTTCCACAACACCCGGCCGTCGGACTCGATGCGCACGGTGATGTTGTCGGTTTCGTCGGGCGGGTTGGTGACATTGGGATTGGGTTGCGGCAGGTCGATCTGGACCTTGTGGGTCAGGGTTGGCACGTTGATCATGAAGATGATCAACAGCACCAGCATCACGTCGATCAGCGGCGTGACGTTGATTTCTGCCATCGGCATGCCCTTGCCGTCACTTGCGGTGCTCATGGGCGGTTACTCCTGGTGACCGCCGCGGGCGAGCCGCGGCGGCGTGTTGTGGTTACCGATCAGGTGAGGTGACGAAGCCGACCCGGACAATGCCCGAGCCCTTCACCGCTTCGACCACTTCGCGAATGGTCTGGTAACGGGTGTTGAAGTCGGCCCGGATCTTGATTTCCGGCTGCGGGTTCTGGCGGGCAGCGCGGCGCAGATCGGATTCCAGCGCGGTCAGGGTCCGCGCCTGGTCGTTCCACCACAAGGTGCCCTGGGCATCGATCGCAAGATCGATGTCCTGGCGCAACTGCTCGTCGACCAGCAGGTCGGCGCTGGGAACGTCGACCTCGATCTTGGAGTGCATCAAGGGTGTGGTGATCATGAAGATGATCAGCAGCACCAACATCACGTCGACCAGCGGCGTGACGTTGATCGATGCCATTGGCGCAGCGCCTTCGCTGCCGCCACTACCTACGCTCATGCCCATGATTCAAAGCCTCCGAAGGGCATCAGATCTTGTTGCTGCCGACGCGCGCACCGGTAGCAAAATAGTCGTGCAGGTCATGCGCGAACTCGTCGAACTTGGACAGCGTGACCCGGTTCTGGCGCACGAAGCCGTTGTAGGCGAGCAGCGCCGGAATGGCCACGAACAGGCCCAGCGCGGTCATGATCAGGGCCTCACCGATCGGCCCGGCGATGGCATCAATCGAAGCCTCGCCGGTGGCGCCGATGGCGATCAGGGCGCGATAGATGCCCCAGACGGTGCCGAGCAGGCCGATGAACGGTGCCGAGGAGCCCACCGTTGCCAGCAGCGTCAGGCCACCTTCCAGGCGGCTGCTCTCGCGAGTGACCGCCTGGCGCAAGGCCCGGTCGATGAACTCGGAGCGGTTCAGGGCTTCGGCGATGCGGCTGCCATCGTGCTTTTGATGGTAGGCGGCGGCTTCGGCACACTCCAGGGCGATCTTGGAGAACGGCTCGTTGCGCGGTTGCGTTTCCATGTACTGGATCGCTTCCTGGGTGGTGTCGCTGCCCCAGAAGCCGCGCACGACCTTGTCGGCACGCGAGCGCACCGCGGAATTGCGGAAGAAGTTGTTGACGATATAGAACCAGGACAGCAACGACATGATGGCCAATGTCAGCAACACCACCCAGCCAGCCACATCGAGGTGCTGGATCATGTTGCCGAAGCCCATCTGGCTCAGCGCGGCTGCGTCGGAAGAGGTCGGCAACGTCGCCGCGGCGGGGATTTGATCTTGCATGGCTGTTTTACCTTGGATTAACCAGTGAGTTTGAAATCAATCGGAACAACAACCCAGCCGCCAACTGGCTGGCCGTTGCGGACTCCGGGACGGAATTTCCATGTCTGCACTGCACGCAGTGCGGCCTGATCCAGGTGCCGTGATCCACTGGAACGCTGGATCTCGACCTGTTCGGGATTGCCTTCGGTGTTGACGTAAACACGCAGCGTGACCGTGCCTTCTTCACGACGACGGGCCGCCTGCGGCGGATAGCGCAGGCCACGGCGGTTGTGGTAGTCGGCACCGACCGAGGCGCCGGTATCCGGAGCCGGCGGCGGGCCCGGAGGCGCTGGCGGCGTCACCGGTGCCTGGTAGGCCATGGACGATTCGGGTGCCGTCAGGATCGGTGCCGGCTCGGGCGGCGGCGCCATCGGCGGCAATTCCGGCGGCGGCTCCGGCGGCGGATCATCCGGCGGTGGCGGCTCTTCCGGCGGCGGTGGCGGCTCGGGCGGCGGCGGCGGCGGCGGCGGCGGCGGTTCGATGAACACGACGTCGGTCATCAGATCGTCGTCTTCGCTGGCCGGCACATCCGCACGTGGCGGCAGCAGCAGCATGCCGAGCATGACCACGTGCACGATCAGGGCCATGGACAGACCGGCCACGCGCGGCCAGCGCACATTGGTGGTGACTTCGTCTTCGGGTTGGTAATCGTAGATGGCCATGACTTACTCCGGTCTGCCAGCGAAGGGGGCGCGTGCATGGTCCGCACGCTGGACCCATTCGATGGGGGGGACGACGCTACACCAAGTCTTCAAGCCGTACAAGTTGTTCATGATGTCTTCATACTGAAACATTTCAGGGCCGGCTCAGAAGTTCTGCAGCCAGATACGGGCGTTGCTGCGTGCGCTGTCGAAACCGGCTGCCTTTTCGAATGCGGCCTTGGCGCCAGCACGGTTTCCGGTCTCGAACTCGGCCTCGCCCAGCAGCAGCCAGGCGGTGCCTTCATCGTTCAGGCCACCCTTGCTGAAGGCGGCCTGCAAGGCCTGCTTGGCCTCAGGATAGCGGTCGGCCTCCACCAGCAGGTGGCCACGTTGCTGGTCGGCGATGCCGTCGCTGGACAGGGCCGCGGCCCGACCCAAGGCCTCGATGGCCTTGTCCAGCTGTTCGGCCATGTAGTAATTGTCACCCAGGGCGCGCAGCGTTGCCACGTCGGCGGGCAAGCCACCGGTTTCCAGGCCTTCGTTGATCACCGAGATCGCATCCATGTGCCGGTCGGCATAGGCGAACAACTGGTACAACTGGCGCCAGTGCTGCGCTTCGCGCAACAGGCCGTCGGCTCGGGCCTGGTTGAGCAGGTTGAGGGCGCGGTCGGTCTGGTCGAGTTCCAGGTACATCTGCGCCAGGTTCATCTTGTGGCGGATGTCATCGGGCTTGTTCTCGACCAGTTGTTCCAGCGAACGCGCGGCACCTTCGTAGTCATCCAGCTCGTAGTGGATGGCCATTTTCAGCTCGAACAGGGAATCGGCCGGATCGCTGCTGCTGGCGATGGCCTTGTCGATCTCCTGCAGGGCCTGGGGATAGCGCTCGAGCTGGTACAGGGCATTGG
This sequence comes from Lysobacterales bacterium, assembly GCA_023228845.1. GTDB lineage: Bacteria > Pseudomonadota > Gammaproteobacteria > Xanthomonadales > UBA2363 > Pseudofulvimonas. The sequence continues at coordinate 55,766 of JALOAK010000005.1, read as the reverse complement.
CGCGCAGCACCATGGTGTCGGTGGCGTCCTCGCCGGTCTGGCGGGCCCATTCGTCCAGGCCGCGGATGGCTTGGTCGTAGCGTTCCTCGCTGTAATGCAGTTGGGCGATCTGGTACATCAGCAGGAAGTGGGTGTCATTGGGCAGGGCGTCCAGATCGACCGCCTTCTGCCAGTACTCGATGGCGCTGTTGGCGTCATCGCTTTCCTCGTAGGCAAGCTGGGCCAGGGCCTGGTAGACCACGGCACGCTCGTAGTCGGTCAGCCGGTCGCTGGCTTCCAGGTCCTGCAAGGTGCTGCGCGCGCGGGCGTAGTTTTCCTCGTCGATGTCGTCCAGGGCACGGCGGATCCGGGTCTGGCTGCGCTGGCGCGTTTCCGGCTCGGGACTGACCCGGGCGGCGTTGGGATAGCGCTCGGTGGCGGCCGCTTCCTCCTGCTGGGCGGCCAAGCGGGCGCGGCGTTGTTCGTTGCGGCTCTGGGCATCGGCATCGGCGACATAGACCAGGGGGGCCAGGGGCACGACCAGCAGCAGTGCGCAGATCCAGGTAGTTGTGACTTTCATTGAACGGGTACCTCGTTGGTAGGGCGGCGCCGGGCACACAGGGCAGCGCGGGGCCGTCAGTGACTGTATTTTCGGTCTTAAACGAGCGGCGTTGGTTAAATGGGGTTAACGTCGCCGATAAAAGTCGGGCCCAGCAAGCTCAGCGAGCCGCCAAATTGGCGCTGAGGGTCATGGTCGGCAGCCCGGTACGCGACCGGCGGCACGCGCCTGCTGATACAGCGGTCGGCTGATGGCCAGCTCGCGCTCCAGTGCCTGGATGCGGCCGCCTGGATTGGGATGAGTGGACAGGAAGGTGGGCGCGCGGGCGCCGCCCTGATCCTGCATCCGCTGCCACAGGGCCACCGACTGGGCCGGATCGAAACCTGCGCGGGCCATCAGGCGCTGGCCTTCCAGGTCGGCCTCGGTCTCGTGCTTGCGTGAGAACGGCAACAGGACTCCAACCTGGGCACCGGCGCCGAGTGCGCCCATGATCAACTGGGCATTCTCGGGTGCCTGCATGTTGGCGGCGACGGCGGCGACGGTGAGCCCGGTCTGGGCCAGGATTTGCTGGGAAAAACGCTCGGCACCATGGCGATACATGACATGCGCCAACTCGTGGCCGACCACGGCCGCCAACTGGTCGGCCGAATCGGCCAGTTGCAGCATGCCGGTGTTGACGCCGACCTTGCCGCCGGGCAGCGCAAAGGCGTTGGCGGCGTCGTCCTGGAACACTTCGATCTCCCAGGGCAGTTCCTGCCACTCGGCCGGCAGTTCGGCAATGAGCGCATCGGCAATGCAACGGACATAGCGCTGCTGGCGGGTATTGCCGCTGACCCGGCTTTCCTGCTTGAGCTGGCTGAAGGCCTCGATGCCCATTGCGTTCATTTCCCGATCGCCGACCAGCATCACCTGCGAACGCCCGGTCGGCGTTGAAGCACAGGCGCTGGCGAGTACGGCAACGGCCAGGGCAAGCAGGGTCAATCCGGGTTTGCTGGGAAACATGGCGAAGGCTCCTTGGTGGCGTCTGCGGTAGGTGACAGCGGAGGTGACCTGATGATGGCGACTGGCGCTGAACTGTCAGGATCATTCCACCGACCACATGCAGCCTGCATGATGATTGCGCAGACGCCGGCCGGCAATGGTGTCGGCAATGTGGATCGGCTGGTGGCCGCGAGCCAGGCGCTGGCGGCGTGATTGGGAAGACCAGGCAAGGCCGCGGCCAAGCGCGTGCCTGCGCCGCTCAGGTGGTGGCGAAATGGCTGCATGCGAAGGCGACGCGCTCGATCGGATCGGCCGACAGGTTGCCGCTGCGCTGCAACTGCTGCACGGCGCGCAGACGCGGCTCCAGACCCTGGCCATTGGCAATCTGGATCGACAGGCCGGGACGGGCATTGAGCTCCAGGATCAGCGGCCCCAGTTCCCGATCCAGGACGATGTCGACACCGACGTAGCCCAACCCCGACAACTCATAGGAACGGGCGGCAATCAGCAGCAGTTCCTGCCAGTGCGGAATGGCCAGGCCGACGATGCTGTTCTCGGTATCGGGATGTTCTTCCACCGGCTCGGTACCCCAGACACCGCGGCGCGTCAGGCCGGTAGGGATATCGATGCCGACCCCGATCGCGCCCTGGTGCAGGTTGGCCTTGCCGTCGGACATGCGCGTGGGCAGGCGGATCATCGCCATCACCGGGTAGCCCAGGAAGCTGATGATGCGCACGTCAGGCACGCCGCCGTAACTGACCTTCTCGAACACCGGGTCGAACTTGACGCAGTACTCGACCAGCAGGTGGTCGGGCTGTCCACCGAGCGAGTACAGGCCGGACAGGCCATTGGACAGATGGTGCTCGAACTCGCCGCGGCTCATCAGCGAGCCACCGGCACGCCGGTAGCGGTTGCCACGGCGGCCATGGATGACCAGGATGCCGTCGCCGCCGGATCCGTGGGCGGGCTTGACCACAAAGCTTTCGTAGGGCGCCAGCTTGTCGTGCAGGGCGGCGATTTCGTGCTCTTCCCTGACCACTGCATAGAGCGCAGGCACCGGCAAACCAGCAGCGATCGCCAGATTCTTGGTCTGCAGCTTGTCATCGACACGCGGGTAGAACCGGCGCTGGTTGTAGAGCAGGACATAATCGGCGTTGCGCGCGTTCAGACCGAGCAGGCCGATGCGGCGCAGGCGGCGGGCAATGGTGAACGGATTGAGCATCTCAGCCGTCGGTCTGCGAGCGGGCCAGGGCGCGGAAGCGGAACAGCTCGGTCAGCCGGTAACCGGAATAGCGGCCCAGCAGCAGGGTCAGGCCGAGCAGGACCAGCAGTACTTCGGGGAACACGAACACCAGGTGCTCCAGCGGCGGCCAGCTCATCACCAGATAGGCCAGGCAGGCGATCAGCAGTGAGCCGGCGGCCATCTTCATCGCATAGCCGGGGCCGCGCTCGTCCCAGGCCACCGAAACGCGTTCGATGGTCATGGTCATGATGATCATCGGGAACAGGGCGATCGACAGCCCGACTTCCAGGCCGAGCCGGTTCGACAGCACGCTGACGAAGGCCATGATCAGCACCACCACGATCAGGATCGAGGTCAGCCGCGGCACCAGCAGCAGTTTCAGCCGTTCCATATAGAAGCGCACCAGCAGGCCCATGCCGACCACCAGCACGAACAGGATCACGCCGGCCAGCAGCGAGGTCCACTTGAACGACAGCGCGATCAGCACCGGCATGAAGGTGCCGAAGGTCTTGACTCCGATCAGGTTGCGCAGCAGCAGCATGATGAACGCGCCGATCGGCACCATCAGCAGGATCTTGTACACATCCTGGGTTTGCAGCGGCAGACTGAGCAGCGAATAGGCGACCAGGTTCTCGTCGCGGAACTCCAGGCGCTTGACCGCGGCCTCCAGGGAATCGACCAGGCTGCTCTGGACCCGGATATCGAAGCGGCCACCGCGGGCACCATCGACATCCAGTACCGGCCGGTCGCCGCGCGACCAGACCAGCAGGTTGTCGGGCCAACCGATGCGGCCCTGGGCATCAAGCATGCGCCAGATGCGCGCGTCGGTGTCGTAGATCTGCAGGTAGGGCCGCAGTTCTCCGGCGCCGTCGACACCCAGCTCCAGGGCGTGCACCCAGCGTGCGGCAATGTTGCGGATCGCCAGCAGCTCGACGGCGAACTGGGCCCGGTCGTTGGCTGAGGCGCGCTCGCGCAGGAGCAGGGCCACTTCCGGCGACGGCGAGGGCTCGCTGAATTCGCGCAGCAGGCGGCTGGCGAACGAGGCGCTGTCCACGCTTTGCTCGCGTACTTGTTCGAGCAGGGCATTGGCGGCAGCGGTTTCGGCTTCCTCCAGCTCCGGTGGCTGGCTTTGGCCCGGGCGATCGCCGGGCGCTTCCACGGCACCATCGCGATAGACCGTGGCCCGGTAGTACAGGGCCTGGTCGCCGCGGGCGCGACGGATGCGCCATTGCACTTCGCGGCCGCTGCCGGCGCGGTCACGCTCGATGGTCATGCCATAGCCGCGCGCCATGAAACGCTCGTCGAGGATGGAAAACCCGGGCGAGTTCATTGGCAATTGCAAGGTGACCTGGTTGGGTCCGCTGCGCGGCTGGTACTCGACCCGGGCCTGGATATCCCAGACCTCGGTCTGTTCCACCGGGGTCAGTGGAAAACTGAGCACATGCCACTTGTAATAGAACGCGGCCAGCCCGATGACAATCATCAGGGCGGCGACCAGGTAGAGCTGGGTCTTTCTCATCGTGCGGCGCACTCCTCGCCAAGCGGCGAAGTATAGCCGCGGCGCCGGCCAATGATTCAGCGGCGGCGATGGCAGCACACGCACCGGCAGGCGCCCTGCCCGGCACCTGGGCCGGGCGCAACCCGGGACAGCTCAGGTAGTGGAGATGGGCCCGGCCGGGAAGGCGCGAGCCCATCACTGCCGGCCGCGCCTGGCGATCGGCCGGTGCTCGGCTGCGAACAGCCGGGACCCAAGTCCCGGTCGCGATCAGATATCCAGGTTGCCTACGCGCAAGGCGTTTTCCTCGATGAAGTTGCGCCGCGGCTCGACTTCCTCGCCCATCAACATGGCGAACATCGCGTCGGCGGCGATGGCATCCTCGATCGTCACCTGCAACAGGCGTCGGGTTTCCGGGTTCACCGTGGTCTCCCACAACTGGTCCGGATTCATTTCACCCAGGCCCTTGAAGCGCTGGATGGTGCGGCCACGCTTGGCCTCCTCCATCAGCCAGGTGGCGGCATCGGCAAAGCTGTCCACCGGCACCGAGCGGCCACCCCGGCGCACTTCTGCCCCGGACTGGATCAGACCGGAAAGCTGTTCGGCCATCTTCATCAGCGCGCGGTAATCACCGCCGGCAAAGAACGCCGCCGGCCAATGCTGCAGCACCGACAGACCATGCTGCTTGCGTTCGATGCGCAGGTTGATACCGCCCTCGTCGGGCGCATCCAGCAGGCTCAGTTGATAGCTGGCCCGGCCCAGGCTGCTGGCATTGAGCTTGACCATCAACGACGCCAGCCAGGGATCGGTGCGGGCCGGATCGGACAAGTCCGCAACCAGCATCGGCACGCTGTCCAGCAGGGCGGTGAGGACGGCGGCATCGTAGCGGGAAGCGAGCCGGTCGATGATCGCCAGGGCGCCCTGGTAGTTGCCCAGCAGGTCCTCCAGGGCGACACCCGACAGCGGCGGCGCATCCGGGGAATAGACCAGGCTGGCATTTTCCACCGCGTTGCTGACCAGGTAGCTGTTCAGCGCCGCCTCGTCCTTGATGTACAGCTCGTTGCGGCCCTGCTTGAGCTTGTACAGCGGCGGCAGGCCGATATAGATGTGGCCGCGCTCGATCAGCTCGGGCATCTGCCGGTAGAAGAAAGTCAGCAGCAGGGTGCGGATGTGCGAGCCGTCGACGTCGGCGTCGGTCATGATGATGATGCGGTGGTAGCGCAGCTTGTCGATGTTGAACTCGTCCTTGCCGATGCCGCAGCCCAGCGCGGTGATCAGCGTGCCGATCTCGGCTGATGAGATCATCCGATCAAAACGCGCCCTTTCCACATTGAGGATCTTTCCCTTCAGCGGCAGGATCGCCTGGGTACGCCGGTTGCGGCCCTGCTTGGCCGAACCGCCGGCCGAGTCACCCTCGACAATGAACAGTTCGGACTTGGCTGGGTCTTTTTCCTGGCAGTCGGCCAGTTTGCCGGGCAGGCCGGCGATATCCAGGGCGCCCTTGCGCCGGGTCAGTTCGCGCGCCCGGCGCGCCGCTTCCCGGGCTCGCGCCGCCTCGACGATCTTGGCAGCAATGGCCCTGGCCTCGGCTGGATGCTCATCCAGAAACTCGGTCATCTTCTGGTGCACCAGGGTTTCCACCGCGCCCTTGACCTCGGAACTGACCAGCTTGTCCTTGGTTTGCGAGGAAAACTTGGGGTCGGGCACCTTCACCGAGAGCACGGCGATCATGCCTTCGCGCATGTCGTCGCCGGCGAACTGCACCTTGGCGTTCCTGGCCAGCCCCTCGCGCTCGATATAGCCGGACAGCGCCCGGGTCAGGGCGGCGCGAAAACCGGTCAGATGGGTGCCGCCATCCTTCTGCGGGATGTTGTTGGTGAAGACGTACATCCGCTCCTCGTAGGCATCGGTCCACTGCAGCGCCACCTCGACGCCGATGTCCTGTTCCTGACCGGAGAAATAGGCGACGTTGGGATGCAGGGGCGTACGCAGCTTGGCCACATGCTCGACGAACGAGCGGATGCCGCCCTCGTACTGGAACACCTCCACCCGGCGTTCGCTGCGCTCATCGATCAGCTCGATGCGCAGCCCTGAATTCAGGAAGGCCAGCTCGCGCAGACGCTTGGCCAGGATGTCGAAATGGAATTCCAGGTTGGTGAAGGTGCCGGCGCTGGGCCGGAACTTGACCAGGGTGCCGCGGCGGTCGGTGCTGTCCAGTGCGCGCAGGGGATACAGCGGCTCGCCATGGGCGTATTCCTGCTCGTACTCGGTGCCATTGCGCCAGATCCGCAACCACAACGATTCGGACAGGGCATTGACCACCGAAACGCCGACGCCATGAAGACCGCCGGAGACCTTGTAGGAGTTGTCGTCGAACTTTCCGCCGGCATGGAGCACGGTCATGATCACTTCGGCCGCCGAGCGGTTTTCTTCCTCGTGGATATCGACCGGAATGCCGCGGCCGTTGTCCTCGACACTGACCGTGCCATCGGCGAGCAGGCTGATGATCACCCGATCGGCGTGCCCGGCCAGGGCTTCGTCCACAGAGTTGTCCACCACCTCGAACACCATATGGTGCAGGCCGGTACCGTCATCGGTATCGCCGATGTACATGCCCGGACGCTTCCGGACGGCCTCCAGGCCCTTCAAAACCTTGATTTTGCTGGAATCGTATTGGTCTGTCATTGATTTGTCCGGTAACGGGTAAGGCCAAGTGTTGGCCGACGTCGGGGCAGCTCAAGCCGCGGTCGATGCGGGCTGTCCCCAGGGTCGAAAAGACGAACCGCTTGGCGTGCTGCACACGGGGGAAGCCCGGCCGGCTTGCCAATGCAGGCAGATCTGACCGAGCCGAATCACGCGCGGGCGGAGCTGACACCCTGCCAGCGGGAGCCCGCGAAACGACCACCTGAAGAGCGTGGTTACGGTTGTCGGAACCGGCGCTGAGTTTTGGCGGTTGCCGGCCCGGTCCGGCTTGGCACGGCTCTGGCTTGCCGCCCATTATAGCAGGCGCGTCACCCGCCCTTGTTCCACGTGGAACCTGGCGGCGGCTGCGATCATGCGATCAGGCCAACGCGGTTGCAGTTCGGTCCCGGTAATGAATATCTGCGCTTGCGTCTGCGCCAACCAGCCCAGCAGGCGTACCTGATGCTCCGGGTCCAGTTCTGAGGCCAGGTCATCGACCAGCATCACCGGCCAGATGCCACGCTGGGCATGGAAAACCTTTACCTGCGCCAGCAGGCAACAAATTGCCACCAGCTTGGCTTGGCCGCGCGACAACTGGTCCTGATCCAGGCCATCAGCGAAGCGAAGCCGCCAATCGGCACGATGGGGGCCGCGTTGACTGAAACCGCGCTCCTGGTCACTTTCGCGCCCGGCGGCCAGCGCTTCGGCCAGACTCAATGCCGATGGCCAGCCGGGACGAAACAGCAGACCATCGACGGCGAGGGAAGGAATAAGCAACCCGGCCAATTGCCGGAACTGCTGCTCGAGCAGCGCCAGTGCCTGAGCACGAAAGCGACTGACCGCTTCACCGGCTGACGCCATCTGCGCTTCCCAGGCAGCCAACGATTCGCTATCGCCATGGCTGCGCAGCACAAGGTTTCGTTGCTTCAAGGCGCGCTGGTAACGCCGCCAGTGATCCAGAAACTCATGTTCCACGTGGAACAGCAGCCAATCCAGATGCCGTCGCCGCCATTCCGCCGGTCCGGTTACCAGCAACTGGCTGTCGGGGGTCACCGCCACAGCGGCGCTGTGTTGAACGAATTCGGCAAGGCTGGCTACGTCGGCATCGTTGACCCGCAAGTGCCAGCTTCGATCCCGACGACTCATGCCCAGCCGCTGGCTTTGGCCAGTCCCGACCGACCAGTGACTGTGAATATCCAGCCCTGAAGCACCGCGTTGCACGAGATCGTCCGGCGCACCGGACCGGAACGAACGACCATGCGCCAGCAGGTGGATGCTCTCCAGCAGGCTGCTTTTACCGCTGCCGTTGGCGCCCAGCACCAGATTGAGGTGGCTGCTGCTGACCCGGTCATCTCCCAGGTCCGCATCTGACCGGCCCGCGTTGAACTCCAGATCCACCTGCTGCAGATTGCGCACGCCATCCACGCACAGACGCTTCAACTGCATGGAAACACCGGCATCATCGACCTGGTCCAGAAACCTCGACCGCAGCGTGAAACCGCACCCTCAGCCAAGCGACAAACCCGACAGGCGGGCGCAGCAACCAGGCCATCGCAGGTGCCTCACATCCGCATCGGCATCACGACATGCTTGGCACTGTCGTCGCCGGCATCGCGGATCAGGCAACTGGAATTGCCATCGCGCAGACAGATCTCCACCTCGTTGCCGCGCAAGGCCGCCAGCGCCTCCTGGACATAGACCACGTTGAAGGAGATCTCAAGCTTCTGCACCTGGGTCTGCACCGCCAGGTCTTCCACCGCTTCTTCCTGCTCGGCGTTGTGGGTCATCACCCGCAACTGATTCGGTGCGACCTCGAATCGGACACCGCGGTACTTTTCGTTGGACAGGATCGCCGCGCGGGTCAGGGCATCACGCAAGGCGTCGCGCTCAACCCGCACCGTCTGGTCGGCGCCGATCGGCACCACCGCCTGGTAATCGGGAAAGCGGCCATCGATCAGGTTGCTGGTGAACACGACATCGTCGCGCTCCAGCCGCACCTGATTGCGGCCCAACACCAGGCTCACCGGCGTTTCCTCACCCTCCAACAATCGCTGCAGTTCCAAAACCGCCTTGCGTGGCAGCAGCAGTTGCCGATCGGACAATTCGGCCGCCGCGCCTTCCAACGTCACCTGGCACAGGGCCAGCCGATGGCCATCAGTAGCGACCGTGCGCAGCGTGCCCTCGCGAACATCGAACAACATGCCGTTGAGATAAAAGCGCACGTCCTGGACTGCCATGGCAAAAGCAACGCGATCGATCAGACCGAGCAGCAAATGCTCAGGCAACATCAGGGTCTCACCGCCTTCCTTGACTTCCAGGGTCGGGAATTCGTTGACCGGCAGCGTGGCGAGCTGGAAGCGGCTGCGCCCGGCCTTGACCACCACCCGCTCGCCCTGGAGCTCGACCGTGATCGCGGCGCCCTCGGGCAGGGTGCGGCAGATATCGAACAACTTGCGCGCCGGCACCGTGACTTCGCCGGCGCTGTCAACGCTCGCCTGGACCTTGGCCACCAGTTCGATCTGCAGGTCGGTACCGGTGAACGACACCGTGCCGTCGTCACGGGCCACCAGCAACAGATTGGCCAGCACCGGTAGCGTCTGTCGCTTCTCAACCACGCCGATGACCGCCTGCAGGGGCTTGAGCAAGGTTTCCCGTTGAATCTGGAATCGCATCACGGCACCTCTCTAAGGATCAAGGATACTCTTTAAAAGACTGTTGTTATAGGCTCAGCCAAAACTCGGGATGAGACCTGATTTTACGTTTTCAAACAATGACTTAACAGCGTTTCCCAGGCACTAACCAGGGGCTGGTCGGCTGTGTCAAAGCTGTGGATGGAATCGCCGCATCCGGCTGTCCCCTGCTTGTCCACAGCTTGTCAGCCACTGAGCGTGCGGATCAGTTTTTCCCAGTCCTCGCGCGCCCGGCCATCGGTATCCACCAGCTTGCGCACCACCCGGCAGGCGTGCAGCACCGTGGTGTGATCGCGACCGCCAAAGCCGTCGCCGATCTCCGGCAGGCTATGTTCGGTCAATTCCTTGGCCAGCGCCATCGCCATCTGCCTGGGTCGCACGATCGAACGCTGTCGCCGCTGCGACACCAGGTCGACCTGGCGCAGCCCGTAATAGTCGGCCACGGTCTTCTGGATGTTGTTGATGCTGATCAGGCGCTCCTGCATGCTGAGCAGGTCACGCAAGGTCTCCAGGGCAAAATCCAGGGTGATGGTGCGGCCACCCAGGTTCGCCCGCGCCGACAGGGTGTGCAGGGCGCCTTCAAGATCACGGACGTTGCCACGGATGCGCTTGGCGATCATCAGCCCGACATCCTCGGGCAGCTCGACGTTCAAGGCCTGCGCCTTGGCCAGCAGGATGCCGACCCGGGTCTCGAAATCCGGCGGCTCGATGGCCACGCTCAGGCCCCAGCCGAACCGGGACATCAGCCGCGGCTCCAGCCCTTCCACCTCCTTGGGATAGCGGTCGCAGGTCAGCACAATCTGCTGGCGGCCGTCAAACAAGGCATTGAATGTATGGAAGAATTCTTCCTGGGTGCGATCCTTGCCGGCAAAGAACTGGATGTCGTCGATGAGCATCGCGTCAATGCTGCGGTACTGGCGCTTGAACTCGTCCATGCGGTTGCTGCGCAGCGCCTTGATCATGCTGCTGACGAAATGTTCCGAGCGCAGATACACGACCCGGGCATCGGGCCGGTTCTGCTTGATCAGGTTGCCGGCGGCATGCAGCAGGTGGGTCTTGCCCAGACCGGTGCCGCCGTACAGCAACAGCGGGTTGTAGATCTGCCCCGGACTGTGGGCAATCTGCAGCGCGGCCGCCTTGCCCAGCTCGTTGGACGAGCCTTCGATGAAGTTGTCGAAGCTGTAGCGGTTGTCCAGATTGGACGGCAACTGGCTTTGATCGCGGTCCTCGCGCACCGCCTGCGGGCTACTCGGCAGCCCGGGCTGCCCGGCCTGCGCAGGCGCATTGCGGCGTTGACCGACGGCGATGCGTACCGGCATCGCACTGCCATGCAGGGCACTGACCAGTTCTCCGATCCGTGCCAGGAAATGCTTCTCCACCCGCTCGGCGACGTAGACATTGGCGGCATAGAGGGTCATCTGATCGCCCGAGGACTCGGCCTGCAGGGGAGTCAACCAGGTGTTCAGGTCCTCAACGTCGAATTCGCCTTCAAGATGCTGAAGACAGCGCAGCCAAAGATCGGACATCAGCGTGGTGCCACCGAAAAAAGTCAGGCCTAGGGACATCAGGCCGGGAAGAACAGGCCCGTAGAATGCGGCCGGGAAGGCGGCCAGTGTACCCCGACACCGGGACCGGTCCGCCTGGCACCTGCGCTGGCCAGGAACAGGGAAAAGACCCACCCGGGCAAACGACCGCAGGCTGCGCGGATGGCGTGGCTGATGACCCGTGCCGACCCGGCTGCCGCCATGGTAGCGGCAGCCGCGCCCGCCTTGGCGATAGCCCGCACCCAAATCCCGCAAGGACCTGGGCAATGGCACACGTTCGGGCTGCAGCCATCGACCCGCTTGCGCACCGGCGTGGCCGTTGCCAGCGCCATTGACCTGGCCGGGCCGATATCGCTACAATCGCCGACCCCTTTTTGCAACTGTCCTGGCCGCCATGAAACGCACCTTCCAACCCAGCCTCCTCAAGCGCGCCCGCACGCACGGCTTTCGCGCCCGGATGAAGACCGCCGATGGTCGCAAGATCGTGTCGGCCCGTCGCGCCAAGGGCCGCAAGCGCCTGGCCGGTTGAGATCAGCGTGCCGGGGCGCCCTGACGCCCTGACGCCGCCAGTCGCCTTGTCCGGCAAGGCGCAGTTCGATGAAGTCTTTGCCGCGAAGCAATCCGTTGCTTCGCGGCATTTTCGTGCCCATGTGAAATTGCTCGAGCACGGCCCGGCCAGGCTCGGCATGGCGATTGGCCGACGCATCGACAAGCGCGCCGTGTGCCGCAACCGCCTGCGCCGACAGACCCGCGAAAGCCTGCGCCAGCAGCCGCTGCGCAGCGCGGCCGTGGCCATCGTGATCACCGCCCGGCCACCGGTGGCACAGCTCGCCCGCGAGGAAGTCTGGGCTGATCTGCAACTGCTCTGGCAACGCCTGGCGCAGCGTCTGGGTACAGGCTGCAACCCGCCGCCGCAACCGGCCGTGCCGGCCAGTGCCCCGGTGCAATCCGGCGAGCGCAGCATCGACGCGCATTGATCGCGCCGTAGCGAACCGCGACAATCGACAGTCTTTGTCCCTGCAAGGCCGGTTCCGGCCGGTTCTGACGAGTCCCTATATCCATGCAGAATATTCGACCGCTGCTGTTCATCGCGTGGCTGATCACCGGCTTTTTGATCTGGCAGGCCTGGACCGAATTCAATCGGCCCGACGCGCCCACCTTCAGCGGTGACGTCCCGGCCGCCGACCTGGCACCGGCCGCCGATCGCCCGCAAGCACCCGCTGATGTCCCCGATGCCAGTGCCGTCCCGGCGCCACCGTCCGCCGTCACCGGCGCGGCCGGCGCGGATCCAGTCGCTGCGCCATCGTCAGGCCAACTGATCAGCGTCAGCACCGATGTCCTGCGCCTGCAGATCGACACCCAGGGCGGCACCATCGTCTCGGCGCACCTGCTGGACTATCCGGTCAGTGCCGGTGCCGATGAACCGGTGCAACTGCTCAACAGCGATCCAGCGACGCTGTTCTGGGCCCAGAGCGGCCTAGTCAGCGGCGATGGCAACGCGCCCGATCACACTGCCTTGTATCAGGCGCAAGCCGACAGCTACCAGTTGCGCGGCGACCAGATCGAAGTGCCGCTGACCTGGACCGATGACAACGGCCTTCAGGTGCGCAAGGTCTATGTCCTGCACCGGGGCAGCTATGCCATCGACGTGCGCCACGAGATCGACAACAACACCGGCAACGACTGGAGCGGCGCCGTCTATCGTCAGCTCCAGCGCATTCCCCTGCGCGGTGCCCGTGGCTTTTCCTTCACCGACATCAGTGCCGTCACCTTCCATGGCGCCGCCTGGTACAGCCCCGAAGAGCGTTTTGAAAAGCTCAAGTTCGAGGACTTCGAGAGCAAGCCGCAAAGCCCCACCATCACCGGCGGCTGGGCGGCCATGCTGCAACACTATTTCTTTGCCGCCTGGATCCCGGCCGCCGACCAGGTCAATGATTTCAGCACCGTGCGCGTGCCCGGCAGCAACCGTCATCTGATCCGGCAAGTGGCCCAGGCCACTGTAGTCCCGGCTGGCGCCCAGGCGGTGGACCATGCCCGTTTGTGGGTCGGTCCGAAGCTGCAAAAAACCCTGCCCGATATCGCTCCGGGGCTGGAACTGACCATCGACTACGGCATGTTCACCGTCCTGTCCAAGCCGCTGTTCTGGGTGCTGGACAAGATCTACACCGTGGTGCGCAACTGGGGCGTGGCGATCATCCTGATCACGGTGCTGATCAAGCTGGCCTTCTATCGCCTGAGCAAGACCCAGTACATCTCGATGGCGCGGATGCGCAAGATGCAGCCGCGCCTGGCCCAGCTCAAGGAGCGTTATGGCGATGATCGCCAGAAGATGAACGCGGCGATGATGGACCTGTACAAGAAGGAGAAGATCAATCCGCTGGGCGGCTGTCTGCCGATCCTGGTGCAGATCCCGGTGTTCATCTCCCTGTACTGGGTGCTGCTGGAATCGGTGGAGCTGCGCCAGGCGCCGTTCGTGCTCTGGATCCAGGACCTGTCGGCACGCGATCCCTACTTTGTCCTGCCGGTGCTCAATGGCGCGGTGATGTGGCTGACCCAGAAGCTGTCGCCCAGTCCGGGCGTGGATCCGGTGCAAAAGCGCATCTTCCAGGCGATGCCGATCGTGTTCTCGGTGATGTTCGCCTTCTTCCCCGCCGGCCTGGTGCTGTACTGGACCACCAACGGCGCCCTGGGCCTGCTGCAGCAGTGGCACATCAACAAGCGCATCGAAGCCGGCCAGCTCAAGTAAGCCGGCGGACACCGGCGGCCCGGATCATCGGGCTGACCGGGCGCCGCTCCTGCCCGGCGTCACGGCAATGGCTGCGGCGATGAGCTCGCGCGACACCATCGCCGCCGTCGCCAGCGCCCATGGCCAGGCCGGCATCGGCGTCATCCGCCTGTCCGGGCCGCAGTCGCTGGCGATCGCCGGCCAACTGTGTGCCGGCGCCGCCCTGCCGCCGCGCCAGGTGCTCTACCGCAGCTTCAGGGATCAGGCCGGCCAGGTCATCGATCGTGGCCTGGTGCTGGTCTTTCCGGCGCCAGCTTCCTATACCGGCGAGGACGTGGTCGAGCTGCACGGCCACGGCAACCCGATCCTGTTGGATCTATTGCTGGCGCGGCTGTATCAACTGGGTGCGCGCCCGGCCCGCCCGGGCGAGTTCTCCGAGCGCGCCTTCCTGGAAGGCAAGCTCGACCTGGCCCAGGCCGAGGCGGTGGCCGACCTGATCGCCGCCGGCAGCGAAGCCGCCGCGCGCGCCGCCCAGCGTTCGCTTGATGGCGAGTTCTCCCGTCGCGTCCAGGCGCTGCTCGATGGCCTGGTGCAGGCACGGATCCATGTCGAGGCGGCCATCGACTTCCCCGAAGAGGACATCGATTTTCTCTCCGACGGCGCCATCAGCGCCCGCCTTGAGCAGGTGGCAAGCGAACACGCCGATCTGCTCGCCGCCGCCGAGCGCGGCCAGCGCCTGCGCGATGGCGCCGTGATCGCGATCATCGGCCGGCCCAATGCCGGCAAATCATCCCTGCTCAATGCCCTGGCCGGCGCCGACCGCGCCATCGTCACCGAGGTCGCCGGCACCACCCGCGACGTGCTGCGCGAAGAGATCCGCCTGGGCCCGGTGAGCCTGACCCTGATCGATACCGCCGGCCTGCGTGACAGCCAGGACCGGATCGAACAGGAAGGCGTGCGCCGCGCCCGCGCCGAGCTGGCCCGTGCCGATCATGCCCTGCTGCTGGTCGATGCCAGCCAGCCGACCGATCTGGCGGCGTTGCGCGGTGAATGCCCGCCCGGTCTGGCGCGCACCCTGGTATTCAACAAGATCGACCTGCTTGATGAGGTCGCGATTGCCGGTTGTCTGGCGGCCACCGCAGACACCGCAAGCGACGCTGGCGGGGATGCCTCAACCGTCGCTGAAACGGTATTGGCGATCTCGGTGCACAGCGGCCAGGGCCTGCCGAAGTTGATCGATCATCTGCAGGCACTGGCTGGCGCCGATGGCCGGTTCGAAGGCACTTTCAGTGCCCGTCGGCGCCATGTCGATGCCCTGCGCCGGGCCGGCGAGCATCTGCACCAGGCCCGATTGCGCCTGCATGTCGACCGGGCCGGCGAACTGGTCGCCGAGGAATTGCATCAGGCCCAGCAGGCGTTGGCCCAGATCACCGGAGCCTACACTCCCGACGATCTGCTCGGCGCCATCTTCTCAAGCTTCTGCATCGGCAAGTAAGCGCCCCGCAGGAGCCAGCGGCGAGGAGCTCGGCGCCGTCTCGCCAGGGCGCAGAAACAGGCGAGACGGCATGCTCAGCCGCGCCGGCGCAGCAGCAGGCTGACGCCGACGGCGATCAGGATCACTGGCCACCAGGTGGCCAGCAACTGGCCCAGGCCGAAGTTGGTCCAGCCCAGGTTGCGGGCCAGAAACAGCAGGCCCAAGGCGATCAGGATGGCGGCGGGAATCAGGTTGCGGTTGTTCATGGTCCGTGGTTCCTCATGGTGGCGAATCGCTGCCCGCGCTCAGACCGAAATGGCCAGGCGCTCGCGATGGTAGATGCGGATGCACAGCCAGGCCAGGAACAGGCCCAGGGCCAGGGTGCCGACGATGCTGGCGGCAAACTGCCAGCCGGCGACCAGCTCGCCGCGGACGATCTGGTTGAGCACCACATGCTGGCTGACCAGCGGCGTCCAGTACATCCAGGCGGTCGGCTTGACCGGATTGAGCAGCAGCACCACGGCCGGAATCGCCGGCAGCACCATCATCATGCCGAGCCAGGTCTGGGCTTCACGGAAGCTCTTGGAAAAGGCGGCAACCAGGGTTTCGGAACTGGCGGCAAGCAGGGCCAGCGGCGCGATCGCCAGCATCGCCCAGGCGGCGGTGGTGACGTTGAACTGGATGTCCAGGCCGGTCTGCCCGACCGGCATCAGCGGCAGGGCAATCAGGAAGGCGAGCAGGGATAGCGCCAGCGCGGTCAAGGCGAAGGCCGTGGTCGCCGCCAGCTTGCCGATCAGGATCTGGCTGCGCGGCACCGGGTTGATCAGCAGCGCCTCCAGCGATTGCCGCTCGCGCTCGCCGGCGGTGGTGTCGATGGCCAGGTACATGCCGGCCACGAAGGCGCCGATGATCAGCATGTAAGGCAGGAAGGCGAGCAGCATGCCGGCCCGGCTCTGGGCGCTGGACTGATCGCGATCGACGATCGCCAGCGGCCGCATCACCTCGGGATTGACGCCGCGGGCGCTGATGCGCAGGGCCGCGTGCAGGCCGCCATAGCCATCCAGCACCCGGGTCAGGCGCAGCACCGATTGCTGGGTGAACTGGCGTGACTGGTCGTAAATCAGCTCCAGCGGCGCGCTCCGGCCTTCGCGCCAGCGTTCGGCGTACTCGGCAGGCACACGCAGCACCAGTTCCTGGTCCTGGTCGCGCACGGCCTGTTCGGGATCTTCGGGCGCCTGTTCGATGACGATGTTGTTCTGGCGCAGGAAGGCCATCAGGTTGGGCGCCAGCTCGGCGCCGGCCACCGGCAGCTCCAGCGGCCGCTCGGCACGATCGCCGGCCTGGCTGACGACGAAGCCGATCAGCACCACGAACAGGAACGGGCCGAACAGCGGGCCATAGACCAGGGAGTTGATCACCGTGCGCCGGTCGCGCAGGTTCTCGGTCACTTCCTTGCGGAAAACCGTCCACCAGGCAGGCTTCATGACAGGCCCTCCTCACTGCCGATGACACTGACGAAGGCGTCCTCGAGGTTGTCGTTGCCGGTCTGCGCGCGCAGTTCGTCGGGCGTGCCGTCGGCAACCACGCGGCCGCGGGCGATGACCACGATACGGTCACACAAAGCGCTCACCTCCTGCATGATGTGGCTGGAAAACAGCACGCAATGGCCGGCGTCGCGCAGGCCGGTCAGGAACCGACGCATGGCCCGGGTGGCCATCACGTCCAGGCCGTTGGTCGGCTCGTCGAGCAGGACATTGGCCGGCGAATGGATCAGCGCGCGGGCGATTGCGGTCTTCACCCGCTGGCCCTGGGAAAAGCCCTCGCTGCGCCGGTCGGCGATCTCGCCCAGGTCCAGGGCGGCGATCAGCTCATCGGTGCGGCGGCGCAGGCTGGCCTCGTCCAGGCCTTGCAGGCGGCCGAAGTATTCGATGTTCTCGCGCGCGCTCAGGCGCTTGTACAGGCCTTTGGCATCGGGCAGCACGCCCATGCGTTGCCTGGCCGCCAGTGGCTGCGCCAAGGCATCGACCTGGTCGATGCGGATGCTGCCGGCATCAGGCTTCATCAGCGTGTAGAGCATGCGCAGGGTGGTGGTCTTGCCGGCGCCATTGGGGCCGAGCAGGCCGGTGATCTGGCCATCGTGAGCGGTGAAGCTGACGCCATCCACGGCCTTGACCGTGCCGAAAGCCTTGCGCAGGTCAGCGACCTGGATCATGGCTGGCCTCCATTGAAATCCAGGAAGAACGGCAACGGCGACAACTGCTCCAGGCAGTCGCTGTCCAGGTCGTCAAAGCCGGCATCGCGGATGAAGGCGGTCATCAGCCGCGGCATGCAACCGCGGGTCTGCACGATATGGCCCTGGCCGGGTGCGACCAGATGCCGGGCATTGCCCAGCGTGGCCAGCGCCCGTTCGGCATAGGCCGGCGGCGTCACCGGGTCGAACTCGCCGGACAGCAGCAACATCGGCAGATCCGAATCGACCGGCTGCTTGAACTCGGCCGGGGCGCGGCGGTGCGGCCAGACCGCGCACTGGGCGGTCATCAGCTCGACCAGGTCGGCACCGATCAGGGTGTCGGCGCCGGCATCGGGCTCCAGCCAGGGATGGTCTTCGCCGCAGATCACCGACAACTGCATGCCATGGGAGATGATCTCCTCGATCTGGCTGTAGATCATCACCGCCTGCGCCAGCAACGGCCGGGGATCGCCTTCCAGCGCCTGGTTGAGCAGCAGCGGCAGCAGGGCCGCGGTTTCCGGGCTGTAGGCATACAGGCGCACGACGCCGGCCAGGGTGTCGTGGTTGAGCGGCACTTCCAGGCTGCGATGGCTGCGTGGATCGCGCACCAGCACCGTGGTCGGCACCTGGCGGTAGCGCTCGCGCAAGGCAGCCAGGGTCTGGTTCAGATCATTGAAGGTTTCGGCGCAGGCATCGTCGGCATGGCAACGCGCGAACTGTGCCGCCAGCGCCGCTTCCAGATTGGCGCCGTGGTCCTGGCCCAGCGCCACCTGCTGCGGCACGACGCCATCGAGCACCACGCTGCGCAGCGCTTCGGGGTGGGCCTGGACGTAACTCAGCGCCACCCGGGTGCCATAGGAGCCGCCGACCAGATTCCACTGCGCCACGCCCAGGCGCTGACGTACCAGCTCCAGGTCGGCCAAATAATCACGGGTGCCGAAATGGCGCACGTCGACATCCAGCTCGGCCAGGCAGTCGCTGGCCTGCTGGCGCAGTTGCTCGGCATCGGCGCTGGCGATCGTCGGATCGAGCGGATCGGGCAGCTCGCAGCGCAGTGGGTGCGAACCACCGGTACCGCGCTGGTCAAGCAGATAGACATGGCGCTCGGCCAGCAGTTGCCGGTAGGCGCCGGCAATCTGGCTCCAGCTTTCCAGCGCCGATTGGCCGGGACCGCCGGCCAGGAACACGATCGGATCGGCTTGCGGTTGCTGCGAGCGGGCCGTGATCCGGGCCAGGCGAAGCTGGATCGTGGCGCCGTCGGGCTGGGCATGATTCACCGGCACCGTCAGCGTGGCGCAATCGGCTTCCGGGCCGCTGAAGGCACCGGGCGCTTTCAGCTCACAGGGGGAAAAATCGATGGCGGCGCCGGCCGGATCGGCCGCAACCGAGCCGGCCAGGACCAGAAGCAAAGGCAGGAGCAAAGTTTTCATGGCGCGCATGATGCCGCAATCAGGCCGCAGCCGGTGGTCCCGAAGGTCATGGTGGCCGGCTGACAGATGCCACAGGCGGTGAGCCGGCGAGCGCAACATCAGGCCGGCGTCGGAGGCGGCGGTCGCCGCGGCGCGGGCGGCGAGACATACTTTTCGCGCCGGATATGGGGAATGGGCAGGCCGGCCTCCTTCAAGGCCGCGAAGCCGGCATCAACCATGTCCGGATTGCCGCACAGGTAGGCGATGTCGCCGTCGGGGTCGGGCGCCAGTTCGGCCAGCATGCCCTGGACATAGCCGCGCCGGTCGTCCGGGCCTGGCGGCTGCCGGCCGCTGCGCGAAAAACATGGATGGAAGACGAAGCCGGGCGTGGCCTCGGCGAAGGCCTGGAACTCATCGCCATAAAGCAGCTCGGCCGGCGAGCGGGCACCGAACAGGAGCACGAAGCGTTGCCCGCGCTGGGCGATGCGCTCGGCGATCAACGGCAGCATCGACCGGTACGGGGTGACGCCGGTGCCGGTGGCCAGCAGCAGGTAGCGCTGGTTGCGGTCCGCCTCGTGCAGGACAAAGCGGCCGAACGGCCCGCTGGCCTGGATCTCCTCGCCCGGTTGCAGGTTTTCGAACAAGGCGGTGGCGGCGCCGCCGGGCACGAAGGAAACGGCGATCTCGACCAGCCGTTCAGTGTCCGCATGCGCGGCCTCGTCCTGGGTCGGCACGGTGGCAATGGAATAGCTGCGCCGCAGCAGCACACCCTCGTGCTGAAAATGGACCTGGATGAACTGGCCGGGCAGATAGCGCATCGGCTCGCCATCGCTGCGCTGGAAACTGTAGTGGTGCACGCCCGGCGCCAGCTCGCGGCTGGCGGTCAGGGTCAGCGGGAAATGGCTCATCGGCAAGACGGCGGCTGGCAGGACGAAAGGGAAGTGCCACGCGCGGCCAATCGCTGCCGGCCGGCGGGCGTCGCGGGCAGTGCCGGCGACAGCCCACGTATACTAGCCGGCCCGCCGCAGCCACCCAAGCATGACCAGTACGCCTGCCCTGTCCGTCCGCAACCTGACCAAGACCTATGACAACGGTGTCGTGGCTTTGCGTGGGCTGTCCCTGGACGTGGCCGCCGGCGACTTTTTCGCCTTGCTCGGCCCCAACGGCGCCGGCAAGTCGACCCTGATCGGCATGATCGCCTCGCTGGTGAACCTGGGCGAAGGCGAGATCGAGGTGTTCGGCCTGAGCGTGCGCCACCAGCGCAACCAGGCGATGAGCCAGATCGGACTGGTGCCGCAGGAAATCAACTTCAACCAGTTCGAAAAGCCGGTCGAGATCCTGGTCAACCAGGCCGGTTTCTATGGCGTGCCGCGGAAAATCGCCCTGCAGCGGGCGGAAAAGTACCTGCGCGCGCTGAGCCTGTGGGACAAGCGCGATGCCACTTCGCGCACTCTGTCGGGCGGCATGAAGCGCCGGTTGATGATTGCCCGGGCGATGATGAACGAGCCGCGCCTGCTGATCCTGGATGAGCCCACTGCCGGCGTCGACATCGAAATCCGCCGCTCGATGTGGCAGTTCGTGCGCGAGATCAACCGCACCGGCACCACGGTCATCCTGACCACGCATTACCTGGAGGAGGCCGAGCAGTTGTGCCGCAACATCGCCATCATCGACCACGGCCGCATCATCGAACACAGTCCGATGCGCAGCCTGCTGGCCAAACTGGACGTGGAAAGCTTTGTCCTGGATATCGATGACGGCGAGCACAGCCTGCCGGCGATCGACGGCGTCCGCCTGCAGCGCCTGGACAATGGCAGCCTGGAAGCCGAAGTGCCCAAGGCCATCGCCCTGAGCGAGGTCTTCGCCGCCTTGCACCACCATGGCATCCGGGTCAAATCGATGCGCAACAAGGCCAACCGCCTGGAAGAGTTGTTCATGCGCCTGGTCGGGAATCCGGCGCCACCGCCGGCCACGGACGCAGGCCGCTCGCCATGACCGGCCACGAAACCTGGACCGCGCTGTACACCCTGTGGCGGCGCGAGATCATGCGCATCGCGCGCATCTGGTCGCAGACCCTGGTGCCGCCGGCGATCACCATGACGCTGTATTTCCTGATCTTCGGCAAGCTGATCGGCGCGCGCATCGGCCAGATGGATGGCATCGCCTACATCGACTTCATCGTGCCCGGCCTGATCATGATGAGCGTGATCACCAACAGCTACGGCAACATCGTCTCCAGCTTTTTTGGCGCCAAGTTCGGCAAGCACGTGGAGGAGATGCTGGTCTCGCCGATGCCAAGCTGGGTGATCCTGGCCGGCTACGTCGGCGGCGCCGTGACTCGCGGCCTGGCCGTCGGCACCATCGTGCTGTTCATCGCCATGTTCTTTACCGAGGTG
The DNA here is from genome assembly GCA_023228845.1 of Lysobacterales bacterium. Taxonomy (GTDB): domain Bacteria; phylum Pseudomonadota; class Gammaproteobacteria; order Xanthomonadales; family UBA2363; genus Pseudofulvimonas. Next base: position 34,359 of record JALOAK010000005.1, on the reverse strand, counting down.
CGCCTGGCCAACCCGCTGGTGACCCTCAGCAGCGTCGTGTTGGCGGCGATCGTGTTCTCCTTCGCCGGCTTCATCAACGCCACCTTCGCGCGCAAGTTCGATGATGTCGCCATCATCCCGGCCTTCGTCCTGACGCCGCTGACCTACCTGGGCGGCGTGTTCTATTCCATCAGCCTGCTGCCCGAGCTGTGGCGCAATGTCTCCTACGCCAACCCGATCCTGTACATGGTCAATGCCTTTCGCTACGGCGTGCTCGGCGTCAGCGATATCCCGCTGGCCGTGGCCTATGCGGTGATGATTGCCTTCGCCGTGCTGCTGGGCGGCTTCAGCCTGTGGCTGCTGCACACCGGCCGCGGCCTGCGCAGCTAAGCCAGACCGACACTTTCGACCCCGCGACAGAGCACCGGCCGGCAACCGCGGCCGGTCAGTCGGCTGCCAGCCAGTCGCGTGGCTGCAGATAATCGGCCAACCTGGCTTCGGCCGAGCCTTGCTCGGGCTGGTAGCCGTACTGCCAGCGCACCAGCGGCGGCAGGCTCATCAGGATCGATTCGGTGCGGCCGCCGCTTTGCAGGCCGAACAGGGTGCCGCGGTCGAACACCAGGTTGAACTCGACGTAGCGGCCGCGCCGGTAGAGCTGGAACTGGCGCTCGCGCTCGCCATACGGCAGGCCCTTGCGGCGCTCGACGATCGGCAGCCAGGCATCCAGGAAACCATCGCCGACGGCGCGGGTGTAGCCAAAGCTGGCCTGGAAGCCGCCCTCATCCAGATCGTCGTAGAACAGGCCGCCGACACCGCGCGTTTCGCCGCGGTGCTTGAGGAAAAAATACTCGTCGCACCAGCGCTTGTGTGCCTGGTAGCGATCCTGGCCGCCGAACGGCTGGCACAGGTCGCGGGCGACGTGGTGCCAGTGCCGCACGTCCTCATCGAAGGGATAGAACGGGGTCAGGTCGAAGCCGCCGCCGAACCACCACACCGGCGCGCCGCCTTCCGGCTGGGCCTGGAAGTAGCGCACATTCATGTGCGTGGTCGGCAGGTAGGGATTGCGCGGGTGGAACACCAGCGACACGCCCATCGCCCGCCACGGCGCGCCGGCCAGGGCCGGCCGGTGGGCGCTGGCCGAAGGCGGCAAGGTGGCGCCATGGACTTCGGAAAAACCGATGCCGGCCTGTTCGAACACCGCGCCTTCGTTCATCACCCGGGTGCGGCCGCCGCCGCCCTCGGCGCGGCTCCAGGCGTCCTCGACAAAGCGCGCCTGGCCATCGGCGGCTTCCATGGCGGTGCAGATGCGGTCCTGCAGATCGCGCAGGTAGCTGCGCACGGCATCGATGTCCGGGGTGTCACTGGCGGTTGCATTCATGAACCTGTGTCCGTGCTGATGGTGGTGGGCAGGGCAGGCGCCGCTGGCCGGTCACCGGGTCGGGCGTCGCCGGGCGGGCCATCATACCCAGGCGATTCTACCGTCCGGCCGCCGCTGCCTTCCGGCGCTGGCGGTGAGCCGATCGAGGCGTTTCTGGCGCATGAAACCGCGTCCCTCCGCACGAGCATCGGCCATGGCCCGTCAACATCAGTTCCATCCTCATCCATGCCGGCCACGGACAGGCGCACGCCAGTGGTGGTTTCCGGCACTGCCCGTGTCCGCTGTCCTGGCCGTGCTGCTGACCGGCGCGCTGGCCAGTGCCCGGCCGGCGCCAGACCAGCCGTCGGCGCAGCCGGTCATGATCGGTGGTTTCCAGGCCCCGTCCTGGCAGGCGCCGGTAGCCGGCGACCAGGTCGTCTGTCCCGAGCGCCTGTTTGCTGATGGCTACCAGTCCGGTGTGCCCGAGCAGGCCGGCGGCGTCGGCCGGCCGATCCGCTATCGCAGCTTCGGCGGCTATCGGCTGACCATCGACAAGCACACCATCATGATCACCGATCCGGCCGGCATGAACACCATCGAGCATTGGGGCGATCCGCACGAGAACCTCAACGGCAAGCACATCAAGGACTGGGGCGGCCTGCCCGGCTGGAGCCAGAACCGGCGCAGCCTGGTGCTCGGCGATGGCAGCAAGCTGACCCTGAGCGCGGCCGGCTGGAATGGTGTCGTCCAGGTCACCTGGATCTATGACCGCGGTCACCACGTGCAGATCGACAACTACAGCAACCGCATCAGCTATTACGGTACCGATCCGGACGATACCGCCCGGCGCGACGCCGATCAGCACGATGGCGAAACGGCGCGGTTCGACACCGATCCGGGCAGCCTGAAGGCCTATTACGACAATATCTACAACGAAACCTTCAACGACGACGACGAGCCGGTGGTCGTGGCGATCGACACTGCGCTGGGCGGGACCGGCGGTTGCGCCAACCCGCGCCAGATCAATGATTACTTCGATGATCCGCGCCTGGGCCACACCTGAGCCGATGACCGCTGCACGCTAGCGACCCGGACGTAGAGGCCGGCGGTCAGGGCGCGTCGGGGTTAGGGAGCGTTGCTCGCCGCCGCTTCGGTTCCGGCGAGCACGGCCAGCACTGCTTCGCCATAGCGCTCCAGCTTGCCGGCGCCGATTCCGGGAAGGCTCGCCAGCTCGCTGCTGTCGCGCGGTTGCCGCTGGGCAATGGCGCGCAGGGTACTGTCGTGGAAGATCACGTACGGCGGTACGCCCTGCTCGCGCGCGCTGTCGCGGCGCCATTCGCGCAGCGCCTCGAAGATGCGTAGCTGATCCCCGTCCAGGTCGGCCGCTGCCACCGTCGGGCGCCCGGCCGCCGAGCTGCGCCGGTTGCGGCTGCCGGTTTCCAGACGCAGGTGCACCGGCTGTTCGCCACGCAATACCGGTCGCGCCGCCGCGGTCAGGCGCAGGCCGCCATAGCCGTCGATATCCACCTCCAGCAGGCCGTGCGCGACCAGTTGCCGGAACAGGCTGCGCCAGCGGTCGCCATCCAGATCGGCGCCGATGCCATAGACGCCGAGCTGGTCGTGGCCGAACTGGCGCACGCGCTCGGTATCACCGGCGCGCAGGACATCGGTCAGGTGGGCGACACCGAAGCGCTGGCCGGTGCGGAACACCGCCGACAGCGCCTTGCGCGAGGCGTCGGTGGCATCCCAGGTCTGCGCCGGCGTCAGGCAGTTGTCGCAGTTGCCGCAGTTGCCGGTGTGCTCTTCGCCGAAATACTCCAGCAGGGTTTGGCGTCGGCAGCGCACGCTTTCGCAGTAGCCCAGCAGGGCGTCGAGCTTGCGCCGTTCGATGCGTTTGCGCTCCTCGTCGGCCTCGCCGCGGGCGATCATCTCCGACAAGGTCACGACATCGCCCAGGCCGTAGCACAACCAGGCATCGGCGGGATCACCATCACGGCCGGCGCGACCGGTTTCCTGGTAGTAGCCCTCCATCGACTTGGGCAGATCCAGGTGCGCCACGAAGCGCACATCCGGCTTGTCGATGCCCATGCCGAAGGCGATGGTGGCGCACATGACCACGCCATCCTCGCGCAGGAAACGGCGCTGGTTCGCGGCCCGTTCTTCTGCCGCCATGCCGGCGTGGTACGGCAGGGCGGTGATGCCCTGCTGCGCCAGCCAGTCGGCGGTGTCCTCGACCTTGCGCCGCGACAGGCAGTAGACGATCCCGGCCTGGCCGGGGTGGCCGCGCAGGAAGGTCAGCAATTGCTGGCGGGCATTGTTCTTGTACACCACCTGGTAACGGATGTTGGGCCGGTCGAACGAGCTGACGAACTGCTGCGCGCCGTCCAGGTTCAGCCGCTCGATGATCTCGCGCCGGGTCGGGGCATCGGCGGTGGCGGTCAGCGCGATCCGCGGCACCTGCGGCCAGCGCTCGTGCAATAGCGTCAGTTGCCGGTACTCGGGCCGGAAATCATGGCCCCACTGCGACACGCAATGGGCTTCGTCGATGGCGAACAGGCTAATTTCAACCTGGTCGAGCAGGCCCAGGCAGCGCTCGCCGAGCAGCCGTTCCGGTGCCACGTAGAGCAGGTCCAGGCTACCGTCCAGCAGGCGCCGCTCGACCTGGCTGGCCTGCGCCGGTGTCAGCGACGAGTTCAGGCAGGCCGCGGCGACGCCGAGCTGTTCAAGGTTCTCGACCTGGTCCTGCATCAGCGCGATCAGCGGCGAGACCACCACGCCGACACCGGGACGGATCATCGACGGAATCTGGTAGCACAAGGACTTGCCGCCGCCGGTCGGCATCAGCACCAGGGCATCACCGCCGGCCAGTACCTGCTCGATGACCGCCTGCTGCTGGCCGCGGAATTGCGGGTAGCCGAATACCTGCTGCAACAACGAAATCGCCTGCTCGCTCATCCGGCAAGCCTAGCAAACCCGGTGCCGGCAACTGTGCGCCGGCGTTGGCCGCCGGCGTCCCGGGTCAGTGTTCGAAACCGCTCACGAACAGCAGATCATTGGCCTCGTAGGCGCCGGCATCACACAGGGCGATGCCATCGCCATCGCCATCGACCGGCCGCGCCACGCCGCGCTGGTCGTCGGTGTGGCTGGTCGTTTCGCTGTCATCGCAGCCGGCGATGCTGTCGATGGCGGCACTGCCGGGCTTGAGGGCATGGGTGCGGGTCGGGCCGCCATTGTCGGCCAGTGGCGCCAGCGCCAGTTGCGCCAGCGTGGCCTGGGCAAAGCCCGGGCAACTGCCATCGCTGGCCAGGCTGCCGTCAAGATTGGTGATCAGGTGCGGCCCCGGCGCGCAGTTGCCACCGGCATCGGCGAGCAGGGAATGACGCGCCGAGATCGGGCCGCGCAGGGCCCAGCCCGCCCCGCCCTCCAGATTGGCCACGGTCACGTGGAACAACAGGGTCTGGGTGCTGCCTTGAACCGTCGTCGCGTCGATGGCGCTGCCGGTTCCCGCCGGCGCCAGGTTGCCCGACAAGGTGCTGTTGTAGATCGCCGTTGCGCCCGCCGGCCCGCCGGACACGCCGACGCTGCGGATGCCGCCACCGCTGTCCAGAGCCTGGTTGCCCTCGAAGGTACTGCCCTGGATGATCACCAGGCGCCCCTGGTTGTACAGGCCGCCACCCCGGGAATCGGCATGGTTGAAACGCAGGCTGCTGCGGCCGATGAGGACCTCGTTAGTGGCGTCATGGTTGCGGTTGTCGGGATTGACCGCGGCAATGGCACCGCCCTCGGCATGGGCGTGATTGCCGTGCAGCGTGCTGTCAAACACCTCCAGGCGTCCATTCTCCGAGTACAGGGCGCCACCGATGTGGGCTGTATTGAGCGCCAGCTCGCTGTCGATGATCGTGGTCCAGGCCGCCGGTGCGGTGCTCACGGCACCGCCGAAGACGGCGACATTGCCTCGTAGCCGCACCCGTTCCAGGACCAGCCGGCCATGGTTGGCCACGGCGGCGCCAAAGTTGTCGACAAAGTCCCCCGGTTGCCCCTGGCCATCGACCAGCGACAGATCGAGCACCCGCAGTTCTCCGGTCGGGCCCACCTTCATCAGGCCGGTGGCATGGTTGCCACTGATCGAAAGACCGTCGATGCCCGGCCCCTGGAGGGTGACATCGCCGGTGATTTCCGGCAGTCGCGAGGTCGGCACGATCACGCCGGTGACCGCGAATTCGATGCGCTGTGGTGTACCCGCGGCGTTGGCGCTGAGGATGTGGGCGCGCAGCGATCCGGGCCCGGAGTCATCGAAATTGGTGACCACAAGCGGCGTGCCGGCCCAGGCCGGTGCCGCAAGCAGGCCCAGGACCAGGCCACACAGACCGGCGAGGCCAATGGCGTTGAAGTTCCGGTGGCCATCGCTGGCAACGGCATCGGTGCAACGGACTGGATCGTGGGCGGGTCGGGACATGGGCGGCCTCCTGGCGGTTAGGACAGGTCGAACCGGATCCTTGTGCCCGGCGCTGGCTGCCGGTCGCGGATCGGCTGCCGTCACCGGCGCCTGTACTGCGTAAAAGCGAGCAAAGCCACCCGGTTCCCTCATCGCATCCTGCATCAGCGAGATCAGTGGCCAGTCGACTACGCTGGCACCGGAGCGAATCGCTGAAACATGGCGACGGACTCCAGTCACACCCGCGCGACAATCAAAGCCGATCACCAGAAAACGGCTATGATCCGAGGCAACCGGTTTAGGATACGGCGTTTCAAATGTACTTCTCTGACACATGCAACAAGAAAAATATTGTCCCAGTGAACCTGCGACGTCGCTGGGAATTTGTCGAGACCGGCTCAGCGGCGGCCATTCTCAAGGCCTTCTGCCCTGAGGAATGGACGGACATTATTCATGTCTCTGGATACGTTTCAGCTTGACCCGAAGTCCTGGCTGCGTGCTGGCGGCAATCGCGGCAAGGTGCCGGAGATCATTGATCAACTGTTCTCAGAGCGCGGCTGGGTAGAAACCCGTATTGATGTTCATCACCAGGGACACCTGTACGGCGCCAACAAGCGCCTGACCCGGACACTGGATCCGCTGGTGATGGAGGGTTACCTGGTCGACAACTTCAAGGGCCGCGTCGTCGTTGATGTCGAGTGGAACGCCAAAGATGGCAACCTTGATCGCGACCTTGCCGCCTATCGGACGTGGCACGAAGCCGGCATCATCTCGGCTGCGGTCCTGATTACACAGGATCGGCTCAGGCTCCGGGATCTGGCCAGAAGGCTCTGGCAGGACTATCAGGAAACGTTGCCGATCGACCTGCAGAACTCGAAGTTGCCGATCGATGTCGGTACCTCAACGACTACCAACCTGGAGAAGGCCCAAATGCGGTTGCGCCGGGGAGTCATGGGCACCTGCCCGGTGCTGGTTGTTGCAGCGACCGAAGCAACCTGGAAGGCGAGCCCTTCCAGGGCTAGGAACCTTCGCCGACCTCATCTTTGGCAGGCCGGCCACGTGCACGCATCGGTGTATCACAGACATTGAGCAGGCTTCGCACTCGCTGGATCGGGTAACCGGAGTCAGCAGCCAGTTCTCGTACGCTGGAGCCGTCCAGGTAGCGCCTTCGAAGCTCGACTCCGATGGATTCTGCAATGTCTCTTGGCAGGTGCTGATTGGGGAACAGGTCAGGCAGGATGGGCCCTCCCTCGTAGCCTTTGTGGACCTGGCCGCGGGGTTGGGCATCGGCGCCGGATTCATCCCCCCAGACTGTCCAGCCAGCGCGTCGTTGCCGGGCAAACAGCTCCAGATAAGGCCCCGGGGAACAGGCTTCGATCAGGTCGTATTGCTCGTCGGGTTTGCGGGAATGTTCGCGCTTGCGGGTCTCGATCATGTTCACCTGAGAGCGAGCCGGCGCGAGTGTCCGCATCGAGCCGCGGACGCCAAAAAGAATCAGTTCAGTCACGTTCCGAAAGTAGAACCCGACACCGCGGCCATCTGGACCGCCATCTTTTCGGCGCTTGGCCCAGACAATATTGCTGACATAGCGGAAACCCCAGGCATCAAGCACAGCCATGCCATCGGGCAGCAGGGCATTTGGCACCCACAGATACAGGTGCGCGTTCCTGGCAACGATATCCGTGACAGCCATCTGCTTGATGGCATCCAGGGACATCGTCGAATAGCGGTCCAGGCGTCGGTGCTCGGGCGCCACCTTGCCGGTTCGATTACTGAAACGCCAAGGCGGGTCAGCCAGCACGGTGCTGAAGCCGCCCACGACCTGGGGCAGGGGCGGCGGCGGTTGCTCCTGGCGCAACGGTGGAATAGACATGCCGGCATCATACATGAAACAAGATCTTTAATGAGATCTTATTTCGAAGAGTTGTGAAAGGTTGAAGCTGCCGGCAACTCATCGAAGAAACCAGCATTCCGCCCGCCTCCGGTGCGGGCAAGTCGCAGGCACCTGCTTGCTGTTACGACCGCTCAGCGCCGGCCGTGCAGGTCGATGAAGGCCAGGAATTCGTTGCGGGTGCTGGCGTCGTCGCGGAAGGCGCCGAGCATCTGGCTGGTGACCATGGAGACACCGCGCTTGTGGATGCCGCGGGTGGTCATGCATTCGTGGCTGGCGTCGATCACTACACCGACGCCGCGCGGGCGCAGCACATCCTCGATGCAATGGGCGATCTGCGCGGTCAGCTTTTCCTGCACCTGCAGGCGCCGGGCGAAGGCCTCGACCACGCGCGCCAGCTTGGAGATGCCGACCACCTTGTTGGTCGGCAGGTAGCCGACATGGGCGCGACCGATGATCGGCGCCATGTGGTGCTCGCAATGGGATTCGAACGGAATGTCGCGCAGCACGATCAGCTCGTCGTAGCCCTCGACTTCCTCGAAGGTGCGGCGCAGGAACGCATCGGGATCATCGTGGTAGCCGCTGAACCAGTCGCCGTAGGCGTTGACCACGCGCTTGGGCGTGTCCAGCAGGCCTTCGCGTGAAGGATCATCGCCGGCCCAGCGCAGCAGGGTGCGCACGGCCTCCTCGGCCTGTTCGCGGCTGACGGAAGAACGGGAATGGGACATGCGCAAGACCTCCGGACGGCGAGCCGCCCATGGTAACCGCAGCGGCCAGGCCCGGGCTGGTCCGGCGCGGTCCGGGCCACTGCCAAGGACACCTGGGCCTGAACGGCGCGGACGGATGCAATGGTGGCAAATGGCCGTTATCATGGCCGGCCCTTTATCGCTTCATCCGGAACGAAGGATATAGCACCGTCATGAACAGCACGCTGTTTACTTCCGAGTCGGTCTCCGAAGGCCACCCGGACAAGATTGCCGACCAGATCTCCGACGCCGTTCTGGATGCCATCATCAGCCAGGACAAGGGCGCGCGCGTGGCCTGCGAAACCATGGTCAAGACCGGCGTGGCGATCATTGCCGGGGAAATCACCACCAGCGCCTGGATCGACCTGGAAGCGCTGACCCGCAAGGTGATCCTGGATATCGGCTACAACTCCAGTGACGTCGGTTTCGATGGCGCCACCTGCGGCGTGCTCAATCTGATCGGCAAGCAGAGCCCGGACATCAACCAGGGCGTGGACCGCAAGAAGCCCGAAGAACAGGGCGCCGGCGACCAGGGCCTGATGTTCGGCTACGCCACCAACGAAACCGCCAGCCACATGCCGGCCGCGATCCACCTGTCGCACCGGCTGGTCGAGCAGCAAGCCAAGGTGCGCAAGAAGCGCAACTCGCCGCTGCCCTGGCTGCGCCCGGACGCCAAGAGCCAGGTCACCCTGCGCTACGAGAACGGCAAGGCCGTGGCCATCGACGCGGTGGTGCTGTCGACCCAGCATGATCCGGGCATCCGCCAGAAGGACCTGGTCGAGGCCGTGCGCGAGGAAATCCTCAAGCCGGTGCTGCCGGCCAAGTGGCTGCACAGGGGCACCAAGTTCCACATCAACCCGACCGGCAAGTTCGTCATCGGCGGCCCGGTGGGTGATTGCGGCCTGACCGGGCGCAAGATCATCGTCGACACCTACGGTGGCTGGGCCCGCCACGGCGGCGGTGCCTTCTCCGGCAAGGATCCGTCCAAGGTCGACCGCAGCGCCGCCTACGCCGCCCGCTACGTGGCCAAGAACGTGGTCGCTGCCGGCCTGGCCGACCGCTGCGAAGTGCAGGTCAGCTACGCCATCGGCGTCGCCGAGCCGACCTCGGTCTCGGTCACCACCTTTGGCACCGGCAAGATTGACGACAGCCAGATCGAAAAGCTGATCCGCAACCACTTCGACCTGCGTCCGTTCGGCCTGATCCAGATGCTCGACCTGATCCATCCGGTCTACCAGCGCACCGCCGCCTACGGCCATTTCGGCCGCAAGCCGGAAAAGGTCAGCTACGACGACGCCGACGGCAACCGCGTCGAAGCCACCGCCTTCTCCTGGGAGAAAACCGACCGCGCCGCCGCCCTGCGCGCCGACGCCAGGCTCAAATAAGCCATCGTGGCCGGGCCAGGCGGCCTGGCCTGTGCACCGCACCGACACGGGCCGCCTTGCGCGGCCCGTGTTGTTTTTGGCGGCCCATCAGCTGCCGGTAGCGGGCTTCTGGCTCATCATTGCGGGCACGATGTGACACAGTGGCCAGTCCGCTCCCGCGCATCGCCCCGGACATGAAAGGACGGCAACACCGACATGCACCCTGCCCTTGAACGTTTCGCCGAGTCCGTGCGGCGCAAATTCGCAACCCAGGTCAGTGGCGAACCCGAGGACCAGCTGCGTGCCCCGTTCGAGCAGTTGCTCGCCGATGCCGGTACCGCCACCGGCCAACAGGTGTTGGCGATTGGTGAAACCCTGCTCGCCAACAAGGGCGGCAAACCGGATTTCGGCATCGCCATTGGCAGTTTGCTGTGCGGCCACGCTGAGCTGAAGGCACCGGGCAAAGGTGCCGACCCGGCCACCTACACCGGCCACGACAAACGGCAGTGGCAGCGGTTCCAGAACCTGCCGAATTTGATCTACAGCGACGGCCGCGAGTTCGCTTTGTATCGAAACGGCCGCCAGGTGCGGATGCTGCGCCTGCACGGCGACCCGCGCAGCATGGGCGCCGCGGCCATCGGTGCCGACGATGGGCAATCGTTCCAGGCGCTGATCCGCGATTTTCTTGCCTGGGAGCCGATCGTCCCTGGCACCTCGGCCCAGCTGGCGCAATACCTGGCACCGCTGTGCCGCATCCTGCGTGATGACGTTCTGGATGCCCTGCGCGCCGGTGCCACCGGCGTTGCCGCCGCCGCCAGCGACTGGCGCCGCTACCTGTTTCCCGGCGCCGATGACGAACGCTTCGCCGATGCCTATGCGCAGACGGTGACTTTCTCGCTGCTGCTGGCCCGCTCCAACGGCAGCGACACCCTGCTGCTCGACCAGGCGGTGGCTTCGCTGACCCACGCCAACTCCCTGCTCTCGCGCGCCCTCAAGGTGCTCACTGATCCCTTGGTGCAGGAACACCTGAGTACGTCCCTGGGCCTGTTGCAGCGTGTGATCAATGCCGTGCCCACCGGCACCATGAGCGGCGGCCGGCGCGATCCCTGGCTGCATTTCTACGAGGATTTCCTGTCCGAATACGACCCGGTGCTGCGCAAGGACGCCGGCGCCTACTACACGCCCGTTGAGGTGGTGCAGGCACAGGTACGCATTGCCGACGACCTGCTCCGCCGGCGCATGAACAAGCCGATGGGCTTTGCCACCGGCGGTGTCAATGTGCTCGATCCGGCTGTCGGCACCGGCACCTACCTGCTCGGCATCGTCGAGCATGCGATGGCGGAAGTGGAGCGCCTGGAAGGCCCGGGCGCGGTGCCGGCGCGCGCCGATGTCCTGGGCGGCGCCCTGTACGGCTTCGAGCTCATGGTCGGGCCGTATGCCGTCGCCGCGCTGCGCCTGACCCGGATGCTCCAGCAGTACGGCGGCAACGTGCCCGGTGACGGCGTCCAGATCATGCTCACCAACACGCTGGAATCCCCGTACGAAAAGATCCCCGAGCTGCCCCTGTTGTACCGGCCCATCGGCCTGGAACACCGTCGCGCCAAGCGCGTGAAGGAGACCGTGCCGGTGCTGGTCTGCATCGGCAACCCGCCCTACGACCGCCATGCCGCCGCTACCGATGACAACCGCCCGATGACCGGCGGCTGGGTGCGCTGGGGCGAAGCTGCCGATGGCGCCGACGCCATCCTGGAAGACTTCATCGCCCCGGTGAAGGATGCCGGCCGCGGCGGTGACCTGAAGAACCTGTACAACCTGTACGTGTACTTCTGGCGCTGGGCGCTGTGGAAAACCTTCGAGCATGATCTGGCCACAGGCCCGGGCATCGTCAGCTACATCACCGCCAGTTCGTTCATTGATGGCGATGCCTTCCTGGGCATGCGGCGCTGGATGCGCCAGCAGTGCGATGAAATCTGGATCATCGACCTGGGCGGCGAGGGCCGTGGCACCCGGCGCGACGACAACGTCTTCGCCATTCAGACCCCGGTCGCGGTCACCATCGCCGTGCGTTATGGCGCTGCCGATCCGGCCACGCCGGCGCGGACGCACTATGCCCGCCTGGAAGGCAGCCGCGCCGACAAGCTGACCACCCTTGAGCAACTGGATTCGCTGGATGACCTGGAGTTCGCCGAATGTCCCGGCGACTGGGATGCGCCGTTCCGGCCCGCCGGCCAGGGCGCCTTCTTCGACTGGCCGCTGCTGACGGATCTGATGCCGTGGCAGCACTCTGGAATCGAAGCCAAGCGTACGTGGCCCATAGGAACGACCCCGGATGTCTTGAGGGGCCGATGGACGGCTCTGCTGAACAGTCCTGATCGAGCTTTGGCTCTCAAGGAAAGCAGTGATCGGACAGTCTCGGGGGTTTATACGCAATTTATTGCCGGAGCTTACGAAGAAAAGTCGATTAGGGAGCTACCCGCAGATGCTGCCTGTCCAGCACCCAGGCGCCTCGCGTTCAGGTCTTTCGATCGCCAGTTCGTCATCCCCGATGCGCGGCTACTTGCACGCCCTCGGCCGCAGCTTTGGTCGACCGAGTCTCCAGATCAGATGTTCTTCGCGACGCTGTCAACCGATTCGCTGGACAGTGGGCCCGCATTGAGTGTTGCTACGGATATCCCAGATCGACACTATTTTTGTGGACGCGGTGGAAAGGACTTATTCCCGCTGTATCGCGACGCCGCCGCCACGCAAGCCAATCTCCATCCGCACCTGCTCAAGTTGTGGTCGCAGCAGTTGGGCATCGCCGTGAGCCCGGCCGATGTCGCCGCCTTCCTGTACGCCGTGCTGGCACATCCCGCCTATACCGACCGTTTCCACGCCGAACTGTCCACGCGCCAGGTGCGCGTGCCCCTGACCCTGGATGCCGCGCTGTTCAGCCGCGCGCTGGCACTCGGCCGCGAGCTGCTGTTCCTGCACACTTGGGGCGAGCGTTTCGCCGAGGGCCAGACCTGGCCCGATCCGGTGGTGAAGAACCTCAAGGCGGTGCCGGCCACGCCGCTGCCGGACCGCTTCGCCTACGACGGTGCGCGCCAGGTGCTCACCGTCGGCGATGGCGAGTTCGGGCCGGTGCCGGCCGCGGTCTGGCACTACGAAATCTCCGGGCTGAAAGTGGTGCAATCCTGGCTCGGCTACCGCATGCGTAACCGCAAAGGCAGGAAATCCTCGCCCCTGGACGACATCGCCCCGGCAGCATGGAGCAGCACCTACACCAGCGAATTGCTGCGCCTGCTCAACATGCTCACCTGCACCTTGCAGTTGCAGCCGGCACAGGCCGCGTTGCTGGATGACATCCTCGCCGGCCCGCTGCTGGCCGCCGACCAACTACCCCCGGTGCCGGACGAGTACCGGCGCGCGCCGCGTCTGGCGATGGCCCAAACCCGGTTTGACGTCTGATTGGCCTCGGCGGCCCGGCTGCTTGAGCGCGCCATTGTGGAGTCATCCGGGGCCATCAAACCGCCCGGTTACACAGCGCTGCCAGGGCAGCTCTGCGTAAAACCCCGGCCTTGGCAGGCGCTAAAAAAAGCTGGGCAGCGCTCGATTCCTGCTTTATTATCCGCGCCGTCAGGAATATTGTCATCGACGGCCGCCCGCGGGATGGGCGGCTCCATGTGATGGTGGCTTCCTGATATTTCCCAATGGAGGAGGAAACCATTCATGAAGTACAGATGTGTAGTGTCGGTGTGTGCCGCCCTGCTGGTGGCGTCGCCTTTTCTTTATGCCCAGCCTTCATCGCGGAGCAGCGATCCCGCCCATGAGCCCCTGGTCCAGACGGTGCCTGCCACCGAGTTGACGGCCCTGCTCGGTGCCGGTGACGGTGCCGGCGGCCCGGGAGTCGTGCGTATCGATGAAACCGCGTTCCAGGCAGGTTCCGGCCTGCTCACTTTTTCCGAGTTTCCCTTGGGCAGCAGTAATCCCGTATATGCCCCTGGCGATTACGGTGGCGGCGCGACAAGCCCCAATGTCTCCTTCGGCGGCTTTTTCGTCGGACAGATGCTCGGCGATGCCACGAGCTGCCCGCCCGACGCCGCCCTCACCGGTTGCGTGATCGGCAGCGCGGATGGCCCCCTGGCGCTGGATCCGGCGGCACCGGCCACCTCGATCGTGAACGATGGTGCCAACCCGACCTCGCCCGTGCTCAGTGGCTCGCCGTTGTTCAACGGCCCGATCGCCATCCTGTTCGATACCGATCAGGCCGGCGTGGGTCTTGAAGGGGGCTATTTCGACGATATCGGGGGCGTCGCCATCACTGCCTTCGCCCGCGACGGATCGATCCTGGGATCGGTGGCGAACGAGCAGGCCGGAATCGAGTTCCTGGGCCTGGTTACAGCCGACGGCGGCAATCGCATCGCCGGCTTGCTGTTCAGCCTGGTGGGTGCCGAAGCCGCCGGTTTCGCCATCGACAACGTCCGGTTCGGCAGCGGCGATCAGATCGAACCGCCCAATCCTGGCGGGCCACTGCCGGGGTACCAGCCGGTGCCGGCCATCGGCGGCCATGCGCTGATCCTGATGGCGTTGCTGATGGGGCTGCTCGGCTTCGTCGCGATCCGCCGCTGACCACCTGTTCCGGGCCGCATGCCCGGAACCTCATCCCTGGCCATGAAGGGCCGGTGTTGGCGCCGGCCCTTCTGTCATGCGCCTGCCGCGTGACCAGCCATCAATTTGTCGCGGTCAAGTGGAACCGCTTCCGGGCTTTTCTATGGGAGCTGGATATCAATGCTCACAACTTGAGGGTTTGCGTCCCCCCTTTCGCGTGCGAAGGGGGATTGAGGGGGATGCGCCGGGCGCGCAGCGCAGTGCGAAAGAGCAGCGCACTGCGAAAGAGCCTGGGCCGCTACCGCGCCCCGGCATCCTTCCAGGCAAGAAGGGAGCGGGAGTTGTTGACATCACTGCCTGGTGTCGTCCGCCGCTGTCCGGCTGCCTCTCAATCGCGCCCACCGATGACCTCAAGCGCCTGCGCGCCGCCGTCGATGGCATTGCTGGCCAGGCGGCGGTCGAAGGTGGCCAGGCGGCCGCCGTGGTGTACGGCCAGGGCCAGCAGCCAGGTGTCGGTGATCTGGTTCGGTGTCGCCAGGCGGGTGCGGTCAACCCGCGCTGACGTGAGCAGGTTCAGGTCGCCGGGCCAGAAGCGGTGGCCGGGATGGCGGCACAGGTCGGCGAGCAGATCGGCGGCTTGCGCCACGGTTGCCAGCGGGTTGCTGTAGCCGGGGTGGGCCATGATGCGCAGCGCGCCATTGAGCGTAATCGCGCAGCTGGCCCAGGCCTGGCCGTGGCCGGCAAACCAGTCGTGTGCCTGTCCGTGGTGGCTGTGCAGGGGGTCGAGCAGGGCCAGCAGCACGTTGACATCAAGCAGGAATACCGGGTCATCGCCGTAGCGGTCGGTGTGATGGTCGGCGATCCCGCGCGTCTTGGCCGCGGGGCTCATGGAGATTCGTCGCGCAGGCGGTTGACCAGGTCCAGGGTGGCCATGGTCGCAACTTCCTGAACCGGCATCAGGCGGATGCCATTGCGATGGCTCGGCGCCGGGCCGGGGGGGCTCAAGCCCTTGCGCGCCAGGTCGGAAACCACTTCGCCAATGCTGCGGCCCTCACGCTCGGCCAGGGCCCGGGCAATGGCAAGAATGTCGTCGTCGATGCTCAGGGTGGTGCGCACGCCAGCCTCCTTGGGTGACATCAAGCATCACGCATCATACATCACGGAAGGTTCTAACCACTGCAAGGCCGCGCCGGTGCGACAGGCGGCGTGGGTTGCAGGATCCGCAGCCGCCCAAGTCGGCTGATGGCCCGCATTCATCCTTACATCGCGGTCAAACGATATAATCGCCGGCCCCTGTCGAGGGGCGCTGCACGTCGTTCGGCCTTTGGCGCCGGCGAACCCAGGCTCGACAGGCGGTCACCGAACAACGGCGCCCGGCCAAACCGACCCTTGCCACACCGCCTTGTGCCGAAACCGGCCGGTGTGGCGGTCGCCACCGGAGCAAAAATCCATGAACGCTGTGATGAAAACCTTCTCGACCGAGGGCGACTACAAGATCGCCGATATCACCCTGGCCGACTGGGGCCGCAAGGAAATCGACATCGCCGAGCACGAGATGCCCGGGCTGATGGCGATCCGCCGCAAGCACGCCGCCGATGCCCCGTTGAAGGGCGTGCGGGTCACCGGTTCGCTGCACATGACGATCCAGACCGCGGTGCTGATCGAGACCCTCAAGGACATCGGCGCCGATGTGCGCTGGGCCTCGTGCAACATCTTCTCCACCCAGGACCACGCCGCCGCGGCGATCGCCGCCACCGGCACCCCGGTGTTCGCATGGAAGGGCGAGACGCTGGAGGAATACTGGGATTGCACCCTGGCCGCGCTGAGCTTTCCCGATGGCAAGGGCGCCGACGGTAAAGATAAGTTCCTCGGCCCGGAAATGGTCGTCGACGATGGCGGCGACGTCACCCTGCTCATCCACAAGGGTTACGAGCTGGAACAGGGCGATGAGAGCTTCGTCAACAGCCCCTCGTCCAGCCACGAGGAGCAGGTGATCAAGAACCTGCTCAAGCGCGTTGCCGTCGAGCGTCCGGGCTTCTGGAGCACCGTGGTGCGCGATTGGAAGGGCGTGTCGGAAGAAACCACCACCGGCGTGCTGCGTCTGTATCAGCTGGGGCAGCAGGGCAAGCTGCTGGTGCCGGCGATCAACGTCAACGATTCGGTGACCAAGTCCAAGTTCGACAACCTCTACGGCTGCCGCGAATCGCTGGCCGACGGCCTCAAGCGCGCGCTGGACGTGATGCTGGCCGGCAAGGTCGCCGTGGTCTGCGGCTACGGCGATGTCGGCAAGGGCTCGGCCGCCTCGCTGCGTGCCTATGGCGCCCGCGTCATCGTCACCGAGATCGACCCGATCTGCGCCCTGCAGGCGGCGATGGAAGGCTACGAGGTCAAGCCGATCGAGGACACCCTGGGCGAGGCCGACATCTACGTCACCACCACCGGCAACAAGGATGTCATCACCGTGCAGCACATGCAGGCGATGAAGGACCAGGCCATCGTCTGCAACATCGGCCACTTCGACAACGAGATCCAGGTCGAGAAGCTGCAGGCGATGACGGGCGTCGAACACGTCAACATCAAGCCGCAGGTGGACAAGTATGTGTTCTCCAGCGGCAACGCCATCTTCCTGCTCGCCGAAGGCCGGCTGGTCAACCTGGGCTGCGCCACCGGCCATCCCAGCTTCGTGATGAGCAACAGCTTCGCCAACCAGACCCTGGCCCAGATCGAACTGTGGGCGAACAAGGACAGCTACGAGCGCAAGGTCTACATCCTGCCCAAGAAGCTGGATGAGGAAGTGGCGCGCCTGCACCTGGAGAAGATCGGCGTCAAGCTGACCCGCCTCACCCAGGAACAGGCCGACTACCTGGGCGTGCCGGTCGACGGCCCGTACAAGGCCGAGCACTACCGCTACTGATCGGGCCGGCCCCGATCATCGCGTGACACCGACGGGCGCCTTCACGGCGCCCGTCTTGTTGTAGGCCTGCCAGGCAAGGCTTGCAGCCGGGCGCGGTTGGATCTGCCGTGGCCAGCATCGACAACAAAGCAAAATCACGGAAATCAACACGCTTGTCGCAGCCGGTGCGACAGCGCTCGGGCACAATGACCGGAATGGATCAGCCCAACGATTTTCGCCTCTACTACTCCAACGCCCTGGACGTGCTGGCCGCGGTTCTGGCCGAGGAGCTTGCGAACCCGGTGCCCGGCCAGTCGCCGCTGGAACCGGACATCGTGCTGATTCCGCAGGCGGCGATGCGGCGCTGGCTGCAGGCGACGCTGGCGCAGCGCCATGGCGTGGCCGCCAATATCCGGTTTCTGGCGCCGGGCCAGTTCGTCAGCGAGGCGCTGGCGGCCAATGTCCCGGTCACCGGATCGGATCTGGATACCCAGGCGCTGCACTGGCGCCTGTACGCCGCCCTGCACGATGAGCCGTTGATGGCGCAGCCGGCGCTGGCGCGGATTGCCGCGCACCTGGATGGCAGCGGCGCGCTGGCCGGCGTCGTTGCCGGCGAAGGCGATGATCCGGTCAAGGCCTGGACCCTGGCCGGCGAGCTGGCCGCGGTGTTCGAGAAATACCAGGCCTGGCGCCGCGACTGGTTGATGCGCTGGCAGGCCGGAGCCGATCCGGGTGATCCCCAGGCCATCCTCTGGCGTGCGGCGCTGGGCGATCGCAGCTTTCGCGCCCGCCGCATCCAGCAGTACCTGGACCGTTTCGAGGCACCGGACCAGCCGCTTCCCAGCGGCCTGCCGCGGCGCCTGTTCGCCTTCGCCACGCTCAATGTCTCGCCCGATGTGCTGCGGGTGATCGCCACGCAGAGCCGGGTCGGCAGCCTGCACTGCTTCGTGCCGACGCCGGCCAAGGATTACTGGGGCGACCTGCAGCGCCTGCGATCCGCCTCCGGCAGCACGCTGCCCGACGGCATCGGCGGCGAGAACCGCCTGCTGCAGGCCTGGGGTGCGGCCAGTGTCGATTTTATGCGCCTGATCGGCACCTACGAAGTGGTGCATGCCAGCAGCGAGATCCAGGCCCACGCCGATCCCGGCGAGGGCGGGGAAAAGTTGCAGGGCAGCCTGCTGCGCCGGCTCCAGTCCGACATTTTCCACCGCCGTGACGGCCCCGGCTGGCCGCTGCGCGATGAGGTCGAGCGCACCGATCCCAGCCTGCAGTTCCACGCCTGCCATACCCGCCTGCGCGAGCTGCAGGTGCTGCATGACCAGTTGCGCGCGCTGTTCGACGACGGGCGCTTCGATCCGCCGCTCAAGCCGCGCGAGGTCGCGGTGCTGGCGCCGGACATCGATCCCTACCTGCCGTACCTGGAGGCGGTGTTCGGCGACCGCGGCCGCGAGGATGCAATTCCCTATGCGCTGGCCGACGCCAGCCCGCTGGCCAACGAGCCGCTGGCGGAGGTGTTCCTGCGCCTGCTGGCGCTGCCGGTCTCGCGCTTCGGCCTGCATGAAACGCTGGACCTGCTGGCCAGCCCCGCGCTGGCCGAGGCCAACGGCCTGGACGCGCCCGCGATCGAGCGCCTGCAGGCCTGGCTCACCGCCGCCGGCGCGCGCTGGGGCCTGGACGGCGCCCACCGCGAGCGCTTCGACGCGCCCGGGGACGACGCCTACACCTGGGCCTTCGCCCTGGACCGCCTGCTGCTCGGCCACGCCAGCGGCAGCGACGCGCCGATCCGCGCCGGCGACGGCCGCATCGTCGCCCCGCTGCCGGACCTGGAGGGCGGCGCGCTGGACGCGCTCGACACCCTGGTGCGCCTGCTGCGCGTGCTGGCCCGGTATTCGAAGGTGCTGGGCGAGGCGATGCCGCCGGCGCAGTGGCGCGAGCGGCTGCTGGAGCTGCTCGGCGCGCTGCTGCCGCGGCCGCCGTCGAGCACCGCCGGCCAGCGCGCGCTCGACCGGCTGCGCACGCTGGTGGACGCGTTCGCCAAGGACGCAGAGAAGGCAGGCTTCGAGGACCCGGTGCCGGCCGAGGCGGTGCGCGCGCACTTCGGCGCAGTGCTGGCCGAGGCCGACACCCGCGCGCCGCTGCTCACCGGCGGCGTCAGCATCGCGCGCATGGTGCCGATGCGGCTGCAGCCGTTCCGGGTGATCTGCGTGCTGGGCATGAACGACGCCGAGTTCCCGCGCCGCGACCCGGCGCCCGGCCTCAACCGCCTCACCGCCGAACTCGGTACCGACCAGCGCCGCGCCGGGGACCGCTCGACGCGGGACGACGACCGCTTCCTGTTCCTGCAGCTGTTCACCGCCGCCCAGGACGTGTTCTACGTCAGCTGGCAGGGCGCCGACCCGCGCGACGGCAGCCGGCGCGAGCCCTCGGTGCTGGTGTCGGAGCTGATCGACGCCGCCGTGGACCAGCACGAGGCGGGCGGCGAGGACGTGGCCGAGGCGCTGGTGGTGCGCCATCCGCTGCAGCCGTTCTCGGCCGAGGCCTTCGGCCCGGCCAGCGAGCCGCGCCGCTTCTCCTACCACGCCCGGTGGCAGCAGGCCGCAGCCGGCGCCGCCGACCGGCGGGTGCCGCTGCCGCCGTGGTTCGAAGGCGAGCCGTTCGAACCCGGCGAGGCCGGACCGGAGCTGCCGATCAGCGCGCTGCGCCGCTTCCTGCTGCAGCCGGCGGAAGAGCTGCTCACGCAGCTGGGCATGCGTCTGGTGGAGATCCAGCAGCAGGGCGAAGACCTGGAGCCGCTGGCTGCGCCCGGCAGCGGGCTGCAGCGCAGCCTCCTGCAGCGCGCACTGTTCGACGCGTTGCTGCAGGGCCGCGACGAGGAGTCCGTCCACGCCGCGCTGCGCGCGCGCGGGCTGCTGCCTTCCGGCGCCGCCGGGCGCCGGGTGCTGGCCGACCAGCGCGAGCTGCTGGCGCCGTGGCTGGAGGCGTTTGCCCGGTGGCGCGGCGATGCCGAAGCCGCCTCGCTGCCGGCCGAAGTGGAGATCGATGGCGTGCGGGTGCACGGCCGCATCCACGATGCCTATCCCCAGGGCATCGCCCGCATGCGCTTTGGCGAACTCAACGGCCCCGCCGCGGTGCGCCACGGGCTGGACTGGCTGCTCGCCCGCGCCGCCGGCATCGAGCTGCCCGTCGTGGAGTTCTTCGACGGCGGCCGCAACGGCCCCGGTCCGTTCAAGCGCCCGGAGCTGTCGGCCGGTGACGCACGCGCCGCCCTGCGCGAACTGCTGGCGCTGCGCGCCCAGGGCCTGCGCCAGCCGCTGCCGTATGCGCCCTACAGCAGCTGGGCGTTCTGGAATGCCAGGACCCCGGACGCGGGTGTAAAGGCCGCGCGCAAGCAGTGGCACGGCATCGGCGGCGGCTTTGCCGAAGGGCAGGGCGATGCGCTGCGGCAGGCGCTGCGCGGTTGCGATCCGTTCGCGGACCCGGACAGCCTGCAGCGCTTCGCCGACGTCGCCATGCTGGTGTTCCGGGCGTTGGCCGAAGGCCAGGTCCACGGCGGCGTGGACCCGGCCACGCTCCACGGCCTGGCCGAACGCTTCGAGCCGGAGGAGGGGGAATGAGCACGGCCGATCCGTACCTGACCCAGCCGCTGCACGGCGTGCACGCCATCGAGGCCTCGGCGGGCACCGGCAAGACCTTCACCCTCGCGACCCTGCTGGCGCGGCTGGTGCTCGAGCGCGGCCTGGGCGTGGGCGAGATCCTCGCCGTCACCTTCACCGAGGCCGCCACCCAGGAGCTGCGGGCGCGGGTGCGCCAGCGGCTGGTGCTGGCGGCCGACGTCGCCGCCGGCGCGGCCAGCGGGGACTCGCCGGAGGCGGCGCTGATGCAGGTGCTGATCGAACGCCGGCTGGAGCGCGGCGAAAAATCGCGCGATGCCCTGCGCCGCCGCCTGCGCCAGGCCGCCGACGACATCGACATGGCGGCGATCTTCACCATCCACGGCTTCTGCGCCCGGGTGCTGCGCGAGCACGCGCTGGAAAGCGGACAGGGCTTCGACCCGCCCGAACTGCTGGCCAGCGACGCCGAGCTGCACGCCGGTATCGCCGCCGACCTGTGGCGCGCGCACGCGCTGGATGCCGACGCCGTCGACGACCTGCACGCGCTGTGGCCGCAGGGGCCCGATGCGCTGGCCAAGGACCTCCGGGACCTGGTGCGTGAGGACGTGCTGCTGCCCGCGCCGCCCGCCGAGCTGCCCGATCCCGGTCCGATGCTGCAGGCCGCCGCCCGCAAGTTCGCCGAGGCCGCGCGCACCCATGGCGACGGCTTCCGCGACGCGCTGCTGCAGGCCACCGAAGCCAAGGTGCTGAAGGGCGGCAGCTACAAGGCCGAATGGATCGAGGACCTGTTTGCCCAGCTGGCCCGCTGGTGCGACCGCGCCGACCCCGGTTCGCGGTTCCAGCACGGCAAGCTGCAGCATCTGCAGCGCGACAAGCTGCTTGAGTTCACCAGCAAGGCCGGCGCCGGCCGCACCCCGGACTCCCCGCTGTGCGATGCGGTGGAGGAATACGCCGCCGCGCTGGCCGAAGCCGACCGCCTGCGCGAGGCGCGCCAGGCCGCGCTGCTGCACCGCCTGCGCGACGACGCCCGCCGCCGCCTGCAGCGGCACAAGCGCCAGGCGCGCGTGATGACCTTCGACGACCAGATCGACCGCGTCGCCGATGCGCTGGCGGGCGGGCATGGCGATGCCCTGGCCCGGCGCCTGCGCGGGCAGTACCGCATCGCGCTGGTGGACGAGTTCCAGGACACCGACCCGCGCCAGTGGCAGATCTTCAGCCGCGTGTTCGGCGCCGGCAGCGACGATCCCGCGCTGTTCTTGATCGGCGATCCCAAGCAGGCCATCTACGGCTTCCGCGGCGGCGACGTCGAGACCTACCTCGTCGCCCGCGAGACCGCGGAGATGGCGCCGCTGCTCTCGCACAACTTCCGCTCGCGCCCCGCCGTGCTGCGCAGCATCGAGGCGCTCTACGGCCAGGCGCAGGCCGTGCACGAGGACGCACCGGACAAGGTCGAACCGCCCTTCATCGATCCGCGCATCCGCTTCCATGCCGTGCAGCCCGGCGGCGCGCGCGAGGACGCCGAGTACCAGCGCAACGGCGCGCCCACCCCGGCGCTGACCCTGTGGCTGGCCCCGGAACCGACGGAGACCGACAGCAAGGGCAACCCCAAGCCGCACAGCTCCCCGAAGTCGCGTGAACTGGCCACCGAGGCCTGCGTCGCCGCCATCCACGGCGTGCTCACCGACGCCCGCGCCGGCCGCGCCACCCTCAACGGCGAGCCGGTGCGCCCCGGCGACATCGCGGTGCTGGTGCGCAAGCACAGCGAGGCGGTGATGATCCGCGACGCCCTGGCGGCGGTCGGCATCCCGGCGGTGGCCGCCGGCAGGCAGAGCCTGTTCGCCACGCCCGAGGCGCGTGAGCTGCACACCCTGCTGCAGGCGCTGGTGCACGGCGCCGACGACCGCCGCCTGCGCGCCGCGCTCGCCACCGTACTGGTGGGCGAGGACGCGCACGCCATTGCTCGGCTCGACGCCGAAGGCGCGACCCTGCAGCAGCGGCAGCTGCAGGCGCTGGCCTGGCGCGAGCGCCTGCAGCGCGGCGGCCCGCTGGCGCTGGTGAACGAGCTCTGTGCGGAACACGCGCCGCGCCTGCTCGGCCTGATGGACGGCGAGCGCCGCCTCACCAACTACCTGCAGCTGGCCGAGCACCTGCAGGAGGCCCAGCGCAGCGCGCTCGGCCTGCACGGCCTGCTCGACTGGCTGGCGCGCGCCATCGCCGAAGCGGACAAGGACGACGAGACCCAGCAGCTGCGCCTGGAATCCGACGCCCGCCGGGTGCAGGTGGTGACCCTGCACAAGAGCAAGGGCCTGGAATACCCGCTGGTGTTCCTGCCCTACGTCGGCATCGGCAGCCAGGCCCGCGGCCCGGGACGCAAGGTGGTCGTGCATGGCATGGATGGCCGCGTGCTGCACTGGAAGCTGCAGGAAGAAACCAGCGGCTGGAACGAAGCCTGCGAGACCTGGAAGCGCAGCGAGCGCGCCGAGGACGCGCGCCTGCTCTACGTCGGCCTCACCCGCACCCGCGACGCGCTGTGGCTGGCCACCGGCAGGTTCTTCTGCCACGCGCAGTCGCCGCTGTGGAACATGGTGTCGAACCCGGAGGCGCTGGCCGCGCGCGCGCCGGGCGCCATCGCCCTCGACCCCGAGCCGCCGCCCGCCCCGCTGCCCTGGCTCGGCGCCGAAACCGTGGACGAAGTGCCTTCCGCCCGCACCGCGGAGCGCCCGCTCGCCAGCGACTGGTGGGTCTACAGCTTCACCCAGCTCGCCAACGCCGACGCCGGGCACGAGGTCACCAGCGCCGCCACCCAGCCCGCCCCCGGCGGGCGCGACGAGCCGGACACGGACCCCGATGCCGAGGCCGCGGACGCCGCCGCCGCCGCCTTCGATCCACGCTTCGCCGGCTCGCGCTTCGGCGTGGTGCTGCACGAGGCGTTCGAGAACGCCGACTTCGCCGCCTGGCGCGGCTGGCGCCCGGGCAGCGACGCACCGGAGGGCGAGCGCGAGAAGATCCTCGAAGCGCTCGGCCGCGGCGGCTATGCCGCCGAAGACATGGACGACGGCGTGGCCGTGATCGCGCCCATGGTCGGTCACAGCCTCACCGCCCAGCTGCCGGAAGGCATCGCCCTGGTGGACGTGTCGGAAACAGACCGCCGCCCGGAGATCGAGTTCCAGTTCTCCCTCGCCCCCACCCGCGTCGACGCGCTGCTGGCCCTGCTGCACCGCCACGGCCTGCTCACCGCGCGCCAGGGCTTCGGCGTGCGCCGCCGCCTGGAAGGCCTGATGACCGGCCTCATCGACCTCACCTACCTGTTTGATGGCCGCTGGTACGTGCTCGATTACAAGTCCAACCGCCTGCCCGGCTACGGCCCCGCGCAGCTGGAGGAGGCCATGGCGCACAGCGAGTACCACCTGCAGGCGCTGATCTACACCCTCGCCCTGCACCGCTGGCTGCGCTTCCGCCTGGGCGAGGGCTACGACTACGCGCGCGACTTCGGCGGCGCCCGCTACCTGTTCTGCCGCGGCATCGACGCCGCAGGCAACGACGGACAGGGCATCCAGGCCTGGCGCTTCGAGCCCGGACTGGTGCACGCGCTCGACGCCCTGTTCACCGGCGAAACCAGCGGGGCCGCCGCATGAGCCTGCTGCACGCCCTCGCCAAAGCCGGCGCCCTGCGCACCCTCGACCACGCCCTGGCCCAGAGCTTGCGCCGGCTGGACCCGGACACCCCGGACGCCGTGCTCGCCGCCGCGGCCCTGGCCTCGCTGGCCGTCGCCGCCGGCCACGCCGGCTTCGACCCCGCCGAACCGCAGCGCCTGGTGGAAGCGCCCATCGACTGGCCCACCCCCGAAGCCTGGCGCCAGGCGCTGGAATCCTCGCGCTGGGTCGCCTGCCCGGAAACCGGCGACGCCGAATCCGCCGCCGACGCCCCGCTCGTGTTCGAGCACGGCCTGGTCTACCTGCGCCGCTACCGCGAGTACGAGCGCCGCCTGGCCGAAGGCCTGTGCCGCGTCGGCAGGGTCGCGCCGGATCCCGTCGAAGCGCCGGTGGGCGCCGAAGGGCAGGGCGGCCAGGTGCCCGCGCACCTCGCAGGCCTGTTCGATCAGCTCTTCCCCGACGCTGCCAGCGGCGAAGACCTGCAGGCCCAGGCCGCCGCCGCGGCGCTCCGCCACAGCCTGCTCTTGGTCACCGGCGGCCCCGGCACCGGCAAGACCACCACCATCACCCGCATGCTGGTGCTGCTGGTGGCCCAGGCGCTGCAGGCCGGCGCCGCCCCGCCGCGCATCGCCCTGGCCGCCCCCACCGGCCGCGCCGCCGAGCGCATGGCCGAGAGCGTGCGCAACGCCGTGCACGCGCTGATGGATGCCGGCATCGACCCCGCCCTGTGCGCCCACCTGCCCACCGCCGGCACCACCCTGCACCGCCTGCTCGGCACCATCCCCGACAGCCCCAGCTTCCGCCACCACGGCGACAACCCCCTGCCGCTCGACCTGGTGGTGGTGGACGAAGCCTCCATGATCGACCTGCCGCTGATGGCCAAGCTGGTCGAAGCCGTCCCCGACGGCGCCCGCCTGGTCCTCCTCGGCGATCCCGACCAGCTGCCCTCGGTGGAAGCGGGCGACGTGCTGGCCGGGATCCTCCGCGCCGCCGAGGGCAGCAGGGACAGTGGTGATTTCCCCGCCCACCACGTCCACCTCACCCGCGGTTGGCGCCAGAGCGCCGAGCTCGACCTTGCCCCGCTCGCCGCCGCCGTGCGCGAAGGGGACAGCGAAACTGCCTTGGCACTGCTGCGCAGCGGTGAGCTTTCCGGCGTGCACTTCCACGAAGGCAATGCGGATCCGCTGCGGACCCATCGCGACCATTTGCTGGCCCACTGGTCGGAACTGGCCGATGCCAGCGACCCCGCCGAAGCCCTGGCCAAGGCCAACGGCTTGCGCATCCTCACCGCCGTGCGCGAAGGCCCGCAGGGCGCCCGCAGCCTCAACGCCCGCATCGAGGAGCTGCTCGCCGGCACCCGCCGCGGCGCTGGCCCCGCATCAGCCGGCGGTCGCTATTTCCACGGCCGCCTGCTGCTGATCACTGAGAACAGCTATCGGCATCGGCTGTTCAACGGGGACATCGGCATTTGCCTGCGCGATGAAAGCGGGACGGTGATGGCCTGGTTCCCCGGTGACAATCCGCAAAACCCGCGTCCGTTCCACCCCGCCGCGCTGCCCGCGCACGACAGTGCGTTCGCGATGACGGTGCACAAGGCGCAGGGGAGTGAGTTTGATGAGGTGTGGCTGGTGTTGCCGTCGCGGGAGAATCGGGTTCTATCGCGGGAGCTGGTATATACCGGGATGACGCGGGCGCGGGGACAGCTGCATCTCGCTGGGAGCGCTGACGTTATCGCCCAAGCGCTCCCGCAGCATGCAGGCAGATGGTCTGGGCTAGGTCGGCGCTTGAGTTAGTTATTGAGCGACTGCTTTCGACCCAAAGCTGACCATTGGGATTGCCCGGTCGCTCAACTTCCGCCTGAAGGAAGTGGTCCGAAAGCAGGGGCGCTCGCCTTGCGCCCGCGCGTCGCAATTAGTGCGCCAGCGCACACTGTTTGTATGCTCGGGGCGAGTTTGCCCCTCGCACAGCTGACGCAAAACAAGGGAGTATTCGCTTGAAGGGGGAAAAGATGGAAGAGGGAAAGCCATTCCACGTGCTTTCGCTGACCGGCGGGGGCTTTCGAGGGCTCTATACGGCGCGTGTACTACAAGAACTTGAGCAGCGTGCCGGTCGCCCGATCGGCCAGTGTTTTGACCTCATCGCCGGCACGTCAATTGGCGGCATCCTCGCGCTGGCAGTCGCCTTCGACCGGCCGATGGACGTAGTAATAAGCGCGTTCCGCGAGTTCGGGCCGAAGATTTTCCGCCCGAAAGGCAACCTTGCCGGCCTAACGTCTAGCAAGTACGACACCGAGCCTCTGTGTGCGGTGGTCGATACGATCCTGCCAGTAGGCGCGACGTTAGCGGATGCGCGGCGTCCGCTGGTAATCCCCGCGTTGAACCTAACGACGGGAAGGCAGCAAATTCTGAAAACCCGGCACAACGCCGAGTGGACGCGCGACTCTAAGTACTCGGTTAAGGAGGTAGCGCTGGCTACCGCGGGCGCGCCTATCTACTTCCCAATTGCCTCGCTGGACAACCAGCTGTTCGCCGATGGTGGCTTGTTCGCCAACGCGCCGGACCTCGTTGCGCTTCACGAGGCGAGCAAGTTCTTCGGCCAACCGGATTCCGCCGTGCGCATGTTGAGCGTCGGCACGCTGTCGAGCACTTACGCGCTGCCGGCGTCGACGTATCGCAAGCGCGGCGTCTGGCAGTGGCTGCGTCCGCCCGAGTTTCCGTTGATCCAGACGATCCTCGCGGCGCAGCAGCAGTTCTCGTTGCAGATCGTTGAGCACCGCCTAGGCGATGGTCACGTGCGGATCGACGGCCAGCCGCCGGACGCGGTGATGGGCGACGTGGGGTTAGACAAAGTGAGCCTGGAATCACAAGAGGTTTTACTTGGCCTCGCGGCGAAGCACGTGACCGATGTGATAGGCACCGAGCGCGTGCAGCAATTCCTCGCGCACTCACCGGGCCAGTGGCTTTATACGGAGAACTGACAATGGGTGCTGCGGCTGGGTTGTTCTACTCGACAGATGCGGAGCAGGAGACGCTGAACAAGCGAGTTCGGCCGAGCGACAATCAACTGGAAAGGTTGCGCGCGCGTAAGGACGACCTGGTGGAGCACCTGAAACGAGATCTCCGGCTACGTTGCGGGTTAGCAGTTTCGACGTGGCTCCAGGGCTCCTACAAACTTCACACGCTAATCCGGCCGCTCTCAAAGCAAGACTATGACGTAGACGTTGGGGTCTACTTCGAGTGGGGACACTCTTCGGCAATTAAGTTGATGGCCGCCGAGCTACGCGACGAATTGCAGCAGTCGTTGCTGGATTTCGCGACGAACGACGAATACGTGAAAAGAGTCGAGGATCCGGCAAAGGATCGCTGTTCCCGCGCGTACTATGAGAAGCACCTCCACATAGACCTCCCGGGGTACCACTACTCCACCGACACTGGCGAGACACGCCTCGCGACACTCAAAGGCGCATGGGAGGTGAGCGATCCCGAGAAGATGGTCGATTGGTTTCAGGATCGGCTCGACGGCGACGAGCGCGCGCAGGCCCGACGCGTAGTGCGCTACCTAAAGGCCTGGGCCGCCCTACGGTTTCAGGACGACCGCGACGCACAGCCGAGTTCGTTGATGTTGACCGTGCTCGCCGCCGATGCGTTCGCCGACGAGGTGCAAGGCCTGAACGTGGGCGATGACGAAGCGCTGAAAATCGTGGTCGAAGAAGTATTCGATCGCTTGTCTGCGAGTTCGGTGGTCGAAAACCCGGTCGAGTCCGACCAAGACAGAAACCTCAATCGCCTAGGCGACGACGAGTTCGCGCGCTTTATGGACGCGCTTGAACGGATTCGCAGTATCGCGCGCAATGCTTTGCAAGCCGACGACGAGCCTGACGCCGCAGCGATTTGGACGGAAGCGTTCGACTACCTGCTGCCGCTGCCGGACGTGCCGGGCATGGCGGAAGCGGACCTTGCAAAGGGCAGCATGGTGCTTGTCGCTGCTCCGAGCGTTCGGGTGGCTGTGTCGGCCGAAAAGGGCGGCGCTCCCCGGCAAGTTTTCACAAATGGACAAGTGGAGCTAGCCTACAGGGGTGAGTGGTTGCGCTTCAGCGTAACCAACAGACACCTGTTGCCCATGCGTGCCGAGGTTCGGTGGGTTGTGCGCAACGTCGGGGAGGACGCCTACGACGAGAACGATTTGGGGCACAGCGAGCTCGACGACGGAACGTTCCATGACGAGTACGCGGAGTACCACGGGCGGCACTTCATGGATTGCGAGGTTCGCGTCAATGGGCGGCTGTACGCGCTGACGCGAATCCCGGTCGCGATCACCCGAACCCGGATGCCACTTCGTCACCCGCCTCGGCGGCCTGCATACACGCGACTTCGAGGTCGTCGGGGATAGAGCGACCCAAGTTACTTCGGCCCATGAAACGAGCGCTATCGAGAGGGCCCCGCCGGCAGGGACCGCTTCTGGCCGATAGCAGCCCGACCGTTTGTGGATCCGGCGATAGCTTGGATTCCACTTCGCCAGCATCCCAAGTTATCGTTGTAGCCGGAGAGATTTTCCGCGGAGTGGCACGTGGCTCGCACAAGGAACGGTTTGCTGGATGTGCTTGCTGTCCAACCGTGGCCGGTAGGGTTGATCGTTGGGCTGATCGGGATGGCACTCATCCGCTGGGGCGCTCCCGCATGGCTTTCCCGGCAGGAAGGACAGATCGGGGAAGCGCTGGCGCAATCGACAGCGTTTGCTACCTTCGGCTGGCTATTCCTGATCGGGTGTTCCATCGCGTCATTGGTGTCCTACCTCAATGCCGGCCGCAAGCGTCGCCTGCTGGATACGCGTACAGGCCTCGAGAGTGTCTCTGCCGTCGGCTGGCGGAACTTCGAGGAGCTGGTGGGGGAGGCGTTCCGCCGGCAGGGCTATGTGGTGGAAGAGACAGGACTCGGCGGCGCCGACGGTGGCGTCGACCTTGTGCTGCGGAGGGATGGGCGTCGGGTTCTGGTGCAGTGCAAGCAGTGGCGTCGGCGGCGGGTACCGGTGAACGTGGTCCGGGAGATGTATGGCTTGCTCCAGCATCACCGGGCCGACGAGGTGCAGATTGCCACCGTTGGCGGATTCACCCGCGACGCGGAGCGGTTTGCCACCGGGAAGCCGATCCGGCTGATCGACGGCCAGGCCCTCCTCGCCATGATCCGCAGCGTGCAGGAGAGCGAACCGGTGGCGGCCAGGCCTTCCGGGCGCATCGAACCGGTGC
The DNA here is from genome assembly GCA_023228845.1 of Lysobacterales bacterium. Lineage (GTDB taxonomy): Bacteria > Pseudomonadota > Gammaproteobacteria > Xanthomonadales > UBA2363 > Pseudofulvimonas. Next base: position 4,598 of record JALOAK010000005.1, on the reverse strand, counting down.
TCGGAGACATGGACAGCACACCGTCGGAGCCCAGATGCTCCCGCTGCGGAGAAGGAATGGTCCAGCGGACGAACCGCCGCGATGGGAGTGCGTTCTGGGGCTGCTTGGCCTTCCCACGGTGCAGGGGCACGCGTACCGCCTGATGCCGGTCCGGCTCGCTCTCACCGGATGTGATGTTCCAGACCGGCAGCTAGAATCGGTGGTCGTCGTACCGCAGAAGAACAGGGAGCGCCACATGCGGGTCCGGGAAAGCACCATCGAGCAGGAGCTGATCGAAAAGCTCAGCGAGCTCAAGTACACCTTGCGACCGGACATCCGCGACCGTGCTGCGCTGGAAGCAAATTTCCGCAAGCACTTCGAGGCGCTGAACCGGGTCTCCCTTACCGACGCCGAGTTCGCTCGCTTGCTGGACGAGATCGTCACCCCCGATGTCTTCGCCGCCGCGCACACCCTGCGGAACCGCAACGCGTTCACCCGCGACGACGGCACGCCGCTGAACTACACGCTGGTCAACATCACCGACTGGTGCAAGAACACCTTCGAGGTCGCCAGCCAGCTGCGCATCAATACCGACTACAGCCACCACCGCTTCGACGTGGTGCTGCTGATCAACGGCGTGCCGGTGGTGCAGATCGAGCTGAAGACGCTCGGCATCAACCCGCGCCGGGCCATGGAGCAGATCGTCCAGTACAAGGCCGACGTCGGCAGCGGCTATACCCGCACGCTGCTGTGCTTTATCCAGCTGTTCGTGGTCAGCAACCGCGACCGCACCTACTACTTCGCCAACAACAACGCCCGCCATTTCGCGTTCGACGCCAAGGAACAGTTCCTGCCGGTGTACGAGCACGCCGCGCCGGACAACCGCAAGATCACCGGCCTGGATGCCTTCGCCGACGCGTTCCTGGCCAAGTGCACGCTCGGCCACATGATCAGCCGCTACATGGTGCTGGTGCAGAGCGAGCAGAAGCTGCTGATGATGCGGCCGTACCAGATCTACGCAGTCAAGAACATCGTCGAGTGCATCGACAAGAACCTCGGCAACGGCTACGTCTGGCATACCACCGGCTCCGGCAAGACGCTGACCAGCTTCAAGGCCTCGACCCTGCTCAAGCACAATCCGGATATCGCCAAGTGCCTGTTCGTGGTCGACCGCAAGGACCTGGACCGGCAGACCCGCGAGGAATTCAACCGTTTCCAGCCCGGCAGCGTGGAGGAGAACACCAATACCGGCGCGCTGGTGCGGCGCATGCTGTCCGAGGATGCCGCCGACAAGGTGATCGTCTGCACCATCCAGAAGCTGGGCCTGGCGCTGGACGAATCCAGCACGCGCAACCGTGGCCGCGAGAAGCGCGGGTTGGCCAGCCATGCCGAACAGCTCGCCGCGCTGCGCGACAAGCGCATCGTCTTCATCTTCGACGAGTGCCACCGCAGCCAGTTCGGCGACAACCACCAGGCCATCCGCGAGTTCTTCCCCAAGGCGCAGCTGTTCGGTTTCACCGGCACGCCCATCTTCGAGGACAACGCCAGCTACAAGCGCATCGAGGGCGAGGAGCAGACCCTCAAGACCACCGAGGATCTGTTCCAGCAGTCCCTGCACGAATACACCATCACCCACGCCATCGAGGACCGCAACGTCCTGCGCTTCCACGTGGACTACTTCAAGCCGGACGGCACGCACCCGGTCAAGCCGGGCGAAACCCTGGCCAAGCGCGCCGTGGTCGAGGCCATCCTGGCCCGCCACGACACCGCCACCGCGCACCGCCGGTTCAACGCCCTGCTGGCCACCGCGTCCATCAACGACGCCATCGAGTACCACGCCCTGTTCCAGACCGTGCAGGCCGAGAAGTCTGCCGCCGATCCGGGTTACCGGCCGCTCACCGTCGGCGCCGTGTTCTCCCCGCCCGGCGACGTCAGCGCCGACGTGCGCCAGCTGCAGGAAGACCTGCCCAACGAGCTGGAAGACAACAGGAAGGACCCGGAGGGCAAGAAGGCCGCGCTCACCGCCATCATCGCCGAATACAACGCACGCTTCGGCACCAACCACCGCATCGCCGAGTTCGACGCCTACTACCAGGACGTGCAGCAGCGCATCAAGAGCCAGCAGTTCCCCAACGCCGACCTGCCGATGAAGGGCGCGGAAAAGCTCGACATCACGATCGTCGTCGACATGCTGCTGACCGGATTCGACAGCAAGTACCTCAATACCTTGTACGTGGACAAGAACCTCAGGCACCACGGCCTGATCCAGGCGTTCAGCCGCACCAACCGCGTGCTCAACGACTCCAAGCCCTACGGCAACATCCTCGACTTCCGTGGCCAGCAGGCGGCGGTCGATGCCGCCATCGCGCTGTTCTCCGGAGTCAAGGCCGAGCAGGCGCGCACCATTTGGCTGGTGGACCCGGCGCCGGTGGTGATCGAGAAGCTGAAGGACGCCCGCGACAAGCTCGCCACCTTCCTGCAGTCGCAGGGCCTGACCGGCGAACCCGACGACATCGCCAACCTCAAGGGCGACGCCGCCCGTGCCGGCTTCGTCGAGCACTTCAAGCAGGTGCAGAAGCTGAAAGTGCAGTTGGACCAGTACACCGACCTCACCCCCGAACAGGCGCAGCAGATCGAACAGGTGCTGCCCACCGACCAGCACAGCGCCTTCCGCGGCGCGTACCTGGAAACCGCGCAGCGCCTGCGCGCCCAGCAGGGCAAGGGCAAGGACGCGGGCGGCGAGGAAAGCGAGGTCGACCAGCTCGACTTCGAGTTCGTGCTGTTCGCCTCCGCCACCATCGACTACGACTACATCATGAAGCTGGCCGCCGACATCTCCATGCAGCCGGCCGGCAAGGCCAGCATGAGCCGCGAGGAGCTGGCCGGCCTGATCGCCGGCGATGCCAAGTTCATCGACGAGCGCGAGGACATCACCGAGTACGTGCGCGGCCTGAAAGCCGGCGAGGGGCTGGACGAGGCCGCCATCCGAGCCGGGTACGAGACGTTCAAGAAGGAGAAGGCCGCCCGCGAGCTGGCCGCGATGGCGGGCCGCCACGGCTTAACGGTGGGAGCGCTCAGCGCCTTCGTCGAGGCCGTGGTGGGCCGCAGCATCTTCGATGGCGAGGCGCTGACCGAACTGCTCAGTCCGCTGGAACTGGGCTGGAAGGCCCGCGCACAGAAGGAGGGCGAGCTGATGGCCGAGCTGGCGCCGCTGCTGCGCAAGCGCGTCGGTGGGCGGGAGATCTCGGGGCTGAAGGCTTACGAGGAATAAGGAGGAAAACCACCATGGAAGCACAGCAAATCCAAGCGCTGACGGCCACCTTCGAGGGTCACGCCCAGCTGACCGAGAACGGTGTGGAATACTGGTTGGCCCGCGACCTGCAGCATCTGCTGGGTTACAGCAAGTGGGACAACTTTCAGAGCGTGATTTCCAAGGCTAGGACCGCGTGCGAGATCTCTGGTCACGTCATCGCCGATCATTTTGCCGACGTCGGGAAGATGATCGAGCTGGGCAAGGGGGGTCACCGCGACATCGACGACGTCATGCTCACCCGCTACGCCTGCTATCTCATCGCCCAGAACGGCGATCCGCGCAAGCCCGAGATCGCCTTTGCGCAGACCTACTTCGCCATGCAGACGCGCCGTGCCGAGCTGATCGAGCAGCGCCTGCTGGAAGCCGAGCGCGTGCAGGCGCGGCGCAAGCTCTCGGACACCGAAAAGGAACTGTCCAGCGTCATCTTCGAGCAAACCGGCGGCAACCGGAACTTCGCCCTGATCCGCAGCAAGGGCGACCACGCCCTGTTCGGCAAGAGCACCCAGGCCATGAAGGCGCAGTGGCAGGTTCCCGACAGTCGCCCACTGGCCGATTTCGCGCCCACCATCGTGCTCAAGGCCAAGGACTTCGCCACCGAAATCACCATCCACAATGCCCGCAGCCATGGGATGCACAGCGAGCCGCAGATTTCCCGTGAGCACGTCACCAACAACGAGGCGGTGCGGCAAACCCTGCTCGGCCGTGGCATCCGCCCCGAAAACCTGCCGCCCGCCGAGGACGTGAAGAAGGTCGAGCGACGGCTCGCGTCGGCCGACAGGAAAACCCTGCAGAACCCGGACAAGCTGCCCGATGATGAATGAACGCGCTACCGCCGTGCAGATCATGGTCGGCCCGCTGGAGCCGGGCCGGGAGGTCTGCGTGCAGAAGGGGAGCGAGCTGATGGCCGAGCTGGCGCCGCTGCTGCGCAAGCGCGCCGGTGGCCGCGAGACTGCAGGGCTGAAGGCTTACGAGGATGGGCGGTGATGGCGAAGCAGCGCGCAGCGACGGTAACGCCGAAGCTGAGGTTTCCGGAGTTTCGGGAGGATTCCTGGGGTCGCATTCCCGGTGACAAGCTTTTCAACTCCATCAACAACCGGAACGCCGAGGCCGGGCTGCCGATTCTTGCGATTACCCAAGAGCATGGCGCCATACCACGTGATCTGATCGACTATCACGTTTCAGTGACCGAACAAAGCATCGAAAGCTACAACCTGAATCCGTGTAAGTTTCGCCAGAAGCACTCGCAACCTATTGATTGTGTGGGATAATACGGTACCTCACCTCTTCACCCAAGCAGCCATGCCCC
>JALOAK010000016.1 GCA_023228845.1 Lysobacterales bacterium | reverse complement strand
GCGAGATGCGCCAGGACAACATCGACTCGGCCGTTCAGGCGGTGGCCTTCGCCGCCCTGGGGGCAGCGATCACGGCGGTCGAGACGGTGGCTGCCGCCCTTGAGCTGGCCTCCGAAATTGCCAATGCCTCCGCGGCCTGGGCGCTGTGTGCGGCCTCGCTGGGCCTGGCGGTGAACGCCTGCGCGGCCGCGCCCCAGCACACGGCGGCAGCCGCGCTCGTTGGCGGGGTGATTGCGGCCAATATCGCATCGATCGCCGCCAATGTGACGGCGGCGGTCATGGCCGGCAATGCGTTGGCGCTGGCCAACAACGAGATCGACGCCAGCGATCTGGACTGTGGTCCGCAGCCGGATGTGGCTGCGCTGGTGGCCGCGGCCGAACAGGAAGTCCTGGACGCACAGGCCGCCCTGGCCGCCCTGATTCAGCAGATCAACGACAAGACGGCTGAGCGGGATGCGGCGATCACCCAGCGCGCCAACGCCATGAACAACCTGTACACCCAGATGCGGGATGGGGGCATCTGGTCGGAACGCGATGGTGCCGTCACCAGCCTGCTGAACGCAGCCGCCGCGTGGGAGACCGCCGATCTGGCCTACCAGACCGCAGAGGCCCGGGTCGAGGCACTGGAAGATGCCCGGGATAACTGGCTGGTCACGCTGACAGACTACAACGCCATGCTGGCCAACCGGTCAAGCTTGCTGGCGCAGCGCATCGACGAGATCGCGGTACTGGACCAGCAGATTGCGGATCTCAATACGCAGATCGCCAGCGAAACCGACCCTGTCGCCAAGGCCAGTCTCGAGGCACAGCGCAACGCACGGGTGCAGGAGCGCGCTGAAAAGGATGCCGAGCGGATGCTGCTGGATCCCGCCACCATCCCGGATCGCTTGCAGGAAGGGCGCGACGAGGCAGCGGCCAACTACAACGCCGCTGTCGCCGACCTGCCGGGTGCTATAGCTGCGAGGAACACTGCTTGGACGGCCAGAAACACGGCGCAGACCAACTACCAGACCGCTCGAAGCCAGATGTTTGCCAGCGGCATCTATCGACACCAGATGAGCAGTGGTGGAACCTATTACTGGACCTGCTCGGCGGCCAGTTGCGACGCGTCTACCGAGATCAATCCGAACACCCTGTTGGACGACGATATCGCGCACACCATCTACAACGTCCGTAACGACGTGCTGTCGGTGATGGCCACACTGATGGGAGGTACGGGTGACACCTACGGCTGGAACCGTCCGGCTGACGACAGCCTCTTCCTGCGCCCGGGCCAGCTGCAGCGAGAAATCGACGCCCTGGAGCTTCAGCGGGTACCAGCCCAGGACCGGGTGGACGATGCGATCGCCAACCGCGACGCGATCGTGGCCGAGGCGGCGAAGGTGCCCGCCTGCAACATCTCGGGCACCGGCGTCGGCCCCATGCCGCCGTCCATCGCCGAGCAGATCCTGATCAACGTGGACCGCAAGGGGGGCACCCGATGAGCGCGCAGACCCACCGCAGACAAGGCGGCTTCTCGCTCGTCGAGCTGAGTGTCGCGATGGTCATCATCGGCGTCATCGGGCTCTTCATCTGGCGCTGGGTGGCCGACAGCCGCGCACCCATGACCCGGATCGAGATCCAGCGCCAGCTGGCCGAAGCCGAAGCCGCCGTGGAGGGCTTCGTGCTGGCCAGGCACCGCCTGCCCTGCGCGGCCTCGTCCAGCCTGCTGGGCAGTGAAAGCTGTGGCGACAGCAGCGCGGTGGCCTTGCCCTGGCGCACGCTGGGCCTGGACAGTTCGTTTGCCGGGCTGCATTTCGGGGTCAACGGGGGAGGGGGTGTGGACCTGGCGGTGCAGCCGCCGGCGTCGGCATCGCCGGACCTGAACATCAGCTTCAGCGGCGTACCCGTGTTGCCGGGCTTTGACGCCGGCGCCGAGCCCGCTGCCGCCCGTGCGGCGGCCGACGCCGTGCAAAGCGAGATCGACAGGGCCGTGGCGCGCCGAGCCGCTGTCAACGGCCTCGACTGGTGCCGGGTCTTGCGCCGCTACGCGGAAAATCCGCTGGTGGGCGGCTCGCTGCGGGCGGGCAATGCCTCGGGCGACGTGGCCGTGGCCTTTGTCGTGGCGCATCCGGGCGAGAACCGTCGCTTCGAGGGCAGCAACGTGGTGGGCGGCGGCGGTGCCTGGCGCTTCGATCTGCCGGGGCGGCCGCAGAGCGCTGACTTCGACGACATCAGTCTGGCGGTCGGCCCAGCCGATCTGGCCGGTCGCATGGGCTGCGTGGCGCGACTGTCCGCCATGCAGGCGGCCGCACAAGGAGCCTACGCCGCCTATGACAACGCCCGCGTCATGCAGGAGTACTGGTCCTTGCGCCTGTTCGACATCGCCCAGGCCGAATCGGCCCTGGAGGGGGCCGAGACGGGCGTAATCATGTCGGCCATGGGGCTGGCGCTGGCCACGGCCAGCACCGTGATCAGCATTGCCTCGGCCGCCAACACCGAAGGCGTGACGGCTTTCACGGTGGCCATGGCCGCGGTCAACATGGCCATGGCCATCGCCGATGTGGCCTTGTCTGCTGAAGGGCTACTGGATGCACAGGAGGGGCTGGCCGAGTCCCAGGCCAAGCTCGCGGCATCGCATGTCTACGCCACGCAGGTGTACAACAGCTTGGCCGACGCGCTGCGCCATGCGATCGTGCTGGATGAGAAAGGGCTGAACCCATGAAGCGGCATGAAAGAGGCTTCACCCTCGTCGAGATTTCGGTGGCTCTGCTGGCCCTGGGGCTGGTGTTGCTGGCGGCGGTGGTGTTCTGGCAGCAGTCCGAGCGCCAGCGTGTGACGGTCCGCCAGATGGAGGTGCAGGACCAGTCGCGCGACGCGGTGCTGGGTTTCGTGCAGGCCCACCATCGCCTGCCGTGCCCGGCCGCGGACACGGGGGGGGCCGAGAACTGTGCCCAGGGCCAGGTGGGCCACCTGCCCTGGCGCACCCTGGGTCTGCCACGACCCGAAGCCGGGCAGTTGCGCTATGGCGTGTACCGAGAGGCGTCGGCCACGGCGCCGGACGACCGGGACCTGACCGTGCAGAGGGACCGCATGAACCCGCTGCGCGTGGTCACACCCGACCCGCGCCCGCAGAACGATATTGCACCCAATGAAAGTGCACCGATTACCCCACAGACAGTCGAGGTTCCACTGGGGGCCACACGATCCGGTATGGAAAGCGCACCGCTTGATGCCGCCTGCGATGCGTCGGATTCACCCCCGTGCCCGGCCACGCCCGTGCTCCGGGCCACCAGCCTGATCGACGTCTGCCTGGCCCTGAACACCGCGACCGACGCCGAGGTGGCACCGGCCGGCGCCCTGGCCGTGCGGGCACTGGGCGCCACCGGTTCGCGCCGCGCCATGGCTTTCGTGATCGCCGCCCCCGGGCTGCTGGATGCCGACGGCAACGGGAGCGCTTTCGATGGCGAGAACGCGTCGGCCAGTGATGCCAGCCCGACCTTTGCCGCCGCCCAGGCGGCGGTGACTGACACCTACGACGACCTGGTGCTGGCCGTCAGCCACGCCGAGCTGTTCTCGACCTTGCACTGCGGGGCGGCCCTGGCGGCCATTTCGCATGCCCATGTCAACGCCGGCACTGGAGCCCTGGTGATGGAGCGGGCGCTTTACGACTACCGGGACCAGTTGTATGTGGCCGTGAAGCTGGCGGAAGCCGACGTCGCCGCCGCAGCGGCCGGCGTGTTGAGTGGGATCTCTGCCGGGCTGGACGCCGCGAAGGAGATGTTGGCCGCCACCGCAGACACGACCATGAGCGTGGGTGCCCGCTCGTTCCAGATCGGGTTGGCTGCGGCGGGCATTGCGGCCGCAGTGGCTGGTGGTGCGGCCGCCATCGCGGCCCAGGTTGATGCTGCGCTCTCGCTGGCGGAGGCCGAGGACGTCTGGGAAGACTTTGCCGCCCGCACCACCGCCATGACCGACGTGGCCCGCTCCGTCAATGAAAACGCCCTGAAGGCCGATGCCATCGGCTACTGACCCTGAGGTGAACCCCATGTCCCTATCTGTCCATACTTCCTCTTGCCACGTGGTTGGCGGTCGACCGCACCCGTCTGCGCGCCAACAGCGCGGCTTCACGCTGCTGGA
>JALOAK010000001.1 GCA_023228845.1 Lysobacterales bacterium | reverse complement strand
TGCGCCCAAGTGCCGGCGGGAGAGTGCTGCCCAACCCTCGATTTTCTGGAGCGGCCAAGAAAGCCAGCTGCGACAGGCAGTTAGCTCACTTTCGGCCCGTTTTTACACGAATCCCTGCCGACCCTCTCATGGCTTGAACCGGCGGTCGAGCTCCGCCTGGGCAAAATACGCTGACGCCTTGCGCAGGATCTCGTTGGCCTGCCGCAGCTCGCGTACTTCCCGCTCCAACGCCTTTATCCGCGCCTGCTCGTCGGTAGTCGGCCCGCTGCGCAAGCCGCAGTCACGCTCGGCCTGACGGACCCAGCGACGCAGCGACTCGGGCGTGCACCCTACCTTGCCTGCGATCGAGACAATCGCCGCCCACTGCGATCCGTGCTCGCCCTGATGCTCCAGCACCATCCGTACCGCGCGCTCGCGCAGCTCGGGAGAGTATCGTGTTGGTGTCTTCTTCATGGCTCCATCCTCTCAAAGGTTGGAGCCTCCGGAGAAACCGGGGCGGTTCACTGACTGTCCAGTACGAACGAATCAAGGATCGGCGCTTTCGCATTGCCGCCACGTTGGCGGCGGACGTGCTCGAGCAAGGGCGGAGTCTGCAACCTTGGCAGATGTCGCCCTCAAGTGTTCCGAAGCAGGCGCAAAAGACGGCGGCGCCAACCGCCGCACTCGCGCGGATGTCGTATTGGGCCGGCATGGCGGGCTGGAATGCGATCGCAGCGGACCTTACAGATCACCCGTACCGATTGGAACAGGAGACGCTCGATCCTGTCCTACCCGGGTAGCCCCTCGGCACCTGTCCATGTCTGCAGCTGTCGATCAGTTGGCAGCAGCGGCCAACAGGGGGGCCGTATCGGTCCAGCGGGCGCGTCCACCCAGCGCCAGCATTGGAGACTATCGCCCTACCGAGTCGCTGGTGTTCGAGGGCGCGCTCGCGTTGACCGCCATTCCGATCGCCTCTGCCGGGGTTAGGCCCAAGCGCGCTGTAAGGTGAAGGAATTCCATGACGTCGAGCCGGCGCGCCCCCGCTTCGATGGCTGACAAACGCTGTTGGGGCCACCCAAGCTCCAGAGACAGCGCAGTTTGAGTGAGCCCAAGCTCCTCCCGTCGAGCTCGGAGTTGCTGAACTAGCCGTCTGTATTCGGCTGAATAGATCGTCTTGGTAGCCATTGCCGCGCCAAAAAAGGGCGACTGGAGAAGCTATGGCACAGGTACCGATTACATGAAATTCATGTAAGATCGGCCCATCTGCCAGCCCCTTACACCTCCGCCGCCAGCGATGCGACATGACCCTGTATCTGGTGAATACCGCTGTTGAGATGACGCTCGAGCTGTATGTCTCTCAGAACCTGGAGGAATCCCTGACCATCCAGTACGAGCGCATCAAAGATCGAAAGGTGCGGGACACTTTCGTGAGGCGCTTGGAAAAGCAGGTCGAGACCCTCCTGAAGGACAGTCTCGATTGGGACTTGAAGGAGCCGACCGAAGCCCAGCTCAACTACGCTACCCTGGTGGCCAAGCAACTCGGAATTTCCCTGCCGAGCGAGGCACGAAAGTTTCGCTTCCACGCGGCGATGTTCCTGGAGACGTACGCGCCCCAGCTCCGGAAGGAATTCGAAGATGCCCGCGAACCGCCGGCCCCGTCATCAGCGCAAGCCGCGGAGCAGTTGGTCGCAGACAAGCTTCGTAAGGATGCGAGCGACCAGAGTTCGTGAGGCAGTGGTTCGCCTACCAGGCAGTAGCCGCTGAGCCCTCCCACCCTTGATCTCAAAGAGTGAGAGAACCTGACTGGATACTAGTCATGACGACCTCAGGAGCGGCACCATGACAACGCCACACGAGCGCAGTCGCGCATTGGTTTGGGCAGGCGGATTTCTAATTGAGCTGGCTCGGGATGAGCGTCTGCCGGTGGACGTTCGGCAGAAGGCAGTCAGGACTGCTCGTCACTTTCCAACGATCGAACAAGTCGGCCATTTGGCCGGGACCGTGGCGTCATCCCATTCGCCGTTCGGGCTTGATCTCGAAGATCCTGGAGCCAACCCCGAATGGGCCCGAGAATGCGAGCACGGGCCGCTCACCAATGACACGCGACTAGGCTGGCCAGCTGCTTCTGGAGGTGAGTGATCGCCTTTAGGCGTTACTGGGGCCATCCCAACTGCAGGGACAGGCCCGATTGGGTGATCCCGGCATTTTCGCGGAGGGTTCTGAGGCTCTGAACGAGCCGTCGGTACTCGGTTGAATAGATCGTCTTGGCAGACATGGTCGCACCTAGCGAGCGACCATGAAATCTATGGCGCGTCTACCGAATACATGAAAATCATGTAGAGTGGGGGTGCCATTAGCGCTAGCCCTGAGCAAGAGTCCGGCCAACCCGGCACAGTCACACGACGCCAGCAATTCCGTGATCATCGCTGCCTCGCCTTGGTCATCAAGCTGTGACCCTGCGCGTTTGGTCGGTCAAATTCCGGGAAAGCACAACTGTGTCGCAACGGCTTCATCCCCGCCAGCCGACCGAGCCTGACGCACGCATGTGTGCGAACTGATCCACTCACGACGCCGGCGTGCCTTGTACGCTCCACCGCTTCGGGATTTCCCATGAAGTAGACGGACGATGGGGTGATGTGTCGCCCACCCCCCGTCTCGCATAACCTCATCGACGGTGAAGCCGGTGGCGTACAGATCCCTCGCCATGCCAAGCCTCAGAGATGCAGGCGAGAACGTTTCTGAGTCCACTCCGGATCGCAAGAGCAGTGCCCTTACCCACTTTTCCCAGGTGCGGACGCGTAATGAATCGCCCCCGGGTCCGACTAACAAAGCGGCCTTCCCGCTTTCATCAGAGCGGTGGGCCCGCTCCAGCCATTCCATGGCCAAGGGCGATAGCAGTATGGAACGGGCACCATCGTCCCGCCTCATCGGTGCCAGGCACAGGCGACCACCTCCACCCGGAATCCGCTGGAGATCACACCGTCGCACAGGCGACGCATGCCAAATGCCGCCGGAAAAGTGGCCAAAGATTTGATCCGACCACGCCATCCCTTCGTACAGCACCAGCATTCCAGCCAAGGCCTTCACGTCGCGCCAATTGTCCGGATCTGCCGACGTGACGCATTTTCTGATCTTGTCCCAACCAAAGGGTGTGGTTTCGAGGCGGATCCAACGGTTCCTTTCGTTCGTTGCATGGCAGGTGAGCAGTTCGATGGAGCGAGCCACGGGACTCTCCTCCGCTGGGCATCCTAAGGCCGCCAGGACTCGTCTGATCGAGTACCGGCGGCGAACGGCTGTTTTCGGGCTCAGGCCAATGCCCAGCGAGTGCTCGAGGTATGCCGTGACCGACTGGTGCAGTCCCCTACCCGCCAGCCGCCCACGCTCCTGCCACCACGTCAGCCAGCCTTCCAGGTCAATGGCTATTGCCCTGGCCGTTCTTGGTTTCACCTCAACCAGCAAATGCGTCGCTCCCGTGATGTCCAGCGCCCGTTCCGGATTCTCATTCTCCAGCACGGCTACCAGGCTGGACACGGCGGCATTGAACCTCGCTTCGATTGCTATCCCGGACATCTGTGTGCTCCCTAGACATGTGGATGTCTTAACAAGCGAGCACGTTTTGGGCGGGACCGAAATTGGGAGGTTTTCTCACAGGCGTTGGGTCAGCGGTCTTCGGGCGAAATCAGAACTGAATCGACAGAGCATGGCGTTGCCATCCAACCAGATCCTGGCTCGACGAAGCAGTTCCAATCAGCTCGAATGCTGCGCCAAATGCGACTTATCGCTCGGCCTCGACCTTCATCCTGTCAGGACAGGAAGCAGAAAAAGGTCGGCAACGCCCATAATTTCACCGGAAATCGTCCGGACAAATCGATCCACACTGGATGTTCTTTCCTGACAACCGGCTCCGATCGTAGCGGCACTTTGGATCCACTTCTGTCCTCGACTAACGACCGGGGAATTCCCCCGCTAGTTCGTAGGATCAAAGAGCAGCCCGAGACTCCAGGGGACACGAGCGTGATTCAGGACCCCGGGAAAACCGGTCGTAGTTGCGAGTGCTCCCGATGACGCAAGAATTCACTGATATGGAGGATGAGTCCGATGACTCTGAAACTTGATCCCGGCACCGTCTGCGCCGCCCGTGGCCGTGTCATCCAGATCGATGGCCCGGACTCGCTGACTCACGTGCGCGCCCGCGACATGGCCACGGGCAACATGATCACCGTAGCCATCGCACAGATTGAAGCTTTGCCAACAAGGACCAGCGCTCCGGAGGCAGGCACCATCCCGGAAGCCGAGTGGAAGCGGTGCGTCGCACTAGCCAAGGATTTAACCCCGCTCAATAGTCGCAAGCAAGTCACCGGCAGCGAGCTGGAGAAGCTGGCCAAGCGCCACGGCATGAGCGTCAGACAACTGCAGCGCGTCCGTGCGGACTTCATGAAAGATCCGAGAACCAGCACGCTGGTTCGCAAGCGGGGGGGACGTCCGCTGGGCCTGAACCAGCTCGATCCTAAGGTTGATGCACTGATCCGGCACGCCATCGTCAAGCATTACATGCGCCGTGAAAAGCCACCCAAGGAGCACGTCGTGGTGCGTGCCCAGTCGATGGCGAGGCGGTTACAACTCCCGCCTCCCTCTCGAAAAGCCGTCCTCCTTCGCTTGAATAGGGAGATTGGATGGGCATCGGATCTGGCGCGCGAAGGCGGCCACGCTGCGAGACAGAAATGGCAGGCGCGTACCGGCGGGCTGTCCGCCAACAAGCCATTGGATCTGATCCAGATCGATCACACTCCAGCAGATGTAATGGTGCTGAGCGATGACCGGCTCACCGTCCTTGGTCGCCCCTGGGTCACCGTGGCAATCGACGTGGCTACCCGTTGCGTGCTGGGCATGTACATCTCGATGGATCCCCCTTCCACGGTTGCTGTCTCCCTGTGCATCGAACATGCCGTACTCCCGAAGCCAGAGAACGAAAGCGACCCGGGGATCTGGCCCATGTATGGCAAGCCCAAGAAGATTCTTGTCGATAACGGCAAGGACTTCCGCAGTCTGGTGTTAGATCGCGGATGCGAAGAGCATCAGATCGAGCTGGCGTGGCGTCCCGTGAGGACGCCGCACTACGGCGGCCATATCGAGCGGCTGATTGGCACACTCATGAAAATCGCCCACCTTCTCCCGGGGACGACTTTCAGCAACATCAAGGAACGGGGCAAATATGACAGCGAGGGCAAAGCCCGTCTGACGCTGGACGAGTTCCGCGATTGGATGACCCAGAAGGTCTGCAGGTTCTACCATCAACGCCGGCATCGGGCGCTCCGCCTGCCGCCCGTCATTGCCTGGGAACGGAGCCTCTCGGATGCAGCAGGAAACATCGTCAGTCCGCCGCTGATCGCGGAACCGTTGAAATTCCGCATGGACTTTCTGCCATTTGAGACCCGCCTCGTTCGTCGAACCGGTATAGAACTCAATGCCTCGCGCTATTGGCACGAAGATCTTGCGCCAATGCTCAACTCGGACGCGGCTGTTCGCGTTCGGTATGACCCTCGCGATCCGAGTGCAGTCTGGGTTCGACGCCCTGACGGCGTGCTGGTGACCGCACCCGTGATTGGCGGACGGGCCGCCGGTACGTCCTGCATCAGGACCTCCTTGGATCAAACCACACAGGCCGAGTTGGATGCCGAGATCGACATGGGCTTCAAGGCCACCGACGACATCGAGACCGGCGCCCGACAAGCGACACGTCAGGCTCGTGGAAACAGTCGTCCCGGCAAACCTCTTGCGCCAACTTCGGGATCGAATGGGAGTCCAGCGGCCCTGACCCCACCTTCGACGCCACCGAGCCGTGCCGCCATCGAACTCGAAGAATGGGCCTGAGGAGACCGTTATGAGCGAATTTGCCCATCTTGATCCCGGCGTGCGGGATCAACTGGATCTGCCCTCCGCAGAACGCGCCGGCCGCATGCTTGCCGAGCGGTTCATAACCCACGAGCGGTTGGCTCCTATCCTCAACTACATCGAGTTCCTAATCCACATGCCACCCCAGACGCGGGCGAGCGGACTCGTTGTCTCCGGCAACCCTGGATCGGGCAAGACCATGCTCTCTCGAGCAATTCAGCGACGTTACCCACCTACTCCCGCGGAAAACGGTAATGTCGCAACCCGTCCCGTTGTGGTCATCAACATGACCAATGCGCGCGAGGCCAAGACGCTCTACAACCGGATCCTCAGCGAGTTCGGGGTGCCAGACCCCGGGAACTATTCCGGCAACGATCGCGAACGCATGGCGCTCAAGCTCTGCAGGACGGCGAGCCTCCGGTTGCTGATTGTCGACGAGATACAGGACATCCTTACGTCGACCGCACGTCAGCAACGAATCGCGTTGGACACGATCAAGTTTCTGATGAACGAGTTATCGCTGCCGATCCTGACTTTGGGCACCTCTTCGGCGCCGGCGGCGATGCAGGTGGACGAGCACTTGAACGCGCGGTTCAAATACCGGGAACTGCCACTTTGGAGGCGCGACCAGTTCCTCACGAATTTCCTGGACAGGCTGGAGAAAGCTCTTCCGCTGCGCAAGCCCTCGTACCTCTCATCGCCCACGTTGGCGGCCGACTTGATCCGTCTGTCCGGGGGCGTGCTCCAGACAATCATGCAACTGGTGACTCATGCGGCCGCCCATGCTGTTGAGACTGGCGAAGAACAGATCACGACCAATCTGCTTGAGCGGGCGGTGTTCGAACCCCCGCTCGCCGCCGCGAAGCAGGCCGCTCTTCAAGCCGGGTTGCAAATGGCCGCATGAGGGTTGAGGTCACCAAGCAACGCTGGTGGATTCGGCCGCCGCTGCCAGACGAATCCTTGGGTTCGGTGCTGAGGCGGGCCGCCGCGCTGTACGAGCGCTCTACAAGCCAGATCTGGGAGTCCCTGAACAGGGATGACCCGGTGCCGCCCGGAGACGCGGAGTCGCCGTGCTGCGCAGCCTTACACAGGATGGCGGCCGCAATTGGAATTCCCGCCTCCCAACTCCAAGCCCATCGGCAGTCGGACGCGCCGTGGCTGCTGGCACCCCAGGCACGGAACATATATTGCCCAATGTGCTGGAACGAGGATCGGGGCCGGGGCTTGCCCTGCTACATCCGCCGGGGCTGGAACCGGGTGTTGCGCACTACGTGCCCAGAACACGGTTACCCGCTTCGCCTCGCCTCGGAGCAATGGGCCACGTCGTCGTTCAACCACCCGTTCCAGCCTCCTTGCTTCACGCAGCAAGAGCAGCAAATCCTCGGCCTGATCAAGTCCTTCGGCGAAACCTTGGACCGGAGCCTCTACTTCGGGGATCGATGGCCGAGCGAGTGGCGTGGTAATCCACAAATCGCCCGCCAGCTCCTCCTAGCGGTCAGCTTCAACGTGAATGCGGTCAGGGACTTTCCGCTGATCAACTATGCCCAGGTCAGCGGCAATCTGAAGGGCTTCATTCGCGGCCCGGTGCATCTGCAGGAGCCCGTCAAGAAGCTCCGGTGGGACGCATTTCGGGCCGTGGCCGATCCCTCGTTTCGACGCGCAGGCCTCTGGGCTACGGCATGGGCATTGATGCCCGAACTTTCGGCTGATCTTTCTCCGGGATGGCTTAAGTTGCCGGCTCACGTCGAAGCACACATTCGTCCCATATAACTATTTTTTAACTAATCGGGTGTCGGTTCTAGGGCGACCTGCGCAGACCCGTAACTGTGTCGCAATCCCGAGACCATCCCCGTAACCGTGGCGCGCACCGACACGCGATAAGCGATGCCGGCATGGAACGCTAGAAAAATGTCCATTCGTATCAATAACTTAGGAATCCATTGACGACGAGTGACATGATTAGGGAGTAACCGACAGCGCGGTCCGACAGGCGAGCCCGCCCACGTTCTCGACATGGGCGCCACCCATGATGCGTGCGTTGTATACGGCGACGTCCATGCATCGCGCAGCCAGCAATACCGATAGTCCCAGTTCCGCGATCCCCCTTCTGCTCGGGCAGCGAGGTGGTGGGCGCGGCGACGATGCAGCCGGTGGGCCGGTAGGTGAGCGCCTTGACGGTGATCAGCGAGCGCGTCACCGCCTCCTTCCAGGGGCTGTCGTAATGGCAGCGCGCCGACCATTCCGATGGTCGGCGTGCTGGTGGAGAACTTCCGAATGCATGACGGTCTCTTCTCGAATTGCCGATTCAGTGGGCACGTCCGCTGCGACGCCCTGCCCCAGCCAGCTTCAGGCCGAGCGCAAGACCCGTCGCCGCGGCGAGCGCGCAGGCCCCGAAGAATGCGCCGCTGCGCGCGGCCCGTGCCGAGAGCAGCATCGGATCCGCTTGCGCTTCGTGGCCGAAAGCGCCATCGGTGCGATGGCCGCCACTGACGGGCTCGAACAGGTTGTCGCGACGGCCCGAACCGGCGGTCACGTTCCTGCGCTGTCCGTCCACGGCCCGGGCTGCGAGAAAGCGATCCATCAGACCCGGAAACAGGGTGTTGCCCAGGATGGTCGCCGGCGTGCTTGGCGCCACAGTACGCCGCCTGCAGCGGGATGCCCCGGAAGGCGAGCGCGGAACCCACCTGCACGATCACGCCGCGGTCGCGGGGGCGCATGTGGCGCAGCGCCGCCAGCGTGCCGTGCACGTAGCCGAGATAAGTGACCTCTGTCACGCGCCGGACTTCTTCGGCGGCGAGGTTTTCGACCGGCGAGAACAACGTCGCCATGGCGTTGTTGACCCACATGTCGATCGGACCGAGCTGCGCCTCGCAGTCGCGGGCAGCGGCGAACACCGCGTTCGCGTCGGCGACGTCCGCGGGAAAGATGGCGACCTTGCCTCCGATCGATTCGATCTCGGCTCTGGTGGCCTCCAGTCCGGCCAGGTTCCTGGCGATCAGGGCCACGTTCGCACCCTCGCGCGCAAACAGCCGGGCGACCGCGCGCCCGATACCGGCCGAGCCACCGGTGATCACGGCCACTTTGCCTTGGAGGTCAGGCCCGGACCGCTGCCGATTGCGGCGTGCAGGAACGGAGAGCATCGGTGTCCTGTTCGGATCGAAAGGATTTCGCCGCAAGCCGAAGCCACGGCGCTGGAAGGCAGTGTCGGACAGGAACGGCGATGGGAGCGTGCCTGCACGGGAAAGTCCGGGGAGCCAGTGCATCACCTGTACGTCAATGCTGGGTTACCAGTGCTGACTCGCCGGCCAGCCTCGTTGCCAGGTGCTACCCTGCGCGCCCTATGGACAGCTTCCTGTTCCACGATTACGAGACCTTCGGTGCGGACCCGATGCGGGATGGCGTGGCGCAGTTTGCCGCCATCCGCACCAACCTGGAGCTGGAGCCGATCGATGAGCCGGTCAGCGTGTTCTGCCGGCCCGTGGTCGACAGGCTGCCGCAGCCGCAGGCCAGCCTGATCACCGGCATTACGCCGCAACATGCGCAGGCCCAGGGCGTGGCCGAGGCTGAATTTGCCGAGATCGTGCGCGAGCTGATGAGCGTGCCCGGCACCTGCAGCCTGGGCTACAACTCGATCCGCTTCGATGATGCTGTCACCCGGCACTTGCTGTGGCGCAACCTGCATGATCCCTATTCGCGCGAGTGGCGAAACGGCAATTCCCGCTTCGACCTGATTGATCTGGCCCGCCTGTGCCACGCGTTGCGGCCCGAAGGAATCCGATGGCCGCAGCGTGACGATGGCCGGGCCAGTTTCAAGCTGGAACATCTGACCAAGGCCAATGACCTGGACCAGGCGCGCGCCCACGATGCGCTGAGCGATGTCCATGCCACGATTGGCCTGGCGCGACTGATCCGCAGCCGTCAGCCACGTTTGTGGCAGTGGGCGCTGGGAATGCGTGACAAGCGGCGCGTGCGCGGCCTGCTTGACTGGGCCGGCGGCACGCCGCTGGTGCACAGCTCGGAGAAGTTTCCGGCCGAGCGCGGCTGTACCAGCGTGGTGCTGCCGGTGGCACCGGATCCGACCAGTGAGCAAGGCGTCATCGTGGTCGATCTGATGGCCGATCCGGCTCCCCTGCTGGCGCTGGAAGCCGACGAACTGCGCGACCGGCTGTACACGCCGCGCGCCGATCTGCCCGAAGGTATTGAACGGCCGGCGCTGAAGTGCGTGTACGTCAATCGCTGCCCGATGCTGGCGCCGTTGTCGGTGCTGGCCGGTGTCGACCTGGAGCGCATCGGCCTGGATCCGGACCGCTGCGAGCGCCATCGCCAGCAGTTGCTGGCGGCGCCGGGTTTGCGCCAGAAGCTGGCCGAGGTGATGACCCGCGAAGGCGGCCGGCCCGAACCCGAAGATGTCGAGTTGTCGCTGTACAGCGGCGGCTTTCCCAGCCCGGCCGAGCGGGCACGGCTGGACCAGGCACGCACGCGCAGCCCGGCGGAACTGGCGGCCGGGCAACCGCAGTTCGAACAGGCCCGGCACGCGGAATTGCTGTTCCGCCGGCGTGCGCGCAACTGGCCCGAAAACCTGACTTCGGAAGAAAATTCACGCTGGCGGGCTTTCGTCGCCGCCCGCCTGCGCGGCGAACATCCGCTGTCGCAAACCCGCGATGGCCCTTATGGACTGGTGCAATACCGCGAAGAAATCTCGCGCCTGCGCCAGTTGCATGCGCCCGGCCCGAACCACGCCCTGCTCGACCAGCTCGAAGCCTGGGGCTGGCAGCTCGAGCAGGACTGGCTGTAACTGGCATGACCTATTTCAAGCAGGAGCTGTTCGATTTTCTCGAGCAGCTTGCCGGCAACAACAACCGGCCGTGGTTTATCGCCAACCAGGATCGCTACGAGCAGACTGTGCGCGAGCCGGCGCGGCGCCTGGTCGCCGATCTGGCACTGCCGCTGGCCGGTATCAGCCCGCACTATGTCGCCAATCCGGCCAAGGTCGGCGGTTCGCTGTACCGGATCCAGCGCGATCGGCGTTATCACCGCGATCGTCCGCCGTACAAGACCTGGCTGGGTTTGCGCCTGTACCACGAGCGCCGTCGCGAGCTGCATGCGCCCTCCTTCTATGTCCATCTGCAGCCGGGCGAATGTTTCATCGCCGCCGGTCTGTGGCGGCCCGAATCGGCCACGATCAAGCGCGTGCGCGAGTTCATTGCCGACAATCCGCGTGCCTGGCAGGAGGCGGTGCATGCGCCGGAGTTCAGCGCCCGGTTCCGCCTGGCCGGTGAAAAACTGGTGCGCGCACCGCGCGGCTACCCGCCCGACCATCCCTTGATTGATGATCTCAAGCGCAAGGATTTCATGGCCTTGCAGGACTTTCCTGAGGCGATGGCCTTGCAGCCTGATTTTGCCGACTTCATCCTCGACCGGGCGCGCGAACTGGCGCCGCTGGTCGATTATCTGTGTGCGGCCCTGGGTCTGGAGTTCTGAGCCGGGCAAGGCGGGGCTTCATCCGCCCTGCCCTGCACATGCGCCGGCGTGACCGGTATCAGCGCAGGCCGCGCTGCAGGCCGCGCAGGCGGAAAGACCCGACTACCTGCAGGATGCCGTAGACCAGCATCAGCACACCAAACCAGAAAGTGCTGACCACGATGCCGGCCTGGGGCGCGACCACGAACGCCACGCCCAGCAGAATTGCGAGCACGCCGCTGACGATCAGCAGCCATTCGCCGCGGATGAGCTTGCGCACGCGGATGGCGAAAACGATGCGGAAGATGCCGCTGACGATCAGCCAGGCGGCCAGGAACAGCACCAGCACCGCCGCCGTGGCGATGGGAAACAGCAGCGCCAGGATGCCGAAAGCCGCCGCGGCAATGGCATAGAACAGCAACCAGCCGCGGGGCGCATCGGCCCGGCGATCAAACAATCCCACCAGGCTGATCGCCGCTTCGGCCAGGGCGCCGATCGCCAGCAACCAGACCAGGGCGATGGCAGTGGTCACCGGCTGGATCAAGGCGATGACGCCGACACCAATCGAGAGCAGCCCATAGAGCAGGAACCACCACCAGCTTCGGCCCAGGTAGCGCGTGCTGAAAAAGCTTGAATTCATGGCTTCAATTCCTTGATCGTCAATGGATTCGTGATCTTCATCCGGCACTCGGTCGAGGTGACTTGGCGGTTCAACCGCCCTGCCCTCACACCTTGCCTTCGCGCGACAGTAGCACGGCAATCGGCCGGGTCTGGTCGAACTCCGACAGCGCCAGGGCCACCACCACGGTCATCGGTACCGACAGGAAGGCGCCGGCCACGCCCCACAGGCTGGACCAGATTGCCAGGGTGGCCAGGATCACGAATGGGCTCAGGTTGAGCGAGTTGCCCATGACCAGGGGGTCGAGCACGTTGCCGATCACGAACTGCGCGGCGACCAGGCCGGCGAACAGCATCAGCACCGTTCCCAGGTCACCGAACTGCACCAGGGCGAAGGCAATGGGAAACAGCACGCCCAGGAACGAGCCGATATAGGGCACGAAGTTGAGCACCGCAATCAGCACCGCCCAGAACGCGGCCAGGTCCAGGCCGGCGATCAGCATGATGATCCAGCTCACCAGTCCGAGCAGGATGCTGAGCAGGGTCTTCAACGCCAGATAGGTGCCGATGCGGCTGTTCATCGTGTCCAGCACTTGGCGGATGCGCAGCACCTGGCCGTTGTCCCTGGACAGGCGCTGGATCTTGTCCTGGAACACCCGCCGCTCCATCAGCAGGAAGGCGACATACAGCGAAACGATGGTCAGCGCGGTGATCGCCGAGGTCACCGAGTACACGGTGGAGCCGACCAGGCTGCGCAGGTTGATCTGCTGCAGCAGGTCGGTGCGGATATTGGTCCAGGTCGGTGCGGTTTCGAAGCCGAAGCGTGCCGCCCAGTCCTGCACCATGCCCAGCAGCGACACCTGCAGCACCGGCGCCATTTCGATCACCCGGCCGATGTTGTTGGCCACCAGCCAGATGCCGCCGGCCATGGTCGCCATGATGGTGAACACCGAAATGGTCGAGCGCAGCCACTGCGGCAGGTGCTCACCGAGCCAGGGCAGGTGCGACAGCAGCCGGTTGACGCCGATGATCACGTAGACCACCAGCACCGCGAACACGATCGGCACCAGCACCGTCTTGCCCACATACAGCACCCAGCCGATGATCACGGCCAGGATGGCCCCCAGTACCAGGCCGAGCAGTCGGTCGTTGGGCATTGCGGATCGGATCCTGCAGTCAGTCCCTGTGCCGGGTGCCGCCGGCCGCTGGTGATGACGCTGGCGGCGGCAAACGATGGCTCCAGGGAGCGTTGCCGGAAGCATACCGGCTGCGGCGCTCCCCGGGCGGCCGGCTGATCAATCCGGGCAGGGTCCCCAGCGTTCGCTGTTCAGCCGCCACAGCGAGCGGATCCAGGGATGGTAGATGGCGGCATCCTTGTCGGCGTCGCGCGGCGGCATGTCGGCCAGGATCTGCGAGGGGTGCTCGCGGCCGCAGAGCATGGCCAGGACGCGTTCGAACCAGCGCGTCCATTCCGGTGAGTAGGCAATGGTGTCGGTGTCGGCGGCCAGGCGCTTGCCGACCACGGCGGCATCCTCGCCACCGGGCTTCACTGCGATTGCCTGCAGGAACGGCGCGTCGGCCAGCACCAGGGCGGTTTCAAAGCCGGCGTGCTTCAGGAACAGGCGCACTTCTTCGGGGCAGGTGAACTGGTTGCGGGCCACGTCCTTGCGCTGGCTGTGGTCGAAATCCACATACTGGGCAACTTCCATCTCGAAGCGCTCGAAACCGACCGGATGGGCCAGGTTCCAGTGGTCAAAATACAGCCGGCCACCCGGCTTGAGCACCCGGTACAGCTCGCGCAGGTAGAGCAGGAAATCTTCCTTGTCCATGTGGATGAACACGGCCACGCAATAGGCCTTGTCGAACGAGGCATCGGCGCAGCCATCCAGGCGGGTCCGGCTCAGGGCGTTCAGGCGCACCTTGTCCTCGCCCAGGTCGGCCAGGCGCTGGCGGGCGACCTCGACCATGTTCGGCGCGATGTCCACGCCATGCCACAGCGCGCTGCGCTGGGCGATTTCGCGGCCGATGCGGCCGACACCGCAACCCAGTTCCAGGACATGGTCATCGGGCTGCAGCTCCAGCGCGGCGATCGCCTGGCGGGCCGAATACTGGCCAGTGGCGCGCAGGGTCGCCTCGTCGGCGCTGCCGTCCACGGCGAGCATGGCGCCCTGCACCGAGGAGGCCTTGTCGTTCCAGAAGGATTGGTAGTTGTGAAAGCTCATGTCTTGTCCAGGCAGGTGGCGCATGCCGGCCGGCCCATGCGGGCTGTCGGCAAAATCAGGGCAATGGGGCGAATCGTCTCGGCCGACGCCATGGCGGCAGGCGATCGGCGATCGCGGCGCGCTAGTTTACCTGCCCGACCCGGCCGGGTCGCGTTTGAGCTGCCGGCATGGCTGCGGTCAGCCTCTCCCGGCCGGTCGCGATCGGCGGCGATTGTGCACCCGCCCTTGCAAAAACTTTTCTCGTTCGGATGCTGGAACCCGCGATCTCACCACCGGGAGGAACCGGGCCATGCCCTACAGTACCGAGCAGATCCGCAACATCGCCCTGACCGGCCATGCCGGCGCCGGCAAGACCTTGTTGTTCGAGGCGTTGATGCAGGCCGGCGGCGCCATCCGCAATGCCGGCAGCATCGAGCGCGGCACCACGTTCTCCGATTCCGATCCGATGGAAAAAGAGCGCGGCCACTCGATCAACACCACCATCGCCGCCATCGACCACGGCGATGTCCACATCAACCTGATCGACACGCCCGGTTACGCCGATTTCCGCGGCCCGACCCTGTCGGCGCTGGCGGCGGTGGAAACCTGCGCCGTGGTCATCGACGCCGAGCGCGGCATCGAACATGGCAGCCAGCGGCTGATGCATTACGCCCGGGCGCGGCGATTGTGCCGGCTGCTGGTGGTCAACAAGATCGACCTTGCCGAGCCTGATCTGGCAGCGCTGGTCGACGACCTGCGCCAGACCTTCGGCAATGAATGCCTGCCGATCAACCTGCCGGCCGAGCAAGGAACCGCGGTGGTCGACTGCTTCTTCCAGTCCGGCGGCGACAGCGATTTCGCTTCCGTCGCCCAGGCCCACCAGACCATCCTGGACCAGGTGGTGGAGGTCAACGAAGAAATCATGGGGCGCTACCTGGAAGACGGTGAGGCGGCGGTTTCCGGCAAGCAACTGGCCGATGCCTTCGTGCAATGTCTGCGCGAGGGTCATCTGGTGCCGATCTGCTTCGTCTCGGCGCGTACCGGCGCCGGCGTGCCGGAGTTGCTGCGCCTGATCGAGGAACTGATGCCGCACCCGGGCGAGGCCAATCCGCCGTTGTTCACCCGCGGCCAGGGCGCCGAAGCCGAGCCCTTCCGCACCGTGCCGGACCCGCAGCGCGATGTCATCGCCGATGTGTTCAAGATCGTCAATGATCCGTTCGCCGGCAAGCTGAGCATCTTCCGCGTCTACCAGGGCACGGTGCGCAAGGATTCGCAGCTTTACATCGACGATGGCCGCAAGCCGTTCAAGGTCGGCCACCTGTACCGGCTGATGGGCCGCGAACACGGAGAAATCGATTGCGCCATTCCCGGCGACATTGCTGCCGTGGCCAAGGTCGAGGACATCCATTTCGATGCCGTGCTGCATGACAGCCGCGATGCCGACCATATCCACCTGCAGCCGATCGATTTTCCGCAGCCGATGTTCGGCCTGGCGGTGGAGCCGGCGAGCAAGGGCCAGGAACAGAAGCTGGCCACCGCCCTGCATCGGTTGGCCGAGGAAGATCCCTGCTTTCATGTCGAGCACAGCAAGGAGCTGAACGAGACCGTCATCCGCGGCCTGGGCGAGTTGCACTCGCGGGTGATGCTGGAGCGCATGAAGACCCGCTATGGCGTTGAGGTGAACACCCGGCCGCCACGCATCGCCTATCGCGAAACCATCAGTGCCCGCGCCGATGGTCATCACCGGCACAAGAAACAGACCGGTGGCGCCGGCCAGTTCGGCGAAGTTTTTCTGCGCATCGAACCGCTGGCGCGTGGCGAGGGTTTCCAGTTCGCCAGCGAGGTGGTCGGCGGCGCCATCCCCGGCCAGTTCATACCCGCGGTGGAGAAAGGCGTG
Source organism: Lysobacterales bacterium (assembly GCA_023228845.1). GTDB lineage: Bacteria > Pseudomonadota > Gammaproteobacteria > Xanthomonadales > UBA2363 > Pseudofulvimonas. The sequence continues at coordinate 777,322 of JALOAK010000001.1, read as the reverse complement.
CGCCAGGCGATGGCCACCGGCGCCGTTGCCGGCCAGCCGCTGCAGGATGTGCGCGTAATCGTCTACGACGGCAAATATCACGGCGTCGATTCCAAGGAAGTGGCCTTCATCACCGCCGGCCGCAAGGCTTTCCTGGATGCCGTGAGCAAGGCCCGGCCGATTGTCCTGGAGCCGCTGGTCAACATCGATGTGAAAGTGCCCGAACAGTTCATGGGCGATGTCAGCAGCGACCTGGCCGGCAAGCGGGCGCGCATCAATGGCACCGATTCCCTGCGCGGCGGCCAGTTGCTGATCCGCGCCCAGGTGCCGGTGTCCGAGCTGGGTGATTACGTCAACCAGCTCAAGGCGATGACCGGTGGCCAGGGCCGTTACACCCTGGAAATGAGCCATTACGAACCGGTGCCGCCGCAGGTGCAAAAGCAACTCAGCGAGGCCTACCGGCCGCGGCCCGACGACGACTGAGGTCGGCTTCCGGGCAGGCCCGGCCCGGCGACAGCGGCATCATGAGCGCGAGGCAACGCCTGGCTTCGCGCTTGAGCTTGTCATCAGGTTCACGGCCTGCCTGTACCCTCTTTGCCTCTCTCACCGACCGGACATGGAGCTGCGATGGACACCACCCGTTTGCTTGATCACCTGCTGGCCTCGGCCCGCGACCTGGCCGCCGACACCCGCGAGCGGGTCGATCAGGCATCGCAGAAATTGCAGGGCGACGGCATTGCCGGCATGCGCCTGGATCGCCCGACCCAGGGCCTGCTCGCTGGCGGTGCTTTGGCCTTGCTGTTGGGCAGCCGCAGCGGTCGGCGCCTGGCGCGTCTGGGCGGCCTGGCCGCGCTGGGCACGGTGGCTTATCGCACCTGGCAGCAACACCAGGCGCCGCCGGCGGCCGATCCGGCGCCTGCCGACGTGGCGCGTGCGAGCTGGGTTGCACACCAGTCGGCAAAGGCAACGATCACCGGCGAACAGCGCAGCCGCGCCATTCTCTCGGCGCTGATTGCCGCGGCCAAGGCCGACGGCCACATCGATCCGCGCCAGCGTGCGCTGATCCAGGGCGAGATCGAGCAATTGGCCCCGGACGCCGGTCTGCGCACCTGGCTGGAACAGCAATTGCAGGCGCCGATGGATGCCGCCGCAGTTGCCGCGCAAGCGATCACGCCGGAGATGTCGGCCGAGCTCTACCTGGCCAGCGTGCTGGTGATCAATCCGGACAACGGCATCGAGCGTGACTGGCTGGATACCCTGGCTGCCGAGCTCGGCCTGGATCCGGTTCTGCGCCGCAGCCTGGACCAGCAGCTCAACTGAGGCGGTGAGCCGGCCCCCGTCGCCGCTGCCCGCTCAATCAAGCAGCGGCCGGCGCTCGACCAGGCTGTCGATATCACCGATCAGGTCGACACCATCGGGTGGCAGGAACTGGAACTGTGCCGGCGGCAGGGCCGGATTGCGCTGCCATTGCGGAAAGTGGATCACGGTGACGCCGCCCAGGCTGTCTTCCATGCGCAGCCGGCGCAGCTCATCGCCGGCCAGGCCCAGTTTGGCATAGTGGAAGCCGCTGTCGGGCTCGAATGGTTCCAGTCGCAGCCACGCCAGACCGTCGCGTGCCGGCAGCTCGGTCACCGCGAAGCGTTCATCCAGACTGCCCGGATCGGTGAGCACGGTCAGCGGGCTTTGCGCTTCGGCATCGGCCTGGCGGCGCACGGTGACCTGCTCCAGGTCGACGTCGTAGAGCCAGACATGGCTGCCATCGGCGATCACCAACTGCTCGTAAGGCGTGCGGTAGTGCCAGCGGAAGCGGTGCGGTGATTGCAGGGCGACGCTGCCGGTGGACTCTTCGCGCAGGCTGCCATCGGTGTTGAACACTTCCTGGCGGAACTCGCCGGCCAGGGCCAGCAATTGATCGCTGAAGCGGTCGAGCTGCATCCGCGCCGTTGACGATTCGGCCGCGGCGACGTCGGTTGCCGGAGCTTGCGCCAGCAGCGGCAGCCCGGGCACAGCCAGCATCAGCATCAGCACCGCCGGCAGCCAGCCGCCTGTGGATCGGCCCATACCGGCAGCCGCATGGGTCGCAACGGCCGCGTTCTGGCGCTTGCCCTTAACGCCGCAGCGCCACTCCCGGCCGCTTTGTCCCTGCCCTGCCCTGTCTGGATTCATGTTGCTGTGTCCTGTCTGCTGACGATGGCTGATTGACCCGGCCGGCAGCATAGCGTTCCCGCCGACCGCCCGGCAGCCCGGACGGCCATGGCAACGATTCAGCCGCCATCGCGGTCGCGGATCACCAGCAGGCGCGGCTCGGTCATGTCGTGGATGGCATAACGCACGCCTTCACGGCCCAGTCCGGAATCCTTGACGCCACCATAGGGCATGTTGTCCACGCGCCAGGAAGGCACATCGCCAATCACCACGGTGCCGACTTCCAGCGCTTCCCAGGCGCGCATGGCGTGAGTCATGGAATCGGTGAAGATGCCGGTCTGCAGGCCGTAGCGGCTGTCGTTGACCTGGGCCAGCGCCTGGTCGAAATCATCGAACGGTTGCAGCAGGGCCACCGGCCCGAACACCTCCTCACGATACAGGCGGACATCGGTCGGCACCTGTTCCAGCAGCGTCGCCTGCACCGTGGCGCTACGGCGACTGCCGCCGGACAGCACCTTGGCGCCGGCATCGACCGCTTCGGCCAGCCATTCCTCGACCCGCTCGGCCTCGGCGCGGTCGATCATCGGTCCGATGAAGGTGCCTTCCAGGCGCGGGTCGCCGGTCGACAGGGCGCCGACCGCGCGCGCCAGCCGCTCGCGCAGGCGCGGGTACAGCGACTGGTGGACATAGATGCGCTGGACGCTGATGCAGCTCTGGCCGGATTGGTAGTAGGCGCCCACGACCAGACGCTTGATGACATGGTCCAGGTGCTCGCCCTGGTCGGCGTCGACGATGCAGGCTGCGTTGCCACCCAGTTCCAGGACCACCTTCTTCTTGCCGGCGCGCGCCTTCAGGTCCCAGCCGACATCCGACGATCCGGTGAACGAGAGCAGCTTGAAGCGCTCGTCGGTGGTGAACGCGTCGGCGTCGGCGCGCTGGCACGGCAACACCGAGAAACTGCCTTCGGGCAGATCGGTCTCGGCCAGCACCGAGGCGATCAGCAGGGCGCCGACCGGTGTCCGGCTGGCTGGTTTGAGCACGAACGGACAGCCGGCGGCGATCGCCGGCGCGATCTTGTGCGCCGCCAGGTTCAGCGGAAAATTGAACGGCGAGATGAACGAGCACGGCCCGATCGGCACGCGCCGGGTCATGCCCCGGTAGCCCTGGCTGCGCTCGGAGATGGCCAGGGTCAGCACCTCACCATCGATCCGCACCGCCTCTTCGGCAGCGACCTTGAAGGTCTCGATCAAACGCGTGACTTCGCCGCGGGCGTCACTGATCGGCTTGCCGGCCTCCACGCACAGGGCGTTGGCCAGTTCATCGGCGCGTTCCCGGAAACGGCTCACGCAATGTTCGAGCACGGCCTGCCGGCGCCAGGCAGGGAAGCGCGCCAGCGGCTGCTGCGCGGCGACGGCGGCGTCGATGGCGCGATCGATATCCTCGGCCCCGGCCAGTGCGACCCGGGTGGCGACCTTGCAGGTGAACTTGTCGGTGACTTCAAGCCCGGTATTGGGCTGCTCGGGCCGGTTGGCCAGATAGAACGGATAGTGCTCTGCCAGCATGGCGGGTGTCCCCTTTTGCTTTGCAATCAGACCGAGTCGGCACTCAGCGCCGGAATCTCGACATTGAAAATGCGGTGGTCGTCGGAATAGTCGATCGCCACCTCGATCAGGTCGATGCCCGGCCGCTCCAGGCATTCGTGCAGCAGGCTGGCGAACTGTGCGGTCGATTCGGCGCGGTGGCCGCGGGCGCCATAGGCCTGCGCGTACTGGACGAAATCCGGGTTGCCAAAACGCATGCCGTAATCGGCCAGGCCCATCTCCTGCTGCTTCCAGCGGATCATGCCCCAGGCATCATCGCGCAGCACCACCACGGTCAGGTCCAGGCCCAGGCGCACGGCGGTTTCCATCTCCTGGGAGTTCATCATGAAGCCGCCATCGCCGCACACCGCCAGCACCTTGCGCCCGGGCAATATGCGCGCTGCCGCCATTGCCGCCGGCAGGCCGGCACCCATGCTCGCCAGGGCATTGTCGAGCAGCAGCGTATTGGGTTGCCGGGCCCGGTACTGGCGGGCGAACCAGAGCTTGTACATGCCGTTGTCCAGGCTGACCACGCCATCGGCCGGCATCGCCCGGCGCACGGTATCGACCAGGCGCGCCGGGTGGATCGGCCACTGCTCGTTGCCGACATAGCGCAGCAGGTGTTGGTTGAACGCGGCGCGGATGCGGTCGAAGCATGAAAAATCCCAGTCCGGCGACGGCGTCAGCTCGTTGCGCAGGCGCCAGATGGTGTGCGCGATGTCGCCCACCACCTCGATCTGGGGGAAATAGACCGGATCAACATCGGCGCCGGAGAAGTTGACATGGATCACCGTGCGCCGGCCTTCATGCATCAGGAACGGCGGTTTTTCGACCACGTCATGGCCGACGTTGATGATGCAATCGGACTGGTCGATGGCCTGGTGCACGAAGTCGTCATCCGACAGCGCGGCATTGCCCAGCCACAGCGGATGGCTCTCGTCGACCACGCCCTTGCCCTGCTGGGTACTGAAAAACGGAATGCCGACTTCTTCGATGACGGCAGACAACATCCGGCAGGTGGTCTTGCGGTTGGCGCCGGCACCGATCATCAGCAGCGGCCGGCGGCTGCCGGCGATCGCGTCCAGCGCCGCGGCAATGGCCTTGTCCTCGGCCACCGGCCGGCGCGACTGGCTGGCCGGCACCGGCTGCAGTTGGCTGTCATCGCGGGCGATGTCCTCGGGCAATTCCAGATGCACCGCGCCGGGGCGTTCCATCTCCGCCTGCCGGAAGGCTTCCCGGACCGCCGCCGGCACCGCATCGGCGGCGATCAACTGGCGCGTGTACTTGGTCAGCGGCCGCATCATGCCGATCACATCGACGATCTGGAAATGCGCCTGGCGGCTGGCCCGGATCGGTTTCTGGCCGGTGATCATCAGCATCGGCATCGCGCCCAACTGGGCGTAGGCGGCAGCGGTGACCAGGTTGGTGGCGCCGGGCCCGAGCGTGGCCAGGCAGACGCCGGCCTTGCCGGTCAGCCGGCCTTCGGTGGCGGCCATGAAGCCGGCGGCCTGCTCGTGGCGGGTGATTACCAGCTCGATCTGCGATTGCCGCAGGGCTTCGAGAAGGTCCAGATTTTCCTCGCCGGGCACGCCGTAGATGCGCCGAACGCCTTCGGCCTCCAGGGACTGAACCATCAGTTGCGCCGCTGTCATCGCCATCTCGTCTCCATCCTCGCCAACCCGAATCATCACGGCCATTGTGGTGCACGTCCTGTTGCCGTCGCGTCATTGTCGGCTGGCCCGGTACTGAACCCGAGGCGACCGGCAAACCCGTCCAGCGCCCCGGTTCAATTGCCAGCAGCGGCCGTGCGCTGGGATAATTGCCACATCTGCAAGGCCGTCTGGCGATGCCGGTTTCCCACCGGCAGCCATGGGCGGCCGCGACCGGACCCATGACCACGAGCACCCTGCCCACATCGCCGGCGACGCCGGCAACCAGCCGCGGCCACGCCGTCGAACATGTCACCTGGGTTCATCATTGGAATGATGGCCTGTTCAGTTTTCGCACCACGCGCGATCCAGGTTTCCGCTTCCTCAGCGGCCAGTTCGTGATGCTCGGCCTGGAAGTGGAAGGCCGGCCGTTGATGCGCGCCTACTCCATCGCCAGCCCGGGCTGGGAAGAACACATGGAGTTCTTCAGCATCAACGTGCCCGATGGCCCGCTGACCTCGCGCCTGCAGCACATCCGCGTCGGCGACCGCATCCTGCTCAGCCGCAAGCCGACCGGCACCCTGGTGCTGACCGACCTCAAGCCCGGCCGCCACCTGTATCTGCTGGCCACCGGCACCGGGCTGGCGCCGTTCCTGAGCCTGATCGCCGACCCGGAAACCTACGAGCGCTTCGAGCGCGTGGTGCTGGTGCATGGCGTGCGCCAGGTCGCCGACCTGGCCTACCGCGATTATCTGGAGCGTGACCTGCCCGGGCACGAGTACCTGGGCGAGTTGGTGCGCGAGCGCCTGGTCTATGTGCCGACAGTGACCCGCGAGCCGTTCCCGACCCGCGGCCGGATCACCGAGCTGATCAGCAGCGGGCAACTGAGCCAACTGGCCGATCTGCCGGAACTGGATCCCGAACACGACCGGGTGATGCTCTGCGGCAGTCCGCAGATGCTGGCCGACAGCGCCGCCCTGCTCGACGCTCGCGGTTTCCAGGTGTCACCGCGCAGCCGCGAGCCGGGTGACTACGTGATCGAACGCGCTTTCGTCGATCGCTGAGCGCTCCACTGACCGCCGCGGCGCTGACGCCACGCCAGCCACCTGTCCGGCCAGTCAGGCGCCGATGCCGGCACACTCCAGGCAACGGTTGATCAAAGCCGCCAGGATCGGCTGCACCAGGCAGCCGCGTTCGGGCAGCCAGCGGAAGTCCTCCTCGTCCATGTAGGCGCGTTGCGCCAACTCCATCTGCACCGCTTCGATGCCCTGCGCCGGCTGTCCGTAGTGGCGGGTGATGTAACCGCCCTGGAAGCGGCCGTCGACGACATGGTCGTAATCATCCTGGGCAGCCAGCACGGCAGTGAGTTGGCGCGCCAGTCCCGGCGAGCAGCTTTGGCCTTCGGCCGTGCCCAGGTTGAACACCGGCAACACGCCGTCGAACAGGAACGGCAACTGGCTGCGGATGGAATGGGCCTCCCAAAGCACAACGCGGCCATGCTTGTCGCGCAGCCGCGCCAGCTCGGTGGCCAGGGCTTCGTGGTAGGGACGCCAATAGCGCTCGATGCGTTCGCCGATTTCTTCGGCGTCCGGGTCCTGGCCGTCCAGGTACACCGCCTCGCCGCTGAACTGCTGGCGCGGGCACAGGCCGGTGCTGTTCTGGCCCGGATACAGGGATGCGTCGTCGGCGGCGCGATTCAGATCGACGACATAGCGCGAATAGTGCGGCACGATCATCGAGGCGCCCAGGTCGCGGGCGAACTCGTACAGGCGCGCGATGTGCCAGTCGGTATCGGGCAGGCGCTGCGCTGAAGGCGTCAGCCTTTGCGCCAGGCCCGGTGGCAGTTGCGTGCCGTCATGGGGCGCGCTGATCAGCAGCGGCAAGCTGCCCTGGTGCAGTTGATAGGTGCTCATGGCTCCAGTCTAGCCGGTAGGTATCCTGCCGGTGGCCGCCTTGGCTCCCGGGTCAGGTGTGCCCGCCGATCCGTCGCCATCACGGTCACCGCCGGCGCCGGGTACCGGCACGATGACGAGGCCCAGCTTCGCCGCGACCTGGCATCCGGGCTACTATCCAAGGCCCTTTTGAGGAGATCCAGGCATGCAGCGCATCCGCATCGGCATGGGCAGCCAGCCCGTCGAGTTCCTGCCCAGGTTCGGCAACCGCCACGGCCTGATCGCCGGTGCCACCGGGACCGGCAAATCGGTATCGCTGATGGTGCTGGCCGAGAACTATGCCCGCCTGGGCGTGCCGGTGTTCTTGGCCGACGTCAAGGGTGACCTGGCCGGCCTGTCGCAGGCCGGCACGATGAACCCGGTGATCGAAAAACGCACCGCGCTGATCGGCCTGGATGATTACCGCAACGAAGCCAGCCCGGTGATCCTGTGGGACATGTTCGGCGAGCTCGGCCACCCGGTGCGCAGCACGGTCAGTCAGATCGGGCCGACCCTGCTGGCGCGCATTCTGGAGCTCAACGATGTCCAGACCGGTGCCCTGGCGGTGGCCTTCGAGGTTGCCGATCGCGAAGGCCTGCTGCTGCTGGACCTGAAAGATCTGCGCGCCCTGCTCAACCACGTTGCCGAGAACCGCAAGACCATCTCCACCGCCATCGGCCTGGTCAATGCCGCCTCCATCGGCGCCATCCAGCGCGCCCTGCTGCGTCTGGAACAGGATGGCGCCGAAGCCTTCTTCGGCGAGCCGGCGCTGGAGCTGATCGACCTGATGCGCCAGGACATGTCCGGCCGCGGCATCATCAACGTGCTCTGCGCCGAGCGCCTGCTGCTCAAGCCGCGCCTGTATTCCACCTTCCTGCTCTGGCTGCTGTCGGAGCTGTTCGAAACCCTGCCCGAGGTCGGTGATCTGGACCAGCCGCGCCTGGTGTTTTTCTTCGACGAGGCGCACCTGTTGTTCCAGGATGCGCCGGCGGCGCTGGTCCAGCGGGTTGAACAGGTGGTCCGGCTGATCCGCTCCAAGGGCGTGGGCGTGTATTTCTGCACGCAGTTGCCCGACGACGTGCCCAATGCCATCCTCGGCCAGCTTGCCAACCGCATCCAGCACGGCCTGCGCGCGTTCACGCCACGTGACCAGAAGGCGATCCGCTCGGTCGCCGAAACCTTTGTCGCCAATCCCGATGTCGATGTCGCCAAGGCGCTGATCGAGCTGGGCACCGGCGAGGCCCTGGTCACGACGCTGGATGAAAAAGGCATCCCGACACCGGTACAGAAGACCGTGATCGCCCCGCCCCGCTGCCGCATGGGCGCGATCACCGTCGAGGAACGCCAGACCATCCTGCTGCGCTCGCCGGTGGGCGCCAAGTACGACACGCCGATCGACCGGGAATCGGCCTATGAGCTGCTCAAGCTGCAGGCTGAGGAGGCAGCGCAGCGCGAATCGACCAATCCGGTCGCGCCGGTGCCTGATGGCGAGCCCAACGAGGGCATCAGCGGCAAGCTCAAGGAGTGGCTGCTGGGCACCAAGCGCCGCCAGGGTGCGCTCGAAGCGATGACCAAGTCGACCATGCGCACGGTCGGCAATCGCCTGGGTCAGCAGATCGTGCGCGGCATCCTGGGTGGCATTTCCGGCGGCAAGCGCTGAGCGCCGGTCAATGACAGCGCCAGGTGGAAACGCCTGGCGGGCTCAGCCGCCGATACCCATCTCGCGCAGGGCACGCTCGTCGTCGGACCAGCCCGAGCGCACCTTCACCCACAGTTCCAGATGCACCTTGCCGTCGAACAGCCGTTCCATGGCCAGGCGTGCCTGGGTGCCGATTTCGCGCAGGCGGGCGCCCTTGGCACCGATGACAATCGCCTTCTGGCCCTCACGCTCAACCCAGATGCCGGCATGGATCCGGCGCAGGCGGCCTTCCAGTGTGTACTGTTCGATCTCGACCGTGGTTGCGTAGGGCAGCTCCTGTCCGAGCTGGCGCATCAACTGCTCGCGCACCAGTTCGGCAGCCAGGAACCGTTCGCTGCGATCGGTCAGGGTGTCGGCGTCGTACAGCGCCTCCTGCTCGGGCAGCACCTGGATGATGGCTTCCTCCAGCGCCTGCAGGCCATCGCGGCGTCGGGCCGAAACCAGGAACACGCCCCCGTAGCCGCCCTGGCCATCGGCCTGGGCGCCGCCGTGTTCGGCGATGAACGGCAGCAGCGCGCCCTTGTCCTTGATCGTGTCGATCTTGTTGATCGCCAGCAGGCAGGGCCGGCCGGCGGCCAGTACCGCCTTGCGCACGGCGCGGTCCTCGGCATCAAAGCGCAGCGCCTCGACGACATGGACATTGACATCGGCCTCGGCCAGGGTCGCCGCGGCGGTGCGGTTCAACTGCCGGTTCAGCGCCTTGCCGGTACCGGCGACATGCATGCCGGGAGTGTCCAGGTAACCGATCTGGCCCTGCTCGCGGGTGACCACACCCAGGACGCGATGGCGCGTGGTTTGCGGCTTGGGCGAGACAATGCACAGCCGCTCGCCGAGCAAGGCGTTGATCAGCGAGGATTTGCCGACATTGGGTCGGCCAACGACAGCGACATGGCCGCTGCGGAATGTGGGGTTTTGCTGCGTCATGATTCCAGTCCGAGCAGTTTCAGCATTTCCAGCGCGGCCTGCTGTTCGGCCTTCTTGCGTGTGCCGGCCTGGCCGGCGCTGACCTGGCCGTCATCCAGGCGACATTCGATCTGGAAGCTCTGGCTGTGCGCCAGGCCGGCATTGTCGATCAGCACGTACTCGGGCAGAGGCCGATTGCGGCCCTGCGCCCATTCCTGCAGGCGCGATTTGGCGTCGGCGACATGGCGCGGATCGACACCGTCCAGGAGCGGTTCGAAGCGCCGCCGCAACCAGTCACGGCAGGCGTCCCAGCCGGCATCCAGGTAGATCGCGCCGACCAGGGCCTCGAAGGCATCGGCGAGGATCGACTCGCGACGAAAACCGCCGCTCTTGAGCTCGCCCGGGCCCAGGCGCAGATGATCGCCGAAGTCGAGCTGTCGTGCCTGCTCGGCCAAGGATTCTCGGCGCACCAGGCTGGCCCGCAACCGGGTCAACTGGCCTTCGTTGGCCTTGGGAAACCGGTCGCACAGCAACTCGGCGATGATCGCCCCGACCAGACTGTCGCCGAGGAACTCCAGGCGCTCGTTGTTGGCATGGCCGACGCTGCGGTGGCTCAGCGCCTGCCGCAGCAGGGCCGGGTCGGCGAAGCGGTGGCCGAAACCGTCAGCAGGACCGTCAGCGGCGGCCAAGCTGCTCGGTGCGGTCAAAGGTGGCGACAAAATCCAGGTTGCCGATGAACGGTCGGCGGACCTCATAACGGACCCGGATCTGCGGGTTGCCCTGGGTGATGATGCGCACGTTGTTGGGCTGCACGGAACTGACATAACTCATGTCCAGCCGGCGGTTGAACAGGTCGCGGACGCGGTCGGCGCCCATGTTGGTGACACCCTCTTCCTTGGCCAGCCCTTTCATCGCCGAGACCACGCTGTACCACTCCGAATAGACCGGAAACAGGCGCATGCCCATATAGGCGAAAAACCCCAGTATCGACAGGACAACCAGAAAACCAATCAGCGTGATGCCGTCTTCGTTCTTGCGCATGTAACCCCCCAGTTGAATCACTGCTCCAAGCCACAGTTACAACCCGGCCGGCCCGGCCCCGGGCCGTGGACCAAATGAGCCGTGGTCGACTCCGAACCCGCTCCAGGCACCCTCCAGGACACCTGGGCGCGGTTGCCGGCACTCAGCGGATCACGGTGCCGAGGCGGCTGAAATCGATGATACCGTCTTTCTGCGTATCCCAACTCCACCAGATCAACGAGGCGCGGCCGACCAGGTTTTCCTCCGGCACGAACTGCCAGTAACGGCTGTCCAGGCTGTTGTCGCGATTGTCGCCGAGTGCGAAATAATGGCCCGCGGGCACTTGCCAGGTGGCTTCGCCGCCGCCGGGCACATTGGGCCGCTGCAGAATCTGGTAACGGGTACCCGGCAACTGCTCGGCCAGTTCCATGGCGCCGCTCATCTCACGGCCACGGCCGCTGCCGACGTAGCGGCCAAGATGTTCCTGGGGCACTTCCAGGTCGTTGATGTACAGGGTCTTGTTGCGGTAGGTGATGGTGTCGCCCGGGATCCCGATGATGCGCTTGATGTAATCCACGCGCACATCCTGGGGATAGCGGAAGACGGCGACATCGCCGCGTTCGGGCTCGCCGATATCGATCACCTTGCGATGCAGCACCGGCAGGCGAATGCCGTAGGCGAACTTGTTGACCAGGATGAAATCGCCGATCAGCAGGGTCGGCATCATCGAGCTGGAAGGAATCTTGAACGGCTCGAACAGGAAGCTGCGGAAGATCAGCACCGCCAGGATGATGGGGAAGAACGAGCGCGAGTAGTCGACCACGACCGGCACCTTCTCCTGTTCGGGCGCGCGTTGCCGGCGGCGCTTGGCAAACAACAGGCTGTCGATCAACCAGATCAGGCCGGTCAGCGCCGTCAGCGCCACCAGCAGCAGGGAAAAATCCACTCTCATCGCGTACCTGTCCTCATTTGTCCATGCGCAGCACCGCCAGGAATGCTTCCTGCGGAATATCGACCCGGCCGACGGATTTCATCCGCTTCTTGCCTTCCTTCTGCTTCTCCAGCAACTTGCGCTTGCGCGTGGCATCGCCGCCGTAACACTTGGCCAGCACGTTCTTGCGCAGCGCCTTGACCGTCGAGCGGGCGACGATCTGCGAGCCGATGGCGGCCTGAATGGCGACATCGAACATCTGCCGCGGGATCAGTTCCTTCATCTTGTCGACCAGGTCGCGGCCCCGGCGGTCGGCCAGGCTGCGATGGACGATGAGGCTGAGCGCATCGACGCGCTCGCCGTTGATCAGGATGTCGACACGCACGAAGGCGCCGACCTGGAAGCGGTCGAAGTGGTAGTCCAGCGAGGCGTAGCCGCGCGACACCGACTTGAGCTTGTCGAAGAAATCCAGCACCACCTCGGCCATCGGCAATTCGTAGCTGATCTGCACCTGCGAGCCCAGGTAATTGATGCCCTTCTGCACGCCGCGCTTGTCCTCGCACAGCTTGATCACCGCACCGATATGGTCGGGCGGGGTCAGGATGGTGGCGACGATGATCGGCTCGCGGATCTCGGCGATGCTGGACAGCGACGGCAGCTTGGCCGGGTTGTCCAGGTTGTGCACCACGCCATCGTTGGTCAGTACCTCGTAGATCACGGTCGGCGCCGTGGTTACCAGGTTGAGGTCGTATTCGCGTTCCAGACGCTCCTGCACGATCTCCATGTGCAGCAGGCCCAGGAAGCCGCAACGGAAGCCGAAGCCCATGGCCTCGGAGCTTTCCGGCTCGAAGCGCAGGGCGGCATCGTTCAGGCGCAGCCGGTCCAGGGCCTCGCGCAGATCGGGATAGTCCTCGGCATCGACCGGGAACAGCCCGGCAAACACCCGCGGCTGCATTTCCTCAAAACCCGGCAACTGTTCGCTGGCCGGCTTGGCGGCCAGGGTCAGGGTGTCGCCGACCGGTGCGCCATCGACATCCTTGATCGCGGCGCAGACGTAGCCGACTTCGCCCGGACCCAGCAACTGCGTGTTCTTGCGCTTGGGCGTGAACACGCCGACCTGGTCGACTTCGTGGCTGCGGCCGGTCGACATCACCAGGATCTTGTCACCAGGCTTGATCTCGCCCTGCATCACCCGCACCAGCGACACCACGCCCAGGTAGTTGTCGAACCAGGAATCGATGATAAGCGCCTGCAGGCGGTCGGTATCGCCGGCCTGTGGCGGCGGAATCCGGGCGACGATGGCTTCCAGCACTTCGCGGATGCCCAGGCCGGTCTTGGCCGAGATCTGCAGCGCGTCGGTGGCATCCAGGCCGATCACCGCCTCGATCTCGGCCTTGACCTTGTCCGGGTCGGCGGTCGGCAGGTCGATCTTGTTCAGCACCGGAATCACTTCCAGGCCCTGGTCGACGGCGGTGTAGCAGTTGGCGACCGACTGCGCTTCCACGCCCTGGGCGGCGTCGACCACCAGCAGCGCACCCTCGCAGGCGGCCAGCGAGCGGCTGACTTCATAGGAGAAATCGACGTGCCCGGGCGTGTCGATGAAATTGAGCTGGTAGGTGGTGCCGTCAAGCGCGGTGTACGGCAAGGACACCGATTGCGCCTTGATGGTGATGCCCCGTTCGCGCTCGATCGGGTTGTTGTCCAGCACCTGGGCCGCCATTTCGCGCTCGGTCAGGCCTCCACACAACTGGATGATGCGGTCGGCCAGGGTGGACTTGCCGTGGTCGATGTGGGCGATGATCGAGAAATTGCGAATCAGTTTCATGGTTCGGGCGCTCGGCCCGTCGGGATTGTGGCGACAAAGACCGCCGATTATCGCAAGAACCGGGTGCCGCCGGATAGGCGTTTCGATACCCGACCGCTGGTCCACCCCCGGATCGGGCCGGCAACTGGCCGGTTTGCCTCATCGGCAACCGCCTCCGGCGGCGAGCGGCAAGCCTGGATTTGCGCCGCAACACACCGGGCAGGCGCAGGTCCTGCCCGGTGTCCTGGCGCTGGCCGCGATCAGCGGTCGCTGTCGCGGATGGTGATGGTGTAGAAGGCGTTGCTCTGGTCGCGACGGGCCAACAGCATCACCGAATCACCGGGGCCGACATCGCTGACCGCGCGCTCGAAATCGCGCACGCTGCCGACATCGGTGCGGCCCACGCGCAGCACGACATCGCCCCGGGCCAGGCCGGCACGGGCAGCGGCGCCGGAGACGCGGGCGATCACTACGCCCTGCCCGGACTCAAGACCCAGGCGCTCGCGCTGTTCGGCGGTCAGTTCCTGCACTGCCAGACCAAGCTGGTTGGCGCCGCTGGCCGGGCCGTCCTGGGTGCTGGCAGCGGCAATGGCCTCCGGATCGGCTTCGGCTTCGCCCACGGTCACGTTCAAGGTGCGGCGACGGCCGTCGCGCCACACTTCCATTGCCACCTTGTCACCGGGCCGGCTCAGGCCGACGATCGGCGGCAGGTCGTTGCTGGTTTCGATGGCGCGGCCATTGAACGACAAGATCACGTCACCGACCATCGCCCCGGCCTTGCCGGCGGCGCTGTCTTCGGTGACCTCGGCGATCAGGGCGCCGGCCGGCCGCTCCAGGCCCAGTGACTGCGCAAATTCGCGGGTGACTGGCTGCACGCGCACGCCGATCAGGCCACGGCGCACGCGGCCATCGGTCTTGAGCTGTTCAACCACGTTCTGCGCGACCTCGATCGGGATCGCGAAGCTGATGCCCATGTAGCCGCCGGTGCCCGAGAAGATCTGCGAGTTGATGCCGACCACCTCGCCATTGAGATTGAACAGCGGGCCGCCGGAGTTGCCCGGATTGATCGCCACGTCGGTCTGGATGAACGGCACGTACTGCTGGCTCTGGCCGACGCTGCGGCCGGTGGCGCTGATCACGCCGGCAGTGACCGAATGGTCGAACGAGAACGGCGAGCCGATCGCGATCACCCACTGGCCCGGCTTCAGCTCGCTGGACTGTCCCATGCGCACCGTCGGCAGGTTCTCGCCCTCGATCTTGAGCACGGCGATGTCGGTCTGCGGATCGGTGCCGATGACCTCGGCGATCAACTCGCTGCGGTCGGTCAGTGTCACCCGGACCTCATCGGCGCCGCGCACGACGTGGTTGTTGGTCAGAATGTAGCCGTCGGGCGAAATGATGAACCCGGATCCGCCCGATTCGCGATCACGACCGCCACCTGGCGGGTGCTCGAACTCGGGGCCGAAGAAGCGGCGGAAGAACTCGGGAATTTCCTGTTGCGGCATCTGCGGCCCGCCGCTGCGCCGGCTGCCGGCCAGGATCACGGCCCGGATATTGACCACCGCCGGCGCATTGTGCTCGACCAGGACGGTGAAGTCCGGCAGGCCGGTGACTGCCGGCGCGGTACCGGTCTGGCTGGCGGGGCTGGCGGTTGTCGCCGCCGCCGGCGCGGTGGTCGTCGGCTCCGGGCTCTGGGCACAGGCGGTCTGGCCGAAGATCGCCAGGCCGAGGACAGCGGCGCGGAGAATCATCCAGTTGGCAGTATTCACAGGCGCTCCTTGAGTGAGGGGTGAAGGGTGGGAAACTCGTTGCAGCCCACGGTCTGGCCGGTCACGGCAGGGCCGGCCATCATGGCATGGGCATCTGTCAGCCGGGTGTCAGGACGTCGTCGACGGCGCCCGCAGGCGCTGCTGGCAGCCGCGCCTTGCTGAGCTGGATGTCAGCGGCGCGAAGCACGGCGCGCCGGCGTCCGGCAAGCCAGCCGCCAGCGGCCAGTCCGGTGACCGCCGCCAAGGCGACCATGGCATCGCCATGGCCCAGCCCGGCGACCAGCGCGCTGGCCAGCAGCATTGCCACCAGAGGCAGGCCGTAACCCAGCCGCAGGTCGCGGGCCAGGTCCAAATCAGGGGTATTCGTGTTTTGCTCGCTGCGCTGGCAACAGCCGGGTTGGCCGCAGCCGCTGAGGTGGACACTGGGATTGGCGGCAGCCGCCGCGCTGTCAGGCCGATTCATCGTCCGCGTACCGCGGCAATCAGCGCGCGTCGCCGGCCTGGGCGGAGCCGGACCGTTGCGCCGGCAGCACGATGATGTATTGGGTGGCCGGCAGATGATGCAGGGATGCCACCTGGGCGTCCTGCCAGGCCTGCGGATCCGGCTGCGGCGCGAACTCGCGCGGACTCAGCGGTCGCGATTGCCGCGCGGACACTGGCAGCAGCGGCAATTGTCGTCGCAGATCATCGATGCGCACGCCCGAGCTGGCCACTTCCGAGGCCGGCGCCACCGACTCCGAGGCCGCCAGCGGCAGGCTGTCATCGACGCCGGGCTGGACATGCCAGAAAGCGCCCGCGGCAACGATGGTGGCGGTGGCGAAACCGGCCGCCCAGCGGGCAGTGCGCAACCAGTGCGAATGCTGGGCACCGGCATCAGCGGGCGCAGCCCGGCGGGCAGCCGTATGGCCATGCTGGGCAACCATAGGTTGGGCCGGCTCACTGGCCAGGGCCGCGGTTACCCGCTCGGCGAAAGCCTCGCCCACCGGCGCGATGCGCCGATCCCGGCGCAGGCAGTCACCGATCAGGTGGTAGCAGCCACTGGCAGCGCGCAGGCTTTGGTCATGGCCGAGCCGGCGCAGCAGGAAGGCCGAGCGGCTGGCATCCAGCTCGCCATCGATCATGGCCGACAGGTCTTCAAGCAACTGGGGGGTGTTCATGGCTCAGCTTCCCGACAACAGGGGGCGGATACGACGTTCAATGGCTTCGCGGGCGCGAAAGATGCGCGAGCGCACGGTGCCGATCGGACAATTCATCACCTCGGCGATCTCCTCGTAACTGAGGCCATCGACCTCGCGCAGGGTGATGGCCGTGGCCAGTTCCTCGGGCAGGTCCTCGACGGCGGCGAAGACATGCTGCTCGATCTCCTCGCGCAGCAGTTCGTTCTCCGGCGTGGCCCGGTCCTTGAGCTGGGAGTCGCTGGTGAAATGCAGGGCGTCCTCGACCGCGACATCGTCGGTCGGCGGCCTGCGCTTGGCGGCAACCAGGTGGTTCTTGGCGGTGTTGACGGCGATCTTGTACACCCAGGTGTAGAACGCGCTGTCGCCGCGAAAGTTCCCGATCGCCCGGTAGGCGCGCAGGAAGGTTTCCTGGCCGACATCCTGGGCCTCGGAGAAATCCCTTACATAGCGACCGATGACCGCCAGGATCCGATGCTGGTACTTGCGCACCAGAATATCGAAGGCAGCCATCTCGCCCGCCTGTACCCGTTCCACCAGTTCTTGGTCGACATCCCTTTCGCTCATCGGCAAGCCGCGTCCTGTCAGCGTGGAGGCCGGGCAGCAGACCCGGGTGCTCCGTTCAAGTTCCTCGCCCGACCGTTCGCCGGGTGCTGTCGCAATGGCCGGCGGCCGTAGCGCCAGCGCGCACAAGTATAGGGAACCGGCCGCCGCGGCTACGTGCCCGGCCGCCCTTCGGACCGGGTGCAGTCAGGCAGCCTGTTGATGGCCTTGCCGTGGAGGCATAGCCAGCGATGCCTATCGATCTGCGCGTGCCTGTTCGGCGTACGGGCGATGCTCGCAGCAAGACCGGGCAGGCCGGCTTGGGCGTCGCTGACGCCAAGGATCAGGCGATGCTGGCTGTCAGCCCGTGACGGAATCGGAAAGTGTCCGGTTCGAGCTGGCCGGTCATGCGGCCATCGGCAATCAGCACCACCTGGTCGGCCAGCATCGCCACCTCGCCGGCATGGTGGGAGACCAGCACCATGGCCACGGCCAGCGCCTGCTTGAGCTGGACCAAGTACTGCCGAAGCTGGTCGGCGGCGTCGCGATGCAGTCCGGTCATCGGCTCGTCCAGCAGCAGGATGCCGGGGCCCGACAGCAGCGCCCGGCCGATCGCCACGCGCTGGCGTTCGCCACCGGAAAGGCCATCGGGCCGACGCGACAGCAGCGGCGCCAGCGCCAGCAACTCGACGATGGCATCGAAATCATCCGGCTGCCGTCGTCGCGCCCGGGCGCCGTAGAGCAGATTGCCGCGCACATCCAGGTGCGGAAACAGCCGGCCATCCTGGAACACGTAGCCGATGCCGCGTTCGGCCGCCGGCAGGCAGATTCCGGCGGCGCTGTCCAACAGTACCCGGCCATCAAGCACGATGCGTCCCCGTCGTGGCCGCAGCAGGCCGGCGATGGCGGCCAGCACGCTGGTCTTGCCGGCGCCCGAATCACCGAACAGCGCCAAGCAGCGGACATCGGCCTGGAAGGCGATTTCCAGGCCGAAGCCATCCCGGTAACGATGACCCAGATCGACCTCAATCATGACGGCGCCGATGCCAGATGCTGCCGCCGAGCAGGCCAGCGGTCAGCGTGGCGGCGATGGCCACGGCGAACGCCACCCAGGCCAGGCGCAGCACGTCGTCCTCGCCCCCGGGGCTTTGCATCAGCTCGTAGATGGCGATCGGCAGGGTCCGGGTTTCGCCCGGGATATTCGACACGAAGCTGATGGTGGCGCCGAACTCGCCGAAGGCCCGGGCAAAGGCCAGCACGCAGCCGGCGATGATGCCGCTCGCCGACAACGGCAAGACGATGGTGAGGAAGCGCCGCCAGGGACCAGCACCCAGGGTTTCGGCAGCATCCTCCAGGCGCCGGTCGATGCCGTCGAAGGCGACCCGGATCGACAGCACCAGCAGTGGAAAGCCCATCACCGCCGCCGCGATCACCGCGCCGGTCCAGCGGAAGGCGACGACGATGCCGAGTTCGGCCAGCCATGCGCCAAGCCAGCCCTGCCGGCCTAGGGCGGCCAGCAGCGCATAACCGGTGACCACCGGCGGCAGGGTCAGCGGCAGGAACAGCGCCGCCTCGACCAGCAGCCGGCCGGGAACACGCTTGCGTGACAGCGTCCAGGCCAGTGCCAGCGCAAACGGCAACGAAACCAGCACGCTGACCCCGGCCACGCGCAGGCTCAGGCGCAGCGCCTGCCAGTCGGCCGGGCTCAGCCATTCACTCATCGGTGCGGCTGGTCCGCTGCCGAAACGTCGTTGCAGCCAGACAGGACATCG
Organism: Lysobacterales bacterium; assembly: GCA_023228845.1. GTDB lineage: Bacteria > Pseudomonadota > Gammaproteobacteria > Xanthomonadales > UBA2363 > Pseudofulvimonas. The sequence goes on along the minus strand of JALOAK010000001.1, from coordinate 758,422 downwards.
AAGCCGTGGGCGATGAAGATCGTCTGGCTGTCCTCGCTGCACAGCAGGGCCAGCCAGCGCGCAGCAGCGACCGGCGCCGGGCCATTCCTGAGCCGTGCCGCTGGATAGACGATCGGCGTATGGCTGTCGGCCGGAAACGTGGCCAGCACGTCGACGGCACCGGTCGAGCGGGCGTCGGAGCGATAGACCACCGCCAACGGCACCTCGCCACGGACGGCGAAGTTCAATGCCGCGCGGACATTCTCGGCGGCGACGATGCGCGGTTCCAGGGTCTGCCACATGCCCAGCCGGGTCAGCGCTTCGCGGGCATAACGACCGGCGGGAACGTTGTTGGTTTCCGCCAGGGCGATGCGGCCATCGGCGCCGAGCAGGCGGGCCAGGTCGACGCCGGGCATCAGCGATAACGGTGTCGAAAAGCGTCCGGTCGGCGCCACCAGCACCAGGGCATTGCCGAGCAGGTCGATGCGGCTCGCCACATCAATCCGGCCGCGTTCCTGCAGCCAGTCCAGCCAGCGCTGGTCGGCACTGATGAAGACATCGGCTGGCGCGCCGTGGTCGATCTGGCGGGCAAGCTGCGAGCTGGCGGCATAGCTCAATTGCACCTGAGCCTGTGCCTGCCCGGCCGGGCTGGCAGTGATCGCATCCAGGGCCGGCTTCAGACTGGCGGCGGCAAATATCAGCGGTGCTTGAGCGCCGGCCAGTGGTTGATCGGCGTGGGCCAGGCCCATGGCAGCCAGCAGCAGTCCCAGGCCACCGGCCAGCCGCGACCCGGTCCGCCGGCCGGGCCGGCATCCGGCACCACGACCGGGCGCCGGGCCACTCATTCGATGACGATACCCGGCAGGCCCATCGCCTTGCTGCGCGGGCGACGGCTGAGCCGGCCGGCAGCGCTGCGCGCGATGTGGCGGTAGGCGGCGGCGGCTTCCGAATCGGGCTGGGCGATCACGGTCGGCCGGCCACTGTCGGCCTGCTCGCGGATCGCCATCGACAGCGGCAACTGGCCCAGCAGCGGCACCTTGTAATCGGCCGCCATCTGCTCGCCACCGCCCTGCCCGAAGATCGGCTCGACATGGCCGCAGTTGCCGCAGATGTGCGTGCTCATGTTCTCGACGATGCCCAGCACCGGCACCTCGACCTTTTCGAACATGCGCAACGCCTTGCGCGCATCGATCAGCGAGATGTCCTGCGGCGTGGTGACGATCACCGAGCCCGACACCGGCACCTTCTGCGACAGCGTCAACTGGATATCGCCGGTGCCCGGCGGCAGGTCGATCACCAGGTAGTCCAGATCCTGCCAGTCGGTTTCGCCCAGCATCTGCTGCAGGGCCTGGGTGACCATCGGCCCGCGCCAGATCATCGGCGTGTCCTCCTCGATCATGAACCCGATCGACATGCATTGGAGGCCATGGCTTTCCTTGGGGATGATGCGCTTGCCGTCGCGGCTGTCCGGGCGGCCGGAAACGCCGAGCATGCGCGGCACGCTCGGGCCATAGATATCGGCATCGAGCACGCCGACCCGGGCACCTTCGGCGGCCAGCGCCAGGGCCAGATTCACCGAGGTGGTGGATTTGCCGACCCCGCCCTTGCCGGAGGCCACGGCGATGATGTTGCGCACTTCCGGCAGCGGGCTCAGGCCATCGCGCACCTGGTGGGCGACGATGCGCTGGTCGATGCTGACCTGCACGCTGTCCATGCCGGCCTGGACCAGCGCCGCCTGCACCTGGCCGCGAAGCGTGTCGTGCCAGCTCCGGCTGGCGTAGGGCAACACCAGGTCGACCAGGCCGCGGCCATCGGTCGACACCGCCCCCTTGAGGGCTCCGGACTCGACCAGATCGACCCCGGTATGCGGATCCTGGATGCGCGCCAGCACGGCGCGCACGTTTGCCTGAAAATCATTCATGTAAAAGCTCCTGACGCGAACGGCGCGATTCTATTGCCTTCGCCGCGATGCCGCCGTGACCCAGGTCAGTGCAGAGGGCCGGCACCGCCGGTGACACCTCGGCAATGCCGGTTGGCAGCACCGCAATCGTCGCACGCAAGTCCCTGCCCATGCGCCGCAACGGCCCTTGCCGAGTCCAATCCCAGCTCTGCGCGCCTTGATCGTGATGCCGACTGCCCTCGCCAGGCTGGAAAATTGCCGCCCGCCAAGCCAGGCCGGACCGCACGCCGCCCGCTAGACTGGCCGGCCCTTTCCTAACGCTGGTTACCGGACCGTGACCACCCTGCTGCCCCGCCTGACCGACATTGACCGTTCCCTGGCCCACTGCACGCTGGCCCTCGTCGGTGGCCAGGGCAAGTCCGGCACCACCTGGGTCGAGCGCCTGATCGATGCCCACCCGCAGGCGGCCTGTCTGGGCGAAGGCCACTTCGCCGAAGGTCTGGGCCGGCTGCTGTATCGGGCGCTTGACGAATACAACCAGTTGCTCGCCGACAACAACCGCCGCTTCCCGGAGTTGGAGGACTTCCCCGGCATCGATGCCGACGATGCGGGCGAACTGGTCCGCGCCGCCTTGCTGCTGCAATTCGCCGCCATCGCCCGGCGCAAGCCCGGTGCCGGCACCGTCGCCGTGCGCACGCCGTCGGAACTGAACTGGCTGGCCGAGCTGCAGCGCGCATTCCCGCAGGCCCGCTTCGTCCATGTCATCCGCGACCCGCGCGATGTTGCCGTCTCCGTATGGTGGCATCGCGAGCGCCTGGAGCCTGGCCGCCTTGCCCTTGCCCACGGCTCGCCGACCGGCCTGGCCCAGACGCTGGTGCCGGGCTGGGCAAAGCACATCGAAAGCGTGCGTGCGGCGGCCCGCAAATGCGACGCCGCCCTGCACGAGATCCGCTACGAAGACTTGCAGCAACAGCCCGAAGCCAGTGCCGCCGCGCTGTTCGGATTTCTTGGCCTGCCGGCCGGCCCCCAGATGTGCAGGAACAGCCTGGACCAGGCCAGCTTCAGCCGCCTCAGCGGACGCCCGGCCGGCCAGAACGATCCGGCCTCCCACTTCCGCCAGGGCACCTCGGGGCAGTGGCGCGACACCATGTCGGCAGCACCGCCGCAGGGTTGGCCGGAACCTGTCCAGGCGACCCTGGAATCACTGGCCTACCCGATCGACTGAGCGTCTGTGAAAGACCTCTTGCCGGCCCCGCAGGGCGGGGCTAGACTCGCCCGGCTTCCGGCGCCCAGGGGAGAGTCAACAGGCGACCGGAAGGCTGACGGACACCTGTCCACACCCACCTTCCTGACCGATCCAAAGGAGTTCCATGATCGCTTCCCGTTGCCTGCCGGCACTGCTGTGCTCGGCCCTGGGCCTGCTTTTCGTGCCGCCCGCCGTCGCCGTGGATTTCGGCAATGATTCCAGCCAGTGGGCCAATGACGGCGAGTGCGACGACCCGCGCTTCACCGGCCCGGGCATGACCAGCACGCCGCTGCTCGACGAAGACATCCTTGCCGACGCCACCGACTGCCGCCGTGCTTTCCAGGCCGGCCGTATCAGCCTGCGCGGCAAGTCCGCCGGGACCCACCGCTCCGGCATCGACTTCGGCGATGACGCCAGCACCTGGGCCAACGACGGCGAATGCGACGACCCGCGCTTCACCGGACCGGGCATGACCAGCACCCCGCTGCTGGACGAAGACACCCGCCACGACGCCAGCGATTGCCGCCGCGCCTTCCAGGCCGGGCAGATCCGGCTGCGCTGATCCAGGGGGCGCGGCCATCGCCGCCAGCCGGCGGCGGTGGGGCGATGCAATGCAATGCCCCACTGATTGAATCCCAAGCGCTCAGCGCACGATGACAGGTGAGCGCGCGGCGTAATGCCACACCAGAACACGATGAGTCCGGCCTGCACTCAGTGCCGGCATCTGAAATCCTGGCTCGGACCGGTGTGCCGCCGTCGGCCTGGCAGTTCGTGCACGTAGCGCTCGCCCATACCGCGCTCCCCCGGTGAACTGATTGTCTGCCATCGGCTGCCGGACCACCGGCAATGCTCTTGTAGAATCTCCGCGATGAGCCCGGATGTCCTGATGCGTGCGCGGCAGGCCTATGCCAGCCGTGATTTTTCCCTGGTGCTGACCCTGCTGCAGCCGCTGACAGCGCGCATCGACGCGCCCGAGCCGGTGCTGGCGATGGCGGCCAATGCCGCCCTGCTGTCGGAGCGGTATCCGTTGGCAGTGGAACTGTTGTTGCGCCTGCGTGCGTTGCAGCCTGGCAACCCGGCCTATGCCCGGATCGCGGCGCAGGCTTACAACCGCATCGGCGTGCAGGCGCGTCGCCAGCGGCAGTCGCAAGCGGCTGAAGACGCGCTGTTGTCGGCGCTGGCGCAATGGCCTGATCATCCCGAAGCGCTGTTCAATCTGGCCTCGTTGCGCGGCGAGTGCCATCAATACGCGCTCGCCCTGCCCTTGTGGCAACGCCTGCATGCGCTCACGCCTGATGACCACGATGTGGCCCGCGAACTGGTGATGAGCCTGGGCCACAACGGCCAGCACGAAACCGCCTCGAGGCTGTTCGCGCGAGTTGCGCCGCCCGCTGCGGACCAGCCCGAATCCGCCATCGTGCATGCCCAGGCCGCCGCCTGGGTCCGGCGCTGGCAGGATGTCGACGCCCTGCTCGGTGAGTTGCAACTGGGTGTTGATCATTCGACATCGCTGGCGAGGCTGGCCGAGCAGTTGCTGCATGCCGGTCAGGTTGGCGCGGCCGGCAAGGTCCAGGACCGTATCGTGCAGGTTCATGACAACGGCCGCATCGCCCCCGGCCTGCAGGCCCTGTTTCAGCGGCACTTGATGATCGCGCCGGTGTCAGACAGCAAGGCGATGGTCGAACAGCAATTGCAGCGCTATCGCCGCGGGCTGCAGTCATTGGCGGGGGAACTGGAAGAGGCCACCGCCGACCCTGGTTGCCAGAGGCGGCTGCAGCAACTTGCCTACAACAACTTCTACCTGGCCTATCAGCACAGCGATGGCCGCCAAGACCGTGAACTGCAAGACAAGCTCGGTCAATTGCTGGCGCAAACCGCGCCTGGATTTGCCGCCGCGAGCTACCGCTCCGCGCAGCCGCGGGCAGATGCCGGTCAGCGCCGCATTGGCCTGGTATCCGCCCACTTCCGCCGCTGTACCGCCGGCCGCTACTTTGGAAGCTGGATCGCGATGTTGCGCGATGCTGGTCACGAGGTGCATCTGTTCCAGCTTGGCCCGGATTTCGATGACTACACCGAAGCGCTCGGTCGATCAGCCGCCCGTCTGCACACGATCGACGGCGATGCCGATGAGCTGGCCGATGTGCTGCTTCGGGCGCAATGCGATCTGCTGATCTATCCCGAACTGGGCATGGACAAGCGGCTGATTCCATTGGCGGCCCTGCGCCTGGCGCCGCGCCAGGCCTGTGCCTGGGGGCATCCGGTCACCTCCGGCCTGTCGACGATGGACGCCTTTTTCAGTTGCGCCGACATGGAGCCGCCTTCGGCCAGCAATCACTACACCGAAACCTTGCTGCTGCTGCCAGGGCTGGGAACCGACTATCACCCGCCCGAGATGCCGCCCGCGACAAGCCGCGAGGAATTGGGCCTGCCCTCCAAAGGCAGGCTGTACTTTTTGCCGCATACACCGCACAAGATGCATGTCGACAGCGACCCGGTCTGGGCGGCGATTGCGGCAACGGATCCGCAGGCGGTGCTGGTCCTGTTTCGCGGCAGCTCCCCGGCCCTGCTCGGGCCATTGCACGAACGCCTGCACCAGGCCCTGCTCCAGGCCGGGGCCGAGCCGGAACGGCAATTGCACATTCTTCCGGTCACCGCGCACGCCCGCTTCCTGCAGATCGCCCAGGCTTGCGATGTGATGGTCGATACCCTGCATTGGTCCGGTGGCAACAGCACGATCGATGCCCTGCTCTGCGGCCTGCCGGTGGTGACCTGCGAAGGCACGGTGATGCGCGCGCGCCAGTCGGCGGCGATGCTGCGCCGGATCGGGCTGCCCGAATTGATCGTCGCCGATCCCGAGCAATTGGCCGCCACGGCCGTTGCCATAGCCAAGGACACTGGACGTCGACAGGCGCTGTCACGCCATATTCTTGACCATCTGCCAGCCCTGTTCGATGCCACCGGCGTGGCGCAGGCGCTGGCCGGTCATGTCGACCGGCTGTTGCACGACTGGCCGGATGCGGCCGACCGATGATTGCGATTCACGGTGCCTGGATGGATCGCCGCCTGCCCTGCCGGCGGCCGACAATCGGCCGGGGCAATCAGCGGTAGTAGGGCTTCTCGCCGGTGGCGTGATCGGTGGCGTCGCGCACTGCGGTGATTTCGGGGAAGGCTTCGCGCAGTCGGCGTTCAATGCCTTCGCGCAGGGTGACATGGGCCATGCCGCAGCCGTGGCAGCCGCCGCCAAAGCGCAGCACCACCTCGCCTTGCCCGGTCACCTCCTCCAGGTCAACGTGGCCGCCGTGGCTGGCCAGTTGCGGATTGATCTCGCTGTCGATCAGCCAGCGGATGCGTTCAACCAGGCCGGCCTCGGCGCTGGGCACCTGGCCACGCAGCCCGGGCGCGCGGATGCTCAACTGCTCGCTGGTGCCATCGTTCTTCAGGGCGATCTCGGCCTGGTCCAGATAGGGCGCGCTATCGGCATCGACATAGAAGCTCAGGCCCTGGCTGACTTCCACCTGCCACTCATCGCCGCGCAGATCGCCCGGCTCGCAGTAGCGCAGGGCGACGTCGGCGGCGGGTGTGCCGGCTTGGGTGACGCTGAGATGGATACCGAGGATGCCCTCGCCCTGCCGGTCAAGCAGGTTGCGGAAGTAGGTCTGTGCGCGTTGGTCGACATGAATCATGGCGGGCATGGTACCAGCGCCCGGATGAGCGCAGGCCAACGCTGGCTGCCAACCGGGCATTTTGGCCAGTGCCGCGAGCGCCGGCCGGGCGTCAGCCGTGGCGACGCATGAACCCGGCCATGAACCGGGTCAAGGCCTGCACTGCGGCCATCGGCACGGCGTTGTACAGGCTGGCGCGCATGCCGCCGACGACGCGGTGTCCCTTCAATCCGATCAGGCTTTCGGCTGCGGCCTCGGCAAGGAAAACGCTGTCCAGCCGGTCATCGTGGAGCTGGAACGGCACGTTCATCCATGAGCGTGCGGCGGGCTCGACGCGGTTGCGGTAGAACCCCCCGGACCCATCGATGGCTGCATACAGGTGCCCGGCCTTGGCCTGGTTGAGTGTCGCCATCACCGCCAGCCCGCCCTGCTCCAGCAGCCACTGGAACACGCACGCGGCCAGATACCAGGACCAGGTCGGCGGCGTGTTCAACATCGAGCCTTGAGCGGCATGGCGGTCGTAGCGAAAGATGTCGGGAAGGGTATCGGGGCTTCGCGCCAGCAACTCACGCCGGACGATCACCAGCACCAGGCCGGATGGTCCGATGTTCTTCTGTGCGCAGGCGTAGATCAGGCCATGGCGGCGCACGTCCAGCGGCCGCGACAGCAGTGTCGAGGACATGTCCGCCACCAGTGGCACCGGCCCGATATCGGGCAATTGGTGGAACTCGACGCCATGAATGGTTTCGTTCGGGGTCAGGTGCAGGTAGGCGGCATCGGGATCAAGCTGCCAGGTCGCCGGCGGCGGAATCGAGAGATAGCCATCCTCACCACTGCTGGCCGCGATGCGCACCTGGCAGACCCGGCCGGCCTGGTCGGCGGCCTTCCGGCCCCAGTGGCCGGTGAGCACGTAGTCGGCGCTGCCGCCGCCTGCGGCGAGGTTCATCGGAATCTGGCTGAACTGCTGGCTGGCGCCGCCCTGCAGGAACAGCACGGCATAGTCGTCCGGGATATCGAGCAATGTCCGCAGGTCGGCTTCGGAACGCCGCGCCAGCTCCTGGAATGCCTCGCCGCGATGGGACATCTCCATTACCGAGGCGCCGTGCCCGTTCCAATCCAGCAGTTCAGCCCGGGCCCGGCGCAGCACTGCTTCGGGCAAGGCGGCAGGCCCGGCACTGAAATTGAAGTTGCGGCTCATGGCGGTGTTCCTGAAATGAGATTTCGATCGCGCGCACAGTTGGCGATTCACAGCCCGCCGCGGAACATCAGCAGCCCGGTGAGCGCGGCGGCGAGGACGGCGGCGACACCGATCAGCCAGATCAGGCTGCCGCCTGGCCGGGCGCCGGCCCCCTGCCCGTCAGCATCGCAGGCCGTTGCCGGCAAGTCTTCAGGCTGATCCGGCGGCAGCGCCGCGGTCGCTCCGTGCTGCCAGGTCTCGACCTGGTAGCGGCGGCTGCCGATCCGAAGCTGGTCGCCCTTGCCGATGCGGACCTGGCCACCGATCAGGTGGCCGTTGACCCACGCCTGCACCTGGCCGGGGTCAAGGCGCAGCCCAGGTTCGGACAGGCTCAGCTCAACCACGCTGGAGCATGCCGAAACCAGATCGCCCTGGCCATCCAGATGCAGTACCGGACCGGCATGCAGGCTGCCGTTGTTGCCGCCGTTGCGGCTGCGCAGGGCGAAGGTATCGACGAGGGCGCGATCGGCGGCATCGAGATCGGTCGACTCGATATCGGGGTCGGTGTCGATGACGGCGTTGGCATCATCGTGATCGTCGCCTTCGCCGTGGTCGGCCTCGGGCCATGGCTCGGGCCGGCGCCCGGTCACCTCCAGTTGCCAGGTCTCGATGCAGACCCGATCGCCCGGATGCAGGCGCGCCAGCTCCCGGATCGGCCGGGCATTGACACAGACAAGGACGCCGGGCTGCTGCACATGCAGCCAGGCCTCGTCGTGGATCGGTATCACCCGCGCCAGGTTCGCCGGCAGCCCGGCCAGCGCCGGACGCAAGGCGCAGTCAGGCGCGGAACCGATTTTCACCACGGTGCCGGCAGACAGGGCCAGGTGTCGCCCGTCCGGGCTTTGCAGCGCAACATCCATCCGCGGAAGGTTAGCCCAAACCCCGGTGTGCGGGTATCGATCAGGGCTGGTTGGCAGGCGTCATTTGCGCGGCCATCCTGGGTGCCGTTGGAAGCCATCGACAACGTGCAGGAAGCTGGCGTCTGACGCCCAGCCGGCAAGGCTGCCGGCAACCGCCGGCGCCTGGCGAAATGTCCGGAGTATGATCGCCGCTTCAATGTCCGGGAGCGAGAGCATGCGCCATCACCATCGTCCGAGCCGTTGGTTGTGTCTGATCCTGGCGGCATTGTTCCTGGCCGCTTGCGGCGATGCTGAGCGCTCGCCGGCAAGTACCGCTGCGGACACCAGCGCCAGCGTCCAGGCCGCCGAACCGGCCACGCATTACCGTGCGCCTGCCGAGCAAACCGGATTCCACGTCGCCGAGTTGGAAGGTCATGTCCGCTACGGCCGGCCGGCAGTGCGCATCCGCTTTCCTCAGGCGCTGGTGAGCAACCAGGATTTCGACCGGCTGATCGATCTGACCGATGCGCAGGGCGGCCGGCCCAATGGCAGTTGGCTGCTGGAGGAGGACAACCAGGCGCTGGTGTTCCCCTATCTGGAAGCCGACAGCCGCTATCAATTGCAGGTATCGGCAGAGCTGACCGCGGCCAGCGGCGCCACCCTGGGCGCGGCCTTCGGCCATGAGCTGTATTCGGGGCCGCAGTTGCCGATGCTCGGCTTCGCCAGCCAGGGCAACATCCTGCCCGACGACAGCGCCGGCCTGCCGGTGATCACCATCAATGTCACCGATGCCGATGTCGAGTTCCTGCGTGTGCGCGATGGCGAGCTGGGTCGGTTCCTGGCCGATTACCAGCGCAACGGCCAGCGTGGAAGCTGGCAGTTGCAGGCGCTGTCCGAGCTCGCCGACAGTGTCCATGCCGGCCGCTTCGCCCTGCGCGCCGATGCCAACCAGCGCACCCTGAATCACCTGCCGGTGCGCGACATCGCCCAGTTGCGCGAACCGGGCGCCTATTTCGCCGTGATGCGCGCGGCCGGCCAGTTCGAGGACAGTTACGAGACGGCGCTGTTCTTCGTCAGCGACATCGGCCTGCATGTGCGCCTGCACCGGGATGACAGTTTCGTCCATGTCGCCTCGCTGGCCAGCGGCAAGCCCATGGCCGGCATCGACCTGCAATTGCTGGACATCCATGGCCGGCCGTTGGCCAGCGCGCAGACCGACCGCGACGGCAATGCCACCCTGCCCCTGCGCCCGAGCCGCGAGCACCTGCTGGTGGCCCGCAAGCGGGGAGATTTCGCGCTGCTGTCGTTCCGGCAACCGGCGCTGGACCTGTCGGCCTTCGACATCGCCGGGCGCCCGCACAGTGGCGAGCGTGACGTCTTTCTCTGGGCCGGCCGTGATCTGTTCCGGCCCGGCGAGTCACTGTCCGTCCATGGCCTGCTGCGCGACTACGACGGCCGGGCGGTGGCCGCCTCGCCCCTGTTCCTGCGCCTGAAACAGCCCGATGGCCGGATCCATGCGCGCAGCCGCGCCGATGCCGATGCGCTGGGCTATTTCAGCTTCCAGCGCGAGCTCGCGGCCGATGTCGCCACCGGACGCTGGCTGCTGGAAGCGGCTTTGGAACCGGACGGACCGGCGCTGGCCGAGTTCAAGCTGCGCATCGAAGAGTTCCTGCCCGAGCGCCTGAAACTGGATATCGAAAGTCCTGCCGCCGCCCTGTCACCGGCGCAAGCGATACCGCTGTCGGCGCAGGCGGCCTATCTTTACGGCGCGCCCGCCGCCGGCAACCGCTTCCTGGCCGAACTCAGTTACGAGCATCCGGGCGAACTGGTCGAGGCGCACAAGGGCTTCCGCTTCGGTGATCCGGGTCTGGCCCTGCCGCGGCCCAGCGAGGCCGCCCTGGATACGCGCCTGGATGCCCAGGGCCAGGTTCAGACCGAGCTCGCCCTGCCCGAGGATCTTCCCGGACAGACGCCGGTGGCGGTCTTCATCCGCGGCAGCGTGTTTGAATCCGGTGGCCGTGCGGTCAGCCGGACGATCAAGCAGACGACCTGGCCGGCAAGCCATCTGGTCGGCATCCGGCCGCTGTTCGATGTCGACCAGGGCGCGCCGGCCAACAGCGAAGTCGCCTTCGAGTTGCTGCGTTCCGATGCCGATGCTGCGCTGGCGGCGGGAACGGTGCAGATCAGCCTGATGCGCGATCGCCAGGATGTGATCTGGAGCCATGATCCGGAACTGGGCTGGCGGGTGGATTACCACTCCAACTGGGAACGGGTCGGCACGGCGCAGACTCTTGCCCTGGAGGCCAGCGGCGCCGGGCGTTTCCAGGCCCGGGTTGAATGGGGCAGCTACCGGCTTGATGTCAGCGACGAACAGACCGGCCTGATCAGCCGCCTGCCGTTCCATGCCGGCTGGCGCGGTGCCGCCAGCGCGCCAGGCGATGCGCCACGTCCGGACCGGGTCGCCATCAGCCTGGACCAGGCCGCCTATCGTGCCGGCGACACCGCCGTGTTGACCCTGACGCCGCCGCATCCGGGTCCGGGCCTGCTGCTGGTGGAAGCCGGACAACGCCTGCTCGCCAGTCGCCGCATCGATGTCGACACCGGTACCCGGCTGGAATTGGCGATCGAACCGGATTGGGAGCGCCATGACATCCATATCACCGCGCTCGTGTTCCGGCCCGGTTCGGCGGCCGGGAAGATCGCGCCCAACCGCGCCCTGGGCATCGTCTACCTGCCGATCGACCGCAGTCAGCGCCAGCTGGCGGTGGATCTGGCCGCCGTCGCGCAGGCAAGGCCGGGCGAGGAGTTGAGCATCACCGTTTCCGTGCCCGAACTGGCTGGCCAGCAGGCGATGGCAACGGTATCGGCGGTCGATCAGGGCATCGTCAACATCACCCGTTATCCGGTTCCGGATGCGGCCGGTCATTTCTTCGCCGCCCGCGCCCATCAGGTCGATGCCCATGATGTCTATGGCCGGGTGGTGGAACACTACGACGGTCACCGCGCCAGCCTTCGCTTCGGCGGCGACATGGCCCTGGCGAGCCTGCCGCAGGCGCGCCGGCCGACGGCGAAGATCGCCACCGTCGACCTGTTCTCCGGTCCGGTGCAGTTGGATGCCGACGGCCGGGCCAGCGTGCGCTTCACCCTGCCCGACTTCAATGGCCAGTTGCGCCTGGCGGCCCTGGTCTGGACCGGCGAGCGTTACGGCCATGCCACCGACACCGTGCAGGTGCGTGCGCCTCTGGTCGCCGAGGTGTCCTCGCCGCGGGTGATGGCGCCGGGTGACCGCTCACAGCTGAGTCTGGACCTGCACAACCTCAGCGGCCAGACGCAAACCCTGAGCCTGCGGGTGCAGGCGCAGCCGCCGCTGGCCCTGGCCGGCGGCGAGCGCCGCCTGCAACTGGTAGACAACGAGCGCCAGGTGCTGCAGTTCCCGCTCAGCGCCCTGCCCGGCTTTGGCGTTGGCCGCCTGAGCGTGCAGGTCAATGGCGAGGGCATCGACCTGCAGCGCCAGTTCGAGCTGGTGGTGCGACCGGGCTGGGCCTCGGCCCGCAGCAGCCAGTTGCTGGAGCGCAGCGCGCCCGCCGTGATCGTTCCCGAGCAAGCGCTGTTGTCCGGCTACCTGCCCGGCTCGGGCATCCTCGCCACCAGCCTGTCGCGGCAGGCGCCCATCCCCTTCGCCAGCGCCGTGGACGGTTTGATCGGCTATCCCTATGGCTGCCTGGAACAGACCACCAGCCGCGCCTTCCCGCTGGCTCTGCTTGATGATGAGAGCGCGCGCCGGCTGGGCATCGAAACCCTGGCACCCGGGTCACGACAGCAGGCGCTGGAAACCGCGTTCTCGCAGTTGTCGGGCATGCAGTTGGCCAGTGGCCATTTCAGCTTCTGGCCCGGCGAGCACCGTGCCCAGACCCAATTGACGCCGTTCGTGGCCGAGCTGCTGATCGAGGCGCGTGATGCCGGCCAGGTAATTCCCGAGCAGGTGCTGGACAAGGCCCTGGAACGCCTCAATGAGGACCTGCTGGCCGGCGGCGACCGCTATTACGCCTACGACCATGCCCAGGCGCTGAGCTTTGCCGTGCGTGCCCATGCCGGCTATGTCCTGGCCCGCCAGGGACGAGCGCCGCTGGGTACTTTGCGTGCCTTGCATGAACACGAGCGCGGCCAGGCCCGCAGTCTGCTGTCCCTGGTGCACCTCGGCCTGGCCCTGCATCTGCAAGGCGATACCGCGCGCGGCCGGGACACGCTCGATCAGGCTTTTACCGAGCCGCCGACGCGGCCCAGATACCTGGGTGATTACGGCAGCGAGCTGCGCGATCGCGCCCTGGCGCTGGCCTTGTTGCGCCAGCACGGTGTCGAGGTCGCGGCCAGCGGCGAGACACTGTTGACTGTCGCGCGACTGCTCGCCGGCCAGCCCGAACAGCGCCATCTCACCACCCAGGAGCAACTGGCGGTGTTCCGGCTCGGACGACAACTGGATCGGGCCGAATCCCTGCCGCTGGCCGGCGAGGTGCTTGTCGGCGATGAGCGCATGCCGATTCCGTCGGCAAACCTGTACTCGCGCCAGTTCGATCAGGACGATCTCGCTGCCGGCGTCCGGCTCGAGGTGGCGGGCAGCGGGCCACTGCAGGTACTACACGAGGCGGTAGGACTGCCGCGCTCGGCACCGGCGCCGGTGGAGTCCGGGATCAGCATCCGCCGCGACTGGTTCCGGGCGGACGGCACGCCGTTTCGTGGCGACCGCCTGCAGGAGGGCGACAGTCTGATCGTGCGCCTGAGCATCCAGGCGCAGGAACAGACCGACGATCTGCTCGTCGTCGACCACCTGCCCGGCGGCCTGGAGGCGGAGAACCTCAACCTGGCCGACAGCCGCCTGCTGTCCGGCCTGACCGTGGATGGCGTCGCCCTGGATCAGCGCTACGGCACCGACATCCGCCATGAGGAATACCGCGATGACCGTTATGTCGCGGCTTTGCGCCTGTGGCCGGGTCAGACCGGCGAGCTGTGGTACATCGCCCGCGCCGTGTCGCCGGGTCAGTTCAACGTACCGCCGCCGCAGGCCGAAGACATGTATCGCCCGGATCTGCGCGCCGTGGGCAGCTCGCCGGTGCCGCGCCTGACGGTGACAGCGCCGGAGTAAGGGCGCTGTTCGAAGGGGGCCAGCCGGGTCGGGGCAAGCCAGGCTGGCTGCGCCGCTGCCGCGCTGCGCTGCGCTGGTCAATGCCGGTCGCCGCCACGGCAGTGAGCCGCGACTTCAGTCCTTCGGCGGTGGCGGCACCAGCACCTCGCGGTTGCCGTTATGCGACGGCGGCGAAACGATGCCGGCCGCTTCCATCTGCTCGATCATCCGCGCCGCCCGGTTGTAGCCGATCTTCAGCCGTCGCTGGACGCCGGAGATCGATGCCCGGCGGCTCTCGATCACCACCTGCACCGCCTGGTCGTAGAGCTTGTCGGATTCCGGATCGGCGTCGTCACCGTCCTCGGGCAGGCCGGTCGGGCCGATCTGCTGGCCGTTGTCCATCAGTTGTACTTCCTCGAGCACGCCGTCGACATAGGTCGGCTGGCCAAAGCGCTCGGTGAGGAAGTTGACCACGTTGTGCACCTCGTGATCGTCGACCCAGGCACCGTGGACACGGTCGGAGGTGGCCTTGCCCGGCGGCTCGTAGAGCATGTCGCCCTGGCCGAGCAAGGCTTCGGCGCCGGAGTGGTCCAGGATGGTGCGCGAATCGATCTTGCTCGACACCTGGAAGGCGATGCGGGTGGGGATATTGGCCTTGATCAGGCCGGTGATGACATCCACCGACGGCCGCTGCGTGGCCAGGATCAGGTGGATGCCGGCGGCGCGGGCCTTCTGCGCCAGGCGGGCGATCAGCTCCTCCACCTTTTTGCCGACGATCATCATCATGTCGGCGAATTCGTCGATCATCACCACCAGGTAGGGCAGCGTTTCCAGCGACGGCGGCGCCACGCCATCTTCGGGCCGGAACAGCGGATCGAGCACCGGCTGGCCGGCATTCTTGCCGTCGCGAACCTTCTTGTTGTAGCCGGCCAGGTTGCGCACGCCCAGGGCCGCCATCAACTTGTAGCGGCGTTCCATCTCGGCCACGCACCAGCGCAGCGCGTTGGCCGCCTCCTTCATGTCGGTGACCACCGGCGCCAGCAGGTGCGGAATGCCCTCGTAGATGCTCAGCTCCAGCATCTTCGGGTCGATCATGATCATGCGCACGTCTTCGGCCGTGGCCTTGTACAGCAGGCTGAGCACCATCACGTTCAGCCCGACCGACTTGCCCGAACCGGTGGTGCCGGCGACCAGCAGATGCGGCATGCGCGCCAGATCCACCACCACCGGATGGCCGCCGATGTCCTTGCCCAGGGCCATCGACAACGGCGAGTTGGAGCGGCTGTAGTCGGTCGACTCCAGAATCTCGCGCAGGTAGACGATCTCGCGCTGGGTATTGGGTATTTCCAGGCCGATGGTGGACTTGCCCGGAATCACCTCGACCACGCGCACGCTGACCACCGACAGGCCGCGGGCGATGTCCTTGTCCAGGTTGGAGACCTGGCTGGCGCGGATGCCCGGCGCCAGTTCCAGCTCGAAGCGGGTGATCACCGGGCCCGGATAGACGCCGACCACGCGCGCCTCGATGCGGAAATCCTTGAGCTTGAGTTCAACCTGGCGCGACAGCGCTTCCAGCGCCTCCCTGGAATAGCCGGCCGGCTGCGGTTTGGGCTCATCCAGCAGCGCCAGTGGCGGCAGATCACCTTCTCCGCCGGCGCCGGGGAACAACGGCATCTGAACATCGCGCTTGGCCCCGGTCTTGGTCGGCCGCGCGGCTGCCGGCTCGATCCTGGGCGGCTCGCGGCTGGCCCGGCTGGTCTTTTCCGCGCGCCGGGTCTGCTGGCGTTCGGTGCGCGCCGCCCGTCCCGCCGAGCGTTCGCTGCGTTGGCGCAGGCGTTGCATGACCTGATTGGCCAGCCAGACGCAGCCGGTGCCGATCCGGTCCATGATCCGTGGCCAGGAGATGCCGAAGGCGAAGGTGGCTGCCGCCAGGAACGCTGCCAACACCAGCAGCCGGGCACCGATCAGGCCGAAGGCGCTGGCCAGGCCGCCGCCGATGAGTTCGCCGAACAGGCCGCCGGCCGCCGCCGGCATGGCCGGATTGGGCGCCAGGTGCAGGTGCGCCAGGGCGCAGGCGGTGAGCAGCACGATGATCGTGCCGAGCAGGCGCAGGCTGGGGTCAAAGCGCGATTCGTCGGGCCGGGCACGCATCATGTTCCAGCCCAGCCAGAGCAGCAGCACCGGCAGCAGGTAGGCGATCTTGCCGAGAAAATAGAACAGCAGGTCGGCGATCCAGGCGCCGGCGACGCCGCCGATATTGCGCACCGGACCATCGTCGCTGACATGCGACCAGCCTGGATCATCCGGGTGGTGGCTGAACAGGCACAGCGCCAGATACAGGGCCAGCGGCAGCAGCAACAGCAGCCCGGCATCCTTCAGGTAGCGTTGCATGGCCGACGACAGCCAGGGCCGGTCGTCGTCCTTGGCGGCCTTTCCGGTCCGGCCCGACGCAGCCTTGCTGGCGGCCTGGCGCCGGCTCATCGGGTGGCCACGAGGTTCGGCGCCGTCCCGGTTACGGCGACGGCTGTTTCCGTGCCGGCGAACGCGTTGATCGGCGCGTTGGTCGGCGCCGTGACTGCCGACAGCGGCCGGCGGCTGCCCGTGCCTGCCGCTGGCAGGCGCCGAGGTGGATCAGCGAAAGCCGG
Organism: Lysobacterales bacterium; assembly: GCA_023228845.1. Classification (GTDB taxonomy): domain Bacteria; phylum Pseudomonadota; class Gammaproteobacteria; order Xanthomonadales; family UBA2363; genus Pseudofulvimonas. The sequence goes on along the minus strand of JALOAK010000001.1, from coordinate 741,795 downwards.
CAACGGCCACTGCCTGGTCATCGTCCTTCAGGCCATGCCCTGCAGGGCCGGATGGACCAGCTTGCCGTCGGCGACATTGATGCCGCGCGCCAGCGGCAGATGGCTGCGCCAGTCGGCGTTGCCGGCAAGGTGCTGCACATACGGCAGGATGGTCGCGCAGATCGCCTCGGAGGCGGTCTTGGGCACGGCGCCGGGCATGTTGGTGACGGCAAAATGGGTGACGCCGTGCACCAGGTAGGTCGGATCGGCCCAGGTGGTCGGGCGGGTGGTTTCGAAGCAGCCGCCCTGATCGACGGAAATATCGATCAGCACGCTGCCCGGTTCCATGGTCTGGACCATGGCATCGGTAACCACGCGCGGCGCCCGGGCACTGGGAATCAGCACCGCGCCGATGACCAGGTCGGCATCGGCCACCTCGCGCGCACAGTACTCGTCATACGGATACAGGGCGGTGACGTTGGCACCCAGGGCCATCATCTGCGCCAGACGATCCTGGCGCTTGTCGAAGACCACGACATTGGCGCCGGCAGCGGCGGCCAGGGCGGCGGCATTGCCACCGGCGGCACCGGCACCGAACACCACCACCTTGCCGCGATCGGTCGAGGGCAGGCCGCCGAGCAACTTGCCCTTGCCACCGGCCGGCTGGTGCAGCAGGTGCGTGCCGACCTGGGTGGCGATACGGCCTGCGATCATCGACATCGGCGCCAGCAGCGGCAGCGAGCCGTCATCGAACTCGACGCTTTCAAAGGCGATGCCGGTCAGGCCGATGTCGAGCAGGCGCCGGGTCAGCGCCGGCTCGGCGGCCAGATGCAGATAGCAGAACAGCAGGTGCTCGGAGCGCAAGTGCTCCAGATCACCGGCGATCGGCTCCTTGACCTTGACGATCATCTCGCCCTGCTCGTAAAGCTGCGCGGCATCGGCGGCAATCCTGACGCCGACCTGTTCGTACTGCTCGTTGGCAAAGCCGCTCTTGAGGCCGGCGTCGTGCTCGACCCAGACCTCATGGCCACGATTGACCAAGTCCGCACAGGCGGCCGGCACCAGGGCGACACGGCCCTCCAGTGTCTTTGTTTCGCGGGGAATGCCGATGCGCATGGGAGCTCCGAAGAAGAGGTTTCTGGACTTGATTGCCTTGCATGCCGGCCCCATGCTGATGGCGATGCGGCGGCCCGGAACAGCGGCCGCCGTCACTGCATGAACCTGCATTTCTGAACCCTAAGGATTATACATGAGCATCCAGCACAACCGGCTGATCATCCTCGGCTCCGGGCCGGCCGGCTACAGTGCCGCCGTCTATGCCGCGCGCGCCAATCTCAAGCCGCTTCTGATCACCGGCCTGGAACAGGGCGGGCAGTTGATGACCACCACCGAAGTCGACAACTGGCCCGGTGATGTCGAGGGCCTGCTCGGCCCGGATCTGATGGATCGCATGCTGCGCCACGCCCAGCGCTTCGACACCCAGGTGCAGTTCGACCACATCATCGAGGCCGACCTGTCGCAACGCCCGTTCCGGCTCAAGGGCGACAGTGGCCAGTACACCTGCGACGCCCTGATCATCGCCACCGGCGCCACCGCCAAGTACCTGGGCCTGCCCTCGGAACAGGTCTTCATGGGCCGCGGCGTGTCCGCCTGTGCCACCTGCGACGGCTTCTTCTACAAGGACCAGGATGTCGCCGTGGTCGGTGGTGGCAACACCGCGGTGGAGGAAGCCCTGTATCTGTCCAACATCTGCCGCAAGGTGATCCTTATCCACCGGCGCGATTCCCTGCGCGCCGAGAAGATCATGCAGGACAAGCTGTTCGAGCGCGAGCGCCAGGGCAAGGTCGAGATCATCTGGGACCACACCGTCGACGAGGTGCTGGGTGATGATGGCGGCGTCACCGGCATGCGCATCGCCTCGGTCAAGGACGGCGGCAAGCGCGAACTGGCAGTCAGCGGCTTTTTCGTCGCCATCGGCCACAGCCCCAATACCGGCCTGTTCGATGGCCAACTGGACATGCGTTCGGGTGGTTATCTGGTGGTGCGCTCGGGCCTGGAGGGCCTGGCTACGCAGACCAGCGTGCCCGGCGTGTTCGCCGCCGGTGACGTCGCCGATTCGGTGTACCGGCAGGCCATTACCTCGGCCGGCTCGGGCTGCATGGCGGCGCTGGATGCGGAGCGGTTCCTGGAAAGCTGAGCCGGCCACCGGCATCGGCCGCCAGCGCCCGAACCCCGATGCAGCTTCGTATCCACCAGCGCCTGGACGAGATCCCGGTTGAACACTGGGATCGCCTTCGACCCGATGGCAACCCCTTTCTCAGCCATGCCTTCCTGTCCGGCCTGGAGACCACCGGCTGCATCCGCAACGAGCTGGGCTGGCAGCCCTGGCACCTGGCCTGGTACCGCAATCACGAGCTGGTTGCGGCGCTGCCGGCCTACCTGAAAGGCAATTCCCACGGCGAGTTCGTGTTCGACTGGAGCTGGGCCCAGGCGCACGAGCTCGCCGGTGGCCGCTACTACCCCAAGCTGCTGTGCGCGGTGCCCTACACCCCGGTCACCGGGCCGCGCCTGTTGACCGGCCGGCGGGCGGACAGCGCCCTGTTGCAGCAGGCGCTGGCGCGTTCGCTGATCAGCGAGAGCCGGCGCCTGGGCCTGTCCGGCGTGCATCTGAACTTCCCCGAGGCGGATGATCGTGGTGTCCTGGCCGACGATGAGCGCTGGTTGCCGCGCCGGGACGTGCAGTTCCACTGGCACAACGCCGGCTATGCCGATTTCGAGCAGTTCCTGGCCGCGCTGCGGCACAAAAAACGCAAGAACATCCGCGCCGAACGCCAGCAACTGCACGCCGCCGGCTGGCGCTTCCAGCGCCTGTCCGGTGCCGACCTGGACGAATCCGGCTGGCGCTTCGTGCACAGCCTGTATGTCGGCACCTTCGCCGAGAAGGGCAACTACCCGGCGCTGAGCGAGGCATTCTTCCAGCATCTGGGCCGAACCCTGGCCGACCAGGTGATGGTTTGCCTGGCACGGTCACCGGACGGCCGGCCCATGGCCATGGCCCTGTACCTGCACGACGAGCGCAGCCTGTACGGCCGCTACTGGGGCAGCCTGAAGGCGGTGCCCGGCCTGCATTTTGAGTGCTGCTACTACCAGGGCATCGAATTCGCCATCGAGCGCGGCTTGCAGGTGTTCGAGCCCGGTGCCCAGGGCGAGCACAAGATGGCGCGCGGCTTCCTGCCGGTGCTGACCCATTCCTTCCACCATCTGACCGAGCCGGCGCTGCAGATCAAGGTGATGCGCTGGCTTGAGCACGAGCGCGCCGCGGTTGATGCCTGGCACGACCAGTTGCTGGCGCGCAGTCCCTACGCCCATGCAACTGGTTGAGCTGGACGACGATCCGGCGGCACCGTTCCCGCCGGTGCAACGGGCCTTGCGCGAGCCCGATGGCCTGCTCGCCTGGGGTGGTGATCTGTCGCCGCAACGGCTGGTCAATGCCTATCGGCACGGCTGCTTTCCCTGGTTCGAGCCCGGCCAGCCGATCCTGTGGTGGTCGCCCGACCCGCGCCTGTTGCTGGCCAGCGAGCGCTTCCATGTCTCGCGCAGCTTCGCCCGCTTTTTGCGCCGCAGCGACTGGACCGTGACCATCAATACCGCCTTCGCCCGGGTCATTGACCAGTGCGCCAACATTGCCCGCGACGGCCAGCGCGGCACCTGGATCGTGCCGGCGATGTGCCAGGCCTACACGCGTCTGCACCAGCTCGGGCACGCGCACAGCGTTGAGGTCTGGTCGGCGCAGGCAGAGTTGGTCGGCGGTATCTACGGCGTTGGCATCGGCCGCATGTTCTTCGGCGAATCGATGTTCAGCCGACGCAGCAATGGCTCCAAGGTCGCCCTGATAGCCCTGTGCCGCCATCTGCACCGGCATGGCATGCCGTTGATCGACTGCCAGATGGAAACCGATCATCTGCTGTCGCTGGGCGCCGTGGTCCAGGATCGCGCCGGCTTCCTGGCCCGCAGCCGGCAGTTGTCGGCCGCCGATGTCGATGGCGAGCCCTGGCTGCCGTCCTGCACACCGGTTCCAGTCCAGGCGCTGCTTGCCTGACCGCAGCGGACGCCCGAACCGTGGCCGTGGCTATTGGCAAGTAGCCGCAACGGGTCGCTGCGCAGCCATCGGCTAAACTTTCCGGCCGATCAGAAACCCGGATGCCGGCGACCCATGCTTGCCTTGATTGATGACACCGAGCTACCTGCTTGCGCACCGCGCCGCGCGGGCCGGAGATGGCCGCTGCTGCGCCATTGGCCAAGTCAGGCCATGACACTGGTCCTGGCCTTGATGCTGGCCGCCTGTACCCAGGCGCCGACGTCCGCTCCCTCACCTGCCGCCGAGACCGCCGTGACCGACACCGCCCCGATTGCCCGACAAATCCCGCACCTGGTCAGCTCGCCCCACGGCGAGCGCGCCGACCCCTACTACTGGCTGCGCGACGATGAGCGCGCCAAGCCCGAGGTGCTGGCCTACCTGGAGGCCGAGAACGCCTGGCACGCGCGCCACATGGCCCGGTTGCAGCCGCTGGCCGACCGCCTGTACGAGGAGATCGTCGGGCGCATCAAGCAGGACGACGCCAGCGTGCCCTACCACGATCGCGGCTGGTGGTACTACGTGCGCTACGAGGAAGGCCGCGAGTATCCGGTGTATGCCCGGCGCAAGGGCACGATGGCGGCGCCGGAGGAAATCCTGCTCGATGGCAATGCCATGGCGCAGGACCATGACTTTTTCCAGATCGCCAACTACGAGGTCAGCGACGATGGCCGCTGGCTGGTCTGGGCCGAGGACACCGTTGGCCGGCGCCAGTTCGTGCTGCGCTTCAAGGATCTGCAAACCGGCCAGGTGCTGCCCTACCAGATCGCCGGCGTTTCGGCTTCCCTGGCCTGGGCGGCGGACAATGCCACCGTCTTCTACACCGAGAACGATCCCGACACCCTGCTCAGCAAGCGCATCCGCCGGCATCGCCTGGGCACCGACCCGGCCGACGACCCGGTGGTCTACGAAGAAGCCGATGACGCCTTCTACATTGGCGTTGACCGCACCGGCGACCACCGCTACGTGCTGATCCATTCCTCCAGCACGGTATCCGATGAGGTTCGCTTCCTGCCTGCCGACCAGCCCCAGGGCAGCTTCACGGTGCTGGCGCCACGCGAGCGCGATTTTGAATACAGCGTCGACCATATCGGCGAGCGCTGGCTGATCCGCACCAACTGGCAGGCGGCGAATTTTCGCCTGATGCAGGTGGCTGATGGCCAGACCGGCGACCGTGGCCACTGGCAGGAAGTGCTGGCCCACCGCGAGGACGTGTTCATCGACGACTTCCAGGCGTTCACCGGCTTCATCGCCATCGATGAGCGCAGCGATGGTTTGCGCCGGGTGCGGGTGCGAAGCTGGGACGGCAGCCGCGACGATTACATTGGTGTCGACGAGCCGGTCTATGTCGCCGGCATCCATGTCAACTGCGAGCAGGACAGCGACTGGCTGCGTTATCACTACAGTTCACCGACCACCCCGGGCACGGTGTACGAACTGAACGTGATCACCGGCGAGCGGCGCCTGCTGAAGCAGGATCCGGTGCTGGGCGGTTTTGATCCGGGCAACTATGTCACCGAGCGGCTCTGGGCCCCGGCCAGCGATGGCACGCGGATCCCTGTCACCCTGCTTTATCGCAAGGGTTTCAGCCCCGACGGCACCGCCGCCCTGTACCAGTATGGCTACGGCGCCTACGGCCTTTCGATGGATCCGTACTTCTCCTCACCGCGCCTGTCGCTGGTCGACCGCGGTGTGGTCTTTGCCATCGCGCACATTCGTGGCGGCGAGGAAATGGGCCGACATTGGTATGAATCCGGCAAGCTGCTCAACAAGCAAAACAGCTTCACCGACTTCATCGACGTCACCGAGCATCTGGTCGGCGAGGGGTATGCCGCCGCCGACCGCGTGGTCGCCATGGGCGGCAGCGCCGGTGGCCTGCTGATGGGCGCGGTAGCGAATATGGCGCCCGAGCGCTACCGCGCACTGGCCGCGCATGTGCCGTTCGTCGATGTCCTGACCACGATGATGGACACCAGCATTCCGCTGACCACCAACGAATACGATGAATGGGGCAACCCCGAACACGAGCCCGATTACCACTACATCGCCAGCTACTCGCCCTACGACAACATCAGCGCGCAGGACTATCCGGCCCTGTACATCACCACCGGGCTGTGGGATTCCCAGGTGCAGTACTGGGAGCCGGCCAAGTGGGTGGCACGCCTGCGCGCGTCCAACACCGGCGATGCGCCGATCCTCTACAAGACCAATATGGAAGCCGGCCATGGCGGCAAATCCGGACGCTTCCAGCGCTATCGGGAAACCGCCGAGGAATACGCCTTCATGCTCGATCAGCTCGGTATCGGGGACTGAAACGCCCTCGCCCTTCCGATGATCGTGGACAAGCCGGCGGCATCGACTGCCGGCGTCACCCGGCTCAGCCAGCCGGCGCCGGCGTGATCTCGACCCGGATGCGCAGGCGGTCGCCCGGATCCTCATCCAGGCGCGACTGGAACAGTTCGCCGCGATAGCGGTACTGCACGTCGTAGCCCACCGCTTGCGTCTCGACGGTTTCCTCGCGCCGCAGTTCGCAGGCATCGGCCGCCGGGTCGGGGGCATCGACACTGGCGTCATGGGCATCGGCGATGGGCTCGTGCGCGCCCGGCGCGGGCGCAGTGTCCACCAGTCCGGCCAGCAGCGAAGCCACGCCGTTGCCTGGGGCCGGGTCGCGGCAATACTCGATCAGACGCGACACCCGCACTGATTCGAAGGCCGGCTCCACCCCCAGAACCTGGGCATAGGCGTGCTGGACATGGGCTTCGGGGGTCACGCCGTACGCCGTGTCCCCGGCCACGGCGGCCAGTTCGAAATCCGCGGCAGTGGCTTCGGCGAGATCCGGCGGCTCCGGGATCGACGCTGGGCTGGTATCTGCGGCGACCGCTCCGGCAAGGCCGGTGCCAACCAATAGTGCCCAGGCGGGCATGACGCGGTTTCGGTACACGAGGTCGAACATGAATTGCTGTTTTTCCGCAAAAAGGGGAGGGTCTCTGGGCCGCCGGTTGCTGCTGCAGACAGCACTGGCGTCCTGATTCAACGCCGCAGGCCACCTGCCATTGAAGGCCTTGGCCGATGAATCGCCGCTGATTTTCGTGGCCGAGGCGGGCATTTGCTAGAGTAGCCTCTGCTGCCCTGCACAAAGAACCCCATGCAGCTCAAACTTTTCAATAGCCTGAGCCGACAACTTGAAGTGTTTCATCCGCTGGATCCCGCGCGGGTGACGCTCTATGTCTGCGGCCCGACGGTGTACAACTACATCCACATCGGCAACGCCCGCCCGGCCGTGGTGTTCGGCCTGCTGGCGCGGCTGCTGCGGCGCCTGTATCCGGGCGTGGTCTACGCGCGCAACATCACCGACGTCGACGACAAGATCAATGCCGCCGCCGCGGCCCAAGGCGTGCCGATCCAATCCATCACGCAGCGCTTCACCGGCGCCTACCGAGAGGATATGGCGGCGCTGGGCGTTGATCCGCCCGATGTCGAGCCCGAGGCCACCGCCCACATCGACCAGATCATCGCCATGTGCGAAACCCTGATCGAGGCCGGCCATGCCTATGTCGCCGAAGGCCATGTCCTGTTCGATGTCGGCTCGTACGCTGACTATGGCGCCCTGTCGCGGCGTTCGACCGACGAGATGCTGGCCGGTGCCCGGGTCGATGTCGCGCCGTACAAGCGCAGCCCGGGCGACTTCGTGCTGTGGAAACCCTCCAGTGACGACCTGCCCGGCTGGGACAGCCCCTGGGGCCGAGGCCGACCCGGCTGGCATATCGAATGTTCGGCCATGGCCGCCACGCACCTGGGCGAAACCATCGACATCCATGCCGGTGGCATCGACCTGCAATTTCCGCATCACGAGAACGAGATCGCGCAAAGCACCTGTGCCCACGGCGGCCGCGTGTTCGCCCGCTACTGGCTGCACAACGGCCTGCTCAACCTGGGCGGGCGCAAGATGTCCAAGTCGCTGGGCAATATCACCCTGGTGCACGAACTGCTGCAGCACCATCCGGCCGAAGCCCTGCGCTATGCCCTGCTCGGCGCCCAGTATCGGCAGCCGCTGGATTGGTCCGACGACGCCGTCGATCGGGCAACCAAAACGCTGGACCGCCTGTACGGCACCCTGCGCGACCTGGCCGCAGTCAGTGCCAGTGACGAGCCAGTGCCCGAGGCAGTGATGGCCGCCCTGTGCGACGACTTGAACACGCCTGATGCTTTGGCCGCCCTGGCCGGGCTGGCGGCGCGGGCACGCAAGGCCAGCGATGCCGGTGAGCGTGCTGCGCTGAAGGGCCAGTTGCTGGCCGCCGGCGAGCTGCTGGGGCTGCTGCAAGATCAACCGGCGCAATGGTTCCGCCGCGGCCGCAGCAGCCAGACGCCGGCCGAGGCCACCAGTGACGGCAGTGCGGGAACGTTGTCGGACAGCGACATCGATGCCCTGGTGGCCGAACGCGACGCCGCCCGCAAAAGCCGCGACTTCGCCCGTTCCGACGCCATCCGTGATCAGTTGGCCGGCATCGGCGTGCTGGTCGAGGATGGCGCCGATGGCGGCCGCTGGCGGTGGCAGCGATGAGCGCGGCAAGCCAGCGCGAGGGCCGGCAGGATCCGCAGCAGGCGATCGCCGATGACTTCGCCATGCTCGGTGATTGGAGCGAGCGCTACCAGTACCTGATCGACCTGGGCAGACAGCTTCCACCGTTCCCGGACGCCTGGCGCAATGATGACCATCGCATCCACGGCTGCCAGTCGATGGTCTGGCTGGTGCCCGAAGGCGATGGTCAGCGGCTCACGCTTCACGCCAGCAGTGATTCGGCCATCGTTTCCGGCCTGATCGCCCTGGTGTTGCGGGTCTATTCGGGCCGCAGCGCCGAAGCCATCCTGGCCACCGAGCCGGATTTCATCCGCATGATCGGCCTGGGTTCACACCTGTCGCCGACCCGCAGCAACGGCTTGGCGGCCCTGCTGAACAAGGTCGGCGAGTACGCACAACGGGCACAGGCAGGCGAACGCTTCGAACCGGACGGCGCCTGATCCGGTTGCAGATCGTGCCCGGGCGCGTGGCCTGGGCTGCCTTGGGCTGTCCTGGCAAGCGCATCCGTCCCGGCGAGCTGAACGGCGACTTGGCCATGCTTCGGTTGCCGACAACGGCTTGACCAAGGCGCGCGCGGCCCTGTGCTACCTTTCGGCCCATTCATTGCAGCGCGACTGCCAGCATCGCACCAGCGTCGACAATTTCGATAGATTTCTGGCAATTACGCGCACATCTTTCATCTGATTCCAGGAGTTTCGTGATGACCCTTCCCCGCCTGATCTTCACCGGCACGCTCGCTGCCCTGGCCTGCGCACCGGTCCTGGCCGAATCACAGGGCGACATTGGCTACGCCTCGGTCGAGGCCGCACGCAGCTCGCTGCAGCAGCGCGATGACACCCGCATGTCGATCGCCGATGGCTGGCTGACGATCGAGGATCCGGCGGCGATGACGATCTGGACCTTTGCGCCGGAGATCGACCCGGCCCACCCGGCCGTGATCAAGCGCAGCGTGATCGAAGAGGACGGCCGCATCGTCATCCGCATGGATATCCGCTGCGAAGGCGATGGTCAGGCCTGTGATGGCCTGGAACAGCACTTCCTGGGCCTGAACCAGGCGACCCGGGATCAGGTGCGCGAGGACAGCCAGGACGACGCTGCCGAGTCCGAACCCGAGCCGGAAAGCTGAGCGAGCGCTTGCAGTCGTCTATCGGAAGGGAATCGACCCATCACTCAGGCCGACTTGATCCGGCTCCAGAAGGTGCGGGCGGCATCGCGCCAGGTGCTGGTACGCGGCGAATACCGCTCCGGATCGGCCTGAAAACTGGCTTCGAACTGTTCCAGCAGCTCACGCTGGTCGCCGGTCAGGTTCACTGGCGTTTCGATCACCGCCCGGCAGATCAGGTCGCCGGCCGGACCACCGCGCACCGGCTTGACGCCCTTGCCGCGCAGGCGGAACAGGCGATGGGTCTGGGTTTCGGGCGGGATACTGATGCGCGCCTCGCCATCAAGGGTCGGCACAACCAGTTCGCAGCCCAGCGCCGCCTGGGAAAAGCGGATCGGGATCTCGCAATACAGGTCGGCGCCCTGGCGCTGGAAGATGTCGTGCTCGCGGACCCGCACCTCGACATAGAGGTCGCCCGGCGGCATGCCGGGAGCGGCTTCGCCCTCGCCGGCCAGTCGGATCCGGTCGCCGGTATCGACACCGGCCGGGATCTTCACCGATAGCCGTTTCTCATCCTCGACAAAGCCTTCGCCGTCACAGGTCTGGCACGGGCTGGTAACGGTCTGGCCACGGCCGCTGCAATGCGGACAGGTCTGCTGCATCGAGAACATGCCGCGCTGCATCCGCACCTGGCCACGGCCGGCGCAGGTCTGGCAGGTCTGGGTCTTGCCGTCCTTGGAGCCCGAGCCGCTGCAGGGCTTGCAACTGACCCGACTGGGGAAGTGGATTTCCTGCTCGGTGCCGAATACGGCCTGTTCCAGGTCCAGTTCCAGGACATAGCGCAGGTCGGTGCCGCGCCGCGCCTGGCGGCCATGGCCGCCACCGAAGATGTCGCCAAAAATATCGCCGAAGATGTCACCGAAGTCGCTGTAGCCGCCACCGCCGCCGCCACCGTTGACCCCGTCGTGGCCGAACTGGTCGTAGCGCTGGCGCTTGCCGGCGTCGGCCAATACCTCGTAGGCCTCGCGGATCTCCTTGAACTTCTCCTCGGCCTGGGCATCACCCGGATTCCGGTCCGGGTGCCATTTCATGGCATGGCGGCGGAAAGCCTGTTTCAGGCCCACCGCATCAACGCTGCGGTCAACGCCCAGCACTTGGTAGTAACAACGCTTGCTCATCGCTTTCCCGGATCGGCCGAGCGCGGCCGGGCATCAATGTGCCCGGCCGCAATCAGGTCGATCACTTGTCCTGGTCGTCCTTGACTTCGGTGAACTCGGCATCGACGACATCCTCGTCAGCCGCCGCGGCGGCTTCGGCCGCTTCACCCTCGGCGTCGGCCTGGAAGCCAGCGGCACTGGCCGCGGCGAGTGCCTGCGCCGCTGTTTCCAGGGTGGCGATGCGCGCTTCGATCTGCGCCTTGTCATCGCCCTTCATGGCCGACTCAAGATCGGCCAGGGCGCTGTCGATGCTGCCGCGCTGGTCGGCCGGCACCTTGTCGCCGTGCTCGGCCAGGGAGCTGCGCGTGGCGTGGACCAGGGCATCGGCCTTGTTGCGCACGGTGACCAGTTCCTGGAACTTCTGGTCTTCCTCGCGGTGGGTCTCGGCGTCCTGGACCATCTTCTGGATCTCGTCATCGGACAGGCCGGAACCGGCCTTGATCTCGATGCGCTGCTCCTTGCCGGTCTTCTTGTCCTTGGCCGAAACATGCAGGATGCCGTTGGCATCGATGTCGAAGGTGACCTCGACCTGGGGCATGCCACGCGGTGCGGCATCGATGCCGGCCAGATCGAAGCGGGCCAGCGACTTGTTGTAACGGGCCTGCTCGCGCTCACCCTGGAGCACATGCACGGTGACCGCGGACTGGTTGTCCTCGGCGGTCGAGAACACCTGGGTGTTCTTGGTCGGGATGGTGGTGTTCTTCTCGATCAGCTTGGTGAACACGCCACCCAGGGTCTCGATGCCCAGCGACAGCGGCGTCACGTCCAGCAACAGCACGTCCTTGACGTCGCCGGAGAGCACGCCACCCTGGGTAGCAGCGCCAACGGCGACGGCCTCGTCGGGATTGACGTCCTTGCGCGGCTCCTTGCCGAAGAACTCCGATACCGCCTGCTGCACCTTGGGCATGCGTGTCTGGCCGCCGACCAGGATCACCTCGTCGATGTCCGAGACCTTCAGGCCGGCGTCGTTGATCGCGGTCCGGCACGGACCCAGGGTGCGCTGCACCAGATCGTCGACCAGCGATTCCAGCTTGGCGCGGGTGACGCGGATGTTCAGATGCTTGGGACCGGAGGTGTCGGCGGTGATGTAGGGCAGGTTGACGTCGGTCTGCTGGGCGCTCGACAGCTCGATCTTGGCGCGCTCGGCGGCGTCCTTCAAACGCTGCAGGGCGAGCGGATCGGTGCGCAGGTCCATGCCCTGCTCCTTCTTGAATTCGTCGACCAGATAATCCATCAGGCGGGCGTCGAAATCCTCGCCGCCCAGGAAGGTATCGCCGTTGGTGGCCAGCACCTCGAACTGCTTTTCACCGTCGATCTCGGCGATCTCGATGATCGACATGTCGAAGGTGCCGCCGCCCAGGTCATAGACGACGATCTTGCGGTCCGCGCCCAGGCTCTTGTCCAGGCCATAGGCCAGGGCCGCGGCGGTCGGCTCGTTGATGATGCGGCGCACCTCAAGACCGGCGATCTTGCCCGCTTCCTTGGTCGCCTGGCGCTGGGAGTCGTTGAAGTAGGCCGGCACCGTGATCACCGCCTCGGTGACCGGTTCGCCCAGATAATCCTCGGCGGTCTTCTTCATCTTCATCAGCACATGGGCCGAGATCTGCTGCGGCGCCAGGCGCGTGCCGTCGGCCTTGACCACCCAGGCATCACCGTTCTCGTGCTCGACAATGCCGTAGGGCACCAGGTCGATGTCCTTCTTGACCTCGGCATCGGAGAACTTGCGGCCGATCAGGCGCTTGACTGCGAAGAACGTGTTCTTGGGGTTGGTGACCGCCTGGCGCTTGGCCGGCTGGCCGACCAGAACCTCGTCATCCTTGCCGAAAGCCACTACCGAAGGCGTGGTGCGATCGCCTTCGGCGTTGACAATCACGCGCGCCTTGCCGCCTTCCATCAGGGCAACACACGAGTTCGTGGTGCCCAGGTCGATACCGATGATCTTGCTCATGTTTGTTGACTCCTGGTCCGGGCAGTGTCGTGTTCTGCCGCTGGGGTTCAATCCGATGTGTCTGAAAATGGGGCGGGCAGCCGCCGATTCAAGCGCCGTCAATCGCCGCCGGTGCCCTGGGCGACAATCACCATCGCCGGGCGCAGAACGCGCTCATGCAGACGGAAGCCTTTTTGCAGCACGGTCAGCACGGTATTGTCCGGCGCGCTGTCGCTGGCCTGGGCGGAAATGGCCTGGTGTTCGGCCGGGTCGAAAGGCTGGCCTTCCGGGTCAATGGTGACCAGGCCGTGGCGCTCCATTGCGGTGAGCAACTGGCGTCGGGTCAGGCTCAGCCCCTCCTGCGCCGGGTCGTCCGCCGGCAGGGCGTTCATGCCCTGGTCCAGGCTGTCGACCACAGGCAGCAGATCGGCCAGCACGCGCTCGGCGGCATAGCGGCGTACCGTCTCCAACTCGCGCGACAGGCGCTTGCGGGTGTTGTCCATCTCGGCCCGGGTACGCAGGACCTCCTCCCTGGCGACAGCGACCTGCTGCTCAAGCTCGCCCAGCTCGCGCTGGATCCGGCCCTGGGCAGCGGCATCGGCTTCCATGCCGGCATCCAATTCGGCATCGGGATCAAACCGGGATGGATCGGGCGGTGGCGACCCGGGTGGGGAATGGCTCTGGCTCATGACAACTCCATGATGAAAACGATGCGGACAGCCCCGCCGCGGGCGCATGCCGGGGCCGTACTGGGAACCTATGCCTGGGCGATTATTGGGTCGGGCGGTCGCGATTCAAGGCGCCCGAGAGCAACTGGGCAGTGGCCTGGACCATCGGAATCACGCGCTCGTAGGCCATGCGCGTAGGGCCGATTACCGCCAGCACACCCAGTACCTCGCCCTGGTGGGCGTAGGGAGCAGCCACGACACTGCAGCCCTGCAGCGGGCTGAGCCCGGATTCCTCGCCAATGAACAGGCGCACGCCGCGGGCACTGATGCAGCGATCCATCAATGCCAGCAGCTCGCGTTTGTGGTTGAAGGCTTCGAACAGCTCGCGCAGACGCTCCAGGTTGGCCATTTCCTGCAGGCCCATCAGATTGGTCTGCCCAGAGACCACCACGTCTTCACCCTGGCCGATGTCCAGGGCGCTGCCGGCCATTTCGATGGTGGCTGCCATCGAGGCGTCCATGGCCGCCCGCGCCTGTTCCAGTTCGGTCATCAGGCGCTGGCGGATCTGTTCCAGGCTGAGGCCGGCGTAATGGGCATTGAGATAATTGGCGGCCTGCTCCAGCTCCGATGGCGAGTGCAGGCGCGCGGTCTGGATGACCCGGTTCTGCACCTCGTTGTCGGTGAACACCACGATCACCAGCACCTGCCGGCCCTGCAAGGGCACGAAATCGATATGGCGGAAGGCGAAGGCCTCACGCCGGGGCACGGTCACCAGGCCGACAAAGCGGCTCGCCGCCGACAGCAGGCCGGACACCGAGTTGACCAGATCCTGGGTGCCGCCACCGGGCGTCAACTCGGCCCGCAGCCGTGATAGTTCAGGGTCGGAAAGCGGCTTGGTTTCCAGCAGCGAATCCACGAACAGGCGGTAGCCCTGCGTGGTCGGCACGCGGCCAGCCGAGGTGTGCGGCGCCGAAACCAGGCCGATGTCTTCCAGATCGGCCAGGACATTGCGGATCGTCGCCGGGCTGACATCCAGGCCCGACTGCTTGGCCAGGGTGCGCGAACCCACCGGCTGGCCATCGCGGATGTACTGGGAAATCAGCACCCGCAGCAGGCGCCGGGCGCGGCTGTCGAGCAAATCCTGGACGTGGGACACGGACATCGGCGTAGCTGGCATCAGTAGATGGGAAGGTCCTTTGGAATATGGTGCAAGCGATCACGGTTTCCAAGGGAGCGGCGGCGGCGCCGTTGTCCGCCCCGGCTGGCTCTGGCTCTGGGCCGGGAACACAGGCCGCGTCCACCATGACCGGTCGACAACGCCGGATGCCGCCGATTGTCGTTGATGCAAGCGGCGACTGGCGGCTGCCCATGCCCGGCCGGGAAAGCTGGTCGGCAGCAGCGGCCGAGGCGCAGCAATGCCGGCTAAAATGCGCGCATGCTCCGCACACTTACCGTCCGCGATTTCGCCATTGTCGAAGCTGTAGAAATCAGCCTGGACTCCGGTTTGACCGTGGTCAGCGGCGAGACCGGCGCCGGCAAGTCGCTGCTGGTCGATGCCCTGCTGCTGCTGTCCGGCGCCCGTGCCGACAGCGCCGCGGTGCGTGCCGGTTGCGAGCGTGCCGAGCTCAGCGCCCGCTTCGACCTGGCCGACATTCCCGCCGCCCGCGCCTGGCTGCGCGAGCACGAGCTGGACGACGACGGCGAGGAATGTCTGCTGCGCCGGGTCATCCGCCGCGATGGCCCGTCGCGGGCCTGGATCAACGGCCGGCCGGTGCCCAATCAGACCCTGGCGGAAATGGCCGTCCATCTGGTCGAGATCCACGGCCAGCACGAGCATCAGGCCCTGCTTGACCGGCGCAGCCAGCTTGCCCTGGTCGACCGCCACGGCGAGCACCGCGCGTTGTTGCAACAAGTTGCCCGCTACGCCGGCCACTGGCAGCAACTGGAGCATGAGCGCCGTACCCTGCAGTCCGATACCGGCGATGACGGCCGACGCATCGAACTGCTGCGCCACGACCTGGCCGAACTGCAGCGCCACGCCCTGGCCCCGGAAGCCTGCGCCGAACTGGAGCGCGGACACCACCGCCTGGCCCACATGGGCGCGACCCTGGAAGCCTGCATGCAGGCCGCCAGCCTGCTCGATGGCGGCGATGAACCGGGCACTATCCTGGCCTTGCTGGCCAAGGCACGGCAGGCACTGGAGCGTGCCCAGGCCGGTGATCCGGATCTGGCCGCCACCACCGCCGTGCTGGCCAATGCCGAAATCGAGCTGGGCGAAGCCGCCAGCACCCTGGCCGGTCACCTGGACGGCTTCGAAAACGACCCGGAACAGTTCGAGCGCCTGGATCGGCAATTGGCCCGCCTGCATGATCTGGGCCGCAAGCACCGCCTGCCGATTGCCGAACTGGCCGCAGCCCGCGACCGGCTCGCCGCGGAACTGGATGCGGCGGAAAACGCCGGCGAGCGGTTGCAGCAGATCCTGGCCCAGCAGCAACAGGTCGCCGGGCAATGGCTCGAGGTGGCCCGCCAGCTCAGCCAGGCACGCCAGACCACGGCACAGCGCCTGTCGCGCGAAGTCAGCATGCTGATCTGCGAGCTGGGCATGGCCGGCGGCCAGTTCCAGATCGCGCTGGAAGAAGTGGCCGGTCAACAGCCCGATGCCCAGGGCCTGGAACGCACCGAGTTCATGGTCAGCGCCAACCCCGGCCAGCCCCTGCGTCCGCTGCGCCGGGTCGCTTCCGGTGGCGAGTTGTCACGCATCGCCCTGGCAATCGAAGTGGCGGCGCTGGGCGAGGTACCGGTGCCGACCATGGTCTTCGACGAGGTTGATGTCGGCATCGGCGGCGCCGTCGCCGAAATCCTCGGGCAGAAGCTGCGGCGGCTGGGCGAGCGGGTCCAGGTGCTGTGTGTCACCCACCTGCCCCAGGTCGCCGCCCAGGGCCATCACCACTTCGCCGTCGCCAAGCAGGTGGTCGATGGCGACACCGCCACGCTGGTCACACACCTGGAGGGCGCCGCCCGCCGAGGCGAGATCGGACGCATGCTCGGCGGCGTCCAGCTCACCGACACCACCCTGGCGCACGCCCAGCAGATGCTGGCGCAGGCGGGGAACTGATCCTGGATCGTGGCCGCGCGCAGCCACGTGTCGTTATCCCGCATGGCGCCGCCTGTCCAGACCAGGCGCGCACAAGTGCGTTACATCTGTTGTACATTTGCGGCATGACCGCAAAAAAGACCGGCACCCTCAACCTGCGCGTCGACCCGGCCCTGAAGGAAGCGGCCAGGATCGCCGCGATCCGCGAGCACCGCAGCATCGCCAACCTGGTGGAATGGCTGATCCGCCAGCACTGCGAGGCCGCCGGCATTGCGATCCCCGAGCAGTCCGAACTGTTCAAGGAGCCCGACGATGAATGAGAAGACCCTGCGCGCGCTGGTGCAGGCCGGGGCGGTCAAGCGCGTGCGCATCATTGCCGAGGGCGCGTGCTTCCATGTTGAAGCCGACACCCCGAACGCCACCGTGGTCGCGGTCACCGGAAAAGGCACGCCAAAGACCTGGAGCTCGCTTGATGCGTCTGCCAAGTGGGTGCGCGCCCTGGGCATCGGCACCGCGCAGCTCGACGTCAGCCGCTGGCAGCCGGGGCAGCGCGGGCTGCGGGTGTGAAGCGTTGGCCGTGGACGACTGATGATCGACGCGACGAAGGCGCAAGCACTTGCCCAGGCCCACGTCGGGCTTGAATCCAGCCTCGAATTCCTCGACAGGCCGCCCGATGGGCTTTACTTGGTTGCACCGGAAAACAACTTCTACTTTGCCGTGGGCCGGCCGCGTGTGTCACGCGTAGGAGGCGTCGAAATCGCCGTCGTGGACCGAGCGACCGGCACGGTGACAGTCACTTGCGTGGGCGATTGAGCGATCATGCACTACTACGCCAGCGCACCTGACCGTTCATCAGTCGCTATCCCGGCTGCTTCTCAGTGAGCCTTGGATGCGGGCCGGGGGGCCGCGTTCGATGCGTTCGCATACTGGCTGGTGGCGACAGACTGCGCCATCTGCGACGACACGTTTACTCACGAGATCGGTCACCTCATGGGCGGCAACCACACTAGGAATCAGTTGAGCCCGGCGGACGTTTCCGCGATTGTCGCCAATGGCTTCCAATAGCCATCGCTGCCTGCTGCGCTGCCTGGTCCCGCTGGCCCTGGCGAGTTCTTGCATGGTTCGTGCCAGATATTCCATCAAATCAGACAGATAGGAATATCCAGAAGCCGCGTCCCTACGGGCTCTTGCCGCCCTTCTTCGGCCGCACGTACAGCACCAGGCTGTGGTCTTCGATGATGTAGCCGTGTTGTTCGGCGATTTCCTTCTGCAGGCGTTCGATCTCGGCGTTGTAGAACTCGATCACGGTGCCGGTTTCAACGCAGACCATGTGGTCATGGTGATCGCCGCGATCCAGCTCGTAGATCGCCTGGCCGCCTTCGAAGTTGTGCTTGATCACCAGGCCAGCGGCCTCGAACTGGGTCAGCACCCGGTAGACCGTGGCCAAGCCGATATCCTCGGAGGATTCGATCAGTTGCCGGTAGATCGCCTCCGCGCTCAGATGCTGGCCTTCGGCGGCGCCGAGGATCTCCAGGATGCGCAACCGTGGATGGGTGACCTTGAGTCCTACTTTGCGCAGATCCTGCGACACCATGATGATTCTCCTTACACAAAGCTGCCAAGGACAATGCCGCTGCCCGGCGCCCATGCCAAGGGCGGACCGGCCCGCTCGCAGAGTGCTCGCACAGGGCCGTTGGCTGGCGTGAACGTTGACCGGGCCGGCAAGGCTGCACTTGCGTCGGAGCCGTTGCGGCCACTGTCCACAGGCGCCACGCCGGGGCAGGCTTGAGCGGGCCGTAGTGTATCATCCGCGTTTGACCTTCCCTTTCAGGATCGCCATGCGTTTGCCGTCCCTGCTGCTTGCCCTGACACTGCTCCCCGGTTGTGGTCTGCTGTACAAGGTAGACGTGCCGCAGGGCAATCTCCTGGACCAGGAGGACATCGCCGACGTGGAAGTGGGCATGAGCAAGCGCCAGGTCAGCCTGCTGCTGGGCACGCCGGCGATCGCTTCGCCCTTCCACCAGTCGCGCTGGGATTATCTGTACGCGGTCAGCCGGGCCGGCGGCACGCCGGAAGTGCGCAATCTCACCCTGCTCTTCGAGGGCGATTCGCTGGTCTCATTCGACGGCGACCTGCTGCCCGAGACCACGTCCGAAGCCGATCTGCTCGAGGATGTCAGCCAGTACGAGCGCTACGGGCCGACCCTGGATGACAACCGCGATCGCTCCGGGCGGCCGCAGGACGAAGACGAGGACGCAGACGACCGCTGACCACCGGCGGCTGGGCCGCGCCGGCACCGGCTGGCGACCTTGACCAGCCACTACCACGATTTCCTCCGCCAGACGGCGGCCAAGCAAGCCCTTGAGTTTTCAACTGTTGCGGCGCCTTGGGTCGGCCGCTGATGCGCCGCCCCGACAGCACCCGACCACCATCCGTGCGGAGACCTGCAATGACCAAGCACACAATGACCTTGTCCCTGATGGGCAGCCTCGCACTCGGCCTGGCTGCCTGCCAGCCGTCCTCGCCGACGGCTGACCCGCAGGCGGGCGAAGCGCCGGCCGAGGCGGCACAGCCGGCAACGCAGGCCGCCGCCAACCCGTTTGAGCAAACCAGCCCCCTGGCCTACGGATATCCGCAGTTCGACCTGATCCGTGACGAGCACTTCGGCCCGGCACTGGAACGCGGCATGGCCGAGCACCGCCAGGAAGTGACCGCGATTGCCGGCAGCCAGGACGAACCCGATTTCGACAACACGATTGTTGCCATGGAGCGCGCCGGCGAGATGCTGTCGCGCACCCAGCGGGTGTTCGGCAACCTGTCCGGTGCCCACAGCAACGACACGATCCGCAAGGTGCAGTCGGAGATGGCTCCGCGGATGGCGGCGCACATGGATGCCATTCGCCTGGACGATGCCCTGTTCGCACGCATCAAGTCGCTGCATGACCAGCGCGACCAGCTTGGCCTTGACCCTGAGCAGATGCACTTGCTGGAGCGCTACCACACCGACTTCGTCCGCGCCGGCGCGCAACTGTCGGCCGCCGACAAGTCGGTCCTGCGTGACCTGAACAGCCAACTGGCCAGCCTGCAGACCCAGTTCAGCCAGAACGTTCTCAAGGAAGTGAACGCCAAGGCGGTGCTGTTCGACAGTGCCGAGGAGCTGGCCGGCTTGTCCGAAGCCCAGATCCAGGCCGCGAAAACGGCCGCCGAAGAAGCCGGCCATTCCGGCAAGTATCTGATTGCACTACAGAACACAACCGGACAGCCGGCCCTGATCGAGCTCAGCAACCGGGCTTCACGCGAGCGCCTGCATCGCACTTCGGTGGGCCGCGGCAGCAGCGAGGGCGAGTTCGACAACCGCGAGCTGGTCGCCCAGATCGTGCGCCTGCGCGCCGAGCGCGCCCAGCTCCTGGGTCATCCCAACCATGCTTCCTATGTGCTGGAGGACAGCACCGCCGGCACCGTCGAGGCGGTCAACGCCATGCTGGCGCAACTGGCGCCGCCGGCCGTGGCCAATGCCCGGCGCGAGGCCGCCGACATCCAGGCGGTGATCGACGCCGAGAACGGCGGCTTCGAGCTGGCCGCCTGGGATTGGGCGCACTACGCCGAGAAGGTGCGCCAGCAACGCTACGATTTCGACGCCAATGCCCTGCGTCCCTACTTCGAGCTCAACCGGGTGCTCAACGATGGCGTGTTCTTCGCCGCCACCCAGTTGTACGGCATCACCTTCAAGGAGCGCACCGACCTGCCGGTCTACCACCCGGACGTGCGCGTGTGGGAAGTGTTTGATGCCGATGGCTCGGCGCTGGCCCTGTTCCTGGGTGATTTCCATGCCCGCCCGTCCAAGCGCGGCGGTGCCTGGATGAATGCCTACGTGCAGCAGAACGACCTGCTCGGCACCAAGGCCGTGGTCGGCAACCACCAGAACATCCCCAAGCCGCCCGAAGGCGAGCCGACGCTGATGACCTTCGATGAGGTCACCACCATGTTCCACGAGTTCGGCCACGCCCTGCATGGCATGTTCTCCAATGTCACCTACCCGCGCTTTGCCGGCACCTCGGTGCCGCGTGACTTCGTCGAGTTCCCCTCGCAGGTCAATGAGATGTGGGCGACCTGGCCGGAAGTGCTGGCCAACTACGCCAGGCACTACCAGACCGGCGAGCCGCTGCCGCATGAGCTGCTGGACAAGGTGCTGGCCTCACAGGCCTTCAACCAGGGCTTCGCCACCACTGAATACCTGGCCGCCGCCCTGCTCGACCAGGCTTTCCACCAGATCGGCCCGGACCAGGTGCCCGATGACGTGATCCGGTTCGAAGCCGAAGCCCTGGCCGCGGCCGGTATCGATTTCGAGCCAGTGCCGCCGCGCTATCGCACCACCTACTTCAGCCATACCTTCTCGGGCGGCTACTCGGCCGGCTACTACTCCTACATCTGGTCGGAAGTGCTCGACGCCGACAGCGTCAAGTGGATGGAAGAAAACGGCGGCCTGACCCGCGAGAATGGCGACCATTTCCGTGCCACCTTGCTGTCGCGTGGCGGCAGCAAGCCGGCTCTGGAACTGTTCCGCGATTTCACCGGCCGCGATCCCGACCTGCAGCCGCTGCTGCTGCGCCGTGGCCTGGTCCAGGACGACTGAAGCCAGCGAGGCAACTGTCGTTAGCTGATTGCTCCACCGTTGCCGCATTGCCGGCAGCGGTGGAGCCTGCCGTACCGACCGGCCGCGTCAGCGCTTGATCAGACTCGCCTGCGTCGCCCGTTCCCGCCGGCTTGCCTTGGGATCGGCCAGCAGCGGCCGATAAAGCTCGATGCGATCACCCGGGCGCAGCACCTGGTCACCGTCGACGATCCGACCATGGATGCCGATGGCGGCGATCTCGGGACGCGCCGGCAACTGATGCCATCCGGAGTTGGCGATCGCTTGGGTCACCGTGCTGCCCGGCGGCAGGTCAACGCTGCGCCGCCAGGTCGTACCCGGCCACAGGCAGACCAGATCCACTCGAATCAGCGGCGGCTGATCCGCGCCTGGATCAGGCATCGCTGACAGCCACGGTGGTGAAGTCCTGCACCAGGCGGTCGGCCAGGGCCTGGAATGCGAGCGTGGTCGCCAGACCGAACAGGCGGCTCTTGGGTTCGAAGTCCAGTACCAGATCGATGCGGCAACCGCCATCACCGTAGGGCCGGAAGGTCCAGTCACCCTTCAGGTAGCGCAGCGGGCCTTCGAGCATGTCCAGATGGATGTGATCGGGCGGCGACAGGATATTGCGGGTGGCAAAGCTGAACTCGATGCCGCCGGCACGGACATGCAACCGGGCCGCCATCCGGTCCACGCTCTGCTCAAGAATGTCGACCTGCCGGCACCAGGTGAAGTACACCGGGTAGTTCTCGACATCGTTGACCAGTCCGAACATCCGCTCCGGCGCTTGCGCGACCAGCGCCTGTCGCTTGACTACGGGCATCGCCAACTCCGTTTGATCGCCGGCTCACCGGTTACCATGACCACCTCGCTTCAATCATTGAACACCGATCGTTCGCAGACATTATCGGCCCAAGTGCGCCCGCGCAGTGAAACCATGACCAACAAGACCAGCAACAAAGGCGGCGGCAGCACGATTGCCCTGAACAAACGTGCCCGCCACGAGTACCACATCGACGAGCGCCTTGAAGCCGGCCTGGTCCTGCAGGGCTGGGAGGTCAAGAGCCTGCGTGCTGGCCGGATCAATTTCGGTGACAGCTACGCGGTGGTCAATCGCGGCGAACTGTTCCTGTTCGGCGCCCAGATCCAGCCCCTGCCGACGGTCTCGACCCATGTCGTGGCCGAACCCATGCGCACCCGCAAGCTACTGCTCAAGCGCGATGAGATCGACCGCCTGATCGGTGCCGTCGAGCGCAAGGGTTACACCCTGGTGCCCACGGCCATGTACTGGAAGGAAGGCCGGGCCAAGGTCGAGATTGGCCTGGCCAAGGGCAAGCAGATGCACGACAAGCGCCATGCCGAGAAGGAACGCGACTGGGAGCGCGAGAAGCAGCGCCTGCTGCGCCACGCTGGCTGATATCCGGGCGCAGGCGCTCACGACGCAGACCTCCGACCGGCAAACGCGCTCCTGCTGTTGATTACCGGCTTGACCTGCGGCCGGTGTGCAGCCCGCCACGGCGTTGTAATCGCCCTGCCCGCTTGCCTGACCGGCCGCTGGCCAGTGTTTCATCGAACCGGGTGAACTGTGTTGGCCTTCACAGATTGGCCAGGCACAGACGACGTAATCTGACAGAGGCCACCCGGTAGATCCTGCACACCGGGTCGCCCGCCACAGATTGCAAGTGCAGAGGCAGTGGAGAGTCGGCCATGTACCGGGTCGCGGCTGCGACGTTGATCCTTATCGCCATGTTCTTCGTGGGCATCGCCGATGCCCAGCAAACCCGCCTGTACCGGTGGGTGGACGAGGATGGCAAGGTCCACTTCAGCGATCGCCTCGAGCCCTCGTCGGGCACGTCCGATTACGACCGCTTCAATGCCAGCGGCGTGCGCATCAGCCAACCGGACCGGCCGCAGTCGCGCCAGCAGCGACGCGAAGCCGAGCAGGTCCGGCGCAGCCATCAGCGCGATCAGGCCCTGCTTGCTGCCCACCCGACGGAATTGGCCCTGCTCCGTGCCCATGACGAACAGCGCGCCCGGGTCGAGTTCAACCTGCGCGCCAGCCAGGCCAATGTCGAACGCATCCAGCGCGACATCCGCGCCCGCGCCGACAGCCGTCCTGATGGCGGCGGCGACGACCGTGAACTGGCCGAACTGAACCGGCGTCTGCAGGCTGAACGCAAGAACCTGGAACAACTGCAGGTGTACCGGTTCGAGCTGTACGAAACCCAGAATCAGGAGATCGAGCGTTTCCGGGAGCTGCATGAATCGGCTGCTGCCGACAGTTTCCCCAGCGGCGTCAACGGCAACCAGATTCCCGACTGAGCTTGATATCGCGCCTCTGCCCTCAGCGCGCCCCGCCCCGATACTGACCTACGCGACTGACGGCAGCGCCGATCACCTGCCGCGATCGGCGCTGCGCCGCACGTTCTGTCTCAGACGTCGATGAATTCGATATGTCCCACCGGGTGGAAACCACCAAGATCGTAGGCGAGTTTGGCCGAATTCAGTGCCTGCTGGCCGCCGGGATCATCCTCGCGCAGGGGCGCAAAGCCGCTGCGGCCATCGGCCTGGCCGACCCCCAGGACATTGCCCACGCGTGATGCTGAAAGCTGCAGCAGCGACTGCAACTGGATGCGGGCCATGTCGACATCGCTTCCGCACAGCGCCAGCAGATGCCGGTCGCCCTGTCGTTGCAGATACATCGCCGGACTGCCGAGGTGGCCGACCAGATCCAGTTCGATCTTGCGGTTGAAGACCTCGGCGACGACGTCCTTGGTGCCCTCGGGAAGCTGGTAGCCGAGCATGCAGATGAAGGCCGCCTGCTGGCGGGATCGGGCGTGTGCCTGCACCCGGTGCAACTGCATGGCCAGCGTGTCCTCGTGATCGACCGCGGCCGCATCGCTGGCCAGATCCTCCAGGCGCGTATCCGCGACGATGCCTGGCTCATGCAGGCTCAGGTCCAGAAAGTCGTGCCGGCCCCAACTGCTTTGTTGACTGTCCACCTGTGGTGCTCCCATTGACGTGTGCCCGGAACGAATCCTAGGCAGCCGTCGATCGGGGAACCCGGCACCAGCACGCAGTTTGACAATTGTTTTCAGGCCGTAACAATTCGTAACAATTGCCCGGCACATTCTTGCGCGCGGATGTGGCTGGCAGCCGCAAAGTCTGGCGAACGCCTTGCCTAACAGCCGCCGCGGTCAGGCGAGCGAAGGCACCGGGGAGCTGTTTTCGGATCAGCCACGGGACCGATCGTGCTGCTCGGCGGCGTCGAGCGTGTTCTGCATCAGCATGGCCACCGTCATTGGCCCGACGCCGCCGGGCACCGGCGTGATCCAGGAGGCGCGCCGGGCAGCAGCCTGGAAATCGACATCCCCGCACAGGCTGCCATCCTCGCGCCGGTTGATGCCGACGTCGATGACAATGGCGCCGGGGCGAATCCAGTCGCCACGGACGATGCCCGGTCGTCCCACCGCCACCACCAACAGCTCGGCCTCGGCGACGCGGTCCGGCAGGTCGGTGGTGAAACGATGGCAGCAGGTGGTGGTTGCCCCGGCCAGGAGCAGCTCCAGCACCATCGGCCGGCCGACATGGTTGGAAGCGCCTACGACCACGGCATGCTGGCCGTAGAAACCGGCGCCGGCATGCCGCAGCAGCTCGATCACGCCCTTTGGCGTGCACGGCCGCAGACCGGGCTGGCGCAGCACCAGGCGGCCCATGTTCTCCGGATGGAAGCCGTCGACATCCTTGTCCGCAGCGATCCGGCGTATCAGTTCGGCGGCATGAATATGGTCGGGCAACGGCAACTGGACCAGGATGCCATTGATCTTCGGGTCGGCATTGAGCTGGTCGATGAGGGCAAACAGCTCGGCTTCCGGGATGGTGTCCGGCAGGTCGAAATCATGGGCCTGGATACCGGCGCGCTCGGCCGCGACCTTCTTGTTGCGCACATACACCTGCGAGGCCGGATCACTGCCGACCAGAACCACGGCCAGGCCGGGCGCCGGCAGGTTGGCGGCGACGCGCGCCTGCACCCGGGCCCGGATATGGCCCAGGTACTGATCGGCCAGGGCACGGCCATCGATGATTTTGGCGGACATGGCGGACGCGGCAGCAGAATCCAGCCGCCATTATCGCACCATCGAACCCGAGCTTCCGGGCTCTACTCCCGGCCGCAGCCCGGGCAGTGCGGATCGCGCGGCAGACCGATCTCGCCAAAGCGCATGGCCAGGGCGTCATAGGTCAGGATGCGGCCGGTCAACGGCGTACCCAGGCCGAGCAGCAGCTTGATCGCCTCGGTGGCCTGGATCAGGCCGATCAGGCCCGGCAGCACGCCCAGCACCCCGGCTTCGGAGCAGCTCGGTGCGAACTCGGGCGGTGGCGGCTCGGGGAACAGGCAGCGGTAGCACGGGCCCTGCCCCGGCACGAAGACGCTGGCCTGGCCCTGGAAGCGTTGCACCGCGCCGTAGACCCATGGAATGCCCAGCTCCAGGCAGGCGGCATTGACCCGGTAGCGGGTGGCGAAGTTGTCGGCGCCATCGATCACCACGTCGTAGCCTTCGAGCACCGCGCTGGCATTGTCGTCCTCCAGCCGCTGGCGGATCTGCCGGACTTCGATGCCGGGGTTCATGGCGGCCAAGCGCCGCGCCGCCGACTGCACCTTGGCCTGGCCGATCGAATCATCATCGTGCAGCACCTGCCGCTGCAGATTGCTGCGCTCGACATGGTCGTCGTCGATCAGGGCCAGTGTGCCCACGCCCGCCGCCGCCAGGTACAGGGCCGAGGGCGAGCCCAGGCCGCCGGCACCGACCAGCAGCACGCGGCTGTCGAGCAGGCGCCGCTGGCCTTCGACGCCGATCTCGGGCAGGCGCAGGTGCCGGTCGTAGCGTTCACGCTCGTTTTCGTCCAGGCGTTCGTCCTCGAGCACCGGCAGGCCTCGTGCGCGCCACAGGTGGAAGCCGCCCGCCACCGAGGCGACCCGGCCATAGCCCATGCGGCGCAGACTGTCGGCCACCAGCAGCGACCGGGCGCCGCCAGCGCAGATCAGCAGCAATTCGCGATCACGCTCGGGCGCGACCTGGCCGATCTGGAACTCGACATGGCTGCGCGGCACGCCCAGGGCACCGGCCGGCCGGCCCAGCGCCCACTCGTTCTCCTCGCGCACATCCACCAACAAGGCGCCGGCCTGAAGCCGCTGCCACGCTTCGGTCGGATCCAGTTCCGGGACATCGGCTCGGATGCCGGCCATCAGATGCTGCACTGTGCTCATAACCTTGCTCGTTCAACCAGGTGTGGCCGCCTTGCTGGTGTCGCCGGCCGCCGTGCCAATGCCGATACCGATGCGCCAGGCCAGCAAAGGCAGACGGGTACCGGCCTGGAACCTGTGCGCCCCTTCCGGCAGGACCAGCAGGCCATCGGCCTGGGCCAGTACCGACAAGGCGCCTGAGCCCTGGTGCCCGAACGGCTCGGCGACCAGGCCGCCGTCGCCATCTATGACCACGCTGCAGCGCAAAAATTCCAGCCGCCCGTGGCGTTTGTGCCAGGGCTGCGCCAGGCGGGCATGGCCCTGGATCAGGCCACTGGCGGCACGCCCGAGCATCGCTTCCAGCACCGGTCGCGCCAGCACCTGGAAAGTGACGCCGGCCGAGACCGGATTGCCCGGCAAGCCGAATACCACCGTGGTGCCGATCCGGGCGCAGAGCACCGGCATGCCCGGTTTCATGGCGACCTTCCAGTAGGCGATGCGGCCAAGTTCGGCGATCAATGCCGGCAGGTGGTCGGCGACCCCGGCCGAGACGCCGCCGCTGGTGACCAGCATTTCGGCCCGGCCGGCCAGGGCGACAATGCATGCGCGCAACTGCGCCGGATCGTCGCCGCAGTGCTCGACCGCCACCACGTCGGCACCGGCTTCGGCAGCCAGGGCGGCCAGCAGCAGGCCGTTGCTGTCGTGCCTTTGACCGACGATCAGCGGCTGTCCCGGCGGCACCAATTCATCGCCGGTAACCAGCACCGCGACCCGGGGGCGCGCATGCACCTGCACGCTCTGCAAGCCGAACGCCGCCAGCAAGGACAGCCTGCCGGCATCCAGCGCTTCACCCTGGCTGACGATGACGGCGCCGGCACTGCAATCATCATCGGCGGGGCGCACATTGGCACCGGCCTCGACGCCGGCAGGAATCACCACCTGGGCGTCGCCGACCTGGCAACGCTCGTGAATGACCACGGTGTCGGAGCCCGTGGGCATCGTGGCACCGGTCATGATCGCCATGGCCGTGCCGGGCGGCAGTGTTCTTGTGCGGATATCACCGGCCAGAATCTGGTCCACCACCGGCAGCGGCGTGGTGCTGCCGGCGACCAGATCAGCAAAGCGAACTGCGTAGCCATCCATGGCCGAGTTGGCGAAGCCGGGCAGCGCGAACGGTGCCCGTACCGTTTCGGCGGCGATGCGGCCGTGAGCGCCCGCAAGGGCCACACTCTGGCCCGGCAACGCACTGGCCAGTGCCAGCGAGCGTTGCAGCGCCTGGGCATGGGAGATCAGTTCAGCCATCGGTATCCTCCGACATTAGTCGAGCGAGCCGGTCCAGATCCGCCGGCGTATTGATGTTGGCAAAGGCGCCGCGGGTCAGGCCACGCGGCAACTCGCTACCGGATTGTGGGTCGCCCTGCAAGTCAACGACGGCATCGCTGAAATCGACCCAGATGGCGCCGACATCGTCCAGCCAGCGCCGCATCGATGGCAGCACTGGTGCTTGCAGGGCCTGCACCGCGTGTGCCGCCAGTTGCCCGGAAACGAGCGCAAACAGTGGCTGCCGACGCTGGCCGTCGAACACCGCCGCGGCCGGAACATCCGGGCCCAGCACAGCGTCCAGGCGGGCAACATAGTCAGCCGGGGCGAACGGTGCATCGACCGGCAGCACCGCGATCCGGCGCTGCGGCCATCGGGCCAGAGCGCCGGCGATCGCCGCCAGCGGACCGTGTCCGGGCGCGGCGGCATGGTCGTCGATGAGCTGGATGCCCAGTCGCCGATAGGCCCAGCGATGGCGCTGGCTTGCGACCACGATGGTCTGGACCTGCTCGCCAAGAGTCTGCCAGCAATGACACAGCAGCGGCTGCCCATGCAGACGCAGCCAGGCCTTGTCCGTGCCGCCGAACCGGCTGCCCCGGCCACCGGCAAGGATCAGGCCGATCGGCAGTGGCGCCGCCATGATGCTCAGCGCCGCTTGACGTGGCGCATCAAGCGCTGGCGTTTGCGTTGCTGGCGTTCGGACAAGGGGTTGCGGCGGTCGGCATAGGGATTGTCGCCACCGCGGAATTCCAGCTTCACCGGTGTCCCGACCAGGCGGTAATGCTTGCGCACGAAGTTCTCCAGGTAGCGCCGGTAGCTTTCGGGCAGGGTGGTCAGGCGGCTGCCGTGGAGCACGATCCGCGGCGGCACCCGTCCGCCCTGATGCGCGTAGCGCAGTTTGGCGGTGCGGCCCTGCACCTGCGGCGGTTGGTAGCCCTGGAAGGCCATGCCCAGCACCTCGGTCAGGTCGTGGGTGTTGAACTGCCAGTTGGCCGAAGCGTGGGCGCGGTTGACCGCCTGCATCAACTCGCGCAGGCCCGAGCCGTGCAGCGCCGAGATGAACACGACCGCCGCCCAGGGAACGAACTCCAGCTTGCGCTCCAGTTGCCGCTTCACGCTCTCGCGCTGGTCGCTGGCCAGGTCATCCCATTTGTTGACCGCCACCACCAGGGCGCGGCCGGCATCCAGGACATGGCCAAGCACCGTCGCGTCCTGGTCGGTGACCCCTTCCTGAGCATCGATCAAGACTAAAGCCACCTGCGCCTGTTCCAGCGCCTGCAGGGTCTTGATGACGCTGAACTTCTCCACCGCATCGTCAACGCGGCCGCGACGCCGGATACCGGCGGTGTCGAAAAGCAGATAGCTGCGGCCGTCACGCTCCAGCGGCGCCTGGATGGTGTCCCGGGTGGTTCCCGGCTCGTTGCTGGCGACCATGCGGTCCTCGCCCAGCAAGCGGTTGACCAGGGTTGATTTGCCGACATTGGGCCGGCCCAGAACGGCCAGCCGGATCGGCCCATCGCCGTCTTCATCGGCCGCCAGGGCATCGGTCGTGGCTGGCGGCAGACGCTCGAGCACGGCTGCCGCCAGCAGGCCGACGCCGCGGCCATGCGAGGCGGCCAAGGGCAACATCGGGCCAAAGCCCAGCTCGGAGAACTCGGCCAGGGCCACCGTCTCGTCCAGGCCATCGGTCTTGTTCACCGCCAGCAGCACCGGCTTGCCGGTACGCCGCAGCGCGTTGGCAATGTCCCGGTCATAGGCGACCAGGCCATCACGGGCATCGAGCACGAAGACGATGACATCGGCCTCATCGATGGCCAGTTGCGCCTGCTCGGCGGCCAGGCGCGGCAGTTCATCTTCGAACACGCTCAGGCCGCCGGTGTCGACCAGGATGAAAGGCCGCTCGAACTGCCGGCAGATGCCGTGGTGACGATCGCGGGTGACCCCGGGACGGTCGGCGACGATGGCATCGCGGGTCCGGGTCAGGACGTTGAACAGGGTGGATTTGCCGACATTGGGCCGCCCTACCAAGGCGACGATGGGCAAACCACCGACGACCGGATCGACCACGGCCATGTCCTCAGCCGCCTACGCGATAGGCAGTCAGCTCGCCATCCACGGTGACCACATACAGCAGGTTGCCACTGCTTACCGGCGCGCTGCGGATGGCGTCCCGGCCAGCGCGCACGCGGGCGACAAAGGCGCCGTCGGAGGGATCCAGGAAATGAACATAGCCTTCCAGGTCGCCGACAGCGACATGGTTGCCGACCATCGCCGGTGTCGACAACCAGCGGTATTCCAGGCCTTCCTGGCTCCACATGCTGGCGCCACCGGCGCGATCCAGGCCCCACAACTTGCCATCGACATCCGCGGCGATGACCATGCTCTCGCCGGCCGCGACGCCGGCACTGGCCGACAGCTCGCGGTTCCACAGCGGGCTGCCACCGGCGACATCCACTGCCGTCAACTGGCCGTTCATGCCGGCCGCGTAGGCGACCCCGGACCGCAGGGCGAACTCGCCGTCGACATCGGACAGGCGTTCCAGGTCGGTGCGACCTTCGGGGATGGCGATCGGCTGTTCCCACACCGGCACGCCATCGGATGCGCGCAGCGCGGTCAGACGACCATCATCCAGACCGACCAGCACATAGCCTCGCTCATAAACCATGCTGCCGTTGCCGCGCAGGCTCAGGATCGGCACGGTGTATTCCTGCACCCAGGTGCGGCTGCCGTCGATGATGCGGAAAGCGCTGATGCGACCGTCGTGGCTGCGCACGAAGACCAGGCCTTCGGCCACCACCGGCGGCGCAATCACTTCCGAGCTCAGGCGAACGGCAAAGCGCTCCTCGCCACTGGCCTCGTCCAGAACCAGCAGGCGGCCGTCGAGCGTGCCCACGGCGATGATGCCGTCGGCAACGGCAGGCGTGGTCGACAGGGCATGGCCGGTATCGAAACGCGCCAGCTCGCTGCCGCTGCCGGCATCCAGCACCAGGATCTGGCCGCGGGTATTGGCGGCATACACGCGATCATTGGCCAGGTGCACCGCCATGCGCAGGCCGGGCATGCCGCCGACATCGCCGATCTTGCGGCTCCACAGCCGCTGGACATCGACAGTCTGGGAGAAATTGACCAGCTCGCGTGGCGGCCGGATGTTCTCGCTGGTCCTGCCGCCACAGGCCATCAGCAGCGCCAGGCTGAGCAGCAGCACGGCCCGCAGCATCAACATCAAGCTTCTCCCGCCGTCGCCGTCGCCGACGTGGACGGGAACTCGGCCAGCTTCATTTCCAGTCGCGCCGGGTCGGCGACGCCGGCTTCCTGGGCTTGCAGGTAAGCGGCGCGCGCCTGGTCGCTGCGACCCAGCGCCAGCAGCGCATCGCCACGCAGTTCGGCGCGCAGGCCGCCGTAGTCGGCGTCGGGCACCTGATCGACCAGGGCCAGCGCGTTGTCGGCCTTGCCGGCGGCCAGTTCCAGGCGCGCCAGGCGCAGCTTGATCAGCGAATCCAGCGATGCCTCGCGGTTGTGCTTGTCGGCCCACTCCAGGCTGTCACGGGCGCCATCAAGATCGCCGGCCACCTGCGCGCTCTGGGCCTCGGCCAGCGCCGCCAGGACGGCGTAACCACTGCGCGGGAAGTCATCGCGCAACTGTTGCCTGACCACCTCGGCGGCGGCCGGATCGGCCTCGGCCTGGGCCACGTACTGGTAAAGCTCGGCAGCCGAATGGGCCTGGCGCAGTTTGTGGTTCTGCCACTGCTGCCAGCCGAAGATCAGGCCGATGCCGACCACCACGCCGGTAAGGATGGCGCCGCCGTTTTCCTTCAGCCACGAGCGGACGCGCTCACCCTGTTCGTGTTGATCGTAGATATCCATAGTGCCTCGCGATAAAAGGGAAATTCGGCGCCGTCACAGGGGCAACGGGCTGATCGCCCGGGTTGCCCGGAATCTGGTGACGACACTCTGGAAGATGACCGGCCATCGGCGCTGGCAAGCTTAGCAGGAGCGGCCGCTGCCGGGGATCCTCGTTGCCGCTGCGTCGCGCTGCAAGAGCGCGGCCGTGGCGGGCTATTGGCTTGCCCAGCAGTTACCGGCAGATGCCCGCCAGCCAGGTCGGGCCGGGATCCGGTTCTGGCCCCGCAGCGGCCAGCCGGCGGTAGCCGTGCCGACTGGCCTCAGCCTTCGCCGGCGAACAGTTCGATCCTGGCGACGTTGTTGGGGCTGCGGTTTGCTGACAGGTCGACCTTCTGGCCATCTGCCCGCAAGGTCGCCTCCAGGCTGTTGCCGATGGTCAGCGACATGCCACTGTCACTGCGAAACTGCCAGTGACCCGGGCCAAGCACCGCACGCTGGATGGCGGTACCGTCCACGCCAACCACCTCGACCCAGCTTTCCCCGACCAGCTCCAACTCGGCCAGGTGGGCGCCTGAGCCGACGATCTGCTCCGGGCCGGCGGCCTCTTCGACTGCATCTGCGCTGCGGCTACCGGCGCTGTCAGCGGCATCGGACAGTTGTCCATCGGCAGCGACCAGGTCCTCGGCGATGAGCGGCTCGGGACGGGACACCGTCACCTCGGGAAACATCGACGCGCGGACGACATCGCTGCCATTGCCCTGCCGGGAGGCCTGGGGGATCGGCAGCGTGGTCTCGTCCACCGTGCGCTGGCGCATGTCGAAACTGGCCAGTTCCTCGCTCAGGCGGCCGGATGCGGCATACCAGACCACCGGTGCGGCGATCAGCGCGGTCAGCGCGATATAGGTGGCCGAGCGCAGATAACGTTCGGCCACCAGTGCGCCCCGCGGCACCACGCCCGTCGCCACCAGTTCCGGTTCGACCTGCACCGAATCGGCAAGGGCTTCGTCGACCTGGGCGGCTGGGACACCGACCAGGCGGGCGAAACTGTGCAGGTAGCCGCGCTGGTAGATCGGGGCACCCAGCGACTGGTAATCGCCGCCCTCAATCTGCTTGATGAGCTTTGCCGGCAAGCGCAACTGCTGACCGACATCCTCGATTGTCCAGTTCTTCGCCTCACGCGCCGCCTTCAATTGATCCGGCAATGACATCGTTATTTCCCGTAGATATCTGTAGGTCTGTTTTATGCTTGCGAAGCCGCCGCAGCGGCCTCGCCTCCCTCTTGCCTGCTACTGCTGCAACTGCGCCCGGTAGGCCGCGGCCGACCGGGAATCGCCCAGTTGCTCTTCGATACGCACCGCCGTCCTCAGGGCATTCTCGCCGAGCGGCCCCAACGCCTCGGCCCGTTGCATGAAAGCCCGGGCGCGCATGTATTCCTGCTTGTGGAAAGCGACATCGGCCATGCCCAGCAGCGCCGGCATGTAGGTCGGCTGGGACTGCAGCACACCGGCGAAATAGGCTTCGGCGCCAGCGACATCGCCGGCAGCCAGGGCACAGTTGCCGGCATTGGCCGCGGCATCGTCCGGTGTGCGATAGAAGGGGTCGGCCAAAGCCCGGCGGAAATGGGCCTGGGCCTCATCGAAGCGGCCCTGGCGGCACAGCCAGTTGCCGTAATTGTTGAGTACATCGCCGGTTTCGGGCGCGTACTGCACCGAACGTCGATAGTGCTCGCCGGCACGCTCGGGGCTGTTGATGGTCTCGTACAGGATGGCCAGCATGCTGTGGGCGCTGGCCGAGCGCGGATCGACAGTGAGCGCACTGTTCAGCCGCTCAAGCGCCAGCTCGTACTCGCCCCGTTCGTAATAGCGCCGGCCCAGTTCGAGCAGGATGTCCGAGTTCTGCCGACGCTGGCGACTTTCCTGGGCACGCGCCTCGCCCTGCTGCTGGCGGCTGGCGCGTCGGCGCGGGCTGGCATCGCCGGCGCTTGAGGCCGAAATCGATGGCCCGCCCGATGAGTCGCCATAGGGTTGGCTGGCGCAGCCAACCAGCAGCATCACCACAAACACCAGCGCCAGGCTGGCCAGGCTGGAGACACAGGCACCGGCCTTGCCAAAGCGGGCAACGCGGAGTTTCCGGGGACGCGGTTCTGCCATCAGCCGGTGGTCAGTGGTGTCCAACCTCAACAGGTTCGCGTGATGACTGACCGGCATGGCTCAGGTCCGTCCGCTGCAGGCGGCTGGATGCCAGACCTGAAAGCTGCGCTGGCCTGCGCACGGCGATGTCTGGCACATCGCCGTTACGCCCGGGTGGCGATGGCGCTCAGGCAGCCGCACGGCGGGCGCGCTCCAGTACTTCCTGGCGGAACTGTTCCGAGCGCCGGGTGCGGTCATCGACCATGCCGGCGAGCTGACCACAGGCGGCATCGATATCCTGGCCGCGGGTGCGACGCAGGGTGGTGATGATGCCGGCCTCGTGGACGATGCGCTGGAAGGTCTCGATCGTCTCCGGTTCCGAGCACTCGAACTCGGTTCCGGGAAACGGATTGAACGGAATCAGGTTGAGCTTGGACGGCAACGTGCGCAGCCGCTTGACCAGGGCGCGAGCCTGGGCCGGGCTGTCGTTGATGTCCTTCATCAAGGTGTATTCGAAGGTGATCGACGAGCGCGGACGGCGCGCCTGGTAGCGGCGGCAGGCATCGAGCAACTCGGCAATCGGGTACTTCTTGTTCAGCGGCACCAGATGATCACGCAAGGCATCGTCAGGTGCATGCAGGGATACCGCCAGGCTGACATCGGCGGCATCGGACAACTCATCGATCTTCGGCACCAGGCCGGCGGTGGACAGCGTCACCCGCTTGTTGGCCAGGCCGAAACCGAAGTCATCGCGCATGATGTTCATTGCGGTAACGACGTTGTCGAAGTTCAACAGCGGCTCGCCCATGCCCATCATCACGACGTTGGTGATGCGGCGCGGGGGCGTCTGCTGGGCCAGGGTGCGGGCCACATGCCAGACCTGGCCGACGATCTCGGCGCTGGTCAGATTGCGATTGAAGCCCTGCTTGCCGGTGGCGCAGAAGCGGCAATTCAGGCCGCAGCCCACCTGCGAGGACACGCACAACGTACCGCGCCTGGGCTCGGGGATGAACACCGCCTCGATGCCATTGCCGCCATCCAGCGACAGCAACCACTTGCGCGTGCCGTCGGTGGATTGCTGGTCGACCTGTACCGAAGGCACGCGGATCTGGGCCACCTCCGCCAGCCGCTGTCGCAGGGCCTTGCCGACATCGGTCATCTGCTCGAAATCATCGGCGAAGTAGTGGTACATCCACTTCATCACCTGATCGGCGCGGAAACGCTTCTCGCCCATCTGCTCGACAAAGAACGCCCCCAGCCCGCTGCGGTCCAGCCCGAGCAGGTTGATCTTGGCAGTGCTGGCGGCGTTGTTGGTCATGCGATCAGCAGGTTCAGCGCGAATGGATCTCGCCATCGTTGAAGAAATAGGCGATCTCGGCACGCGCCGTGTCTTCGCCATCCGAGCCGTGCACGGCGTTGGCATCGATGGAGTCGGCGAAGTCGGCGCGGATCGTGCCCGGCGCGGCTTCCTTGGGGTTAGTCGCACCCATCAGCTCGCGATGCCTGGCAATGGCGTTGTCGCCTTCCAGGGTCTGGATCATCACCGGTCCGGAGATCATGAACTCGACCAGGGCGTTGAAGAACGGGCGCTCGCGATGCACGGCGTAGAAGCCTTCGGCCGTTTCGCGGTCAAGCTGGGCCATGCGGGCAGCGATGATCTTCAGGCCAGCTTTCTCGAAGCGGCTGTAGATTTCACCGATAACGTTCTTTGCAACCGCGTCCGGCTTGATGATCGACAGGGTACGTTCCAGCGCCATGGGGTCTCCGTGAGGGGCTAAAAAGGTGAGGGGGACGTGAAAGTGCTTAATCTAACAGGTTTATCCGGGCAATCACAGGCTTGCCCGCGATGGTTGCGTCAATCTGTGAACTGATCCGCTGTCCACCGGATGTAATGTCGACAATGAGCCAACAATACCGCGCAAGTCATTGATGTTCTTGGCCATCAATGCAGCGGACAGGCGGTGGAGTGTCAGGGATGCTGCTGCCCTGGCAAACCGGGCCAACCAGGAGGGCTTCAGGCTGCTTCGGGTGCGCGCCCGGCCAGGCTTCCGGGCCATTGTCTGAAACACGGGTCATCATAGCCTGCGACACCTGACCGCCACCCGCACCCGGCACGCCATACGCTATGGTATGTTTGCCCGGCTGGACCGGCGCCGGACATCACCCTTGTGTCTGGCCAGCGCGGCGGACGCGCAGGCGCCCGGAGCCATTGACCAACAAGCCCAACACTTTGACCCACATGGAACGAGGCCATTGAAATGACTGGATCCCGTCTCACCATCCGGCGTGCCGCCGTGCTCGGCGCCGGTGTCATGGGGGCGCAGATTGCCGCCCATCTGGCCAATGCCGATGTCGAGGTCGTGCTGTTCGACCTGGCCGCGCGCGAAGGCGGCAAGAACAGCATCGTCGACAAGGCGCTAAAGGGTTTGACCCGCCAGTCCCCTGCCCCGCTCGCCGACAAATCGCGCCTGGGCGGCATCATCGCCGCCAACTACGACCAACACCTGGAGCTGCTCGGCGGCTGCGACCTGATCATCGAGGCGATCGCCGAGCGCATGGACTGGAAGCGCGACCTGTACCAGAAGATCGCGCCTCACGTTTCGGCCACGGCGGTGCTGGCCAGCAACACCTCCGGCCTGTCGATCAGCACACTCGCCGACGCCATTCCGGCCCAGTTGCGGCCACGCTTTTGCGGCGTGCATTTCTTCAACCCGCCGCGCTACATGCACCTGGTTGAACTGATTCCCGGCCGCGACACCGACCCGGCCGTGCTCGATGGCCTTGAATCGTTTTTGGTCACCCACCTGGGCAAGGGCGTGGTGCGCACCAAGGACACGCCGAACTTCATCGGCAACCGCATCGGCGTGTTCTCGATCCTGGCCACCATGCATCACACCCAGCAGTCCGGCCTGGGTTTCGACGTGGTCGACGCGCTGACCGGCCCGGCCATCGGCCGGCCCAAGAGTGCCACCTACCGCACCGCCGATGTCGTCGGCCTGGACACCATGGCCCATGTCATCAAGACCATGGCCGACACCCTGCCCGACGATCCCTGGCACAGCTACTTCAAGGCGCCGGCGTGGCTGCAGGCGCTGATCGACCAAGGCGCCCTGGGCGCCAAGGCCGGTGCCGGCTTCTTCCGCAAGGTCGGCAAGGAAATCCGCGTGCTTGATCTGGGCCGGCAGGATTACCGCCTGGCCGACGGCAAGCCCAGCGACGAGGTCGCCGAAATCCTCAAGATCCGGGATCCGGCCAACAAGTTCGGCAAGCTGCGCGCCAGCAATGATCCACAGGCACAGTTCCTGTGGGCCATGTTCCGCGATCTGTTCCATTACAGCGCCTACCACCTGGCCGACATTGCCGACACCGCCCGCGATGTCGACTTCGCCATCCGCTGGGGCTACGGCTGGAAGCTGGGCCCGTTCGAGACCTGGCAGGCCGCCGGCTGGCAACAGGTCGCCGCCTGGATCGACGAGGACATCAAGGCCGGCAAGGCGATGAGCGACGCGCCGTTGCCGGACTGGGTGCTGGATGGCCGCAACGGCGTCCATGGCAAGGACGGCTCCTACTCGCCGGCCAGCGGCAAGGACATGCCGCGCTCGACGCATCCGGTCTACGCCCGCCAGTTGTTCCCCGACCCGCTGCTGGGCGAGCGCTTCGACCAGGGCACCACGGTCTGGGAAAACAACGGTGTGCGCCTGTGGATCCTGGGCGATGACGGGATCGGCATCGTTTCGTTCAAGACCAAGATGCACACGGTCGACGACGCCGTGCTCGATGGCCTGCAGGAATGCGTGCGCATTGCCGAGCGCGAGCTGAAGGCGCTGGTGATCTGGCAGACCGGTGAGCCGTTTTCGGCCGGTGCCGATCTCAAGGGTGCGCTGGGTCTGCTCCAGGCCGGCCGCTTCGATGACTTCGAGCGCATGGTCGACAACTTCCAGAAGGCCTCGATGGCGCTGAAATTCTCGCTGGTGCCGACCGTTGCCGCGGTGCGTGGCCTGTGCTTTGGCGGCGGGTGCGAATTCCAGATGCATGCCACCCGCACCGTTGCGGCGCTGGAAAGCTACATTGGCCTGGTCGAAGCCGGTGTCGGCCTGCTGCCGGCCGGTGGCGGCCTGAAGGAGCTCGCCCTGCGCGCCTCGCGCCAGTTCCCCGACGATCCGTTCGAAGGCGTCAAGCGCGTGTTCGAGACCGTCGCCATGGCCAAGGTCGCCGGCAGCGCGCTGGAAGCCAAGCAGATGGGCCTGCTGCGCGAATCCGACGTGGTGGTCTACAACAGCCACGAACTGCTGCACGTGGCCAAGGCGGTAGCGGCATCCCTGGCCGAGGCTGGCCATCGCCCGCCCCTGCCGGCGCGCAACATCGCCGTCGCCGGCGATACCGGCACCGCCACCTTCAAGTCGATGCTGGCCAACATGATCGAAGGCCGGTTCATTTCCGAACACGACTTCGATATCGCCAGCCGCATCGCCGACACCCTGTGTGGCGGCGACATCGAACGCGGCTCACAGGTCGATGAACAATGGCTGCTCGATCTGGAGCGCAAGCACTTCGTCGAGCTGGCCCGGACCGAAAAGACCCAGGCCCGCATCGCCCACACCATGACCACCGGCAAGCCGCTGCGCAACTGAGCGACGAGGAAACCAACACCATGAGCAAACAGATCCAGGACGCCTACATCGTCGCCGCCACGCGTACCCCGGTCGGCAAGGCGCCGCGTGGCGCCTTCCGCAACACCCGCCCCGATGACCTGCTCGCGCATGTGATCAGGTCGGTGATCGCCCAGGCACCGGGCATCGACGTCAAGCGCATCGACGACGCCGTCATCGGCTGTGCCATGCCCGAGGCCGAGCAGGGCATGAACGTGGCCCGCATCGCCGTGCTGCTGGCCGGCCTGCCGCACACCGTTTCAGCGGTCACCATCAACCGCTTCTGCTCGTCGGGCGTGCAGGCCATCGCCATAGCCGCCGACCGCATCCGCACCGGCGATGCCGATCTGATGCTGGCCGGTGGCACCGAGTCGATGTCGATGGTGCCGATGATGGGCCACAAGGTTGCCATGAACCCGGCCTTCTTCAAGGACGAGAACATCGCCATCGCCTACGGCATGGGCATCACCGCCGAGAAGGTTGCCGAGCAGTGGCAGGTCAGCCGTGAGCAGCAGGACGCCTTCGCCCTGGCCAGTCACCAGAAGGCGCTGGCCGCCATCGCCGCCGGCGAGTTCAACGACGAGATCAGCCCGTACACGCTGGATGACCGGTATCCGGACCTGGCCGGCCGCGGAACCATCACCGACAGCCGCGTCATCGACACCGACGAAGGCCCGCGCGCCGACACCAGCCTGGACGTGCTGGCGAAGCTGCGCACCGTCTTTCACGCGCGCGGCAGCGTCACCGCCGGCAACGCCTCACAGATGTCCGACGGCGCCGGCGCCCTGCTGCTGGCCAGCGAACAGGCGATCAAGGACTACGACCTCAAGCCGCTGGCCCGCTTCGTCGGCTTCTCGGTCGCCGGCGTCGCCCCGGAGATCATGGGCATCGGCCCCAAGGAAGCCATCCCCAAGTCGCTCAAGCAGGCCGGCCTGCGCCAGGACCAGCTCGACTGGATCGAACTCAACGAAGCCTTCGCCGCCCAGGCCCTGGCCGTGATCAAGGATCTGGACCTGGACCCGCACAAGGTCAACCCGCTCGGCGGCGCCATCGCCCTGGGCCACCCGCTCGGCGCCACCGGCGCCGTGCGCGCCGCCACCCTGCTGCACGGCATGCGCCGGCGCCAGCAGAAATACGGCATGGTCACCATGTGCATCGGCACCGGCATGGGCGCGGCGGGGATTTTCGAGGCGTTGTAAGACTGCATCGCGAGCAAGCCCGATGGACCTCGATGGCCATCGGGCTTTGCCGTTAGAACTGTCATCGATCTTCGGTGCGCCCGTCATTGCCATCGGGCGCATGCGTTGCCCGGGAACGCAATCGGCGGACCAGGACCGCGGCCGACGGTGCTGGGTACTGGGGGAAAGTGACCTTGCCGGTTACGGCAGCAGCCGCTCCATCTCTGCCAGTGCCTTCCACAGGCACCTGATGACGTAGGCGGGCACGGCGATGATCAGCAGCCAGCCGCCAACCGTGGGCCAGATCATCACAATCACGGTCACCAGCACGAACACTCCGAAGACGCCGGCCTGGATGGCCAGGACGGTGTCGGGCGGCAGTGGCGGCAGCGCGGTGCGGTCGGGGGCATGCCAGCATTACAG
This sequence comes from Lysobacterales bacterium, assembly GCA_023228845.1. Lineage (GTDB taxonomy): Bacteria > Pseudomonadota > Gammaproteobacteria > Xanthomonadales > UBA2363 > Pseudofulvimonas. The sequence goes on along the minus strand of JALOAK010000001.1, from coordinate 701,680 downwards.
CATGGGCGGGCCATCGTCACAAATGGCTGATCTGTCCGTCACCTTGCGCATCAACGCCGACGGCACGGCCGCCGTGCAGGGAATCGATAAGGTCGCGTCCGCCAGCCAGCGCATGGGCGGCACGTCCAGCAATCCGGCCGCCTGGCGGCGACCGGGTTCCGGGTGGCCGGCACCGCAGCCGTGGATCTGGAGGGCTCGGTCGATCGGGCGCGATCACCGGTGAGAGTATTCGCTCGGATGTGCGATCAGCCGCAGGTTCCAATCCTGCCCGGGGCTGCGCGTACTTCACCATTCGCCTGGCAACTTGATGAACCCGCCCAATGGTTTGCGGGTGTTTACTTTGGGCGCGATGCCGGGTTCCCCGCACGCGCGGTGCACATCGACGTCGGCCTGAAGGAATAAGGAGGACGCGTTGGCGTAACCGGTGCCTATTCGGAAACACCGCGCCTGTCATCATCCTAGCGCGCACTGGCTGAGCAGCACGCCCCAATATTGACCAACGAATCATTGAATGGGGTAAGACGCCGGCTGGGCGGTGCGCGCTACCAACGAGCCGGAATGGGCCTCATTCCGCAGGAGTAGCCGCTACGAGCTAGATCGGCAGCGACTTCGACTGGTGCTCGTGAGATGAAGCGGCTCCGGAGGGCGGGCTCCCCGCTTTCCGCCTTCGATCCGCTCTTGCGAGCGTCCAGCCGTAGGGAGATTCACGGCACACCGGAGCCAAGGCAAACATATCATGACCGACACCATCACCTTGGACGAAGAACAGGCCTGGTCCGCCTTCGCGGATCTGGTCAATGATTCGCCGGCACGAGCGCAGATGGTCCCTCAGGAACAACCCGCAACTGCCAACGGCCACCACCGCGTTCGAACTTCGCGCTGGCCGCAACACGCTGGTACTGCAATGCGGCCCTGATGCGTCCCCGCTCGAACGTTCAGGACGCTTCCGGGTATGAGCCGGACGGTGCGATGCGCGCATCAGAGCCTTGATGAAGATACCAGCATGATCGAGGTGAAACTCCGTGAAGCCCCTTCCAACGACACCTGAGCCTGGAAGGGGCGCCGTGATTCCAATGACAAGTGAGCCTGGAGGCTGGCGGACTATGCGCACCTACCGGACATCCTGAATAACCCGGACAGCATCATGGAAAGCGGCAAGTCGTGGCGAACCGGGCACCCATTGGTGCGCCACCAGAAGATGATCGACGGCGAGGAATACCACGTCGTGTTCGAGGTGCGTGGGCAGCGCCGCTCGCTGGCGCTGGACACTTTCTACATCAAGGCAAGAAAGCCATGACCCGACCCCTACGTCCAAGACGCTTCCGGGTATGAGTCGGACGGTGTGTGCCATGGCGTGCTGCGAAGCTATCACACGGCAGGAGGTGCCAGCACGATCGAAATGCGTGCAGCCAAGCGCCGCACGCTCACGCTGCTGACCTTCTATGTGAAGAGGTAGGCGGCCACGATGCTCCCGCTTACGTCCGAAACGCGCCCGCTGGTATGTGCAGCGTACGAGTGTCACCAGCCGCCTACGGGAGCGATTATGCCATGATGCGGATCGATCTGGATGACAGCGCCGTGCAGGCCGCTTTCGCCCGGCAGGTGCAGGCCGCCACGCAGATGCAGCCGCTCATGCAGGAGATCGGCGAGTTCCTGGCCGAAACCACCAAGCAACGCTTCCAGGCCAGCACAGCACCGGACGGCAGCCGCTGGGCACCCAATACCGAAACCACCTACATCAACCTGTTGGGCCGCTTCAAGAGCAGCTACGGCAAGAAGGGCAAAATCAGTGCCAGCGGCAGCCGCCGCGCCGCCGGCAAGAAGCCCCTGATCGGCGAGACCAGCGCGCTATCGACGACGATCAACTACCGCGCCGGAAGCGACTTCGTGGAGATCGGGAGCCCGATGGTGTATGCCACTGTCCAGCAATTTGGCGCAAAGAAGCACAGCTTCACCGGCGGCAAGAGCCCTTGGGGTTCCCAGGGCGTGCCGTCCGGCGCCTGGCCAGTCTTGAACCGCTCCTGCGTGCGCACCCGCAGCATCTCGCCCAGGTCGGCGTACAGCGGCTGCAGGTCCTCGATGCGCTTGGCCACCTTGGCTGCCAGCTCGGCCCAGCCGGCGTCTACCCATTCAATGGTGCGTTGGTCGGTCATGTTAGGATTGTTCTCATGGGCCGGTAGGACACCACTCAGGTAGAGGTGAGGCTGTCACCCAGTGACACCGCGTTGTGGGTTCGAATCCCACCCCGGCCCAGCGCTTACAGTTCACCCGCCACGCGCACATACTGCCTCAAGGCGCTCTCCTTATAGAGCTCGACCGTCCGTAACCACACGGCCATCGCGGGCTCGCGCGTTCGCCGTTCCTGATAATCAACCCGGACAATCATTGTCAGATAGTCACCGGCCGGCCGCCGGCGTGCGATCAGCAGCGCGCGATCACGCTCGCTCCACACAATGGCATCAGCGGCGGCCATCCAAGCTGGCGCAGCCCGCATCGCCTCGACGAATACTTCACGCAGCTCCGGCCGATCGGCGAACTTTGCATCCCGCAACGAGTGGTACACACGCCGATCGGTCGCGGCGACCAGCGCCGTACGCAGTTTCACCGGTGCGAAGACCTTGCCGTCCAAGCCCCTGCCGGAAGCGAGCACATCCACCACAGCCGGGGGGACAAACCCAAGCGGTGTCGCGGCGCCCCGTGGCCGTGTAGCGCCGCCGGCAACCTCGGCCGCCACGCGGTTCACAAAGCCCGGCCAATCGGGCAACCATTGCACCTGCCGCCGCTGCGCATCGGCCAAGGCAATCTCCCGCCAGGCCGGGGGCAATTGCATGATCCGCTCGCCCAGGGCCGCCGCGGCCGGCATCGAGCGTGCCGCCTCGCCCACGTGATAGGCCCATTCCTCGGGCACTGCGCCGCCGGCTGCCGGCGGCGTCGGGTCGGGCTGGCCATCCTCGCGCAGCATCGACATGCGCGCGTGCGAAATGCCTTCCACATCGCAGTTGCAGCCCCAGCCGTTGGGCGGGTAGTGCTCCTGCCACCACGGGTCATCCACCGCCAGAATCAAGCCATCCCAGGCCTGATGCTGCTCGCGCGGCTGGCGCACCGTGTTGTGCCGGTAGCGCAGGTAGGGGAAGCCTTCGCGTAGCTGCTCCCAGCGGCCGGCCATGTAGCTGGTGCGCAGGTTGGTGCGGTAGATGGTGCGCGTTCGCCAGGCGCGCCGGGCGTCGGATTCCTCGCCGGTCCAACCGGTCCAGCCGTGCCGGGTCACGATGTCATCGAACCGGGCGCGGAAATCGGCCAGCGTCTGGCCATTTGCGCGACCGCAAGCCCACCAGCACCGAGGTCTACCTGTTCTATGGCGAAGGGCGAGCCATCCATGTCGCCGTGCTCAAGCCGACGAACAGGCCCACCACCGGGGCCGACGAGCTGTATCTGGATTCGTTCCCTCGCTCGAACCCGCGTGAACTCGAACGCGCCAAGCGGCGTTTCGAAGTGGAGGTGAGAAGGATGGCTCCGGGGATGGACTCGCATGCCCCATCTTCGGATTCGCCTCGAGCGAGGCGCTCAGCCGTGGCGAGATATTTACGGCACACCGGAGCCAAGACCAACATACCATGACCGACACCCTCACCATCACGCTGGACGATGAACAGGCCCGGGCTGCCTTCGTCGCGCTGGTCAACCGCGCCAGCGACTTGCCCGGCCTGGGTTCTCCCGCACGAGCGGGGATGGTTCCCGGCCCATTCCGCGCGGGCCGTGGCCGGAAGTTGCCTTGGGGGTGCGCCTGATGGCCGCTGCGGCACGGCCGGTGCTCAATGCTGCCGCAGCGAGAAGCTCGGGATCGTGACGTGGTGAACTATGGCAGCCGGAACACGCTCACCAGCAAGGCCACCAGCGTGGCCAGCCAAAGCGCGCCCGCCACGGCCAGTGCGATCGGGTGCAATCCGGTCAGCGCGGCGAAGAGCACCGAGAGAACCATCAGTTTGGTGAGCGGCCAGAGCATGGAGCCACTGTAATGGCTGTTCAGCACGAACTCCAGATTCGACTCACTGCGGACGGCACCGGCCTGACCGGCGTTTTGCGCACGGCTACGGGTGATGTGCATCGTTTTTCGACCGACTCGGTGGCAGCGAACGAGAAAGCCGCACAGGCTTTTGGCAAGACGCGGCAAGGCGTCCAGTCGATCAGCGAGCAACTGGACCGGGCGCGCACCCAAGTCTTGGCGTTCTTCGGACTCAAATTTACAACAAGCAGTTGCACCGGCGGCAAGAGCCCTTGGGGCGATATCCCCGCGCGGTGGCAGAAGAGGCGGGCCCGGCGCGGGACAGCCACTCCCCGCTTCAACATGCAGTCGCGCCCGAAGGCGGCCCACGGCCGGCTGATTCACCGTGTCAACCGGACCCTGAAAAGGAGTATGCCGTGCCCGACAGCCTGGTTCCCCGTGCACTGCACGAACGGGGATGGTCTCTACCAGGTCTGACATTTGCCGCCACTTCCCAATCATGGTTTATTTTTTCCATGCCCAACCGCCCTACCCCTTCCGCGCCTGACCGCGCCTGGACCGACTTGGCCATCCACACGTTTTCCGTGGCGCTGGTGCTGCTGGTGTTGTGGGTGCCAGGCGCCGTGGCATGGCTGCTGATCCTCGCCGTGCCCGCATATGTCATCAGATGCCTGTGGAAGGCGTGGAAGGCCCTGGCAAAGATGGAGCGGCTGCTGCCGTAACCGGCCAGGCCACTTGAGCCCAACACGATCGGCCGCGGCCTTGGCCCGTCGATTGCCTTCGCGACCTTGGCCACACCGGGCCCGCACCGTCCAAACGGACCGTAAAGTTCCAGCGGCAACATGCGCTGGTCGCCGAAGAGATTGATTGAACGGGCACCACAGGCCATCAGCCACGACCGGCCGGGCGGCTCATCCTGAAATGGTGCACGCGATCAGGTTGTCGAAGCCATTGGTGAACAGATCATCGCCCGGCAATGCCTGGCCAGTGGCCCGGATCATGAAATCTTCCACCCCCATGGTATCCGGGTCGTGGAGGACCTCGATCACGGCATTGGCGCCAATGTCATCGTAATCCACCAGCATCAGCGGGTTGCTCTGGTAGGCCATGTAGGACTGGCAGTGCGGGTTGTCACTGTCGGCCGAACCGGGATATTGCAGGGGTAGCGCGACGCCGTTGGGCACGCGCGCCCAGAGGTTGACGAAGCCGACGTACAGGTCACCCGCTGCCGGCACATCGAAATCCACGGGGTAGGTGGACCACTCACCCTGGGCGCCGACCGTCACGTGCACATCGCTGCCCAGGCGCACCGCATTGGCCGGATTGCCGTCGATATCGGCGTCGTAGTAGGCCACCAGCATCAGTTCCAGGCCCGGAGCGACATTGGCGACCGGCGGCGGCCAGAAGATGCTGATGCTGTCCACCTTGAGCGGGTGCCCGACCGGAAAACGGTTGAGGTACACGCCGGCCACGCTGCGGTCGTACTGGGGAATGCGGAACACTCCGTGGGCGCTTTCGATGCTCCCGTCGTCGTAGATGAACTGCAGGGTGGAGCCACGTTCGCCCGGCTGTATCGGCGGATCGGTTGGCAGCGGCGCCACTGACGAGGAGTCTGACAGGTCGATCCGTGCGCTGCCGCTGCCGGCGGCATGCGCGGACGCAGCGCCAAGGACGAGCACAGTGGACAGCAGGGCGCAGGACAGGCAGCGACTGGGCTGGGGGTATGACATGGGTTCTTCCTCGATGGCCACGGGCCGGGGAAAAATTCCATGGGCTCGGCCACTGGTATAGGCGCGAAAATGCGTGGAGCCGGCTCACGCATCCCTGGTGTCGCGCTGCGTCAACCTGTCCGCATGCGGCCACCTGCCGCCCACCTGCCGGCCACCGGGCTTTGAGCAGAGCGCCGGCGGCCGGGGTTCCCCCATTCTCCAAATGGTGTCAACGAGGGCTTACTCGCCCCAGGCTGGCCCGGATGACACGGTGAATCTGTCGGCCGTAGAACGTTGCAAGACGGATTGCTTGTGGGGATTTTGAGGACTCCCACGCCGGGCCAGCCGTGTTTACCAATGGATCGCAAAAGATCAGTAACTTACTGAACGATAAGGATTGGTTTCCCACGGGCAAGTGGCTACAGCGGCCCAACAACCCGTTCATACAGATGCGGAACATCGCCGATCCACACTGTCCTCGCGCGCATCCGGCTGCCGCAGGCGGCACTGATATTGGCGACTGACCCGATATTCAGAGCAACCGCTGCGGCAACCAAAAGCCGTGCAGTTGAATCTCAGCAACCCGGATACTTGTTCCAGATAGGCCGATCGAAGTCCGGATCCTCCGCGCTGTCGCCGATTTTCCAGTCACGGCAGTCGTGCAGGTCATCGGCGATTTCGGCGATCACCTCGGCCAGCTCGACCTGTTCACGCCAGTGTGCGGGGATCGCGGCCTCGCCCCACAGGGCGCCGAGCAGGTTGCCGGTGATCGCGCCGGTGGAATCGGAATCGCCGTCGTGGTTGACGGCCAGGATCAGGCCGTCGCGCAGGTCGTTGGCGACCAGGGCGCAATACACCGACATGGCCAGGGCCTCTTCGGCGATCCAGCCTTCACCCAGCCGGCTCAGTGCTTGCCTGCGTGCGCAGTTGCCGCGGATGGTTTCGGCGGCCAGTGAGCGGGCATTGCCCAGCGCGGTGATGGTTGCATCGGCGTCGTCGCGTTTGGCCAGCACGGCCATTGCCCGATCCAGCGCCGTGCCCAGGCCATGGCCCAGCGACAGGTCGTGCACCAGCGATGCCAGCACGCCAGCGGGCAACTGGCCGGTTGGATGCCCGTGCGTCAACGCGGCCAGTTCGCATGCCAGATCAAAGGCCTTGGCGTGGTCGTGCCAGTGCGATGCGAACAGCCCGACCGGCGCCACGCGCATGACGCCGCCGCAGCCCTTGCTGTTGTTGTTGGCCGACCGGCCTCCGCACCTGGCCGCCTGCATCTCCTGCAATGCCGACAGGCAGGTGTTGCCCGGCGCCCGGCACTGATGCAGTGGCCGATGGCCGATCAGCCAGCCGTCGGCTTCTTCGATGGCGTCCGGGTTTTCATCCTGGCTCCGCAGCCAACGCAGGTAGGCGCCGGCGACGACATCGGGATAGCTGGCAATGCCACGGTTGGCATGGCGCACGAAGGCACGCAACAGGCCCTCGGCGGTGAACAGGGTCATCTGGGTATCGTCGGTGATCGCGCCGACCCGGCCGTAGGCTGGTACCAGACCGGTGATGCCATCGGGACCGAAATGGGCGTGGATCTGGTCCAGGCTGAAAAATTCCACTGGCGCACCCAGGGCATCGCCAATGGCACCGGCGAGCAGGCAGCCGCGGAAGCGTTGCCGGCGGGTCGGCGGAACGGGCTGGGGGCGTGTTGTGGTCATTGCCAGATAGTGGCAGAGACCCGTCTCACTGGATGCGACAGCCGGCGCGACGGGATGGCAGCCCGCGATGCGCCAGCGCCGGAGGGCCAGCGCCTGGGTGGCTGCTTCCCCAAACAACGACGGCCCGCGTGGGCGGGCCGTCAAAATCATCGGCTGACCTGCGGTCAGAAATCGCGCTGTGATGCGCCGCCGATGACCTCATTGCTGAACGAGCCCTGGTTCATCATGTCCTCGCGGGAGATGCTGCCCGATCCCCGGCAAACGCGGTTGCCACGCAGGCGGCTGCCGGCGGCCGTGGCGCAATTGCGGATTTCGGCCATGCGGGCGGCGGCGGCCTGCGCCGCTTCCTGCTCGCTTTCCTCGACGATGGTGGCTTCCAGCTCGGTCTCCTTCTCTGCCGCATGGACAGAAAAAGAAAGCGGCAAGGCCAGCAGGATGGGAAGAACAAATTGTTTCATATCAATATCCTGGAGAAGGTAAGGAAGCGGCGCCAAAAAACTGGTCGCGGCTGTGGGGCACCTTGCCACAGCCAATACGACATGTCACGTAGTTTCACCCGGCGAGATTGCGCCGATCGGGTTGTAGCTCGGCTTGATGTCTCGGCAAAGGCTGCGAAGAGGCCGCGACTCCGGACCGGCCCTACGTTCCACCACGCAAGCCAACCATAGCGCATGTCGTACGAAGCCGCTAGTACATAACTGCGAACAACAAGTCAACATGGAAACCGAGCCAGGCTCTGCGCCGCTACTCAGCCGATCAGGCTGGCGCTCTTGATCTTCTGCATCCGGTCGCGGACCTGCGCGGCTTGTTCAAACTCCAGGTCCTGAGCGTGCTTGAACATTTGCGCTTCGAGCTTCTTCAGCTCGCCGGCCAGCTCCGATGGCGCCATCGCCCGGTAGTCCGCGCCCTCGTCGGCGACGACATCGAAGCGCTTGACATGGCGCCCGGTCTTGCCGGCGCGGGTGTCATCGCGCGCGCCTTCCATGATGTCGGCGATCTTCTTGCTGATCGTCTGCGGCGTGATGCCGTGCTCGTGGTTCCAGGCGACCTGTTTGGCGCGCCGACGGTCAGTCTCGCCGATCGCCGCTTCCATCGAGCGGGTAATGCGATCGGCGTACAGGATCGCCTTGCCGCGGATGTTGCGCGCCGCCCGGCCGATGGTCTGGATCAGGGAGCCGGCCGAACGCAGGAAGCCTTCCTTGTCGGCATCCAGGATCGCCACCAGGGACACTTCCGGCATGTCCAGGCCTTCGCGCAGCAGGTTGATGCCGACCAGCACATCGAAGGCGCCCAGGCGCAGGTCGCGCAGGATTTCGACACGCTCGACGGTATCGATGTCCGAATGCAGATAGCGAACGCACTGACCGTTCTCGGCCAGGTATTCGGTGAGGTTTTCGGCCATGCGCTTGGTCAAGGTGGTGATCAGCACGCGATCACCCAGGGCAACCCGTGCCTTGATTTCACCCAGCACATCGTCGACCTGGGTGCCGGCCGGGCGCACTTCCACTTCCGGATCGACCAGACCGGTGGGCCGCACCACCTGCTCGACGATGGCGTCGCCGGAATGTTCCAGCTCGTACTTGCCGGGCGTGGCCGAAACATGGATTGTGCGCGGCGCGCGCAGCTCGAATTCCTCGAACTTCAGCGGCCGGTTGTCCAGCGCCGATGGCAGACGGAAGCCGAATTCGACCAGGGTCTCCTTGCGCGAGCGGTCGCCCTTGTACATGGCGCCGATCTGCGGAACGGTGACGTGCGATTCGTCCAGCACCAGCAGCGCGTCGGCAGGCAGGTAATCGAACAGCGTCGGCGGCGGCGCGCCGGGCATGCCGCCGGTCAGGTGCCGGGAGTAGTTTTCGATGCCGCTGCAGTAGCCGATCTCGGCCATCATCTCCAGGTCGAACTGGGTGCGCTGGCCCAGGCGCTGGGCTTCGACCAGCTTGCCGGCGCGGGTCAGCACCTCCAGGCGCTCGGCCAGTTCGGTCTTGATCGTCTCGATGGCTTCCAGCACGGTGCGCCGGCTGGTGACGTAATGCGACTTGGGATAGATGGTGAAGCGCGGCACGCGCCGCTGCACTTCGCCGGTGAGCGGGTCGAACAGGGCCAGGTTTTCGATCTCGCCGTCGAACAGCTCGATGCGCAGCGCTTCGGCTTCGTTCTCGGCCGGAAACACGTCGATCACCTCGCCCCGCACCCGGTAGCAGGCGCGGCGCAGCTCGTGGTCGTTGCGGGTGTACTGCAGCTCGGTCAGGCGGCGCAGCAGCTCGCGCTGGTCGATGCGCTCGCCGCGGACCAAGTGCAGCACCATCTTGTAGTACTCCTCGGGGCTGCCCAGGCCGTAGATCGCCGAGACCGTGGCGACGATGATCGCGTCGGGCCGGGTCAACAACGCCTTGGTCGCCGACAGCCGCATCTGCTCGATGTGCTCGTTGATGCTGCTGTCCTTCTCGATATAGGTATCGGATGAAGGCACATAGGCTTCAGGCTGGTAGTAGTCGTAGTAGCTGACGAAATACTCGACGGCGTTGTCCGGGAAGAACTCGCGGAACTCGCCATAAAGCTGGGCGGCCAGGGTCTTGTTCGGCGCCATCACCAGGGTCGGCCGCTGCACCGCCTGGATCACGTTGGCGATGGTGAAGGTCTTGCCCGAGCCAGTGACACCAAGCAGGGTCTGATGGGCCAGGCCGGCCTGGAAGCCATCAATCAGGGCGGCGATGGCGGCGGGTTGGTCGCCGGCTGGCGCAAACGGGGCGGCAAGCTGGAAGCGTTCGGGAGAGTCGGAAGTCATTGCCGGCATTTTCCTACATATCGGCAAGGGGCAGCCCGATGGGCCCTGAACGGCTGGCTGCCTATCGTGGCTGCACCTTCAGCCAACCCGGTAGCCCGCCATGAACAGCCCCGTCCCTGCCCCGCGCCAGACCGGCCTGACCCTCATCGAACTGATGACCGTGCTGGCGGTCGCCGCCATCCTCGCCGGCACCGCCGTGCCGAGCATGAAGAACCTGATGCTGCACCAGCAACAGGTCAGCGCATTGAATGCCTACGTGGGTAGCTTCAACCTGGCCCGCTCCCATGCCGTCAGCCATGTCAGCCAGGTCATCGCCTGCCCCAGCCGCGACGGCGCCACCTGCACTGGCGGCCTGGCCTGGGAACACGGCTGGTTGCTGTACCAGGACGACAACCGCAACCGTCGGCTGGACGCCGGCGAGCCGGTACTGAGCGTGGCCGGCCCCTTGCGTCCGGGCCTGACCGCCACCAGCAGTATCGGCCGGCCGCAACTGGTCTATCGCAGCGACGGCAGCGCTGCCGGCAGCAACCTGCGCCTGACCCTGTGCGATCAGCGTGGTTCGGACCGCGCCCGCTCGGTGGTGATCAACAATGCCGGCCGCCCGCGCACCGGCCCCGACGAGCTGCGCCGCTGCACGCCGCCGGCCGCGTAAGCGCCGGAACCTGCCGACAGGGCCGAGCGCAGATGCTGGCCGAGTCCTGCGCCCCGTTACGCGGAAACCGGCCGGCAGCGGTTTGACACCCCGACTGGCCGGCCGGGACAATGCCGGGTTCACCGTAGCCGACAGCGGGGCCGGCCAGCATGAACTTGCAGACATTGCCCGGGAACCCTGGGCCGCGCCCGGCGCTGGCGCCCTCGACCGATCTGCCGGTCGGTCGCAACCTTGCTGACTGCGCTGGCCAGCGCGCTTGCTGGCGCCGGCAGCGGCCAACTCAGGGCTGACCGTGCACCCATCCGATTGCCTGATCGTCATCCCCGCCTTCAACGAAGCCGCCACCGTGGCCAAGGTCGTGGCCGGGGCACGCGAGGCGACCGGCTCGCCGGTGCTCGTGGTCAGCGATGCCAGCGAGGATGACACCGTGGCGCAAGCCGAGGCCGCTGGCGCGCGCGTGCTGGCACTGCCGATCCGGCTGGGTGCCTGGTGTGCCATCCAGGCCGGCCTGCGTTACGCCCGCCGCCACGGCTACCGGCAGGTCGTCACCATCGATGCCGATGGCCAGCATCCGGTCTCGGCCCTGGTCGATCTTTGCGCCGCCCTGGCCGACAGCGACGTGGTGATCGGCACCTGCCCGCAACGCCTGAGCGTGGCCAAACGCATCGCCTGGGCCTATTTCCGGCTGCTCACCGGGCTGCGCGTGGTCGATGTCACCTCCGGCCTGCGCGCCTATGGCGAGCCGGCGCTGGAACTGCTGGTGCAGCGCGAGGCCAGCCTGCTGGACTACCAGGACATCGGCGTGCTGCTGTTGCTGGCGGCGCAGGACATGCGCATCGACGAACTGCCGGTGGCGATGAGTGAGCGCGAGGTGGGCAAGTCGCGGGTGTTTTCAAGTTGGCTCAGCGTCACCCGCTACATGATCCATACCACCGTATTGTGTCTGGCCCAGGTCGGCCGTTCCGCCCCGCCTGCGGAAACGGAGATGACATCGACATGAACCTGAGCCTGTCTCCCCTGCCCCTGATTGTCGGCCTGGCCCTGGCCGGCGCGATCTTCTATCTGGTCCGGCGCAACCACCTGCACGGCCCCTACGCCGCCGGCTGGCTGGCGCTGGCGGCGGTGATCATCGTGGTCTCGATCTGGCCGCGCAGCATCGACTGGGCAAGCCAACTGGTGGGCATCTACTACCCGCCGATCCTGGTCAGCATGCTGGCGATCGCGGCCCTGCTGTTGAAGAGCCTGGTCGGCGACCTGGAGCGCTCGCAGCAGGAACGCTCGCTGCGCCGGCTGAGCCAGAAGCTGGCGATCCTGGAAAACGAACTGGAACGGCTCAAGCGTGGCGAAGCGCTGCCGCCGGCGTCGCACGACGACCCGGACTGAACCGGTGGCCTCGGACCGCGCCCTGCGCGTACTGCACCTGGGCAAGCACCTGCCGCCGCATCCGGGCGGCATGGAACGCTTTGTCGATGAGTTGATGCCGGCCCTGTCCGATTGCGGCATCGCCAGTGCCGCCCTGGTCCACGCCGATGCCGGCCGGCGCCGCAGCCGGGTGCATCGTCAGGCCACGGGCCTGGTTGTGCGTGCCGGCGTCTGGGCACGCATGGCCTTCACCCCGATCAGCCCGGCATGGCCCTGCTGGCTGTCGAGGCTGCTGGCGCGCTGGCGGCCGCAGGTGTTGCACCTGCACCTGCCCAACCCGTCGGCATTCTGGGCCCTGCTCTCGCCTTCGGCGCGGCGCCTGCCCTGGCTGGTGCATTGGCATGCCGACGTGCCCGAGGATGCGCTGGATTGGCGGTTGCGCCTTTTCTATCGTCTGTATCAGCCGCTGGAGCGCGCCGTTCTGCGCCGGGCCGCGGTCATTGTCGCCACCAGCCAGGCCTATGCCGGGTCAAGCAAGGCGCTGGCGACCTTTGCCGGCAAGGTTCGCGTGGTGCCCTTGGGCCTGCCCGACCGGGCTGCAACGGGCCAGCCGCTTGCCGGCTTATGGCCGGAGACGTGCCGCTTGCGTGTTCTTTTCGTGGGACGATTCAGCTATTACAAAGGCTTGAACAATCTTGTTGAAGCCCTTTCTGATCTTCCTGATGTCGCCGCTGTCCTGGTTGGCGACGGAGACCAACTGCCCGCCTTGAAGGCGCGGATTGAGATTCTGGGCCTGGCGCAGCGGATCCGGCTGGCCGGTCGGCTGGATGACGAGGAGTTGGCGCGCGCCTACGCTGCCGCCGATGTGCTGTGCCTGCCTTCGATCGAGCGCAGCGAAGCCTTTGGCCTGGTGCTGCTGGAAGCAATGCGCGCCGGCGTCGCCACGATCGCCACGACGGTGCCGGGCAGCGGCATGGCCGAAGTGGTCGGCGGCATCGCGCAGGGCGTCAACGCCAAGCCGCCACCAGCCGCGCTATCAGGCGAAGACGAAGGCGAAACCCGGCCCGGATCCGCATCCGGGCAGGAAACCGATGCAATCGGCGAGGACGCCGCCGGCCTGCTGGTGCCACCCGGCGATGTCGCGGCACTCAGGCAGGCGCTGGCCCGGCTTCGCGATGATCCGGCATTGCGGCAACGGCTGGCCAGGCAGGGACGCGAACGCTTCCGCCAGCGTTATGACATCGCCTCGGTGGCCCGAGGCATGGCCGGCATCTACCGCGAGCTGGCCAACGGCTGAGCCGTGCCGGCGACGCCCGACGGTTGCACAACCGTGGCCGGTGGCACGCGGCCGGCCAGCAGCACCAGCAAAGACACGATGCCAGGGACAAGTTGCAACACGATCCGGTTGATCGCGGTATAGGTCTGGGCCCAGATGCCGGCACCGCTGCACAGGAACAGCACCCATATCAGGATCAGGCCGCCGAGCAGGTACAGCAGCAGCCCGGCCAGGCCCGGATAATCCAGCAACAGTCGCCAGCGCCAGACCAGGATCACTGGCGCCAGATACCAGAGCAGGTGCCAGTTCTCCTGCGTGTACATGCCGCTGAGAATGGCGGCGGCGACACTCTCCGAGGGCGCCGAGCCGCTGGTGGCGAACAGGGTGGTCAGGGTCTCGAACCAGGCCAGGTCCAGCAGCCAGGACGCCAGCAGCACCATCGCCATGGCCGCCAGCACCACCAGCGCCCGGTAGGGCCGCGGCCAGCGCGCCAGCAGGGTCCACAGCACCAATCCCGCCAGGCCCAGCGCCCAGATCGTGCCCTCGTGCTTGAGCAGGGGCAGCAGGCCGGCCATCACCAAAGCCAGCAGCAACTGGCGGCGCTCGCCGGTTTCCCGCCAGCGCAGCCAGGCCAGCAGGCCGAAGGCCAGCGCCGTCGCCAGCCACAGGTCGCCATAGCCGGCCAGGATCGAATGCACCTGCAGCAGGGGCAAGGACGCCAGGGCATAAACCCCGAGCATGGCCGCGAACGGCGTTACGCCCAGGCCGCGCCACAGGCCATAGCTGCCCAGCAACAGCGCCAGCCAGAGCACCGGCCAGGCCAGATTGACCGCGCCCTCGTACCAGCCGCCGGCGGCACTGGCGAGCCAGACCTGGATCCACGCCAGCAGTTCCGGATAGGCCCAGGCATAGGCCGTGCGCACCTGGTCACCGCTGGCCCACCAGGTGGCGGGATCGACAAACGGCAAGGCCTGGCCGGCCAATGCCCAGGTGCGCGCCTTGTTGCTCCAGGCCAGCCAGGCATCCCAGCCGAACAGCGGCCGCAGCCAGGCCTCATCGATGCCGATCAGGCTGCGCGCCAGCACCAGCAGCAAAAGCAGGGACAGCAGGGTGATCTGGCCGGTGGTCAATGCCGGTTCCAGCAGCCGTGTCGGCCCGATGGCCGGGGCACGCCGGCAGGTGCGCCAGGCCAGGCCGGCGACAATCAGCGCCGGCAGCAGCGGCCACAGCCAGACGTGATCGGGCAAGGCCTGCCAGCCCAGCCACGAAGGCAGGCGCACGCTCAGACCACAGGCCGCCAGGCCGAGCAGAGTGCCGCCGCCCAAGGCAGCCAGGCGTTCGGGCCAGTTGTGCGGCTTGCCGACCAGGCACAGCCACAACGACACACCCAGCACCAGGGCAATGGCCAATGCGGCGAGCAGGCTGATCATGGCCTTGCTCCCAGCCGATAAAGACGCAGCGGCGCGCGCTCCAGCACGGCGCTGGCCGGCACCGCGCCGGCCGGCAACGCCAACAGACCACTGCCGGCGTCGAATGCAGGTTCGTCAACGCCGTAGAGGAGCACGAAAACTCCCTCGTGGACACCGGCTTCGCCGTAACCGACCAGATCCATCGGCCCGGCGTTGAGTGGCCGCAGGTGATACATCAGGCGGCCGCGATCGTGGGCCGTGGCCGCCATCACCACCAGCTTCGGTGGTGGCTGGATCGACGCCAGCGCCCGCGTCACCTGGCCAGCCGCGGCGACCAGGGTGTGATCGGGCGGCCGCTGCATGCGTTCGGGCAGGGACAACCCGTCATAGGCCAACTGCGTGCTGGCATGCCGCTGGTTGAGGATGGTCAGCCAGCGCAGGTCGAGCACCAGCCAGGCGGCCAAGGACGCCAGCAGCACGGCGCGAACCAGGCGCGGGCCGCGCCAATGCAGCAGGAGCACGCCGAGCAGGATGACGCCCGCGCCCAGGCCGGCCAGCAACAGCGGCAGCGGCGGACCCTGCCGCACCTCGATGTCCGGGCCTTGCGCGTTGAGTGAGCGGTAAGTCCAGTTGCCGCCGCTGAACCAGCCCTGCCAGCGCGCCCGCAACAGGCCGCTGAGCGATGGCGACGCAAGCTTGACTTCGACCAGGGAGAACGGCTTGAAGGCCTGCGCCGCCGGCACCGCGACCGCGTCGGGGAACTGGGCGAAACCGATTTCCACGACCTGGTCGCGCCATGATTCCAGCGCGGCCAGATTGAGGGTGGCGGCACCGGTGCCAGGCGTCGGCACGGTCATGATCTGGATGTCCTCGCCCTCGCCGGCGCGGCGAAAGAACAGCGACAGCTCCAGGGTGCCCGGATAATCGGCAAAGCGGTAATGCAGGATCGGATAGCGGGCGGTATCGACATCACGGATGAACAGGGTCTGCACCGCGCCCTCGGACGGGCGCATGCCCTCAACGCGCAGGGCGTTGCCGCTTTCACCGCCGCGACCGATGACCAGGTTGAAATCCTTGCCCTGCCAGTTCAGCGTGTGTGCCGGCGACCACGGCAGGCCCGGCGTCAGCGGCACCGCCAAAAACAAGACCAGCCAGAGCCCGGCCAATGACAGCAGGCCAAAGGCGATCCACCTCGCCCGGCTGGGCGAAGCCGTGGACTGGGAACGCACGTTCACGGCTGTTGGCGACTGTCTTCGGAGCCGGCGACGGGCCGGCAAGGCAGCAGCCACCAGCAGTCCCTTGGCCGCCGCTTCGCTCCGGTTCCGCCAGCACGCAGGGGCGCACGATCCGGGAGGCCGGTACCGTCGTGGCGTGGATGGCTCAGGCCGCTGGGGTCCGATAAAGGCATGAAGTCACGACGAAAACAGGGGATGGGTGAGGATATCCGCGTCGGCACCCGGATGCATCCGCAACGGGACTTCGATCGCGTCTGCGGCGCCATCGCCACTGCCAGGCCCAGCAGCGGCCAGTGATCGCTTTGCCGGACGGCGGACAAGTATGCCAACGCCGGGCCGGAGCAACCGTGCGCCGGGTCGCATCCCGGCGTTGGCGCGCGAGCGCGGCGCTCAGCCGACGCCGATCTGGCGCCGGGCCAGCTTGGCCTCGTCCGAGCGCGTCAGTTCCAGCTCGCGCAGGTAATCGGCAGCGATGCCGGTGACATACTCGCCGGAGAAGCAGGAGTCGTCCCATTGCTCGATGTCCGGGCGGTCAACGCGCACGGTCTCGATCAGATCTTCCAGGGTCTGGTAGATCAGCCAGTCGGCGCCGAGCAGGGTCTGCACTTCCTTCTTGCGCCGGTCGTGCGCGACCAGCTCGCGCACCGAGGGCATGTCGATGCCATAGATGTTCGGGTGCCGCACCGGCGGCGCGGCGGAAGCAAAGTAGACCTTGCGCGCCCCGGCATCGCGGGCCATCTGGATGATCTGCTTGGAAGTGGTGCCGCGAATGATCGAATCGTCCACCAGCAGCACCACCTTGTCCTTGAACTCCTGGCTGATGGCATTGAGCTTGCGGCGCACCGATTTCGCCCGCTCACCCTGCCCGGGCATGATGAAGGTGCGGCCGATATAGCGGTTCTTGACGAAGCCCTCGCGGAACGGCACGTCCAGGCGCTGCGCCAGGGCCAGCGCGGCGCTGCGCGAGGTGTCCGGGATTGGCATCACCACCTCGATATCGTGTTCGGGCCGCAGCTTGAGGATGCGTTCGGCCAGGCGCTGGCCCATGCGCACCCGCGCCTGGTAGACCGAAATGCCCTCGATGATCGAATCCGGCCGCGCCAGATAGACGAACTCGAACAGGCACGGCGCCAGACCGGCGTCGGCGCAGACCCGTTGGTGCAACTGGCCATCGAGCGTGATCAGCACCGCCTCGCCCGGAGCGATGTCGCGCAGCAACTTGAAGCCGAGGATGTCCAGGGCCACGCTTTCCGAGGCCACCGCATACTCCATGCCCTGCGCGGTCCAGCGCTGGCCCAGCACCAGCGGCCGGATGCCATTGGGATCGCGGAACGCGACCAGGCCGTAGCCCAGCACCAGGGCGACCGCGGCATAGCCGCCCTTGCAGCGGGCGTGGACGGCGCCCACGGCCTTGAAGATGTTTTCCGGCGCAAGCTGCAGCCGATCCTGGATTGCCAGCTCATGCGCGAACACGTTGAGCAGCACTTCCGAATCCGAACCGGTATTGATGTGGCGCCGGTCCTCGGCGAACAACTGGGCGCGGATGGCATCGGTATTGGTCAGGTTGCCGTTGTGACCCAGGGCGATGCCGTAGGGCGAGTTGACGTAGAACGGCTGCGCCTCGTCGACTTCTTCGCTGCCGGCGGTGGGATAGCGGCAATGGCCGATGCCTGCGCTGCCGGTGAGCTGGGCCATCGCCTGGTCGGTGAACACGTCACGCACCAGGCCGTTGCCCTTGTGCAGACGCAGGCGACGGCCGTCGACGGTGGCGATGCCGGCCGCGTCCTGGCCACGATGCTGGAGGACGGTCAGGCCGTCGTAGAGGGCACCGGCAACATCCGATTTGCCGACGATTCCGATGATGCCGCACATGGCGCTATTCCCTAGTTGGGTGATCAGTTGGATTCCGGCGGCGTTGCCGCTGCCGGAAGTTCGTTGCCGGGATCGGGCTGCACCGGCTCGGACCGCAGCTCCTGCAACATCTGCGCAGTCTGCGGCAGTTGCTCGCGCAGCCACTGCGCCGCCGGTTCGAAGCGTGGAATCAATTGCGACTGGCGCCACCAGGGATCCTGCGGCAGCGGCGTATAGCCCAGCACGAGGACCAGGGCGGCGATGATCGCGATACCGCGCAGCAGGCCGAAACCCAAGCCAAACAGCCGGTCGGTACCGCTCAGGCCGGAGCTGCGCACCGCCTGGCCGACGGCCCAGGTGAGCAGGCTGCCGACGATCAGCACCAGCAGGAACACCGAAACATGGCCGAGCGCGATCCGTGCCGATGGCAACTCGATCCAGGCCTCGAACAGCGTCGCCACCTGATGGCCGAACAGCATCGCCGCGACGATCGCCGCCAGCCACACGACCAGCGACATCGCCTCGCGGATAAGGCCACGCCACACGCCGATCAGCACCGACAGGCCGATGATGGCAACGATGACCCAATCGGCGACGGTCATGGTGCGGCCAGCCGGATCAGTCCGCGTGCGCGACGATCAGGGCGTCGGCCAGATCCTGGCCGCTGCGCAGGCGCTGGCGTTGGCTTTCGGCCTCGGTGCGGCGCACATAGGGGCCGACCCGAACAACATGGGCGTCGCCGCGGGCCTCGACAAAGGCCGGGAAGCCGGCTTGGCGCAAGCGTTCACTGAGCTGGCGGGCATTGGCCTGCTCGCCGAAGGCACCGACCTGCACCGCCCAGGCGCCGGAACGACTGCTGGCGGCATCCTGCTCGGGTGCACCGGTGTCGGCCGTACGCGCCAGTTCGATCACTTCCGGACGGGCATCGGGCACGGCGCTAATCAGCCGCTGCCGCGCCTGCTCGGCCTGGGCCCGGGTCGCATAGGGACCGGTGCGCAGGCGGGTCAGGTTGCCGGCGCTTTCACGTTGCACCTGGAAGCCGGCGCCTTGCGCCGCGCGGACTACGCGATCGGCATTGGCGGCCTGGCCGTAACCGCCCAGGCTGACCCAGAAGCGGCCATCGTCACTGGTGGCCACCGGTGCAGTAGCGGGTGTTGAGACTGGGGTACTGGCTGCCGGCGGCGGTGTCGCGGTGCTGGCCGTGTCTGAAGCTGGCGGCGCTGGCGTCGTGGCGGATGCCGCCGGCGGGGCCGGTTCGGGTGTTCCGGCAGCAGCGCTGGTCTGGCTGCCGTCGGTGCGGCCGGTCGTGATGTCGACCGGCGCGACGCGGTCGGCTTCGGCAACTTCGGCGGCCAGGGGCAGCACGGTCCGGCGCATGTCCGGATCCGGTGCCGGTGGAATGTCCAGCGGCCGCGTCTGGCTGGCTTGCTGTACCGGCGGGTCGCTGCTGAGCAGGATGGGCAGGACGATCGCCGCGGCGACGATCAGGACGGAGGCGCCAATCAGGCGGTTTCTCAGGGTCGGATCCATGGCGGCAAGTATATCCCGGCAAGGGCGGCCCGCCGGGCGGCATGCAGCGACCGGCCGGGCAATCGATGCCAACGGTTCATGCTCCCGCCCGGAGCACCTCGGCAGCGGTGAAGAAGGAACCATAGGCGAGCACCCGGCCGGCCGCTCCGGCACCTTGGCGCGCAGCGCTCAGGGCATCGGCGAAGGAGGCATGGCAGCGGCAGCGTTCCGGCCCGATCAAAGGCGCCAGCCGGCGACTCAATTCCGCCGCGCTGAGCCCGCGTGGCGTCACCTGGTCCAGCCCGGCCAGATGCCAGCGTGCCACCAGCGGCAGCAACGGCGCAACGATGCCGGCCAGATCCTTGTCCTCCAGCGCCGAAAACACCACCTCGGTGCGCGCCGGCGGCAGGCCCTGAAGCCATTCGGCCAGCATCTGCGCCGCCTGCGAGTTGTGGCCGATATCCAGCCATGTATCCGGATTGCTGGCCAGTTGCTGCAGGCGGCCGGACAGGCGTGTCTGGGCGAGCCCGGCGGCGGCCGCAGTCAAATCCAGTCTTGGCGCTGCCTTCGGTCTTTGGCCAGCACCGGCCGGCGCCGGCAGCGACGACAGGATCGACAGCGCGGCCAGGGCGGTCGCGGCGTTGTCCCACTGGCAGGGCGCGGGCAATGGCAGTGTTTCGGGCAGGCGCAGCAGCGGCTGATCGCCATGGCGGAAGCTACGTCCCTGCCCGTCCACGAACCAGTCGAATTCCCGGCCCAGTCTGAACACCCGGGCGCCCAGGGTTTGCGCGCTCGACAACAGCGCCGGCTCGGCCTGTCGCTCGCCAACGACCAGAGGCCGGCCGGCCCGGGCGATGCCGGCCTTTTCCCGGCCGACCGAGGCCCGGTCAGGGCCCAGCCACTGGCCATGATCCAGCGCCACCGTGGTCACGATGCTGATGTCGGCATCGATGATGTTGACTGCATCCAGGCGCCCGCCCAGCCCGACTTCGAGGATGGCCAGATCCAGCCCGGCATCGGCCAACACCAACAAGGCGGAAAGGGTGCCGAACTCGAACCAGGTCAGGCGCACGCCATCGCGCTGCGCCTCGATCCGCTCGAAGGCGGCGATGATCTCGCCATCCGCGGCCTGATGTCCGGCCAGGGTGATGCGCTCGTTGTAACGCAGCAGGTGCGGCGAGGTGTAGGTGCCGGTGCGCAGGCCGCCGGCGCGCGCCGCGGCGTCCAGAAAAGCGACGGTGGACCCCTTGCCATTGGTGCCGCCGACGGTGATCACCCGCGCTGCCGGGCGTGGCGAACCCAGCCGCCGCCAGACCTCGGCAACACGCTCCAGGCCCAGGTCGATGACCTGCGGATGGGCCTGCTCGATCCGGGCCAGCCAGGCATCAAGCCGCTCAGTCATTGGCCAGGCTCCTTGATCTGGGACGGTTGCTGACACGCACGCTCATGCCGGCTCCAGCCGGACGCCCTCGCCGGCCACCGGCGCCGTCCACTGGCTGCACGGCAGGCCGACTTCGGCAAAGCCATCGGCCATCGCAGCCGCTGCACGCCTGGCCACATCCTGGCCGCGGCACCAGGCAAAAACGCTGGGGCCGGCGCCGCTGATGCTGGCGCCCAGGGCACCGGCCGCCAGCGCGGCCTGTTTGACCCGGGCAAAACCGGGGATCAGCGGCGCCCGGCGCGGTTCCACCAGAACATCGCGCAGCCCATCGGCGATCAGCATGTAATCGCTGCGCTGGCAGCCGGTCAGGAACAGCGCCAGTGCCGTGGTCTGGCTGACGATGTCGGCCAGTGGCCAGGGTTGCTCAAGGACGGCGCGGGACTGGCGCGTGGCCAGGCGCAGGTGCGGCCGGACCAGGGCGCAATGCAGATCGTCCGGCACATCCAGGCGGATCAGGCGATCAGGTGTCGCCAGAACAAGGCCGCCGAGCAACTGCGAGCCGACGTTGTCACCGGTTCGGGCACCGGCGGCGACCGCTTCGCCGTCAAGCGTGTGGCGATACAGCTCGGGCAGCGGCAAGGGCTCGGGCAGCAGGGCATTGGCGGCGGCCGCGGCAGCGACGGCCGATGCCGCCGAGCCGCCCATGCCGGCGGCCAGCGGAATGCCCTTGAACAGCTCCAGGTCGATGCCCAGGGTGGGTGCCCGTGCCGCCAGCAGTGACTGCACCGCCCGTCCCGCCGTGTTCTCGTCGATCGCTGTAGGCAGGTCTTGGTCGGCGCCGTGGATGGCGATGATGCGCACGCCCGGCGTGCTGCGTCGGGTCGCCACGACGCGGTCGCGGGGACCTTCAAAACCGTGGCCGAGCAGATCGAAGCCGACGCCGACGTTGCCGACCGACGCCGGCGCCGAGGCCTGTGCCCTGTGCACTGTGCTCACCGGAGCACCCGGCAGGACTTCAGGCGAAGGGATCGTGCAGGATGATGTTGGCGTCGCGTTCCGGGCCGGTCGAAACCATCGCCAGCGGACAACCGGCCAGCTCTTCCAGGGCCCGCAGGTAGGCGCGGGCGGCCGGCGGCAACTGGTCCCAGCGGGTGATGCCGTGCGTGGATTCCTGCCAACCCGGGAACTCCAGGTACACCGGCGTGCACTCGTCCCAGCCGGCGGCATCCAGCGGCGCGTACTCGGTGCGCTTGTCGCGGTATTCGTAGGCAATGCAGACCTTGAGCCGGTCGAAGCCGTCGAGCACATCCAGCTTGGTGATGCACAGGCCGCTGAGGCCGTTGATCGCCACTGCCCGCTTCAGCGCAACGATATCGATCCAGCCGCAGCGGCGCGGCCGGCCGGTGGTGGCACCGTATTCCTGGCCGCGGTCGCGCAGGCGCTGGCCGATGTCATCGTCGAGCTCGGTCGGGAACGGACCGCTGCCGACGCGGGTGGCGTAGGCCTTGGCGATGCCGAGCACATAGTCGATGGCATCGGCGCCGACTCCGGTGCCGGCCAGGGCGCTGCCGACCGTGGTATTGGACGAGGTGACGTAGGGATAGGTGCCATGATCGATGTCCAGCAGCGAACCCTGCGCGCCTTCGAACAGCACGCGTTTGCCCTGCCGGCGCAGGTCGTGGAGGATGCCGGCGACATCGGACTTCATCGGTTCGACGTAATCACCGAACTCCAGCGCCTCGTCGAGCACCTGCTGGTAGTCGACCGGGTCGGTTTCCAGGTACCGGGTGAGGACGAAGTTGTGGTAATCCAGGGCCGTGCGCAGTTGCTCGGCCAGTTGCTCTGGGTAGTGCAGGTCGGCGACACGGATGCCTCGACGCGCAACCTTGTCCTCGTAGGCCGGGCCGATACCACGGCCGGTGGTGCCGATCGCCTTGCCGGCGGCGGCCTTCTCGCGGGCCTGATCCAGGGCAATGTGATAGGGCATGATCAACGGCGTCGCCGGGCTGATCTTCAGCCGCGAGCGCACTTCCACGCCACTGTCCTCCAGTTGCGCGATCTCCTTGCGCAGGGCGGCCGGCGACAGCACCACGCCATTGCCGATCAGGCACAGCGCGCCTTCACGCAGGATGCCGGAAGGAATCAGGTGCAGCACGGTCTTGGTCTGGTTGATGACCAGGGTATGGCCGGCATTGTGGCCACCCTGGAAGCGGACCACCGCACCAATGTTCTCGGTCAGCAGGTCGACGATCTTGCCCTTGCCCTCGTCGCCCCACTGCGCGCCCAACACCACCACTGACTGCGCCATCATCTCGCTCCGTTCGATCAGTTCCAGACATGACAAAAGCCGGGCGCGTTACCCGGCTTTGTCCGATTATCAGCCTTAAGCCCGACGGCTGCCAGTGCGACTTGATGCCAATCAACCCGCCCGGGCGCTAGCCGGCGCCGACCGTCCCCGCGTGCCACAAGGCGCGGGCGGCGATTTCAGCCGCCGCGCACCAACTGCAGGCAAACCAGACCGACGACGATCATCACCGCGCCACCGATGCGCAGGTTGCGCGGCGGCAGCGACTGGATCCGATGTGCCATCTCCTGCCAGGCCTGCGGCGCCACGAACAGCAGCAGGCCTTCCAGCACCAGCACCAGGCACAGCGCCGCCCAGAGGTCGATCATGGCCCCGGCCTCCGGTCAGCGCGAGGCGCGACCGGTCTCGCCGAAGTAACGGAAGAACTCTGAATCCGGGTCGATGACGATGACATCACTGCCGCTGCGGAAAGTTTCCCGGTAAGCCTGCAGGCTGCGGTGGAAGCCGTAGAACTCGCTGTCGGCCTGGTAGGCCTCGGCGTAGATGTTGGCCGCGCGGGCATCACCTTCACCACGCAGGCGCTGGGCATCGCGCTCGGCATTGGCCAGGATGACATGGCGCTGGCGATCGGCATCGGCCTCTACTTCCTCGGCCGCTTCCTGACCCTCGGCGCGCAATTCGTTGGCGACCCGACGACGCTCCTCGCGCATGCGCTGGAACACCGAATCGATGACCGTGCTGTCCTCGGGCAGTTCGATGCGCTTGATGCGCAGATCGATCACCTGGATGCCCAGGGTGCGGGCAGCCTCGTCGGTCTTCTCGCGCAGGACATCGGTGAGGTTGGTGCGCACGTCGGCCACCACCTCGGCCAGCGTGCGCTGGTTGAGCTCGTTGCGCACCGCTTCCTTGACGATCGGATTCAAGCGCGCCAGGGCGTTGTCCTCGATCCCGGCCGTGGCCTGGTAGTAGCGGGTGACATCATCGATCCGCCAGCGGACGAAGAAGTCGACGCTGACGTCCTTCTTTTCCGAGGTCAGGTAGCGCTCGGGCATCGCGTCCAGGGTCAGCAGGCGGCGATCGAACCGGCGCACCGTTTCAATGAAAGGCACCTTGACATGCAGGCCCGGTGCAATGTCGGCACGGGTGATGGCGCCCAGGCGGAACAGCGCGCCGGACTCATACTCACGCACCATGAACAGGCTGTTGGCCACTAGCAGCAGCACGATGGCTGCGGCGATCATCAATCCGGTTCTCATCGACGGCTCTCCCTGCCCGTGTTACTGCGTGAATTGCCGGCGCTGGCCGAAGCACCGGCGCCCTGCCCCGTGCCTTGACCACCGCTGGTGCCGGTACCCACGGCGCCGCGCTCTACCGGCGTGCTGTGCTGGCGTTCCTTGAGGATCTGGTCAAGCGGCAGATAGAGCATCGACTGGCTGCCCTCGCGGACATCGATCATGACCTTGGGGTTTCTGGCCAGCACGTCTTCCATGGTCTCCAGCAGCAGGCGCTGGCGGGTCACTTCCGGGGCCAGCCGGTACTCGTCATGCAACAGGGTGAAGCGGGCGGCCTCACCTTCGGCGCGGGCAATGGTGGCTTCCCGGTAACCTTCCGATTCCAGGGTGATGCGTGCCGCCTCACCACGTGCTTCGGGCACCACGCGGCTGGCGTAGGCTTCCGAGGCGCGGATCAGCCGCTCCTTGTCCTCACGCGCGGAGATGGCATCGTCGAAGGCGGCCTTCACTTCCTGCGGCGGTTCGACTTCCTGGAAGTTGACGTCGTTGACCTCGATGCCGGTGCGGTAGTCGTTGAGCGTGGTCTGCAGCACATCGCGCACCTGGATCACCAGCGCGGCGCGGTTGCCGATCAGGATCTCGTCCAGGGTGTTGGCACCGACCACCTGGCGCACGGCGCTTTCGGCGGTCTGGCGCAGGGCGTCATCGGGATCGCGGGTGGCGAACTGGTACAGCATCGGATCGGCGACCCGGAACTGGACGTTGAACTTGAGCACCACCAGGTTCTCGTCGCGGGTCAGCATGCGTGCCTGCTCGGTGACCGAACGCACGGTGGTGAAGTCGACCCGGCGCAGCTCCTCGATCGGACGCGGCCACTTGAAGTTGAGGCCAGGATTCATCTGCCGGTCGAACTTGCCAAAGCGCATGATGACACCGCGCTCGCGCTCTTCGATGACAACGAAGGCGTCGAAAGCCGACCAGAGCAGCAAAGCGCCGAGCGCGATCAGCAGGATGCCGCCGGCACCCGGACCGGCACCGCCGCCCGTGCCACGGCTGCCGCCGCCACCACGCGAACGACCGCCGCCAAACAACCGGTTGATGCGCTCGCTGAGGGATTTCAGCCAGCGTTCGAAATCCGGTCCATCGCCGCCGGAATTCCGGCCGCCTCCGGACCAGGGGTCACGCTTGTTGCCGCCAGGCTCGTTCCAGGCCATCAAGGTCTCCACACTGTCTGGCCGGTCAGGGACCGGCACGATTTCGGCAGCCAGCGGCTGCCGCAAGTTGACCGGCGATTATAGACGAAGTCGACCAGCCTCTTGCACGCCAACCCCTGATTGGCCCCGGGCTGTTGCAGGGCCGGGCAGCCACGAATGCCTGCCCGGCCCGCGTATGGACCCATGGCGCGTGCTTGCAGGGCATCGGCGATGACACCGCCCACTTGGGATCAATCCAGGGCTTCCATGCGCAAGCCGCCGGTTGCCGCCATCTGCTGCAGGCGCCCGGCCTCGGCCGTGCTCACGTTGACGGTCAGCCACCAGCCATCCTCGCCCGCCTGCTCGTCCTCGATCGCCTGTTGCCGGTACAGGGCGGCACGAACGTTGCCCTCGGCATGGGGCACGAACAGCCGGCAGCGTTGGCGCCGGCTGGCGAAGAAATCGCCGATCGCCGCCAGCAGCAAATCAATGCCATCACCGGTGGCCGCCGACAGCCACACGCGCGCCTGATTGCCGCCATCGATATCGTCACGGCGCGGCGCACGCCCGCTCAGGTCGGCCTTGTTCATCACCAGCAGGCGCGGAATGTCGCCGGCGCCGATGCTTTCCAGGACAGCGTCGACCTGGATGATGCGCTGCTCGTGCTCCGGATCGGCGCTGTCGACCACATGCAACAGCAGGTCGGCCTCGCGCGCTTCGGACAGGGTGGCCCGGAACGCGGCGACCACCTCGTGCGGCAGTTCACGGATGAAACCGACGGTATCGGCCAGCAGCAGGGTGCCACCGGCCGGATTGGGAATCTTGCGCAGGGTCGGATCCAGGGTCGCGAACAACTGGTCGGCGGCATAGACGCCGGCACCTGTGAGCAGGTTGAACAGGGTCGATTTCCCGGCATTGGTGTAGCCGACCAGGGCCACGGTCGGCACCTTTCCCCGGTCGCGGGCGCGCCTGGACTGGCGCCGCTGTACCTGCACCTGTTCCAGGCGCCGGCGCAGCATCTTGACCCGCTCGGCGAGCAGGCGGCGGTCGGTTTCCAACTGGGTTTCACCCGGCCCGCGCAGGCCGATGGCGCCACCACGCTGGCTGTCCAGGTGGGTCCAGCCCCGGACCAGTCGCGTCGACAGATGCCGCAACTGGGCCAGTTCCACCTGCAGCTTGCCTTCGAAGCTGCGTGCCCGCTGGGCGAAGATGTCCAGGATCAGGCTGGTGCGGTCGACCACCCGGCACTGCCAGTGCCGCTCCAGGTTGCGTTTCTGGACCGGGCTCAGGCCATGGTCGACAAGGACGACATCGGCATCGTGGAGCCGGCGCAGGCTCGCCACTTCCTCAACCTTGCCGGCACCGATGTAGGTCGCCGGGCTCGGCCGCTGGATCCGTGCCGACACAGTGGCCATGATCAGCGCGCCGGCGGAATTGGCCAGTTCCACGAACTCGGCGATGTCGGCTTCGGCATCGCCACGTTCCTGGAACGGCACCACGACAATGCCCCGCTCGCCTTCGACCGCACGGCTGAACGGATCGCCGGCGGCCAGCCCCGGGGCGGCTGGCGTCGGCTGTTCGTGGTCGGGTCCGGAGCTGCTCAATCCGGACCGTTGCCCTGGTCGGCCACAGGGTGATCACCGCCGCCGCTGACCAGCGGACCGGTTTCGGTCATGCGCACATTGCGCGAGGGCACGACGGTGGAAATGGCGTGCTTGTAGACCATCTGGTTGACCTGGTTGCGCAGCAGGACCACGAACTGGTCAAACGATTCGATCGTGCCCTGGAGCTTGATGCCGTTGACCAGGTACACCGCCACTGGGACGCGCTCCTTGCGCAAGGCATTGAGGAACGGATCCTGCAAAGTCTGGCCTTTCGACATGATTTTTCTCCTTGTGATGGTCGTCTTGTGCAACCTCTGACTGACTGCCCGGGCAGGTATGCAACGGTGCGCTGGCCGGGAAGGCCGCCGCTGGCTGCTCCATTGGCCGCTGCCGCCGGCCACCTGCGTGCTGCATGACTCAGTAGGTTTTTATTGTTGTTGAGGATTGTCCAACCGGTTGCGGGCAAGCGGGCTGCCATCCCGCCTGACACTGCCATTACTCGGGGCGATTTTGTCCGGTGCAAGTGCCAGCGCGCGCGACATGCCGCCAATCTGCCAGCCCACCCTGTTCAAAGCGCGTGTTTTTCCATCCCGATTCGGGCCGTAGCCGCCCGAAACCCGGCAGACGGCCGAAGTATACGTGAACCCGGTCACATGAAATTGCTCGTCGGGACTGCGCTGGCTGGCCAAGCATCGCTCATGACTTTGATTTTCAGAGCACTTTTCCCGATCACCCTGAAGCTTGTTCCGGGCCGGATCGCGCTGGCCTCAAGGCCACACTGCGTCCCCAGAGCGCGGCCTGGTCAGCGATGCTGCGTACCAAGAAAGGCGGCAATCCGAGCCACTGCCTCATCGATCAACCCCGATCGCAGGGGATCGAGCGAGAAGGCATCGTGCTCACCGCGCAGCCAGGTCAACTGGCGTTTGGCCAGTTGCCGGGTGGCGGCGACGGCGCGCTGGCGCAACCGCTCCAGGTCATCACCACCTTCATCCAGGAACTGCCAGGCTTGGCGGTAGCCGACGGCCCGTAATGCCGGCAGGTCCGGGCGCAGCCGGGAATCGCTGCGCAACTGCTTGACCTCATCGAGGAAACCAGCTTCGAGCATCATCTGGAAGCGGGTCTGGATGCGCTCATGGAGCACCGCCCGGTTACCGGGCAGCAGCAGCAGTTTGAGCAGCCGCCAGGGCAGGCGCCGGTCGCCGCCGACGTGCTGCAATTCACTGATCGGCCGGCCGGTCAGATGCCAGACTTCCAGCGCGCGCAGGATTCGCTGCCGGTCGCCGACACGGATCCGCGCAGCCGCCGCCGGGTCGACCACGGCCAGCCGGGCATGCATCGCCGGCCAGCCTTCAGCCAGCGCCTGGGCTTGCAACTCGGCCCGCAGATCATCATTGGCCGCCGGCAGATTACCCATGCCGCGCTCAAGGGCGCGGAAATAAAGCCCGGTGCCACCAACCACCAGCGGGATGCGGCCGGCCGCCTGGATCCGCGCCATCGCCGCCAAGGCTTCGTCCCGGAAGTCACCGGCCGAAAACGGCTCGTGCGGCTCGCGAATATCGATCAGAGCATGGGGATGGCGTGCCAGGGTGGCGGCATCGGGTTTGGCGCTGCCGATATCCAGGCGCCGGTAGACCTGGGCCGAATCGGCGCTGACCAGACCGAGCGGAAAACGCTCGGCCAGAGCCATCGCCAGGCCGGTCTTGCCGGCAGCGGTCGGCCCCATCAGGAAGATTGCCGGCGGTCGCCGGTCGTGGCCGCCGTCTGGGGCCGGCCTTGCCGCGACGGCCGTCATTGCAGCGGTTTTTCCAGAATGATGAAATGCAGGTCGTCACGCCGCGGGATGCCGAAACGCTCGTCGCCGTAGGGGAACGGCATCTGCTCGCCGGTGACGGCATAGCCCCGGCGCTGGTACCAGGCGATCAGGCTGTCGCGCAGCCAGATCACCTGCAAAGCCAGGGCCGATGCCTGCAGATCCTCACGCGCACGCGCCTCGGCGGCTTGCAGGAGCCGGCCACCCATGCCCTGCCCTTGCCGGGCTGGATCAACGGCAAACAGACCGAACCAGACCCGTCCACCGGTCGCGTGCAGGTGCGCGCAGCCGACCAGGCCCTCGGCGTCTTCGATCAACAGGATGCCTTGCTGGAAGCGGTCGCCAACGGAGCTGTCGGCAGCCGGCATCAGCGCCAGCAGATGGTCTCGGTCGATGCGGGTTCCGTCGAGGAAGTCGGCCTCGGTGGTCCAGCCGCGGCGGCTGGCGTCGCCGCGATAGGCCGACTGCACCAGGGCCAGGATGGCATCGGCGTCGGCACGGCCGGCCCAGCGGGAATTGTCGGCGGTCATGGTCGCGTGCGCTGCCGGCTCGGGTGGCTCGTACGGAGGGATCAGCGGACCAGCAGGTCGCGCACCTTGGCGATGGCCGCGATCAGGGCATCGATCTCGGCCGGGGTGTTGTAGAACGCCAGCGAGGCGCGGCAGGTCGCGCTGAGGCCATAGAACTGCATCAGCGGATGCGCGCAGTGGTGGCCGGAGCGCACCGCCACACCTTCCAGGTCGATCATCGTCGCCAGGTCCGAGGACTGGATGCCATCGATGGCGAACGAGAACACCGGCACCCGCTCGCGCGCTTGTCCAATCAGGCGCAGACCGGGCACCGACTGCAGGCGTTCCAGGGCATGGCCGCCGAGCGCGTTCTCGCGCTGCTGGATCGCGGCCATGCCGATGCCTTCCAGATACTGCGCCGCCGCGCCCATGCCGATGATGCCGGCAATGTTCGGCGTGCCGGCCTCGAACCGGTGCGGCGGATCGGCAAAGCGCGTGCCCTTGAAGCTGACCTCGTGGATCATCTCGCCGCCGCCCATGAACGGCGGCATCGCGGCCAGGGTCTCGCGGCGCGCCCAGAGCACGCCGCTGCCGGTCGGGCCGAACATCTTGTGCCCGGTGAGAACGTAGAAATCGCAGCCCAGCTCCGTCACCGCCAGCGGCAGGTGCGGCGCCGCCTGGGAGCCGTCGACCAGGGTGGTGATGCCGCGCTCGCGCGCCAGCGCACACAGCCGCGCGACCGGGTTGACCGTACCCAGGGCGTTGGAAACATGGGTGAACGCGAACAGCTTCACCTGCGGCGTGAGCATGCGCTCGGCCGCCTCCAGGTCCAGTTCGCCGCTGTCGTGGATCGGCACGACTTCAATGCGCGCACCGACCCGCTCGCACAGCAATTGCCAGGGCACGATGTTGGCGTGGTGTTCCATCATCGTCAGCAGCACGGTGTCGCCGGCGCCGATGTGCTGGCCGCCCCAGCTATGGGCGACCAGGTTGATGCCTTCGGTGGTGCCGCGGGTAAAGACAATCTCATTGCGGCTGCCGGCAGCGATGAACCGTGCCATGGCATCGCGGGCGCCCTCGTAGGCTTCGGTCGCCTCGCTGCCCAGGGTATGCACGGCGCGCGAGACATTGGCGTTGCTGTGCCGGTAGTAACGGTCGATCGCCGCCAGCACCGGCAGCGGTCGCTGGCCGGTGTTGGCGTTATCCAGATAGACCAGCGGCTTGCCATGAACCTGGCGCGCAAGAGCCGGGAAGTCCTCGCGGATCCGCTGCCAGCGCGCGTCGTCGCGGCCACTTCCTGCCATCGCCGGTGACGACAGGGCCGAGGGACTGGCGACGGTCATGCGGATTCCCTGTCGAGCACGGCCACCAGCCGGCTCGCGGCCGGCGTTTCCGGCGCAGCGGCGAAGGCTTCCACGGCAAATGCCCGCTTCAGCAGGGTGCGCGCCTGCGCCGCGTCGATGCCGCGGCTGCGCAGGTAGAACAGCGCCTGTTCGTCGAGCTGGCCGACGGTGGCGCCATGGCCGCATTTGACGTCTTCGGCGTGGATCTCCAGCGCCGGCTGGGCATCAACCTCGGCCAGCGACGAGCCCAGCAGGCTCTTGCAACTGAGCTGGGCATCGGTGCCGTCGGCGCCGGGGGCGACGGTGATGTAGCCGTTGAACACCGCCCGGCTGCGATCGTCGGCGATCACCCGCCAGCGGGTGTCGCTGTCGGCATCGCCGGCCAGGTGCTGCATGTCCAGTTGCATGTCGGCGTGGCGCTTGTCGGCCAGCAGGAAGGCACCGCCCAGTTCGGCCAGGGCGTTCTCGCCACGCAGGGCGATCGCCAGATCGTGGCGCGACGGCGCCGCGCCGGCATCGAGTACCTGCATGGTCAGCCGTGCCCGGCTTTCCAGGTCGATGCGCGTGTTGGCGAAGACGCTGGCCTGGTCGCTGCCGGCATTGAGCCAGACCAGGTGCAGATGCGCGTCGGCCTGCAGGCGAATGCGGCTGGCCAGGGTGGCAAACGAGGCGGTCGGCGCCGCGCTGACATCGATGATCAGACACAGCCGGGCACCCTCGCCCAGGTCGATGCGGTGGCTCAGGTGCCAGGCACTGTCGTCATCGTGGCTGCGGCCGCGGCAGTCCAGGGTCAGCCAGGGCTCGACATGGGTGCCGGCGGCGACACGCAGCCAGGCGCCGTCGGTGGCGAAGGCGGTATTGAGGCTGGGAAACAGGCGCTCGTCGTCGGCTTCGCCGGCGATGGCGAAGCGCAGGCTTTCATCGTCCCGGGCCAGCGCCTGGGCCAGCGAATCAAGCTCGACGCCGTCCAGGCTGTGGCCGGAACCGATGCCGACGCAGTGACCATCGACAAAGCAGGCGCCGGGCAGCGCCGTGCCCGCCGCGCTGTCGCCCGATGGCGCGGCGTCACTGCCGCCCTGCGGCCGGTCGGCGAGCCGCGGCGCGCGCTGGCCCAGGGCATACAGCGAGGTGTACTTGAACGCCTCGTTGCCGCGTTGCGGCCAGTCGGCGGCCAGCGCCCGTTCGCGCGCCCGTTGCTGGCGCTCGCGATACCAGCCCGGCAAGCCGGTGCTGTCAGCCACCGGCAGGGTGGTGGCCAGCGATTGCAGCATCGGCGTTGCCATCAGGCCACCGCCTCATCGAGCTTGCGCTCGGCGATCCAGCCGTAACCGTGCGCTTCCAGTTCCTTGGCCAGGGACTTGTCGCCGGATTCGACGATGCGCCCTTCCGAGAGCACATGCACCCGGTCGGGCGTGATGTAGTCGAGCAGGCGCTGGTAATGGGTAATCACCAGGAAGCCGCGATCGGGCGAACGCAGGGCATTCACGCCATCGGCGACCTGGCGCAGGGCGTCGATGTCCAGACCCGAATCGGTCTCGTCCATGATGGCCAGGCGCGGTTCCAGCACCGCCATCTGGAAGATCTCGTTGCGCTTTTTCTCGCCGCCGGAAAAACCGCTGTTGACGCCACGGTGCAGGAGTTCATCGGGCAGGTGCAGCACCTTCAACGTCTCGCGCACCAGGCGCAGGAACTGCACCGAATCGATCTCCGGCTCGCCGCGCGCCTTGCGCTGCGCGTTCAGCGCCGAGCGCAGGAAGTAGGTGTTGTTGACCCCGGGAATCTCGACCGGGTACTGGAAAGCCAGAAACACGCCGGCCGCGGCACGCTCTTCCGGGTCCAGCTCCAGCAGGTTTTCACCCTGGAAAGTTACCGAGCCTTCGGTCACCTCGTAGCCGTCGCGGCCGGCCAGGATCGCCGCCAGGGTGCTCTTGCCCGAGCCGTTCGGGCCCATCACGGCATGCACTTCACCGGCGTTGATGGTCAGGTCGACGCCATTGAGGATGGCCTTGTCGTCGATGCGCACGTGCAGATTTTCGATCTTCAGCATTGCAGGTTCCATGTCATGTCTTGGGTGCGGTGGCCGACGCCGAATTCAGCGTGCGGCGCAACAGGCGGTTGGGAAGTGGTGGCGGGGCGCGGCCAAGCGCGCGCCCGGATCAGCCGACCGAACCTTCCAGCGAGACTTCCAGCAGGCGCTTGGCCTCGACGGCGAATTCCATCGGCAGTTCCTTGAACACCTCTCGGCAGAAACCGTCGACGATCAGCGAGATGGCATCTTCCTCACCCAGGCCGCGGGCACGGCAATAAAAGAGCTGGTCTTCGGAAATCTTCGATGTCGTCGCCTCGTGCTCGACGATCGCGTCATGGCGCCGCACCTCGATGTAGGGGAAGGTGTGCGCGCCGCATTGCTTGCCGATCAGCAGCGAATCGCACTGGGTGTAGTTGCGAGCGTTGTTCGCCGTCGGCAGCACCTTGACCAGGCCGCGGTAGGTCTGCTGGCCTCGGCCCGCCGAAATCCCCTTGGCGATGATCTTGCTCTTGGTGTTCTTGCCTAGGTGGATCATCTTGGTGCCGGTGTCAGCCTGCTGGCGATGGTGGGTCAGGGCCACCGAATAGAACTCGCCAACCGAGTCGTCGCCCTGCAGCACGCAGCTTGGGTACTTCCAGGTGATTGCCGAACCGGTCTCGACCTGGGTCCAGGAAATCTTCGACTTCACGCCGCGACAGGCGCCGCGCTTGGTGACGAAGTTGTAGATGCCGCCGACGCCGTTCTCATCGCCCGGATACCAGTTCTGCACGGTCGAGTACTTGATCTCGGCGCGATCTTTCGCCACAAGCTCGACCACCGCGGCATGAAGCTGGTTTTCGTCGCGCATCGGCGCCGTGCAGCCTTCCAGGTAGGAGACGTGACTGTCGTCCTCGGCAATGATCAGGGTGCGTTCGAACTGGCCGGTGTCGCGGGCATTGATGCGGAAATAGGTGCTCAGTTCCATCGGACAGCGCACGCCCTTGGGGATGTAGACGAAGCTGCCATCGGTGAACACGGCGGCATTGAGTGCGGCGAAGAAATTGTCGGTATGCGGCACCACGGTGCCCAGGTATTCACGCAGCAACTCGGGATGTTCGCGCACCGCCTGCGAGAACGAACAGAAGATCACGCCGGCCTGGGCCAGTTCCTTCTGGAAGGTGGTGCCGACGCTGACCGAATCGAACACGGCATCGACGGCAACCCCGGCCAGGCGCGCGCGCTCATGCAGCGGCACACCCAGCTTTTCGAAGGTTTCCAGCAGCTTGGGATCGACCTCGTCCAGCGACTTGGGCCGGTTCTTGAGGTTGGGCGAGGCGTAATAGCTGATCGCCTGGAAATCGATCGGCGCGATCTTCAGCCGCGCCCACTGCGGCATCGGCATGGTCAGCCAGTGCCGGTAGGCCTTCAGGCGCATGTCGGTGAGCCATTCGGGCTCTTCCTTCTTGGCCGAGATCATCCGGATCACGTCCTCGTTCAGACCGGGCGCGATGGTGTCGGATTCGATGTCGGTGACGAAGCCGGCCTTGTAGCGCTGGTCCAGGCGTTCGGTAATTTCTTCTGGGGTTGAAACCATGGGTTTGTCTCGGGCTGGCTCGGGCTGGCTTGGCTACGCGGGAATCAGGCGTGGATCTGAATGGCGATGTCCGACGGCGGCGGCCGCGCGGGGGTTTCGGCGAGCATGTCGGCGAGCCGGATCTGGCTCAGTGACTGCACCACCGCACCGGATATGCGCTGCCAGGGTGCGCGCACATCACAATGGGACTCATGGCTGCATTGGCCTTCGCGGCGACTGCATTCGGTCATGCCGATCGGGCCTTCGATCGCCTCGATGATCTGGACGATGCTGATCTGGGCCACCGGCAGCGCCAGGCGATAGCCGCCGGCGGCGCCACGAAAGGAATCGACCAGACCGGCCGTGGCCAGCAGTTTCAACACCTTGGCGACGGTCGGTGGTTCCAGCCGGGCAGCCTCGGCAAGCTCGGCCGCAGACTGTACGCGCTGCGGTTCGGCCGCCAGCCGAACCATCAATACGGTGGCATAGTCGCTGAGCTTGCTGACTTTCAACATCGGCCTGGACGCGATCCCATTCAATCAGGACCGGTATTGTACTGATTAGCCGGCGGCGGGCCAAGCACCCAGCCCAATGGCAGCCAAACGGGACGGGGTGCCGGGCCGGATTGTCGGGCGGTATCGACACGCTTTTTGTTGCCGGGCCGTCTTCCACGTCGCGCTCACGCTGCCGCCGCCACAGTGCGGGCAATTATCCCGATCCGGCTCCGGTCGGACTGCAACGCAAGCCAAGTCCCGGGCGCAATGACCCCTGCGGTCGTCCCCCTCACCTTTCCCATGCCTTCCATTGCCCACACTTCGGAGATGACAAATGAACGGAACCAAGATCCTCGGCCTGGTGTTGCTGGTAGCCGGCATCATCCTGCTTTACTTCGGCTTCAATGCCACCGACAGCCTCGGCGAGCAGGCGATGGAAACCGTCACTGGCCGCTACACCGACAACACCATGTGGTATCTGATTGGCGGCGGCGTGCTCGGTGCCGCCGGCCTGGGCCTGCTGCTGTTCGGGCGCCGCTGAGCCTGTGTCCGCATTGCCGGCCCGGGGTGGCTTTCCCGGGCCGGCAACGCCACTACAATCCCGTCGCAGGCAATCGACGGGAGTACATCGTGTCGGCACGTGAGCAACAGCGGCAGCGCTGGCTGCAAGCCACCATCGGCAATTCCGGCTGGCGCCTGGAGCAGGCCTCCAGCGATGCCGGCTACCGCAGCTATTGGCGCCTGCACCAGGCCGATGGCGACAGCGTCATCGTCATGGATTCGCCGCCGGAGCTGGAAGATGTTCGCCCCTGGCTGGCGATGCATACCGTGCTGGCCGCGGCCGGCGTGCGTGTGCCCGGCCTGCTGGCCGCCGATGCCGATGCCGATGCCGGTTTCCTGCTGCTGGAAGACCTGGGCCGGCACACCTACCTGCACCTGCTCGATGCCGACAATGCCGATGCCCTGTTCGGCCGTGCGGTTGAACAACTGCT
Organism: Lysobacterales bacterium; assembly: GCA_023228845.1. Taxonomy (GTDB): domain Bacteria; phylum Pseudomonadota; class Gammaproteobacteria; order Xanthomonadales; family UBA2363; genus Pseudofulvimonas. Next base: position 665,742 of record JALOAK010000001.1, on the reverse strand, counting down.
GCGGCTGCAGGCAATCACGCCGCCGCCAACGCTGCCGCGCTACGACGCTGCCCTGCTGAAGCGCGAACTGGACCTGTTCGGCGACTGGTTCCTGGGCCGCCATTTGGGCCTTGCCCTGAGCGCCAACGAACGCGCCATGCTGGCTGCCACCGGCGACCGGTTGATCGAATCGGCGCTGGCGCAAGCGCAGGTGCTGGTGCATCGCGATTTCATGCCGCGCAACCTGATGCCGACCGCCGGCTGCCTGGCGGCTGCCGGCCGACCTGCGACTGAAACCACGCCCACGGACACCAGCGATGGCCCGGCGGTGATCGATTTCCAGGATGCCGTCCTGGGACCGGTCGCCTACGACCCGATCTGCCTGTTCCGCGACGCCTTCATAAGCTGGCCAGCGCAGCGGGTCGACGGCTGGTTGCGCGATTACCATGCCCGCGCCAGCCGGGCCGGCATTCCGGTGCCGGCCGATGCTGATGATTTTCTGCGCGCTGCCGACTGGATCGGCATCCAGCGCCATCTCAAGGTGCTGGGCATCTTCGCCCGCCTGCACCATCGCGACCACAAGCCGCGCTATCTCGCCGATGCCGGGCGTTTCATCGTCTATCTGGAGCAGGCTCTGGCGCCCTACCCGGAGCTGGCGGCACTGGCCGCGTTCCTGCAGCAGCGGGTAAAGCCGGCGCTGGCCCCGGCTACCCAAACCGAGACCGGGACCGAACCCGGATCCACAAACGCATCCGCCGCAGCCACCGTCATGGGCGCCACCCGATGAAGGCCCTGGTGTTCGCTGCCGGTCGTGGCGAGCGCATGCGTCCGCTCACCGATACCACGCCCAAGCCGCTGCTGCCGGTGGCGGGCAAGCGCCTGATCGAATGGCAACTGGAAAGACTGTCGGCTGCCGGCATCCAGGATGTGGTGATCAACATCGCCCACCTGGCCGGCCAGTTCGCCCGGATTCTCGGTGATGGCTCACGTTGGGAGCTGAGCATCCACTGGTGCCACGAGGGCACCCTGCCGCTGGAAACCGGCGGCGGCATGCTCAACGCCCTGCCCTTGCTGGGCCCGGAACCGTTCATCGTCGTCAATGCCGATGTCTGGAGCGATTACGACCTGCGCCGGCTGCCGTCCTCACCGGCAACACTGGCGCACCTGGTGATGGTTGATCCGCCCGGGCATGCACAGGCCGGCGACTTCCACCTGGGCGCCGATGGCCTGCTCGATGACCACAGCACGCCGCGCCTGACCTATGCCGGCATCGGCGTCTACCGGCCCGAGATCCTGCAGGGCTGGCGCGGCATCATCGGCCACGCGCCGGGCGCGTGCGAGAGACCACCGCGCTTCGCCCTGACGCCGCTGCTGCGGGCGGCGATGCGCGACGGCAAAGTCAGCGGCGAGCACTATCAGGGCCGCTGGACCGATGTCGGCACGCCGCAACGGCTGGCGCGACTGGAACAGGAATTGGCCGGCGGCTGAGCGCCTGCCGCTATTCAGCCGCTTCCGCGGATTTCCCGGTCAGGGGCCGAAAACGCAAAAACGCCGGGGCACTGCCCACTGGCAATGCCCCGGCGTCCAATAGCCCGGCGTGGTCGCACGCCGGCTGCCGGAGAACCCCGGCGCCGGCGATAACCACGCCGCACTCAGTCGCCGCCAACCTCCGCCGCCACCAGGCGGGCAAGGGTCCGCGTCGCCACCATGGCGGTGGCAAAGTCCAGGTTGACCTGGCTGCGCAACTCGGCGAACAACTGCAGCGCCGGACCCAGATGTTCGGCATCCTGCTGCAACCACTGGTCGACCAGCTTGCGGCCGGCGTCGTCGTCGGCCTTGGCCAGCAGTTGCGACGCCAGTGTCCTGTGCTCGGTGAACAACTGGTCACGCAACTCGCCGCGCGCCTGCGCGTGCCAGCGGCCGCTGACCGGCAGTTCCTCGATCCGGGCCATCAGCCAGCTCAGGTTCAAGGCATCGCCCAACTGGTAATAGACCTCGGCGACCTGGTTGACCGCCCGGCCGCTGCGGCGGGCCACCTCGATGATGTCCAGCGCGGCCGCCAGCGGCGCCAGGCTGCTGACTTCCTCGGCCAGCGCCTTGGTCAGGCCGGCCTGGCGCCAGCGGGCGCTGTTGGCTGCCATGTCCTGGCGCATGCCGGCGGGCACCGTCCTGGCCAGCGAAGCGCGCAGTTCGATCATGCCGTCGGCATAGCGCTGCACGGCCTCGGCGATGTTCAGGTCGCCGCGCTGGTTGAGCAGCCAGCGGGTCATCGAACGCAGCAACGACCAGATCCGGGTCAGGGCATCGACCTGCACCGCGTCGGTGACCTTGCCGTCCAGGGCATCAATGGCCGCCCACAGGCTGCGCGCGTCAAGAATCTCGCGGGCGATGGAGAAGGCCTTGGCGATCTGGCCCGGGCTGCGGCCGGTGTCCTCCTGCATGCGCAACACGAAGGTCGAGCCCATGCGGTTGATCATCGAGTTGGTCACCGCGGTGGCGATGATCTCCCGGCGCAGGCGGTGGCGTTCCAGATCGACGCCATAGCGCTCACGGATCGGCTGCGGGAAATAGCGCGCCAGTTCCGCCGACAGGTACGGATCCTCGGGCACATCCGAATCCAGCAACTGCTGGAACAGCTCCATCTTCGAGTACGACAGCAGCACCGCCAGTTCCGGCCGGGTCAGCGACTCGCCGCGGGAACGGCGCTCGTCGAACTCGGCATCGCTGGGCAGGTATTCCAGGGCACGGTCGAGCTTGCCCTGGGTTTCCAGCACGCGGATGAAGTGCTGCTTGGAACCGAGCCGGTCCTGGCTCAGGCGCTCCATAAGGCTGATCGCCTGGTTCTGGCGATAGTTGTCGTTGAGCACCAGCTGGGCGACTTCGTCGGTCATTTCCAGCAGCAACTGGTTGCGCTCCTCGAAGCCCAGCTTGCCGGAGGCGACCAGCTCGTTGAGCAGGATCTTGATGTTGACCTCGTGATCGGAGGTATCGACGCCGGCGGAGTTGTCGATGAAGTCGGTGTTGATCTGGACGCCGGCCACGCGCGCCGCCTCGATCCGGCCACGCTGGGTCATGCCCAGGTTGCCGCCTTCGCCGATCACCTTGCAGCGCAACTGGGCGCCATCGATGCGCACCGCCATGTTGGCGCGGTCACCGACATCGGCATGGGTCTCGGTCGAGCCCTTGATGTAGGTGCCGATGCCGCCGTTCCAGAGCAGGTCCACCGGCGAGCGCAGGATCGCCTGGATCAGCTCCACCGGCGACAGTGCGGTCACGCCTTCCTCGATGCCCAGCGCCACGCGCACCTGCTCGGACACCGGCACCACCTTGGCGCTGCGCGGCCAGACGCCGCCGCCTTCGGAGATCAGGCTGCGATCGTAGTCGTCCCAGCTCGAACGCGGCAGCTTGAACAGGCGCTCGCGCTCCTTGTAGCCGATGCTCGCATCCGGCTCCGGGTCGATGAAGATATGGCGGTGGTCGAACGCGGCCACCAGGCGGATGTGCCGGGACAGGCGCATGCCATTGCCGAACACGTCGCCGGACATGTCGCCGATACCGGCGGCGGTGAAGTCCTGCTTCTGGCTGTCCACGCCCAGGGCACGGAAATGGCGCTTGACCGATTCCCAGGCGCCGCGGGCGGTGATGCCCATGCCCTTGTGGTCGTAGCCGTAGGAGCCGCCTGAGGCGAAGGCGTCGCCAAGCCAGAAGCCGCGTTCTTCGGAAATCGCATTGGCGATATCGGAGAAGGTCGCCGTGCCCTTGTCGGCGGCGACCACCATGTAATAGTCCTCATCGTCATGACGCACGATGTTCGGCGGCGTCACCGATTCTCCGTTGATCAGATTGTCGGATACATCGAGCAGGCCATTGATGAAGGTGCGGTAGCAGCTCACGCCCTCGGCCAGGAAGGCATCGCGATCGCCACCGACGGGCGGGCGCTTGACGATGAAGCCGCCCTTGGCGCCGACCGGCACGATGACCGTGTTCTTGACCATCTGCGCCTTGACCAGGCCGAGCACCTCGGTGCGGAAATCCTCGCGCCGGTCGGACCAGCGCAGGCCGCCGCGGGCGACCGGTCCAAAGCGCAGGTGGCTGCCTTCCACGCGCGGCGAATAGACATAGACCTCGCGGTACGGCAACGGCCGCGGCGCCTCGATCAGGCGGCTGGGATCGATCTTGAAAGCGAAATACGGGTACGGCCGGCCGTCACCGTCCTGCTGGTAGAAGTTGCAACGCAAGGTGGCATGGACGGCTGCCATGACACTGCGCAGGATGCGATCCTCGTCCAGACTGCCGACGTGCTCGAGCATGGCCTTGAAGGCGTGCACCACGGCCTTCTCGAACGCCGCGCTGCCCTTGGCCCGGGCCTTGGCCAGTGCCGGGATCTGCTCGCGCTCGGCATCGCTGCGCGCCATCCGGCCCAAGGCCCGTTCCAGCACAACCTGGGCTTCCCGGGCCTGTGCGGCGCTCTCGCCGGCACGCTCCGGATCGAACTTGGCCTGGAACACCTCGATCATCAGCCGCGCCAGGATCGGATAGGCATTGATGGTCTGCTCGAAGTACGCCTGCGAGAACGGCACGCCCACCTGCAACAGGTACTTGGTGTAGGCGCGCAACAAAGCCACTTCACGCCAGAACAGGCGCGCGGCGACGATCAGGCGATTGAAGCTGTCGTTCTCGGCCTCACCGCGCCACACCGCCTCGAAGGCTTCCTCGAAGAACACATGCGAGGCCTGGACATCGACATCGATATCCTCGTCGGTGAAGGTGATCTCGAAATCCTGCAGCGAGATGCGCTGGCCTTCGGCCTCGAGCGTGTAGGGATGCTCGGAGACGATGCGCAGGCCCATGTTCTCCATCATCGGCAGCGCTTCGGACAGGGTGATCTGCTCGCCCAGGCGGTACAGCTTGAAGCGGAAATGCCGGTCGTCGTCGACAGCGGGCTGGTACAGGTTCAGGCGCAGGTCGCTGCCGCCGTCGAGCTGGTCCATGGCCTCGATATCGGCGGCGGCCGCTTCGGGCGTATTCTCCTCGACATAGCCGGTCGGCAACAGGCGCGAGTGGCGGCCGAACAGGCCCACGCCGGTATCGGAACCATTGCGCTCGACCAGCACCTCGCAAAGCTCGTCGTACCAGTTGCGCACCACGCGCCGCACCTGCGATTCCAGCGCCGCCACGTCCGGCTCGACCCGGCTGTCCGGCTGCGGCCGGATCACCAGATGCAGCCGCGCCAGGCTGGATTCGCTGACCTGGATCTGGGTATCCATGGTCTGTGCCTGGAAGGCCTTGTGCAGCAGCGCCTCGATGCCTTCGCGCACGGTGGTATTGAAACGATCACGCGGGATGAACACCAGCGCCGACCAGAAGCGGCCGTAACGATCCGGACGCAGGAACAGGCGCGTGCGGCTGCGTTCCTGCAGGCTGACGATGCCGGTGGCGATCTGGAACAGGTCGTCGGCGGTGCACTGGAACAGTTCGTCGCGCGGCAGGGTTTCCAGCACATGCTTGAGCGCCTTGCCGCGGTGGCTGTCCACGCTCAGGCCCGAACGCTGCATCACCTGGCTGACCTTGGTGCGCACCAGGGGCACGTCGCCGGGGCGGCACATGTAGGCACCGGAGGTGAACAGGCCGATGAAGCGCAGTTCGCGCACCGGATTGCCCTGATCGTCAAAGCGCAGCACGCCGATGTAATCCAGGTGGCCGGGGCGGTGCACGGTCGAACGGGCGTTGGTCTTGGTGATGATGACGGCGTCGCGGCTACCGTCACCGCCCTTGCCGGCATCGCCGTCGGCCGGCAGGGTCTTCAGGCTGCGCACGGTCTGGCCGGCGCCATCCTTGCGCAGGATGCCCAGGCCGGTGCCGTCGACCGGACGCAGCACTTCCTCGCCCTTGACCGTGGCGACCTCGTATTCGCGGTAGCCGACGAAGGTGAAATTGTCATCGGCCAGCCAGCGCAGGAAGGCGCGGGTCTCGTCCAGGTCGGCGCCGGCCAGGGGCGTGTTGTCGGCATCCATGCCGCTGGCGGCGGCGGCCATGCAGGCCAGCATCGGCTGCCAGTCGGCGACCGCGTTGCGCACGTCGGTCAATACCTGTTCGATGGTGGCGCGCAGTGAATCCAGGTCGGCGTCATCGACCTGACGGTCGACCTCAAGATGGATCACCGATTCGGTCAGGCCGTTGCCGGCCGCGGCGCCGAGCGCCTGCAGCTCATGGCCGGCACTGCGCTGGGCATTGAACACCGGGTGGATCAGCAGATGCGTGCGCAGCGACTGGGCGTGCACCGCCATGCCGACGCTGTCGACCAGGAACGGCATGTCGTCGTTGACGATCTGGATGACGGTGTGCATGCCGTCCCAGCCATTGTCGGCGGCGGTTGGATTGAATACCCGCACCTTGGCGCTGCCCGGCTCGCGTTGGCCGGCGAACGCCAGCAGATCGATGATCAACCGCAGCCAGGTGTCGGCATCGCGCTCGGCCAGGTCGTCATCACTGAGACCGGCCAGGAAGCCCTGCGCAAACGCCTGCGCCTGGGCCGCGCCGGCAAGCTTGGGATGGACGGAAAGCTGATCAAGGATGGTGCTCACCACGGCGGACGTGGGAGCGACCGCGGCCAAGGCATTCATTCTATTAATACTCCGAAAAACAATGGGTTAATCGAGGCTGAAAACGCGCGTGCAGGATACCGGGCAGGGCCGGCACAATCCATCCCGGCCGCCGGCGGGGGGCAGGCCCGGTTCATTGCCGGCGCGCCATGTCGCTGCCCGGACCGGGGCGACATCATCCCATTTTGCCCCCGGCCGCGGCTAGTGCGCAGCGGCCGCGGCGCTTTGCCGGGGCGGCAGGCCAGTGCCTTCGGCCGCCATCCCGAACATGGCTATCAGGGCTGTTGGAAGCCGTTGGCGAAGATCAGGTCGGGAAGGCCGGCAGCGCAGTCAATGGCCAGGCGCACGCTGTCCTGGGCGCTGCGTACCTGGCCGGCGCCATTGCGGATCTGGGCGTGGACGCTGGCCGTGCCGCCGGCGTTGCCGGCCAGTGGCCACAGCACATCGGACGCGAACGGCTGCCAGGCACTCCAGTCCTGCCCGTCATTGCTCAGGCGGTAGTGCTGGGCCCAGCCCTGGCCATACAGATGGATGTCGATAAGGCATTCATCCACCTGCCAGGCCTCACGCGCGATGACGACCGGGAAAACATCGTTGCGGCGGCCGAATTTCTGCGTCCAGTAATGGCGGTACGGGCCGACCAGGCCGCCGTCGGCAACACAATCGCCATTGCTGTCGACCCGGACGTGCGGCTGGTCGGCCGCGTCCAGGTAGTAGCCAACGCCGATTTCACGCGAGTTGGGCGACAGGATATTGGCCAGGTGACCGGGGCTGGCCAGCCAACTGGCCACCACCGCCGCGGGGCTGGCCTGCCCGGCGGCGATGTTTTCGGCCGCCTGGTGGTAGTGGTAGCCGGCAGCGATCATCCGGTCCCAGGGCAGGCTGCCGGTATCCAGGTCGCAGTGGGCAAAGAAGTTGCGCACGCCCATCGCCTGGCTGTGGTTCCAGGCGGCGGTGCGCAGCGCCGATTGCGCCTTCAGTGGTGGCAACTGGCCGCGCTGCCAGCGCTCCAGGTTCACCCGCTCGACCACCTGGTGCTCGAAGTCCTGCGCCGCTGCTGTCGATGGCAGCGATGCCAGGACCAGGCCGGCGCAGGCGCCGACAAGGCAGGTGAATCCGGAAGCGGCTGCGGACATGAGCGGATTGTCGCCAGCCGCGGCCGAGGGTTCCGTGAAACCGCGCGCACTTTTGCCGCGTCCGCGCGCGCGGCACCGCCGGCACGGCGAGCCACCGTCAGTGGCTGCCAAGGGGGCTGGCCGCAGCGCGCCACCTGGCCGCTACCGGCCGGCGACCGGAAGCATTGCCGCCGACACCGCCAGGCTCAGCGCAACCCGGTCTCGTTGCGCGCGATCACCAGGCGCTGGATCTCGCTGGTACCCTCGTAGATCTCGGTGATCTTGGCATCGCGGAAGTAGCGCTCCAGCGGCATCTCCTTGGAGTAACCCATGCCGCCATGGATCTGCAGCGCCTGGTGGCTGATGAACATCGCCGCCTCCGAGGCGGTGAGCTTGGCCACCGAGGCTTCGGTGCTGAAGCGGGCGCCGGTCGCCGCCGCCTGCTGCTTGACCCAGGCCGCGCGCAAGGTCAGCAGTTCGGCGGCATCGAGCCGGCACTTCATGTCGGCGATCTTGGCCTGGATCATCTGGAAGCTGCCGATCGGCTTGCCGAAACTGTGGCGCTCCTGCACATAGGCCACCGCCGCCTTGTAGGCCGCCCGCGCCAGGCCGACCGCCTGGGCGGCGATGCCGATGCGGCCGGCGTCCAGGCCACCCATGGCGATGCGGAAACCTTCGCCCTGGGCGCCGAGCCGGTCGGCCACCGGCACCTTGTAATCGCTGAACTCGATCTCGCAGGTGGCCGAGGCGCGGATGCCCAGCTTGGGCTCGGTCTTGCCGCGGTGGAAGCCTTCGCGCTCGGTATCGATGATGAACGCGCTGATGCCCTTTGCGCCCTGCTCCGGATCGGTCATCGCGAACAGCATGATGTACTTCGCCACCGGGCCGGAGGTGATCCAGCTCTTCTTGCCGTTCACTACATAGTGGCTGCCGTCAGCGGCGAGCACGGCGCGGGTGCGCATCGCCGAGGCATCCGAACCGGACTGCGGCTCGGTCAGGGCATAGGCGCCGATCGCCTGGCCGGTGGCGATCGGGGTCACGTACTTTTCCTTCTGCTCCTGGCTGCCGTGCTGGAGCAGGCCATTGCAGTACAGCGTGTTGTTGACCGACATGATGGTGGAGTGCGCGCAATCGGCCTCGGCGATCTCGAACATGGCCAGCACATAGCTGATCGGGTCCATGCCAGCGCCACCGTATTCGGGCGGCACCTCGATGCCCATCAGGCCGTTCTCACCGAGCAGGCGGATATTGTCCAGCGGGAACTCGCCCACCTCGTCGTAATGCGCGGCACTGGGCGCGATCCGTTCCCGGGCGATGCGCCGGGCAACGTCCTGGATCATCAACTGCTCTTCGGTAAAGGAAAAGTCCATCTTCGGGCTCCTGGGCGGCGCGGCCGTGGCGGCGCGCGGGCGGCAAAACCGCGATTTTAACCCGCATTGCTGCCAACGCCCGGCTGCTGCCGGCGATCGCGGCACCGGCCTGACTTGACCGCCCCGCCCGTGCCGCCTAGGCTTGCCCGATCCTTTCATCGCGATATAAAGATGAAGCTAGACAGCGGCTCCAACCTGTTGCGCGTGCTCGGCGACGCCACCCGCCTGCGCCTGCTCGCCCTGCTGCGCGCCGAGGAACTCAGCGTCGCCGAGTTGTCGGCGATCAGCGCTCTGGCACAGCCGCGCGTATCGACCCACCTGGCCCGGCTCAAGGAAGCCGATCTGGTGCTCGACCGGCGCCAGGGCGTGTCCGCCTTCTACCGCCTCAACGAACAACTCGCGCCGACCACCGCACAACTGCTCGGCACCCTGCACGCGCAGCTCGACGATGCCCTGCTCGACCAGGATGCCGGCCGCCTGCGCTCGGTGCTGGCGCAACGCCAGAGCGGCGCCTGGGCCGACACCGTCGCCGGCAGCATGGAGCGTTACTACTCGCCTGGCCGTACCTGGGAAACCCTGACCCACGCCTTCACCCAGTTGCTGGATCCGGGTGATGTCGTCGATGTCGGCTCCGGCGACGGCGTCATCGCCGAGCTGCTCGCCGCGCGCGCCAACAGCATCGTCTGCCTGGACATCTCCGAACGCGTGGTGGCAGCGGCGCGCAGTCGCCTGTCCGGTCTGGGCAACGTCCGCATCGAACATGGCGACATGCACGCCCTGCCCCTGGCCGATGCCAGCACCGACCTGGTGCTGCTGCTCAACACCCTCACCTACAGCGAAAAACCCGGCAAGGCCGTGGCCGAGGCGGCGCGCGTGCTGCGTCCGGGCGGGCGCCTGCTGGCGACCACGCTCAACCGCCATGACCATGCCGAGGCGGTGCGGCCCTTCGGCCACGTCAATCTCGGCTTCCGGCGCGAGGACCTGCAGCGCTACTGCCGCCAGGCCGGTCTGGACCTGCGCTCGCTGGACCGTGGCGAGCGCGAACGGCGGCCACCCCACTTTGAAATCCTCACCCTGGTGGCCCAACAGCCATGACAACCCTGCCCTGGCTGCAAGCCGAACGGGTGCAGGCGCTGGAACGCGCTCTTGCCCGCCATATCCTGGTGCTCGATGGCGCCATGGGCACGATGATCCAGAACCAGCGCCTGGAAGAAGACGACTACCGCGGCCAGCGCCTGCGCGACCACGGCCACGAGCTGCGCGGCAACAACGACCTGCTGGTGCTGACCCGCCCCGAGCTGATCAGCGACATCCACCACCAGTACTTCCAGGCCGGCGCCGACTTCGTCGAGACCAACACCTTCAACTCGACCCGGCTGAGCCAGTCCGACTACCGCCTGGAAGAGCTGGCCCATGAGCTCAACCGGGAAGCCGCCCGCCTGGCCCGCGAAGCCGCCGAGCACTGGTGCGAGCGCACACCCGACCGACCGCGCTTCGCCATTGGCGTGCTCGGACCGACCAGCCGCACCGCATCGCTGTCGCCGGACGTCAACAACCCGGGCTTTCGCAATGTCAGCTTCGACGAGCTGGCGGAAAACTACCGCGAGGCCGCCCACGGCCTGATCGAAGGCGGCGCCGACGTGCTGATGGTCGAAACCATCTTCGACACGCTCAACGCCAAGGCGGCGCTGTTCGCCCTGGACCAGGTCTTCGTCGAGCGCGGCGGCCGGGTGCCGGTGATGATCTCCGGCACCATCACCGACCGCTCCGGGCGCACGCTGTCGGGCCAGACCGCCGAGGCTTTCCTGTACTCGGTCGAGCATGCCCGGCCGCTGAGCATCGGCCTGAACTGCGCCCTGGGTGCCGAGGACATGCGCCCGCATGTGGAGGCCATCGCCGCCGCCACCGCCACCTACGTCAGCGCCCATCCCAATGCCGGCCTGCCCAATGCCTTCGGCGGCTACGACGAAACGCCCGAGGACATGGCCGACAGCCTGGGCGGCTTCCTGCGCGATGGCCTGCTCAACATCGTCGGCGGCTGCTGCGGCACCACGCCGGCGCACATCCGGGCCCTGGCCGAAATCGCCCGGCGCACAGAGCCCCGGCAGGCGCCGGAGCCGGACACGCGCACGCACCTGTCGGGCATGGAACCGCTGCGTCTGATCCCTGAGCTGAACTTCATCAACGTCGGCGAGCGCACCAACGTCACCGGCAGCGCCCGCTTCCGCAAGCTGATCCAGAAGGACCAGTACGACAAGGCGGTCGAGGTCGCCCGGCAACAGGTCGAGGCCGGCGCCCAGGTCATCGACGTCAACATGGACGAGGGCCTGCTCGACGCGGTCAAGGCGATGACCACGTATCTGAACCTGATCGCCGCCGAGCCGGACATCGCCCGGATTCCGGTGATGATCGACAGCTCCAAGTGGAGCGCGATCGAGGCCGGGCTGAAATGCGTCCAGGGCCGCAGCATCGTCAACTCGATCTCGCTCAAGGAAGGCGAGGACGAGTTCCTGCAGCAGGCACGCCTGGTGCGCAGCTACGGTGCCGCCGTGGTGGTGATGGCCTTCGACGAGACCGGCCAGGCCGAGACCGCGCAGCGCAAGGTCGAGATCCTGTCGCGCGCCTACGCGCTGCTCACCGAACAGGTCGGCTTCCTGCCCCAGGACATCATTTTCGATCCGAACGTGTTCGCCGTGGCTACCGGCATCGAGGAACACAACAACTACGCGGTCGATTTCATCGAAGCCGCGCGCGAGCTGCGCCGGCTGTTTCCGCTGGCGCACATCTCCGGCGGCATCTCCAATGTCTCGTTCTCGTTCCGCGGCAACGAGCCGGTGCGCGAAGCCATCCACAGCGTGTTCCTGTACCACGCGATCCGCGCCGGCCTGGACATGGGCATCGTCAACGCCGGCGCCCTGGCGATCTACGACGATCTGGATCCGGACCTGCGCGAGCGGGTCGAGGACGTGATCCTCAACCGCCGCGCCGATGCCACCGAGCGGCTGCTGGAACTGGCCGAGAAATACCGTGGCGCCAAGGGCGGCAGCCCCGCCGATGACGGCGCCAAATTGGCCTGGCGCGAGCTGCCGGTGGCGCAGCGGCTGTCGCATGCCCTGGTCCACGGCATCGACGAATTCGTGGTCGCCGACACCGAGGAGGCACGGCTGCTGGCCGACCGCCCGCTGGATGTCATCGAAGGCTCGCTGATGGATGGCATGAACGTGGTCGGCGACCTGTTCGGCGCCGGCAAGATGTTCCTGCCGCAGGTGGTCAAGTCCGCGCGCGTGATGAAAAAGTCGGTCGCCCACCTGCTGCCGTTCATCGAGGCCGGCAAGGCCGAAGCCGGCGAAGCCCAGAAGCCCAATGGCCGCATCGTCATGGCCACGGTCAAGGGCGATGTCCACGACATCGGCAAGAACATCGTCGGCGTGGTCCTGGCCTGCAACAACTTCGAGGTCATCGACCTGGGCGTGATGGTGCCGGCGCAGAAAATTCTGGATGCCGCGCGCGAGCACCAGGCCGACATGATCGGCCTGTCCGGCCTGATCACGCCGTCGCTGGACGAGATGGCCCACGTCGCCCGCGAGATGCAGCGCCAGAACTTCGACATCCCGTTGCTGATCGGCGGTGCCACCACCTCGCGCGCGCACACCGCGCTGCGCATCGAGCCCGGTTACGACAAGGCCTGCACGGTCTGGATCAAGGATGCCTCGCGCGCCGTCGGCATCGCCCAGCAACTGGTCTCCGATGAGCAGCGCGCGGCCCTGACCGAAGCGCTGCGCAGCGACTACGCCGAGGTCCGGCGCCGCCATGCCAACCGCGGCCCGGGCAAGAAACTGATCGACTTCGCCACCGCCCAGGCGCAGAAGCCGGCCATCGACTGGGTCGCCTACGATCCACCGGCACCGAACCAGCCCGGCCTGACCGTGTTCGATAATTACCCGCTGGCCGACCTGCTTGAGTTCATGGACTGGACTCCGTTCTTCCAGAGCTGGGAGCTGTCCGGCCGCTACCCGGCGATCCTCGACGATGCCGTGGTCGGCGAACAGGCACGCTCGCTGTACGCCGATGCCCGCGCCATGCTCGACCGGATCATCAACGAGAACTGGCTGCAGGCCAGCGCCGTGGTCGGCATCTGGCCGGCGCACTCGGTGGCCGAGGATGTCATCGTCGACACCGGCGATGGCGAGCAGACCACCCTGCACTTCCTGCGCCAGCAGGCCGACAAGCCGGCCGAGCGCGGCAACTTCTGCCTGGCCGACTGGATCGCCCCGGCCGACAGCGGCAAGACCGACTGGATCGGCGCTTTTGCGGTCACCGCCGGCATCGGTATCGACGCCCACGTCGATCGCTTCCGCGCCGACCATGACGACTACAGCGCCATCCTGCTCAAGGCCCTGGCCGACCGCCTGGCCGAAGCCCTGGCCGAGCGCATGCACCACCGGGTGCGCACGCAGATCTGGGGTTTCGCCGCCGATGAAGCACTGGACAACCAGGCCCTGATCGCCGAGAAGTATCGCGGCGTCCGGCCCGCACCCGGCTACCCGGCCTGCCCCGACCACACCGAGAAGCGGAGCCTGTTCCGGATGCTGGACGCCGAAGCCAACGCCGGCATGGAACTGACCGAATCGATGGCCATGCTGCCCACCGCCGCCGTCTCCGGCTACTACTTCAGCCACCCCGACAGCCGCTACTTCGTGGTCGGCAAACTCGGCCGCGACCAGATCGGCGACTACGCAAAACGCAAGGGCTGGCCGCTGGCCGACATCGAACGCTGGCTGACACCGAACCTGGATTACGACCCCTGATGATCGCCACGCGACCGGGCCGGGGCCATTGCAAGCATGCCCCCGGCCCGATACAGCGCTGCCAGCAGCCGACGTCGGTACCAACTACGGCATGAAACCCCGCCTCAGCGTGTCTGCACCGCCTTGCCCTTGGGAATGGTGAGCATGATCGAGCCAATCGCCACCAGCACCATGAACAGGTTGAAGCCCAGCGCCACCATTGCCGCCTCGCGCAATGCCAGGTTGTCCTGGCGGCCGGCGAAGGTGATCACGCCCTCCAGCCAGCGCACGCCGAAGTCATCGGCGCCGAGCGTGGCGAAAATCGCGCCGGAGATGGCCACGCCCATGGCTGCACCCAGCGACGAGGCCATCTTGTAGATGCCGGCACCGGAGCCGGACTGTGCCATCGGCAGGTTGGCCAGGGCCGCATCGGTGGATGGCGTGGCGTAGAAGGCCAGGCCCAGGCCGAACAGTGCGTAGGCCACCATGGCCACAATCCGGTAGGCGTCGATCAGCAGGTGGGTGCCCATCAGCAGGGCGATCGCCACGCCGGTGATCAGGCAGCCCCAGATCATCGGCTTGCGCGGGCCGAAGATCTGCAGCAGCTTCTCGCCGACACGGATGAAGGCGATGATGGTGATGGCATAGCCCAGGGTCAGCATGCCGGCCTGTTGCGCGGTCATGTTGCCGCCCATCTGCACCAGCATCAGCGACACCAGTTGCATGCCGACGGTGGCGTTGATCAGGAAGTTGGAGATGGTGGCGCCGGTATAGGTGCGGTTGCCGAACAGGCCCAGGTCGACGAAGCCGTGCGGGTTGTCAGTCTCGATGCGGAAGAAGGCCACCGCGGCGACCACGGTCAGCACCATCAGGCCGAGCACCGTCGGGCTGGTCCAGCCCCATTCGCCGCCCTGGGTGACCAGCACCTGCAGCGCCACCATCGCGACCATGAAGGCGAGCACCCCGGGAAGGTCGAAGCGGTACGGCCCGCTGGCCTGCACCTTGCTCTCCGGTGTGCCGCGGATCAGCCACAGGCCGAGCAGCGATACCGCCACCGACAGGAAGAAGATCCAGCGCCAGCCCAGCGACTGCGCCATCAGCCCGCCGAACAGCGAACCCAGGCCGGCGCCGCCCCAGGAACCGATCGACCACATGCTCACCGCCCGCTGGCGGCCGGCGCCGTCCCAGTACGCCTTCACCAGCGCCAGGCTGGCCGGCATGATGCAGGCCGCTGACAACCCCTGCACCGCCCGGCCCAGCAACAGCATGCCCGAGCCCACGCCGCCGGCCGGTGCCAGGCCGACCAGCAACGAGCCGACGATGCTCAGCCAGAAGCCGATCACCAGCACGCGCATGCGCCCGAAGCGGTCGGCCAGGCCACCCATCACCACGATGAAGATGCCCGAGAACAGCGCCGCCATCGCCACCGCGCTGTTCATCGTGCCGGCGGCCATGCCCAGGTCGCGCTGCATGTCCGGGGCGATGTTGAGCGTGCTCTGGGCAAACAGCCAGAACGTGACCACGCCCAGGATCATGCCCAGCAGCAGACGGTCGTTGCCGACGAAGCCGCCCGACTGCATATCGCCCGCAGCCGGCACCGTGCCCGCCGCGGCGCTCATGCCTCACCGCCTTGCGCCGAACCGTCGCCCTGGCCCGGACACAACCAGGCCGACGCGGCGGTCAGCATTGATTGCAGACCGGTCTTCAGGGTCGGATCAAGTACCGGCGCAAAGCGCGGCGAATGGTTGCTGGGAATGTCTTTCACCGTGTCCTCGGCCTGGGCCTTGGCGTAGGTTTCCGGGTCGGTACCGCCGACGAACCAGAACACATACGGCACTTTCCAGGTGCGGCCGAAGATGCTGAAATCCTCGCTCGCCGCCGACGGCTTGCTCTCGTAGACCCGGTCGCCGAACTGCGCGCGGAAGGCATCGGCCACCCGCGCCGTGGCTTCATGGTCGTTGTCGGTGAGCGGATAGCTGCTCAGCGTGGTGAACGCCGGATCCTTGGGCGCCGCCGAGGCATGGGCCTCGGCGCAGCACACCCGCTGCACGGCGCCGAGCATGTGATCGCGCACGCCTTCGTCGTAGGTGCGCATGTTGAGCTTGATCGTGGCCTGCTCGGGAATGATGTTTTCCTTGGTGCCGGCCAGCAGCGAGCCCACGGTCAGCACCGCGGCATCCTGCGGCGCCACCTCGCGCGAAACGATGGTCTGCAGGCGCAGCACGGTCGCTGCCGCCATCACTACCGGATCGACCGAGTTCTGCGGCTGCGAACCATGCGCGCCACGGCCAAACAGCGTCACCTCGATGCTGTCGCCGGCCGACAGGATCACCCCCGGCCGATAGCTCACCGTACCCGCCGCGCCCACCATCACATGCTGGCCGAGCACGACATCGGCATGCGGCAAGCCGGCCTGGTCCCAGTCGGCGACCATCGCGCGGGCACCTTCGGCGGTTTCCTCTCCGGGCTGAAACACCACCAGTACGGTGCCGCTCCAGGCCTCGCGCGCTTCGATCAATACCCGCGCCGCGCCCATCAACCAGGCCACGTGCAGATCATGGCCGCAGGTGTGCGCCACGCCAGGCACCTGGCTGGAATACGGCAGCCCGGTTTCCTCGTCCATTGGCAGCGCGTCCATGTCGCCACGCAGCAGCACCGTGGGGCCATCGCCGTTGCGCAGCACGCCGACCACGCCGGTGACGCCGATTTCCCGGTGCACCTGGTAGCCCAGCTTCTCGATGTAATCGGCCGCAATCTTTGCCGTGCGCTGCTCCTGCATCGACAGCTCCGGATTGCGGTGCAGGTCCTCGTAGACGGCCAGCAGTTCGTCGGCCATGGCATCAAAGCGCGACTCCAGGGCTTGGCTCAATGGATTCATGGGGTTCTCCCGTGGCTGTTAGGGCGGTGGATGGAAATCAGGCATCGATTCCAGCTTAGCGCCGGCGATGTTGCAGTTACGCGATGGCTTCACGGTCATTTCCGGCGACCACATCCGGGTGCGCCCTGGGTCTGCATGGCGGCTTTTGGCCCGACGGTCGTCCTGACGCTGGACCCGCATTTGTCACCGCTCACGCCCGCTCGATGTAGAAATCGATCGGCTTGTAACTGAAGTTGTTCGATTGCCCGGCCGAGCAGGCGGTCAGCGCCACCAGCATCGGCATCTGCGCGCGCAGGCGGATGTGGTCGCCGGGTTTGCTCAGTGGCGGGCGCACGGCGATGTGGCCGCTATCGGCATCGACGGTGACGTGCATGAAAATGTTGAAGGCGACCGGAATCCGGTCCACGCCGATGTCCCACGGGGCCAGCGCGGCGGCCAGGTTGCCTTCGCAGCCGGGCCGGCCCTCGGCCTCACCGTAGAGCAGCTCGAACATCCGTTTCGAGCACGGTGTGAGGGTGAAGTCGTGCCGGCCGCAGGTGTCTTCCACGATGGTGAACATCGGCCGGCTGCGATTGGAATACAGCACATCGCCGGTGCTCAGCCACAGCTTCGATGCGTAGTCGATCGAGCGGCCCGAGGACAGGTACTCGGCCAGATCATTGCGGGCGAAGGCGGTCAGGTCGCTGACTTGCTGGCCCATCGGATCGATCACCATCAGCTCGTCGCCGGTGTCCAGCTCCAGCGCCCGCCCCGAGCACGGCGCGATGCGTTCCACCCTGGCCTGCGTCATCGTCCTTTCCTCACCCGCAACGGGCATTGCCAGCCCGGTTCAACCGCGCGGCCACTGTACTGCCGTGCCTCGCTGGCCTGACCGAAGTCGGCCAGATTCGGATTGATCGAGCCCTGCAGATCGACGTCGCGCGGGCGGATGGCGGCCTGCAATTTTTCATAGCGGCCGTCGGCGCGCAGGCGCTGGAACTGGCGGTGCGGATTGAACACCAGCGCCGGCCAGCCGAACCGGCGCGCCTGCCGCGAGGCTCCGGGATGCAGGCCGACCACGAACAAGGGCTGCCCGGCCAGGCTCAGGCTGAAATGCGCATCGGCCGGGTCATCGCTGACATCGCTCGCCCAGCGACTGCCAGCGCGGACATCCAGATCGTGCAGGCGCTGCAATTGCGCCCACAACAGCGCCTCGAATCGGCGCTCGTCGGTCGCCAACGGACCAGCGAATACGGCGGCGAACGAATGCAGCGTGGCATCGTCCGACGGCCGCTGTTCCACAAACGCGGCAAACCCGGTCAACGCACGCAGCAGTGGCGCATCATTGGCCCGGCTGCCCAGCGCGCCGTACTCCTGGATCTGGATGGCATCGTGCGCCAGCGCGCCCTTGGCGCCGACGCAGGGGAACGCCGCATCGGCAATGAAGGCGCGCAAGGCATCGGAAAGCCGGCCGCAGGCGGCGGGCTTGACCGTGCCGCGGACCATTGCCGATGCCGATGCCGATGCATGAAGGGTGCTACGCGATTGCGCTGTCGCAGGCAATGCCATCCGGGGCCGTACTCATCGTGAAAGTAGCTCACGAGGGTAGGACTGGGCGCGGGAAACCGGCGTGTAGAAAACCGCAGCCCTTCCCGGCAGGCGTTGTTTGCCAGCCGGTTGCGCGGCCGAACAGTGAACCGCCACGCATCCTGGCGCGCACGGCGTTTCCGCCATCATTCGCCACCGTCTCGCTCATTTGTGCCACCGTGCCAGCCACCGCCAAACCGGGCTCGAAGCCTGCCGACCCGGGCCTTGTTTTCGCGCCCGCCGCACATCCCTGCAAGCCATGGCTGGCCACACCTGCAACGCGGCTGGCATGGTGGCCGTCCGCCCTTGCCGCCCTTCAATCAAACTCCAGACACCATGACCGACGCCCCGTCACCGACAACACAGATCTGGGTGGATGCCGATGCCTGCCCGGTGCCGATCAAGGACATCCTGTTCCGTGCTGCCGAACGTGCGCGGGTGCCGCTCACCCTGATCGCCAACCAGTGGCTGTGCACGCCAGGCTCGCGCTTCATCCGCGCCGTGCAGGTGCAGGGCGGTTTCGACGCCGCCGACGATGCCATCGCCGAGCGTGCCGGCACCGGTGATCTGGTGGTCACCCAGGACATTCCCCTGGCTTCCCGCGTGCTGGCCAAGGGCGCCGAAGCGCTCAACCCGCGCGGCGAGCGTTTCACCCCCGACAACATCACCGAACGCCTGTCGGTGCGCGATTTCATGCAAGAACTGCGCGGCGCCGGCGTGCAGACCGGTGGCCCGGCTGCCTTCAATGCCCGCGATCGGCAGGCATTCGCCAATCAACTGGATATCTGGTTGGCGCGCCGGTGGTAGCCGGACACAGCTCGCCGGCCAACAACTGCCGATGCTCGTTGCCACGGGATCATGCGCTGCCAGATCCTTCGCCATAAGCCCACGTCTGCGCCCCGCGTCGTCTGCCGCCCTGGACACACCGCCAATGCGGTGGCTGGCGAACGACACGCCAGACGGGCTACACAACCGGATTGCCTACCTCAAGCCAGCTCCAATCCAAGACGGAAGTGACACAAGGTCACGAGCTCGTCTTCAGCAAAGCCCGGATAGTGGGCTTGAAGCTGCACCAGCAACGCCTGTGGCGTTCGGCAATCCAGATCGTGTTCGAAGCGCAGCGCGTGGGCATCAAGATCGCGGAATATCCGCAGTTCAGTCGCCAGCGTCACCGGCAGCGACAGGCGGCCGTCGGCCAGCCGCAGCCGCGCCCTCGGCACGCCATGCCAGCGCGTTCCTCGGCGCACCGTGGTGTTGCGTCCGGCATGGAACACGGCGTTGACGAACTCCAGCACGGGCAGGCCATCGCTCATGGCTCAGCGAGCGCTGTCAGAACACCGACAGATCGGTGATCTCGGTGAAGCGGTGCAAGGCATAGCGGCCGAGCTTGGAATTGCCCTTCTCGTCCAGGCCCGGATACCACACGCACAGGCCCATCACATGCGGCACCACGGCAACGATGCCGCCACTGACGCCGCTCTTGGCCGGCAGGCCGACATAGAAGGCGAAGTCGCCGGCGGCATCGTAGGTGCCGGCGGTCATCATCATCGCGTTGATGCGCTTGGCGCCACCGGCGCTGGTCACCTGCTCACCGGAGTTGGGGCAACAGCCACTGTCGGCCAGGTACTGGACACTGCGCGCCAGATCCACGCAGTGCATGCCGATCGAGCACTGCCGGGCATAGAAATCCAGCACTGCATCCGGGTCGTTGTGCAGGTTCTTGAAGCTGCGGATGAAGTTGGCCAGCGCGATGTTGCGGTAGCCGCTCTCGCGCTCGGAACTGGCCAGCTTCTCATCCTCGCCGATGTCCGGATCGCCGGCCCGTTCCTGCAGGAACTTCAGCAGCATGGCCTCCGGATTGTCGTAGTTGGACAGGATCACATCGGCAGTGACCAGCGCACCGGCATTCATGAACGGATTGCGCGGAATGCCGTTCTCGTGCTCAAGCTGGATCAGCGAATTGAACGGATCGCCCGAAGGCTCACGGTCCACCCGCTGCCACAGCTCATCGCCCACCGCCTTCAGCGCCAGGGTGAGGGTGTGCACCTTGGACATGCTCTGGATCGAGAATCGATGGCGGGAATCGCCTACTTCATGCACCTGGCCATCCAGCAGCGCCAGCGCCATGCCGAAGCGGTCCTTGCCGACCCCGGCCAGATCGGGAATGTGGTCGGCCACCTCGCCCTGACCGAAGCGCTCGCGCACCTCCTCGTTGATCGTGCCCAGGATGTCGTCGAGGTCAAAACGGCTCAGGTCGTAGGGATTGTCAGGCGGCTTGGGCATGGCGGTGTTCAGCAGAAAGGGAAGCGCGTACTGTACGCGGCGGCGCGTGAAGGGGTCACTACGTGCGTCCGCAAGACCCTGTCTTAGGCGAGTTGGCTTCGGGTCAACAGCACGCAGCTACAGATCGCAGTTGGGCGACAGGGTGACATCCCATCGGCGGGCGGCGGCCTTCATCCGCTGGATCATCTGGTCCCAGCTGCCCCAAACCGGCAGATCCTGGTCATCAGGGCCGGGAACGCGGATACCGACGAATTCATGGAAGGCGTGATCCAGATTCGAAGGACCCTCGTCCACTGACTGCCAATACTTTTCGTACAACGCTGGCACACCGACCTGCTCCGCGACGAATTGGTTATCCCGCTCCAGACACGCCCTAATTACGGCCTCGGCTCGGTCATCTCGCCCAGCCAGCAGCAAACTTCCGAATGTCTTGAAATTTGCTCCGACACGTAGAGGTATTGCAACGCGAACCGCGGCTCGCTCATGCCATCCTCCAGCACTCTTGTTGACGTAGGAAGACGGTAAGCTGGCACGATCTCACAGGGTGCGACAGGGAGGCCGTATCGTGACGGCGCACGTCGCCAACTTAGGACTTCTATGCCCGGACTTCCTCGCGGTCTCTACGAAAAGCTGATCACCGAACGGCTGGAACAAGAGCTTCAGACGCTGGATTCCAGCCGCCACGCGAAGCGAACCGCGCTGCACCCGGAGGAAGCGCCCGATCGCATTGCCTTGCACTTGGCAACGCTGGTGCGCCGCACAGTGCGCGCTTTGGATGGACGCCAGCGCCGAGAAATCGGTGTTCGACTGGCACGCGAGATCACGCAGTTGCTCGCCGATGCCGGCAACGCGGTGGCTACCGACGACATGCCTTCACCGGCAGCGGACGTGTTGCAGGCCATCGCCACGCTGCAGATTGATGGCAGTATCAATGAGATCCAGCTACCGGCCACGCCGCTGCTGGATACGACGTTGCTCACCAATGCACCCGGTGAACCGCGGATCGGCTTTCAGATCAACTCCGAGATCATCTCTGCCGATCGCATCGACGTGCTCATGGCTTTCGTTCGGCAGACCGGCATCCGGCCCATGCTGAACCTGTTGCGCAAGCATGTTGAACAGGGCAACCAGTTGCGCCTGCTGACCACCACGTACACGAACTCCACCGAGCTCGCTGCGCTGCAAGCCCTGCAGGATATCGGCGCCCAGATTCGCGTGTCGTACGACACCTCGACTACCCGGCTGCATGCAAAGGCATGGCTGTTCCACCGGCATAGCGGCTTCTCCACCGCCTACATCGGCTCATCCAACTTGACCCACTCGGCGCAAGTCACGGGCTTGGAATGGAACGTTCGCGTTTCCGGCGCCCGGAACCCGGATGTCATCGAAAAGTTCGATGCCGTCTTTGAAAGCTACTGGCAAGCCGACGACTTCCGCCCCTTCGACCGCGACGAGTTTCGGGAGCTGACCAAGACTCGCGATGAAGGCCCGCGCGTTTATCTCAGCCCGGTCGAAATCAAGCCCGAACCGTTCCAGGCGCGACTGCTGGAGTTGATCGCCCTCTCCCGGCTGCGTGGCCATCACCGCAATCTATTGGTGTCCGCCACCGGCACCGGCAAGACGGTGATGGCTGCCTTGGACTATCAGCGCCTGCGCAAACGATTGGCCCGGGCACGCCTGCTCTTCGTTGCCCACCGGCAGGAAATTCTGGAACAGAGCCTGGCCACGTTCCGGCACGCGCTGCGTGATGCCGCGTTCGGGGAACTTTGGGTGGGCGGAAACCGCCCCAGCGACTACGAGCATGTCTTTGCCTCGATCCAAAGTCTCAGCCGGGTTTCTCTGGAGAACCTTCCGCCCAATCACTTCGATGTAGTGATCATCGATGAATTTCATCATGCCGCCGCGCGCACCTATCAGGCGCTGTTGGCGCATCTGTTGCCGCAAGAGCTGCTGGGCCTTACAGCCACACCGGAGCGGGCCGACGGCGAGCCGATCCTGCAATGGTTCGACGGACGCATCGCCGCCGAGCTGCGCTTGTGGGACGCCATCGATCAGCATCGTCTGGTGCCATTCGCCTACTACGGCATCCATGACGGCACCGACTACAGCCAAGTCACCTGGCGCCGCGGGCGTGGTTACGAGCCGCAGGAGTTGAGCAATCTGGTCACCGGCGATCAGGTGCTGGCGCGCCGGATCATCGACAGCGTGACCCGAGTAGTCGCCGACCCACAAACAATGTGCGCCCTCGGTTTTTGCGTGTCCATGGCCCACGCCGTCTTCATGGCCGAACAGTTCAAGCATGCTGGGCTACCGGCCAAAGCCGTTACCGCCGACACGGCGAAAGACGATAGAAAACAAGCACTGGCCGATCTTCGCAACGGCTCTCTGTGCGTGCTGTTCTCGGTGGACTTGTTCAACGAAGGCGTCGATATCCCCTCCGTGGATACGGTGCTGCTGTTGCGCCCTACCGACAGCCCCACGGTTTTCTTGCAACAGCTCGGCCGCGGCCTGCGCAAAGCGCAAGGCAAGTCCGTTTGCACCGTGCTCGACTTTGTCGGCCAGCACCACAAGGAATTCAAGCTCTATCGGCGCTTCGCCGCGCTCCTTGGCGGCGGCAGGAAGCAGGTGGAAAAGCAGGTGGCTGCCGGATTCCCTTATCTGCCCAGCGGCTGCCACATGGAACTGGATGCCGTGGCCTCAAAACTGGTGATCGAGAACATCCGGCAAAGTTTGCCCAGCACCTGGCCGGCCAAAGCCAGTGAACTTCGACGTGTTGCCGAAGCGGATCCGCGCGTGACACTGAAAAACTTCCTTGACCAATCCGGCTTGGAGCTTGAAGACGTCTACTCCAACAATCGCGGATGGTCCGATTTGCTGGAGGCCGGCGGCTTGGCGACGCATCCGGCAGGCCCGCACGAAGTCCCTTTACGACGGGCTCTGGGACGCCTGCTGCACGTGAACGACACAACTCGCATCGAGGCCTATCGCGCTTTTGCGGGCGCCGACTTTCCGCCAGCGGTTGCGGCTTTGAGTTTCCGCGAGCGCCGTCTGCTGCACATGCTGGCCACGAGCCTCATGGAGGCAGCGCCTATAGACCGGCAAGCGACATTGGCGGATGCGGCGCAAATCTTGTGGCAGCACCCGCAAGTGCTAGCTGAGCTGATACATCTGATGGACGTACTGGCCGATCGCATCGACCACGTCCACCATCCGCTCTCCACGCACCCCGAGGTGCCGCTTTGCGTGCATGCACGCTACACGCGGCGCGAAGTGTTGGCTGCGTTTTCCGAAGACGATCAACTGCAAGTACCCGAATGGCGCGAAGGCGTGCGCTGGCTGGCCAACGCCAAAACCGACTTATTCGCGATCACCTTCGACAAAACCAGCGGCCGCTTCTCGCCCACCACCCGTTACCGCGACTACGCCATCAACCGCCAGCTTCTGCATTGGGAAAGTCAGTCCGGCACCCGCGAGGGCAGCGAAACCGGCCGGCGCTATCGAAACCATGTCGCTGGCACCAGCACTGTGTTGCCGATGGCTCGGCTGACCACCGAAGACCGGGCGTTCTGGCTACTTGGACCGGCGCAGTATGTAAGCCATGAAGGCGAGCAACCAATGGCGATCACCTGGCGTCTTGCCCATGAGCTGCCGGGCGACCTGTATTCCAGCTTCAGCGCTGCGGTGTCTTGAGCAGCTGCCCGGCGTGTTGCATCTGCGCGTCGGCCGCAGAGCGATTACGCGAGCGGCAAAGACGCTGAATGAGGAGTGCCCTCGCTCGCCGAGGAGCCAGGTAGTGATAGATACGACACCGTCGCTTTCAGCTTGGGCGGCCCGCTGAATCCGTCATCAAGCCGCGCTGTCGGGCGTGCACCCTTCTGCCCAACGCCTACAGCATGTTGCGATAGGTGGTGAGTGATCTGACGGTCTGGACCAAACCCTGTCGAAGCAGGGATTCCAGGTAGCGGTCGACATCGACCGCAGGAGATTTCAACGTCGCGCGCTGTCGTCGCGCGGCTTCGACAACTGCCGCCGGATCTAGATCGAACAGGTTGTCGATGAACTCATCGGGGTGCTGGGCTTCGATGCCCAACGGTCGCAGGATGTCGCCGGGAAAGTCTCTTTCGTTGAAGGTGACGATGACATCGGCGTTGCAGCGGATGGCGGCAGCCACGACATGGCGATCGTCCGGATCGGGCAGTGTGAGACTGGGGATCAGTGCCTGATGACCACTGACCAGAGCATCGGGGATGGCCTGGTCCATGAGCCGGGAAGTACGGTCAAGTTGTTCTGCGGCCAGGTCGGGCCGGTTTGCCAGCAGGCTGCGCTTCCATTCCCGGTGAATCTGCTGGCTCCATCGGGCACGGAACAGACCCGACAGCCCCAGCCACATCAACAGGTCGCGCAAGGGGGCTGGATAGAGGACGCAGGCATCGTAGACGGCCGTGAACGCCGAGTGCCTCATTCGTAGCCCATGTCCAGTTCCTGAGCCTGCCCGGCCAGCTCTTCCAGGGCGCGAGTGCTGTTGCGGTCGCGGTCGGCCTTGAACTGCATCAGGTCGGCAAAGCGCACACGCCGGTGCTTGCCGGTCTTGTGGAACGGCAACGCGCCTTCTTCCAGCAGCTTGACCAGATGCGGGCGCGAGACGTTGAGCAGGTCGGCCGCTTCCTGGGTGGTCAGCTCGGCATGGATGGGAACAACCTTGACCGCGTTGCCATCGGCCAGCTCGGCCAAAATGTCGACGAGCAGGCGCAGGGCCGAGGTGGGCAGTTCGACCTGATGAGCCTGATTGTTGTCGTCGAAGATCTGGATGCGCTGGGTTTCCAGCCGGGTGGCCAGGTAGGCGGCCAAGGTGCGTTGGCCGTGCACGGCGGCCTGGATTTCACGCTCGACGGGAAGGGTGGGTTTGTCTGCGGTGGCGGTGTTCATGGTCTATGGCGCTTGCGGATTCAGACCAAGGCTATCCGAAACATTCGAAACACGCAATAAACGAAACGGGACTGGCACACCGTTGCGCCTGGCCTTTACTTCTCGCCTGGCGCTGTCACCAAACCAGATCATCCGGCACTTCGAACCGGCTGTAGAAGTCATCGTCGTCGTCGCTGGCCGACGCGTCCTTCGCCACACGCGAATGATCCACCACCACCAGCTCCGGCTCGCGTTCGGCGATCTTGTCGCCGGCGGCTTTGGCGATGATGGCGTAGTTATCGGCGCCATCGCGGACGATGACCAGGGTGCCTTTGGCCAGTTGCGGGCGCATGGATGGATCGATGAGCACCGAGCAGATGACGCTGCCGTCTGGGAACCGATAGGCATCTTCGCCGCGCACGGTGATGCGGTTCTGATCGATGATCTGGCGCGCCTGGGCGAGCCGTTCACGAGCCTGTGTCTGGGCGCGGCGCTCGGCTTCCAGGGCGCGGTCGCGCTCGACCCGTTCCTGGCGCTGCCGCTCGGCGTCGGAGATCGCCGGTTCGGGCTCGGGCGCGGTCTTGCCGCGGCGCTGTTTGGCCTTGTCGCGAACCACCTGGTCGATCTTGGCCTTCTTGGCCAGGCCGGCTTTGAGCAGTTGTTCCTGCAATGCGTTGCGCATGGTTTGGCACCGTGTCGGGCGGTCCGGGCGCTGGCGCTGTTGGCAGCGCGCGCCGGACTGCGGGATTCAATCAATCAGATTTGATGCGCGCCATTGAGCGCCACCACCGGGTCCATCCTAATCCGCCGGCTGCGGCTGGCAAACCCGGCGATGTGCCGGTGGCCAGAGGGTCAGTGCAAGGCGAACGCCAGCCGGCAACGCCGGCTCAGCGCGGCTTGGGTTGCAGCATGGTGCCGGTGCAGTTGTTCGCGCCGCAATGGCAGGCCCAGATGGCTTTCATGCGCGCGGTGTGGCGCACGCTCAGGACGATGCCGTAGTTGAAGCTGAGCTCCTCGCCGGCGGCGATGTCGCGCAGGGTGTAGACCCAGACCTCGTCGCGCCGCGGATCGCCATCGGCGCTTTCGTGGATGATGGTTTCGCAGTTGGGATCGCAACTGTGGTTGATCCAGCGGGCGCTGTTGCTGTCGTGGTTGCCATCCACGACGTACTGATCGTTGAGCGTGAACAGGAAGGTGTGGCCGCTGTCCAGGCTGCCGTCATAGAGCTGGTCGGCGTCGTCGTGGCTGCGCAGGCGGCCGCGGTAGCGGATCAGGGGAATTTCGGCTTCCAGATCCACGGCGGCGAAGACGCCGCGGCCATGGATGCGGGAATTGCGGACGCGGATGCGGCGTTTGCTCATGGTCTTGCTCGTTGCCAGGCGCGTGGCGACATGCCTGCGCCGCTGGCGGCCGATGCGATCGGCCCGCCGGCCGTGGTTGTCTAACAAAGTGGGATGGCGCGGGCCGCGAAGGGCAACCCGGCCGGGTTCAGCAGATGCCGCCAGCGAGCGCCGGTGATGCCGGTGCGCGCTGACGGCAGGGTGTGGCTGCAATCAGTTGAGCAGCCAGCCGGCCAGCCAACTGACGATGGCGGCGACCGACAGCACGGTGGGCGTGGCCAGGGCGGCGCGGCGCTCGTCGACCATGGCGATCTGGCGCAGGCCGGCGTTGAGCACCATCACCAGGTAACACAGGCCGAAGATCATCAGCAGGCCGATCAGGATCATGCCCAGGCGGTTGCCGAGGATGGAGCCGATGATGGCCGCAGCCAATGCCGCCAGGCCCAGCGGCAGGAACGCGGTGGCACCGACGAACAGGCCGCTTTGCAGGGTGCTGCGGCCGCCAAATACAGGCGCCAGCAGCCAGACACCGATACCGGCGCCGCCGATGGTGAGCAGGTGGATGAGGACGTTCTTGAGGAAGACGCCGAAGTGGAAGCTGCCGGCCATGGCGAAGCCGCCCATCATCGCGCCCATGAACGCACGCAGCAGCAGGCTTCCTGCCAGGGCCATGCCGATGGCGGCGACCAGGGCGAAGACGATGGCGACGCCGAGGATGCGCTGCTGGCCGATCGAGACATGGGCTTCGCCGATGCCGGCGGCCGGATTGGTGAACAGGCGCCGCGATGCGGTCAGTGCGTCCTGGGCGGCTTCGCGGGCGCGGTCGGCGGCGGCCTGGGCATGGCGGGCGTAGGCGCTGTCCTGGGTGCGTTGGCCGGTAACCGGATCGACAGCAGGATCAACGCCGGGCGTGGCACCGGGATCAACGCCGGGGCCAGCGCCGGGACCTGGGCCAGGACCAGGAGGCACGCCGGGAGCGGGAGTGACTGGGCCCGGCGGCGGGGTGGTCGGGCCGGTGTTCTGCGGGTCGTTCTCGTTGTGGTTCTGGCTCATTTCCTTCTCCCTGTTCACCTGTGCCCAAGTCGGGCGTGAGCGGCCATCATACGCCAGTCATTGCATGGGCAACACAGCGGCGGCGGCGCTTGGGCGCGGGTTCTGCGGGCCGCGCCGGCGCCGTCCCTGACGTTGTCTGCGCAGCCTCAGCAGCAGCCGTGATCCTTGCCGAACTGACCGCCACCACCGGCCGCTGCGGCCACGCCCCGGGTGAGGCCGGCCTGGCTGGCATGGAAGTGGTCGGCCAGCACCTTGGTGACCGCGGCGGTGACCCGCTTGCCGGTGGGAATGTGCAGGAACTCGTTCGGGCCATGGGCATTGGAATGTGGGCCGAGCACGCCGGTGATCATGAACTGGGCGCCGGGGAACTTGGCGCCAAGCATGCCCATGAACGGGATCGAGCCGCCCTCGCCCATGTATGCCGGCGGTGCATCGAAGAACGCCTGCGAGGCCTGCGCCACTGATTCGGCCAGCCACGCCGACAGCGCTGGTGCGTTCCAGCCGCCACCGGACTTTTCCAGCTCGAAGCTGACCTTGGCGCCATAGGGCGGATCGGCTTCCAGCAGTTGCTTGACCGCTTGCCCGGCGCTGTCCGGATCCAGCGTCGGCGGCAGGCGCAGGGACAGCTTCACTGCGGTCCTGGGCCGCAGCACGTTGCCGGCATCGGCCAGCGACGGCAGGCCATCGACACCGGTCACCGACAGCGCCGGGCGCCAGGTGCGGTTGAGGATCAGTTCGGCCGGATCATCGCGCATCGGCGTCATGCCGGGCACGAACGGAAACTTGCGCCAGACCTCCTCGCCAAGGAAGCCGGCGGCGATGCGCGCCTGCTCCAGACGTTCTTCGGGAATCTCGACATGCAGTTGTTCCAGGCGGATGTGGCCGGAGGTTTCGTCCTCCAGCCGCGACAGCAACTGGCGCAGAATCCGGAAGCTGGAGGCGACGATGCCGGAGGCGTCGCCGGAATGGACGCCTTCGTCCAGCACGTCCACGCTCAGGTCGCCGCCGGCCAGGCCGCGCAGGCTGGTGGTCAACCAGAGCTGGTCGTAATTGCCGCAACCCGAATCCAGGCAGATCACCAGCGACGGCTTGCCGATGCGCTCGGCCAGGTGGTCGACGTAATGCGGCAGGTCGTAGGAGCCCGATTCCTCGCAGGCTTCGATCAGCACCACGCAGCGGGCATGCGGCAGGCCCTGGTCCTTGAGCGCCATGATCGCGGCCACCGCGGCAAAGCAGGCATAGCCGTCGTCGGCGCCGCCGCGGCCGTAGAGGCGGTCGTCCTTGAGCACCGGAATCCACGGCCCCATGCCTTCGGACCAGCCGGTCATCTCCGGCTGCTTGTCCAGGTGACCGTAGAGCAGCACGGTGTCATCGCCCTGCCCGGCCACTTCCAGCAGCAGCAGCGGCGTGCGTCCGGGCAGGCGCACCACCTCCACCGTCATGCCGGGCACGTTCTGGGCCTTGCACCAGGTCTCCATCAGGTCCACGGCGTCATCCATATGGCCGTGTTCGGCCCAGTCATTGTCGAACATGGGCGATTTGTTCGGGATGCGGATGTACTCGGTGAGCTGGGCAACGATGTCGTCATCCCACACAGCGGCGGTGAAAGCGCTGGCAGCTTGATGGTCCATGGCGGGGTCCTGTGGCGGTCCAGAGAGCGGCACAGTTTACCGTGCCTGGATTGCACAGCCGGCGGCCGCGCCGGCAAGTGCCTGAGCGGACAAGCTTCCGGTCGCGACTGCGCGCTTCTGGTCCGCCGGTTCTGGGAATTTTCCCAGACGCTTCCGGGCCTGATTCGCAGGCCGGGGCGAAATCCGATCCGTATCGTGGGCAGCGTCTGAGCCAGTGCCGGCAAAAACGGCGCAATAAGTCGCTTACAGGCCACATTCCCGCCCCAACATCGCGAGTTTCCATGACGCTGAAATCCCTCATCCTGATCCTGGCCGGCCTGATGCTCGCCCTCGCCCTGCCCCTGGCAGCGCAACCGCCGGTGAACATCAACACCGCCGACACGGCGGAACTGACCGGCCTGTCCGGCGTCGGCAGCGTCAAGGCCGAAGCCATCGTTGATTACCGGCGCCAGAACGGCCCCTTCGTGGCCATCGACGAACTGGGCAAGGTGCGCGGCATCGGCCAGAAAACCGTGGATGCCAACCGCGACCGCCTTACCGTCGGAGGCGACACGCTGTCCAGCCATCAGCCCTGAGCGGCTGCGTCGCAACGCCTTCGATACCTTCCCTCAGCACCAGCGGCATGTTGCCTCAGCGGGTCACTGCTGCGGTGCTTTTACAGGGGGCCCGTCCAGGGCTCCCTTTTTTTTTGGTGCTCATTTCTTCTCTCGCTCTGGCAGGTGACGTGAGTGCCAGGTGCCGGCCTGCGATGGGTAGCCGCAAGGGGCCGGATAGATCTTTCCTGCCCAGGCCATGCCGTGCGACGTATCATGACGGCCACTTTCGGGGAGGAGAACGAGATGCGATATCCGTATTCGGCGGCGGCACGCGCCACGGCGGGATTTCTGGTTGGCGGACTGCTGGCGTTGGCGCTGCCGGCCGTGGCGAAGGCGCAAGCACCCAAGGTGCTGTTGATCGGCGACAGTTGGGCCGCGCAGCAATGGGAAGATGGTTCCCACGCCACGGTCTTCGGCGTTCATGGCGCGCAACACCATCTGGTGGTCGGCGAGACGACCACCGAAAGCGGCTCGACCGCGCAGGAGTGGGCCGATCCACAACGTCTGGCGGTGATCGCACAGGCACTGGCCGCCAACCCGCAGATCGACACCGCCCAGATCACAATCGGCGGCAATGATTTCCTTGATGCCTGGTCGACCGGCCTGTCACCGGCGCAGGAGCTGGCGCTGCAGGAGCTCATCCGCGATGACCTGAAGACCGTGGTCGATCACCTGCTGGAGCATCGTCCGGACATGGACATCGTGGTCAGCCTGTACGACTACCCCAACTTCCGCGATACCCTGGGAAGCCTGGCAGGACTGGTCTGCCAGCCGTTGCATACCAGCCTGGGCGCGCCGACGCCGCTGCAACTGAACACGGCGATGATGTCGTTCGAGGCGATGCTGGCCGACAGCCTGACCGCGCATCCGCGCGTGAATCTGGTCAGCCATGCCGGGCAGATGCAGTTCACCTATGGCCTGGCCAGTGACGGCATCGCACCCGGACAGTTGTTGCCGCCGGGTGATCCGTCCCTGCCCAGCCCGGTGGCGGCGATGCGTGACCACGGTTTTCTGGGCCGCGACTGCTTCCACCTGACCCCGGCCGGCTACGACGTGCTGGTGCAGAACCTGTATGAAAACTACTTCCAGGTGCGCTTCGACACCCTGCTGAAGTCGCCGTTCGAGTAACGGGCCGCGGCAAGGGCCGGGCGAATAACCGTTGAACCCGTGCGGACAAATGTTCGCACCAGAACGGCTGCGGCACTCAGGTGCGGGTGCCGCCCACCGTCATCCGGTCGATCTTCAGGGTCGGCTGGCCGACGCCGACCGGCACGCTCTGGCCGGCCTTGCCGCAGACGCCGACGCCGGCATCCAGCGCCAGATCGTTGCCGACCATGCTGATGCCGGTCATGGCTTCGGGGCCGTTGCCGATCAGGGTCGCGCCCTTGACCGGCGCGGTGACCTTGCCGTTCTCGATCAGGTAAGCCTCCGAGGCCGAGAACACGAACTTGCCCGAGGTGATGTCGACCTGGCCGCCACCAAAGTTGACCGCGTACAGGCCGCGCTCGACCGAGGCGATGATCTCGCCCGGATCGCTTTCACCGGCCAGCATCAGGGTGTTGGTCATGCGCGGCATCGGCAGGTGCGCGAACGATTCGCGGCGGCCGTTGCCGGTCGGCGCCATGCCCATCAGGCGCGCGTTGTGCTTGTCCTGCAGGTAGCCGACCAGGATGCCTTTCTCGATCAGCGGCGTGCAGCGGGTCGGCACGCCTTCGTCATCGACATTGAGTGAGCCACGGCGGCCAGCCAGGGTGCCGTCGTCGACGATGGTGCACAGCGGCGAGGCCACCTGCTCGCCGATGCGGCCGCTGTAGACCGAGGTGCCCTTGCGGTTGAAGTCGCCTTCCAGACCGTGGCCGACGGCTTCGTGCAGCAGCACGCCGGGCCAGCCCGGACCGAGCACCACCGGCATTTCCCCGGCCGGGGCATCAATCGCCTCAAGGTTGAGCAGGGCCTGGCGCACTGCTTCGCGGGCGTAGGCGAACGGCAACTGTTCGCGCACCAGCAGGCCGTAGTCATGGCGGCCGCCGCCACCGGCCGAACCCTGTTCGCGGTGCTCGCCGACGGCGACGATGACCTGCACATTGAAGCGCACCAGCGGCCGGACATCGGCCGCCAGGGTGCCATCGGCGGCCGCCACCAGAATCGTGTCCAGGCTGGCGGCCAGGCTGACGATGACCTGTTCCACGCGCGGATCCAGGCCGCGGGCATAGGCATCGACCTCGCGCAGCAGCGCCACCTTGGCTTCGTTGTCCAGGCTCTCGATCGGATCCAGCGGCGGATACAACTGATGGCCACGGCTGACCTTCAAGGCCTGGCCGGGCAGCGACTGGCCGTGGCGGGCAATGGCGCGCGCGGCTTTCGATGCCGACACCAGCGCCGGCAGTTCGATCTGGTCGGAATAGGCGAAACCGGTGCGCTCACCGCTGAGGGCGCGGATGCCGACACCCTGTTCGATCGAATGGCTGCCGCTCTTGACCGTGCCGTCTTCCAGCAGCCAGCGCTCACTGCGCCCGCGCTGGAAGTAGAGATCGGCGGCATCGATGCCCGGCCCCATCAGGACGCCGAAAACCTGTTCCAGCTCGGTGCTGGACAGACCGCCCGGGGCCAGCAGCGATTGCTGCACCTGCTCGATGATTGCGCTCATGCTTGCGATGGATTCCTGTGGATTGCGGGAGCTGCCGGCGGCGGTGCCGGGCAGGTCATGGTTGTCATGTGGGCGCCCGGGCGCTCGGCTTCAAGCTTGGGGGCCATGGGCTGGCGACGATGGCTCAGTCCTCAGCCGGTTCAGCCGGCGCAGCACCGGAACGTGCTTCATCCTGGCGCTCGATCACCGGTTCTTCCCACGGGCCGGTGACACGGTAGACGATGCGCGAGGCATCGTCGATGCGCAGCAGCCCCTGCACCACCAGGCCGGCCGCAGCGCCCGCCGGGCCGCCTGCGATGGCCCCGACCACCGGCAAGGTGCCGCCGACCCGCGGCCGCACCTGGATGGTCTGGTCGTAATCGCGCGCGGCCAGGCCGGTGCGACCACTGAGCAGGATGTCCGCCGACGGCGACTTGATCTGGATGCCATCGGTGAAGGCGTTGCCGATGTTCAGGCGGAAGCTGCCCTGGATCGAGGAAAAGCGCAGCCCCTGGCCATAGAAATCGCGAAAATCGAGCATCAGCCGGCGCGGGATCTCGCGCAGGTTGAGCAGGCCGAACAGCCTGCCCACGCCCGGGTCGACCTCGCGGATGCGGCCGTCGCCGACATTCACGGTCAAGGTGCCGTCGATGCCGGCCAGGGCGAAAGCGGCAGGTGGGCCGATCCAGCCGCCATCGATGCGCGCCTGGGTGCGACCGCCGTCGACGGCGCCCTGGAAACCGAAGCTGGTCAGCATCGCGCCCAGGTCTTCGGTCTGCAGCTCGACGACGAATTGCGAACGCTCCTCGCCGCGGCTGCGCCACCATTCGCCTTCGGCCTGCAAGGCGAACAGCTCGCTGCGGGTATCAAAGCGCGACACCTGCAGACCGCGACCCTGCGGCCGCGCCAGCATCTGCACCTGGCCGAACGGGATCGAGCCGAGCACCAGCGAGTCGATGGCGATGTCCAGCGCTGGCAAGCGGGCCGGATTGAAACCGGTGTCGACGCCGCTGGCACTGGCACTTGCGGTGTCGCCATCGGTGTCGGCTTCGGGCACATGCAGCTTCGACAGGCGCGCCTGCAGCGACGCTGGCGCGCTAACGCTGGCCGGTATCCACACCGCTTCGCCGGCGACATCGGGGCCGGCCAGTTCGATCGCGGCCTGGCCGGCACCCGGGTCCAGCCGCAGCTCGACATCGCGCAGGTGACGGCCGAGCACGATCAGCTCGCCGGTATTCAAGGCCACCCGCGGCCAGTTGCCGGCGCTCGCGCCCTGGCCCTGGCCCAGGCCCAGGCTCGCGCCCAGACCGAGCCAGCCGCCAATATCCAGCGCCGCCGACTGGCCGCTGACCACCAGTCCCGATGCCGGCAGCACGCCGGCCTTGGCCGCGCCCAGAGCCACCGAACCGCGGACCTGGCTGGATGCAGGCGTGGCCAGCGCGTCGGCTGGCACATCCGGCTGGATTTGATTCGACGCTGATCCGGCCGGCAGGCGCAGATCCATGGCCACAAGATTGCCCAAGGTGAGCTGCACCGGCCGTTGAGCCGTTCCGGCAGCCGAACTGCCGGCCGCGCCGCCGTCAGCCGGAACAGGACCGCCACCGGTGCCGACTACCAGCGTGAACGGCAACATCGTGCCGGCCGGTTTGCGCAGTGGCGCCGGTAACTGCAGGGCGATGCCGGCCAGGTCGCTGGTCACCGTCAGGCGGCCGGCGGCGTCGGTGCCGTTGCTTGGCGCACCGGCCCCGGCGCGGTCACGGCCATCGCTGCGGTCATCCCGGCGTTCGGGCACGACCAGTTCCACCTGCCAGTCGGCGCGGCCGGGGCTGGCCTGCGCCAGCGGCTGCGCCCAGTCGAAACCTGCCAGCAGCGCCGCGCTGCTCAGGCGGCCGTCGAGCCGGGCTTCCAGGGCCATGTCCGGATCACGCGTGGCCTGGGCGATACGCAAGTCCAGTTGCGCGGGTTCTCCGGCCAGGCGCAGGTCCAGATCCTCGGTGGACAGGCCATGGCGGTCGAACGCCAGTTCGCCGTGCAGCTCATCCAGCACCAGGTTGTAGGCGGCATCGTGGTAGCGCTCGCCGGCAAAAATGATCCGGCCGTCGACGGCGGCCTGGCCCAGTTCGCGCTTGAGCGGCAAGCGCAGGTCCACGGCCACTCGCGGCCGGCCCAGGATCGAGCGGCCTTCCAGGTGTGCGCCGATGATCGCCTGGATCGGTGTCTGCGCCACGAACGCCAGCAGTTGTTCAGCGCTGTCCTGGCCGCCGCCGCCCACGTGCAGGATCGGCTGCTTCAGGTTCTCGATCCGGGCCTGGGCACCGGCCACCGCCAACCCGCCGATGCGCGCCTGGTCGCTTGCGATGTGCAGGCTGCCGTTCTCGAACAGCAGCTCGGCCTGGAGGTCGCGCAGGCCCGGCCAGTCCGGATGGAAATCCAGGCCGGCCTCCTCGATATCGGCCACGGCCTCGAAATGGCCGCGGTGGTTCGGGAACGGGAACGGTCCGGCCGGACCGCGCAGCCAGGCGCGGCCGGCCACCAGACGCCCGCCAGCCAGCGCCCGCTCCAGCCAATCCGCGGTTCTGGCGATCTTGTTGCGCGGCCAGAAGGCGTTCGCGGCCAGCACCTGGCCACTGGCGTCCACGCCCAGATCCAGCCAGACGCTGCCGCGCTTGCCGAGGTTTTCCGCACCCGGCTCGGCACTGTCGTCCGGTCCGGCGGCCACGGCGCGGCGCAACTCGACCCCGCCGATCACCCTGCCCTGGTAATCCTCACCAGCGAGCTGCAGGCCATCGCTGTCCAGGCGCCAGCCATCGGCCGTGGTCCAGGCGGCCACCTGCCCGGCAACGACCCGCGCCTGCAGCGGCGCGGCGAAGACGCCAGGGAAATCCAGCGTCAGCGGACCGGGCGCCGGCGTCACTATCAGGCCCTGGCGATCGCCGGAAAGAGCCAGGGCCGGCAACTGCAGGCCGGGCACGCGCGCCACCGGCAGACTGTCGACGCTGGCCAGGCGCAGCTGGTACTGGCGCAGGCCATCGGCGTCCAGATCCAGTTGCGCCCACTGGATCGGCACCTGCGCACCGGCCTCAAGCAGCCAGCGCCGGGCAGCGTCGGGCACCGGACCGGCCAATGCCACCAGCGGCAACACCGGCGAAAGATCCAGGTCGCTGGCCTGCAGTTGCACCCGGCCCTGGCGCCACAGGCCGGTGATCAGGCCCTCGCCTGCAGTCGGCTGGGGCGCTGCCGGGCGCTGAGCCGATGCCTGGCCAAAGCGCAGTTGTTCGACCAGCAGGCGGCCGCTGTCGTCCTGTCGCTGCCAGCGTGCCAGGGCTGACAGCGGCGGCAGCGCGACTTCGATGGCGTCGGTCTCGGCCACTGTCGCTGCTGTCGCTGTTGTCGCCGCCGCAGCGTCCGCCGAGCGCCAGCGGCTGTGACCTTGCCGCCATTGAAACTGGACATCGGTGATACCGCCGCGATCCAGCGCCAGCCAGGCGCTGAGATCCAGGCGGCCCTGGACAAGCTGGATGCCGGCCGGAGCCTGGCTGCCGAGCCAGTGCATCATGTCCAGATCCTCGCCCTGGACATGGACTCGCGCCCAGTCATCGCTGCCCGAATCCATGGCCAGCAACAGTTCGCCGCCGGTGCCGGCCGGGCTGGCCAGGCGACCGCGCCACTGGGCGACGCCGTCCTGGCTGAAACGCCGGATTTCCGGCAGATGGAAACTCCAGGCCGGCGCCTCTTCGCCCAGGCGCAGGTGCAAGCGGCTGTCGCGCACGGCCACGGCCGGCAGCGCACGCAGCAGGCGGGTCACCGGCTGGCCGCCGCCTGCCCCGGACATCAGGCCGGGCAAGCCGAGCAATTGCCAGCGGCCGTCAGCGCCGCGCGACAGGGTCAGGTCTAGGCCATGGATGCGGAACTCGTACAGCGGCCGGTCGCTGCGCACCAGACCGGACAAATCGATGGCCAGCGCCGCCTGGCCGATGCGCCCGTCCTCGTCAGCGCCGAAGCGCACGCCGTCCAGTTCGATCAGCGGACCGCGCACCGTCCAGTAAGGGCGGGCGGTGTCGATCGCCACCGGCGCACCGATCTGGCGCTCGAGCAGGCGCGCGACGCGACCGGTATCCGACGCCCACCACGGCAGCGCCAACTGCAGCAGGCCCAGCAGCACCGCCAGGGTGATGGCGGTGACCGCGGTGGCCAGCACCAGCACATGCCGCCAGCGCCGGCGCGGCCCGGTTCGCCGCCTGGTCACCGGCACCGCCGCCGGGCCCGGGATCGGGGCATGGTCATCGCGCCGGCGCGCTGCTGCGGATCAGGATGCGCCACCGGTCACAGCAGGACGACATCGTATTGGTCCTGGCCGTATTGCTCCTCGGCCTGGAAGCGGATGGTCTTGCCCAGGAATTCCTCCAGCTCGATCACCGCCGCCGATTCTTCCTCGGTGATGCGGTTGACCACTTGCGGGGAAGCCAGCACCAGCAGGGTACGGGCTTCGAACTGGCGCACGGCGCGGGTGATCTCGCGGAAAATTTCGTAGCCGACGGTTTCGGCGGTCTTGACCAGGCCACGGCCGGAACAGGCCGAGCAGGGTTCGGTGAGCTGGCGGGCCAGGCTTTCGGCCGTGCGCTTGCGCGTCATCTCGACCAGGCCGAGCGGACTCATCGCGTAGACGGTGGTCTTGGCATGGTCGTTGGCCAGGGATTTTTCCAGCGTGCGCAACACCTGGCGCTTGTGCTCGTCATCCTGCATATCGATGAAATCGATGATGATGATGCCGCCCAGATTGCGCAGCCGAAGCTGCCGGGCCAACGCCTGCGCCGCCTCCAGATTGGTCCGGTAGACGGTCTCTTCCAGGTTGCGGTGGCCCAGGTAGGCACCGGTGTTGACATCGACCGTGGTCATCGCCTCGGTCTGGTCGATGATCAGGTAGCCGCCGGATTTCAGCGGCACCTCGGGCCTGAGCGCCTTGTGCATTTCGTCCTCGACGCCGTACAGATCGAACAGCGGACGTTCGCCGGGATAGTGCTCGATGCGCTCGGCCAGTTCGGGCATGAAGGTGCGCGCGAACTCGACCGTGCGCTCCCAGGTTTCACGCGAATCGATGCGCACCTTTTCCACGTGCGCGCGCATCAGGTCGCGGACCGCGCGCAGCGGCAGGCTCAGATCTTCGTACAGGCGTTGGCCGGCCTTGGCGGTCGGCAGCATCTGCTTGAGCCGGGTCCAGGCTTTTTCCAGATAGGCCACATCCTCGGCCAGGGCCTGCGCCGGCTGGCCTTCGGCATTGGTGCGCACGATGTAGCCGCAGCCGGTGCCCTCGCTCAGCGACTGGATGATGCCCTTCAGGCGCGCGCGCTCGTCTTCGTCCTCGATCCGGGAGGAGACGCCGAGCATGGTCGAATCCGGCAACAACACCAGATAGCGCGAGGGAAGGCTGATCTGCGTGGTCAGGCGCGCGCCCTTGCTGCCGATCGGCTCCTTGATCACCTGGACCAGGATTTCCTGGCCTTCGCGCACCAGTTCGCTGATCGGCGGCGGCGCCGAGACCGTGGCCGCGTCGCCGCCGTCGGCTTCCACCGGCAACGGCCGGACGATGTCCGAACCATGCAGAAAAGCGGTCCGCGCCAGTCCGATCTCGACGAAGGCCGCCTGCATGCCGGGCAGCACGCGCACCACCTTGCCGCGGTAGACATTGCCGTAATAGCCGCGCCGGGCGGCCCGCTCGATGTGGACTTCCTGCAGCATGCCGTTTTCGACAACAGCGACCCGCGTCTCGCGCGGAGTGACATTGATCAACAGTTCTTCGGACACGAGGGCTCCCGGTTTCAGACCGGATTGTGCCCGATTCCAGGCCCGCCCCGCCGTTTGCCGGCGGCGGCGTTCATGCCCCGGCCACGCGCCATCAGGCCCGCGGCATGGGCGCTCACGCCCGGCCGGGCATCTGCGCCAGCAGGCGCGCCGTTTCGTACAGGGGCAGGCCCATGACGCCGGAGAAACTGCCTTCCAGGTGGGCAATGAAGGCCGCCGCCCGGCCCTGGATGGCGTAGCCACCAGCCTTGCCGAAGGGCTCGCCGGTGGCGATGTAGGCGTCGATGCTGGCCGGGTCCAGCCTGGCAAAACGCACGATCGATACGCACAGGGCGCCGACCTCGCGCTCATTGCCGACCACGGCGACGGCGGTCAGCACCTTATGCGCGTGGCCGGACAGCGCCATCAGCATCGCCCGCGCCTGCTCGGCATCGGCCGGCTTGCCGAAAATGAGGCCATCCAGCACCACCTCGGTATCGGCCCCGATGACGCGCGCGCCGGGCACGGCAGCCACCTGCGCCAGGCCGGCCCGGGCCTTGGCCAGTGCCAGGCGGCGCACATAGGTTTCGGCGCCTTCACCCGGCGATGGCTGCTCGATGACATCAACGGCCAGGGTCTGGACCGCGACGTCAAGCTGCTGCAGCAACTGGACGCGACGGGGTGAACGCGAAGCAAGAAACAAGGGCGCGGGCATGGCCGCCATGATACCTGCGGCTTGCTCAGCGGCAGCTTGCCGCGGCCAGCTTCGACGCTGCCCGCGGCGCTGCCGGGCTCAGGCTGCCGGCAGCGCCGGTTCCGGTGCCGGGGCCGCCATCGCCCGGGCCTGGCGATGGCCGCGTTCAACATCCACCCGGGTCAACAGCAGCAGGCCGCCAATGAAGAACACCGCGGTGGCCAGCAGCGCCGCCCGGTGGTTGCCGGCGCTCAGCCAACTGATCAGGCCATAGCTGACCGGGCCGATGATCATCGCCAGGCGCACGGCCACGCCCCACAGGCCGAAGATCTCGGCCTTGCGTGCCGGCGGACACAGATAGCCGACCAGGGCCCGACCGGCCGATTGCGAAGCGCCCAGGCACAGGCCGGCCAGGTTGGCGGCCAGCCAGATGCCGGCACCGGCATCGGCCAGATAGAACACCACGATCGCCAGCAGCCAGCCGGCCAGGGTCAGGGCCAGAGTCAAACGATGCCCGAGTCGGTCCTGGAAGCGGCCGAAGGCGAAGGCGCCGATGGCGGCGGTGATGTTCACCACCAGGATCAGCACGATGCTCTCCTGCTGGCTGAAACCCAGCGCCTGGGTGGTGAAGATCGCCGCCACGGTAATCACGGTGGCGACACCGGACTGGTAGCAGACGATGCAGGCCAGCAGGCGGCGCAGATCGGTGAGCTCGCGGACGCTGTCCAGCGCCTGCCGCAGGCGCGCCCAGGACAAGGACCAGGCGCGGGTCCAGACCACGGTCCAGGCCGGACCACGACGGCTGGCAATTGGCGCCGATGCGGCGGTGACGCTGCGCGCATGCGCCGGTCCCGGCTTTGCGCCTACCTGGGGTTGCGCACGCTCGCGCAGCACCAGCAAAGCCGGTGCCGCGGCCAGGGCGAACAGCACGGCGGTGATCAGCATCGACTGCGGTACCGCCTGCGTTTCACTGGCGCCGCGCGCCGGCGCGGTCTGGATCCAGACCAGGCACAGCGCCAGCACCACCAGTCCGCCGACATAGCCCAGCGCCCAGCCATAACCGGACAGCCGGCCCATGGCGTCATCGGCCGCCAGCTCCGGCAGGAAGGCGGCGATCAGGTTCTCGCCCAGGCTGTAGGCCAGGTTGGAGACGATGATCAGGACCACCGCCAGGCCGATCATGCCCGGCCCGCACAGGGCCAGCGCCGCCGTTGCCAGCACGCAGACCGCGGTGCTCAGCGCCAGCCAGCGCTTCTTGGCCGCGTGCCGGTCGGCGTGCACGCCCAGCACCGGCGAGATCACGATCACCAGGGCATAGGACGCCGACAGCGCCAGGGTCCAGGCCAGGGTCGCCCAGTCGGCGCCGCCGGCGATCACGGCGACGAACCAGGCGTTGAACACGGCGGTGATCACCACCGTGGTGTAGCCGGAATTGGCGAAGTCGTAACTGGCCCAGGCCAGCAGTTCGCGCCGGCGGACCGGCGGTACATGAGCGGGCCAGATGCGGCGCAGGGAGGATCGGGTCGCAGGTATCGGCGATGACATTGGCTGGCTTCCCCGGCTCGGCAATGGCCCGGCGCCCGGGCAGTGGCGGGCAGTGTCGGCCAGCGGCGCCGACGAGTCCACAGATCCGATACAGTCGGCGCGGCACACTTGGGCAGGTCCGGTCCGCAGGGCACGATGCCCTGCCGCGGCGGGTTGAAAAGGAGACGCAGCGCAGATGATTGCCTGGATGCAGGAGCACGCCCTCGGCACTGCGTTCGTCCTGGTCTGGCTGCTGGCCATCTACAGCGCCATGCGCGCCATCCTGTACACGCGCACCGCGCAGGGTGCGGCCGCCTGGACCCTGGCCCTGCTGCTGATGCCGTTCCTGACCCTGCCGGCGTACTGGATTTTTGGCCACACCAAGTTCCAGGGCTATGTCTCGCGCCGGCAGCAGCGGATGATGCGCGCCGATCAGGCACTGGCCCAGCAACAGCAACTGGAACAAGTACTCGGCCCACCCGATGGCCGCCACGCCGAGTTGCACACGCTGGCGCGTCGCCTGGGTGCCGGCGGCTTCACCCGCGGCAACCGCCTGCAACTGTTGATCGATGGCGAGGCCACCTTCGATGCCATGCTGGCGGCGATTGCCACGGCGCAGGATTCGGTGCTGATCCAGTTCTATATTTTTCGCGACGACGGCATCGGCCGGCGCATCCAGCAAGCGCTGATCGAGCGTGCCCGGGCCGGCGTTTGCGTGTACATGCTCTACGATGAGCTCGGCTCGCGACCGGCGCGCCGCTTTCTCACCGAGCTGGCCGACGCCAGCGTGCAGTGCCATCTGTTCAATCCCAACCGCCGCGGTTATCGCTTCCAGTTCAACTTCCGCAACCACCGCAAGCTGCTGGTGGTTGATGGCCGCATCGCCTTCCTGGGCGGCATCAATATCGGCGATGACTACCTGGGCAAGTACGAGAAGATCGGCCCCTGGCGCGATACCCACATGAGCGTGGAAGGCCCGGCCGCGTCACAGGCGCAGGTGGCGTTCTTCAAGGACTGGTACTGGGCCACCGA
This sequence comes from Lysobacterales bacterium, assembly GCA_023228845.1. GTDB lineage: Bacteria > Pseudomonadota > Gammaproteobacteria > Xanthomonadales > UBA2363 > Pseudofulvimonas. The sequence goes on along the minus strand of JALOAK010000001.1, from coordinate 623,983 downwards.
CCAATTGCCACGCGCCAACTTCCACCTGCAGCCGGTGGCCAGCGGCGAGGACGACCACGCCCTGGTCTGGCACACCGGCCCGGCTGATGCCCAGCCCGAGTGCTTGCTGCTGTGGCTGTCGCTGATCAATGCCGCCCGGACCCGGATCTGGATCGCCAATCCCTATTTCGTGCCACCCGAACCGATCGTGCAGGCGCTGCGCCTGGCGCTGGTGCGTGGCGTCGAGGTGCGCCTGCTGGTACCGGCACGCAGCGACAACCTGCTGGTGCAACTGGCCAGCCAGCCCTACCTGGCCGACATGATCAAGACCGGCGCCGCCGTCTACGAATGGCACGATGGTTTCATGCACCAGAAGACCTGCCTGATCGACGACGACCTGGCGATGATCGGCTCAGCCAACCTGGACAACCGCTCGATCTTCATCAACTTCGAGATCAGCGCCGTGCTGGTGGCACCGGAGTTCATCAACCAGGTGTCCGACATGCTGGAAATGGATTTCGCCCGTGCCCGCCAGCGCAGCATCCAGCAGTTCCACGATGTCGGCATGCCGCGGCGATTGCTGTGCCGGGCCGCCACCATGCTGGCGCCGATGCTGTGATGGTGCCAGCACGTGGCGGCGTCGCAGCCGTGTTGGCCGGCGCTTCATTCGCCGCGCAAGCCAGTGCCGGCGATCGGCGATAATGGCGCCCTCCGTCGAGATCGCCAAGGTCGCCGAGACAGCCATGGTCTACACCCCGATAGTCGCCACCCTGGGCTATATCCTGTCGCCGGACGGCCGCCAGGTGCTGATGATCCACCGCAATGCCCGCGCCGACGACGAGCACCTGGGCAAGTACAACGGCCTGGGCGGCAAGCTCGATCGCGACGAGGACGTGGTCGCCGGCTTCCGACGCGAGATCCGTGAAGAAGCCGGCATCGAGTGCGAAGAACTGAGCCTGCGCGCCACCATCAGTTGGCCCGGTTTCGGCCGCAATGGCGAGGACTGGCTGGGGTTCGTGTTCGTCGTCAGCCGCTACCGCGGCACGGTGATGACCAGCAATCCGGAAGGCACGCTGGAATGGGTGCCGCGCGAACGCCTGATGGAACTGCCGATGTGGGAAGGCGACCGCTATTTCCTGCCACTGCTGTTCGACGATGACCCGCGGCCGTTCCATGGCGTGATGCCCTACCAGGACGGCCGGCCGGTGTCCTGGACCTACAGCCGGCTGTAGCTGGCAGCGCAAACAGCGCAGTTGTTGGCGATGTCGCTGGCGCGGTCGGCAGCGCCCGGAATCGGCGGCGCTCGCGGCAGCAGTGCCCCGGTGACTCGATAACGGTGGCTCGGCACGTAAAACGACCGGCCGGCAGCGTCCATGTCATCGTCGCGTCACCGCCACCGGCGACACTACGCGCTGTCCCGGTCATTACAGCCAGCCCATGACTGCATCTGCCTCGCGCGCCGTGTCGGCGTTGCTCGTATTGCTGCTTTGTCTTGTTCCTGCCCTTCCCGTCCTGGCCAACGACAACCAGGCCCGGCCCGGTGCGCGCCTGGCCATCCATGGCTCCAACACCATTGGCGAGGAGCTGGCCCCGGCCCTGCTCGCCGGCCTGGCCGCCAGCGCCGGGCTGGACTACCAGGCGCTGGAAACGCGGGCGGTGGGCGAACAGCACGGACGCATCGCCGCGCTTGCCATCCAACTGCACACGCATGGTTCGGGTACCGGCTTCCAGGCCCTGCTGACCGGACGCGCCGACCTGGCGATGTCGTCACGGCCGGTATCGGCCAGCGAGCTGGCACTGGCCGAACAGGCCGGCCTGGGCCGGCTGGATTCACCTGCGCAGGAGTTCATTATTGCGTTGGACGGGGTGGCGGTGATCGTGCATCCGGACAACCCCTTGGCCAGCACCGACCTGGCCACGCTGCGCGATGTCTTCTCCGGCCGGATCGGCAACTGGCGTGACCTGGGCGGCGCACCGGCGCCAATCCGCGTGCTCGCCCGCGACGACAATTCCGGCACCTACGACACCTTCGCCAGCCTGGTGTTGCAGCAGGCGCGCCTGGCCGCCGGCACCGAGCGCTTCGAATCAACCCAGGCCCTGGCCCAGGCCGTCGCCGACGACCGCCACGCGATCGGTTTCGTCGGCCAGGGCGGCATCGGCCGCGCCCGGGCACTTTCCATTCGCGACGGCAGCAGCCGTTCGCTGCCGCCGCAGCCGATGCTGGTGGCACTGGAGGACTACCTGCTGTCGCGCCGGCTGTACCTGTACCTGCCGGCCGGGGCGGCGCCGATGGCCCAGGTCCTGGCTGATTTCGCGATCAGCGATACCGGCCAGGCGATCGTCGAGGACACCGGCTTCGTCGCCCAGACGATGACGCCGCTGGCCGTTGCCAGCCCGCATCCGGCACCGGCCGAATACCAGCGCCTGACCGCCGGCGCACAACGGCTGCCACTGAACTTCCGCTTCGATGCCGGCGCCAGCGTGTTCGACAACAAGGCGATGCGCGATCTGGACCGGCTGCTGCGCTTCATGCGCAGCGAAGGCGGCAACGGCCGCAACCTGCGTCTGTTCGGCTTTTCCGACAGCAGCGAGGTGATGCCGTTCATGTCGGTGAGCCTGGCCCACGAACGGGTCGAATACGTTGCCACCATGCTCGCCCGGCACGGCGTCCACATCCAGCATGGCCGCGGCCTGGGAGCACAATTGCCGGTGGCCAGTGACGCCAGCGCCTGGGGCCGGCAGCGCAACCGCCGGGTCGAGGTCTGGATCACCGACCCGGCCTCGACCGACACGCGCGACGCGGCACCTTAGCCTTGCCTTCTCCCCCGGGAAGGTGCCCGTAGGGCGGATGAGGGCGCATCCATATCGCGCTGGCCGCAGCGCCCGGCAAGCCACGCAAGACAAACAGCCTCAGCCGCTGCGCCCGGGCAGCGGCTGGTCGTCCTCAGCGCCGCCGTGCTCGATGCCGACATTGCTGCGCGCCATGTCGTAGATACCCCGATCGAGCAGGCCGGTCTGGCGCGCCACCAGCACCGGCACCAGCATCTGGCCGGTGACATTGGTCATGGTGCGCATCATGTCCAGGATGCGGTCGATCGCCAGCAGCAGGCCCAGCCCTTCCAGCGGCAGCCCGGCCGCGGCCAGCACCACGGTGGCCATGACCACGGCCGTGCCGGGCACGCCGGCAGTGCCGAAACTGCCCAGCACCGAAGCCAGCAGGATCACCACGTACTGGGCCAATGACAGTTCGATGCCGTAGTACTGGGCGATGAACACCGCCGCCAGCGCCGGGTAGATGGCGCCACAGCCATCCATCTTGATCGTCGCGCCCAGCGGCACCGCGAAGGCGGCGTAGTCGCGGTCCACGCCCAGATTGTGGGTAACGCAACGCAGCGCCACCGGCAGGGAAGCGAAGCTGGACGAGGACACGAACGCCACCTGCATGCCGGCCGAGGCACCGCGCAGGAACTTCAGCGGATTCAGACCATGGGCCAGCAGCAGGCCGCCGTAGACGATGACGATGTGCAGGGCGCAGGCCAGATAGATGGCGAAGATGAAGTCGGCCAGCGGCAACAGGCGCTCGAAACCGTAGCTGCCGACCAGGCCGGCGATCAGGCCAAAGGTGCCGATCGGCGTGAACTCGAGCACGAAGCGGGTGATCTGGAACATCACCTGGCTGGCCTCGTCGACCAGGCGGCGCAGGTTGAGCGTGCGCTCGCCCAGGCGCACGAGGGCAAAACCAACCAGGCCGGCGAAGAAGATCACCTGCAGGATTCGGCCTTCGGCCAGTGCGGCAAACGGATTGGACGGCACCACATCGAGCAGCACCTGCACCGGCCCGGGCACATCGCGCGGCACATAGTCGGCGACGATCGGCAGCTCGCCCACGCCCAGCCCCGGGTTGGTCAACCAGGCCACACCCAGGCCAATAAGCACGGCCAGCACGGCGGTGATCGCGAACCAGGCGAAGGTCCGGCCAGCGAGCGCGGCGATGCTGCGCTGGCCGTGCAGGCTGGCCACGGCATTCATCACCGCAAAGAACACCAGCGGCACCGCGATCATGCGGATCAGGGTGATGTAGATCGTGCCCAGCGGCTGGAACCAGGTTGCCGCCGCCGGCCCCATCAGCCAGCCGGCCAGACCGCCCAGCACGAAACCGGCAGCCACCCGCTGCCAGAAGGGAATCGCAAACCAGCGTGCCAGCATCAGGGTTCTCCGTGGCGCGTGCGGCAATGGCTCGCTGCCGGCGCTGCTGCCGTTGCGGCGGTGGCTGTCCCGGCGGTGGCCGTGGGCACGCTCAGAACGGCTTGGCCAGCACCAGCCAGATCACCGCCAGCAGCAACAGGACTGGCAACTCGTTGCCCAGGCGCAGCAGGCGCGAGGACGGCAGGCTGTGGCCGGCCGGGGTGACGCCGCGCAACTGACGGCCGGTCCACAGATAGAAGGCGAACAACAGCGCGACGAGCGTGAGCTTGGCGTGCAGCCAGCCGCCGGCGATGCCGAAGTGCAGCCACAACGTCAATCCGGTCAACAGCGCCAGTCCGAACATGATGTGGCCGAAGCGATACAGACGCTGGCCCATCAGCGCCAGGCGCTCGCGCACCGGCGGCACTTCACCGGCTTCGACCACGTTGACCAGGATCCGCGGCAGGTAGAACACCGCCGCCATCCAGGCAATGACGAACACCAGGTGCAGTGATTTGGTGGCAAGCAGGTACATGGCGACTCCGGCGGCGGCGTAGGGGCATCCGGCAGCATGCCCGCTGCGCCGGTTGCCAGCAAGGGCGCGACATCAGCGTATTGATCTGGGCTTGATGAGCGATCCTGCGGCGAGCCGATGCCTACGTTTGCGGCCAGCCATGGGCCATGGCGCCGGCGATCCGGGCTGCAACGCACGAACGGCCCGTGCCCGCCCGGCAATCCATCCCAGTGCCCCGCCTGTCGCGCGCATGAACCCCTTGCGCATGGCTTTGACCTGCAACCGCTAAACTGGTCGTCTTTTTCCCGGGAGCAAGCCGTTGTCGGCCACCGTATCCAGCTTTACCGATATGCAATTGCCCGAGCCGCTGCTCAAGGCGCTTGCCGATGTCGGCTATGAAACTCCCTCGCCGATCCAGCAGGCGACCATCCCTCCGCTGTTGGCCGGCCGCGACCTGATCGGCCAGGCCCAAACCGGCACCGGCAAGACGGCGGCCTTCGCCCTGCCGGCCCTGGCACGCCTGGATCTGAGCCAGGCGCGGCCGCAGGTGCTGGTGCTGACGCCGACGCGCGAACTGGCGATCCAGGTTGCCGAGGCATTCCAGCGCTATGCCACGCACATGCCCGGCTTCCGCATCCTGCCGATCTACGGCGGCCAGGGCTACGGCCCGCAGTTGGCAGCGCTGCGCCGGGGCGTACATGTGCTGGTGGCAACGCCGGGACGGCTGATCGACCACCTGGACCGCGGCTCGATCAAGCTCGATGCCCTGACCACGATGGTGCTGGACGAGGCCGACGAGATGCTGCGCATGGGCTTCGTCGACGATGTCGAGAAGATCCTGGAGATGACGCCAGCCGGGCGCCAGACGGCCCTGTTCTCGGCGACGATTCCGCCGCAGATCCGGCGCATCGCCGACCGCCACCTGCGCGATCCGGCCACGGTCACGATCACCTCGCGCACCAGCACCGCCACCGGCATCAACCAGCGTTGCTGGTGGGTGGGCGGCATGCACAAGCTGGATGCACTGACCCGGATCCTGGAGGCCGAGCCGTTCGACGCGATGATCGTGTTCGTGCGCACCAAACAGGCCACCGAAGAGTTGGCCGAGCGCCTGGAAGCGCGTGGCTTCGCCGCCGCCGCGATCAACGGCGACCTGGCCCAGGTGCAGCGCGAGCGCACCATCGAGCGCCTGCGCCAGGGCCAGATCGATATTCTGGTGGCCACCGATGTTGCCGCCCGTGGCCTGGATGTCGAGCGCATCAGTCATGTGCTCAATTACGACATTCCCTACGACACCGAAAGCTATGTCCACCGCATCGGCCGTACCGGCCGGGCCGGGCGCAGTGGCGAGGCGATCCTGTTCGTGACGCCGCGCGAGCGGAACCTGTTGCGCGCCATCGAGCGTGCCACCGGCCAGGTCATCCAGATGATGACCCTGCCCAGTGCCCAGGCGGTGAACGAGCAGCGTCTGGTGCGCTTCAAGCAGCGCATCAGCCAGGCGCTGGAAAGCGAGGATCTCAATCCTTTCGTCAGCCTGATCGAAGAGTACGAGCGCGAACACGACATCGCGCCGCGGATGATCGCCGCCGCCCTGGCGCGTCTGGTGCAGGGCGATGCGCCGCTGCTGCTGGCACCGGATCCACCGCCGGCCCGCAACAATCCGCGCGAAAACCGCGAACGCGCCGGCCCGGGCAGGTTTGCCAACGAGCGTTTCGATGCCGGCCGCGATGGTGCCAGCCGCAAGCCGCGTTTCGATCGCGACAGCCGCGGGCCTGCCCGCAGCGGCACCCGGCCGCCCCGCGGCGGCGAAATGGATGCCACGCCGGAACCGGGCTTTGCCCGCTACCGGATCGAGGTCGGCCGCAGCGATGGCGTGCGGCCGGGCAATATCGTCGGTGCCATCGCCAATGAAGCCGGCCTGGACAGCTCGGCCATCGGCCGAATCGGCATCCGCGAGAACTACAGCCTGGTCGACCTGCCCGAGAACCTGCCGGCGCCGATGATGGCGCACTTGCGCAATGTCTGGGTCTCGGGCCAGCGCCTGAAGATCCGGCCGTTCGTGCCCGATGCCGAGTGGCAGCGCGGAGGCAGCGAAGGCGGCAAGGGCGACGAGCGCAAGCAAGCGCCCGGACGCTCTCCGGCCGGCCGTCGCGAACTGCGCAAGCCGCCACGCCGACCACGCGACTGACCCTGCCCGCGGCGGCTGGCTGATGACAGTTCGCCGCAAGCCCTAAGCGTGCGCCCTGCGGGGCGGGCGTCGCAGCAGCCGGCGGCGTCAATCGCCGGCGTCGGAATCCGGCGTCGGCGGGCTGCGCCAGCGTTGCGCCAGTTGCCAACTGCGCAGCTCGGTCCCGCCCAGGTGATGGCGGATGGCGACCCGCGCCAGCGTGCGCAACTGCACCAGCACATCCGGACCGGGCCGATCCTCGCCCGCCCAGGCCAGCAGCGCGGCCCCGGGCACCGCCGGCCACGGGCTGTTCGCGGTCCAGGGCCGGGCACCCTGCTCGGGATCCAGCACATAGCGTGCATCCGCCTGCACCGGTTCGCCGCTATCGGCGTCCTGCTCCAGCGCCAGCGCATAGCCCAGGCCGGCCAGCAGATCGCGCTCGAAGCGGCGCAACGCCCAGGCCAGGCCATCGCCATCGACCAGCTCGCGTGACGGTCCGGGCCGGTCCGTTGCCAGACAGCGATCCAGGCGCGCCAGCCATTGCCTGTACAGGTCGAACAGCGCCGGCGCCGGATCGCCGCGGCCAGTGAGCTTTTGCACCAGCTCATTGACATACAGGGCGGCAAGCAAGGCGGTGCCGTTGGGTCGCAGCGGCAGGCCGTCAGCTTCTATCCGGCCCAGGCTGAGCACTTCGCCGCGGCCGGAAAAGCCGACCCGCAACGGCTGCAACGGTTCCAGCGCGGCCCGGCGCAGGCGCTGGCCCGGCTGGCTGCCGCGAACGCCGCGCGCGACCATGGCCAGGCGGCCGTGGCCGGCAGTCAGCACATCCAGCAGCAGGCTGGTTTCCCGGTACGGCCGGCTTTCCAGGACATAGGCCGGCTCGTCGTCAACGCGCATCGGCGATCAAAGTCCGAGCGGGTTGCCAGGCCGCTGGCCGGGCGCAGATGCGAGCCGTGGCCACCGGCATCGGGCCGTGCTGGCCTGCGGCTTGATCGGGCAGTCAACGACCGCCGCCACCACCGCCTCCCCCGCCGCCGCCCGATGAGCCACCGCCGCCGCTGCCCGAGGAACTGCCCGGCGGTGTCGAGGCCGAAGCGATCGAGCGGCTCAGGCCGCTGCCCACGGCCTTGGCCAGTCCACCCAAATCGTTGCCACCGGCGCCCCGGTACCAGGCAAGGCCGGCACCGGCTGCCGCTGCCGCCGTGGCGCCGGCGGCCAGGGTGAACTGCCGGGTCCAGGCTTCTTCCACGTCCAGAGCCACCGCGTACGGCAACAGCTGCTGGTAGCGAGCGGCATCCAGCGGAGGTGGCTGGCCGGGTCCGGGCAGAGCACTCAGTTCCTGGCGCTCGGCCACGCCCAGGTACAGCTTCAGGCCCTGGATCCAGTCCAGCAGCTTGCGCCCCTCGGGCGTGGGCGCCTGGACCAGGGAGGCAAAGCTCACCGCCACCAGCAGCATCAACACGCCCAGGCCGATGATGTAGGGCACCCCGGCCCCGTGCGCCGCGATCAAGGCCAGGAACATGCTGACCAGCAGGATCGCGAAGGCAATCACCGTGCTGCCGGCATTGACGCGGTGGTGGCTGCCCTTGAGGTTCTGTTTCAGCCGCGCCTCATGGGCGGCACGGCCCGCTTGCAGCCGGCTAGCATTGCTCTGGCCCAGCTCCAGCATCTCGCCGTTCCTGCTGAACAATGTGCCAAACAGCGCTGCCGGAGCCAGGCTGACGGCGCCCTGTCCGGCTGTCTGGTCAATGCCGGCCAGCCGCTCCAGCGTCCAGCGATCCTGGCGCAACCGGCGCCGATTGCGATGCACACGCACCTTGCCGGCCACAGCCAGGTGCAGCAGGTCGGCGCTGAAGGTGCGCGTGTCGTAACTACAGCCACGGGTCAGGTAGCGAAGATCGCCCGGCGACCATCCTGGCGGCGGCTCGTAACGGGCGATGATCACGCCCGGGCGCGGATCCCGGCCCACCTGTCGCCAGCGGCGCAGGCAATAGACCACCAGCACGATCAGGCCGGCCAGGGCAATGAGAACCCCGACGTTGTCCTTGAGCAGCCAGAGCAGGCGCTGACCCCGGCCCGGTTCGGCCACCAGACCCTTGGGGAAAGTGATGACGATGGTCAATCCCTCGCCGGCCGACAGGGGCCGGGTCAGTTGCCAGCTTGCCTGGCCGGGGCTATCGATGCCGGCCCGGTAATCCTGCCCCTGCGTACCCTGCCGGCCGGTATAGCCTTCGACAGTCATCTGCGCTGCCGGGACTGGTGCGGGCAGGCGCACGCGCACCGAACCGGCCCGGATCGGGAAGTCCCAGCCGGTGCCGATCGCGTTCCAGTACAGCTCGTCACGGTCGGGGGAAAAGTGGAGCTGGCGCGTGGTCCGGTAGCGCAAGGTGTAGCGGATCTGTGCCGGGAGGTTTTCCAAAAACGTGTCGTCGCCGGTATTGATGCGCACGCCATTGGCCATGTCTTCGGTGAACCAGGGTTCGGGACGGCCATCACGCAACACATCCAGCACGTCCAGCTCAACCACCACCCGGTTGCCATGGCGGTCGCGGTAGCGGGTCGGGAAGTCGCGATAGATGCCGCGCCGGATCTGGCGGCCCTGGGCAAGCACGGTGATCTGCTCGGTCACCTCCAGGCTGGCATCGGCCTGGACCTGGATATCGATGTCGTAATCGAGGATCTGTTCGGCTGCGCTTGCCAGCCCGGCCACCGAGAACGCTGCCATGGCCAGCAGCACCGCGGGCAGAAAGCGAAGCCAGCGCCGCCATTCGCCCTGCCTGCCGCTGATGGTCGACGTGCTCACGGCAACCGTACCTGCATCGCCCCGCGCTCCTCGTCGGCGGCCTGGTAGAACTGGCCGCGCTGGAAGGCGAAGGCACGCGCGATCAGGACATCGGGCACGCGCTGCACGGCATCGTTGTTGTCGCGCACCGCACCGTTGTAGAAGCGCCGCGCGTACTGGAGCTGGTTCTCGACCTCGACCAGATCGCGTTGCAACTGGGCGAAGTTGTCGCTGGCCTCGAGCTCGGGATAGGCCTCGCGCAGGGCGAACAACCGGGCCAGCGCCTGTTCCAGCTCCGATTCGATCTCGCCCAGGCGTGCCGGTCCCTGCGTGGCCACGGCCAGCGCGCGCAGGCTGGTGACCGCGGTCAGCAGGGCCTGCTCGTGGTCGGCATAGCCCTTCACCGTGGCCACCAGTTGCGGTACCAGATCATGGCGTCGGGTGAGCTGGACATCGATGTCGGCCCAGGCGGTGCGCATCTGGTTGCGCAAGCGCACCAGCCGGTTGAAGACAAGCACCGCCCAGGCCAGCACGGCCACGGCGACCACCCACGCGAACACTGCCATCGCAACTTCTCCAACATCTGTGGAACGGCCAGCCTCGATCCCGGTTGCCCGACCCCAATTGCCTGTGCCTGTCGCCGGAATCAACGCGCGCCAGCGCCATGACCGGATATCCTACTCTGCGTGCCTGTCGGACACTGCCGCGCAGGGTTGGCGCACGTCGACCGAAGGCTTGCCAGCCCGGTCGCACGGCGGCGCTGGCGGGCACTGAACCGGGCGTGGCCGCGGCCGCGTCGCTCCACAGTCGGTACGAACTTGTCTTCGAAAATAGGCGCCAGCAAGCCCCACCCGGCCCCGCCGGGCCAGCATCTCCTCCGTCAAAACCGTTGATCGGGCCGAAGCTGCCCCGATCTTGTGTTTTGAGCACCGCCAGGAGCGCGACCGCCGGGTCAACACGGTCCCTCGCGCACCGGCGGCATCCGCCTTCCGGCCAGGAAAAGACAACCATGCCTACACCCCGCCCGACCGCACCGCGCCGCACGCGCGCCTTTGTCATTCTTGCCCTGGTGGTCGTTGCCATCGCCCTGGGCATCTATGTCTGGCAGCAACTTCGGCCCGAACCACAGCCGCAACAATGGGGCTGGCGCCAGGCCGGCATGACAGTGCCGGTACGGGTTGCGAGCGCCGTGCGCGAAGACCTGGATGTGCGCCTGAAGGCGCTGGGCACCGTGACCCCGATCAACACCGTGACCGTGCGCAGCCGGGTCGATGGCGAACTGGTACGGGTGGCCTTCCAGGAAGGCCAGTTCGTCAATGTCGGCGACCTGTTGGCCGAGATCGATCCGGCCCACTACCGCATTGGCGTGGCCCGGGCCGAAGGCCAGCAGGCGCAGAACCTGGCCGAACTGGAGAACGCCCGGATCGAGCTGGAGCGCTATCGCGAACTGCGCGAGAAGGGCTATGTCTCGGCCCAGGATCTGAGCAATCTGGAGGCCCGCGTGCGCCAGTACGATGCCCGCCGCCAGACCGACAAGGCCGCCGTTGACGAGGCCCGCCTGCAACTGCAATACACCCGGGTGGTGGCACCGGTGTCGGGCCGTGTCGGCCTGCGCTCGGTCGATGTCGGCAACCTGGTCAGCGCCAACAGTGGCGAGGGCCTGGTCACGATCACCCAGATGGCGCCGATCAGCGTGTTGTTCACGATCCCGGAAAACGAACTGCCGGCGGTGATCGATGCGGTGCGCAATGATCCGGACCTGGCCGTGGAAGCCTGGGACCGCGAGGAACGCCAGGTGCTGGCCACCGGCACCCTGGCCAGCCTGGACAACCGCATCGACCCGGCCACCGGCACCCTGCGCCTGCGCGCCGTGTTCGACAACGAAGACCGGCGCCTGTTTCCCAACCAGTTCGTCAACGTGCAGTTGCTGGTGCGCAGCGTCAACACGGTGGTGATTCCCAACGCCGCAATCCAGTTCGGCTCGCTCGGACCCTATGTCTTCGTCATCGACGCCGAGAACAAGGCGCAGCCCCGGGATATCAGCACTGGCGCCGCCGATGGCGACCGGGTGGCGGTCAGCCAGGGCCTGGAGCCCGGCGAGCGCGTCGTGCTGGAGGGCCTGGACCGGCTGCGCGAAGGCTCGGAAGTGCTGGTGGTCGAGGACGCTGACGCTGACGCTGGCGTCGACAACGACAACGGCGATGGCGACGGTGAGAACCCGGTGGACGCGGCGCCCGCCCCGGCCGGCAACGGCTGACCGGCATGGATCTGTCACGCCCGTTCATCCTGCGGCCGGTCGCCACCAGCCTGTTGATGGTGGCGCTGCTGCTGTCGGGCCTGTTCGCCTACCGGTTGCTGCCGGTGGCGGCGCTGCCGCAGGTGGAATATCCGGTGATCCAGGTCCAGACCCTGTATCCGGGTGCCAGCCCGACCGTGACCACCAGCGCCATCACCGCCCCGCTGGAGCGGCGCCTGGGCCAGATTCCCGGCCTCAAACAGATGTCCTCGACCAGCTCGGGCGGGGCTTCGGTCATCACCCTGCAATTCGCGCTCGAGGTCTCCCTGGCGGTGGCCGAGCAGGAAGTGCAAGCGGCAATCAATACCGCCAGCGGCTTCCTGCCCAACGACCTGCCGACACCGCCGGTTTACCGCAAGGTCAATCCGGCCGACACGCCGATCCTGACCCTGGCCGTGACCTCGCCCAGCCGGCCGCTGCCGGAGGTCTACGACCTGATCGACACCCGTGTCGCCCAGCGTCTGTCGCAGTTGCCCGGCGTCGGCCTGGTCAGCCTGGCCGGCGGCCAGCGCCCGGCGGTCCGCGTGCAGGTCAACCCGGTGGCACTGGCCTCGGCCGGCCTGGCCATGGCCGATGTGCGCGCGGCGATTGCCGCCAACAACATCAACATGCCCAAGGGCAGCTTCGACGGTCCGACCCGGGCGGTGATGCTGGACGCCAACGACCAGTTGCGCTCGGCGCAGGAATACCGCGACCTGATCATCGCCTTCCGCAACAACGCCCCCCTGCGCCTGTCCGATGTCGCCAGCGTCGAAGACGGCGCCGAGAACCGGCATCTGGCAGCCTGGTCGGGCCAGGAACCGGCGATCCTGGTCAACATCCAGCGCCAGCCCGGCGCCAATGTCATCGATGTTGTCGATCAGGTTCGCGCCGTGCTGCCGCGGCTGTCGGCGACCTTGCCGGCCGATGTCGACATGGACATCCTCAGCGACCGCACGCAGTCAATCCGGGCTTCGATCAAGGGCGTCCAGACCGAGCTGCTGGTGGCCATTGGCCTGGTGGTGCTGGTCACCTTCGTGTTCCTGCGCAACTTCGCCGCCACCATCATTCCCTCGATCGCCGTGCCGCTGTCCCTGGTCGGCACCTTCGGCGTCATGTACCTGTGGGGCTTCTCGCTCAACAACCTGTCGCTGATGGCGCTGACCATCGCCACCGGCTTCGTTGTCGACGATGCCATCGTCATGCTCGAGAACATCGCCCGCCATCTGGAACGCGGCGAAAAACCGCTGGCGGCGGCACTCAAGGGCGCCCGGCAGATCGGCTTCACCCTGATCTCGCTGACCCTGTCACTGATCGCGGTGCTGATCCCGCTGCTGTTCATGGCCGATGTCGTCGGCCGCCTGTTCCACGAATTCGCCATCACCCTGGCGGTTGCGATCGCCATTTCCCTGGTCGTCTCGCTGACCCTGACGCCAATGATGTGCGCCCTGTTCCTGAAGCCGGCCGACGCCGCCGGCCATGGCGGCGACAGCCACCGCAAGGGCGATTTCTTCGACCACGTGATCCAGTTCTACGACCGCTGCCTGACCTGGGTGCTGGCCCGGCAACCGCTGATGTTGCTGGCCACGGTGGCCACCCTGGTGCTGACCGCCGTGCTCTACCTGATGGTGCCCAAGGGCTTCTTCCCGATCCAGGATTCGGGTCTGATCCAGGGCATCACCGAAGCCCCGCAATCGATTTCGTTCAGCGCCATGTCCGAGCGCCAGCAGGCACTGGCGCGCGTGGTTCTGGACGACGAGGACGTGGTCAGCGTGTCCTCGTTCATCGGCGTGGACGGTACCAACACCACCCTCAACAGCGGCCGCCTGCTGATCGAACTGGCGCCCCATGCCGGCCGCGACCAGCATGCGCTGGACATCATCGAGCGCCTGCGCCAGCGCGCCACCCAGGTCGCGGGCATCGAGCTGCACCTGCAGCCGGTGCAGGAGCTGAGCATCGAGGACCGGGTCAGCCGAACCCAGTACCTGTTCACCCTGACCAGCCCCGACATCACCGAACTGGAACAGTGGACGCCGCGCCTGGTCGACCGCCTGCAGCAACTGGCGCCGCTGGCCGACGTCACCAGCGACCTGCAGAACCAGGGCCTGCAGGCCTACGTCGACATCGACCGCAATGCTGCGGCGCGCCTGGGCATCTCGGTCTCGGCGATCACCGATGCCCTCTACGACGCCTTCGGCCAGCGCCAGATCTCGACCATCTTCACCCAGTCCAACCAGTACCGCGTGGTGCTGGAGGTCAATCCCGAATTCCAGTTCGGGCCTGAAGCCATCGGCCGCATCCGCGTCGCCGCCGCCGACGGCTCGCAGGTGCAACTGGCCGGCCTGGCGCGCATCCACGAGCAACCCACGGCCCTGCTGGTCAACCACATCGGCCAGTTCCCGGCGGTCACGGTCTCGTTCAACCTGGCGCCCGGCGCGTCACTGGGCGAGGCGGTGGCGGCGATCGAACAGGCCCAGGCCGAGCTCGGCCTGCCGGCGAGCATCGAGGCCCGCTTCCAGGGCGCCGCCGAAGCCTTCCGCGCCTCGCTGTCGAGCACCCTGTTGCTGGTGCTGGCGGCGGTGCTGGTGATGTACATCGTGCTGGGTGTGCTCTACGAGAGCTTCATCCACCCGGTCACCATCTTGTCGACCCTGCCCTCGGCTACCGTCGGCGCCCTGCTCGCGCTGCTGATCACCGGCAACAGCCTGGACCTGATCGCGGTGATCGGCATCATCCTGCTGATCGGCCTGGTCAAGAAGAACGGCATCATGATGGTCGACTTCGCCCTGGACGCCGAGCGCGAGCAAGGCATGAGCCCGCAGGCGGCGATCCACCAGGCGGCCTTGCTGCGCTTCCGGCCGATCCTGATGACTACCCTGGCGGCGCTGTTCGGCGCCGTGCCGCTGATGCTGGCGACCGGTTCCGGGGCGGAATTGCGTTCGCCGCTGGGTCTGGTGATGGTTGGTGGCTTGATTGTCAGCCAGGTGCTGACGCTGTTCACCACACCGGTGATCTATTTGTTCTTTGATCGGTTGTTTGGCGGGCGGCGGCGTTCGGCTGGCGCTGGTACTGATGGCGATGGGGATGGGTTTGGCGTTGGTCGGGTTGATGGGCCGGGTCATGTTTGACCGATTGGTTGATTGGTCAGGCTTCGCCGCCTGTGGCTTCCCTGATGATCGAGCGCAGGATCCGGATTTGCTCGCCTGTTGTGGTGTTGTCGCCGGGTTTCGCCCGCCTCGGCGGCGGGCGAGTCACTTTCTTTGCTTGTCCAAAGAAAGTAACCAAAGAAATGACACCCCGAAGTCCGCGCCCTGCGGGCATCCTGCCCACAGGGTTCGCGTGCGGGACGCGGGTCCGGTCGAGGGCACATCCCTGTGCCCGCGACCGGATCGGCGGCATCCATGCCGCCGCCCGACCGGCTTCGCCGTCCGGCTGATCCGCCCCCCGCCCGCCGCTACCACGGGGCCCCGGAAAAGCAGCGGGCATCCAGCCCGCATGGGTTACGTGGCAGTTGTGGCCAGAACAATCCTCCCCCGGTCCGTGATGGGAGCGGATGTTGCTTCGCTCCATCCGCGCAAGAGTTATTGGACAGTTCCAATCGAACTGATGCCAGCACACCCGCAGCAATTCGCATCAGCTCTTGCGGCCAGGAAGGCCGCAAAACGGGGCCCCTGCGGCGCGGCGGGCGGCGGCCGGATCAGTCGCTGCACAGCAGCGAGCGGCGTCATGGATGACGCCGACCGGAGCACCGCGCCAGGGATGGCGCGTTGCGCAGGCCCGGCCGTCGCACGCGTACCTGGAGGGCAGGATGCCCGCAAGGCGCGCTGCCGGGGTGTCCTTTCTTTTGGTTACTTTTCTTTGGACAAGCAAAGAAAAGTGACTCGGCCGCCGCCGAGGCGGACGAAACTCCACGACATCGCACCGACGAACGAGCAAAGCCGCCAGCCACACAGCAAACGCATCCGGACAACCATGAATCCGGAGCACTCACCACACCCGCACATCCGCACCAACGATCCAACACAGCGCTTGCGGACGTTCACCTGCCACCATCCCGCTGAATTGCGCCCGCTTCCACAACCAGCATTCGTCGTAAGCTCACTTGTGCCGGAAGGCATGGCAGTTCAGACAAAGAAAACCAAATCCATCGGACTGGCACCACATTGCCAACAACACCCCGCTCCTGCGGCCAGGACGGCCGCAAAACGGGGCCCCTGCGGCGCGGCGGGTGGCGGCCGGATCAGTCGCTGCGCAGCAGCGAGCGGCGTCATGGATGACGCCGACCGGAGCACCGCGCCAGGGATGGCGCGTCGCGCAGGCCCGACCGTCGCACGCGTACCTGGAGGGCAGGATGCCCGGAAGGCGTGCCGCCGGGGTGTCCTTTCTTTTGGTTACTTTTCTTTGGACAAGCAAAGAAAAGCAACTCGGCCGCCGCCGAGGCGGACGAAACCCGGCGACAACACGCCAACGGGCAAAAAAACCTGCCCAGTCGCCAATAACCAAGTCCACCACCCCCGATGAACCTCTCCCGGATCTTCATCGAACGCCCGGTAGCCACCCTCCTGCTGGCCACCGCCATCATCCTGTCCGGCCTGCTCGCCTACCGCCTGCTGCCGGTATCGCCGCTGCCCGAGGTCGATTACCCGTCGATCAACGTCAGCGCCACCCTGCCCGGCGCCAGCCCCGAATCGATGGCGGCCAATGTTGCCGCGCCGCTGGAGCGCGCCCTGGGCAGCATCGAGGGCCTTGAGGAAATCCGTTCGAACAGTTCGCAAGGACGGGCCAATATCGATCTGCGCTTCCGCATCGGCCGCAACATCGATGATGCCGCGCGCGATGTCCAGGCAGCGATCAACCTGGCGGCGCCGCAATTGCCGGCCGGCATGCCCGGCTTGCCGACCTACCGCAAGATCAATCCGTCGCAGGCGCCGATCCTGGCGCTGGCGCTGAGTTCGGACACGCTCACGCCCGGCCACCTGTTCGACATCGGCTCGACGGTACTGGCGCAGAAGCTTGCCCAGATTCCCGGCGTCGGCGCGGTGGAGGTAGGCGGCAGTTCCCTGCCGGCGGTGCGTGTGGCGCTGGATCCCAATGCCCTGAACCAGTACGGCCTGGCCCTGGACGATGTTGCCGGTGCCATCCGCCGGGCCAATGCCCTGCGCCCGCTGGGTTCGGTGGCCAACGACGACAAGCGCTGGCAGATCGAAGCCAACCTGCAACTGCGCGAGGCCGCCGAGTATCGCGACCTGATCATCGCCGTCCGCGATGGCCGGCCTCTGCGCCTGGCCGATGTCGCCACCATTTCCGAAGGCGTCGAGGACCGCTACGCCAGCGGCTTCCACAACCAGAACGATGCCGTCCTGCTGGTGGTCAGCCGCCAGCCCAACGCCAACATCATCGACACCGTGGACGGCATCTACGAGCGCCTGCCGATGCTGCAGGCGCTGCTGCCAGCCAGTGTCGACATGGTGGTGGCGATGGACCGCTCGCCGGTGATCCGGGCCACGCTCAAGGAGGCGCAATTCACGCTCTATCTGGCCATCGGCCTGGTGGTGCTGGTGGTGCTGGCTTTCCTGGGCGACTGGCGCGCGGCGCTGATTCCGACGCTGGCGATTCCGGTCGCCCTGCTCGGTGCCCTGGGGATGATCTGGCTGGCCGGCTTCTCGCTCAACAACCTGTCGCTGATGGCGCTGATCGTGGCCGCGATCCTGGTCGTTGACGACGCCATCGTGGTGCTGGAGAACATCGCCCGGCACATCGAACAGGGCACGCGACCGATGCAGGCGGCGCTGCGCGGGGCCGGCGAGGTCGGTGTCACCCTGCTGTCGATGAACATCGCCCTGGCGGTGGTGTTTGTTTCGATCCTGTTCCTGGACGACTTCATCGAGCGCCTGTTCCGCGAATTCTCGCTCACCCTGGTGGCGGCGATGGTGGTATCGCTGGCGGTGTCGCTGAGCCTGACCCCGACCCTGTGCGCACGCCTGTTGCGCAGCCGCGACCAAAGCCGGAGCAACCGCCTGCAGCGCATCGGCAACGCCACCTTCGGCCGCCTGCGCGATGGCTATGGCCGCAGCCTGGACAGCGCCCTGCAGCACGTGCCGATGCTGCTGACCCTGTTCGTGTGCCTGATCGGCTTCAACATCTGGCTGTTCGCGATGGTGCCCAAGGGCATGATGCCGACCCAGGACACCGGCCAGTTGCGCGGCTTCGCCCGCGGTGATGACGGCCTGTCGTTCCAGGTGATGCAGCCCAAGCTGGACCAGTACCGGGAACTGCTGATGTCCGACCCGGCGATCGAGGACATCATCGGCTACATCGGCGGCGGCTCGGGCATCAACAACGCCTTCATCATGATCAAGGTCAAGCCGCTGGCCGAGCGCGGCGTGTCCAGCCAGGAGGTGATCGACCGGATCCGCGCACGGATGCCGGATATTCCCGGCGGCATGCTCGGCATGTGGGTGGACCAGGACATCCGCATCCAGGGCGGCAGCCAGGAAGGCAACCACGATTTCCGCCTGATGTCCGACGATCTGGAGGCCCTGCGCGCCTGGACGCCGCGGGTGACCGATGCCCTGACCGCCCTGCCCGAGCTGGTCGATGTCCGCTCGCGTGGCGCCGAGGGCTCGCGCCAGGTGATGCTGGAGATCGACCGCGATGCCGCCGCGCGCCTGGGTGTCGACATGCGCGTGATCGGCTCGGTGCTGAACAACTCCTTCAGCCAGCGCCAGGTGGCCACGCTCTATGACAGCCTCAACCAGTATCGGGTAGTGATGGAGCTGGACCCGCGCTGGACCCAGACCCCGGACACGCTCGACCAGGTCTATGCCATCGCCGGCGACGGCCGCCGGGTGCCGCTGTCGGCCTTCGCCAGCTACCGCTATGGCGTCGCCCCGGACCGGGTCCAGCACCGCCAGCAGTTCGCATCAACCAACGTCAATTTCGCCCTGGCACCGGGCATCACCCTGGACCGCGCCGTGCAGGCGATCGAGGAGGCGATGGCCGGCATCATGCTGCCGACCGAAGTCATCGGCCAGCTTGGTGGCGAGGCCGGCAGCCTGCAGGAAATGCGCAGCAAGCAACTGCTGTTGATCGCCGGCGCCATCATCGCCGTGTTCATCGTCCTGGGCATGCTCTACGAGAGCACCCTGCTGCCGCTGGCGATCCTGTCGACCCTGCCCTCGGCCGGCATCGGCGCGCTGATGACGCTGTTCGCGCTGGGCATGGAATTGAACCTGATTTCCCTGCTCGGGCTGTTCCTGCTGGTCGGGGTGGTGATGAAAAACACCATCTTGATGATCGATTTCGCCATCGGCGCCGAGCGCGAGGGCCTGCGCCCGTCCCAGGCCATCCGCCAGGCGGCGCTGCTGCGCTTCCGGCCGATCCTGATGACCAGCGCCGCCGCCGTGCTTGGCGCCACACCGCTGATCCTGGCGTCCGGCGAAGGCTGGGAGATGCGCCAGCCGCTGGGCATCGCCATCGTCGGCGGCCTGCTGGTCAGCCAGGTGCTGACCCTGTACACAACGCCGGCAATCTACCTGAGCCTGGCACGGCTGCGCCGTCGCACGGCAGCACGTTGGCGGCAACCGCCGGCCGCCGGCGACACGCCTTGATCGCAAAAAAAAGGTCGGCAATTGTCCGCGAACGGCCCGCGTATTGATCCAGCAATTATCTGTTCATCTCGGCGATGGCGCCCTGGCACACCGCGCCCTTGGGATCTTCGTTGCAGACAGTGCGCAGCGCTTCGCAGGCCGTGGTGCCCACCGACCGGGTCATCTCGATTACCGGTGCGGCAGCGGCGCCGCCCTGTTCGGTGATCTCGGCCACGCTCTGTTCGACCTGGTCGATGCAGGCTGAGTAGGCGCGGTCGGCCTCGCTGGCGCAGGCGGACAGGAGCACAGCGGCGGCGACCAGTGCGCCGGCGCGGCATAGGCCAGAGCGGCACAGGGTTGAAAATTTCATGACTACTCCCGTATGTGAGGGCGCAGTATGCCGCGAACGGGGCGGCCACCTGAAACTGTCGCCGCCTGCGCCGAAGCCGGTCGCGCTGCGCTATCGTACCCGGTTGGATCGGGCTGCCAGCCTAAGCGGCAAGTCCCTGCCTCGCCGCTTTTGGGCATCATGCTCCGCGATCGTGGCAATGCGCCTGCTGCACCTTTTGAAAGCAACGCCTGGCGCGAACTGATGCCGGTCGGGCAGCCGGCGCCAGCCGATGAACTCATCCATCCTTCGAGCACGCCTTGGCCCGTATTCCCGCCAGTTTCATCGATGATCTGCTGACCCGCACCGACATCGTCGAGGTCATCCAGGCGCGTGTGCCGCTGAAACGGGCCGGGCGGGAATGGACCGCCTGCTGCCCGTTCCACGACGAGCGCACGCCCAGCTTCACGGTCAGTCCGGTCAAGCAGTTCTATCACTGCTTTGGTTGTGGCGTGCATGGCAGCGCGATCGGTTTCCTGATGGAGTACGACCGGCTCGAGTTCGTTGATGCGGTTGAGGAACTGGCGCGCCGCACCGGCCTGACCGTGCCCTACGAAGGCGGCGCCACGCGGCACGAGGACCGCAGCGACGACTACAGCCTGCTGGACAACGCGACGCGGCATTTCCAGGCGCAACTGCAGTTGCACGAACGCGCCCGTGCCTACCTGGAACAGCGCGGCGTCGGCGCCGAGACCATCGAGCGCTTCCGTCTGGGTTATGCGCCACCGGGCTGGGATCAGCTCAAGGAACGCCTGGGCGGCAACGCCCGGCCGCGGCAGCAACTGCTGCTGCGCCACGGTCTGCTGATCGAGAACGATGCCGGACGCAGCTACGACCGCTTCCGCGACCGGCTGATGTTCCCGATCCTGGACCGGCGCGGCCGGCCGATCGCCTTCGGCGGCCGGGTGCTGTCCGGTGATGACGGCCCCAAGTACATGAACTCGCCGGAGACGCCGCTGTTCCACAAGGGCCGCGAGCTGTTCGGCCTGCACCAGGCGCGCCAGGCCGGCACCCGCCTGCCGCGGCTGATCGTGGTCGAGGGCTATATGGATGTCATCGCCCTGCACCAGCACGGCTGCACACAAGTGGTGGCCACCCTGGGTACGGCGACCACGCGCGAACAGGCCGAACTGCTGTTCCGCAATGCCGGCGATGTCTATTTCTGCTTCGACGGCGATCGCGCCGGCCGCCAGGCCGCCTGGCGCGCGGTCGAAGCGGTACTGCCGCGGATGACCGATGGCCGCCAGGCCTGGTTCGTGTTCCTGCCCGAAGGCGAAGACCCCGACAGCCTGGTGATGCGCGAGGGTCTGGCCGGTTTCGAAGCCCATCTGGCCGCGGCGATGCCGCTGTCGACCTTTTTTTTCGAGCAGATCGGCCGCGATGTCGATATCAGCAACATCGATGGCCGCGCGCGCCTGGCCGAGCAGGCCCGACCGCTGCTGGCGCAGTTGCCCGATGGCGTGTTCCGCGATCTGATGCTGGAGGAGTTGACCCGGCTGACCGGCAGCAGCCGCCGGCCACCGGTGCCCGGCCTGTCGCAACCGGGAACGGACGTTGCCCCCGGGCAACCGGGTTGGCAACGGCAACGTCGGCCCGATGTCCGGCGCAGCCTGATCCGGCACGGCATTGCCTTGCTGATGCAGAAGCCCGGATTGGCTGCCGATTACCCACCGCCCTACCCGTTCACGGCGCTGGCCGAGCCCGGCGCCGTCCTGCTGGCCGAGCTGATGCAGCACTGCCATCAGCGTCCCGAGCTGAATACCGCCGCCGTGCTGGAACATTTTTCCGAGCGCAGCGAAGCCCGGGCGCTGAGCACCCTGGCCATCAGCGAGCTGCCGGGCGACGAGGAAATCTGGGCGCTGGAGTTCAGCGATGTCGTCACCCGCCTGATCCAGCGTACTGACGACCAGCAACTGGCCGAGCTCACCGACAAGGCCAACCAGGACGAACTCAGCGCTCCGGAGAAGGCGCTGCTGCGCGAGTTGCACCAGCGCAAGTCGCGGCGCTGACGATGACGGCAGCTGGCCGACGGCGTTGCTGATGGTTTGACCGATGGCCATCGCCGCCCGCCGACACGCTGCCGGCGATCAGTGTTCGTTCCAAGCGCCTGGCAGCGGCACAACGCAACCCAACCCGCGCTCGATCAGACCCGCAACACCACCTTGCCGGCATGCTGGCCGCTTTCCAGCCAGGCGTGGGCCTGATCGGCCTGGTCCAGCGGGAAGGTGCGGTCGACCACGGCGCGCATGCGGCCATCGGCCAGCCACGGCCAGACCACGCGCTCGACACCGGCGGCCAGTTCGGCCTTCTGGTCGGCGCTGCGCGGGCGCAACAGGGAACCGGTAATGACCAGCCGCTTGCGCATCACCGTGGCCACCGGCAGTTGCACTACGTTGCCGCCCTGGGCGGCGATGTAGACCAGGCGCCCGCCGGTGTTGAGCGCTTCCAACGTGGCATCCAGATACGGTGCACCGACCATGTCCAGGGCGACATCAATGCCGCCGATGGCGTGTGCCCGGGCGGCGAAATCATCCGTGCTGGCGTCGACCGCGATATCGGCACCCAGAGTCAGCGCCGCCTCGGCCTTGGCCGCGCCGCGTGCGGTGGCCAGCACCCGTGCGCCTGCCGCCTTGGCCATCTGGATCGCGGCCACGCCAATGCCGGAATTGGCGCCGTGCACCAGCAGGCTTTCACCTGCCTTGAGTGCGCCATGGTCGAAGACATTGGCGTAGACGGTGAACACGGTTTCGGGCAGGGCCGCGGCCTGCACCCAGTCCAGGCCGGCCGGGATCGGCAGGGCATGGCGGGCATCGACAACCGCATATTCGGCATAGCCGCCACCGGCCAGCAGGGCGCAAACCGTGTCGCCCGGCTGCCAGCGGCCGGCACCGGTGACCACCTCGCCGGAAACTTCCAGGCCCAGGGTTTGCGGCGCGCCCGGCGGCGGCGGGTAGCGGCCTTCGCGCTGCAGGATATCGGGCCGGTTGATGCCGGCGGCATGGACCTTGATCAGCAACTGTCCGGGTCCGGCCACCGGCCGCGGCACCTGCACCGCATGCAGGGCGTCGGCCGCACCGGCGCCACCACGGATGGCGATGGCCTTCATGGTCGCGGACATGGATGGGCTCCGGTCGGAAGGGACAGGCGTACGCTTCTACGCCTGCGGGGCTGACGTGATGGTGATGGCGGCGCGGTGGTGATGACGGCGCGGTGGCCAGGTGGCCGGTGGGGAAACCAGCCGGCGACCGGCGACCGCCGCTTGCTGCGGCGGCGCCGGTGGATCAGCCGTCCGGCGGCGCTCAGTCCGGCGCGTTGACCAGGGCCAGAGTGGTATCGAGCATGCGGTTGGAGAAGCCCCACTCGTTGTCGTACCAGGAGCAGACCTTGACGAAGGTGCCGTCCACGACCTTGGTCAGGGTGGCGTCGTAGATCGAGCTGCGCGGGTCGTGGTTGAAGTCGATCGACACCAGCGGACCGGTGTTGACGCCGAGCACGCCCTTGAGCGGGCCTTCGGCGGCGGCGCGCACGGTGGCGTCGACCTCTTCCACCGTGGTCGCGCGGGCGGCGGTGAAGCACAGGTCAACCACCGAGACGTTGATCGTCGGCACGCGCATGGCGTAGCCGTCGAGCTTGCCGTTGAGTTCGGGCAGCACCAGGCCGACCGCGGCGGCGGCGCCGGTCTTGGTCGGAATCTGCGACATGGTGGCGCTGCGCGCGCGGCGCAGGTCGCTGTGGAACACGTCGGTCAGCACCTGGTCGTTGGTGTAGGCGTGGATGGTGGTCATCAGGCCATGGACGATGCCGATCTTCTCGTGCAGCACCTTGGCCAGCGGCGCCAGGCAGTTGGTGGTGCAGGAGGCATTGGAAATGACCTCGTGCGAGGCGCGCAGCACGTCGTGGTTGACGCCATAGACCACGGTGGCGTCGACATCGCTGCCGCCCGGGGCCGAGATGATCACCTTCTTGGCGCCGGCGGTCAGGTGCGCCGAAGCCTTGGCCTTGGAGGCGAACAGGCCGGTGCATTCCAGCACCACGTCGACACCCAGTTCGGCCCAGGGCAGCTTGGCCGGGTCGCGCTCGGCGCAGACCCTGATGCGGTCACCATTGACGACCAGATCACCTTCCTGCACCGACACTTCCCCCGGGAAGCGGCCATGCGCGGTGTCGTAACGGGTCAGGTGGGCGTTGGTTTCGGCATCGCCCAGGTCGTTGATGGCAACGATCTGGATCTGGTCGGTGCGGCCCGACTCGTACAGCGCACGAAGGATGTTGCGGCCGATACGGCCGTAGCCGTTGATGGCGACCTTGACTGACATGTCTGGACTCCTGGCAGGGGGTTGGTTGGGAAAAAGAACGCCATTTTAGCCCGGAACCCTCGGGGCGTGCCGGGACCAGCACGGTGCCGGGCATGATGTCCGGCCCGGTGCCGGGTCCCGAGGATCGGCGTGATCTGCGCGCCCATCATGGCCATGCCGCCGGCCATCCCGACACCAGCCGACGGCACGAGCTGTGCCCTTGTCGGTGTCTGCCTGCGACAATGCCGCATACCTGCCCGGCACCGTCTCGGAGTTGCTCATGCTCGCCTGCTACGTCCACAGGAAAGGTCATCTGCAGGCCGTCGATCCCGGCACGGTCGCCGATGCCAAGGCGCTGGTCTGGCTGGATCTGCACTCGCCGGCAGCCGAAGAACAGGCCCTGGTGGAGGAACTCACCGGCCTGGCCATCCCCAGCCTGGCGGCGATGCAGGAAATCGAGGTGTCCAGCCGTCTGTACGAAGACCGCGACGCCTTGTTCATGACTGTGCCGATGGTGTCCCAGGTCGAGGCCGGCGCCCCGGTCAGCGCGCCGGTGTCGTTCATCCTGGGCCGCCACCACCTGATCACCCTGCGCCACACCGAGCCCAAGGCGTTCAAGCTGTTCGTCAGCCAGGCCGGCAAGGTGGCATTGGTCGACCACCGCCCGGCCGGTGTCTTCCTGGGCCTGCTGGAAACCATCGTCGACCGCTTCGCCGACATCCTGGAACTGATCAGCGCCGATGCCGACGGCATCTCGGCCGAAGTCTTCCGGGCCGACGAACTGCCCGACGAACGCTCACTGGAACAACTGCTCAAGGCCATCGGCCGCTGCGGCGACCTGATCTCCAAACTGCGCGAATCGGTGGCCTCCACCATCCGCATGCTGACCTGGTTTGGCCATCCGGAAAACGGCTATATCCGCGAGCCCCAGATTCGCGACCGGGTCAAGACCCTGGGCCGTGACCTGGCCTCGCTGGGCGATTACAGCCAGTACCAGGGCAACAAGATCCAGTTCCTGCTCGATGCCACCCTGGGCCGGATCAACATCGAACAGACCAAGATCATCAAGATCTTCTCGATCGCCGCGGCCGCGTTCCTGCCACCGACCCTGATCGCCAGCATCTACGGCATGAACTTCGATGTCATGCCGGAGCTGCACTGGAGCTTCGGCTATCCGCTGGCGATCGGCGCAATGGCCCTCAGCGCCGTTTTGCCGCTGTGGTATTTCCGCCGCCGGGGCTGGCTGTAGCGGCGCGGCCGGGCGCTCAGGCGTCTTCGTCGACGCGGCACAGCGGCCGGTCGGAATGGATTGAGGTCATCCGGCAGCTATCGAAGGTTTCCATGATCGCGCCCTCTTCGTCCTGCATGACCAGCCAGCCGGTTTCCCGGGACAGGCGCTCGCAGGCGGCGCGGATGAAACGCTCGGAGGGACGCACGCCTTCGACCGGCTGGGCATTGGCCGGATCCAGCACCGACTCGAACCGGCATTGGTCGACTTCACCCTCGGCCGTAGGCAGGATGGCCAGGGTCACTTCCCAACCTTCCGACGGCATCTGCGGAGCCTGCGGCGGCGATGCCGAGGTCGGCTGGGCGGCGACGGGAAAGGCAACGGCAATCAGGGCGGACAGAATCAGATAGCGCATGACAGTCTCCATGGAATCAGGACATTCGTGCAGCGTGGCCAGCCTTGGCCGGCGCCAGCAGACCGGAGCGTCCGGCGAGCGGCACGGTGGCGGCCCGGCGGATGGAAAAACGCAGCGGCTGGCATGCTGCCCCGGAGATTGTGGCAGATCCACCCCAGGCCGGCAGGGCAAATGACACCCGGATTCGAACGCTGCCGGCCATGCCACGCATGACCGGCCCGGTGCAGCCGGTCGCCAGTCGCGGCTGGATCCTGCGCGCGGCGCTGCCGATCATGGCCGCCAACATCGCCACGCCTCTGGTCGGCATTGTTGATGTCGCCCTGATCGGGCGCAGCGGCAGCACTGCCGACATTGCCGCTGTGGCCCTGGCTGCGCTGGTGTTCAACATCCTGTTCTGGTCCTTCGGTTTCCTGCGCATGGGCGCCACCGCGCTGACCGCCCAGGCCGATGGCGCCGGCGACGAGTTCCAGGTGCGCGCCCAGCTCATTCGCGGCGCTCTGCTGGGCCTGCTGATCGGCACCGTGTTCGTCATCGCCCAGTGGCCGATACGCGAGTTGTCCTTCGCCTTGTTCTCGACCAGTGCCGAACTGGAAGCCGCCGGCAAGGCCTATTTCGATACCCGAATCTGGGGCAGCCCGGCGGCGCTGGCCGGTTTCGCCATCTATGGCTGGCTGATCGGTTTGGGCCGCACCGGCGCCGCCTTGATGCTGCAAGTGGTGCTCAATGTCGCCAACATCGTGTTGTCGATCTGGTTCGTCTACGGCCTGGATACCGGCGTCGCTGGCCTGGGCGCGGCCAGTGCCCTGGCGCTGTGGCTGCACCTGGCCGCCGCGGCGGTGATCATCGTGCCGCTACTGCGCCGTCGCGGGCCACTGGCAATTGCCCTGCGAACGCGTTGGCGCCTGCTGCTGGAACGACGCGCGCTGCAGCGCCTGCTGGCGGTCAACCGCGACATCTTCCTGCGCACCCTGGCCCTGCTCGCCGGCTTCGCCTGGTTCAACGAGGCCAGCCTGCGCGAGGGCGCGGCGGTGCTGGCCGGCAATGCCATCCTGCTGCAGTTCATTGCCGTCAGCGCGTATTTCCTGGATGCCTTTGCCCACGTTACCGAGACCGTGACCGGGCGTGCCGCCGGCCGAGGCCACTGGCCGTCGTTGCGCCTGGCCTTCATCCGTGCCAGCGAACTGGCCGTGGTATTCGCGCTGCTGCTGACGCTGCTGCTCTGGCTGGCAGGTCCACTGCTGATCACGGCGATGACCACCGATGCCACGGCCCGGGCGATGGCGCTGCAGTTCCTGCCCTGGTGCGCCCTGGTGCCGCTGGCCGGCGTCGCCGCCTACCAGCTCGACGGCCTGATGATCGGCGCCACCCGCGGCGCGCTGATGCGCAATGCCATGCTCGCCGCCCTGGCCTTTTACCTGGCCCTGGATGCGCTGCTGCGGCCAATGCTCGGCGGTCACGGCCTGTGGCTGGCGTTCCTGGGCTACTACCTGGCGCGGGCTGGAACCCTGGCGCTGGGCTGGCCGGGCCTGCGTCGCGACCTGGCCAGAAACAACGCCGAGGCCGGCGCTGGCGCCTAACTAATTGCCGCGCCGCAGCCGCTGCAGCCATGGCCATCGGCTGCGCAGAACATGGCGCGCCGGCGTTGCCTGTAAAATGGCGTCCATGCCCCTGATTACCTTGCGCGGCGTCGACTTCAGCGTCGGCGGCCCGCTGCTCCTTGAAAACGTCGACCTGGCCATTGAGCCGGGCGAACGCATCGCCCTGGTCGGCCGCAACGGCACCGGCAAATCCACTCTGATGAAACTGCTCGCCGGCGAGCTCAGTCCGGACGATGGCCAGATCAATGTCCAGGGCGGTGTCGGCATCGCCCGCCTGGAACAGGAAGTGCCGGCGGCAGCCGACGGCGCGGTGTTCGACGTCGTCGCCGGCGGCCTGGGTGAAACCGGCCTGCTGCTGGCCCGCTACCACCGGCTGCTGGCGGCCGATGATATCGATACCGATGCCCTGGCCGATGTCCAGACTCGGATCGAGGAACTCCAGGGCTGGTCCATGGACCAGCGGGTGGAGGAAACCCTGACCAAGTTGGCGCTGGATGGCCAGGCCGAGTTCGCAGCGCTTTCCGGCGGCATGAAGCGGCGCGTGCTGCTCGCCCGGGCCCTGGTCGGCGCGCCCGACCTGCTGCTGCTGGACGAGCCGACCAACCATCTGGACATCGAGTCGATCGACTGGCTTGAAACCATGCTCAAGGGCTTCAACGGGGCGCTGGTCTTCGTCAGCCATGACCGGCGCTTCGTCCGCGCCCTGGCCACGCGCATCCTGGAACTTGACCGCGGCCAGCTCACCAGTTGGCCCGGCGACTGGAACAACTACCTGCGCCGGCGTGATGAGCGCCTGCATGCCCAAGCCCAGGAACAGCAGCGCTTCGACAAGATGCTGGCCCAGGAAGAGGCCTGGATCCGCCAGGGCATCAAGGCCCGGCGCACGCGCGATGAGGGCCGGGTCCGGCGCCTGCAAGCCATGCGCGTGGAACGTGCACAGCGGCGCGAGCAGATCGGCACGGTCAACCTGGCCGCCGCCGACGCCGGCCGCTCCGGGCGCAAGGTCATCCAGGCGCGCGGACTGGGCTTTTCCTGGGGCGAGCGCGTGCTGGTGCGCGATTTCGACACCACCATCCTGCGCGGCGACCGGATCGGCCTGATCGGACCCAATGGCAGCGGCAAGACCACCCTGCTGCGCCTGCTGCTGGGCGAACTGGCGCCGACCTCAGGCGAGGTCGAGCGCGGTTCGCAACTGCAGATCGCCTACTTCGACCAGCATCGCAGCGCCCTGCGCGAGGACTGGAACGCCCTGGACAATGTCGGCCAGGGCCAGGAATTCATCGAGATCGGCGGCCGGCGCAAGCATGTGCTCGGCTACCTGCAGGATTTTTTGTTCACGCCCGAACGTGCGCGCGCGCCGATCACCCGCCTGTCCGGCGGCGAACGCAACCGCCTGCTGCTGGCGCGCCTGTTCGCGCAGCCGTCCAACCTGCTGGTGATGGACGAACCGACCAATGACCTGGATGTGGAAACCCTGGAGTTGCTGGAGGAATTGCTGGCCGAGTATCCCGGCACCTTGCTGCTGGTCAGCCATGACCGGGAATTCCTGGACAATGTCGTCACCGCCAGCCTGGTGATGGCCGGCGATGGCCGGGTCGAGGAATATGTCGGCGGCTACAGCGACTGGTTGCGCCAGCGCCCGCAAGGCGACGAGCCGCGCGCCGCTGCTACCTCGATGCCCGGCGGCGACAGTGCCGACGAGCGCGTGACGGCTGCCGCCGCTGCCGACGACACGGCGGACAAGAACACGGCAAAATCCGCCGCGCCCGCGCGCCGCCGCCACAACTTCCGGCAGACCCAGGAACTGGCCGCCCTGCCCGGCCGCATCCAGGCGCTGGAAGGCGAACTGGCCCAGCTCAGTGCAGCCCTGTCCGAGCCCGGTTTTTACCAGCGCGACAGCGATGCCATCGTCGCCGACAACACGCGCATCAGCGAGTTGCAGGCACAGATCGAAGCCGCCTACGAGCGCTGGGCGGAACTGGAATGAATCCGGCGCGGCCTGTTCCAGGCACATGCCTGATCGGGCCGCACCGGCCTCGCCTGCCATCGGAAGCGGATTGGCCGGGCGTTATGCTGTCCGGGTTTCCCCGCGATGACGGCCACTGCCGAGAACCCGAACTCCATGAATCCTGACAGTCCCTTGCCGTTCCTTGATTTCCTGCAGCAGCGCCGGTCGCTGCCGGCGCGCCTGCTGGTCGAGCCCGGGCCGGATGCCGAGCAGTTGGAAATTCTGCTGACCACCGCGATCCGCGTGCCCGACCATGGCCGGATGACGCCCTGGCGCTTCATCCGCATCGCCGGCAGCGCCCGCGCCGTGCTGGGCGAGTGCCTGGCGGCGGCGCTGGAGCGCGACGATCCGGACACGCTGGCGCCGATACTGGACAAGGAACGCGGCCGCTTCAGCCAGGCGCCGCTGGTGATCGCCGTGATCGGCATCGTCACCGTCGGCCACCGGATTCCCGAGGTCGAACAACGCTCATCGGCGGCTGCGGTCTGCTTCCAGATGCTGCTGGCGGCCGAGGCGATGGGCTTCGCCGGCCAGTGGCTGACCGGCCCGGCCGCCTATCACGCCGATATCCATGCTGCTCTGGGTCTGGCCGGCAACGAGGAGATCACCGGCTTCATCCATCTGGGCACGGCCAGCCAGCAGGTGCCCGAACGGGTGCGGCCGCAGCTCGGCCCGCTGCTGTCGGACTGGCAACCGTGAACCCGACCGCCGCTGCAGCGGTCCCGGCGACGACCGCCAAGCCGGCGGTGCTGATCGACGGCAGCCTGTATGTGTTCCGCGCCTGGCACTCGGTGGATTCTTCGCTCAGTTGCCAGGATGGCTGGCCGACCAATGCCGTCTACGGCTTCGTCCGCTTTCTGTTCCAGTTCCTGCAGCGCCAGCGGCCGCAGCACATCGCCGTCGCCTTCGACGAGGCCCTGACCCACTCATTCCGCAACCGTCTGTACCCGGCCTACAAGGCCAACCGCGAGCCGGCACCCGTTGAGCTGCGCCGACAGTTCGACCATTGCAAGCGCTTCGTCCGCGCCCTGGGCATCGCCTGCCTGGCCGACGCCAGCTACGAGGCCGATGACCTCATCGCCAGCGCCCACGGCGTACTGCGCGCCGAGGGCCATGCCGTGACCATCGTCTCGGCCGACAAGGACCTGTCGCAACTTCTCGCCGACGGCGACGAGCAATGGGATTACGGCCGCGACCTGCGCTGGTGCGCCCGCGGCTGCATCGACCGCCACGGCGTGCCGCCCGAGCGCATCGCCGACATGCTGGCCCTGGTTGGCGACAGCATCGACAACATCCCCGGCGTGCCCGGCATCGGGCGCAAGACCGCCGCCATCCTGCTGCACCATTTCGGTGGCCTGAAATCGGTGCTGGCCAATATCCCGGCCATCGCCAGGATGCGTCTTCGCGGCGCCGCGCGTATCGCCGGTGAACTGGCCGGGCGCGTGGAACAGGTGCGACTGGCGCGGCAGCTCACCGGCCTGGTGCTGGATGCGCCGGTACCCAATCCGGCCGACAGCTATCGACCGGTGTCGGTGGCAGCGGACGAAGTGCTGGAACTGGTCGACGAACTGCGTTTCGGCCCGATGACCCGCCGCGCCTGCCTGGACTGGTGCCAGGAATCGACGCAAGCAGCGGCACTGGCGGCCCGGCCAACACACTGACGGGCAAAGTTCATCCCGAACCTACCGGGCCGGCTGCAGCCACCAGCCCGGCGCCATCCAAACCCGCCCGCTCAAGGCCCCGCCGGCCCAAGGCAATGCCCGGCAAGCCGCGAGCCTTACTGGCCCGGCATGCGCGGCGGCTCCCAGTCCCAGTTGAAGCGCACGTCGGTGGCATAGACCTTCACCGGCGGCAACTCGCGCGAGGTCCGGCGCAGGCCATAGCCGTCGTAGTAGCCGCGCTGGGTATTGGCGATGTAATGCAGCCGGCTGCCAACCAGGGTGCCGACCGTGGGCGTGGCGAATTCTGGCTGTGAGGACTCCAGCGGCACGGCCAGGGCAATCTGCCGGCCGGCCTGGTCCAGCTTCAGGCGCATGATCCGCTGCGGCTGGATGCCGCTTTGAACCGCGATAAGCTGGCCCTCGTACTGGTACAGCCCTTCGATGCCATAAAGATTGACATTGGCCGGCGCCGCCAGGTCGAAGGCGGTGTTGTTGCGCAGATCCATGCCGAACAGGCCGCGCTGGAAATCGGCCAGATACAGCACCATGCCGTCCGCCGAGAAGGCCAGTCCGCGCAAGGCGTTGAGTTGCGGCTCGGCCATCAGCGGTGCCAGGGCGCCATCTTCGAGTTTGAACAACTGGCCGCGCAGGCCCTCGGCCACCACCACCATGCCGCGCGAGGAGACCGCCACGGCATTGAGCACATGCGGCATGCCATCGTCAGGCACCCGCCAGGAATCGACCAGGCGGCCGTCGGCCAGGGCGATCTTGAGCAGCGAGGATTGGCCGCCCATCTCGACCTTGAAGTCCTTGAAGTGCGGCACCGCGGCCGAGGTCGCCCACAGGTGCTTGCCGTCCGGATCCAGCGCCAGATGCATGATCGACCACCAGTGCTCGCCCTGGGGCTTGGCCCAGGCGGCGAGCTTGCCATCGTCGCCACGACGATAGATCTGGCCGTCGCGGGCACTGCCGAAAAAGAATGCCTTGCCGGCCGGGTCGTGGACGATGCTTTCCAGCAGCAGGTCGGCCGGCGCCAGTTCGAACGCCAACGCGCCTTCACCGAACGGCTCCCGGGCTTCGGTATTGAGCCGCACCAGGTGATCCCAGACCTGGGTGCCGCGCAGGCTGGCCAGGCGCTGGTCGGATTCCAGGTCGTACGCCATGCCGCTGGCCTGCAATGCCAGCAGGGTGTCGTAGCCGCCGGTCTTGTCGTTGAGCTGGGCATAGGCGACGGCGAGCTGATAGCGGTAGTGCGGATTCTGCGGGCGGATCTGCACCAGCCGACGCAGGGCAGCGGCATTGGTCTGCCAGTCGCCGGCGGTGGCGCTGCTGGCCACCTGCTGCGTCAACTGCGCCTCGTCGTGGATCGCGGCCATCGCCTGGTCGGCTTCGCTGAGCTGGCGGGCACCGCCACTGAGGTGGGCCTGCTGGGCCTGCACCGGGGCCGCGCCGGCCAGGCTGAACAGTGCCGCGAATGCGATCGCGCGAATCGATGTCTTCATCGTTGGGATATCCAGGTCAAATAGGAGGTGGTTGCACGCCGAACGTACCGACAGGAGGGGGACCATGCCGGGCGGGCCAGGTTCCCGCCGCTGCCGTTGCGCGGCGCCGAACATGTCCGCGAACGCGCCAAAGTGGTCACGGTGGCGGCAGGCGAACGGGCAAGGATCCATGCCTGGCTCCGGGCCGCCGGATCGCCGAATTCGACACTGTCGCCGGCGGCGCGCAAGCTATATTGGCCGCCATGATCAACCGATGAAGGATACCCGAATGACCAAACATACGGCCAATGACGAGGCGCCACCGCTGCTGTCCACGCGCAGCCTGCACGAAGGCCGTTTCCTGGCCCTGCGCCAGCGCGGACGCTGGGAATTCGTCGAACGCGTCAACGCCTACGGTGCCGCCGTGGTGATCGCCGTGACTGACGCTGACGAACTGGTTCTGGTCGAACAATTCCGCGAGCCGTTGCAGGGCAACTGCATCGAAAACCCGGCCGGTCTGGCCGGCGACCAGCCCGGCGAAGAGGATATCCTCAGTGCCGCGCGCCGCGAACTGCTGGAGGAAACCGGTTTCCAGGCCGCCCAGGTCGAGTTGCTGATGACCGGCCCAAGCGCGCCCGGCATGGCCAGCGAACTGCTCAGCTTCGTGCGTGCCACCGGCTTGCGCCGGGTCCACGCCGGCGGTGGCGATGGCGGCGAGAACATCACCGTGCATGTGATCCCGATGGCCCAGGTGGCCCCGTTCCTGGCCCGTCAGCTTCGCTACGGCGTACATGTCGACCCGCGCGTCTACGCGGCCCTGTTTTTCGCCCGCTACCACATTGATGGCCGGGCGTTGGCCAGCGACCAGCCGCCCTTTTCCTGAACTATCAAAGTCGGGGCAGCACCTGCCGAAACCCGGCGCCAACCGGCCAAGCGGCGCCGGGCGCTCAGGCCGCGATCAGACGATCAACCACCACATTACCGACTGCCACAGCAGGACCAGCGCCATCGCCAGCAGGACCAGCCAGGTCAGCAGCATGCCGGCACCGCGACCGAAGCTGACGCCGCCGCTGCGCGACAGGCCCACGGCATGCAGCGCCCGGCCCAGCAACAAGGTGGCGCCGGCCAGGTGCAACCACAGTGGCGCGATCACCAGCAATTCCAGCAGCAGCAACAGCAGCAGGCCCGGCACCAGGTTCTCCAGTGCATTGGCGTGGGCACGGACGCGGCGACCCAGTTCGGCATCGCCGCCGTTGCCCAGGCCGATCCGGGCCTGGCGTCGGCGCAGCATCACCCGCACTGCCAGTGTTACCACCAGCAGCATCGCCAGGGCGGCGTAGAAAGCGGTAATCCGGGGCATGGCGGCGACCTCTCGGGCTCAGGAACCGGGCAGGATCTCGACGCTGACGGCGTCGATGCGGTATTCGACCTGTTCGCCGCTGATCGCGGCCGGATCCTGGCCGGCATCCTCGGCCAGATGCCGGGCGAAGCCTTCGTTCAAGGTGCGCTGGCTCAGTCGGCCGTGGACCACGGCAGTGCCGGTGGTGTCCTTGGGCAGGAAGAAACTGTGGCCGCTGAACACGCGGGCGTGACGTTCGCCATCGGCCAGCACCAGCCAGCAGCCGCGGTTCTGGCAGACCGAGGTGATCCGGCCCTCGAACTTGCCCGGCCGTGCCAGCCACTGGTCGGCTTGATCAATGGCGCTGCCCACGGCCAGCGGCTTGCCCAGCGGCATCGCTTCGCCGTAGACCGCGCTGCCGGAGGCGGTGATCACCGGCGTGCTGACTTCGTCAGCGCAAACCAGGGGTGCGGCCAGCAGGCCCAGCATCATGGCAATCAGGCGTTTCATTCGGGCGTTTCCTTATGGCTGTGAAGGACGAAAGGGAGAACCTGGAATCAATGATCAGTTTTGCGCGCGGCTGACCGGGCCGGCACTCAGCCGGCACTCAGCCGGCACCCGGCAACGGCATCCCGGCCAGAACCGCTTGCTGATCAACGCCGCGATAACGGCCGCGCTCGTCGCGCTGCACGCGCGCCAGGGCAATGGCCGGATCATGGGTGAAGAACAGGCGCACATCGCGCGCCAGCATATCGTCCAGGAAAGCCTGCTTCTCGTCGATCAGACGTTCCGGATAGCGGTCGTAGCCCATGGTCACCGGCAGGTGCAGCCAGGCCAGGCCGGGAACCAGGTCGGCGCAGAAGACGACGCCACCGCGGGCCTGGGCATCGCCGTGCCCGGCGTTCATCCCTTCGGCCAACACCTCGGCCAGCAGCAGGCCCGGCGTATGGCCATGGCTGTGGTGGAAGCGCACGGCCCCGCCGAGCACCGGGCTGTGCTCGCCTTCGACCAGGTCCAGGCGACCGCTGTCGGCGAGCAGGCTCATCAGTTCGGGAATGAATGAGGCACGGTCGCGTGGGTGCGGCTGCTGCGCCCGTTGCCAGTGGTCGGCACCAACCAGGTAACGCGCCTTGGGAAACAGCAGGCGCAGCGGTTCGTGCTCGTGCCACGAAGACAGCAGGCCACCGGCATGATCGAAGTGCAGGTGCGACAGCACCACGACATCGATGTCCTCGTGGCCCAGCCCGGCCGCCGCCAGCGATGCCAGCAGGCGGTGGCCATCCTGACTGATGCCGAAGCGCTGTTTCAGTTTCGGCTCGAAGAAATCGCCAACGCCGGTATCGAACAGCACATTGCGCCCGTCCAGGCCCTGCACCAGCAGCGCCCGGCAGGCCAGGTCAACACGATGCTGCTCATCGGGCGGCAGCCATTGCTGCCACAGGGCGCGCGGCACGTTGCCGAACATGGCGCCGCCATCCAGGCGTTGCCGGTTGCCTTCAATGGACCACAGTTTCATCACCTGATTGTACGTCCTCGGCCGGCGGCTGCGTCCGGCGTCGCTCTCTCGCGCAAGCTCGGCGCCGCGGCGCTGAACCGTTTGCCCAAGGCATCCTGGCTTGTTGCATTTCGCGGCCGTTTGCCGGCATCGACGTGCAAAATGCCAGTTCCGGATCGGGGCTGATCTCTATTTCAATCAACAACTTGCGACGCCATCGCGACTGGCACAGGGCTTGCGGCTACCAGGCTGCGCTGGACTGGCGCGATGTTCAAATACGCTCAACAGCTAGGAGATTCCATGAACAAGCTCACCCTCACCGTCGCCTCCCTGATCGCCTCCATCGGCCTGGCCGGTTCCGCCTTTGCCGCCGGCGAGCAGAAAGTGACCTTCGAGCAGTTGGATACCAACGCCGACGGCTTCATTGACCGCTCCGATGTTCCGGCCGACCATGAACTGGCCCGTCTGTTCGACAGCTATGACATGGACGGCGACAACCGTCTGAGCATGGTCGAGTTCCGCAACTACACCGGCGAATCGGAAACCGAAGAAGCCGAAGAGTAATCACTGACCGGGTGCCGCAACGGCATCCCAAGACAAAGTGACGTGACCTGCAGCGCCAGGCCGGAGCACCGGCCTGGCGTTTTCTTTGCTGCTTGCCAGGCGCCGTGTTCTTCGCCTGGTATCGAGCCGCTTACCAGACCAGCCGATAACAGGGCTGGTAGCTGCTGCCACCGGGCAGCTTCATCCGGTCATCGCGGACGAAGTCGGCGAGCATGGCATCCATGGCCGCCATCAGTTCCGGATCGCCGCTGATCTGGAACTTGCCGTGCTCCTCGATCGCGCGGATGCCATCGACCTTGACGTTGCCGGCGACAATGCCCGAGAACGCCCGGCGCAGATCGGCGGCCAGCAAGTGGCGCTCGCGGTCGCGATGCAGGCGCAACCCGGCCATCGCCTCGTGGCTGGGATTGAACGGGTGCTGGAAATCCTCGGGAATGGTCAGGCGCCAGTTGTAGAAGAAGGCATCCTGGTGGGCGAGACGGAAATCACGCACCTGCTCCAGGCCACGCAGCATCTGGCGCGCAACCTCGGGCGGGTTTTCGATGATGATCTTGTAGCGCTCGGACACCTCATCCCCCAGGGCCAGGCGCAGGAAGCGGTCGATCTGCTCGAAGTAAGCGGCCGATTCGGCCGGCCCGGTAAACACCACCGGGAACGGCATGGCGGCATTGTCCGGGTGCAGCAGGATGCCCAGCAGATAGAGGATTTCCTCGGCCGTGCCGACACCGCCGGGGAATACCACGATGCCGTGGCCGATGCGCACGAACGCCTCCAGGCGCTTTTCGATGTCCGGCATGATCACCAGGTGGTTGACCATGGCATTGGGCGATTCGGCGGCAATGATGCCCGGCTCGGTGATGCCGATGTAGCGCGGCCGGCGCTTGCGCTGCTTCTGGTGGCCGACCGCGGCGCCCTTCATCGGCGCTTTCATGGCGCCGGCGCCGCAGCCGGTGCAGATATCGATGCCGCGCAAACCCATCTCGTAACCGACGCGCTTGTCGTAGTCGTACTCGATGCGCGAGATCGAATGCCCGCCCCAGCACACCACCAGATCCGGCTCGACGCCCGGCTTCATCACCTCGGCGTTGCGCAGCATCTCGAACACGGCATTGGTCAGCCCTTCCGAAGTGGCCAGGTCGTAGCGCGGGTTCTCCTGGATCTCGGTGGCGACATGGACGATGTCGCGGACCACGGCGCTGAGCAGCTCGGCGATACCCCGGATCACCTTGCCTTCGACGAAGGCCTGCACCGGCGCATTGCTCAGGCGCAGTTTCAGACCGCGGTCGCGCTGCAGGACATCGATATCGAAATCCTGGTAGGCGCTGAGCAGGGCGCGGGCATCGTCGCCGACGCCGCCGGAGGTGAGCACCGCCAGCGCGCAGCGGCGCAACAGGTCGTGCGGGCCGGCCCGGCTGGCATCACGCAGGCGCGCCACTTCCTGACGCGAGAGCATATCCAGGCCACCGCGGGGCACCACGGTGGCATTCACGGTCTTCATTGTCGGCATGTTGTTGTTCAATTCTTTTTGTCCGTAGGTGAACCGGCCATTCTAGCGCGGAAGCCGGCATTGGCAGCGCTCCCAAGACTAGTCTTGCACCGGCGCTGCAGCGACCCGGGCAAGCAGCCGCCGGCAGCGTAATCAAGCGCATCCTCGATGCCTGCGACGCAGTTTGGCGGGCTGTTGTCCGGTT
The DNA here is from genome assembly GCA_023228845.1 of Lysobacterales bacterium. Classification (GTDB taxonomy): domain Bacteria; phylum Pseudomonadota; class Gammaproteobacteria; order Xanthomonadales; family UBA2363; genus Pseudofulvimonas. Next base: position 586,329 of record JALOAK010000001.1, on the reverse strand, counting down.
GATTCAACTTGGCCCAGCGCCCACCATCGGCGCATGCATCTGCCTGCACTCAACCCACGGCAACGCGCGAGAAAGAAAAAAAGGGCCGACATTGCTGTCGGCCCTTTCGAAGTTGCAGGCAGGTGATGCCTGCCGACGTTGGTGAGTCTTAGAACTTGTAGCGGAAGCCGACCTGCACCGCCCAGCGCGACTGGCCGGCGTTGTCGTACACGTTTTCGGTGAACACGCGGTTCTCGTCGAACTCGTAGATGTACTTGCCGGTGGCCTCGTCCAGACCGCGCATGAAGGCGGTCCGGCGGCCGAACGGGAAGCCGATCTCCTCGATCCGGCCCCAGTCGCTGTCGATCAGGTTGCCGACGTTGAGGATGTCCAGCCAGATCTCCGACTTGTGGTCGCCGAAGAATCCGGGCAGTTCCTGGCTGATGCGCACGTCGAACTGGGTGACCCAGGACGAACGGCTGCTGTTGCGCGGAACCACCTGGCCGCTGTAGCGGGACAGGTCGTCCTGGTTCGCCAGCCAGCTGAAGAAGGCCTGTTCCATCGCGGCGCCGCCGGTGAAAAGCACGTCACCCGGGCCGGACGGCACGTAGAACAAGTCGTTCAGCTCCATGTCGCCGTTGGCGTCGTTGAGATAGGTCCAGCTGTACGGGCGGCCGCTGCGACGCTCGAAGAAGGTCGACACCGAGGTCTTGTAGTCGCCGAAGAAGGCCTTCTGCCAGGTGATGGCACCGGACAGGCGGTGGCGGATCTCGTTGTTGGCACGCTCGGCAATCGGCTCATTGGGGTTGAGCTGCATCCGGCCGTCCCAGTTGGAGTGCGCCTGCGAGGAGGTCAGCGGGTTCACTTCAGTGGCTTCGGTGTAGGTATAACCCACGGTCCAGGCCCAGTTCTCGGTCAGCGGCTTGTTCAGGCTGAAGGTGTACTGCTCGGACTCGCCCTTGTTGGTCGGGCGCAGGTAGATGACGTTGTCATTGCCCCAGCCGGAGATGTTGTCAAAGCCTGGCGGCATCATGCCCGAGGCACGCAGTTCCTGGAGGGCCACGTTGCGGTTGCAGCGCGTGCCACCACCGGCGGTTGCCGGGTTGCAGTAGAAGATCTGGCGGCCATCCGGACCAATCGCGGTCGGATCACCCATGCCCAGGATCTCGTAGTGCAGGCCGGTGTGGGTATTGGTCCACAGGCCTTCCACCGAGGCGACCACGCCCCACCAGGGCAGCTCGTGATCGAACGCCAGGTTGGCCTTCCAGGCCGAGGGCTGCTTCAGGCCCGAATCCATCAGCGCCACCACCATCTGCTGGGCATTGCCCGGCGCCGGCTGGTTGGTCGGATCAGGGGTGAACGGATAGCGCGCCCACATCTCGTCGCGGGTGCCACCGTCACGCTCGTAGTCGAGCACGTTCAGGCCGTAGATCTGCGGCGTGAAGCCGGAGTTCTGGAACGAGTTGCCGATCCAGACATTGGACGACGCTCCCTGGAACAGGCCGATGCCGCCGCGCAGTTGGGTGGAACGCTCGGTATCGAAGTTGTAGTTGAAGCCCAGGCGCGGCTGGGTCAGGCGCTTGCCGTCCATGGTGACGGTGTTGTCCAGACCGTACAGGGCCTCGATCAGGTCGTTCTTCATCGGCCGGTCGCTGACCATGTAGCGGTCCACACGCAAGCCGTAGTTGACCGTCAGGTTCGGCGTTACCATCCAGGAATCCTGCAGGAACAGGCCCATGGTCTTGTAGTCGAAATCGGCGGCGATGCTTTCGAACGACTCGCCAGGCAGCGGACGCCGCGAGGTGTAGTTCCAGTAATCACCGCGGCGGAAGTGCTCCAGGCTGGCGAAGCTGTAGCTGCCGAACAGGTCGCGGCCGAACAGGTTGAAGACGTCGTTGCTTTCCCAGTCGAAACCGAACTTGATCGCGTGGTCACCGGCGTAGTAGGTGCCGGCGAAGAATAGGCTGTTCTGCTTGGTCTCGACGTGGTTGATGTGGGTGAACTGCTCGGTGCCGAAGTTCAGGAACGGCGAGCCCGGCGGTTGGTCCGGATCATTGGGGTGCGGTCCGGGCAGCAGGCTGATGCCGATCTGCGGCATGCGGCTGTCGGTCAGCGGGTTGCGGATGGCGGTGTACTCGCGCTGCGAGACCTTCATCTCGGTGGAGAAGTTGTCGGTCCAGTCGCTGAACAGCTGGGCGACGACGTTCTTGAATTCCTTGTCGTGGCTGTACCAGTAGGAGTTCAGCGACAGGCTGCTGGCACCGATGCCCGGCAGGTTGGCGTCGGACTGCTCCATCTCGCTGTAGCGCACCGAGGCGCGGTGGTTGTCGGAGATGTTCCAGTCAACTTTCAGTGCGTACTCTTCAACGTCCGTCTTCAGGCCGTCGGGCACGGTGAAGCTGCCCACGTCCATGCCCCAGCCGGCAGCGATCTGCTGTGCTTCGGCAATCTGTTCGGGAGTGATGTTGACGATGTTGGCCGCCGACGAACCGATCGGGCCAAACGAAGGGCCAGGCGCAGCGCGGGTGAACTTCTCGTAGTTGAAGAAGAAGAACAGGGTGTCCTTGATGATCGGACCGCCGAAGGTGCCGCCGTAGGTCTCCTCGTCGATGAAGCCGTTGAACGGGCTGCCATCGGGGTTGTCGCGGACCCAGTCCTGGTCGCGGTACAGGTAGTACACCGAACCGGAGAAATCGTTGGTGCCGGACTTGGTCACCGCGTCGATGACCGCGCCGGTGGCGCCGGTGATGCTGACGTCGTAGTTGGCCAGGTCGACGCGGATCGCCTCGATCGCATCCATCGACACCGGCTGGCGCAGGGTCGGCAGGTTGTTGGCTTCCAGGCCGAACGGATCGTTGGTGCTGACGCCGTCGATGCGGATCGCGTTGAAGCGCGAGTTCTGGCCACCGGCGGAAATCTCACCACGGCCCTTGTCGGTCTGGGTGATGCGCGGATCCATGCGCACGTAGTCCTGGATGTTGCGCTCGATCGACGGCAGCGCATCCAGTTGCGCGCGGCTGACCGAGGTGCCGGTGCCCATCTTTTCCGGCGAGAAGATGTCGCCGTCGTAGCTGCCAACGACCTGGATGGTTTCCAGGGTGCGCGCGTCTTCGAGCGTGGCGTTGACGCTGTTGGCCTCACCCAGGGTCAGATAGACATTCTCACGCAGCTCGAGCTGGCCATCCTTTTCAATGGTGATCGTGTATGGACCACCCACACGCAGGCCGCGGGCACTGTAACGGCCCTGGGCATCGGTGACGGCATGGCTGACCGTTCCGGACTCGGTGTGCAGGATGGTGACCTGGGCACCCGCCGCAGGCTGGCCGGCAACATCGATACGGCCCGACAAGGTCGAAGAGGTCTGCTGGGCAAAGACCGGAGCGGCAGCAGCGAGCGCGAAGGAAAGGGCCAGAGCGAGCTTGGCTTGTTTAGGCATGAGCATGAGAGCACCCTTGGGTGGAAAAAAGTATCGGCAGGCGTGAGCGACCTGCCGACCCGATTGGTTAAGCTATTTTAACAGCGAATCATGACAGATTTCTAACAAAAACTTGGTCTGCGGCAGCGCAGCAAATGCTTTGATTATCAGCGTCTTGCGGCCGAATCATGCGGCAGGATCGCAGGTAGGCGCTCCGGTCGCTGCGGAAAAAATACGCGAAAGTATGGTGCCGGGCTCTGTCCGGGGCGCCCCGAACTGCCGATGGGCAGCGGCAGCCATGATCAGCAGAACTGCACTTGGGGCAGCATCTCGTCGGGCACCGACCAACTGCTGGCCAGCAGATCACCCTCGGCGATCACCTCCGGCATCATCAGCCCGGCCAGCGCCTGCACGGCAAAGATCTCGCGCACGCCGCCGGTGAACTTGAGCAGGCCGATGGTCTGGCCGCTGTCGATGTGTACCGCCCACACGCCCGATTGCCGCTCGGCGTTGTCCTCGGTGATCGGGATGTCGGTGAAGGCATTTGTCTCACGCAACTGTGACAGGCCGATGAAAGCGACCGGACCGAGGAAGTCCAGGCCGCGGGCGAAACCGGGCACGCGGGCGACATCGGTGCGTTCGCCGGTGTCCGGATCAATCGTCACCAGGGCGCCGCGGCCGGATTCCAGCAGCCACAGCCGACCGTCATACCAGCGCGGGGAATGCGGCATCGACAGGCCGCGGCAGATGATCCGGTTGTCCTGAATATCGATCAGCAGGCCGCCATCGCGCTTGTTCACCCGCCAGCCGCGGTCGCCGTTGGTCTCGCCCAGGGCGGTGACATAGCGCGGCTTGCCATCACGCATGCCCAGGCCGTTGAGGTGGCAGCGGTCCTGCGGCGACAGATGACTGACGAACGACGGCCGCCAGCGCGGCACAAAGCTGGAGACATGATCCAGGGTGCACAGGCACGAAAAGGCGGTATTGATGAACCACAGCTCGCCGTCGCCATCGAAGGCCATCTCGTGGATGTCGATGCCGCCGGTGACATGGACGCGACGCAGCATGAACACGGCATCGTGCTGGCCGGACTCATCCAGCCGCCCGGCCACCGCCGGCATGTTGCGGAACTCGAGGATCTGGCTGATCGTGCCCAACGCCAGACGCTGGCCGTCGCAGGCCATGCCCATCGGCCGATGGAAGCTGCGGAAGTGGGTATTGATCGCGCCGTCCTGCGGCCGCAGCAGCACCAGCTTGCCGGCCTGGTAGGTGCTGACCACCAGACAGCCACGCAATTGCTTGAGCAGGTCGGGGAAATTGCTGGTGTGGACGCTGGCCAGCACCTGCTCGACCGGCCCGGTCAGCGCCGCCTGGTCCGGATCGACAGCGGCGGCGGCAGGCGCAGTCTGGACGACGCCAGGGTTTCCGTAGCTGGAACTGGATGTCATCGCAGCACCGGACCTGCCGGGGCCGCGCCAGGTGTCGCCGGCACCGATTCGACGCGCGTCTTGAGCCGGACACCGGGGAAGTAATGCACGCGCACTTCCAGACCACGTTCGCTCAGGCCGGCATAGACAAAGCGCGGATTGAACCAGACTGCCTTGCGTCCGCGCTCGGCGAAGCGTTCGTTCTCAAGCTCCAGCAGGATGCCGATGCAAGGATATTCGTTGCCGGCGGCATGGTCGGCCAACACCTGGCAGGAGCGCTTGAGCAGACTCATCACCAGGGGCGTGCGTCGCCAGGCGGCACCAACGAAGGTGCGCCAGTAATACATCGGCTGGCCGAAGCGCGGATGCAGCACCGGGATGGCGGTGCAGACGCCGGCGACCTGGCCCTGCGCGGTGCGCGCGAAAGCCACCACCTGGCGCACGCGCTCGGCCGCGACCTGGCCATCCAGGATCGCGCCCTCGGCGCGCCAGAACTCGCGCACCGCCGCGGCATCGTCGGCGTTGATCGCCGGCCAGGCCGTCACCAGATCGAATGTTGCTGCGCCCTGCCCCATGATCCCCTCCGCATCAGTGTTTGCGCACCGCGCCTACAGTAACGATATCGCCCCCGCGGTGACCAGCCTTGCCGGCCGATACCCGGCTGCGCCGCCTGCCCCGCCGATGCTGAACGGCAAGCCGGCACCGGTACGTGCGACCTCAGGCGCCGGCCGGCAAGCCCAGCAACAGTGCCAGCCCCAGGACGATGCGGTAGATGGCAAAGCCGGTGAAGCGGTTGCGCTTGATGTAGTCCAGCAACCAGCGCACCGCCAGAAAGCCGGTGACGGTGGCGGCAGTGAAGGCCACGGCCAGCTCGCCCCAGGCCTCGGGCTGCTCGGGCGTGCCCAGAATGTGTTCGAGCATGGCGTAGCCGCCGGCGGCGAACATGGTCGGGATGCCGACCAGGAAGGCGAACTCGGCCGCTGCCGGGCGCCGGTTCAGGCCGGCCAGCATGGCCACGAAGATCGCCGCCGCCGAACGCGAGGTTCCCGGAAACACCCCGGCCACGACCTGGGCCAGGCCGACCAGGATGGCGATCGTCCAGGTCACCTGGCCACGATCGGGCCGACGCTCGGCGATGCGCTCGGCCAGCAGGATCCAGATGCCGCCGATGACCAGCGCCCAGGCGATCGGCGTCACCGTCTCCGGCAACTCCCAGCCCAGCAGCCGCACCGGCAGGCCAACCGCGGCCGTGACCAGGAAGGCCAGTGCCAGCTTGGCCGCGTAGTCGCGGTTGACGGCCTCGCCCAGGCCGGTCGCCAGGCGCCACAGCCGCTCGCGGAACACCAGGGTCACGGCCAGGATGGCACCGGCCTGGATGACGATGTTGAACAGGTCCGAACGTGCGCCCAGCCAGTGCTGGGCAATCAGCAGGTGGCCGGTGCTGGAGATCGGCAGGAACTCGGTCAGGCCCTCGATGATGCCAAGCAGCAGGGCAACCAGATAATCGGACATGTCAGAACTCGTGCAGGGCGGCGCCAGGCGCGCGCGGGTGGCGGAAAACAGTGGCTGGGCGGTCCGGATTTCGTGGGCTGGGTGACAGCGCGTGTGCAACTGCGTCAGCAACCGCCTGCGCCGGACCCGGTGCATCCTAACGGCCCGGCGTCCCCGGCACCGGTCCGACCCCTTGCGCACAGCGAAAACTTCAGAAGCGGATGCGGCCGGTGAGCATATCCTTGAACATCACCCAGTCGCCGATCAGGCTGTACAGCGGGTGGCGGAAGGTCGCCGGCCGGTTCTTCTCGAACACGAAGTGCCCGACCCAGGCGAAGCCGTAACCGATCACCGGCAGCGACAGCAGCCACCAGGCCGACAGCCAGCGGCCGATCACCAATGCCAGCACCACCAGCACCAGCGCCGAACCGACGAAGTGCAGCCGGCGGCAGGTGCGGTTGCGGTGCTCGGCCAGATAGTGCGGATAGAACTCGCGGAAGCTTGCGTAGGGTTCGCTCATGGCCGGGGCATCGTATTGACTGGCTGCACCACCGCGCAAGCCGCTGCGCCGCATCAACCCCGGGCCCTGGTCCCCAGGCGTCAAACGAGATCGCCCCGTTCGCCCGCACATCAACAACAACGTCCCCGCACGAACATGGATCGCCGCCCCACCCGTCGCTACTTTGCATGGTTCCACTAATTTACATTCAAGCCCCCGGTTCGGCCTGCCTGCAGAGCAGGCCTTGGCCGGATTCCGGCAGCCGGCATCGGCGAACGCCGGCCAGTGCTCAGTCGGCCAGCCGCTCGTGCAGGTGGGCGGCCAGGGTCTGGCAGCGCTCGGCGCTCAGCGGCTGGTTGGCTTCGTCGCTGAGTACAAAGAAATCCTCGGCGCGTTCGCCGAAGGTGGCGATGCGGGCGCCATGCACGCGGATGGCCAGCGCGCGCAACACCTGGGCGACCTGCGCCAGCAGGCCGGGACGGTCCGAGCAGACCAGGGCCATGCGCGTGCGACCGGACGGCTCCTGGTCGCTGAATTCGATCTGCGGGGTCATGTGGAAGTGGCGCTGGGTGCGGCTGGGGTTGCGTTGCACCGGCCCGAAACGCAGCGGCTGGCGCAGCAGGGCCTGGCGCAGCAGGGCGGCGATTTCCGGGTCGCGCTGCGGGTCGGGGCCGCGCCGGTTGCGCTCCAGTACCCGGAAGGTATCCAGGCTCATGCCCTTGCGCGAGGTCAGCACGCGCGCCTCGACCACGTCCAGGTCGAGCCGGTCCAGGGCCGATGTGATGGCGGCGAACAGGCCGTCCAGGTCCGGGCTGTGGATGAAGATCTCGCGCGCGCCACGTTCGCCTTCGGCACGCACGGCAATCACCGGCAGCACCTGGTGGCTGGCATTGACCACCTGGGCGGTGACCCAGGCGATCTGGCCGGGCCGATAGCGCAGAAAGCTGGGCGGCGGGAAATCGTCCCAGACCGTGGCGGCGGTGGCCGCATCGATGCCTTCGTTGGCGAGCAGTTCCAGTGCCTGCTGGCGACATTCCAGGATGCGTTCGTCGGCCTCGATCGGGTGCTGCAGGCCGCGGCGAATGGCGAACCGAGCGGAGGTGTGCAGGTCGGCGGTCAGGCGTGCCTTCCAGGCGTTCCACAGGGTTGGCGCGGTGCCGGCGATATCGGCCATGGTCAGCAGGTAGAGCATGTCCAGGCGCTCGCGGTCACCGACATTGGCGGCAAAGCGGTTGATCACCGCCGGGTCGGTGATGTCGGATTTCTGCGCCACGGTGGACAGCATCAGGTGCTGGCGCACCAGCCAGGCGACCAGTTCGGTATCGGTGCCGCCCAGGCCGTGCGCCTGGCAGAAGATGCGGGCATCGACGGCGCCCAGTTCGGAGTGGTCGCCGCCACGGCCCTTGGCGATGTCGTGGAACAGCGCCGCCAGGTACAGCAGCTCGGGCTTGCGCAGGTTGTCGAACACGCTGGCCGCACGCGGGAACTCCTCGGCCTGGTCGGCGGCAAAGCGGTCCAGGTTGGCGATCACATGCAGGGTGTGCTGGTCGACGGTGTAGGCGTGGAACAGGTCGTACTGCATGCGTCCGGTGACCTGGGCGAAGGCCGGCAGGTAGCTGCCGAGCACGCCGTACAGGTGCATGCGGGTGAGCGTTTCGGCCACGCGCGGCCCGCGCATCAGCGCCAGGAAGGCGCTGCGGGCATCAATGTCGTCGGCCAGCGGCCGGTCCAGTTCGGCCAGGGCCTTTTCCAGCGCCGCCGAGGTGGCGGTGGTCAGGGCGACCAGGTCGGGATGGTTCTGCCAGCACACGAACAGACCGATGATGGCAGCCGGATCACCGGCCAGTGAGCGCCCGTCGGCCAGGGCCAGGCGCCGGCCCTGACGCTGGAAGCCACCGGCCAGCGGCTGCGCGGGCTGCGCCGGCGCGCTGCGTTCCTGCAGGCGCTCGGTGACCCGCGCGTAGACCCGGCGCACGCCCAGGGCGGCCCGGAAATAGTCCTGCATCATCTGCTCGACGGCACGGTTCTGGTGATGCTCGTCGCGCAGGCCGAAGCGCTGGGCCAGGCCGGGCTGGTAATCAAACAGCAGCCGTTCCTCGGCCCGGTCCGCGGCCAGGTGCAGGCCGAAGCGCAGCTTCTGCAGGGCGGCCTGGCTGCGGGCCAGCTGCTGCAGGCCGCGCGGGCCGATCAGGCCGGCCTCGGTCCAGGCCTGCGGCTCCCGCGAGCCGGTGATGCGCTGCGCGACCCAGGCCAGGGTCTGGATATCGCGCAGGCCGCCGGGGCCTTCCTTGAGGTTGGGCTCCAGGTTGTAGCTGGTATCGCCGTAGCGGCTGTGGCGGGCGGCGGCTTCAGCCAGCTTGGCGTCAACGAACTGCGCCACCGGCCAGACCTGCGCCGGCGCCATCTGCGCCTGCAGCGCCGCCGCGGCAGCGGCCGGGCCGGCCAGCAGCCGGGCTTCCATCAGCGCGGTGCACACGGTGATGTCGTTGGCGGCCTCGGCGTGGCATTGGGCCAGGCTGCGCACGGCATGGCCGGGGCGCAGGTTGAGATCCCACAGCGCCGAGACGAAACCCTCGATGCGCCGCATCTGCGCGGCCGGGGCATCGGTATCGACCAGGATCATCACATCCACATCCGATTCGGGATACAGCTCGCCGCGACCGTAGCCGCCGGTGGCGAACAGGGCCGGACTGCGCCCGCGTTCTGTGTCCGGCTTGGCCGGATTGACTGATTGGCCCGTGTCTTCCGATTCAACATCGACCAACTGCTGCCACAACCGGCACAGCCAGCCATCGAAGGCCGCGGCGCGTTGCAGCAGCAGGTCCGGGACGGGGACGCCGGCATCGAATTGCGCCGCCTGTGCCGCCGACAGCGCATCGACTTCCTCGCGCAGGCGCTGCAGTTCGCAGCCGGTGACCGGCCCGGTCATGGCCGCCTCTTGCCCGCGCTGGCGCCTGCCGGCGTCATCGCCGGCCGGTCAGTCGGCGGGCGGCGGCAAGGTCAGGATTTCGACCCCGGATTCGGTCACCGCCACCATGTGTTCCCACTGCGCCGACAAGGAGCGATCGCGGGTGACCACGGTCCAGTTGTCGGGCAGCAGCCGGGTCTGGTACTTGCCGGCGTTGATCATCGGCTCGATGGTGAAGGTCATGCCGGTCTTGAGTTCCGGGCCGGTGCCGGGATTGCCGTAGTGCAGCACCTGCGGTTCTTCGTGGTAGACCCGGCCGATGCCATGGCCGCAATACTCGCGCACCACCGAGAACCGTTCGGCTTCGGCATAGCGCTGGATGGCGTGGCCGATGTCACCCAGATGGGCGCCGGGGCGCACCACGGCGATGCCCCGCATCATCGCCTCATGCGTGGTCTCGACCAGGCGCCGGGCCAGCACCGACGGCTCGCCGACGTAGTACATGCGGCTGGTGTCGCCATGCCAGCCGTCCTTGATCACGGTGACATCGATATTGAGGATATCGCCGGCCTTGAGCACCTTGGTCGGGCTGGGAATGCCGTGGCAGACAACGTTGTTGACCGAGATGCAGGTGGCCTTGGGGAACGGCATGCGGCCACTGCCGCCGCCATAGCCGATGTTGGCCGGCGTGGCACCCTGGACGTTGACGATGTGCTCGTGGCAGATGCGGTCCAGCTCCTCGGTGCTGACACCAGGCTGGACATGGGGCGCGACCAGGCTGAGCACTTCGGCGGCCAGGCGTCCGGCCTCGCGCATGCGTTCGATCTGGTCAGGAGTTTTCAGGGTGATGGTCATGACTCACCGGGCAGCGATGGAAAAGAAAAATGAGCGGCGGATGCCCTGCGGGCCGAGCCGAACGCGGTCGGCGACGGGCATGGCAGCAATCGGGCAGCGGCAGCGCCGGCAACAGGAACGATGAAGCGGACGAGGGCGCAATTGCCGGCGCTGGCGAATGTTGCCAAGTGCCACCGTCACGGACCTGCGTGAGCCGGCAAGTTTAACCGGTATCGGAAATGGCCCGGAATCAGCTATCACGGGTGCGCGGCGAAACCGGCGCCAGGGCCGGGCCAATGGCTGCATGCCAGCCGCTGATCATTGCCCGGACAGTCGCGCCGCCAGCGCCGGCAGATCCGGATGCGCCGGCGCCAGGGCCCGCGCCCGCTCCAGGGCCTGGCGAGCCTGGCCGGTGGCGCCTGCCTGAAGGGCACGCTCGGCGCTGGCCAGCCAGGCTGCGGCCAGTTGCCGTTTGAGTTCGGGCAGCATCGGATTCATCGGCGCCATCGCCTGCAGCGCGGCAACGGCTTGGTCAGCCTGGTCGGGTTGGCCAAGCTCGATATGGTGATTGGCCAGGGCCTGCGCCCGGCGTGGCAAGGCATTGACGCCGTTGCGGGCAGCCTCGTCCATGGGATCGATCGACAGCACCTGCCGGTAGAGGTCGTAGGCGCTGTCACCGGCCGGCTCGACCAGTCGGCCGGCCTGGTCGGCGGCACGCGCGCGGTTCATCAGCGCATCCAGGCGCTGCTGTTCGGCGGCGCTGAGCTCGGGCCGGGCCAGGACGCTGGCCAGGCGCCCTTCCAGCGCATCCAGGCGCTCCGCCAGGGGCGCCAACTGGCTCTCGCCGGCACCGGCCTGCCGGGCCTGGGCCAGCAACTGGCGGCCGCGTTCGCTATTGCTGTCGGCGATGGCGGCCTCGGCCTGCGCCAAGGATTCGGCGGCAACCCGAGCCAGGCCACGGCGGGCAGGTTCGTGCTCGGGATCAAGACCAAGCGCGCGGCGGTAGCCCTGCCCGGCCTGCGGCAAGCGGCCGGCGGCCAGATGGGCGTTCGCGCCGTCGATGGCAGCAGCCAGATCGCGGGCCTGCTGCTGGCGGGCCTGCTCGGCCTGTTCGGCTTGTGCCTGGGCCAGGCGCTGCTGTTCGGCAGCCGCCTGTTCGGCCTGGGCCTGCGCCAGCATCTGCCGCAGCTCCGGCAGGCCGGCGTGCTGGGCACTTTGCGCCGCGACCAGGTCGATGCCGGCCTGGGCCGCGAGCAGATCGCCGGCCGCCACCTGTTGCCTGGCCTGGGCCAGGCGCGCCGCCAGGGCGTCGTCGATACCGCGCCGGGCCACGGCATTTCCGGAATCACTGGCCTGCAGGCGCCGGAACAGCGCCAGGGCACCGTCGTCGCCTTCGATGTCACCGGCGGCCAGGGCCTGGCGGGCTTGCGCCAGCAGCGCTTGGCCTTGCGCCTGGCTGGTGCTGGCCTGCTGCAATCTGCCTTGCAGCTCCTCGATGCGGCTGCCGGGCAGCCCCAAGACGGCCAGTTCCTGGATCAGCAATCCGGCGCGCTCCTGGTCGCCTGCGGCGATGGCCTGTTCGACCTGGACCTGCAATTGTTCGCCCACCCGGCGCAGGCCCAGGCGCGCCGGATCATTGTCGGCGTCCGCTGCCAGGATGCGCCGGTACAAGGACAGGGCATCATCACCGTCAACACTGCCGTGCCAGCGCCCTTGCTGTTCGGCGCGGGCGGCGGCTTCAACCAGGCTGGCGGTGTCGGAGCCCGATACCTGCTGCCGCAACCAGTCCTGGTTGAGCCACACGGCCAGGGCGGTGCCGAGCACGAGTACGACACCGATGAGGGTGGTGACGAAACGGCGACGCTGGCGCCGCGCCCGGCGGGAACCCGAACGCGCAGCGCCAGGGCGCCCGGCTGTCGATCCGGCCGGGGCACGCGCACCTGCCCTGCCGCTCCCTTCGGCGCGACGACGCCGCTGGTTGCTCTCGAGCTGTTCGGCATCAAGGCCGTCGAATTCCCCCAGGGTCGGTTCCGGGCGCTGGCGTTCAGGCATGGCGGGCTGTCGTCTCAATGAATGATCGCAAGGCGGGGTTGGCAAGAACGGCGGGGTTGGGCGGCGGCTGGCATGGGCGCCGGGCCGGCATCAGTTGACCCGTTTGGCTTCCAGTACCGAGGGCAGGCTGCCCAGGCGGTTCAGCAACTGCGCCAACTGCTCGACATCGTGGACGCGGGCGGCGCAGTGGATCTCAGCCAGGCCATGATCGGGCAGGACACGTGAATTGAGGGACAACACGGCGATCGCCAGGCCGGCAAAAACGCCGGTGATGTCCTTGAGCAGGTGGCCGCGGTCATAGGCGCGGATGCGCAGGTCGACCTCGAACTGGCCGGTGTTGCCAATGCCCCAGCCCACCGCCAGCACACGCTCGGGATGGCGGCCGGACATGTGCGCGAAGCTGCGGCAATCCTGCCGGTGGATGCTGACGCCGCGACCCTGGGTGATGTAGCCGATGATGGCATCGCCGGGCAGGGCCTGGCAGCAGCGGGCATAGCTGTGCATCAGGTTGCCCACGCCCTCGATGCTGACCGCATCCTGGCGCGGTGGCCGCGACGGCAGGCGCGGCGCCGGTGCGCTGTCATCGGCATCCGGCGGCGCTTCGGCCTCGTGCACGGCGCGCGCGACCTGGCCGGGCGTGATCTCGCCCAGGGCGACGGCAACATGCAGCTCGTCCAGCTTCTTCAGTTGCCAGCGCGGCAGCAGCGGCTCCAGCGGTTTGCCGTGCACGCCCATGCGCTTGAGCTCGCGCTCGAGCAGGGCGCTGCCGGCGCGGACGTTCTGGTCCCGGTCCAGGCGCCGGAACCAGGCCCGGACCTTGTCCCGGGCACGGCCGCTGGCCAGGTAGCCGGACTGCGGATTGAGCCAGTCCCGGCGCGGCGCCGACTCCTTGCCGGTCATGATCTCGATGCGGTCGCCGGACTGCGGCGTGAAGGTCAGCGGCACGATGCGGCCATTGACCTTGGCGCCCCGGCAGCGATGGCCGACCTCGGTATGCACGTGGTAGGCGAAATCCAGCACGGTGGCGTCGGCCGGCAGGTCGATGACCTCGCCGCGCGGGGTCAGGACATAGATCCGGTCCTCGGAGGTGTCGGTGCGGAAGCCCTCGTACAGGCCCGGATCGTCCTCACCGGCTTCGCGGTTTTCCAGCAATTGCCGCAGCCAGGTGATCTTGCGCTCGAAGGCACCATCGGCCGCACCGCTGCCGCCTTCCTTGTACTTCCAGTGCGCGGCGACACCCAGTTCGGCATGGGCATGCATCTGCTGGCTGCGCACCTGCACTTCCAGGGTCTTGCCTTCGGGGCCGACCACGGCGGTATGCAGCGATTGGTAGTTGTTGCCCTTGGGCCGGGCGATGTAGTCGTCGAACTCCTGCGGGATCGGCGTCCACAGGGCATGGACGATGCCCAGCGCGGCGTAGCAGGACGGCAGGTCATCGACCAGCACGCGCAGGGCGCGGACATCATAGAGCTCGCCGAAAACGGCGTTCTTGCGGCTCATCTTCTTCCAGATGCTGAAGATGTGCTTGGGCCGGCCGGCGACCTCGGCACTGATCCCGGCTGCCGACAACGCCTGTTCCAGGGTTTGCTGGGCGTTCTTTATGTAGCGCTCGCGGTCGCTGCGGCGCTCGTCGAGCAATTGCGAGATGCGCCGGTAGGTTTCCAGGTTCAGGCAACGGAAGGCCAGGTCTTCCAGCTCCCACTTGACCTGCCAGATGCCCAGGCGGTTGGCCAGGGGCGCGTGGATGTCGGCGGTCAGCCGGGCCAGCTTCAGGCGCTCGTCCTCGGGCAGTTCCTGGGCATGGCGCATGCGCACCAGTTGCTCGGCCAGCAGCACGAACACCACGCGCAGATCGCGCACGATCGCCAGCAGCAGCCGGCGCAGGCCCTCGGCATTGCCGCCGGCGCTGCTGCCGCCGTGCAGCGACCAGATGCGTCCGGCTTCGGCCAGGCCGGGACGCAGTTGCGCCACCTCCGGCAGCGCCTGCTCGGCCTCGTCCCAGCAATCCAGGGCATGGGCGATGGCAGCGGCGCGGCTGGCCGGGTCGGCGATCAGGCCATCGAGGATCTGCAGGGCTTCGCGCAGGTGTTCAAGCTGCACCGGCTGGCACCGGGCAGCGGCGGCGCCGGCCCAGTCCGGCAATCCGGCCACGCTCGGCACGCTGTCAGCAACCGCGGCCACGCTAACGCCCGCTGCTCACAAGGAGCGCAGCGGTGGCGAGGAGTCCTGGCGCAATCAGGTTCATGGCGACCATTCTACGGTCACCGGCCGCGGCCGCCAGCCCGGGCCTGGCATCCGCCCCGCGTGTGGATATGCCGCTACAATTCCCGGCACTGTCGTCACCCTGACCGACCGAGGACCGATGATGCTCAACCGCCTGCTCCTGTCCCTCCTGTGCCTTTTCCTTGCCGCCAGCGCCCAGGCCGCCAGTTTTTCGTCGCTGGAAGAGCGCATGAGCGACAGCGAGTTCCGTGCCTCGGGTCTTGACCGGTTGTCGCAGCAGGAGCTGGCGCAATTGAACCAGTGGCTGCGCCAGCAATGGCCTGATGGCCTGCCGTCAGCGGCGGCACCGTCGAGCCAGCCAGGCAGCGCCGCGCAGGACACCCGCGGCCTGTCGTCGCCGGGCGAGGCCAGCGGCCCGATTGTCAGCCGCATCGAAGGCACCTTCACCGGCTGGCGTACCGGCACGGTGTTCCGCCTGGAGAACGGCATGGTCTGGGAAACCGTCGGTTCGATCCATCCGTTCAGCGTCTCCGCCATGGAGAATCCGAGCGTGACCATTTCGACAGCGTTCATGGGCAGTTGGCTGCTCAAGGTCGACGGCTTCAATACCCCGGTGCGCGTGCGCCGCGTGCGCTGAGCGCGCTAAGCCGCCAGGCTACCTGAGGCTGGCCGCCAGTCTGTGAGCATCAGCGCCGACGGCCGGGTTCATCCGGCTGCGGCGTTGGCGTAGCCGCTCAGGCGGTTTCCAGCGCCTGCAGGCGGCGCTCGATGCGCTTTTCCGATACCGGCTCGCGCGTGCCCAGCTCCTGGGCAAACAGGGATACGCGCAACTCCTGCAACAGCCAGTACGCGTCGTGGCGTGCCGCCACCGTCTCCGGCCGATCCGGCAAGCTTGCCAGCCGCTGCTGGAAATCACGCAGCACCAGCATCCGTTCCTGGTCCTTGCGCGGATCCTGCTGCAGGCGCTCGATGCGCAGGCTGACGGCCTTCAGGTAGCGCGGGTACTCGGCCAGGTGCCGGTGGTCGATGCGCTGTCCCAGGTCGGCCGGGAACAGGGCGGCCAGTTGCTCGCGGATGTCGTCGAAATTGGCCGCGGCAAAGCCCATCAAGGGCGGACTCAGGCGCGGCCCGATCGGGCTCAGCGCGTGCAGGGCCGCCTCCACCAGCAGGGTCCGGGCGGTGGCCTGGCGCGCCAGGTCGGCAGCAATCGTGGTGGCCAGCTCCTCGAACCGGTCGCGCTCGCGGATCTCGGCGCCCTGCCCGGCCAGGCGCGCGGTCAGCACCTGGTCGACGATGTCCGCGCGCAGGGTTTCCAGTGAACCGATGGCCGCCCAGGTGAACTGCGCCTTGGCATCCAGTGGCAACTGCCGGGCCAGGCGCTTGCGCTGGTCGGCCAGGCGCAGCAGCAGCAGGCGGCGGATGCCGCCGGCGTGGGCCCGGCGCGCCTGTTCAGCGGATTCGAACACCACCAGATCGACATTTTCACCACGATCAACAAAGGCCGGCCAGGCGCGGAGCCCGGCCTGGCTGGTGACCGATTCGGGCAGCGGATCGGGCTCGAACCGGGTCAGGCCGGTGCGCGCCAGGCCACTGCCGGCGTGGGCCGCGAATACGGCGCGGGCACGGGCGCCGTGACGCTGTTGCAGTTGCTGGCCGTCGCGGCTGCTGGCCAGGTCGCGGCCATGCTCATCGAGCAGCCGCAGGCGCATGACCAGGTGTGCCGGCAGTTGCCCGGGCTGGAAGTCCTGCGCACCCACGACAATGCCCGAGGTCTTTTCCATCCAGGCCGACAGCGCCGCCAGCAGGGGCTGGTCAGCGGCGTTGCGCGCTTCGACGAAAGCCTGCGCGAAGTCGGGTGCCGGCACGAAATTGCGGCGCAGCGATTTGGGCAGGCTGCGGATCAGCTCGGCGACCTTGTCCTTGAGCAGGCCCGGCACCAGCCACTCCAGCCGTGCCAGCGGCAAGGCATTGAGCCAGGCCAGGGGCACGGTCAGGGTCACGCCATCGGTGTCGTTGCCCGGCTCGAACAGGTAATCCAGCGCGAAGCGGTGCCCGGCCAGTTCGATCTGCGCCGGGAAGGCCTGCTCGCGGGTCGGCGTCGCCAGCAGGTCTTCCAGGCGCCAGCGCAGCGGCTTGCGCCCGGCTTCGGGCAGGGACCGGCACCAGCGGTCCAGGTCGCGGGTGGAGGCGATGGTCTCCGGGATCAAAGGCGCCAGAAGCTGCGCTCGCTGTTCGGCGTCGATGACCAGACCCTGGCGCCGCTGGCGCGCCTCCTCCTCGAAGGCGCGGGCCAATACCTGGGCGTTGTCGGCAACAAAGTCCGAGCGCGATTCCAGGTTGCACTCGGCCAGGCCTTCGCGCAGGAAGATCTGGTGCGCGCCGGCCGGGTCGGTGGCGGCATAGTCAACCCGCTTGCGACCGTGGATGATCAGGCCATGGAGGCTGGCCTGCTCGTAGGCGATGACCCGGCCGCGGTCGCGGTCCCAATGCGGCTCGAACACGGTGCGCTTGAGCAGGTGCCCGGCCTGGTCGTAAAGCCAGGCCGGTTCGATGCGGGCGTTGCCGTGCGCGTACTGGCGCGAGGTGACGATCACGGCCAGGCTGAGCAGCCAGTTCGGCGCCGACTTGGCCAGGGCGCTGCCCGGGAAGATGGCAAAACCGCGGCTGCGCGTGCCCTCGTACAGGCCCTTCTCGCCCTTGCGTGCGACGCTGGTCGGCAGGCCGGCGAGAATGGCGCGGTGGATGGCCTCGTAATCGGCCGGCTTGTTGGCCAGGGTCCAGCCCAGCGCCGGCATGACAGCAAGCAACTGGCGGTGCAGCTCGCGCCACTCGCGCATGCGCATGTAGCTGAGGAAGCGCTCCTGGCACCAGGCCCGCTGCCGGCTGCTGCCCAGCACCGAGCGCGCCGCATCCCAGTCCTGCCAGAGCTTGAGCGCAGACAGAAAATCCGAACGCCGGTCGGCGTATTCGCCGTGACGGCTGTCGGCCAGCGCGCGTGCTTCATGCGGCCGTTCGCGCGGATCCTGCACACCCATGAAGGCCACGATCACCAGCAACTCGCGCAGCGAACCCAGCCGTTGCGCCTCGACCAGCATGCGCGCCAGTTGCACGTCGATCGGGAACTGCGCCAGGGCGCGGCCGATCGCGGTCAGCTTCTGCTCGGCCGTGATCGCCTGCAGCTCCTGCAACTGCTGCACGCCATCGCGGATCGCCCGGTCCGACGGTGGATCGACCAGGGGAAAGCGTTCAATGGCACCCAGGCCCAGCGCCAACATGCGCAGGATGACATTGGCCAGGGAACTGCGCAGGATTTCCGGATCGGCGAACTCGGGCCGGCGCTGGAAGTCCTGCTCGTCGTAGAGCCGGTAGCAGATGCCCGGGCCCAGGCGTCCGCAACGGCCGGCGCGCTGCTCGGCGTTGGCGCGGGCGATCGGCTCGATCTCCAGCCGCTGCACCTTGCTGCGCGGGCTGTAGCGGCTGACCCGGGCGGTACCCGAATCGATGACATAGCGGATCCGCGGCACGGTCAGCGAGGTCTCGGCAACGTTGGTGGCCAGCACGATGCGGCGACCGACATCCGGTTTGAACACCCGGTCCTGGTCGCGTGCGCTCAAGCGCGCATACAGCGGCAGAATCTGCGTGTGGGCGAAGCTGCGCTCGGCCAGCACCTTGTGCGCGTCGCGGATTTCCCGCTCACCGGGCAGGAACACCAGGATGTCGCCCTGCCCGTCCACGCCGCTGATCTCGGCCACGGTATCGGCGATCGCCTGGGACAGATCACGGTCATCGCGTTCGCGCTCGGCCAGCGGCAGGTAGCGGCGCTCGACCGGATAGCTGCGGCCTTCGATGGCAAGCACCGGCGCGCCATCGAAAAAATCGGAAAAACGGGCACTGTCGATGGTCGCCGAGGTGATGATCACCTTCAGGTCATCGCGCTTTTGCAGCAGCCGCTTGAGCAGGCCGAGCAGGAAGTCGATGTTCAGGCTGCGCTCGTGCGCCTCGTCGATGATGATGGTGTCGTAGGCGCGCAACCAGCGGTCGTTCTGGACCTCGGCCAGCAGGATGCCGTCGGTCATGAACTTGATCGCGGTGCCGGCACCGGCCTTGACGTCGAATCGCACCTGGTAACCCACTGTCCCACCCAGCGGACTGTCCAGCTCTTCGGCGACGCGGCGGGCGACGCTGCGGGCGGCAATCCGGCGCGGTTGCGTGCAGGCGATCTGTCCGGTGGCGCCGCGGCCGGCGGTCAGGGCAATCTTGGGCAGTTGCGTGGTCTTGCCCGATCCGGTCTCGCCTTCGACGATGACCACCGGATGCTGCTCAATCAACTGCGCCAGGCGGGCGCCATGGGCGTGGATCGGCAGACTGTCGTCAAAGCGCGGAACCGGCAGCGCGGCACGGCGTTGCCCGACCGCGCGCGCGGAACGATCGACCAGGGCGGCGTACTGTGCCTGCAAGCGCTGGCGGTGGCCGGGATCGGCACTGCGCAGGCGCTGGCGCAGACCGATCAACCGGGCACGATCCAGCGCCAGCACGGCGCCGGCTGGCGGCAACGGCGGCAGCCGCGCAGCGCTCATCGCAGCCGCCTTGCCGGCGCTGCCTGGCCCGGAATCGGTGCCGGCGCCGGTGCCCTGATCGGGCCGGCGCCGGCGCCGGCGCGGGGCCGGGGCACGATTGGTTCTGTCAATCGTCGACATTGAAACGATTCACTTCCAGCAAACGTGCGGACCGGTTAGCCTAATGGCCAACGTCCGCAATCAAGGTGAAATCCATGGCCAAGAAAAGCCCCAAAATCGCCGAGGCCGGCATTGATATCGGGATCTCGGAGAAGAATCGCAAGCAGATTGCCGATCAACTGGCGCATCTGCTCGGCGACAACTACACGCTGTACCTGAAGACCCACGGCTTCCACTGGAACGTGACCGGGCCGATGTTCAACACCCTGCACCAGATGTTCGAGGAGCAGTACAACGAGCTGTGGCTGGCCACCGACGAGATCGCCGAACGGATCCGCGCCCTGGGCCTGTTTGCCCCGGCTTCCAGTGACCGCTTTGGCGAGCTGTCCTCGATCAAGGAGGAAACCGGCATTCCGGAATGGCAGGGCATGGTGCAGCAACTGGTCGAAGGCCACGAAGCGGCGGCGCGGACTGCGCGCAAGGTGTTCACCGTCGCCGACGAAGCCAATGACCAGCCCACCGCCGACCTGGTCACCGGCCGCATGCAAGCACACGAGAAGACCGCCTGGATGCTGCGCTCGCTGCTGGCCTGATCGCGGCGACACCGGCGCGCTGTCCGAGCGTTCCGCGAAATCCCGCCTGCAGCCAGCCACCGCGGCAGGTGCAGGAAAACTACCAATGAAGGCCGCTGCCAGACCCGGCAGCGGCTTTTTCATTTGCCATCGCCGCTGGCGACCATCGCCCCGGCCGCCAGGAATGTCAGCAATAACGCCAGCCAAACCGCAATTGCCGGTTGCATGGCGCGCCCGGCGCGCATCCGCCATCATCGGGCCATGACTGCGGAAAATACCTGATGCCTTACAACACTCCTGAACTGCCCGGGCCACGGCGCGGCCTGCTCGCCCGCCTGATGGCCGCCATCGGCGCGCTGGTGGCGCTGACCGCGGCTGCGGTGATCGGCATCTTCGCGGTGATGATCACCTTCGGCGTGCTGGTGATCGGCACCGTCGCCGTGATGGCGAGGATCTGGTGGCTGCGTCGTCGCTTCCAGGCCCATATCGGCAGCAGAGGCCAGGCCAACACCACAGGCCAGGCCGGAAACTCCGGCCAGCAGCCTGCCGACGGCGCTGCGCACACCGTCATTGACGGCGAATACACGGTGGTGGAACGCCGTCGCTAGACAGCCGCGGCCGTGCTGGCCGCCGGCATCACGACCTGACGACTCGCCGCTCAGTCCGACTCCGGATCGGATTTGGCGGGCGTTTCGCTGTCATTGCCGGGCTCGGCATCTCCGGCGCCGGATTCCTGAAGATCCAGGAAATACGCCTCCACCGTACCGCTGTGGCGCACGGTCATCGGCCGGCCACGGCGATCCAGCGATTTGCCAAAGGCGGTGCGGATCCAGCCCTCGCTGACGCAGTACTCCTCGACATCGGTGCGCTCACGGCCATTGAAACGGATGCCGACGCCGCGTTCCAGGGTGGCGGCATCATGGAACTTGCTGCGCGGGTCGATGGCCAGGCGGTCGGGAGGCGTGTCACTCATGGTGTCTAGTCTTGATGGGGTCGGAAGGAAAATCGGCCGTGCGCTGGCCGGCGGTGGTCGCGGATCAAGGCCACGGCCGGCGGCCGCATGGACAACGGCAGGTGAAGCTCAGGCCGCCTTGAGCGGCGGTGCCGGGCGGGCCATCAGCAAGGCCAGCAGGCGGGCGATGGTATCGCGCTGGTGACGGCGGTCGACGATCATGTCGATGGCACCATGCGCGAGCAGGAACTCGCTGCGCTGGAAGCCTTCAGGCAAGGTCTCGCGTACGGTCTGCTCGATCACTCGCGGCCCGGCAAAGCCGATCAAGGCCTTGGGCTCGCCGATATTGATGTCGCCAAGCATGCCCAACGAGGCGGAAACGCCGCCGGTGGTGGGATGGGTCAGCACCGAGATGTAGGGCAGCCCGGCCTCGCGCAGGCGTGCGATCACCGCCGAGGTCTTGGCCATCTGCATCAGCGACAGCACGCCTTCCTGCATGCGCGCGCCGCCGGTGGCGCTGAAACAGATCAGCGGCATGCGCTCGGCCAGGGCCAGTTCGCCGGCACGGGCGAAACGTTCGCCGACCACCGAGCCCATCGAGCCGCCCATGAAGGAAAACTCGAAGG
This sequence comes from Lysobacterales bacterium, assembly GCA_023228845.1. Taxonomy (GTDB): domain Bacteria; phylum Pseudomonadota; class Gammaproteobacteria; order Xanthomonadales; family UBA2363; genus Pseudofulvimonas. Next base: position 564,675 of record JALOAK010000001.1, on the reverse strand, counting down.
CGCAGGCGGCCACCGGCTGGCCGTGCAGGCTGCCGTGCAAGGCGATCAGGGCATCTTTCTCACCGACTGTCTTCTGCGAGACGAGCAGGCGATCGCGGTATTTTTTGCTGTCGCGGAAGCGCAGGGCATCGGTCGGCTCCAGTGCGGCACCGATCTCGATGACATCGCCGGGGTCAAGGAACCCCGCCAGACGGACCCGGGCGCCGATCGGCCGATGATGGCTGCACTGCGGGCAGACATTGAGGTTGCGCTCCAGCTCGGGCCGGTACAGGGTGGCGCCACAGCCTTCGCACTGGTCCCACACGCCTTCCTTGACGCCCCGCTTGGCGGCGCCGGTCTGCGTGCGAATGCGCGAAGGCATCAGTTTTGACAGCCAGTTCATTTACATCGTCACCCGCGAAACAGGAGGCGAACCATAACGCGAGCGCGGGTGGCGGCGCCAGCTGTTGGCCCGCCGGCCCAGAAACTGGCCCGCAGCGATCCGCAACGACTCAGGAACCATCGTTGCCAGCCGGTTTTTCCGGGACACCGGAACGATCTTCCAAGGCGATATCAGCATCGAGCGCGGCGCGCAATGGCCGCAGGAAATCCCGCGCATCCACGGCCGCGGTATCGGCATCGGCACAGCCGGCCAGGTGTTCGATCAGGGCGCTGCCGACGATCACCGCATCGGCGACGCGGCCGATGGCCTGGGCCGATGCCGCGTCCTTGACCCCGAAGCCGACGGCGACCGGCGTCGGGCCGAGTGCCTGCCAGTGCGCTACCTGGGTGGCGACCTCGGCCACATCCAGGGCACCGCCACCGGTGACGCCGGCATAGGCGACGTAGTAAAGGAAGCCGCGCGCCTGGTCGGCCAGACGCTGGCGACGCTCACCGGTGGTGGTCGGTGCCGCCAGCAGGATCTGGTGCAGGCCATGCTCGCCGCACAGCGCCTGCAAGGGCGCGGATTCTTCCAGCGGCGCGTCGACCAGCAACAGGCCATCGACACCGGACTGCGCGGCCTGCTCAACGAAACGCTGCCGGCCCATGATCTCGACCGGGTTGAGGTAACCCATCAGCACCACTGGCGTCACCGGGTCGTCGACACGGAACCGGCGCACATAGTCGAGCACGGTGGCCAGGGTGACGCCCCGCCCGATCGCCAGCTCGCTGGCCTTCTGGATCACCGGGCCATCGGCCATCGGATCGGAAAACGGCACGCCCAGTTCGATCAGGTCGGCGCCACCGGCAACCAGGCCGTGCATCACCGGCACCGTCGCTTCGGCCAGTGGATGGCCGGCGGTGAGGAAGGGCATCAATGCCTTGCGACCACGGGCACGCAGGTGCTGGAAGCAGCGGTCGATGCGGTTCACGGTCGTGCCGCTGGCGCTGGCGGCCTCGGTATTTTCGGGATGGCTGGCCATGTCAGTATTTCCCGTCCAGGCCATCATCCGAGCCGGCAGCGGCTGCGGCCTGCTCATGGGTCTGCTCATGGGCGGCGACGGTGTGGACATCCTTGTCGCCGCGGCCGGACAGGCACACCAGCAGGCGCTGGTCCGGATCCATGTCGCGCGCCAGGCGCAAGGCCAGGGCCACGGCGTGGCTGGACTCCAGCGCCGGCAGGATGCCTTCGGTGCGGGTCAGACGATGGAAAGCCGCCAGCGCTTCGTCGTCGTCAACGCCCAGGTAGCGGGCACGGCCGCTGTCCTTGAGCCAGGCGTGTTCGGGGCCGACGCCGGGATAATCCAGGCCGGCCGAGATCGAGTGGGTCGGCGTGATCTGGCCGGCGTCGTCGCACAAAACATAGGTGCGGTTGCCATGCAGCACACCCGGCCGGCCGGCCGACAGCGAGGCCGCATGTTCACCGCTGGCCAGGCCATGACCGGCGGCTTCGGCCCCGTAGATTGCCACCTCCCGATCATTGAGGAAGGCATGAAACAGGCCCATGGCATTGCTGCCACCGCCAACGCAGGCGACCAGGGCATCGGGCAGCGCGCCATGGCTGGCGAGCATCTGCGCCCTGGCCTCGCGGCCGATCACGGCATTGAAATCGCGCACCATCATCGGGTACGGGTGCGGGCCGGCGACGGTGCCGATGATGTAGAAGGTGTCGGCGACATTGGTCACCCAGTCGCGCAGGGCCTCGTTGAGGGCATCCTTGAGCGTGGCCGAGCCGGCACTGACCGGCACCACCGTCGCACCCAGAAGCTGCATGCGGTAGACATTGATCTTCTGCCGCTCGATGTCGGTGGCGCCCATGTAGACCACGCATTCCATGCCCAGTCGCGCCGCCATGGTGGCAGTGGCCACGCCATGCTGGCCGGCGCCGGTCTCGGCGATGATCCGGCGCTTGCCCATGTGCCGCGCCAGCAGCGCCTGGCCGACGGTGTTGTTGATCTTGTGCGCGCCGGTATGGTTCAGGTCCTCGCGCTTGAGCAGGATCTGGGCGCCGCCATTTTCCGCGCTCAGGCGCCGTGCGTGATAGATCGGGCTGGGCCGGCCGACGTAATCGGCCAGATCCCGATCCAGCTCGGCGCGAAATTGCGGGTCATCGCGCAGGCGGGCATAGGCTTGCGTCAACTCGGCCAGCGGCGCCATCAGGGTCTCGGCGACGAAGCGGCCGCCGTAGTCGCCGAAGCGGCCGTCGGCATCCGGCCAGGCATGGAAATCGATGTCGGACATGGGTACTCGCAGGTGATGAGCGGCGCACGGCGCTGATTTGCCGCAATGCGGCATATTGCCACGAAGAACCGCTTCGGCGCCCGCTGCGTCTTTGGCGCCGGCGTCCGGTACGCCGGCACGGTCGTTCTACTGATGCTGCCGGACAGGTCAGCGGCCTGGCGGTGGGCTCAATCTCCGTGGCTGCTTTCGGTCTCAGGCGATACGCTGCGCACGGCGGCGACAAAGGCGCGCATGCGGTCGTGATCCTTGATTCCCGGCGCCTGTTCGATACCGCTGGCGACATCAACGGCGAACGGCCGGGTCAGGGCGATGGCGGTGGCCACATTGTCCGGCACCAGACCGCCGGCCAGCACCAGCCGGCGCCGGCTGCGCGGCCAGCGTGACCAGTCCATGCGTCGACCGGTTCCGCCGGCGGCGCCGGGAGCATGGCCATCAAGTACCAGCGCCTGCGCCGAGTCATAGCCGGTGATCAGCGCCTGGCTATCGCTTCCTCCGGCGCCAGTGCCGCTGGCGTCATCGCTGCCGCAGCCGATCGCCTTCCAGTACGGCAGGCCATGGCGCTGGCACTGGTCTTCGGCTTCGTCGCCGTGGAACTGGAGCAGGTCCGGCTGGACCGCGGCCACGGCCGCCTGGATGAAGGCCGCTGCCTGGTTGCGCAGCAGGATCACGACTTGCGGCGCCTGGATGCGGGCGCGGGCGATGGCGGCCAGCCGCGTTGCCTGGTCGATATCGAGCCGGCGCGGGCTGTCGGCCAGGATCAGACCGATGTGGCTGACGCCCATATCAAGCGCCAGCTCGACATCCTCCGCGCGGGTCAAGCCGCAGAACTTGATGCCGGTCATGCCCGGGCGCTCATGCGAGGACGCTCATGCGAGGACGCCCATGGCAGGACGATCAGGCAAGGGATGAATCCTCGAACCGCGCCGGCAAGCCCAGCCCGGCTGGATAACGCGGCCCCAGGAAGATCAGGCCCCGGGCCGGCGCGGTCGGGCCGGCCAGGTCGCGCCGGCGTGCGGCCAGAACCTCGCCCAGCCACTGCGGCGGACGCTCGCCACGGCCGACCAGGATCAGGCTGCCGGCAATATTGCGCACCATGTGATGCAGGAAAGCATTGGCCTCGATCTCGATCAGCACGCGCTCGCCGTCGCGGCGGACACTGACGTCATGGACGCTGCGGAACGGTCGCCGCGCGCTGCATGACAGCGCCCGAAAGCTGGTGAAATCATGCTCGCCGAGCAACGCCTGGGCCGCCTCGTGCATGCGCTCGGCGGCCAGCGGCAGCCGTTCCCAGGTCTGGAACCGGGCGTACAGCCCCGGGCGCACCGACCGGTTCAGGATCTCGTAGCGGTAACGACGACGGCGGGCGCTGAAGCGGGCATGGAAATCATCAGCCACCGGTCCCAGCCAGGTGACGACAATGCTGCGCGGCAGGCGCGAATTGGCGCCCAGCAGCCACGAACGCGGGCTGCGTTCCACCGGGGCATCGAAATGCAGCAACTGGTCCAGGCCATGGACGCCGCTGTCGGTGCGGCCGGCGGCCATCACCGTCACCGGCTGGCCGGCAACGAAGGACAGTGCCTCCTCGACCTCGGACTGGACCGTGGCGCCATGGCTGCAGCGCTGCCAGCCCAGGAAGTCACTGCCCTCGTATTCGACCGCCAGAGCCAGGCGCGTCATGCCGGGCAAGGTGGCCATCGCCCCGGCGGCAGCGCCGGAACGATGGCCGCCAGGCGATCAGAGCAGGTCAAGCAGACGCCGCGCCTCTTCACGCTGTGCGGTATCGCCTTCACCGAGCACTTCCTCGAGCATGGCCTTGGCGCCGTCGGGATCACCCATGTCCATGTAGGCCCGGGCCAGTTCCAGCTTGGTCGTGGCCTCGTCGCTGCCACCCAGTGCTTCGCTGAAATCGACCACGTTGGCGGGCATGGCATCGTCCTCGTCGTCAAGGTCCAGCGGCGGCAGGTCAATGCCGGTGCTCTCGTCGGCCTTCAGGCCAGTAGCGGCGTCGGACGCCGGGCCGCGATCGCTGTCGGCACTCGGCGTCAGCGGCGTGTCGTCGAACTCCAGCGGTGCAAAACGGTCGTCGGCGGGCGCAGCTTCGGCTTCCGCGCTGAACCCGGAATCGGCAGGGGTGGCCGGCATCACCAGCCCGCCGTCGTCCGCGCGTCCGTCAGGCTCGCTGTCCATGTCCAGATCCAGGTAGGAGCCGCTGGACGTGGCTGCCGGGTCGATGGTGCCCAGGCCGCTGTCCGCTGCCGGCCCGACACGCACCGGTTCGACATACGGCTCGGAAATATCCAGCGGTGCCGATTCTGATCCGGACTCGGTGTTGGCTGCGATCATCGGCTCGTCGTCGTCCAGGCTCAGGATGTCGTCCACCGTCGCGGACGTTGGTCGTCCGGCCTCGGCCTCGGCATCGGGCGTCCAGGGCGGCGTCCAGGTCGCTTCGGTTGCGGACTCGGATTCGGCCTCGAGAGCGCTTTCGACCTCGACCGTGTCCACCCCAGGTGCGGCGTCGGCCTGGACATCACCAGCAAAGATGGCGGCATCGGGCATCAGCTCGCGTCCCATCTCGACCACCTGTTGCCATTCGGCCGAGTTGTGATCAATGCGCGGTTGCAGGCGGCTGGCCCACGCCAGGAACTGCTCGCGGTCGTCGTTGGCGTAGTGGATGCTCAGCAACTCGACGTAGGAGTCGTAATCGTCCGGGCTCGACTCGATCTGCTCAAGCAGCTCGCGCAGTTCCTCATCCTCGACTGCCGCCGGGCTGTCCACGGCAACCGCAGCGGAACTGGCGGTCGCGGTATCGCTGGCGAACAGTTCGGATACCGAACGCTTGCCGCCATCGACCGCAGCCGGAGTGGCCACCGCGCGTTCGCGCTGGCGACGTGACAGCAGGGCCAGCAGGAGCAGTACGGCAATGACTACCAGGCCGGTGCCCATCAGCAGCGGGTTCTGGTAGAACGGCACGGCCTGGCCATCCGCCGCTGGCGCCTGGACCAGGCTGCTTTCGGCCGCTGGCGTGGCATCAATGGCAATCGGCTCGGCGACGGCCGGAGTTTCGGCGACACCGGGCGCGGCGTCGACAGCGGCCCAGGAGTCTTCGCCACCCTCGGGCGCGCCGGACGGATCGGTGAACGGGTCAGGCGATGTGCCGGTGGCGGCAGCGGCCCAGGCGGCGTCGTCGATGGCATCGGCGCCCTCGCCGGCCGTGTCGGCCTCGTCGATCTGGTCATCGCTCTGGGCAAGCGCTTCGCCATCCATGGTCAAGTCGCTGGCGTCGTCGGTGACTTGCGTGCCGTCGACATCAGCTTCGCTGCCGGCCATAGCGTCGGTATCGGTCTCTTCGGCGGCGGCCAGGGCGGCGATCATATCGGCCACCGCCTGGTCGGCATCGGCATCGGCAGCACCCGCGACGGCGGCGGCCTCGGCCTCGGCGGCTTCGGCGGCTTGGCTCAGATCGGCCAGGCGGCGCTGCAGGGCAGCCACTTCGGTGTCCTTGAGTTCGAGCAGACGGCTGTTCTGGCTGTTGATCTCTTCCAAGTCCTGGACCCGCGAGCTCAACTCGGCCACTTCCCGCTCACGGCTGGACAATTCTTCACGGGCACGATTCAAATCAGCCTGAACTGCGGCCATTTCGGCTTCTCCTGTTTGGCTGCTGGACGCTCCGGGCGTGCTGCCACCCGGTTCACCCTCCTGTCGCGGCGACAGGAGTTCAACGCGTGCCTGCGCCGGCGTTGCCGGGCTGGCTGCGGTCGTGGCTTCGGCCATCGGGGCGCGGCCGGGATCGGCCAGCGCGGGCGTGCTGTCGACTCCGGCCCAGACATCAAGCTGGCGACGCACTTCCTGGTCGGCTTCGGCCCTGGCCAGCGCGTGGATGCGATCGTTTTCCGGTACCCGGAGCACCGCTCCGGCCTTGAGGGCATTGATGTTGTCGGCGAAGAATGCGTCGGTGTTGTCGCGCTGCAGCGCAAGCATCATCTGGTTGGTGAGGACGCGTTGCTCGGAGGCCAGCCGGTAGGCGATCGCTGACAGGGTGTCGCCTTCCTGCACGATATAGGTGCCGTCAGCGGCGAGCGGCGCAGGCGCGGGCGCGGGCGCGGCTTCGGGGGCCGGGTCGGCGGGCGCCGGCGGCGCAACAGGAGACGGCGCAAAGCCCGGCGGCGGCGGACTGCGCGGCGGCTCGGCCGGGGCGGGAGCGGGAGCCGGGGCCGGCGCTGGCGCATGAACTGGCGGCGCGCTGACCACCGGTGCCGGCGTGGGTGCAGGTGCAGGTGCCGGCGGCGGCGGTGCTGGTGCTGGTGCGGGCTCGACTGCGATCGGCTCGGGTTCGGCAGTCAGCGGCGCGGTCTGTGCCGGTGCCGGCGTGGTGGCCGCCGGGGCAGGATCGACGGCCGTGACCGCAGGCACGGTCGGCGCCGGAGCAGGTGCCGCCGTCCTCGGCGCATCGACTCGGGCGATGCGGCTGGGCTGGGCGCTGACCGGAGGATCCAGCAGCACGCCGTATTCGCGCAGCAAGCGGCCACCGCTCCAGTTGGCTTCCAGCAACACGGCCAGATACGGCTCGCGTACCGGCTCGACACTGGTGACCTTGACCACCTTGCCGCCGCGCGCGTCTTCTTCAACCTCGAAGCGCAACGACACCGGCAGGCGCGTGCGCTCCAGGCCAACCCGGGCGAAGTCATCGCTACTGGCGGTCTGGATGGTGAGCTGATCGGCTTCACCGGGGAACGCTTCCTGGATGGTGATGCGCGCATCCAGCGGCTGGTTGAGCCGTGAATTGACCTGGATTTCGCCCAGGCCAAGGCCCTGGGCGGCACCGGAGGCCAGCACCATCAAGCAAGTCACTAACAGATAACGGATTTTCATCAAGTCAACTCCCCCTGTCTCCCGCCAACGCCGACATTACGGCTGTCTCCAAAGCTTGAACACGCCTCACGACAGTGGCGCAACTATAGATCACAACAGACTTTCTACCAACAATTCGGCAACTTGCACAGCATTCAATGCCGCACCCTTGCGGATATTGTCCGCGACCAGCCACAGGTTGAGTCCGCTGGCATGGGAAATATCCTCGCGGATGCGCCCGACGTGGACCTGGTCGCTGCCGGCGGCATGGCCGACCGGGGTCGGATATCGGCCCTTGGCGGCCACCGATCCAGGTCGCGGCGCCGGGCCGGGCTGGACTCCGCTGCGACCACCATCGACCAGCTTCACGCCCGGCGCCTGGCGCAGCAGCGTGCGCGCCCGGGATGCGCTGATGCGCTCGCGGGTTTCGATGTGGCAGGCCAGGGCATGGCCATAGAACACCGGCACGCGCACGCAGGTGGCATTGACCTGGATCTGGTCGTCGCCAAGGATCTTGCGTGTTTCCCACACCATCTTCATTTCTTCCCGGGTGTAACCGTTGTCCAGGAACTCGTCGATCTGGGGAATGACGTTGAACGCGATCTGGACCGGGAACACCTTGGGCTCGACCGGGTGGAAGTTGAGCAGGGCACTGGTCTGCCGGCCCAGCTCCTCCATCGCCACCCGACCTGCGCCGGAGACCGACTGGTAGCTGGCGACGTTGATCCGTTCGATGCCGACCGCGCGATGGATCGGCGCCAGCGCCACCAGCATCTGCATGGTCGAACAGTTGGGATTGGCGATGATGCCGCGCGGCCGCTGTGCCAGCGCCTGCGGATTGACCTCGCTGACCACCAGCGGCACGTCCGGCTCCTGCCGGAAGTGCGAGCTGTTGTCGATGACCACGGCTCCAGCCGCTGCCGCCCGCGGCGCATGCACGGCCGAGACCGCCCCGCCGGCGGCGAAGAAGGCGATATCGATGCCGGAGAAATCAAAATCCTCGAGCAGGCGCACGGTCAACTGGCGCTTGCCGAAAGCCACCGTCCCGCCGGCCGAGCGTTCGCTGGCCAGGGGCACCAGTTCGGCAACCGGGAAATCGCGCTCGGCCAGAATCGCGGCAATGGCTTCGCCGACAGCGCCGGTGGCGCCGACCAGGGCGATACGACAGGGTGGTTTGATCATCGGATCCGGACGCAGGGTGGTTGGGCTGGAGCCGCGTGGCCGCAGCTCACGGCGGCGTCTGGCCAGCGCCGCATTGTGCGCGATGACGCAGCCAATGGTCCATCAGTACCAGCGCCACCATGGCCTCGACCACGGGCACGGCGCGGATGCCCACGCAGGGGTCATGCCGGCCCTTGACCACGACCTGGGCCGGGTTCCCCGCGTGATCGATCGAGGCCACCGGCAGGCGCAGGCTGGAAGTGGGCTTGAACGCCACCTGGCAGGTGATGTCCTGGCCGCTGCTGATGCCGCCCAGGATGCCGCCGGCGTGGTTGCTGGCAAAGCCGTCCGGACCGAGCGGGTCGCGATGCCGGCTGCCCAGATCGGCGGCAGAAGCCATGCCGGCGCCGATCTCCACGCCCTTGGCGGCGTTGATGCCGATCAGGGCGGCGGCCAGTTCGGCGTCGAGCTTGCCGTAAACCGGTGCGCCCCAGCCGGCCGGCACGCCCTGGGCCACTACGCGGACGATGGCGCCGACCGAATCGCCCGACTTGCGCAGCCGATCCATGTAGTTCTCCAGCGCCGGCACCATGGCGGCGTCGGGCCAGAAGAAGGGATTGCTCTCAACCGCTGCCCAGTCGAAGGCCGCCGGTTCCTGCTCGCCCAGGCGCGACAGATGGCCGCGCACGCGGATATCGAAATGCTGGCTCAAATACTTGCGGGCGATCACCCCCGCCGCCACGCGCATGGTGGTCTCGCGCGCCGAGGAACGACCGCCGCCGCGGTGGTCGCGCAGGCCGTACTTGGCCTGGTAGGTGAAATCGGCATGGCCGGGCCGGAATACCTGCTCCAGCTCGTTGTAATCGCGGCTGCGGGCATCGGTATTGCGAATCAGCAGGGCAATCGGCGTGCCGGTGCTGCGGCCGCGGAACACGCCTGACAGGATCTCGACCGCGTCGTCCTCGCGCCGTTGCGAGGTGTGGCGGCTGCGACCGGTGGCGCGCCGGGCCAGGTCGGCGGCGAAATCCTCTTCGGCCAGTTCCAGGCCCGGCGGGCAGCCATCAACGACGCAGCCGATCGCCGGCCCGTGGCTCTCGCCAAAGGTGGTGACCCGGAACAGATGGCCGAAGGTGTTGTGTGACATGGCCGGCGCTGACTCAGCTCAAGGATCAAGCACGTCGAACGGGCCAACGTCGTCGCTGCCGACCCTGGCTTCGTTCGCGCTCGCTGGGTGCGTGCTGGCCTGGGAGGAAGCCGCTGCCGTGGTCGACAGTTCACCGCGCCGCTGCTGCCACACCGCCTGGATCTGCGCGGCATGTTCGACCAGATCTTCCCGACGCAGCACGAACACGCCCATCTGGCCGACCCGGAACTCCACCCAGGCGAAAGGCACCTGCGGCAGCAGCCGCTGCAGCGCGCGCTCGGCCTCGCCCACTTCCATGATCAGCACGCCGTCGGGCTCAAGATGGTCGGCGGCTTCGGCCAGCAGCCGCAATGGCAGGTCCAGGCCATCGGCGCCGGAGGTCAGGCCCAGGCGTGGCTCATGGCTGTACTCGCCGGGCATGGCCGCGTACTCGCCTTCAGTAACGTAGGGCGGATTGCTGACGATCAACTGGTAGCGCTCGCCGGCCAGGGCAGCGAACAGGTCGGACCGGACCAGCCGGACACGCTCGCCAACCTCGAAGCGTTCGACGTTGTCGGCCGCCAGCGCCAGGGCATCAGCCGACAGGTCGACGCAATCCACCTGCCAATCGGGCATGTGCACCGCCGAGGCGATGCCGATGCAGCCGCCACCGCAGCACAGGTCAAGCATGCGCTCGACCTGGACAGAATCCAGCCAGGGCGAATAGCCGGCCTGGATCAACTCGGCGATCGGTGAGCGCGGCACCAGGGCGCGGGCATCGGTCTTGAACGCCAGGCCCGCGAACCAGGCCTCGCCGATCAGATAGCAGGCCGGGATGCGCTCGTCGATGCGGCGCCGGAACAGGCCCAGGATCTGCGCCTTCTCGCGCGTGGTCAGGTGCGCGCCGGCATAGACCGGCGACAGATCATGCGGCAGGTGCAGGGCATGCAGCACCAGTTGCGTGGCCTCGTCCAGGGCATTGTCGTAGCTGTGGCCAAAGCTCAGGCCGGCGCGGCCGAACTGGCTGGCGCCATAGCGGATGAAGTCGCGGAGGGTCTTGAGTTCGTCCATCGAAAAAGTCGCTGCTGCAGGGCCGGTGCGCGGGCGCACAGGGTAGCTGATCGGTGACCGCGCCCGGCGCTGCATCGGTGCTGGCGGCGACCAGCCCCAGGTGCCGGTATCCGACCCGCTGCGGCCGGCATCGTCCGTGCCCCCGTTCCGCGGCTGGGCGCCAGCGCCGTGCCGGCCCCGGCAATATCCGGGATAATGCCGGCCATGAACCTGCAACGATCCTTGCCGTGGCTGATCGCCGCCGTCGCCCTGGCTGGCGCCCTGGGCCTGTTCCTGGGCCAAAAGTGGCTTGGCGGTGATGCCGCCCCGGCCACCACCAGCGCCATTGTCTACCCGCAGCCGCGCATCCTGGCCGACTTCCAGCTCGAGCGCGCCGACACCGGCGAGCCGCTCACCCTTGATGACTGGCGCGGCCAGTGGAGCCTGGCTTTCATCGGCTTCACCCATTGCCCCGATGCCTGTCCGCAGACGCTGGCCCAATACCGCGAGATCGAGCGCCTGTGGCCACAGGAGCGCGGCCCGGTGCCGACGCTGTACTTCGTCTCCGTCGATCCCGAACGCGACACGCCACAGGCGCTGGTGGAGTACTCACGCTATTTCAGCCCGGACATCGTTCCGGCCCGTGGCAGCCACGAGCAGTTGGAGCAGTTCACCCGGCAGCTCAACCTGTTCTACGTGCAGACGCCGCTGTCCAACGAGCCGGGCGACTACACCGTCGACCACACCACCTATCTGGTGGTGATCAACCCGCAGGGCCGGCTGGCCGGCTTCTTCCGCAGCCCGCTGGTGCCCGCCGAGATCGTCGACGACCTGGTCGCACTCGGCGCCGGCTGAGCGCCGCGACTCCGCTTCCAAGGATTGCCCATGGCGCAGCGCCTGTACCTTCTGCTGCAGCACCTGCTGCCGCACCACCTGCTCACGGCGCTGGCGCGCGCGCTTACCCGCATCCGCTGGCGGCCGCTGAAGAACTGGCAGATCCGCGCCTTCGCCCGCCGCTTCGACATCGATCTGGCCCAGGCCGAAAGCGCCGAGCCCGATCACTACCCCACCTTCGATGCCTTCTTCACCCGCGCCCTGAAACCGGGTGCACGCACGCCTGATCCGGACCCGGCCAGTGTGCTGATGCCCGCCGACGGCCGCATCAGCGCCGCCGGCCGCATCCAGGCCGGGCACCTGTTCCAGGCCAAGGGCCGCGACTACAGTCTGGCGACACTGCTCGGCGACGAAGCCCGCGCCGCCGACTTCGCCGATGGCGACTTCGCCACCGTCTACCTGCAGCCGCGCAACTACCACCGCGTGCACATGCCCTGGCACGGCCGCCTGCGCCAGACGCTCTACATCCCCGGGCGCCTGTACAGCGTCGCCCCGGTCACCGTGCAGGGCGTGGACCGCCTGTTCGCGCGCAACGAACGCCTGGTCTGCCACTTCGATACCGACTTCGGGCCGATGGCGGTGATCCTGGTCGGCGCCATGCTGGTCGCCGGTGTGGAGACCGTCTGGCAGCCGGGCAGCGTCCAGCGCGCTGGCCGACAGCCCGAGGCCATCGACTATCGTGCTCAGACGATCGAGCTGGACCGGTTTGCCGAAATGGGCCGCTTCCACATGGGCTCCACCGCCATCGTCCTGTTCCCGCCCGGGCGGGTCGCACTCGACCACTTTGAAACCGGCCAGGAAGTGGCAATGGGCCAGCGCCTGGGCTGGCGCCTGCCGCCGACGGCTTAAGGCCGACCGGCCGCGCAACCGCCAGCGATGCGCTGCATGGCAGGCGTGGCGCGACCGCGAAAACTGACTACCGGCAATTGGCCAGATTCAGCCGCTGGCCGGGGCGCAGCAGGTAGCGCGGCCCGGTGATGTTGTTGTTGCGGGCCAGCTTGCGCATGGTGCAGTTGTGGCGGGAGGCGATGGCGTAAAGGGTTTCGCCGCGACGCACGACATGGCTGCCGCCGGCCGAGGGCGCACGGCCGGCCATGACATCGCGCGCCGGTGACGGCGTGCTGACCGGCATCCGCGCCTGGTTGAGGTCGGCGGCCAGTTCGACCAGGGCGCCGCTGCGGCAGCTCTGCTCATAAGCGGACAGGATCACCGCCGGCACTTCCAGTTGCGTACCGGCATCAAGCACGCGCTTGTTGTCCCACTTCGGGTTGAGATTGCGCAAGGCGCGAAACCAGCCGGCGCGCACGCCACCGGCCTGGCCCAGACAGATGGCCAGCTCGTTGATCGAGGCCGGCTGGTCCAGGGTGAGCACGGCCGGGCGAGTGTCGAACTTTGCGAACTCAAGGCCGAACTGCTCGGGGTGCAGGAACAGGTAGGCGGCGGCGAGCACCATCGGCACGTAGATCTGGGTTTCCTGCGGCAGGGCGTTGAATACCGCCGGATCCCACAGGCTCTTCTCGCCGCTGCCGGACAGCCGCCGCAGCCGGCCCTCGCCGCCGTTGTAGGCGGCGATGACCAGTTCCAGGTTCTCGTTCAGGCGGTCGAACTGCTCGTTGAGGTATTCGACCTGGGCGCGGGTCGCCTCGCGCGGATCGAAGCGGGTATCGAAGCCGTCGCTGGCGCGCCGGCCCAGCCCGAATCGCTCGCCGGTGGCGGGCATGAACTGCAGCGGCCCGGCGGCGCCGGCGCGCGATACCGCGTGCACCTTGCCCTGGGATTCGCGCGCCATGATCGCAAACAGCAGCGCCTCGGGCAGGCCGGCCTGTTCGTAGTGCGGCCACATCATGAAGCGCATGTACTGGTAGTTCTCCCAGGCGTCCATGAGGTTGGGGCGCAACCAGGTGAGCCATTCGTTGAGCGCCGCCTTGACCGGTTCGTTCAGGGTGATGACCTGGGCCAGGTCACGGCCGCGCAGCAGGGTGATGGTGCGCTGTGACTGCGGCAGCGCGCCGAGCACCGGCGAGATGGCATCGTCTTCGGGCTGGTCCAGTTCCGGGCTGGGATCATCCGACAGCGGCGGCCGCGGCAGCGAGTCCCTGACCAGTGCGTCATAGGTGGCGATGAAGCGGCTGCTGTCGCAAGCGGGATTGGCCAGGCAGTGTTCGGCATGGCTGCGCAGTTCCTCCAGGGCGGCCTCTCGCTCGCCCTGCCCGCCGGCATCGCCGGCCGCCAGGCGGGCACTGCCCTGTTCGAAGCGGCGCACCGCAGCGTCCAGGCTGTCATGGAGCATGGCGGTCTGGCGGTCGCCATTGCCGCCGGCGCTGGCTTCAGCGCCCGGCGTGCGGCCGGTGCTGGCGCAGGCGGCGAGCAGGGTGAACAGGGGGATAAGCAACAGGGGCTGGATCTTCAATGTCGGTTCCGGAAAGTAGCGGCGTGGCAGAGGCAAGGCGGCATTATGCCGCGCCGGCAGGAACCGGCCCGGGATGCCGCAGGCGACCGGCCGGTGGCGATCAAGTGCGCCCGAGCAGGACCACTTCCTCGGCCGAGCTGGGGTGGATGGCGATGGTTCGGTTGAAGTCGTGCCGGGTGGCGCCCAGGTTCATTGCCACGGCAAAGCCCTGCAGGATCTCGTCCACGCCCGGCCCGGCCAGGTGCAGACCGATGACCCGCTCATCAGGCTCCAGGCACACCAGCTTGACCAGAACCTGTTCGTCGCGACCGGCCAGGGCCTCGCGCATCGGCAGGAAGCGGGTTTCATGGACCCGCACGCGCTCGCCATGGCGTTCGCGCGCGGCCGGCTCACTGAGCCCGCAACTGGCGGCCGGCGGCTGGGCGAAGATCACGGTCGGGATGTTGTCCAGGTCGACGCGGGCGTCGGACCGATTGCCGAACAGGCGGTCGGCGAGTTGGCGCCCGGCGGCGATGGCGACCGGCGTCAGTGCCGGCTGGCTGCAGACATCGCCAACGGCATGGATGCCCGGGACGCCGGTGTCCTGGCGCTCATCGACGATGATCCGGCCGCGCTCGTCGCAGCGCACGCCGCAGGCATCCAGGCCCAGGCCGTTGCTGTTGGGCACCCGGCCCAGGGCCCACAGCAGCCAGTCGAAGCCACCGATTTTCTGGCCGCCGGCACAGAGCACGCGCAGCAGGTCGTCTTCGCCGTAGTCGACGCCTTCGACCCGGGTGTCGAGCCGGACATCGACCCCGCGCCGGCGCATGCCGGCGGTGACTGCGGCGGCCAGGTCCGGATCGAATGCCGACAGCAGTTGCTGGTCGCGGACGAACAGAGTCACCTTCGAGCCCAGGCCGTGCATCAGGCTGGCCATCTCCACGCCGATGTAGCCGCCACCGACCACGGCGATCCGCCGCGGCATGCGCTGCAGGCTGAAGACATCATCGGAAACCCCGCCCAGGGCGAAACCGGGCAAGTCCAGACGCCGGGAGCGGCCGCCGGTGGCGATCAGGCGATGCCGGGCCTGGACGTCGCCGCCGCCGCTGAGCACGGTGCCGTCGGCGCCCAGGCGCGCGGCATGGGGAATCAATTCGATGCCCAGATCCGCCAGGCGCTGCCGGTAGGCGGCGCGGACGCGCTGGATGTAGGCCTCACGCCGGGCAACAAAGCCGGCCCAGTGCAGGTCGCCGCGCTCCAGCCGGAAACCCATCGCCGCCGCCAGGTCCAGGCCATCGCCGGCCTGTGCCGCCAGCCACATCGCCTTCTTCGGCACGCAGCCGTGGTTGACGCAGGTGCCGCCGAGCAGGCTGGGCTCAAACATCACCACGCGGGCGCCATGGCGTGCCGCCTGTTGCGCGGCGGCCAGGCCGCCGGAGCCGCCACCCAGAACAGCCAGATCAAATTGCCGCGGTGCTGGTGCTGTCATTCCTTCTGCTCCACTGCTTGGTTGCCCGGTGCCGGAAATACGGCGCTGCCGGAAGTGTCCTGGCTGGCCAGGCCAATTGCGCGCTGGCTGGGTGGCCGCTGCTAGAACCGTGCCGGCGAGAACGGCGCCGGGTTCACCACCGGCTCGCGGCCGGTGACCAGATCGGCCAGCAACTGGCCGGTGATCGCCGACAGCGAGATGCCGAGCATGCCATGGCCGGTGGCCAACCACAGGCCGGGATGGCGCGACACCGGTCCGATCACCGGCAAATCGTCGGGCACCATCGGCCGCCAGCCGCTCCATTGTTCGCGCAGCACCGGGCCTTCGGGTTCGTGCAGATACAGGCGCGCGCCGCGCTTGAGCGCGTCCAGGCGCACCGGATTCAGGCCGTCGTCGAAGCCGGAAAACTCCATCGTGCTGCCGAGCCGGTAGCCGTCGGCCCAGGCGGTGACGCAGACCTGACATTCGGCCAGCACCAACGGTATCCGCGGTGCCCGCGCCGGCCGGTCGTAGGTCAGCGAATAGCCCTTGCCCGGCTGCACCGGCAGGCGCAGGCCGAGCTCGCGCACCAGCGCCGGCGTCCAGCTCGCCGTGGCCAGCAATACCTTCCCTGCGCGACAGACCTGGCCATCGGCCAGGCGCACGCCGGTGATGCGGCCGCGCTCGTGCAGCAGTCCGGCGACCGGGCAGTCTTCGATGACCGTGCCGCCGGCGGCGCGGACCCGGTCGAGCAGGCCGGCGACCAGGCGGTCCGGGCGCAGGTGGGCGTCTTGCGGATACAGCCAGCCGCCGATCACCTGATCATTGACCGCCGGTTCCAGCGCGCGTACCTGGTCGCCATCCAGGCGTTCAACCTGGATGCCGGCGCGCTCCAGCAAGGCAGCATGGCCACCGCCGGCCGCCAGCGCGGCGCGATCGCGATGCAGGTACAGGCTGCCCCGGCTTTGAAAACCGCAATCGATGTCGTGGTCTTGGATCCATTGCTGCAGCAGGTGACGCGAGGCCAGCAACAGTTCGGCGCGGATAGCGGTGGTGGCCTCGAAATCGCGCCGGTTGCACCGGCGCAGGGCGCGCAGCAGCCAGCCGGCCAGGGCCGGATCCCAGCGTGGCTTGAGGTAAAACGGCGCATCGGGCTGGCGCATCCAGCGCAGCAACTGCCAGACCATGCCCGGCTCGGCCAGCGGCGGCGCGTGCGAGGGCGTGATGGTGCCGCAATTGCCGTGCGAGGTAGCGCCACCGGCGCGGCCGCGGTCGAGCACGGTCACCGGCACGCCAGCCTGCAACAGGGCGAGGGCGCAGGCCAGGCCCACCGCGCCGGCGCCGATGATCAGCACCTGGTCACGACAGTCCAGCGGCGGGGAAGCGGTCATCGGTGGCGGGTCAGGGCTGGCGGATCATGGTTTCAATGACGCCAGGCCAGGCCAGGCAAGGCAGGACCGGCGCGGTGCGGACGGATCAATGGTGAGGATCGCCATCGTGATGCACGTGACGGTGGTCGATCTCCTCCGGCGTGGCTGCGCGGACATCGACAATGTCAATGGCGAACTCGAGTTGCCGCCCCGCCAGGGGATGATTGCCATCGACATCGACCACGCTCATGCCGACCTTGACCACGCGCACCACGCGCGGACCCTGCTCGGTCTGCAACTGCACGGTGATGCCCGGCTTCAGCGCCACGTCCTTGGGAAAGTACTTCTTGGACACGCGCATCTTCAGCTCGCGTACCGGACCGTAACCGTCCTCCGGCGCGACGCTGACCTGGAAGCTGTCGCCCGCCTGGCGCCCTTCCAGGGCCCGCTCGACGCCGGGAATGACACCGCCCACGCCCCAGAGCACGGCCATTGGCTCGCCGCCGTGCGATGACTCGATTTCCTTGCCGTCGGCATCGCTGAGGCGGTAGTGGAAACGGGCAACCGTGTCTTTGCCGATCTTCATGGGTTCAGGTCCTTTGGCCGGGGCCGGTGAAGGGATTTGAGGAATCAAGGATGGACGACGCGGGCCGCCGCAACACACTGGCCAGCACGGCGCCGACAGCCACGCGCAGCCGCCAGGCACAGCAGGCAACGGCGCTGGCCCGGCGTTGCCGCGCGCACATCCGGCGCCCTGGCTGGCCAAGGCCGGCCATGTTAATGGCTGCCACCGTTGCCCGGCTGTCGCCACGGTGAATTGCCGGCACGGCGCCGACGCCGTGCGGCCGCTGAGCGGGCCGGCGGGTTGACGGCAACCGGCCACGCTGCGAGTCTGCCGGCCACCATGCACGCCTGTCACCGCCCGGTCCTGATCATGCTCGCCGTCCTGCTCCTGGCCGCCTGTGCCGGCAGCAGCGTGCGCCCGGTCGCGCCACCCTCGCCTGTGGCCAGCCGCCTGGCCGAAAGCATCACCATCAAGGCCATCGGCCTGACCGGTACGCCGTATCGCTACGGCGGCAATACACCGGCCGGCGGCTTTGATTGCAGCGGCCTGATTGGTTATGTCTACCGCGAAGGCGCCGGGGTGACCCTGCCACGCAGCGTGCGCGCGATTGCCGATGGTCCGTGGCCGAAGGTGGCGGTGGCCGGCCTGAGCACCGGCGATGTCGTCTTCTTCGCCCCGGACGGGCGCGGCCTGTCGCATGCCGGCATCTATGTCGGCGAAGGCCGCTTCGTGCACGCGCCGGCCACCGGCGGCACGGTCCGGCTGGATCCGCTGGATCGCGGCTATTGGGCCAGCCGGGTCCGCCACGGCATGCGCATCCTGCGATGAGCACCGCGTCCACGCCGCGCCTGGCTGGCGCAGGCAAGTCGATCAGCGCGCCGGCGCCGGCTTCGCTGTGCCTGCTGCGGCTGTCGGCGCTGGGCGATGTCAGCCATGTCGTGCCGCTGCTGCGGCGTATCCAGCAGCACTGGCCGGACACCGCGATCACCTGGATCATCGGACAATTTGAAGCGCGCCTGGTCGGCGATATCGCCGGCGTCGAGTTCATTACTTACGACAAGCGCAGCGGCTGGCGCGGCCTGGCGGCGCTGCGCCGGCAATTGCGCGGGCGCCGTTTCGATGGCCTGCTGCTGATGCAACTGGCCCTGCGCGCCAATCTGGTCGCCACCGCCGTGCGTGCCGATGTCCGCATCGGCTACGACACGGCACGCAGCCGCGAGGGCCACGGCCTGTTCATCAACCGCCGCATCGCGCCGGCCAGCGGCCAGCATGTGCTCGATGCCCTGGGCAGCTTCGGCCAGCCGCTGGGTCTGCCCGATGGCCCGGTGCGCTGGCAGTTGCCGATCGCGGACGAGGCGCATGAATTCGCCGAAGCTACCCTGCCCGCCGACCGGCCGGTACTGATCATCAGCCCCTGCGCCAGCCACACCCTGCGCAACTGGCGGCCAGAGCGCTACGCCGCCGTCGCTAGCCATGCCGTGCGCCGCCATGGCCTGGCGGTGGTGCTGTGCGGCGGCCCCAGTGCCGGCGAGCGGGCGATGGCCGATGCCATCGTCGGCCACTGTCGCGAACCGCTGCTGGACCTGGTCGGCAAGGACACGATCAAGCGCGCCCTGGCCCTGTATCAGCGCGCCGCCCTGGTGATCAGCCCGGACTCGGGGCCGGTGCACATGGCCAATGCCGTTGGCACGCCGGTGCTGGGCCTGTACGCGGCGACCGATCCGGCGCGCAGCGGCCCTTACAGCGACCGGCGCTGGACCGTCGACCGCTTCGATGCCGCCGCGCGCAGGTTCCGCAACCGGCCCGGCAGTCAATTGCGCTGGGGCAGCCGGGTCGAGTATCCCGGTGTCATGGACCTGATCGACGTGGCCGATGTCAGCGAACGCCTGGATGCCTTCATGGCCCAGGCCGGTGGCACCGGTACTGGCGGCAAAGGCCGCGGCGACGATCCGGCGGCAGCGGGAACGGCAGCGGGAACGCCATCGTGAGCGAACAGCGCCTGCGCCAGAACGCCCGCCAGGCCCTGCTCGCGGCGGTACCCCGGCCGCGTGCCGACCAGGCCGGACAACTGCCGCGCAAGGCGCAACGGGTGCTCGATGCCGAACTGGCGCGGTTGCCGGCGTCCGCGCGCCCGGCGCTGGCCTGCCGCAAGGGTTGCGACCTGTGTTGCCATCTGCGCGTGGCAGCCACCGCCGCCGAGGTCTTCGCCCTGCTCGACTACCTGCGCCAGACCGTGCCCGCTAGCGAATGGCCGGCCCTGGCCGCCGCCATCAACGAGCGCGCCGGCCAGATCCATGCCCTGTCGCCCGGGCAGTTGCTGCGCACCAACCTGCCCTGCCCGCTGCTGGTCGACAGTGCCTGCCGCGCCTATCCGGCCCGGCCGTTGAACTGCCGCGCCTACCATTCACTGGACTACCAGGCCTGCCTGGATTCGTTCCGCAATCCGGCCGAGCTGGATCGCGGCCACCCGCAGGGCGCCGCCCTGGCCCGGGTCCACGAAGGCGTGCAGGAAGGGCTTTCCGACCTGCTCCAGGCCGGCGGCAACGACCCCGGCCGCTACGAGCTGGTCACCGCGCTGGCCGAAGCGCTGGTCGATGACGAGGCCAGGAACCGCCTGCTGGCCGGCAGCCGGCCGGTATTCGAACGCGCCCTGCCGCTGTAGCCGGGCCGACATCGACCGGCGACGGCGGCGGCAACTGAAAACGCCGGGCAAGAGCAAGCCGATCGGCCGGCATCACGACCCGGCGGCAACCACCGGCGGGCGGGCACCCGCGACGCTGCCTGCCGCCGGAGCTACGAGCCCTGGTCGATCTCGATGAAATC
Organism: Lysobacterales bacterium; assembly: GCA_023228845.1. GTDB lineage: Bacteria > Pseudomonadota > Gammaproteobacteria > Xanthomonadales > UBA2363 > Pseudofulvimonas. The sequence continues at coordinate 544,323 of JALOAK010000001.1, read as the reverse complement.
CACGCGCCGGGTCATGCCGCAGATCAGCTCATAGCCCAAGGTGCCGGCACCTTCACCGATGGTTTCCACCGGCAGGCCCGGCCCCCACAGCATCACTTCGTTGCCGACCGCTGCCTGCGGGTGGCCGCGCAGGTCGATGGTCAGCAGGTCCATCGACACCCGGCCGACGATCGCTGCCGGCCGGCCATGCAGATGCACCGGTGTGCCGGCGCGGGCCAGGCGTGGATAGCCGTCGCCGTAACCGATCGCGACCACGCCGATGGCCATGTCCTGCGGGCAGGTCCAGGCACCGCCGTAACCGACCGCATCGCCGGCGCGCAGTTGCCGGATCGCAACCACCCGCGCGCTGAGCGTCATCGCCGGCTCGAAGCCGAAGTCGGCGCCGCTGCGCCCGGCCACGACCGAGACGCCATAGAGCAGCCCACCGGCGCGCAGCCAGTCGCGGTGGCTGGCCGGCCAGCCCAGGATGGCGGCTGAATTGGCCAGCGATACCGGCCCGGGCAAGCCGTCGATGGCGGCCTGGAACTGCCCGATCTGATCGGCGGTGGTGGCCTGCCCGAACTCGTCGGAGCGGGCGAAGTGGCTCATCAACTGAATCCGACCGGCGATCTGCGGCAGCGCTGCCAGGCGCCGGTACGCGGCCTGGACCTGGTCGGGTGCAAAGCCCAACCGATGCATGCCGGTGTCGGCCTTGAGCCAGACCGGCAGCGGCCGCCGGTCCGGGTCGGCTTCCAGCCAGGCCAACTGCTGCTGGTGATGGATCACCGGCTCCAGCCGGTATTGGCGCATCAGCGCCAGATCACCGGGCTCGTCGATGCCCGACAGCACCACCACCCGGTTGTCCAGGCCGATGGCGCGGATGCGCTCGCCATCGGCGATCGAGGCCACGCCGAAGGCATCGGCCGCCGCCAGCGCCCGGGCGACGCGCTCCAGGCCATGGCCGTAGCCGTCGGCCTTGACCACGGCCATCACCCGCGATTGCGGGCAGCGCTCGCCGATGCGGGCCAGATTGCGGCGCAGGGCGCCCAGGTCGATGGTGGCGGTGACGCGGCGACTCATCCGGGACGAGCGTCAGCAAGGGCGTGGGCGGCAGGCATCAACGATTCCGAAAAACGATGGCCGACGGGCAGCCTGGCAACGATCGGGAAACGCCACCGGGCGGGCGGCGGTGATCGACGATGTACGGTGGCCAGAGCAGGCAATGGCTTACAGTCGCGGCCAGAACCGGCCGCCGGCCTGGCCGCGGCGGTCAATAGTAGCCGTGCGATTCGGCGCTGTGGTTCTCGAACTTGGTGAACTGGCCCAGGAAGGTCAGCTTCAGCATGCCGGTGGGGCCGTTGCGATGCTTGCCGATGATGATCTCGGCCAGGCCCTTGTCCGGCGAATCCTTGTTGTAGTACTCGTCGCGGTAGATGAACAGGATCAGGTCGGCGTCCTGCTCGATGGCGCCGGATTCACGCAGGTCGGCCATTACCGGGCGTTTGTCGGTGCGCGATTCCAGCGAGCGATTGAGCTGCGACAGGGCGACCACCGGCACGTTCAGTTCCTTGGCCAGGGCCTTGAGCGAGCGCGAGATCTCGGCGATCTCGGTGGCCCGGTTCTCCTTCGAGCCGGGCACCTGCATCAACTGCAGGTAGTCGATCACGATCAGGTCCAGGTCGTGGCTGCGCTTGAGCCGGCGGGCGCGGGCGCGCAGGTCGGTGGGCGACAGCGCCGGCGTGTCGTCGATGAAGATCCGGGTCTTGGCCAGCAGCGACATCGCCGAGGTCACCCGCGGCCAGTCCTCGTCGCTGAGCTTTCCTGAGCGCAGCGCCTGCTGGTTGATCCGGCCCAGGGACGAGATCAAGCGGAAGGTGAGCTGCACGGCCGACATTTCCATGCTGAACACGGCCACGGATTTTTTCCCCTGGATGGCGGCGTACTCGGCCATGTTCACCGACAGCGCGGTCTTGCCCATCGACGGCCGCGCGGCCAGGATCACCAGATCGCCGGGCTGCAGGCCGGCGGTCATCTGATCGAAATCGACAAAGCCGGTGCTCAGGCCAGTGATCTGGCTGTCGGAGTGGAAGCGCTCGTGCAGCAGATCCAGCGCCTCGCGCGCGGCATCCTTGACCGAGACGAACTGGCGCACGCCACGGGCGCCGGCCTCGGCGATGCGGTAGACGCGCTGCTCGGCGACCTCGATCAGGTCACGGCTGCCGCGCCCGCCGGGCTGGAAGCCGTCCTGTGCGATCTGGGTGCCGGCATCGATCAGCTGCCGCATCACCGATTTCTCGCGCACGATGTCGGCATAGGCCTGGATATTGGCCGCCGACGGCGTGGCATTGGCCAGGCTGACGACATAGCCGACACCACCGACCAGGTCGGCGGTCTCGTTGCTCTGGAACCACTCGCCCAGGGTGACCGCATCGCAGGGCATGGAGCGTTCGATCAAAGTACCGATGCCGCGGAAGATCAGCCGGTGCTCGTGGCGGTAGAAGTCCTCCTCGCTGAGCTTGTCGGCGACCTTGTCCCAGGCCTCGGCCGACAGCATCAGGCCGCCGAGCACGGCCTGTTCGGCCTCGATCGAATGCGGCGGCACGCGCAGGGCTTCGACCTGGGCGTCAGCGGCATCGCGGGGAAAACGTTCGGCGCTGGCCTGGCTGGTGCTCATCGGTGGGTCCGGCGTTCCTGTGCTGCGGGGAGGCCACATTATCCGCCCCGGCCGTCGCAAGTCATGCGACAACCCTGTCGATAGCCTGTGGACAAGCTGTGTGGTCGATGGGGACGGCCGGCGCCGCGGCCGCTGGCTGACCTGCACGGCGCTGTGTCGCGCTGGCCGGCAACCTAGAACGACCTGGACAGCGGCCGGCGCCCCGTCCAAGCCCTTGTCAGGCCGCTGTCAGGCCCCGGTCAGGCACCTATAATGTGCGCCTTGCCCGCATTGCCATGGACCCCTCCTTGACCATTTTGCCCGACTCGCCAGCCCGCCCGCTCCAGTTCGCCGATGTCCAGGCCCTGGTCGCCGACGATGCCGCCCGGGTCGATGCCCTGATCCGCGCCCGCCTGGCCTCATCGGTGGTGCTGATCAACCAGGTCGCCGAGCACATCATCGGCGGCGGCAAGCGCCTGCGGCCGCTGGTGGTGCTGCTCGCCGCGCAGGCCGCGGCCGCTGAAGGCGGCAGCCGCGACCAGGACGACGACCGCCCTATCGCGGCGGCGGCCATCATCGAGTTCATCCATACCGCCACCCTGCTGCACGACGACGTGGTCGATGAATCGGACCGGCGCCGCGGCCGTGCCACCGCCAACACCCTGTTCGGCAATGCCGCCAGCGTGCTGGTGGGCGATTTCCTCTACAGCCGCTCGTTCCAGCTCATGGTCGGTACCGGTTCGGTGCCGCTGATGCAGCTTCTCGCCGACACCACCAACGCCATTGCCGAAGGCGAAGTGCTGCAGTTGCTGCACCTGAACAATCCGGACACCAGCCAGGACGATTATCTGCGCGTGATCGAGCGCAAGACCGCGATCCTGTTCGCCGCCGCTGCCGAACTCGGGCCGCTGCTGGCCGGCGCCCCAGTGGCCCAGCAGCAGGGCCTGCGCCGTTACGGCCATTGCCTGGGCATGGCCTTCCAGATCGCCGACGACCTGCTCGACTATGTCGCCGATGAAACCCGCCTGGGCAAGCAACTGGGCGACGACCTGGCCGAGGGCAAACCGACCCTGCCGCTGATCCATGCCCTGGAACAGGCCGACGCCGACGAAACCCGGCAACTGCGTGCCGCGATCAGCGCCGGGGGGCGCGAACACATGCCGGCCGTGCTCGCCGCGATCGATCGCCACGGCAGCCTGGATTTCGCCCGCCAGCAGGCCCGCGCCTGGGCCAACGAGGCGGTCGCCGCGCTGGCGGTAGTGCCGGCCTCGCCGGCACGCGAGGCGCTGGCATTCCTGGCCAGTTTCGCCATCGCCCGCCAGTCCTGAGCGCAGCCGTGGCCGGCCAACCAGCAGGCCGCCACCCAGGCCACCGTTCCGGCCGGCAGACGATGGACAGTTCCGACTCCGGTGCCGATGGCGCAGCGCCGCTGCGGCGCCTGCCACCGCCGGCGCGGCTGTACCTGCCGTTGCTGCAACACCAGGGCGAACCGGCCCGGCCTTGCGTCGAGATCGGGCAGCAGGTCGCCAAGGGCCAGTGCCTCGGCCGCGCCGCCGGTGAGCTGTCCGCGCCGGTGCATGCCCCGACCTCCGGCCGCGTCGTCGCCATCGTCGAGCGCGACATCGGCCATGCCAGTGGCCGCGCCCTGCCCTGCATCGAGCTGGAACCGGACGGCCAGGAGCGCTGGCAGCGCCTGACCCCGTGGCCGGACTGGTACCGGCGCCGGCCAAACGAGCTGCTGTCGCGGCTGGCCGAAGCCGGCGTCACCGGTCTGGGCGGCGCCAGCTATCCCACCGCCGCCAAACTGGCGCTCGCACCGTCGATGCCGAACCTCGGCGACGCTGCTGCCGCGACTTGCGATCTTCCGGAGCCGACCTCGCCACCGGCCCCGGTCCCGGCCCGGATCGAAACGCTGATCATCAACGCGGTCGAATGCGAGCCCTGGATTGGATGCGATGACGCCCTGCTCCGGGCCCATCCCGACCAGGTGCTGGCCGGGGCCGCCCTGCTCGGCCACGTGCTCGGCGCGGCGCGGGTGCTGATCGCTGTCGACAGCGACCTGGGCGATGCCCGGCAGGCCTTGGCGGCGACCCTGGACGGCGCCCTGGCCGGCTCCCGGCCGGCGCACGCAACGACGACCGACACCACCAGCGGACCGCGCCCGGATCACCGCGTGCCCGGGTCCGTAGCCGGTAAAAACCTGAGCCCGGATCCCGGCCAGGAAGCGAGCGCCCTGGCCGGTCTGCCCGCCGCCGTCTTGCAGCCGCTGGCCATTGTCCCGGTCTCCGGTCGCTACCCGCAGGGCGGCGAGCGCCAGCTTGTCCACACCCTGACCGGTCACGCGCTTGCGGCCGGGCGTTGGCCGCGCGAAGTCGGCGTCGCCTGCGTCAATGTCGGCACCGCCGCCGCCTGCTGGCGGGCCGTGGCCAGCGGCGAGCCGCTGGTCGAACGCATCGTCACCGTCACCGGGCCAGGGGTGCGCTCGCCGGTGAACCTGGTCGCCCCGCTGGGCACGCCGGTGGCCGATCTGGTCGCCGCGGCCGGCGGCTACAGCGAGCGCGCCGCGCGCCTGGTGCTGGGCGGCCCGATGATGGGCCGGGCGCTGGCCAACGACGGCGTGCCGCTGGGCAAATCCGGCAACTGCATTCTGGTACTGGCGGCAGCGCCGGCCGGGGACGATCAGGTCATGCCCTGCATCCGCTGCGGCGAATGCGCGCGTGTGTGTCCATCAAAGCTGCTGCCGCAGCAATTGCACTTCCACCTGCAGGCCCGGCAATGGCCGCGCGCCGCTGCCCTGGGCCTGGCCGACTGCATTGAATGTGGGCTCTGCGCCCAGGTCTGTCCGAGCCGGATCCCGCTGCTGGCCTGGTTCCAGCATGGCAAGGGCGAACTGGCCTGGCAGCAGCGCAGCGCAGTCCAGGCCGAAGCCGCCCAGCAGCGCCACCAGCTCCGGCAGCAGCGCCTGGATCGCGACGCCGCCGACCAGGCCCAGCGCCTGCGCGCCCGTGAACAGGTGACGCCCGATCCTGGCGCCGGCCCCCTGCCACCGGCCGTCGCTGCCGCCCTGGCCCGGGCCAGGGCGCGCGGGAAGTCGCCGGCAGATGCGCCACAGGACTCACCGTCAGCATGACCCGGCCATGAGGCAGTTCCCGACCGCGCCGGCACCGCACCTGCCGGAACGCAATTCGGTGCGCAAGGTGATGGTCACGGTGATGGTGATGCTGCTGCCCGGAACCCTGGTCCAGGCCGGCTTCTTCGGCCCCGGCGTGCTGGTGCAGATCGGTTTGGCCGCGATCATCGCCCTGGCGCTGGAAGCCGTCTGCCTGCGCCTGCGTGGCCAGCGCCTGGCGCCGTTCCTGGGCGATGGCAGCGCCGTGGTCACCGCCTGGTTGTTCGCGCTGTGCCTGCCGCCGCTGGCGCCGTGGTGGCTTGCCCTGACCGGCATGGTCGCTGCGATCGTTGTCGGCAAGCACCTGTATGGCGGCCTGGGCCACAATCTGTTCAACCCGGCCATGGTCGGGTTTGCCGTCGTTCTGGTCTGTTTTCCGCTGTCGATGGCGCAATGGCCGGCCGCGGCCGGCGCCGGCGCCACTATCGGCAGCGGAACCCTGAGCCTGCTCGAGGTATTGACGGCGATCTTCAGTGGCCAGCCACCGGCACCGGGCTGGGATGGCCTGAGCCAGGCGACGCCGCTGGACCTGGCACGCCAGCATCTGGCCAGCGGCGCCACCATCGATGAACTTGCTGCCCGCGCCGACTACGCGCAGGCGCGCACCGCCTGGACCTGGATCGCGGCCGCCTTCGCCGCCGGCGGCATCGGCCTGTGCCTGCGCCGGGTCGCCGACTGGCGCACGCCGGCAGCGGTGATCGCCACCACCGTGGTGCTGGGCCTGCTGGCGGCGATGATCGATGCCGACCGGCATGTGCCGGCCAGCAGCCAGTTGCTCACCGGCGGCCTGGTGCTGGCGGCCTTCTTCATCGCCACCGACCCGGTCACCGGCGCCACCACGCCGCGCGGACGCTGGCTGTTCGGCGCCGGTGTCGCCGCCCTGACCCTGGCGATCCGGCGCTGGGGCGCCTATCCGGACGGCATCGCCTTCGCCATCCTGCTGATGAATGCCGCCGCGCCGCTGATCGACCGGCTGACCCCACCGCGCATCGTCGGCCGCCGGCGATGAGCATCGCCCTGCGCCTGGGCCTGGTCGCCCTGATCGGCAGCGCCCTGCTCGCCACCATCCACGAACTCACCCGCGAACGCGTCGCCGCCCGCGCCCATGCCCAGGCGCTGGCCCGGCTGGCCGCGGTGCTGCCGCCAGAGCTGTATGACAACGATCCGCTGGCCGAAACCCGCTATCTGGCCGACCCGCGCCTGGGCCCGGGCCGGCAGCGCATCCATACCGCCCGGCGCGACGGCCAGGTGCGCGCCGTGGCGATCACCGCCAGTGCCGCCGACGGTTATGCCGGGCCGATCCTGTTCATCACCGGCATCGACCGCGATGGCCGCATCCTGGGCGTGCGCGTGCTCGAACATGGCGAGACGCCCGGCCTGGGTGATCCAATCGAGGAGCGGCGCAGCGACTGGATTCACGGCTTTGCCGGCCGCCGTCTGGGCGATCCGCCGGCAACGCGCTGGACCGTGCGCCGCGATGGCGGCGACTTCGACCAGTTCACCGGCGCCACCATCACCCCGCGCGCCCTGACCCAGGCCATCGCCCGGGTGCTGGCCTTCCATGATGAGCGCCATGCCGAGCTGTACGAACCGGCCGAAGCGGACGACGAGCCGCGCTGAGCCGCGCCAGTCCTGGACCGTTGCCGCAGCGACCAGCGCCGATGAGCGTCAATCACCGACAAGGCCGAGCAGACACGCCCTTGCCCACCGCCAGGCAGGCGCCCGGCGATCACGCCCAAACAGGCAAAACGAAAATCCCGCCGACCGGGTTCAGGTCACGCGCCGGATGCGCGCACCCAGGGCACCAAACTTTTCCTCGATGTTCTCGTAGCCGCGATCCAGGTGATAGATGCGGTCGATGGTCGAGGTGCCGCGGGCGACCAGGCTGGCCAGAATCAATCCGGCCGACGCGCGCAGGTCGGTCGCCATCATCGGTGCGCCGCTGAGGTTGTCGACACCGCGGACGATGGCGGTGTGGCCTTCCAGTCGGATATCGGCGCCCAGCCGGCGCAGTTCCTGCACATGCATGAAGCGGTTTTCGAAGATCGTTTCGGTGATCACGCCAACGCCCTCGGCGGCGGCATTGAGGGCGGTGAACTGCGCCTGCATGTCGGTCGGAAACGCCGGGTACGGGGCCGTGCTCAGATCCACGGCGCGGGGCCGGCGGCCGCGCATGTCCAGGCTGATCCAGTCCGGGCCGGTGTCGATCCAGGCGCCGGCTTCCTCCAGTTTGACCAGGACCGCATCCAGGGTATCGGGCCGGGCACGGCGGATGCGCACGCGGCCACCAGTGATCGCGCCGGCAACCAGGAAGGTGCCGGCTTCGATCCGGTCGGGCAGCACCCGGTAATCGCAGCCACCCAGACGGTCGACGCCTTCCACCACCAGGGTGGCGGTATTGATGCCGTCGATGCGCGCGCCCATCGCCTGCAGGCATTGCACCAGGTCGGCCACTTCCGGTTCCTGGGCGGCGTTCTCGATCACCGTGGTGCCGCGCGCCAGGCAGGCGGCCATGAGAATGTTCTCGGTGCCGGTGACGGTGACCATGTCCATGACCACGCGCGCGCCGCGCAGGCGCTCGCAGCGGGCCTTGATGTAACCGCCCTCGACTTCGATATGGGCGCCCATCTGGCGCAAGGCCTTGATGTGCTGGTCGACCGGCCGCGAGCCGATCGCGCAGCCGCCGGGCAGTGACACCTCGGCGGCGCCGAAGCGCGCCAGCAGCGGCCCCAGCACCAGGATCGAGGCACGCATGGTGCGCACCAGGTCGTAGGGCGCGACATGGTTGTCGATGGCGCGCGGATCGGCCTGGATCGCCATCCGGTCGCCGATGACAAAGGCCATGCCCATGCGGCCGAGCAGCTCCATCACCGTGGTGACATCGCGCAGGTGCGGCACGTTGCTGAGCGTGATCGGCTCGTCGGCCAGCAGGGTCGCGGCCAGAATCGGCAGCACGGCGTTCTTGGCGCCGGAAATGGTCACTTCGCCGGACAGCGGGGTGCCGCCGACGATCTCGATCTTGGCCATGGGTTATCGCTAGGTGGGAAAACGTGCGGCGGGAATCAGCGCCTGGCTGCGGCCTGCTGCTCTTCGGGCGTCAGGGTGCTCAGCGCCAGGGCATGGATGGCGCCGCCCATGAGGTCGCCCAGGCCGGCGTAGACCATGCGGTGCCGGGCCAGCAGGCGCTGGCCTGTAAACGCGGCGCTAACGACTTCGGCTTCAAAGTGCACGCCGTCGGCGCCCTCGACGCGAACCTGCGCATCGGGCAGGGCGGCAAGGATCAACTGGCGGATCTGTTCTGCATTCATCTAAGGAAAGTGACAAAGGAATGAGCGATGTGACCGGCTACAATAGCAGTTTGCCCGAACCCGGGCAGCGACACCGCGCGGAGAACCTCCTGTCGATGACCATCCCGCCGCCCCCGGACCCCGATTACCGGCCCGACACCGAGCCCGGCCGCGGCCCCGATCCCCGGCCTGATCCCGGCCCCGAGCGCGGCCCGGATCCCGGTCCCGACCCGATCCCCGACCGTTTCCCGGGCCGAAGCCCGGATCGTGGCCCCGATCCGGTGCCGGAACCTGAACCGATCCCGGGACGCCAGCCCGAATCCGATCCCGACCCGATTCCCGGCCCGGGACCGGACATCGATCCGGTACCCGACTCCGGTCCAGACCCGGCCCCCGATCCCGAACCAGACCCCACACCCGGCGACCCCGGGCGCCGCCCCGATCCACGGCTGGCGCTGTCGGCCAGTGCCGCGCCGCTGCCGGTGGCCATGGCCAACGCCGAATCGCTGACCCGCTCGGCACGGCGCGTATTCGATATCGAAACCCGTGCCCTGCAGGCACTGGCCGAGCGCATCGACGCCAGCTTCCAGCACGCCTGCCAGTTGCTGCTGGCCTGCAACGGCCGGGTCGTGGTCAGCGGCATGGGCAAGTCCGGCCATATCGGCCGCAAGATCGCCGCCACCCTGGCCTCGACCGGCACACCGGCGTTCTTCGTCCATCCCGGCGAAGCCAGCCATGGCGACCTGGGCATGATCACCGACGGCGATGTCGTGATCCTGATCTCCTACTCCGGCGAAAGCGACGAGTTGCTGACCATCGTGCCGGCACTGAAACGCCAGGGCCTGCGCCTGATCGCGATGACCGGCAACGAGCAGTCGCGGCTGGCCCGGCTGGCCGATGTCCATCTGGACATCAGCGTGACCGAGGAAGCCTGCCCGCTGGGCCTGGCACCGACCACCAGCACCACCGCCACCCTGGTGATGGGCGATGCCCTGGCAGTCAGTCTGCTGGAGGCGCGCGGCTTCACCGCCGAGGATTTCGCCCGCTCGCACCCGGCCGGCAGCCTGGGCCGGCGCCTGCTGCTGCGCATCAGCGACATCATGCACAGCGGCAGCGACGTGCCGCGGGTGCATCCGGACGACAGCATGGCCGATGCCCTGGTCGAGATGACCCGCAAGGGCCTGGGCATGACCGCGGTGATCGACAGCGACGATCGGGTACTGGGCGTATTCACCGACGGCGACCTGCGCCGGACCCTGGACGATGCCGAGATCGACCTGCGCCAGACGCCGGTGCGGGCACTGATGACCGCCCGACCCAAGACCATCGGCGCCGACCGCCTGGCCGTGGAAGCGGCGCGGATGATGGAAGCGCACAAGATCCACGCCCTGATCGTGGCCGACGCGCAGGAGCGCCTGGTCGGCGCGCTCAATATCCACGATCTGCTGCGCGCGCGTGTGGTCTGACACGCGCCCGGCCGGGTGCCCGGGCGCCGTTGCAGACCGGGCAGCAAGCGTCCGGCAGCCATCTTCGAGCGCGGCGTGGCGGGCTGGCCGGAACAAGCCGCCAATGGCCACTGCCTGCGCCCCAATCTCGCCGCCGCAATCGCGCTGACATGAATCAGCGCTGCCGGCAAGGCTTGCGCCCGGCGCGGCCATCGCGTCCAATGACAGGCCCAAGCAAGCCGCCTGCCAATTGCCGGCAACGGCCTTGCGCCGCTCCCCGCAATCGCAGGTGATCGCCCGCCATGTGGCCGCAACTGGACAACATCGCTGAAACCGTCTTGACCCGCGCGGCGCGGATAAAACTGGCCGCGTTCGACATTGATGGCGTGTTCACCGATGGCCGCCTGTGGTTCACCGACGACAACCGCGAGTTCAAGGCCTTCAACGTCCACGACGGCCTGGGCGTGAAGCTGCTGGCCGGCGCCGGTGTCCGCATCGCCATCATCTCGGCCCGCTTCAGCCCGATGGTCGCCCGCCGCGCCACCGAACTGGGCATCGAACTGGTCTACCAGGACCAGGCCGACAAGCTGGCCTGCTTCCAACGCATCCTGGCGGCGCTGAAGCTGGCCCCGGAGCAGGCCGCCTACACCGGCGATGACCTGCCCGACCTGCCGGTGCTAAAGCGCGCCGGACTGGCCGTGGCCGTGGCCAATGCCCATCCGATGCTGCTGCCGCACTGCCACCATGTCACCACCCTGCCCGGCGGCGGCGGCGCCGTGCGCGAGGTCGCCGACTTGATCCTGCACGCCCAGGGCCGGCTGACCGATGTCTACCGGCGCTTCGGCCATGGCTGAGCGCCGCGGCCAGCCCGTCGCGGCACCGGCCAGCCGCCGGAAGCTGGTGCTGCGGCCGTGGATGGCGGTGCTGGCCCTGGCGCTGCTGGCCGGCCTGACGCAATGGCTGCTGTGGCTGTTCGTGCCGCGCGCCGAGGTGGTCGAGTTCGTCGGCCCGCTGCGACCGGACTACAGCCTCAACGACTTCGAACTGCATGTGTTCAAGGATGATGGCGTGCTTTCGTTCACGGTCACCGCGCCGTTCATGGACCGCCACGGCGGCGATGGCCATTTCATCGTCAACCAGCCGGAAATGCTGATCCTGCGCGATGGCACGCCGCAGTGGCAGGCGCGCTCGGTCACCAGCGTGATCGAGGCCCGCGGCGACTTCATGCGCCTGCTCGGCGATGTCCACTTCCACAGCCTCGACGACGACCCGCAGCCGATCGACATCCGCACCGAGTACCTCACCGCCTGGCCCGACAGCCAGCGTGTGGAGACCGATGCCGCCGTCCTCGTCGAGCGCGGCAACTCCCGCCTGCACGGCTCCGCCCTGCGCGCCGATTTCGCCACCTCCCGGATGGAACTCGATGACTTCCGCCTCCATGCCCCACCCAGCCGCTGATACCGCGGCAACCCTCTGCCCCGCCCAGCCTGCCCCGGCACGGCCGCTGGCCGGCGTGCTCATCGCCTGTTGCCTGCTGTTGCCGACGCTGCCGGCGCTGGCGCTTGAAAGCGACCGGCACCAGGACATGACCATCGAATCGGATACCTCCGACAGCGACATCGAGCAGGGCGTGGTGCGGCTGGCCGGCAATGTCAGCATCCAGCAGGGTTCGTTGCGGATCCAGGCCAGCCAGGGCGAGATCCACCAGGACCGCGGCAGCGGCGAGATCGCCCGGGTGATCCTGGAAGGCACGCCCGCGCGCATGGAACAGGCCCTGGACAACGCCGCCGGCCACATGCGTGCCAGCGCGCAGCGAATCAACTACGACGCCGCCCGCGATACCGTCGTGCTCAGCGGCAACGTCCGCATCGTCGAGCCGCGCGGCACCATGACCGGCGAACAGGTCAGCTACGACATTGCCCGCGGCAGCATCCGCGGCCAGGCCGGTGCCGGCGAAGGCCAGCGCGTGCGCCTGGTCCTGCCCGGCCGCCGCTCGGGCCCGGCAGACGACTCGACATCGCCAGCGGACGCCGAAACGCAGTGGCCTCCGGAGTCGGAAACGCAGCCGGAAACGCAGCCGGAGATCGACCCGGAAACCGGCGACCGGCAAACCCGGCCCGCGCCCGAAGACACTGACAACGACAGCGACGACGACCCGCGCTGATGCTCACCGCCCAAGGACTGCGCAAGCGCTACAAGGCACGCGATGTCGTCCGCGACTTCGGCATGCAACTGGCTGAAGGTGAAGTGGTCGGCCTGCTCGGCCCCAACGGCGCCGGCAAAACCACCTGCTTCTACATGATCGTCGGCCTGATTCCGACCGATGGCGGCAAGATCCTGCTCGACGGCGAAGACATCAGCGCCCTGCCGATGCATTCGCGCGCCTTGCGCGGCATCGGCTACCTGCCGCAGGAACCGTCGGTGTTCCGGCGCATGAGCGTGGCCGACAATGTCATGGCGATCCTGGAACTGCGCCGCGACCTGGACAAGCAGGCCCGCGTCGACCAGCTCGACGAGCTGCTGGAAGAACTGCAGATTGCCCATCTGCGCCAGAACATGGGCATCAGCCTGTCCGGCGGTGAACGGCGCCGGGTCGAGATCGCCCGCGCGCTCGCCGCCAAGCCGCGCTTCATGCTGCTGGATGAGCCGTTCGCCGGCGTCGACCCGATTTCCGTCCTCGATATCCAGCGCATCGTCCGCCACCTCAAGTCGCGCGGCATCGGCATCCTGATCACCGACCACAACGTGCGCGAAACCCTCAGCCTCACCGACCGCGCCTACATCCTCAACAACGGCAGTGTCCTGGCCGAAGGCAGCCCGGCCGAGATCCTCGCCAACCAGCAGGTGCGCGAGATCTACCTGGGGCACGAGTTCCGACTGTGAACCTGCCTGCCGGCCAGTCGCATGCAAGGCCGGCCCCGACGGCGCCGGAGGTGACAGCCTGATGCGCGCCGGCCTGGAACTGCGCCTGAGCCAGCAACTGCGCCTGAGCCCGCAGTTGCGCCAGGCATTGAAGCTGCTGCAGCTTTCCCAGGTCGAGCTGGAGGTGGAACTGCGCGAGCAACTGGAAAGCAATCCGGTTCTGGAAGTCGCCGAGCCCGATGGCGAGTCCGGCAGCGATGACTCCCATGAGGCCGGCGCTGACAGCAGCGACACCCTGGCCGGCGACGACCATGACGGCGACTTCGAGGCTGCCACGGCCGAACCCGTCTCGCCGCAGACCGCGACCAGTGACGATCTGCCCGAGTTGCAGTTCGCCAGCGAATCCGCCGCCGATCCGGAATGGTCCGGCAGCGGCAGCGGCCGCCGCGACTCCGACGATGACCCCATCGACCGCGCCGCCGCCCCCGGCGACGACCTCCAGGCTCACCTGTACTGGCAACTGCAGCTCAGCCCGATCAGCGACCATGACCGCGCCATCGCCACGGCCCTGATCGAAGTGCTGGACATCAACGGCTACCTGCGCGTGGACAATGCCGAAATCGCCGCCACGCTGGCCCCCGATTACCTGGTTGAGGACGACGAGATCGAGGCCGTGCGCCATCGCCTGCAGCGCTTTGACCCGGCCGGCGTCGGCAGCCGCCATCTGGGCGAATGTCTGCTGGTGCAACTGGACCTGCTCGACCCTGCCACGCCGGCCCTGGCACAGGCGCGCAGCCTGGTCGCCGAGCACCTGGAACAACTGCCGCGCACCGGACGCGACCCGTTGGCGAAAAAGCTCGATTGCGATCCCGATCTCATCGACCAGGCCCTGGAACTGATCCGTTCGCTGGATCCCAAGCCCGGCGCCCGCTTCGACACCACGCCGCCCGAGTACATCCAGCCCGACGCCTATGTCGTCCAGCGCGACGGCAAATGGCAGGTGCTGCTGCACGAGGACCGCGCCCTGCAACTGCGCATCAACAGCGGCTACCTGGCCATGGCCGGCAGCGGCAACCGGGAAACGCGCACCTATCTGCGCGGCTGCCTGCAGGAGGCACGCTGGCTGCTCAAGGCCCTGGAGCAGCGCCAGATCACCCTGTTCCGCGTCGCCAGCGCCATCGTCGAAGCACAAGGCGATTTTCTCGAACAAGGCCCGCAGGCGATGCGGCCGCTGCTGCTCAAGGACATCGCCGGCAAGCTCGGCCTGCACGAATCCACCATCTCACGCACGGTTGCGCGCAAATACCTGCACACCCCGCGCGGGCTGGTCGAACTGCGTCACTTCTTCTCCACCGGCTACAGCGGTGGCGATGACGGTGACGCCGCCGCCACCGCGGTCCGCGCCCTGATCGGCGAGTTGATCGGCGCCGAGGATCCGGCCAAGCCCCTGTCCGACCAGGCCCTGGCCAACCTGCTCAAGGAACGCGGGCTGAAAGTGGCCCGGCGCACCGTCGCCAAGTACCGCGAACAACTGCGCCTGGCGCCCTCGCACGAACGCCGTCGCGCCTGAGCCGGCGATTGTTGCCGCCAGCACCAGCCCCTATAATCGCCTGCTTGGCGCCGTTGTAGCTCAGTTGGTAGAGCAACTGATTCGTAATCAGTAGGTCGGAGGTTCGACTCCTCTCAACGGCACCAGCGATCCGTTTGAATCAGCCACTTGCGCCGCGCATGCCACAGCTTTGGCAGCGCGGCGTTCTTGTTCAGGGCAGAATCCGCGCCCGCTGCCGACACCGGTACTCGGTTTCGATCGCCCGGCACAATGCCGCTGTTGCCGCCCGGTCGGGCTGCACGACCCACCGCGACAGTGCCGCCTTGTGCCTTTGCCTGGCCGTCGCCAACTCCCGATCACGGATTTCCGAACGCAAGCGCAAGGCCGCGTCCAGGACAGCGTCCGGCCTGGATTCCTGCGCGCATTTCTGCGCGGAACGGGCGACGGCAGCGAGCTGCATCTCCCGGCTTCCTGCTTGCCCGCTGGCGGGCGCTTTCATCATCGTATTCATGGCGCCCATGGTGGCCGGCGCGCAGCGCTGGCAGCATCGGACGTGCGCCCTGCTGCATGCCGGAAAATACTGATCATCGCTCGTGCACCGGGTCATCGCGCGGCCTGTCAGCGGGCCTTGGCCAGCAACACACCTGGCAACCATCCGGGCTAGAATCCTTGCGCCGCAACCTGGCTGTTCTGGCGGCACCGCGCCCGATCGATACCGCCTCCCGTGGCCGCTCCGCCACCGCGCTGAACCTCCGACCTGTCCGCACGCCCGATGCTCGACCTCAGCACCACCAATGTCATCTTCGCCCTGCTGGTGACCACCGCCGCCGGATTGGCTACCGGGCTGGGTGGTCTGCTGGTGTTGATGGCGCGCGGCCAGCCCAGTACCCGCCTGCTGGCCTTCGGCCTGGCCTTCGCCGGCGGCGCCATGGTCTATGTCTCGCTGTCGGAAATACTGAACAAGTCGATTTTGTCGTTCACCGTGGCCTATGGTGAGCGGCTTGGCTTTTCCTACGGCACCTTCGCCTTCCTGGGCGGCGTGCTGTTGATCGTGCTCATCGACCGGCTGATCCCGAATCCGCACGAGGGCCTGCACGCCGACGACCCGCTGTTCCAGGACCGCGCCCAGCAGCAGATCAAGCGCGTGGCGATCCTCGCCGCCGCGGCGATCACCGCACACAACTTCCCGGAAGGTCTGGCGACCTTCTTCGCCATGCTCGACAACCCGGCCGTGGGCCTGTCGCTGGCCTTCGCCATCGCCATCCACAACATCCCCGAAGGCATCTCGATTGCGCTGCCGGTCTATTACGCCACCGGCAGCCGCGGCAAGGCGGTCGCGGCCAGCCTGATCTCCGGCCTGGCCGAACCGGCCGGCGCGATTATCGGCTATCTGTTGCTGCTGCCCTACCTGTCCGAGCCGGTGTTCGGCGCGGTGTTCGGGGTCATCGCCGGCGTCATGGTGTTCCTGGCCCTGGACGAACTCCTGCCCACCGCCAAGCGTTATGCCAAGGGCCATGAAACGGTCTACGGACTGGTCAGCGGCATGGCCGTGCTGGCGCTCAGCCTGGTGCTGTTCAAGTGGTGAAGCGGTACCGCGCTCAGGCAACGCTGCTGGCCTGTGGCCTGCTGCTCGCCTGTACCGGGCTGGCGGCGCGGGAGCCAGCGACAAGCGCACCGGCACCCGTCACGCAGGCGCCAACGCGTCCGGCACCAGCAGCACAAGCCCCCGCTCAGCCGGTGCAGATGTACGACTATCAGGTCGTCAACCGCTACCCGCATGACCGCAGCGCCTTCACCCAGGGCCTGCTCTACCGCGATGGCTTCCTGTACGAAAGCACCGGCCTGAACGGCCGCTCCAGCCTGCGCAAGGTGGTGCTGGAAACCGGCGCGGTGATCCGCATCCAGCGCCTGGACCGCAAGTACTTCGGCGAGGGCCTGGCCGACTGGGATGGCAGCCTGATCCAGGTCACCTGGCAGGCCGGTACTGGCTTCGTCTACGACCTGGACACCTTCCAGGAACAGCGCCAGTTCCAGTATCCGGGCGAGGGCTGGGGCCTGACCGCCGACGGCACGCGCCTGATCATGAGCGATGGCACGCCGCAATTGCGCTTCCTGGATCCGGAAACCCTGGCCGAGACCGGCCGGGTGGATGTGACCTACGAAGGCCAGCCGCTGCGCGGCCTGAACGAGCTGGAATTCATCGCCGGCCGGGTCTACGCCAATGTCTTCCCGACCCAGACCGTGGTGATGATCGATCCGCATAGTGGCGCCGTCACCGGCCGGGTTGACCTGACCGGTCTGCTGCCCGATTCCGAGCGCGGCCGTGTCGATGTGCTCAATGGCATTGCCTGGGATGCCGACGGCGAGCGTGTGTTCGTCACCGGCAAGCTGTGGCCGACGCTGTTCGAGATCCGCCTGACGCCAAGGGCCGAAACCCCGCCCTGACAGCGGCAGGCCGATGCCTGGCGCGACGCGTGCAGCGCCATCCACAACCAGGGGCGGCGACCCTCAGCACCTGCAGCCGCCATGGCGCACCGGCTATCATTGCCGGCCCTTTCCAGACCCGCCCGCGGCGCCATGCCGCCGCTTTGCCATGACCCTGATCGAAGACCTGCAATGGCGCGGCCTGGTGGCCGACTGTACCGACCTTGACGGCCTGAGCCAGCGCCTGGCGCAAGGCCCGGTGACGGTCTATTGCGGCTTCGATCCCACCGGCGATTCGCTGCATGTCGGCCACCTGATGGGCCAGCTCACCCTGCGCCGGTTCCAGCTCGCCGGCCACCATCCCATCGCCCTGGCCGGCGGTGCCACCGGCATGATCGGCGATCCCTCCGGCAAATCGGCCGAACGCAACCTGCTCAGCCCCGAACAACTGGCGCACAACGTCGCCGCCATCGGTGGCCAGCTCAGCGGCCTGCTGGATTTCGACAGCACCACCAATCCGGCGCGCCTGGTCGACAATGCCGACTGGATGCGGCCGCTCGGTTTCCTGGAGGTGCTGCGCGATGTCGGCAAGCACTTCCCGGTCACCGCCATGCTGGCCAAGGATTCGGTGCGTTCACGCATGGACAGCGATGCCGGCATCAGCTACACCGAATTCAGCTACCAGATCCTGCAGGCCTACGATTTTCACTACCTGCGCCAGGCGCTGGACTGCGAACTGCAGATCGGCGGCTCCGACCAGTGGGGCAACATCACCGCCGGCATCGACTTCGTCCGGCGCAAATCGGCACACACCGTCTGGGGCCTGACCTTCCCGCTGATCACCCGCGCCGATGGCAGCAAGTTCGGCAAGACCGAATCCGGCGCCGTCTGGCTCGATCCGCAACGCACCAGTCCCTACCGCTTCTACCAGTTCTTCCTCAACACCGAGGACGAGCGCGTCGTCGACTACCTGAAGAAATTCACCTTCCTGGAGCGGGCGCAGATCGAAGAGCTGGCGCAGGCGCAACAGGACAATCCCGGCGCCCGGGCCGCCCAGCGTGCTTTGGCCGAGGAAGTCACCCGCCTGGTGCATGGCCAGGCCGCGCTGGCGGCAGCAATCAAGGCCAGCGCCATCCTGTTCGGCGGCAGCATCGAGGATATCGACGAAGCCGTGTTCGGCGATGTCGTCGGCGAAGTGCCGACCTTCCCGCTGCCGCGCACGCAACTGGCCGGCGACGGCGTGGCCCTGGTCGACCTGCTGATCACCGCCGGACTGTGCCCCTCGCGCGGCCAGGCCCGGCGCGATATCGACGGCGGCGGCATCTACCTCAACAACGAACGCAGCGCCGAGGCCGGCCGCCAGGTGGGCAGCAATGACCTGCTGTTCGGCCGCTACCTGCTGCTGCGCAAGGGCAAGAAGAGCTACGCCGTCATCGCACTCGTTGATGCTTAGAAAGCGCCCGGCAGCGTAGCGGCAGAAGGCGTCCGAACTCCGCGGCCCTTCCCCGCCTGCCGGTCAGGGCGCACAATCCAGCGGCGGAGCCATCCACGTGAACCGCGACCACCCTGCCCCTGGAGAGCCCTCATGCTGACGCCACCGACCTGGCCGGTTCTGATCGTTTCACTGCTGCTGGCCGTAGCCGCCGTGGTCGCCGCCTTCGTGCCGATCCCGCTGCTCAGCGCCAACGCCCTGTGGTGCCTGCTCGCCGCCTACGGCACCCTGCTGCTGGGCGTGTTCTCGAAGACGCTGTAAGGCCGCACACCTGTCGCTGCCCCGGGCAACCCGCCGGGGCATGACGCGCCGCTCAGCCGGGCTTGGGCAGGGCCGGCGCGCAGCAACCCTGACCTGGCCCGGGATGCAGCCAGCCACCGTCGCCTTCGACGTAGTGCTCGTACTTCCAGACCGGCACGCGCGCCTTGACTTCGTCAATGACGAACCGGCAGGCGTCGAAGGCACCGTCGCGGTGGCAGGCGCTGACGCCGACCCAGACCGCCAGTTCGCCCACGGCCAGCTCGCCGACCCTGTGCACGCAATGGACAGCCAGCAGGTCGAAGCGGGCCATGGCCTCGGCGAGGATGGCGGTGCCTTCGTTGTTGGCCAGGGCGGCGTAGGATTCGTAGCGCAGCCCGGCGACGGCGCGGCCATCATGATGGTTGCGCACCCAGCCCTCGAAGGTGATGAAGGCACCGGCGCAGGGATCGGCCATGGCCGCGCGCAGTGCAGCCGGATCGATGACGACCTCGCTCAGGGCGAAGCCGGAACCGGCCGGCAGCCGCCGGCCAGGACCGGCATCCAGCGAAGGCTTGATGGCCATTGCGACAGACACCGCCTCAGCCTCCGGAAACCGGCGGGATGAAGACGATTTCATCGCCGGCCGCCGGTACCCGCGCCCAATCGGCGAAGGCGCCATTGACCGACACGCGCAGATGTTCGCGCGGCCAGCCCAGGCCAAGCGAACCATCGCGTTCGGCGTAGAGGGCAGCCAAATCGGCAGCGCCGGTGCGCACCTGCTCGTCGTTGATGCCTGCGCGATCGCGCAGGCTGGCGAAATAACGGATGGTCACGTCAACGGCCATCGTCATCCTCCTTGGCCTGGTAATCGTGGCGGCCGCCGGACTTGGCCAGCAGGCGCAACGATTCGATACGGATATCGTGCGACAGCGCCTTGCACATGTCATAGACGGTCAGGGCGGCGACGCTGGCGCCGGTCAAAGCCTCCATCTCCACGCCGGTGCGGCCGCTGACCGCCACTTCACAACGGATCGCCAGCACCGGCTGATCGGCCAGCGCTTCGATGCCGATGCCGATGCGCTCGACCGGCAGCGGGTGGCAGAACGGAATCAGCTCATGGGTACGCTTGACCGCCATGGTGCCGGCGATCACCGCGGTGTCGATGATCGCGCCCTTGGCGCCCGATTTGCCGCCGCGGAACTGCTGCTGGCGCAACTGCGCGAAGACTGCTTCGGGAAAGCGCACCCAGGCCTGGGCCATGGCCACGCGCCGGGTGACAGACTTGTCACCGACATCGACCATGCGCGGCCGGCCGTGCTCGTCCAGATGGCTGAGGCCGGAAGCCGGGGAGCCGGCGGCGGTATTGCTATGCATTGGCTTGCTCATGGCGGCCATTGTCGCCTCAACCGCCGATCGAATACATCTCGACCCGGTCCGGCGACGGTCCATCGCCGGCCGCCGCCTGGCTGCGCAACTGGCTGTAACGATCCTGGCGCGCGCTCCAGATGGCACAGATCCGGGCCAGCAGCGCGGCGTCGTCCTCGCCCTCGCGCATCGGCGTGAGCAGGTCATGGCCATGGCCGGTGAACAGGCAGGTGTACAGGCGGCCATCGGCGGACAGGCGGGCGCGCGAACAGGCGCCGCAGAATGGCTGGCTGACCGAGGAGATGAAGCCGACCTCGCCGGCGCCATCCAGATAGCGGTAACGACGGGCGACCTCACCGGCATGCGCCGGCCCGACGGCTTCCAGCGGCCAGCGCGCGTGGATGCGTGCCAGCAACTGCGCGCTGGCCACCACCTTGTCGGCCTGCCAGCCGTTGCAGGTGCCCACATCCATGAACTCGATGAAGCGCAGGGTGTGGCCGGTGCCGCGGAAATGTTCGGCCAGGGCCTCGACCTCGTCGTCATTGACGTCGCGCTGGATGACGGCATTGATCTTGATCGGCGCCAGGCCGGCAGCGTCGGCGGCGGCGATGCCGGCCAGGGTGTCGTCCAGGTCGCCCAGGCCACCACTGAGCTGGCGGAAGCGTTCGGCCTGCAGCGAATCCAGGCTCACCGTCAGCCGCTGCAGGCCGGCCTGGCGCAAGCCGGCCGCGCGTGCCGCCAGCAGGCTGCCGTTGCTGGTCATGGCCAGATCCTCAACACCGGCGATGCCGGCCAGTCCGCGAATCACCTCGGGCAGTTCGCGCAGCAGCAACGGCTCGCCACCGGTCAGGCGCAGCTTGCGCACGCCCAGGCGCACGAACAGCCGCGCCAGGCGCACGATCTCGCCCGGCAGCATGCGCTGGCTGCGGCGCAGGAAGGCATGGTGGCGCGGATAATCCTCGGCCGGCATGCAGTACGGGCAACGGAAATTGCATCGGTCGATCAGCGAGATGCGCAGATCGTGCAGCGGCCGGCGCAGGCGGTCATGAGGCTGATCGCGAACCACGCGGATCGGAATCGTGCCAGTCATGATCCAGCTCCGGGCATGGCCGGCGATGACGCGGCAGGCGCGGGCATGACGGTCGATGGCGTCAGCGCAGCGGCGTGCGGTGCCGGCAGCGGAAAGCTGTCGCCGGGCCGGGCCACGCGGTAACCGGCGTGCTGCAATGCCTGGCCGGCCTGCCCGTCCTCGTAGTGATAGAGCACCAGGCGTTCGCGCACACTATCGGGGTACTCGCGAACCAGGTCATCCAGGCCGGTATGGGATGGATTGCCGCGCAGGGCGCAATCGTGGAACACGATTTCACCGGAGTTGGCATGGGTGGCCAGCACTTCGGGTATCGGCCGGGTATCGCCGGTGTAGACGAAGCTGCCGCGCAGGGCCAGGCCATAGGCCGCGTTCAAGGCATGGTGGCGCACCGGAAAGACATCGAACCACAGGCCATCGAGCCAGAAACCCTGAGCCACCGGCACCACCTGGAACGCCTGCCAGAAATTGACCCCGCCCTCGGCCAGGACATTGGGGTGGCTGGCCACACGCTGGTGCAGCAGCGGCAGCACGGTCACCGGCACGAACAGCGGCATCTTGCCGCGCCGGGTCGGGTCAAACCACAGCTTCACGAACAGCGACTCCATGCCGCCGACATGATCCAGGTGCGTATGGGTAATGAACAGGGCCGGTGGCGGCGCGCCGAAACGGGCGTCATGCCGCGCCGGCACCGAGGGTCCGCAGTCGATCAGCAGCCGCGGCTGGCCGTCGCGCAGCAGCACGGCCGCCGAATCGCCCAGCTCCTTGGCCTGGGCGTTGCCGACACCCAGAAACGCCAGTGCGTAGTCGGTCATGCCGGTCATTGTCGCTCAGCCCGCGCCGCCTGGTAGTGGCTGACGAAGGCCGGCCAGCAGGCCTCGACTGCGGCCAGGCGCGGTGCAGGCAAGTACTTGCGCAGAGATCGGCGCAAGCGTTCAAGATTTCCGGCCAACCGCCGGGAATCGGTGACGCGATCGCGGGCGCGATCGAAATCGATCAGCCAGACGCGGTCCTGGCCCTCGATCTGGATGTTGGTCGCGTTCAAGTCTGCGTGCCAGACGCCGCGCTGATGCAACTGTGCGACCGCCTGCGCTACCGGCGGCAGCAGCCGTGCCGGATCGGCGCCGTCAGCCAATACCGACAGCAGGGAGCGCACTTCGCCCAGCCAGCGGGTCAGCAGGCTGGCGCGATAGACCAGGCCGCGCCGCTGCCAGCGCGCCGCTATCGGCTCGGGCACGGCCAGGCCCTGTTGCCGCAGCCGGCGGGTCAACTGGAATTCCTGCCAGGAGCGCGTGCGCCAGGCGCCGGTCCACAGATACCGGTCCCGGCTCAGATGCCGCGGCAGGCCACCACGCAGATAATCCCGGCGCACCAAAGGCCCCAGCGGCGTGCTCACCCGATGCGCGCTGCCACGGCCGCCGGCCAGCGGTTGCGCGGCGCCAGCGGCATCGCCAAACCAGTCCGGCGACCAGTCGGCAGCGTATTCCGGCGCCACGATGGTCTCGCCGTTGGCTGCGTGGAAGGGGATGAAATCGGCCATCGGGTCATTATGTCACGCTGCCTGATGGCGTCCTGCCCAGGCCAGGCGCTGGCCGGCGCGATCGACCGGACAAGGGCCAGGCCAACGCGCACGGAACGGCCCAAGCCGACGGCCATCGCTGCCCGGCCTGGCGCGTGCAAGCACGCGGTTCAACAAGCCGCGGGCGCATGCTAGGGTGAGCCAGGTACGCGCCCGGCTGCCCGACCAGGGTTTGCGCCCGGCGCGGCAACTCCGCTACATCTCGCCGATGGCTGGCGCCGTGGACAGGCGTGCCAGCAGGACAGCTATCGACCATGCCCAAGCCTCACGATCTGCCCGAACCCGCTACCGTGCCGGCCGCCACGCACGCGGTCACCCGCCTGCTGCGGACCTGGCGCGAAGGCAATGAGCAGGCGCGCGAAGAGCTGTTGCCGATGGTCTACCAGGAACTGCGGCGGCTGGCGCAACGGGAATTGCGCCGGGAGCGACCGGCGCACACGCTGGAATCCCGCGATCTGGTGCACGAAGCCTATATGCGCCTGGTCGGCGCCGAGGTGTACTGGCAAGACCGCAGCCACTTCTTCGCCCTGTGTGGCCGCACCATGCGCCGGATCCTGGTCGACCACGCCCGCGCCCGCCGGCGTGACAAGCGCGGCAGCGGCATCACCCTGCTGCCGCTGGACGAAGCCGACGGCGCGGCGCAAGCCTTCAATCCTGATGTATTGCTGCTCGATGAAGCGCTGTCGCGCCTGGGCGGCATCGATGCGCGCATGGAACAGGTGGTGGAACTGCATTTCTTCGGCGGCCTGACCTATGACGAACTGGCCCAGGCCCTGGCCATTTCCACCGCCACCGTGCACCGCGATCTGGCCTTCGCCAAGGCCTGGCTGCGCCGGCAACTCAGCGACGCCTGATGGACACCGTGCGCTGGCAACGCCTGCAGGTGCTGTTTCATCAGGCCGTGGCGCTGCCGCCGGACGAACAGGCGGACTTCATCGCCGCGGTCGACGACGCCGAACTGCGCACCGAACTGCGCGATCTGATCGGCACCGGCAACCAGGACGATTTTCTCGCGCCGTCGGCGCTGCCGGCGCTGGCGCCCGACGCTGACCAGCAAGACCTCAGCGGCCAGCGCTTTGGTGCTTATCGCCTGCTGCGCCGGCTGGGTCATGGCGGCATGGGCGTGGTCTATCTGGGCGAGCGCGCCGACGGCGAGTTCGAGCAGGCGGTGGCGATCAAGCTGGTGCGTTCGGCCTGGCTGTCGCCGCGTGTGCTCGAACGCTTTCGCTCGGAACGGCAGATCCTGGCGCAACTGGAACACACCCACATCGCGCGCCTGATCGATGGCGGCAGCACCCGCCAGGGCCAGCCCTACCTGGTGATGGAATATGTCGATGGCGAGCCGATCGACCATTACTGCGCCCGCAAGGAGCTGTCCACCCGGCAACGGCTGCACCTGTTCCTGGATGTCTGCGCCGCCGTCAGCCATGCCCACCGGCAATTGGTGGTACACCGTGACCTGAAGCCGGGCAACATCCTGGTCACCGCCGAGGGCACGGTGAAGCTGCTTGATTTCGGCATCGCCAAGCTCCTGGCCGACGAGGCCGACGGCACCGGCGAGCAGGCCGCGGGCGCGACCACGCGCCTGATCCAGGGCGCGACCATGACGCCCGAGTACGCCAGCCCCGAGCAGGTCCGCGGTGATCCGGTGACCACGGCCAGCGATGTCTACTCGCTTGGCATCCTGCTGTTCGAGCTGCTCACCGGCATGACACCTTACCGCCTGGGCACCTCGACCCTGGCCGAAGTCGAGCGCGTGGTCTGCCAGACGCCGACCAGCCGGCCCAGCGTCGCCATCGGCCACATTGAGTCACGCCAGCGGATCCGCACCGATCTGCCGACCCGGCGCCTGCGCCGTGAACTGAGCGGCGACCTGGACACCATCGTGCTCAGTGCCCTGCGCAAGGAGGCAAACAACCGCTATCCCTCGGTCGAGCAGCTATCCGAGGACATCCGTCGGCACCTGCGTGGCTATCCGATCCTGGCGCGACGAGCCTCGCGACCGTACCGCATCGACCGTTTCATACGCCGCAACGCCCTGGCCGTGGCCGCCACCGGTGCGGTGATGCTGGCGCTGGTCGCGGGCGCCGCCGCCACCTGGATGGGCCTGCTCGAAGCCCGACGCCAGGCCGACCTGGCCCAGACCCGGCAACTGGAACTGGAACAGGTGGTGCGCTTCCAGCAGTCGATGTTCGCGGGCCTGGACCCGCAGGTGGTCGGCACCGGCATTCTCGGCGGCCTGCGCCGGCAATACCGTGAGAGCTTTGGCGAGAGCGCCGACGCCGACAACCTGAGCCAGGCGCTGGCCGACTACGACGGCATCGCCGCGCGGGTCAATGCCACCGATCTGGCGCGCGGGATCATCGACGAGTTTGTCTTGTCACGGGCCCTGGCCACGATCGAGCAGGACTTTTCCGGCCAGCCGGCGCAGCAGGCCGATCTTTACCACACCGTCCTGGATGTCTACATGGACATCGGCCTGCCCGGCGAACTGCCGGAGCTGGCCGAGCGCATCATCAAGCTGCGCCAACAAACCCTGGGTGAGCGCCATCCACTGACCTTTGCCGCCCGCGCCCGCGCCGCCAATGCCTACTTCCACAACGCCCGCTTCCAGGAAGCCGAAGCCGGTGCCCGCGCCGTGATCGACGAGGCCGGCGCCGATGCCGCAACCGGTCCACCGGCGCTGCGCCGCGCGGTCTTCGATGCCATGGACAGCCTGTCCCAGATCCTGGTCGAACAGGGCCGCTCGGAACAGGCGCGCGAGATCGCCAATGATGCCCTGGCCTTCAGCGCCAGCGGTGACGCCAGCCACGGCGACGAGCGGCTGATGCGTGCCCGCGCGCTGAGCACCCTGGGCTATGTCCACGCCCGTTCCCAACAACTGGAGCAGGCCCTGGACTACTTCCGCCAGGCGGTGGTGCTGTACGAGGACGGTTCACCGCGCCACCTGCGCACGCAGAGCAATGTCGCCGCCGCCCTGGGCTCGCTCGGCCGCACCGAAGAGGCGCTGGCGGTCAACGAACACCTGCTGGCGGTACTGCAAAGCCGTTACGGCCAGCGCCACCCGCACACCCTGCGGGTGATGAACAACCTGGCCAACAACCTGCTGCATCTGGGCCGCGCCGAGGATGCCCTGGTGTGGTTGGAACGGGTCGTGGCCCTGCGTGCCGAAACCATGGGCAACGCCGACGTCAACACCCTGCGCGCCATGCTCAACCTGGGCAACGCCTACAGCCGAACCGGCCGCGACGCGGACGCCCTGGCGCTGCTGGAAACGGTGGTGGAGCAACGCCGCCGCCTGCTCGGCGCCGAACACCTGGATACGCTCAACGCGATGGAGGTGAAGGCCGAGATCCTGGCCGGCATGGATCGCCACCAGGAAGCACTGGCCCTGGTGAACGAAGTTGTCGCCGTGGTGGTTGCCGACCTGGGCGAGCAGCACCGGCGCAGCCTGCAGGCGCGCCATGCCCAGGTGCGCGTTGTCAGCCGCGCCGGCCGTTACGCGCAGGCCGAAGCACTGTCGGCACGGCTGCTCGATGAGCATCTGCGGCAACTGGGCGCCGATGATCTGGCCACCCTGTCGATGGCCCGTTATCGCCACCTGGCCTTGATCGGCCTGGGCCGGGTGGCCGAGGCCGGCGAGGTCCATCACCGATTCCTGCAGCCCCTGCTCGAGGCCGACCCGCAGACCCTGGATTTCCAGCGCCGGCACCTGCGCCAGGAGCTGATCGAAGATGCCGGCGGCGGCGGCGACGACGGCCGGGTCGACAATCCGGAATAGCTCCGGCTTCCAGGCTTCTGGACTGCAGGTTTCGAGCACCGACAACCGACGACTGCCGGCTACTCGTCCAGCGCCGCCAGCGCATCCTCAAGGCGCTCGACCGCAAACACCTTCATGCCCGCCGGCGCCTTTCGCGGCGCGTTGGCCTTGGCCACGATGGCGCGGTTGAAACCATGCGTAGCCGCCTCGCGCAGGCGCTCCTCGCCGTTGGGCACCGGCCGCAGTTCACCGGCCAGGCCGATCTCGCCGAAGGCCACCTGCTTGTCCGGCAGCGGCCGGTTGCGGAAGCTGGACAGCACCGCCAGCAGCACCGGCAGGTCGGCCGCGGTTTCCTGGACACGGATGCCGCCGACGATGTTGACGAACACATCCTGGTCGAAAACGCCGATGCCGCCATGGCGATGCAGCACCGCCAGCAGCATCGCCAGCCGGTTCTGTTCCAGGCCCAGGGCGACCCGGCGCGGATTGGCCAGCGGGCTCTGGTCGACCAGGGCCTGCACTTCCACCAGCAGCGGCCGGGTGCCTTCGCGGGTCACCATCACGGCGCTGCCCGGGCGCTCGGCATTGCTGCCGCTGAGGAAGATCGCCGAGGGGTTGGGCACCTCGCGCAGGCCCCGGTCGACCATGGCGAACACACCCAGCTCGTTGACCGCGCCGAAGCGGTTCTTGAACGCGCGCAGCACCCGGTAGCGGCTGCCGCTCTCGCCCTCGAAATACAGCACCGCATCGACCATGTGCTCGAGCACGCGCGGGCCGGCGATGCCGCCTTCCTTGGTGACATGGCCAACCAGGAACACGATGGTGCCGGTGGCCTTGGCCGCGCGCACCAGCAGGGCGGCGCTCTCGCGCACCTGGCTGACCGAACCGGGTGCCGAGGTCACGGCCTCGGCATACATGGTCTGGATCGAGTCGATGACCACGACACCGGGCTTTTCGGTGGCGATCAGTTGCACGATGCGCTCGACATGGGTTTCGGCCAGGCAGCGCAGCCCGGCCAGTTCCAGATCCAGGCGCCGGCCACGGGCCGCGACCTGGGCCAGCGATTCCTCACCGGTAATGTACAGGCCGGTCAGGTGCTTGCCGACGGCAGCCACCATCTGCAGCAGCAGGGTGGATTTGCCGATGCCCGGATCACCGCCGATCAGCACCACCGAGCCGGCCACCAGGCCGCCGCCGAGCACCCGGTCGAGCTCGCCGATGCCGGTCCGGGTGCGCTCCTGTTCCTGGTCGCTGACCTGGGACAGGTCGACAATCTGGTTGTCACTGGCGCCGGTCCAGCCGCTGCCACCGGTACGGCTGCCGGCGCCGCGGCTGCGCCGGCTGGCCGGTGCCAGCACGATCTCGCTGATCGTGTTCCAGGCCCCGCACTCGCCGCACTGGCCCTGCCACTTGCTGAAATCCGCGCCACACTCCGAGCAGACGAAGGCGGTGCTGGCCTTGCGCGTGGGTCGGGTCATGCCGGCAGCCTGGCCCAGTGCCGAGAGCCGGCGCCAGCGAAGACGGCATCAGTCAAGGGCCTCATTGCGCAGCCGCCTTGACCTGTTGCCACAGCGCTTCCTGTGCCGCCAGATCCAGCTCGTCGAAGGCGCTGCCGGCGGCATCGGCCAGACGTTCCATGGCCCGGAACCGGCGCTCGAACTTGGCATTGGCCTGGCGCAACGCGCGGGAGGGATCAACGCCGGTGCGCCGGGCCAGGTTGATCGCCACGAACAGCACATCGCCGACCTCGTCGGTCAGGCGCTCCGGATCGCCATCGTCGGCGAGCACAGCGCGGACCTCATCCAGCTCCTCGGCCAGCTTGGCCAGCACCGGTTCTGCGTCTGGCCAGTCAAAGCCGGTCCGCGCCGCCCGACCGAGCAGCTTGGCGGCACGCTGCCACTCGGGCAGGCCGCGGGCAATGCCGGCCAGGGCACTGTCGTCGGGCGCGGCACCGGAATCACGTTCAGCGCGCTCGGCCTGCTTGATCTGTTCCCAGGCCACGGTCTGGGCATCGGCATCGGCGTGGTGCTCATCGCCGAAGACATGCGGATGCCGGCGCACCATCTTGTCGCTGATCGACTGCGCCACCTGCCGAAAATCGAAATGCCCGGCTTCTTCGGCCATGCGGGCGTGGAACACGACCTGCAGCAGCAGGTCGCCCAGTTCCCCGCGCAGGTCGGAATAATCCTTGCGGTCGATGGCGTCGGCGACCTCGTAGGCTTCCTCGATGGTGTAGGCGAGGATGCTGTCGAAATCCTGTTCCAGGTCCCAGGGGCAGCCGCCCTGCGGATCGCGCAGCCGGGCCATGATCGCCAGCAGGCGCTCGATGCTGTCGGCCGGATGCTCAAGCGCGGCCGGATCTTTTGAGCTCGCCACGCGCGCAATGCCAGCTTCAGCGCGAGCTGGATCCGACTGACGGCTCACGAGGGCTGTCCGGCCAGGGCCCGGAAGGTCGGCCCCAGGCGCGCCTGCCAGCCGGCCTGCGGATCGGCCACGGCCAGGAAAGCGCCATTGAGCAGGGTGTCGCGCTGGTTGTAGCGGAATGGCCGGCCATCGGGCGCCAGCAATTCACCGCCGGCTGCTTCCAGCAGGCACTGGCCGGCAGCGGTATCCCATTCACTGGTCGGTCCCAGGCGCGGATACAGATCGGCCTCGCCCTGTGCCAGGCGCAGGAACTTCAGCGCCGAGCCGGCACGCAGGGTCTGGTGTTCGCCCAGGGCATCGAGCACGGCGACCGTGGCCGCGCTGGCGTGCGAGCGGCTGATGGTGACCGTCGGCACCGCCGGCGCTTGCCGCGCCCGGATCGCCTGCGCCTCGCCGTCGCCTTGCCACCAGGCGCCGGCGGCCTCGCCCAGTTGACCCCAGCCGGTCTCGCCCAGAGCCGGTGCATGGATCAGGCCGAACACCGCTCGGCCATCCTCGACCAGGGCAATATTGACCGTGAACTCGTCGTTGCGCTTGATGAATTCGCGCGTGCCATCGAGCGGATCCACCAGCCAGTAACGCTGCCATCCGCGCTGCTCGGCGGTCGGCACGGCACCGGCCGATTCCTCCGACAACACCGGCAAACCCGGTTGCAGGGCGGTCAGACCCTCGACCAGGATTCGGTGCGCGGCCAGGTCGGCCTCGGTCATCGGCGAACGGTCGTCCTTGATCTCGACCTGGAAGTCACGCCGGTAGATGGCCATGATCGCCTCGCCGGCCTGACCGGCCAGCGCCAGAACCCGGGCGGTATCGATCGGCGTCTTCATTTCGCGCCCTGCGTCGGCGGCTGCCAGCGCTTGGCCAGGTATTCGCGGGCAATGAACAGCGCCGCCAGGGTGCGGCCGTCATTGCAGGCCGGGTGGCCGATCAGCTCGTTGAGGCGATCCAGTCGCCACGGCACCACTTCCAGTTCCTCCGGCTCGTCGCCGGGCAGCTTCTCCGGATACAGCGAGCGCGCCAGCACCACCTGGGTGCGATGGGCCATGTACGAGGGTGCCAGCGCCAAAGTCGTCAGCGCGGTCAACTGGCCGGCGCCGAAGCCGATCTCTTCCTTCATCTCGCGGTTGGCCGCCACCAGCGCGGTCTCGCCCGGGTCGAGCCGGCCGCTCGGCAGGCCGAGCTCGTAATGATGCAGGCCGGCGGCGTATTCGCGCACCAGCAGCACGGTGTCGTCATCGCGCATCGGCACGATGATGACCGCACCCAGGCCGCGCGAGCGCACCCGTTCGAAGGTGCGGCGCTGGCCGTTGGCGAACTCCAGGTCGATTTCCTCGATCTGCATGCGCCCGGTCGGATCCAGATCCCGCCGGGCATGAATCTTGGGCAATGTCTGAGTCATCAGGGCATTGTAACCGGCCGCCATGGCCGGGCCGGCTACAATGCCCGGCCCCGGGGCAGGACCGCCCGCCGCTGCCGAACATCCGCGTATGCCGATCGACGATGGTGACCTGCTGGCCGCCGTGGACCTGGGCTCGAACAGCTTCCACCTGCTGCAGGGTGACGTCCGCCACGGCGTGCTGCGGCCGCTGCGGCGCGAACGCGACAGCGTGCGCCTGGCCGCCGGCTTGCGGCCCGATGGCACGCTGGCTGCAGGCAAGCGTCGCGAAGCCCTGGATTGCCTGCGCCGGCTGCGTCGCCACCTGGCCGGCCTGCCCGCCGACCGGGTACGCGTGGTGGCCACCAACACCTTCCGGCGGATGCGCGAGCGCGAGGACTTCCAGGCCGCTGCCGAACGGGCCCTGGGCTACCGGATTGAAGTCGTGGACGGTGACGAGGAAGCCCGGCTGATCTGGCTGGGTGTGCGCCAGGGCATGGCCGACACCGGCCAGCCACGGTTGCTGATCGACATCGGCGGCGGCTCGACCGAGTTCATCATCGATCCGGGCCAGCCCTCGCCGGTGCCCGGCCAACCCGGACCGGGCCTGGTCAGCCACAGCCGCCAGATGGGCTCGGTGGCGACCACCATGGCCTGGTTTCCCGACGGCCGGATCAGCGCAGACAATTACCTTGCGGGCATCGGCCAGACGGTCACCACGCTGACGCCGATGGCGGCCCAGTTCCGGCAACTGGGCTGGCAGCAAGCGGTCGGCTCGTCGGGCACGGTGCGGGCGATCGGCAAGATCGGCAGCGCGACCGGCTGGTCCAACGGCGAGATCACCCCGGAACTGCTGGCACGCATCCGCCGCGCCCTGCTCAAGGCCGGGCAGATCCGCGCCATCGACCTGCCCGGCCTGAGCAAGCACCGCAGCGCGGTGATTGCCGGCGGCCTGGTGGTACTGGAAGCCGCGTTCCAGACCCTGGGCCTGACGCGCATGAGCGTGTGCCCGACGGCCATGCGCGAGGGCATCCTGATGGACCTGTACCTGCAACGCCAAAGCCTCAGGCAGCGCGCCACGACGGCAGCGCACGGCGCCGACTGAAAGCCCCGTCCAGCACCGCGCCGTGAAGGTGTGCGCGCCGCAGACAGCGGCTTCGCCAGCCGCGCCGACTCGCCCGCACCGGGCCGGCATCACGTCACCGTTCTGCCATGACACCGTCACCGGGCGGCCATCGCCGCTGCCTATGCTGGCGGCAAAACGAGGCAGACCGATGCGCATCACTTTGGTAACTGAAACCTGGCCACCGCAGATCAACGGCGTTGCCTTGACCCTGGCCTCACTGGCCAGCAGCCTGACGCAACTGGGTCATCAGGTCAGCGTGGTACGGCCGCGGCCGGCTGCCGGAACGCTGCCCGATGACGACACGGCATCGACGGCGACAACCAAACCGGCGACAGACAGGAAAGCCACGGCAGTCGCAGGTGCCGCGAAGCGGCTCAACACCGACAGCTTTTCCGGCACCGGCGCCAACGGCAGCAACAGCCAACTGCACGAACTGCTGCTTCCCGGCTGCCGTCTGCCGCGCTATCCGGGCCTGCACTTTGGCTGGCCGGCGACCGGCAGCATCCGCCGTTGCTGGCGCCAGCAACGGCCCGATGCCGTCTACATCGCCACCGAAGGGCCACTGGGCTGGGCCGCGCAACGGGCCGCGCGCTCACTGGCCATTCCGGTGGTCACCGGCTACCACACCCGCTTCGACGATTACCTGGGCCATTACGGGCTGGGCCTGCTGACGCCCTTGGCGCAGAGCTGGCTGCGCCGCTTCCACAACAGCGCCCAGGCCACCGTGGTGCCGACCCGCGAGCTCGCCGGGCAACTGGCCCAGCGCGGTTTCAGGCATGTCACCCTGATCGGCCGCAGCGTCGATACCCGCCGCTTCAGCCCGGCCCATCGCGACCCGGCGCTGCGCCGCTCCTGGGGCGTGGCCGAGGACGAACCGGCGATCATCCATGTCGGCCGCCTGGCACCGGAAAAGAACCTGGACCTGCTCCTGCATAGCTGGCACGCGATCAACAGCCAGCGTCCCGGTGCCCGTCTGGTGGTGGTTGGCGACGGCCCCGAGCGTGAACGCCTGCAGCGCGAGAACCCTGAGATCCTGTTTACCGGCACCCTGGTCGGCGATGACCTGGCACGGCACTACGCCAGCGCCGACGTGTTCCTGTTCCCGAGCCTGAGCGAGACCTTCGGCAATGTCACCATGGAAGCCATGGCCTCCGGTCTGGCCGTGGTCGCCTACGCCTATGGCGCTGCCGGCCAGCATATCCAGAGCGCAGACCTGGGCCGGGCCATTCCCTGCCCGGTGCCCGTGACCGGCCCCGAGCGCAGCGCCAACAGCGCCCACGGAGCGGTTGCCGCAATGGCTGATGCCGATGGCGATGCCTGCGCCGATGCCTTCATCGATGCCGCGCTGGAGCTGGCCTTGGACCGGCCGCTGCGCCAGACCATCGGCGCCCGCGCCCGCCAGCAGATGTGCCAGGCCGCCGCCGACAACGACATTGCCGCCAATCATGTCGCCCTGTTCCAGCGCCTGATCGTCAGCGGCGCGCCCGGCCCCGGGCAGCGCCCGCCAGCGCGCGGCGGTGCCGTCACTCCCGGTCTGGCCCCAGGCGCGCCCACCGTCAGCCTGGGCGCCGGCCCGTTCCAAACCGATCCCCTGCTTTCGCCGCCCCGGACCCACCAATGAAAACCCGCGTGCTCGCCAATCCCGACCTGCGTCTGACCCTGGCGATGAACCGCCTGGCACGGCGGCGGCCGATCCTTTCCGTGCTGCGCCTGGCCAGCCGCCTGGGCGATGGCATGGTCTGGTACGGGTTGATCCTGGCGATGGCGCTGTTCGGTGGCGATCAAGGGCCACAGGCTGCGCTGCACCTGGGCCTGGTAGCGCTGTTTGTCGCCGGCCTGTACCGGCTGCTCAAGGACAGCATCCGCCGGCCGCGGCCATTCCGCAGCCATCACCAGGTGATCGCCCGGATACGGCCGCTGGACGAGTTCAGTTTTCCCTCCGGCCACACCCTGCATGCGGTCAGCCTGACCCTGGTGGCCTTGCACTATGCGCCCGCCCTGGCCTGGCTGCTGCTGCCGCTGAGCAGCCTGATTGCGATCTCACGCATCGCCCTGGGCATGCACTATCCGTCCGATGTCCTGGCTGCGGCCGCCATTGGCGCAGCAATCGCCAGCATTTCGCTGGCCTTGCTGGCCTGAACACGCCGCCGGTCGCTGCCGCCATGGCCGGCGCTGCTCGATGCACGGCGGACAACCAGACCGGCAGCCAGCCGCAAGCCGCCGGATCACGGCCGCTGCCGTCCGGCCAGTGAAGAATTTCCGGGCAACTGCGGCGCTGCCTGCCAGCGCCCCGCCCTGGCATCTGTGATCTCAGTCCAGCCAGAGAACGCCTCAAGCGAACCGGCCCCGTCGATAGGGCGTGCCGGCCCGCTCCGGTCGTCAATGCCCGCTTCACAACAGCGCTGCTTTTTCATGCCCGGAGCCGTGGTTGCCGGCTGGACACAGGCCTGCGCACTGGCAAGTGGGCGGTTTGTACGGTAGTATGCCGTACATGATTCCCGCTTCACCCGTATCACAAGGCACCCAGAAAACCTCCGACGCACGCTTGGACCTGCGCCTGGGAGCGCACGACAAGGCCCTGCTTGAACAAGCCGCCCGGCTGCGCGGCATGCGCGTCTCCGCCTTCGTCCGCTCCGCCGCCCTGCGCGAGGCCCGCGATGTCCTGGCCGCCGAGGCCGTGATGCTTTCGCCGGCAGAATCCCAGCGCTTCATCCGGGCCCTGAACCGGCCGCTGGAGCTCAACTCCAGGCTCACCGAAGCGCTCGAACAACTCACCGGCGTGCCTTGAGCACGCTGCGCCTGCAGCGCCTGCAACCGCATCAGCACGACTGCGCCGGGTTCGACTGCGGCGAGCCGCGGGTCGATGCCTTCCTGCAGCAACGCGCCGACCGGCATTCCCGGGAAGGCCTGTCGACCACCCACGTGCTGACCGACAGCGGCCTGGACGATCCCGGGCAGATCATCGGCTTCTACACCCTGGCACCGGCGACCGTGCAGCCGATCGATGCCTCCCCGGCAGCAGCGGTAAGGCTGGCAAAGCTGGCGGTGGCGCACCAGTTTCAGGGCCGCGGCCACGGCCGCCTGTTGCTGGCAGCGGCCGTGGCCCGTTGCCTGCAGATGCGTGCGTTGGGCATCCGTGCCCTGATCGCCGATGTCCTCAATGCCGGTGCCGCGCGCTTCTACCGCGAACACGGCTTCCGGCCGATCGCCAGCAATGCCATGACCCTGTACCTGGCCCTGCCGGCGATCAGGGCCGATGCCGGACCGGCCACTGCCGATCCTCTTCAAACCCACCCCAACACAAGGAAATCAATTGACTAAACGAATAGCCATCATCGGCGCCGGACCCAGCGGCCTTGCGCAACTGCGCGCTTTCGAATCGGCCCGCAAGGCCGGTGTCCGCAACATTCCGGAAATCGTCTGCTACGAAAAGCAGGCCGACTGGGGCGGCATGTGGAACTACACCTGGCGCACCGGCCTGGACAAGTACGGCGAACCCGTCCACGGCAGCATGTATCGCTACCTGTGGTCGAACGGCCCGAAGGAGTGCCTGGAATTCGCCGACTATTCGTTCGAGGAACACTTCGGCCAGCAGATTCCGTCCTACCCGCCGCGCGAGGTGTTGCTGGACTACATCATGGGCCGGGTGGAACGCAGCAACGTGCGCCAGTACATCCGCTTCAACACCCCGGTGCGTTGGGTCCAGTGGTGTCCTGACAGCCGGAAGTTCTCGGTCACGGTCATGGACCACGAACACGACCAGCTTGAAACCGAGCAGTTCGACCATGTCATCGTCGCCAGTGGTCATTTCTCGACCCCGAACGTGCCCTACTTCCAGGGCGTCGAGAACTTCCAGGGCCGGGTCCTGCATGCCCATGATTTCCGCGATGCCTGCGAGTTCCGCGACAAGCGCCTGTTGCTGGTCGGCAGCAGCTACTCGGCCGAGGACATCGGCACGCAATGCTTCAAGTACGGCGCCCGTTCGATCACTTTCAGCTACCGCAGCGCGCCGATGGGTCATGACTGGCCCGAAGGCTTCCGCGAGCGGCCCCTGCTGACCCGCGTGGACGGCAACGTCGCCCATTTCAAGGACGGCAGCAGCGAGGAAATCGATGCCATCGTCCTGTGCACCGGCTACCAGCACCACTTCCCGTTTCTGCCCGACCAATTGCGTCTGCAGACCAATAACCGGATGTATCCGGACGGTCTGTACAAGGGCATCGTGTTCCAGCAACAGCCCGAACTGATGTACCTGGGCATGCAGGACCAGTACTTCACCTTCAACATGTTCGACGCCCAGGCCTGGTACCTGCGCGACCTCATCATGGGCGGCATCGCCCTGCCTGAAAGGCAAGCGCGCGCTGCCGACATCGGCCGCTGGCGCCAACTGGAAGCCAAGCTTGACGGCGCCGATGACGATATCGACTTCCAGGCCGCCTACGTCCGCGACCTGCTTGCGCCGACCGACTATCCGCGCTTTGACATCGACGCCCAGGCCGCGCTGTTCAAGCGCTGGCAGGCCGACAAGCGCCGCGACATCATGGGCTACCGCAACCAGTGCTACCGCTCGGTGCTGACCGGCAGCAAGGCGCCGCCGCTGGCACGGCCGTGGATGGAGATCATGGACGATTCACTGGCGTCGTTCCGCCGCCTGCACATGGCCGATCCGGAAAACAAATCCCGCGCCCGCGCCGCCAGGAAAGCCGGGGCAGGAGGACGCTCAAGGAGCGCCGACGCCAACCGCGCCGCAGCGCCGCAGCCGGCCTGAGCGCGTCGGCATAGACCGGCCCAGTCGCGGACGCAATGGCCCGGGATGGCCAGCAACGTGGTCACCTGAAGCTGCCGTCAGGCGCATCCGGACTGGCCGGCCTCAGTCCTGCCGGCGCCAGACCAGCATGGCGTCGCCGTAGGAGAAGAAACGGTAACGCGAGCGCACGGCGTGGCGGTAGGCCGCCAGCACCCGCTCGCGGCCGGCGAAGGCGCTGACCAGCATCAGCAGGGTCGACTCGGGCAGGTGGAAATTGGTGACCAGGGCATCGACGCTGGCGAAGCGATAGCCGGGGAAGATGAAGATGTTGGTCTCGCCGGCGTAGGGCGAGATCCCCTCGCCGCCCTGGCGGGCACTCTCCAGCGCGCGCACCACCGTGGTGCCGACCGCCACGACACGGCCGCCACGCGCCCGGGTCTGGGCGATCTGTGCGCACAGGTCAGCGCCGACATTGATCCACTCGCTGTGCATGCGGTGTTCGCGGATGTCATCGGCGCGCACCGGCTGGAAGGTGCCGGCACCGACATGCAAGGTGACATGGCCCAGCTCGATGCCGCAATCGCGCAGCGCTGCCAGCAGCGCGCCATCAAAATGCAGCCCGGCGGTGGGCGCGGCCACGGCTCCGGGTTCGCGCGCGAACACGGTCTGGTAGCGCTGCTCATCGCCGGCATCGGCCGGCCGGTTGATGTACGGCGGCAAGGGCATGCTGCCCAGGTTTTCCAGCCGCTGCGCCAGCGGCAGGTCGCTGTCGAACACCAGATCGAAGAAACCGCCGTCGCGTCCGGTCACCTGCACGCCGCTGCCGTCGGTCAAGGCCAGCCGGTCGCCGGGCCGCGGCTTCTTGCTCACCCCGAGCATGGCGCGGACCTGGAACGGACCGGTGACACGCTCGATCAGGATCTCGGCCCGGCCGCCGGTGGCCTTGCGCGCAAACAGGCGCGCCGGCAGCACCCGGGTATCGTTGAACACGAGCAGGTCACCGGCCGCCAGCAACGCCGGCAGCTCGCGCATGTCACGGTCCTGGCAGCGACCGGTGGCCGGCAGCTCCAGCAAGCGTGAGGCGCTGCGCTCGGGCAGTGGCGCCTGCGCGATCAGCTCGGCCGGCAACTGGTAGGCAAAGTCGCTGCGTTTCATCGCTGCCGGCGCCCGGCCCTCACTTCAACGGCACCAGCATGACCACGGCCATGGCGGCGATTCCTTCCTCGCGGCCGGTGAAACCCAGGCCTTCGCTGGTGGTCGCCTTCACGCTGACCGTTTCCAGGCCGATGCTCAGGTCCGACGCCAGGCTGGCGCGCATCGCCGCGACATGCGGCGCGATGCGCGGGCGCTCGCAGATGACGGTGACATCGGCATTGCCGATGCGGTAGTCGGCCTCGGCGGCAAGCTGGCGCGCGCGGCGCAGGAATTGGCGGCTGTCGGCATCACGCCAGCGCGGATCAGTCGGCGGGAAATGCTTGCCGATGTCGCCCAATGCCAGTGCGCCGAAGATGGCGTCACACAAGGCGTGGATCACGACATCGCCGTCGGAGTGGGCAAGCAGGCCCTGATCATGGGGAATGCGGACACCGCCGACGACGACATGGTCGCCGGGACCGAAGGCATGGACATCAAAGCCCTGGCCGATACGTGGATGGTTCATGGCTACCTGCAAGACGGGAAGAGGGACGGGAGGCGCCGGCCAGTGTATTGCAGCGCGACCGGTCGACCGCGCAATGAGCGGCCAATGAGCGGGCAACAACGCCCTGCCGCGTGATCACAGCCGCGCCAGCAACCATTGCGCGAGCGCGAAATCCTCGGCCCGTGTGACCTTGATGTTGTTGGCGCTGCCCGGCACCAGCCGTGGATGCCGACCCAGGCGCTCGAAGGCACTGGCCTCGTCGGTGATGACGGCGCCCTCGGCGCGGGCCTGGTCCAGGGCCGCGGCCAGCTCGCCCAAGCGAAAGAGCTGCGGCGTCAATGCACGCCAGGCACGCTCGCGCGGCAGGTTGGCCAAGGATCGGCCATGGTCATCGGCCTGTTTCAGGCTGTCGGTCACCGGCAGGGCCAGCAACGCGCCGACCTCGTCGTCCCGGCCCAGACGGAACAGATCATCGATTTCGCTGGCGCTGACACAGGGCCGGGCGGCGTCGTGCACCAACACCCAGTCTTCGGCAGCGACCGGCAGCGGCAAAGCGGCAAGAGCGGTCAGCCCGGCACGCACCGAGCCGGCGCGATCATCGGCGCCGGTGGTGGTCAACACCGGCTTGCCCAGCAGTTGCTGCCAGCCCGGCCAGTGCCGATCGTCGGCGGCCAGCGCCACCATCACCCCGGTGATGGCGGGATGGCCGAGCAGGCGCTCCAGGGTCCACTGCAGCATCGGCTTTCCGGCCAGCGGCTGGTATTGCTTGGGCAGATCATCGAGACCGGCGTTGGCAGCATCGACATTGGCGACAGCACGCGCGCGCAGGCCACGGCCGGCGGCGGGAACCACCACCCAGGTCATCGCGAACGCTCCGGCCCTGGCTCGCGTTTGCCATCGGCATCGGCATCGCCATCGCCATCGCCATCCTGGTCGGGCCGGCCATCAATGACGTGGTAGAAGATTTCGTCGGCAGCAATCAGCCCGAGTTCGGCCCGGGCCCGCTCCTCGATTGCCTCATGGCCTTCCTTGAGGTTGATGACCTCGGCCTGGAGCGCGGCATTGCGCAGGCGCAGGTGCTCGTTCTCGGCCTGCTGGGTGGCGATGGCCGCCTCCAGCTCGACGATGCGCACCTGGCCGTCACCGCCCCACAGGCGCAACTGCAGGGCGATGATCAGCAGCAGCAGGATGAGCGCCAGGATGCGGACCATGCCGACAGACTGCGACAAAGGCGGCGTGGCAGGTCAGCCCGGCACCCGGGCCAGGCTGGTGAAGGCATTGCGGCCGGCATAGCGGGCCTTGCCGGCCAGCGCCTCCTCGATGCGCAACAACTGGTTGTACTTGGCGACCCGGTCGCTGCGGCACAGCGAGCCGGTCTTGATCTGGGTTGCCGTGGTCGCCACCGCCAGGTCGGCGATGGTGGTGTCCTCGGTTTCGCCGGAACGGTGCGAAATCACCTGTGCGTAGCCGGCCGCCTGGGCCATGGCGATGGCGTCGAAGGTCTCGGTCAGGGTGCCGATCTGGTTGACCTTGACCAGGATGGCATTGGCGATGACCTTCTCGATGCCCTCGCGCAGAATCTTCGGGTTGGTGGCGAACAGGTCGTCGCCGACCAGCTGCACCCGGCTGCCCAGGCGCTCGGTGAGCTGCTTCCAGCCGGCCCAGTCGTCCTCGGCCAGGCCGTCCTCGATGCTGACGATCGGGTAGCGCTCGCACCAGTCGGCCATCAGCCCGACGAAGCCGTCGGCGTCCAGCGTCCGGCCCTCACCGGCCAGGTGGTAACGGCCATCGCGGTAGAACTCCGAGCTGGCCACATCCAGGCCCAGCAGCACCTGGCTGCCGGCGCGGTAGCCGGCATCGTCGATCGCCTTGAGGATGACCTCGATCGCTTCCTCGTTGGATTTCAGGTCCGGCGCAAAACCGCCCTCATCGCCGACCGCCGTATTCAGCCCCCGCTGGCGCAGCACCGAACGCAGGGCATGGAAGATCTCGGCGCCGCAGCGCAGGGCCTCGCTGAACCGGTCAAAGCCCACCGGCAGGATCATGAACTCCTGCATGTCGACGTTGTTGTCGGCATGGGCGCCGCCGTTGATGATGTTCATCATCGGCACCGGCAGCACCGCCTCGCGGTTTTCCAGCAGGTGCTGCCACAGCGCCACGCCCTTGCCGGCAGCGACGGCATGCGCTGCCGCCATCGATACGCCGAGCAGGGCATTGGCGCCGAGGTTGGCCTTGTTGGCGGTGCCGTCCAGGGCGATGAGCTGTTCGTCCAGGCTGCGCTGGTCGGCGGCATCGACACCTTCCAGCAAGTCGGCGATGCGGCCGTTGACGTTGGCCACCGCCTTGCACACGCCCTTGCCCAGATAGCGGCCGGCATCGCCATCGCGCAGTTCCACCGCTTCGCGGGCGCCGGTGGAGGCGCCGGACGGCACCGCGGCACGGCCGGTGGCGCCGCTTTCCAGGGTCACTTCGGCTTCAAGCGTGGGATTGCCGCGGCTGTCGAGAATTTCGCGGGCGTGGATGCGGGCGATCGTGGTCATTCAAGTGTCATCCTGCAGTTGATCAATGGAAAATGCGGCCGACCATCAGGCAGGGACCGGCAGCGAATGGAATCATCGGGCGCGTGCACTCGGGGGGATGCGCTGGCCCGCGTGGCGACAACGCCGCACCGTGGGGCTGGTGGCATCGCAAACACGGGACACCAGGCCAGGGCACCGGCGCCTCAGTCCGGATGCCGCTTGGCCACCCGGTCGAACTCGAGCAGGGTTTCCAGCAGTTCCCGCATGCGCGCCAGCGGCCAGGCGTTGGGGCCGTCGGACAGGGCCTTGTCCGGATCGGGATGGGTTTCCATGAACACGCCGGCGACGCCGACGGCGACCGCGGCCCGCGCCAGCACCGGCACAAACTCGCGCTGGCCGCCGCTGGAGCTGCCCTGCCCGCCCGGAAGCTGCACCGAGTGCGTGGCGTCGAACACCACCGGGCAACCGGTATCGCGCATCACCGCCAGCGAGCGCATGTCCGAAACCAGGTTGTTGTAACCGAAGCTGGCGCCACGCTCGCAGACCATGATCTGCTCGTTGCCGGTGGCCCTGGCCTTCTCCACCACCGGTTTCATGTCCCAGGGCGACAGGAACTGGCCCTTCTTGATGTTCACCGGCTTGCCGGCCGAACACACCCGGGTGATGAAATCGGTCTGCCGGACCAGGAAGGCCGGCGTCTGCAGTACATCGACAACCGCCGCGACTTCGTCCATCGGCGTGTATTCGTGCACGTCGGTGAGCACCGGCACACCGATCTGGCGGCGCACTTCGGCCAGCACACGCAGACCTTCCTCGATGCCCGGGCCGCGATAGCTGCTGCCGGACGTGCGGTTGGCCTTGTCGAAGCTGGATTTGAAGATGAAGTTGATGCCCACGGCCGAGGTGATCTGCTTCAACTGGCCGGCAACGTCGAGCTGCAACTGCTCGGATTCGACCACGCAGGGCCCGGCGATCAGGAACAGGGGCTGGTCGGCACCGACGCTGAAACCGCAAAGATCCATGCTCATGCCGTTTCCTTCTGGCTGGCGGCCGCGTGCGCATCATGCTGGCCGACCTGGGTCATGTGCCGGCTGCGCTGCTGGCGCGCGGCGCGGATGAAACCGATGAACAGCGGATGGCCATCGCGCGGCGTCGAGGTGAACTCGGGATGCGCCTGGCAGGCCAGGAACCAGGGATGGTCGGCCAGTTCGATGATCTCGACCAGGCTGTCGTCCATCGACACGCCGCTCATCACCATGCCGAGATTTTCCAGCCGCTCGCGGTAGCGGTCGTTGAACTCGTAGCGATGACGGTGGCGCTCGCTGATCCGTTCCACACCGTACATGCGGTGCACCAGCGAGCCGGGCCGCAGTTGCGCTTCCTGCGCGCCCAGGCGCATGGTGCCGCCCTTGTCCGAGCTCTCATCCCGGCGCTCGACGCGGCCGGTGGCGTCCTTCCATTCGGTGATCAGCGCGATCACCGGATGTTCGGTACCCGCGTCATTCTCGGTGCTGTTGGCATCGGTCAGGCCGGCGACATTGCGCGCGAACTCGACCACCGCGGCATGCATGCCGTAGCAGATGCCGAAGTAGGGAACGCCCTGCTCGCGCGCGTACTGCGCGGCCAGCACCTTGCCCTCGAATCCGCGCTCGCCAAAGCCGCCGGGGACCAGGATGCCGTCGACCCCGGCCAGCAAGCTGGTGCCCTGGCGTTCGATCTCGGCCGCCTCGATCCAGCGCGGATCCACGCGCACGCCCTTCTTCATGCCGGCGTGGGTCAGCGCCTCGCCGATCGACTTGTAGGCGTCCTTGTGCTCGACATATTTGCCGACGATGGCGATGGTCAGGGTTTCGCGCGGATGCTCGTAGGCCTCCACCACCTGTTCCCATTCGCTCAGATCGGCTTCGTGCGCCTTGGCGGTCAGGCCGAAGCGCTCCAGCACCAGCATCTCCAGGCCCTGGGCATGGAACCACAGCGGGATGCGGTAGATGTTGGGCAGGTCGACCGAATTGATCACCGCCTTTTCCGGCACGTTGGTGAACAGGGCGATCTTGCGCCGCTCGCTGTCGGGCAGAAGCTGTTCGGAGCGGCACAGCAGGATGTCGGGCTGGATGCCGATCGAGCGCAATTCCTTGACCGAATGCTGGGTCGGCTTGGTCTTCAGCTCGCCGGCGGCCTTCAGATAGGGCACCAGGGTCAGGTGCATGAACAAGGTCTTCTCCGCGCCGCGCTCGATGCGCAACTGGCGGATCGCCTCCAGGAACGGCAGCGACTCGATGTCGCCCACCGTGCCACCGATCTCGATCAGGCCGACGTCATAGCCGGCCGTGGCCTCGTCGATATGGCGCTTGATCTCGTCGGTGATGTGCGGGATCACCTGCACGGTCGCGCCCAGGTAGTCGCCGCGGCGCTCCTTGCGCAGGACATTGGCGTAGATGCGGCCGGTGGTGACGGCATTGCGCCGGCTCAGGCGCGTGCGCACGAAGCGCTCGTAATGGCCCAGGTCCAGATCGGTCTCCGAACCATCGTCCAGAACATAGACCTCACCATGCTGATATGGGCTCATCGTGCCCGGATCGACGTTGATGTAAGGGTCCAGTTTCATCAGGGTCACACGCAGGCCGCGCGCTTCCAGCAGGGCCGCCAGGGAGGCGCCCGCAATGCCCTTGCCCAGGGAGGAAACAACGCCGCCAGTGACGAAAATAAGTGGTGTCATGACAACCCGCCGGGAAAAAGCAATTCTAACCCGTATGCTCCGGAACCGGCACGGCGCGGCTCGGCGGTCGCCCGGAACGAACGATGATTGCGCCGATGCGCATCCGGCAGCCGCCGCAGTTGGCGCCTGGCCCAGCCAGGCCGCGGCCATTATCGCCGGCATCGGTGATAGGCAGCCAGCATGGTTACAATGCCGGCAATCAAGCTGACCTATCACCGGGCATCGTCATGAACCTGCGCGACCTGCAATACCTGGTGGCCCTGGCCGAACACCGCCATTTTGGCCGCGCCGCCGAGGCCTGCCACGTCAGCCAGCCAACCCTGTCGACCCAGATCCGCAAATTGGAGGAGGATCTGGGCGTGGAG
Source organism: Lysobacterales bacterium (assembly GCA_023228845.1). Taxonomy (GTDB): domain Bacteria; phylum Pseudomonadota; class Gammaproteobacteria; order Xanthomonadales; family UBA2363; genus Pseudofulvimonas. The sequence continues at coordinate 500,521 of JALOAK010000001.1, read as the reverse complement.
CTGGTCGAGCGCCATCCGCGCCAGATCCTGGTCACCGCCGTGGGCGAGCGCATCGTCGAACGCGCCCGCTCGATCCTGCGCGAAACCGGGCAGATCCGGCAGATCGCCAGGAGCCACCACGATCCGGAGGCCGGCAGCCTGCGCCTGGGCCTGTTCCCAACCCTGGGCCCGTACCTGCTGCCGCATGTGGTGCACAAGGTACGTCGTCGGTTCCCGCGCCTGGAGCTGTTGCTGGTGGAAGACAAATCCGCGGACATCGCGCAGATGCTGCTGGCCGGGGAGCTGGATGCCGCCATCCTGGCGCTGCCGGTGGAGCACCCGCAGTTGCATGCGCAGTTCCTGTTCGAAGAACCCTTCCTGCTCGCCGTGCCTGCCGACCACCGGCTCGCCAATCACGACCGGCCGCTGGCGCTCAGCGCCCTGCACGAGGAAAACGTGCTGCTGCTTGAGGACGGCCACTGCCTGCGCGAACAGGCGCTGTCGGTATGCCACCTGGCCGGTGCCGGCGAACGCGACGGCTTCCGCGCCACCAGCCTGGAGACACTGCGGCAGATGGTCGCCGCCGGCGTCGGCATCACGTTGCTGCCGGCATTGGCGGTGAGTGCCCCGGTGCCGGTATCCGATGACATCCGGCTGCTCAGGTTCAAATCGCCGCCGCCGAGCCGGCAGATCGCCATGTTCTGGCGCAAGAGCAGTGCCCACCGTGGTTTCCTGCCGCATCTGGCGGCGGTCTTCAGTGACCTGCCGGCGGCGCTGTTCGGCAACGATCGTCCCGGTCAAGATCCCGCCAGCAGCGCGACCGCGGATAAGCCTGCACAAGCGGCGAGCGCGGCAACTCCAACCGGATCAACCGCCCCGGCCTGAGCCGGCGGACCGCACAGCAAGCGGCCAAGGGCCCAGTGCCCAGTGATCCCGGCCAGCAACGGCCGGGACCGAGTTGGCTGGTTCAGCCGCCGACCACGTAGTCGTAGCTGGCATCAAAGCCCAGCGGGATGCCCAGGGCCCAGAAGCCGAGCAGGAACAGCGTCCACAGCACCGCCAGCGCCGCCGAGTACGGCAGCATGATCGACACCAGGGTGCCGATGCCGGCGCCCTTCACATAGCGCTGGCAGAAGACCACGATCAGCGGGAAGTACGGCATCAGCGGCGTGATGATGGTGGTCATCGAATCACCGACCCGGTACGCGGCCTGGGTGAAGTCCGGCGACACGCCCACCTGCATCATCAGCGGCACCATGATCGGCGCCAGCAGCGCCCACTTGGCCGAGGCCGAGCCGATGAACAGGTTGACCACGCCGGTCATCACGATCAGGCCGATGATGGTCAGCCACATCGGCAGGCCCAGTGCCTGCAGCCCATCGGCGCCTTCCACCGCCATCAGCGTGCCCAGTCCGGAACCGTTGAAGCCGGCCAGAAACTGGGCGATGAAAAAGGCGATGACGATGTAATAGGCCATGCCGGCCATGGCCTTGGACATGGCGGCAATGACATCGCGATGGGTCTTCACCGTGCCCGAAACATAGCCGTAGACGACGCCGGGAATCAGGAACAGGATGAAGATCAGCGGCACGATCGACTGCATCAGCGGCGCCGCGGCGACCAGCAGCGGATGGCTGCCCGGGCCGACGGCTTCGGGCGGCGCGCGCCAGGGCGAGGTTTCCGGCAGCAGGGTGAGCACGAACAGCGCGCCGGCGATCAGCATCGACACGCTCGCCCAGGTCAGGCCACGGAGCTCGGCCGGGGACAGCTCGGCCATCTGCGGCAGGTCGTCGGCATCGCCATCCACCGCCGTGCCCTGCAGGCGCGGCTCGATCACCTTGTCGGTAATGAACCAGGCGATGGCGATGATCAGGAAGCTGGAGGCGGTGGTGAACATCCAGTTGTTGAGCGGATTCACCATCAGCGACGGATCCAGGATGCGGCCGGCCTCCTGGGTGAAGCCCGACAGCAGCGGATCCAGCGAGGAAGGCACAAACAAGGTCGCCGAAAAACCACCGGAGACACCACAAAAAGCCGCTGCAATGCCGGCCAGCGGATGGCGCCCGGCGGCATAGAAGATCACGCCACCCAGAGGGATCACCAGCACATAGCCGGCATCGACCGCGACATGGCTGAGCACCGCCACGGCCACCAGCACCGGCGTCAGCAGCTGCTTGGGCGTGACCGACAGCATCCGGCGCAGGCCGGCATTGATGAAGCCGGTGTGCTCGGCCACGCCCAGGCCCAGCATCGCCACCAGCACGATACCCAGCGGCGCGAAGGTGACGAAGGTGCGCACCATGTTGGCCATGAAGGCGGTCAACGATTCGCCCGACAACAGATTGACGATGCGGATCGGATCGCCACTGCGCGGGTCGATTGCGGTGAACTCGATTCCGGACAGCAACCAGGACAGTCCCCACACCACCAGCATCAGCAGCAGGAACAGCATCGCCGGGTCTGGCAGGCGGTTGCCGACCCGTTCCACCGAATCAAGGAAGCGCGCCAGCAGGCCGCGCCGCGGCGCTTGCACCGGCGGCGGCGTCGGTGGCGTGCCCTGGGGCGGCGTGGTGGTTCCGGCGGGATGGCTCATGCCCTGGTCTCCTGGTCGTCCTGGCCTGTCGCGGCACCGGCGCTTCCCGTTCGGGGATTCCGCCGGCCCGGCTCGCGGCGGCAGAGTCTACACGGGTTATTCACGTGCGCGTCAGGTTCGGAGAACCGGGCGTATTGGCGGAGAGAGAGCGAACGACGGTGGCGCCATGAAGATCAGCGGTTAAGGCCTGGCTTCGTTCTGCGGCACCTGCCTGCCGGTGCCGGAAACAAAAAGGCGGCCGGGAATGGCTCCCGGCCGCCTATAACACTGCCTGGGGTGATCAGCGCCGTTCGATGGTGAAACCACCGAAGGAAACGCCCAGATCCCAGCCGCGACCGGTGCCGCTCAGGGCCAGCGACACCTCGCCCTTGGTCAGGGCCTGCGCCGTCGCCGAGCGTACCGCGCCCGCCTGCGCCTCGGCCTGCGCATAGGTGCCGAAGATCTCACTGATGTCGCGCACCTTGCTGAATACGCCGTTGCCATCATCGATCTCGTACTTGCCGGCGGCCAGGCCACCGCCCTTGACCTGGATATTGACGTTGGCGCTCTGGCCGTTGTCACAGGTCACTGTGCCCGAACCCTTGGCTTCCTTGTAGATGATGGCCCAGCCGGCAAGATTGAAGTCCATCCGGCACTCCACGTGCGCCGTCTGCGCCTGCACCGGTGCCGGTGCCAGCAGCAGGCCGGCCGGTGCCGCCAGGGCGGCGATCGCGGCCAGGGTCAACAGCTTGGCTGATTTGCCATTCATGGTATTCTCCTTATGAGGATATCGGCTGCCCGAAGCGGGCTGACCTTGGCGCAGAAACTAGCGCGCAGGCACTGAACCGGCACCATCCACCGGCGCACCGGTTTCACGTCGTGGCGACAGGCAACATGGCTGCGTTATCGCGCCCGTGGCCAGGACGGCCAGCCCGACCTGTCAAGGCCTGCGCGACGCTGGCCAGGCACAGTTCCGCCGCCCCGGAACATGCATCAGACTGATCGGGCGCCAGAGCGGGCACCGGCTGCAGTGCCGGTTGCCTGGATCGATCGGGCGAAGGTCAGATCACGCGAGCAACGGCAGCGGAGTCCCCCGGTGGCGAAGAACATCATTGTCTGCGGCGCCGGCCAGGTCGGCACCACGATCGCCCGGCAACTGGCTGGCGAAGGCATCAACATCACCGTCATCGACACCAATCCGGAGCTGGTGCGGCGTATCGATGAAAGCCACGACATCCGGGGCATCGTCGGGCACGCCTCGCATCCGGAAACCCTGCGCGAAGCCGACGCCCGGGACGCCGACATGCTGATCGCGGTGACCCGCTCCGACGAGGTCAACATGGTGGCCTGCCAGGTGGCCTGGTCTTTGTTTGGTGTGAAGCGGCGCCTCGCCCGCCTGCGCCACGGCGGCTACACCGCCCGCGAGGCCGCCGGCCTGTTCGGTCCCGACCATCTGCCGATCGATGTCGTCATTTCGCCCGAAGCGGAGATTGCCGACAGCATCGCAAGGCAGCTGCGAACACCGGGAACCTTCGACGTGCTGCCGCTGGCCACCGGCCGGCTGGAGTTGCTGGGCACACATATCGAGGACCCGGAATGCCGGGTGGTCGGCGAACGCATCGGCGACCTGGCCGCCCAGGGCGACTTCGAAGGCCTGTCGGTGATGACCGTGGTCCGCCATGGCCGGGCCTTCATTCCCGATGCCGGCACCCGCCTGGAAGCCGGCGATGACGTCCACCTGCTGGTGCGCAGCGAACGGCGGCAGGCACTGATGGCGCTGTTCGGCCACCGCGAACGCATCACCCGGGATCTGGTGATCGCCGGCGGCGGCAATATCGGGCTGCACCTGGCACGCAAAGTCACCACGGCGCTGGCCAGCGTGCGCCTGCACCTGATCGAACACGACCGGGGCCGGGCGCAGCACATCGCCGGGCTGCTGGGCGACCGGGTTACTGTGCTCAATGGCGATGCCCTGGATCGCAGCCTGCTGGAAGAAGCCCAGGTCGGCCGGATGGAAACCCTGGTGGCGGTCACCAACGACGATGAAACCAACATCTTCTGCTCGTTCCAGGCCCGGCAACTGGGCTGCCGGCGCGCGATCACGCTGGTCAACAAGCGCTCCTACGAATCGCTGCTGCCCCAGCTTGGCATCACCACTGTGGTCAGCCCCAGCGCGATCACCGTGTCGACCGTGCTGCGCCATGTCCGCCGCGGCAGGATCCTGGCCCTGCACACCCTGCGCGAGGATTTTGGCGAAGTGGTCGAAGCGCAGGTGGACGCCGGCTCGCGGCTGCTCGCCGGTCCCCTGGCCGGGCTGCCGCTGCCTGCCGGATTGAAGATCGGCGCCGTGCTGCGCGACGGACGCGTGCTGATGGGCCGTCCGAATACCCGCATCCAGGCCGGCGACCATATCGTCGCCGTGGTTGCCTATTCCGACCTGCGGGCCGCCGAATCCTGGCTGGGCAGCCGCCACCGGGCGACCACGTGACCGCAATCCGCCCCAGGGTGCCGGCGGACCTGCATCCGTCCGCAGCCGGCTCGGCCTTGCGACCGGTACTGGCCCTGGTTGGCCAGGTTTTGATCGCGGTCGCCGGGATCATGTGGCTGCCGTTGCTGGTCGACCTGCAAGCCGGCGATCGCGGCTGGCTCGCCTTTGCCTGGTCATCGGTCATCGCCGCCACCATCGGCCTGCTGCTGACCCGCGGCGGCGGTGCCCGGCGCCTGCGCCAGTCCGGGCTCGGCCGCCGCCAGGCCTTCCTGCTGACGCCACTGGCCTGGCTGGCGGTGGCTGCGGTCAGCGCCCTGCCCTTCCTGTTCAGCGGCCATCCGCAACTGGGCGGGCACCTGACCCATGCCGTGTTCGAGTCGGTATCGGGCATCACCACCACCGGCGCCACCGTCATCACCGGCCTGGACCGGGTCGCTCCGGGGCTGTTGCTGTGGCGCGCCCTGCTGCAGTGGCTGGGCGGCATCGGCATCATCGCCACCGCCATCGCCATCCTGCCGACCCTGGGCGTAGGCGGGATGCAGTTGTTCCGCACCGAATCATCCGACAACGCGCCCAAGGCGATGCCGCGGGTGCGCCAAATCGTCATCACCATCGGGCTGGTCTATGCCGGCCTGACTGCACTCGCGGCCGCGGCCTACTGGCTGGCCGGCATGGCGCCACTGGACGCCGTCATCCACGCCCTCAGTTCGATCGCCACCGGCGGCCATGGCAGCACCGACGATTCCTTCGCCCGCTGGCAGGACTCGCCGATGGTCTGGCTGGCAGTGGTGTTCATGCTCGCCGGCGCAATCCCGTTCGTGCTTTATGTGCGGCTAATTGCCGGCGACCGGCGCGCCCTGCTCGACCACCAGGTGCGTACCCTGCTCGTTCTCATCTTCGTCGTCACGGTACTGGTGGCCCTGTGGCTGTGGGCGAACAACCACTACGGCCCGGCCGACGCCTTCCGCTACGCCGCATTCACCGTCGTTTCGATCGTCACCACCACCGGCTACGCGCTCACCGATCACAGCCACTGGGGCAATGCCATGACCGGCCTGCTGTTCGTGCTGATGTTCGTCGGCGGCTGCACCGGCTCGACCAGCGGCGGCCTGAAAATCTTCCGCCTGGAAGTGATGGCCATCATGCTGCGCAGCCACATCCGCAGCCTGCTCTACCCGCGCGGAGTCTTCCCCACCACCTACGACCACCGGCCGATAAGCGCGGATGTGATCGGCTCGGTCGTCGCTTTCGTTGTGGTCTTCTTCCTGTGCTACGCCGCCGGCACCATCGCCCTGATGGCCCTGGACCTGGATTTCCTCACCAGCGCCAGCGCCGCCGCCAGCGCCCTGGCCAATGTCGGCCCCGGCCTGGGCGATGTCATCGGCCCCAACGGCAACTACGCCGCCTTGCCCGACACCGCCAAATGGCTGCTGGCCGCCCTCATGCTGCTCGGCCGCCTGGAAATCTTCACCGTGCTGATCCTGTTCACCCCGCGCTTCTGGCGGGGTTGAAACCACCCTCACTTTCTGCCCGGCAGCCCTTCATATCCGCCCCCGCAGGCGCTAGACTATCCGGCTCCGGCAAGCTCGCCGGATGGGCTTCATCCCATGCGCATGGCCTGGTGGCAGAGTGGTCATGCAGCGGACTGCAAATCCGCGTACGCCGGTTCGATTCCGACCCAGGCCTCCATGCGCAGCTCCACGAAGTTCCGAGACGTTTCAGAAAGCCCGCAAAGATGCGGGCTTTTTTCATGCCCGGTGGTCCCTGTTCGTCGGCAGCGTTCCGGTGGAACCAGGCAGAGCGAGGCGAGAACCTGACCGACCGCGCAAACCAGCCGCGCTGGCCAATCGGGCCAACCGGGCCAAGCGAGCCAACACGCAGCAAGCCCAACGCTGTGTGCCGGCCAGAAGAAGGCCCTGGGCCGCCAAGTGGGCTCAGGCGCTGCGCTCTTCTGCAGCACGGAGCAAGGCGGCCCAAGGCCAGTCGTGAGTCTAGATGAACCCTAGGACCTGCACAATTGCCGCGCGCAGCAGCCTTCAACGCGGCTGTCCAATCCTGAATTCAGCGCCGCCAGGGAGCCGTTCCATTGCACGCTAACTGCCAGCACCAACCTGGCCAAGGGCGCACGGCGCAAAGGCAGTGCCCGGGTCTGGAGCCACACTCACTCGGCAGGCGGCTTCCGCGGCATGGCGCGCAGAACGTGCAGGAAATTGCCCTCCGCGTCCTGGGCGTGAATTCCGACCAGGGTGCTGTCCCGGTCGACGGGCTGGACACGGCGGAACAGTTGCCGGAACCGGTACGCGATTACCTGAAGGCGGAATACGCAGCGTTGGACGAGATTCGGGGTGTTCATTGGCGCGGGCGCTCCTGGGTTGCCGGGATTCGGGATCAGCCGTCGGCCGCTGCGTCACCGTCTGTGCGCACCAGATGCGCCAGCAACGATTTCAGGGCCAGCGGCTTGACCGGCTTGTGCAGCAGATGGCAGCCGTCGGCCTGGACGGCGTTGCGCACGGCTTCGCTGTGGTCGGCGGTGATGATGACGGTCGGGCGCGCGCCGTCGATCTGGATCAGGCGCGAGCGCACCGCCAGGCCGGTGTCGGCGCCATCCAGATGGTAATCGAGCAGCCAGATGTCGGGGCGTTTGCCGGCTGGCACGGCCTGGATAATGGCCCGGGCCTGTTCGCCGTCGCGGGCGGTGAGTACCTGGCAGTTCCAGCCGCGCAGGACCGCGGCCATGGCCTTGAGCACCGAGGCGTCATTGTCGACCACCAGGACGCGGGCACCAGCCGATCCAGGTACCGGCGCACGCGCGGCGGGTGCAGTGTCGGCGGCGACGGGTTCGGCGATCGGCACCTGGATGCTGAACACGCTGCCGCGGCCGGGCCAGGAGCGCAGGCCGATGGCATGGCCGAGCAGACGGGCGAAGCGTTCGGCGATGGTCAGCCCCAGCCCCAGGCCCTGGCCATCGCGATCCAGACGGCGGAACTCTTCGAAGATCGTCGCCTGGTCGGCTTCGGTGATGCCCGGGCCGCTGTCCCACACTTCCAGTGAAAGTGCCTCGCCGCGCCGTCGGCAGCCGAGCACGATGCGTCCCTGGCTGGTGTAGCGCACCGCGTTGCCGAGGAAGTTCTGCAGTACCCGGCGCAACAGTTGCGGGTCGCTGTGCAGCCACAGGGAACTGCCATGGGCGCGCAGTTGCAGGCCGCGAGCCTGTGCCAGCACGCCGAACTCGGTGGCCAGACTGTGCACCAGGTCGGCCACCGGAAACGGCCGCGGCTTGGCCTTCATCGCGCCGGCATCCAGGCGCGACATGTCGAGCAGGCCGGACAATAGATCCTCTGCCGAGCCCAGGGCGGCGGCGATGTTGGCGACGTTTTCGCGCGCCGAACTGCTGTCGACCGGTTCACGCGCCAGTTGCCGACCCAGGGCATGGCTGAACAGGCGCGCGGCGTTCAGCGGCTGCGCCAGGTCATGGCTGACCGCGGCCAGGAAGCGGCTCTTGGCCCGGTTGGCGCGCTCGGCCTCGTGGCGCGCGCGCTCGGATTCGGCGCTGCGCTCGGCGACGCGTTGTTCCAGCGTTTCGGCGATGCGCTTGAGCTCGGTCTCGGCGCGGCGAAACTGGGTGACATCGGTGAAGGTGGCGACAAAGCCGCCGCCGGGCATGGGATTGCCACGGATCTCGACCACGATGCCACCGGGAAACACGCGCTCGGCGACGTAACGGGTGCCCGCGCGCATGTGCGCCAACCGGCGCGCGACATGGTCATCGGGATCGCCGGCACCGACCAGTCCGCGCCGGGCATTCCAGGCCACCAGGTCGGCCACCGGCATACCGATCCGCAACAGCGCCGACGGGAAGCCGAACATCTGCGCGTAGCGGGTATTCCAGGCCACCAGGCGCAGATCCTGGTCGACCACGCTGATGCCCTGGCTCATGTTCTCCAGCGCCGCCTCCAGCAATTGCTGGTTGAAGCGCAGCGCCTGCGAGGTCTCGCCGACCAGTTCGGCCACGGTCTCCAGGCGCTCGGCATCGCGCCGCTGCAGCGCGCGCAGCAGCAAACGCGCCGAGGACACGCCGATGACCGCGGCCAGCGCGTGCTCGATGCGCTCGATGCTGGCGGCATCGGCCTGGCGTCGCCCGTCGGCGGGCAGCAGTTGCGCCAGGGTCTGCGGATCGACGAAACGGCCGGCCAGCCGACGCAGGTCGATGACATCGATGCCGCCTTCGGGCTCCGGCGCCGGCAGGCCGCCGCGGCTGAAGATCGCGATCAGCACCAGATTGGCGAGAAAGCCCAGCGCCGTGGCCCGGCTGATCGGTTCCAGCGCGGCCAGCCCCAGCAGCGAGTCCGGCGCCAGCCAGCGCCAGCCGAGCAGGCCGTGTTCAAGCCAGCCCGGCTGCATGCCGGCGGCGGTCAACAGTTGCGGCAGCAGCAGCACATAGGCCCAGACCACGGTGCCGCCGAGCAGCCCAGCCAGCACCGCCCGCGCCGGCACCCGCGGCGCATACAGCGCCGCCAGCACCGCCGGCGCGAGTTGGCCCAGGGCGGAAAACGATTGCGCGCCGATGTCGGCCAGGGCATCGCTGCCGAACAGGGTGCGCGAATAGACCCAGGCCAGCATCAGCACCGCGACGATGCCCAGCCGGCGCATTAGCAGGACGTGGCCGAGCAGATCGCCCGAGCCTTCACCCTGTGCCCAGCTTCGGCGCAGCAAGGGTGTCAGCCAGTGATTGCCCAGCATCAGGCTCAGCGCCAGCGTCGCCACCACCACCATCGCCGTGGCGGCACTGAGGCCACCCAGAAATGCCAGCAAGGCCATATCCGGGCGGCCGGCCGCCAGCGGCAGGCCGAGCACGTACAGATCCGAAGGCAGAGCATCGCCCAAAGCCAATGCGCCGGCCCAGGCCAGCGGCATGATCGGCAACGCAATCAGCAGCAGGTACAGGGAAAAGCGCCAGCGCGCCTTGTGCACATGCGCGGGGTCGGCGCACTCGGTGACCGCGACGTGGTACTGGTGCGGCAAGGTGAAGGTGGCCAGCGCGCCGAGCAGGATCAGGGTCAGGAAACCGTCGCCGCCGCCGGCCGCTGCCGGCAACTCCTGGCGCACCTGCGCGGCCAGTTGCAACGGCCCATCGTGCAGCCCGAAGACGACGAAGGCTCCGATGGCCAGGAAGGCGAACAGCTTGAGCAGCGATTCAAAAGCCACTGCCAGCAGCAGGCCGGGATGGCGCTCGCTCGCAGCCGCGCGCCGGGTGCCGAACAGCATCGCGAAGGCCGCCATCGCCAGCGTCACCCAGAACGCACTGTCACCGAAGGCGGAGACCGCGCTACCGCGACCAGCGAGCAGATCGAAGCTGGTGCTCACCGCCTTCAACTGCAGGGCGACGTAGGGCACGGTGCCCAGCAGCATGACGCCGGTGATGACCGCGGCCAGGGCCGAACTCTTGCCCAGGCGCGCGGCGGCGAAATCGGCGACGGTGGTGCTGTTGTGCGCCTGCGCCAGCCGCACCAGCCGGGCCAGCAGCGGCCAGCCGAAAACAAACAGGGCGATCATGCCAACGAACGTCGGCGGCAGCCACCAACCCGAACGCTGCGCCTGGGTGATGGTGCCGTAGAAGGTCCAGGAGGTGCAGTGCACGCCCAGGCCCAGGGCATAGATCCAGGCGCCCGGCAACCGGCTGCCGCTGGCGCGGCGCTCCCCGAACAGGGCGACGGCGAACAGCAGCCCCAGCCAGACCAGGGCCGCGGCGACGATGGCGCCAATGCTCATGGCGCGGTCATCGCCGACCGATGGCCGCGGCGCCGGCCATCGGCTGCGGCATCGTCAAGGCAAGACGGGTCGGCGCCCGAGCGCTGCTGATGGCTGCCCGGCGACGGCGCCTGGTGCGGCCGATGGTGACGCTGACGGCGCCGTGAAACCGGATCATTCATGGGCGGCAGGAACGGCGGCAGGCGTGCCGAAAAGGAAACGGGTGCCGGCCATGCTAGCCCGGTTCAAGAGCACGACGGCCGCGGCCGCGCCAGCCCGGGACGATCGGCGGGCGTTGCCGCCCGCCTGGGCGCTGCTGGCAGCGCGCCAAGAGAAGGTGCAAACCCCAGGCCACAGGTGATTGTCGAGCGGATCGCTCCAGCACCCACGCGGCTACGGCATCTGCTCCAGCACCGCCCGCACCAGCGGTACGGTGACGCGACGCTTGCGCGCCAGGCTTTCCCGGTCCAGGCGTTCGATCAGGGCGAGCAGGGCCGGCAGGTCACGGCGGTAATGACGGAACAGGAAATCGATCACCGCCGGTTCCAGCTCGAAACCACGCGCCCGCGCCCGCACGCCAACCAGTTCGCGCCGCGCGGATTCGGGCAGCGGCTGCAACGGCATCAGGGTGGCGGCGGCCAGCCGCGAGCCCAGATCCGGCAGCACCAGCGGCAGGCGGGCCGGCACTTCGCGGCTGGCCAGCAGCAGCCGGCAGCCGCTGTCCAGGCAACGGTTGTAGAGATCGAACAGGGCCACTTCGGCCTCGCGCACACCGGCGATTTGCTCGACCTCGTCAACCGCCAGCAGTTGCTGGGACGCCAGCGCCGCCAGGGCATCGCCATCGAAGGCGGCCCAGCGCGACAGGGCGAGATAGCCGGCATGCTGGCCGTGATCACGGGCGGCGGTGGCCGTGGCGACCAGCAGATGGGTCTTGCCGCTGCCGCTGCCACCGACGATCAACAGCGGCGCGGATTCAACGTCATCGGTCGCCGGCCCGGCCATGCGGCCAAGCAGCGCCAGCAGCGCCTGGTTGCCCTGGCCATCGAAGTGGTCCAGGCGGTAATGGGCCGGTGCCGGCCAGGACAACGGCAGTTGCGCGCTCACTCGGTTTCGGTGGTCGTCGGGCTGCCGCTGGTGTGGGTCACCGCGGGCGCAGGCTCGGGATCACCGGGCAGCACCACCGACGGCCGGGGGTCGTCGCCGACATAAACCTGGCTTTCCTCGTAACGCTGGTACAGATGGCGCAACACCACCATCAGCACCGCGGCCACCGGCAGCGCCAGCAATATGCCCAGGAAACCGAACAACTGACCACCAGCGAGCACGGCGAAGATCACCGCCACCGGATGCAGACCGATGCGGTCACCCAGAAGAACCGGCTGCAGCAGCATGCCCTCCGCCGCCTGGCCGATGCCGAATACGATCAGCACCGCCACCAGGTGCCCCATGTCGCCATGCTGGACCAGGGTGGCGACGACGCCGGCACCGACGCCGACGATGGTGCCCAGGTAGGGCACGAAACTGATCAGCCCGGCAACGACACCGATCAGCAGCGCCAGATCGACGCCGACCAGCCACAAGCCGACCGAGTACAGCGTCGCCAGGGCCAGCATCACCAGCAACTGGCCGCGCAGAAAGGCGCCCAGGACATGATCGGATTCGCGCGCCAGCTTCAGCACGGTCGGCTCGATCGGCCGTGGCAGCATGGTGCGCACGCGCGCCAGCAGCACTTCCCAGTCACGCAGCAGGTAGAAGGTCACCACCGGGATCAATACAAGATTGATCAGCCAGCCGATCAGCGCCATGCCGGACTTGGACACGCCCGCCAGCACGGTGGTGGCGACGCCGCCGGCACTGCTCCAGTTCTCGCTCAGCATCCCGGTCAGGCCTTCGCGATCCAGGTCGCGCATGCTCAGCCCGAGTCGGTCGCTGAGCCAGGGAATGGCGGTTTCCTGGAGCCAGACGATCATCGCCGGCACATTGCTCACCAGGCGCACCACCTGCCGTTCGAGCATCGGGATCAGCAGCAGCAACACCAGTGCCAGGGTGACGATCATGAACACGAAGACCAGGGCCACGGCCCCGGTGCGGCCCAGATACAGGCGCCTGATTCCCACCGGCATCCTCTCCAGTCGCCGCACCAGCGGGCTGGCCAGATAGGCGAGCAGGGCCGAGATCACGAACGGTGTCAGCACCGGTGCCAGCAGGTAGACCAGGCCACCGGCAACCAGCGTGGCGATCAGCCAGAAACGAGCGTTCAGGGTCATCACGATGAGCGTCCATTGCGCCAGGCAGCGCGGGCGCGTGCCGACCAGACCAAAACATATTGGCCGCCGCTGACCACCGCCAGCAGCGCCACCGCCACCACCAAGGCTGCCAGCAACCAGGCCGGCACCGGCACCCCGGCCTGGCTGGCCAGCGCGGTCAGCACCAGGGCCACCTGCAACAGGGTATTCAACTTGCCCAGGACGCTGGGAGCGGCGTTCAGGGTTTCGACCCGGTAATGGTAGACGAAGGCACCGCCGACAATGACCAGGTCGCGCACCACCACCAGCACGATCAACCAGGCCGGCAAGGCGCCGGTCACGCCCAGGGCGATCATCGCCGACACCAGGAACAGCTTGTCGGCGATCGGATCGAGCAGCCCGCCCAGCCGGCTTTGCCAATTGAAGCGGCGGGCCAGGAAGCCATCGACGACATCACTGATCCCGACCGCGACCGCCAGCCACAGCGCCGTGCGCGCCTGGTCGGCAATGATCAGCCACGCCAGCAGCGGGCAGGCCAGGATCCTGGCCACGGTGATCGTATTGGGCAGATGGCGGAGCACGGTGGTCACGACGGCCGGGCGGTGTCCTTAAGGTCTTGTGGGAACTGGGGAACGACCAGAGCGCGCAGGTCGCTTCCCGGTGCCCATGATATCGGTGGCCGGGCCGGCAGTGTGTCGCATGTTGTCAACCGCGTTTGGCTCCCGCTGCCTTGGCGGCTGGCCCTGCCTTCAGCTTGAGCACGCCGATCTGCTCAATGCGGCCGGCTTGACGGGCTCAAGCCGCGCCGCACGATTCCCCGACGGCCGCGGCTGGCGGTAGCGGCTGGCGGTAGCGGCCGGCGGTTGGGCGCAGGCCGCGCTTCAGGCGTTGCCGCGCATTCCTGCGAGGATCACGGATGCCAGCGCAGGACCAGTTCGGCAGCGTGGCTGGCGGTCGCGGCCGGCTCGGCCAATTCGGTATCGGCGTCATTACCGGGCTCGGGCAAGCCGGGCGCTCGCAAGCCAGGCTCGACCAGACCGGGCAACGCATCACCCGCCGGACCGGTCACCGGTTCCGGCGTCTCCAGACGCAGCCGGCCATCGACCGCCAGCAAGGCCAGCAGGCGGCCCAGTGGCTGGTCGATCTGGATCCGCACCCGGACCCGGTCGCCGCTGGCCTGTTCGGGTGCCACCGAGAGCACCGGCGATTGCGCTGACAACACCGCAAGGGCATTGGCATAGCTTTCGGCCCGCGACAGGCCGGCCAACCAGATCGAATACTCGCCGGGGCCGTGGTCCTGCGCTGCGGCCGCCTGCGGCACCGCTGCCGCGGTCACCGTCTGGCTGCGCGCCAGCACCGCCACCAGGTCATCGGCGCCTGCGGCCAGGGCGGTGGCAATGTCGCTGCCCTGGCTGTCGAACGTGGTCACTGCCCCGCCTTCGAGCAGGTGCCAACGCGCGTTGATCTGCGGTGCACTGCCGCGCAACCAGACAAGCACCGGCACCGAAGCGGCACTGCGCGCCGCCGCCGCGGCCAACTCGTCAGCCAGGGTCTGGGCCGACAGGGTCTGCGCCATGCGCCAGTCATCCAGGTCGTTCATCGCCCAGTGCGCGCTGATGCCCTGCCCGGCCAAAGTCTCGACCAGAGCCCCGGTGTCGGCGCTGCTGGCATCGAGCAGAATGCGGCTGGTGTCGGCCACGGCATCGCCCGGAGCGGCATTGTCGGCATCGACAGTCACGTGTTGTGGCTGGTGCGGCGCAATGTCGGTGCCTGCTACACCAATGGCGCCGTCGACACCGTCGCCCTCTGCCACCAGCCAGAAGGTGGCCTCGGCGCGACCACCGCGCCACACCGGCACGCCGGCATCAAGCAGCAGCTCGCGCAGCGGGGCGGCGTGGAACCAGCCATGCAGCATCAGGCGGATCGACGGCACGCCGCTGGCGGTCGGCCGGATGCGCTGCTGGTACTCGAAGCGCTGCAGCCACAGCTCGGTGTCGCGGTCAGCCAGCAGTTCCTGCACGTGGGTGTTGGCCGCCGGATCGGTCTCGGGCGTCAATCGGCGCAGGGCATCGGCCAGGGCGGCGGGCACGGCAGCGGCACGGGCGGCATTGCTGCGGTCGGCCACCGCCGCGGTACCGGTCACCAACCCGGTCTCGGCCAGCACCGGCGCGGCCACCAGCACAGGAAACAACAGGCCCAGCAGGGCGCGGGCGATCAGCGGCACAGGTATCGACACGGCAATCTTGAGGCAGCGAAAACAGCCGGCGAGTGTGCCGCATCAGTTGCGGACGGTCCACCGAGGAACGTGGGCGGCCAACCATGAACCAGAACAGGACAGCGGTCGCCGGCAGACCCCTGCAGCCGCCGCTTGTGCCGGTATGCGGGCACGGCGCGCGCCAGCCGCCGGCCGCAGCAATGGCCGGTGAAGGGTTCCGGGCCGACCACTGCGTATACCTGAAGCCCACCCATTCCGGCCGCCTGCCGGTCCGGGCCGTTCAAGGAGATCCGCCACCATGCGTTGTCTGTCGATATTGTCCATCCTCGCCGTGTCGTTTGGCATGTCCTTCGCCGCCCCGGCCTCCGTGCTCGACGACGATCCGTTCGTGTTCGACAATGAATTCAACTGGGGCTATTCGATCGTCGAATTTACCTATGCGCCCAATCCCATAGATCGCCCCGGTCGGCGCGTGCTGCGGCTGAATAATGGCGATCTTGTCCTGGCCGCCGACATCCCGCTGTCAGGACACATCCACGACGGCACCAGTATTGCCCTGACACGGTATGCGCCCGATGGTCAACACGGCTTATGGAGCAACGCCGACCCGCAGGATGTGCTCTGGGGCCGTTTTCTGGTCTGGCCGACCGATCCGGGCAGTTTCCCCTTCAGTGGCACCCGGCATCAGGTCCTGGATCTCAAGCAGGTCGGCAACCGGATCCTGGTCCTGTATGCACGCAACCATCTGCTGCCGGTTGAAAACCAGATCATGCTGGACGTCTTTGACATCGACGGCGAACGCATCACCAGCCAGATGGTCGATGCCGGGTTACGGTTGCCGCGCAGTGCGCGGATGCAGGGCTACCTCGGCGGTTCCCCCGACGGACTCATCCACCGTGTCCTGGTTGCCTACCCCCACAACACCCACCTCCCCGAGTCACCCCAGTGGCACCTCAAGGTAAACCGGTATCAGTTCAATCCCGACCAGACCACATTCCTGCCTGATGATGCCTTCCACAGCGGCCAGAATTGGCGAACATATTCCTTGGGAGGGTGCGCCAGCTTCAGCGATCCGCGACACGGGGACGACCTGAAACTGGCAGCCAGTTTCTCCAGCCCCATTGCAAGCCCGCGCCTGTACCTGGCCAACACCCTGAGCCACAACGGCCGCCAGGACATCGCCGTTCTCGCCGTCAACGGCGGCGACAGCACACCGCAGGCCAGCTTCGGCAGCGGCACCTGCGGCAGAGGATTCCGCGTCTTCGAGTTCAACGATGGTGGCGAATACGAGCACCGGGTTGCCGGCATCGTCGCCACCGCATCATCTCCGCCGCTCCTGAACGAGGTCATTCATGTCGCGGCCAACGTCAGGCGCGACTGCGGAACGTCGGGGATCGGGCTGGCCAAGATCGACCATACCGGCGCCTTCGTGCCCAGCTTCGGCAACCAGGGCTACCTGTTCTTCGGCGGTGCCACCCAGGGAGCCCAGGGCACCTGCCCCACCAACAGGCCAACACACAGCCCGGCCGCACTGGTCCGTATCGGCAAGCGCCTGGCCATCGCAGGCAAGTATGCGACAGAGGGCTTCCTTCCTCCGTACGACGTTATCGAAAACCCGTTCATTGCCATCGTCGATGCCGACTCCGGCACGGTCGGCGACCTTCGCACACTGCCCATCCAGGGCAGTGTCCACTGGGACCGCGTCGGAGACGGCGCCTTTGTCGACATGGTCGCAGACGGCGTCAACCGCCTTGCCATCGTCGGCGACGTCATCGACGAGCGCAATCAGGAAGTCCATCAGCGGGCAACGCTGACCCTACTCGTTTCCGACCGCATCTTCGGTGATGGCCATGAATGAGCGAATGCCGACTCCGCCGATGCCGGTCTGGGCCATCCGGCCCGGCAGCCCGTGTTCACGCACACCCGCCATTCCTCGCCAAAGGCCCAGCCCGATGAAACCTGCCCGCCTCACCGTCCTTGTCCGACTGTTGTCCTTGCTGATCCTGGCCCTGGCCACATCAAGCCTGTGGGCCGGCGATGATCCCCCGCACATCCTGCTCGATGCCCATTTCGATGACCATGCCGTCGACCAGCCGATCGGCACCGGCGGTGCCGAAGCCGGCGAGCCGGTGACCATGGACTTGCTCCTGGATGCCATCGTCCGGCAGGATGCCGACGATCCGGACAATCACCTGCTGGCGCTCAGTACGACCGCTTCCAGCAGCAGGCCGATACGTTTCGAATTCCTTGAACAGACCGAGATAAGCCACGGTCGCTTGCTGGTCTCGGTCCGGATCACGTTCCCGGACGCGGACTTTGGCCAAGCCGTGCTGTACCTGCGCGAGCAGGGAACAGCCGCGAAGCAATTCCTCAGCATGAACCTGCAAAACACCGGCACGATCAGAATCAATGACGCCGCCGGCTTGGCCCTGGTTATCCCGAACGCGATCCCGTTCGGTCAATCGATGCTGATCGAGGTCATCCACGACCTGGACTGGCGCAGCTATGACCTGCTGATCGACGGCGTCGCCATGCTCAGCAATCGGTCCCACGGCATCACCGACAGGGGCATCGGCGCGGTCATTTTCGCCCTGCAGCACCAGGCGGAGTTCGATGAAACGCGGGTGCTGATCGACGATCTGCTGGTGGCGCGTTGGCTGCCCGACATGATCTTCGCCCACGGTTTTGAAGGACCGCGGTAACCGGCACCGCTGCCGCCACCGTTGCGGCGTTCAGGGTCCGGCAGCGGCGCCGGCCTGTGCCAGGCGTTGACTCATCGTCTGCTCCAGCCCGGCCCAGCCGGCATGGGTGTGCAGCGGCACCAGATCGGCGCGCTGCAACAACCAGGCGCACCAGCCCGGATGGGCAATGGCCCGGTGCAGGGCATCGATGGTCTGGGCGCTGTCGCCCTGGCGCAGCCACCAGTCGGCGGCGGTGACCAATTCATCGGCCTTGTCCAGCAGGCAGGGCTGATCCGGCTGGCAGCCGGCCAGGGCATTGGCCTGCTGCCAGTGGCCTTGCGCCAATGACGGATCGGGCTGGATCACGGCCAGCAGCAGATGGCCCAGGGCGCGGTCGTCGTCGCGTTGCAGGCTGTCGGCTTCGGCCAGGGCGGCGCGCGCGGCCGTCATCGCCACCTCATGATTGCCACCCTCAGCCACGGTGCGCTGGTGGATCAGTGCCTGCCGGCGCAGGGCAGCGGCAAGATCGCGCCCGGCATTGGGATGCTCGGCATGGCGCAGTTGTTCAACCAGCTCGTCGGCAGCCGTCAGCGCAGGCCGCGTATCACCGGCGACCAGATGCGCCACTGCCAGCCAGGCCAGCGGCCGGGTCGCCTCGTAGGTGTCCTCACCCAGGCTGGCGCGGTAATCGCGCAGCGAATCGCCCAGGTTGACGATGGCCTGGTCGAGATGGCCGAGCCGGACCTGGACCCGGCCCAGGTTGAATTGATGGGCAGCGGCGGTCTGATGGCCCGGTGTCAATGCCACCTGGTTGATCGTCACCGCCAGCCCGGCATGGTCCAGCGCCGCCGCCAGATCGCCCTGGGCGGCGAGCAGGAAGGCGAGATTGTTGTTCTGGATCGCCAGGTTGGGATGTTCGGCCGGCAACTGTTCGGTGGCCAGGGCCAACGAGCGCCGGCTGCTGGCCACGGCCGCGGCAACGTCGCCGCGTGAGCTCTGCAGGTGGGCCAGGTTGCCGAGCAGGTTGGCCATGCTCCGACCCCAGGTCCGGTGCGCTTCGGGATCATCCTGGATATGCCCTTCCATCAAGCTGATGGCGCGGCCGTAGACGGACTCGGCTTCATCGAGCTGCTGGTTGCGGACCAGCACGATGCCCAGGTTGTTGAGCAGGGTCACCTCCTCGGGCGAACCGGGCGCCTGGTGTTCGTGCAGGGTCGCCAGCGCCTGCCGAAACAGGGCCTGGGCTTCGTCATAGCGGTTGCTGTCGCGCAGCAGGCCGGCCAGCCGGTTGAGCACGCTGACCTGCTTGAGGCCACTGTCGCTCAGACCCGCCTGCCACAGCGCCAGCGCCCGGCGCAGCAGCGGTTCGGCCTGATCGGAGGCGCCCAGCATCCAGTAGACATCGCCGAGCGCGCCAAGCAGCTCGGCCTGGACCTGCGGCTGGTCATCCAGTTGCTCCAGCCGTTCCAGGCCACGATCGAGCAATTCGCGGGCAGTCAGCTCCAGGCCGGGGTTGTTGCGTGGATCCGAGGCCCGGAACAGCTCGACCATGAACCCGGTGGCGGCCTGGGCGGCATTGCGCTCGCGCTCGGCCAGCGCCGCCGCCTGCCGCGCCTGCCACATGCCGATACCGGCCATGACCGTGCCGACCAGCAGCGCCAGCGCAACCACGGCCGCGGCCAGCACCGGAAGCCGGTGCCGGCGCAGGAATTTGCCGGCCCGGTAGCGCCAACCCGGCGCCGTCGCCAGCACCGGCACATCGGCAAGGAAGCGGTGCAGATCGGCGGCCAGTTCGGCCACCGAGCCGTAACGCTGCTCGCGATCCTTGGCCACCGCCTTGGCCAGGACAGGGCCCAGGTCACGGCGCAGGCTGCGCAGCCAATCCGGCCGCGCGCCCGTGCCCAGGCTGCGGGCCGGATCCGTATCGACCACCGTGCTCGCCCGGGCCAGCGCCTGCTCGCGGATCTGCCGGCACATGGCACCGAAACTGAGCTGGCGAAGCTGCGCCAGCTCCGGCGGCAGGCCATCGGCGAGCAGCTCATACAGAACCACGCCCAGGGCATAGACATCAGAGCGGGTGTCGATGTCGATCTCGCCCAGGCAGGCCTGTTCCGGGCTCATGTACTCGGGCGTGCCCAGCAACTCGCCGGCGCGGGTGGTGGTGTCGGTGCCGGCATCGCCGCCGTCGAGATCACCCTGGCCATCACCGCGGATCAGCTTGGCGATGCCGAAATCAATCACCTTGGGCGCACCCAGGCCACCGTCATCGACCACCAGCAGGTTGGACGGCTTCAGGTCACGGTGGATCAGCCCCTTGCGATGGGCGTGCTGGACGGCATCCAGGATCGGCAGGAACAACTGCACCCGCTGGCGCAATGACAACCGCCGCTGACGCGCCCAGACCGTGACCGGCACGCCATCGACCAACTCCATCGCAAACCAGGGACAGCCATCCGGCGTGCTGCCGGCATCGTAGACCCGGGCGATATGGGCGTGGTCGAGCACCGCCAACGCCTGCCGCTCGGCCTGGAACCGGGCCAGCACCGCGGCCGGATCCAGGGCGCTGCGGGTCAGTTTCAGCGCCACCTGCCGCTGCACCGGCTCAAGCTGCTCGGCCCGGTAAACCCGGCCCATGCCGCCCTCGCCGAGCACCTGGATGATCCGGTAGCGGTCGATGCGTTCGGGCAGCGCAGGGTCGCTGCCGGCGCCGGTCAATGTATCGACCAGGTCGACCGCGGCGTCGGACAACTGATCCAGCGCGCGCTCGCGCCCGGCCAGTCGCGACTGGCTGTCGAACAGGCGGTGCAATTCCCGGTGCAGCTCCGGCTGGCTGAGTTCCAGCTCACGCAGGCGCTGGCGCCGGCGTTCGGTGCTCACGCCGGACAACTCCAGATACATGGATTTGAGCTGCTGATGGGCGGGAATATCGACCATGCCGATACCGCTACAGGTTCGCCGCCAGCCAGCGCCGGGCAAAGCGCCAGTCACGCTCGACGGTGGACAGCGATACCCCCAGCAGGTTCGCTGTCTCTTCCATGCTCGCACCCCAGAACACGCGCAGCCGGACCAGATCGGCGCTGCGCGCATCCAGCGCTTCCAGCTCATCGAGCAGCATCGGCACCCGGTCGATCTCGATATCCGGCTCGCCGGCAGCCACCGACAGGCTGACCTGGAACTGCTCGCCGCCGCGCTTTTCCGCCACCCGCCGGCGGTGATGGTCGATCAGGGCGTTGGCCATGACCCGGGTGGCGTAGCTGAAGAAATGACGGCGGTTGTCGAATTCCCGCGGCGCCTGCAACAGCTTGAGCAGGGCATCATGGGCGAGCATGCGCGGCTCCAGGGTCACGCCGCGTGCCTGCCTGGCCATCTGGCCGCGGGCGATCCGTTCCAGCCGGTCGACCACGGCCGCCACCAGCGGCTGCTCCGCGGCCTGGTCACCCTCGGCCAGGCGCGCCAACAGCAGGGTGATGTGCTCCTGCGATGTCATGATCCTGGCCGCATCCTCCACATCGGCATCTTACATGCGCGCGCCGGACGCGCCGCCACATGGTCGGCCCGCAGCCTGGCCGGGCGCAACCGGCCAGCCACCGGACCCGGCTGCTATCATTGCCGGCCGTTTTCCGGGCAGTTCCCGCCATGTCCAAGCAAGGCCTCAGTTACCGCGATGCCGGTGTCGATATCGATGCCGGCAATGCCCTGGTCAAGCGCATCGGCCCGGCCGTGGCGCGCACCCGCCGGCCCGAAGTGCTCGGTGGCCTGGGCGGCTTCGGCGCCCTGTTCGAGATCCCGCCCGGGCGCTGGCAGCATCCGGTGCTGGTCTCGGGCACCGATGGCGTCGGCACCAAGCTCAAGCTGGCCCAGCAACTGGGCCGCCACGACGGCATCGGCATCGATCTGGTGGCGATGTGCGTCAACGACATCCTGGTGCAGGGCGCCGAACCGCTGTTTTTTCTGGATTACTTCGCCTGCGGCCGGCTCGATGTCGACACCGCCGCGACCGTGGTCGAGGGCATCGCCCGTGGTTGCGAGCTGGCCGGTTGCGCCCTGATCGGCGGCGAGACCGCCGAGATGCCCGGCATGTATGGCGAGGGTGATTACGACCTGGCCGGCTTTGCCGTCGGTGCGGTGGAAAAGGCCCAGCTCAATGACGGCTCGCGCATCGGCGCCGGCGATGTGCTGCTGGGCATCGCCTCCAGCGGTGCCCACAGCAATGGTTATTCCCTGATCCGGCGCATCCTGGAGCGTGACCCCGAGGCCATCGGCCGCGACCTGGACGGCGCCATGCTCGGCGAGCGCCTGCTGGCGCCGACCCGCATCTACGTCAAGCCGATCCTGGAACTGCTCGCCGCCGGCACGCCGATCCACGGCATGGCCCACATCACCGGCGGTGGCCTGGCCGAAAACATCATCCGGGTTGTGCCCGAGCACCTGTCGCTGGCAATCGACGCGTCGGCCTGGCCGCAGTCGGCATTGTTCGCCTGGCTGCAAGCCACCGGCCAGGTCAGCGACATGGAAATGTGGCGCACCTTCAACTGCGGCATCGGCTATGTACTGATCCTGCCCGGCGAAGCGGTCGCCGCCGTGCAACAGCGCCTGCAGCAGGAACACTGGGATAGCTGGGTGATCGGCGCGGTCACCAGGGCCAATGACAACGGCGAGCGCGTGCGCTTTGGCTGATCCGCACGCCGCCATGCCGCGCCGCCCGGGCGAGGACGAGCCGTTCCGCCTGGCGGTGCTCGCCTCCGGCCGCGGCAGCAACCTGCAGGCGCTGATCGATGCCCGTGACGATGGCCGCTTGCCGGTCGATATCGTCCTGGTCGGCAGCGACCGTCCCGGCTGCGCCGCGATCGGGCGCGCCCAGGCCGCCGGCATCGCCACGGTGGCACTGGACCGGCGCGACTATGCCGACCGCGCCGCGATGGACCGGGCCCTGTTCGATTATCTGGCCGCACGTCGGCCCGACCTGGTGATCCTGGCCGGCTACATGCGCATCATCGACGCCGCGGTGATCGACAGCGCGCCCTGGCCGATCCTCAACATCCATCCCTCGCTGCTGCCCAAATACCCCGGCCTGGATACCCATGCCCGCGCCCTGGCCGCCGGCGACCGCGAGCACGGCGCCAGCATCCACATCGCCACCGTGCTGCTCGATGGCGGCCCGGTGCTGGCCCAGGTGAGGATTCCCGTACTGCCCGATGACAGCCCCGAACAGATGGCCGAACGCCTGCTGCCGCGCGAGCACGCGCTGATGGTGGCCGCGGTGCGTCTGGTCGCCAGTGGCCGGGTGCTGCTGTCCCCAGCCCGGATTCAGTTCGATGGCGCCAGACTGGCGGCGCCGCTGCAACTGGATGACAACGATGAACTGGTGCCTGCAAGCCACTGAATCCCCCCGGCGAACCCCGCGTCCGGGCGCGCTGTTCCTGGCAGCCCTGATGCTGATCGCCGCGCCGCTGGCCGCCCGCGCCGGCGTCGAAACCGCAACGCCGGCCGGGACCGGGCCGGAGGCCATGCCGGCAGCGCCGGCCCGCTCCGGCGCCATGCCGCTGACGGCCTACCAGGCCCAATACGAAGTGCTGCGCAATGACCGCCCGGTCGGCAGCAGCGATATCCGCCTGCAGCCCGAAGGCACGGCCTGGCAATTCAGCTCCGACACCCGCGGCGAGCGCGGCATGGCCTCGTTGGTCGGCTTCCAGGCCCGCCAGCAGTTGCGCTTTGACTGGCACCAGGGCGCAATCCGGCCGCTGCACTCGGTCTACGACCAGAAGGCCTCGCTCAGCAGCCGCCGCATCGAAGTGCACTACGACTGGGCGCAGGGCCGCTACCGGCTCAGCGATCGCCGCGGCGAGCACAGCCACGCCCTGCCCGCCGGCACCGGCGACCGCCATGGCAGCGCGGTCACCATCGCCGCGCACCTGGCCGCCGGCGAGCGCGATTTTGTTTTCTCCGTGCCCTACCCCGATGGCCTGCGGCAATGGCGGTTCAAGGTCACCGGCGAGGAAACGGTGACCGTGCCGGCCGGCAGTTTCCAGACCTTGCGCGTGGAGCGCATCCGCCAGGACAGCGACCGCCAGACGACAAGCTGGCACGCGCCGGAGCTGGATTATCTTGCCGTGCGCACGCTGCAGGACGAGGACGGCAAGCGCACTGAAAGCCGCCTGCGTTCGCTCGACCCGCCCGATCCCCGTTAGCCGCCAGCCCACCCCTGCGGCTGCGGCAAGCCCTTGATCCGCCAGCACTGCAACAAAACTGCAACATGACTGTCACGGACCGGTAACCGCAGTGCCTTACAAAGGGCCGATACCGCATCGCCGGTCCCCTTTTTCCGTTGCTCCCGTTGCCGAGGATCCCCATGCTCAAGCCCCTGATGACCGGCGCCGCCATCGGTCTGGTCGCCGTGCTCGCCGCCTGCTCGCCGCAACCTGATTCCAGTGCACCGGATTCGTCCCGCGGCGGGGCCACCGCCTCCGGCGGCATCGCCGTCACCGGTGCCGGCGCCTCGTTCGTGTTCCCGCTGATGTCGCGCTGGTCCAACGACTACGCCCAGGCCAGCGGCAACCGCATCAACTACCAGTCGATCGGCTCCAGCGGCGGCATCGCCCAGATCAAGGCCGGCACCGTCGATTTCGGCTCGTCCGATGCGCCGCTGTCCCCGCAGGAACTGGCCCAAGCCGGCCTGATCCAGTTTCCGGCGGTGATCGGCGGCGTGGTGCCGGTGGTCAATATTCCCGGCGTCGAACCCGGCCAATTGCAACTCACCGGCGTGCTGCTGGCCGACATCTTCCTGGGCAAGGTCGAACAGTGGAACGACCCGGCCATCACCAGCCTGAATCCGGAGCTGCCGCTGACCGATGCCAAGATCACCGTCATCCACCGCTCCGACGGCTCCGGCACCACCTTCAACCTGGCCAACTACCTGGCCAAGGTCAGCCCGGACTGGCAGGCCACGGTCGGCGAAGGCACCTCCCTGCGCTGGCCCACCGGCGTCGGCGGCAAGGGCAATGAGGGCGTGGCCGCCTACGTGCGCCAGGTGCGCAACTCGATCGGCTATGTCGAACTGTCCTACGCCATGCACGGTGGTTTGGCCTTTGCCCGCCTGCAGAACCAGGCCGGCCACTTCGTCGGGCCGGGCATCGACAGCTTTGCCGCCGCCGCCGACAGCGCCGACTGGGCCCAGGCCAGCGACTTCAGCCTGGTGATCACCGATGCTCCCGGTGCAGACGCCTGGCCGATCGCCGCGACCAATTTCATCCTGATGCCGGCG
This sequence comes from Lysobacterales bacterium, assembly GCA_023228845.1. Classification (GTDB taxonomy): domain Bacteria; phylum Pseudomonadota; class Gammaproteobacteria; order Xanthomonadales; family UBA2363; genus Pseudofulvimonas. The sequence goes on along the minus strand of JALOAK010000001.1, from coordinate 475,331 downwards.
CAGCCCGAGGATGGCCAGCGCGCCCGGGCCGTCCATGACTTCTTCACCTGGGCCTGGCAGTCGGGCGCTGAACAGGCGCAGGCGCTGGACTATGTACCGCTGCCCGAAAGCCTGGTCGCCCAGGTCAAGGCGTACTGGGCACAGCAGGCGAACTGAGGCGGGCCTGATCCGGCCCGCCGCCGCCTGACCCGGCGGCAGCCGTCTTTCCTTCGACCACCCGGCAGCACCTCCAATGGCCCACGCCCTCGCCACCACCCCGGTGCGCAGCCGCAAGGACCGGCGCAACGACGCGCTGTTCCAGTATCTGCTGGCCGGCGCTGCGATCCTGGTCCTGATCGCCCTCACCGGCGCCGCGCTGTCGATGCTCTGGGGCGGCCGCGAAGCCCTGCTCAGCCAGGGCTGGACCTTCTTTTTCTCCACCGAATGGAATCCGGTCGAGAACCGCTACGGCGCCCTGGTGCCTATCTACGGCACCCTGGTCACCGCCCTGCTCGCCCTGTTGCTGGCGGTGCCGGTGAGCTTCGGCATCGCGTTTTTCCTCACCGAGGTGGCGCCGGTCTGGCTGCGCGGGCCGATCGGCACCGCGGTCGAGCTGCTGGCCGGCATCCCCTCGATCATCTACGGCATGTGGGGCCTGTTCGTGCTGGTGCCGATGATGACTGAGTACGTCACGCCCTGGCTCAATGACACCCTGGGCAGCCTGCCGGTGATCGGCGTGATGTTCCAGGGTCCGCCACTGGGCATCGGCTACCTCACTGCCGGTTTCGTGCTGGCGATCATGGTCATTCCGTTCATCTGCTCGATCATGCGCGAGGTGTTCCTGACCGTGCCCAACCGGCTGAAGGAATCGGCCTACGCCCTGGGCTGCACGCGCTGGGAAGTGGTCAAGGACATCGTCCTGCCCTACACCCGCACCGCCGTGGTCGGCGGAATTTTCCTCGGCCTGGGCCGGGCCCTGGGCGAGACCATGGCGGTGGCCTTCGTGATCGGCAACACGGTGCGTTTCTCGCCCTCGTTGCTGGAACCGGGCACCACCATCGCCGCGCTGATCGCCAACGATTTCGCCGAAGCCACCGACACCTACCGCTCGGCCCTGCTGCTGCTCGGCTTCGTGCTGTTCATCGTCACCTTCTTCGTCCTGGCCATCGCCCGGCTGATGCTCTCGCGCATCGCCCGCAAGGAGGGCAACTGACATGGCCGTCAGCGGCAGCGCCCGGCCGCAGCGCCAGGCAGCCACCACGCAGTTCGCCGAACGCCTCTACCGGCGACGCCGGCTGTCCAATGCCATCGCCCTGACCCTGTCCTGCGCCGCGGCCGCATTCGGGCTGATCTTCCTGTTCTGGATCCTGTGGACCACGGTCAGCAAGGGCATCGGCGGCATAAGCTGGGCCCTGTTCACCCAGCCCACGCCGCCGCCGATGGCCGAGGGTGGCGGCCTGGGCAATGCCTTCTTCGGTTCGATGGTGATGTGTGTGCTGGCGATCGTCATCGGCACGCCGCTGGGCATCGCCGCCGGCACCTGGCTGAGCGAATACGCCGGCGCGCGCAAGCTCGGCACCGTGGTCCGCTTCGTCAACGATATCCTGCTGTCGGCACCGTCGATCGTGCTCGGCCTGTTCGTCTACACCCTGGTGGTGGCGCAGATGGGCGGCTCGTTCTCGGCCCTGGCCGGCGCCCTGGCGCTGGCCTTCATCGTGCTGCCGGTGGTGGTGCGCACCACCGACGAGATGCTGCGCCTGGTGCCCACGCAGATGCGCGAGGCGGCACTGTCGCTGGGCGTGCCCCAGTGGAAGGTGATCACCCAGGTGCTGTACCGCGGCGCCTCGGCCGGCATTGTCACCGGCGTGCTGCTGGCCCTGGCCCGGATCAGCGGCGAGACCGCGCCGCTGCTGTTCACCGCCTTCGGCAACCAGTACTGGAGCACCGACCTGATGCGGCCCATGGCCAGCGTGCCGGTGGTGATGTACCAGTACGCCGGCAGCCCGTACGAATCCTGGCAGCTTCTGGCCTGGTCCGGCGCCCTGGTGCTGACCACCTTCGTGCTGCTGATCAGCCTGGCCGCGCGTGCCCTCCTGCTCCGAAACAGGGTCCCCAATGATTGATACCGCCCCCAAACCGGCCCAGGCCAACGCCAGCACCCCGGCCGCCGCGCTGAAGATGGCCGCCCGCGGCCTGGATTTCCATTACGGCGACATCCAGGCGCTGCGCGGCGTCGACCTGGACGTGGCCGAGCGCCAGGTCACCGCCCTGATCGGCCCGTCCGGCTGCGGCAAGTCCACCTTGCTGCGCGTGTTCAACCGCATCTACGCCATCTACCCGGGCCAGGTCGCCAGCGGCCAGGTGCTGCTCGACGGCGAGAACATCCTGGATCCGGGCTACTCGCTCAACCGCCTGCGCAGCAAGGTCGGCATGGTGTTCCAGAAGCCGGTGCCGTTCCCGATGTCGATCTACGAGAACGTCGCCTATGCGATCCGGCACTACGAGCGCCTTTCGCGCGTGGACATGGACGACCGCGTCGAACAGGCGCTGCGCCAGGGCGCGCTCTGGGACGAGGTCAAGGACAAGCTCAAGCGCAGCGCCCTGGGCCTGTCCGGCGGCCAGCAGCAGCGCCTGTGCATCGCCCGCGCCGTGGCCCTGAACCCGGAAGTGATCCTGCTCGACGAGCCAACCTCGGCCCTGGACCCGATCGCCACCGGCCGCATCGAGCAGCTCATCGCCGAGCTCAAGGAACACTTCACCATCGTCATCGTCACCCACAACATGCAGCAGGCGGCGCGCTGTTCGGACCACACCGCCTTCATGTACCTTGGCGAACTGGTCGAGTTCGGCGCCACCACGCAGATTTTCACCAACCCGGCGCGCAAGCAGACCGAGGATTACATCACCGGCCGTTTCGGCTGACCCGCCTGGAAGCATTGCCATGAATCCCTCCCAGCACATCGTCAAAAGCTACGACGAAGAACTGCAACGGTTGACCGGCGAGATCGTCGGCATGGGCGAACTGGCGCGCCGGCAACTGATCGCCGCCATCGCCGCGGTCGAGAACCGCGACAACGAGGCCGCGCGCAAGGTGCCCGACGACGACGACCTGATCGACCAGCTCGAACAGGATGTCAGCCGCGACGTGGTGCAACTGCTGGTGGTGCGCTCGCCGATGGCGCGCGACCTGCGCGAGGTCGTCGCCGCGCTGCGCATCGCCTCCGATTACGAGCGCATCGGCGATTACGCCGCCAACATCGCCAAGCGCGCCCTGGTGCTGAACGAAAGCCCCCTGGTCAAGCCGGTGCGCATCCTGCCGCGCCTGGCCCAGGTCGCCGGCGAACTGCTGACCGAAGTCACCGCCGCCTACCGCGACCGCGACGCCGACCGCGCCCTGGCCGCCTGGCACCAGGACGAGCACCTGGACGCGCTCTACACCGGCCTGTTCCGCGAGCTGCTCACCTACATGATGGAAGACCCGCGCACGATCACGCCCTGCACCCACCTGTTGTTCATGGCCAAGAACGTCGAGCGCATCGGCGACCACGCCACCAACATCGCCGAAAACGTCTACTTCATCGTCCACGGCCAGATGATCCCGGCCGACCGGCGCAAGGCCGACACCAGCGCCAGCATCAATCCGGAGCTGCCGGCAGCGGATTGATCTGAGGCCAGCGGCGCGCCGGTTTCGCGATCCAACCGCCGGCTCGCTGCTGACTGCAACCAGCGCAGTGCCCAGCCCGGCACGCAGTCACTGTCAGTTCCGGACGTGGCGTGCCGATACTGACGTCTGCCACCCGACAAACCTGGTCTTTCTCCCGCCTGCCTGTGCTTCAATGCACCGGCCTTCTGCGAGATCGACCATGACCCGCCATCTGACAATCCTTGCCCCGGCGCTGGCGTTGCTGGCCTGCACCCTGCCCGGCCACGCCGCCGTGGTCGCGCCCGGCCACAGCGCCCTGTGGTACGACCCGGCCCGCGACGGCGAAGGGCTGGTGCTGGAGATCCACGACAACGATGGCGCCCTGGTCACCTGGTACACCTACGACGAGGACGGCAACCAGCGCTGGCTGATCGGCGCAGGCGCCATCGTGCGTGACGACCAGGCCGGCGACCGCATCGAGTTCCCCGAGTTGCGCGTCACCCATGGTGGCCGCTTCGGCCCCGACTTCGATCCCGACGAAGTTGTGTACACGGTGATCGGTTCGGCAAGCCTGGTGTTCCAGGATTGCTACCACGGCCAATTCAGCTACGACGCTTTCGACCAGCAGGGCGAACTGGCCCTGCACCGCCTCACCCACACCATGGCCGCCGGCTGCCGGCCGATTCATGGCATGACCGGCGAACCGGTCTACAGCCATGCCGGCCAGAGTGGCGCCTGGTTCGACCCCAGCCACAATGGCGAGGGCTGGTTCCTGCAGTGGCTGGCGCACAACGAAGCAATGATCACCTGGTACACCTACGACGGCGAAGGCAACCAGGCATGGCTGCTGGGTACCGGCACGCTTGATGATCACGGCACCCTGGTGTTCGAGCAGTTGCACGGCACCCGCGGCGCCCATTTCGGTGCCGCCTTCGATCCGGATGATGTACAGACCTTCGAGTGGGGCAGGCTGGAACTGGCCATCGATTGCGATAACGGTGTTGCCCGCTATCAATCGCTGCTGCCCGGGTTCGGCGCCGGTGAATACGGCAGCGTGCACCACCTCAGCCGCCTGGCCGCCCCGGCGGGCTGCCCCTGGGCGGCACCTAAGCTCACGGACCTGTACGAATTCAGCCTGACGCGATTCGATGCCGGGGAGATCGACCAGCTCGGTCGCGGCATCGTGATCTACGACATGGCCGACGACGGCACCGTGGTGGCCCTGGGTCGGATCGATGGCGACCCGCAACTCAAGTTGCTGCGCCTGCAACCCGGCGACGACGACTGGCAGGTGCTGCCGCCACCAGCGCAGCCCTACGGCAGCCCGCCCTTCATTTCACCGGATGGCCAACAGATCTTCATCAGTTCCGCAACGGCCCCGGAAATGCTGACCTGGGATCACCCCAGCCAGGCATGGCTGTCCACGCCAATTCCGGCATCCGGCTACAGCACGATCGAAATCATCGCTGCATCACCCGGCCGGACGGAGCTGCTGGGTCGGGGCCGGCACACGGCCAGCGGCCAATTCCATCCCTGGCAATGGAGTGCCGGCAGCGGCCTGACGATGTTGCCGATCGGCAACGACGCGCCGCCGGTCTACCTGCCAGTGGCCGCATCCGATGACGGCGCGAACGTCTATGGCACCTCGCACATCTGGGACCAGATGGCCGGCATGGCGCGTCCCGGCGCTGTGCGCTGGCACCACGGCCAGGCACCGGAGCCGCTGCACGACCGGCACGGCGCCCGACTCGGCGTGCCGGCGGCCACCGACCGCCACGGCCGGATCGTGTTTGGCAATGGCCATCTGGATAGCCACGACAACCACCCCGATTCCGGGCAGGCCTGGTACTGGATCAGCCCGCAGCAAAGCGGCTATCTGGGAACCCTGCCCTCACTGCACCCCAATCCGGTCCGGCCCTGGTGGCTGAGCGATGCCAGCCAGGATGGCAGCATTGCCGTGGGCAGCTTCACCACCGGAATCAACCTCAGCGACGGCTTCATCTGGACGCAGGACACCGGCCTGACCTCGATCCGCGAGATTCTGGAACACGCCGACCTGCTGCCAGCAACCGAAGCCGACTGGCCATGGCAAGAGCTCGCCGGCTTCCGCATCTCAAGCACCGGCGACAAGATCCTGCTGCTCGGCCAGACGATCGAAGATCCCATGGGCGATTGGCGGAGAGTCCAGTTCAGCGCCATTTTGCATCTGACTCCGAAGGCCGGGGCGGCGCGGTGACTATCATGGTTCGACACTGATGAAAACCAACCCGGACACTCAAAACTCGCTGAGTATTATTCAGAACTGGTATGCGGATCAATGCAGCGGTGACTGGGAACATTCTCATGGGATCCGGCTAGATACCTTGGACAACCCAGGCTGGATTCTCACTGTCGACTTCATTGACACCAAATTTCAAGACCTAACCGTGCCTTTGAAACGTACCGATCGCGATGGTCAAAATTGGGTTCAGTACGAGGTCACGGAAGGTCGTTTCATTGGGTGCGGAGGCGCATTGAACCTTATGGAGATCTTCGATTGTTTTGTTCGCATTATTCGCGGACAATACATGATGAATACCCAAAACGATTTAAATAAAGCCCCAAATAATTTAAAAAACCATCTGGGCATCAAGAATAGAATTGAGCTGCAAGCCAGGCACTCCAGAAATTGACAAAGGATACGTTGGAGGTTTCGTGACTGTACTAGGGAACGTCTGATCTAACCCAACCCCCGTGAGCCGATGGACCGAAATTCATCCAAGCGGATCAGGGCGCTTCAATTGACCGGTTCTTGCTCAACTTTTCCACTGATTCGTGTTCAAATCCTTCGTTTTTGCCGTTTTCCGGCCATTTTCTGTGCCCTCGATCACCTTTCGGTGATCAGCAGGCGCACCTATCCTGTCGCAGCCGCCAGCCGCCGTCGGGCCATCCACAGGTTGGACAGCGCAAACAACGTCAGCACGTGCGCACTGTTCTTGCCCAAGCCCTTGAAGCGCAGACGGCTCAGCTTGAATTGCTGCTTGATGACGCGGAACGGATGTTCCACCCGGGCACGGACCTTGGCCTGGAGATGTTCCAGTTCCAGACAGGCGTCCTTGTATGGGCCCTCGGGCAATGCCTTGATCCGGCTCCTTCTTTCCGCGACCCGCCATTCCACCTTCGAGCCGGCCGCTTCGGGGCGTTTGTCCACACCGGTATAGCCGGCATCGCCGTAGGCCTCCTGTTCGTCGCCGTGCAGCAGGGCGTGGGCCTGGCTGATGTCGGACTCATTGGCTGGGGTCGTGGTCACCGTGTGCACCAGGCTCGAGTGCCGGTCCACGCCGATATGGGCCTTCATGCCGAAGTACCACTGATTGCCCTTGCGGGTCTGGTGCATGTCCGGGTCGCGCTGGCGCTGCGTGTTCTTGGTCGAGCTGGGAGCCGAGATGATCGTGGCATCCACGATGGTGCCCTGGCGCAGGAACAGGCCGTGATCGGTCAGATGCGTGTTCACCGCCGCGAACACCTGGGCGGCCAGGTCATGGGCTTCCAGCAGATGGCGGAAGTTGAGGATGGTGGTCTCGTCGGGAATCTGCGACAGCGACAGCCGGGCGAACTGGCGCAGCGGCGCCACTTCATACAGGGCTTCTTCCATGCCTGGATCGCTGTAGCCGAACCAATTCTGCATCAGATGCACCCGCAACATCGTCTCCATCGGGTAGGGACGGCGGCCCGGGCCTTGGGGCTTGGGATAGTGCGGCTCGATCACCGCCAGCAGCGCCGACCAGGGCACCACCGCATCCATCTCGGCCAGGAACCGCTCGCGACGGGTCTGCTTGCGCTTGCTGGCGTACTCGGCTTCGGCGAAAGTGAGCTGGTTCATGGCGGTGTGCCCATGGCTGTAGACAGAGGAACAATTATACCATATGCTCGCGAATTGATCAGACATTCCCTAGTCAAATGCTCTTCTGCATTAGAGTTTATTTCGTTAGCCACAAAACATCTAGCAGACGAAGGTTTTGATATTTTAGCTATCGAAGACTTGGCGCCACTCTCCGAAGAGAAGTTTCTTTTGAACGGATTGATTCAGGACTTGGCTAAAAAAATCGGGTATCCGGAATCTGGTGTGGGTTTCAGGGTTTATGGCTGTTGTAGCTCTCATTTCAAAAGACGGATTCTAGTGTTGGAACCGAGAACGAGCATGCTAAGCTAGAAACCGGATTTCAGTGTGGGCTCGCCCAGGTGTTGAGTGACCGATTTTCTGCAGTTGCGTAGCCTCAATACACTTGAAGTCGTAGGCGATGACGAGCGCTATGTCGTCAAGGCTGAAGGCGTTGCGCCAGTGGCAACCTGCCCGCTGTGCAAGGTCGGACGTTTGCACGGTCACGGCTCACAAGAGCAGTCGTTTCATGATACGCCGACGCACGGCAAGCCGGTCGTGGTGTGCATCCAGCGCAGGCGATATCGCTGCATCTCCTGCAATAAGACGCTCTTCGAGCCTGTCGCCGATCTCGACAGCAAGCGCCAAGCCACGGCCCGCCTAGTGCGTTATATCCGTAAAGAGAGCTTCACCAAGACCTTCGCGGCGCTGGCCCGCGAAGTGGACTTGGACGAGAAGACGGTCCGCCACGTCTTTGACGACTTCATCGAGGAGTTCGAGGCCAAGGTCCGGTTCCGGACGCCCCGCATCCTGGGGATCGACGAGCTCAAGATCATTGGCCAGTACCGGGCGATGATCACCAACATCGAACGCAAGACGGTATTCGACCTCCGGCCGAGCCGGGCCAAGGCCGACTTGTTGCCCTATTTCAGCAACCTGCGGGACAAGGACACCATCGAGTGGGTGGCGATGGACATGTACCACGTTTACAAGCAGGTGGTGCGTGCCACGCTGCCGCAGGCGCGGATTGTGGTCGATCGTTTCCATATCCAGCGGATGGCCAATGACGCGCTGGAGAAGCTGCGCAAGAGCATTCGCAAGGATCTGCCGGCTCGGCAGCGCCTCAAGCTCAAGGATGAGCGCTTTCTGTTGCTCAAGCGGCAGCACGATCTGAAGGGCGCAGACATGACACGGGCCCTGGAATGGTTCCGCAAGTTTCCCCAGCTCGGGGAGGCGCACGCCCTCAAGGAAGGCTTCTTGTCGATCTGGGACCACAAGAGCCGTCCGGAGGCTGAAGCGGCATGCGCGACGTGGTTAGGCAACATTCCGCCGGAGCTGGCGGCCACGTTCAAGGATCTGACCACCGCCGTACACAACTGGCACGACGAAATCTTCGCTTTCTTCGAACAACCCATTACCAATGCCTATACTGAATCCGTCAACCGACTGGCGAAAGACATGAACCGCATGGGCAGGGGCTACAGCTTCGAGGTGATCCGGGCGCGGATGCTCTACAACGAGAAGGCGCGTAAGGACGGGGCCGTGGTCGAGACCGTGCTGGTCGATGACGATCAAGCATCGACCAACTTCGAGTTCCAGCGGATGACCACGGCATCTGTCCGCCAGAAGAAGATCCGGCGCGTGGTCGAGTACGGGCCTTACATTCCGACGTTGGTGCGGCTGCTCGAAGAGGGGTATTTCGAGTAAACCTTGACCCATCGCACAAGCCGCGAAGCTTCAAACCTGGGTGTTTGGCTCAACGGATGAAGCTGAGCATTCGGGCCTGAACGCTCAGCACAGCACTACCCCGCGCAGCAGGACAGTTGTTTCACATCCTTGGTGAAGGTCTGCGCTGCGAGCTTCAGTCCTTCGACCATGGTCAGGTAAGGGAACAACTGATCGGCCAACTCCTGCACCGTCATCCGTGCTCGGATGGCGAGCGCGGCCGTCTGAATCAGTTCGCCCACCTCGGGGGTCACCGCCTGCACACCTAGCAACCGGCCAGTGCCGGCTTCCGCGACCAGCTTGATGAAGCCACGTGTGTCGAAGTTGACGAGCGCCCGGGGCACGTTGTCGAGTGTCAGCGTGCGGCTGTCGGTCTCGATGCCGGCATGGTGTGCTTCGGCTTCGCTATAGCCCACGGTGGCGACCTGGGGATCGGTGAACACGACCGCCGGCATCGCCGTCAGGTCCAGCGCCGTGTCGCCGCCGGTCATGTTGACCGCGGCGCGGGTACCGGCCGCCGCTGCGACGTAGACGAACTGCGGCTGGTCGGTGCAGTCGCCCGCGGCGTAGATGTGCGGTGTGCCGGTGCGCATCCCATTGTCGATGATGATGGCGCCCTGCGCGTTGACCGCGACACCTGCCGCGTCGAGATCCAAGGCGCGGGTGTTCGGTGTGCGGCCGGTGGCGACCAGCAGTCGGTCAGCGCGCAGTTCGCCGCGCCCGGTCGTGAGCACGAATGCTCCGCTTGCAAAGGCCACCTCACTGGCCTGCGTGTGCTCCAGCACTTCGATGCCTTCGTTGCGGAACGCGGCCGTGACGGCTTCACCTATAGTGGGATCTTCGCGGAAGAACAGCGTGTTGCGCGCCAGGAGAGTCACCTTGCTGCCGAGTCGGGCAAAGGCCTGCGCGAGTTCGACCGCCACCACCGACGAACCGATCACCGCCAGCCGCTCGGGAATACGGTCGCTGACCAGCGCCTCGGTGGAGGTCCAGTAGGGGGTGCCCTGCAAGCCGGGGATCGGCGGAATCGCCGGGCTGGCGCCGGTGGCGATCAGGCAGCGGTCGAAGGCGACTGCGCATTCGCCGCCTTCTGCCAGTTGCACGTTCAGATGGCGGGCGTCCAAGAATCGGGCGTCGCCGCGTAGCACGGTGATGGCGGAAGTGCTGGCCAGGATGCCTTCGTATTTGGCGTGACGAAGTTCGTGGACGCGCTCCTGCTGCTGCGCCAGCAAACGCTCGCGCAGGATCGCCGGCGAAGCGGCCGCAATGCCGTCGTCGAACGGACTCTCGCGCCGTACATGGGCGATATGCGCGGCACGGATCATGATCTTGGACGGTACGCAGCCGACATTGACGCAGGTACCGCCGAGGGTGCCTCGCTCGATCAAGGTGACACGCGCTCCTTGCTCGGCGGCTTTCAGCGCCGCCGCCATCGCCGCGCCGCCACTGCCAATCACAGCGACGTGCAATGCGAGTTCTGGATCTCCGCGCTTCGGCTCGCCGCCAAACCCGCCCAGCGTCTTGTTCAACAGGCTCGCAGGCTTGCTCGGCATGTCGGCAGCCTGCGCCCGGTAACCGAGTGCGGACACGGCGGCGACCAGCGGCGCCATCTCCAAACCGGCGCCCGCATCAGCCGTGATTTCAGCCCGCCGTTGCGGATAGGGCACCGCTGCCGAACGCACACCGGGCACCTTCTCCAAGGCTTGCCGGACGTGCTCGGCGCACGCCCCGCAGGTCATGCCATCGACGTGCAGTGTGATCGCCTCGGTCATGGGCCGATCACTCCTTGATGGTGGAAGGGTAGCCTGCGTTCTCCGTGGCTCTGGTCAAGTCGGCCGGCGTGGTCATGGTGTCGTCGTAGGTCACCACCGCTTCTTTGGGGTCCCAGGTCACCTGGGCGTCGATAACACCTTCGACCTTGGACAGTGCCACCTTGACCGTGATCGGACAGGTGGCACACGTCATGCTTGGTACCGACAGCGTGACGGTTTTGGTGGCGGCCCAGGCGGGCGCGCTCAGGGCTACAGTCAAAGCGAGCAGTGCGACAATTTTCTTCATGACAGTCTCCTTCAGTAGAACAGGGGCATGACGTAGGGGAACGCGAGGGCGATCAGTACCAGGGCGGACACGATCCAGAAAATCACCTTGTAGGCTGTTCGCACCTGGGGCACGGCACACACGTCGTCCGGTGCACAGGCGCGGGCGGGCCGGAAGATGCGGCGCCAGGCGAAGAACAGCGCGACGAGCGCGGCGCCGATGAAGATCGGCCGATACGGTTCGAGCGCGGTTAGGTTGCCGATCCAGGCGCCAGAGAAGCCTAGCGTGATCAGCACCAGCGGGCCGAGGCAGCAGGTCGAGGCAAGGATGGCGGCCAAGCCGCCGGCAGCCAGTGCACCGCGGCCGTTGCTAGGTTTTGCCATGAGGGTCTCCTTCCGGGACTTTGCGTGATGCGCTAACGTTACTTCCGTAGCCAAGTACGGAGTCAAGCGCCATGATGAACATCCCGGAAACCCTGACCATCGGGGCCTTCGCCAAAGCAGCCGGGGTCAACGTGGAGACCATCCGGTTCTATCAGCGCAAGGGCTTGCTGCTGGAGCCGGATCGGCCCATCGGCGGCATCCGCCGCTATGGGCCGACGGACGTGGACCGGGTGAAGTTCGTGAAGTCCGCTCAGCGCTTGGGCTTCAATCTGGACGAGGTTGCGCAATTGCTCAAGCTGGAGGACGGCACCCATTGCCACGAGTCCGCCGACCTCGCGGCAGCGCGGCTGGCGGATGTGCGCCTGCGGCTGGCCGATCTCCAGCGCATGGAGTTGGCGCTATCCCAATTGGTCAAGGCATGCAGGTCGAGCCAAGGCAAGGTGACCTGCCCACTGATTGCTTCCTTGCACCGACATGCGCCAACAGGAAAAACCCACACTGAAGGCTTGAAACGGACGAGCCTGCGAAACTAGAAACCTACAAGCAAGAACAGTCAGACAAGCAAGTGCTTTAGCTGTCGTCCCACACTAAAATCCGGATACCCAAAAAATCGAGCAATACCCCTTCAATGGTCAACATTCGACCTCTATAGAAACAATGATGCATAAATCAATGGCCAATCGAGAGCTATTAAATCACTATTATATCAGGGGCAATAACTTAGGTGGCGCTCACTGCAAAAAGTGGGCTCAAATTGCTAGTCCCAAGACTCAGCCCACCCGTCCTATCGTTTCAGAAATAGTGAAAGACGAATTTAATAAAATTGATGAAGCATTTCTAGCTGATCCAGTTCGGCTTGAACGCTGGCGCACATCCCGCCGATCATCATCGCGGCGACGCGTGGCAAGGTCAGGGTACGCTGGCGCGTGAAGGCGCCGTGGCGCAGCCGGACCTGCTCGGCCAGGGCGGGATTGGCGAGGAAGTCACCGAGGCGGGAGACGAGCGTGCGAGGGGCAGGAATTTGAGTTCATATTGTCAATGACATCAACAGGTTAGGTGGTGTTATGATGCCGGAAAGTCGTATCGAAAGCAAGCTGATTGGGCTTAAGTTGAGAGCATTGGGGCTAGCCGTGACGTTCGACGTTAGAGTTAATTTGAGTTCCGGCCGCGAGGTTTTTGCAGGTGCCCATATTGCGGGCTTGGGGCCAGCGAAAGGGATGTTGGTTTTTCCGTCGCTGGGCCGGCTCAATGGAACTCAAGATGAGATACTAGACAAAGGTTACGGTTACTCTGTCTTTGGGATTCCACCGGACCACGAGCAGTTCGATTTGAGTTCGTACATCGAAATGTTTGAGGATTGGAATGGTGGCCCAATAAACACACGACCAGGATCTAGCTTTGTAGCGTCAAGCTCTGAAGCGAGATCGAAGTCAAAGAAGAACGGTGTCAGATTCACTTCCTGACCGCGAGTAGTAACGACAAGGCCCGCATCTGTGGGCCTTGTCGTTGGTGGGGTGCGGTGGCTGGAGCGGAACCGCTCAGCGCCCGGTCTGGATGCGCGCCAGCGCATCGCCGACGGTGCCGATGGCGATGCCGCGATACTCGACGACCGACAGCAATCCACGGTCGCCGGTGATGATGGCGTCTGCGTGGGCGGCCAGCGCGGTGCCGATGACCACGTCGTCGTCGGGATCGGGGGCGATGCCGGTGACGAGGATGGGAGCGACTTCGGTCGCCAGGGCGGCATAGCGTTCCAGGTGCTGTGCGACCGACAGCCCGGAGGCGGCCAGCTTCCTGTCGAACTTGGGCCGGCCCAGGATGCCGCCGAGTTCGGCCAGCAGCGGCGCGCTGGTGAACAGCCGCACCGGGCTGGTTCGCGCCGCCAGCAACAGACGCCACGGCGCCCCGGCCCACAGCAGGGCCGAGGCGACGACGTTGGTATCCAGGACGAGCCGCATCAGCGGCGAGGCGGGGCGCGCATCGCGTCGGCCAACGCCCCGGGCGACATCTCGGGTGGATCGTCCACGGCGTGCATGCGCTCGGCCGCCTCGAACAGTTCTTCGACATGGCGGGCCTTGAGTTGCTGTCGCAACCAGCGTTCGAGGGTGGCGGACGACAGCAGACCGGCCTTGGCGGCTTCCTCGGCAAGCTGATCGGGCAGCGTGAGTTGAATGGTGGTCATGGCGGAACCTCGCAGGAACAGGCGGCCTGCGCGTTGGCGCCGTGCAGGGCGGCATCGATCATGTCCAGCAGCATGCGCTGCTTGCCGCGTGGCAGCGCGCCGATGCGTTCGATCTGGGCTTGCAGGCGCGGCGCCGGCCCGCGCTTGCCGGCCTTGGGCGGCAGGCCGAGCAGGTCTTCCAGCGAGACTCCCAGCGCTCGCGACAGCGGCGGCAGCAGGGCGACGGCGACGCGCAGCCGGCCGACTTCGTAGTGCGCCAGCGTCTGCTGGGCCAGGCCGAGGGCGTCGGCCAGTTGCTGCTGGGTCAGGCCGATCGCCTTGCGGCGTTCGGCGATGCGCTGGCCCAAGGCGGCATAGAAGGTCTTGTCGGTATGGACCACGGCGGCATCCAGGGCGATGACTTGGGATTCCAGCATAAGGGCACCTCGGGGATTGTACGGGCCAATCGACTCTATTATAGAGTTATCCATGACAGAGTTAAACCTACTCCAAACCCCTTGACAGGTTTTTGCCGGGAGCCCTACCCATGCCGCGACCGTCCGTTGCCCTCGATGCCTCGCCCGATCCGGCCCTGTTGGCTCCGCTACCGACACCGTTGGTGCCGCCGTTGTCGGTGGTCAGCCCCGCGTTCATACCGGGTGCGCGGCCTGGCGCGGTGCCTGTCGGCGTCGTCGCTGAAGGGGACCGTACGGGTGGCGATGGGCGATCGGCTGCACCTGGACACGCTGGACCTCTATCAGGCGCGTGCCCGTGGTGGGTTCGCGAAGGCGGCGGTCGAGCTGGGCGTCCCGGAGGCGGTCATCGCCGGCGACCTGTCGGCGCTGGTGCTGGCGCTGGCGCTGGAACCGGTGCGGCGTTGACGGCGCACCGGGCGGCGCAGGCGCTGCTGCGGCCGCTGGCGGTGGTGAACCCGTATGCCAAAGAACTCACCTTCGCCTCGGATCGGGTGCGGCTGCGCCGCGATCACGTGAAATACCTCACCCTGATCGAGGCCATTGCGCTGCTGCACCAACAGCAGCGGCCGGTACGGTCGTTGGACGTGGACGGCGGTCGTGTCGAGTACATCGAGGTCACACCGGCCGACATCGCGCTGGCGAACCGGCTGGCGCATGCGGTGCTGGGTCGATCGCTGGATGCACTGCCGCCGCAGACGCGGCGGGTGCTGGCGGCATTGGAGGCGTGGGTACGCGAACAGGCCGGGCCGGCGGCCGATGCGCCGACGCGGGCGGCGGTGCGCTTCACCCGGCGCCAGGTGCGCAACCATCGCGGGGAGGAAACCTTCGTTTCCTATCCGCAGCAAACCATCGCCGCCTACAACAGCACGGGGGCCGGGGTGACCACGCAGTACGATGCGCTGGGCCGGCCCACCAGCCGTGCGGCCAGCTCGGAGCTGGGCGTATTGACCACCACCCATGCCTACCTGAGTGGTTTCCAGACCCGGATTACCAACCCACGCAATCACGCCACCCTGTACAGCTTCCAGGCCTTCGACCAACCCGACGCGGCCGCCGCCACCAGCATCCAGCAGCCATTGGGCATCACCACCACCCTTTCCCGCGACCGCTGGAGCAAACCCACGGCGATGACCCGGTCGGGCTCCTGGTCGGGCGGCCATCAAAGCCTGACGCGCCGGTTCGTCTACGACAGCCACCAGCGCCTGTGCAAGACCATCGAGCCGGAGACCGGCGCCACCGTGCAGCAGTGGGATGCCGACAACAACCTGGCCTGGACAGCCCTGGGGCAAACCCTGACCAGCGCCACCGATTGCCAGCACGCCAGCGTACCCAGCGGCCAGCGCACCACGCACAGCCATGACGCCCGCAACCGCCTGATCGCCCTGAACCCACCCAGCGGCACGCCCGCCATCACCTTCAACTGGCGCCCCGATGGCCGGCTGGCCGGCACCCTGACCGATGGCAGCACCTCACGGCGCCAGCGCACACAGCCCAACGCCATCCAAGCCCTGGTCGTCTTCCAGAACCACGAACTGCTGTTGCCCCTGCGCCAGGGTCACTTCCAGTTCGATGCGATTGCCGTAGGGGTTGACCCGGGTCGGCAGCGGCTGCAGGCAGTGGCCGGTCAGGTGGTAGCCGCGCAGGGCAGCCTGGTTGCCAATTGGATCGTTGCCGGCCGTGACCCAGTTGCGGGCGCCGCCCAGGTTCTGGTTCATTTCATTGCGGTAGTACAGGATCAGGCGCGATGGACCCAGCGACGAATCGGCCTGGTAGGTCCAGAGCCGATCGATGCCGCGGCTGCCGGGCTCCGGCTCGACCTTCAGGCTGACCCGGGTCGATTGCTGCGGTGATCCGGCTTCGATCTGGCCGATGGTCCAGCCGGCCGGGTCGGTGAGCCAGACCGGCAGCTCGCCGGCAGCCGGTACCTGCACGCTGGCCTGCCCCGGCGTTCCCGCCTGCGGGTGGATCCGCCGGCTCAGGAAGCGGCTGCGCAACTGTACGAACTCGGCCATCACTTCGCGGTGCAGGGCGTGCTTGCCAAGTGCCCCGTGATGGTTGGCCGGGTGCCGGTGGAACGCAACCGGGCCGGGCTGGATTTCGATGCTGTCCAGCAGCACCTCGGTCAGGGCTGATACCTCCGTTTGGAAATAGTCGGGCGTGAACACCTGCTCGCCCAGTTCCAGTACGCGCTGGTTCAAGCGCGCCCGCAGCGACGGGGTATCCAGCACCTTCAGCACCAAGCGGTTGCCGTGGTTGCTGTTGACCGGATACTCGTAATAGAAATAGTCGTTGGCGACCCCGGCGCCACCCCGGTAGTGCTTGCCGAAGCTGAGATCCTTGTCCCAGGGCAGGGTCCGCCAGAGGCCGTCGTCCGGGTCCAGATGCAGCCAGTAGTCGTCGCCGAAGGCATCGACATCGCCAATCAGGATGTGCAGGGCGAGCCAGTCGATGAAGTGATCGACATCGAAGCGCTGCTCGAATCCTTCCGCGAAGGCCGTGCCGGCCGGCGTCGACTGCTGCCACAGCGCCAGCTCGACCAGGGCCGACCAGTCCGGCGATCCGCGCGAGTCGAAGCGGGCGGCAACGAAGGCGGCGCGCTCGTCTTCGGCGATGGCGCCCAGATCGAAGCCGAACAGCGAACTGACGGGGATATCCGGATCGCCGCGGAACTGGTCGCGAACCAGGGTGCCCTCGCGCCTACCGTGCATGGCCAGCAGTTTGCCGTCGACGCGTTGCACATGGGTGTAGAGACCTTCGTAGATGCCGTTGAGGAACAGATCGAACTGGCGCGTGCGCGAGGCCATCAGGCCCAGGTCGCGGAACATCGCCAGCGCGATGGTCTGGCGCAGCATCGACGGATCGGTCCAGTTCGCCATCAGGTTCATCCGGTCGCTGCCGAACAACACCGGCTGGGGTGAAACGAAGCGCACGTGGAAGCCCTTCTTCGGCAGGGCGCGCGAGGAATTGCCGCGAAAACGGATGCCCGACAGCGTCTGCACCGGCGCATCGTCGCCCAGGCTGGCAGCGGCCGGCAAAAGGGTGTCATCGCGCAGCGGCCGGCTGTACAGCTCGTTGAGTACCGCCGGCGCCATCTTGATGTTCACCCGGTTGGGCGCACTGGCCTGCAGCGCCGGATAGCCCTCGATCCGCTGCAACTGGTAGCCGGCCGGGTCGCCGGGCATGATCAGATGCATCTGCCCGGGACCGGTGCGGATCAGGATCGCGATACCGGCCGGCTGATCGATGATGTCCTGCGCGCCCACGCCGACATCGAAGCGTCCGCCGGTGCTGCGCCAGAACGGAATCGCATAGTGGCTGAGCATGGGAAAGAATGGCGTCCGGCCGTGCCAGGCCCGGGGCGCGCCATCGGCGTCGTAGCTGAGCCAGTGCAATGCCAGTGCCTGTTCGGACAGCGGCTGGATGATCAGCCCCTCGCCGGAGCGGTCGGCATCGAACCACTGCCCGGTCATCGCCAGCAGCGGCGCCTGTGGCGGTCGCTCCACGCAGTGCTGGGCCTGGCCGTCGGCATCCATTCGCTGCAGCCAGCGGCTGCCGTGATGGACTACGCCATCCAGTTCCATGGCAAACGCCAGCCGCGCCTGGTTGCAGCCGATGAAACTCAATTCCGCCTGGCCGGCATGGCCCGGCTGCACCTGGCCGTCGGCGCGGTGAACCATCATCACCTGCGGATACCGGAACTGACGCAGGCGCGCCTTGCCTTGGCCAACGAACCAGATCTGCTCGCCGGCCTGGTCGAAACTGGCCCAATCCAGCAGCATCGACTGCTCGGACAGGGGCGTCACCATCAGGCGTTCGCCCGGTCGCTCCGGATCGCTCCAGACACCGGCGAAGCCGCGCGAAGCCGGCACCGGTTCGGCGCCCTGGCAATCAAGCCAGTCACCACCAAGATGATGCCCGGATACGAAGGCATCCAGGCTGTCGCTGTCGCTTTCCAGGTCGTTCCAGCACAGGCGCAGGCCGTCGTCGGCACGCAGATGCACCAGATCGGCCAGCTCCGCGGGCACGCTGCCCTGCAAGCCGTTATAGGACAGATCCAGCGCCTCGACGCGACGGCGATCGGCGCTGCACACCACTCCGTACCAGTCACATTCGCTGCCCACCGGGCCGCCCCAGCCTTCGCGCACATACCAGTGCTCGCCGGCGGCATCGTGGTACAGCGCCAGCAGCGCATCGCGCTCGTGGGCGTCAATGCGCACGCCCATGTCGATCAGATCGACACGATCCAGCCACAGGCGCAACGGTGGCTGGGCAGCAGCGCCGTCGTTGCTGCGGTCCCGCTGGCGCACGCTGATCCGGACATGGCTGGCCTCCGCAGCCAGCGCACCGGCCAGACGCCCGGCGCTGACCAGTTCGCCCCATTCACCGGCATCGAAATCCGACGGCCCGATGACATGATCGGTCTCGACCCGCGCCTGCGATGCGCCAGGCGCATCCTGGCTGCACTCTGCATCCTGAAAGAAATCCATGCGCAAACGCAGCGCCAGGCCGTTGTCCGGTGTATCAGTCAAGGCAATGACCCGCATCCGCAGTTCCTGGATACCGGCCACCGGCAAGCACTGCTCCAGGCGATTGGTGCCGAAGTTGGGTGTCGCCCGGCTGAAGCGGAAAGCACGATCGCCCGACAGCGCGCGCGAGAAATCCTCGACCACACCGCGCTGATCGGCTTCGGCCAGCACCAGGCGCCATCCCGGCGGCCCTTCGCCATCACTCCAGGCGCCGTTGGCGGCAGAAAAATCGGCGTTCTCCTGCGCATGCAACACCGGCGCGGCGAACATGGCCAGCACAGCCAGGACGCCGGCCAACCGGCAACCGGCCCGGTCAGCCCGGTTCTTTCGGCCGATATCGACCATGCAGGAATTTGACATTGGATAACTCTCAAACAGCGCAGCGAAGCTTGCAGCGACCGAGCACGCTATCACAGCGATGGTGAGGGGCTCTCCTGCTTTCCTGGTTTCGTGCCCACGGCCCCCGGCCCCGCTCTATGGTTCTTTCCGGTCAAAGGGCACCAGGTAATTCAGGGCTGCCGATTCCAGCGCGGTGTCGGGGCACCCAGCAGGTGGCGGACGAAGAAGTCGAACTGGCGCCGCTGCACGTAGTGGATCGGGCCGCTGGAGCGGCCGACGGCGTGGTCGCCGCCGGGGATGTTGAGCAGGTCGAAATCCTTGCCGGCGCCGATCAGGGCGTTGACCACCTGCAGGGTCGAGGCCGGGTCGACGTTGGCGTCCTGCTCGCCGACGATCAGCAGCAGTTCGCCGCGCAGCCGGTGCGCGTGCTCGACACCGGAGGCCGCCAGGTAGGCCTCGCCCACCGGCCAGCCCAGCCATTGCTCGTTCCAGCTTATTTTGTCTATTCGGTTGTCGTAGCAACCGTTGTAGGCCACGGCCACGTGGTAGAAATCCGGATGCAGCAGCAGCGCATTGAGCGCGCTCTGACCGCCGGCCGAGGCGCCATAGATGCCGACCCGCGACAGGTCGTAGGCCGGTTCCTGCGCGGCCAGTGCGCGGTGCCAGGCGATGCGGTCGGGGAAGCCGGAGTCGGCCAGGTTCTTCCAGGCGACATCGTGGAAGGCCTTGCCGCGATGGGCAGTGCCCATGCCGTCGATCTGCACCACGATGAAACCCAGGTCGGCCTGCGCCTGCATGCCGATCACCTTGTCGCCGCCGCTGTGGAAGCCGAACGGCCAGAACGTAGTCGGCACGAAGGCATCGTGCGGGCCGGCGTAGATGTTCTCGATCACCGGATAACGGCGCGCCGGATCGAAATCACGCGGCCGCACGACCAGTCCGCGGATGTCGGTGCGGCCGTCGCGGCCCTTGGCGAAAAACACCTGTGGCGGCTGCCAGCCGGCGGCCAAAAGACCTTCGATATCACCGCGCTCGATCACGGCTACCCGCTCGCCATCGGCGCGGTGCAACTGCATCACCGGCGCCAGGTCCACGCGCGAGTGCACGGTGACAACCCAGCGGCCATCGGCGGAGACCGCGGCCTGATGATCGGCATCGGCATGGCTCAGCCGCACCGGTTCGCCGCCGTCGATGCCGACATGGAACAGGTGGCGGAAATACGGGTCGCGGCCGGCATCCATGCCGCTGGCGGTGAACCAGATGCGGCCGGCGTCCTCGTCGACATGCAGCACCTCGCGCACCGGCCACTCGCCCCGGGTGAGCTGCACGGGCTCGAAGTCGTGTTCCCGGTCGAAGCGGTACAGGTGCCGCCAGCCATCACGTTCGGACAGCCACAGCTGGCGCTCGCCACCCTCGCCCAGCTCGTGCCGGAACAGCTGCCAGGTATCGACGAAGGTATCGGAGGTTTCATCGATGACCCGACGCGGCGTGCCGGTGTCGGCGGCGATCTCGATCAGCCGCACCTGCTGGTGGCCGCGGCGGATGTACTGGAACGCGACACTGCGGCCATCGGCGCGCCAGTGCAGCGGCGACAACTGGTAGGGCTGGTCGAATAGGCTGTTGTCGATGAGTTGGAGCCGCCCGGACTGGACATCGGCCAGCACCGGCCGCTCGATGTCGACGCGGTCGCCGGGCTTGGGATACAACTGCCGGTGCAGGCGCGGCTGCACCTGGTCGGGCGGTGCGCTTTCCACCCGCCACACCGTGCGCGCCTGGCCGGGCTGCACGCGGTACACGGCCAGGCGGCGTGAATCGGGCGACCACTGGATTGATTCGGCATCGTAGAACTGCGCCGGGCCGCCATCGTTGCTGCGCAGCACCGATTCACCGTCGGCGAGCCGGATCACCTCAAGCTGATGCTCGACAACGCGCGCTTCGAACAGGCCATCGGGTGAGTGCCGCACCACCTCGTCGACGACTGCCTCCAGGTCACGCACCACGCCAAAGCCACGCGGCCGGCCCCGCGGCGTGGCGCGCTCGCAGGCCATCGGTGCCAGCGTGCATTGCCAGGGGCTGTCGTTCACCCGGAAACGGATGGCCGGGCCGTCGGCCTGCCACTGGAAGCTCTCGAACGGCAGTTGCAGCGGTTCGAACTCACCCGCACCGGCCGCCGCCAGCGCCCTGGCCAACGCGGCCTGGTCGAAGGCCGGCTGCCGCTCCAGCGACTGCGGGTCCACCACCACGAAGGCGAAGCCGCCGGCCACCGTCTTGCGGTAATGGAAGCGGCCATCGCTGCGCCACTGCGCCGGCCAGGCGACATCGCGGGTCAGGCCCTGCCACTGCTCGCGCAGTTGCAGCGCGCGCTGGAAGTCGGCGGCATCCGGAACATGCGGTGCCGCGTTATCAGCGGTTGCAGCGACGGCAGCCAACGGCAACAGCAGGGCCAGCAGCCACACTCGCCGCGCTGGCCTGTGCACCCTTCCCTTTCGCTCAAGCGCCTGCGGCACAAAGCCGCGTTCCCGGCCGATGCCGCCTTCCATCCGGGTCGTCCGCATGGCTTCTGCCTTGCACACCGTCATCACCGCCTCGCCATCAGCTTTGCCAGGGACCCGAGCACGGGCCGGAGCGGCATCATGGCAAAGGCAGCGTGGCATTTCGATGGACGCAGCTTGGCGTGCCTGAACTACGAGCCATATCGTACCCCCCCCCCCAAGAATATGTTTCAATGGACTTTTATCAACCAGGGAGAATCGACATGAATCGCCACCTGACAACGCTCGGCCTGGCGCTGGCATTGCTGGCCTGGGCCCTGCCCGGCCAGGCTGCGGTGGTCGAACCCGGCCACAGCGCCCTGTGGTACGACACGGCCCGCGATGGCGAAGGTCTGCTGCTGGAGATCAACTCGCCTGACGATGCCCTGCTCACCTGGTACACCTGGGACGAAGATGGCAACCAGCGCTGGCTGATCGGCGAAGGCACCATCGTGCGTGATGACGAGGTGGGTGAGTACATCGAATTTCCCGAGCTGATAGTCACCCGCGGCGGCCGCTTCGGCGCGGACTTTGATCCCGACCAGGTGGAGCGCACCGTCGCCGGCTCGGCCACCCTGGTGTTTCAGGATTGCTATGAGGGCCAGTTCAGCTACGACGCCTTCGAGCAGCAGGGCGAGCTGGCCCTGCACCGCCTCACCCACACCATGGGCGCGGGCTGCCGGCCAATCCATGGCCGGCCCGGTGACCCGGTGTACGGCCACGCCGGCCAGAGCGGCGCCTGGTTTGACGAGAGCCACGATGGCGAAGGCTGGTTCCTGCAATGGCTAGCGCACAACGAAGCGGTGCTCACCTGGTTCACCTACGATGCCGCCGGCAACCAGGCCTGGATGCTGGGCACCGGCACGCTCGATGACGACGGCACCCTGGTGTTCGAGCAATTGCAAGGCACCCGCGGCGCCCGCTTCGGCGCCGGCTTCGATGCCGATCATGTCGAGAGATTCGACTGGGGCCGGCTTGAACTGGCCATCGGCTGCGATACCGGCAGCGCCCGCTATGACTCGCTGCTGCCCGAATTCGGCGCAGGCGAGTACGACATGATCGAGCGCCTCAGCGCGCTCGCCGCGCCGGCCGCCTGCCCCTGGGTAGCGCCGACGCTGACCGATCTGTATGACATCCAGGTCACTGAATTGCCGGTCACGCCCGAGGTCAAGACTTCGCCTCCGCTACCGGGCAGCCCCGGCCTGATTTTCGTCACCGATGTCGCTGACGACGGCACGATCGCCGGCATCCGCCGCGATTCCCATCCCGACCTCGACGAAAGCTACACCTTGGTAGTGCTGCGTACGGACGAAGAGGAATGGACCCCCGCCCACGACGGCCGGGTTCGCGGAAAGCCCCGGCTATCGGCGGATGGCAATCGGCTTCTGTTCCAGAACGCGGATCGCAGACTGACCATTCTCCAAGACGGCGAACTGGTTCCGGTCCAAGGCCTGGAGGGTTCGTTTGAGGACGTGGTCGTGGACGCCACCGATGATCTGGCCATGATCCTTGGCCGCAGCCGCGGTATAGGCCTTTCAAGCGACTGGCTTGGCGGTCCCGGCCAACCGGCCGTGGAACTGCCTGAACCCGAGCTGGAATCTGCACCGGCTTACGCCAGTTGCCTGTCCAATGACGGCTCGGTGATCATTGGTAGCAGCGTCCCGAACTTCTCTCCTGGTAGCCCGGCTTGGACCCTGCGCTGGTTGGATGGCCAAGTGCCGCAGGTGCTGCTTGATGCACAGGATCGGCCCTTGGCCGACCATGGCGCTTGCAGCAGTGATGGCCAAGTCGTGTTTGGGTCCCTGGTCGTCGACGGGGATGGCAGCCCCGATGAATGGCCCAGGCTCCCCGGATTCATCCGCGGCGATGGCGTCAGCGGTTACTTGGATCTGGTCCACGATCGTGAACAGTGGCACCACAGCTTCCATGCCACTTCCGCCGATGGCAGCCTGATGGCCGGTAGTTACTCCTGGAGAGGAAGCGGTGAACCCGACGAAGGTGTCCTGCCGCTGCGTGCCTTCCTGTGGACCCAGGATACCGGCGAGGTACTGCTGACCGAATGGCTACAGGAAGCCGACCTGCTGGCCGACTGGCCGCAGATGTCGCCCGTCGCGGTCTCGCCCAACGGCGAGTACCTGCTGGTGACAACACACGAAATCGTGCAATCGGATCTGCCGGGCATGCCCTCGTACGTGCGCTCGGCCCTGATCCGCCTGACCCCGAAATGAGCTGACCGGCACGATTGCCGGCGTGGGGCGAACACCGCCCCACGCTCGCATCACGCCCTTGATGACTGCCCGCGGCCGCGCCCCTGATGGCGCGGCCGCTGTCGTTTCGGCGTACTGATCCCGCGCCGCCGGCCGCCATCCGGCCGGGTCGGCGCCCTTGCAAGCGGCGCATCTGGCACCATGTCCAAGCAGTCCCATCGCCAGAAAACGGTCCCGACAACGCCATGACTCCAGACAATTCCGCCGGCACCCACGCCGCCGTCACCAGCGTGACTTCCGCCACCTTCGAGACCGAGGTGCTCGCCGCCTCGATGCAGATGCCCGTGGTGATCGATTTCTGGGCGCCCTGGTGCGGGCCGTGCCGGCAGTTGTCGCCGATCCTGGACCAGGTCGCCGCGGAACTCGCCGGCCGGGTGAAGATCGTCAAGATCAATACCGACGAGGAAATGGAACTGGCTTCGCTGTTCGGCATCAAGAGCCTGCCGACCGTGGTGCTGCTCAAGAACGGCCAGCCTGCCGACGGTTTCATGGGCCTGCAACCGGCCAGCGTTATCCGCCAGTGGCTGGAACCGCACCTGGACCCGGCACCGGAACAGCCCGCCAGCCCCCTGCTGGGCATCGAGCCGGAACCGGCTCCGACCGCGGCAGCGCCTGCTGCAGCGCCGGCCCCGCCGCCGGAGCAGGCACTGGCCCAGGCCAGGGAGAAGCTGGCCGCCGCGCCCGAACTGCCGGCCAATATGCATGCCCTGATCACGGCCCTGGTCGCCGCCGGCGAACTGGATGAAGCCCGGACCCGTCTGGCCGACCTGCCGGCGTCGGAGACCGAATCCGAACCCGCCCGCCGCGCCCGCGCCATCCTCGGCTTCCATGATGCGCTGGCCCAGGCACCGAAGATCGCCGAGCTCGACCAGCGCCTGCAGGCCAACGCCGACGACCACGAAGCCCGCCACCTGCTGGCGCTGCGGCTGTTGCTCGACGGCGATCATCCCGCCGCCCTCGATGCCTTGCTGGAGCTGCTGCACCGCGATCGCCAGTTCGGCGACGACCTGGCCCGCAAGACCCTGGTGCAGGCCCTGCTGGTAGTCGACGATCCCGCCCTGGCCTCCGCCACCCGCCGGCGCATGTCCTCGCTCTTGTTCTGACCTGCGTTGTTCTGATCCGCTCACTGGAGCAAGCCCGGCCACCAAGCGCGGCCGGACATGGGCCCGGACGGCGTCATCAAGGCTGACGCCGGCGCGTCAGCTCACGCGAAATCAGAAGCTGGCGCCGGCGCGCCCTCAGCCAAACCCTCCCGGCTGGATGGCTTCAAATCCGGCGGTTCAGACCACGCAGGAAGCCATGAACTCGCCGATCGCCCCCGCTTCTCCTTCTCCCCCCGGGAAAGGTGGCGCGCAGCGCCGGATGAGGGATCTATCACTGCGCTTGTTGTAGCCAAGGCGCAAATCCTGGCATTTGCCGGCATAACACCCATGCTCTCCCTTCTCCCTCGGACAAAGGTGCCCGCAGGCCGGATGAAGGCGCTGCTACCACGCGACACCGGCAGCGCCTTGCCGCGCGATCATGTAGCCGACACCGTACCTGCCGCTTTGTCGGCAGCAAAGCCGGTGTCAGCGACTGGCACAACTTTTCCGTTTCCCGTCAGCTACCGGCGAGCAGATCCTTCAGCGCACGCCGGTAGGCATCGGCCACCGGTTCGCGGCGATGATGGCGGCCGGCGTTGACCCGCTCGCGGCCATCGGTCCAGACCCGGTCGACCAGGTTGCGGTTGCCGGAAAACAGCCAGGCATCGATGAGACTTTCGCGTCCGTGCCCGGCCAGGATCGGGGCTTGGCCGTCCAGGGCGACCAGATCGGCGCGGATGCCGGCGAGGTCCTGACCGGCCGCCGGCTGGTCGGATCGTCCCTGCATCGGCATCGACGCCAGACCGACCGCCGCACCACAGGCCCGGCCACCATGCAAGGCGCCGGCAAGCAGGGTTTCGCCGACGCTGGGCGTGCCGGCGCTGGCCGCCACGGCACGCTGGCCGCTGGTCAGACGCTGGCCGTATTCCAGCCAGCGCAGCTCCTCCACCGGCGACACCGAGATGTGGCTGTCCGAACCGATGCCCCAGGCGCCACCGGCGGCCAGGTAATCGGGCAGGGAAAAGACGCCATCGCCCAGGTTGGCCTCGGTGGTCGGGCAGATCGCCACCGTCGCGCTGCTGGCAGCGACAGCCCGGGTTTCGGCTTCGGTCATGTGCGTGGCATGGACCAGGCACCAGCGCTCATCGACCGGCGCATTTTCGAGCAGCCACTGCACCGGCCGGGCGCCGCGCACGGCCAGGCACTCGGCGACCTCGGCCGGCTGCTCGGCGATGTGGATGTGGATCGGCATCTCGTCACACACCTCCGATTCCATCAGGCCCGACAGCGCCTGCGGCGGCACCGCGCGCAGGCTGTGCAAGGCGGCTCCCAGCCGCAGGCGATCACACTGCAGACCCTGCAGGCTCGACAACAAACGCAGATACGCCTCCAGGTCGTGGCCGAAGCGGCGTTGGCGTGGTGCCAGCGGGCTGCCATCGAAACCGGCGCTCATGTACAGCACCGGCAGCAGGGTCAGGCCGATGCCGGTGTCGGCGGCGGCCGCTATCAGGGCCTTGCTCATCGCCGCCGGATCGTCATAGGCCCGGCCGTCGGCCTGGTGGTGCAGATAGTGGAACTCGCACACCCAGGTGTAGCCGGCTTCCAGCATCTCGACGTAAAGCTGGCAGGCGACCGCATACAGCGTCTCGGGCGTCATCCTCGCGGCGAAGGCGTACATGGTCTCGCGCCAGGTCCAGAAACTGTCGTTGCCCTGGCCGGCGCTGCGGCGCTCGGCAAAGCCGGCCATGGCGCGCTGGAAGGCGTGCGAATGCAGGTTGGGAATGCCGGGCAGCAACCACGAGGCATTGGTGGCCGCGGCCGGTTCCAGCGCCTGGCTGCGGCGGATGCGGCCATCGGCCAAGTCCAGAGCAACCGGCCCGGACCAGCCGCCGGGTTGCCACAGGGCGGCGGTGCCGATCGTGGTCATCGCTGGCGGCGGCTCGATGCCGTATCCGCCGGCAGTTGCAGGGCCCGCTCCAGCTCGCTCCAGACTTCCGGCAGCAGCGGCTGGTAACCGGCCATTATCGGCAGTTGCAGGAAGGCATCGAAATGCTGCACTCCCGGCAGCTCGCGATAGCGGATATCGGCACCGCGGGTGCGGGCGGCTTCGACCCAGGGCCGGCTGCTGAACATCGGCGGGATCAGCGCATCGTCGGCGCCATGCAGCACGGTGACCGGCATCGGCAATGGCCAGGCCTGAACCTTGACCGCCTCGACGCCGGCACGCACCCGGTCGGCATCCGGCCCGGAACCGTCCCACAGCCCGCGCAGGCACATCAGGCCGGGCAGATGCGGATCCTCGCCGGCGGCACTGCGATCAACGATGGTGACGCCGGCGGTGGCCGGGATGCCGCCACCATCGCTGCGCCACAGCGCTTGTTCGCTCGCGCTCGGTTGGCGCAGGGCACCCTGGCCGTCCAGCGTCGCGAAGCGGAAGCCGCAGGGATGGGCGTCCGGCCCGAAACGGCCGTAGGCGCTGGCATAGGTCACCGCGACTGAGCGCCACAGGTCGAAGGCGATGTTCATGCCGGCCAGGGCGAGCACATCCTCGTTCCAGCCGCTGGCGCGCAGGCGCTCGCGTGCCTCCAGTGCCTGGCCACTGCCGGTGTTGGCATCGAGCAGGGCGGCGGTGCGCAGCATCACGCAGCGTTGCCGGCCCTGCTCGCGCAGCTCTGGCGTGACAAAGGGCTTGTCGGCCCAGTCCGGGTGCGCCAGCAGGCACGGCTGGTACAGGGCCGCCTGCGTGGCGTAGTCGTACAGCGGCCGCATGCCGGTCCATTCCGGCTGGATATTGGGCGCAGCGGCGATGACCGCATCGAGCAGTCCGCCGGTATCGATTTCGGCCGCCTGCAGCACGGCGCCGCCGCCATTGGACAGGCCGACCGCGATCACGCGGGTATTGCCGGCATCGAAGCGTCCCGGCAGGCCGGTGTCATTGAGCAGGGCCAGGCCGAAGCGGGTCGCCGCCAGCACATGCTCGCCCCAGCGGGCCTCGGCGTTGTCGCCACTGTGGGCGTGCGGCACGCGGATGTAGCCGTCATCAAGCAGGCTGAAGTCGCCACCGGCGCCCTTGTCGGTATAGACCACGGCGCAGCCGCGCGGCAGTGCCACCGGTGCGGCCACGGCGATGGCGCCATAGACACCGCGCGAGCCCGAGGCCGGCGCCACCACCAGGCACGGCCGGGCGCTGTCGAAGTCATCGGGCAACTGCAACAGCACCTGGTGCGTGTGCCGGTCACCGGCCAGGCGCAGGCGGCCACGGAACTCGCGGCCAGGCACGGCCGGCAGCGGATCAGCCATGGTTTCCGGGCGCAGGTCGGCAATGCCGCGCCAGGCATTCCAGATTTCGCGGCGGCGCAGTTCGGACGCATCCGGCTCGGCGCTCGCCGGCGGCGGCCACTGGCGCAGGCCGGCCAGGCCCAGCCCGGCACTGAGCAGATCGTCGTCACCGCGATGGCGGGTCTCGACGATGCTGCCTTCCAGTTCGGGCAGGTCGGTCACCGGCATCGGCCGGGGAGTGCTGGCACAGGCGCCAAGCAGCAGCGCGGCGGCCACGGAAACAAGGGCGGCACGGAACATGGGACGGTCTCCTTGGACATCATCCGGACAAGGATAGCGCCCGGCGCTGAGGCTGCCATTGCACCATGGGGAGATTGTCATCGGCGACGTCGCGAAAGCACCGGCTCAGGCCGGACGCGGGCACCAGATCAGCAGCATTGCCGATCGACGATGCAGGCCCGGCGCAACGAGAACCGGCGGCCTGTGGCCGCCGGTGGGGTTCACCATTCCCGGCCCGCGTCAGACACGGGCCGCTTGCATGTTGCCGCCGGGCTGGAGTCGCCAGCGCGTACCCGGTCAGTCGTCGATGTCTTCTTCGATGATGCGGCCGTCGCGCGGGTCGAGGATCAGTTCGACCTCGTGGCCGGCCGGATTCACCGCCTCGGCCTCGTAGCGGCCGTCGTCCAGTTCGATGTCGCGGACGCGGGTGTAGCCCTGCTGCTGCAACAGGTTGCCGATGTCGGCCACGGTCATCGCCGGTGGCGCCTTGGCATCGATCACTTCGCCGGTGTCCGGATCAACCAGCAGTTTGGCGCGATGGCCCTGGGCGTTGGTGGCCTTGACCTCCCAGAACCCGTCCTCGAACTCGATGTCGCGGATCTGCGAGTAGCCGGCGGCCTCGACCTGGCTGGTGATTTGCGCGGCCGAGAACTGGCCGGGGCCACGCGGGCTGACCTGGGCCTGGGCGCTATGCAGGCCCAGACCGGCAACCGCGACGAGGGCGGTGAAAACAAGGGTACGGTTCATAGGGCGTGTTCCTGATCTGGAATCGGAAGGGTGCCGGCCCGATCACGTTCCGCCCGGGATGCCTGGGCGGAACCGGTCACAGGTACCAACGCCGGATATTGCAGCATGGCGTTCATGAAAGCAGCGTTGATGGCGGGCAATGTGCGGCCCTGGCCAATGCTGCCAATCGTGCCCCGGAGAGCCTTGACCGCGTGGTCAAGAACCATGTGCAAGTCACTGAATTCAATTCTGATATCGGCCGGGCGCGGGCACTGCCGCGGCAGGCAATGCTCGCCTGGCTGGATGAATCGTCGGCAACGGCTGGCAGCCCGCATCGCCTGGTTCATCGCCCGATCCAACACCTGGCAACACCTGCGCCCGAGGTGCCCCCTGGCGCCACGCCACCAGATTTGTCCTGCTCGGCCATCACGGTACGGTCCGCCTTCCCGGCTATAGTGGCGGTTTCCCTTTTCGGCCCCATATCCGGTACATGGATTCGATCTCGATTCGCGGCGCGCGCACGCACAACCTCAAGAACATCGACCTGGACCTGCCCCGCGATCGGCTGATCGTGATCACCGGCCTGTCCGGTTCCGGCAAGTCCTCGCTGGCCTTCGACACCATCTATGCCGAGGGCCAGCGCCGCTATGTCGAGTCGCTGTCGTCGTACGCGCGGCAGTTCCTGTCGATGATGGAAAAGCCCGATGTCGACCACATCGAGGGGCTGTCGCCGGCGATCTCGATCGAGCAGAAATCGACTTCCCACAACCCGCGTTCAACCGTCGGCACGATCACCGAAATCCATGATTACCTGCGCCTGCTCTATGCCCGCGTCGGTACACCGCGCTGCCCCGATCACGGCACGCCGCTGCAGGCGCAGACGGTGACGCAGATGGTCGACGCGGTGCTGGCGATGGATCCGGACAAGCGCTACATGCTGCTGGCGCCGGTGATCCGCGAGCGCAAGGGCGAGCATGTGCAGGTGTTCGATCGCTTGCGCGGCATGGGCTATGTGCGGGTGCGGGTCAACGGCGAGGTCCATGAGCTGGACGAAGTGCCGGCCCTGGGCCTGCGCCACAAGCACACCATCGAAGCGGTGGTCGACCGCTTTCGCCCGCGCGAGGACTTGCGCCAGCGCCTGGCCGAATCGTTCGAGACGGCACTGGGCCTGGCCGATGGCCTGGTCGCGGTGCGCGACCTGGACGATGCCGACGCCGAGCCGGTGCTGTTCTCGGCCCGCTATGCTTGCCCGATCTGCGATTACTCGCTGACCGAGCTGGAGCCGCGGCTGTTCTCGTTCAACTCGCCGATCGGCGCCTGCCCGGAGTGCGACGGCCTGGGCGTGAGCCAGTTCTTCGATCCCGAGCGCATCGTCGCCCACCCGAAACTGAGCCTGGCCGGCGGCGCCATCCGTGGCTGGGACCGGCGCAATCCGTATTACTTCCAGTTGATCAATGCCCTGGCAACGCATTACGACTTCGATGTCGACACCGCCTGGCAGGCGCTGTCCGAAGCGACCCGGCAATCGGTGCTGTATGGCTCGGCCGGCGAGGAGATCAGCTTCAATTACATCGCCGGCAATGGTCGCCGCAGCCGGCGCCGACATGCCTTCGAGGGCATCGTCAACAACCTGCAGCGGCGCTACCGGGAAACCGAATCATCGGCGGTGCGCGAGGAGCTGGCCAAGTACATTTCCGACCAGCCCTGCCCGGAATGTGATGGCGATCGCCTCAACCGCTCTGCGCGCCATGTCTTCGTTGCCGACCGCACGCTGCCGTCGCTGGCGCACCTGTCGGTTGACCACTGCGCCGAGTTCTTCCAGGGCCTGAGCCTGCCCGGCTGGCGCGGCGAGATCGCCACCCGCATCGTCAAGGAGATCCGCGACCGGCTGCGCTTCCTGATGGATGTCGGCCTGGATTACCTGACCCTGGAACGCCAGGCCGACAGCCTGTCCGGCGGTGAGGCGCAGCGCATCCGCCTGGCCAGCCAGATCGGCGCCGGCCTGGTCGGCGTGATGTACGTGCTCGATGAGCCGTCGATCGGCCTGCACCAGCGCGACAACGAGCGCCTGCTCGGCACCCTTACCCGCCTGCGCGACCTGGGCAATACCGTGATCGTGGTCGAGCATGACGAGGACGCCATCGCCATGGCCGACCATATCGTCGATATCGGCCCGGGCGCCGGCGTGCATGGCGGCCATGTCGTGGCCCAGGGAACGCTGGACGACATCAAGGCGGCAGCCGATTCGATCACCGGCCAGTTCCTGTCCGGCCAGCGCCAGATTCAGATCCCCGCGCAGCGGCACACGCCCGACCCCGAACGCATGCTGCGCATCGAGGGTTGCCGCGGCAACAACCTCAAGGATGTGACCCTGGAGATTCCGGCCGGCCTGTTCGTGGCCGTCACCGGCGTTTCCGGTTCGGGCAAGTCGACCCTGATCAATGACACCCTGTACCGGATCGCGGCCGCCGGCTTGAACGGCAGCAAGGACCGGTCGGCGGCGCATGATGACGTTCACAACCTGGACCTGTTCGACAAGGTGGTGAACATCGACCAGTCACCGATCGGGCGCACGCCGCGCTCCAATCCGGCCACCTACACCGGCCTGTTCACGCCGCTGCGCGAGTTGTTCGCGCAGGTGCCCGAAGCGCGCGCGCGCGGCTATGCGCCGGGACGTTTCTCGTTCAACGTGCGCGGCGGCCGCTGCGAAGCCTGCCAGGGCGATGGCCTGATCAAGGTCGAGATGCACTTCCTGCCCGATGTCTACGTGCCCTGCGATGTCTGCCAGGGCAAGCGCTACAACCGCGAGACCCTGGATGTGCTCTACAAGGGCCACAACATCAGCGATGTGCTGGAGATGACCATCGAGGACGCCTACCACCTGTTCGCGCCGGTGCCGTCGATCGCGCGCAAGCTGGAGACGCTGATCGATGTCGGCCTGAGCTACATCAAGCTGGGCCAGAGCGCGACCACGCTGTCCGGTGGCGAGGCGCAGCGGGTGAAGCTGTCGCGCGAGCTGAGCAAGCGCGACACCGGGCGCACCCTGTACATCCTGGACGAGCCGACCACCGGCCTGCACTTCCACGATATCGAGCAGTTGCTGGAAGTGCTGCACCGGCTGCGCGACGACGGCAATACCGTGGTGGTGATCGAACACAACCTGGACGTGATCAAGACCGCCGACTGGGTTATCGACCTGGGCCCGGAAGGCGGCCATCGAGGCGGCACCATCATCGCCACCGGCACGCCGGAACAGATCGCGCAGACTGCCGGTTCCCACACCGGCCGCTTCCTGAAAACATCCCTGGCCACCACCACCACCGCCAGGGCAAAGCCGGCGAAACCGGCCCGGCCACGCCGCCGCCCGGTGGCCGAACTGGCCGACAGCGAATCCTGAGCGCCGGCCCGCCGAGCGTCGGCAACCCGGTCACCATCGTCATTGCATCTGCCGGCCGAACCACCGGCCCGGATCAAGGAGTCATGCCCCATGAGCGCGCCCGTTTCCCTGCACAGCACCGAGCTGGACATCCGCTGGGGTGACCTGGATGCCTTCAACCACGTCAACAACGCGGTTTACCTGGACTACATCCAGGAAGCCCGGCTGCGCTGGCTGACCACACTCGCCGATGGCTGGTATGACGACGCCGTCAGCCCGGTGCTGGTCAATACCACCTGCAACTACCGGCAACCGGTGGTGTGGCCGGCGCGCATCCGCATCGACCTGCATGTCGCCGCGCGCAGTGGTCGCAGCCTGACGCTGGGCCATCGCATCGTCGACGCCGCGCAGCCGGAAACCCTGTACAGCGACGGCCATGTCGTCCTGGTCTGGATCGATCGCCATCGCAACCAGGCGGTGCCACTACCCGAGGTGGTCAGTCAGGCGCTGGCCGCTAGCGAGGCTATGACAGGGACTACAGCCGCCAGCGACTGAGTCTCGGCGCCGGACAGTCTCCCGCGCCGACCGGCATCAACGCTCCGATGCCGGTTGCAGCGGTACCGGCAACGCTCGCCGGAACGTAAACCGGCCCGGCCAGCGCATCAGGTGGCCGAGCCGGCGTATTGGTCTTGCCCGAGCGGCTCTACCGTAAGGCCGTCAATCGACGGCGGCGAGCAGATCGTCCATGCGTTTGTTGATCGGGTCGAATTTGTGCGCGGGCAGACGGAAAAGCCAGCCTTCGGTGCGTTCGTTGATCCGGGCCACTTCCCGGCGCAACTCATCCAGGCCATCGACCAAGCGGGCGTCGACGTCGATTGCCGGCAGCACGTCGTCCGGATCACTGCCGACGCTGACGTCTTCTTCTTCGTCGCTGCCGATCTCGGCGCCGGCCTCGTTCTGCGCCAGGGCCACGGCCTGGGCCTGTTCCTGCTCGACGCGGGCGCGGATATGGGCCTGCGCCGCGTCCTCGTCCAGGCTCGCCGACAGGCGCGCCCAGGGCTGGCTGCCGTCGTCATCGCGCCAGGCTTGCAGTTCGATGACGATGCCGTCGAACAATCGGTAGCTGGCGCGGTGGATGTCGGCGGCTGCGGGTTCCTGGCCGTCGTCGCGGCTGACATCCTCCAGGTTCAGGGTCGACAGCATCGAACCCATGCCGTTGGCGACGAAGTCGGACGACAACTGGCGCCCGGCCGGGACATCGGCGACCTGGAAGTTGGCACTGTCGGCGCTGTCCTTGTGGACGCGCAGCGCCGGGCCGTCGCCAATGGCCAGCTCGACCTGCTGGATGCGGCTGGAGCCGATGTCGGCGATGCCGCGCTGCAGCCACGGCCCGATATCCTTGTGCACCACGAAATCACCGCTGGCCAGCCAGCTTCCGGCCTCGTCCGGGCGGCGCACATACATGCCCGACATGCCGGCCTGATTGCCGATGATCAGGCTGGAATTGAAGCCGCCCTCGCCTTCCAGATCGACCCGGACGCCGCTGGCATCGGCAGTGTCGATGTCTTCGACGCCGAGGGTGGCGTAGCGCTCGGGGTTGGCGGTCTTGGCTTCGAGCAGGCGGGCGTCGGCCAGCGCCAGCAGGAAGCCGCGCACGCGGGTGACATCGGCCGGCCAGCCATCACGCTGCTGCGCGCCCCAACCGGATTCACCCCGTTCCAGGGTCAGCACGGGTTCGCCGCCGGCGGCGGTGAAGCCGATGCGCTGGATGTCGTTGATGCGCTCGGACAGACCCGGCACCAGAGCCTCGCCGGCGCCCAGGCTGCCCTCGCGCTCGGGCGTGTGGCGCATCGACAGCACCGTGGCCAGGACGACGGTGGCGCCGGCAATCACCACCAGACTCATGAAACGCTTGTTCATCATGGGCTCTTCTCCTGATTCGGGCCTGATTCGGGCCTGCTTGCGGCCTGATTCCTGCCTGGCGCTGGGTCGATCTCAGGCCGCCTGCGCCTGCCTGCGGCGGCGTCGCCACCAGACGATTCCGGCCACCGCCAGGGTCAACAGTACCGGCAGCAGCCAGACATTGAGGAACTTCAGCCAGGAACCCAGGCTGTCGATGTCGGCATCGAGCTGGCGCCGGACCTGGCGCAGCTCGCGGCGGATCTCAAGCTGCCGGGCGCGGAAGCGCTCCAGCTCCTGGCGCTGTTCGGCCGACAGGATCAAGGCGCCGCCTTCACCCTGGCTGACCTGCAGATCGTTGAGCCGGCGCTCGGTCTCCTGCAGTTCTTCCTGGAGCCGGTTCTCGGTCTGCCGGTAGGTGTTCTCGGCCTGGCGCTGGATTTCCTGCACGGTGGTGAACGGACGCGCCGAGATCGCCCGGCCACGGATGCCGATCAGGGCACTGGAGCCGGCCATGGTATCGACGGCGTTGATGAAGAAATCGCCGTTGTTGGCGAACGCGTTCATCAACCGCTGGCCGAGGAAGTTTTGCACCTGCACCCACAACCGGTCGGTGAGGACATCGGTATCGGCGACGATGACGACGTTGCCCTCGCCCTCGGCAAGGTGGCCGTCACCCTCCCGGTCGGGGAACGCGGTGCCGAACTGGCCATGCACCCGTCCAGCCAGGACATGGCGCTCGCCATCGGGGCTGAACTCGTTGAACAGGCTGGCCGGATCGTGCAGGAACTTGAGTTGCTCGGCGGAGCTGAGCATGGCCTCGCCGCTGGACTGCAGCAGCGGCACCAGGGTCAGGTCGCTGCCATTGGCCAGGCTGATGGCACCGGCGGCCGACAGGTTGATGCTGCCCAGGGCGCCGGTAATCGTCTCGGAGGCATTGAGGGCGTCATCACCCAGACTCAGGATGCCCAGGTGGCGCACCGGCGGCTGGCCGGCCTGGACCGTGATCTGGGCGGCATGACGGCCGTCGAGCACCACCTGGCTGCGGTCGTACTGGATGCCCCAACCCTGGAACAAGGCGCCCAGGTCCGAGCTCTTGTCGGCCATCATGCCGGCCATCGGATTGTCCGGATCGGCGCCACTGTCGTCGGCCTCGGCATGGGGATCGACGAAGGCGATCAGGCGGCCGCCCGCCAGCACGAACTGGTCAAGGCCGTACAGCGCGTCGGGATCCAGATCCTTGGGATGGACCACCACCAGCACCTTGATCTCCTCATCGACGCGGTGCAGGTCACCGGCTTCCAGGTGGCGCAGGTCGACGAACTGCTCAAGCTGCTCCAGCACCACCCAGGACTGCGGCAGGGCGCGCATGGACGGATCGAAGTGGCCGGACATCGGCAGGCTGGTGTACAGGCCGACCACCGGCAGGCTGTCCTGGCCGAGCTCGTGGAGGAGCTTGGCAACGTCGTATTCCAGGAACGCATCCTTGTCCATCTGGAAGAACGGGATCACCGCCGTGCCATCGGTGGAATTGCTGCCGGCCAGGCCAAAGTAGAGGTTTTCACCGGCGGCACCGACCGGTACCGGTGTGATGCCGAAGGTGGTGGCGCGGTCTTCTTCTTCGGAGAACGGCAGCGGGTCGACCACGCGCAACTGGATCTTGCCGCCGGCCTTGCCGGCCAGTTCTTCCAGCAACTCGCGCACGCGGGTGGCATAGGTGCGCAACTGCTGGCCCTGGGCCAGGTCGGCGCTGACCCGGTCGGAAAAGAAGTAGTACAGGGTGATCGGCTCGTCGAGGTTGGCGGCGATCTGGCGCGTGCCTTCCGACAGCGTGTACAGGCGGTGCTCGGTCAGGTCCAGGCGGGCGCCGCGCAGCAGCGCATTGCTGATCAGCAACACGGCCAGAACGATGACGGCCAGGACCACCAGGGTGCCGATGGTGGCCGAGCGACGGTTCAGTGCAGTCATGGGTCCGCTCTCCTCAGTCGGCTTTCTTCAGTTCGACCACGATGGTGCAGGCATACAGCCAGCCACCGATCATCAGCCCGAAATAGACCAGGTCACGCAGGTCGATGACGCCCTTGCTGATGGCGTTGAAGTGGGTCAGGAAGCTGAGCGAGGCGATGCCGTCGACCAGCGCCTGCGGCGCCCAGCCACTGAACGCATCCAGCACCAGCGGGTAGCCGGCCAGCAGCAGCATGAAGCACACCACCACGGTGATGATGAAGGCGATGACCTGGTTGCTGGTGACCGCCGACAGGCACGAACCAATCGCCAGGAAGGCGCCGGCCATCAGCAGGCTGCCGATGTAGCCGGCCAGGATCGCACCGTTGTCCGGGTTGCCCAGGTAGTTGACCGTGATCCAGATCGGGAAGGTCAGCACCAGGGCGATGGCGATGAACGCCCAGGCGGCCAGGAACTTGCCCAGCACCGCCTGGCCCATGGTCACCGGCAGTGTCAGCAGCAGCTCGATGGTGCCGCTCTTGCGCTCCTCGGCCCACATGCGCATGGCCACGGCCGGCACCAGGAACAGGTACAGCCAGGGATGGAAGGTGAAGAACGAGCTCAGGTCGGCCTGACCGCGCTCGAAGAAACCGCCCAGATAGAAGGTCATCGCCCCGGCCAGGATCAGGAAGATGGCGATGAAGACGTAGGCGACCGGCGTGGCGAAGTAGCCGGCCAGTTCGCGCCGGAAGATGCTCATCGTGGCCGATCTCATGCCCGTGCCCTCTCAACCTGGGCCGGCAGTGTGATCTGCCGGAAAACTTCATCCAGACGGCCCGATTCCAGGGCCAGTTCATCGACCGGGAAGCTGCGGCTGCGGATCAGCTCGCTGACCACCGGGAACAGCGCCCGCCCCTGCTTGGGGAAAGCGGTGATGCGGCCGTCCTGCGGATCGATCTCGACCTGGTCGACCTCGGCCAGGCCGCGCAGTGCTTCGACCACCGCCGGCGTCTGCGGCGTGGTCAGCGACACGGCACCGTGGTAGCGCGAACTGCGCTCCAGTTCGGCCGGCGTGGCGTCGGCCAGCAGGCGGCCGCCGGCGATGACGATGGCGCGGGTGCAGACCGCGTGCACCTCTTCCAGGATATGCGTTGAGATGACGATGATCTTGTCCCTGGCCATGGCCTGGATCAGCGCCCGCACCTCGTGCTTCTGGTTGGGATCCAGGCCGTCGGTGGGCTCGTCCAGAATCATCACCTGGGGATCATGCAGGATTGCCTGGGCCAGGCCGACCCGGCGCTTGAAGCCCTTGGACAGCGTCTCGATGGTCTGGTCCAGCACCTGCTGCAGGTTCAGCCGGGCGACCACCTCGTCGATGCGCTGGCGCCGGCGGTCACCGGCCAGGCCACGGATATCGGCGATGAAGCCCAGGAAGCTGCGTGGCGTCATCTCACCGTAGGCCGGTGCGCCCTCGGGCAGATAGCCGATGCTGCGCTTGGCCTGGATCGGATCCTCGCCGACATCGAAACCGCCGACCTTGATCGAGCCGGCGGTGGGTGTCAGGAAGCCGGCGATCATCTTCATCGTGGTCGACTTGCCGGCGCCGTTGGGACCCAGGAAGCCCAGCACCTGGCCGGGTTCGACGCTGAAACTGATGTCGTCGACGGCCAGCAGGGCACCATAGCGTTTGCTCAAGTTGTTGATCTCGATCATGCGCATCCCTGTACAGGTGGTGATTGTTCGATTGCGGTTTGTGCGTCAGCGCGACCGGGGATCACTCCGGCCCGGCGATTGCGACTGGACGGGCTGTGTCGATGGCGACACTGTCGGCGCACCGGCGCGAGCCGTTCCCGGGCAAGCGACCCGGCCAACCGGCAGCCCGCTCACCCACCCATGTAATCGCCATTGTGGCAGCACTGACCCTTGATCGCGCCGGCATTGAATAGTTCCCAGGCTGGCGGCTGATCAAGCTCTGGTGCCGCACGGTACCAGAGCCCTCATCCGCCTTCGGCACCTTTCCCAAGGGGAGAAGGAAAAAGCCGGGCTGTCGCGGCGATTTCATGGCTTCGTGCGCCATCCGAACGGCCGATCTGAAGCCCTTTCCCCCCGGGATTTGGGTGAAGGCGTCAAGCGACAACCTGTGATCTGGCATCTGCCGGTGCGATCAACCATGACGCGGGCAATCGTGGGCGAGGTTCGGGTGCCGCAAGGTACCAGCGCCCTCATCCGCCTTCGGCGCCTTGTCCCAGGGAGAGCAAGGATAAAGCTGGGCTGATCCGGGCCTTGTTTGGTTCTTGTCCGCGCCTTTTACACGCCTGCTTTGGCCCTTGTCCAGACAAGGCGCTGGCAAGCCAGCTTGAGCGCCGGCAGTGGCCGGCAACGATCCTGGCAACCGGCCGCGGCCGCCGACCAGGATCATCGCCTCTGTGCTGCAAAACTCAGTCGGTGTCGGCCTGCGCGGCAGCCTCGTCGTTGCCGTCATTGTCTTCCGCAGTCTGGTCACCGTCGGCGTCTTCCTGCCCGGCGCTGTCGCCGTTGCCGTTGACCGGCTCCTCCTCGGCAGGCAGGTCGTACTCGTCTTCGACCTCGCCAGGCTCGCGCAGCGGCAGGTAGATATTGGTTTCCAGGTCGGCATCGCGGATCGCGTCCTCGCCTTCACCGCCGCGGTCATTGAGGAACTCTTCAATGATGCCGGTGCTGGTCAGGTAACCGTGGGCACCGGCCCAGGCCAGCAGCATGTCGCGCTGGCGCGGCAGATCCCAGCGCGCGCCCTGGTAGTTGACCTTCAGGTAACGACCTTCGCCGATCGTGGTGAAGACGACGTTCTCGGGCAGGTCGGTGGCTTCGGTCTCGCTCACCGGCACCGCCGCGTCGAAGTCGTAGTTCTGGCCCCAGCGCTTGAGCACGGCCAGGCGCGGGCCGGTCTGGGTCAGGTTCTTGATGTCGATGGTGGCAGTCAGGATGCGGGTGAAGTTCATCACCGTGGGCTGGATCGAATACGGCTCGCGGGTAGAGGCCTGGCCCGGGATCAGCATCACGTTGATCGGTCCGGATTCGACTTCGACCGGCGGCTTGTCTTCGAACGCGGCCGAGTAGTCCACGTCCGGCAGCGCCTCGATCCGGTTCTTCAACTGGCCCAGCGCGTGGTTCAGGTCATTGCCCAGATGGCCGTCCAGGTAGCGACCGGTGACGCGGCCGAACAGGTCCCAGTCGTAGTCGACGTTGACGGTGAACGTGGTGACGATGGCACCGGCCTCGTTCTCCTCCATGCGCAGGCGCGCGCGCTTGTCGCCGCGCCACGGGGCATCGAGCTCGTACTTCATCTCTTCCATCGGAGTCTGTTCGACGATGCGCAGGGCACCTTCGCCGACGCGCTCGTCGCGCTCGCTGCGCCAGCTGATCTCGGCACCCGGGCCGGTCAGCTCCTGGCTGACGGCGGCATACTGGGTGGTCGGATCACGCTGGCCCCAGGGCGACCAGGCAGGGAACTGCTTGAATGAGGAGGCGACGTCATAGACCTGGACCAATGGACGGTTGATCTCGATCGAACGCTCAACCACCACGCTGCTGGGTAGCATCACCATCAAGACGGTGAAGAAAACCACTGTAATTACAGCGGCCAGCAGCAATTCCTTGATTACACGCATTAGAACGTCTCCGGACTCGCGGGGCGTAAGTGAGCGGGAATGTTAGCGGCGCGTGCAGCAAATGCCAACGTCCGCTGAATATTGCCGGGGCGATCGTGTCGGCTTTGTGGCCGCCTGGCGCCGCCGCCGCCGGCTGCCGGTACGCGGCGTGCGCGGCCAGGGCAACGGCCACGGCCAGGGTCCGGATCAGTGGCGCTGCCTGCCCGTTGCCGCCGTCTCTGCCAGCACCCGGCCGGCAGCAGCCGACTTCAGATCAGGCCCAGTTCGAACGCCTTGAGCACGGCCCGGGTGCGATCGCGCACGCCGAGCTTGGACAGGATGTTGGAAACATGGTTCTTCACCGTGCCCTCGGCCACCGACAGGGAATCGGCGATCTCCCGGTTGCTGTAGCCGCCGGCCATCAAGCGCAGGATGCCGGTCTCGCGCTCGGTCAGCGGGTCGGGCCGATCCAGGCTGTCGAAGCGGTTGCTGAGCCGGTCATCCAGACCGGACAACAGCCGCTGGGTCACGGCCGGGCGCACCAGCGAGCCACCGGCGGCGACGGTATGCACCGCCTCGACCAGTTGCTCCAGGGTCACATCCTTGAGCAGATAGCCGCGGGCACCGGATTTCAGGCCGGCCAGCAGCAGCTCGTCGTCGTCGAAGGTGGTCAGGATGATGGTCGGTGGCAGGCGACCCTCGGCGGACAGCGCGCGCAACACATCCAGGCCGGATTTGCCCGGCATGCGCATGTCCAGCAGCACCACGTCGGGCGCCACCTCCGGAATCATGGTGATGGCCTCTTCGCCATCGGCGGCCTCGGCGACCACGCGGATATCGTCGGACAGTTCCAGCAGGCTGCGGATGCCCTGGCGCACCAGGGTCTGGTCGTCGACCAGCAGGACGGAAATCATGAGGGTTCCTCCGTGGGCAGGACGGCCCGCAGACGAAAGCCTTCGCCGCGGGCGCTGGTGAAGCTGAGTGTGCCGCCAAAACGTGCCAGGCGCTCGGCCATGCCGGTCAGGCCATTGCCGGCCTTTGCCTGGGCGCAGCCGATGCCATCATCGAAGGCCTGGACGACGATGCCGCCGTCAGCCTGGCGCGCGAACTGGATCCAGATGTTGGCCGCCTTGCCATGGCGCACCGCGTTGGTGATCGCTTCCTGGGCCACGCGCAGCAGCACCTGGGCGCGTTCGGTGTCCTCGACCACGACATCATCGGGCAGCGCCAGTTGCACCTTGACCCCGGGAAAGCCCTCGACCAGCCGGGCCAGGGCCTGGCCCAGATCGACCGCGACATCCTGGCGCAGGGTGCTGACCACCTGGCGGACATCGGCCAGCAGCAGCCGCGCCAGCGATTGCGCCTGGCGGACATGGGCCTGGGCATCGCCCTGGGTCTGGTGCCGGGCAACTTCCAGGTTCAGTGACAGGGCTGTGAGGTGGTGACCCATCAGATCATGCAGTTCGCGCGAGATACGCACGCGCTCATTGGCGCGGCTGGACTCGGCCAGCAGCACCCGGGTGGCGCGCAGCTCGGAATTGAGCCGGCGCAACTCGTCACGCGCCTCGGACTGGCGCTTGGCCACCAGCGAGGTGACGAAGGTGAAGCTGGAATAGCCGAAGAACAGCGCCACCTGGAGGAAGGCCAGCAGCACCGTGTAGTCCTCGCGGATGGCGAAAATTGGCACCAGCAGCAAGCTCTGCGCAACCAGCCAGGCCACCCCCGGCAGGACCGGCAACAGCCACGGCAGCACGCCGGCACTGACCAGCAGCAGCACGCCACTGAGGCCGGTCTGGCTGAAGTGGCTGATCGCCGCCGGCGTCAGCGCCATCACCGTCAACAGCAGCAGGCGCAGGAACTTCGGCTTGCGCCGGTTGATCTCGTGCGAGACCAGCCAATAGGCCAGGCCGAACGCCAGATACGCCGC
Source organism: Lysobacterales bacterium (assembly GCA_023228845.1). Lineage (GTDB taxonomy): Bacteria > Pseudomonadota > Gammaproteobacteria > Xanthomonadales > UBA2363 > Pseudofulvimonas. The sequence goes on along the minus strand of JALOAK010000001.1, from coordinate 433,267 downwards.
CAGCCACGCCCAGTAGTGGCCACGTCCGATCTGTTGATCGGCATCCACGACCAGCGGCAGGCCGACGCAGGCCCAGGTGAACAGGCCGGCATAGCGCAGCAGGGCGATTGAATTGATGCGTGGGTTGGCCAAGGTCGGGCGGCTTCAGCAGCGGGGGACGGACGCGCGAGCGCAAGCGCCAATCCTGCAGATGCCTATCCTAAAGACCGAGCCGGGCCGGCGACAGCGTCCAAAGTCATGGTCCCGGCGCCGCCGCCAACGCGCCAAGCGCCGCACGTGAGGGCCGGGCGCCGCGCTGCCCGGCAAGCTCACGTCCCCGGCAGGTGCGGCCCCGGATGGCCCCGGACCGCCGTCGATGGGATAATGCCGCCCGCTCGCCGGAGCCGCTGCGGACACGATGACGCCGCGGCGCCGGGAAACCCCGAGACATTGACCCCGGCCTGGCCGGTGCCCGTGGTGACAGCGCCGCCGCTGCGACTCTCGCCGGCCACGCCCGGCGGGCAGCGCCAAGCACCCTCCAGAACCGGTCCCGCTACCGATCCACCGCCCACGAGAGCGCACACGATGCCTGCAAGCCACCAGCCCCCAGGGCATCCCGGAAGCGCGACCGGCCATGGCATCGGCGTTTCCCGGAGGCCGGAATGAAGCTGCAGATCCGCGATGCCCATGCCGGCGACCTGGATGCGGTGCTGGGTCTGAACCGCAACGCCGGGGTCTCGGTCACCGCGCTGGATCCGGACAGCCTGCTGGAACAGTTTCGCAGCGCCGCCTATTTCCGCGTTGCCGAAGCCGAAGACGGCACCCTGGCCGGCTTCCTGATCGGCACCGACCACGCCGGCAGCAACCAGGACCCGGGGTTTTCCTGGTTCCAGGCGCAAGGCCGCGATTTCGTCTACATCGACCGCATCGTCGTTGGCAAACCCTTCCGCGGCCACGGCCTGGGCCGGGTGCTGTATGCCGACATCATCAGTTTTGCCGAGGTGCGCGTGCCGGTGATCGGCTGCCAGATATCGCTTCAGCCCAGCGACACCGCCTCGTTGTTGTTCCACGCCTCGCTGGGCTTCACCGAAGCAACCCAGAAAGTCGACGCCCAGGGCGCCCGCCTGGGCGTGATGGAACGCGAGCTGTGCAGCTACCCGTTCGTGCGCGAGCACTATCTGGCCGATGGCCTGCCGACCCTGCCCTGGTTGGCCGACCGGCAACTGCCCGATGCCGGCCCGGCCTGCGCCTCGACGGCGCTGCAGCCATGACCGCCTGCGACCTGCGCATCGGCCAGGTGGGCATCGCCACGCTGAAACTGCGCCGCCTGGACGTGGACGACATCCAGGCCGAAATCAGCGCCAAGGTGCAGGCCGCACCGCAACTGCTGACCCGGGCTGCGGTGATCGTCGACCTGAACGAGTTCTCGCAGACACCGACCGCGGCCCAGGTGCGGCAACTGCTGGCCGGCCTGGCCGATGCCGGCGTGCTGCCGGTCGGCCTGACCTACGGCTCCGCGGCGATCGATGCCCTGGCACGCGAACTGGACCTGCCCCTGTTCAGCCGCTTCCGCGCCAACTACGAACCGGCCAAGTCGACGGCGATGACCGAGACAACGCCACCGGCAGCCGCCGCACCCGACGTGGCCAGCCCGGCCACGCCAGCGTCTTCGCCCGAACCGGCGCCGGCCGCCGTGCCCGCCGACGGCATCCACCTGCATGAGGGCCATGTCCGCTCCGGCCAGCAGATCTACGCCCGCGGCCAGGACCTGACCGTGGTCGGCAATGTCGGCACTGGCGCGGAAGTCATCGCCGACGGCAATATCCATATCTATGGCAGCCTGCGTGGCCGCGCCCTGGCCGGGGCCAGCGGCAATCAGCAAGCCCGGGTCTTCTGTCGCGAGTTCCACGCCGAACTGGTCGCCGTGGCCGGCAACTACCGGGTTCTGGACGATGCCCCGGCCAACCTGCGCGGAAAGGCACTGGCCATCCGCCTGGACGGCGAACGGCTGCTGTTCGAGCCGCTGTAACCTCAGCACCGGCGCCGGTGACGAGTGCCGACGCAGCGGCCGCAGCGCGCCGTGAACCGGTCGTCAGGCCGGCCCAGCCGGCGATGTGCCCGAGACGGGCGCAGGTTTTCCGGCTAATCTTTCCACCGTTCCCAACCGCCTACAGTTGCAGCAGGAGAAGCCCCTTTGAGTGAAGTCATCGTTGTCACATCCGGCAAGGGCGGGGTCGGCAAGACCACCTCATCGGCGTCGATCGCCATGGGTATTGCCCGCCGTGGCCACAAGGTCGTGGTCGTGGACTTTGATGTCGGCCTGCGCAACCTGGACCTGATCATGGGCTGCGAGCGCCGTGTCGTTTACGATTTCGTCAACGTCATCACCAAGGAATGCACCCTGCGCCAGGCGTTGATCAAGGACAAGCGCCAGGAGAACCTGTCGATCCTCGCCGCCTCGCAGACCCGAGACAAGGATGCCCTCACTCCCGAAGGTGTCGAGCGCGTGCTCGGCGAGCTGCGCGAGGAGTTCGAGTACATCATCTGCGACTCGCCGGCCGGCATCGAGAAGGGCGCCTTTCTGGCCATGTACTACGCCGACCGCGCGATCGTGGTGGTCAACCCGGAGGTGTCTTCGGTGCGTGATTCCGACCGCATCCTGGGCCTGCTGTCGAGCAAGACCCGACGCTCGGAAACCGACCAGGCCAAGGTCGACGAGCACCTGCTGCTGACCCGCTACAGCCCGCGGCGTGTTGTCGATGGCGACATGATGAGCCTGCAGGATGTCGAGGAGATCCTGGGTATCCCGGTGCTCGGCGTGATTCCCGAATCCGAGGAAGTGTTGCAATCGTCCAACTCCGGCATCCCGGTGATCCTGGACCTGGACTCGCCGGCCGGCCAGGCCTATGACGATGCCGTGGCCCGGCTGCTGGGCGAGCAGCGGCCGCTGCGCTTCGTCGAGCCCGGCAAGAAAGGCTTGCTTCAGCGCCTGTTTGGAGGTTGAGCATGTCCTGGTTCACCCTCTTTCGCAGCAAGCCACGCAATACCGCCGACCTGGCCCGCCAGCGCCTGCAGATCATCGTCGCCCAGGCCCGCGCCGAGCGCGGCGGCCCGGATTACCTGCCCATGCTCAAGCGCGAGCTGCTGGAGGTGATCCGCAAGTATGTCCACGTCGCTCCGGATGCGGTCGAGGTCAACCTGTCCAACGAAGGCGAGCACGAAGTGCTGGAGATGAACATCGTCCTGCCCGACCGGGAAGCCGGCGACATTGACTGAACAGGCCCCGGCCACGGCCGTCCTGTGCCTGGCCGATATCGATGCCGCCACGGCCAGCGACCTGCTCGCCACCTACCAGCTCGAACTGGTGCCGGTGGCGTCCGGCCAGGCCATACCGGGCAGCTACTGGGGCGCGCCGGAGGCCGGTCTGATCGGCAGCAAGGTCTATGCCCGCGGCGATACGCCGGTGCATTCGCTGTTGCACGAGGCCTGCCACCTGATCGTGCTGCCGCCCGAGCGACGGGCGCAGGTGGACACCGATGCCACCGATTCGATCGAAGAGGAAGACGCGGCCTGTTACCTGCAGATCCTGCTTGCCGAGCGCCTGCCCGGCGTCGGCCGCGAACGCCTGATGGCCGACATGGACACCTGGGGCTACAGCTTTCGCCTGGGCAGCGCCCGCGCCTGGTTCGAGCAGGATGCCGAAAATGCGCGCGACTGGCTGGACCAGCGTGGACTGCTGCCTGACGAAGTGCTGGCCGACACCCAGGCCTGATGCCGTGACCGCAGCCGGCGACTGACGGCAGCAACTCGACAGCGGCAGCCGCCGATGCCCGCGCCGCTCAGTCCCGGTCAGTCCAGATCCGGTTCAATCCCGACCGGCCGGCCGAACAGATCGTGCTCGTCGGCGGCCTCGATCATTACCTCCAGGAAATCGCCGGGCCGGACGCCGTCGGGCACCTGCTGCACATGCACCTGGCCATCGATTTCCGGGGCATCGGCCATCGACCGGGCGGTGGCCAGGTCATCCTCGACGATATCCACCAGCACCCGCTGCACGCCGCCAACCTTGGCCTGCAAGCGCGCCTGGCTGATCGTCGCCTGGTGAGCCATGAACCGCTGCAGGCGCTCCTGGGCCACGGCCTCGGGCACCGGATCGGGCAAGGCGTTGGCCCTGGCACCTTCCACCGGCGAGTAGGCGAAGGCGCCGACGCGGTCGAGCTGGGCTTCGTCCAGGAACTCCAGCAGTTGCTCGAACTCGGCCTCGGTTTCGCCGGGGAAGCCGACGATGAAGGTCGAGCGCAGGGTCAGCTCGGGGCAGATCGAGCGCCAGGCGCGGACCCGTTCCAGCACCCGGTCGACATTGCCCGGCCGCTTCATCAGGCGCAGCAGGCGCGGGCTGGCATGCTGGAATGGAATGTCCAGATACGGCAACAGGCCGCCCTGCCCCATCAGCGCCACGACCTCGTCGACGTGCGGGTACGGATAGACGTAATGCAGGCGCACCCAGGCGCCAAGCCCGGACAGGCCCTGGCACAACTCGGTGATGTGGCTGCGCCAGGTGCGGCCGCGCCAACTGCGCTCGGCATAGCGCAGGTCGACGCCGTAGGCGCTGGTGTCCTGTGACACCACCAGCAACTCGCGCACGCCGCCAGCGACCAGGCGCTCGGCCTCGACCAGCACCTCATCGACCGGCCGCGACACCAGGTCGCCGCGCAGCGACGGGATGATGCAGAAGGTGCAGCGATGGTTGCAGCCTTCGGAAATTTTCAGGTAGGCGTAATGGCGCGGAGTCAACTTGATGCCGTGGGCCGGCAGCAGATCCACGAACGGATCATGGCGCGGCGGCAGCACCTGGTGCACGGCCGTCATGACGCTGCCGTAATCCTGCGGCCCGGAGATCGAAAGCACGTCCGGATGCGCGGCGCGGATGATCTCGGCACGCTTGCCCAGGCAGCCGGTGACGATCACCTTGCCATTTTCGGCCATCGCTTCGCCGATCGCAGCCAGCGACTCGGCCACCGCCGATTCGATGAAACCGCAGGTATTGACGACCACGACATCGGCATCGTCATAGCTGCCGACCAGCTCGTAGCCTTCGACCCGAAGCTGGGTCAGGATGCGCTCGGAATCGACCAGGGCCTTGGGGCAGCCCAGGCTGACGAAACCGATCTTGGCGGGCGGGTTGGTATTCATGCGATACGGGCGCTGCGCGGCGCAGAAGTATAACGGCCAGTGGCCTGCGCGGATGCCGGGCACAGCAACGACTACTATCGCCCGCCATCGGCCGCGGCAAGGTCATCGCGGCTGGCCGCCGCCGGGCAAATGGCGGCAATGGCACGCGGCGGGAAAAGTCATCTTTGCCTCATCGGCGTATGATGATCACCGCTGAACGGGAGGAACTCATGCACCTGCACATCGCCACCGGCGGTACCCAATGCATTGGCGCCTGGCGCGTGCGTCCGGAAGGCACGCCAGTTGCAGGGCTGGTCGTGGTCCAGGAAGTATTTGGCGTCAATGCCCACATCCGCGCCATGGTCGAGCGCTTTGCCGCCTGCGGCTTCGACACAATCGCACCGGCGCTGTTCGACCACGTCGAAACCGGCGTTGAGCTGGACTACGATCAAGCCGGCCTGGACACCGGCCTGAAGCTGGCCGCCGAAACCGGCTTCGAGCGCGCAGTGGCCGCCGTCGCCAGTGCCGCCGAGGCGATCGGCTCGGCCGGTCGCATCGGTGTCGTCGGCTACTGTTGGGGCGGCACCGTGGCCTTCCTCGCCAACGCTCGCCTGGGCCTGCCGGCCGTCAGCTATTACGGCGGCCGCACCGTGCCGTTCCTGGCCAGCGAACGTCCCGACGCGCCGCTGATGCTGCATTTTGGCCGCGACGATCCGGTGATCCCGCGCGCCGATATCGACAAGCACCGCGCCGCCCTGCCGCAGGCGCAGATCCACCTGTACGACGCCGGCCACGGCTTCAACTGCGACCAGCGCCCGGACTTCGCGCCGGTTGCAGCGCGCCTGGCCATGGACCGCAGCCTGGCCTTCTTCCGGAGCCACCTGACATGAATGCACCCGAGCACCACGGTTTCCAGCTCCATCCGCAACTGGTCGCCGACAGCCACCCGGTCTGCGACCTGCCGCTGTCGACGGTACGGCTGATCGACGACGTGCGCTGGCCCTGGCTGATCCTGGTGCCGCGACGGCCCTTCGCCTCCGAAGTGGTCGATCTGGCGCACGGCGACCAGCTCGCCCTGCTGGTGGAGATCAGCAAGGTCAGCCGCGTGCTGCAACGCCAGTACCGCACCGACAAGCTCAATATCGCCGCACTCGGCAACCTGGTGCCGCAACTGCACGTGCACATCATCTGCCGGCGCAAGGACGATGCCGCCTGGCCGCGTCCGGTCTGGGGTGTGGGCACGCCCGAGCCCTACCGTCCCGAACACCTGCACATCCGCATCCGCCAGCTCGCCAGCAGCTTGGCCGGCTGAGCCGCGATGGCCCGAGCGGCCACCACCGGCCCTGATCCGGCCCTGATCCGGCGGTGCCGGCAAGACATTTGGCGCCCCCGGCGATAACGGCCAAACCCGGTGCCGTTTTGTGTGCATGCATACGAAACGCGCCACCGGGGCTCACATCGGCTTGATCGGCCGCTGCCTAAACTGCCGTCACCTTTTCCAAACGCCGCCGGTGCCCGACTCCGGCAAGCAGCCACCATGAGCGTGATTTCCGTGTTCACCGGCGAGCGGTCCGACAGCAAGATCGCCGCCATCTTTGCCGATGAGGCCAGCGCCCGCGCAGTGGCGTTGCGCAGCCAGCAGGCGCTGGCCCTGTCACCGTCGCAAGTTTTGGTGCTGACGCCCGACGACCGGCACCCGGGACGCAAGCTCGAGCCCGAGGGCCGGGGCATTTTCAGAACCCTGCTGATCGCCCATTTCCGCCTCGGCCTGCTGGGCCTGCTCGCCGGTGCCGTGGTGTTTGCGCTGATGTACGCGGCCGGGGTCGACCTGATCCGCGCCGAGCCGGTTTGGGCGGGCGTTCTGATAACCACCTTCGGCGGCGGCGCCGGCCTGCTCGCCGGCGGCCTGGTAACCCTGCGGCCCGATCACACGCCATTGCTGGCCAAGGTCAACGAGGCACTTGAACAGGGTCATTGCGCGGTGGTGGTGCATCCCTTCGATGCCGGTCAGCGCGACCGCGCCGAGCGTTTCCTGTCGCAATTGTCCAGCGACACCATCCGCACGCTTTGATCGTCCGGATGGCGCCGGTTCGGCGACGACCTCAGGTGATCACTTCCAGCTCGCGGCCAACGCGGATGAAGGCGTCAATCGCCTGATCCAACTGCTCGCGGGTATGGGCCGCGCTCATCTGCGTGCGGATCCGGGCCTGGCCCTTGGGCACCACCGGGAAGAAGAAGCCGATGACGTAGATGCCCTCTTCCAGCAGGCGCTCGGCGAAGCGCTGCGCCAGCGGTGCGTCGTGCAGCATCACCGGCACGATCGGATGCTCGCCCGGCTGCAGCTCGAACCCGGCTTCGGTCATGCGCTGCCGGAACCAGGCCGTGTTCTCGGTCAGTGTCAGGCGCAGGTCATCGGCCTGCGACAGCATCGTGAACACCTGGCTGCCGGCGGCCACGACATGCGGCGGCAGCGAATTGGAGAACAGGTACGGCCGCGAACGCTGGCGCAGCAGCTCGATCACTTCGGCGCGGCCGGTGGTGAAGCCACCCATGGCACCGCCCATGGCCTTGCCCAGGGTGCTGGTGATCAGGTCCATGCGCTCGAGCACGCCGTGGACCTCAGCCGAGCCGCGGCCGCTGGCACCGACAAAACCGGTGGCATGGCTTTCATCGATGTGCACCATCGCCTGGTAGCGTTCGGCCAGCTCGCTGATCTGCGCCAACGGTGCGATGAAGCCATCCATCGAGAACACGCCGTCGGTGGTGATCAGGATGCTGCGCGCGCCATCGGCGCGGGCCTGCTTGAGCTGCGCTTCCAGATCGGCCATGTCGCAATTGCCATAGCGGTAACGCTTGGCCTTGCACAGGCGCACGCCATCGATGATCGAGGCGTGGTTGAGCGAGTCGGAGATGATCGCGTCTTCGGGTCCCAGCAACGGCTCGTAGAGGCCGCCATTGGCATCAAAGCACGAGGCGTAGAGGATCGCGTCCTCCTTGCCGAAGAAGTCGGCGATGCGCGCTTCCAGCTCCTTGTGCAGGTCCTGGGTGCCGCAGATGAAACGGACGCTGGCCATGCCGTAGCCGTGGCTGTCCAGAGCGTCCTTGGCCGCCTGGATGACATCGGGGTGGTCGGCCAGCCCCAGATAATTGTTGGCGCAGAAGTTGAGCACGCGACGGCCATCGGCCAGCTCGATCACCGCCGACTGCGGCGAGGTGATGATGCGCTCGGCCTTGAACAGGCCTTCATCGCGGATGCTGTCTAGCTCACCGGCATAGCGGTCGATGGCGGAAGGATCGGCGGTCATGGTCGGCAAACTCCTGTGCTGGAACGGCGGTGGCTTGCTATTCTCGCGCAAACGGCCATTGCCCGACGCATCGGCCCTCCCCGCACTTGAACACCGGAGACGATCGATGCGGAAACTGCTTTTTGCCGGCCTGTTGGCCGGCCTGATCCTTGCACCTGCCGGCGCCGTTACCAGCGCCAGCACCCTCACCGAACACCGGCAAGCGCCGCGCCAGGCCGATCCGGCCTATCTGGCCACCATCGTCGATGACGAACCGTTCCCGCTGCCGCGCGGCCTGGCGCCCTGGGAACGGGCGCTGCAGCCGTACCAGATCCGTGCCGCAACACCACCGCCGGACGGGCTGGTGCGGACGCCATCGGAATACGAGTACAACCGCGGCCTGTTCATCCGCTGGGGTGCCTACAACGCCCTGCACACCTCGATGGTGGTGCCGCTGACCACGGCCAGCAAACCGGCCACGGTGTGGATCGTGGTCAGTGGCCCGAACCAGGAAAACTCCGCCCGCAACACGCTCCAGGGCGGCGGCGCGGACCTGGACCACGTCGAGTTCGTGCACGCCAATACCGACAGCGTCTGGATCCGCGACTACGGCCCGCGCTTCATCGACGAGGACGGTGAGCCGGCGATCTCCGACCACAGCTACAACCGGCCACGGCCCAACGACAACCAGTTTGCGCCCTGGCTGGCCAACCACTGGCAGGTACCGCTGTATGACCTGGGCTTGTCACACGGCGGCGGCAACTTCCACCTGTTCCGCAACGGCGATGCCCTGGCCACGCGCCTGATCGTCAACGAGAACGAGGGCCTGGATGAGGACGACATCATCCAGCGCTTTGCCGAGCACCAGGGCCTGAACCTGATCCTGACCGATCCACTGCCGGCGAATTTCGACAGCACCCAGCACATCGACATGTGGCTGCTGCCGCTGGCCGATGACAAGGTGCTGATCGGCGAATACGCGGCCAACCAGGGCGGCGGCGTGCCGCGCACGGTGACCGAGGACACTGCGGCAATGATGGCGGCGCGCGGCTACACCGTGTACCGCACGCCCGGCTGGCGTTCTGGCAACGCCCATTTCACCTACGCCAATTCGGTGATCCTCAACCAGACCGTGCTGGTCTGCCAGTTCAACGGCTACACCGAGCAGAACGCCCAGGCGCTGGCGGTGTTTACCCAGGCCCTGCCCTTCCACGACATTGTGCCGATCAACTGCAGCGGCATCATCAGCAACAGTGGCGCCATCCACTGCATCGTCAAGCATGTGCCGCAAATGGTGCTGTTCCGCGACACCTTCGACGGCCATAGTTTCTGATCGCCGACCCCCGTCCAGTCGCGGCCGCCCGCGCTCAACCCTGGCCCAGCACTTGTTGCCATGCGCTGGCGACAGCCGCGGCGGCGGCCGCCACCTCGCCGTCATCACTGACTACGCGCGAGCGGTCATCCAGGGTGCAGGCCAAACCCGCCTGCAGCAGCACGGCATGGGCCTCGACCAGGTCGCCGATCTGCGCGGTCGGCAGCAGGTCCAGGCCGGACAGCAGCGCCAGCAACTGCCGGGTATTGCCGCTGCCGGCCAGCTCCGGCCAGCGGCTGGCATGGGCCAGGACCAGGTACTGAAGGATGAACTCCAGGTCGACCAGGCCACCGCGGCCCTGTTTCAGATCCAGCACGCCGGCGGCTGAGCGGTCACGCTCCTGACGCAGGCGCGCACGCATCTGCAACACCGCCTGGGCCAGCGGCTCCGGCTGGCGCGGCTGGCACAGCTCCTGGCGGCGGGCGGCGACGAAACGCGCCGCCAGTTCCGGATCGCCGGCAATGATCCGTGAGCGAACCAAGGCCTGCTGCTCCCAGGTCCAGGCGCGCTGCTGCTGGTAGGCAACCCAGCTTTCCAGGCTGGTGACCAGGCCACCCTTGGCGCCATCCGGACGCAGGCGCGGGTCGATTTCGTAGAGCCGGCCACCGGGCAAGGGCACGGCCAGGTAGGCGATCAGTTTCTGCACCGCGCGGGCGTAGAAGCGGTGGCCTTCCACGGATTGGCGGCCGGTGCTCGAGACCTCGCCGTAACGCGGATCGAACAGAAACACCAGGTCCAGATCTGAGGCAAAGCCCATCTCGGCGGCGCCGACGCTGCCATAGCCGACCAGCACCAGACCATGACGATCGGGGTCGGCGCCGTCCGGCCAGCCGTGCACGCGCGCGGTATCGGCCAGGGCCAGAACCAGGGCGTGCGCGACCACGCCTTCGGCGATGGCCGCCAGACGATCGGCGATCTCCGGTGCGCTCAGGCTGCGATCGATGGTGGCAAGGCCCAAGCGGAAGTTCAGGCTGGCACGGGCTTCGGCCAGCGCGCCCAGTATCCGTTCCGGATCGCTGCCGGCCGCGGCCACCGCCTGCGCCAGCACCTGCACGATCTCGTCGCGGTCCGGCGGCGGCGGCGTGCGCGGATCGAAGACATCATCCAGCAACAGAGGCTGTTCGATCAGATGCCGGATCAGCCAGCGGCTGCCCTGGGCCAGTTGCAACAGGCGCTGCAGCGCCGCCGGTTGCTGTGCCAGCAACGCCAGATAGTTGGATCGGCGCAGCAGCACCTGCAACAGGTCGATCACCGCCGAGGCCGCCAGGCGCTGGTCGCCATCCTCGCGCAGGCGACCGAGCAGGGCCGCCATCAGCCGGTCGAGCCGACGCCGGGAACGTGCCGACAATGCGCGCACACCCGGGCTGCCGGCCAGGGTGCGCAGGCGCTCGTAAAGGCTGTCGTCAATCACGATTCCGGCCTCGGCAAGCTGTCCGGGGCCGATGCGTTCCTCCATCAGTGATTGCCACAGCGCGTGCAGGGCATCGACGCTGGCGCTGGTGGCATCCTGGCGGTCCGGACCCAGCACCTGCGCGAACTCGATCCGAACCTTGCGCCGGTGCTCATCCAGCGTGGTCAGCAGTGCCGGCCAGCCGTCGTGGCCCATGGCGCCGGCAATGCGTTCGCGCTCCTCGGCTGCTTCCGGCAGGGCGTGGGTCTGGGCATCGGCGAACATCTGCAGGCGGTTCTCCAGCCGGCGCAGGAACAGGTAGGCCTGGTGCAGGGTGCGCGTTTGCTGATCGTCGATGTAGCCGGCCCGGGCACAGGCGGCCAGCGCCGGCAGCAGACCGCGCCGGCGCAGCTCCGGCTCGCGGCCGCCACGGACCAGTTGCACCACCTGCACCAGAAACTCGATCTCGCGGATGCCGCCGGGGCCGAGCTTGATGTCGTCGGCCAGATCCTGGCGTTTGACCTCCAGGTCGATCTGCGCCTTCATCTGGCGCAGCGCATCCAGGGCGTTGTAATCCAGGTAGCGCCGGTAGACGAACGGTCGCAGCGTGGCCAGGAAATCCTCACCGGCGGGAATGTCGCCGGCAACCACCCGCGCCTTGAGCCAGGCATAGCGTTCCCAGTCGCGCCCCTCGCGCTGGAAATACAGTTCCATCGCCGCCAGCGGCAGGCTCAGTCGACCGGAGCGGCCGAACGGCCGCAGGCGCAGGTCGACGCGATGGACGAAGCCTTCCTCGCTGACCTCGCCCAGCAACTGCACCAGCCGCTGCACCAGGCGCGCGTGCCAGGCATCAGGCGCCAGCGGCCGCGGGCCGAGGCTGTCCGGGCCGCCTTCACGGTAGGCCAGCACCAGGTCAACGTCGGAGGAGAAATTGAGCTCCCGGCCACCGAGCTTGCCCAGGGCAAACACAATCGGCAGCGACGGCTCACCGGCGGCATCGAGCAGCACGCCATGGCGCTGGCTGATTTCGTTTCCGGCCTGTTCAAGCGCCAGCCCGATACAGATATCGGCCAGCTCGCTGCTGCCGGCCAGGGTGGCCTCGACCGTGTCCAGGCCGAGCAGGTCGCGGGTGATCAGGCGCAGGCTCTGGGCGCGGCGGAAGCGGCGCAGGCCGACGGCGAAATCCATATCCGCCGGCACCGGCTGCGGGCAGCGCTGTGCCAGCGGCCGCGAGTCATTGACCAGATCCTCCAGGCCGGAGCGAACCTGGCCATCGCGGCGCAGCACATCGTGGGCGAAATCACTGGCCAGCAACAGTTGCGGCAGCCAGGGCGGCGGGTCGGGCATCGCCAGGGTGGTGATGCGGCGTTCCAGCCAGGCTCGATCGCCGCCCTGGCTGGCGGTCATGGCCCGGCCCTGCCGGAAGTTGCGGATGACTGCCGCGGCAGCACCAACCCTTGAGTGGCGTTGGCTTGCCCGTTGGGTCGCGCTGCTGTCGTCATCGCCATGGCGCGTCCGCTGGCCGTCAGGGGGTCATGCCCAGGTACCTGTCCTTCAGGCGCACGTAATGGCTGGCCGAGTAGTACAGGGCCTCGATCTGTTCCTGGTTCAGATGGCGCACCAGCCGCGCTGGATTGCCCAGCCACAACTCGCCGCTGCCAACCTCCTTGCCCGGTGGCAGCACCGCGCCGGCAGCGACGAAACCATGCCGGCGGACGATGGCGCCATCCATCACCGTGGCGCCCATGCCGATCAGGCAGGCATTCTCGATGGTGCAGGCGTGGATGATGGCGCCATGGCCGATGGTGACGTCGTCGCCGATCACCGTTTCGATGCCCCCGGGCGTATACGGGCCGTCGTGGGTGACATGGATGATGGCGCCATCCTGGATATTGCTGCGCGCGCCGATGCTGATGCGGTTGACATCACCGCGGACCACGGCCATCGGCCAGACCGAGCTGTCGGCACCCATGCTGACCTCGCCGATGACATGGGCGGCCGGGTCGACATAGACGCCGGCGGCCAGGACCGGATGCCGGTCCAGAAAGGGTCGGATGTTCATGGCCGCCGATGATACAGGCAGGCCCGCAGGAAGGCGCTTGCCAAGCCTTTGACCAGCATCCGGGCTACACTTGCCGACGATGAAAATTGCAAGCTGGAATGTTCATTAGGGAACCCAGGAGATCTCAAGAAGACCCGGATACCACTTGAAGCTCCCGTTAAATCAGCGTTTTATTCGAACGCGTCGACTCATACGGACCCAAGACGCATCAGGACATCCCAGATCGCTGGGGTATCAATGGCCCGAGCTGGACGCGTTCGAGGCCGGCCCCAGGGGCGAGCGCTTCCCGACGGTGGTCGCCGCGTGGCGCCGTGCGTGAACGCGCGTGGTGCCGTTCTTCGCGTTCCCGCCGGACGTGCGCCGGTGATCTACACAACCAACGCGATCTAAGGCGTGCATGCGCGGCTGCGCAAGATCATCAAGACCCGTGGCCACTTCCCCAGCGACGAGGCGGCCACCAAGCTGATCTGGCTGGCGCTGCGGAACATCACCGCCGAATGGAGCCGGGCGTCTCAGCACTGGAAGGCGGCGATGAGCCAGTTCGCGATAATCTACGAAGACCGATTCACGCTGGCCCGCTGAAAGAGACGTTCTAACCAAACCGCCTCACACACAAAAAATCGAACACGCCCAAGACGATGCGCATCTGCGCCGGAACAACTCCGAACGCACCTTTCCCCACGCTACGGCCGAAGACGGATCGGGCTCATGTGCAGCCAGGCGTGCCTGGACCTGCTGCAGCTGGACAGGCGTCAGCGGGACCGCGTCTGGATTTTCTGCCGCGATACTGTCTCAGATGTCTTCTGCGAGCTGGATCCGCTCAGACACGGAAAGTTTCAGGAAATCCGGCTTGGGCTGACTCATGGCTGGAGTATAGCCGCCCGGTCTCGCCTGCCGCGACCAAGGCGGCGATACTTGCCGTCCAAGGAGCTGCTCCGGGTATGGCCCGGCGGGGGAAGCCGTTTGACCACATCACCGCACACCCTGTTCACGATGGTGCCCCCGGGCGTGTTCGGCCCGCTGGCCTCGGCCAACCGCGCGCACTACTGGCTGCTGCTGTGCCGTCTGCACGACGAATTCTTCGGCGGGCCCGACGCCCCGGTGCCGCCCAGCCAGGGCTATCCCCGGCGCGAGATCACCGCGGCGATCGAGCGCTACCTGCTCGGTGACGATCCCTGGGAGGACGAGGACGGCCAGGCCCCCGGCGCCCCGCTCACCGTCCGCGCCAACAGCATCTACGAGCGCTTCCGCCAGGCCGGCTGGCTGCGCCAGGAAAAGTTCGGCGCGCGCGAGATGGCGATGATGACCCCGGCGGTGTCGCAACTGCTGGCGCTTCTGATCGAGTTCACCGAGCGCGGCCCGACCTTCGTCTCGGCGCGGATCCGCTCGATCGAGCTGCAGCTGCAGCAGGTGCTCGAGGGTCGCGCCGGCGGCGACACCCTCGACGAGGCCGCCGACCAGGCGCGCCGGCTGCTGGCCTCGCTGGCCTCGATGAGCCTGCAGGTGCGCGACCTGATGCCCGAGCTCAGCCGCTCCGAAACCACCGCCCAGTTCGCCCGGCAGTGGTTCGAACGCTACGTCGGCCGATTCTTCATCGGCGACTACGCCGACCTGCACAAGGCCGACCACCCGCTGGCGCGGCGCAGCGCGATCCTGGCGATGGCGCGCCAGCTCGAGGCCGAGCCGCTGCGCGACCGCCTGCTCGCCTGGTATGCCGAGCACCTCGCCGGCTGCGACCCGGAGCGCGCCGAGGCCCGGCTGCAACGCGGCCTGCGCCGCCTGCGCGAACTCGAGCGCATCGACGAATACCTGGCCCGGCTCGACGAGGACATGCGCCAGGCCAACCGCCGCGCCCTGGCCTTCCTCGACTACCGCCTGCGCGCCCCCGACCGCCTCGACGTGCTGCTGCGCCGTGCGATCCGTGGCGCCCGGCGCGCGCCCGCGGACGAGCTCCGCATGCCGGTCGCCCCGGGCCCGCTGATGGACGAGTCGCAGCTGCGCCCGCCCCGGCGCAAGCCGAAGCCGATCCCGCGCACCGCCAACGCCGTGCAGCGGCCCACGCCCGAGCAGCTGGCGCGGCTGTCGCTGCTGCGGCGGATGAAGCGCGCGCGCCTGGTCACCGCCGAGGACATGGCGCGCTACGTCGGCCGCCACCTGCCGGCGGAAGGCCGACTGGAGTCCACGCAGCTGGAGATTCACTCCATCCAGGACCTGCGCGCCTACCAGACCCTGCTCACGCTCGCCCAGCGCAGCCGCCGCATCGGCGGCCTGCGCCGCGAAGACCCGCTCGCGCGCCTGCTGCCCGGCGTCCGCGTCGAACTGGCCGACGACGCCGAAGGCCCCGGCGAAAACCGCCACCTGCGCGCCCCCCGCTTCACCCTCCACCGCCTCGCACCGACCCGACGGACCACCGAATGAAACGCAGCTGGAGCACGCTCAGCCAACTCACCAACGGCACGTACGCCGAGCAGGACTTCGAGCGCGCCGCCTGGCGCCTGGTCACCGAGCAGGTGCTGTACGCCGCCGACCAGCGCTCGCGCACGGCCTACCGCCTGGTCGAGGAGTTCCTCGATGATTTCGCCGCCGCGCTCGCACCACTGGGCATCCGCCTGGAGCGCAACGCCGGCCACCGCTACATCGTCGCCCTGCCCCGCCACGCCGAAGGCACGCCGGTGCGCCTGGACGAGACCCTGTTCCTGCTGGTCCTGCGCCAGCGCTACGACGAAGCCATGCGCCAGGGCCAGGTCGAAGAACACGGCGAAGTGGTGGTGGAGCTGCCCGACCTGCAGGAGGCCTGGCCCGCGCTCACCGGCCGCCCGATGCCCGATATCGGCGCCCTGCGCACGCTCGCCGGCACGCTCAAGCGCTGGGGCTGCTGCCGCCTGGTCGAAGGCGAGGCCGACGACCTGCAGCCCTTCCACCTGATGGTGCGCCCGGCCATCGTCGACATCGTCGGCGAGCAGTGGCTGCAGCGCCTGGACCAGCACAACCTCGACGACGACGAGGACAGCGACACCGATGGCGACGGCGACGGCGACGGCGACAGCGACGCCGCGCACGCGGAGGACGACGATGCAGCTGCTTGAGCGCATGCACCTGGTGCAGTTCTTCCTGTTCGAGGCGCAGAGCCTGCAGTTCGACCGCACCAGCGCGATCATCGCGCCCAACGGCGCCGGCAAGAGCGCGCTGCTCGACGCGCTGCAGATCGTGCTGCTGGGCGGCGACCGCCGCTACATCCACTTCAACGCCCAGGCCGGCGGCAAGGCCCGCGCGCGCAGCATCCGCGACTACTGCCTGGGCGTGTACCGCAGCGGCGAAGAAGGCCGCAAGCGCCGCACCGCCACCACCTACATCAGCCTGGTCTTCCGCGACCAGGACAGCGGCCTGCCGCTGACCGCCGGCATCGCCCTGGGCGCATCGGTCGACGAGCCCGACCACCGCCAGCACGGCCTTTACCTGCTGCCGGGCGTGGCGCTCGAGCTGGAAGACCACGTCGAACGGATCAAGGGCAAGGAGCTGCCGCTGGAATGGAGCCGCTTCCGCGAGCTGGCCGGCCGCCGCTGCCGCGAAGCCGGAACCAGCCCCGAGTTCCACGCCAGCGGCGAGCGCTTCGTGCGCGACCTGCTGACCCGGCTGCGCGCATCGCCCGGCGCGCACCCGGACTTCAACGCCTTCCGCAAGGCCTTCCAGAACGCGCTCAACCTGCAGCGCGTGGAAGACGTGGACCTGTTCGTACGCACGCTCGTGGCCGAGGACCGGCCCACCGACGTCGCCCGCTTCCGCTCGCTGCTGGAAAGCTTCCGCCAGATCAAGGAGCGCATCGAACAGCTGCAGCACCGCATCGACACCGCGGAACAGGTCGATGTGAAGTGCGGAAAGATCGCCGCGCAGTCGGTGCGTGCCGCCTCCTACCGCGCGCTGGCGGCGGAGTACGAGCGCGACCTGTTCAGCGAGCAGGTGGATACGGCGCAGGACGAGGTCGAAAGCGCGGGCGAAGCGCTGGCCGCCCTCGGCCGCTCTCTGGAAGAAGCCCGCGTCGGCCGCGGACGCCTGCGCGAGGAATACGACCAGGCTCGGGCGCGGCTGCAGGGCAGCGAAGGCTACGGCGAGCAGGCGCAGCTGGACGAACTCGCCGAACGCGACCTCGGCCGCCTGCAGCAGCTCAAGACCGCGCTGCTGCGCGAGATCAACCAGGTGCGCGACCGCTTCCGCGACGTCGGCAAGCTTGGCCTGCCGACCGTCGACGCCGGCACGCTGGCGAACGCGCGCGCCGGCTGGGACGCCTGGCACGACGCCCTGGCCTCCCTGCCCGCCGACGCCGCCCTGCCGTGGACGCCCGAGGAACTGCACGCGCAGGCGAAGGCGGCCCTGGCCGCAGCCGCGCCGCTGGTGACCGCGGTCGAAGGCCACGCGCGCGGCCGCCACGCCGCGCTCGAACAGGCCCGCGACCGCCTTGCTACCGCGCGCCAGAACCTCAAGCGCCTCGCCGCCGGCCAGGCCGAGCTGAATCCCGACGCGGTGCGGCTGATGAACTACCTGCGCGACGAAGGCATCGCCGCGCAGCCGGTCTGCGACCTGGTGCGGGTCGGCGATCCCGCCTGGCAGCCGGCGATCGAGGCCTATCTGCGCGGCAACGTCGAAGCCCTGCTGATCGCGGAGAAGGACGAGGAACGCGCGGTGAAGCTGTACCGCTCGCTGCGCGACGGCCGCTCGGTGTACGGGGTCAAGCTGGCGCTGTCCAGCCAGGCCCGCGGTGCCCGCGGCGCGGAGCCCGTCTCCGGCAGCGTGGCCGCCCTGCTCACCGGCGACAGCGCCGAGGCCCTGGCCTTCCTGCGCCGCCAGCTCGGCGAGCTGCGCTGCGTCGACACCGAGGCCGAGCTGGTGCGCAGCCGCCAGGGCCTGGCCCGCGACGGCCTGCTGGCCAAAGGCGGCAGCATCGAACGCCTGCGCCTGCCGGCTGCGGCCGAGCTGAAGATCGGCGCCTCCAGCAGCCGCGAGCGCGCGCGCGCCCTGCGCGAGGACGCCGAGGCGGCCGAGGCCGACGTCCGCCGCCTCGAACCCGAGCTCAAGCGCGCCGATGACTGCCAGCGCGGCATGGCGCGCATGGCCGATCCGGAAGGCCTGGCCCAGGCCCTGCACGCCCAGGTGCTCGAGCACCGCCAGGTCGAAGCCCGCTACCGCAGCGACCGGGACAACCGCGAAGCCGCGCTCGACCCCGACCTGCTGCGCATGAGCGAGCGCGTCGCGACGCTAAAGCAGGAATCGGACGAGGCGGAAACTCTGTGGATACAGCTGAACCGTGACGAGGAATTGGCGAAGAACACGCTGAAGCAGAAGCAGGGCCTGCTCGAAGCCCTGCGCTCGGAGGCGGAGAAAGCCGCTCGCGCCGCGGTCGAGGCCTTCCGCGATCCCGACGTCGACGCCAACCTGGTCGAACGCCATCGCGACGAACTCGACCAGAAGCTGCCCCAGCTCAAGGACCGCGCTGACACCTGCCGCAAGCGCGAACGCGACAACGCCGAGCAGCTGCAGAAGTTGCTGCCCGAAGCCTGGAGCGCGCTGCAGCAGTACGCCAACACCCACGGCGTTGAGCTGGCCTTCGAGGCTAGCCAGTGGCGCGACGCCCGCGGATTCCTGCAGCGCGAACTCACCCGCCTGCGCGACACCGAACTGGTGAACTACCAGGCCGAGGCCCGCCAGGCCTACGACACCGCGGTGGAAACCTTCCGCAGCAACGTCGCCAACACCCTGCACGACAACTTCGTGCGCCTGAAGACCCAGATCGACGCGCTCAACCGCACCCTGCGCAATAGCCCGGCGTTCTCCAACAACGAGCGCTACCGCTTCCACTACGAGGTGCTGCCCGAATACCGTGAGCTGCACCGCTTCATCGAACGTGTCGTCGACCTCGGTGGCGAGGACAACCTGTTCGGCAGTGCCGGCGAAGTGCCCGCGGCGTTCGGTGAGCTGGTCGACGAAAGCGCCAGCGCGCGCGCCATCGACTCGCCACTGGACGATTACCGCCGCTTCTTCCAGTTCGGCGTCCAGATCCGCCAGGACGAACGCGTGATCGGCACCCTGAGCGAACGCATGCGCTCCGGCTCCGGCGGCGAGCACCGCGCGCCGCTGTACGTGATCGCCGGCGCCGCGCTGGCCGCGGCCTATGGCAAGAGCGAGGCGCATCCCGGCGGCCTGGGCCTGGTCCTGCTCGACGAGTTCGGCGACAAGATCGACGCCCAGAATGCGCGTGCCACCACGAACTACCTGCGCTCGCTGGGCCTGCAGCTGGTGCTGGCCGCGCCCGACACCGCGCAGGGCACGCTCAGCGGCGTGCTCGACAGCTACATCGAACTGTTCCGCGACGAGGACCTGCTGCAGGCCGAGCGCATCGAGGTCAAGGAGGAAGCGCGCGAGTTGCTGCTGAGCGACCAGTTCGACCTGCATCCCGAACTGCTGGCCGAAGAGACCGCCCGCATCGCAGGGCAGCAGGCGCCGGCGTGAGCGACCCGGCCCGGGCCACGCTCGAACGGCTGCTGCGCAAGGGCGAGCGCGCGCGCATGCGCGGCAGCGACCGCGCCGCTTCGCTGCCGATGACCACAACGGCCAGCGCCGCCGACTACCTGGCGCTGCAGACGCTGGACGAGCACGAGCGCTTCCACGCCGCCATCGCCCTGGCCGAGCGCGCCGGCGCGATCCACGTCGAGCGCGACCGCCACCAGGGCGACGGCCAGCGCCTGCTGCGGATCACCGTGGCCGACCTGGACGCGCTCGCCGCGCACCTGGGCATCGTGCTGCTGGACGCCCGCGCCGCCGCGGCGGAGGCGATCCTGCAGCCCTGGCAGGCGCGCTTCCCCGTCATCGCCGACGTGCTGCAGGCCTGGCGCAGCGACCGCAAGCTGCGCGCCCGGGGCCCCGAGGCCGCCGCCGACCTGGCCGATGCCGCCCGCGCCGTCGCCGCCCTGCAGGACACCGGCGGCGGCGAACGCATCCTGCGCCGCGAAAGCGTGCGCCTGTTCGGCGATAGCAAGCGGCTGGAGCGGCTGACCCCCTGGCTTGAACTGCTGGTCACTGGCGAAACCGCCGCGTCCGGGCTCGCGCGTGAGGAGGTCTGGTCGGCGATCGGCCTGCGCCGCGAACCGCAGCCCCTGCTGCTGGCCGGAAGCGGCCGCGTCGACCTCGATGGCACCGTGCTGCCGCTGGCGCGTCCCTACCTCGGCCTGCCCATGGACGCCCTGCGCAGCCTGGCCACCGACGCCCGCTACCTGCTGACGATCGAGAACCTCGCCAGCTTCCACGACGCGGCCAGCGACCCCGCCGCCGCGCACGGCCTGCTGCTCTACACCGGCGGCATGCCCTCGCCCGCCTGGCGCCGCGCCTGCGCGCGGATCATCGCCGGCCTGCCGGCCGCGGCCACCCTGTACCACTGGGGCGACATCGACGAAGGCGGCTTCCGCATCGCCGCCGTGCTCGCCGACCTCGCCCGCGACGCCGGGTGCAGCCTGCAGCCGTGGCGGATGTCGATGTCGACCCTGCTGCAGTCACACGACGCCCCCGCGACCCGCCAGCCCACGCCCGCCACCCTCGCCGCCATGCAGCGCTGGGCGCGCCGCGCCGGCTGGGACGAGGTGGCCGAGGATCTGGCACGCCGGCCGATGCAGCTGGAGCAGGAGCGGTTGGAGATCGTGCTGCCGGGGACTGACGGCCCCGGGTAGGCGCTGGGCACCAACGTTGCCGACGCCGTGCTGGATCCTCATGCGGCCAGCTCGAGCTTGCCCACCCGCTCGAGGTCGACATGTTGCCGCGCGACCCACAGATCATGCACGTCCTGCATGGCGAGCCAGCTCTCCGGGGAGCGCCCGATGGCCTTGGAAAGACGCAGCGCCATTTCGGGAGTCACCCGACTGGTGCCCTTGAGAATGCGGCTGAGCGTGGACGCCGCCACGTCCAGCTTCGCCGCCAGCTCGCGGCCGCTGATGCCGTTCGGCTCCAGATAGACGTCAGTAATGAACTCACCCGGGTCGGGAGGGTTGTACATAGCCATCAGTGATCTCCTCCCCTCTTCTGCGCCTGGGCACCCACCGCAGCCAAGCCTCCCATCGCGAAGCATTTGAGATGGTTCGCGATCTCGTCGGTGGACATTTTCAGCACCTCTGTCGCCACGCCCTTCTCCAGTCCTCCCAGGATCAGGAGCGCAAGTGACGGCGCCAGCACGCTGACCAGGCAACGCAACAGGGCGGGGTCGTCCGGCGGCAGGCCGGTGATCTGGCTCAGCAACTCCAGCCCGACCCGGAGCTTGGGTTCCACGCCGTGCGTCATCAGCGCGTTCAGGTGGTCCGAAGGAGACAGGAGCTCCCGCGCCAGCACCCGCGCGGCCCAGCTCTCTTCGAGCAGGAACTGCGCGACCAGGCCATCGATCAGGCGTCCCAGCTTGTCTTCGGGGGGCACGTCGCTTCCGGCCAGGGCCTCAAGCGTCTTCAGATCGATCAGGCGCCGGTGTCCCTCGATCAGCACCGCTTCGTAGAGCCCGCCGCGGTTGCCGAAGTGGTAGTTGATCGATGCCAGGTCCACGCCGGCCTCGATGCAGACCATCTTGCTGGTGGTGGCCGCGTAGCCGGACTGCGCGAACAGCCGGCCAGCGACGTCCAGGATGCGCAGGCGCGTGGCATCTCCGTCGGTTCGCGGCGCGCGGCGGGCACGGGTCATGGGGGTCTCGCTGGTTGCCAGATGAGGCGTCAGCATACCAAGCTCCAATTTAAATCGAATTAGAATTGAGGTAGGCTGCGCCCGCTGTCATGGCGTTCAAGCGCTGCCGGCAGAGGCAAGACCCAAGACTGAAGAAGGCCGGGCATGAACAAGCCGCGCGCAGTGTGCGCCGTGATCCAGGATTCCCCGCAGAGGCGGCGACTGCTCCCGATGCGGTTCGCTGCGACCGCGCTGGCCGCTGCCGTGCGAGCCGCTTGCGCCTCGATGACGCCGGCGCTGCCGGTTCCCGATCCGGGTGTCGCGGACCGGTATCCGGCGTCGCAGCCCGACATCGAACCTGGCGCGTCTGCCGCCGGGCTCGACTGGCAATCGGCCTTCGGCGATCCACGGTTGCGGGCGCTGATCGACCTTGCCCTTGCCAACAACCGCGACCTGCGGACCGCGATCCTGCGCGTGGAAGAGGCGCGCGCCATCCATGGCATCCAGCGCGCCGAGGGGCTGCCCACGATCGGCGTGTCGGCGGAGGGCGGCCGCTCGCGTGGGTCCGGCGATTCCGGTCCCACGGGCGAACCGGTCACCGGCAGCCAGTACCAGGTCGGCCTGGGCCTCGCCGCGTGGGAACTGGACCTCTGGGGCCGCGTGCGCAGCCTGGAGCAGGCCGCCCTGCAGCAGTACCTGGCCACGGAGGAGGCGCGCCGCGCGGTGGCGCAGGCGGTGGTCACGCAAGTGGCCCAGGGCTACCTCGCCCTGCGCGAACTGGACGAGCGCCTGGTGCTGGCGCAGTCCGCGCTGGACAGCCGCAACGAGTCGCTGCGCATCTTCACGCGCCGGCATGAGGTCGGCGCGGCATCGAAGTTCGAACTGGCCCAGGTGCGCACCCTGAGCAGCCAGGCCCGCAGCCTGGTCGCGCAGCTGCAGCAGCAGCGTGCGGCACAGGCCAATGCCCTGGTGCAGCTGGTCGGGACCCCGGTGGACCTGGCGCCTTCGCAGGGCGCACTGGAGGACGCTGCGGTGGTGGTGCCGCTGTCGGCCGGCCTGCCGTCGGCGCTGTTGCTCCAGCGGCCGGACATCCTGGCGGCCGAGCACCGCCTGCGTGCGGCCAACGCCAACATCGGTGCGGCGCGCGCGGCCTTCTTCCCCCGCATCACCCTGACCGGCAGCGCAGGCTGGGCCAGCCGCGAACTCGACGGCCTGTTCGAATCGCGCACGCGCACATGGTCGTTCCTGCCCAGCCTGTCGCTGCCGCTGTTCGACGGCGGCGGGCGGCGCGCGAGCCTGGACCTGGCCGAGGTCCGCCGCGACCTGGCCGTCGCGGACTACGAGCGCGTCGTGCAGGCCGCGTTCCGCGAGGTGGCCGACGCGCTGGGCGCGCAGCAGTGGCTGGACGAGCAGGTGCAGGCCCAGGCAGAGGCCCTGGAGGCGCAGGCCGAGCGGGCCCGGCTTGCACGCCTGCGCTACGACGCCGGCGCGGCCGCCTTCCTCGAGGTGCTCGACGCCCAGCGCGACCTGCTCACCGCACAGCAGCAGCTGGTGCAGGCCCGGCGCGCAACGCTGGCCTCGCGCACCGCGCTCTATGCCGCGCTGGGCGGTGGCGCAGGCGCGCTGCCCGGCGGCCTTCCGTCCCCTTCCGACCGTTGACCCGCCGGACATCCTCATGACCCCGAAACGCAAGAAGCAACTCATCATCGCCGCCGTCGCCGTGTTCGTCGTCCTGGTGGGCTACCGGACGTGGAGCAGCTTCCACGAACAGGGGCCGGGAGAAGGCTTCGCCAGCGGCAACGGACGCCTCGAGGCCATCGAAATCGACGTGGCGACCAAGATCGCCGGCCGGATCCAGGAGATCCTGGTCGATGAAGGCGATTTCGTGACGGCAGGCCAGCCGCTGGCGACGATGCAGCTCGACACCTTGAATGCGCAGCGCAACGAGGCCGTGGCGATGCACGCGCAGGCACTGAGCCGGGTGGCGGAGGTCCGCGCCCAGGCGGCGGCCCGCGAGGGCGACAAGCTGGCCCTGCAGGCCCAGGTCGCCCAGCGCGAGAGCGAGCTCGACGCGGCCCGGCGCCGGCTTGCGCGCTCCGAAACCCTGACCCTGGAAGGCGCCTCGTCGCAGCAGGAGCTGGACGACGATCGCGCGCGGGTGCGCGCGGCCGAGGCCACCGCCGCCGCGGCGCGCGCGCAGGTGACCGCGGCCCAGGCGACGCTGGAGGCCGCCGGCGCACAGTTGGTCGGTGCCGAGTCGGCGGTCAACGCTGCGCAGGCGACCATCGCGCGCATCGATGCCGACATCGCCGACAGCCAGCTCACCGCGCCGCGCGACGGCCGCATCCAGTTCCGCCTGGCGCAGCCGGGCGAAGTGCTGGCCGCCGGTGGCCGCGCACTCAGCCTGGTCGACCTGACCGACGTATACATGACCTTCTTCCTGCCGGAGATGGAGGCCGGCCGGGTGGCGCTGGGCAGCGAGGTGCGGATCCTGCTCGACGCTGTTCCCGGGCGCTTCGTCCCGGCCAAGGTCAGCTTTGTCGCCAGCACCGCCCAGTTCACGCCCAAGACGGTGGAGACCGCCAGCGAGCGGCAGAAGCTGATGTTCAGGGTCAAGGCCAGGCTAGATCCCGAGCTTCTGCGCCGGTACCCGCAGCAGGTCAAGACCGGCCTGCCCGGGGTGGCGTGGATCAGGCTGGATCCCGACGCCGCCTGGCCGGCCGAGCTCAGCACCCCGATCGCGGAGTAGCCCGCGATGTTGGCTGATGCTTCGCCGCCCGCCATCGTCCGCCTGCAGTCCGTGCGTCTGCGCTACGGCAGGACGCTCGCGGTCGACGGCCTGGACCTGGACATTCCCGCGGGCTGCATGGTCGGCCTGATCGGCCCCGACGGCGTCGGCAAGTCCAGCGTGCTGTCGCTGGTGTCCGGCGCGCGCGCCGTGCAGGAGGGCCAGGTCGAGGCGCTGGGCGGCGACATGGCCGACAAGCGCCATCGGGAGCGTGTCTGCACGCGGATCGCCTACATGCCGCAGGGCCTGGGCAAGAACCTCTACCGCACGCTGTCGGTGGAGGAGAACCTGCAGTTCTTCGCCCGCCTGTTCGGCCACGACGCCGCCGAACGCCGCCGCCGCATCGACGACCTGACCGCCAGCACCGGCCTGAAGCCCTTCCTCGACCGGCCGGCCGGCAAGCTGTCCGGCGGCATGAAGCAGAAGCTCGGCCTGTGCTGCGCGCTGATCCACGATCCGGACCTGCTGATCCTCGACGAGCCCACCACCGGCGTCGACCCGCTGGCGCGCGCGCAGTTCTGGGACCTGATCGCCCGCATCCGCGGCCAGCGCCCGCAGATGAGCGTCATCGTGGCCACCGCCTACATGGACGAGGCCCAGGGCTTCGACTGGCTGGCGGTCATGGACGAGGGCAAGGTGCTGGCCACCGGCACGCCGGGCGAGCTGCTGGAGCGCACCGGCCGCGATTCGCTGGAAGAGGCCTTCATCGCCCTGCTTCCCGAGACGAAGAAGGAGGGGCATGCCGCGGTCGAGATTCCGCCGCTGCCGGAGGACGGCGCGAACGACATCGCGATCGAAGCCAAGGGACTGACCATGCGCTTCGGCGATTTCACGGCCGTCGACAATGTCAGCTTCCGTATCCGCCGCGGCGAGATCTTCGGCTTTCTCGGCAGCAACGGCTGCGGCAAGTCGACCACGATGAAGATGCTCACCGGCCTGCTGCCGGCCACCGAGGGCCAGGCCTGGCTGTTCGGCAACGAAGTGGATCCGCACGACATCGCCACGCGCCGGCGCGTGGGCTACATGTCGCAGGCGTTCTCGCTCTATGGCGAACTGAGCGTGCGGCAGAACCTGGTGCTGCATGCGCGGCTGTTCCACGTGCCCGAAGCCGAGGTCGCGCAGCGCGTCGAGGCGATGGTCCAGCGCTTCCATCTCTCCGACGTGCAGGACAGCCTGCCGGAGAGCCTGCCGCTGGGCATCCGCCAGCGCCTGTCGCTGGCCGTGGCGATGGTGCACGAACCCGAACTGTTGATCCTCGACGAGCCCACCTCCGGCGTCGACCCGGTGGCGCGCGACGACTTCTGGCGGCTGCTGGTCACGCTGTCGCGGCGCGACCGGGTGACCATCTTCATCTCCACTCATTTCATGAACGAAGCCGCGCGCTGCGACCGCATGTCGATGATGCACGCCGGCAAGGTGCTCGACAGCGACACGCCCGCCCGCCTGGTCGCCAAGCGCGGCGCGCGCGACCTCGAGGAGGCCTTCATCGGCTATCTGCTGGAGGCGGGCGGCGACGACGGGCAGCCGCGGGACGCGGCGGCCGCGGCACCGCCGGACACCACGGTGGAAAGCGGCCAGGCGCATGGCGATTGGGAAGAGCGGCCGTCCCGCTTCAGCACCCGGCGCCTGGTCAGCTACATGTGGCGCGAGGCGCTGGAGCTGCGCCGCGACCCGGTGCGCGCCACGCTCGCGCTGGGCGGTTCGCTGCTGCTGATGCTGGTGATGGGCTTCGGCATCAGCACCGACGTCGACAACCTGCGCTACGCGGTGCTGGACCGCGACCAGAGCAGCGTCAGCCACAACTACACGCTCAGCCTGGCCGGGTCGCGCTACTTCAGCGAGCAGGCGCCGATCACCGGTTACGACGACATGGACCGGCGCATGCGCAGCGGGAAGCTGGCCCTGGCCATCGAGATCCCGTCCGGATTCGGCCGCGACGTGCTGCGCGGGCGTCACGTGGAGATCGGCGCCTGGATCGACGGCGCCATGCCACAGCGCGCCGAGACCGTGCGCGGCTACGTGCAGGGCATGCACCGGTTCTGGTTGAACGAACGCGCGGTCCTGGCCGGCGCCGCATCCACGGGGCTGCCCGAGATCCAGACCCGGTTCCGCTACAACCCCGACATGAAGAGCATGCCGGCCATGGTGCCGGCGGTGATCCCGCTGCTGCTGATGATGCTGCCGGCCATGCTGACGGCGCTGGCCGTGGTGCGGGAGAAGGAACTGGGCTCGATCGTGAACCTGTACGTGACCCCGGTCACGCGCATCGAGTTCCTGCTCGGCAAGCAGCTGCCCTATGTGGCGCTGGCGTTCCTGAACTTCCTGCTGATGTGCGCGATGGCGGTCACGCTGTTCAAGGTGCCCATCACCGGCAGCTTCCTTGCGCTGGCACTGGCGGCGCTGGTGTTCTCGTTCGCCTCGACCGGCATGGGGCTGCTGGCCTCGTCGATCACCAGGAGCCAGATCGCGGCGCTGTTCTTCGCGATGATCGGCACCCTGATCCCCGCCACCCAGTTCTCGGGCATCAGCGATCCGGTGTCCTCGCTCGAAGGCGGCGGCCGCTTCATCGGCGAGATCTATCCGGCCACGCACATGATCACGATCAGCCGCGGCGTGTTCAACAAGGCGCTGGATCTTCCGGATTTGAGCGCGAGCTTCTGGCCGCTGCTGGTCTCCGTGCCGGTGATCGTTGGAATCGCCACCCTGTTGCTGAAGAAGCAGGACAGCTGATGCGCGCCCTCGGCAATATCTATCGCCTGGGCGTCAAGGAACTCTGGAGCCTGGCCCGCGACCCGGTGATGCTGGTGCTGATCGCCTACACCTTCACCGTGTCGATCTACATGTCTTCCTCGGCCATGCCCGAGACGCTGCACAACGCGCCGCTGGCCATCGTCGACGAAGACGCCTCGACGCTCTCGGCGCGGATCGTCTCGGCGTTCTACCCGCCGCATTTCCTGACGCCGGACATCATCACCCCGGACCAGATGGATTCGGGCATGGACGCCGGCCGGTACACCTTCGTGCTGGTCATCCCCGGCGGCCTGCAGCGCGACGTGCTGGCTGGCAGGCCGGCCGAACTTCAGCTCAACGTGGATGCCACGCGCATGAGCCAGGCCTTCTCCGGCAGCGGCTACGTGCAGCAGATCGTGGCCGCCGAACTCGACGAGTTCGCGCAGCGCTACCGCGGCAGCGCCACGCCACCGGTGGACCTGGCCCTGCGCGCGCGCTTCAACCCGGCGCTGGAGAAGGCCTGGTTCGGCTCGCTGATGGCCATCATCAACAACGTGACGCTGTTGTCGATCATCCTCACCGGCGCCGCGCTCATCCGCGAGCGCGAGCACGGCACCATCGAGCACCTGCTGGTGATGCCGGTCACGCCCACCGAGATCATGCTGGCCAAGGTGTGGTCGATGGGCGCGGTGGTGCTGCTGGCCGACTTCGTCGCGCTGCAGTTCATCGTGCGCGGCCTGCTGGGCGTGCCGGTGGAGGGCTCGATCCCGCTGTTCGTGGCTGGCTCGGCGCTACACCTGTTCGCCACCACCGCGATGGGCATCTACCTGGCCACGCTGGCGCGCAGCATGCCGCAGTTCGGCATGTTGATCGTGCTGATCATGCTGCCGCTGAACATGCTCTCGGGTGGCAACACGCCGCGCGAGAGCATGCCGGAGGCCGTGCAGACCCTGATGCTGCTTGCGCCGACCACGCACTTCGTCGAGCTGGGCCAGGCCATCCTGTTCCGCGGTGCCGGCCTGGAGGTGGTCTGGAAACCATTCGCCTGGCTGCTGGTGATCGGAAGCGTATTGTTCGCGCTGTCGCTGCAGCGCTTCCGCAGGACCATCAGCCAGATGGCGTGACACCTGGCCGGGAGCGCTGACAATGGGCTGTCCAACCGGAGGACAGCCATGACGCCGTTCCGCGCCACCCTTGCCGCCGCGCCGGCCTTCTCGCTGGCGTCGGGCTGCCTGGCGACCGGTCCCGCCGGCACCGCCGCGGCCAGCGACCGCTACACGCCGGAGTACGGCCAGATGGGCAAGGACGTGATCTGGATCCCCACCCCGCAGCCGGTGGTGGAACGCATGCTCGACATGGCGGGCGTGGACCCGGACGACCGGCTGGTCGACCTCGGCTCCGGCGACGGGGTAGCCGTAATCGCCGCCGCCCGGCGCGGCGCGACCGCGTACGGCATCGAGTTCAACCCCGACCTGGTGGCCCTGTCCCGGCGGCGCGCGCAGGCCGCGGGCGTGGCCACGCGGGCCGCCTTCGAACGTGCGGACATCTTCAAGTCCGACTTCTCCGATGCCACCGTCGTCACCCTGTTCCTGCTGCCGGAGCTCAACCTGCGGCTGCGCCCGGTGCTTCTGGAGATGCGCCCGGGCACGCGCATCGTCTCCAATTCCTTCGACATGGGCGACTGGAGACCCGACGCCAGCGCCGAGGTCAGCGAAGGCTGCGAGCACTATTGCGAGGCCAAGCTGTGGGTCGTGCCGGCACGGGTGGCGGAGCTGTGGATGATCGACGGCCACCGCTCGATGGATCTTGCGCCATCAGAAAATCGGCGGCATCGTGCGCGAAGGCGCGTCCCACTGGATCCTGCGCGACGCCGCCATGGACGGTGCGCGCATCCGCTTCTCGCTGGGCGAAGACCGGTACGAGGGCGAGGTCCGCGGCGGCGTGATGGAAGGACCGGTCAATGGCACCCGGCCGTGGAGGGCCACCCGGCGCGCCGTCCCTGAGTGACGCAGTCGCACCAGCTTCAGTCCCAGCCACACCGCGGCGATGCCCAGCACCACGCTACCGCCGGCATACGACGCGGCGGTCGCGAGCTCGCCGCGTCGCAGGAGGTACACCGCTTCCAGGCCGAAGGCCGAGAACGTGGTGAATCCACCCAGCAGCCCGGTGAACAGGAACAGCCGTGCGTCGGGGCCAAAGGCTTCGTGGCGCTCGGCCAGGCCCCCCAGCACGCCCACGACCAAGCAGCCGAGCACGTTCACGGCGAAGATGCTGAAGGGGAAGCGCTCCTGCACAGTCAGCTGCAGCACCATGCCCCCGAGCTTGTAGCGCGCGACCGCGCCGAGGAAGCCACCAATGCCAACCAGCAGGACCGGAAGCATGTCAGGGCTCCACCGCCAGCGGCCGCACGTGCTCCAGCAGCGCCTGCAGCGTCCGGTCCGGCGCCTCCCACGGAATGATGTGCGCGGCGTGCCCGAACCACACGACGCGCTTGTGCGGCGCCTGCACCTGGTCCAGCCACTGCGCGGTCAGCGCCGAGGGCGTGGTGAAGTCGTGGCGGCCCAAGAACATCCCCACCGGGATGGAGAACTCGCGCAGGCCGCTGAAATCCACCTGCAGGTATTCGTCGAGCAGGTCACTCCCCCATCAAATCGTTGTGCTCGACCAGTTTTTGCAGGTGCCAGTTGTAGTAGCTGAGGTGGCCTCCGTCGTTGACCAACTCTTCTTTTCCCACAGCGGGAGCACTCGCCACTCCCAGGGCAACCCTTACACCGTCCGGCGCATGATCCGGCTCCCGATTGCTAAGGAACGGTCCCTTGAGCAGTCGCAGCCCTTGAAGACCCATGGGCTACCATGAGACCACTCACCGGAGCGCGGAAGTGGACAATCCACAGATCCCCACCAGACCGACTTCGGGCCACCGAACCAAAGTGTTGGGGGTGCGTATGGGGGTACCCGCATCTGCCACCCCGCATCGCATCTAGCATAATCAACTACTTACAAACCACATGAAAATTGCAAGCTGGAACGTCAATTCGCTCAATGTCCGCCTGCCCCATGTCGAGCAATGGTGCGCCGCGGCAAGCCCGGATATCCTCGCCCTGCAGGAAACCAAGCTGGATGACGGCCGTTTCCCGGTCGACGCCCTGCAGGCCATGGGTTACCAGGCGGCCTGGAATGGCCAGCGCACCTACAACGGCGTCGCCATCCTGTCGCGCCTGCCGATCCAGGAGGCGGTGATCGACATCGCCGGGTTCGAGGATCCGCAACGGCGTTTCCTGGCGGCGACGATCGGCGATGTCCGCATCGTCAACCTGTACGTGGTCAACGGCCAGTCGGTGGGCAGCCCGAAGTTCGAGTACAAACTGCGCTGGCTGGATGCGGTCACCGCCGCGCTGGCCGAGGAGCTGCGCCGCCATCCCAACCTGGTGGTGCTGGGCGATTTCAACATCGCCCCGGATGATCGTGATGTCCATGACCCGGAAGCCTGGCATGAGCGCATCCTGTGCTCGACCCCGGAACGCGAAGCGCTCAAGCGCATCCTCGATCTGGGCCTGCACGACAGCTTCCGCCTGCAGCACGACGATGCCGGCCACTACACGTGGTGGGATTACCGGCAGGCGGCGTTCCGTCGCGACATGGGCCTGCGGATCGACCTGGTGCTGGTCAGCGACGCGCTGCGCGGGCGCGTGCTGGCGACCGGCATCGACCGCGAGCCACGGACCTGGGAGCGGCCCTCCGACCACACCCCGGCCTGGCTGACGCTGGCACCGCCATGACCCGCTATTTCCTGCCCGAGTTGGCCGATTCGCTGGACCAGGAGGAACTGGACGAACTGCATGACGCGCTGTACGCGCGCAATGGCGATTCCGGGCCCCTGCTTGACGGCCTGCATGGCCTGATCTCGGCCCTGCTGGTCGGGCCCGGGCAACTGGATCCGGAAGAGTGGCTGCCGCTGGTGCTCAATACCGAAACGCCGTGGTCCAGCCATCTGGAAGCCGACCACCTGCGCAACCAGTGCCTGCGTCTGTATCTGGCCACCGAGCGCGGACTGGAACAACTTGCCTACGAGCCGATCCTGGCCGAGTACGACGAAGATGACGAAGACGACGGGGAAGCCGATGAGAACGACGCGCGCGTAGAATCTGGCGTCATCAGCAGTAACGACGACGACAACGACGGCAGCCAGACCGTCATCGATGCCTCCGGCTGGTGCACCGGCTTTGCCATCGGCATCGAGATGTTCGCCCATCTGTGGGAGCCGCGCATGCGCAACGATCCGCAACTGGGCGAGATCATGGCGCCGATCATGGCCCTGGCCTTCAGCGAGGGCATGTTCGAGAACTTCTCCGATCCGCAATGGCCGCCACTGTCCGACGCCGAACGCGATACCTGCGTGCAGATGATCCCAAGCTGCGTGATCGACCTGCAGCACTACTGGCGTGACCACCCGCCCGAAGACGATGACGCGGAGACCGGGGCTGCCGGCGCCGGCCGCGCCCGGCCGCGCAAGCGCGGCGGCCGCTGGCTGCATTGATCCTGACGCCGGCTACCAACGCCGGCACGGCCGGCCCGCGCGCCGGTCAAGCTCAACCGCGCCGAAGCAGGTCGCGCAGATCGATGATGGCGGCGTTGGCGCGCGAGATGTAGTTGGCCATCACCAGCGAGTGGTTGGCAAAGAAGCCGAAGCCGCGGCCATTGAGGATCACCGGGCTCCAGATCGCATCCTGGGTCTGCTCCAACTCGCGGATGATCTGGCGCAGGCTGGGCCGGGCATTCTTGGTATCCAGGATATCGGCGAAATCGTGGTCGATCGCCTTGAGCAGGTGCAGCAGCGCCCAGGCATTGCCACGCGCCTCGTAGAAGACATCGTCGATCTGCAACCACGGCGTGCGCACCTCGCGCAGTTCCGGGGTGGGCTTGGACTGCCGCGCCTCCGGATCGCCGGCCAGGTCGATGTCCACCTGCATCCGGCCGACGCTGGCCGACAGCCGCTGCGACAGCGAGCCCAGGCGCTTTTCCACGATCCCCAGCCAGTCGGCCAGGTTGTCGGCGCGGGCATAGAACTGGGCGTTGTAGGGATCGGCATCGGCCAGCCGGGCCAGGTAACCGTCGAGGCGGTTGATGCCCTCCCGGTAGCGGCTTTCGGTGGAGACGAAAATCCAGCGGTCGTTGGCGTAGTGGAACAGCGGATCGGCCTCCATCAGGTCCGGATCCTCGGTGCTCTGGGTCTGCGAGCGGGAAAAATCGTTGCGCAGTGCGCGGGTGAAATCACGCACCTGCACCAGCACGCCGAATTCCCAGTTGGGCATGTTGTCCATCAGCACGCCGGGCGGGAACAGGTCGTTGGACAGGTAGCCGCCGCGCTTGTCGAGCAGGGTGCCGGCGATGCGCTTGAGCGTGGCCACGGTGACATAACCCTCGACCGCCGGCCGCTGGTGCTGGCCGGCATCGCGCTGCGCCGAGCGCACCGGTTCGAACGGCGCCGGCTCACTGTCGAACCACCACATCAGCGCCAGCACGATCACCAGGTAGGCGGCCAGAGCCAACAACAAGACGCGGCCGAGCCAGCGGCGGGAGCGGGTGGGCGTGGCTGCGGTCATGGTCATGGCACTGGGTCTGCGGCAGGACTTGGCATTTTATCGAGTTTTCCAATGCCACGAGCGCCGGCCGGTGCGCCGGTTGTCGTGCCAGACAGGATCAGCGACGCCGGCATCCCATGGGCACCTGGCCGGAACCAACCAGGCAACCGCGCTGGCACGGGCCGGAACATGCCGCCAGACTATCGCCCTGCTCTGCCCGGTCGCGGGTCGCGGACCGCCAACCGGCCGGCCGCGAATTGGCGCTGCAAGAGCGCCTGCGCCGCACCGATGCCCCAACGATGCCGCCACCTTCAATCACCAGGAGCCAACCATGGCCGATCGCCACCTGATCGAGATCGAAACCCGCATCACCTACCAGGAAGCTGCCGTGCAGGAACTGAGCGATATCGTCAGCCGCCAGCAGCTTGAAATCGACCGCCTCAGCCGCCTGTGCCGGGACTTGGCCAGCCAGTTGGCCGGCCAGGCCGACCCGGCCGGCGGCGCCTCGCCAGCCGAACACGAGGTACCGCCGCATTACTGAGGGCCGCCGGCCAGAGTCAGCGCAAGCGCGGTCGCCGTGGCCAGTACCCGTCGGCGCAGCGCCCCGCGACAGCCACTGCAAGCTCATCGGCGTGCGCCTTGGTGTAGGCTTACGGCCGCCGGAAACGGCGCCGCGCGTCGGCTCAACCACCGGCACATCGCCAAGCGGCCAACACCGCGCCGGCCGTGCCCAATCCGCCACCCGATTCCTGATGGACCGTGATAGATGCAGGCTGACAATGCGCCACTGGTGGCCGTGGTAATGGGCTCCCGCTCGGATTGGGCCACCCTGGAACACGCCTGCACCATGCTGGATTCGCTGGCCGTGCCCTTCCAATGCCAGGTGATCTCCGCCCACCGCACACCGGACCTGCTGTTCGACTTCGCCGACCAGGCTGCCGCCCGCGGCCTGCGCGCGATCATCGCCGGCGCCGGCGGTGCCGCCCATCTGCCGGGCATGCTGGCGGCCAAGACGCCGGTGCCGGTGCTCGGTGTGCCGGTGCAATCGGCGGCGTTGAACGGTATCGACTCATTGCTTTCGATCGTGCAGATGCCGGGCGGCGTTCCTGTCGCCACCTTCGCCATCGGCAAGCCGGGTGCGATCAACGCCGCCCTGTTCGCCGCTGCCATGTTGGCTCCGGGCCATGCCGGCATCGATGCCCGCCTGCAGGCTTTCCGCCAGCAGCAAACCGAAAGCGTGCTGGCCCATTCCGACCCGCGCCAATGAGCACGATCGGCATCCTCGGCGGCGGCCAACTGGCGCGCATGCTGGCCTTGGCGGCCGTGCCCCTGGGCGCCCGCGTCGTAGCCCTGGATCCGTCCGCCAGCGCCTGCGCCGGCAGCGTCGCGCAGGTGCTGCAGGCCGACTACGACGACCAGGAAGCGCTGGCCCGCTTCGCCGAACAAATTGATGTCGCCACTTTCGATTTCGAGAATGTCCCGGCTGCCAGTGCCGCCTTGCTGGCCGGGCAACGGCCGGTTTTCCCGGCCCCCGAAGCGCTGGCGACCAGTCAGGACCGGCTGAGCGAGAAATCGCTGTTCACTGAAGTCGGGCTGGCCACGCCCACCTTCGCCACCATCGACAGCTTGGACGCACTGCACCAGGCGCTGGAGCACACCGGCCTGCCGGCCGTATTGAAAACGCGCCGGCTCGGCTATGACGGCAAAGGCCAGGCCCGCCTGCACCGGCGCGCCGATGCCAGCACCGCCTGGCAGGCCCTGGGCAGCGGCCGGGTGCCATTGATCCTGGAGGCTTTCGTGCCGTTCCAGCGCGAACTGTCGGTGATCGCCGTGCGCGGCCGGGACGGTGATTTCCGCACCTGGCCGCTGACCCGCAACTGGCACGACCACGGCATCCTGGCGCTGAGCGTGGCGCCAGCCGAAGTCTCAGCGACGCTGGCCGAACAGGCCATCGGCCACGCGCGTGCCATCGCCGAGCGCCTGGATTATGTCGGCGTGTTCGCCCTGGAGCTGTTCGAGCACGACGGCCGCCTGCTCGGCAACGAGATGGCGCCGCGGGTGCACAACTCGGGCCATTGGACCATCGAGGGCGCCGCCACCAGCCAGTTCGAAAACCATCTGCGCGCCGTGCTCGGCCTGCCCCTGGGCGATACCCGCCTGGTCGAGCCCTGCGCGATGCTGAACTTCATCGGCCAGATGCCCAGCCGGAACAAGGCCCTGGCCATTCCCGGCCTGCACTGGCACGACTACGGCAAGCGCGCCCGACCCGGCCGCAAGCTCGGCCACGCCACCGTGCGCGCACCGGACCCGGCCCGCCTGCAACAGCGCCTGGCCCAGGCTGCACAGGGGCTTGACCATCCGGCGCACGCCATCCTGGCGCAGTCGCCCGCCGGCTGAGCGCCCGCCGAACCTTCCGCCCGGGGCGGCAGCGACGCCTGCGCCGGTGCCGTTATCATCTGCGCCTTGTTTCTTCCATCAGGATCACCGCCATGTTCAAGTCCCTGTTCTTCGCCGCAGCCCTGGCGCTGCCGTTCTCCGTGCTGGCCCAGGACGGCCCGGGTGAAGCCGCCGAGCCGACCAACGCCAAACCACGGGTGACGCTGACCACCACCCTGGGCGACATCGTGCTCGAGCTCGACCAGCGCAGCGCCCCGGTCACGGTCGACAACTTCCTGCAATACGTGCGCGAAGGCCATTACGACGGCACCATCTTCCACCGCGTGATCAGCGGCTTCATGGTCCAGGGCGGTGGCTACACGCCGGAACTGGGCGCCAAGCCGACCCGCGCCGCGATCATGAACGAGGCCCCGAACGGCCTGAAGAACACGCGCGGCACCGTCGCCATGGCGCGCACCAACGACCCGCACTCGGCGACCGCGCAGTTCTTCATCAATGTCGCCGACAATGCCTCGCTGGATCATGTCGCCACCACCGACAGCCGTAGCTGGGGCTATGCGGTGTTCGGCCAGGTGGTCGAGGGCGCCGACGTCGTCGAGAAGATCCGCACCAGCCAGACCCGCCGTGAGGGCGCATTCGAGAACCTGCCGGTGGAGCCGGTGATCATCGAGAAGGCGACGATCCACGACGCCGGCAACTGATGTCCCGGTAAGCGGGCACACCTTCGGGCCGGCCCAACGAAGCCGGCTTCAAGGCGCAGGTCGGGTGAGCGAGCGTAACGCTCACCCGATCGCCCCGCCCGTCGCAGCCAGGACATCTGCCCAGCATGAGCACGCTCTTCATTTCCGACCTGCATCTGGATGCCAGTCGGCCGCAGGCGACCGCCGCCATCGCCCGTTTCCTGGAGCGGTTGCCCGGCACCTGCCGGCGTCTGTACATCCTCGGCGACCTGTTCGAAAGCTGGATCGGCGATGACGATGATGCACCCCTGCCCGATCAGGTCGCCGGCCTGCTGCGACAGCGTGCCGAAGCCGGCCTGGCAATTGCCTTCATGGCCGGCAACCGCGATTTCGCTCTCGGCCCGGACTATGCCAAACGCGCCGGTTTCCGCCTGCTGGAGGATCCCACGGCCATCGACCTGCATGGCCGCAAGACCCTGCTCATGCACGGCGACACCCTGTGCACCGATGACACCGCCTACCAGGCGTTCCGGGTCCAGGTCCGCGATCCGGCCTGGCTGGCCAACATGCTGGCGCAGCCGCTGGCGGCACGGCGGGCATTCGCCGCCCAGGCCCGCGCCAGCAGCCGCGAGCACACCGCCGCCACGGCCGAGACGATCATGGATGTCAACGCCAACGCCGTCGCCGACGCCTTCCGCCAGCATCAGGTCGACCTGATCATCCACGGCCATACCCACCGCCCGGCCGTGCACGAGCACATGGTGGATGGCCGCCGCTGCACCCGCATCGTGCTCGGTGACTGGTACGAGCAGGGCACGGTGCTGGTGGCCGGAGACGACGGCAGCCTGCATCTGGATACCGTCGCCATCGACACCGCCATGGCCTGAGGCCGGCCCTGCTGTCACATTCAAAAACGCAGGTTGGCGCTGAGCAGCCAGTTGCGCGCAGGCCCGGTGAATACCCGCGTCATCGGCCAATTGCCCGAGCTCGCGTAGCGGCGGTCGGCGGCGTTGTCCAGGTTCAGGCGCAACTGCAGGTAGTCGTTGATCGGGTAGGCGGCCATGAGCTGCACCACGGTATGGCCGGGAAGCTGGCCGAAACGGCCATTGGCGACGATGCGGTCGGCATCGTCGGGCCGTCCGGCCCAGGAGGGACCGATGTGCTGCACGCCCGCGCCCAGCACCAGGCCGGTGTCGAACCGATAGCTGGTCCACAGGCTGGCGCTGCGCCGCGGCGTGAATGCCAACTGGTCACCCCGGGTGGACCCGGCGCTGCCGTAATCGCCCGGGTTGGCCTCGCGCCGGGCAGCATCCAGCCAGGCATCATGGTCGCGTTCGCTGTCCAGGAACACGGCGCCGGCGAAGATCGTCCAGGCGGGGCTGATGTTTCCGGTCACCGCCAGTTCCACGCCACGCACCACCTGCCGGCCATAGCCGCGCAGCAGGGTCGGGCTGTCCGGCGCACCCGGTTCCTTGCCGGTGATGGCGACGCCGCGGCGGGTGGTCTGGAATACGGCCGCCGATGTCGCCAGGCGCTCGTTGAAGGAATTCCATTTGATCCCCAGCTCGTGGTTGACCGCGCGTTGCGGTTTCGCCGCCTGGTTGTTCTGGCCGACCAGGCCGGGAA
This sequence comes from Lysobacterales bacterium, assembly GCA_023228845.1. Lineage (GTDB taxonomy): Bacteria > Pseudomonadota > Gammaproteobacteria > Xanthomonadales > UBA2363 > Pseudofulvimonas. Next base: position 395,523 of record JALOAK010000001.1, on the reverse strand, counting down.
AAGCATTGCTGCCGGTGCGCGAGATATCCGGGTTGGACAGCCACGAACCCGGCGGCAGCGTCGCGCTGCCGACGGCGGCATACAGGCTGCCCTCCGGCACCGGCTTGTAGACCAGGCCCAGCTTGCCGCCCAGAGTGGTCTCGGTGACGTGGTAGCCATCCGGCCCCTGGCTGGCATCGTCGGCCAGGCTGCGGCTGTCGACATCGACCTGGTAGCGCTCGGCGCGAAGGCCGCCGCTGAGCTGCCAGCGCTCGCCCAGGCGCACCGTGTCGTGCAGATACACGGCCACAGTATCGATCACCACGGCGCCGCTTTGCGTTGCCTCGGGCAGCCCGATGAGCGCTCGGCCGGGATCGGGCGCGTGCACCGGTGTCGGTGGCGGCGTGATGGTGCCGAAGCGCAAGGCATCTGAGCGCTCGCGCGACAATTCCAGACCGGTCGCCAGGCTGTGTTCGAAGCGGCCGGTGGCAAAGGCGGCGCTCAGGCTGGTATGGCTGGCCAGGCCCAGGTTGCGGCGCTGATAAGCCTGGCTCTGGCCGATCACTTCCTGGCTGTCGGCGTCGTAGCCGAACGGCAGCGTGTACAGCGCCTGGCGTTCGGTCGAGCTCCAGCGCAGCAGGCTGGCGAGCACCAGCCCCGGGCGGAACTCGTGCTCGATCCGGCCGCTGACCGATTCTGCCAGCGTGTCATCGTAGTCACTGAACAGGCCGAAGAAGCTGTCGGCATCGGCCCTGGCCGCGTCCGGATCGTGATTGATCGTGCCCGGGATCATCGCGCCGGGTACACCCCAGTCCGGGCGGCCGCCCTGGTCCAGGTACTGCGCGGCCAGGGTCAGGCGAGTGTCGCCATCCAGGCCGAAGGCGATGGCCGGCGCAATGCCGAGGGCATCGGCATGGACATGCGCCCGGCCCGGAAACCCACCCTCCCGGGCCAGCAGGTTCAGGCGCACGGCGGTGCCCGCGCTGAGCTGGCGGTTGGCATCCACGGTGGTGCGCATACTGGCATCGGCATCACTGCCATCAGCGCCCAGGCTGGCACCGGCATGGATGAAATCGGCCAGCCGTGGCGCCTTGCTGACCAGATTCACGTAGCCGGACAACCCGCCCCGGCCGTTGTCGGCGGCCGCACCCTTGACCACTTCCACCTGCTCCAGATTGAAGACATCGCGCACGTGGTTGCCGGAGTCGCGGACACCATCGATGAAGATGCTGCCGCTGCCATCGAAACCGCGCAGGCTGAAGTTGGTGCTGCCACTGGCAAAGCCGTTCTCGCCGGCATTGAAGCTGATGCCCGGCGTATTGCGCAGGACATCGGTCAGGTTGCGAGCGCCCTGGGCGGCGAACACATCGTCGGGAATGACCGACACGGTCTGGGGAGTATCCAGCAACGGGGCAGTGAACTTGGGCGAGGCCGGTTCGGGCGTGGCCTGGCCCTCCACCTGCACCGTGGCCAGTTGCCGGTCCGGACCGGAAGTGCCGGCATCGGCGTGCCGGTCAGGTGCCGGCCGGGCATTGGCCTGCGGCGGCGTATTGGCTGCCATGCCGGCGCTACCGGCTGACAGGGGCGATACCGGGGTTTGCGCGCCGGCCTGGTGGCCCAGGGCGGCACAGGCCAGGATCACGGCGGCGGCCAAGGGCCGGCGGCACAGGGGGTCGGCGCGGCGGTCGGCAGTCGGGCAGATGGTCACGGGGGGCGTCCTCCAGCAGGCTCAAGGGGTGGCTTGCTGGCTGCGCGGTCGACTGCGGTCGCTGGCTGGATGGAACGTACAGGCCGGCCGGTCTGCGTACGGACTCGCGCAAGGAGCCAGCTACGGATGGCCCGGGACGGGTGCGATGACTGGCTGCACCGGCCCGCGCCGGTCTGGTTCGGTCCGGTCCAACGGCGGAATCATCCGGGTTAGACTGGGCGGCCTGAGCGCGAATCGTAATGATTCTCGATTGCCTGCGCAACGTTTTCCGTGTCTCCAAACCACCCTCCTTCCACCCCGTGCCCTGCCAGGTGCCCCGTATGCTCGTCACCATCCCGCAATTGCTCAATCCCGACCAGGTCGAGCGGCTTTATCGGCGCCTGCAACAGGCCGACTGGCAAGCCGGCTCGGCCACCGCCGGGCCACTGGCCAGCCAGGTCAAGGACAACGAGCAGCTTGCGCAGGACAGCGCCCTGGGCCAGGAGCTGGCCCAGGAGATCCTGGCGGCGCTGGCAGCCAGCCCGGTATTCATGGCCGCCGCGCTGCCGTTGAAGGTATTGCCGCCCCGGTTCAACCGCTACCGCGGCGGCGGGCGCTATGGTGACCATATCGACCGCGCCGTGTTCACCGTGCCCGACAGCCCGCACCGCATCCGCAGCGACCTGTCGGCCACCGTGTTCCTGAGCGCGCCGGAAGACTATGACGGAGGAGAACTGGTGATCCACGACAGCTATGGCGAGCAGCGGGTGAAGCTGCCGGCCGGCGACATGGTGCTGTACCCGGGCACCAGCCTGCACCGGGTGGAACCGGTCAGCCGCGGCGCCCGGCTGGCGTCGTTCTTCTGGGTTCAGAGCCTGGTCCGGGAAGATGCCCAGCGCAGCCTGCTGTGGCAGCTCGATGGCGCCATCGGCGAACTGCATGGCGATCTGGATCCGGGCCACCCGGCGCTGGCCGGGCTGACCGGCGTCTATCACAACCTGCTGCGTCGCTGGGCCCAGACATGAGCACCGCCTCCGTTACCGGCGGCCCGCTGCCGCCGCTGCAGAAGATTCCGCGCCAGATCGCCGCCGTGGCCGACTATGCGCAATTCGCCCGTGACCGGGTCGATCCTGCGGTCTGGGCCTGGCTGGACAGTGGCAGCGGCGATGGCGACAGCAGCCGCGACAATCTGCAAGCCTTCAAGCGCCTGCGCCTGACGCCGCGGATGCTGGCCGATGTTGCCGGCGGCAATACCCGCCTGGAGCTGCTGTGCACGACCCTGGAGCACCCGATCCTGGTCGCCCCGGTCGGTTACCAGCGCCTGCTGCACCCGGAAGGCGAGCTGGCCACGGCACTGGCCGCCTCGGCCCTGCGGGCGGCGATGGTGGTCAGTACCCAGGCCAGCGTGCACCTTGAACAGATCGCCTCGGTGGCGCAGTCACCGCTGTGGTTCCAGCTCTATGTCCAGCCCGACCGCGGTTTCACCCGCGATCTGATTCAGCGTGCCGAAGCCGCCGGCTGCCAGGCCCTGGTGGTGACCGTGGATGCGCCGATCCAGGGCCTGCGCAACGACGAACAGCGGACCGGATTCGCCCTGCCGCCCGGGATCGGCGCCGCCAACCTGGAAGGCATGGCGATAGCGCCGCCGCACCAGGTGCGGGCCGGTGACGACAGCCTGTTCGACAGCCCCTTGCTGGCCTCGGCCGCCACCTGGCAGGACATCGAACAGGTATGCCGCGACAGCCGGCTGCCGGTGCTGGTCAAGGGCATCATGCACCCGGACGATGCCACGCAGGCACTGGCCTGCGGTGCTGCCGGACTGGTCATTTCCAACCATGGTGGCCGCAGCCTGGATGGCGCACCGGCGCCGATCGATGCCCTGCCCCTGATTGCCGCGCGCATCGACCCGGTGAAGGTGCCGTTGCTGGTCGATGGTGGCGTCCGTCGCGGCACCGATGTGCTCAAGGCCCTGGCGCTGGGCGCGCGCGCGGTGCTGGTCGGGCGCGGCTGCATGCACGGCCTGGCCACGGCCGGCGCCATCGGCGTGGCCCATGTCCTGCATCTGCTGCGCACCGAGCTGGAAGCGGCCATGGTGCTGACCGGCTGCCGCGACCTGGCCGCCATCGATCGCGGCGTGCTCTGGCCGCCGGCCTGAGTGCAGCGGCCAGTCCGACTGCCGGCGCCGGCTTCAGGCCAGTCGGGTGCCGTTGGCCACCGGCCGTTCCAGGCTGGTGAGGACGACGCCATCGGCCGTCGGGAAGCCGGTGAGCAGGAACTGCGACATGAAGTTGCCGATCTGCCGCGGCGGCAGATTGACCACCCCGACCACCTGGCGCCCGAGCAACTGTTCCGGGCTGTACAGGCCGGTGACCTGGGCACTGGTCTTCTTTTCGCCCAAGGGACCGAAATCCACCCACAGCTTCCAGGCCGGCCGGCGTGCCTGCGGGAACGGCTCCACGCGCACGATGGTGCCAGCGGCCAGCACCACCTTCTGGAAATCGCCCCAGCTTATCGTGTCCGGCGCCGCTGACCCGGCCATATCGGTAGACCCGGCCAGCTCAGGCACCCTCGTGGTCGGCCAGTAGCCGGCGCATGTGCGTCAGCGTCTGCGCCTTCAGGTCCGCATCTTCCAGGGCGTAACGCAAGGTGGCCTGGACCAGGCCGAACTTGTTGCCGCAGTCGTAACGGGTGCCGCGGAATCGGCAGGCAAATACGGGCTGATCGTCGGCGATCAGGGCCTGGATGGCGTCGGTAAGCTGGATCTCGCCGCCGGCGCCCGGCGTCGTGCGGTCCAGCGCATCGAAGATGCGCCCGGACAGGATGTAGCGGCCGACCACGGCCAGGGTCGACGGTGCCTGCGCCGGTTCTGGCTTCTCGACGATGGCGCTCATGGCCAGGGCATCGGCCTGTGCCGCGCCGCCCTCACGCAAGGAAACGATGCCGTAGCTGCCAGTCTTCTCGCGTGGCACATCTTCCACCGCAATCACGCTGCCACGCTCACGCTCGGCCACGGCCACCATCTGCGCCAGCGCGCCGTGCCTGCGGTTCCAGATCAGATCGTCGGGCAGCAGCACGGCGAACGGTTCGTCACCGACCACCGGCCGCGCGCAGAGCACGGCATGGCCCAGGCCGCGGGCCTCGGACTGGGTAACGAAGACGCAGCGCACGCCGTCGGGCAAGGTGCTGCGGACCCGTTCCAGCAAATCGTCCTTGCCCTTGATCTCCAGCTTGTGCTCGAGTTCGTAGGCGGTATCGAAATAGTCGGCGATGGCGTGCTTGTAGCGGTTGACCACGAACACCAGCGTGGTGCAACCGGCTTCCACCGCTTCGTTGGCGGCGTACTGGATCAGCGGCATGTCCACCACCGGCAGCATTTCCTTGGGCACCACCTTGGACGCGGGCAGGAAACGCGTACCCAGCCCGGCAACGGGAAAGACGGCGGTGCTGACCTTGAACGGATGGCTCATGAATCGACAGTTTCCTTGCAGGCGTTCGGGTAACTGAATTCGGGCAACTGGCCGGTGACCAGGCGGGACAACTCCTCTTCGTTGTACTCGGCCACGGCCAGGGCCATCTGGTCGAAGCTGCGCAGCAACTGCTGCCAGCCGGGCAACGGCGGCTCGGCCAGGAAGATCTTGCGGTGCTCGGTGTCCCGGTATTTTTCCAGCGGATGGAACAGTTCCTCGCGCAGCTTCTCGCCCGGGCGCAGGCCACTGTAGACGATGGCGATCTCGTCCTCGGACTTGCCGGCCAGGCGGATCATTTGCTCGGCCAGGTAGCGGATGCGCACCGGCTGGCCCATGTCGAGCACGAAAATCTCGCCGCCGTGGCCCTGGACGCTGGCCTGCAGGATCAACTGGCAGGCCTCGGGGATGGTCATGAACCAGCGCTCCATCTCCGGATGGGTGACCGTCACCGGCCCGCCACGGGCGATCTGTTCGCGGAACAGCGGCACCACCGAGCCGGCCGAGTCCAGGACATTGCCAAAGCGTACGGTGATGGTGCGCATCGCGCAGTTGGCGCCCAGGCCCTGGCAGTACAGCTCGGCCAGGCGCTTGCTGGCGCCCATGACACTGGCCGGGTTGACCGCCTTGTCGGTGGAGATCAGCACGAAGGTCTCGACGCCGCCCTCGCGCGCGGCCTCGGCGATGGCACGCGTGCCGAGCACGTTGTTGCGCACCGCCTCGCGCAGTTGCCGCTGCAGCAGCGGCACGTGCTTGTAGGCGGCAGCATGGAACACCACCTGCGGGGCATGACGCCGGACCACTTCGTGGGCGGTATGGACATCGCTGCAATCACCGATCACGCCGACCAGCGACAGGTTGGGATAGCGCGCCTCAAGCTCACGCAGGATGCGATACAGGTTGTATTCGGATTGCTCCAGGATCACCAGCCGGGAAGCACCCAGGCGCGCCACCTGCCGGCACAGTTCAGAGCCGATCGAACCGCCGCCACCGGTGACCAGCACCCGATGCCCGGCCAGGCCGGTGCGGATCGCGGTCCAATCCAGCTCGACCTCGTCGCGGCCGAGCAGATCCTCGATCGCCACTTCCTGCAATTGGTTGAGCTGGGCGCGGCCGGCGATGACATCGGCCAGACGCGGAATGGTGCGGAACGGCAGGCCGGTGGCTTCGCACAGGCCGACCACGCGCTGCATCTGATCCGGGCTGACGCTGGGCAGGGCAATGACCAGCATGTCGGCGGCCACCTCGTGGGCGATTTCCGGCAAACGGTCCAGGCCACCAAGCACCGGGACCGCGCGGATGCGAGCGCCGAGCAGGCTGGAGTCGTCATCGAGAATGCCGACCGGGCGCAGGCCGCGCTCGCGGCCCAGATCGCGCAGCAGGGCATCGCCGGCGGCACCGGCCCCGATCACCAGCACCCGTTGCGAAGCATGCTGGCGCAGCAGGTCCAGGCGGCTGTCCTTCCAGTAGCGGTAGGTCAACCGCGGCGCAGCCAGGAACATGGTCAGCACGAACGGATACAGCAGCAGCACGCTGCGCGGCACACCTTCCAGGCGGGTGAACACGAACAGCGCCAGGGCAATCGACAGCGCACCCAGGACACTGGCGCGCAGGATGTTCATCAGGTCCGGCAGGCTGGCGAAGCGCCACAAGCCCCGATACAGACCGGTCCACCACAGCACCAGGCCCTGGGTGATCAGGATCACCGGCAACTCGCGCTCGAACATCTGCGGCGGCTCGTGATAGCCGACATCCGACAGCCAGTAACGCAGCCATTGACTGAGCAACCAGGCCAGCCAGACCATGGCCAGGTCGTGCACCACGACCGCGATGCGCGGGGTGATGCGCGCCAGCAGCGGACTGGGCCGGATCATGTTTCCGCCTCCAGCACGGCGATGCGACGCGCGGCTGCGCTGCGCAGCAGTGCCCACAGCAACAGGCCAAGCAAGAGCACGGTCACGGCAATCATCCAGGACGACATCTGCGGCTGCATGCGCATCACTGCCAGAGCCGGCACAGCCACGAAAAGATTCCAGAGCATATAGCAGGCACTCACCTGGCCGTGGCTGGCGCCGGCACGCACCAGGTACTGGTACAGGTGCTGGCGATGGGCGCGCCAGACCGGGCGGCCGCGCAGGCCGCGCCAGACCAGGGTGGCGCCGCTGTCAATCAGGAAGCCCGAGCCGATGACCAGGCTCTCGGCCCAGCCGACCCAGCCGCGCACACCGCCGTACAGCACCAGCCAGGCCAGCATCAGGCCCAGGAAACCGGCACAACCATCGCCCATGAACACGCGCGCACGCGGCAGGTTCCAGGGCAGGAAACCAAGCAAGGCCGCGACCAGGACCAGGGCCAGGCTGGCACTGGCCGGATCGTCGGCAATCAGGAACAGGGCGGCAAAGACGCCGGCGGCCCAGATCGCCTGGGCGCTGAGCAGCGAATCGATGCCATCCATGAAATTGTGCAGGTTCACCGACCAGGCGGCACCGATGCCGATGGCCAGCACCCAGGCCAGGCTCAGCTCGCCAGTGGCCCGGACCAGCGGCTGGATCGCCAGCGCGAGCAACAGGCCAGCCAGCAGATGCACTGGCAGCCGCAGCGCCGCCGGCAACGGCCGCAGGTCATCGAGGGTGCCAATGCCCGCGACCATCGCCAAGGCCAACAGCAAGGGCCAGCCGGGCGTCTGCCAGGTGCCGCCAACGACCAGGGTCGCCAGCACCGCCAGGCAGGCCAGGACGACACCGATCCCACCACCGCGCGGCACCGGGCGTTGATGCGAACTGCGTTCACCAGGCACATCGAGCAGGCGACGCCAGCCAGCCTGGACCACGGCCCGGGCCGACAGCCAGGCCACCAGCCCGGCCGCCGCCATCATCGCCAGCGTCCATCCCGGCGACAGCAGCAACGATGTTGCCGCCAGGCCGTCAACCATGGCAGTGCGCTCGGCAAATGTGCTGGCCCGGGCGCCGGCCGCGGGTCGAGGCCAGGGCGGCTCCCCGGTACGGATAAACAATCCAACGCAGCGCCACTGGCATCATCTCGCCGGCACCGGCCCCGGCACAGGCAGCCGCACCGGCAGCCGCGACCGCCGTGATTGCCGGCGCTGGCTTCATTCGCCCAGCAGGCGGTGCTGCGGCTTGAGGGTGTCCCAGCTCTTGCAACTGGGGCACTGCCAGTGGTGGCTGCGGGCGCCGAACCCGCAGCGCCGGCAAAGGTAACCCGAGCCCTGGTCGATCATCCGGTCGGCGACTTCGGCGATGGCGACCAGTACCGGCCGGGTTTCCTCGGATGCCCGGCGCAGGCCGATCTGGGCCAGCCGGCTCAGGCCGGCCACGCTGGGATGGTGGCGCAGCTCGCGGGCCAGGTAGGTTTCGGCGGCTTCCTCGCCCTGATCGCGGGCGATGTGCCGGGACAGTGCCAGCACCGGCGCAATGCCCGGATAGCGGGCGCACATTTCGGTCAGAAACTGACGGGCGCGGTCGTTGTCGCCCAGTTGTTCATAGCCGGCCATCAGCGCATCGAGCAGCAACGGCAAAACGTCCATGTCGACCCGGGCGGCACGCTCGAAAGTGCGAACGGCACGGGTGACATCGCCTTGTTCCATGGCCATGCCGGCGGCCAGGATCTCGGCGCGGGCACAGTTGGGGTCGGCCTTCAGCGCCTGCTCCAGCTCGTCCTGGGCGATCTGCAACTGGCCACGGCTGCGGGCACGCTCGGCCAGTTCGCAGCGGTAGTGGGCGATAACCGTGCCTTGCGGCCGGCCGGTCAGTTGTTCCAGGCGCTCGGCGTGGTCGATGGCGCGTGGCCAGTCGCGCTCGGCCTCGTAGATGGTGACCAGCTTGCGCAGCGCCTCGGCGGTTTCGATGTCGGCGGCGACCAGATCGGAAAACAGCGCCTCGGAGCGGTCGAGCAGGCCGGCGCGAAGATAGTCCTCACCCAGTTCGAACAGGGCCGCGGTCTTCTGCGCCTTGCTCAGGTTGTCGCGCTTGAGCAGGTCCTGGTGCAGGCGGATGGCCCGGCCAACCTCGCCCCGGCGCCGGAACAGGCTGCCCAGGGCAAGCTGGGTTTCGACTGCTTCCTGGTCGAGCTCGGCGATCGACAGGAAGACTTCAATGGCCTTGTCCGGCTCCTCGTTGAGCAAATGACTCAGGCCGCGAAAATAGCCGCTGGACAGGCGGTCGACACGGGCGCCGCTGACCAGCTCGGTGCCGGTGCGGGCAAAGAACCAGCTCGCCGCCGCCACCACCGGCAGCAACAACCAGAACAGGCCAAGTTCAAACATCGTCGTCGAACCGGATCAGCGCAAGCCAGGGACGGCCGGCGCTCAGGGCTCGATCGGCGCCAGGCCGCCCTGCGCGCCGCGGTTTACCCGTTCGCGCAGTTCCTTGCCCGGCTTGAAATGCGGTACATGCTTGCCGGGCAGCGCGACGGCTTCCCCGGTCTTGGGATTGCGACCCACGCGCGGCGGGCGATAGTGCAGGGAAAAGCTGCCAAAGCCCCGGATCTCGATCCGGCCGCCCTCGGCCAGGGTCGAAGCCATCTGCTCCAGCACCTGTTTGACCGCCAGTTCCACGTCGGCCTGTTCCAGATGCTTGAGCTGGTCGGCCAACACATTGATGAGTTCAGACTTGGTCATGGCGACTCCTTCGCTCTGTCCCTGCCCGCCAATGGATGCAACAACCGGCGCAATCCTTACGCCGGTCGTCGCTTCCGGTCAACAAGACCGGCCACCGGGCCGGCCACCCGCAGGGCAGCCGGCGCGGTGAACACTTCAGGTCAGTCCTCCTTGCGCAACTGCTCCTTGAGCAGAGCGCCGAGGCTGGTCGTGCCGGTCGAGGCATTCTGGTATTCCTCCAGCACCTCGGCCAGCTCGGCCTCGTCCTTGGCCTTGATCGACAGTTGCAGTTGCCGGCCCTTGCGGTCCATGCCGATGAACTTGGCCTCGACCTCGTCACCGACCTTGAGCACCTGGCTGGCGTCCTCGGTGCGGTGCTTGGCGATGTCGCCGACGCGGATGTAACCCTCCACGCCCTCACCCAGGTCAACCACCGCGCCGCGTGCATCCACTTCGGCGATGGTGCCCTTGAGCACCGAACCCTTGGGGTTGTTGGCCATGAAGGTGCCGAACGGATCCTGCTCGAGCTGCTTGATGCCCAGCGAGATGCGCTCGCGCTCGGGATCGACCGCCAGCACCACCGCCTCGATCTCGTCGCCCTTCTTGAACTGGCGTACCAGATCCTCGGCCGTACCCTGCCAGGAAATGTCGGAGGTGTGGACCAGGCCGTCGATACCGCCATCCAGGCCGATGAACACGCCAAAGTCGGTGATCGACTTGATCGGACCGGTGACCTTGTCGTTCTTCTTGTAGATCGCGGCGAAGGTTTCCCACGGATTGGCCTGAACCTGCTTCATGCCCAGCGAGATGCGGCGACGCTCCTCGTCGACATCCAGGACCATGACCTCGACGTCATCACCGACCTGCACCACCTTGGCCGGATTGACGTTCTTGTTGGTCCAATCCATCTCGGACACGTGCACCAGACCCTCGACGCCGGGCTCCAGCTCGACGAAGCAGCCGTAATCGGTGACGTTGGAGACCTTGCCGAAGAAGCGGCTGTTGGCCTGGTAACGGCGGCCGATGTTGACCCAGGGGTCGTCGCCGAGCTGCTTCAGGCCCAGGGAAACGCGGTTGCGCTCCTTGTCGTACTTGAGCACGATCACTTCCAGTTCCTGGCTGACCTCGACCACCTCGGACGGATGGCGCACGCGCTTCCAGGCCATGTCGGTGATGTGCAGCAGGCCGTCGATGCCGCCCAGGTCGACGAAAGCGCCGTAATCGGTGAGGTTCTTGACCACACCCTTCAGGCGCGCACCCTCTACCAGGCGCTCGATCAGAGCCTCGCGTTCGGCCGAGAACTCGGTTTCGACCACGGCACGGCGCGAGACAACAATGTTGTTGCGCTTGCGGTCGAGCTTGATGATCTTGAACTCAAGATCCTTGCCTTCCAGATGGGTCGGCTCGCGCACCGGGCGGACATCGACCAGGGAACCGGGCAGGAAGGCACGGACGTCCTTGATGTCGACGGTGAAACCGCCCTTGACCTTGCCGCTGATGCGGCCGGTGATGGTGGCATCGTCGGTCATCGCCGTTTCCAGCTCGTCCCAGACCATCGCGCGCTTGGCCTTCTCGCGCGAGAGCATGGTCTCGCCGAAGCCGTTTTCGATGTACTCCAGGGCAACCTGCACTTCGTCGCCGATATTGATCTCAAGCTCGCCATCGTCGTCACGGAACTGCTCGATGGGAATGACCCCTTCGGATTTCAGCCCGGCATTGACGATGACCACGTCGGGTTTGACGTCGACAACGACGCCCGTGACGATGGCACCCGGCTTGAGATTGGCGAAGGCCTGGCTCTGTTCAAACAGCTCGGCAAAACTCTCAGACATAAATTTTCCAGTTGATCCACGGATCACGTGCAGTGATCCACCGTGTAGTTGGCGCCTTGCAGCACCGTTGCAGTTGATCCGGCCCCATCCGGCAATATGGCTGGGAACCGGCACGAAAAGGCGCGCCGGATTCCGGCACACCGAAAAAATGAAAACCCGTCAAGTCCTTTTGTGCGGAACGCCGGCGCCGGGTTCAACCCCGTTGCCGCACCCGCTCAAGCACGATGGCCACCACCTGTTCGACCGGCAGCGCCGTCGAATCGATGCAGACCGCGTCATCGGCCGCCTTCAGTGGCGCCACGGCGCGCGCACTATCGCGCGCATCGCGCTCCCTGATCTCCTCCAGGAGACCGGAAAGTATAGTCACCACGCCCTTTGCCATCAACTGTTTATGACGCCGTTGTGCACGCTCCTGCACGCTGGCGGTCAAAAACACCTTGTACGCGGCGTGCGGAAACACCACCGTGCCCATGTCGCGGCCATCGGCGACCAGCCCCGGGGCCTGGGCAAACGCCCGCTGCCGGTCGAGCAGGGCGTCGCGCACTTCCGGAATCGCCGCCACCTGTGAGGCGGTCGTGCCCGCCTCCTCGGTGCGCAGGTCGTGGTCGCGGATGCGGCCTTCCAGGCGTACCGACACGCCATCGGCGGTCGGTTCGAAACGGATCGGCAAATCACGCGCCAGATCGGCCAGGGCCTGGATATCGGTCATGGCAATATCGCGCTCCAGCGCCAACAGGCCGACGGCGCGGTACAGGACGCCGGAATCCAGCAGATGCCAGCCCAGTTCCGCCGCCACCAGCCGCGCCACCGTGCCCTTGCCCGAACCGCTGGGACCGTCGATGGTCAGCACCGGGATTCGGGACTCGGGGCTCGGGACTCGGTGCGGGGCGCTGGTGGGCATCATGGACTCGTGGCGAAACCGGCCGCGAGCGGCCGATGGATCAATCCGGAGGTGGTAGCCAGTCCAGATATCGGACCGGTACCGGTGCCTAGGCTAACAAATCCGGAACCCGGGCGATCGCCCGGCGCGTAGCCGAGGCGCTGGCCTGACCCTGCGCCCGCACCCCGCCGGCTCCCCCAACGCAAGCTACCGGGCCGCACCCGCGCGGAGCTTGCTTCTGCCGTCGCGCGTTGCTGTGCGCTGAAGTGTGTCGTCGCACCGGGATGGTCAGGGTAGAACGCCGAAAGATCGAGTCGTCATCGCTGCGACCAGCAGCCAACGCCAGGTGCCGCAGCGCCTTGCGATGGACCGCACACGTTTTCCCGGCAGCAATGCAAGGCCGCCGGGGCCGGCATTGGCCGGACCCGAACACCCTGCCCTGCGGCGTCGGTCAATCGCCGCCGCCCTCGAAACCGTCGCAGTAGATGCCGTCGAGCGGGTTGTCACAGCCGCCGCCGCTGATGTCGGTCCACGCATGCACCGAGCCCCAGCGCTCACGCCCGCCGCCGGGCAAGACATCCATATCCGGGAAGCTGGGCGCGCCGATCACCGCGCGCAGGCCGCTGAAGGCCACGGCTTTTCCGAAGTTCGCGTTTCCGATGTTGTGATCGGTATCATCCGGGTCCAGCACCGCGACCTCTTCCCAGCCGCTGCCATCGCGATGCACGAAGAACGACGCGAAGTTGCCATTGGAGGCACCCACCAGCAACACCTTGCCGCGCAGTGCCAGGCTGGACGAGAATTCGTCGATGTAGCCGGACTGGCTGCTGAGGTATTCGCCGCGAAATCCCCACTGGCCGGGGCCGCCCAGATTGCGTTCGTAGGTGTGGATCGAGCCCTTGTTGCTCGCCCCGGGCAACAAGGTGCCAGAACGCTGGCCGACCACGGCCAGGTCGCCGCTCAGTGCCACGCTCCAGCCATAACAGTAACTGTTGGTACAGGTACTACTGATGCCGAGCGGTTGCAGGCTGCGGACAGCCTGCCACTGGCCGCCGACACGCTCGAACACATACGCCTTGTTCTCATTGTACGCGCCCACCAGCAGGGTATTGCCGGACACCGCCACTGCGTGGCCGAACCAGGCGCTGGCGGCAGGCGTGGGCGAGGTCACGATGGCCTCCAGGGCCCATTGGCCATTGCCGCCACGCCGGTACAGCATCACCGCGCCGGCACGGTTGAGTTCACTGCCGCCGTATTGCACCCGCGCCTCGTAATCGCTGATGGCCAGCAGATCGCCGGACATGGCCATGTCGCTGCCCAGGCCACGGATGTCGATGCCCGGCGGTTCCGGCACATCAGCAAGAGCCAGTCGCTGGGTCTGCTGCCAGGTGTCGCCGTTGCGGGTGAAAAAGTACAGGACCGACCCTGTTTTTCCGACCACGGCGTGATTGCCGTCGGCGGCAAGCGAATTGCTGCCCAGTTGATAGGTGCTTTCCGAGGGCACGAGTCGCTGGCGGAACTGCAACAGGCCATCGTTTGTCAGGTGGAAGGCGAACAGTGCGCCGTCGCGATCGAATGCGCTGGGTGCGGTGACCAGCACATGATTGCCGGCGAGGGCGACCTCGTGGCCCAGGCCGCCTTCCACGGTGTAGTCGGGCTCCAGCTCGGGCATTTCCACGTAGTCGGTTTCAATAAAGTCCTGCGCGGCGGCGTGGCCGGCGAACAGGCTGCAAAGCAAGGTGGCAAGAATGATGCGGGTCATGATGCAGCTCTCCATGGGTTTGAAGTGACACCCGGCAACACGATTGGCACACGCCGCCCGCGCTGCCGGGTGACTGGGTTGTTTCAATCGGCGGGTGTCACTCGAAACCGTCGGCGAAGATCACATCGTCGTCGTCGAGCTGGGCCTCGTAGGCGCCCAGGTCGTAGGGCCCCAGGTCGGGATTGGGTTCATGCGGCGGGCCGGCCCAGTCCTGGCCACGCAGATTGCCGTCCAGATCACGGACGGTCACGCCATAGGCGGCACCGCAGAAGTCGATGGCGGGCGAATCCGGCTGCAGACGGAAGTTGCCCCCGGCGGTATCCATGAAGCGCGGGTCGGCCTGCAGGTAATCGTTCACGATGTCCAACCCCGTGCTGGCAACCGGATGCGGGCCGATCAGGCATTCGGCCATGGCGCCGGTCGGTGAACCGCTGCGGACCACCAGGTTCGCGTTGCCATTGCCGTGGACGATGCTGCCGGTGAAAAAGACATCGGTCATCTGATCGCCCGTGCCCAACAGCGAGGTGATCGCGCCGGTGTTGTTGCCGGCGATGGTGCTCCATGCGAATTCAAGATGGCTGTTGCCGCCGACAAACGACACGCTCGAATTGGTGTTGCCGCTGATCAGCGAGGAGACGATTTCCGCGTTGGATCCCACGTTCTCGCCCAGCCCCACTGCGATCAAAGTGCTGCTGCCGACTGTGGTGTGGTTCTGGATCTTCGTATGGGAAATGAACGCTTCGGCACCACTGCGCAACGCAATCGCGGCACCATGGCCGCTTGCGGCGTTGTCGCGCAGCGCGCTGCACGGTGGGACCAACGCGACCGGGAAGCTCACTGGCTGCCGGCATGGTTCTGACTGGTCCAGCGCCCGCATGTCCACCTGGGCACCATTCTCGGCCAGGATGCCGCCGCCGTAGCTGCTGACTGCCGTGTTGTCGCTGATCGTGGTTCCACGCAGCGTGACCTTTGTATCGCCCCCCCACACGGAGATGCCACCGCCCGCAGCCGCCGAATTGCCCACCACCATGGCGGCGTGGCCGGGATGGCCCAGACCAAAGGCCGGGGACTGGCCGCCGCTGATGGTCACGGTGCTGCCGTTCGAAAAGTAGAACCCGCCCCCCCTGCCGCTGGCTGTGTTGCCGTATACGCCTCCGGCCGGGTTGCTTGGACCGAAGAACGGCGAACCGGTATGGAAGCGCATGTTCTTGCATGCGTTGCCGGCCACTCCACCACCGTTGGAGGCGGTATTGCCGCTGATCTGCGCGGCACCCACCCACACAGTAGAAAGGGGCGAGTCGTTTTCGGAGGTGCAGTAGATGCCGCCACCCAGCCCGGTGGCGGAGTTGTTGGTGATGACGCTGTCATCGTCCACCAGCAGCAGCGGCCGTGGGGTTCCATTGTGTGGATTGTTCCGGGAAACGACAGCGATACCACCGCCTTGGCCACCCTGGACATGGTTGTCGTGGACCCTGGTATTGACCAGACTCACCGCGAGCCGGCCGATGTTGCCCACGACAACGACGCCGCCGTCAGTGCCACCCTGGATGTCGAGATTCTCCAGAAACACGACGAGCCTGTTCGGCGGGTTCTCGATCGAGTGGCGGATGTTGAACACCGGAGCAACCGGGGTCACATGGTTGGCATCGAGCAGGGTGCGGCCGTTGGGCGTCTCCCCCAGGGTGCAGGTGTCGTAACCGCCCTGGATGGTGATGGTGCCCTCCCGGTGCCCGGCAGCGCCAATGAGGCTGTAGCGCTGCCCCAGCCAGCCGTTGTTGCGTGCCACCCGGATGACATCGCCACTGCTGGCGTTATTGATCGCGGCCTGAAGGCTGGAATAGTCGCAGTTGGCCTGCGCGCCGACGGTGAGCGTCGCGCGCGGGCCGGCGGAAGGTGTCGGCAGGCTGTCGAGCGCGGGATCCATCATCGATGGCCAATCGCGCCGGTTGTCGCCGGCATCCGTAGCAACATCCGACTGCCCGCCCCGACCGGTCTCGACGAAGGCGTGCGCGTCGACCCCGACACCGATCAACATGCAGAGAGATACCATAAAAGTCATTCTGGACACGACAAGAACTCCTGGTTGATTGATGTGGATGCTTCAAGAAACGTAATCCGGGACTTCGAACGGCCAACGTGGCCATGGCCGATGGCGCCTGAATCGCTGGTGCGCTCGAATACCTGCGCGCACCGCGCGGTCTCGCGCGGGAAAGCCCGTTGCGAAGGTCGCATTGCCGTACCTGGGCGTGCAGGCGCCAGGGCCGCACCGATCAATGCCGGCATCGGATCGTGCGGCAGCGCGGTCCATTGGCTATGCTGCCCATGACCGTGCCCAGGACGTGCCTCCAACATGCTTGAGATAATGGTTTTCCGGCCGTGGCGACACATCGTTGCCACTACCCATTTTTCAGTGGCTGATACCCGGTTTTCGACCGACCTCGTGCGCAGGCGTGTCCATCCGGAAGCCAGACGCGAAAGCGGCGGCTGCGGGCCGTATGGAGAATCTCCGACAACGTGATGGGCACACTGGTCGAACGCGACACACCGCTCGCCAGCCTGCATCAACTGGTGGCCGCACTGGGCGGCAGACACGGCGCCGTGGCGCTGGTGACAGGTGAGGCCGGTATCGGAAAAACCAGTTTGCTGGAAGCGTTCCGGGCCGGCATCGGCGACGAGGCCGATGTCGCATGGGGCAGTTGCGAGGCATTGTTCACGCCCAGGCCTCTGGGTCCGATCCACGAAATGGTTTCGGTGCTGGGCGAGCCGGTCACGACCTTGCTGCGCAGCGACACACCGGCGGCGGACATCTTCCATGCCATCCTGGCCACGCTGGACAAACGTTCGCGGCCGCTGGTGCTGATTGTCGAGGACGTGCATTGGGCCGACCGCACGACACTGGACCTGCTCAAGTTTCTGGGTCGTCGAATCGCGCTCACGCCAACACTGATGGTGCTGAGTTTCCGCAACGACGAGATCGGCTCCGAGCATCCACTTCACCAGGTCATCGGCGACCTGCCGGCGGCGAAGGTCCATCGCGTTGGACTGCAACCGCTGACCCGGGACGGGATCGCCGACATCGCGCATCCCGACCGGATCGATCTCGACCGACTGCTGGCCATTACCTCGGGCAATCCGTTCTTCGTGACCGAGGTGATTGCCGCGCTGAAGGACGGAGATGACGCAGTGCCGGTGTCGGTCAAGGATTCGGTCAATGCCCGCCTGAGCCGTCTGGGCGCGTCCGAGCGCGGGTTCCTGGAGGCGATCAGCGTGATACCGGCAGCCTTCGACCCGGCCCTGGTGGCGATGCTGTTCGGAGCGGAAGGTGAAGCCTGGGCCATGACCTGCGTGGAGCGCGGATTGCTGCTCCACGACAACCGTGGCCATCTGCGCTTCCGCCATGAACTGGCGCGATTGGCGACGCTGGCCCGGCTGTCGACCGCGCAGGAGCAGGCCATGCACGAAAAGGTACTGTCAGCCCTGCTTGATGGCGATATCGGCACGCCATCGGTGGACCTGCTGGTACACCATGCCGCCGGTGCCCGGGATGCCGCACGGGTACTGGAACTGGCTCCGAAGGCGGCGCAGGTGGCCGCAGCGCTGGGCTCGCATCGAGAGGCCGCCGCCACTACGGCACGGCATTGCGCTTCGTCGACCAGGCCGAGCCGGCGCTGGCCGCGCACCTTCATGAAAGCTGGGCGTACGAGGCCGGCATCGCTCTGCAGATCGACGACGAGGTCATCCAGGCGCGCCAGCGCGCGATCTCGCTGTGGCGCGACCTGGGGCGGGCCGACAAGGTCGGGGACAACCTGCGCCTGCTGTCGCGGCTGCACTGGTACCGCGGTGAGGCCGCCACCGCCAACCGTCTTTCCGACGAGGCCGTCCGGATCCTGGAGACGACCGAGCCGTCGCCCGAGCGCGCCATGGCCTACAGTTTTCGTTCGCAGTTGCACATGCTCAACGACCGCATGGCGCCGGCGATCGAGTGGGGCCGGCGTGCCTTGGCGATGGCCGAAGGCATCGGCCATGTCGAATCCCGCGTCCATGCACTGAACAACGTCGGTACGGCCATGGCCTACCTGGATCAGGACGGGGGTGTCGACCTGCTGGAACAAAGCCTGGCGCTGGCGCTCGAGCACGGTTTCCACGAGCACGCCGCCAGGGTGTACACGAACCTGTCGTGCTATGCCGTGGATTTTCGCCGGTTCGAGCTTGCCGACCGGATCATCAATTCCGGCATCGCCTTCGACACCAAGCATGATCTCGATGCCTGGACCCACTACCTGGCCGGGGTCCTGGCACAACTGCGTCTGGAGCAGAGCCGCTTCGCCGATGCCGAAACCATCGCCAGAGGCGTGCTCGGCATCGACCACCTGACACTGCTGATGCGCCTGCCCTCGAGAATCGTGCTGGCCCGGCTCGCGGCCCGTCAGGGGGTCGCCGATGCCGACGAACAACTGGCTTCGGTCCTGTCCGAGGCGCGCTCGGTGGATGAAGCGCAGTACATCGTTCCGGTGTTGCTGACCATGATCGAGCATGCCTGGCTGCTCGACAAACCGGACCAGGCGCACGAACCGCTGCGGGCACTGCTGACGCTGGATCCGACAATGCTCAATCCGTGGCAGCACGGCGAGCTGGCGACATGGCGGGCCCGCCTGGACCCGGAACCGGGCCTGCCCGCTGCCGACCAAGGGACGATGCCGGAACCGTTTGCCCTGGAACTGGCCGGCCACGGAGCGCAGGCGGCACAGTGCTGGCTGACGCGGGGGTCGCCCTACATGGCGGCGCTGTCGCATCTGGCCTGCGCCGCCGACGATGCCCGCAGTCACCTGGCCGCGGCGCTGCAGATCCTGGCGCCGATCGGCGCCGACAATGCCGCGGCCAAGGCCCGGCGCCTGGCCAGACTGCATGGTGTCCAGAAGAACATGCCCCGGGCGCGACGTGGGCCCTATCAGGCCGCCCGAAGCCATCCGCTCGGCCTCACCCGACGCGAACAGGACGTGCTGGCCCTGCTGCTGGACGGCGCGAGCAATCAGGAGATTGCCGAGAAACTGGTCCGTTCGCGGCGCACGGTGGAGCACCACGTCTCATCGGTGCTGGCGAAACTGAAGGTCGACAACCGCGTCGGCGCCATGGTGCGTGTCAAACGCGAACCGTGGATCGTCGCTGGCGCATGATCCGGGCGAACCTGACCGCAACAGTCACCTGCGCAGACGGTCACCGCGGGCATGGAACGATTGTCCCGGCGCCAGTTCCAGGCCGACCGCGGCCGCGAGTTCGACGAAACCGGGGAACGAGGTGGCGACATTGGCGCAGTCGCCGATCGTGACCGGCGCCGGCGCGGCCTGGGCCAGTACCGCCAGGGCCATGGCGCAGCGGTGGTCGCCGGCGCTGTCGAGCCGCACCCCGCCACGCGGCCGGCCACCGCGGATCACGGCCCCGTCCGGACGTTCCTCGATCGCGATGCCCAGCACGCGCAGACCGGCGGCCATCACCGCGATGCGATCGGATTCCTTCACCCGCAGCTCGGCCGCGCCGGCGATACGGGTTTCGCCCTCGGCCAGGGCCGCCGCCGCGAACAGTGCGGGAAACTCGTCGATCATGTCCGGCACGCGCGCCGGGGGCACGTCGATGCCAAGCAGCGGCGCATGGCGCACATGCAGGTCGGCCACGGTTTCGCCGCCGGCTTCGCGCCGGTTGCCGATGGCGATGTCGGCGCCCATGTCGAGCAGGCTATCGAGCAGGCCGGTGCGCCGTGGATTGAGGCCGACGCACTCGATCGCCAGTTCCGAACCGGGCACCACGCTGGCGG
This sequence comes from Lysobacterales bacterium, assembly GCA_023228845.1. Lineage (GTDB taxonomy): Bacteria > Pseudomonadota > Gammaproteobacteria > Xanthomonadales > UBA2363 > Pseudofulvimonas. The sequence goes on along the minus strand of JALOAK010000001.1, from coordinate 375,495 downwards.
CGACCAGGAAAAACGCCGCCGAGGAAAAGTCCGCCGGCACCTCGATCCGCCCCGGGGACAGCAGGCGTGCAGGTGGTTGCAGGCTGATCCAGCCGCTGGCATCGGTTTCGATATCGACCCCGAAAGCGCGCAACATCGATTCGGTGTAGTCGCGGGTGGCGTGCGGTTCGCGCATGCGAACCGGACCATCGGCACGCAGCCCGGCCAGCAGCAGGGCCGACTTCACCTGGGCACTGGCCACCGGCAGGACATGGTCGCCGCCACGCAGGCATTGCCCGCCGCGGATAGACAGGGGCGCGGTGCCAGCAGGCGTGGCCGCAACCCGTGCGCCCATGGTGGTCAGCGGCTCGACCACGCGGCGCATCGGCCGGGTGGACAGGGAAACATCGCCGGTCAGCACGCTGTCGAAATCCTGCCCGGCCAGCAGGCCGGCGAGCAGGCGCATGGCGGTGCCGGAATTGCCGCAATCAAGCGCCTGCGCCGGCGCGCGCAATCCGTGCAGGCCGACACCACGGACCAGGCGCACGGCGTCGGCCGGGGCCTGGATGGCCACGCCCATGGCCGCCAGGATGGCGGCGGTGGCACGCGTGTCCTCACCTTCCAGAAAGCCTTCGATCCGGGTTTCACCGTCGGCCAGCGCCGCCAGCATCAGCGCCCGGTGCGAGATCGATTTGTCACCGGGCACGGTGATGCGACCGGACACTGCCCGACCGGCACCGGCGCGCCAATCCATCCGCGGTCCGGCGCCGCCCGCCGCGCCAGCGGGCAGATCTATTTCCAGGTCCGCACCGCTCATAGCAAGCGCACCGTGTACACCCCGGCAGTCGCTGCCAGGCGGGCCAGGCAAGCCTGGTCGGGCCGGCCGTCCAGATCGAACAGGGCGTAGGCGAGATCGTCGAGCACCGCCGCCTGCATCTGGATGATGTGCAGCCCGGCCGTGCCCAGGGTCACCGCGATGCGGCCGCTGGCGCGCGCGCTGGCCCGGCTGATTGCGCACAGTCGGCTGGCGCCCTGGCGCGGCAGTACCAGCGTCGGCAGGTTGAGCGCACCCTGGACATTGCCGTGTTCCAGGAACTCTCGAAGCTGGCCGGCCACCATCACCGCGGCGGCATCGGCGGCCTCGCGGGTCTGCTCGCCCATATGCGGAAACTGGGTGACGCCATCGTGCCCGGCCAGTTCCGGCAAGGGAAAATCGCTCAGGTAGCGGCTGATCCTGCCCTGCTCCAGCCCGGCCAGCACGGCTTGATTGTCAACGACATGCGGGTAGGAGAAATTCAGCACCACGGCGCCGCGGCGCAGATGGGCCAGGGCACCGGCATGGAGCAGATGCCGGGTGGCGGCGGTCATGGCCACGTGGAAGCTGATGAAATCCGAGCCGGCATAGAGCTCGTTGAGCGAGCCGGCGCGGATCGTGTCGGCCGGCAGTTGCGCGCTGCCATCGTCCAGGCGCGGGTCCACCGCCAGCACGCGCATGCCCAGGCAGCGGGCGGCATGGGCGACGCGATGACCGACCGCGCCCAGCCCGACCACGCCTAGGGTGCGCCCGGCCAGTTCGCTGCCCGGAGCTGCCTGCGCACAGGCACCACGGTCGTCGGACAGTCCTTCTTGCTGCGCCATTCGAGCGATGATTTCCGGCAGGCCGCGTGCCGACATCAACAGGGCAGCCAGAACCAGCTCGCACACGGCATTGGCACCGGCGCCATGACCATGGAATACCGGAATGCCGCGCGCGCTGAGCTGGGCAATCGGCAGCTCGCCCGCACCGGTGCCGGCACGCGCCACCGCCAGGAGGCCTTCAGGCAGTTCCTGGCTGCCTTTGGCCGCCGGTCCGGACAGGATCGCATCGGGCCGATCGACATCGACTCCGACCCGGTAGCGCCCGGCCGGAAACCGGGCCAGGCCCGCGGTCGCGATCTCGCCGACGGTGAGGATGCGGAACATCAGTCGTCGCCGACCGGCATCAGCCGGGTATCGGCAAAGCCGCCAGCCAGGCCGCCAGCCAGGTCCGGTTCGGCCCGGTCAGCGGCCACGCCGGGTCAGGAGATGCCGGCGACATCGCGCACGGCATCGACCAGGCGCTCGACGGTGAAGCCGAAGTGCTCGAACAGTTCGGCCGCCGGCGCCGAGGCGCCGAAGCTGTCGATGCCGATGACGTGGCCGTCCAGGCCGACATAGCGGCGCCAGTAATCCGGATGGCCGGCCTCGACGGCGACCCGGGCGCGGCACCAGTCCGGCAGCACGCCTTCGCGGTATTCGATTGGCTGGCCATCGAAGACGCTGGTGCAGGGCATCGACACCACACGCACGCCGATCTCCCCTTCCAGCTCGCGCGCCGCGGCCATTGCCAGCTCGACCTCCGAGCCGGTGGCGATGATGATCGCCTCGACCTTGGCACTGGCCGGATCGGACAGGATGTAGCCGCCGCGGGCGATGGCCGCCAGGCCGGTTTCATCGCGTGGCTGGCAAGGCAGGTTCTGGCGCGAGAACACCAGGCAGGTGGGGCCGTCACGGTGCTCGATGGCGCGCTGCCAGGACACCGCGCTTTCCACCGCATCGCACGGTCGCCAGACTTCGTTGTTGGGGATGTAGCGCAGCGAAGCCAGATGCTCGACCGGCTGGTGGGTCGGGCCGTCCTCGCCCAGGCCGATCGAATCATGGGTGTAGACATGGATCGCGCCGGCCGGAATCAGCGCACTCATGCGCACGGCGTTGCGCGCGTAATCGGAGAACACCAGGAAGGTGGCGTCATAGGGAATGAAGCCGCCATGCAGGGCCAGGCCGTTGCTGATCGCCGACATGCCGAACTCGCGCACGCCGTAATAGATGTAGTTGCCGTGGGCCGGATCGACGTTGACATCGACCGAGCCACTCCACAGCGTCAGGTTGGATCCGGCCAGGTCGGCCGAGCCGCCGATCAGTTCGGGCAGCTCCGGCGCCAGTGCCTGGATCGCCTGCTGGCTGGCCTTGCGCGAGGCGATATTGGGCAAATCGCGTTGCAAGCCGGCGATATGGGCCTGCGCAACCTCGTGGAACTGCGGCGGCAACTCACCGCGCAGGCGGCGCTCGAATTCGGCCGCCAGCGCCGGGTAAATGCGCCGATATTCCTCGAAGTGGCGCTGCCATTCCTTGCTGCGCATGCCACCGGCCAGGCGCGCGTCCCAGCGTGACTTGATCGTGGCCGGAATCTCGAACGGATCGTGCTGCCAGTCCAGCGCCTGGCGCGTAGCGACAATCTCGTCGCCGCCCAGCGGCGCGCCATGCGAGCTTTCCTTGCCGGCCTTGTTCGGTGCGCCGAAGCCGATCGTGGTTTTGCAGCAGATCAGGCTGGGCCGCTCCTCGTCCTGCTGGGCCGCGGCAATCGCGCGGCTGACCGCTTCGGGGTCATGGCCGTCGACATCGGCCACCACATGCCAGCCATAGGCCTGGAAGCGCTGCACGGTGTCGTCGCTGAACCAGCCGCCGACCTGGCCATCGATGGAGATGCCGTTGTCGTCGTAGAGCACCACCAGCTTGCCCAGTTTCAGCGTACCGGCGAGCGAGGCGACCTCGTGGGAAATGCCTTCCATCAGGCAGCCATCGCCGACCAGGACCCAGGTCCAGTGGTTGACGATCTCAAGCTCGGGCCGGTTGTAACGCGCCGCCAGCAGCTTTTCCGCCAGCGCCATGCCCACGGCATTGGCCAGGCCCTGGCCGAGCGGGCCAGTGGTGGTTTCCACGCCGGGGGTATGGAAGGCTTCGGGATGGCCCGGGGTCTTGCTGTGCAACTGCCGGAAGCGGCGCAACTCGGTCATCGGCAGGTCATAGCCGGACAGGTGCAGCAGCGCATATTGCAGCATCGAGCCGTGGCCGTTGGAGATCACGAAACGGTCGCGGTCGGGCCAGGCCGGGTTGCCCGGATCATGGCGCAGATAGTCGTTCCACAGCACCTCGGCGATGTCGGCCATGCCCATCGGCATGCCGGGATGGCCGGAATTGGCCGCTTCCACGGCATCCATGGCGAGGGCGCGGACGGCATTGGCTAGATCGCGACGGCTGGGCATCGGCGGCAGGCTCCGGGGCAGTAACGGGGAACTGCCTATTGTCGCGCAAGTGGCCGCCGGAGTCTGCCCGCCAGCCGGGTCCAGCGCCGGTCGGTCAGCCAGCGGAAGGCCTGGGAATCGTGGTGACCCGGCCTGCGCCTGGAGCACGGGCGATAGACGCCGCCCGGCCGCCGGAGGCCGGACACGACAACGCCGGGGCAAGCCCCGGCGCGGTGTCCCGGCCGATGCATTGGCCGGAGAAGTTCAGCGTGTTGTCGGCGCGTGGCCGTGGCTGCAGGCTTGCGCCGCAGCCATCGGGCTCACTTGTCGGCGTAGCGGCGACGGAACTTGTCGACGCGGCCACCGGTATCCACCATCTTCTGCTTGCCGGTGTAGAACGGGTGCGACTTGGAGGAGATTTCAACCTTGACCAGCGGATACTCGTTGCCATCCTCCCAGACGATGCTGTCCTTGGTATGGATGGTCGAGCGGGTCAGGAAGGCAAACTGGGCACCGGTGTCCTGGAAGACGACCGGGCGGTATTCGGGGTGGATATCGGACTTCATGGCGGGCCGCCTCAGCAAAAATCAAGCCCGGAAAGATACTGCATCCGCAGGCGGGGGGTCAATCACTTCACCTGCGGCCCGCCGCCACAGGCGTCGCATTGTGCGCCGCTCTCCGCGCGGTTCAAAGGGCGCATAATGCCGCGCCTGGGTAGCAGCAGGCATGGCCGAGCCGCAGAGCCTGGCCATCGCGGGCCGTCAGTGGCCGAGCTTGGGGATCGGGGTCGCGTGGCGGCGCCGTCAGCCGCCGCTACCGGACAGCCGGAGTCCGGCCCCGATCGCGATCGGCACTGCCGTACCGGCGCACATCGCTGGCGCGGGCATCACCGGTGCCGACAACTGCCGGGAAAGTCGGCGAAAACACCCGCGTGAGCCGGTCGGCGAAACCCGGCACCGCACGCAAGGGGTCGAACAGCGGGTCCACCCGGATGTAGCACAGCGCGCGCGATCCTTGCTCGATCGACCGATCCAGCCAGTCCATCGCCTGATCCAGATCGCCCAGCCGCGCCGACAGCACCATCGGCGCGAAGGCGTCGATGAAATCGTCGGCCGCGCGTCGTTGCATGGCGGCAAGGATGGTTTCGGCTTCGCGCCTGCGGCCGGCGGCAACCAGCGCCAAACCCAGCTCATGGGAGATCAGCGGATCGCGACCGGCGTCGGCGAGCGCCTGCCTTGCCTCAGCGACCGCTTCATCACCCAGGCCCGAAAACGCCAGGCTCATGCTCAGGTACAGGCGCGCGTGGGCGAACAGCGGGTAGAGCGCCAATACCTTGCCAAATGCCTCGATGGCTTCGGCATGGCGACCGCCAAGCGCGAACATGTAGCCGACATCCACGCCCACCAGGGCCGACAGCGGATCGATCTCCAGCGCACCGAAAGCCTCCCGTATCGCCGCGTCGACCTTGCCCGACGCGCTCAACGCACAAGCAAAAAGATCTCGCGCCGTGGCATTGCCTGGATTGGCCTGGATCGCCCGGATCAGCAAGTGCTGCGCCGTTTCCGGATCCCAGTCGTGGAACAAGGCGATTGCCGCCAGGCCCTCGAACGGCAGGTCCAGTTCCGCATCGAGCCGGGCCGAGGCCTGAATCAACGCCCTGGCGTGGCGGATATTCTCCGCCACCGGCACCTGCCCGGTTATTGACAGCGCCACCAGTGACACGCCCCACCAGTACCTTGCCTGGGCATTGTCCGGGTCCAGGGCCAGCGCCGCGCGCGCCTCGCTGATGGCCTTGTGCCAGTTCGACGGCGTCCACTGGTTCCACAGGAAGCGGCTTCGCAACAAATGCGCGCGAACCGCCGGATCAGCATGACGCAGCGCCATCGCCGGCATCGGTGAAACCCGCCGGTCGGCGGGCAGCAACTGCCGCAGCAGAGCCTCGGCGGCGGCATCCTCGAGCGCGAACAGCTCCGAATCCGCGCCCTCGAATCGCTGGCTCCAGACCGCTTTGCGCAGGTCTGCATCCCAGACCCGCAACTCTACCTGCAAGCGCCCATCGTGCTGCTGCAGGTTGCCTTCGACCAGGCTTTCGACCTGCAGATGCCTCGCCGCGCGAAGCGGTTCGGTTGCATCCCCGGGGAGTCGGCGAACTGCACTCAGCGGCCTGACCACCAGACAGGGCTGGCTTGCAAGTCGCGTCATCAGTGAATCGGCAAACGACAGGCCAGCGGCGCATTCACCCTGATTCGTGGCGTCGGTCAGCGGCAGCACCGCCACCCGCACGGCACCGCCGCCTTCCGGGCGCGCCAGCGGCGCAGCGCTGCCAGAGAGCAGCTCGGCGCTGAAACGATAGCCGCGCTTGGGCACGGTCACGATCCATGGCTGGCCGTCCGGCCGCGAGCCCAGGGTCTTGCGCAGCGTATAGATCAGTTGACTCAGCCCCTGCTCCTCGACCACACGGTCGGACCACAAGGCTTCGATCAACTGCGCGCGAGTCAATAACTGCCCGGGCTGGGACACCAGCAACTCAAGCAAGTCGATCGCCTTGGGCGGCACAACGACGTTGTCATCGTGCCGATAGAGCAGATGCGATTGGGTATCGAGCCGGAACGAGCCAAAACGCAGTAACGAGGGCATGCATGACCTGCCGACCAAACCAGGGGCGGACTGATGCTAGCACTGGCTAGCTTGAAGTATTTCTGAGAAAAACCTTATCCGGCGCTAAATACCCGCGTGGAATTCGCGCTCGACACTGGCGACACCCTGCCCAGCCTCCCGAGCAGGGAGACATGAGGGGCATGGCCCCCATCCCGCCCGTTTCCAAGGAGCCATTCAGCCATGATTTCTTCACCCAGAGTTTTCTCATCCGGACACCTGTTCCTGGCGACACTGCTGTTGATGGCCTGCGCCGCCAGCAATGCCCAACAGCGGTTCCAGATTCCCGACGAAGTGCCCGGGCCGCCGTTCTATGCCCGCATCGAGTTCCCGTCTGTTGATCCTGCCATCGTGCCGCACAACGGCGAGTGGGCAGCCATCGTCATCTACCGGAACGAAGACTGCATTCCAAACGATTTCAACCTGTTGGACGTGTTCGATGTTCCCGCCGCCTTCTTGTGCCCACTGAACAACCTGGCTGGCTACGAGGTCTGGGCCAACGGCCCGGGTATGGAGCCTTCGCCGATACGCTCGCGCCTGATCGGCCAGGGTCCGGTGCCGGTGTGGTTCGTTCACCACGACGAATTCAGCCAGGCCATCGACGATGGCGTGCTGACGATTGGCGAACTGCGCAACCTGGGCTCGCTGCGGATCGGCAACAGCGATTTCTACGATGAACTGCTGCGCCCCAGCCAATCCTCCGACTCGCCCCTGCTGCACATCAACAGCAACGGCCGGTTCGAGGACGGCGGCCGATTCCGCCTGCTGTGGACGCTCAGCGCCGATCCTGCCGGCGACGCGTTCGTTTCGCGCACCCGCATCGAACTGCCGGGCGAAAGAGCCGGCGTCGACACACCGCCGCTGGTGTTCCCGTTCACCGGGATCTGGTACGACACAGCGCTGCCGGGCCAGGGGCTGAGCATCCACCCGGTGCGCGGACAGGATCGGGTGTTCGCCGCCTGGTACACCTACGACAGCTACGGCCAGCCGACCTGGTACACGATGGACACCTGCGCCGCGCCTGGATCGGTCGAGTGTGATGGTGTCTTTTTCGATGGCCTGCACGGCGAGTTTTCGATCATGCGCAGCATCGCCTCGCCGCACCCGACCGGCGCCCCGGAGTCGGAGCCGGTCGGTACCATGACCATCGATTTCACCGGCTGCACCACCGCGACCGCGAACTACACGTTGGCGGGCGTCGAAGGCGAAATGTCACTGGTATCGCTGATCCCGGCCGACAACTGCCTGGACTGAAGTCCGGGGTCCGCCCGCCGGCAGTTCAGCTATGACATCGACACGTCACCGAACTGTACCGGCTGCAACTTCGTACTCGGCAGCCTTTTCCTTAGGTGGGATCGACGCCTGGGATGTGGATGAACGTGACGATCACCAAGGATCGGCCGGTGCCCGTGGGCAGGTTCAAATCAACTGCCGCATCACACTGACACATCACCCCCAAGCGTCCCGCTCCCGGCTCCTTTCATCACTGGAACCGAGCTTCATCGCAAGCCACCGGCTCGGCGGCGAGATCGCCGCCCGCGGCCAGTCGTGGGCGCCAGTCGGCAGCGGCTGTGCCGTCCGCTGCGGTCGCCGGCTGCCGCAGCGTGAGCCAGTGGATCACCTGTTCCTCGACCCGGTCGGTGAGTTGCGCCGGATAGCCGCGGCCGACCATTTCCCGGCGCCGGCGCTCGGCATTGGCGCGATCGCGGAACAGGCCCAGGGAAATGGTGTTTTCGCTGTCGCCGGCGGTGACCACGTAGTAGTCGTCCACGCCCTCCTCGGCCAGGCGCCGGGCCATGGTCAGGGCCTGGTCGCGACTGGTGGCCGGCGGCAGATGCACCCAGAACCCGCGCGAGCGCCGCTCCACGGTCTCGCGCACCGACTGCACGCTGCCGATCGCCGCCAATGCCAGCTCGGCTTCGCGCAGCGCGGACTGGTTGCCGAACGGCCCGATCTCAACACAGACCTGCGGCACGGCGGCAGCGCCGTCCTCGGCTGGCGGTTCCGGTGCCGCCACCAGCTCGGCGGCGTCCAGATTGGTGCCCGCGGCCTGTTCGGCGAGCAGGATCAGCGGCGGCACACCCGGTTCGATCACCGCGGGCACCGACACCGCCGGTGACGCCGGAACCGCCAGCCAATTCCACAGGGCGGCGGCGACATTGAGCACCACCAGGGCGACGACGAGGATGCGCGCAGACATAGGCGCCCGAGTTTACAGGAGGCCACTGGCGGGCAACGTGCCGGGCCGGCGGCATCGCGGAAGCGTTTACCAGGTCACGGTTTCAGTGCCGAGAAAGGAAAACATCAGCATTGGGTCATGAATTCCTCAAGTCTTGTCCGGGTGGCGCCGCCAACCTTGCCGCACTGTCATCACGTGAGGAGAACGAACATGGCCCGACCCCATCCATCCGCCAGCCTGACCTGGGCCACGGCCTTGCCGGCCTTGCCGGCCTTGCCGGCCCTGGCGGTCCTGGCCCTTCTACTCGCCCTGGCCGTCACTTCCGCGCCGGCCCGCGCGGCCGACAGCGACGTCGCTGGCGCCATGGCTGGCATGACGCCGTCCGGCAGCAGCGGCGCGGTCGAGGTCATGGGCTTCCAGTTCCGTCCAGTACTGCATAACACCGAGTTCGCGCCTTTCTCCGACGGCTATGTCCACTGCTCCGCCGCCGACCAGCCCTGGTTCGATGCCGCGCTCGACCTGCCCGACCAGGTGCAGATCAACTCGCTGGTGCTGTGGGGCGCGGCCATGGGATCGGCGGTCACTGCCCGCTTGTACAGCTTCTGTACTACGGGCGCGACCGGCTCGAATCCAGCGCCGGTCATGGCGACCCTGGCCGATCTCACCAGCGCCACCAATACCGCTTCGTTCCGGATCGAGCAGCCGGTAGCGGGCAACGTCATCACCGACACCCTGCGCTGCACGTATTCCCTGCGCGTCAATCTGGGCGCCTGCAGCACCAGCCAGCAACTGGGCCGCGTCCGTGTTCATTACAGCCACTAACAAGGAGATTTCCGGATGAACTTGCCACTCCAGCCCCTGACCCTGCCGCCACTCCTGCTTGCCGCCTGCCTGCTGGCCGGCGCAGCCCTTGCGCCCGGCGTGCTGCAAGCCGATTCCCCGGACGCGCACAACTGGCACCTGAGCCACGACATCGGCATGGCCGGCCACCGCGCCAGCAGCACCGATCTGTACAACAGTGATACCTCGGCCTACTACTGCCGCCATACCGGCGAGGGCGGCACGCGCCGCACGTTCTGGCCGATCGATGTGCCCGAGGGGCTGGCCCTGGGGTTGGTGTCGGTGCTGGGCACCCGCCACACCAGTTCACCGGCTCCGACCTTGCGTCTGTATCGAAGCTGCGCCGGTACCGCCCCGGTCTGGACGGTCAACCTGCTGGCCACGCATGTGGTCAACGACACCGGCGAGTTCCGCGCCCTGATCGACCTGGGCCAGAACATGGTCATCGGCCAGCCCGGCACCTGTACGCAATGGCTGAGCGTCCAGTTCGGTACCAGCAGCCAGTCCTGCGGTGGCCACCGACGCTTTGGCATCAAAAGCGTCCTGGCCGGCCTGCGCGATCCCGACCAGTTGTTCTTCAGCAACTTCCGCGACGCTTACGCGACGCCGTGACCGAGGACCCGATCATGCAATCCATTCATGGCTCATTGTTCCTGCTTCTTGCCGCCGCTGCGCTGGCCGGCAACGTCCTGGCCGACGACGGCCGTGTGTCCGCCGATTACCGCCTGGTTACCGACCCGGCCGAACTGGCCCTGTGGGGTTTCGATCCGCACGGACCGCCCCTGTATCGCCTGCAAGACCAGCCCGCGCCCGCTGCCGCCGAACTGGCGCAGTGGCACGAAACCCTGGACCAGCGCGGCCAGCCAGCCAGCACCGGCTGGCGCACGGTCAGCCCCTCCGACTTCCAGTTCGAGCACGACCAGGTGCAGTACTCGCTGTACCAGCCGTTCCAGTCCCTGACCTGCAGCTCGCACGCAACCACCGCCCGGGCGGTGGCGCCGATCCACCTGGCCAATGATCGGCGACCGCGCTTTCTTGATGTCTGGGTACATGACAGCGCGGCCACCGTCTTGCATGCCGGCCTGATCGCTGCCTGCACCAGCCCGCAATCGCCCAACCAGCTCACTTACACCATCCTGGGCGATGTCAACAGCGGCGATATCTCGGGCAACGCCACGCTCAGCCGGATGATGCCCCAGGGTGCCCATCATGTTGACAACCAGCACTGCCAGTACTTCATCCGCGCGCTGTTCAGCAGTTGCAGCGGCGGGCCACAACTGCAACTGCGCAAGGCACGGGTGATCTGGGACTGAGGGGAGCCGGGCGCGTTTGTCAGCGCACGCCGAGCCAATCGGATCCGTGGTCGAGTGGTTGCTCATGCAGCCACCGGGCCAGCCCTTCCAGCACCAGCGCCGGCAGCCGTTGTACCGGTGGCGGCAGGTGTGGCTGCAGCCGGTCGCCATCACCGCCGGCCAGCAGTACCGGCACCGGCCTGTCAGCACAGCGTCGGCGCACCGCCTCGATCAGGCCCAGTGCCGCCTGCAGGCAACCGCTGGCGATGGCATCGGCGCTGTTGTCGGCCAGCGTCATCCGAGCCTGGCCGCCGGGGTAGCGGGCCAGCGCCGGCGCGGCGACCAGCAAGCCCTGATGCATCGCCTGCAATCCAGGGGCGATCAGGCCGCCACGATGTCGCGCCTGCCTGCCCTGGCCTGCCAGCACATCGACGGTCAGCGCTGTGCCGGCGCTGACCACGAGCACGGTGGCATCGGGCTGACGTTGCCACGCCGCCAGCAGGGCCAGCCAGCGATCGATGCCGAACTGGGCGGGATCATCGTAGGCGCAGACCAGGCCGCGCCAGTGCTTTTGGCTTAGCGGCTGCAGCACCGGACAACCCAGAGCGGCGCCGATCCGCGCCGCCGTTTGAACGCCCACCGATTCACCGGCAGGGCCGTCGATTGTCGTACCGGCGACGCTGGCCAATGCCACCCGCCGCGGCTGCAGTGCCTGCCATTGGGCCAACGGCAGCTCGTCGCCATTGGCCAGGGCCTGGTGGCTGCCGGCCAGCAGCTCGCCGTCGCGGGCCAGGGCCCACTTCAGGCGCGTATTGCCGATATCGATGACCAGGTCGGTCGCACTCATGCCGGCCTCACACTGACCTCGGCGCTGTGATAACGGCGCTCGGTTTGGCCGTGGCGCACACGCAGGGCACCGTCCGCGGCCAGGCCCAGGGCAATCCCGTGGGCCGGCCCGGCAGCGCCGGCCACGACTCGCACCGAGCGTCCGGCCAGGACATCGAATGCCGCGACCTGGGCCAGTACCGGAGCCAGCCCTTCGAGCCGGAACCGGGCCACCGCCGCCAGCAGATGCGCCAGCACCCGGCCAGCCACCTGGGCACGATCACGCCCATCCAGGCCCGGCAGGTGTGCCAGCGCCGCCACCGGCTGACCGGCAGCGGCCTGCAATGTCTTCGGCGCCAGCCAGTTCAGGCCCAGGCCGATGACCGCGCGGGCACCGTCGCCGGTGCCGGCGCCGCTACCGCCCCCGGCCACCGCCTCGACCAGCAGGCCGCCGAGCTTGCCCTGGCCATGGACCAGATCGTTCGGCCACTTCAGGCCAATCCCCTGCCGGCCCGGAGGCAGGCCGGTCAGTTCAACCAGGGCCTGGGCAACCGCCAGGCCCGCCACCAGCGGCAGCCCGGGCAACTCGCGCAGCGGCCGACCAGTGTCGACCAGCAACGACATCAGGATCGGCTCGCGCCAGCGACCATGCCAGGCCCGCTGCCGGCGGCCCCGGCCGGCACTCTGGCAGTGCGCCAGCAAGGCCAACGGCGGGCGTGCGCCGGCCGCCGCGCAAGCCCTCAGCACAGCATTGGTGGAGGTCACCAGCAGCGATGAGTGCACCAGGCAAGCTGCGGCCGCGGCAAAGCCGGTGCTGCCGACTGGAGCGGCTGCGGCCAGGGCTGCGCTGACCCGGGCGGCGTCCAGATCCACCGCCTGTGCCCGCGCGGCGCCATCACGCCAGGCCACCTGATCGCCTTGAATGACCCAGGGCAAGGCAAGATGGGTAATCAGGGCCGGCAGTTGCGCCCGCAGTTCCTCATCCAGCTCGGCCAGCGGCAGGGCCGGTGCCTGCAGCAGGGCATCAAAGGGCGCGTGGGCGCTGATGACGGCGGCTGCCGGGCCGGCCGGCCCCGCGGCCAATACGCCAACCTCGGCCTGGGGTGTCCGGCCAGCGGCGGTTTCCGACCGGAACCGGACAGCGCCATCGGTGGATTCTATGGGCACAGTCACTTGAAAATCAGTATCATGGCGCGATATCCAGGCTGGCACGGAATGTGCTCTATTTCCAACCACGGAATGTTAGCCATCACTTTCCGCCCGCCACGCCAGAGGAGTCGCTCATGAACATGCTTTATCTCCGTTTCGTGCTCTTGCTCGTCATGGCCGTCGGTATTGTCGGCGCGGCGATCGGCTGGGGCAACGTCGCCAGCCCGGTATTGAGCCATCAGGCGACCGCATGCGACCAACAGTTCACCGCATCCCGCCCGGATTCCGACCGCCCCCTGCGCGCCCTGGTCCGCGACACGGCTCCGGCCCGCCAGCATGACAGCGAGCGCCAGGCACCGGTCATTGCACTGCGCCGGATCCTGCCCGGCATGTTGCGCTGAGCGCTTGCCCAAGCCAGATGCCGCCGCGCATCCGGTGCGCGCCCAATCAGCGCTGATGACGCCTGAAAATCCCTGATCCAAACGCCGGCGCCGACGCCAGTCGTGGCCAGCCAACAGCCGCGTAATCACCAACAACGCCAGTCGCCGGACCTGCGCCGGCCCTTCACCGGGGCTGCGCCAAAAACCACCCACACCGGCGGATGCGGCACACTTCGGGCCATGCTCGCCTGGCTCAACCGCCTCACCCGTGACCGGGTCACCATCCCCGACGATGCCTGGCAGGCCGCCTGTGGCGACATCGCCCTGACCGGCTGCCTGCCGCCACCGGCGCGGGCGCAACTGCGCAGCCACGTCGAGCGCTTCCTGCATGACAAGCGCTTCGCCGGTGCCGCCGGCCTGGAACTGGACGATGACGACTGCCTGCGCATCGCCATCCTGGCCTGCCTGCCGGTCACCGGCCTGGACTATGACTGGCTGCGCGGCTGGCGCGAAATCATCGTCTATCCGGCCCAGTTCCGCGCCCGCCGCGAGGAGCACGACGAGGCCACGGGCGTGGTCAGCGAATCCCATGACTGGATGGCCGGCGAGGCCTGGCAGCAGGGGCCGCTGATCCTGTCCCTGGACGACATCCTGGCCGACGTGGCCGAGCCGTTCGCCGGCTTCAATCTGGTCGTCCATGAAATCGCGCACAAGCTGGACATGCTCGATGGCCATGCCGATGGCGTGCCGCCGCTGCCCGCTGCCGCGCGCCGGCAATGGCTGGAAATCTTCCAGCGCGAATACACCGCCTTCGTCGCCGCGGTGGCCGCCGGCGAAGAAACTTTCCTGGATCCGTATGCCGCCGAAGCGCCCGACGAGTTCTTCGCCGTCGCCAGCGAAACCTATTTTTCGGCACCTGCCCTGCTTGCCCAGGCGCATCCGGACATCCACGCGCAACTGAAAGCCTTCTACGGCGTCGAACTGGATTGCCCTGTTGCCTTGCCGGACGCCGGCGAGGATTGAGCGCCCGGCGAGCATCGCCCGGGCCTTGGCAAGACCGGCTGCCCAAGCCTGAATCCAAGGCTGTCAGCCCACCCCGAGCGCTGCCTTGGCACCCGGCCGTCCTGCCTGGCCTTGGGCATCCGCGTTAGACTGCGTGCGCCTGCCGTTGCCATACCACGTTGAAAACTCATGACCTTGTTCCGCCTGCTGTCCGTTGTTGCCCTGCCCGTTGTCCTGACCTCCCTGTCCTTGCCGGCCACCGCTGCCGGCAGCGCGATGATCGAAATCGCCGATACCGGCGCCTACAGCCTCAGCCATGCCGAGCTCAGCGCCGTGCTGCCGGGACTGGGCGAGGTCGACAGCCGACAGATCCGCCTGAGCCATCGTGGTGAAGCCAGGGCGCTGCGCATCGACGACGGCGGCGATGGCCGTTTCGGGCCCGGCGACAGCCTGAGCTTCCACGCCGAACGCCTGCAGGGCCCGGAAAGCTGGTTCGACACCTATGCCACCAACAACGTCTACCGGCTCGACCTGGGTACCGGTGACAACAGCTCGACACCACTGGCTTTTGTCGGCGCCGGCAGCGCTACAACCGGCAGCGCCACGCCCGGCAGCCACCAGGCCAGCCTGCGCCGGCTGCTGCATCTGGAAGAGGAAAACCTGCAGATCCGTCTGAGCCGCCGCTATGTCGATCCCGACAGCGAGCCCGACCTGTGGTTCTGGGCCAAGCTCACCCAGATCGATGCCGAACCCTTCCAGGCCCGCTTCGCCCTGCCCGACCTGGCCGAGGGCGAGGTCAGCTTCCGGCTCGGTTTCCGCGGCTTGTCGCGGATCAATGCCCGCCGCGACCAGCCGGCGCCGCCGCCCGACCACGAGGTGCAGATCAGCTTCAACGGCCAGCCGGTGACCACGGTCAACTTCGCCGACCGCGACCGCCACGAAGTCGAGTTCCGCCTGCCGGCCAGCGCCCTGGCCGCGAACGGCGCCGACAACAGCCTTGAACTGCAGGTACCGCGCCGGTTCCAGGACGGCGTCGCCGACCCGCTGGTCGATGTCGTCATGTTCGATTTCCTGCGCCTGGACTATCCCAGCACCGGCTGGCTCGACGGCCAGCCGCGCACGGTCACCGTGACCCGGCCCGGCAGCGCCACCCTGACGGCGCCCGAGGGCAGCCGCTCGCTGCACCTGTACGGCGACAACGGCCACTTCCACGAAGGCCAGACCAGCGGTGATGGCCACTGGCATTTCCCGGCCCTGGCCGCCGGCACCTACCAGCCGGTGATCGACGGCCGCTACCAGGCGCCGGCCGCGGTGCGCACCCTGGCCGACAGCGGTTGGCGTGATGTCGAGCAAGGCTACGACTACCTGCTGATCAGCCATGCCAGCCTGGCCGATGCCGCCCGGCCGCTGGCGCACTTCCACCGCGACAACGGCCTGCGCGTGGCCGAGGTTGATGTTGCCCATCTGTATGACGAGTTCAACCACGGCATCGTGCATCCGCGCGCCATCCGCGATTTCATCGGCCATGCCTACCAGAACTGGCCGGCACCGCAGCCGCGCTTCGTGCTGCTGGTCGGCGATGCCAGCTTCGACATCCGCTCCGAGCGTGTCGACGACAACCGCTACGCCAAATGGGCCAACCGCGAGCTGCTGATTCCCGGCCAGTTCGGCGAAATCCCCGGCCAGATGTATCCGGACACCGACAAGCAGGCCGCCAACCGCAACCTGATCCCGACCTGGCAATATCCGTCCGAGGAAGGGCATTCGGCCGCCGACAATTATTTCGTTGCCGTCGATGGCGACGACTGGCTGCCCGACCTGGCCCTGGGCCGCTTCCCGGTGGTCGAGCCCGAGGAAGTCACCGCCATCGTCGACAAGACCATCGGCTACGCCAGCGGCAACGATTTTGGCGACTGGCGCCGGCGCGTGCTGTTCACCACCGATACCAGCACCTACTTCCAGAACAGCAGCGATCGCTTCGGCGAGCAGTTCCAGTCCGAAGGCTTCGACTTCACCGGCGTCTACGCCGATACCGAACAGAGCGACAACCTGCCGCAGATCAACGCCCTCAACGACGCCCTCAACGATGGCCAGTTGCTGGTGCACTTCATCGGCCATGGCGGGCGCTACATCTGGCGCACCGGGCCACCCGACCCGGTGCGCAACCACGACCTGTTCACCCTGGATCACGTCGCCCAGCTCGACAACGGCGACCGCCTGCCGATGGTGCTGTCGATGACCTGTTACTCGGCGCCGTTCGACCACCCCAGCGCCGACTCCATCGGCGAACGCTTCCTGCGCGAACCCGGCCGTGGCGCCATCGCCGTGTTTGCCGCTTCCTGGCGCAACTCGCCGACCATCGCCTACAGCCAGGCCGCCGTCGACGAACTGATGGTGCCCGGCGCCCACATCGGCGAGGCCCTGATGCGGGCCAAGCACACCCTGACCGCGCCGCATCAGCGCACCCTGGTGGAGACCTACAACCTGCTCGGCGATCCGGCCGTGATTCTCAACCAGCCGACCCTGCCGGTGCAGCTCGATGTGCGCGCCAACGGCCGCCTGCCCACCATCGCCGTGGACGCCGGCCAGCCGGTCAACGGCCACGCCTTCCTGGAATGGACCGACATTGAAGGCAACGCCGTTGCCAGCCGCCGCGTCGAAATGCGCGGCCGGCAACTGCAGGTACGCACGCCGCCCGGCGCCGCCCAGGCCGAGTTCCTCAACGCGCACATCATCGACTACGCCAGCCGCAGCGATGGTGTCAGCCGCATGCACCTGGTCAACGCCAATGGCAACGGCAATGGCAGCTACGAGGAAAGCGGCGACGCCCTCGCCCAGCCCGCCGAACCGGTCGCGCCGCGCATCCGCGAACCGGTCGATCCCGCCGACCAGATCATCTACACCGGCATGGAGCACAAGGCCGCCGATTCCGGCTGAGCCGGGCTGGCTGCCGCTGGCATCCATGCACTGGCTCGGCTGCGCCTGGTGCACGCCCGGATTCACACCGTGCGAGGCCGAGGCCCGCAGCGGGCGCCGATCATGCACGCGCCAAGGCAACCGGGATGTCCTGAATACATGACACTCCGCGATGAAAGCGCTAGTTTGTCCTGCATGAAGGACAAAACGACCATTGTCAGCAAGCTGCTTCCCCTGCGCACCCGCGAGGACCTGGGCCGCGCTGTGCGCCAGGCGCGGTTGGATCAGGACATCCGCGCCAGCCATCTGGCCCGGCAATCGGGCCGCAGTCGCGATCTGCTGCACCGGCTGGAAACCGGCGGCGAGGTCACCACCGGCGCCCTGATCGATGTGCTGCGCGCCATGGGCTATGTCCTGCGGATAGAAAAGGCCGGCCTGCCCACGCTGGACGAAATGCGCCAGCGCTTCACCGACAACGACTGAGGCGCCCGCCATGGTCGAAAACACGCTGCCCGAGACCATCCGCCTGCTGGAAGTCGCCATCGACGGCCGGCAATCCGGCCAGCTTGTCCATCAGTCCCAGTTCGAGTACCGCTATGCCCGAGCCGGTGCCGACCAGCCTGCCGTCGGCCTGCTGATGCCGCCGGACCGGCTCACCTGGCACGATGGCGCACTGTTTCCGGTGATGGACCAGAACCTGCCCGAAGGCACCCCTGGACCGGGCTTGCGAGCAGACAGCTTGGGCAAACGGCAACATTGGCGGGCTATCCTGATCGGATATGTCCAATCCACTTTGCCTGCGTGACTGCATCCTGGCTGCTGCAGCCAGCCCTGCCGCGGCCGCCTGTCGCCGCGGCCTGATCGACGCCTTCCGGCGCCTGCTGCAAGTCGCGGCGCTGCTGCTTGCCGGGGCCGCGCTGGCCGGGCTGCCGGCCTGTTCCACCACGACACCGGCGCCAGAGGGCAGTGTCGGCGACAGCGCAGTGCCAAGACACAAGCGGCCGGCCCAAGCCAGCGGCCCCGGCATCGACCAGCCGCTGCTGATACTGGTGTCGCTGGACGGCTTCCATCCCGATTACCTGGCGCGTGGCCTGACGCCGACGCTCAACCGGCTGGCTGCCGAGGGCACCCGCGCGCGCTGGCTGCAGCCGTCGTTCCCGAGCAAGACCTTCCCCAACCATTACACCGTGGTCACCGGCCTGATTCCCGACCACCACGGCATCATCGACAACACCATGCTGGACCCGGAACTGGGCCGGTTCGCCCTGCGCAACCGGGACGCGGTGTCCGATCCGCGCTGGTGGGGTGGCGAACCGATCTGGAACACCGCCCGCCGCCAGGGCCTGCGCAGCGCGACCATGTTCTGGCCCGGCAGCGAGGCGCCGATCGGCGGCCACCATCCCCATTACTGGCTGCCCTACGACGGCGCCATGACCATCGATGAACGCCTGGACCAGCTATTCCAGTGGTTGGACCTGCCTGGCGAGCAGCGACCGCATCTGGTCACCCTGTACTTCGAGCAGGTCGACACCATCGGCCACCGCCTGGGGCCCAATGCGCCGGAACTGCGCGAGGCCATCGCCGACCAGGACCGGGCCCTGGCGCAACTGCTGGACGGCCTGGCCCAGCGCGACTTGCTGCCGGGCACCAATCTCATCATCACATCCGACCACGGCATGGCGGCGCTGGATCCGGAGCACACCGTGTATCTGGAAGACCTCATCGACCCGGCGCTGATCGAACACGACCAGGTCGAGATCGTCACCCTGTCGGAGATCACCGCCTTCAATCTGGCACCGGACGTGCCCGCCGCGGCCATCGACCATTTGCTTGCCGCCGACGAAGGCATCGAATGCCATCGTCGCGAACACACGCCCACGCACTGGCGTTACGGCAGCCACCCGCGCGTGGCCGATATCGTCTGCCTGCTCGAAGACGGCTGGCGCATCCGCAGCCGCAGCCTGTTCGCCAACCGGCCCTGGGCGGGCAGCAACAACCGCGGCAGCCATGGCTACGACCCGCGCCTGCCCTCGATGCGCGCGCTGTTCATCGGACATGGTCCGGCATTCACGCGCGGGCTTGAGGTGCCACCGTTCCAGAACATCCATATCTACCCGATGCTGGCGCGCCTGCTCGGCATCGAGACGGCCGCCAATGACGGCGATCCGCAGGTCACCGTCAACATGCATCCACCGGGCGTGCCCTGATTGCTGGCCAGGGCCAGCGCCCATAGCCAGCCGTCACGATCCGGACGACCGGGCGGCCAGCCAACTGCGCGACGGCGTTGGCGGTATCGGCCGCTGGCCATGTCGCGAGCCGGCCGTGGCGCAATGTCCTGGTGCCAGCCGGCTCAATCCACCTGCAGGTCCAGCCACTCCTCTTCCAGCGCGACCTGTTCGCTGGCCAGGGTGTGCTGGCGCTGCATCAGGTCGCGGACCTGGTCGGCCGGGCCGGCGTACAACCCGGGATCGGCCAGCCTGCCCTCCAGCTCACCGCGCTCGCTGCCGATCACCGCCAGGCGCCGTTCGATGCTCCGGATGCGGTCGCGGATCGGTTTTTCACGGGCGCGTTGTTCGGCCGCGGCACGGCGCCGATCGCGGGCGGAGGCGCCGTCCTGGCTGTCGCTGGCATCGTCCCTGCCATTGCCCTGAGGCTCGGCCGGATCGGCGCCAACGCGCCCGCCGTCGTCCGCGGCCGCCCGGGCACCGCCGTCATCACGGCTGCGCAACCAGCGCGAATAGTCGTCCAGGTCGCCCTTGAATTCGGACACGGTGCCCTCGGCGACACGCCAGAAACTGTCGCAGACCAGGCCGATCAGATGGCGGTCGTGGGCAACCAGCACCAGGGCGCCGGGGAAGTCGGCCAGGGCATCGGCCAGGGCGTCGCGCATGTCCAGGTCCAGGTGGTTGGTCGGCTCGTCCAGCAGCAGGACATTGGGCCGGTGCCAGGCGATCAGCGCCAGCGCCAGCCGGGCGCGTTCGCCACCGGAAAAGGTGTCGACACTTTCATAGGCCCGCTCGCCGGCGAAGTTCCAGCCGCCCAGGTAGTTGCGCAGCTCCTGCTCGCTGATGCCGGGCGCGATCGCGCGCAGGTGGTCGATGGCGCTGACGCCCTCGCGCAGCGACTCGACCGTGTGCTGGGCGAAATAGCCCACGCGCAGATCCTTGTGCGCCAGGCGCTCGCCTGCCAGCGGCGGCAGTTCGCCGACCAGGGTCTTGACCAGGGTGGATTTGCCGGCGCCGTTGGGACCAAGCAGGGCAACGCGCTCGCCCGGTTCCAGGCTGAAGCGGACTCCGGTCAGCACCCGGTGCTCGCCGGCATCGTCGGTGGCACCCTCCGCCGCCGCATACCCGGCATCAACCTGGTCCAGGCGCAGCAACGGTGACGGCAGTTTGCCCGGCACCGGAAAGCTGAAGCGGAACGGGCTTTGCGCCCGCACGGCTTCGGTCCCGGCCAGCTTCTCCAGCCGCTTGACCCGCGATTGCGCCTGCCGCGCCTTGCTCGCCTTGGCCTTGAAGCGGTCGATGAAACTTTGCAGATGGGCGCGCTCGGCCTGCTCGCGCTGGTGGCTGATCTGCTGCTGGCGCAGGTGTTCGGCGCGCTGGCGCTCGAAGCTGGTGTAGTTGCCGGTGTAGAGCCGGGCCCGACCCTCGTCCAGGTGCACGATGTGGCTGGCGATGCCGTCCAGGAATTCGCGGTCGTGCGAGATCACCAGCAAGGTGCCCGGGTAGCGGCGCAGCCAGTCCTCCAGCCAGACAACGGCATCCAGGTCCAGGTGGTTGGTCGGTTCGTCCAGCAGCAACAGGTCCGAGGGCGCCATCAGCGCCCGGGCCAGGTTCAGGCGCACCCGCCAGCCGCCGGAAAACTCGCGCACCGCGGTGGCATGCGTGTCGGCGGCAAACCCCAGGCCATGCAGCAGCCGGCCGGCGCGGGCATGGGCGTCGTAACCGGACAGCTCTTCGATCCGGTGATGGGCGCGGGCCACAGCTTCATGGTCGCCGCGGGCCTGGGCCTCGGCCTCGTCGGTCAGCGCACGGGCCAGCTCGACGTCACCGGAAATCACATAATCGATCGCCGCATCCGGCAACGCCGGTGTTTCCTGGGCGACGGTCGCCACCCGCTGGCCGCGCGGCCGCTCGATGCTGCCGGCATCAAGATCAAGCCCACCCAGCAGCGCCGCGAACAGGCTGGACTTGCCACAGCCGTTGCGCCCGACCACGCCGACACGCCAACCCGGATGCAGGGTCAGGTCAACCTGTGACAGCAACAGGCGGCCACCGCGGCGCAGGGCCAGTTCCTTCATACGAATCATCGCGGCATTTTATCCGGCCCACGCCGCCGGTGCGCCGCCCGTGCGCCGGCAGCGCGGCAATTGGCCTCGCCGTACAATGGCCGCCGTCATGGAACCCACCTCCGCCACGATTGCCCGCGACGGCCTGTGGCAGGCCAACCCGGCGCTGGTGCAGCTGCTTGGCCTGTGTCCGCTGCTGGCAGTCAGCCACACCTTCGCCAACGCCCTGGGCCTGGGCCTGGCAACGGTACTGGTGCTGACCCTGAGCAGCACCTTGGTGTCGTTGCTGCGGCCGCTTGTCCGGCCCGAGATCCGCCTGCCACTGTTCGTGCTGGTGATCGCGGTCAGCGTCAGCAGCGTCGAGCTGCTGGTCCGCGCCTGGCTGCCGGAACTGCACGATGCGGTCGGCGTGTTCATTCCATTGATCGCCACCAACTGCGTGATCCTGGCCCGGGCCGAAGCCTTCGCCGCGCGCCAGCGTGTTTCACTGGCGGCGCTGGACGGGCTGATGATGGGCCTGGGATTCCTGGCCGTGCTGGTGATCATCGGCGCGGTGCGTGAAGTCGTCGGCCATGGCACCTTGATGGCCGACATGCACCTGCTGCTGGGCGAGGCCGGACGCGGCCTGCGCCTTGAAATTCTCGGCGGCCAGCGCGGCCTGCTGCTGGCGGTGCTGCCCACCGGTGCCTTCTTCGCCCTGGCGGCGCTGGTCGCGGCCCGCAATGCCTGGCAGCAGCGCGTCGGCGACACCAGCGGCACCGGCGACAGCGATGCCGACGATTCCAGCCGCCCCCTGACCGGACCGGAACCGGCATGAAGGTGGCGCATCGCCACGAGTTCTTCCGCCGCCTGGCCGAGCTGGACCCCGAGCCGAAGACCGAACTGGTCTACAACACGCCGTTCGAGCTGCTGGTGGCGGTGCTGCTGTCGGCCCAGGCCACCGACATCGGCGTCAA
The DNA here is from genome assembly GCA_023228845.1 of Lysobacterales bacterium. Classification (GTDB taxonomy): domain Bacteria; phylum Pseudomonadota; class Gammaproteobacteria; order Xanthomonadales; family UBA2363; genus Pseudofulvimonas. Next base: position 352,991 of record JALOAK010000001.1, on the reverse strand, counting down.
CAAGGCCACCGCGCGGCTGTTCCCGGTGGCCAACACGCCGCAGGCGATCCTTGAGCTGGGCGAGGAGCGGCTCAAGGGCTACATCAACAGCATCGGCCTGTTCAACAGCAAGGCGAAGAACCTGATCGCCACCTGCGCGCTCCTGATCGAACAGCACGAGGGCCAGGTGCCCGGCACCCGCCCGGCGCTGGAGGCTCTGCCCGGAGTCGGCCGCAAGACCGCCAATGTCGTGCTCAATGTCGCCTTCGGTCAGCCCACGATCGCGGTGGACACGCACATCTTCCGGGTCGGCAATCGCACCGGCCTGGCGCGCGGCAAGACACCGCTGGCAGTCGAGCTGCGGCTGCTCAAGGTGGTGCCCGATGAGTTCCGGCAGCACGCCCACCACTGGCTGATCCTGCATGGCCGTTATGTCTGCCAGGCACGCAAGCCGCGTTGCTGGGAATGTCGCGTCGCCGACCTGTGCGCCTGGCCGCAGCGACTGCGCACGCCGGCGCCCGGGGGCAAGGCGGGCAAGGATCTGCAAGGCGGGGACGCGGGCTCGGTCTGAGCGCCTGAGCCGGCTGCAAGCTTCGGCCACGCCGCCAATTTTCATTGCCGATTTACGCCCAGCTGATATCCTGCACGGGCATGGGCGGCCAGGGCGCCCGCACACGGCAGCAGCGGATGGACCTGGCTCCATCTTGCAAGCGCGGGATACCGGAACGGCAGCGCGCCATCCGGCGGCCTGCCCACCTCACCCACGGGAGTCACCCACCATGAACCTGAAACCGATCACGCCCCTGATGGCAGCCCTCGGGCTTGCCGTTGCCGGCTCGGCCCACGCCAGCCCGGACACCGACACCTCCACCCTGTTCGCGCTCACTGATCTGGGCAGTGGCCAGGCCCTGAACCTGGTCGAGGGCGGTTGCGGCGCCGGCAGCGGCGGCGAGGGCAAGTGCGGCATTGAACATCTGGACACCGATGGCGATGGCCGCGTGTCGCGCGATGAGTTCCAGGCCGCCGGCAAGCCGATGGCGATGTTCGACCAGATCGACACCGATGGCGACGGTTTCCTCTCGGCCGAAGAGTTGAGGGTGCACCACGCCGCCCGCCACGCCCATGCCGATGAGGCCGAGGGTGCCTGCGGCGAAGGCAAGTGCGGCGAGGGCCGCTGCGGCGGCACTGCCTGAGGCTGTGACGAGCGCCGATGGCAGGTGCTGGCGTCGGCTGTGGACGTGACTGGCCCGCAGCCCACGCCGGCACTGACCCAGGCCGGCTACGACGCTGGCGGCAGCGCCGGACTGGGTCTGCGCCGGGCCCTGCTTGATGCCCTGGTGCAGACGCCCGCCGAGCGCATCGACTTCATCGAGGTGGCACCGGAGAACTGGATCGGCGTCGGCGGCCGTGCCGGCAAGCGCCTGCGTGCCTGCAGCGAGCGCTGGCCGATGTTCTGCCATGGCCTGTCGCTGTCGCTGGGCGGGCCGGCACCGCTGGATGCGGAGCTGCTCGACGGCATTGCCGGTTTCCTGGAGGAACATCGGGTGCCGCTGTACTCCGAGCACCTGAGCTGGTGCAGCGATGAGGGCCAGTTGTACGAACTGATGCCGATCCCGTTCACGATGGCGGCGGTGCGCCATGTGGCGTCACGCATCGATCAGGTCCAGGACCGTCTGCGCCGGCGCATCGCGATCGAGAATGTCTCCTTCTATGCCGCGCCCGGCGCCGAAATGGACGAGCTGGATTTCGTCACCGAAGTGGTGCGGCAAGCCGACTGCGATCTGCTGCTGGATGTCAACAACGTCTTCGTCAACAGCATCAACCATGGCTACGACGCGCGCAATTTCATCGCCGCCCTGCCCTCGGCGGCGATCACCTGCCTGCATGTCGCCGGCCATTTCCGCCAGGATCCGGACCTGATCATCGACAGTCACGGCGCGGCGGTGATCGACCCGGTCTGGCAACTGCTCGACCATGCCTACACCTGCCACGGCCTGCGTCCGACCCTGCTCGAGCGCGATTTCAACTTCCCGCCGCTGGCCGAACTGCTGGCCGAGGTGGACACCATCCGCGGCATTCAGCAGCGCCATCGCCTACCGCCGGCCGCGGGTGTTCCCGATGCCGCCATGACCGCCGGCGATGACTGATTTCCAGAGCCTGCAACGGCAATTCGCCGGACATGTGCGCGACCCGGAGCGGGTTCCGCCGCCGGCCGATATCCAGGACCGGCGTATGGCGGTCTACCGCGAGCTGGCGTTCAACAATGTCGCCGGCCTGCTGGCCGCCAACTTTCCGGTGCTGCGCTCCCGGCATGACCCGGCCGGCTGGCAGGCCCTGGTGCGCGACTGGTACCGCGGCCATCGGGCGCGCACGCCACTGTTCCCCGCCCTGGGCGGTGAATTCGTGACCTGGCTGCAACAGGTCGGCGCGGTTCCGGATTGGCAGGTTGAACTGGCCCACTACGAATGGATGGCGACCGTCGCCGCCAATGCCCGGGCGGATCTTGACGGCATCAGACACGATCCGGATGGCGACCTGATCGACGGCCGGCCGCTGCTGTCGCCCCTGGTCTGGCCGTTGCGCTACCGCCACGCGGTGCAACGCCTGCGTGCCGGCGAGCACCCGGACGCAGATGCCGGAGCCGGGATTGAACAGCCCACCTTCCTGGTCATCGTCCGTGACCGCCAGGACCGGGTCGGCTTCCTGGCCGCCAATGCCCTGACCCTGGCCCTGGTGGAACGCCTGCACCGGTCCCAGGGGCGCCTGAGCGGGCGCGAACTGCTCGCCGGCCTGGCCAGCGATACCGGCATCGACCACGACCGGATGCTCAGCGCCGGCCGCGACATGTTCGGGCAATTGCGCCAGCGGCACATCATCCTGGGCACCCTTCCCGACCCCCTCTGACGCCTGGCAGTAGCGACGTCGAGCAGATCCGGACCGGTCCCGGTCCCGGTCCCGACTCCGCCGATGCATTTGCCCATGCCAGGCGCAGTCATCGCGGCCGGTGCCGTGCCGGTCGGGTCAGCCGGCGCAATCCGGCCGCCATCCGGGAAGCGGCGGGTCGGCGCCGGCTGGCTGCCGATACGACGACAATTGGCAGGGACCGGCCCGGGCCGGCGATAATCGCCGGTTGTCGACCCAGCCAACCCGGAGTTCAGCATGTTCAAGGACAAGATCGCCCTCATCACCGGATCCACCAGCGGCATTGGCCTGGCGGTGGCCGAGAGCCTGGCGGCGGCCGGCTGCAAGGTCATGCTCAATGGCCTGGGCACGCCCGAGCAGATCGATGCCGCGCGGGCGCAAGTGGCCAGCCATGGTGGCGAAGTCGACTACAACAGTGCCGACCTGAGCCGCGCCGAGCAGGTCGAGGCGATGATCACCGACACCCTCAAGCGCTTCGGCCGCCTGGATATCCTGGTCAACAACGCCGGCATCCAGCACACCGCGCGGGTGGAGTCGTTCCCGGCCGAGCGCTGGGACGCGATCCTGGCGATCAACCTGTCGGCGGTGTTCCACGCCATCCGTTGCGCCCTGCCGGGCATGCAGGCGCGCGGCTACGGCCGCATCGTCAATATCGCTTCGGTGCACGGGTTGGTGGCCTCGGCCGAGAAGTCGGCCTACATCGCAGCCAAGCACGGCGTCATCGGCCTGACCAAGGTGGTGGCGCTGGAAAATGCCCAGGCCGACATCACCTGCAATGCCGTGTGTCCGGGCTGGGTGCTGACGCCGCTGGTGCAGCGCCAGATCGACGACCGGGCGGCATTGCACGGGCTGTCGATCAAGGAGGCCGAGCAGGCGATGCTGGCCGAGAAGCAGCCGTCGCTGCGCTTCACCCGGCCCGAGGACATCGGCGAAGCGGTGCGCTTCCTGTGCGGTTCGGGCGGCGGCAACGTCACCGGCACGCAGATCGTGCTCGATGGCGGCTGGACGGCCCGTTGACCGGCAGCGTTGATCTGGATCAACGGCCGGCCCGGCAACAAGCGTATAAACTGGCGCCCCCTGGTGCAGTGCGGCGACGCGGCGACCCGGTGGCCCGGACCGGCAGCAGCCGTCGGTCCCGCGCTAGCGGTGATTGCACACTGCCGCGCGCCAGGCCGCGGCCATTCTGCCGCTGACCGAACCCGCCTCCGCCCGCCGATGACCGTTGCGCCTATCCGATGAAATTTCCCGTCTGGTTCCACCGCCTGGGATCGCCACCGACCTTCTACCGTTTCGCCGGCCGGCTGATGCCCTGGTGCTTTGCCCTGGCGGCGCTGATCGGCGCCTGGGGCCTTTATGGCGGCCTGGTGCTGGCACCGCCCGATTATCAGCAAAGCGACAGCTTCCGCATCATGTACGTGCATGTGCCGGCGGCCTGGATGTCGATGGCCGGCTACGCCTTCATGGCGGTGTGCGCCTTCGTTGCCCTGGTCTGGCGGATGAAGCTGGCCGAGTTGATGGTGCTGACCGCCGCCCCGATCGGTGCCGCCTTCACCCTGATCACCCTGGTCACCGGCTCGATCTGGGGCAAGCCGATGTGGGGCACCTGGTGGGACTGGGATCCGCGCCTGACTTCCGAGCTGGTGCTGCTGTTCCTGTACCTGGGCGTGATCGCCCTGGCCCAGGCCTTCGAGGACCGCCGCGCCGGCCGCCGCGCCGCCTGCCTGCTGGCGTTGATCGGCGTGGTCAACATCCCGATCATCCATTACGCGGTGACCTGGTGGAACTCGCTGCACCAGGGTCCGACCGTGCGCGTATTTGGCGAATCGACCATCCATCCGGACATGCTCTGGCCGCTGCTGGCGATGACCGTGGCCTCCAAGCTGTACTTTGCCGGCAGCCTGTTCGCGCGCACCCGCGCCGCGCTGCTGACGCAGGAATTCAAGACCCACTGGGTGCAGCAGGAACTGAGCGGAGATCGACATGTCTGAGTGGCTGGCCATGGACGGTTATGGCGCCTATGTATGGAGCGCCTACGCCGTCACCCTGATCGTGCTGCTGTGGGACCTGACTGCCCCGGCCCGCAGCCGTAGACAATTGCGCAAGCGGCGGCCATCCAGACCGCCCCGGAGTACCCCGACATGACCCCGAAGCAGAAACGCCGCCTGCTGGCGACCTGCCTGATCCTGGGCGGCGTTGGCGCCGCCACCGCCCTGGCGATCACCGCCCTGACCGACAACATCAGTTACCTGTACAGCCCGAGCACGGTGGTCGAGAACCAGCTCGAACCCGGCGCCCGTTTCCGCCTAGGCGGCGTGGTACTGGAGGACAGCATCGAGCGCATCCAGGGCCTGAAGGTGCGCTTCGCCGTGACCGACCGGGTCCGCGACCACGAGGTGTTCTACGAGGGCATCCTGCCCGACCTGTTCCGCGAGGGCCAAAGCGTGATCGCGCACGGCCACCTGGGTGAGGACGGCGTGTTCCAGGCCAACAAGATCCTGGCCAAGCATGACGAGACCTACATGCCGGCCGAGGTCATGGCCGCCATGGAAGACGCCCAGGGCAAGGCCGCCGGCGGCGGCTATCGCGGCTATGGCAACGACAACGGCTCCGGCTACGGTAGCGACAACGGCGACAAGGCGGCCACTGAGGGCGCCGACGGCAATGACGTGACCGAAGCCGACACCGGCGCCGAAACCCCGGCCAACGGCAACGCCCTCGACGCAGACCACGATCCCGATCCGGACAACGCAACCGCCACGTCCTGGCCGGACGGCGGGCCATGATTCCAGAGATTGGCCAGTTCGCCCTGATTCTGGGCCTGCTGCTGGCGATGGTGCAGGCCGTGCCGCTGCTCGGTCATGCCCTGGACAAACCGGTCTGGCGCGCCGTCGCCCGGCCGGCCGCAGTGGGTCAATTCCTGTTCCTTGCCGTGGCCTTCGCGATCCTGACCTGGGCCTTCATGGTGCAGGATTTTTCCGTGCTCTATGTCGCCCTGAACTCCAACCTGGACCTGCCCTGGTACTACCGCTTCTCCGCCGTCTGGGGCGCCCACGAAGGCTCGCTGCTGCTGTGGGCGCTGATGCTGGCCGCCTGGACCCTGGCCGTGGCCGCCTTCAGCAAGCACCTGCCCGAGCGTTTCGCCGCCAACGTACTGGCGGTGATGGGCCTGGTCAGCATCGGCTTCATCGGCTTCATGCTGTTCACCTCCAATCCGTTCGACCGCGTGCTGCCGGCACCGATCGACGGCAATGATCTCAACCCGCTGCTGCAGGACTTCGGCCTGATCGTGCATCCGCCGATGCTGTACCTGGGCTACGTCGGTTTTGCCGTCGCCTTCGCCTTCGCCATCGCCGCCCTGCTGGAAGGCCGCATGGAGCGCGAATGGGTGCGCTGGGCCCGGCCCTGGACCAATGCCGCCTGGGCCTTCCTGACGCTGGGCATCGCGCTGGGCTCGTGGTGGGCCTACTACGAGCTGGGCTGGGGTGGCTGGTGGTTCTGGGATCCGGTCGAGAACGCCTCGTTCATGCCCTGGCTGGTCGGCACGGCCTTGATCCACTCCCAGGCGGTGACGGAAAAGCGCGGCAGCTTCATGGCCTGGACCCTGTTGCTGTCGATCGCAGCCTTCTCGCTCAGCCTGCTCGGTGCCTTCCTGGTGCGTTCGGGCGTGCTCACCAGTGTCCACGCCTTCGCCGCCGATCCCGAGCGCGGCCTGTACATCCTGATGTTCCTGGGCATCGCCATCGGTGGCTCGCTGCTGCTGTATGCCGTGCGTGCACCGCGCATGGTGATGGGCGAACCGTTCGCCGCCGCCTCGCGCGAAACCCTGCTGCTGCTCAACAACATGTTCCTGACCGTGGCCTGCGCCATGGTGCTGATCGGCACTCTGGCGCCGCTGGCCCTGGACGCGGTCACCGGCGACAAGATCTCGGTCGGGCCGCCCTATTTCGGCCTGCTGTTCGTGCTGCTCACCATCCCGCTGATCGTGCTCCTGCCGTTCGGGCCGCTGACTCGCTGGCGCGCCGAGCAATGGTGGCGCCCGGTGCGCGCGCTGGTGCCTGCCGCCGTGGCCGCGCTGGCCACCGCCGCGGTGCTCTGGCTGTGGCTGGATCTGCCGTTCAAGGCGGTCGCCGGCATCCTCGGCGGGGTCTGGGTGATCCTGGGCACGCTCATCTTCCTGTGGCGCTGGCGCCGCGACGGCCGCCGGCTCAACCGCGAGACCGTCGGCATGGTGCTGGGCCATATCGGTGTCGGCGTGTTCGTGATTGGCGTGCTGGTTACCGAAGCCACCAGCATCGAGCGCGATGTCGCCCTGTCGCCGGGTGAGAGCATCGAGATTGCCGGCTACCAGTTCCGGTTCGATGGCAGCGATCACCGCTCCGGGCCGAACTTCGAGGCCGAGTACGGCACTGTCACCGTGTTTCGCGACGGACGCGAAGTGCTGGTGATGCACCCGGAAAAACGCGAGTACCGGCGCGGCGAGGTGATGACCGAAGCGGCCCTGGATCCGGGCTTCACCCGCGACCTGTACGTCGCTCTGGGCGAGCCGGTCGACGAGGCCGGCGGCTGGGCACTGCGCGTTTACCACAAGCCGTTCATCCGCTGGATCTGGCTCGGCGCCCTGCTGATGATGGCCGGCGGTTTCTGGGTCGCCGGCGAGCGCCGCTTCAGTGCGGTGCGCCGGCCCCGACCGGCCGCGGCGAAGGCCGACAAGCCGTCCGCCAATGGCGCACCGCCATGATCTGGCGCCTGCTGCCCCTGGCCGGTTTCCTCGCCCTGGCGGCGCTGCTGTATGCCGGCATCCAGCTCAACAAGGAACGCCCGCCCGATCGCCTGCCCTCGGTGCTGATCGACAAGCCGGCACCGGCCTTCCAGCTCGATGGCCTGCGCGACGGTGAGGAGCGCATCGACAGCGCCCGCTTCCTGGGCCAGCCCTGGCTGCTCAATGTCTGGGCGAGCTGGTGCGCCGGCTGCCGCATCGAGCACCCGCAGATGGAGCAGTTGGCGCAGCGCCCGGATGTGGTCCTGGTCGGTCTGAACTGGAAGGACGAGCGCACCGACGCGCTGCGCTGGCTGAACCAGTTCGGCGACCCCTACCACTACATCGCTGCCGATCCGGACAACCGCGTCGGTCTGCACTTTGGTGTCTATGGCGCCCCGGAAACCTTCGTCATCGATGCCCAGGGCGTGATCCGGCACAAGTTCGTCGGCCCGGTCAGCCAGCACGATGTCGACACCGTGCTGCTGCCGCTGCTGGCCCGGCTCCATGCCCAGGCGCCTGCTTCGCCGCAGGCATCGGCATCGGCGTCTGCGTCGCACTCCGGCTTCGATCCTGCGCTGGCCGCCACCGACAGGCCAGCCGCTCCGGAGGCAACGCCATGATGGCCACGTCCCGCCGCCACCGCTTCATGCCCATCCGCCACTGGCTGGCGATCCTGGTGCTGGCCCTGGCCGTCACCGGCCCGGCAGCCCTCGTGCAGGCCGCCATCGACCCGCTGCCATTCACTTCCGAGGCCGAGCGCGATCGCTTCTATACCCTGGCCGCCGAGCTGCGCTGCATGGTCTGCCAGAACCAGAGCCTGGCTGATTCGGATGCGCCCCTGGCCCGCGACCTGCGCCGGGAACTGTTCGAGTTGATGCAATCAGGCCGCAGCGACGCCGAGATCAAGACCTACCTGACCGAACGCTACGGCGATTTCGTGCTTTACCGGCCGCCGCTGGACCGGCGCACCTGGTGGCTGTGGTTCGGCCCCGGCATTCTTGCCGTCATCGGCCTGGTCGCCGTGGCGCTGATCGTGCGGAGCCGACGGCGCCAATCCGATGCCGCCAAGCTGCGCCCGCTGGAGGAAGAAACATGGTGATTTTCCTGTTCTGGCTGGGCGCCATGCTGTTGGCCCTGCTGGCGCTGGCCCTGCTGTTGCCGCCGTTGCTGCGCGGTCGCCGGGGCGATGCCGATGCCGGCCTTAAGCGCCGGCAGCTGGAGCAGTCACTGGCAACGCTAAAGGGCCGCCATGACCGCGGTGAGATCACCGAAACCGCCTACGCCGCCGAACGCGAACACCTGTCGGCGCAACTCATCGCCGCCATCGAGGCCGCCGCCACGCCCGACCCGGCCGCACCGCCGCCGGCGCGCGGTCTGGCCCTGGTGCTGGCGGTCCTGGTGCCGGTCCTGGCGCTGGCCCTGTATTTCAGCCTGGGCCGGCCTGATGCCCTGGACTACCGTGCCCCGGCCATGGCGGGCGCCGATGCCGACGGCATGCCGATGGACATGAACCAGGCCGTCACCAGCCTGGAACAACGCCTGCGTGAGGAGCCGGACAACCTGGAAGGCTGGTTGCTGCTGGCGCGCAGCTACCGCGCCATGGAGCGCTTCGACGACATGCTGCGTGCCACCAGCAGCGCGATGGCGCTGGCGCCCGGCCAGCCCCATGTGATGGTCGAGCACGCCGAAGCCGTTGCACTGGCCGGCCCGACCCGCCTGCTGGATGGCCAGGCGCGGGTTCTTCTGGAACAGGCGCTGGCCCTCGATCCGCAACAACACAAGGCGCTGTGGCTGATCGGTATCGCCGAGTTGCAGCAGGACAATCATCTGGAAGCGATCGTCTACTGGCAACGCCTGCGCGCCCTGCTGGAACCGGGCGATCCGGTGCTCGCCAGTCTGGACCAGCAGATCAGCGCCGCCCGTGCCCGCGCCGGCCTGCCGGCCGATACCGACCCGGCCGCAGCCATCGATTCCATGACCGCCATGGATCCGGGCCTGGCCAGAGTTGCCCCGGATACCGCCACCGGCATGCTGGGCGACAGCGAAGCCGATGACGGCCCGCTGATCCAGATCCAGGTCGAGCTGGATCCGGCTTTGGCCGGGCAGGTCCGGCCCGGCGACACTTTGTTTGTGTTTGCCCGCGCCCCCGAAGGTGGACCGCCGCTGGCCATACGCCGGGTCGCCGATCCCCAGTTTCCGGTTGCCGTCACCCTGGGCGCGGCGCACCGCATGATCGACGGCGTGCAGTTGCGCACCGGCGAGGCGGTGAGCCTGGGCGCCCGGCTGTCACACAGCGGCCAGGCACAGGCGCAGAGCGGCGATCTGGAGGCTGAACTGCTGTCATTGACGCCCTCCGGCCAGGACAGCGTGCAACTACGGATCGAGAACGTCCTGCCCTGAGCCATTCGCGGCGCGTCGGGCGATCAGCCCCGGCCGTCGCGCCAGCCGGGCCCGGCTTTCCGGCCGCATACCCTCATCAAACGCGACCGCCTTGTACGCACAGTGGCCGCCCAGGGCCCGCTCCGGCATGAACCTGTAGACTGCCGCGAGCGCGAATGCGCCCGCGTTTGCGCGGCCTGCTGCGGGGTTTTCCACGGAGCAACGCAAGCCCCGGGCAAGACAGCCACGCCGCTGCCGACGCTGCCATCAACAAAAAAACAACCGAGCCAGCCCATGAGCAATGCCCTGCGCCTGCACCGCCTGCCGTCACCGTTCCGCATGCATCGGGGCGGTGAACTGCATGAGGCGGTGATCGCCTACGAAACCTGGGGCCGGCTCAATGCCGCGCGCGACAACGCCATCCTGATCCTCACCGGCATGTCGCCGGGTGCGCACGCTGCCGCCCACCCGGATGATCCCAATCCCGGCTGGTGGGACGAAATCGTCGGGCCGGGCAAGGCCATCGACAGCTCGCGCTGGTTCATCATCTGCGTCAATTCTCTGGGAAGCTGCCGCGGATCCACCGGCCCGGCGTCGGTGGATCCGGCCAGCGGCCAGCCCTATCGGCTGCAGTTCCCCGACCTGAGCCTTGAGGACGTGGCGCTGGCCGCCCATCAGGTTGCGCTGGGCCTGGGCATCGAACGTTTGCATGCCCTGGTCGGCCCCTCGATGGGCGGTATGAGCGCCCTGGCCTACGCCCTGAACGTGGCCAGCGCCGCCGAGCACCTGCTGCTGGTTTCGACCGCCCCGCATTCGGCGCCGTTCTCGATCGCGATCCGTTCGCTGCAGCGCGAGCTGATCCGCAGTGATCCGGCCTGGAACGGCGGCGATTACCAGGCCGGCAACTGGCCGACCCAGGGCATGACCCTGGCGCGCAAGCTGGGCATGACCACCTACCGTTCGGCGCGCGAATGGCGCCAGCGTTTCGGCCGTTCGCGGGTCGCCGATGCCGAACGCGATCCGACCCCGTTCGCGCCCGAATTCAGCGTCGAATCCTATCTGGCTTACCAGGCCAGCCGCTTCGTCAACGATTTCGATCCCAACTGCTACCTGTATCTGTCGCGTGCCATGGACTGGTTCGATGTCGCCGATTACGGCGGCTCGGTGGCCGCCGGCCTGGCCAGGATCCAGGCGCGTAGCGCCATGGTCATCGGCGTCGAGACCGATCTGTTGTTCCCGCTGGAGCAGCAGGAGGAAATCGCCGAGGGCCTGCGTGACGGCGGCATCCCGACCCTGTTCGCCGCCCTGCCCTCGATCCAAGGCCACGACGCCTTCCTGGTCGACACGCCGCGCTTCGCCAAGGCCATCGCCGGTTATCTGGCCACCACCTGAGGCCGGGCGTTACCGCGACCTTTCCCGGCAGCGATCCTGCTGCACCGCGGCGGTCAATAGCGGCGCCGGCGTGTACCATGAACGCCATGACTGTGACCGCCACCGACCGGCCGATCGAGCCGGAAACCGATCATTCGCCCTGCCCGGTATTGACCGCCGCACTGGATCAGGCCATCCGCGACCGGCCTTGCGTCGAACTCACCCGGGCGCTATGCCAGACCCTGGCCGGCCTGATCCGCGAGCAGCGGCTGCTGCTGCCGGCCGAGGTCTTTCAGGCCTGCCCCGATCATTACGCCCGACGCCTGATCCACCACTGCCCGGAACTGGGCTACACCGTCATCGCCATGACCTGGGGCCCCGGCCAGGGCACGCCGGTGCATGACCACTCCGGCCTGTGGTGCGTGGAGGGCGTGGTCGCCGGCAGCCTGGAAGTCATCCAGTACGAACTGATGGAAACCCGGGGCGACCGCTTCCGCTTCGAACAGCGCCAGACCCTGGCCGCCGGCAGCGGTTCGGCCGGCAGCCTGATCCCGCCGCACGAGTACCACACCATCCGCAATGTCAGCGACGAGGACATCTGCGTGTCGCTGCACGTCTACGGCGGCCAGATGGAGCGTTGCTGCGTATTCCAGCCGCTGGCCGACGGCTGGTACCTGCGCCAGGACAAGCCGCTGTCGCTGGATTGAACCCGGCGCCAGCGCGCGCCGGCGGCCGTATCGCCCTGTGACTGCATCGTCCCGGGCCGTATCGCCACGGGGCCCGGGGACCGTATAATGCCCACCCGCGCCGAAGTGGCGGAATCGGTAGACGCAGCGGACTCAAAATCCGCCGCCCTTAAAAGCGTGTGGGTTCGAGTCCCACCTTCGGCACCAGGCATTCCCGTTGCAACGATCACCTACGCGCCCTGTGACGCAGTTGGCGCTGGCTTTGGCCGTCATCCGAGCTGCTTTTCCCCGCGGCCAGGACACAAGCTTGATCGCCCGGCACGGCGCCGCAATCGCCATCTGATTGCTGTCAACCCCTACGCGCACGCCGCCTGATTTCATGTCCGGCGCTGGCCGGCGCTTTCGCCAGCGCAAGCCCCCGCTACAGGTTCATATCCTCATAACTGCGTGGATCGGAGATCGGTTCCAGGTGCCCGGTCACGCGCATGGCCGGAAACTGGGCCACGATCTTGTCGACCAGGTCTTCCATGGCGTCGTGGCCGCGCAGCACCGACCAGTCGCCGGGCACCAGCATGTGCATCTCCATGAACTGGCGCGCCCCTGATTCGCGGGTGCGCACGGCATGGAATTCGATCCGGCCGGTCTCGGTGTGGGCGTCCAGGATGGCCTGGATCCGGGCGTTGTCCTCCGGCGACAGGGACACATCCATCAGGCCGGCGGTGGATTCGGAAATCAGCTTGTAGCCGGTGAACAGGATGTTCACGCCGACCAGGATCGCAATCACCGGATCGATCCACAGCCAGCCGGTCAGCCACACCAGGCTCAGGCCAATCACCACGCCGACCGAGGTGTAGACATCGGTCATCAGATGCTTGCCGTCGGCGCGCAGGGTGATGGAACGATGCCGGCTGCCGACGCCGATCAGAATTCTTCCCACCACGCCATTGACCACGGCGGCCACCATCGAAATTGCCAGGCCGATACCGATCGCTTCCAGCGGCCGCGGGTTGAGCAGGCGCTCGATGCCCAGATAGATGATCGAGGCCGCCGCCACGAACACCATGATTCCTTCCAGCGCGGCGGAGAAGTATTCCGCCTTGCTGTGGCCGAAGTGGTGATTGTCATCGGCCGGTCGGGCAGCGATGGTCAGCGAGATCAGGGCGACGATGGCGGCAACCAGGTTGACCAGCGATTCGGCGGCATCCGACAGCAGACCGACCGAGCCGGTGATCGCCCAGGCGCTGCCCTTGAGCAGCACCGTCAGCACGGCCGTCGCGATCGCCAGCCAGGCGTATTTCCTCAGGTCCGGCGCGGGTACCGCCGGTCTACCGGTACGTTTCATCGGCCCTATTGTGCCTTGCGTGCAACGCTCCTGTGTTGCCTCCTGATCGCCGCTCCTTCCTGGCAAAGGCAAGGCGCGCCGTACGTCGAAAATGAACAGGGCGCCAACCGGGCTCCCCGGAGTCTGACGCAGATCAGAGCTGTCAGACCTCCTTCGGGCTATGGTTAACCTATTGAATAACAAGAGGATGAGATTATGATTACCCCCCCGGCAACACGTACGATCCTGCGCGCGGAAGGCTTTTCCTGCCCTTCGTGCGTAGAGAAGATCGAAAAGCAGGTTGGCCGCATCGACGGCGTTGAAAGCGTCAAGGTGCACTTCGCATCCGCGCGCATCGAGGTCGATCACGACGCGTCGAAGGTGTCCGTCGACGAACTGGTGAAGGTGGTCGACAAGGCCGGCTACAAGTCGACCCCGTCGGCGTTCTGATCCAGTGAACCGCCTGCAGCAGTGGCTCACCGGAAAGTGGTTCGTCCCCGCGCTTTCCGGGGCCCTGATCGTTGCCTCGTTCCTGCTGGAACGGGCGATCGGGAGCGCCGCGAATCCCACCCTCGCGCCGCAGTGGTGGTTTGACGCCGGGGTCCATGCGACCCACACCGCGGGTTCCTTCCTGCTGTCCGACCTGCTGATGCTGGCCGCAGCTTTCGTGGCCGGCCACGGCATCGTGGTCAAGGCGCTGCGCGCGCTGACTGCCAGGGTGATCGGCATCGACCTGCTGGTCTCGGTCGCGGCCATCGGCGCGATCCTGATCGGCAACTTCTGGGAAGCGGCGGCGGTCACCTTCCTGTTCTCGATCGGCCACGCGCTTGAAGCCGCCACCCTCAACAAGACCCGCTCGGCGCTGGCCGAGCTGGTTGCTGTCGCCCCCGATACCGCCGTGGTCATGCGCGATGGCCAGCAGCAGGAGGTTCCTGCCAACCAGGTGCGGATGGGCGAGATCGTGCTGGTCAAGAACGGCGCCAAGGTGCCGGTCGATGGCCAGGTCGTGTCCGGCACCGGTGCGATCGACGAGGCTTCGATCACCGGTGAATCGATCCCGGTGGAGAAGTCGAAGTCCGACCAGGTCTTCGCCGGCACCGTGTCACGCGGCGGCTTCCTGCAGGTGCTGGCCACCGGCATCGGTGCCGACACCACGCTGGCGCGCATCATCCACCGGGTCGAAGAGGCGCAGGACGCCAAGGCCCGGACCCAGAGTTTCATCGACCGGTTCTCCAGGTGGTACACGCCTGCGGTGATGGTGCTGGCGCTGGTCGCCGGCCTGGCCACCGGTGACATCGTGCTGGCCCTGACCCTGCTGGTGATCGCCTGTCCGGGCGCGCTGGTGATCTCGATCCCGGTGGCGATCGTGGCCGGCATTGGCCGCGCGGCGCGCAACGGCATCCTGATCAAGGGCGGCGAGTTCCTGGAGACTTCGGCGATGATTTCCGTGGTCGCCGTCGACAAGACCGGCACCCTTACCGAAGGCCGGCCGCAGCTCACCGACGTGGTGGTGCTTCAACCCTCCATGGACAGGGCCGACGTGCTGCGCTGGGCCGCGGCCGCCGAAGCGGGCTCCGAGCATCCGCTGGCGCGTCCGATCCTGGACACGGCGCATGAGGAGGGCGTTGGCCCGAAGGGCGTTCCGGGCACCGTCACGCCGGTACCGGGCAAGGGCATCGTGTCCGAGATCGACGGTCGCCGGGTGCTGATCGGAAACCTGTCGCTGCTCGAGCAGTACGGCGTCAGCGACGATGTTGGCGCCGCCGATGCGGCGCAGGAACTGGCTGCAGCCGGCCGGACGCCGATGATCGTGGCCGTGGACCGGCAGGTGCTCGGCGTGATCGCGGTGGCCGACCAGCTTCGCGAGGACGCGACCGAAATGGTGACCCGCCTGCACGCGGCCGGCGTCGAGAAGGTCGTGATGCTGACCGGCGACACCCGCCTGGTCGCGGAGTCCGTCGCCAAAACCGTCGGAATCGACGAAGTCCACGCCTCGCTGCTTCCGGAAGACAAGCTGGACGCAGTGGCAAAGCTGCAGCGCGAAGGCCACGTGGTGGCGATGGTCGGCGACGGCGTCAACGATGCCCCGGCGCTGGCAACCGCCAACATCGGCGTGGCGATGGGCGCCGCCGGTTCGGCGGTGGCGGTGGAAACCGCCGACATCGCCCTGATGGGCGACAACCTGCTCCGGCTGCCGCAGGCGATCGGCCTGGCCAGGCGCACGGTGTCGGTGATGCGCCAGAACATCTTCATCGCCCTGGCCACCGTGGTCGTGCTGCTTGCTGGCGTCTTTGCCGGCGGCGTCACGATGTCGCTGGGCATGTTGGTCCACGAAGGATCGGTGCTGGTGGTCATCCTCAACGCGATGCGGCTGATGCGCTGAGGTGGGATCAACCAATTCAACTCGACTCGACTCAAGGAGAACGCTCATGAACACGCTCAAGACCCATCCGCGATTCAAATCCCTGTTGCTGGCCGGCGCGATTGCCTTGGCCTTCACCGGCACCGCCATGGCGCACTGCGACAGCCTGGATGGCCCGGTGATCGCAGACGCTGCCGAAAAGGATGTCACGCGCGTACTGAAGTGGATTCCCGCGGCCGACGAGGCCGAGGTGCGTCGCACGTTCGACATGGCGCTGGCGGTGCGCGGTGAAAGCGATACCGCACAGACCGTGGCCGACAACTATTTCTTCGAAACCCTGGTCCGGGTGCACCGTGCCAGCGAAGGCGCCGGCTTCACCGGCATCAAGCCGTTGGGCAGCACCGATCCTTCGATCGCGGCGGCGGACCGGGCGCTGGAGACTGGCCAGGTCGACACGCTTGCCGACGAGATGGCCAACGCCGTCCGCACGCAGATCAAGGAACGCTTCAAGACCGCCCATGACCTGCGCCAGGTCGCCGATGAGTCGGTTGGACAGGGCCGTGAGTATGTGGAGTCCTACGTCCAGTTCACCCACTTCGTCGAAGCCGTGGACGGCCTGCTCGCCCATGGCGTCAGCGACCATGTCCACGGTGAGGATGGGCACGGACACTGAGGGCGTTCTCAACGATTGAATCATCCCAGTGAATGCGGGAATCCAGGACTTGGCGCCGTTGAAACGCCAAAGCAGCGGCACTGGATTCCCGCCTTCGTGGCAAGAACGAAAAGCCCGGAATAGAGCAGACCGGCTCGCGTGCAGGCGCTGTAGCCCGGCACAGCGCCCCGTCCCGGTGGCTGCACTACCATGCACGGGTTTTTTCCCGCCCCGGAGCATTGCCCCCCATGTCCCAGATTCTCCGCAGGAGCCCGCTCCTGCTTGCCGGCCTGGCCTGCCTGGCCGCTGGCGCTGCCCTGGCCGACAGCACGGTCTTCGTCAACGAACTGCACTACGACAACACCGGCACCGATGTCGGCGAACGCATCGAGGTTGTCGGGCCAGCCGGCACCTCGATGGCCGGCTGGAGCCTGGTGCTCTACAACGGCTCGAACGGGCAGCCCTACGACACCCTGCCACTGACCGGCGTGCTGCCCGACCACTGCGGCGGCTATGGCACGGCCGTGGTCGCGCCCAGCCAGATCCAGAACGGTGATCCGGACGGCCTGGCCCTGGTCGACAACGGCACGGTGGTGCAATTTCTGAGCTACGAAGGCAGCTTCACCGCCAACGGCGGCCCGGCCAACGGCATGACCAGCGTCGATATCGGCGTGTATGAATCCAGCAGCACGCCGATCGGCCATTCCCTGCAGCTCACCGGCTCGGGCTCGACCTACAGCGACTTCACCTGGCAGCCGCCAGCCGACGATTCCTTTGGTGCCTGCAACCCCGGCCAGAGCTTCGGCCCGGTCGTGGACCTCCCGCCGACCCTGGTGTCGCTGGACCCGACCGACGGCGCCAGTGGTGTCTCCACCCTGCCGACCCTGACCGCCACCTTCAGCGAGCCGGTGACCCTGGCCCCGGGTGCGATTGCGCTGGCCTGTTCGGCATCCGGCAATGTCTCGCTGACCGTCAGCGCCAGCACGCCCGCCATCCACATCGCCACGCCGACGACGCCCCTGCAGAACCTGGAAACCTGCACGGTGACCGTCACCGGCGCCCTGGTCACCGACCTGGATGGCGACATCGACGAGATGGTCGAGGACCACATCGCCAGCTTCATCACCCAGCCCGATCTGCCGCCGACCGTGGCCAGCCATGTCCCTGCCGCCGGTGGCTCCGGTGTCTCGCCGCAGGCCAACCTGAGCATCGACTTCAGCGAGCCGGTCAGCACCCAGCCCGGCTGGCTGCAGCTTCACTGCGATGATTCGGGCATGGTCGAGGTCGCAATCAGCGGTGGGCCGATGCAGTACGTCGCCGATCCGGATGTCGATCTGGTTGCGCTGGAATCATGCACCGCCACTGTGCTCGCCGCCCACGTCATCGACCTGGACGGCACGCCGACACCGATGGCGGCCGACTACAGCTGGACCTTCACCATCGCTTCGGACAATGGCGACTATTACGCCAGCGTCATCACCGACAGCGCGGTCGTCCTGCGCCAGACCCTGCATGCGGTGATCCGGGATCACCAGAGCTATCCCTACACCTCCAGCCAGACCGACACCTGGGACATCCTCGAGCTCGCCGACCAGGATCCGTCCAACCCGAACCGGATTCTGGACGTGTTCCGCAACGAGACCTACGTCAAGGTCAATGGCGGCAACAGCAACTACAACCGCGAGCACACCTGGCCGAACTCGCTCGGCTTCCCGAACTCATCGAGCAGCGCCTACACCGACACGCACATGCTCATGCTCTCCCACATCGGCTACAACTCCGACCGCGGCAACAAGTACTTCGGTCACTGCACCAGCGGCTGCACCGGTCGCGCCACCGTGGCCAACAACGGCCAGGGCGGCAGCGGCGATCGCGACGACTCCAACTGGTTCAACGGCAGCGTCTGGGAAACCTGGATCGGTCGCCGCGGCGACGTCGCCCGCGCCGTGATGTACATGGACATCCGCTACGAAGGCGGCAGCCACAGCGTCACCGGCCAGTCCGAACCGGACCTGATCCTGACCGACAACGCCAGCCTGATCGGCACCGGCCGCCCCTACATGGGCCTGCTCAACGTGATCCTGGAATGGCACGAGCAGGACCCGCCCGATGACCAGGAACGCCTGCGCAACGAAGTCATCTACTCGTTCCAAGGCAACCGCAACCCGTTCATCGACCACCCCGAATGGGCGGCCTGCCTGTTCCAGGACATCTGCACCGTCACACCGCCAGCCGACCGCATCTTCGCTGACGGCTTCGAGTGAGTTGTATCGCCCGCGGCCGGCCATGTGCCGGCCGCGGTGCGATGGTGCTGGGGTCAAAATAACCCGCGCTATCCGGCTTCCATGGCACACGGGAACGAAGATGAAGCCCTGGGCGGAAGAAGAAAACCTCCTCCGCTGACAGGCTCAAAACGTGCTTGTGAAGCAACGGGTGCGGTGATGTGCGGCCATCTGACCGTGGTGAGGCGTTGCCGCCGGATGCCTGCAAGCTCTGCGATGGTGCCACTTGCCAGCGGCACCGGAATGCCCCAGCGTCATGATGTCATTGTCTCGATTGCTGTCGATTGCTGTCGATTGGATGACTACGGCGCATCGGCGGGCAGGATGGTGATGCCACTTCGGGCGGGGCACCAGCCGGGCGCGGTCGGATGCCGATAAGCCACGCAGGGGTGGCCAGCGCCAACCCTCTGGCAGCACCGGCCGCCGGTTCACGGGCTGAACTCGCTCCGGGCGGCCTCGACAACCCGTTTGGGCTGTTCGGCGAATACCTCGACCGGCAGTCGCCCGTCCAGCAGAGTGCTTGGCGAATTCAGCCACAACACCAGTGCCCAGCCCCGGTAACCTTCCGGCACGGCATCCAACAAGGCCCGGATGGCACGATGAGGCTTGCCGGAGGTTGGATCGAACTGGAAACGCGGATACAGGTTTCGACCCAGATGCTTGACCGAGATCACTCGCTGGCGCCGGGCGAAATCCGATGCGTTGCGACTTGTCGATCCGGCTTGCGCCGCAACCCCCGTGCTATCCAGAAACAAGCCGCTCTCAATCAGTGCCTGGCGTCGCTGCGCAAGGCGCTCTTCATTTCGCGGTGATGGCCTCGACTTGGCCTTCCTCAAGCTGTCTGCCTGCACCTTCTTGATGGCTGGACCTGTCTCGTTCAAGGCTTGACCCAGCGCGGCCAATGCCTTGTTGGTAGCTTCGCTCGACAACGCAAAGGCACGGTACAGCTCCAGGTACGGTTCAATCTCGACAGGGGCAGGATGGCCGGGGCGGGTGACTGTGATGCGTTTTTGTTCCAACCGCCCCCCCAGCACCAAGCCGCGCACCTCCTTGACGATCGACCTCTCCAGCGAGGCAGCCAGTGGACTGGCGGACTCGATACTGACGTAGCGGGGCACCCTGGACTCACGAGTCAGCACTACCAAGGACGCTTGATGGCTCAGCTCGGAGCTGCGTGGTTTGAGTAAAAAGACTTCTGATGATTGTGCGCTGGGCATGGCTGTGATCCTAGCTATCGGATAGGAAATATAGTGCTCCTAGCCTGAATAGTAAGTCTATGGCCAGAACGGTCAGCGTCCGGACGGAGTGCGACGCCGGGCTGATGGTCGTTGGCAGCCGACTCGGTCATCGCGTGCGCCGAAGCGCCCGGCCGCCCACGCCGCCTGTTGCCTCACTGAAACCCGTCAGTAAACAGCAGATCCAAACGCAGGAAGGCATCCAGGCAGTCCAGGCGCGGATAATCCTGGCTCATCGGCGGCCGGCTCAGGTGTACCGGCGAGGCTTTCAATGCCGCTTCAACTGCGGCTGGCGTCAGGGCCGGGAACGCCTGCTTCAGTAAAGCCACACAGCCCGCGGTCAGCGGCGCCGCCATCGAGGTGCCGGCATAGGTGATCACGGCCGTGGGCGAGCTGCTGCCGGCGGCGGTCAGCCAGGCGCCCGGCGCGAGCAGGTCGGTGGTGGTGCTCAGGTTGGAAAAGCAGGTCACTTTGTCGGCGACGATGCCGGTGTCGGTGCAGCCCAGCACGGTGGTGTTGCCCAGGGTGGTGTCCCAGACCGCGCCCACCGAAGTCGCCTGCTCGACGCAGGCTGGCGCCTGCATGTCGATGCTGGACGCCGTATTACCCGTGGAGACGGTGACCGCCGTGCCCTGCCCGATCAGGCCGTTGACGGCGGCGGCATAGGCCTGGGTGAACGCTTCCGCAGTATCGCAATGCCCCTGGAAGCGGGCATCGGTGCCCAGGCTGAGGTTGACCACGGTGGCATCGGGGTGGTTGACGCCCAGCCAGTCCATGCCGGCGATGACATCGGAGCTGCAGCAGAATGAATTACTGCTGTTCAACACGCGGATCGAAATGATCTCGGCCTCGGGCGCGACACCGGCCGGTATGCCGGCAACGCCTTCGCCCCCGGCAGCAATGCCGGCGACATTGGAGCCGTGCGGATGGGCGTGCGCACCGCTTCCAGGGCCCACCTGGGTGGAGCCACCATTGGGACAGCAACCTGTGCAGAAGCAGGCCTGGTCGACGATGCGGCCGGCGAAACTTTGGTGATCCAGCCGGATGCCGCTGTCGATGATCGCAATCTTGGTGCCGGCACCGGTCAGGCCCAGCGAGCGCACGGCATCGACCTGGGCCAGCGGCAAGGCCTGGACCACCCCGCCCTCGCCGCCGACATCCAGATCGATGCGGCCGACACGTGGCGATGCCGCCAGTGCTCCCAGTCCTTCGGCGCCCACCGTCAACGCCAGCGCCGGCACGGTCTGGAAGCGGCGCTCGAGCTGGACATCGGCGGCCGGCAGCTCGGCGAGCAGGGCATCGACTTGCGTTGCGATGGCGTCCGGACCGCTGCCGCGCACCTGATCTTCGGCCAGCATGAGAAGTACCCGCACCTGGCCTTGTTTTGCCAGCTCCTCGTGCACTTGGGCACTGACTTCACCAGCCAACGCCGGCGCTGCCCAGACCAGCGCCAGAAGCACCGCAAGCACGCACGCCATGGGCCGGCGCACTGACCAGGGCGCGCCGTCGTGCGCCGCACCCGCCCGTCGCGACGACCGTTCGAGGACGCCATCCAGACCCGACAACCGATCAAGCTTGCTTCCGCTTTTCATCACTCTCTCCTCCTAGGCAATAGTGCTTCGCTCAGACGCCCGTCGCGCCGGTGCGGCATCTCCGCCATGAACCTGGCAATCATGCAATCAGCATCCATCCGACACTTGCCTGTCCAAGCGCCAAAAGCGCGCAGTGTGGCTCACCCAACCCGGAACGACGTAGCCACTTACGGCTGACGATGTCCGGATTCAAGGGGCTACGCCCATGAACCCCCGCCCACCAACCCGGCCGCGATGCTGGCGGCGCCGGTCGCGTTGCCCTATGCTGCGCCGCTTCAGTAGCGTCGTATTTTCCGAGTTTCCTTAGCTGGCGCCAGCGTTCCGCTGCCGTCTGTCTGCCGATCGGGTTTCCGCCGCCACACCCGGACCGCAACCTGAGTTGCCGCCGGTCTCCGATCATCGATCTGCAACGCGGCTTCCCACGGGAACGTTGCCGATCCGCACCCGGCCTGTGCCGGTTGCCAGGCATACAAGGAAATACACCATGTCTTTCGACACCCTCGGGCTGGCGCCCGAACTGCTGCGCGCGGTCAATGCGCAAGGCTATACCACTCCCTCGCCGATCCAGGCGCAGGCCATCCCCCTGGTGCTGGCCGGCCGCGACCTGCTTGCCGGCGCCCAGACCGGCACCGGCAAGACCGCCGCCTTCGTGTTGCCGATGCTGCAACGCCTGATGATTGACAACAATCGCGCCGGCCCTGGCGAGCGTCGCCCGCGTGCCCTGATCCTGACCCCGACCCGCGAGCTGGCGGCGCAGGTGCATCAGAGCCTGCGCGATTACGGCAGCCATCTGCGGCCGCGCAGCACTGCCATCTTCGGCGGCGTCGGCATCCAGCCGCAGATCCAGGCGCTGCGCCGTGGCCTGGACTTCATCGTCGCCACGCCGGGCCGGCTGATCGACCACATGCAGCAGAAGACGGTGGACCTGTCCAACATCCAGGTGCTGGTGCTGGACGAAGGCGACCGCATGCTGGACATGGGCTTTTTGCCCGCGATGCGCAAGATCCTGGCTGCCCTGCCGCGTCAGAATCGGCAGACGCTGCTGTTCTCGGCGACGTTCTCCGATCCCATCCGCGAGCTCGCCGGCCAATTCATGCGTGATCCTGCTCAGGTGCAGGTGTCGCAACGCAACAGCATCGCGACCACGGTCAGCCACCGCGTGCATCCGGTGGATGTCTCGCGCAAGCGCGAACTGCTGCTGGAACTGCTCAGCCACGACAGCCGCCGCCAGACCCTGGTGTTCGGCCGCACCAAGCACGGCTGCGACAAGCTGGCCAGGTTCCTGGAACAGCATGGCCTGCATTGCGCGGTGATCCACGGCAACAAGAGCCAGGGTGCGCGCACCCGGGCCCTGGCCGATTTCAAGGGCGGCCGGGCCACGGTCATGGTCGCCACCGACATCGCCGCGCGTGGTCTGGACATCGACCAGTTGCCTGCCGTGATCAACTTCGACCTGCCGATGGTGGCCGAGGACTACGTGCACCGGATCGGCCGCACCGGCCGCGCCGGCGCCGAAGGCCAGGCGATCTCGCTGGTGGCCCCGGAAGAATCACGCCTGCTGCGTGATATCGAGCGCATGCTCGGGCGCAGCATCGATGTCGAGCCGGTGCTCGGTTTCGAGCCGAGCCAGCCGCTGGCAGCGGCACGTCCTGCAGGCCGGGCGCCTGGACGCGCACCCGGCAATGCGCCGGGTCGCGGTGCCGGACGCGGTGGTGCCGGCCGGCCTTCCGATCGCGATGGCGCAGCACCGGGAGGCCGGCGCAATGCCGCGCGGCCGACGCGTCAGCGCAATGGCCGCTCTGCCGATTCCGGTCAAGTCGGCACCGGTGCCGCTGCTGCCGGCCGCGATGGCGGCCAGCATGCGCCGCGTCACGCCGACGCCCACAACCGGCCGCGTCGCAGCCGGCGCCGTCCGCAGGGCAGCGCGACGTCCTGACGCACCGCCGGCAGTAAACGGCGCTACCGGCTGGCGGGGCTCATTGCCACGCCAGCCGGGAACAGCAACGCCGCCGCAACGCAACGGCCCGGGTCATCCCCGGGCCGTTTTTCGTTTCATTGCCGGCGATGTCCGGCCCGCCTGCCAGTGCTTCCGGTCGCTCCCGGTCACACGCTCGGCGTTGTTGTCGACTTGGCCTGTGCGTCGCTCAGTCGCCGCCACGCCCGTAACGCGTGGCCAGCATGCGATAGAACGCGCGCAGGCCCTGCGCCTCGCCACCGGCGGGGCGGCCCGGGCGGTTGGCATCGTTCCATGAGTAGACATCCAGGTGCGCCCACGGCAGCCCTTCGGGCACGAAGCGGCTCAGGAACAGCGCCGCGGTGATGCTGCCGGCATGGCGGCTGCTGGCGGCGTTGTTGATGTCGGCGATCGGGCTGTCCAGGTAGCTCATGTACGGCCCGTACAGCGGCATGCGCCAGAGCGGATCGGCGCTGTCGGCAGCGGCATCGAGCAGTTGCGTGGCCAGGGTTTCATCGTTGACGTACAGGCCGGGCAGGTCCGGCCCCAGGGCGATGCGGGCAGCGCCGGTGAGGGTGGCGAAATCCAGTACCAGCTCGGGCTGCCATTGCGCGGCATAGGTGAGCGCATCGCACAGCACCAGCCGGCCTTCGGCGTCGGTGTTGCCGATCTCCACGCTCAGTCCCTGGCGAGTAGCGATGACTTCGCCGGGACGGAAGGCATCCGGGCCGATCGCGTTTTCCACGGCCGGAATCAGCACCTTCAAGCGCACCGGCAGAGTGTTGGCCATCACCAGCTCGGCCAGGCCCAGGGCATGGGCAGCGCCACCCATGTCCTTCTTCATGCGCAGCATGCCGTCGGCCGATTTCAGGTCCAGGCCGCCGGTGTCGAAGCACACGCCCTTGCCGACCAGGGCCAGGCGCGGATGGCTGTCATCGCCCCAGTCCAGCTCGATCAGGCGCGGGGCGCGATGGCTGGCGCGACCGACGGCGTGGATGGCGGGGAAGTTGTCCTGCAACAGGACATCGCCCTCGATCACGCGCAGCCGGCCACCGTGCCGGCTGGCCAGTTCGCCTGCGGCCTCGGCCAGTTCGGCCGGACCCAGATCCTGGGTTGGGGTATTGACCAAGTCGCGGACCTGGTACACGGCAGCCAGCAGGGTCTGTGCCGGCGCCAGGACATCCGCAGCCAGGCACAGTTGCGCCGGTTCGCGCCGGGCGCTGCGGTAGCGCAGGAACTGGTAGGCGCCCAAGCCCCAGGACAGGGCCGCCTGGGCGGGGTCGATCGCCACGCCTTGGCCATCGGCGGCGAGCCGGTAGCGGCCGGGCGGCAGGCTCAGCGGCAGGCCGCCGAGCAGGTGCGGATCATCGACGCTGTTGATGCCAGCCAGAACACCGGCCAGCCGCCCCTGCTCATCGGGCAGCAGGCAAAACGTTCCCGGCTCGCCGCTGAAACCGCTGGCCTTGACGTACTGCGCTGCCGAGGCGGACAGTCCGTTCAGCAGCGAGGCCAGGCCATCACTGCGGACCAGGGTGAGCGGACAGGCGGAGGAATCTTCAGGCTGCAGGGCGTCGATCATGGTGTTCCTTCAACAAATGGCGCGGCCGGGGCCGCAATGACAGGGTTCGGTTTTCCGACAAACCGGATCGGCAGGCATGGCGCACAAGCCGGTTGGGAAACTACCGGATCCTGACACGAATCACTTCGGCTGCCGGCGGCTACGGCTGGACCGGCAGCAGCGCAGCGTCAGGCCAGCGCCGTGTCGGCCTCATGGCAAGGTCAGGCCAGTGCCGGCGCATCCTTGAATAGCCAGTCGCGCAGATGGGCCAGGTCGCGCACCACCAGGTCCGGTTGCGGGCCGTCCGGGTAGGGCCAATCCCGGCCATCGCGATTCATCCACACCGCGCGCATGCCGGCACCCAGGGCACCGAGGACATCGCAATCCGGATCATCACCGACATGCCAGATGCGTTCGGGTGCCAGCGCAAGCTGTTGGCAGGCATGGTCGAAAATGCGCCGGTCCGGCTTGGCACAACCGACCTGCCAGGCGCTGACCGATCCCTGGAAATGCCCGGCCAGGCCGATGCTGTCCAGGTCGGCGTTGCCATTGGTCAGGGCCAGCAGGGGATGCCGGGCGGCCAGCTCCGGCAACGCCTGCGCGACCTCGTCGTAAAGCTGCACCTGGTTGCGGGCCGCGTAGAAACAGTCATAGGCGCGCTCGATCAGATCCGCGGCCTCAACGCCACTGACGCTGAAGGCATGTTCCAGGCTCAGTCGGCGCAGGCGTGGCAAATCATGGGCCAGGTGCGGTTGTTCGTCGGCGATACGCAACCGCAACTGGCGCATGGCGGCCAGCGGGAAGCGCTGTACGACGGTGGGTGCGTGCTCGTTGAGAAACTCATCGAGCACCTGTTCGCAGCGCTCGATCACCGGCCTGATTGGCCAGAGGGTGTCGTCCAAATCCAGGGTCAGTGCCGCGACCACCCGCGCTTTCCGGCTACTCAACAGGTGCGCGAGAACAGGCGCTTCTTGCACTCGGTGTCTGCTTCGGCATCCTGGTCGAGAGCATCGTCCTGCTCCGCCAGCGTCGCGGGCGCAGTGGCGGCAGCCTGGGCGGTGTCGGGACCGCCATCGGCAGCGGGACTGGCTGCAGCATCGGCCACGGCTGCGTTGCCGGCAGTTGTCTGGGCCACGGCATCGGCGTTGGCCGCTGCATTTGCGATGGCAGCAGTGCCGGCAGCGCCATCGGCAACAACGTCGGTATCCCCTTCGAGCGACGCACCGGCGACAGCCAATCCGGCCGGTTCCGGCGCGCCAGCCGGCACCTCGGCAACTGCGGGCACTGCCGATGCTTCATTGCCAGCAACCGCACCGTTGGCCGCAGTGGCAACAGCGGGCGCTTCGGCCAACACTGCCGGCACCGTCGCAGCGGCCTGCGCGGCAGCCGGGTCCGCAGTCACCGCGCCAGCGCCCGCTTCGGCGACGGCCGGCGTGGCGGCATCGGTATCAGCACCATCATCCAGACTACGCGCCAGGGCGCGTGCCTGTGCCTGCGACATCGGTTCGCCGCCCAGGCGTTCCCACATCGTTGCCACGCGCTGCATGTGGATGTTGCGGAACTCTTCATCGTCACGATGCGGCACGAGCTGCTTGCCGAGCAGCACGTTCTGCGCCACTGGTGTTTCCAGGAAATCGGCGAAATCGGCGATCTTGTCGGCCTTGGGGCCATCGGCCTTGTAGACCATGAACAACGGCAGGCTGAGCAGGTAACGGCCGTCGCCAACGCTGTCACGGTTGGCGGTGACGCCTTCGATACTCAGGGATTTGACCTTCTGCCGCGACAGGCCGGCCAGCGTGGTCATGCCGATGGCATCGGGATCCATCTGGATGCCGACTTCGATCTGGTGCTGGTTGAGGAACAGCCGGTCGATCATGGCGCGGTAGCCGGGATCGCCGAACAGCATCTGGCGGATGGTGCTTTCCAGCCCGTCGTATGGACCCATCACCGAGTACAGATCAATCGGGGCATCCTTGCCGCCGACCTGGTTCCAGTTGTCCAGCTTGCCCTGGAAGATGTCGCGCACCTGGGTCAGGCTCAGGTTGCTGACCGGGTTGCTGGGATGGACGATGAACACCAGCGCGTCCCAGGCCACCGGGTGGAACACCAGGCCCATTTCCGCCGGCCGCACCGCAATCGGCGAGCGTGCCGAGGCGGCAAGGTCGATCTCGCCACTGAGTACGCCATCGATGCCCGAGTTGGTGCTGAACGGCGTCACGGCAACACTGGTGCCGCGCTCCTTGGCGTACAGGCTGCCCAGTTCGGTGATGCCGCGGGCGGCGACATAATCGCCGCGCAGAACCAGTTGCGCCCAGGCCGGCGAAGCCGACAGCAACACGCACAGGCAGGCGGCAAGAAACGAAAGGATGCGGGGATTCATGGGCATCGGAAAGGCCGGCGATGGGTGGTGAAAACTGCGGCCAAGAGTAGCAGCCAGCCCCTTGAAGAACAAATATTTACCCTTGCAGGATGCACGGGCCGACGGCGCCGTTCAGCGGCCCGACAACGACCCCCGAGGCATCCCGTCTCCACCCCGTGGAGATGGCCCGTTATCGTCACCGCCGCGGTCACGGCGGCAACGATCCGGGCTACTCGGCAACCACAGCGTACAGACGGTTGCCGCGCAGGATGGTCAACTGCAACCGCTCCGGCTGCTTGCCGATTTCGCGCCGCAAGGCCGGCAGATCGGCCACCTTGACGTCATTGATCGAGAGCACGACATCGCCGCGGCGCAGGCCGGCTCGGGCGGCGCGACCGTTGCCGGTGATCGTAGCGATCAGCACGCCGCTGACCCCGGCCCGCTCCAGCCGGTCGGGCAAGGCCGTGAACAGGGCGCCGGCCAGGCGCGGATCCAGGTTCTCGCCCAGCAACTCGCTGGCATTGGCGTCCAGGCGCACGCTGACCTGCCGGGACCGACCGTCGCGGCGCAACTCGATCGCCACCACCCGGTCCACCGGCAGCAAAGTCGCGACGCCGGCCAAGGCGCGGATGCTGCCCACCGGCTGGCCATCGACCCGGGTCAGCACATCACCGACCTGGATCCCGGCCTGCGCGGCCGCGCCGTCGGGATCGACCTGGGTCACCACTACGCCGCTGCCGACAGGCTCGTCCAGAGCCCGGGCAAGGTTGGCATCCAGGTCCTGGGCCTGGATGCCCAGCGAGCCGCGCCGGACTTCACCATGCTCGATCAACTGCTGCATCACCTGGCGCACCAGCGCGGCCGGAATGGCAAAACCAATGCCGGCGCTTTCGCCGCTGCGCGAGTAGATGGCGGTGTTGATGCCGATCAATTCGCCGCGCAGGTTGACCAGGGCGCCGCCGGAATTGCCCGGGTTGATCGAGGCGTCGGTCTGGATGAAGTTCTGCACGCCCACGCCCTGCAAGCCGCCGCGGCCCAGCGCCGAGACGATGCCCGACGTTACCGTCTGGCCCAGGCCGAAGGGATTACCGACCGCGACCACGAAATCACCAACCCGCAACGGGTCCGAATCAGCCAGCGCCAGCGCCGTGAGCTGCTCGGGCGGGATGCGCACCACGGCGATGTCGGTGGCCGGATCGGCGCCGACCCGCTCGGCGGTCAGGGTGCGGCCATCGGCCAGATTCACCGAGATGTCGTCGGCGGCGGCAATGACATGGTGGTTGGTGAGCACGTAACCCTTCTCGGCGTCGACGATCACGCCCGAACCCAGCGAGCGCTCGACCTGCTCGCGCGGCATGTCGGGAATGCCGAAGAACTGGCGGAAGAAGGGATCGTCCAGCAGCGGCGAGCGCCGCACCTGCACGCGGCTGGCGGTGTAGACGTTGACCACGGCAGGCGTCACCTGCTCCAGCATCGGTGCCAGTGACGGCAGCGGCTGGCCATCGACCGCCACCGGCAGCCCGGCCGCGAAGGCGGGGCCGGCTATCAGCAGCCAGGCCAGGACAACGCAGCGCAATGGCGAACACGAACGTGGACTCATGAAAACCTCGGGCAGATCTCGAAAAGGAATGGCAATGGCAACTGCCCCGTGGCAGCTACCCAGCAATGATTGTCGCGCGCCGGGCAAGTTCCCGCATCCGCATCGATCGCGGCACCGGCCGATCGGCACAGCCGGTGATTGTCCGTTGTGGTGGTCCATGGCTGGCGTCAGGTTGATTGCCGGCATCCAGCCGCGAACGCGAACAGCGAGCGCCCGACGGCTCACGACATTTTCGCGTTCGGCGTGAAAAGCTGGTCAACACGGCCGCCCAGGCATGCCACGCCACGCGTCCTTCTGCCAGAACCACCGAGGAGCCCGCCATGAGCGCAAACAAGACCCCCGACCCCATCCTTGACGACGCTGCCGCCGACGCCGACACCGATGAGCGCGGCCATGTCGTCGATGAGTTCAAGCAGGCGATCTCGCACACGCGCACCGGCCTGGGCCTGATCACCGACAGCGCCCTGGAGGTGGCCGGCAGCGCCATCGCCGTCGCCTGGACCCAGGCTTCATTGCGCAGCGCCCAGGCCAGCAAAGCAGCGCGCGAGGCCGGCAGCCGCGCCGCGCGGGCGGCAACCCGCAGCGGCCAGCGCACGGTCGATCGCCTGGGCACGGCCGGCAGCACCATGGCCAAATCGGCCGGCAGTGCCGCCGATGCCCTGGCCGATGTCGCCACCCAGGTCGCAGGCACCGTGGCCGGCACCGTCACCGGCACGGTCTCGGGCGCATCGCGGGTGTTGCAGCGCGCACTTTCCGGCCGGCGCCAGGGCGCTGACACCGGAATTGAAGACGCCACTGGCACCCGGGCAGACAAGTCCGGAGCCCGGTCATCGCGCACTTCTACACGCGACAGTGCTGCTGCCCCCGGAAAGCCGCTCGACGCAAGCACAGGACGCGGCACCAAGGCGAAACCGACCGCCGTGCCCGCCGTCCGGTCATCGCCAGCCAGCTCGCCCCGCTCCGGCGGCGCGCCTGCCGACAAGGCCAGCACGCGTACAGGGGCTGCTGCCAAATCCCCCTCGCGGACAACGGCCAGAACCTCCGCTGCGAAATCCTCGACAGCCGCCACCAAGAAAACCGCCGCCCGGAAATCGGCACGCAAGGTAGCCAGCAAAGCTGCAACGGCAAAGACCGCGACAGGCAAATCCGCAGCCAAGCGGGCGACTGGCGCAACGGCGAGAAAAACCGCCGGGACTACAACGAAGACCGCAGCGGCAAAGAAGGCCGCCGCCAAGAAAACTGCACGGAGCACCACCGCCGCCAGCGCGAAAACTGCAGGCAAGCGTGTGGTCGGCTCCCGCACCGCCAAACCTGATGAGAGCGGCAACCGCGACAACTAAGGCCCTGCCCGGCCAGGGCCAGAAGCCACGACTGAGCCGGTACATTCCCGGACAGATCCTCGCCACACGCCCTCTGTAGTGCGGCACACAGCTCCGCAGCCATGGCCGACGCCGAACAAGCCGCCGGCCCGCGCGCCTGCGGCTTGTTCGGCAAGCCCGCAGCTTGTTCGGCAAGACCAGATCGACAATAGTCCGGGCTGGACTCGGCCGCATGCACTGCCTTGCGCGGCATCGCCGCCGTCATCGCCGCAGACCCGGAGGAGTCATGCAGCCACTGGATGCCGCCAGCCTGAAAGAACAGCACCGCCGCGTGCGCGATGGCCAGACCCAGCACGACAGCACCCGCCTGCACCGGGCGATCAGTTGGCTGACCCGCGCCGAGCAGGAACGGGACGATCTCGATGCCCGCTTCATCTTCCAATGGGTGGCGCTCAATGCCGCCTACGCCTGCGAATTCAACGACGGTGAAACCGAGCGCAAGCGCTTTCGCGGCTTCATCGACACACTGGTTGCCCTCGACCGGGAAAAATCGCTGCACAACGCCCTGTTTCTGAAATTCAGCGGCCCGATCCGCACCCTGATAGCCAACAAATACGTATTCGAACCGTTCTGGGCGGCACTGCGTGCCCATGATCCCAGCGAGCGCTGGAAGCAGAGCTTTGCCGGCAGCCAGCGGGCGGCGATGGCGGCCATCATCAACAACGAAACCGGCACCGTGCTGGCGATCGTCTTCGACCGGCTCTACGTCCTGCGCAACCAGCTCATCCACGGCGGCGCCACCTGGAACAGCCAGGTCAACCGCCACCAGCTTCGCGACGCCGTCGCCATCCTGGAAACCCTGGTGCCACAGGTCGTCCAGATCATGCTCGCCAACCCCGACCACGACTTCGGCGAGATCCAGTATCCGGTGACCTGAGCGGACCAGCCGCGGATAACTGAGCGGCGGCGGCGTGCCGGATCGGCCGCGTACAGGCAGAAACGAAAAAGCGCACGGCTGGATGTGACCACGTCACAGACATGATCGGCTTGCCGTATCGAAAAGATTCCCCATCCCGGAGGCAAGGGCCGAGGCTGCGGAAAAATTGGCCCGTCGCCGGAATGGCGAGCTGGATGGCCAGGTTGCGGGCAGCGCCAAAACTTCCCCGGCAAACACTTGATTATAAGGACACTTGGTGGAGCGGAGGAGGATCGAACTCCCGACCTTCGCGTTGCGAACGCGACGCTCTCCCAGCTGAGCTACCGCCCCACCGATGGTGCCTTAAGGGGCGCAAGTTTACCGGTCAGGCCATGCTGCTGCCAAGGCGTGCGCCAGCGGCTGCGGATAGGGCCGACAGAAATCGATGCCCGGCCGCCGCTGGCTCAATCTTCGCGCTTGAGCCAGCGCCACTGGCAGCCGGCGCCGCGGCCGTCAGCGAGGCGATCCGCCAGCCAGGGCAACCAGTGATCGATGCCATCGGCAAAGCCCCAGGGCGGGTTGAGGATGGCGACGCCGCTGCCGTTCATGCGCAGCGGCGAGTCGCAGGCGCGCGGCCACAGTTCCAGCGTGAGCGAGGATTTGGCCGGCAGCCGGGCCAGATCCCTGAGCAAGGGAGCGACACCGCTGGCCTGCTTGATCGGATACCACAGGACGTAGACGCCGGTGGCGAAGCGGGTCAAGGCGGTCGCCAGCGCGGCCACGCTGCGGGCGAATTCGTCGCGGCTTTCGTAGGGCGGATCGACCAGGATCAGGCCGCGCCTTTCCGGCGGCGGCAACAGCGCTTTCAGTGCGTGCTGGTAGCCATCGGCCTGGAACACCTGGATGCGACGGTCGCGGGCAGCAAGGCCGCGCTCAAGCACCTTGGCAATCGCGGGCTGCAGCTCGCACAGTCGCAACCGGTCCTGTTCGCGCAGCAGCGCAGCGGCCAGGGCCGGCGAGCCGGGATAGGTGCGCCCATGCGCGCCCTTGCTGCTGGCCTGGACCAGCGCCAGGTAGCGTGCCACCACTTCGGGCACGGCATCAGGCTCGTGGTCATCGCCGGCTGCCGCGGGTGCTCCGGGGGCAAAACCGGGCAGGCGGCCGATGCCGGCCTGCCATTCGCCGGTACGCCCTGCCTGCTCGCTGTCGAGCGAATAGCGGCCGGCGCCGGCGTGGCTGTCCAGATAGGCCAGCGCCGCCGGCTTGGCAGTCAGCAGGTGCAGCAGCTCGACCAGGACGACGTGCTTGAGCACATCGCCATGGTTGCCGGCGTGGAAGCCATGCTGGTAGTTCACCTCAGCGCCGCGCCCTCAGGGCGGCGCCGGTGGCGGTGTGCAGGATGAGGTCACCGTCATCGATGGCGAAGCGGGAGACTTGCCCGATCAGGGCCAGGAAGCGCTGCTCCAGGGCCATGGCCTCCGCTTCGCAGGCCATCTTGGTCGCCGCCGCCGGGCCGATCGTCAAGCCTTCGCCAGTGAGCGTGTAGCCGGCGCTGAAGCGGTTGCAGAAGGCCCGGCCGGAGACGCGGTCGTCGCGATCGAACAGCAGGCTGCCATTCTGGCCTTCGTTGATGGCTTGGCCGTCCAGTTCCAGCACCCGCCACTCGCCGTCGGCCAGCAGATCGCGGGGATCGCCAGCGCAGCCACTGAATTGTCGGCCATCGACTTGCAGCTCCATCTGATCGGGTCGCGGCATGCCGCTCATGTCGTCCACGCACAGGCCCGGATGGATGTCGACCTGCACGGCGTGGTCACCGATTTGCGCCTGGTAACGGCGGCCGTCATCGGCGAGTTCCTGCAGCGCCGGCAACGGGCCACTGATCTGGCTGTGGCCGTAGTCGAGCGAGATGGCAAGCTGGTCGTTGCTGATATCCACGCGCCAGCCCGGTTCATTGCCGAAGCCGCTGTAGGTGGGCATGGCTGCATCGTTCTGCCCGGCCGACGGCGCGCCGGCATCCTCTGGCTGCGTGGTCCCGGATGCGTTTGCCGGCGGCGGTGCCGGTTCGGATGCCGGAGTCTGGGCCACGGTCGGTTCGGACCCGTCTTCCGGTGCCGACGGCGACTGGCCACCACAGGCGGCCACGGCTGCCGTGACGGACAGAATCAGCAATCGTTTCATTGGTGTTGCTCCTGGAAGTGGCTGAACTGGGCTGTGACCGGCCCGGGGCTGTCACCAGATGATGCTGGGTTGGCGGCGCGGATTTGTCCACTGCCGGGATTGAGCCTGCGCCGGAACGGCGGCCGACAACGACAAAGGCCGCCCGGAGGCGGCCTTTGTCTGCAAAACGTGGCGCCGACCGATCAGGCGTCAGTGCCCGCGTCGGTGCTGGCCTTGGCCTCGGCGGCGGCCGCTGCAGCCTGAGCCTGCTGCGCCTGCTTGGCGTCGCGCTTGGCCAGGTCGCGCTTGGCGGCGTCCTTGCGAGCAGCAGCCAGGTTCTCCTGGATGCGGGCCTTCTTGCCTTCCAGTCCACGCAGGTAATACAGCTTGGCGCTGCGGACCTTGCCGCGACGCTTGATCTCGACCGAGTCGATGCTCGGGCTGTGGCTCTGGAAGACGCGCTCGACGCCGGTGCCGTGGGACATCTTGCGCACCGTGAATGCCGAGTTCAGGCCACGGCTGCGCTTGGCAATGACCACGCCTTCATAGGCCTGGAGTCGCTCGCGATTGCCTTCCTTGACCTTGACGTTGACAACGACGGTGTCGCCGGGGGTGAAATCCGGCAGTTGACGGTGCATCTGCTCGGCTTCGAATTGCTGGATCAGGTTCATGGCGTTCACCAAAAATCGGGTTGGGGCGAAAAAGACGGGCAAGTATGCCAGCTTTTTTTCCGTCTTGCAGCATTTGGTGCGCCGGTTTTTCGGATATCGACCGGATGCGGGCCGCCTCTGGTGCTGGCCTGGCGCACTGTTCCGCGACGCGCTTTCCCTTCTCACCCCGGAAAGGTGTCCACGGCAAGACTCGCCCTCACCCCCCGGCCCCTCTGCCAAAAGAAGGTGGGGAGCAGAGCGTGGGCGCTCAGGCGCGGTGATAGGGATGGTTGGCGAGCAGGCTCCAGGCGCGGTAGAGCTGTTCGGCGACGATCACGCGCACCATGGGATGGGGCAAGGTCAGCGGCGACAGCGACCAGTGCTGGTCGGCTGCTGCGCGCAGTTCCGGATCCAGGCCATCGGGACCGCCGACCAGCAGGGCCACCGGCCGGCCAAGGGTTTGCCAGGCTGCCAGGCGGCGGCTGAGCGTGGTCGTGCTCCAGGGCTGGCCGCGTTCATCCAGGGCGACCAGCCAGGCGTTGTCAGGAATTACCGCGCGCAGCGACCGCGCTTCCTCGCGCATGCCACGAACCGCGTCGCCACGCCCGGCCCAGGGCGAAACCGGCCGCTGGGCCAGGTCCAGCTTCAAGTGCGGTGGCATGCGCCCGGCGTAATCGTGCCAGGCCGAGTCGACCCAGGCCGGCATCTTCTGTCCGATGGCCGCCAGCAGCAGGCGCATGGTTGCGATCGCTCAGCCGCGCTCAGGCGGCAGCGACCGCCAGATAGGCGGCGACGCCGTCGAGCACCATCTGTACCGACAGCGCGACCAGGATCATGCCCATCAGCCGTTCCATGGCACTCAGAGCGCGCGGCCCGAGCAGGCGGTACAGCCAGGTGCCCGAGAACAGGATCGCGGCCGTTGCCAACCAGGCAGCGAACAGGGCGATGCTCCAGTCGATGGTCCGCTCCGGACTCTGGTTGGCCAGCAGCAGCAAGGCGGCCATGGTCGAGGGACCGGCGATCAGCGGCACCGCCATCGGCACGATCAGCGGCTCGCCGTCGGGAATCTCGCCGAACATGCCTTCCGGTGGCGGAAAGATCATCTTGACGCCGATCAGGAACAGCACGATGCCGCCGGCAATGCTGATCGATTCCTGCCGCAACTGCAGTGCCGACAGCACCGCCTGGCCGGTCAGCAGCACGCCGAACAGCACGCCCAGGGCGATGACCAGTTCGCGCGCGAGCACGAACAGGCGCCGGCGCGGTGCCAGCGGCCGCAACAACCCCAGGAAGATCGGCAGGTTGCCAATCGGATCCATGATCAGGAACAGCAGGACGGCGGCGGACAGGGTATCCATGGCGATGGCGTCTCAGGTGCCGCTCGGCTCAGGTGCCGGCCAGGCGCAGCAACTGGCCACGGAAGCGGCTGCCCTGGGCACTGGCCAGGCCGGTCAGGACCTGGGCGGCGCGTTCGGGAGTCGGCACCGTCGTGGGCTCTTCGGTGAACCAGACCCGCTGCCGCAGGCTGGTGCGCATCGGCCCCGGATCAAAGCCGTGGATCCGGATCGGCGTGCTGTCCAGCTCGTCGGCCAAAATCGCGGCGAACTGCGACAGCCCGGCCTGGGCCACGCCGTAAGCGCCCCAGTAGGCGCGGCGGCAAATGTCCGGGCCATTGATCGTGAACACGATGGCGGCATCGTCCTGTTCGTGCAGCAACGGCAGGCAGGTGCGTGCCAGCAGGAACGGCGCGCTCAGGTTCACATGCAGGCCGAGCAGCC
Source organism: Lysobacterales bacterium (assembly GCA_023228845.1). Classification (GTDB taxonomy): domain Bacteria; phylum Pseudomonadota; class Gammaproteobacteria; order Xanthomonadales; family UBA2363; genus Pseudofulvimonas. The sequence goes on along the minus strand of JALOAK010000001.1, from coordinate 317,160 downwards.
AGTCACTGGGCTCGGCATTGGCGATGCTGCCCAGGCCCGGGTGATGGGCGCTGGCCACGACCAGGCCGTGCAGGCCGCCACACTGGCTGACCAGGGTATCGGCCAACTGCTGGAATTCCTCGGGATTGGCACCGGCCAGATTGAACGGGTACAGGGCGGCGCGGCCGCCGTCGGCCTCGATCTCGTCGTACAGACGCTCCAGCGCAGTCACGCGCCGGCCCAGCAGCACCACCTCGGCGCCGGCCTTGGCTGCCTGGCGGGCGAACTCAGCCCCCAGGCCGCCGCTGGCCCCGGCCACCAGGATCACCCGGCCGGACAGGTCCGGCGTGGTCTCCGGCCAGTCGGCCGGACAATCCACGTCCGGCAAATGCGATGTCGTCAAGCGCGTCCGGCCTCGGCAACCAGTTGCTGCAGCTCGCCTTTCTCGTACAGCTCGACGGTGATGTCGCAGCCGCCGATCAGCTCGCCATTGATGAACAACTGCGGGAAGGTTGGCCAGTTGGACAGGCGCGGCAGGTTGGCACGGACTTCCGGGTCTTCCAGCACGTTGACCGAGTGGTACTGGGCACCGACCGCCTGCAGCACCTGGGCGGTGCGGCTGGAGAATCCACACATCGGGAATTGCGGCGTGCCCTTCATGAACAACACGATCGGCTGGCCGTCGACCGTCTGCTTGATGCGGTCAAGAATATCCATAAACGAGGGGCCTCCAAGGCAATTTCAGGACAGGCCGACACTATGGGGTCGGTTCGGGTGCATTGCAATGGCACCGCCGTGGCCTCGCCGGCTGGCCGGTGATCGGCCTGCGGGCATGCCGGCGGCGCGGCCGGCAGCGTGCCTTTGCTAGACTTGCCGGCTCCCTGCATTCGGCGCCGGCCTCACGGCCTGGCGCCCTGATCCGATACTCCCGATGGCCACCGAACTGCCGGCATTGCCCTACGCCCATGACGCCCTGCAGCCGCATTTTTCCGCGGCCGCCGTCGACCAGCACCGCCAGCACCATCAGGCCCTGGCCAACAGCCTGGCGCGCCTGGCCGCCGGCACCCGCTTCGAAGCCATGGCCCTGCCCGACATCGTCCGGCAGGCCAGCGGCACCTTGTTCAACACGGCTGCGGAAGTATGGAACCACGATTTCTACTGGGCCTGCCTGCGGCCGCCTGCCGATAGCGCATCACCCGGCGCCGACTCCGGCGCGCTGGCCGAGGCCATCGACGAGGCCTTCGGCAGTTTCGACGGTCTGCGCGAGCAGTTCACCGGGCTGGCGCTGTCGCTGTTTGGCTCGGGCTGGATCTGGCTGGTGCAGCGGCGCAACGGCGCCCTGGCCCTGGTCGCCACCGCCAATGCCGGCAATCCACTGACCGGCACCGATACGCCGCTGCTGGCCTGCGATGTCTGGGAGCATGCCTATGGCGTCGATCATGCCGGCCGCCGCGATCGCTACCTGGAAGCGTTCTGGCACCGGGTCGACTGGCCCGCTGTGGCGGCGCGCTTCGAATGACCCTGCCCGCCCTCGACACGGCCACGGCCGCCAGCGCGCATCTGCAGGTGAGCAAGGTCAAGGTTCGCCTGGGTGAGCAACTGGTACTGGGCGGCATCGACCTGGCCCTGGCCAGGGGCGAGCTGGGTTGCCTGCTCGGCCCCAGCGGCTGTGGCAAGACCACCCTGCTGCGCGCCATCGCCGGCCTGCAGGCGATCGATACCGGCAGCATCGCGCTGGCCGGGCACACGCTCAGTGGCGACGGCCGCTCGGTGGCGCCGGAAAAACGCAGCATCGGCCTGGTGTTCCAGGATCTGGCGCTGTTCCCGCATCTGGATGTCGCCGCCAACATCGCCTTCGGCCTGACCGGCAAGCCCCGCCAGCAGGCGCGCACGCGCGTCGCCGACCTGATCGCCCGCCTGCACCTGGAAGGCCTCCAGGGCCGTTTCCCCCATGAGCTGTCCGGCGGCCAGCAACAGCGCGTGGCGATTGCCCGCTCCCTGGCCACCGAACCTGCCCTGCTCCTGCTCGATGAGCCCTTCTCCAGCCTGGATGCCGGCCTGCGCAAGCAGTTGCGGGCGCAGTTGCGTGATCTGCTCAAGCAGTTGGGCAGCACCGCCATCCTGGTTACCCACGACCAGGAAGAAGCCATGGCCTTCGCCGACCGGGTCGCGGTGATGCGCCAGGGTCTGATCGAGCAGTACGACACGCCCTGGCAGGTCTACCACCAGCCGACCAGCCCCTATGTCGCCGGCTTTGTAGGCGAAGGCGCGCTGATTCCGGCGCAGCGCCGCGATGGCGGCTGGTACAGCGCGCTGGGCCCGGTGCCGGAGGCGCTGGTCGGCGCCATCCGTGGTGACCAGGCACGGCTGCTGGTGCGGCCCGATGACCTGCTGCCCGATCCGGACAGCCGCCTGCGCGGACGCGTCGAAGCGGTGGAATTCCGCGGCGCGCAAATGCTGGTGAGCCTGTCGCTGGCCGACGGCCAGCGGGTGCCGGCGCTGTGGTCCAGCCATGAACCGGTCCGGGTCGGTGGCCAGGCCGGTTTCGTCTGGCAGCCACCGCATCTGGTCTTGTTCGAAACCGCCTGAGGCGGCTGGCGCACAGGCCAATCGCCAGATCAATCAGGGTGAGCGGCGGGAATGGTCCTGCATATGCGGCCAGGCCGCACGGACATAGGAAAAGCCGGACCACAAGGTGAGCACCGCCGCCACCACCAGCAGCCAGCGGCCCAGGGTGTAGATCGGCAGGCCGAGAAAATCGTGCCGGTACAGCAGCAGGGTCAGGGCCACCATCTGGGCGATGGTCTTGATCTTGCCGACCCAGGCGACGCGGACGCGGGTGGATTGTCCGATCGTCGCCATCCATTCGCGCAGGGCGCTGATCGAGATTTCGCGGCCGACAATGACCGCGGCCAGCATCGCCATCAGCACGCTGGGATCCTGCTGCACGATGACGAACAGAACGACAGTAACGGTCAGTTTGTCGGCGACCGGATCCAGGAACGCGCCGAAGGCCGAGGTCATGCCGTAGCGACGCGCCAGCCAGCCGTCGAGCCAGTCGGTCAGGGCGATGAACACGAACAGGATCGCAGCGATGACATTGGTGCCGGCCATCGGCGAGTAGAAGCTGATCACCAGTACCGGCACCAGCAGGATGCGCAGCAGGGTCAACCAGGTGGGCAGGGTTATCGCCATGGCGGCGATGGTAGCGTACCGGCATCATCGGCGGGCCGGGATGGCCGGGCCGGAAGCAAGCGGTCACAGGCCGTGGTGCGAAGGTTCGTGGCGCAAGCACGATCGTTCGTGCCGGAGCATCCTTCATGGTCCAATGCCAGAGCAGAACCGGTCGACCCGCCAGCACGACGCGGCGACAGCGCATCCGCGCTAGCATGCTGGATCAGTCCCGCTGCCAGGCTTTCCGCGCTGACCGCGCAGCCAGCCGGCAATGTCCAACCCCTCGCCCCGATGAGCCCAGATGAGCCCAGCTTCCGTACGCATCGTCGAAGTCGGCCCCCGTGACGGCCTGCAGAATGAGCAGCAGGTGATCCCGGCTGCGGTCAAGATCGAGCTGATCGAAAAGCTGGCGGCGACCGGCCTGGGCAGCGTCGAGGCGACCAGTTTCGTCAGCCCCAAATGGGTGCCGCAACTGGCCGACGGCGCCGAAGTGATGGCCGGCCTGCGCCGCCGGCCCGGTGTCCGTTATCCGGTGCTGGTGCCCAACCTGAAAGGTCTGGAAAACGCCCTGGCCGCCGGCGCCGAGGACGTGGCGGTGTTCACCGCCGCCTCGGAGGCGTTCAACCGGCGCAATACCAATGCCGGCATCGAGGAATCTTTGCGCCGCTTCGAACCGGTGCTGGCGCTGGCCCGCGAGCGCGGCGTGCGCGTGCGTGGCTATGTCTCCACCGTGCTCGGCTGCCCCTATCAGGGCGAGGTGGCGCTGGCCGATGTCACACGGGTTGCGGCCGCCCTGTTCCAGGCCGGCTGCGAGGAGATCTCCCTGGGCGACACCATCGGCGTCGGCACGCCGCGCCGTGCCGCCGCGATGCTCGATGCGGTGGCCCAGGCCGTGCCGATGTCCGCCCTGGCCGTGCATTTCCATGACACCTATGGCCAGGCGCTGGCCAATATCCTGGCGTGTCTGGAACGCGGCGTGCGTGTGATCGACAGCTCGGTGGCCGGCCTGGGTGGCTGTCCCTATGCCCGCGGCGCCACCGGCAATGTCGCCAGCGAGGACGTGGCCTATCTGCTGCACGGGCTGGGCATGGACACCGGCGTCGATCTGGAAGCCCTGGCCGAGGTCGGTGGCTGGATCTCCGGCGTGCTCGGCCGCGGCAACCAGAGCCGCGCCGGCAAGGCGCTACTGGCCAGGCACACCGAACCGGCCGACCGCCCGGCAGCGACCGATTGACATTTACGATGAATGTCGTAGCATCCTTCCGCAAAGGCCCGCCATGACCAGACGCCCGACGCCCAAACCCACCGAAGCCGAGCTCGCCATCCTGCACATCCTGTGGGCCCGCGGCGCCTCGACCGTGCGCCAGATCCATGATCTGCTGTACCGCGACCAGGCCAGCTACACGACCTCGCTGAAACTGCTGCAGATCATGTTCGGCAAGGGCCTGGTGGTGCGCGACGACTCCCAGCGTGCGCACATCTTCCAGGCCGCTGTCAGCCAGGATGAGACCCAGGCGGATTTTGTTTCCGATGTCCTGCGCCGTGTGTTCAAGGGTTCCAGCTCACAGCTCGTGCTGCATGCGCTGGGCTCGGCGCCCCCGGCCACGGCCGAGGAGCTGGCCGATATCCGCACGCTTCTGGACCGCATCGAAAAGGGCGAGACCGGCAGCGACACGGCAAACGACAAGACCAAGAAAAAATAAGGACTGACCCATGCATCTGCCCGGCATCGTCTACGACATCGGCAGCGTCCTGGGCTGGACCCTGCTGCACTTTCTCTGGCAGGGGCTGGTCATCGCTCTGGCCTATGCCCTCACCCGCCACATGCTGGACTCGCCACGCGCCCGCCATGCCGCGGCGCTCACTGGCCTGGTCGCCTGCCTGGCCGCGCCGGCCGTCACCTTCCAGCGCCTGTGGCTGGCCAGCACCGGCCCGGCGGCGGCGTTGCCGGCAGCCGCGGCAGACAATCTTGCCGCCAGCGGGCAGCAGAGCGGCGTTGTCGCCGCAGCCGGTGCGGGCAATTCCGAACTGTGGCTGGCCCTGCTTGCCGCGGCCTGGTTGCTTGGCGCCCTGGTCATCGGCCTGCGCCTGCTTGGCGACTGGCGACAATTGCGGCGGGTGATCCGCGACAGCCTGCCGGCGCCGCAGGCGCTCAGCGCGATCCTGGATCGGGAACTGGCCCGCATCGGCCTGCGCCGCCCGGTGCGCCTGCGCCTCACCGCCAGCTACCAGGTGCCCGGCGTCTACGGCCTGCTGCGGCCGGTGATCCTGATGCCGGTGTCGCTGATGCTGAAGCTGCCCGCCGACCAGATTGAAACCCTGATCCTCCATGAGCTGGCCCATGTCCGGCGCCTGGATGCGATCGGCAATGCCATCGCCATCGTCGCCCGCACCCTGCTCTACTTCCATCCGCTGGTGCATTGGCTGTGTCGCGACCTGGAACGCCACCGCGAGACCTTGTGCGACGAACTGGTGATGGCCAGCCCGACCGACCGGATCAAGTACGCCCGCGCGATCAGTGCCGTGGCCATCTGCCAGCACTCGGCACCAGCGCCACTGCTCACCGCCAGCGGCGGCGAACTGACCTCGCGGGTGCACCATATCCTCGCCCTGGGCGGCCGCGATACCAGCCGTTCGCAGCGCGGCAGCTACGGACCCCTGCTACTGGCGCTGGCCGCCATTGCCATGACCCTGCCTTTGTTGCCGCGCCTTGACGCCGATAGTGCCGCGCTGGCAATCCGACCGGAATTGCGGGTGGCAACCCAGGTGCTGGCTCCGGCGCTGCTGCTGCCCACTGCGGAGTTGCCGGCGCCGGTGGTGCCACGGCTTGCGCCGCCGGCATCGTTGTTGCCGGTGGCCGATTCCGGTGCTGGCATTGCCGAAGGATCGTTGGCTGCTACCTCGTTTACCGCCACCGCCGCCGCCACCGCCGACGGGTCAGGTATTGCCGCCAACGCGCCGGGCACCGCTCCGACCGTTGCCGTGGCCACGGCCGCCAGCGCCGGCATCGATACCCCTGTCCGGTCCGACAGCGGTCAAGTCTCCTCTCTGGACCCGATCGCCACGGCCAGTGTTCTGCCGCTGGCCGGCGATGTCCCGGCCGCGAGTGCGGTGGCAGCCGCCAGTGACGCCGGGGCCGCTGTCATGGCGGCGACTGAGGCAACCGGCGGCTTGCAGGCCGATGCCGTGGCCGGCACCGATGTGGCCGCCCGCAATGATGAGCGCCTTGCCCCGGCGCCGGCCCGGCCGGAGCTGCTGCACATGGTCCATCCCAGCTATCCGCGCGCGGCGCGCCGGGCCGGCACCGAGGGCAGCGTCGAGCTGAGTTATCGCATCGACAGCCGGGGCGAAGCCGTCGATATCCGGGTGCTCGCCTCCGAGCCGGCGGGCGAATTCGACAGCACCGCGATCGCGGCGCTCAGCCGCTGGCAGTTCGCCGCCGACAGCGAGGGTGGCAACTACCGCCAGATCTTCGATTTCAATCTCGGCCAGGATGCCGAACGCTGCCCGATCACCACCGGCAGCCGCATCTGCCGCAACTGACCGGGCCGCGGCCCGGGCACGGGCTGACGGGCCGACGGGCTGCTTGAACGCTGTCGCCGGCAGCAGCCAACCGATCATCATCCGGCAGCCGGGGTCAGCGGCCGGCAGTTGCCCGGCGGCCCAGCCGTGGTGCGCAAGCCTGAGCGACAGGCGACAGGCGGCACACGGCGAAAGGCAGCGGGCGACGGATCAGCCCGCTGTCAAGCTCAGACCACGATATTGACGATGCGTCCGGGCACGACGATGACCTTCTTCGGCTCGGCGCCAGCCATGTGCGCCTGCACCGCCGGCTCGGCCAGCGCCTGCTGCTGGATCGCATCGCGATCGGCATCGGCGGCCACGGCGATGGTGGCGCGCAGCTTGCCATTGACCTGCACCGCCAGGGTCAGGCTGTCGCGCACCAGCGCCTGTGGGTCGGCCTTCGGGAAAGGCTGGTCCTCAAGCAGGGTCTCATTGCCGCCCAGCACCTGCCACAGCGCGTGGCAGATGTGCGGCGCGATCGGGTTGAGCAGCAGCACCACGGTTTGCCAGGCTTCCTGGCGCAGGGCGCGGCCCTGGTCGCTGTCATCCTCGAAGCGGGCGATGACATTGACCAGCTCCATGACCGCAGCGATGGCGGTATTGAACGCCATCCGGCGGCCGTAGTCGTCACCAACCTTGGCGATGGTTTCATGCAGCTTGCGGCGCAGCGCCTTCTGCCCGGCATCCAGTGCGCCGGCAGCCAGCGGCCCGGCCGGGCCGGCGGCGGCATGCTGCTGCACCAGGTTCCACAACCGGCGCAGGAAGCGCGACATGCCCTCGACGCCGGCCTCGCTCCATTCCAGTGACTGGTCCGGTGGCGCGGCGAACATCGAGAACAGGCGCATGGTGTCGGCGCCATGGGCCTGCACCATGTCCTTGGGATCGACGCCGTTGTTCTTGGACTTGGACATCTTCTCCACCGGCCCGATCACCACCGGCTCACCGTCGGCGGTCAGCACGGCGCCATCGATGCGGCCACGGGCATCGCGGTGCACGGTGACATCGGCCGGGCTGATCCAGTCCCGGGAACCATCCGGGTTGTCGCGATGGAAGGTCTCGGCGATGACCATGCCCTGGCACAGCAGATGGCTGGCCGGCTCGTCGCTGTCGACGTGGCCCAGGTCGCGCAACAGCTTGTGGAAGAAGCGGAAGTACAGCAGGTGCAGGATGGCGTGCTCGATGCCGCCGATGTACTGGTCCACCGGCAGCCAGTAGCGGGCGCGCTCATCGACGATGTCATCGGCACCCGGGCTGGTGTAGCGGGCGTAGTACCAGCTTGATTCCATGAAGGTGTCGAAGGTGTCGGTCTCGCGCTCGGCATCGCCGCCGCACTGCGGGCAAGTGGTCCTGCGCCATTCCGGATCGGCCTTGATCGGCGAGGCGACGCCGGAGAACTCGACATCCTCGGGCAGCACCACCGGTAATTGCTCATCGGGCACCGGCACCGCGCCGCACTGGTCGCAGTGGATCATCGGAATCGGGCAGCCCCAGTAGCGCTGGCGGCTGACGCCCCAGTCGCGCAGGCGGAAGTTGACCTTGCGCTGGGCGTTGTCGCCCAGGATCGCGGCGATGGCCTGGAAGGCGTCGTGGTGGTTGAGGCCATCGAACTGGCCGGAGTTGACCACGCGCATCTGCGGATGCTGCTTGTCGGCGTACCAGTCCTGCCAGCGCGCGGCGTCGTACTGCTCGCCATCGATCGCGATCACCTGCCGGATCGGCAGCCCGTAGGCATGGGCGAATTCGAAATCGCGCTGGTCATGGCCGGGCACGCACATCACCGCGCCGGTGCCATAACCCATCAACACGAAGTTGGCGATCCACACCGGCAGTTCCTCGCCGGAAACCGGATGCAGCACCTTCAGCCCGGTGTCGATGCCGCGCTTTTCCTGTGCCTGCAATTCGGCCGCCGAGACCCCGCCCTGCTGGCAACTGGCGATGAATTCGCGCAGCGCCGCACTGTCGGCGGCGGCCTGGCTGGCCAGCGGATGCTCGGCGGCGATGGCGATGTAGGTGGCGCCCATCAGCGTGTCGGGCCGGGTGGTGAATACCTGCACCGGCTGCCCGGAACCGCTGCCCGGCGCGACGGCAAAGTCGATCTCCAGGCCTTCCGAACGCCCGATCCAGTTGCGCTGCATGGTCTTGACCGCATCGGGCCAGCCATCCATTTTGTCCAGCCCGTCGAGCAGCTCCTGGGCGTAGTCGGTGATCTTCAGGAACCACTGCGGGATCTCGCGCTTTTCCACAGGCGCGCCCGAACGCCAGCCCTTGCCGTCGATCACCTGCTCGTTGGCGAGCACGGTCTGGTCGATCGGATCCCAGTTCACCACCGAGTTCTTGCGGTAGACCAGACCCTTGCGGAACAGGCGGGTGAAGAAGCGCTGCTCGTGCACGTAGTAATCCGGCGAGCAGGTGGCGAACTCGCGCGACCAGTCGATGGCAAAACCCAGCGTCCTGAGCTGGCCACGCATGTGCTCGATATTGGCCCAGGTCCACTTCGCCGGCGCGGTCTTGTTGCGGATCGCGGCATTCTCGGCCGGCAGGCCGAAGGCATCCCAGCCCATTGGCTGCAGCACGTTCTTGCCCAGCATGCGCTGGTAGCGGCTGATGACATCGCCGATGGTGTAGTTGCGGACATGGCCCATGTGCAGCGCACCGGATGGATACGGCAGCATCGACAGGCAATAGAACTTGGGCTTGTCCGAGGTTTCGTCGACCTGGAAGGCGTTGCTGGACGACCAGTAATGCTGGGCGGCTGCTTCGACGGCAGCGGGTGTGTAATTGTCGGGCATCGGGCTCGGCTGGCGGCGGCCATGACATCGGGCAGCAGCGGCGGCTGTCAGCCGTCGACACTCCCCGGGACACGGCGGTTCTATAAGGGCAAAGCAGCCTAACGCAGTGCAACATGGCTGTAAAACAGGCGGCTGCCCGCCATTGCCGCGGCGCTCGCCGAACCCGGCCCGGCGGCAACCGGCGCTGGCCAGCGGCCGCCGCACGAAGCGGCAGCACTGGTGCACCGCTCCTTGCCGCTGGCAGCCGCGCTGTGCTGGAATCAAGGCATCTCCGGACGCCGCAATCGTCCACACTGTCCCCCCACACGGAGCGTGCAATGAGCCCATCCGACAGCCCCTGGCTTGCCAACTACCCGCCGGGAGTGGCTCACGAAGTCGACGTCGACCAGTACCCGTCGATCGTCGCCGTGCTCGAGGAGGCCTGCACCCGCTATGGCGACAACCCCGCCTACACCCAGTTCGACCACAGCCTGACCTACGCCGAAATCAATCGGCTCAGCCGCGACTTCGCCGCATTCCTGACTGGCCCGCTGGGCTTGCGCCGGGGTGACCGGGTGGCGCTGATGATGCCCAATGTCCTGCAGTACCCGATCGCCATCTTCGGCGTCCTGCGCGCCGGCCTGACCATCGTCAACACCAACCCGCTGTACACCGCGCGCGAGCTGCGCCATCAGCTCGCCGACTCCGGCGCCAAGGCAATCCTGGTGATGGAGAACTTCGCCAACACGGTGGAGAAGGTGCTGCCGGACACCGATATCGAACACGTCATCGTGACCACGATCGGCGAGATGGTGCCGGGCCTGAAGGGGCGGATGGTCGATTTCGTCGTGCGCCACATCAAGCGCCTGGTGCCCAAACATGGCCTGGGCCAGGCAACCCGCTTCGGCCACACGCTGGCCGAAGGCGCCAAGCTGCCCTTCGAACAACCACCGATCGACAACCAGGAAATCGCTTTCTTGCAATACACCGGCGGCACCACCGGTCTGGCCAAGGGCGCCATGCTCAGCCACCGCAACATGGTCGCCAACATGGTGCAGGTGCGCGAGTGGCTGGGCCAAAGCTGCACGCCCGGCGAGGAAATCATCATCACCGCGCTGCCGCTGTATCACATCTTCGCGCTGACCGCGAACTGCCTGGTGTTCATGCAGATGGGTGGCCGCAACATACTCATTCTCAACCCGCGCGACATGAAAGGCTTCGTCAAGGAGCTCAAACCCTGGCGCTTCACCGTGCTCACCGGGGTCAACACACTGTTCAATGGCCTGCTCAACACCGAGGGCTTCGACAAGCTGGATTTTTCCGGCCTGCACCTGAGCCTGGGCGGCGGCATGGCCGTGCAGCGCCCGGTCGCCACGCGCTGGAAACAGGTCACCGGCTGCACCCTGCTGGAAGCCTACGGCCTGACCGAAACCTCGCCGGCGGCGTGCATCAATCCCATGGACCTGGCTGACTACAACGGCTCGATCGGCCTGCCGATCCCGTCGACCCGGGCCACCATCCGCGACGAGGACGGGCGCGACCTGGCCAGCGAGGAGGTTGGCGAACTGTGCATCCAGGGGCCGCAGGTGATGGTCGGCTACTGGCAGCGGCCGGAGGAGACCGCCGAAGTATTGAACGCCGACGGCTGGCTGCGCACCGGCGACATGGCACGGATGGACGAGCGTGGCTACTTCTTCATCGTCGACCGCAAGAAGGACATGATCCTGGTCTCCGGCTTCAACGTGTATCCCAACGAGGTCGAGGATGTCGTCGCCGGTCATCCCGGCGTGCTGGAAGTGGCTGCGATCGGCATCCCCGATGCGCGCTCGGGCGAGGTGGTCAAGCTGGTGGTGGTGCGCAAGGATCCGAACCTGGACAAGCAGGTGCTGTTCGACTTCTGTCGCGAGAACCTGACCGGCTACAAGCGCCCGCGCGAAATCGAGTTCCGCGACGAGCTGCCCAAGACCAACGTCGGCAAGATCCTGCGCCGGGCCCTGCGCGACGAGCACATCGCCGCCAACGGCGGCTGAGCCAGCTTCCGGCGGTCGGCCCTCCCAGCCAGACCAACTGCAGCCCGGCGCCGCTTGCCCTGTCGGCGCCGGGATCATTAGACTTGCGCGATTGCGCCTTTGGAGAAACCCGCCTTGGACAGCAGCGAATCGTGCCGAACGAGCGCCCGGTCCGGCGGCGGGATGATGTTCTGATCTGCGCCCGCTGACCCGCTCCGGGCCAGCTTTCTCGTTCTCGATTCCGCCTGGACCTGCCCCGCCCCCTTGAAGGGTCGGTGACAGGACCTGCCGCGCCGCTTCCCGGGCCGATGCCACCGAACGCACCCCTGCAGCCTTGCCTGGCGGCACTGGCCGCTCTTTGCCCGGGAAGACGCCATGGACGATATCCGCGACCGAGTTGACCACCTGGAACTGCTGCTCCGGCAACAGCGACTGGACGATCTGCGCCAGTGGTTCATCGATCTGCGCGTGCAGGACATCGCCGAGCTGCTCGGTGAACTCGACGACGACGCGCCCTACGACCTGCTGCTGGGCCTGCTCGATCCCGATCGCCAAGTGCGTACCTTCGCCTACCTGGACCTGTCCGACCAGCCGGCCGTGCTGGCCGCGCTGGCACCACAACGGCGGCGCAACATCGTCGGCGAGCTGGACAGTGACGACCGCGCCGCGTTGATCGACGAGCTGGAGCCGGAGCTGGCCGAGCAGCTCATCGCCGAGCTGCCGCCGGAGGACCGCGACGACACGCGCGAAATGCTGGCCTACGACGAGTTCAGCGTCGGCCGCCTGATGAACACCGAGTTCGCCGCCGTGCGTCCTTACTGGACCATTGCCGAGGCGCTGGACCACATCCGCATCGCCAACGAGAACGGCGTCCAGGTCAACCGCATCCACGTCACCCAATTGCAGGGCAAGCTGCTGGATTCGCTGCCGCTGCGCGATTTCATCCTCGGCCGGCTTGACCAGCCCGTGCGCTCCCTGAGCCAGCAGCGCGAGCCGATCACGGTGCGGCCCGAAGCCGAACGCAGCGAGGCGGTGCGCCTGATCCAGCACTACGACCTGGACTCGCTGCCGGTGATCGATGCCGAGGGCGTGCTGCTGGGCACGGTCACCGTCGACGACGTGATGGACGTGGCCGAAGAAGAGTCCACCGAGGACTTCCACCGCCTGGCCTCGGTCGGCTCGGTCGATGTCAGCATCCGCGATGCCGGCATCTGGTACCTGTTCCGGCGCCGCGCGCCGTGGCTGGTGCTGCTGGTGTTCGCCAACATCTTCTCTGGCGCCGCCCTGGCCCACTACGAGGAGATCATCTCCTCGGCCCTGGTGCTGCTGTTCTTCCTGCCGCTGTTGATCGGCTCGGCCGGCAATGCCGGCTCGCAGTCATCGACCTTGATGGTGCGCGCCCTGGCCACCGGCGATGTTTCCATGCGCGACTGGTTCAGTTTGTTGCTGAAGGAGTTCGGCGTCGCCCTCGCCCTGGGCCTGGCGCTGGCACTGGCAGTCGCCGGCCTGGGCATCATGCGCGGCGGCGTGGCGATCGGGCTGACGGTGGCGATGACCATGGTCGTCGCGGTGATGGCCGGCAGTTTGATCGGCATGAGCCTGCCGTTCGCGTTCTCGAAACTGAAGGTCGATCCGGCCACCGCCAGCACACCGCTGATCACCTGCATCGCCGACATCAGCGGCATCGTCATCTACTTCGGCATCGCCAGCATGGTGCTGGACTTGTAAGCCGTCGGCCCGGCAACACTGCTGGCGTTGGCGTTGGCGTTGGCGCGCCGCCGATGCATCGATCGATCCGTCTTCCATGGTCCCTCCGCAAGCGCCGCTGCCGGCCGGGCTACCATCGGCGGCCCTGTTGAACACGCTTTGGAGGCCGACGATGTCGAGACTGCCGTTCCTGCTGCTGGCCGGTGTGCTGGCCCATGGCCTGGCCCACGAGCTGGCTTTCGCGCCGGCCATGGCCAGCACCACGCCCACTGCCGACACCAGCGGCAAGCGGGTGATCACGCACCAGGATCTGTGGCTGATGCCGCGCGTCAGCGCACCGGTGGCCAGCCCCGATGGCAAGCTGGCGGTGTTCTCGGTCGCGCAGCCGGCCTACGACAGCAAGGACGCCAGCAGCGACCTGTGGCTGGTGGCCACCGATGGCAGCGGCGCGCCGCGGCAACTGACGTTCAGCAAGGCCGGCGAATCGGGCATGGCCTGGAGCCCGGACAGCCAGCGCCTGGCCTTTGTCGCCCGCCGTGGCGAGGACAAGGCCGAGCAGGTCTATGTGCTGGATCTGGCCGGCGGCGAAGCGCATCGGGTGACCGATATCGTCACCGGCGCACGCAATCCGCGCTTCTCGCCCGATGGCCGGCAACTGCTGTTCATCAGCAATGTGCCGGCGCAATCCCATGACGAGGACAGCCGGCGCCGCCTGGTCACCGAGCAGGACGAACGCAAGCACAGCGCCCTGGTCTACACCGGCTTCCCGATCCGCAACTGGGACCGCTGGCGCGACCCCAGCCAGGTGCGGGTGTTCGTGCAGGATCTGGCCACTGGCCCGACCAATGACATCGCGCCGGCGCGTGACCTGCTCGCCGGCAGCCGGCTGGTGCAACTGCCCGGCTTTGGCGGCGGTGGCGGCATGGGCCGGGAGGAATTGCAGGCAATCTGGGCCCCGGATGGCGGCTCGATCGTGTTCGCCGCCAGCCGCAATCGCGACCGCAGCGCCTGGTCGTTCACCCATACCGACCTGTGGCGGGTGCCGGCCAGCGGCGGCGAACCGCAGCGCCTGACCGGGCCGGAATCCGACGATCCCGATGACGGCTACAGCACCCTGGTCTTCAGCGGCGACGGCTCACGTCTGTTCGCCATGGTCCATCCACGCACCGAACAGGTCTACAACGCGCCGCAGATCGAAGTCTTCGAGTGGCCGGCAATGACCGCCGTCGACCGCATCCAGGCTGCCGACGCCGGCGCCATCGGGGCGTTCGTTGTTTCCACGCGCGGCGACCGGATCTGGTTCAGTATCGGCATCGACGGCCAGGAACACATCTGGCAGGCCACGCCCGGCCGCGGTCAGCCCAGCGAATACGCACGTCCCGAAGCCGGCGGCTACCTGGGCCTGACCGGCATCGCCCAGGGCAACCGGCCGCTGCTGCTGGGCCTGTACGACAGCGCCACCACGCCGCCGGAAGTGACCCGCTTCGACGCCGGCCGCAACAATTTCCAGCGCTTGAGTTCTTTCAGCAGCGACAAGGTAGCGCCACTTGACCTGGCGACGATCGAGCATTTCGAGATCGAACATGACGGCCGCCGCATCCACAGCATGCTGGTGCGCCCGCCCGGCTTCGATCCGGCTGAAAAATATCCGCTGCTGGTGCTGATGCACGGCGGCCCGCACATGCAGTGGCGCGACCAGTGGGTACTGCGCTGGAACTACCATCTGCTGGCGGCGCCGGGCAATGTCGTGCTGCTGACCAACTACCGCGGTTCGACCAACCAGGGCGAAGCCTTCGCCCAGGCGATCATCGGCGATCCGCTGCGCGGCCCGGCCGATGACATCAACGCTGCCGCCGACGCAGCCATCGCCCGCTACGACTTCATCGACGGCTCGCGCCAGTGCGCCGGCGGTGCCAGCTACGGCGGCCATCTGGCCAACTGGTTGCAGGGCAGCACCGACCGCTACCACTGCCTGATCAGCCATGCCGGCCTGGTCAACCTGGAATCGCAGTGGGGCACCAGCGACGTCGCCTGGTCGCGCGAGGCCAACATGGGCGGCCCGGTCTGGGAACAGGGCGAGGTCTGGCGCACGCAGAACCCGATCCGCCTGGCCGCCAACTTCAAGACCCCGACCCTGGTGACCTTCGGCGAGAAGGACTTCCGCGTGCCGATCAACAATGGCCTGGAATACTGGGCGGCATTGCAGCGCCAGCAGGTGGAAAGCCGCCTGGTGGTGTTCCCCGACGAGAATCACTGGATCCTCAAGGGCGAGAACAGCCGCTATTTCTACCAGGAAGTCAGCGACTGGCTGAGCCGCTGGTTGCATGGCGACGCTGGCGACGACCAGGTTGCCGCGCCAGCCACCGACGACTGACCACTGGCCAAAGCCTGGCGGACGGCCGGTGTCCGGTCACGCCAGGCAACACCGAAGACCCGGCCGGCGCCCTCACGGGTGCAGGCTTCTTCATGCGCAGTCCGAGCAGGCCGCTGACCGGCCGCCGGGCAACCGGTCAGGGACTGGCGCCGATCACCAGGCCGGTGGTGGCGTCGGCGGTGGCGTCAGTCGTGGCGGCGTCAATGGTTTCGCTGGCCTGGTGGGCATCCAGGGCGGCGCGATAGCGCCCGTGCAGGATGCCGACGCGGTCGACATAGACCCGGGTTTCAGCGAACGGCGGGATGCCGCCATGACGCTGCACGGCGCCCTCGCCGGCGTTGTAGCCGGCCGTGGCCAGGCGCACATCGTTGTCGAAACGGCGCAGCAACCAGGCCAGGTATTCGACGCCGCCGGCAATGTTCTGGCCCGGATCCCAGGGGTCGGTGACACCGAAGCGTTCGGCCGTGGCCGGGATCAACTGCATCAGGCCCTGGGCACTCTTGTGTGATTTGGCATTGGCCCGGAACGCCGACTCGGCGTGGATGACGGCGCGCACCAGGGCTTCGTCGACATCATGCGCCAGGCTGGCGGCCGTGATCTCGTCGCGATATTCGTCCAGGCGCAGCGGCACCGAGTTCCAGTCCAGCGTCGAGGTGACCGCGCAGGCGATGCAGGTATCGATGGCGTAGGTGAACAGCAATTCGCCCCGGTTGCCGGCCGGCTTGACGTTGGTGTACTGGACCACGCCGTTGGCATCGGCACTGCGATAGACAGCGCCGCGGCGCACCTGGCTGGCGCGCGCGCCAGCGGCCGCGCCAGCCGGCGTGGTGACCGTGGCCGCCGGATAACGCGCCACCTCGGTGCACTGGCGGTAACCCTCGGCGCTGTTGGTGAACGTGGTGGCGCCATTGGCGTCTAGGCAGCGCAGCAGCACGCTGTCGGCGGACGTGGCGGAGCTGGCCGCAGCCAGCAGCAGGACGGGAATGGACAGGATGGACATCACACGGCACACGATGAAGACAATCCCCTTGGACGACCTGACGGCCATTTGGTTTCCCACCTCGACACCTTGCTGACCGGTCACGATAGCGCGCCGGGCTGCCCGACACCCGAACCCGTCCCTGGCGGCAGCCGCGGCGGGTCAGGCGACCGGCAAAGTTCCAGACATCGGCACGGACGCGTAAACTGGCGGACCGATTCAGATTTTCTCTTCAGCGGACGATAACGATGCCCAAGCTGTTCGTCAAAACCCACGGCTGCCAGATGAACGAGTACGACTCGGCCAAGATGGCCGATGTCCTGGGCGCCTCCGACGGCTTGCAGACCACCGTCGACGAGGCCGATGCCGATGTCATCCTGATCAATACCTGCTCGATCCGCGAGAAGGCGCAGGAAAAGGTGTTCTCGCAGCTTGGCCGCTGGCGCGCGCTGAAAGAAGCCAAGCCGGAGCTGATCATCGGCGTCGGCGGCTGTGTCGCCAGCCAGGAAGGCGAAGCCATCCTCAAGCGTGCGCCCTTCGTTGACGTGGTCTTCGGTCCGCAGACCCTGCATCGTCTGCCCGAGTTGATCCGCGCCCGGCGCCAGTCCGGCCAGCCGCAGGTGGACATCTCTTTCCCCGAAGTGGAAAAGTTCGACCGCCTGCCCGAACCGCGTGCCGAAGGCCCGACCGCCTTCGTTTCGGTGATGGAAGGCTGCTCGCGTTACTGCAGCTTCTGCGTGGTGCCCTATACCCGCGGCGAAGAGGTCAGCCGGCCGGTCGACGATGTTCTCACCGAGGTCGCCATGCTCGCCGCGCAGGGCGTGCGCGAGGTCAACCTGCTGGGCCAGAACGTCAATGCCTACGCCGGCCCGATGGCCGATGGCGTGGTCGCCGACCTGGCCCTGCTGATCCGCTATGTGGCGCAGATTCCCGGCATCGGCCGGGTCCGCTTCACCACCTCGCATCCGGTCGAGTTCACCGACCGGCTGGTTCAGGCCTATGCCGAGGTGCCGCAACTGGCCAGCTACCTGCATCTGCCGGTGCAGTCCGGTTCCGACCGCATCCTGGCGGCAATGAAGCGCGGCCATACGGCGCTGGAATACAAGCAGATCATGCGCAAGCTGCGCCAGGCGCGGCCGGACATCGTCATCAGCTCGGATTTCATCGTCGGCTTCCCGGGTGAGACCGACCGGGACTTCGAGGCCACGATGAAATTGATCGAGGATGTCGGCTTCGACCACAGCTATTCCTTCATCTACTCCGCCCGCCCCGGCACGCCGGCCGCCAGCCTGCCCGGAGCCATCGACCTGGCCACCGGCAAGCAGCGCCTGGCGCGCCTGCAGGCCGCGATCGAGGCCAATGCCCAGGCGATCAACGCGGCCATGGTCGGCACAGTGCAGACGGTACTGGTTGAAGGCCCGAGCAAGAAGGATCCCAACGAGCTGACCGCGCGCACCGAAAACATGCGCTACGTCAATTTCGCCGGCCCGGAGCGGCTGATCGGCCAGTTCGTCCAGATCAGCATTACCCAAGCGCGCAGCCATTCGCTGCGCGGCCGGGTGCAGCTGAGCTGACTTTTCGTCCGCTGCCAGCAACAGCACCCGGCCACCACCCGACCCGCATCCTGCTTCCGCCTTGAGACCGCCACGCCATGACCACCGCCCTGCACCATGCCGATTTCGTCCTCCTGCCCGATGATGGCGAGCGCCTGGCCAATCTCAGCGGCCCGTTCGACGAACATCTGCGCCAGATCGAGCTGCGCCTTGGCGTGGAGATCAACAATCGCGGCAACATCTTCCGCGTCCTGGGCGACCAGCGCACCGTGCGCGTGGCCGAACAGGTGCTGCGCGACCTGTACCAATCCACCGCCAGCGAAACCCTGACCCCGGCCCGGCTCAACCTGCACCTGCAGGAGGCGCGGGTGGAACAGATCGCCCGCGACGAGGCGGAAAAGACCCAGGAAGTGGTGATCCGGGTCAAGCGCGGCAACATCAAGGGCCGCGGCCCCAACCAGCAGCGCTACCTGCATGCCATCGCCACCCACGATGTCAATTTCGGCATCGGCCCGGCCGGCACCGGCAAGACCTACCTGGCCGTGGCCAGTGCCGTGGAAGCGCTGGAAAGCAACCGCGTGCAGCGCCTGATCCTGACCCGGCCGGCGGTCGAGGCCGGTGAGCGCCTGGGCTTTCTGCCCGGCGACCTGAGCCAGAAGATCGACCCCTACCTGCGGCCGCTGTTCGATGCCCTGTACGAGATGCTCGGCTTCGAGCGCGTGGCCAAGCTGATCGAGCGCAGCGTGATCGAGATCGCACCGCTGGCGTTCATGCGCGGGCGCACGCTCAACGATGCCTTCGTGATCCTGGACGAGGCCCAGAACACCAGCACCGAACAGATGAAGATGTTCCTGACCCGGATCGGTTTCGGCTCCATCGCCGTGGTCACCGGCGATGTCACCCAGGTCGACCTGCCGCGGCAGCAGACCTCGGGCCTGCGCCATGTCATCAGCATCCTGCGCGACATCGAAGGCATCTCGTTCACCTTCTTCACCAGCAAGGATGTCGTGCGCCATCCGCTGGTGCGCAAAATCGTCACCGCCTACGAGGCCTTCGAACGTGGCGGCCGCGAAGACACTGCCCGCGATGACGCCGGCAGCGCGCAGAGCGCGATCTCGGCCAACGCGGATGACAGCGGCGACGAGCCTGGTTCGATGCGTGCCCCGAGCCCGGCGCCGGCCGCCGCTGCCGATCCGGTCGACAGCAGCAGTGACCGCAGCTCGACCGACGCCGAGCCGCTCACTGATGACCAAGCAACCGGCAGCAAACAATGACCGGCACGGCCTCGGCGCCATGAGCGGTCGCGGTAACCACGCTCAGCAAGCGCCGGCAACGGACCGCGACGACACCGTGCAGGTCGATGTCAGCTACGGCCTGGCGCGCCGCGGCCTGCCCGCGGCCACAAGCTTCCGCCGCTGGGTCGCTGCCGCCCTGGCAGCCGCCGGCCATCAAGGCCCGGCGTCAGTGGCCATCCGCCTGGTCGACCAGACCGAGGGCCGGGCCTTGAACCACGATTTCCGCGGCCGCGACTACGCCACCAATGTCCTGTCTTTCGCCAGCGGGCTACCCGCCGGCTTGCCCGCCGGCATTGCCGTGCCGCTGGGCGACATCGCCCTGTGCGCGCCGGTAATCGCGGCCGAGGCCAGCGCACAGGGCAAGCGCCTGCGCGACCATTACGCCCACCTGAGCGTGCATGGCGTGCTGCATCTGCTCGGCCACGATCACGACGACGACGCATCGGCCAGCGCCATGGAAGCGCTGGAAGTGACCGTGCTCACCGGCCTGGGCATCGCCGATCCCTATCGCTGACGCCGGGCGCGCAGCAGCCGCCAACGACTGGCTGGCACCTGTCTGCCGGTGCCGGCGACCCTGCCCGCTTGCGCGCAAGCACTGGCCGATCAGGTAAACTGCCGGCCAGTGCCCACCGAGGCGCATTTCTAGAACTGATGAACGACGAACCTCCGAGTAGTCCCTCCGCAAACCGATCCTGGTTCGAACGCCTCGGCACCCTGCTCGGCGGGGAGCCGCAAAACCGGGAAGAACTCATCGAGGAGTTGCGCACGGCCCAGGGCAACGGGCTGCTGTCGCTGGATACGCTGGCGATGATCGAAGGCGCCCTGCGCGTCACCGACATGCGCGTGGACGATGTCATGATCCCGCGCGCGCAGATGGTCTCGGTTTCGGTCAACTGCAGCTTCGAAGATGTCCTGGCCACGGTGATCGAATCGGGCCACTCGCGTTATCCGGTCTACGGCGATGATCGCGACGAGATCGTCGGCATCCTGCTGGCCAAGGACCTGATCAAGGTGATCGCCAGCGACCAGTCCGGCACCAACTTCGCGCTTGGCCCCCTGCTCCGCCCGGCGGTGTTGATCCCGGAAAGCAAGCGCCTGAACGTGCTGCTCAACGAGTTCCGCGCCAGCCGCCACCACATGGCCCTGGTGGTGGACGAGTACGGCGGTGTCTCCGGCCTGATCACCATCGAGGACGTGCTCGAGCAGATCGTCGGCCGCATCGACGACGAGCACGATGCCGACGATGCCCTGAACGAGCACATCCGTCCCGATGGCGATGGCTATCTGGTCAGTGCGGTGACGCCGATTGACGATTTCAACGAGCACTTCGGCTCGCACCTGGCCGACGAGGATTACGACACCATCGGCGGCCTGGTCACGGCCACCATCGGCCATGTGCCGAGCGCCGGTGAAGTGGTCCAGGTCGACGACTTCCACTTCCAGATCGCCGAAGCCGACGACCGACGGGTGCACCAGTTGCGCCTGCGCATCGATGCCTGAGGCCTGGCCGGGCAGGCCGGCAGCCTGGTTGGCCAGGAAGGCCGGCTTGCTGCTGGCGATGCTGTTCCTGGTGGCCGGCGCAGCCACCGCGCAAGCGCCGGCCGACGCTCCCGATGCCGCGCCTGAAATGCCCTGGGCCGAAAGCGCGACGACAGCCGGACCCGGCATCACCCTGGCCACGGTCGCGCCCGGCGACATCTACTGGCAACGCTTCGGCCACAACACCCTGATTGTCGAGCCGGTCGATGGCAGCCAGGCGCTGTCGTTCAACTTCGGCTATTTCGATTTCGACCAGCCGCATTTTCTGCGTCGCTTCCTGCAGGGTCGCATGCTGTACCGGGCGCTGGCTCTGGTGGCGCAATCCGACCTGGCCGGCTACGCCGACGAGCAGCGCTCGGTGCATCTGCAACAACTGGCGCTGGCGCCGGAACAGGCGCAACGCCTGGCCGACCTGCTGGTCACGGCGGTGCAGCCCGGACATCGCGACTACCGCTACGAATACTTCCGCGCCAACTGCTCGACCCGGCTGCGCGATGCCATTGACCAGGCCCTGGACGGCGCGCTGTACAGCCAGACCGGCAGCCGCTCGCGCGGATTCACCTATCGCATGCATGCCCGTCGCCTGGCCCAGGGCAATTTCTGGCTGGCCACCGGCATTGATCTGGGCCTGGGCCCGGACACCGATCGCCGCCTGAGCTTCTGGGAAGAAATGTTCATCCCGGAAATGCTGCGCCGCTACCTGCGCGAGGTGCAGACCGAGCACGGCCCGCTGGTCGCCACCGAGGACGCCTGGTACGAGGGCTCGGCGCAACCGCCGCCGGAAATCGCGCGTGACCTGCGTCCGGCCTACGCCATCACCGGGCTGACGCTTGCGGCCATCCTGCTCGGCCTGGCGCGGCGCCAACGCACCCTGGTTTCAGGCAGCGGCGAGCACGGTAGCTGGCTGCAGCGGCAACCGATTGCGCTGCCACGGCGACGGCTGCTGGCCGGACTGGCCGCCGTGCTGCACTTGCTGTTCGGGCTGGCCGGCCTGGTCCTGCTGCTGCTCTGGCTGGGCACCGACCATATCGCCGCCCACCGCAACGAGAACCTGTTCCTGCTCAGCCCGTTGAGCCTGCTGCTGGCACTGGCCTGGCTGCCGCGACTGCGCCGCTCGCTCACCTCGCGTAGCCGTAGTCTGGCCAGGCTGGGCACCGCGCTGGCCGTGCTGGTCGCCGCCAGCGCGACGTTGGCTCTGGTGTGCAAGCCGCTGCCCGGCTTCATCCAGCAGAACATGCATTGGTGCCTGTTGCTGGTGCCGGTACATCTGGCCTTGCTGCGCCTGTGGTGGCTGACCGCGCCAGAGGCAGCGGCCACGACGGCCGATCCCGGCGTGGACAGCACGGCCGGCCCGGCACGGTGACGGATACGCCGCCGGCTGCCGGGCTTCCGACGCTGGCGCGGCTGGAATCTCTGTGCGCCGCCCATGGCGGCATCGAAGCCGGCTATCTGGCCCAGCATTACCGCCGCATCGCCAGCACCTGGCAGGCCTTCAGCGACGGCCCGCGCGGCCAGCAGCGCGGCCAGTTGCTGGACATCGGTTCGCATTGGCTGCACCAGACTTTGGTCTGGCGCCTGAACGGGTTCGAGGTGACGGCGGTGGACGTGCCCGAGACCATCGACACCGGCCACGTCCAGGGTCTGGCCGCCGAGCACGGCATCTCCCTGTGCCGCAATGACAGCCTTGAACATCCCGCCGGCCTTGCCGCCCTGGCCGATGACAGCCAGGACCTGATCCTGATGTCGGAAGTGATCGAGCACCTGGCCTTCAACCCGGTCACCCTGTGGCGTGAGCTGTACCGGCTGCTGCGGCCGGGCGGCGTGCTCATCGTGACCACGCCCAACTATTACGCCCTGCGTGGCCGCGCCTGGAATATCAGCCGCTTTCTGCGCGGCCACGGCGGCGGCCTGAGCGTCGACGAAATCCTGGCCACGCCGACCATGGGCCATCACTGGCGCGAGTTCTCGCTGGCCGAATTGCGCCGCTATTTCCAGTTGCTGTCGCCGGATTGGCGCATCGAACGCGCCCTGCGCCTGCCGCATCGCTACCGTCGTCTGGCCTGGCTGCTGGACCCGGTCGAGCGCCTGCTGCCGCCCCTGCGCGACCAGATCTACATGGAAATCGGCATGCCGACCAAGGCCGTCGGCATCACCGCGCAGCCGCGCTGGTAGCGGCCAGCGCTTGAGCAAGGCAGTCCTGAACCATGACCCAGACCAGCGCTGATCCCGGCATCCACACCATCGACACCGCCCTGGAGCGGCCCGGCTTTGACGCTGCCTACCTGGTGGTCGGCGATGGCCGAGCCGCGTTCATCGATTGCGGCACCGGCCACGCCGTGCCGCACCTGCTGGCGGCACTGGCGCAGGTCGGCCTGAACCCGGACCAGGTCGACTGGCTGGTGCTGACCCATGTCCACCTGGATCACGCCGGCGGCGCCGGGCAACTGCTGCAGCACCTGCCCAAGGCCCAGGCCGTGGTGCATCCACGCGGCGCCCGGCACCTGATCGATCCTTCGCGGCTGATCGCCAGCGCCACGGCCGTCTATGGTGAGGAACAGATGCTGCGCCACCATGGCCGCGTGCTGCCGGTGCCGGCCGAACGCGTGCTGCTGGCCCCGGACGGCCACGTTGTGCCGCTAGCCGGTCGACCGCTGTTGTGCCTGGATGCACCCGGCCATGCCCGCCACCACATCGTCATCCACGATGCCGCCGCCAATGTCTTCTTCACCGGCGACACCTTCGGCATTTCCTACCGCGAGCTGGACAGTGCCGCCGGTGCCTTCACCCTGCCGTCGACATCGCCGGTGCAGTTCGAGCCGCAGCCGCTGCACGATTCGATCCGGCGCATGGCCGCGTTCCAGCCCCGAGCCATGTATCTGACCCATTACGGCCGTGTCGGCGATGTCCAGGCGCGCGCGGCCGACCTGCATGACCAGATCGACGCCATGGTCGCGATTGCCCGCCGCCAGGCCGGGCGCGATGATCCCAAGACACGACATGCGGCCATCAGCGCAGAACTGGCCGAACTGTATCTGCAGCGAGCCGAACGCCACGGCGTGCCCCTGCCCCGGGCTCAGGTACGCGAGCTGCTGGCAATCGACATCGAGCTCAACAGCCAGGGCCTGGCGGTGTGGCTGGATCGCCTGGCACGGGCGCAGAGGCCGGCGCGGGATTGAACGGCCGTCAGTGCCGGCCGAGTCGTGACGATGGGCCAGGAATCGCCGGCATCGTCTGGAATATCATCAGCCGCCTGCCGGCAGCAGCGCTGCCCGCGCCGGCGCTTCCTCTTTCGCCGCTGCCGCTGCCGGAGCGGGCGCCATGTCAGCCGTACCCGGCTGACTCCCGGCGCCACCGTCGGCCTGATCGGGACGCGCCGGCCGGGTGTCATCGGGGACGAAACCCAGGCGCTGCATCTTGGCGAACAAGGCGCGGCCATCGCGGGTGATGCTGCCCTTCATCAGGGCATTGCCGGCCAGCCGTACCAGCACCGGTTGGCCATCGGCCAGGCCGCACGCGGGGGCAATGGCAAAGCGCAACGCGTGCAGGCCGCCGGCAGCAAAGGTGTGCTTGGCGATGTGGCAATCATCGATCCAGACCTGGAGTTGCACTTCCCCGGCCGGCCGGTAACGGCTCAGCGACGGCAGGTAAACATCCACCGCCAACACCGAGCCGGCCGGATGCAGCAGGCGCGCATAGGCGTTGGAACTCATCCAGCGGCCATCACGCTCGGGCTGGTAGAAGCCGGCCAACGGCTCCTTTAATTCGCTGTTGAACTCCAACATCGAGGCGCTGGCCGGCGCGGCGAAGGTTTCCGGATTGGCTGTGGCCAGGTGCAACCGATGGATGCGGCCGGCGCGGCCGGCGTCGGCCACGGTCTCATTGGCGTAGGTGGTCAGGATCCGCGCCGCATGCGACTCCGGCGTGACCCGGTCACGGACCAGATAAACGGCCTGGTCCGCTGCCAGCGAGGGCACGATCAGATCGTTGAAATCGACCAGGGGCCGCTGCGCCAGCAGCGACAGCGCCGGCGCCGAGTACCAGGCGATGCCGGCCACCGTGGCGTCTTGTGGCAGATCGCGCAGCGCGGCCACCAGGCTGTGGAAGCCGGTGTAAGCGGTGCTGCGGCGCAGTTGTCCGGACAAATCGGTAAAGAAGAAATTCACCGCCAACGCCGCCAGTGCGACCGTCGGCAGCCAGGCCAGGCCGCGGCGCCAGCAGGCATACACACGGCCCTCCGGCGCCAGTGCCCGCCACCACCAGGCCGCCACCAGCACCCATGACAGATTCAACATCAGGCTGCCGTCCAGAATGCGCCGGTGCCAAGCCTTCTGCGTCGGTGTCACCGCCAGCCACCAGACGAAGTACGCCAGCGCCGCAAGGATCAGCATCAACACCAAGCCATGATGGAATTGCCAGCCGCGCGTCCGCCGGCCCGGCAGCAGTCCGCTGGCCAGGACAGCAGCCAGCAGCAGCGGCCCGGCCAACCAGGCCAGGGTGAGCAGGGGCGGCAGGCCGTACATCTGCGACAGCAGATCCAGATGCTGGCCGACCTTGCTCGCCAGGCCGGTGGTGTCCTGGTAGCCGGACACCACGCCCGCCTGCTTGCCGATCGCAGTCAGCTCGATCCGCCACCAGCCCAGCCAGGCCGGCAACCCACCCAACGCCAGCAGACGCCACAGCTCAACCAGCAGTTGCGGGACGATCGCGGCCCCGGCCAGCCAAGCGAGCTGGCGCCAGCGCTGCGCCCAGGCGACCCCGGTGCGTGCCAGCACGACCAGGGCGAAGCCGGCGGCGAAGATGGCGCAGGTCATCGCCATCACGGTCTTGGTCGCCAGCGCCAGGCCCAGGCACAGCCCGGCCAGCACGACGCCGCGTCGACGTTGGCCGTCACCGAAGGCGTACAGCGCCAGCAAGGCCCAGAACAGCGCCGGTACCTCGCCATAGCCGCGCAGGCCATACAGGGTCAGGCCGGGCGTCACCAGCACCAGCAACGCGCCCAGTGCCGCCGGCACCGGCCCGGCCTGGCGCCGCACCAGGGCGTAACAGACCAGCAGCAGGCCGAGCAGGTACAGCAGGTTCACCACCTGCGACTGGGCGATGCCCATGCCGAACACGGCATAGACCAGCGCCGCCGGCGCGATGAACGGCACGTTGGTCTGGACTTCGCGGGGGAATGGCTGCCGCTCGCCATAGGTGCGCCGGTAGCCCTCGCCCTCGGCCAGCGACCAGGCCACCTGCAGGTTCATCGCACCATCGAACGAGGGCGGTCGCTGCAGCGCCTGCCAGGCCAGCCCGGCGAGCAGCAGCGCCAGCATCGCCAGCGCCAGCCACCACAACCCGCGGCGCCGGCCGGCCTGCGCCAGTGACGCCGACGATGGCGTGCTCGATGATCGATCAGGTTGCATTGCAGACAGGGGAAATCCGGGCAAAGCGGGCATTATAGTCATGCCCACCGGGCAACTCGCGCCGGCTGGCAGTGGATCATCTGCCGGTGGCGTCGGCTGTCTTTTGCCTCGCCGGCCGCCCTGGCCCGGGCACGACAACGTCGGCGTTCGCCTTCACCGCAAACCAAGGGCATGGTCGAGCGCTTCGGTCGCAACCCGCTGACCCCCCATCCAGTCCAGTCAGGCCGTGACTTGGAGCACATGCTGGTCCGCTACGCCGTGCTTTACAGTCAGCGCCGGCCGCACACAAGGCGCTGACGCATGAAGCCCCATCAGGCGCTGAAACGATGGCCAGCCACCCTGAACTCTTCGCCAAGTAGGCACGCACTCATCCGGGCCTTATCGTCCGTACACGGCCCAGCCGTGTAACCCATTGATCAGCCTTGCCTTGGTGGATTTGACAATGCGATGGAGAGTTCTGAAATGACGAACAACCTGCTTTCACTGTCCGGCGTGGGCAAGATTTACCAACGGGCAGGCCAGGAAGTCGTGGCCTTGCATGACTTCTCCATGAGCGTCGATGCCGGTGAGATCGTCGGACTGCTGGGGCCCAATGGTTCGGGCAAAACGACCTTCGTCAAGCTGGTGACCGGGATCAGTGCCGCCGACCAGGGCACGCTCACCTGGCGCGGAAAACCGATCGGCCGGATGCGGCTGAACGACAATCTCCGCCAAATCGGCGTGCTGCTCGAGGGCCGTGGGGCCTGTTACGAAAGACTGTCGACACTGGAAAATGCCCGGTACTTCTGCCGCTTGCGTGAAGCCCAGTTCGACCGGCGCTACTTTGATGAACTGGCGGAGCTGCTTGAAGTCACCGACGTGAAAGCGCCGGTGCGGCAGCTTTCAACCGGCAACAAACTGCGCGCAGCGATGCTCGGTTGTCTTATCCATAGACCGGCGTTGGCCCTGCTCGACGAGCCCACGCTCGGGCTGGACCTGTTCGGCATCGAGAGTCTGGAGCGACTGCTCCGGCATGGTGCCCGCCATGGCACCACCTTCGTCGTCAGCTCCCATGACATCCACTTCATCGAACGGCTCTGTCAGCGCATCGTCTGCATCCGGGAGGGACGGAAGGTGTTCGACGGCCAGAAGACACAGCTGCTCAACGTCTCGCACCAATACCTGTTGTCGATCAACACAGGATCGCCTTCCGCCCTGGACCGGCTCAATGATGCCATCCGGTCACTCGCCCTGGATTCGGCGTGGCAGATGTCGTCGGATCTGTCCGGCCAACTACCCCTGCGCGATCACCAGCAGGCCTGTGAGGTACTGGCAGCGCTGCAGCCCTGCCTGAAGGAGTTCCAGGGAATCGAGCTGCGCAAGATCTCGCTGCACGAAAAGTACCGTCGTTTGATCGGCGAAGACAAAGCCGAATCCGGGAAGATCGGGTAATGCGATTGTTCAATCATCTTTACAACGAGATCAGTCGCAACGTGCTTCTGCTCAGGCGTTACTGGTTCGAGGCGGTGCTGAGCCTGGGTCTGGTGCTGGTGCTGTTCGGGGGACTGATCTTCACCGTCCTTTCGGTCGGCGGGGGAACGCTCGAATCCGGTTCGGTGGATGGAATCATCGTCGGCTTTGCCGTGTGGCTTTTTGCCACTACGGCCATGGGCGGGGCGATGGGTGATGTGGCCGAGGAGACCGAGCAACGCACGCTCGAACAGATATGTCTTGCACCGCTGCCGCTGGGCACACTGTTGGCGGTCAGAGCGCTGTTGCAGCTTGGCGGTGGCCTGCTCATGCTTGTAGTCACGCTCATGGTCATCGAGGTGGTCACCGGCGGGCGGCTCGAGATTCCCTATATTCCGACCTTGGCCGCTGCGCTCCTGGCAGCGCCTTCCCTGCTCGGGGTCGGCTTCGCGCTGGCTGGCGTCCTGTTGCTGTCGAAGAAAGGTACCGGCATCCAGGTAGCCGCTTTCCCGCTGGTACTGGGGTTGATGGCGTTGCCGGCCTACCCGATGAATGCGCTGGCCTTGCTTCCGTTTGCGTTCGGCGCCGCGGCCGCCCGGGCGTCGGCGGCGGGCACGGCGCTGGGACCGGAAGTTTTCGCCGTAATCGCCCTGAACTCCGCCTGCTACCTTGCTCTTGGGGTGCTCATCTATCGCAGGCTCGAGCAGCACGCGCGAAAGTTGGGCGTGCTGGGGCACTTCTGAGCCCTGGTGAGGGTAGAGGTGACATGACCCCTGCGGCCCTCTTGGCGCTGTGATCGGCATTGTCTCAACGCCAGGCGCCGGCTATGCCTTCGGATCGGCCATCACTTCCAGCCATAGGCTGCCGCCGCCGAACCCGGGCCGGCCCAGCGCACGTTGCAGGCGTTCGGGATAGCGCAGGTGTGCGTACATGGAACCGAACACGATACGGAAGCGCCGGCTGTACATCAGCAGCGCCTGCAGCATGTACTGCTCGTTCCAGCTGCGGTTTTCGTCCAGCACCCACTCGCGCGGGTATTCGGCGGGCAGGAAGACATCGTGCACATGCACTTTCACGCCCGGCCGCAGGCGCGGCAGCACCTGGAAAAACAGGTGGTTGACGTCGCTGCCGGTCTTGGCCACATGCGATGAGTCGATGAACAGGATGTCGTTCTCGCCCAGCGAATCGAACACCGCCGGATCGACCTCCTGGATCTTTTGCTCCAGCAGTTGCACCCCGCCCAGGCTGTGCAGGAACGGGCGCGGATACGGCTCGATCGCCGTGATCGCCGCCCGGCCGGCCAGGAAGCGCTTGTTGACGTCGGCCATGAGGAGGGTCGAATAGCCCGAGCCGACCTCGATCACCTGGCGCGGCCGCCAGGCCTGCAGCAGCACGAACAGCGCCCGCGCATCCAGCCAGCTGAACTGGGAGTTGCGGACATGGAACTGCGCCTGGGCTTCGGATTCATCGTCGCCGTGTTCGGGGTAATCGAAGGCTGGCAGGAAACGCGGGAACCACTCGTCCAGAAGCTGCGCGTGGCCGGCATCGTTGAAATCGATGCCGGCCGGGTCATGCAATTGCGCCGGCCACAACCGTTCCGGGTTCAGGCTGGCCGGGTCGACCAGGGGCGAATAGAAATGCCCCAGCGGCTGGCTCAGCGGGATGCCCGGCCCGGAATCATCGGTGGGGCTGGTGGTCGCCCTCCCGAAAAATCGCCGGATCAGCCGGGTGACCATTGCTCACCCCGACCGGTAGCGCTTCATGAAAAACCGCTCACTGCGCCTGCGTCCAGCGCTGCAGCCAGCCGTTGACGGTGTCGTGCCACATCACCAGGTTGGCCGGCTTGAGCACCCAGTGGTTCTCGTCGGGGAAGTACAGCAGCTGCGAGGGGATGCCCTGACGCTGCAGCGCGGTGAAGGTGGACAGGCCCTGGGTGACCGGGATGCGGAAATCCTTCTCGCCCTGCACCACCAGCATCGGCACCTGCCAGTCGCCGACATGGTTCACCGGGTTGTGCTTTTCGTGCTGTTCGGCGCTGTTCCAGTACTCGCCGCCGTGCTCCCACTCCACGAACCACAGCTCCTCGGTGCTGAAGTACATGGCGCGGTTGTCGAACACGCCGTTGTGGTTGACCAGGCACTTCCACGGCTCGTTCCAGACACCGGCGATCCAGTTGACCATGTAGCCGCCATACGAGGCGCCCAAGGCGCAGGCGCGCTCGCCATCGAGCCAGTCATAGCGTTCCAGCGCCGCCGCCCAGCCCTTCTGCAGGTCTTCCAGCGGCTTGCCGCCCCAGTCGCCACTGATCGAATCGGTGAACGCCTGACCGTAGCCGGTGGAGCCGTGGAAATCGACGAATACCACGGCGAAGCCGGCGCCGGCATAGGTCTGCGGGTTCCAGCGGTAGTGCCAGCCGTTGCCCATCGAACCCTGCGGGCCACCATGGATGATGAAGGCGACCGGGTAGCGCTGACCTTCCTCGAAGTTCCAGGGCTTGACCACGTAGGCGTGCACGGTCTCATCGTTCCAGCCGGGGAAATGGAACTGCTCGGCCGGTCCGAAACGGACATCGGCCAGGCGCTCGCGGTTGTGCCGGGTCAACCGGCGTGGCGCATCGCCATCGCCGGCCAGCAGGTACAGGTCGGTCGGCGCCGACAGATCGTGCAGGCCATGGACGATGCCCGCCTCGCCGACGGTGACGCCGGCAACATGGCCGGGGCCGGTCAGCCGCTTGACCTGGCCGCTTTCAATGTCGATGGCGAACAGCGGGTTCTGGCCACGCTCGTTGGCAGTCACGTACAGGGTCTTGCCGTCGGCGGCGAAGGCCAGGGTATTGGCGGAGCGATCCCAGTCGGCGGCCAGCTCGCGCACTTCGCCCGAGGCCAGGTCGCGCAGCATGATCCGGTGCCGGTCGGCCTCGAAGCCGGGTCGCGCCATCGACAGGTAGGCCAGGGTCCAGCCATCGGGTGACACCACCGGCGCAAAGTCCGAGCCTTCGTTGGCCGCGGTCAGGTTCAGCGGCGGCGCGCTGCCGTCGACCGGCGCCTGCCAGATGTCCAGGTTGGTCGACGCCGGCTCGATCGCGGCATCGGCGTCGCGCAGCACGAAATAGATGTTCTGGCCGCCGGCGCTGAAGGCAAAATCGCCATCGCCGCCGAAGGGCCGGGTCGGCACATCGCCGTTCAGGCCCTGGCTGACGCGCACCGGCTCGCCGCTGGCCTTGCCGTCCTCGCCAATGCTGGCCACGAACAACTGCATGCGCCGGCCATCCTTCCAGCTGTCCCAGTGGCGCACGAACAGCGATTCGTAGATGTGGCCGCTGGCCTGGTCCTGGTTGCGCTGCTCCAGCCGTTCAACGGTGCAGGCCAGGCTGTCGCAATCAAGGAACACATCGAAGGCCACCGCCAGCCGGCTGCCGTCGCGGCTGATGCCGTAGCTGGCCACCGGCAGCGGGAAATCGCTGACCTGCTCCGGCTCGCCGCCGGCCAGGTTCAGGCGCCAGACCTGGTTCGATCCGCCGCGGGCGCTGGTGGCATACAGGCGCCCTTCCTCGTCGAAGCGCGGCGAGCTCCAGCCCTCGCCCTCGGCGCTGAGGCGGCGCGGCGTGGCGCGCTCGGTGCCCAGGTCCAGGGCCCACAGGCCGGTGACGCCGCGATCGGCCTGCAGATCGGTCTGGCGCAGCGTGTAGACCACGGTATCGCCTTCGGGCGCCAACTGCGGATCGGCCACCCGCTCCAGCGCCACCAGATCATGGACATTGAAACCGCGCGGTTCGCCAGCGGTTTGATCGGCCGCTGCGTCGTGATTCGCCGCTGCCTGCCAGGTAGGGACAGCCGCATCGGTACGCTGCGCAACGGCAATATCTGCTGTGAAAACGGCAGCGAATAGTGTTGCTAAGGCTGGAGCCAACAAATGCATTGAAAGAATTTGACGGTTCATGAAAATGACCTCACTAAATCGGATTGGACAGTAATGTGAAATGATTACCGGGTAACGGCACTTGCAGGCGTCGGCCTGATCGGTCGCGCTTGCTGTCAGCCGCTGTCAATGCGCCTTTCCGCCGCGTTGTTTTCTGGATCCGTGGAGAACAACAGCCGATGTTCAACCACTCCATCAGCCATCACTTTGTCATACCGTCCTACGGAATAGACCTTGGCCGTTGGGTTAGAAAGAAACTTGCCGAACCACGGATCAAATGCCTCTTCCGCCGACGTATGAGCAGAGAGCACGCACAGTTTCAGGCCGCAGGCCAGCCGATGAATGCTCACGTCAGGCGCTGCGATGTTAGCGGCTTGCAACGACATCGTGTACAGATCAGTGAGGTCGATCGCCTGGGGTTCGCTGTAGCCTTGCTCGACCAACTGGTCGATCAGCCCATGGAAGCTGTCACCCTTGAGGTAGACAGCAGCTACATCCATATCGACGCCGGCCTGGGTCAACAAGGATCGCTCAACCTGCAAAGTGCTGCGTGGAATCGAGCTGGCGTATTGGCTTGTACGTGTGGCTTCATTAGGAGCCGGCTCGGAAAATGTGGTAAAGGCCAACTCCGAGCCGTCTGCTCGGGCAATGTCTTCGTTGTCAGTTGACTGGAGCGGCTGTACTGCAATCGGCTCAACCAGCCCTGCCGGCGCTTCAACTTGCGACGAAGGAGTGTAGTAAAGGCCTGACGCAATAAACCCAATGACAGCCAGTACCAGTATTAGGATAAAAATGGCAACCAGACGCTTAATTGATCCATTCATTTCGATCGATCCTACACGAGCCATTTTCAGTAATCTCTGATTCAACTGACGCATGGTGTGGCTGCCGAACGTGAAGGTTAACCTGCCGTGGTGCGTTTTCCATATTCCTCAGACGCCACAGGCCGAGGTCACTGGTAACCGGTCAGTACCGCCAGCACCAGCACCACCGCGCCCAGCGCCATCACCTTGGCGAACAGCGGCAGGACGAAGCGGAACCAGCGGTCGTAGGGGATGCCGGCGATGCCCAGAATACCCATCAACACCGGGTTGGTGGGCGCGATCATGTTGGAAAAGCCGTCGCCGAACTGGAACGCCAGCACCGCCACCTGGCGGCTGACGCCGACGATATCGCCGATTGGACCCATGATCGGCATCGCCACCAGGGCCTGGCCGCTGCCGGAGGGAATGAACAGGTTGATCACGGTCTGGATCACCAGCATGCCGACTGCGGCCAGCTCGGCGCCGACCGCCGACAGCGGGATCGACAGCGCATGGACCACGGTGTGCAGCACCTGGCCGTCCTCCAGCAGCATGGCGACGGCGCGGGCGAAGCCGATCAGCAGCGCCGTGGTGGTCAGTTCGGCAGCGCCGATGGCGAAGGTGCGCGCGGTGGCGTCGGCGCCGAGCCGGGCGACCACGGCGGTGACGATGCCCACGCCCAGGAACACCGCCGACAGTTCTGCCAGATACCAGTCCCAGCGGGCGATGCCCCAGACCAGCAGGGCGATGCCGGCCACCAGCACCGCCAGCACCGCGCGATGGGCGCCGGTCATGGCCGGATACTCGCCCGGCAACGGGTGCTGGGCGGCGGCGACATCGGCCACCAGGCTGGCGGCGGCATCGGCGCGGACCCGTTGCGCGTAACGCCAGACATGATGGAAGCCGATCACCGCGAACAATGGCAGCAGCAGCACCCGGACCGCCCAGCCCGACGTCGGCGGCAGGCCGACCACGTCCTGGGCCACCAGCACGGTGAAGGGATTGATCGGCGCCGTGCCATAGCCGATGGCGTAGCCACAGATCATGATGCCCATGGCGGTTATTGCATCCATGCGCATGGCCACGCACAGGGCAATCAAAATGGCGACGAAAGGTATGTATTCCTCGGCCATGCCGATGGTGCCCGAGGCGACCGCGAACAGCATCAGCCCGGAGCCGATGAGCACGCCGGGCCGGGTGCCGACCCGCTCCAGGATGCGCCCGATCAAGGCGTCGAAGGCGCCGGTGCTGCGCACCACCGCGAGCACGCCGCCGATGATGAAGACGAAGAAGATGATGCCCTGAGCGTCGGCCAGGGCATGCGGGATCACGGTCAGCAGGGTCCAGGGCGCCAGCCAGGTGCGCTCGTCATGCTCGGCATAGGTGCCGGGCAGCACCATCTCGCGACCCTGCTCGTTGGCGATGGTCTCGAAGCCGCCCTGGGGCAGCACCAGGGTCAGCAGCCAGGCGACCACCATCATCGCGAACAGCAGGACCAGGGTGTGCGGAATGCGCAGGCCGGTGGCTTTCATGCAGGTTTCCTTGCCGGGTCGGGCCGGAATCGGGCGCCAGCTTGCGCCGGTCGATCAGGCCGGAAAATGGGCAAGTATAGGCAGGATGCGCGAGCGCCGGGCTGTGCTGGCCGCGGGCTCAGTTGCTTGCGGCACTGGCAAGCAGGGTGGCCGGCGCCGCCATGGCCACCGGCGAAAGGTCTGTTTCGAAGCGGGTTTCGCAGCCGGCACCGGTGCCGGCGTCGATCCCGGTCTCGGCCCTCAGGGATCGCCCGGCTCGTCGTCTTCCAGTGGCCGCAATGGCAGTACCTCGATGATGCCCTGCGGCAACTGGTCCCAGATCTCGTCCTGCCAATACCAGTACTGCTCGGGATCCCAGTATTTGGGCGCGTGGAACAGGCTGCCGTCGATCGAGGACTGGGCGTGGCCATCCTCCACCGGCACCACCAGCAGGGAACCGGCCATGCCGGTGCGGCTGCCGGTGACCTGGCGCCGGGCGCGACGCATCACCCGCTCCTGCCGTGGCTTGGCAACGTCATCGCCATACTCGGCATAGACCGCCTGCCCGACCGCCAACGCCTGCTCCCGCCCGGCCTCGTCCAACTGTTGCCAGTACGACTCGCGCCAGCCGATGAACTTTGGCTGCCCACGCTCGGCGGCCAGGTCCATCCAGGCATAGGCCAGCAGCCGGTCGCGGGCGACGCCGGTGCCTTGCCAGAGCATCTCGGCCACCGCCGCCTGCGACGGCTTGTCGGCATAACGGGCGGCACGCTTGAAATAGCGCAAGGCACGCTCGTGCTCGCCCTTGTCCTGTTCGCGCAGCCCGTACAGGCGCCAGCGCAGGTCCGGATGCCCGCTCAGGAAGGCTTCGCTGTGGACGATGGCCTCGTTGTCTCCGCGCGGCGCCTCCGGCTCAGCCGCCAGCGCCGGCATGGTCGCCAGGCAGGCAACCAGCATCGCAACCCGCCATCGTTGCAGGTGGCGGTTTGCCTGGCGCGGGGGAGTCGTCCCGATCACGTCTGTGTTCGCACTCATCTCAGGTGTCGGCCAAGCGCCGGCTGCGACCAGCGGCCGGCGTCAGCGTGTCGGCCCGAAAATCGTCGCTGACAACGATCTTCAGTCTTCCAGCGGTTGCAACGGCCGCACGTTCACCGTGCCCTGCTGCATCTGCTCCCAGGTCTGATCCTGCCATTGCCAGTACTGCTCCGGATCCCAGTACCTGGGGTCGTAGACGCGGCTGGCCTCCATCGAGGTCTGGCCCACGCCCGACTCGATCGGCACCACCAGCATGGAACCGGCCATGCCGGTGCGGCTGCCAGTGACATCGCGGCGCGCCCGACGCATGACCCGTTCCTGGCGCGGCTTGGCAACCTCGTCGCCATACTCGGCATAAACCGCCTGCCCCACGTCCACGGCGCGCTCGCGTCCGGCCTCATCCAGTTCCTGCCAGTACTGCTCGCGCCAGGCGAGAAATGTCTGCTGCCCCCGTTCGGCGGCCAGGTCCATCCAGGCATAGGCCAGCGCCCGGTCGCGGCGCACGCCGGTGCCCTGCCAGAGCATTTCCGCCACCGCCGCCTGCGACGGCTTGTCGGCATGGCGGGCGGCGCGCTGGAAGGCGCGGAAGGCACGCTCATGATTTCCGCGCTCCTGCTCGCGCAGGCCCTGCAGGCGCCAGCGCACATCCGGATGCCCGGCCAGGAAGGCCTCGCTCTGGAAGATGGCCGGATTGCCCTGCTGCTGGGCGTCCTGTGCCGCGGCAAACTCCGGCACAGCGGCCACACCCACTGCCAGCGCCAGAACCAGCCAGACCGACGCGAAACTGCGTGCCCGCAGGCAACGCCCTGTGATATCGATAACCTGCATTGTCCTCACCTCCTGTACGCGTAACGGCGGCCTGCATCTACGCGCCGCCGACCACTGTGTCCAGACATCATCTGACCATGGCGGCCCGCGCCTGCGGGGATAACCAGCCATCCTGGCACCGGGCTGCGTTCAGCTTGCCGCGGCCAATTGGCCCGAACATGTTGCCACGCGTGTCGCCCGGGCCACCCGTGCCGGTGGTCATTTCCAGGCACTGGCCTGCTCCGGACAACGGCCCCGACGGCCCGGAACGGCCCGGTTATACTCCGGGCAGCTTCATGCTGACTGCCCTGCCCGCCGCCTGCGGCAACGTCGCAGGGCCGGCCCGCCCGCAAAGACACGAAACCAAGAGGGAACCCCATGCGCCATCTCGCCCTGACCTGCGCCCTGAGCGCAGTCCTGCTGGCCGCCTGCGGCCAATCTGCACAGGATACGTCCGCCCCGGCGGCGCCGCCGGAAGCGGAAACGACCGCCGCCGACACCGAAGCAACGCCTGATCCGGCCACGCTTACCGACCATGAGTTCAGCGCGCAGATCACCGCCGAAGACTTCGCCGAGCACATCCGCATCCTGTCCTCCGACGCCTTCGGCGGTCGCGGCCCCGGCAGTGCCGGTGAACGCCTGACCACCGAATACCTGGTGGCCCAGCTCACGCGCCTGGGCGCCCGCCCCGGCAATGGCGATAGCTGGTTCCAGTCGGTGCCGATGGTGGAGATCACCGGCAGCCCGGACACCACGCTGAAGGTGGAATTCGCCGACGGCCAGAGCCATGACTTCGCCTATGGCGACGAAATGGTCGTGGGCACGCGCCAGACCGTGCCCGAAGCGGCGCTGGCCGACAGCGAGCTGGTCTTCGTCGGCTACGGCATCAATGCGCCGGAGCAGAACTGGAACGACTACGCCGGCATCGATGTCACCGGCAAAACCGTGGTGGTGCTGGTCAACGATCCCGACCACGACGCCGCCGAAGGTGCCGAGACGCCGTTCCGCGGCCGCGCCATGACCTATTACGGCCGCTGGACCTACAAGTTCGAAGAGGCCGCCCGTCAGGGCGCCGCCGGTGCCTTGATCATCCA
Organism: Lysobacterales bacterium; assembly: GCA_023228845.1. Classification (GTDB taxonomy): domain Bacteria; phylum Pseudomonadota; class Gammaproteobacteria; order Xanthomonadales; family UBA2363; genus Pseudofulvimonas. Next base: position 280,197 of record JALOAK010000001.1, on the reverse strand, counting down.
CGAGACCGCCGCCGCCTCCTACGGCTGGGATGTGGTGCGCAATAGCTGGTCTGGTCCGCAGTACGACCTGCCGGCCGCCGAGGGCGATCGCAAGCTGGACGTGGAAGGCTGGATCTCCGGCGAATCCGCCGAGCGCATCTTCGCCGCCAGTGGCCAGGACCTGGCCGCGCAGATGGCCGCCGCCAAGCAGCGTGGCTTCCAGGCCGTGCCGCTGGAGGCCCGGGTCTCGACCACGATCAAGAACCAGATCCGCCATGCCAGTTCCAACAATGTCATCGGCATCATTGAAGGCAGCGAGCGCCCGGACGAGTACGTGCTGTTCTCCGCCCACTGGGATCACCTGGGCCGCAGCTTCTCGGCGCCCGGCGGTGATGGCATCTACAACGGCGCCATCGACAACGCCACTGGCGTCGCCGGCGTGCTCGAGATCGGCGAGCTGTTCGCCAGTCTGGAGACCCCGCCGCAGCGCTCGATCATCCTGCTGCTGGTGACCCTGGAAGAGTCCGGCCTGCTCGGCTCGCGTTACTACACCGAAAACCCGGTGCTGCCGCTGGAGCAGACTGCGGCGGTGATCAACATCGACGCGATGAGCATGATTGGTCCCAGCCGGGACATGGTGGTGGTCGGCTACGGCAACACCAGCCTGGACGACTACCTGAAGACCGCGGCGCAGACCCAGGACCGCGGCGTGGTGCCCGAGCCAACCCCGGAAAACGGTTTCTACTTCCGTTCCGATCACTTCAACTTCGCCAAGCACGGCGTGCCGGCGATGTATGCCAAGGGCGGCCCCGACCATGTCGAGCATGGCGTGGAGTACGGCCAGCGCCTGGCTGCCGAATACAACCGCGACCGCTACCACAAGCCGGCCGACGAGTTCGACGAGAACTGGGACATGCGCGGCGCGATCCAGGATCTGGAAGCCCTGCACCACGTTGCCGACGCCATCGCCAATAGCGATGACTGGCCGCAATGGAGCGATACCAGCGAGTTCCAGGCTGCCGGCCAGGTGCTGGCTGAGCGCCGCGGCGACTGAGTTTTCGCCACGGCTGCACAGGCAACGGCCTGCCCTTTCGGCAGGCCGTTGTCGTTTCCGCCGGCAGTGCTTGCAACGTCTGGCCGCCGTGCCGGCGTGCTAGCGCAGACGATCGCCGGGTCGCTCGTCGATATCAGCCACCGCCGGCCCGCGCAGGCTGAGCAGGAACAGGCTCACCGATACCGCGATCAACACCAGCAGCCCGCGCAGGGCGAGGCCGTCAACGAACCAGATCAGCGTGGTGCCGATGCCGATCCAGACCAGGGCGATGGCGCGCAGGCGGATCGACAGGGCGACGCCGCGGCCGGCCTGGTAGTCGCTCACCGCCGGTCCGAACACCGGCAGCGCCAGCAGCCAGCGCCGGGCACGCTGCGATGCGCGGGCAAAGCAGCCGGCCGCCAGCAGCAGGAATGGCGTGGTCGGCAACAGCGGCAGGATCACGCCGATCATGCCCAGAAGCACCGCCAGCCAGCCGACCGCCAGCACCAGCAGGCGCAGCAGCGGATTGGCGATCATCGCCGCAAGCCCGGCTTGCGCTGGACAGCCAAGCGCTTCATCCGGCGCCCAGCAACAGCAGCCAGCCGGCCGGATGATGCATCCGCGCCACGCCGTACATGAAGGTGAAAACCGCCAGCGCGGCCAGCAGCCAAAGCGCGCGTCGGGCGCGCGTTCGACCGCGCCTGAGCGCCAGGCTGCCCAGCACGATGTAGGCCAGCAGCAGCGCCAGCTTCATCGCCAGCCAGGGCGTGGTGAACGGGTTCAGGTGCAGCACTGCCAGCAGCATCAATGCCGCAATCAGCAAGCTGGTATCGATGCCGTAGCTGAGCCAGCGCACCGGCGTCGCCCCGGCCAGCCGTGAGCCGGCCAGCATCGCCGCCCCGCGCAGCGAGAACAGCGTCACGCTGGCCAGCACGGCGGCGATATGCAGATGCTTGATCGGCAGGTAGTACTCAATCATTGCCGCTGGCCTGCAATACGCGTCAGCCAGGCCGGCCGTCGACCCGCGGCCGCAGATAGATGCCGGCCAGGCGCAGTACCCAGGGCGAGAAGGCCAGCAGCCAGGCACCGGCGGCGACCGCCTGCCAGGCCCAGACATCGTTCTGCAGCTCGGCCAGGATGCGCACCACGGCAGTCAACTGGATCACCGCGAACGCGGCCCAGGCAGTGCCATCCATGGCCAGCGGCCGGCCGGAATGTCCGGCACTGACCCGGGTCACCATGGCCACCAGCAGGCTGCCGAAAAAGCCCACGGCCAAGGCATGCACCGGCGCCCGGCCCAGAACAAATTCACCGGTCAGTGCCAGCACCAGGCTCTGCACCGCGAACAAGGCGAAGGCGAACGGCAGCCAGCACAGACCCAGGAACAACACCCGCAACAGGCCCGGCATCGGCCCGCGCGGCCAGAAGCGCCAGAGCATCAGGCTGGTCAAGGCGAACAGCGGCGCATCGACCAGCCACAGCCAGTCGTAGGCGTGCACCAGCTCCAGCGCCAGGTGCGCCATCAGGCCCGCCCACAATGCCACCAGCAGCCACATCGGCCGCCACGGCTGGTAGCCGGGCACGGCGTTGCTGGCGAAAAAGGGCACCATGCGATGGCACACGGTCAAAAACACCGGCAACAGGCAACCGATGACGCCGACCTTGAACGAGGCAAAGCCGAGCAAGCCCTGATCGGGATTGAACGGCCATGCAAAGAACATCAACAGGCCGAACCAACCCAGGGTCATGGCAGCAAAGGCACTGCGCGCATGCCAGGTGCGGCCGCGCTCGCGCCACAGCAGCGGCGCCAGCACCGCCAGGCCGGCAGTCCAGCCGGCGATGGTGAACACCAGGCCGACGAACAGCACATGGGGGAAGCCCCACAGCCCGATCAGGGTCAACAACTGGCCACCGAGCAGACCCAGCCCGACCGGCAGGTAATGCCAGACCGACAAGGAGGGCAGGCCTAGCCAGCGCGGAAATACCGTCAACAGGAAGCCGAAGATAAATGGCGGCAGCACCTGATAGGTCATCACGAAGGCATGGCCCCAACCGGCCGGCACCGGCGGTTGCGGCATGGGAAACAGTTGCCAGCGCAGGGCCACCAGCCACGCCGTCCACCAGGCCATGCCGGCGAGCACATTGACCACACCGACGAAGAACAGCAGCCGGTGCGGCGCCGTCGTCAGGATTGCCGGTGACAGGCCGGCCGAAGCGGGACCGGCAGGCGCCGGGCCGGAAGCCACTGGATTGGGTGCAACTGGATTGGGAGCAACTGGATTCGAGCGGGGACTGGCCATGGCAGCCAGTATCCTCCCGGCCGGCTGGCTGTGCCCTGATCCAGATCATCGCCGCGGCTTGTTGGCGATCTCGCCGGTGCCGGTATAAGGCACCTTGGCTGCAAGCACCGGCTCAGCCATGACGTATGCTTCCACGTTGGGGCATTCGCCGGCACAGGAAAGGCCGATGTCGCCGCGATTCCGCCGCCATGCCATTGCTGCGCGCGGGAGCAGGGGTGAACTTCTCCATCAGGACTGATGCCGATGACAGTGCCAACCTACGACCATTTCATTGAACCCGTGCTTCGATATCTGGCGCGAAATCCCGAGGGCGCCCGCGGCCGCGACGCACACGAGGCTGCGGCTGATGCGCTGGGCCTGACTGATGAAGATCGGCAACTGACGGTGCCCACCGGGCAGCCTCTTTACAACAACCGGGCCGGGTGGGCGCACGACCGACTGAAACGTGCTGGCCTGTCTTCAAGTCCCAAGCGCGGCCTATGGATGCTTACTGAAGCCGGCCAGGATTTTGTTCGCCGCAACCCTGCAGCTTTGTCAGCCGAACAGATCAAGGAGATTGCCCGAAGCTACCTTGACGTTCGTCTGCGTCCCGAGTCCGCCGAGGTTGCCAGCGCCGCAACACCCATTTTCGAAGAGCTGCAAAGTCCCGATGACCGACTTCAGGCAGCCGTCAAGGAAATCAGGGATTCCGTCAGCGCGGATTTGCTGGAACTGCTCGCACAGGTGACGCCAAAATACTTCGAGATTGTCGTCCTGGATGTATTGCACAAGCTCGGCTACGGGACGCGCCGCAGTGACCTGCAGCGCGTGGGCGGCAGCGGCGATGGCGGCATCGACGGCATCATTTCGCTCGACCGTCTTGGCTTGGAGAAGGTGTACGTGCAGGCCAAGCGATGGCAAGGCGTCGTCGGCCGCCCGGACATCCAGGGCTTCTATGGCGCCCTGGCGGGCCAACGTGCAAACAAGGGAGTCTTCCTCAGCACATCGTCGTTCACGCCGCAAGCAGTCGACTTTGCCCGCTCGGTTGAAAGGATCGTACTGATTGACGGCCTGATGCTGGCCGAATTGATGATGGACTACGAGGTCGGGATCACGGCACAACGGATAAGCATTCCAAAGGTGGACAGCGACTATTTCGGTGAGTGAGAAGAGTCAGCCCTTCGGCAGATGCATGGTGAAGATAGTCCGCCCGTTGGCGGATTCGGCGCGCATGCCGCCGCCGTGGGCCTCGGCGATCTGGCTGACGATGAACAGGCCCAGCCCGAGGCTGGCGCGCTCCATGGCGCCATCCTGGACGACGCCGCCGCGGCGCAGCGGTTCGAACAACAGGTGCAATGTTTCGGCCGGGATGGTGTCGCCTTGGTTGGCCACGGACAGTTCGATGCCCTCGCCCTGATCGCGCAGTTCCACCTGGATCTCCGCCCCGGGCGAGCCGTACTTGTGAGCGTTGACCACCAGGTTGGTCAGCGCCTCGCAGACGCTGCGGACATCGAACCAGCCACGTGCAGACGTCGGCGCATCCAGGTGGATGCGGGCGTGTGGCATCGCTTCCTGCAGTTGCTCGATCTCTTCCCGGCAGGCCTGCGCCAGGTCGGCATCCTCGCGCTCCACTTCCAGGCCGATGCCCATCTGGGCGCGGTTGTACACCAGCAGTTTGTCGAGCAGTTCGCGCATGCGCTCGCCGCTGTTGACCAGCCGCTGGGCGACATTGGCCAGCGGCGCGTCAACGGCCATGCGGGCAATCACTTCCGAGGCCACCATGATGGCGGTGAGCGGGCTGCGCAGGTCGTGCCCGAGCACGCCCAGGAAAATGTTGCGCCAACGATCGACCTCTTGCGAGTAGTGGCGGACCGATTCGGCCACGGCCTCGTCGATGGCCTCATTGAAGCGGGTGATCTCGTCATTGCGGATCACAGGATCCGGCGATTCCGCCCACATCCGCAGCACCGCCGAGCGCATGGCGCGGTACTCGGCCACCAGGCTGTCGATGCTGAAACCGCTGTGCGCCCGGTGCACGGCATGGGTGCCGGCCGGTGACCGGAGCAGGTCGGGCTCGACCGGTGCCCGGCCTTCGGATTTTTCGACGGATTCGGCGCGGGTCTGTGACGTGCGCAGGTCGGCGACGATGGTCTGCAGGATTTCGGGCAGGTGATCGCGCAGGTCCTCCTCGGTCATGGTGTGGCCCATCTGCTCGCGCCGGGCGAATGACACCGCCTGCTCGATGATGGCTTCTGCATGGGTCTGGATGAAATTCGCCAATCCGCTGTACACCGGTTGTCCCCTATTGCTGCGTGTCGGGAATGCTACGGCATTCCAGGCCGCTTGACACAGGGCACGCCGCGGTGTCGTACTCGTCTTCGCATCGCCCAACCCCAGGCGCTGGACAGTTGCCGATGATCGCTTTCGGCTCGGCAACGGCGCCGTGTTTCCAATTCGCCCCAGATGACTATCGATTGTTGTGACGCACAACAATTCAACTGGACAAACGCACGGGGCATTGGCCATTATCGGCGCGGCCTACCGTCGTAACCGGATCAGTCCTATGAAACAGACAAGCTGGGTGTCGCCGTTGCGGTGGCTTGGATTCGTGGTGCTGCTGCTGATGGCAACAGCCGTGGTCTACGCCGGTTTCATCGCGATCTCGAACTGGTCATCAATCGCAGTCTGACGTCTGAAAGGGGGGAGGCATGAACAAGCGGCAATCCCGTATCTTCGCCATCGTCGCGACCGGCTTTGCCGTCGTGGCCTTCATCGGTCTGACCCTGCACAGCCACACGCGCTTTGGTGATCTGACCAACGCGGAGAACATCACGCCGGAGGTCACTCACGGCAAGGATGTCTGGCACAAGTACAACTGCATCAACTGCCACACCCTGTTCGGCGAAGGCGCCTACTACGCGCCGGACCTGACCAAGATCACCCAGCATCGCGGCGAGGCCTACCTGAAGGCCTACATGCGCGATCCCTCCCGGTTCTATGACGAGCAGCGCCATCGCCGCCTGATGCCGACGCAGAACCTGAGCGAAGAAGAGATCCACAACCTGATCCAGTTCCTGGACTGGGTCGCCAATGTTGACAACCAGGGCTGGCCACCGCGGCCGATTCTGGTCACCGGCGGCGCCGTCAATGTTGCCGCACAAGGCGCCGACGCCGGCGTGGCACAGGCGCAGGACGTGCGCCCGGTGAGCGCGGACAGCGATCCGCGTGCCCAGGGCGAGCACCTGTTCCGCACCGCCATTCCCGTGTGCACCGCCTGCCATTCGCTGCAACCTGGCGTGCAGTTGGCCGGCCCGACCATGGCTGGCATGGCCGAGACCGCCGAACGGACACTGGCCTCCCCGGACTACACCGGCAGCGCGACGGATGTCGTGGGCTACCTGCGCGAGGCGATCGTCGAACCCAGCGCACACGTGGTGCCCGGCGACATGTTCTCGGCCGGCGGCATGTCGTTCATGCCCAACACGTACAGGGACAGCCTGAGCGACGAGCAGATCGACCAGCTCGTGGCCTTCCTTGAAACACTGAAATAAGAACCGGCCCGGAGACCTGCCATGCGCTACAAGTCCCAATCAGTCGCCTACTGGTACTTCGCCGTGGCGATGGTGCTGTTCGGACTGCAGATCGTGTTCGGATTGCTGTCGGCGGCGAAATACCTCGGCCCCGATCCGCTGCTGTACATCCTGCCGTTCGACGTCACCAAGACGATCCATACCAACCTGCTGATCGTGTGGGTACTGACCGGTTTCATGGGCGCCACCTACTGGCTGGTGCCCGACGAATCACGCACCGAGCTGTACAGCACCAAGCTGGCCTATTGGCAGCTCGGCCTGTGGACGTTCATGGGTGTCACCGCGGTCATCGGTTATCTGTTCCGCTACGGCACCGGCAACAAGCTGCTTGAGCAGCCGCTGCCGCACAAGCTGATGATCGTCGTGTCCATGCTGATCTTCCTCTACAACATCGGCATGACGATCAGGAAGGCGCGCCGGCTGACCACCACCGAGGGCGTGCTGCTGCTGGGCCTGGCACTGTCGGCGGTGCTGTACGTGCCGGCGCTGCTGTACTACGAGAACTACACCGTTTCGATCTTCTACCGCTGGTGGACCATCCACCTGTGGGTGGAAGGCGTGTGGATGATGATCATGGCCGGCTTCCTGGCCTATCTGCTGATCCGCCTGTCGGGCATCGACCGGGAGGTGATGGAGAAGTGGCTGTACGTGATCGTCGGCCTGGTGTTCTTTGCCGGCATCCTCGGCACCGCGCACCATTACTACTGGGTCGGCGTGCCGCAGTACTGGCTGCCGATCGGTGGCTTCTTCAGCGCGCTGGAACCACTGGCCCTGGCCGCGATGGCGATGTACGCCTACATGGCGATGCGCCGCGGCGGCGTCCGGCACCCGAATGCGCTGGCCCTGCACTGGACCATTGGCAGCGCCATCTTCGCCCTGTTCGGCGCCGGCCTGCTCGGCCTGGCCCATACCTGGCCGAGCGTGAACCAGTGGACGCACGGCACGCTGATCACCGCCATGCACGCGCATTCGGCGTTCTATGGCGCCTACGCGATGATCATCATGGCGATGATCACCTACGCCCTGCCGGGCCTGACCAACCGGCCGCAGGATTCCTACTCGCCGCTGGGCTACTGGGCATTCTGGCTGCAGGTTTCGGGCATGTTCGGCATGACTCTGGCCTTCGGCACCGCCGGTATCGGCCAGGTCTACCTGGAGCGGATCATGGGCATGGGTTATCTGGATGCGCAGATGAAGATCCAGGTGCATTTCCTGATGCTGATCCTGGCCGCAACCGTGTTCGCTTCCGGCGTGGCGATCTTCATCTACGAGTTCTTCCGGCACCGGCCGCGCTTCGATGTCGTCGACGACGAAGTCCTGGCCGCTCCTGTCGTCGACCCGGTGACTGGCCAGGTAACGGGCTCGCCAACTGGCCCGGTGGCCGCCCATCCCGTGGCCGAGCCGGCGCCCGATCCGGTAGTGCGCAGGGAACACTGATCGGTGACAGCACGCACCATGCCGGCGGCAGACGGACCCTACTACCTGCCTACCGGCAACGAGGTCGAAATCGTCCAGCAGTGCCATGCCGGCGGCCTGGCAGTGATGCTCAAGGGCCCGACCGGCTGTGGCAAGACACGGTTCGTCGAACACATGGCGTGGCGGCTGGGCCGCCCGCTGATCACCGTCTCCTGCCATGACGACCTCACCGCCAGCGACCTGATCGGACGCTTTTTGATCCGCCACGACGAAACCGTCTGGCAGGACGGGCCGCTGACCCGGGCCGTGCGCGAAGGCGCGATCTGCTACCTGGATGAAGTGGTCGAAGCGCGCCAGGACACCATCGTCGTGCTGCATCCGCTGACCGACTACCGCCGCATCCTGCCCATCGACCGCACCGGCGAAACCCTGGACGCGGCGCCGGGATTCCAACTGGTGATTTCCTACAACCCCGGCTACCAGCGCATGCTCAAGGATCTGAAGCCGAGCACGCGCCAGCGCTTTGTCGCCATCGACCTGGGCTTCCCCGGGCCGTCCGCCGAGGCCGCGATTGTTGCTGCCGAGAGCGGCGTCGACAACGGCACGGCAGTCGCCTTGGTGGAACTGGCCGGCCGGGTGCGTTCATTGCGCGACCGCGGACTGGCCGAAGTGCCGAGCACGCGCCTGCTGATCGCCGCCGGGCGACTGGTCGGCAGCGGCATCGGCGTGCGCCAGGCATGCAATGCCGCAGTGATCTCGCCGCTGAGCGATGACCCGACCCTGCTTGGCGCAATGCGCGAGCTGGTCGACGCCATGTTTCCCTAGGCGGATGCGGTCGTGGCCGAAGCCGAAGACGTCGTCGTCGATGCCGCGCGTCACGCAACCATCTTCATTCGTGACACCTGGCGCCGTCATTACGCCCGCGAACCTGATCAGCCGATAGCGCTCGCCTCGCTGGCGCAGCGCCTGGATCTACTGCTATCGGCCGCCTGCGGCACTGCCCTGCCGATGCGCGTGGCCCTGCCACCGGCCCGCCCGACCCTGCTGCACCGGCTGTTCCACCGCAGCACCTACCCGCGCCATCGCCAGGCGCTGCCGGCGTCCAGCGGCGATGCCATCTGGCTGCCGGCGCACCTGGATACGTGCGATCCTGACGAAGCCTCCGGCCTGTACCGCGCCATGGCGCTGCAACAGGTGTTCCGCGCCCGGCGCGCCAGCGCCCCGGCCATCCTCGGCCTGCGCGGCTCAGCGCTGCTGCGCGATACCGCCCTGGTGCTGGAAGCCCAGGCTGCCGAACGCGCCGTTGCGCGGGCCTTTCCCGGCCTGGTTCCGGTGCTGATGCAACTGCGCCGGCTGGCCCTGGCGGCGCGACCACCGCTGGCGGATTTCGCGCCGATGCGGCAGCCGCTTGAGCAACTGGTCCGCGATACGCTGGAGCGCGACCTGACTACGGCAACACAACCAGCCCCCGGAGCGGTCGAGGACTCCATCACCCAGGCCAGAAAGCTGCTGCAGGGCTGGGCCATCGATCGTGTCCAGGTGCGCCAGCTCGGCCCGATGCCGCTGTATCGGGACTGGTGGACCGGTGATCTGCGCGCAGCCACGGCCAGCAAATCCCACACGGTCGATGGCCAATCGCTCAGCCCCGGCGAGCTGCCCGAGGACGTGCGCAGCGCCCGCATGAACCGGCGTCCCGAAGAACGTGAAGCGACCGAAGACGAGGACAAGCCGAGCAACGACCCCGGTGCCTGGATGATCCAGCAGGATGCGCCGCACGAAATCGCCGAAGATCCCTTCGGCCTGCAGCGGCCGGTTGACCGCGACGACGAGACCAGCGCCGACGAATACGGTGACATGCTCTCCGAGCTGGCGTCGACGCGGATGGTCGCCGCGCCGGATCCGCCGCGCGAAGTGCTGCTGTCCGACGATCCGCCCGCCAGCCGGGCGAAGATCGAATTCGACGACCCTGACGCCGGCGGCACCCGGTTCCGCTACCCGGAATGGGACCACGCCAGCAGCACCTACATCGAGCACGGCACCACCGTGCGCATGATCGCGCCGGTGGCCGGCGACAGCCGCTGGATCGACGCGACGCTGGCCCGGCACCGCTCGCACCTGGATGGCATCCGCCGCCAGTTCGAGGCCCTGCGTCCCGAACGCGTGCGCCTGCGCCGGCAGACCGATGGCGAGGACATCGACATCGATGCCTGCGTCGAAGGCCGCGCCGACCTGCGCGCCGGCGGCTTCCTGCGCGAGGGCCTGTACGAGGCACGCCGACCGGGCCGGCGCAGCATCGCAGTGTCGATTCTGGTCGATGCCAGCGGCTCCACCGACGGTTTCATCGGCGAACAGCGCCGGGTCATCGATGTCGAGCGCGAAGCCCTGTTGCTGGTGTGCATGGCCCTGGAAGGCCTGGGCGAACCGTTCTCGGTCATGGCCTTCTCCGGCGAAGGCCCGCACGGCGTCACCATGCGTCAGCTCAAGGACTTCGACGAAACCTACGGCCAAGATATCGCGCTGCGCATCGCCGGTCTGGAGCCCGAGCGCTACACCCGCGCCGGCGCCGCGATCCGCCATGCCAGCTCGCTGCTGATGCGCCAGAGCGCCGAGCACCGTTTGCTGCTGATGCTGTCGGACGGCAAGCCCAACGATGCCGACCGCTACGACGGCCGCTTCGGCGTCGAGGACATGCGCCAATCGGTTACCGAGGCGCGCCTGCAGGGCATCTTCCCCTTCTGCCTCACCGTTGATCTGCAGGCACCGGGTTATCTGCCGAAAGTGTTCGGCCCCGGTCATTACGCCCTGCTGTCCGCCCCCGAACGCCTGCCCCTGGTCCTGCTGGACTGGACCCGGCGCTTGCTGGCCAGGTGATCGCCCAAGCCACGGCTGAGGTCGTCCGACCAAGCCGACCAAGCCGGGCATGCAACCAAGTCACCGGCACGACTACCGGGACCGGCACCGAATAAAAACGCGGGGCCTGCAGGTGGCGTCTGCCAAGCGCAGGCCCCGCGCGTGAACGGCCGCGTCAGTAGACGTCGTTGACCGTGTTGTAGACGTTGAACTTGCCGGTCGGCGTGACCAGGCGCGGGTCGTCGAGCACCGCCTTGAGTTCACGTGTCTTGTCGTCGACCACGACCAGGGCCGAGCGCTGGTCCTTGCCGTTCCAGACCGAGAACCAGACTTCGTTGCCCTGCTTGTTGTACTCGGGCTGGACCACGCGCTTGGGTCCTTCACCCAGGTTGGCCCACTCGGCAATCGGCAGCACTTCGAAGCCGCCATCCAGGTTGTCCAGGTCGAACACGGCCACCGACTGGCTGATCGCCGCTTCCGGATGCAAGGTGGTGTCGACCCACAGGTTGCGCGAGTTGGGATGGGTCTTGACGAACAGCGAGCCGCCGCCCTGGCCCTGCAGGACCTCGACCGCCTTCCAGGCGTGATCGGGATGGTTTTCCGGATCGGTGGCGATCAGGGTGATATCGGCATTGCCCAGGGCCGAGGTCGCCCACACCGGGCCGTATTCGGGATGGACGAAATTGGCGCCGCGACCCGGATGCGGAATCTTCTCGACATCGATCAGGGCCACCATGCGCTGCTCGCGGGAATCGACCACGGCGACCTTGTCGGAGTTGTTGGCGGCGGTCAGGAAATAGCGCTTGGAGGCATCCCAGCCGCCGTCATGCAGGTAGCGGGCGGCGTTGAGCGTGGTCACCTTCAGGTTCTCGATGTCGCTGTAGTCGACCAGCAGGATGTGGCCGGTTTCCTTGACGTTGACGATGAACTCGGGGTGCTCGTGGCTGGAGACGATGGCGGCCACGCGCGGCTCGGGATGGTACTCCTGCGTGTCCACGGTCATGCCGCGGGTGGAGACCACTTTCAGCGGCTCCAGCGACGGGCCATCCATGATCACGTACTGCGGTGGCCAGTAGGCGCCGGCGATGGCGAAGCGATCCTCGAAGCCGGTGTACTTGGAAGTCTCGACCGAACGTGCCTCCAGGCCGATCTTGATCTCGGCCACCTGGCCGGGCTCTTCCATCCACAGGTCGATCAGGTCGATCTTGCCGTCGCGGCCGATGGTGTAGATGTAGCGGCCCGAATGCGACACGCGCGAGATGTGCACCGCGTAGCCGGTCTTGAGCACGCTGATGATTTCCTTGCTGTCGCCGTCGATCAGGGCGATCTCGCCGGCATCACGCAGGGTTACGGCGAAGATGTTGTCCAGGTTGTAGTCGTTCATCTGCCGGGTCGGGCGATCCTCGACCGGCACGATCACTTTCCAGCTACCGCGCATCTCCTCCAAGCCCCACTCGGGTGGATTGGGCGGGGTGTGCTGCAGGAAGCGCGCCATCAGATCGACCTCGGCCGCGGTCAGCTCGCCGCCGGTGCCGAAGTTGGGCATACCGCCAGGCGAGCCGAAGTTGATCAGCGCCTTCAGGAACTCGGTGCCGCGTGGCTGGGTCAGGTCCGGCGTCAGCGGCTTGCCGGTGGCGCCCTTGCGCAGCACGCCGTGGCAGCCGGCGCAACGCTGGAAGAAGATCTCGCTGGCCTGGGCAAATTCGGTCTCGCTCATGTCCGGCGCACCGGCGGTACGGACCTGGTTGACCTCGGTTCCGCTGAGCATGGTCGGCGCGCCCTCGTAGGCGGCCTGGGCCTGGCTGGTGCCCGGGTGCATTTCGCCCTGAGCCGGGTCCGCCGACACCGCCAGTTGCGCCCGCTGGGCGGCCACTTCGGCACCGGTGAGGCTGCCGCCGGGGTTGTCCCACTGGTTCATGACAAAGGTGGCGATGGCGGCGATGTCGTCATCGCTGATGTGACTTTGCGCCGGCATCACGCTGTTGTAGGTGACTCCGTTCACGACGATCTCGCCGTCCAGGCCGGTCAACACCGTGGCCGCGACATCGGCCGGAGTCTTGCCTTCCAGCCAGTCAGCCCCGGCCAGTGGCGGGAAAGCGCCGGTCAGGCCGCGGCCGTCGGGCTGATGGCAGACAGCGCAGTTGTCCAGGTAAGCGCTGCGGCCCGGATCATCTTCGCCAAATACCGGCGCCGACAAGCCAATGCCGGCAGCCATCAGGGGCACGAAAAGAAGCTGGGTAGTCCGTTTCATATCGGATGCCTTGCTCAGGTGGGTGGAGAGTGGAGAACGTTGGCCATGGCCACATCGGATTGTTCAACAGGATGAAGATTACATGCGCTGATCCAGATCAAAAGACGCACTGCGACATAAGCCGCCCGGCAACGCCGGCAATTGCGTTTTTCCTCCACCTCCCCGAGCATGGCCGGCGCTGACGCCGACCGGAATTTGCATCATGACCCTGCTTGCCGCCCTGCTCGCCCTGTCGCCCGCCCCTGGTCTGGCGCAGATGACGGCAGCCGATTTCAGCAACGAAGACGTTGCCGCCAGCAGCGAGCCGGTGCTGGATACGGTCATCGTCGTCGCCAGCCGGGCGCCCGAGCCGCTCAGCCAGGTGGTGGCCAGCATCGCCCAGATCGAGCGCGAGGATCTGGACCGGCATCTGGTGCGCGACCTGGATGGCCTGACCCGGTACGTGCCCGGCGTCGGTGTGGTCCGCGACCAGCACCGTTTCGGCGCCAATGGCTTTTCCATCCGCGGCCTGACCGGCAACCGCGTGCGCATCGTGATCGACGGCATTCCCCTGGCCGACGCCTATGCCATCGGCCAGTTCGCCTCGGCCGGCCGCGATCTGGTCGATCTGGACATCGTCGAAAGCGTCGAGATCCTGCGCGGCCCGGCCTCGACCCTGTACGGCAGCGACGCGCTGGCCGGTGTCGTCGCCTTCCGCACCCGCGACCCCGATGACCTGCTGGCGATCGAAGGCGGCAACCGGCATGTCGGCCTGCGCCTGGGCTTTGACGGCGTCGATGACAGCCATCTGGTTGCTGCCAGCTGGGCGGCGGAAAGCGAATCCGGCCGCTGGCAGGCCATGGCCGTGGCCGGCCAGCGCCGTGGCCACGAGACCGACAACCGCGCCTGGCGCGCCGAGGACGGCGCCAACCCCACCGATTACCGGCGCGACAGCCTGCTGGCCAAGCTGGTGCACGATGCCGGCAGTGCTGGCCGCTACACCCTGGCCCTGGATGGCAGCCGCGACTCGCGCCAGATCGCGGTCAACTCGCTGCGTTTTGGCAGCGGCCGTTTCAATACCACCTACCGGCTGGATGCCGACGACCGCAGCCGCCGCGGTCGCGCCAGCCTGGCCGCCGCCTGGCAGCCCGGCCTGCCCTGGCTGCAGTCACTGGATGGACAGGTGTATCTGCAGGATTCCTCGGTACGCCAGGACAGTCGGCAGTACCGCCTGGCCGACCAGGCCACGCCGTTCGAATCGCTGCGCTGGCGCCGCTTCCAGTTCGATGCCGGCGCCGTCGGGGCCGGCCTGGTCGGCCAGGCCCGGCACCGAACCGGGCGCTTCAGCCACTGGCATGTCTTCGGCCTGGACCTGGCCCGGCAGAGCTATGAGGGCCTGCGTGATGGCCTGGAAACCAACCTGGCCACCGGTGCCAGCAGCAGCGTGGTACTGGGCGAGCCGTTGCCGGTGCGCGACTTCCCGAACTCCGACGCCGACACCCTGGCCATGTTCTGGCAGGACCAGATCCAGATCAGTCAGCGCCTGGCGTTGATTCCGGGCCTGCGTGCGGAGTGGTACCGACTGCACGCCCGGCCCGATGCCATTTACCTGGAAGACTTTCCCGATGCCACGCCGGTCAACGTGCGCGAGCAGCAGCTCACCCCACGCCTGGCCGCACGCTGGTCGCTGGCCGGCGGCCACAGCCTGTTCGCCCAGTACGCGCGCGGCTTCCGGGCGCCACCGTTCGGCGATGTCAACATCGGCCTGTTGCTGCCGGTATTCAACTACGAGGTCCGCGCCAACCCGGACCTGCGCCCGGAACGCAGCCACGGCCTTGAGCTGGGCTGGCGCCACGTCGGCCGCGACCTGCGTGCCAGCGTGTCGGTGTACGAAAACCGCTACCGCGACCTGATCGAATCGCGCGCCAACCTGGGCGTCGAACCGGGCACCGGGACCCTGGTGTTCCAATCGGTGAACCGCGACCGGGCGCGCATCCGCGGCGTGGAGGCCGATCTGCTCTGGCATCTGGGCAGCGTCCACGAGCGCCTTGACCGCTGGCAGCTGCGTGCCGCCGCGGCCTGGGCCCACGGCGACGACTTGCGCCGCGGGCAGCCGTTGAACAGCATCGACCCGGCCCAGGTCACGCTCGGCCTGGGCTGGCAATCGGGCAGTGGCCTGTGGGGCGCGGAAGCGGCCATGGTCGCAGTGCGCGGCAAGGACCGCGTCGACCACGGCAGCAGCGGGCTGTTCGCCCCGCCCGGTCATGCCCGTTTCGATCTCTATGCCTGGGCCGATCCGTGGCCGGGGCTGCGGATCAATGCCGGCCTGCTCAATCTTGATGACCGCCGCTACTGGGACTGGTCCTCGGTGCGCGGCCTGGCCGCCGATGATCCCGGGCTCGGCTTCCACAGCCGTCCAGGCCGCAGCCTGGCGGTGAACCTGGCGCTGCACTGGTAATCAAACCCGCTGCCCGGACATGGCAAGGGCGGCCACGATGGACCGCCTTTGCCGGATGATGGCAACCACGGGGGGAGTCGCCGCGGTTGCCGTGGTTGGTTGCCGTGTTGGGCGGGCTCAATCGAAGCCGTTGGCGAAGATGACGTCCCCGTCGTACTGGGCCTCGAACGCACCCAGATCGTAATGGCCAAGCCCGGGATTGCTCGCCGGCGGCGGTCCGGTCCAGACCTGGTTGCGCGGGTTGCCGGCCAGATCCCGGCTCGCCGCTGACGGGGTCTCATCGTCACAGAAGTCGATCGCAGGCGAGCCGGCACCCAGGCGGTAATCACCATCGTCCGGCGCGATGAACAGCGGATCTGTGGACTCGTAGAACATCTGGCCCGTCAAACCGGTGTTGCCGGCAGCCGCCTGGCCGATGACGCAATCAGCCCTCAAGCTGTGGCCTCCGTCGCCGCCCTGGTTGACCATGCTGTTGGAACTGTTGCCCCAGAAGATGCTCGAACCCAGGAACAGCGTGTTCACCTTTCCGGGCAGGGCAAAGGAACGTGCGATTCTTCCCACGATCTCATTGTCCGCGACCGTGCTCCAGTTGATGGCGACATCACTGCCGTTGCCGACATAGGCGACGTACGTGGCCTTGTTGCCATCCACCTGCGAGGAATCAATAAGGAGACTGGCCGGCTCGGAGACCCTGTCGCTGGCGTAATTGACGGCAATGACACCGGCCCTGGCATCTGGCTCGGGAATCTGGTTGTTGCTGATCCGGGTCTGGGTGATCCGGGCGTCGGCGCCGTTGCGGACCTTGATTGCGGCACCCGTCCGGTCCGCCCGGTTGTTGCGCAGGTAGCTGCAGGGCCCGGCCGACGCGAGGCCGCCGCCGGTCTGCGTCGGCAGGCAGGGATCGGTCTCGGACAAGGCACGCATGTTCAGCGAAGCATGATCGGTGACCAGGATGCCCCCGCCCACCTCATCGGCATTGTTGCCATGCACCTGGGCACCATGCAGGCCGACCCGGGAGGACTGCCCGGTGATCGCGATGCCGCCCCCGTTGACGGCCTCGTTGCCGTTGATCATCGGTGCCAGATCCAGGCCGAAGCCCGAGTAGCTGTCACCCCGTACCTGCACCTCGCCGCCAGCGGACACGTACAGCCCGCCGCCGTTGCCGCCAGCGGTATTCATCATGACGCCGCCGGTGGGAATGAACAGGGCCACCGGACCGCCGGTATACATGAACAGGCGCTGGCAGCCGACGCTGGCCACGCCACCGCCGTTGCCCTGGGCATCATTGGACATGATCAGCGCGGCACCGATCCGGACCGAGGTCTGGATGTGCTGGCCCTGGGCCAGGCTGCTGGAGCAATACAGGCCACCGCCATCGCCGATGGCCGAGTTCTGCGCAATGACGGTGTCGTTGTCCAGGGACAGGATCGGTTCGGAGGTCGAGGAACCGACGCTGTTGCTGGTGATCCGCACCCGTACGCCGCCGCCATCGGGATTGCTTGTGTTGCTGGCGTGGTTGCCCTGGATCCAGACATTGGCCACTTGCACCGCCAGCCGCCCCAGTTGCCCCTCAACCAGAAGGCCACCGTTGCCACCCTGCAGTTCCAGGTTCTCCAGCCGGACAGTCATCGGCGTGTTGCCGAAATCCCAGATATCGAACACGCGCCCGGTGCTGCCCTGGGCATTGAACACGGTACGGCCATTGGCCGTGGCCGACAGATCGCAGCTGCTGTAGCCACCCTGGATGGTGAGGCTCTTGGCGTGGATGTAGTACACCTGCCCCAGGTAGCCATCATTGGCGGCCACCCGGATGGTGTCACCATTGCCGGCCTGGTTGATGGCACTTTGGAGGTTGTTGAAGTCGCAGTTGGCCTGCGGACCGACCGTGAACAGTGCCCGGGAACCGGCCGGCTCAGCCGTCGCCGGCAGCTCCTGCATCTCCGGTTGATCCGTGGCCATGGCCAGCTCATCGGCAGCCGAAAGCCGGTCCAACCCGCCAGGTGTTGCCCAGGCCGTGGAAGCCAGCAAGGCCACCAGTCCGGCCGTGGCGACGCCGATCCGGCGCGGATGCGTCATCGAAATCTTTGAGTCCTGCATTGCGATCCCTGTAGTTCGGATGGAGGCAGCAGCACGCAAGCACTGCCACTGCCCTAGAACGAAGAATCCGCCCGGATCCGGACATCGCACCGGCAACTGGTCGAGTAGCCGAAAGCCAGGAACACGATCGCAGCCGGCGGCATGCCATGGCCGAGAAGGCACGGCGCAACCCACGCAATGGCCGTGGGCGATACGGGTTCGCAAGAGGCGGCAAGCACATTCGCGCAGGCAAAAGCACAAAAAAAGGCCACGCATCGCTGCGTGGCCTTCAGTCATGACGTTGCCGGTGGTGGCGCTGGGCCACCGCCGCAGGTTTGCAGCGCTTACTCGACGATCACCTTGCCAACCATCATCGTCCAGTGGCCGGGGAAGGAGCAGAAGAAGCTGTAGTCGCCACCGGCGCTGAGCTTGTCGCCAGGGAAGGTGACGGTGGTGGTCTCGCCGCCGCCGATCATGTCGGTGTGGGCAATGACACGGCTGTCGTCAACAGGAACGTAATCATTGTCCAGGCCGGCCTTGACGCCGTCCTGGGCCACCGGCATGTAGTCTCCGGTTTGCGTAATCACCACGTTGTGGCCCATGGCATTGACCGGAAGCTGGCCGCTGTGGGTCAGGTTGATGGTGATTTCCGGGCAACTGGCCGACACCGTCACTTCGCTCTTGTCGAACTTCATCTGGTCGTTGCCGTCCAGATCGATGGTGCAGTTGTCGGCGAAGGCGCTGCCGGCGAACAACAGTGCCGCAACGGCGATCGGGAAAGTACGTTTCATCATGCGTCTCCTTGGAGTTTGCTTGGGTGAAGGCATAATGCGAGTTTGCCCGGAACCGGGCCGCGTCGCCTTGACATGAATCATACGAGCGCCATATTGACTGCCACGTGAAGCGGCGGCGGCCCTCGTGCCGACCCGGCCGCGCTCACTGACCGCTACACTATGCGCAGCGGAACCCACTGAACGATAAAGGAATTTTTCAATGCGTCGAGTCGTCATCACTGGCATCGGTATCGTCTCCTGCCTGGGCAACGACCCCGACACCGTCAGCTCCGCCCTGCGCGCATCGCGTTCAGGCATCAGCCTCCAGCCCGAGCATCAGGAACTGGGCCTGCGCAGCCATGTCGCCGGACGTCCGCAGATCGACCTGGATGCGCAGATCGACCGCAAGCAGAAGCGTTTCATGGGCGACGCCGCCGGCTACACTTGGGTGGCGATGCGCGATGCCATCGCCGATGCCGGGCTCCAGCCGGGCCAGGTCAGCCACCCGCGCACCGGCGTCATTGCCGGTTCCGGTGGTGCTTCGGCGCAATGGCAGATCGAGACCGGTGATCTGTTGCGCAACCGGGGCGTACGCCGGGTCGGCCCGTACATGGTGCCGCGCACCATGTCGTCCACCGTGTCCGCCGCGCTGGCCACCAGCTACGCGATCAAGGGCGTGAGCTATTCGCTGTCGGCCGCCTGCGCCACTTCGGCCCATTGCATCGGCGCTGCCGCGGACCTGATCCGGGCCGGCCGCCAGGACATCGTCTTCGCCGGTGGCGGCGAGGAACTGCACTGGGGCATGACCTGCCAGTTCGATGCCATGGGCGCGCTGTCGAGCCGCTTCAATGACAGCCCGGAAACCGCCTCGCGTCCCTATGACGCCGACCGCGACGGCTTCGTCATCGCCGGCGGCGGCGGCATTCTGGTGCTGGAAGACTACGAGCATGCCCGCGCCCGCGGTGCCAACATCCTGGCCGAACTGGTTGGCTATGGCGTCACCTCCGACGGTGCCGACATGGTCGCGCCCTCCGGCGAGGGTGCCGTGCGCTGCATGCAGATGGCCCTGGCCGATGTCGACGGCCCGATCGACTACCTCAATACCCATGGCACCTCGACCCCGGCCGGTGACATCGTCGAGCTGGAGGCGGTGCGGAAGGTCTTTGGCGACGCGATGCCGGCGATCTCCTCGACCAAGGCGCTATCCGGGCACTCGCTGGGCGCGGCCAGCGTGCACGAGGCGATCTTCAGCCTGTTGATGCTGCGCGAGGGCTTCGTGGCGGCATCGGCCAACATCCAGAACCTGGATCCGGCCGCCGAAGGCTTCCCGATCGTGCGCGAAAGCCGCGACCAGGCGCTGACCCGGGTGATGTCCAACAGCTTCGGTTTCGGCGGCACCAACGCCAGCCTGGTGTTCGCCAAGATCTGACGGCGTACTGGTCCGGGCCTCACTGGCGGTGGGCGAAACCGCCGCCAGGGTCCGGCCGGGCAGACGGTCTCAGTCGCGCAGCATCGGCGCCGCCAGCCGTTCCAGGGCCTGTGCATCGCGGATTTCGATCAGGCGGCCGTCGACCGCGATCGTGCCTTCGTCCTGGAAGCGGCGCAGCACCCGGCTCACCGTTTCCGCGGCCAGGCGCATGTAGTTGCCGATGTCGGCGCGCGACATGGCCAACTGGAAGCGGCTGGGCGAGAACCCGCGTCGGGCATAACGCCGCGACATCATCACCAGGAAAGCGGCCATGCGCGCGTCGGAGCTGTAGTCGCCGGCCATCATCATCGCCTTGCCGATGTCTTCGCTGAGCAAGCGGAACAGATGGCCCTGCAGGCGCGGCATCTCCTGGGCCAGGGTCGCCATCAGCGGGAACGAGAACCGGCACAGGGTGACCGTGTCGATGGCCACCGCATCGCAGGGATAACGCGTGGCATGGATCGCGCTCAGGCCGATCACCTCGCCGGGCAGGAAGAAGCCGTGGATCTGCTCGCGGCCATCGGGATCCAGCACGCGCGTCTTGACCGTGCCGGCGCGCACCGCGGCAATGGCGGTAAACGGTTCGCCCTCGCGGAAGATCACGTCACCGGCGCGATATGGCCCGGTGTGTTCGACCAGGCAGTGCAGGCGGCGCAACGACGGCTTGTCATAGCCTTCGGCCAGGCAGGCGGCGGAGAAAGCGCAGGTGCTGCAGAACGTGCAGTCGTCGCCGTCATCGGCAATCGCCGGCATCAGGATCTGCTCCAGCCCCGCCTCCGGGTTGCCGTCGCTGTGATCCTTGTTGCGTAGGGGTCCGTTGTCCTGGGCCATCAAGTACTCGCCTGCATCATGCCAGCGCGCATGATACCCGGGCCGGCCAGCGCTTTCCGTGACCGGGCTGGAGCCATCCCACAGGCGCTGCCGGCCGGCCATGCCGCTTGCGCCTGGCTCATGGCGCCGCCGGCAGGGTGCGGCAGCCCAGCACGCCCAGCACCTCGTGCAGGAACGGGATCGCCGCCAGCCACGGTGCCGCCACGGTGATCACGCCGGCGATGATCACCACGCTGCCCAGGGCCAGACGGGTGCGGCCACTGCTCAGGCGCCGGGCGATGCGGCCCCCGCCCCAGGTCAGCGGCACCATCGCCGGCAGCGTGCCCAGGCCGAAGGCGAACATGGTGGCGGCGCCGCTGAGCGCGTTGATGCTGAACGCGGCAGCGAACAGCAAGGTCCAGGACAGACCGCACGGCATCCAGCCCCACAGGGCGCCCAGGGCCAGTCGCCGCGACAGCGTGGTCGCCGGCAACAGACGCCGGGTCAATGGCCGCAGGCGCGACCAGAGCCAGCCACCCGGGCGGGCCAGCGGGGTCAGCCGGCCGCTGCGGTCGAGCAGGCGCAGCCCGGCCAGAACCAGCACCCCACCCACCGCCAGCCGGGCCGCGAACAGCACCTGCTCCATGGCAAGGGCGGTGACCACGCCGCCGGCAAAACCGGCCACCAGGGCGCCGGCAAGGCTGTAGCCCAGAACCCGGCCCAGATTGATCTCAAATGCCGGCCTGAGCATCGCCGGGCCGCCGCCGACACCCGCGGCGCTGCCGAAGCCGACCGCCAGGCCACCGCACATCGCCGCGCAATGACCGCTGCCGAGCAGGCCGGCGATGAAGGCGCCGGACAGGGTCAGCCAGTCCGGTGACATCAGCCCGCGTCCCGATCCACCGATTCCGGCGGCGTTGGCGGCGGCGTTGGCGCCGATTTGTCGGTAGCCACGGCCGTGGCGTCCGTTGACAGACCGGACCCGGTGGCCGGCGGCAGCGGATCGGCTTCAAGGATGCGCAAGGCCGGCGTGTCCAGGTCATCGAACTGGCCCTTGTTCACGGCCCAGAAGAAGGTCGCCACGGCGATACCGACCAGCACCAGGGTCACCGGGATCAGGATCAGCAGGATAGTCATGCCGGGCGCTGCGCCGGCAGATTCCGGTTAGCGGTGGCCACGCCCGCCGCCGGGCTGCCGGCGTCCACGACCGCGACCGCGCTGCCCTTGCCCTTGCCCTTGCCCGGACGATCGCGCGAGATGCGCAGGGCATTGCCGGTAACCAGGAGCGACGACAGCGCCATGCCGACCGCGGCCAGCAGCGGCGTCACCAGGCCCAGGGCAGCGAACGGCAGGGCCAGCACGTTGTAGCCCAGGGCCCAGGCCAGGTTCTGGCGCATGATTGCGCGCGTACGCCGGGCCAGAACCAGGGTCTGCGGCAGGCGCTGCAGCTGGCTGCCCATGAGCACGACATCGGCGCTGCGGTGGGCCAGCGGCGCGCCAGCGGCCAGGGCGATGGAGACATCGGCGCCGGCCAGCACCGGCGCGTCATTGACGCCATCGCCGAGCATGGCGACGACGTGGCCGCGGGCCTGCAGCTCGCGCACATGGGCGAGCTTGTCCTCGGGCGTTTGCCGGGCGTGCCAATCGCCAATGCCAAGGCTGTCGGCCAGGGCAGCGACGGCGTCATGGCTGTCGCCACTGAGCACCTGTACCGCCAGCCCGTCGGCACTCAAAGCCTGCACCGCCGCTGCGGCGTCGGGGCGCGCCTGGTCGGCAACCTCGAACCGTGCCAGCAGCCGGCGGCCATCCCCCAGAAAGATGCCGTCGCGATCAGGCTCGGCGCCGGGCGCGACAAAGCCCGGCCGGCCCAGGCGGTAATCGATGCCCTCGACGCGGCCGCTGACACCCTGCCCGGCCACCACCTGGATACCTTGCGCCGGGGCCGCGACGATGCCGGCGAAGGCCTGGCCGATGGGATGGCTGCTGCCGTGCTCCAGGGCTGCGGCGATGGTTCGCGCCTGGTCGGCATCCAGATCATCGAATGTGACGGTGTCGCGCAGTTCCAGGCGGCCCTGGGTCAAGGTGCCGGTCTTGTCGAAAATCACCGTGTCAATGCCGGTCAGGCGGGTCAGTGCGTCATCGCCCAGCACCAGCACGCCGAGCCCGGCCAGACGGGCATGGCCGGCGGCGATGGCCGCGGGCAAGGCCAGTGACAGGGCACAGGGGCAGGACACGATCAGCACCGCCAGGGTGACTTCGAAGGCACGCTCGGGCACGGTCTGCGACCAGACCACGGCGACGATGGCGGCGGCGCTGAACAGGCCGACCACGAACCAGGAGGCGATGCGATCGGCGAGCTGGGCCAGGCGCGGGCGCTGGGCCTGTGCGCGCTCGACCAGATGCACCAGATGCGAGAGCAGTGTTTCCTGGCCGGTACGCGCCACGCGCATGCGCAGCGGCTGCGCCACCGCCAGGCTGCCGGCCCACAGGGTATCGCCAGGCGTGTGCGGCACCGGTTGCGATTCGCCAGTAAGCAGGGCTTCGTCCAGTTCGGCAACGGTATCAAGCAGGATGCCGTCGGCCGGCACCGCTTCGCCAGCGCGGACATGGACGATGTCACCGGCGGCCAGTTCGTTCAGCGGCACCTGGGCGCGGCTGCCGTCGGCGCGCTCCTGCCAGGCCAGCACTGGCTGCGCCCGGGCCAGCGCATCCACCGCCGATTGCGCGCGCTGCCGGGCCATGCGCTCCAGATAGCGGGCCAGCAGCAGGAACAGCACGAACATCACGGCCGCGTCGTACCACACGTGCGGACCACCGCGGATGGTCTCGATCAGGCTGGCGACATAGGCGATCAGCACCGAACTGGCGATCAGCGTATCCATGCCGAAGCGGCGCATGCGCAGCTCGCGAACCATGCCGGACAGGAATGGCTGGCCGGCATAGAACACCACCGGCGTGGACACCAGGAAGGTGAACCAGCGAAAGAAGTCCCGCGTCGCCAGTTCCATGGTGTTGTGGAAATCCAGGTACAGCGCCTCGGCCAGCATCATCGCCTGGAAGGCGCCCAGGCCGGCCACGGCCAGGCGCTTGAGCAGGTCGCGGCGCTCGGCGCGTCGGGCCTGCTCGGCCGCCTCGCCACTGGCCAGGTGCGGGCGATAACCCAGCGCGTGCAACTGGCGCACGATCGCGCTCAGCGGCACCTGGCCTGGCCGCCAGCGCAGATGCAGGCGGCCGGTGACGGCATTGGCATCGGCCTCGATCACACCCGGCAGGCGCGGCAGCGCGCGGCCGATCAGCCAGGCACAGGCGGCGCAGGCAATGCCCTCAATGAGCAGGGTGATCTGGTGTTCGTCGCCGTGCGTGCGCACGTGACTGGCGAGCAGGTCCTGGCGATCCCAGGCGCCCAGGTCGGCGCCGGCATCGGCATCGATGCGCTGGCCGCTGGCGGTGCGCAGGCGGTAATAGTCATCCAGGCCGGCATCACGGATCCAGGCCGCGGCGGCAGCGCAGCCCGGACAGCACATGGCACGCTCGGCAGCGTCCAGCCAGGTGCGCACCGGCTGCACCGGCAAGGCATCGCCGCAGTGGTAGCAGGCGCCGGCCTCAGGCCGCAGCGGGTCGAAAGCGCTCACGGCTCATACCGTCGGCAGCCCGGATCGGGCCACGACGCTATCGATCGTCGAATTCACCGTGACCCCGGTCACCGCGCCAGTGCCGGCCGCAGTTCGAACTCCGGCTCGTTGGCCGTGATCCGGCCGACCAGGCGCCAATGGCCTTCGGCGTCGCCCAGTTGCAGGTTCCAGTCGTGGCCGATATCGAACTGCACCCGGCCCAGCCAGCGGCCGTTGCCGGCAGCGGCCAGGGGCACGCGATGATCCAGGCTGCCACGGGCCGGATGCAGCACGGCCAGTTGCAGGCCGGCACCGGCGTCCAGCCCGCTGTAGTCGCCAGCCAGTTCGACGGCAATGGCACCGGTGTCGGCCTGATAGCTGCCGCTGCCGTGCAGGCCCAGAACGAGGGCTTGCTGGTCGGCGGCCAGTTCGCGGTCCTGCACCTGGGCGGTGCGGGTGACCGGGTCGATCACCGCATCGATGCTGCCGGTGCGCAGCGACACCACCAGGGTGGTGATGCCGGCAACGATGGTCGCGACGGGAATGGCCAGCACCAGCCACAGCAAAGGGCCGGCCTGGCGGATGCGCGAGCGGTTGTTTCCAGATTCAGTCATAGCGGTGCGAAGAACGGAGCGGAGTGATGGATGACGACCTCGGCCTGGTCGTCCTGGCTGGGCCGGGTGACCACGAACACGACCGGAATCCGGCCGCTGGGCGTTGCTTCCGGATCGGTGCTGCGCAGGGTCAACGCCAGCTCGTCGGTGGCACCGGCGGCGATCACCCGCTGCACCGGCGCGCCGACCAGTTCCAGCGCCGCGTCGGTGTCCAGGGTGACGACCACCTGGCGCTCATGGTTGTCCTTGTTGGACACCTTCATCGTGTAGGCGTTCTCGACGCTGCCGTCGCCGAGCACCCGGAACAGGGCATTGCGGTCGCGCAGGACATCGACGATCAGCGGCTCGCGCTGGCTGATGCCCACGCCCCAGCCGATCAGGATCGCCAGCAACAAGGAGGCATAGACCAGCACCCGCGGGCGCAGGATCCGGCTGGGCGTGCCATCCAGCGCGTTCTGCGTGGTGTGCCGGATCAGGCCGCGCGGATAGCCCATCTTGTCCATGACATCGTTGCAGGCATCGATGCAGGCGGCGCAGGCGATGCACTCGTACTGCAAGCCATTGCGGATGTCGATGCCGGTCGGGCAGACCTGCACGCAGATGGTGCAGTCGATGCAGTCACCGAGTTGGTCGGCCGGCACCGGCGTGGCCGTCGCCAGATCCAGGCTGCCATCATCCAGAGCCCGTTCGAAGAAGTCGGTGGTGACGCGCACGCCCTCGTTGCCGTGCCTGCTGCGGATGCGCTGGTAGGCGCCAACGACAAAGGCCTGCGCCCGTTCCAGTGGCAGCAGGCCGCGACCGCGGGCCTTGACGCTGCCCAGGCTGCGCTTGCGCGGCCCACGCGGCTCACCGCGACGCGGGTCGTAGGCGATGATCAGGGTATTTCGGTCGAACATCGCGCTCTGGAAGCGCGCATACGGGCACATGTACTTGCACACCTGCTCGCGCAGGAAACCGGCGTTGCCCCAGGTCGCCAGGGCATAGAAGAACACCCAGAAGGTTTCCCAGGCGCCCCACTGGAACGGCACCATGCGCGCGCCCAGATCACGGATCGGGGTGAAGAAGCCGACGAAGGTGAAGCCGGTCCACAGCGCGAACACGATCCAGACTGTGTGCTTGGCCAGCTTGCGCCGGATCTTGTTGCCGTTCCACGGGCCTTCATCGAGCTTGATGCGTTCACGCCGGTCGCCCTCGATCCAGCGTTCGCTCCACAAGAACACCTCGGTCCAGACCGTCTGCGGACAGGCATAGCCGCACCACAGCCGCCCGGCCAGGGCAGTGAAGAAGAACAGCGCCAGACCGGCCAGGATCAGCAGCAGGGCCAGGAAGATGAAATCCTGCGGCCAGAACACCAGGCTGAAGACATGGAACTTGCGCGCCGGCAAATCGAACAGCACCGCCTGGCGGCCGTCCCATTGCAGCCAGGGAATCAGATAGAACATCCCCAGCAGCCAGAACACCGCCGCCACGCGCAGGCGCTGGTAGCGGCCCTGGACTTCGCGCGGATAGACCTTGCCTTCGGAACGGTAAGGCGAGTTGTCCGCCTCGACGGTGATGTCAATGCTTGTGCTCATAGCTCGTTGATCGTGGCCTGGTGGTGCTGCCGGCCGATTCGGTGGTGAGCGGCGCGGGACCTGAGCCCGGGGCCGCCGAAGTGGCTGGCGCCGGCAGCGTGCGCCTGAGGGTTCTGGGGCCAATGCGGCCGCAGTTCCAGCGCGCCGGCGGCCACCGTTGCGGCGATATACAGGCAGTCGCCTGGCCTGACGGCGTGGAGTTCAGCGCGTGTCGCGCCACCGGCACCGCAGGCAGCAGCGCTCTGGCCAGGTACCGCGGTCAACGGTTGCGCGCGGGCGGCGCGAAACCGCCGGGCTGGCCTCAATCCCGAGGGCCTTGCTCCGGCGTTCGATTAAAACGGCTGGCCGGCCGCAGCAGGATCCAGGTGAACAGGCTCGATGCTGCCGTCGCCAGCCAGAACATGAAGAAGCCGATGGTGTAGCCGGCTTCGCGGGTAATGTTCCAGTCGACGAAACTGATGTCGCGCAGATCGACCGGATCGATGAAGGCAAAGAACAGGATGGTGGCCACGCCAGCGGCAAAGAAGCTTGGCCAGAGGATCGCCCCCAACCGCTGTATCAGGGGTCTGGGAGGATGATCGAAAGGCGCTGACGTGGCTGGCTGGCTCATGGCGCCACGTTATCACCATCGGCTGGCGGGTTGGACAGCGACCAGACCCAGGCCGCCACCAGGCGCGCCCGGATCGGACCGATGATGTCGCGGTGGGCCGGCATCTGGCCCTGGCGGCCATGCAGGATGCCGTACCGGATGGCCTCCAGGCTGCTGCCGTAGACCCAGTCGTCATCGGTCAGGTCGGGCGCACCCAGGGCCGGATTGCCGGTGCCGTCGGCGCCATGGCAGGCCAGGCAGATCATGTCGTAGCGGCGCTTGCCGGCGGCGGCCATTTCGGCGCTGACCCGGCGTCCGGACAGGCTCTGCACATAGACCGCGGTTTCGGTCATCGCCAGCTCGTCGCCAATGGCGGCCGCGAACGGCGGCATGATGCCGTGGCGGCCGTCCAGGATCGTGGTCAGGATGGTTTCCGGATCACCGCCCCACTGCCAGCGGCTGCTGGTCAGGTTGGGGAAGCCGATGGCACCGCGGGCGTCGGAACCGTGGCAGGTGGCGCAGTTGTTGGCGAACACCGACCGGCCCAGGGCCAGGCCGTCGTCATCACGCGCGATCTGCTCGATCGGCATCGTTTCGAAGCGGGCGAAGATCGGCGCCAGCCGCGCTTCGGCTTCGTCGCGGGCCTCATCGTGCTGCTTGGCCGAGGTCCAGCCACCGATGCCGGCGAAATTGCCCAGGCCCGGATACCAGATCAGGTAACCGATCGAGAAGATGATGGTGATGTAGAACAGGTTCAGCCACCAGCGCGGCAGCGGCTTGTTGTACTCGCGCAGATCACCGTCCCAGACATGGCCGGTGGTTTCATCGGCACTGCCGTCGGTGGGCCGCGAGGTGTACCACAGCAGCCATACGCAGCCGACGATCATGATCGTCGTCAGCGTGATCACATAGATAGACCATGCGTTGCTCATCTGCCCTTGCCGCTCCCGTCGTTGCCACCGGCGCCGGTATCCGCGCCGGTGCTGTTGTTGCCGTCGTCACCGTTGCTGGAACCGGTCTTGCGCTGCGCTGCCGACCGGCTGTCGTCTTCCAGCGGCAACTGCGCCGCCGCGTCGAAGTCCGCCTTGCGCTTGCCGCTCCAGGCCCAGATCACCAGGCCCAGGAACAGCAGCAGCAGGAACACTGTCACCACACCGCTGAAAGTACCCGGGGCCATGATCAGCGCGTCCGCGGCGCGTGCCGGCCCAGGCCTTGCAGGTAGGCGATCAGGGCATCCATTTCAGTCTGGCCGGCGACCGCTTCCGGTGCCGCTTCGATGTCTTCGTCGCTGTAGGGATCACCCAGGCGACGCAGGGCGCGCATGTGGCGCTGGACCTGGTTGCCGTTGACCATGGCCTCTTCCAGCCAGGGATAGCCGGGCATGTTGGATTCGGGCACGACATCGCGCGGATTGATCAGGTGCACGCGGTGCCAGTCGTCGCTGTAGCGGGCGCCGACCCGGGCCAGGTCCGGTCCGGTGCGCTTGCTGCCCCACAGGAACGGCCGGTCGTAGACCGATTCGCCGGCCAGCGAATAGTGGCCGTAACGCTCGGTTTCGAAGCGCAGGGTGCGGATCATCTGCGAATGGCAGCCGACGCAGCCTTCGCGGACATAGACGTCGCGACCGGCCAGTTCCAGCGCCGGGAACGGCTCCACGCCCGGCAGCGGCTCGATCGCCTCGGCCTGGAACATCAGCGGAATGATCTGCGCCAGGCCGCCCAGGGAAATGACCAGGGCGATCAGCACGATCATCACACCGATGTTCTTTTCAACTTTCTCGTGACTTGAGCTCATGGCTGGAAACTCCTCAGGCGCTGGCCGGCGCCGGCACCGGCGTGGGTGCCGGCAGTGAACGGTTGATCGCCCAGGTCTTCCAGACGTTCCAGGCCATGATGAACATGCCCGCCAGGGCGAACAGGCCGCCGATCAGGCGAATCATGTAATACGGATACGAGGCCGCCACCGATTCCACGAAGGTGTAGGTCAAGGTGCCGTCGTCATTGGTGGCGCGCCACATCAGGCCCTGCATCACGCCGGCGATCCACAGCGCGGCGGCATAAAGCAGCACGCCGATGGTGTGCAGCCAGAAATGCAGGTCGATGGCCTTGATCGAATACATCTGGGGAGCGCCGAGCACCTGCGGGTACATGGCGTACATCGCGCCGATGGTGATCATCGCCACCCAGCCCAGGGCGCCGGCATGGACGTGGCCGATGGTCCAGTCGGTGTAATGGCTGAGCGCGTTCACCGTCTTGATCGACATCATCGGCCCCTCGAAGGTGGCCATCATGTAGAACGACAGCGAGACGATCAGGAACTTCAGGATCGGGTCGGTACGCAGCCGGTGCCAGGCGCCGGACAAGGTCATGATGCCGTTGATTGCACCGCCCCAGCTTGGCGCCAGCAGGATCAGCGAGAACACCATGCCCAGCGACTGCACCCAGTCCGGCAACGCGGTGTACTGCAGGTGGTGCGGACCGGCCCACATGTAGACCGCGATCAGCGCCCAGAAATGCACGATCGACAGCCGATACGAATAGATCGGCCGGCCAACCTGCTTGGGCACGTAGTAGTACATCATGCCCAGGAAGCCGGCGGTCAGGAAAAAGCCCACCGCGTTGTGCCCGTACCACCACTGCACCATGGCATCGACGGCACCGGAATAGACCGGATAGGACTTGCCCAGCCCGGCCGGAATCCAGATGTTGTTGAAGATGTGCAGCACCGCGATGGTGATGATGTAGGCGCCGAAGAACCAGTTGGCGACGTAGATGTGCTTGATCTTGCGCTTGACGATGGTGCCGAAGAACACCACCGCGTAGCTCACCCACACGGCCAGGATCAGCAGGTCGATCGGCCATTCCAGCTCGGCGTATTCCTTGCTCTGGGTGATGCCCAGCGGCAACGTGATCACCGCCGCCACGATCACCGCCTGCCAGCCCCAGAAGGTGAAGGCGGCCAGCTTGTCGCAGAACAGCCGCGCGTGGCTGGTGCGCTGCACGCACCAGTAACTGGTCGCGAACAAGGCACTGCCGCCGAAGGCGAAGATCACGGCATTGGTGTGCAGCGGCCGCAGGCGACCGTAGCTCAGCCAGGAAATACCGCCCAGAAAGTCAGGCCAGTACAGCTGCGTGGCGATCACCACGCCGACCAGCATGCCCACGATGCCCCACACCAGGGTGGCTATCGCGAACTGTCGTACGACCTTGTCGTTGTAGGTTTCGGCTGCCATCGCTGTGGCCATGCTTTCGCTCCGGATATCCCCGCGCAAATCATCCCGGTGCGGCCCGCGGTCGGCCGCAACCTGGAGTAGTCAGGCATTTTAATGCAGGCAGGGAAGCTGGCCGATTGGTCAGATTGTCCCACCACAGCCCCGTCTTCAGGGGCGGATCATGGCCCGATCAGGACCGGCCCGGCAAGGACCGGCGCCTGGCACCGGCGCCATGCCCAGCCCCAATGCTCAAAAGCGGATGCCGACGTAGGCGCCGTAGACGATCGGATCGATCTGCACCGAACCGACGTTGGCGCCATCGACCTTGACCTCGGTGTCGATGTCGATCCAGCGCACATCAAAGCCGGCGAACCAGCGTTCGTCGATGCGGAAGTCGATGCCGGCATGCGCCGCCAGGCCCCAGGAGTTGCCCAGCTTCAGCGTCGTGCCCTCGATCGGCCCGGCGCTCTTCTCGCCGTCGAACCAGGTGTAATTGACGCCCCCGCCCAGGTACGGCTGCACCGTGCCGGTCGGGTTGAAGTGCCACTGCAGCGACAGCGTCGGCGGCAGGTGTTTGGTCGAACCGGCGTGGGCGCCATTGAGCGCGATGTCATGACGGAACGGCACCGCCGCGATCAGTTCGATGCCGAGCTGATTGGTCAGCATGCGCTCGATCATCAGGGTCGGGCGGGCATTGCTGTCAACGTCCGCGGCCAGCGCGCCACCGGCCAGGCTGCCGTTGTCGGACTTGGGATCGACCATGTGCACGCCCAGGCGCAGCAGCCAGTCACCGGCCTGGTGGGCCTGAGCGGAAGAAGGCCAAGACAGGCTGGCGGCAAGCACCGCCGCAGCCATTGGAACGAGGCGAAGGTTCAATTCAAGCTCCTGAAATGACTGGCAATAATCAATGGCGCCAGTGTATTCAGCAGCGTTTGGAGGCGCCTTGACCCAGGTCAAGCAGACTTCGAAATCGGGCCCGGAGATGGGCCCGGATCAGGCCGTGAATGCGGCCCGCTTACGACCCGGTCAGTAAGGCACCCGCAGGCGCCGCAGCAGCTTGCCCAGCAGCCAGGCCGGACCGACCAGCAGATAGAACAGATCGGTGAAGAAAGACGGCTTGCGCCCTTCAATGCGGTGGCCGATGAACTGGCCGATCCAGGCCAGCACGAACACGCCGATCGCCAGCCACAGCAAGCCCTGAGCATCCAGTATCCGGTACAGCAGCTCGGTGGCGAAGGCCAGCAGCACGAACACCAGCAGCATCGCCAGGCCCAGCGTGCGTGAGTGCCGGTAATACCAGAGGAAGGCGCCGAACATCAGCACCCCCGCCCACAGACCGGGCTGAAACACCGGCGGCACCGGCAGCGTCCAGGCCGCAGCGATCACCGCCCACAGGATCAGCGGCACGCATATCCAGTGGATGAGCTGGTTGGTCGGGTGCTGATGGTCGGCGCCGTAGTGGGCGAAGTAACGGTCGATGGCGCGCAGGTCGCCGGGGTCGGTCTGGCTCATGGGCCGTAGCATACGCCAAGCCGGTGTCTGGTCATTGTCGCGATGCAATGAAGCGGTAGCGCGGCCAGGCCTTGGGAAATGAAAGAGGGCCGGTCAGCCGACCGGCCCTCGATCCCGCATCTGACGGTGGCGGGTCGGGTCAGCCGGCCTGGCGACGCAGGCGACGCACGCCAAACAGCGCGAGCACGGCACCCAGCAGCAGCACCACGACGCCCGTCGGGCCCGGCACCGGCGTATACGGCGGCAGCCCGGCGCCGTCACAGGTGCCGGCGATATCGGTCGGAATGAACGGGTCTTCCTGGAACAACAAGCTGGCACCATCCATCAATAACACCCCAACGCCGGGAGCTCCGGTGGCGTACATGCCCTGGAAAACCGCCGTCAGGGTGAGCGCGTGCTCCTCGCCGTCCATCGGAATCGACGCGGTGGCGGTCACCATCAGGTCACCATCGTCCCAGATTTCCAGCGTGATTTGATCCATCCCGCCGCCATCGTCGGTCGTGCCGATGAAGGTGCCACTGAGCGAGATGGACACTTGCGAGCACTGTCCGGTCGGCGCCACGGTTTGCGTTCCGGTGACAACGGGCGTGCCCACCACACTGGCTCTGGGCCCCGGGACGGTTTCTGCCGCACCCGGCCAGTTGAGTGTCTGGGCGCCCAGAGGCGTCATGCCAACGATGGTGACAATGAGCATTCCACTCAGGAAATGCCGGTTTCTGAACAGATTGCTGAACATCGGATACCTCCTCCGGGCGCCAAGGAAAACAACGATTTACAATAATTCCCGCAGAAACAAATGCGCGAACCGTAGCGAGGCTACTCCTGCCCTGAACCGCCGTCAATTGGAAATATCCCTTACCCAGCGGGCCTGATTCCGGCTTACCCCAATTTCATCGGTGTTGCTGGCGAATGCCTGGGCCGAGCCCCCGTCAGCCACCGTCGAACACAGGCGGGATGAGCGGGCCTAACCAGTTCGCAGGGCTCCTTGCTCCGGCGCGCATGGGCTGGCGAGCCTGCCCGCCGGCAAGCCAGATTGGCGATGCGCACCGCCGCTCAGGCGATGAGCCGCTCCAGCGCCTCGCGGTAGCGGGCGGCGGTCCCGGCGATGACTTCGGCCGGCAGGCGCGGGCCGGGCGCGGTCTTGTCCCAATCCAGCGTCTCCAGATAATCGCGCACGAACTGCTTGTCGAAGCTGGGCGGGTTGCGACCCGGCTGCCAGCCTTCGGCAAGCCAGAAGCGGGACGAATCCGGGGTCAGCATCTCGTCGGCGACAAACAGGTTGCCGGCCTCGTCCAGGCCGAACTCCAGCTTGGTATCGGCGATCAGCAGGCCGCGGCTGGCGGCATGGTCAACGGCATGGCGATAGACCGCCAGGGTGAGGTCGCGGATGCGCTCGGCCAGCTCGCCGCCGATGCGCGCCACCATGTCATCGAAGCTGATGTTGGCGTCGTGCTCGCCAGCGGCCGCCTTGGTCGACGGCGTGAATACCGGCTCGGGCAACTGCGCCGCCAGCGGCAGGCCAGGCGGCAGGTTGATGCCGCAGACCTGGCCGGTGGCCTGGTAGTCCTTCCAGCCACTGCCGATCAGATAACCGCGCGCGATCGCCTCGATCGGCACGATGCGCAGACGCTTGCCGACCACGCTGCGCTCGCGGTAGGCGGCCGCGTCTACACCCGCCGGCAGCACGTCATCGACGCGCTCGCCGGTCAGGTGATTGGCGACGATGCCCGCCGTGCGCTGGAACCAGAAGTTCGACAGGCGGGTGAGAATTTCGCCCTTGCCCGGAATGGCATCGGGCAGCACGACATCGAAAGCGCTGAGCCGGTCGCTGGCCACGATCAGCAGACGCTGCCGGTCCAGGGCATAGACATCGCGCACCTTGCCGCGGTGGACCAGGTCCAGGCCGGGCAGGCTGGATTGATGAAGGGCAAGGCTCATGGCAAACACGGGGAAGCCGGTCGGGCCGGCATTTTACGTCTTTGCCTGCGCCGCCGCAGTCGAACCCGTGACCCAGGAGTACGGGCAAGGACCGCGTCCACGGCAGGCTGAACACGCTTGAGAGCACGCCGGTCGCCGACGCCGCTGGCCAGCAGCGGCCGGCTTACAATGCGCCGATGCCGCGCCAACCCACCCTGCCCGATCCCGCCGAGCGGACCGTTTTCGCCTGCCCAACCCCGCCGGTCGGGGCTGAGCTGCGCTCCTGCCCGGGAATCAACGCACCCGCCCGAAGAGCCGGATCGGTGATCACGGTTGTGGCGCTGGTTCTTGCCCTGGCCGCCTGCGCTGATACCCACCCAGACGTACCCGCCACCGGTGCACAGGCCGATGCCGCCACCAACATGGCGGGCAACGGCGTGACGCCACCCGCCCGGCTTGGCCTGTGCGCGTCCTGCCATGGCCGCGACGGCATCGCCATCGCCGCCGATGCACCCGACCTGGCCGGACGGCCACGCCAGGAACTGCTCGACGCCATGCAGGCCTACCTCGATGGCCGCCGCGACCACGGCCCGATGCGCGCCATGCTCGGCCCGATCCGACCTGCCGAACACGAACGGCTCGCCGACTGGTACGCGGCGCAGACACCGGCAGCGGCAGCGGAAACGGGCTCGGCAAGCGACGATGACATCAGCATCCAAGCCGCTGCTGCGGCCGCCACCGACCGCGAGACCCCGCCCTGAACATGAAATGGCCACCGGCCCTGATCGGCGCCCTGATCGGCCTGTTCCTGACCCGGCACTGGCTGGGTGCCCTGATCGGCGCCCTGCTCGCCGGCCCGGTGCTGCGCACCTGGCGAAGCTGGCGCGCCAGCCCACCCACCGCCCGGGCCAACAGCGCGCTGGGCGCGGTCTTTTCCCTGCTCGGCCAGTTGGCCAAGGCCGACGGTCGCGTCTGCGAGCGCGAAATCGCCTTCTGCGAGCAGGTCATTCAGCGCCTGAACCTGGATGAGCGCGGCCGCCGGGCCGCCGTCAACGCCTTCAACACCGGCAAGCAACCCGGCTTCGACGCGCTGCGCTCGCACGTCGAACTGCGCCACGCGCGCTCGCAAGCACTCGTGTTCCTGGAAATATTCGTGGAACTGGCCCTGGTCGACGGGCAACTGCACGCCAGCGAAAAACAACTCCTGCGCCGCATAAGCTGGATGCTCGGCGTACGCGAATGGACCCTGCAGCGGATGCTGGACCGGCGCCAGCCGCGCAGCCGCCCGGCCCGGCCGGCCGAGCCCGACCCCTACACCGTGCTCGGCGTCGACCGCCGCGCCAGCACCGACGACATCCGCCGCGCCTTCCGCAAACTCATGAGCCGCCACCACCCCGACAAGCTCGCCGCCGCCGGCGCCAGCCCCGAAGCCATCGCCCTGGCCCAGGAGCGAACCACCCAGATCCTCGCCGCCTGGGAACAGATCAAGAGCGCGCGCGGGATGACTTGAGATGCTGCCATCGGACCGGGTGCAGCAAAGCCGCGCGCGGCGACATGTCCGCTGACAATGACGACAAGCGCGCCGCCGTCGGTTGCCGGCGCGGAATCGTTTCAGCGCGCACCCACCTCAAACCCATCCCTGAAGATCATCTCCGAATGCTCCAGCCGCTTTACCCGGATCCGCAGCCCTTCCAGGGTGCTGAGGTTGCTGAGCAGGCGGTAGCTGCCGGGGGCGGTTTCATGCAGGCGCACAGGCAGCAGGCCGTCCATGGCATGGGTGGCCAGGCGCTGGCCGGTGTCGGGGTCGTGGTCGACAATGACCGCCTGCAGGGGAACACCGGCATCGGCATCCATGCCGGCGGTGCGCAGCTTGCCGTCGGGTGTCAGCATCAGGGCGTTGACGTGGGCGTAGCGCACCTGCATGTCGACATGGTGCTGCATCCATTTCACGCGGCCGTCGGCGCCGTTGATGCGGCCCAGAATGGAGAACTGCGGGAAGCCACCAACCCAGGGTTCGGTGCTGACGCCGGCGAAGAAGACATCACCGTTGTCGGCCGGCAGCAGGGCGGCGGCCGAGGCGCTGACGCTGCCCGCGGGGCGGAACACCGGCGAGCGCCACACTTCGGCACCGGCCGCGCTATGGCGCGAGAAACGCAAGCCCTGGCCAAGGTAGGCGCCGCGGGCAACGATGAGATCACCGTCGGGATGGACCAGGGTGGCCTGGACTTCGCCGGACATGTCATCGGCATCGTTCCAGAGCAGGGCGCCATCTTCGGCCGAATGCACCTGCAGGATCGGGGAGCCGGTGGTAGCGCCGTCGTCATGCCGCCATCCACCGAGCACCGGATTGCCGTTGCCGTCCAGGCCGGTGAGGCTCAGCACAAAAGTGGTTTTGGCCGGCACCGGTATCTGCACTGACCAGTCCGCCTGGCTCGATGCTGGTACAAAACGCGCCAGGGCAATTGCCGGGCCGCCACCGTCGGTCACCGGCCAGGTGACATGACGCCAGCCCGCCGGGTCCAGATGCTGGGAGAACGAGCCGATCTGGTCACCGTCGATGTAGGTGCCGTGCACCTGGCGCTGCAACTCGGTGCCGGTGCTGCCGGCCAGGCGCAGGCTGACCAGTTCACGTTCGCCTTCGCTGGCGCCTTCGCCAGCCCCGGCCCAGGTCACGGCCAGGTGGATGTCTCCGGCGGCATCCACGTCCAGCGCCACCGGCCGCGCCTGGCTGTCGATGGCATCGGCCACGGCGCGGGACCACAGGCGCTGTCCGCCGGCGGACAGCTTTTCCACGTACAACAGGCGGGTGTCGGCGTCCAGGTGGCGGCAGCCCATGAACACCGTGCCGCCATCCGGCGTCACGCCGGAAATCCTCGTGCGCGTGGCCAGGCCCGGGCAGTTCAATGAATCGGGCATCTGCTGGTCGATCTCATGCGCGGTCCACAGCGGCTCGCCATCGCTGCTGCGGTAGCTGTCCACGCGGAAGTCAAAGTTGTTGGCGGCAGCGGCATGGGTGGAGAAATGGAACAGCCGGCCGTCGCCGCCGAGGCGCAGGCCCACGTCCGGGGAATGCTCGATATGCGGCAGCGGCAGGGTCGCCTGCCACAGGGCCTGCCCATCGGACGGGTCCACGGTGAGAAGCTGCGCCCAATAGCTGGGCTCCCATTCGTACGTGTCGTAGCGCCGGGCCAGGTGCAGCAGCTCACCGTCGATCGCCATACCGGTCAGCTCGGGCCGGGAGATATCGGCCACCTGCGGCAGCGAGGCGTTCCATAACAGCCCACCATCGCCGGCCAGCCGGTACAGGTGGTTCTTGTCGTCTACCGGGGCCGCGGCCAGGACATCGCCATTACCGGCCAAAGCGATGAACCCGGGTGTGCTGAAGCGGCTGGTCAGCGGCAGGGTTGTCGTCCAGGCCGGCGTGCCGTCTGCGCCCAGACGCGATACCCGCAGATCCCCGTCCCAGTCGCCACCGACCGAGAGCAGTGTCAACTGGTCGTCCGGCCCTGCCACCAGCGCCAGACCTTCCGAACCCAGCGGGTCGCCGGGCTGGCGCCGCGCCCAGACGACGCTGCCATCGGCCGCGGACAGGCGCAGCATGCCCAGGGTGTAGCCACCCTCTTCCATGTCCGTCGTACCTACGAGCACAACATCGCTCGTGGACAGGAACCCGAAATCCCGCACCCGGGTGTATTTTCCGGTGCCACTAACAGGCCAATCGGTTTGCCAGAGCACCGAACCGTCCAGCGATGACAATTTCCGGGCGTGCCAGCGAGAACCATCGACTCCAATCCGCTGACTTACCAACACAAGATGGCCATCCGGGCCGAGGCCCAGTCGAAGGCTTCTTTCCATGCCTTCGGTGAACCCCTCCATGATGTTGATCCACAGTTGCTCACCCTGCCCGGGCGCGTAAGCCACCAGCACTGACTGCATCCCGCTCAGGCTCGGAATGCGGATCGACATCGCCGCGTAAATCGTACCGTCTGAAGCAACAGCGACCCGGGGATTCTTATCACTCAACGTGGTCGCTTCCAGCCGCGTCGACCACAGCACCTGGCCGTCAGCGTCAAAGCGCACGGTGAGCATGCCAGACACCAGGGCATCGTAGTGATCGGAGTACGTGCCGGTTGCCACTGCGCCGCCATCGGGCAACGTGGCCAGATCGGTGATCACGGCATGGGGATCGCCCACCCCGCCGATTGAAAGCTGCTGCCACTGCGGCGTCAACGCCAGGGCCGGACCGGCCAGCCACAGCAACGCGACCGCGCAGCAAAAACCGAACAGGCCGGCACGCTGGCCAGGATGTACTTGTCGCATCAGATTCCCCCGGAAAGCCGCCTGATCGGCGCGCTGCCGCGGCTGGCAAAAATGGACTGCCGATCATACATGTGCAGTCTGTGGCGGCGGCCATATCCGGGGCGAATCAGGGCCAAGGCATCATCAGCCGCGCACGGAGGTCTGGCTGCCGGCGCGGTGACCAACCCTGGCGTGTGACGTGCTGGCGACTGCCCTGCTCCGAGCCCGTGCGCGACCCTGGCGGGGCATTCCGATCGCTACTCGCGCTCGCGCTGGAGCGTGGCCAACAAGCCGCGCGCGCGGCCGATGAAACCCAAGCTCACAGCATCGATCAGGCGCGGCGCGAAGGCTTGTGGATCGTGCCGGATGCAATGCCAGAGCACGGCGCTTGCCACCAGCGCCAGGCCACCGGCGCCGATCTGCGCAGCGGCCGGAAGCACCACCGTCAGGTCCATGCCCAAGACCTTGGCCACCACCAGCGCAGCAAGCAGCGCCATGAACGGCGACAACGCGACCGTGGCCAGGGCGAAGCGGCGACGCAGCGCGATCATCGCCTGCAGGCGCTCGCGCAATCCGATTACTCCGCCGTCCAGGCGCGACAACGCCTGCCGGTTCAATATCTGCACCACCATGTGGGCCAGTGCGCACCACAGCAGGCCCGTGGCGGCAATGATGAATCGCGGTTGCCCGCCGTGACTGGCGTTGAACAGGCCGAACACCACGATCAGCGCCGCGCAGCCGATGATTCCGAGCAGCAGATGGCGCCGCAAAGCGCGCAGATGCGCGTGGATGGCTTCCGGCAGCGCGTCGAAGCTGGCCGCCTCGGACAGGCTGCCGTCACTGGCCGCGGCTTCGAAGCTGGCCTGTTCGGCGACGGCATCACTGGCCCGGCGCCAGGTCATGCCGGCCGAATCGTCCAGAAAGCGCTGCCAGCCAGGGCTGTGGCCGAAGCGGCGATCCAGCGCC
Organism: Lysobacterales bacterium; assembly: GCA_023228845.1. GTDB lineage: Bacteria > Pseudomonadota > Gammaproteobacteria > Xanthomonadales > UBA2363 > Pseudofulvimonas. The sequence goes on along the minus strand of JALOAK010000001.1, from coordinate 240,942 downwards.
CAGGCGACCAGCCAGGCGACCGGGATGAAGGCGACGCCAACGACCAGGTTGACCCAGAACACACTGGCCGGCAGGTGCTGGAGAAGATCGACGCCGAACAGGCCCTTGAACAGCACCAGCACGAACGGCCACCACAACAGCAGCGAGAGCAGCAGGTAGCCCTTGGCCAGGCGCAGGCGGCGCCAGCGCAGCCGGTGCAGCACCTGGCGCACCTGCATCACCGGAGCGGTCAGATCCAGGCGGCGCAGGGCCAGCCATTCGCGCACATCAATCACCAGTTCGGCCAGCAGCAGCGGCAGCAACAGAGCGGCCAGTGCCAGCCATTGGCCTTGCTGCCAATGCCCGGCCATGAATGCCAGCAGCGCGACCAGGACGCCGCCGCCGATCACCAATCCGGCCAGCCGCCGGCGACGATGCCAGGCGAACGTGGTCACGACTTTGCGCTGCAGGCGTGCGCGCACGGTGTCGAGGTCCAGCACCAGGCTGTCATCGATGCGTCGGGTCTGCCGCGCCCATTGGCCGCGCAGCTTGTCCAGATCCAGGGTGCTCATGGGCTTGTCTCCGAGGCGGCGTGATCGCGCTGCAGCCGCTGCTTGATGCGGCTGACGCGGGTGGCGACATTGCTGGCGCTGATGCCGAGCATGTCGGCGATTTCCTGCTGGCCGTAGCCTTCCATGTAGAGCAGGATCAGGGCGCGGTTGACGGCATCAAGCCGACTGATGAGCTGGTGCAACGCGCGCAGGTCGTCGCTTTCCGAATCCATGATCCGGTCGGCGGCCACCAGGTCCATGCCGAAGTCCTCAATCGGCAGGGCGTCACGGATGCGCCGGCGCTCGCCGCGGAAAGCCGAGATCGCCACGTTCACCGCGATTCGGTACATCCAGGTGGAGACAGCCGCACGTGCGTCGTAGCCGGGCCAGGCGCGCCACAGTTCCAGCACCATGTCCTGGATCAGGTCGCTGCGATCCTCGCGCCGCCGGCAATAGGCGTTCACCACCTTGTAGAGCAGGGCCTTGTGCCGGTCGAGGGCGGCCAGGAAGGCCGTTTGCTGGTCGTCGGTCACGGTATCGGAAGCTCTTGCTTGCATGGCCGGCGCCGGTCAGGCGGCATCAGGCTTGGCCATGGATCTCGCCGCCAGCGTTGCCGCAGGCCGCGGCACGCGCCGCCCGTTGAGCCAGGCGCCCAGCCAACTATGGCGCACCAACAGCGTGTACGACAGCAGGCTCACGGCCAGCGTCGCGGCCAGCAGCAGCGGATATTCCAGCCACCACGGTGCCTGCTGGCGGCTGGCCAGTACCTGCAATGCCATCACCAGCGGCAGGTGCACGATGAACACCCAGTACGAGGCATCGGCCAGCCAGCGTCGAGCCGGGTTGTAGCCGGCCAGGTAACGCAGCACCAGGCCGATCAGCGCCAGGCTCCAGGCCCAGCCGGCAATTGCGTAGGCAAAGGCGTAGAGCCAGGTGGCGGCGTCATTGCCCGCCGGCGCTGACGGCGGGGTCAGGCCGAGCTGTTGGAAACAGATACCGGAGGCGGCGATCGCGATCCCCAGGTTCAGCGGCCAGCGGCGCGACAGCGCGGCCAGCAGCGGCGGCTGCCGATGCAAGGCCCAGCCAGCCACGAAGGCCAGGCCATAGGCAACCACGGCCGCCAGGTTCGGAATCAGCGACCGATCCGGTGTCGGGATACCGAACCAGTGCCACCACACCGGCAACGACATCAGCGCCAGCGTCGTCGGCAGTGCCAGCAGCAATGCGGCCCCGGGCCCGGCGACCCTGCGCACCAGGCCATCGACAACCACCTGCCTTCGCCCACCCCGATCGCTGATCCGGAAGGCTGCACGCAAGCCCAGCATCGCGGCATAGAACAGCGTCAGCAGGTACAGGAACCACAGATGGGTGAGCGGGAAGTTGCGCAGCGTCAGCGGCGCTGGCGGCTCCAACTCGGGCATCACACCGTCGTTGCTCAGCCAGGCGTTCCAGGTCAGCACCGCGATGATCGCCATCAGCACCGGGAACCAGAGGCACAGCAGCGGCATCACGATGCGCTGGCAGCGGTCGCGCACGAAGCGTCGGCTGCCCAGCCGGTGCAATGCCAGGCGGCCGAAGAAGCCGGCGAGAAGGAAGAACAAGCTCAGCCGGAACGAGTGCACCCAGTGGAAGCCGGCCGCCAGCACGCCGGAACGTTCGCTGTCGGCGGCCAGCCAGAAGAACTCGGCACCGGGCAGGTAGGACATCGTGGCGTGCAGGGCGACACCCAGCAGCAGCGCGAAACCGCGCAAAGCATCAAGACCATGCAGGCGTTCGGAGGGGAGCGTGTCGGACATGGCGGTTCCAGTTCGTGGCCGGGCAGACGTGGCCCTTGAACTGTTATTCGCCAGCGGCGTGGGAAATATCACACTGCGGCAGAACTTTTCCCGTGAGCGCCGTGATCGCCGGCACCGATGGCGGCCCTTGCCGCATGACGGTCAACGAAACGTCGCAGCCTTCCCGGCCCGCTTTCCGGCCAATGCAGCGGGCGCGAAAAAGGCCGCCACCGGGCAAGCCATTACACTGGCCGACCGCGCCGCGTCGGGACCGTGCCGGCCCGATGTCGGCCCCACGCCGACCCGACGTGACAGCGCACCCCAACCTTCCGGAACTCCCGCCATGAAGCTCGACCCGATCATCGCCCCGTCCATCCTTTCGGCCGACTTCGCCCGCCTGGGCGAGGACACCGCCGCGGTGCTGGCCGCCGGCGCCGACTGGGTGCATTTCGATGTCATGGACAACCACTACGTGCCCAACCTGACCATCGGGCCGCTGGTCTGCCAGGCGCTGCGCGACTACGGCATCAGCGCGCCGATCGACGTGCACCTGATGGTCAAGCCGGTGGACCGGATCATCCCCGACTTCGCCAAGGCCGGCGCTTCGCTGATCTCCTTCCACCCCGAAGCCAGCGAGCATGTCGACCGCACCCTGGGCCTGATCCACGACAGCGGCTGCCAGGCCGGTCTGGTGTTCAACCCGGCCACGCCACTGAGCTGGCTGGACCATGTCATCGACCGTCTCGACCTGATCCTGCTGATGTCGGTAAACCCCGGCTTCGGCGGCCAGCAGTTCATCCCCGGCACGCTGGCCAAGTTGCGCGCGGTGCGCGAGCGCATCGACGCCTCCGGCCGCACCATCCGCCTGCAGGTCGACGGCGGCGTCAAGACCGACAACATCGGCGCGATCGCAGCGGCCGGTGCCGACACCTTCGTCGCCGGCAGCGCGATCTTCGGCAGCGCTGACTACGCGGCGACGATCACCGATATGCGCGCAGCGATCGCCAGCGCCGGCTGAGGTTTTCCGTGATCTGGCGTTCGGGAGCACGAGCGAGCGCCGAAGCCTCAGCAAGCCTCACGCCCAAGGCGTGCGATCTGCGCCGGCACGCTGCCGCTTGCGCAGTTCCTCAACCCATCACTGCAACGCCGTTGCCGGCGGCACCCGCGCGGCGCGCAGCGTGGGCACGGCGCAGGCGAGCAGCGCCACCAGCACCAGCACGGCGCCGGACAGGGCAATGATGCCCGGGTCGGCGGCGCCGACGCCGTACAACTGCGCGGCCAGCAGGCGCGCCAGTGCCAGGGCGCCGGCGATGCCGAGTACCAGTCCCGGCAACACCAAGCGCAAGCCATCGCCGAGCACCAGTCGCCAGATGTCGGCGGCATTGGCGCCCAGCGACTGGCGCACGCCGATTTCGCGCCGGCGCTGGCCGGTGGACCAGGCAATCAGCCCATACAGTCCGACCGCGGCCAGCGCCAGGGCAGTGGCCGCGAAGGCGCTCATCAGGCTCATGTTGAAGCGGCGCAGGGCCAGGGTTTCGGCGGTGACTTCGGCCAGGGTGCGCACGGCGAACACCGGCGTGTCCGGGGCCAGCGCGGCCAGCGTCCGTTGCAGGCTGGCGCCGAGCACGCCGGCATCGGTGCCGGCGGCACGCAGGGCCAGCAGCAGATCGCCCACCGGCGCGGTCCGGATCGGGAAATAGATCTCCGGCGGCGGCTCGCGATGCAGGCCCTGCTGGCGGACATTGGCGACCACGCCGATGATGGTCTTGGCGCTGCCATCGAACACGCTCATCTGTTCGCCCAGGGCATTGTCGCCGCCCAGGTAGCGGTCGACGAAGGCCTGGTTGACCAGGGCCTGGCGCGGAAAGACGCTGTCGCCGCCGTCATCGTCATTGAAGCTGCGGCCGGCGCTGACCGCGATGCCGAAGGTGCGGAAATAGTCCGGATTGACGAAGCGGAACTCGACCAAGCGCTGTTCCGGCAGGTCGCGGCCGGGAATCTCGAAGCTGCCATTCCAGCCGGAGACCCCGGACGCCGGCAGCGCCTCGCTGAAGGCCACCGACTCGACGCCGGGCAGCGCCGCCAGCGCCGCGTGCAAGGCGTCCAGGCGCGGCGCGACCACGGCCTGACCGCGTGCGAACCATTCATGGAACTCCTCGCCCGGCTGGATCACCGGCGCCGGCAGGGAAATACCGGCGGTGAGCACGCGTTCGGGCTGGGCCAAGCCGGAATCGACCGCCGCCAACTGGCGCAGGCTGGCGATCAGCAGGCCGGCGCCGACCAGCAGGATCATCGCCAGCGCGATCTGCCCGGACACCAGCAGCGAACGGGCGCGGGCCTGTTGCCGGCTGCCGGTCTGGCTGCGCGAGGCACCCTGCATTGCCTGCAACGGATCGACCCGGGATGCGCGCCGCGCCGGCCACAGCGCGAACAGCACCAGGGTGAGCAGTGACAGGCCGGCGCTCGCCGCAACAATGCGCAAGTCCAGCACCGGCACATGCCAGGTCGGCAACAGCGCCGGTGCCAGCGACAGCAGGCCGGTCACCGCCAGCGGCACCACGGCCAGCGCCACCACGGTGCCGGCCAGGGCAATCCACAACGATTCGGCCAGCACCTGGCCCAGCAGGCGGCCGGTGCCGGCGCCCAGCGCCCGCCGCAGTGCCCATTCCTGGCGCCGTGATTGACCCTGCGCCAGCATCAGGCCGGCCAGATTGGCGCATGCGATCAGCAGCACCATGGCCGCGGTGGCCAGCAGGATCCGCATCGAACCGCGCAGGTTGGCGCCGACCAGTTCGCGCAGCGGCTGCACCCGGGCAGTCAGTCCTTCGTGGTTGTCCGGAAATTCCTGAGCCTGCCAGGTGGTGACCGCGGCCATCGCCGCCTGCGCTTGCTCCGCGCTGATCCCGGGCGCCAGCCGCGCCACCGGCGACAGCGAATTGCTGCCCCGGCCGTCGCTATTGGCCGGCAGGAAGGTCGGCAGCCAGAGCTGGGCATCGGAGGGATAGCGAAAACCCGGCTCGGCCACGCCGACCACGGTCCAGGCCTCGCCGTTGAGCTGCACGCTCTGGCCGATGACATCGGCATCGGCACCGAAGCGGTCGCGCCACAGGGCATCGCCGATCACCACCACGCGCTCGCCGGCCTGTTCGTCGGCGTCGTCAAAAGCCCGGCCCACGGCAAGCGGCTGCCCGAACACCTGCCAGTAACCGGGCGTGACCTGATAGGCCTGCAGGCGCGCGGCATCGCCACTGCCCGACAGGCTCACCGTCTGCGGCACGAAGGCGCCGAAGGCATCGAACACGCCGCCATGGCGTTCCTGCCATTCGCGCAGCACCGGCGGCGACACCGGGCTGGCGTTCACCGGCGGCTGCTCGCGCAGCACGCGCACGATGCGCCCGGCCTCGCGAAACGGCAGCGGCTTGAGGAACACCGCATCGTAAACAGTGAGGATCGCGGCCACCGCGCCGATACCCAGGGCCAGGGTGAGCACCGCGGTGGCCAGAAAACCCGGGCGGGCCAGCAGCCGGCGCAGGGCGTGAAGCGGATCAAGACTTAACGTGGACATCACTCACTCCTGGTCGAATCCCTTGCCAGGCGAGCGCCGGTGATCCGGACTGGCGCCATGGCTCATTGCGGTACGGAGGCCAGGGCGATGCGCGCCGCGGGCCAGGCTGGAACCAGACTGGCCAGCACGCGCCACCGCCGTCAACACATGTGAACGCAAATGCCGTGCCAGCCCACAGGTGATTGAAAGCGTGGCGGTTATCAGCGACGTCGGGGCCAAGCCTGCGTCCGGATGTGGACGCCCGGACCGGCAACGGACAGGTAGACCCACGCAATCCGACACTGCCCCGATGGCGGGAACACGGCGGTGCGAGGTGATGCCGGCCGGTCAGCGGCTGTGCCGCCCGTCCTGTGGCTTGGTTACCATCTGCGCGCCAGAAAATTGCTGAATCCGGAACGTTCCAAGCTGTGTGGCAAGCACCGCTGCATCAACCGTGAGCCGGTTTCAGCGGTTTCCGCGCCGAACTGGACAAGGCCGGCTTGCCAGCAAGGGCAGAGGGCCTGGTTTTCCGTCAATCCAGGGAGGAACCACCATGCACAGCGCACCCGCATCCGGCAAAAACCGCTCCGGTTTCTGGCTGACCGCCGCCGGCATCCTGCTCCTGGCTGCCGGCACCACCGCCTGGTCCAGCGAGCGCCTGACGCCGCAGCAATTCGTTGATCGAGCAGGCACGGCCACCGGCGACATCCACTTGGGCGGCTTGCAGCGCGCCGGCGGCGGCGAAACCTGGTTGACCCTGTCGCCGGCCCCCATCTTCACGCACGATGCCAAGGTGATTGTGGTCAGCGGCAGCGACAGCCAGGAATGGCCGCTACCGCAGATCCACCACTTCCATGGCCACGAGCGTGACGATCCGGAGGCCCTCGCCTTCGTTTCCGTGCATCCCGATGGCCGCATCCGTGGCTGGCTGCGCCGTGCAGGCCAGATGGAAGCCTTCGGCCAGGAGCCGGGCGAGCGGGCCACCACCCTGAGCCTGTCGCGTGTCGATCTGGCCAGCGACGAGGCCAGGCGCGAGTTTTCCTGCGGCAGCGATGCCCTGGCGCACCCTGATCCGGAACTGCACCCGGCCGGGAAAACCGCATCGCAGCCCGCTTCGGGCGCTTCCCTGCCGGTGTCCGCCTCCGGCCGGTCGACACCGAAAGGGCGCGGCAGCGAGCGCTGGTTCGCGCTCGCGGTCGACTCGGATTACGAATATTTCCAGCGCTTTGGCAACGTCAATGGCGCAGCCGGTTATGCCGCCGACCTGATCGGCTACTCGTCGCTGCTCTACCAGCACGAGACCAATACCGGCCTGCTTATCCCCTGGATGCGGCTGTTCAGTTCGCCGGCCAACGACCCCTGGCAGCAGAGCCAGAAAACCTCCTGCATGTTGTTCGAGCTGGGCCTGCACTGGCACCAGCACCTGAGCCATGTGCCGCGCAGCTTCGTGCATATGCTCAGCGGCAAGAACGCCGGCGGCGGCATTGCCTGGCTGGGCACCGCCTGCCGGACCAGCAACACGCAATACAACATCGCTGACGAGAACTGCCCAGGCCTGCCCGCCAACGCGCCCTATGTCGGCGGCTATGGCCTGTCGGCAGGCATCACCGGCGGCTTCAATCCGGTCAATCCGCAGTCGGTATGGGACATCGTGGTGGTGGCCCACGAGATCGGCCACAACCTCAATTCGCCGCATACGCACTGCTACGGCGGACTGGGCGGCCATCCCAGCCCGATTGACGGCTGCGCGGTAGAACCCTCCGGCGCCAACTACACCTGCCATGCCGGCGCCACCAGCCTGCCCGGTCCGGCCGGCCTGGGCTCTGGAACCATCATGAGCTACTGCCACCTGCTGGGTGGCGGTCTGAGCAATATCTCGCTGAACTTCGGCAGCAATCATTCGTTCGGCATCTTTCCGGCGCGTGTACCGGCACGCATCGGTGACTTCGTCCAGCAGTTGTCGATGCAAAGCCCGGCCTGTTTCGCCAACCCGGCGCCGGAAGACAACCTGTTCGGCGACGGCTTTGAATGTGGGCCGGGGCGGCCAGGCTGCACCGGCGGCGCGGCTATCTGCCTCAGTTCGGTCGGGGCCACGGCCAATGCTCCGTACTTCTCCGGCGACCCCGGCAACACCGTGCGCAACCTCAACATCGGAGCCGGCAATACCCTGACCGGCCTCGCCCTGGACCTGCGCGTGCAGGCGTTCGCGCCGAGCTGGCTGAGTGAGGCCACCCTGGTGTTCTCCAGTTCCAACCTGGCCGGCAACCATACCTATTGGTCGCCTTTCGAGGGCCAACAGCAAAGCGGCATCGCCAACTTCACCAGCAATGGCGTGCTCAATCTGGTCGCAAACAATCTGCAGATCACGGCCGGGCAGGACGGCATCCTGCGCGTGGAGTGGAGCGAGACCTTCAATGACCCGGAAGTCAATCCGGACTCGCTGTGGTCCAACCACCCCAGCCCGACCGTGTGTCCGGGCATCCGCCTGGTGTGCAGCAACCAGGCCGCCTGCGACGCCGCGGTGCTGGCCACTCCGTAAGCCGCTCCGGCGCCCATCACTTTCCGGGGAAACCGACGGGCTGGCATCTTGCCGGCCCGTCGGTTTTCAAGGTGGCGGAGACTGGCCGGCCGCCGATGCCAGGAAGTGGCTGTCGTCGGCGCAGATGCGAATCTCACCGCTGCCAGTCACCGCACCGCGTGCCCGCAGCAGCGAGCCCTCCGCAAGCTGGCCGATATCGACCTGGTAATTGGCGCTGCACAACTGATGGCGGCGCGCCGGCACCAGCAAGACCACCGTCCCGTAGTCGGTGCTGTCGACCCAGATGCGGCCATCGCCATCGCGGAACATGGGTTCATCATCGATGCGCAGCACCGCACCTTTCACCAGCACATCGCCGCTGGCTGGCAGGCGCTCGCCGGCTTTGCTGCAGGCAGCCAGCAGCAGCACGGGGAGAATCAGGACCAGGACCGAACGCATGGCGCCAGTATGCCGGTGCTGATGCGCTGCGCGGGCGCCGCGGGCAGAACCCGATCGACGCCGACACCGTATTTCCAGATCGCCATGGAGGGCGACTTTGCATCCGGCAAACACCGGCGGCGCTACCCTGCCCTGCCTGCTGCCCGATGCGCGATCCACGATGCTGCGATTCCGCGAGCCGCGGGCACACTTTTTCAGGAGACCGACATGACCGCACCGACCCCGACAGACAACACCCGCATCGTGCTCGCCTCCCGGCCCGAGGGCACGCCGACGCCGGACAACTTCCGCCTGGAGCGGGCGCCGTTGCCAGAGCCCGGCGACGGCCAGGTGCTGCTGCGCAATCTGTGGCTGTCGCTGGACCCCTACATGCGCGGGCGCATGAACGAAGGCCGCTCGTATGCCGCGCCGCTGGCGATCGGCGACACCATGGAAGGCGGCACCGTGTCGCAGGTGGTGCAGTCAAGGCATCCGCGGCTGTCCGCGGGCGATATCGTGCTGGCCCACGGCGGCTGGCAGAGCTTTGCCGTGGCCGAGGGCGATGAGCTGCGGCGCACGCTGGATCCGCAACAGGCGCCGGTGACCACCGCCCTGGGCGTGCACGGCATGCCCGGCTTCACCGCCTATGTCGGCTTGAGCGAGATCGGCAAGGTGCAGCCGGGCGAGACCCTGGCAGTGGCCGCGGCCAGCGGTCCGGTCGGTGCCACCGTGGGGCAGATCGCCAGGCTGCGCGGCGCGCGCACCATCGGCATTGCCGGCGGCCCGCGCAAGGTCGCCCACCTGCGCGATGAGCTTGGCTTCGACATCGCCCTGGACCACCGCGCCGATGACTTCGCCGACCAGCTTCGTGCCGCCGCGCCGGACGGCATCGATGTCTATTACGAAAACGTCGGCGGCAAGGTGCTCGACGCAGTGCTGCCGCTGCTCAACGACCACGCGCGGGTGCCGGTCTGCGGCCTGGTGGCGCACTACAACGACGCCAGCCTGCCGCCGGGCCCGGATCGCCTGTCACAACTGATGGGCCTGATCCTCACCCGCCGCCTGACCGTGCGCGGCTTCATCGTCGGCGACAAGCCGTACGCGCACCTGTATCCGGACTTCGTCCGCGAGATGGGCGACTGGCTGCGCGAGGGCAGCGTGCGCTATCGCGAAGACATCGTCGACGGCCTGGAAAACGCCCCGCAGGGCCTGATCGGCCTGCTGCGCGGCGACAACTTCGGCAAGCGCCTGGTCAGGATCGCGAACTGATCCCCGCACGGCCTGCACGGCCTGCACGGCACGATGCCGGCGCCTGAACGCCGGCATCGTGTGTTCGAAACGACGCGTTAGCGCCTGCTTACGCTCAGGAAGCCAGCGTCGCCAGCGCCTGGTTGAAGCTTGCGCTGGCGCGCATCGCCGCCGACACCTTGTCCAGGTCCGGCCGATAGTAGCCACCGATGTCGACCGGCTGGCCCTGCACCGCGATCAGCTCGGCGACAATCTTTTCCTCGTCGCGGGCCAGCGCCTCGGCCAGCGGCGCGAAGGTGGCCTTGAGGCCGGCATCCTCGTCCTGCGCCGCCAGCTCCCGGGCCCAGTACATGGCCAGGTAGAAATGACTGCCGCGGTTGTCGATGCCGCCCAGGCGGCGCGTCGGCGACTTGTCGTTGTCCAGGAACTGGCCGTTGGCCGCATCCAGCGCTCGGGCCAGCACACCGGCCCTGGCGTTGTCGTTGCGCTGGGCCAGATGCTCCAGCGAGGCGGCCAAGGCCAGGAACTCACCGAGCGAATCCCAGCGCAGGTAGTTCTCGGCGGTGAACTGCTGCACGTGCTTGGGCGCCGAGCCGCCGGCGCCGGTCTCGAACAGCCCGCCGCCCGCCATCAGCGGCACCACCGACAGCATCTTGGCGCTGGTGCCCAGCTCCAGGATCGGGAACAGGTCGGTGAGGTAGTCGCGCAGCACGTTGCCGGTGACCGAGATGGTGTCCTGGCCCTTGCGGATGCGCGCCAGCGCGTGCCTGGTGGCGTCCACCGGCGCCAGCACCTGGATGTCCAGGCCGGACACGTCGTGATCCTTGAGGTAGCGCTCGACCTTGGCGATCAACTGCGCATCGTGCGCGCGCTGCGGATCCAGCCAGAACACGGCCGGGGTTTCGCTCAGGCGTGCGCGTTCCACGGCCAGGCGCACCCAGTCGCGGATCGGCGCGTCCTTGGTCTGGCACATGCGCCAGATGTCGCCGGTCTCGACCTCGTGCTCGAACACGGTGTTGCCGTCCTGGTCGGTGACGCGGATCGTGCCCGCGCCCGGCGCCTGGAAGGTCTTGTCGTGGCTGCCATATTCCTCGGCCTTCTGCGCCATCAAACCGACGTTGGGCACGCTGCCCATGGTCGCCGGGTCCAGCGCGCCATTGGTCTTGCAGTCCTCGATCGTGGCCTGGTAGACGCCGGCATAGCTGCGGTCCGGGATCACTGCCTTGGCGGCCTGCAACTCGCCGGCGCCGTTCCACATCTGGCCCGAGTCGCGGATCATCGCCGGCATCGAGGCGTCCACGATCACGTCCGAGGGCACGTGCAGGTTGGTGATGCCCTTGTCCGAATTCACCATCGCCACGCCCGGGCGCTCGCCGTACAGGGCGTCGATGTCGGCCTTGATCGCGGCGGCGGTCGCTTCGTCCATGCCGTCCAGGCGCGAATACAGATCGCCGATGCCGTTGTTGCGGTCAAAGCCGGCCTGCTTCAGCGCGTCGGCGTGCTTGTCCAGCACCGGGCGGTAGAACTCCTCCACCGCCACGCCGAACATGATCGGGTCGGAGACCTTCATCATCGTCGCCTTCAGGTGCAGCGAGAACAGCACGCCCTGCGCCTTGGCATCCTCGATCTGCTCGGCAATGAACGCCGCCAGCACCTTGCGCGACATGCCCGCGGCGTCCACCACCTCGCCTTCCTGCACCTGCACCGGCCCACGCAACGCTTTGGCATTGCCGTCGACAGCGACGAACTCGATGGTCAGCTCGCCGGCACCGGCCATCGTCGCCGAGCGCTCGCTGCCGTAGAAATCACCGTCGTCCATGTGCGCCACGTGCGCCTTGGAATCAGCGCTCCACTTGCCCATCCGGTGCGGATGCTTGCGCGCATAGGCCTTCACCGATTTCGGCGCGCGGCGATCGGAATTACCCTCGCGCAGCACCGGATTCACCGCGCTGCCCATCACCCGGCCATAGCGGACGCGGATCTCGCGCTCGGCATCATCCTTCGGCTCGGCCGGAAAATCCGGCACGTCGTAACCCTGCTCCTGCAGTTCGCGGATCGCCGCGCGAAGCTGCGGCTCCGAAGCGCTGATGTTGGGCAGCTTGATGATGTTGGCTTCCGGCGTGGTCGCCAGTTCGCCCAGCTCGGACAGGTGATCGCCGACCTGCTGCCCGGGCTTCAGCCGCTCCGGAAACTGCGCCAGGATCCGCCCCGACAACGAAATATCGCGCGTTTCCACGTCAATCCCGGCCGTGGCCGTGAACGCCTGCACGATCGGCAGCAGCGACTGCGTGGCCAGGAACGGGGCTTCGTCGGTAAGGGTGTAGATGATCTTGGAAGACTTCGACATGGGCTGGGGATCCTCTTGAAAAGGCGATGGCTGCGCCACGATGGCGGCCTTGGCGCTACGAACGCGGGACGGCCGCAACGGCGGGCGCTGAACCGGACCATTGTCGCGGTTTGCGCCGGGCCGGGCAAAGAACCGGGCGGGTGAAGCTGAGCGAAGCTGAAGGGGTGGCGGTGGTTGGCTTCGGCTGGTACCGGTCGGCGCTGGCGAGCACGCACGTCCGGTCGGCTGCCGAATCATGCCCGGATGCCGGGCCGCACCCCGGCACTCGAGACTTCACGGACCGAGAAACCTTTGCCATGTGTTGCAAAGAGGATTTTCAGCTAATTTTCTTAGGCAGCCACGCGCGGCGATAGCTTGGCCGCTACATGGACTAAAAAGAATTCCCGGCGCGCTGATCGCAACCCGTTTGAGCGCTGGGCTCGGGACGGCTTGCTTCTTTATGTGGGCCGAAAAAAGATGGCCCCCGCTGCCGGATCGTTCCTGCCGCAATTGGCAGGGCTGCCCGGCGTGCGAGGGCGCGGGAAAATTCTAACCGAGAAAAATCTGGCCGACTACACGCACAACCGCGCTTCCTTCAGCTTTGCTGGTCGGAGCGCCGAGACTGCCGACCCGATGGCGCTGGCCACGACCAAGCAGCCGGCGAATGCTGGCGCAATCCCCGCCATGGCGACCGACGAATCCGCCACGGGCAACCGCGACACGTTCGATCTGGAAGATCCGAGCATCCTGTTCAGCCAGCCGCGCAAGTACACCGACGAGCAGCAGGAGTGCATGCGCAAGGCCGGACTGCCAGTAAAGCACCGTCTCGTCTGGCGCGACTGCGCGACTGGACCACCGACCAAGTGGCAGCGCTACGGCAATTCAATGCCGATGACGACATGCGCCGGCAGACTACGGGGCCGGGTAAAAAAGGATGATTTAATAGCGTCTGTATTTGCTAACGATTTCTTTCGCAGCACAACCACAACCAAGGATGCCTTCGGATGTCACGCACGACGGGTACCTGGATGACTACCACAGCCGGCGCAGAGACGGTGCGATCGTTCGTTCCGCTTCCGCTCCCGCCTGCCCGACCGAAACTTGATCCTGTTGCCTACCTCAAGCAGAACGCCCGCGCGGAGATTGCCTTGCAGCGCCTATCCGCGATGACCGGTCTGGTCGTCTCCACCAGTTGGCTGGTCTACGCCGCCCTCCGCAAGGAGGCTTTGCTCACCTCGCAGATGGAGGGCACTCAAGCCACATTGACCGACGTCCTGGACGGGGAAGCCGGGCTGGCCGTCACCAATGCCCAGGATGTGGAGGAGGTGAGCAACTACCTGCGCGCATTCAACTTTGCGAGTGAACAGTTGCGCAGCAAGACCGGATTGCCGGTTTCCGTGCGTCTGCTCACCGAATGCCACCGGATCCTGATGTCCGGCGTGCGCGGGGCGACGAAGCTGCCCGGGACCCTACACACGACCCAGAACTGGATTGGTGGCAGCCGACCGGCAAATGCGCTGTTTGTGCCACCGCCGCCTGGCGAAGTGGTTCCGGCCCTGAGCGATCTGGAACGCTACATCCATCATCCCGGGCCGACGCTACCGCCGTTGGTGCGCATTGCCCTGGTACACGCACAGTTCGAGACCATCCACCCGTTTCTGGACGGCAACGGCCGCATCGGTCGCCTGCTCATCGCCATCCTGCTGGAAGAGTGGAAGCTCATGACTGAGCCCCTCCTCTATGTGTCCGGCTACCTGAAGAGCCATCAGCGCGTGTACTACGACCGGCTGTCGGCCATCCGCGAGAACGGTAATTGGGAGGGATGGGTGTCATTTTTCCTGGAAGCGGTGGCAGCCGCTGCCGATGACGCCCAGGCCAGCATCATCGCCATCGCCGCGCTCATCGCCGAGGATCGCAAGCGGGTGCTGGCAGTGGGCACCAGTACCCTGGCCACGCTTCGCCTGTTCGAACTGCTGCCCACCATGCCCAGGCTCACGATTGATCGGGCCGCCAATGTTCTGGGAGTGAGCCCTCCGACCGCCGCAAAGGCCATCCAGGGCCTGCAGGAAGCCGGCGTGCTGCGCGAAACCACGGGCCGGCTACGCAACCAGAGCTTTCTGTATTGGCGCTATGTCGAACTGCTCAAGCAATGACCAGTTTGCCCAGCAGTGCCACGCTTGCCGGAACAACGGCCGGCCCCCGCTTCCAGTGAAGCCAGCCCGGAGGTGCGGGACTTGGCACCGGCAGTTCGGTCAGCCAACGTGCAGCCGAGCCCTCACCCCAACCCCAACCGCACCACCAGCGCCGCCAGGGTGACGACCAGCACCGGCAGCGTCAGCACGATGCCGACCTTGAAGTAGTAGCCCCAGGTGATGCGGATGTTTTTGCGCGCCAGCACGTGCAGCCACAACAGCGTGGCCAGGCTGCCGATGGGGGTGAACTTGGGCCCCAGGTCGCTGCCGATGACGTTGGCGTAGATCATCGCTTCGCGCACCGCGCCTTCGGCCTGGCTGGCGTCGATGGACAGCGCGCCGACCAGCACGGTGGGCATGTTGTTCATGATCGACGACAGGAAGGCGGTGAGCAGGCCGGTGCCCATGGCGGCTGCCCACAGGCCGTGCTCGGCGAAGGCGTCCAGCAGCACCGCCAGATGATCGGTGAGCCCCTGGTTGCGCAGGCCGAACACCACCAGGTACATGCCCAGCGAGAACACGACGATCTGCCAGGGGGCTTCGCGCACCACCTTGCCGACCGGGATCACCTGGCCGTGGGCGGCCACCGCGAGCAGTACCAGCGCGCCGGCTCCGGCGACGGCGCTGATCGGCATGCCGAGCCGTTCCAGCCCGAAGAAGCCGACCAGCAGCAGCGCCAGCACGGCCCAGCCGGCATTGAACGTGGTGCGGTCCACGATCGCCGAGCGCGGCTGTCTCAACTGGGTTGCGTCATAGCCTGCCGGGATCTCCCTGCCGAAAAACCACAACAGCATCAGCAGCGTAGCGCCGACCGAGACCAGGTTCACCGGCACCATCACCGAGGCGTATTCGGCGAAGCCGATGCCGAAATAATCCGCCGAGACGATGTTGACCAGGTTGGACACCACCAGCGGCAGGCTGGCGGTGTCGGCGATGAACCCGGCCGCCATCACGAACGCCAGTGTCGCCGCCGGGCTGAAGCGCAGCGCCAGCAGCATGGCGATCACGATCGGGGTGAGGATCAGCGCCGCGCCATCGTTGGCGAACAGCGCCGACACCGCCGCGCCGAGCAGTACCAGCAACACGAACAGCTTGCGGCCGCTGCCCCGGCCCCAGCGCGCCACATGCAGCGCGGCCCATTCGAAAAAGCCGGCCTCATCCAGTACCAGGCTGATGATGATGATCGCCACGAAGGTGAAGGTGGCGTTCCAGACAATGCCCCAGACGGTGGCGATGTCCGACAGCGCCACCACGCCGGTAAGCAGTGCCAGGCCGGCGCCGGCCAGGGCGCTCCAGCCCACGCCCAGGCCCCTGGGCTGCCAGATCACCAGAACGATGGTGACGAGGAAAATCAGCAGCGCGATCAGCATGGTCAGGCGCCGCCGCTGCGGGCGCGCTTGGCAGACCCGCGGGAGGTGGGCGGACAGCGGCTGTCATCACCGCCGCAGCAGTTGTGCGTCAGGAACTCGATCAGGCCATTCATCGCGGCAAAATCGGCACGATAGGAGATGTTGCGGCCGTGTGCCTCGCCTTCGATCAGTCCCGCCGCCGTGAGCTCCTTGAGGTGGAACGACAGCGTCGCCCCCGGCAGGGACAGGGTTTGGGCGAGTTCGCCGGGCGTTCGCCCTTCCGGGCCGGCCTCGACCAGCAAGCGGAAGACGGACAGCCGCTTGGGATGGCCCAGGGCGGCCAGTGCGGTGGTTGCATCATTCAGTTCCATGTTTCTAGAATACTCGAATGAAATCGAACGAAGCAATGCTGCCGAATGTTGACGATCTAGCCAACGTCTTCCCCGCCGCCGTGGAAACGCCAAGCAACGAGCATCTGGGCGTGGCCGGTTCCACGCATCCGCCGCGGATCCTGATCCTGTACGGATCGCTGCGGCCGCAGTCGTATAGCCGCAAGCTGGCGCTGGAAGCCGAGCGCCTGCTGCGCCAGTTCGGCGCCCAGACCCGGGTGTTCGATCCGCACGATCTACGATGCAGGGCAGTTGCGATGCGGACCATCCCAAAGTGCAGGAGCTGCGCGCGTTGTCGCAATGGTCCGAAGGCCAGGTGTGGGTCAGCCCCGAGCGCCACGGCACGATCACCGCGGTGTTCAAGAACCAGATCGACTGGCTGCCGCTGGAGGACGCCGGCGTACGCCCGACCCAGGGCCGCACCTTGGCGGTGATGCAGGTCAGCGGCGGCTCGCAATCGTTCAATGTGGTCAACGCGCTGCGCGTGCTCGGCCGCTGGATGCGCATGGTCACCATTCCCAACCAGTCCTCGGTGCCCAAGGCCTGGCAGGAATTCAACGAGCACGGACGGATGAAGCCATCACCGCTCTACGACCGCGTGGTCGACGTGATGGAAGAGCTGATCAAGTTCACCCTGCTGGTGCGCGAGCGCAGCGACTACCTGACCAGCCGCTACAGCGAACGCAAGGGCGACCTGCTCGCCGACGCGCTGGCGAAGGCCTCCGGCGCCGTGGATGCACCCACGGTCCCGGCGATGGCACCGGCGATAACACGCGCGCCGGGCAAAGCCAGCCATGCAGATGCCCCGCTCCGCATCACCGATCAGGCCGCCACAGCCACCGGCAACTGAGGAAGCCGCCATGCCCGCCACCATCTATCACAACCCCGCCTGCGGCACCTCGCGCAACACGCTGGCGCTGATCCGCCACGCCGGCATCGAGCCGACGGTGATCGAGTACCTGCGCGAACCACCAACGCGTGAGCGGTTGGTCGAACTGATCGCCGCCGCCGGCCTGTCTGTCAGAAACACTCTGCGTCAGAAGGGCACGCCCTACGCCGAGCTCGGCCTGGATGATCCGACCCTCACCGACGAGCAACTGCTGGACGCGATGATGGCCCACCCGATCCTCATCAACCGGCCGTTCGTGGTCACGCCGCAAGGCACGCGGCTGTGCCGGCCATCGGAAGTGGTCCTGGACATCCTGCCGCCGCTGCCCGAGCCATTTACCAAGGAAGATGGCGAGGTCATCGCGGCCAACGAGTGACATGAAACCCCGGCACCGCGCCCGACAGCACACGGGGCCGGCACTGTCCGGAGCCGTGGTCAGACGCAGCGCACCAAGCTCGCGACCGCACTGCAGCGTCACGCTGTACATGCGCGACGAACCGGCCACCGGCCTGCATCCTGCCGATGTCGAGCACCTGCTGGCGCAGCTGCAGCGGCTGGTCGACACGGGCAATTCGGTGATCGGCGTCGAACACAATCGTCGTCAAGCACGACCTGTCGCTGCAGTTGCAGTACCCGCCCGCGCCCGGCGTCATCCATGCCCGCAGTCGAACCAAACCGATGGCCGGTGGCCGCCAACCGGCAGAGCCCCGCGATCCGCGGCACTTCCGTCAAACAACAAAAGAGCCGACCGGTCCGGAATCTCCGCCTGATATTCCGGGAATAGACGCGGACGATCACCAGGGCCGACGCATCGGGAAGCGGTCGCCAGCCAGGTCGTACCGGCGCAGAGTTCATCGGTCCTGCATCAGAACACAGGCCGACCGCGCCTTCCTGTGCGACCCCGGACACTATCCGGCTCAACCACCCTCGCCGGCCTCGAAACCGCTGCGGAAGATCGCCCGGTCCACCATCACCACCTGCGGCAGCGGCACACCGGGAAAGCTGCCGTCCCCCATTTGCCCATGTGTGTTGTCGCCCCAGCATTTGACGCCACCCGAAACGGTCAATGCACAACTGTGGGTGTTGCCACTGGCGACTGCCTGCACCCCGCTGCCAAGACCGAGCACACCTACCGGCACATAGGCGTGGCTGGTGCTGCCATCGCCCAATTGGCCGAACGCGTTGTTGCCCCAGCATCGGGCCGCAGCACCGGTCACGACACAGTTGTGATAGCCACCGGCACTGACCGATTGCACGCCATTGCCCAGCCCCAGATAGGTCACCGGGCCTGGATCGCCACCCTGCCCCCAGGTGCTGCTGCCCCAGCATTCGATCCGGCCACTGGTGCTGCGCGCGCAACTGTGGCCGGCACCAGCGCTGAGTGCCTGCACCCCAGGGGACAGCCCACCGATCGGCACCGTCTGGTACGGACTGTCGTCACCGAAATAGCCGAATTGGCCGGAACTGTTGTCGCCCCAGCAACGCACCGCTCCGGTGTCGGTGAGCACGCAGCTATGGCCGCCACCAGCCGCGACGGCGGCAACACCAGAGAACAGTTCCGCCAACGTGCCCGGCCCGCCGTTGCCGCTGGCAAACGGCGCCATGCCCCAGCAACTGACCCGGCCGGCACCGCTCAGGGCGCAGGTGTGGTATCCGCCTGCGCTGATCGTGGTGACGCCAGCGGGCAGGTTGACGACCACCGGCGGATGCGGTCCCAACGCGCCGGGGGCACCCAGTTGCCGGTAGTGATTGCTGCCCCAGCAATGCACCGCGCCGGCTGCCAGGGCACAGCCATGTTCCTCGCCGGCACTGACCCTCTGCACGCCGGGCGGCAGGCCGGTGACGGTAACCGGTGCTTGCCGCCTTGCGCTGCTGCCATCACCGAGCTGGGCGGAGGTGTTCCTGCCCCAGCACTTCACCGCGCCGGCGCTGGTGAGGGCACAGGTATGTTCGCCTCCGGCGCCCAGCGCGACCACGCCGCTGCCCAGTCCCTGCACAGCCACCGGCAAACGGCCGAAGGTCGGCAGCGAGGTCTCACCAACACCGGCCTGGCCCTGGCTGTTCGCACCCCAGCATTTCAAGGTGCCACCTGCAACGACGGCGCAGCTGTGGTGATGTCCGGCCGCGATCGCAAGCACGCCGGCCAAGCCCTGTACCGGCGTCGCCGTGGGCTGGCCATGGCTTTCACCGCCATTGCCGAGCTGGCCGTTGTAATCCTCGCCCCAGCACTGCACCGTGCCGGTGCCCAGTTGCGCGCAGCTATGGTAATGGCCGGCCGCCAGCCGGACCACGCCACTGGAAAGCCCCACCACGTCCACTGGCAGCATGCGGTTGACAAAGCTGCCGTCGCCCAACTGGCCGCGGAAATTGTTGCCCCAGCAGCGTGCTGCACCGCTGCCGGCCATCAGCGCACAAGTGTGCAGCACCCCGGCCTGGATGGCTGCCACTGCGCCACCCAGTCCGTTCACCGGCACCGGAACCGTCTGGCTTTGCGTCGTGCCATTGCCCAACTGGCCACCTGCGTTGTAGCCCCAGCAGCGCAGTGCTCCGGTGGCTGCGGTGATGGCACAGGCGTGCGCGCTGCCGGCGCTGATCGCCTGCACTCCGGCACTCAGGCCAACTACCAGGCCCGGACTGTTGCGCTGACTGGTACTGCCGTCACCCAGCGCGCCAAAGGTGTTGGCACCCCAGCACAGCACCCCGCCGGCACCGTTCAGCGCGCAACTGAAGCTGCTTCCCACGCTGATCGCCTGTATCCCGCTGGACAGGCCCTGCACCGCAGTAGGGAGCAGCCGTTGCACCGTGGTGCCATCTCCAAGCTGGCCGAAATCGTTGCGTCCCCAGCACAGCACCGCACCAGCGGCGGTCAGGGCGCAACTGTGGTCGCGCCCCACGCTGACCTGCTGCGCCGCCGAATCCAGCCCCTGTACGAGCATCGCCACATTCCGGCTGGTGCGGCCGCCATCTCCGAGCTGCCCGTACTCGTTGTTGCCCCAGCAGCGCGCCGCCCCGTCGGCGCTGACCGCACAGCCATGCGTCAGCCCGCCAGCCACCTGTACCGCATCGGGCAGCGGCTGCAGGGCGGCAGTCGCCGGAGATGCCTGGGCGACGCCCACCAGCCAGCCAATAGCAACCAGGGCAGATCGAAACCAAGAACAGGCGCACATGACAACAGCCTCCAATGGAACCCGGGTGCAACGGCATTCCTTTTCTGGAAGGCGTCAAACCGCACGGGGTACAGGAAGTTCAAACGCCATTTCCGTGCAGTTTGGCGGGCAGGCGACGCTCGTGCAAACGCCGGTTCGGGCACGGATTCGGACTCCGCGCATTGGATTTGGGCTATGCGGAGCGGCGCGGCGGGGCAACGCAGCGGCGCAGTGCATGGCCATTGTTCACCTGTTTCCACTGACAGGCCGGGACCACGACCCCGACGCCCTGGGGTCAGGCGTGCACGCCGTCGATTTCGACGGCCAGTTCCCGGCGGCAGATGGCGGCGTGCAGCAGAATCCGGGGTACCCGGTCGCCGAAGCGCTGGTCCAGCGCGCGGGCCACCAGCGGCAAGTCGTCGCGGTCGCGTACGTAGACCTTGAGCCGGGTGCCGGCGCCGAACTGCGCCGGCAGGCCGGGACGCTGACGGCGGGCGGCGTCGAGCAGTGCGTCAAAGTTGGTGAAGGTTTCCTCAAGCTGCGAGAGCAGTTCGCCGTCGTGCTGCGATGCGTGGCCGACCACGGCGGCGGTGCCCGACAGCAGCAGCGGCATGTCGGCGCCGTCGGCAGGCAGCATGGCGCGGGCGAAGCTGGGCGGCTGCGGTCCGTACTGGCGCGGGTAGCGATAGGCGCTGACCTGGCGCGGATTCTCCACCGGCGTGCCCGGCTCGCGCGCCGACAGCCAGTAAAGCTGGATCACGCGGTCGTCGTCGCAGCGCCCGATCGCGGTCGCGGCCGGCAGCCGGCTGGTGTCGAAATCCCCCAGTCCAGCCGCCCGCCCCAGGCAGAACTGCCGGTAGCGCTCGGCGTCGCCATCGCCCAGGGTAATCGCGTCGACGTAGTTCCAGATCCGCAGCATCTCCGGAGTGTCGCTGCCGGCCACGTGCGCGGTCAGTGCCTGGTAGCCGCGCCGGGCGGCCTCGACGATGCCGGTGTCGGCCTCGTCAACCTCGATCACGCCAAAGCTCAGCCGTCCGTCACTGGCCCAGGCAATCTCGCCTTCGCGGCCGTACCGGACCGGCGCGTTGGCCCGCCACACTTCCAGCGGCGCGCTGCCATGTGGCTCCAGGGGCACGCGCAGGTAGCGCGGGTCGTCGCATCGCGGCGCGGCGTCGCCAAAGCCGAACACCGCCAGCACGTCGGCCTGTGCCAGCAGTTCCGCCGGGGCCACGCCCTCCACGTAATCCACGCGAAGCTGCGCGTGGGGTTCTTGGTTCTGGGTCAACATTCCTCCGCTGTCGCTCGCCGTGTGGTCCGGCCCGTGCCATCATTCCGGCGCGCATGATAACGCGGCCTTCGTGCGCCACCCATTCACCCAACCGGAAGCGAACATGTCCACCCAGACCCCCGCCGAGCGCGAACTGGCCGAGTTGCTGGTCGAAAGCCTGAACCTGGAGGACGTGCAGCCGGGTGAAATCGATCCGGAGGCGCCGCTGTTCAACGCCGGCCTGGGACTGGACTCGATCGACGCGCTGGAGCTGTCGCTGGCGATCAGCAAACGCTACGGCTTCCATCTGCGCTCGGACAATGAGGAAAACCTGCGCATCTACGCCTCGCTGCGGGCGCTGTCGACGCACGTCGAACAGCACAAGGCAGGCTGAACGCGGCTGCACCAGTCGCCTCGTTGCCGGCGCGGGCCGCATGAGCGCGGATTGGAAACGCCGCCGGGAAGGCGGAGGACGCCTGGCCGTGCGCATGCTTGTCGCCTGCGCCGGCGGCGCCGGTCGCGGCCTGACACGGCTGCTGCTGCTGCCGATCACCGTGTATTTCCTGCTGCGCCGGCCGGCCGAGCGGCGCGATTCACGCGCCTACCTGGGCCGGGTGTTTGGCCGCCCGGCCAGGCTGCGCGAAGTCGCCCGCCATATCCACACCTTCGCCGCCACCATCCTCGACCGCTACTTCCTGCTCAGCCGGGAGATGCAGCAGTTCGACGTGAACGTGACCGGCGCGGAGGCGCTGCACGAACGCGTCGACCGGGGCCAGGGCGTGCTCCTGTTCGGCTCGCACCTGGGCAGTTTCGAAGTGCTGCGGGTGCTGGCGCGGCGGCGGCCCGATTACGCGATCCGGGTGGTGCTGGACCGGGCCCACAGCGCGGCGCTGACCCAGGCGCTGGAGGCGATCAACCCGGAGATGGCCGCGACCGTCATTGACGCCGGCCAGCCCGGCCCGATGATCATGCTCGAGATCCAGCGCGCGGCGCAGGAGGGAGCGATGATCGCGCTGCTGGTCGACCGCACCCAGCCCGGGGAAGCTTCCGAGCGGGTGCCGTTCCTGGGCGATTCGGCCGCGTTCCCGATCGCGCCGTGGCAGATCGCCGCGGTGCTCAAGATCCCGGTGATGCTGGCGTTCGGCCTGTATCGCGGCGGCAACCGCTATGACCTGGTGTTCGAGCCGTTCAGTGAAGGCATCGACCTGCCGCGGCGCGAGCGCGCGGCCGGGATCCCGGCGCTTATCGGCCGTTATGCACAGCGGCTGGAAGCTCATGTCCGCGATGCGCCCTACAACTGGTTCAACTTCTACGACTTCTGGAAATACGACAATCCAGACGACGATGCAGGCGTCGAGCCGGAACCTGCACAGGCAGGCGTCCATCGCCGCGGCGACGCTGGCGAGCACGCCGGTCCCGTCCTGGGCGATGGCGCAGGCGGCAAGCGCTGAGCCGTTCGGCCGCGCCTGAGTGCTGGCGCGCTGGCGCGCCCGGCGCCGGTGAACACGCCGTTCGTGGCACTGCGCGAGTGGGATCTGCTGGAAGCGCGGGATGTACTGAGCGCATCCACGCCAGCTTCAACCCGCGGGGTCCACAATCGGCTCATCGGCCCGTCGCGCCGCCGTGGCGCTGCCGGTCACTGAACGAGGGCTCCGTCATGCCAATTGTCCGTCCGTTGCTCCTGCTGCTCGCGCTGGCCCTGGCCGGCTGCGCCACCTCGCACGTGCTCACCGGCACGGCGCGTGCACCGATCGACCCGGCGCAAGTGCGCATCTACCACAGCCCGCCACCGGGCGGCTTTGAGGAGATCGCGATTCTGGAAACCTCCAGCGGCGCCTTCACCTACGGCGAGCAGAACAAGATCGACTCGGTGCTGCGCAAGCTGCGCGAAGAGGCTGCCAGCCTCGGCGCCAACGGTGTTCTGTTCCAGGGCACGGCCGACGGCTACGGCGGCGGCGGCGTGAGCGTGGGCGCCGGCGGTGGCCGGGTCGGCGGCAGCGGCTTCGGCGGCGTCGGCGTGGGTGTGAACGTCAGCCCGCGCCAGAAGCACGCCGCAGGCATCGCCATCCACGTGCCCAACCCGCCGCCCGTTGAGGTCCCACCAGCGCCAGATCGCGGCAACTAGCGGCCCGGCCACCCGCCCTCGCGGCCGATGGCCGTGTGCTGCTGGCGGTCGTGATTCCCGAACCACGCAATGCGCGCGAAGCGAACCTGCGCGACGGCCCCGAGGATCAGGGCGGAGGCGTGGATGCGCGGGCCGGCAGGGCGTCGGATTTGCGGCCCAG
Organism: Lysobacterales bacterium; assembly: GCA_023228845.1. GTDB lineage: Bacteria > Pseudomonadota > Gammaproteobacteria > Xanthomonadales > UBA2363 > Pseudofulvimonas. The sequence continues at coordinate 217,046 of JALOAK010000001.1, read as the reverse complement.
GAACAGCGACAGCAGCGGCCCGGTCATCACCGTGGTGGCGATGGCCATCACCAGCAGCATGGTGAAGGCCTGCTGGCCGATCACGCCCGCGTCCAGGCCGACCTTGATCACGATCAGCTCCATCAGCGCGCGCGCGTTCATCAGCGAGCCCACCGCCAGGCTGTCGCGCCAGCCCAGTCCGGCCATGCGCGCACCCGCCGCGCCGCCGGCGATCTTGCCGACCACCGCCGCCGCCATGATCAGCCCCAGCGCGCCCAGGCCCGCGCCGACGAACGCATCGCCGGTGGTGTTCAGCCCGGCCAGGGCGAAGAAAATCGGCATCAGCACGATGATCGCCAGATGCTCGACCCGCTCGATCAGGGTCCTGAGCAGGCGGTCGTCGCGCGGCAGGCAGGCGCCGAACAGGAACGCACCGAACACCGCGTGCAGCTGCAGCCAGTCGGTCACCGCCGCGCAGGCGAACAGGCCGATGAACAGCGCCGCCAGCACGAACCCGCCCGGGCAGCCGTCGGCGGCGTAGCGCCGCAGCAGCCGCGCGTACAGCGGCCGGAGCACACCGAACACCACCGCGCACAACACCGCCAGGCCGACGATGATTCGCAGGAAGCCGCCATAGCCCTCGCCGCCGCCGATCATCGCCACCACCAGCGCCAGCAGGATCCAGGCCAGCACGTCGGCGATCGCCGCCGAGGCCAGCGACAGGCGCCCCAGGCGGGTGTGGGTCATGTCGCGTTCCTTCAGGATCCGCGCCAGGATCGGGAAAGCGGTGATGGCCATTGCCGCCGCCATGAACAGCGCGAACGGCCAGAACGCCACGCCCTCCGGCGCCAGCGACGGATACAGCGCCGGCGAGATCGCCAGGCCCAGTCCGACCGGTGCCAGCACGCTCAACACGCCTACCCAGCCTGCCGACCTGAGCTGCTTGCGCACGCCCTCCGGCGATCGCAGCTCCACCCCGACGATGAACATGAACAGCACCAGCCCAAGCGTCGCCAGCGAGGACAGTGCGGACAGTGATTCCGGCGCAAACAGGCGCCCGTGGAACTCCGGAAACAGCGCCCCGAACACGATCGGCCCGAGCAGGATGCCCGCGGCCATCTCGCCGATCACCGGTGGCTGCCCCAGGTAGCGCAGCAACAGCCCGCAGGCGCGGGCAGTGGCGATGATCACGACAAGCTGAAGCAGGAGCGGGTTTTCCATCAGGCGGCAGCCGAGTACCACTGTGGGTCGAGCGAAGGCGGCGACTGCGAGCGGTCAAGCAACGCCTCCAGGCCGTGGTCGCCGATGTCCGCGTGGTCGCCGCGCACACGGCCGAGGATCTCCGCCGCCAGCCAGCGCATGCGCTCCACGCTGGCGTGGATTCGCGCGTCGAAGGCGTCGTCATCGAGCACGTCGTCCAGACCACGGTTGAGCTCGCGGAACCAGTCGATCTTGAACTGGTCGAGCAGCCGCGCGCGCTCCTCGACCAGCCCGTTCGCGGCGTTGCGCTCGCCCCACTCACGCAGCAGCCGCTGCATCGCGGCGTTCAGCATTCGGCTCGCCTCCAGGGGCGCGCGCAGCCGGTCATAGGCAACCACGTCGGCAATCCGTCCGGAGAAGAACAGCGGCGCCAGCACCGCCCAGTAGAAGGTGTAGTCCCAGATCACCTTCACCGGCAGCACCCGTGCGTCGCCGAACAGCGGGTACTGGTCCTGATAGAGCGTGAGCGTGCTCTCGTAGAAGGAGAAATACAGGCGCTGGTAGATCTCCGCCCACGGCGCCACCGGCGCGCCGGCGCGGTCCTTTTCAACCAGTTCGCAAATGTAGGTGTTGGCGATGGCGATGAAGTCGCTGCCGGGCGAATAGAACGGGTCCAGGAACAGTCCCGCCTCGCCGGTCAGCGCCCAGCGGTCACCCGAGAACACGCGCTTGCAGCCGTACGAGAAGCCGCGCAGGAACAGGAAATCCTTCACCGCGTGGGCGCCGGCGTCCAGGCCTGCCGCTACCTGCGGCTGGTGCCGGCGCAGCCAGTCCATCGCCTTGTCGTGGGTCTTCATGGTGTCCAGCGGATGCATCTTCGCGTCGCACACAATCCCCAGCGAATGCGCGCCCGAGGCCAGCGGGATCAGCCAGAACCAGTAGCCCGGGCCGCACATGTGATTGGTCGAGCGCCAGCGGTCGGGCGGGTCGCAACGCTGCAGCCAGTCCGGATCGCGCGACCAGTCGTTCGGGTCGACGATCCCCTCCACCCGCCACCAGACCGCGTTGGCGTCATGGTCATTGGCCTGGCCCAGGTCCAGCTTGCGCTTGAGCAGTCCGGCGCGGCCGGAGGCATCGACCAGCCAGCGCGCGCGCAGCGACCGGTTGGCGCCGTCCTGCTCGAAGGTGACCGCATGCGCCGCGTCGCCTTCGCCCATGTCGATCGCGCGCACCACCGAGCCGTCGTGGAAGTCCACGTCCAGCGCGCGCGCGCGTTCACCCAGAAAGTTCTCGAACCGGCCGCGGTCGAGCTGCCAGGACGGCGTGGGCATCAGCTTGCTCACGCCCAGCTCGGTGCAGGCGTCGATGTCCTCGCGCCCGTCGGAGAAGAAGAAGCGGAAGCCGAACTTGCGGATCTGTTCTTCGTCCAGGTGTTCGCGCAGCCCCAGCACGTCGGAAAAATAGTGCGCGCCAATCTCCACCGTCGATTCGCCGACCTTGTGCGCGGCCTCGCGCACCGGGTGCGTACGGCGCTCGATCACCGTGACCCGCAGCTCTGGATTGCGCTGGCGTAGCTGCAGGGCAAGGGTCAGCCCGGCCAGCCCTCCGCCCAGGATCAGCACGTCGGTATCGGGGGAGGACGGGTCCATGGGTTGTCAGCCTGTGTGCGTGGGTTGATGCCGGACGCTGTCGCCGGCGAACTTTCCCGTCGGGTCGTCGACCATCGGCCGAGTCCCGCGGGTGCGGCGGTATGCGCCGATCACGTTGCCATGCCGGAGCACTTGTAACACAACGTGCGCGGTGATCAGGCGCAGGTCCCGCCACAGCCGGAAGTGGCTTTTGCGGAACGCGTGCCCGGCGTCCGCGTAGCGCGTGTCCACCGGCAGCGCCACCACCCCCAAACCGAGCCGGCGCGTGGACGAAATCAGCATCTGCGCCTCGTACACGAAGTCCTCGCCGGGCACGTCCTGCATCGCACAGGCGGCGGCCGGATACAGGCGCTGCCCACTCTGGGTATCCACCATTCGGAACCCGCAGGCCCAGCTTATGCCCCAGTCGCCGAAATCGTTGCCGATCCGCCGGTACCAGGGCTGGCAGCCGCGCTTGCGCAGGCGCGCGCCGACGATCACGCAATCCGGGTAGCGGTTGGCACTGTCGATCATGCGCGGGATGTCGGCGGCCGAATGCTGGCCGTCGCCGTCCATGGTCGCCACCGCCTTGGCGCCCTGGCGCAGCGCCTCGGCGAAGCCATCGCGCAGGCTTGCGCCCTTGCCCCTCCGCTGCGGATGGGTGAGCACCGTCACCGGCAGGTCGGCGATCAGCTCCGCGGTGCCGTCGTCGGAGCCGTCGTCGACCACGATCACCCGCGGGCAGTGCGCCAGCGCGTCCTCGACCACCTCGCGGATGCGCAGTGCCTCGTTGAGCGCCGGGATCACCACCGCGATGTCTTCCGGGCGCAGGCGGGCAGGCTGCTCAGTCATGGACCAACTCCAGCCGCAGCGCGCGACCCGGTCCGGCGTCCAGCAGGACAGCATCGCTGCCGGCGGCGAGTGCGTCGAACAGCGGCAGCATCGGCGCCATGGCGTTGCCGCCGCAGCGCCTGGCCAGCGGGCCGTCGCCCGCATCCGGAGAGCCATCGACCAGGCGCGCCCGCAGCCGCGTCCCGCCTTTGCCGCGGGCCAGCACCAGCGCGCCGCCGAGCAACCCTTCGCTGGGGGTCATGGTTGCCAGCGGCCCGGTGGCGCCGATGTCGTAGGCCGCCAGCAGCACCGCATCGGCGCCGGCGGCAAGCTGCACCAGGGCTTCCAGCAGCCCGTGGGCGAAGCTGGCGGTGCCGGCGCTGATGGCGGTCGTCGCGGCGGTGCAGCCGGCGCCGATGGTCCAATAGCCGGCGGCGGCGTTGTGCACCGAATTGTGGAAGCGGGTCGGCGAGATCGAGCGCGGGTCGTCGGCCAGCGTCGCCGCCATGTAGTCGGTGATCGCCAGGTCGCCGTGGGTGGACGCGAATACCGACGGCAGTTCCGACGCGTCGCGTCCCGCGGCCTCGCAGGCCGCCAGCGCGACGTCCAGCGCCACGGCCACCGTCGGTGGCGCGCGGCGGCGCTCGTTTGGCGCCAGCAGGGCCGGCGACGGGCGGCGCGGCGCGTCGGCGACCGGCGCACCGCCGGCGGCGAAGTCCCGCGCCGCCTGCCACGTCGGCAATCCGTCGGCCCAGAATCCGATGCCTTCGATGCGTGCCACGAGCACTGCCCCTGTCCCGGGAGATTCCATTGCGCTCATGCCCTCCCGAACACCAGCGAGCAGTTGTTGCCGCCGAAGCCGAATGAATTGTTCATTGCATAGCGCACGTCCGCGCGCGCGTTGTCGAGCCGGATCTGCGGGCCGCAGGACGGATCCAGCGCCTGGCTGTTGAGCGTGCCCGGCAGCAGGCCGTCCTCCAGCGCGATCAGCGCGAACACCGACTCCACGATCCCTGCCGCGCCCAGGGTGTGGCCGGTCCAGCCCTTGGTCGAGCCGGCGTGCAGCGCATCGCCGAACATCGACGCCACCGCCTGCGCCTCGACCGCGTCGTTGGCCGGGGTCGCGGTGCCGTGCAGGTTGAGATAGCCGACGTCGTCGGCCCCGATGCCGGCCCGCGCCAGCGCGTCCGCCATCGCCATCCGCGCGCCCAGTCCTTGCGGGTGCGGCGCCGACATGTGGTGTGCGTCGCTGGACTCTCCGTAGCCGCACAGGCGCACGCCGCTTTCACCGTCGGCGCAGCGCTCCAGCAGCGCATAGCCGCCGGCCTCGCCCAGTGACAGCCCGTCGCGCCCGGGGTCGAACGGCCGCGCCGGCCGCGCTGACACCAGGCCCAGCGAGTTGAAGCCGAACAGCACGCTGCCGCACAGGGTATCGATACCGCCCACCAGCGCCGCGTCCGCCAGCCCGGCGTGGATCAGCCGCGCCGCCTGGGCGAATACCTTGGCGCTGGACGAGCACGCCGTGGCCACGGTCATGCAGGGCCCGCGCAGGCCGGTCGCTTCCTGCACGAAGCCGCCCAGCGAATGCGGCGTGTGCACCCGCGGCCGCGCCAGGTCGGCCGGGAAGGCGCCGTCCGCGAGCCGCGCATAGGCCTCCTCGGTAGCGCCGATGCTCGAGGTCGACGTGCCCAGCACCAGCGCCACGCGCTCGGCACCGTGCCGCTGCACCGCCGCGGCCACCGCTTCGGGCAGCCGGTCCTGCTGCAGCGCCAGCCACGCCAGCCGGTTGTTGCGGCACTCCCAGCCTGCAAGCTGCGCAGGCAGGGATTCGTCCTCAAGGCCGTCGACGCGGCCGATCCAGGTATCGAGCGGATCGCTGCCGAAATCATTGCGGCGCAGGCCGCTACGGCGCTCCTCCAGTGCCTGCGCCTGGGCGGCGCGTCCGCGTCCGAGCGCGGTGGTGGCGGTGTAGGCGCGGATCGCGAGCGCCGGAATCGGGGAAAGCGACATCTTGGGGAGGGCATCCGTGGCAACTGGCCGCGAGTATAGGCGGGGAACGGGGTTGGACTCATCAAGCGGCTTTCACGGCGCGTGCCGATCACCGGCAATCGGTGCGACGAGGACGATTCAATCTGACCGCTTGCGCTTTTGATCTTCTACCTTTCGAACGTTCTCGCGTATCCGGCCATAGTCGTAAGTCTCCAGTCGGACGGTCACCCTGTCGCCATCGAGATCAAACCAGAGCGTCAATCCCTCGTTTGGATCCAACTCCAGGCGCGGTGGAATCGCCACCGCCAGCTCACGGTCCGGCATGTAGGCGCGCTCACGGTAGAGGCGCCATTTTATGGTTGCAACCTGTGGCCAGCGACCCTCAAAGCTGCTGTATCGACTAGCACCACCGCCGGGCGGAAAGTAACCCATCGAGTGCTGGAAGCCAACAAATCTGATCGCGACACCTGCCACTTCTCGACGCCCACATTTCTTGCGGTCACATCGAACGGAACCTGTGGCCTCAGCACATGACACCCCGTCGCCAGGGCGGCGAGATAGAGCAATGCCAGCACACGTACCCCATTCACCAACTCACCTCCAGCGGTTCGAGAATCAGTTGATCGTCCGACTCTTTGCCGACGACCGCAGCCCATCAAATGTGCAACGAGATCGGGCACATTTCACCGTGCGTCAGATCTCCTCGAACCCATCGGCGAAGACGACGTCGACCAGCAAGCCTTCGCCCCGAAGCGTGAGGGTCTCGGCGCTCCCTCCCGAGTTCTCAAGCTGCAGTTCCAGTATTACCTCGCCGATTTCGACGGGTGCGAATGTATAGGCCAGCGTGCAGGAGCTGTACGCCAATATCGTGAACGGCGGCGTGGCACAGGAGCCGCCAGTACGAAAGAAGGACTCGACCGGAGGCGCCACGAATGGGCCGATTGCAAGCACCTCCAACGGGACCCGTCCGCTGTTTTCCAGGGTGACGAAGCGCTCTTCGCTGATCCCACCGACGCCGACCGCAGGCAAAAAGTAAATGTCTCCCGGCTCGACCCCCAGGCGCCCCCGATCGCCCTCGCCGGCAAGGCCGAAATCCACGTGCTCTCCGGCCGTTGGAGTAGCACGCAGAGTCTGGTAGAACGCGCCGACGGTGCCGGGGCTGAACGTGTAGCCCAGTGTGCAACCTGCCCGCGCGGCGAGGGTGAACGGCGCCTCGCCGCAGCTGCCGCCGGCGCGCGCATACTCCCCGCTCGCAGGCGTCAATGAAGCAACGGTCACCGGCGCGTTGCTGATGTTGTTCAAGGTCACGAACAGTGGCCCGACGGTGGCACCCACGGCCTGAACCGGGAACATCAGCTGGCCCGGGTCGGTCCTCAGCGCCCCCACTTGTGCCTGGCCGAGCAGCCCGAAATCGACGAAGGCGCCGATATCCGGGGTGGCACGGAGCGTCTGGGAGCTAACCCCTTGAAAAAATGGCGTGAACGTGTAGCCCAGCGTGCAACTTGCCTGCGCGGCGAGGGGAAACGGCACCGTACCGCAGCTTCCTCCGGCCCGCGCATACGCCCCGTCGGCAGGGGTCAAGCCGACAACGGTCAACGTCGCGGCGCCAGTGTTGGCCAGTGTCACGAACAGTGGCTCGGAGGTCTCACCGACGACCGCAAGCGGGAATACCAGTTGGCCCGGGGCGGCAACGAGATCTGCTCGAGCATTGGCGACGTGGCACAGCAACAGACTCACAAGCAACAGACGAATGGTGCACTGCATGGAGATTCCTTGACGGTCGGATCGGGGCTGATGTCAGTACCGCGTTGCGCATGGTTGCCGCATCCGCAGTGTGGGGGTGAATGTGCAGTGGCTCCGGCCTGCTTACGACCCTCGATGGAGCGTCGGTTACAGGAAATTAAAACGCTCTTTTCGCGCAGTCTGGGGCGTGGCCGGGGGTGGCGCAAGCGCCGGTTTGGGCGCCTGTCGGACGTTCGCGCGTGGGGCTCTGGCTCGGAGTTCACCGACCGAATTGTTCGGGCGACGCACGCGGGCGCAAACCGGCTGCCATGAGTTCGATGAGTTGTGTTCGGCGCTGGATATTGAGCATCGCCTGACACGCCCAGGACACCGTAGACCAACGGCATGATCGAGCGCTTCAACGCCCGCATCTCGCAGTTGCTGGCCACCCATCGATTGCCATCAGGCGAGGACCTGGAGCGCGCTCCGGCCCGCTACGCCTGGCTTCAAAACAGCACTTGCCACAAAAAGCGCCTGAAGCGCGAAACACCCGTCCAGGCACTGAAACGTTGGCAAGCCAGCCGCTCGGGAACTCTTCGTCAAGAGGTACGCAATCAACCGGGACCCGACACTTTTTTGTTCCGGGACGAGTGTTGGGCGACACTGGCGACTTCCCTCCTTCCCGGCACGCCATGAAGATCGTCGAAGTCCGACACCCGCTGGTGCAGCACAAGCTCGGCCTGATGCGCCGGGTCGACAACAGCACCAAGACCTTCCGCGAGCTGGCGGCCGAGGTCGCCACGTTGTTGACCTACGAGGCCACGGCGGACCTGGAAACCGAGGACGCACTGGTCCAGGGCTGGGCCGGGCCAGTGAAGGTGCGCCGGATCAAGGGCCGTAAGGTGACCCTGGTGCCGATCCTGCGTGCCGGCATCGGCATGCTGCCGGGCGTGCTGGAGTTGATCCCGGCGGCCAAGGTCAGCGTGGTCGGCCTGCAGCGCGACGAGGACACGCTGGCCGCGGTTACCTACTACGAGAAGCTGGTCGACAACATGGCCGACCGGACCGCGCTCATCCTCGACCCAATGCTGGCCACCGGCGGCACCCTGGTCGCCACCATTGACATGCTCAAGGCCGCGGGCGCGACGCGGATCAAGGGCCTGTTCCTGGTGGCCGCGCCGGAGGGACTGCGCGCGGTGGAAGCAGCACATCCGGACATCGAGATCTACACCGCCTCGATCGACGAGCGCCTGGACGAACGCGGATACATCCTGCCCGGCCTGGGCGATGCCGGCGACAAGATCTTCGGCACGCCAGGCGGCTGACCAGCCCTCCTGGGCGCTTCACCCGGGACCACCCCCTGGACACCGGGCTGTCGGAACCATCATGAGGAGAGCCCGCCCGGATCGTTGTCAGTCGGCCAGAACGTCGCGCAATGCCTCGCTGAAAACCTCCGGCTAGTCGAGCATGACGAAGTGGCCGGACTCGGCGACGCCGAACACGCCACGGCCGAAAGAGCAGCCGAAGGTGCGGCATGTCGCCTGGCAACCTGTCATTGCCTTCTTGACAGCGTAATAGCGCGCTATTACATTGCGGCAATGAAACAGCGTCCCGAAACTCCGTCCAAGCGCGAGGCCGATGCCTCGCTGCGTGTCCTGGCCAAGGCTCTGGCAGCACTTGACCAGCCCGCCGAAATCACCGCCTTCCTGCGCGACCTGTGTACGCCGGCCGAGCTGGAGGCCATAGCCGACCGCTGGCGGGTGGTGCCACTGCTGCTGGAAAAGATCCCCTACCGCGAGATCCACGAGCGCACCGGCGTCAGCGTCACCACGGTCGGTCGCGTCGCCCGCACCATCGAGTACGGCGCCGGCGGTTACGCGGCGGCGGTACGCAAGCAGTTCCCTCGCCTCGCCCCATCCAATTGAGCGCCCTGTCATGAGTCCCCCCGTCCCCGCCCCCGTCGCGGCGCGCGAGCGCCTGCGCATCGCCATCCAGAAAAGCGGCCGCCTTGGCGAGCCGTCGCGCGCACTGCTGAAGTCCTGCGGCCTGGAGTGGCGTGAAAGCCGTGACCGCTTGTTCTGCTACGGCGAATCGGCGCCGATCGACCTGCTGCTGGTGCGCGACGACGACATCCCCGGCCTGCTCGCCGACGGCGTCTGCGACCTGGGCATCGTCGGCCGCAACGTGCTCGCCGAGCAGTCCGCGGAGCTTTCCCTGTCGGGCCGGCCGCAGGTGGCGCAGGAGATCCGCGCGCTGGGTTTCGGCGGCTGCCGCCTGGATATCGCGGTACCGGAAGACTGGGACTGGCAGGGTCCCGGCGACCTCGCCGGCCGCCGCATCGCCACCAGCTATCCGCAACTCGTGCGCCAGTGGTTGGCTGCGCAGGGCATCGAAGCCGACGTGGTGTTCCTGTCCGGATCGGTGGAAATCGCGCCGCGCCTGGGCCAGGCCGACCTGATCTGCGACCTGGTTTCCAGCGGTGCCACGCTGGCGGCCAACCAGCTCAAGCCGGTGCAGACCCTGCTGCACAGCGAATCGGTGCTGGCCGGGCCGGTGCCGCCGTTCACCGACATGCGCGCGGGCCTGCTGCAACAGTTGCTGCGACGCATGGACGGTGCGCTGCGGATCAAGGACAGCCGGCTGCTGATGTTCCAGGCCGATCGCGGCCAGGTGGATGCGCTGCTCAAACTGCTGCCCGATGCGGAGCGGCCGACCCTGCTGCAGGTCGACGGCGAGGATTCGCTGGCATTGCAGGCAATCTGCCACGGAGCGATGACCTGGCAGCGTCTGGAAGATCTGCGCCAGGCAGGCGCGCGCAGCCTGATGGTGCTGCCGGTCGAGCGGACGCTGGCATGAGCAGCAGCAATGTCGAAACGGTCGGCGCGCCGGTCGTCCGGCGCCTTTGCTGGTCCGCACTCGATGCCGGTGCCCGTGCGCAGGCCCTCGCCCGTCCGGTGCAGGCGGTGGCCGGCACGGTCCGCAAAACGGTCGCCAATCTGATCGAAGAAGTGCGCGCCAGAGGCGATGCGGCGCTGCGGGATATCACGCAGCGCATGGACGGCGTCGCACTTGCATCACTGGAAGTGGATGCCACCGAGTTCGCCGCCGCCGAAGCGATGGTGCCAGCGCCGCTGCGCGCAGCCATGGACCAGGCCGCCAGTCGGATCGAAGCCTTCCACCGCGCCGGCATGGCGCAGCCCTACGCGGTTGAAACCGCGCCCGGCGTCGTCTGCGAACGCATCTTGCGGCCGATCGGCCGGGTCGGCCTCTACGTGCCCGCCGGCAGTGCGCCGCTGCCGTCAACGGCGCTGATGCTGGGCGTGCCGGCGCGTCTGGCCGGCTGCCCGCAGGTGACGCTGTGCACGCCGCCGCGCCGCGATGGCAGCGTCGATCCAGCGGTGCTGGTGGCGGCACGGATGACCGGCGTGCAGCGGGTGTTCAAGCTTGGCGGCGCGCAGGCCATCGCGGCGATGGCGCTGGGCGCCGGCAGCGTGCCCAAGTGCGACAAGCTGTTTGGGCCGGGCAACGCATACGTCACCGAAGCCAAGCAGCAACTGGCGCAGACCGGTGCTGTGGCCATCGACTTGCCGGCAGGGCCGTCCGAGGTGCTGGTGATCGCCGATGCCGGCGCCAACGCCGCCTTCGTCGCCGCCGACCTGCTGTCGCAGGCCGAGCACGGTCCGGATTCGCAGGTGCTGCTGCTGTCCGACAGCGTGGCGCTGCTCGATGCGGTCGAGCGCGAACTGGCGGCGCAACTGGCGCGCCTGCCACGCGCGGCCATCGCCGCGCAGGCGCTGTCGCAGTCGCGCCTGATCAAAGTCGAAACGCTCGATGAAGCGTTCGCGATCAGCAACGCCTACGCGCCCGAACACCTGATTCTTGCCCTGCGCGAACCGCGCGCCTGGCTGTCCAGGGCCCAGGCCGCAGGCTCGGTGTTCCTGGGCGACCACACGCCCGAGGCGCTGGGCGACTATTGCAGCGGCACCAACCACGTGCTGCCGACCAACGGCGCTGCGCGTGCCTGCAGCGGAGTCAGCGTGGCCAGCTTCCAGAACGCGATCAGCGTGCAGGCGGCGACCCGCGAGGGCATCGCCCGCATCGGCCCCAGCGCGGTGACCCTGGCCGAAGCCGAGGGCCTGGAAGCACATGCCAATGCGCTGCGCCTAAGGATGGAGGCAGCGGCATGGACGCGGTGATGGAGTTGGTCCGCGAGGACCTGCGCGGCTTCGCCGGCTACGGTTCGGCGCGCAGCGAAAAGCTTCAGGGCGAGGTCTGGCTCAACGCCAACGAATCCGCCTGGCCCAATGCTGGCGACGACGGCGACGGCTGCAGGCGCTATCCCGAGCCGCAGCCCCCGGCGCTGGCTGAAGCGCTGGCACGGCTGTACGGCTGCAAACCGGAGCAACTTTTGATCGGCCGCGGCAGCGACGAAGCCATCGACCTGCTGGTGCGCGCGCTGTGCACGCCGGGCCGGGATGCGGTGGTGGTGACGCCGCCGGTGTTCGGCATGTATGCGGTGAGCGCGCGGCTGCAGGGCGCGCCGTTGCTTGAAGTGCCGCAGATCGACGGCGTGGACGGCTTCGCGCCGGATCTGTCGGCGCTGGCGGAGACTGCCCTGGCCGCAGGCGCGCGACTGGTGTTTTTGTGTTCACCGGGCAATCCGACCGGCAACGCGATCGCGCTGGACGACATCGCCGCGCTGGCACGCAAGCTGCGCGGCCGCGCGCTGCTGGTGGTGGACGAGGCCTATGGCGAGTTTTCCTCGCAGCCTTCGGCCATCGAACTGTTGGGCGAACACGACAACCTTGGCGTGTTGCGCACCCTGTCCAAGGCCCACGCATTGGCCGGCGCGCGCATCGGCGTGCTGGCCAGCCATCCGGCGCTGATCGCCGTGCTGCGGCGTTGCCAGGCGCCGTATCCGGTGCCCGCACCCTGCGCGGAGATCGCGCTGGCCGCGCTGGCTCCGGATGCGCTCGCCCGCACCGCAACCCAAGTGGCCCAGGTGCGCAGCGAGCGCGAACGGATGCGCACGGCGCTGGCCGATGTGCCCGGCGTGGTGCGCGTGTATCGGTCCGAGGGCAACTACCTGCTGGTCCGCTTCGCCGACGCCCCGCGCGCGTTCGCCAATCTGCTCGCCGCAGGCATCGTCGTCCGCGACCAGCGTGCTGCGCCGCAGTTGGGCGACGCGCTGCGCATCACCATCGGCACTGCGGAGCAGAACGACTCGGTGCTGCGGGCACTTTCCCCGGGAACACTGGCATGAGCACGCCGATCCTGTTCGTCGACCGCGATGGCACCCTGATCGAAGAGCCGGACAACTTCCAGATCGACGCCTACCACAAGCTGCGCTTCGTGCCCGGCGTGATTCCTGCGCTGCTGAAGCTGCGCGATGCCGGCTACGAGTTCGTGATCGTCAGCAACCAGGACGGCTTGGGCAGCGAGCGCTACCCGCAGGCGGATTTCGACGGCCCGCATGGCCTGATGATGCAGGTGTTCGAAAGCCAGGGCATCGCCTTCAGGGAAGTGCTGATCGACACCAGTTGGCCGGAACAAAACCTGCCCACGCGCAAGCCCGGCATCGGCCTGGCGCTGCACTACCTGCGCGACCGCGGCATCGACCTGGAGCGCTCGGCCATGGTCGGCGATCGCGACACCGACATCGCCTTCGCCGACAACATGGGCATTCGCGGCTTCCAGCTTCGCACGCCGCAGTTCGGCGGTGACTGGGACTGGGCCGGGATCGCGCATGAACTGGCGGACGCACCGCGTCGGGCACAGGTACAGCGCAATACGAAGGAAACCCGGATCCGCATCGGCGTCGACCTGGACAAGCAGGCCGATCCGAAGATCAGCACCGGCCTGCCGTTCTTCGACCACATGCTGGAGCAAATCGGCAAACACGGCGGCTTCGCCCTGGAAGTCGAGGCCACGGGCGACCTGCACATCGACGAGCACCACACGGTCGAGGACACCGCGCTGGCCCTGGGCCAGGCGCTGCGCGAGGCGCTGGGTGACAAGCGCGGCATCGGCCGCTACGGCTTCACCCTGCCGATGGACGAGACCCTGGCCAGCGCCGCGCTCGACTTCAGCGGGCGGCCGTGGCTGGTGTTCGAGGGCGAGTTCCGCCGCGAGAAGGTCGGCGACCTGCCGACCGAGCTGGTGCCGCACTTCTTCCGTTCGCTGTGCGACGCCGCCGGGCTCAACCTGCACCTGTCGGTGCGCGGCGACAATGACCACCACAAGATCGAGGCCGCGTTCAAGGCGCTGGCACGCGCGCTGCGCCAGGCGATCCGGCGCGAGGGCGTGGAACTGCCCAGCACCAAGGGCGCGCTGTGATGCGGGTGGCCCTGGTCGATGCCGGCGGTGCCAATCTCGGCTCGGTGCGGCAGGCGCTGCACCGGCTGGGCGTGGAGCCGCAGCTTGCCAATGACGCGGACTCGATCCGCGCCGCCGACCGCGTCATCCTGCCCGGTGTGAGCACCGCGGCCGAGGTGATGCGGCGGCTGCGCGAGCTGGACCTGGTCAATACCCTGCGCAGCCTGCAGGCGCCGCTGCTCGGCATCTGCGTGGGCATGCAGCTTCTGTTCGAGCACTCCGAAGAGGCTGATACGCCTTGCCTGGGCCTGCTGCCCGGGCGCGTGCAGCGGCTGTCGCCGGCGCCCGGCGTGCGCGTGCCGCACATGGGCTGGAACCGGCTGCGGCCGCTGCGCGGATCGGCGCTCACGCGCGGCATCGACGATGGCGACTTCGCCTACTTCGTGCACAGCTACGCCGCGCCGGCGGGCGAGCACTGCGTGCTGGCCTGCGATCACGGCAGCCGCTTTTCGGCGGTGGTGGAACGCGGCAACGTCGCCGGTGCGCAGTTCCATCCCGAGCGCTCGGCGCGAGTGGGAGCGCGGCTGCTGCGCAACTTCATCGAGGCGACGCCATGAGCAACGGATTCACCCTTTATCCCGCGATCGACGTGCGCGAGGGTCGCGTCGTACGCCTGGCACAGGGCGACTACGCCCGCGAAACGCACTATGGCGACGATCCGCTGGCCCTGGCCTTGGACTACGCCGACCAGGGTGCCCAGTGGCTGCACCTGGTAGACCTGGACGCGGCCCGCGCCGGTGGCTACACCTTGCGCCCGCTGCTGCGCGCGCTGACCGGTGACGGCCGGTTGAAGGTGCAAACCGGCGGTGGCGTGCGCGGGCGCGACGATGTTGAACGCCTGCTTGAGGCCGGCGCATCCCGAGTCGTGGTCGGCTCGCTTGCGGTACGCGAGCCGGACCGCGTGCTGGCCTGGATCGAAGCGCTCGGCGCGGACCTGATCACCGTCGCGCTCGACGCTCGGCTCGACACGGCCGGTGAATGGCGGCTGCCCGTACACGGCTGGACCGACACCGGCGAGGAATCCCTGGCCGCCCTGGCCGCGCGCTACGCCGACGGCGGCTTGCGCCACCTGCTGAGCACCGACATCGCCCGCGATGGCATGCTGTCCGGGCCGAACCTGGCGCTGTACCAGCATCTGCGCGGCATCGCGCCCGCGCTTGCCGTGCAGGCGTCCGGCGGCGTCTCAAGCGTCGCCGACGTGACCCGCGCGCGCGACGCCGGCTGCGCCGGCATCGTCCTGGGCCGCGCCCTGCTCGAACAGCGCTTCAGCCTGCAAGAAGCCCTGCAGGCCGCGACATGCTGAGCCGCCGCATCATTCCCTGCCTGGACGTGCGCGAGGGCCGCGTGGTCAAGGGCGTGCGCTTCCGCGACCACGTCGACATGGGCGGCATCGCCGAGCTGGCGCTGCGCTATCGCGACGAGGGCGCCGACGAGCTGGTGTTCTACGACATCGGCGCCAGTCCCCAGGCGCGCTCGGTCGACTACCGCTGGCTGCAGCAGGTGTCGGCGCTGCTGGACATTCCCTTCTGCGTCGCCGGCGGCATCCGCGACGTGGCCACGGCGCGCGCGGTGCTGCACGCCGGCGCCGACAAGATTTCGATCAACACGCCGGCGCTGGAACGGCCCGCGCTTGTGACCGAACTCGCCGATGCGTTCGGCGTGCAGTGCGTGGTGGTCGGCATCGACTCCATCCGCGAGGCCGACGGGCAGTGGCGCGTGCGCAGCCACACCGGTGATCCCGACAGCACCCGCGCCCTGCCGCTGCGCACCCTGGACTGGGTGGCGCAGACGCAGCGTCTGGGCGCCGGCGAAATCGTCCTCAACTGCATGGACAGTGACGGCGTGCGGCGCGGCTATGACATCGAACAACTGGCCGCGGTGCGGGCGATCTGCGAAGTGCCGCTGATCGCTTCGGGCGGCGCCGGTGCGGTTGAGCACTTCGTCGATGCCTTCGAGCGCGCGGACGTCGACGGCGCACTCGCGGCCAGCGTCTTCCACAGCGGCGCGCTGGCGATCGGCGGACTCAAGGCGAGCCTGCGTGCGCGGGGCATCGAGGTGCGTGATGCATGACTCGGGACAGATGACGACCACGCTGAATCCCGACGCGCTGGCCTGGCCAAAGGGCGACGGGCTGTTGCCGGTAGTGGTGCAGGACGCCGACAGCCTGCGGGTGCTGATGCTCGGCTACATGGACCAGGATGCGCTCGTGGCGACGCTGGACAGCGGCCGGGTGACTTTTTTCAGCCGCAGCAAGGCCCGCCTGTGGACCAAGGGCGAGACCTCGGGCCACGTGCTGGACCTGGTCTCGGCGCGCGCCGATTGCGACGACGACGCGTTGCTGGTGCTGGCGCGCCCTCGGGGTCCGACCTGCCACCTGCAACGCGCAAGCTGTTTTCCCGGCGCGCCCGCTGCTGCGCTGGCGCCGCTGGCTGCGCTGCTCGCACGTCGCCAGGCAGAACGCCCCGCCGGCAGCTATACGACACGCCTGTTCGAAGGCGGCGTGCGCCGCATCGCGCAGAAAGTGGGCGAGGAAGGTGTCGAGACCGCGCTGGCCGCGGTGGCCGAAGACGATGCCGCCCTGCTCGGCGAAGCTGCCGACCTCACCTACCACCTGCTGGTGCTGCTGCGCGCGCGCGGCCTGGGCCTTGCGGATCTTGAGCGCACGCTGGCCGAACGTGCCCAGGACGGCGGCTGATCGCGACGGTCCGCGCCGCACCTCGGCTCGTGCGACGACGGCAGCGACGCGCTGCGGATAAATTCGATCACCTATGCCGACCTATGGCGCCATCGGCACCGCCGTCGGCCAACAACACCTGCGCATTCAAGCGCCAGGTGCGGGCCACGCCGAGCGCGTATCGGCGGCGTGGCGCAGATGGCGCAGGTGGCGCAGATGACGCAGCTTGAGTCTGCTTGCGTCCCACATGGTCGGGCCGCCGGTGGTTTCACCGCGCGTTGGCGGGCACCTGCACACACTGGCCGCTCATTCCTGCAGGAAAGGATCGTGAACAAGACATCCAAGCGCGTGATTGTCCTGGCTGCCGCGCTGGCGTTCGTCGCCGGCACGGCCTGCACGGCCGATCCCGGCCAGCACGACCTGGGCGAGCGCCAGGTGCGCGACGCACTGGCCGCCGCCGGCTACACCGACATCGATGACGTCGAGTTCGACGATGGCATGTGGCAGGCCGAAGCCCGGCGCGAAGACGGGCGCAGGATCGACCTGCGGCTGGATGCGCGCACCGGCGGGATCTACCCCGAGGACGGCACCACCGCGCTGTCGATCGCCGACATCAAGGCGAGCCTGACCGCGGCCGGCTACGGCCGCGGCCACGACATCCGCTTTGACGACGGTCTGTGGCAGGCCGATGCCTTCGACAGCGACGGCGTGGAATGGGAGCTGTACCTGGATCCGGGTAACGCCGCGCTCGTTGGCAGGGAGCGGGACTGATCAGCGCCGGCGACGCGCCCGACCTGTTCGAAGATGCCTTCGCCCGCGTGCGCGAGGCGGCGGAGCGCATCGGCGCGCACGCCGACGTGCTCAAGGTGCTGCATTACCCCAAGGAAACCCTGGCCGCCAACGTGCTGCTGCGCCGTGACGACGGCAGCCTGGCCGCGTACAAGGCCTGGCGCTGCCGCTACTCCGACGTGCTCGGCCCGACCAAGGGCGGCCTGCGCTTCCATCCGGCCAGCAACCTGCGCGAGGTGATGGCGCTGTCGCTGTGGATGACCTTCAAGTGCGCGCTGGTCGACATCCCCTTCGGCGGCGCCAAGGGCGCGGTGTGCGTGGATCCGAAGACGCTGTCGGACGCAGAGCAGCAGCGGCTGGCTCACGCTTGGGTGCACGCGTTCGCGCGCATGATCGGCCCCGACCGCGACATCCCCGCGCCGGACGTGGCCACCGACGCGCGCACCATGGCCTGGATGGCCGACGAATACGCGCGCATGTACGGAAAGCCCGAGCCGGCGGTGATTACCGGCAAGCCGCTGGCGCTGGGCGGCATCCCCGGCCGTGACGAGGCTACCGGCCGCGGCGGTTTCATGGTGCTTGAGGCGCTGGCGCAGCGGCTGGACCTGGCGCCGGAGAACACCCGGGCGATGGTGTACGGCTTCGGCAATGTCGGCAGCGCGATGGCGGAATTCCTGGAGCAAGCGGGCTACCGCATCGTCGGTGCCGGCGATTCCAGCGGCGCGGTGACCTCGCAGAAGGGGCTGACGGTGGACGAGCTGCGCAAGACCAAGCGCAGGCACGGCAGCGTGGCGGCGCTGGAGCGCAAGGGCGTGCGCCGGTTGCGCAGCGCCGCTTCGCTGATTGGCGGCGACTGCGATCTGCTGGTGCTGGCCGCGCTGCACAACGAGGTCCACGAGGGCAACGCCGACAAGGTGCGCGCGAAAGCGATCATCGAACTTGCCAATGGCCCGATCACGCCGGGCGGCGATGCGATTCTCGAGCGCCGCGGCGTGCAGGTGGTTCCGGACATCCTGGCCAACGCCGGTGGCGTCACCGTGTCGTATTTCGAGTGGCTGCAAAACCGCGAGCGCCAGGCCTGGAGCGCGCAGCGCGTGGACCAGGGCCTGGAGCGGATCATGCGCGACGCCGCGCGCCGGGTCGGCGACACCGCCCTGGAGCTGGACTGTTCCATGCGCCAGGCCGCATACGCAGTCGCCCTGCGCCGCCTGCAAGCGGCGATCCTGGCGTCCGCACCCATTCCCACCAACGGCGACTCGCCCGCCGCGCGCCCGCCTCCGGCTGCGCGCCGTGGGTAAGCAATCGCGTCATCCACGTAATCGTCAACCGGAGCCTCGTCGGCGCAGCCAGCGCGTCTTACGCGCCAAGCCGCGTGAATCCAAGCGCCGCTGGGGCAATGGCTCCGACCTGCTGACGTCATCGGTCAGTGCCATCGCTGCCGGCGCAGCCAAACGGTGTGCGCCGCCAGCACCACCGCGATCGCCACCGCGATCCACGCCGCCGCGTCCGAGCCGGCAAGCGTCCATCCCGACTGCTGCACGTACACCGCCACCAGGCCCCACAAGGCGGCCGCCGCGTATGCCAGGTTGCCGCGCATCGCCTGGTTCATGCCCAACAGCAGCGCTGCCGCCAGCAGGTACAGCACCGCGCTCCACGCCAGCATGTTGCCGGTGGGCAGCACCTGGTAGGCGACGATGGTCTGCGCCAGGTTGAGGAATGCCGCCAGCGACAGCCAGCCCGCATGCAGCGACAGCGCCAGCCAGGCCCAGGTCCGCCCCGGCGCCCGCGACAGCACCAGCGCGCACCAGCCGATGCAGGCCAGCGCGCCGAAGATCACCGCCACGCACAGCCAGAACAGCTCCTGCGAGAACAGCGGCATCCAGATCGTGGTGAGAAAGATTCCCGCCGCCGCCGCTGGCGCGATCCGGCCCAGCACCGCATCCTGCCGCCGCGCGCCGGTGGCCTGCAGCACCGCGTACACCAGCACCAGGACAAAGATCACGCTCCAGATCGAGAACGCGTAGCCGGCCGCGACCAGCAGGGTCGGGTAGTTGTTGGAAATGGTGCCCTGGTCGGGGCCGAACGCGCCGGTCTGGGACAACCACGCCACCACCGGCATGGCAATGGCAAGCAGCAGGACAAGCAGTCTCATGGCGCGCTCCGTCTATTGATGATCGGACCGATCCTGCACCGCCGTCTGCCGCGTGCAGGTGAAATCCGCACTCACCGCAGCCACGCCACCACCACGGCCACCAGCACCAGCAGTACCGCCACCACATTGCCCGCATTGCGCGCATACCGATGCATCATGACCCGACCCTCCTCACACCATGTCAAACCGTTCGCAATACAGATTCTTCGCCGGCACGCCCAGCTCCGACAGCGCCGGCTCCAGCGAATCGGCCATCGGCTTGGGGCCGCACAGGTAGCAGGGCAGCTCGGCGAGATGCTCGGGCAGGCACCGCTGCAGCAGCGCCTTGTCGACCTTGCCGGACTCGCCGTCCCAATCTTCCGGCGGCTCATCGAGCACGTGCACCAGGGTCAGCGGCAGTTCGCGCGCAAGCTCATCCAGCTCTTCGCGGAACAGGATGCTGTCGAAGTCCTTGCTGGCGTGCACCAACCACAGCGGCTCGCGCGCGCCGCGATCGCGGGCGGTGCGCAGCATGCTCATCACCGGCGTGATGCCCACGCCACCGGTGATGAACACCGCGCCGCGCGGAGACTGTCCGGGCTGCCAGGTGAACACCCCGTACGGTCCTTCCAGCCACGCGCAGGTGCCCGGCTCCACTTCGCTGAGTGAGCCGGTGAAATCGCCCACCGCCTTGATCGTGAACTCCAGCGCGCCGCCGTCCTCGTCGATGCTCGACGCCATCGAGAACGGATGCTGCTGCAGCCGCCAAGGCGACTCGCCCAGGGTCAGCCAGGCGAACTGCCCGGGACGGAAGCGCATGCCCGCGTGGCCTTCCGGCACCAGACGCAGGGTCCAGCTTTCGTCGCGGCCTTCGCGCACCTTCTGCACCCGCCACGGACGCCGCCGCATCCGCCACGGCCGGCGTGTGCGCGTCTCGGCCATCAGGTACAGCGCGCCGCCCACCACCATCACCAGCAGCGCCTTCTTCCATATCGGGCCGGTGTAGTGGTCGACCATCAGCGCATGGCCCAGGCCGAGGCTGACGATGGCCAGCGCCAGCCCGCCGTGCAGCAGCCGCCAGATTTCATACGACAGCCCGAACGTCAGCCGCCACAGCGACGACACCACCAGAACCAGGATGGCCAGCAGCACGAACCACAGCGACAGCGCGCGCAGCAGCTCATCGCGCGGATCCAGGTAGGTCAGGAACTCAGAGTCGGCCAGAAACAGCGTGAGTGGATGCGCCAGCACCAGCAACCAGGCGAACAGACCGGTCTGGCGATGGAAGCGCAGCAGGTCGTCCTGGCCCAGGCCGCGCGCGAACCAGCGCTGGCGCCCGGAGGTCACCGCCTGCGCCGACAGCACGCCAAGCCCGAGCAGGCCGAACATTACCCCGGTTTCGATCATGCGCTCGCGTGCCTCGGGCGTGTTGCCGACCAGCGCGATCGCCATCGGCAGCAGCGCCAGGGCCATGTAGGCCAGCATCCACAGGGTGAAGCGCAGCCAGCCCAGGTTCATTGGCCGGCCCCCGGCACCGCGCCGGCTTCGGCGTCGCCGTGGCTGCGCTGCAGCCGCTGGAATCCATGCAGCAGCAGCCACAGCCCGCCGGCCAGGTAGGGCAGGCAACTGGGCACCCACATCAACAGGCCGGCGAGCTGCTGGTCGGCCAGTGGATCCAGCCCCAGCAGCGGCGCGCGCAGCGCATAGGCCGGATAGAGCACACGCGGCGAGAAGGTCAGCAGCGCTCCGGTGAAGCCCATCACCACCGTCACCGTCACCAGCGCCACCAGCCCCGCCGCCACTCCGGTGTCGGGCTCGCGGATGCGCTGCCAGACCGCGATCCAGAACCACAGCCCTGCCAGCACGAAGGCCAGATGCATGGCGAAATGCAGCAGCGGGTTGGACAGCGCCACGGCGATCGCAGCCGGCACGTGCCACAGCACCAGCACGCCCGCGTGCGCCAGTGTGGCCAGGCCCAGTCGCGCGGCCAGCCAGCGGTGCGCCGGCGCGGTCCAGGCGTGCAGCGTCCGCGACCCGGCCCGCGGCAAGGCATGGGCGATGCCCGCCAGCGGCCGCCCGGCCAGCAGCAGCGGCGGCGCCACCGCCAGCAGCAGCATGTGTTGGCCCATGTGCGCTGCCAGCGACCACGCCCCGAACGCATCCAGCGGCCACGCCGTGGCCAGAAAGAACACGGCGGCCCCGGCCAGGAAAGCGGCGGCTTCCCAGCGCGCAATCCCGCGTCCCACACCCGCCTGCCGCCACAGCCGCGCCAGCCCGGCCACGTACAGCACCAGCAGCAGCGCCGGCGGCAGCAGCAGCGGTGACAGCGTCCATGCCTGCGCCAACGCCGGCGGCGCGTCGCCCGCGTAGCAGGCCATGGCGGAAATGCGCGGCTGCGCCCACGCTCCGGGCGCGAACGCCAGCAGCGCAGGCAGACAGACAAGGGCGACCCGAATGGACATGCCCGGCAAGGTAAGGCGCGCGGCGGCAACGCGGCGTGCACATCGGCTTGCCGCCGCCTGGTCTAGCCTGCGCGCATGTACTTCTGGCTCAAGGTCCTGCACATCGGCACGATGGCGGTCTGGTTCACCGGGCTGTTGTTCCTGCCGCGCCTGCTCGTGGTCCATCGCCGCGGGGAAATCGATTCGGACCCGGCCTACTTCAACCGCGCCGCCACGCTGCTGTTCTTCCGCATCATGACCCCGGCCGCGCTGGTCACCACGGTGCTGGGCATGGTGCTGATGGCCTGGAACCCGGACGGTGCCTGGCTGGTGATGAAGCTGGTGCTGGTGTCGCTGGCGGTGCTGGTGCATCTGTACCTGGGCATGCTGCTCTCCCACATGGGGCAAGGCGACCACCGCCACGGCCCGTGGTTCTACCGCGCCCTGGGCTGGGCGCCGCTGGTGCTGCTGCTTGCCATCGCCGCCGTCACCGGCGCCAAGCCGGATACCGCCGCTGGCCTTCCGCCACCGCCGGCGCAGATGGCGCAGTAGCCTCGCGCCGCTCACGCCGCCGGCGGCGCGTCGTCGCCGGGGTCGTCATCAAGCTTGGTGTGGCCGTAGACGCCAATGCCGTGGTGGAAGCTGAGGCTGCCGCCAAGCCACCCGGCCACCACCACCATGCCCGCCACCGTCATCGACTGCACCAGGCCCCACGGCCACACCGCCGCCGCTGGATCGGGCAGACGCAGCCACACGCCCAGCGCCGCCAGCGCCAGCACCATCACCGCGGCGATGAAATGGCTCCAGGCTGACACATGCCGCCGCGCTACCCGCACCAGCACCAGGTCCAGCGTGCCCACGATCGCGGCCACCACGCCCAACACCAGCCCGCCGATGTTGAGCCACAGCCCCGCGCGCGCCCAGAACGGATCCCCGAGCCACAGGTAGGCCAGGTCCGTCAGCGGCAACATGCTCAAGAACGCGATCGGGAATGGCACCAGCATCGGATGAATCGGATGCTTGGCAATCGCCATCACGCTCTCCACCGCGGGAGCGCGGTCTGTGGCCACGGGTTGGCTGAGGTCTTTGTCGTCCATCATCGACTCAAGCGCAGGGCGGTAGCAGCAGGATGGGGATGGTGGTGAAGACCACCGCGATACACGACACCAGCGCCACCAGCGTGGTCAGCGTGGACAGGAACCGGCGCCGGCGCGCCGCCAGCGCCGCCGGCCGGTCGGCTTCGCCGGACGCGCCCACCTCGAACGCGGCCCGCCGCCGGCAGCGCAGCGCCCACGCGCCCATCCAGGCGATCAGCGCCAGCGCCACCACGGTGGCCAGCAGCAACCACCAGGTCACCATCTCGGCGCCGGCCACGCGCTGGCGCTGCCAGCCTTCGCCGCAGGCCAGCCCCTGCATGATGTAGACGGCCAGGAAGTGCGCCGCCCACAGCGCCAGCGGGGCGGCCATGCCGGTCAGTCGCCAGGGGCCGATCTTCTCCAGCATCAGCCCATCCTCGGGAACAGGTGGATCACCGCCCAGGTCACCAGCCCCTGGGCCACGACGTAGCGCCACAGCGCCGCGGTCACCCGTGCCTCCAGCGGCCGGGCGGCGTTGATGAAGCCGCAGCGCAGCCGCGCCGCCACGAACACTGCCGCCAGCGCCGCCACTGCCACGTGCAGCATGTGGAAGCCCGCCAGGGTCCACACCACCGAGGCGTAGGCGTGCACCTGCGGCGCGCCGACCGGCCCGGCCAGCGCCAGCCAGTGGGCGGCGATGAAGCCCCCGCCCAGCGCCGCGGACAGCAGCCAAGCCAGGCCGCCGCGCGCCCGCGCCTCGTTGCCGCCGGGTCGCCCATCCTGTGCGCCTTCGCCATCGGTCCGGGCGCCAAGCGCGCGCCAGGCCCATTGCCCGGCCGCCGCGCTTGCCGCCAGCAGCGCCAGCGACACCAGCGGCAGTGTCCAGCCGCCCACCGCGATGCCTTCCGGCGGCCATGGCTGCGTGCCCAACCACAGGTAGAAGTAGGCGAATACCAGCGAGGCGAACAGCGCGCCATCGATCAGCAACGAGATCATCAGCGCCCACCATCCCGGCGCGTTGCGGCAGGCGTACTGGCTGGGCAGCATCAGCCCGGGCTCGGCCTCCAGCCGCAACGGCGCGTGCCGGTGGCCGGTGGTCCAGGCCCAGGCCGCGAACAGCGCCAGCAGCGGCACCAGCATCAGCGCCGCGCCCAGGTAGAACTTGGCGATGAAACAGGCCAGCAGCGCCGACAGCGCCAGCGCCGACAGCAGCGGCAGCCAGGTCGAGGTCGACACCCGGATCACCTGCTCCGGCTGCGCCGACAGTATTCCCGTGCCCAGCAGCTCGCGACGGCCGTCGCCGGGTTTGCCGAGCAGACCGTCGGCGCGGTCGCTGGCCTGGTCGGTTTCCGGCTGGTCCCACAGCGGATAGCGGCCGTGAACGCGCGGCACCGAAGCGAAGTTGAACTGCGGCACCGGGAACGGCACCGCCCACTCCAGCGTGCCCGCGTTCCATGGATTGCGCGCCGCGCGCCTGCCCGCGCGCAGGCTGATGAACACGTCCAGCGCGATCGCCACCATGCCCACCGCCATCACGAATCCGGCGGCGGTGGAGAGCAGGTTCAACCACTGCACGCTCAGCTCCTCGGGGTAGGTGTAGACCCGCCGCGGCATGCCCAGCAGCCCGGTCAGGTGCATCGGCAGGAAGGTCATGTTGAAGCCGATGAACACCATCCAGAACGCGGTGCGCGACAGGCTTTCGGACGGCATCCGCCCGGTCGCCAGCGGCAGCCAGTAGTACAGCCCCGCGAACAGCGGAAACATCATCCCGCCGATCAGCACGTAGTGCAGGTGCGCGACCACGAAGTGGGTGTCGTGCACCTGCCAGTCCAGCGGCACCATCGCCAGCATCACCCCGGTCAGGCCGCCGATGATGAAGATCAGGAAGAACCCGAGCAGGTACAGCATCGGCAGGCGCATCCACGGCCGGCCCGACCACAGCGTGGCGATCCAGGCGAACACCTGGATTCCCATCGGGATCGCCACCGCCATGCTTGCCGCGCTGAAGAACGCCAGCGCCAGCAGCGGGATGCCCACCGTGTACATGTGATGCACCCACAGCCCGAAGCTCAAAAAGCCCACCGACAGGAACGCCAGCACGATCCAGGTGTAGCCCACGATCGGCCTTCGGGCGAAGGTGGCGATGACCATCGACACCATGCCCGCCGCCGGCAGGAAGATGATGTAGACCTCCGGGTGGCCGAACAGCCAGAACAGGTGCTGCCACAGCAGCGGGTCGCCGCCGCGCGCCACTTCGAAGAAGGCGAAGTCGAACGCGCGCTGGATCTCCAGCAGCACCGAGGCCAGGATCAGCGGCGGGAAGCCGAACGCGATCATGAACGCCGTCACCAGCATCGCCCAGGCGAACAGCGGCATCCGCCGCAGGTCCATGCCTGGCGCGCGGCAGATCAGGATCGCCACGATCAGCTCGATCGCCGCCAGCACCGCGGCGATCTCGGCGAACGTCACCCCGATCAGCCAGAAGTCCGCGCCCAGCCCCGGCGAATAGGTCGAATCGGTCAGCGGCACATACATGAACCAGCCGCCATCGGGTACCGCGTCGAACAGGAAACTGGAATACAGGAACAGCCCGCCGAACAGGTAGCACCAGTAGCCGAATGCCGACAGCCGCGGATACGGCAGGTCGCGCGAGCCGAGCATCTTGGGCAGCAGGTACATCGCGAAGCCTTCCAGGATCGGCACCGCGAACAGGAACATCATCGTCGTGCCGTGCATGGTCACGAACTGGTTGAAGCGCTGCGGATCCAGCACCTCGACATCGAACCAGGCAAGCTGCAGGCGGATGAACATCGCCAGCACGCCGCTCACCAGCAGGAAGGCGAAGCCGGTGAGGATGAAACGCATGCCGACCGTGCTGTGGTTGACCGCCTTGAGCTGGCCGGCGATGCCTGGCTCGTTGCCCCAGATCCGGTGCAGCTCCTCCAGCCGGGCGCTGTTTTCCCGCGGATCGATGGGTTCGGGCGACTGTATGACGGTGCTCATGGCGCGCCCCCCGCGGGCGTGGCGTCAACGGCGTGCCCGTGCAGCCAGGCGGACCAGGCGTCGTCGTCCAGCACCTCGACGTCGAAGTGCATGTGCGCGTGCGCCAGACCGCAGAACTCGGCGCACTGGCCGCGGATCGGCGTGCCCGCGCCGTCGTGGTCTGCGCGCAGGCGCAGGCGGTTCACGCGGCCGGGGATTGCGTCCATCTTGCCGCCCAGGCGCGGGATCCAGAAGCTGTGGATCACGTCGGCGCTGGTGATGCGAAACTCGACCATCCGGCCCAGCGGCATGGCCAGCACGTCGCGGCTGGACGCCACCGCGTTGCCGTCATCGTCCAGGTAGCGGAACTCCCAGAACCACTGCCGCGCGGTGACTTCGACCACCGCTTCGGGCTGCTCGCCGATGCCGGTCAGGCGCGCGCTGTCCAGCGTGCCCCACACCAGCAGCGCGCCCAGCAGCACCGTCGGCAGCACCAGCCCGCCGCCGACGATCAGCCGCTGGGGCCTGGCCAGCTCGCGGGTGTTGTCCCGCCGCAGCAGGGCAATCAGCAGCAACGCCACCACCAGCAGCCACACCACCACGGCGCCGCCGAACATTACCCACCAGATATCGGCAATCGCCTGCGCCGACGGGCCGGCGGGATCGAGGATCGAGCGCGGCCCGCTGCACGCGGCCAATGCCCACGCGACCGCCGCCACGGCAAGTGCGCGCAAGGCTTTGATTGTGCGGTGACGCGCGGGTTCGGTCATCGCCCCAGCTGGCTTCGCAAAAAAGGTATCCGCGCACCTTAGCCACGCCCGCGCTCAGCCCATGTGAATGGTCGCCCGGAATTGCCGAGCGCACCTGGAGTCGGCCAGGCTGGCGCTACCGATGATCATCCACGCGCAAGCCTCGTTGATGGCCTCGATGCGGATCACGCCGATGCCGGCGACGATGCCGCGTTCGCCAGGAAAATCCAGCATCTTCCGGTCAAGCCGGCCAGTGACACCAGCCGTGTGCGCACCCTGGCATCACGCGGCATCGATTACCGTGACCGGCCTGCTGCCCACAAGGAGACCTGCAATGAGCCAGCGCGACCCGATCACCGCCGGTGCCGGCGAAAGTCCTCGACCCGGCCACAACCATCGGCCGCGCTTGTTCGGTGCGGCGATCCTGCTCGCGGGCGTGTTCGCGGGCCTGTTCGCCGGCTTGCCTGCCATGGCCGGCATGGCGGTCGCATCCAATGTGGTCGCAGGCGAAGACGACAGCGCCGTTTACGGCCCGCGGCTGGAAGGCTTCGACTATCCGCACCCGGTCCGCGCGCATGCGTTCGAATCGCAGCGCCAGCACGTCGAAATGATCTATATGGATGTACCGCCGACCGGCGAGGCCAACGGCCAAACGGCATTGCTGCTGCATGGCAAGAACTTCTGCGCCGCGACCTGGGAGCAAAGCATCACCGCGCTGGCCCAGGCCGGATACCGCGTGATCGCGCCCGACCAGGTCGGCTTCTGCAAATCCAGCAAACCCGACGGCTACCAGTACGCGCTGGCCGGCCTTGCCGCCAACACGCGCGGCCTGCTGGCAGCGCTCGGCATCGAGCGCAGCGTGGTGATCGGACATTCCATGGGCGGAATGCTGGCGATGCGCTACTCGCTGATGTACCCCGCGGCGGTTGAGCATCTGGCCCTGATCGGCCCGATCGGTCTGGAGGACTGGCAGGCAATGGGTGTGCCCTACCAGCCGGTGGAACAGGTCTACGCCTCGGAACTGCGCACGACCTACGACAGCATTCGCGACTACCAGGTGGCGGTGTACTACGCCGGCCAGTGGCGGCCGGAGTTCGAGCGCTGGGCGCGGATGCAGGCCGGCATGTACGCGGGCCCGGGCCGCGAGGTCGTGGCCTGGCACCAGGCGCTGACCTTCGACATGTTGATGGCGCAACCGGTGGTCTACGAACTGCCGCTGCTGCGTGTTCCGGCCACGCTGTTCATCGGTGTCCACGACCGGACTGCCCTTGGCCGGGGCGCAGCGCCGCCGGAGGTGCAGGCCAGGCTTGGCGACTACCGGGCGCTGGGTCGTCGAACCGCGCAAGCCATCCCCGGAGCGGTGCTGGTCGAGTACGAAGATCTCGGCCATTCCCCGCATATCCAGGACCCGGACCGGTTTCATCGTGACCTGCTTCGGGCGCTTGCCCGCGCTGACGAAACCAGCGATTGAGCGGCCGATCGAAGATCGAGCAACTTCCAGCCTCACCGACCAGACCTACGGCGATGCCGCAGGCAGGGCCGGCCAGGCAACGACAGCGGCTGAATCAGCGTCCGCGCCAGCACTGCCTTTCGATCACTTGGCCGCGGTCGGCGTCCTGACGATTGCCCTGCACCGAGCGGCCAATCGCGCCACCGGCAACTGCGCCGCCGACTGTGGCCGCGGTGCGGCCGCTGCCGCTGCCGACCTGGCTGCCGACGACGCCGCCGATCACCGCGCCGGCAGCGGTGCCGACGATGCGGTTGGGGTCGGCCTGGTCACGGGAAACGGCAACGTTCTCGCAGATCACGCGGGTGCCGTCGGCGAAGCTGCGGCCTTCATCCTCGGGGCCATAGGCATAGCCTCGATCAGGTGAGCTGGCGCATCCGGCGGCGGCAATCGACAGCGCGGATGCGATGGCGAGGTGATGTAAACGAATCATGACGTTCTCCTGTTTTTGGTACAGGCCGATGGTCGGGCGCACCGTGCCGACAGGCCGTGAATCCGGCGCGTCGCGGCGGACAGTGTTCAGGCGGTCGTCATCGGCGCGGATTGCCCGGTCAGCCGCAGTGGCCTTCCCCAGCCACGCCGGACAGGCGCTTGCGCAATCCGCCACTGGCAGATGGAAAGATCTGGCCCGCCTGACCGTTTCGTTTCCCGCTACGCTGCGGCCTCGGTGCCGGCCCGGCATCCTGGGGAAGGATCGCTAAAGATGCGAAGGATCGACTTGCTGCTCGTCCTCACCGGCTTGCTGACATGGCAGTCGGCGACCGCGGCAACGCCGCCCTCACCGCCCTCGCCCGCCGAATTCGAACGCCATGCGCGAACGTTGCTGGCGAACGCCTACCCCGCCGATGCACCCGGCGCGGCGGTGCTGGTGATGCGTGGCGACGAGGTCCTGTATCGCGGCGCGCATGGCCTGGCCGATGTGGCTGCCGACCTGCCACTCAAGCCAGGCGACAGGTTTCCCATCGCTTCGGTCACCAAACAGTTCTCCGCGGCCGGGCTGCTGACCCTGGTCGACGCCGGCAAGGTTGCGCTGGATGATCCGCTGTCCAAGTACCTGCCCAGTTACCCCGATGGTGCGCGCATCACCATCGAGCACCTGCTCAACCACACCTCCGGCATCATGGAATACACCGCCATTCCGGGCACGTTCGAAGGCCCGATCAGGCGCCATGTCAGCACCGGGCAACTGGTCGACTATTTCAAGAACGAAGCGCCGGACTTCGCGCCCGGCGAAGGCTGGATCTACAACAACTCCGGCTATGTCCTGGTCGGCGCCGTGATCGAAGCGGCCAGCGGCCAGCCCTGGTACCAGTATCTGGACCAGACCTTGTTCAAGCCACTGGCCATGCACGACACCGGCTACGGCGCCGACCCCGCCGTGATCGCGGCCCAGGTCACCGGCTACATCACGCTTGACGGCACGCCCGCGCCGCCTCTGCAACTGAGCATGACCCAACCTCACGCCGCCGGTGCGCTGGTATCGACGGTGGATGACCTGGCGCGCTGGAACCGCGGCCTGCACCAGGGGCAGGTGCTCAAGCCGGACACCTACGCGCGCATGATCACGCCGGTTGGGCAGGCCAAGGCCAACGATTACGGCTACGGCATCTGGACCACGAGCGTACGCGGCGTCCCGGCCTTGCAGCACGGTGGCGGCATCGCAGGCTTTTCCTCGTACCTGATTTATGTAGCGCACGCGCAGGTCACGGTGGCTATGCTGCTCAACGACGAAACGCCTTTGCCAGCAGGTGATTCCCGAACGATCACGCGCCGGCTTGCGGCCGCCGCCCTGGGCGATCCCTATCCGCCGGTGACGCCGGTTGACCTCGACGTTGCCATGCTCAAACAGTACGAAGGCGTCTACCGCGTCAATGACCAGGCGACACGCACGCTGCGCGTTGTCGACGGGACCCTGACCGCCTACCGCACCTGGGGCCGGCGTACTGATCTCACGGCCATCGGCGCCGATACCTTCGTCTATCCCGACGGCATCGACCGCCTGCAGGTGCAGCGCGACATGAGCGGGACGATCACCGGCATGCGTTTCTGGGCCGACGGCGAAGGGGAAGGCGTCATCGCCCCGCTCACCGATCAGGTGGTGCCGATCGACTTTTCGCTACCGCGCGACGCGGTCGGGCGCCTGCTGGGCAGGTACTGGTTCGCGGCTGTTCTGGTCGGCGCGGCGATCGCCCTGTTGTTCGCAGTTCGGCTACGCGGCAGACGCCAGCGCCGTACTGCCAACATCTGACGG
Source organism: Lysobacterales bacterium (assembly GCA_023228845.1). Lineage (GTDB taxonomy): Bacteria > Pseudomonadota > Gammaproteobacteria > Xanthomonadales > UBA2363 > Pseudofulvimonas. The sequence goes on along the minus strand of JALOAK010000001.1, from coordinate 186,722 downwards.
GCGACATGCACGCGGTAGCATCGCAGACGATGGTGATGGCGCTGGCGCAACGATGACAGCGCTGCGCACAGCCACGCCCGCCGGCAACCACTCGAACCCCGGCTGGTTCGTCTTCGGCCTGATGGCCAGCGTCACCTTCGTCGGGCTGCTGTCGGAGCTGTTGCCGTCCGGAATCCTGCCGCAGATGAGCGACGAGCTGGGCGTGTCCGAATCGCGCATCGGCATGCTGGTCGGCGGCTATGCGCTGGCCTCGGCTCTGACCGCCATCCCTCTGGTCAGCGCCACCCTGGCGGTGAACCGCAAGCGCCTGCTGCTGGTACTGCTGGCCGGCTTCGCGCTCTCCAACATCGCAGTCGGGCTGTCGTCGTCGTACGAGTTCATCATGGCGGCACGCATCGCCGGCGGCATCTGCGCCGGGGTGATGTGGCCGATGATCGCCGCCTACGGCACCCGCCTGGTACCACGCGAACAGCACGGCCGGGCGATCACCCTCATCATGGCCGGCAACACCCTGGGCATCAGCATCGGCATGCCGGTGATGACCTGGGTCGGCATCAGCTTCGGCTGGCGCAGCGCGTTCATCGTGCTGGGCCTGAGCGTGGTGCTGATCGGCCTGCTCAGCCACAGGTACCTGCCGTCGGTGCCCGGCGAACCGCGCAGCCGCAGCAACTCGCCGCTGGTGCTGCTGAAAAATCCCGGCATCCAGATCGTGATGCTGCTCACCCTGCTGTCGGTGGTCGCGCACTACGCCGTCTACACCTACATCGCCCTGCTGGTGGACAGCGCGGCGCTGGCCGGTGGCATCGGCGCTGCGCTGGCCATCTTCGGCGTCGGCTCGGTGATCTCGGTAGTGCTCTCGGCCCGATACATCGACGCCTGGCTGCGACCACTGATCGTCAGCATGCTCGCCCTGGGCGCAATCGCCATGGCGCTGCTGCTGGCCTTCGCCGGCATTCCCGGCATCGCCCACCTGGCCTTCCTGTTGTGGGGCATCGCATTTGGGCCGCTGGTGACCATGTACCAGGCCGCCGTCGCCCGGCAGGTGGACAGCGGCCGGGACGTGGCCACCTCGCTGCAATCCAGCGTGTTCAACTTCTCGATCATGCTGGCCAGCGCGCTGGGCGGAATATTGCTGACGCGCCTTGCCGCTCCGGGCGTGCATGGCATCGTCTGGCTGGCTTTGGGCTGTTTTGGCCTCGCCGCCTGGATCGCCTGGCGGGCGGAGCGGACATTGCGATGATCAGGAATGCGCCACTGCCGTCCGCAGGCACCCCGGGCCAAATCTTCCGCGCCTTTCTTGCGCTGGGGCTGACCTCGTTCGGCGGTCCGGTGGCGCACTTGGGTTACCTGCGCAACGAGTTCGTGCAGCGGCGCGGCTGGCTGGATGAGGCCCATTTCGCGCAGCTGCTGGCGGTGTGCCAGTTCCTGCCCGGGCCGGCCAGCAGCCAGATGGGTTTTGCCATTGGCCTGCTGCGTGGCGGCTGGCGCGGTGCGCTGGCCGCCTTCGTTGCTTTCACCCTGCCCTCGGCGCTGCTGATGTTCGGCTTCGCCGCCCTGGCGCCGCACCTGGGCCAGGGTCTCGGCGCCGCCGCCATTCATGGCCTGAAACTGGTGGCGGTGGTGGTGGTGGCGCACAGCCTGCTGGGCATGATGCGGCAACTGACGCCGGACCTGCCACGGGTGGCGATCGCCGCCGGCGCCGCCGCGCTGATCCTGCTCTCGGCCAGCGCCTGGGTGCAGTTGCTGGCGATCGTCCTTGGCGGCTTGCTGGGAACCTGGCTGTGCCGGCATCTGCGCGCGCCGCCATGTGTCGATTTTCCGGTGCGCCATGGCCGCCGCGCCGCCGTCGTCTTCTTCGTGCTGTTCCTTGCCGGCCTGGCCACCGCCGTGCTGCTGCCGATGGGCGCCACTCCGACCACGGCCGGGATCGCGGGCGCTTTCTACCAGGCCGGTGCGCTGGTGTTCGGCGGTGGCCACGTTGTTCTGCCCTTGCTGCAACACACCGTGGTCGACCCCGGCTGGATCGCGCCGGACACCTTCCTGGCCGGCTATGGCGCCGCCCAGGCGCTGCCCGGGCCGATGTTTTCCCTGGCCGCCTTCCTCGGTGCGGAAATACCCGTCGGCGTGCCGACGCTGGTGGCGGCCACGGTGGCGCTGGCGGCAATCTTCCTGCCCGGATTCCTGCTGCTGCTCGCCGTCCTGCCGGCCTGGGCCGCGCTGGCGCGGCACGCCCTGGCGGCCAGCGCCATGGCCGGCACCAATGCCGCCGTTGTCGGCCTGCTGGCGGCAGCGTTCTACGATCCGGTCTGGACCAGCGGCATCCGCGCACCGGCCGACCTGGCCATCGCCTCCATCGGCTTCGCCCTGCTCGCCCTGGCCCGCCTCTCGGCGCTATGGATCGTGCTGTGGTGCGTGGTCGCCAGCGTCGGGATGCACCTGTTGGGCGGTTGAACCGCCCCGGTTCTACTCTCGAAAGATGAAGCGGCTTCGGCTTGGCGCAATCGGCCTGGTCGGCGGACACGTGCTGGACGTGGCCATCGCCGATGGATGCGTCGACGAAGTCGCGGAAGCCACGAACATCATCGCCAGGATGCAGTGGGCCGAAGCGCAGGTGCGGACAGGGATTGAGGTTGCGTCCGACACGTTTCTTCGCACATTGCATGCCCGCCTGTTCGGGCAGGTGTGGGCAGGGGCCGGCAAATAACATCGGGATCGATCCCGCGCAGATTGCCACGGCGGTGCGCCAGCTGTTCGATGACGTGGCGGCCTGGCAGGAGTATGGGGGCTATCCGCTCGACCAGCAGGCCGCACGGCTTCATCACCGCCTGACGGTCATCCACCCGTTCCCGAACGGCAACGGCCGCATATCGCGCGCCATGGCCGACCTGTTTGTGCGTGCCAGGAACGTGCCTGCGCCGACATGAGGCGCGTCATTGCCGCCGGCCCAGGCGCGCGACCGCCATCTGGCGGCGGTGCGCGCCGCCGACAGGCACGATTTTGCGCCGCTACTTCACGTCATCCGACTTTAGGAGACCGCCCCGGTGCTGACCTCGCCACCCCTCACCGCCGATGACTCTTTGCTGCGCAGTCGACAGGCCCGGGTCGATCGGCTCTTGCCTCAATCCGAAAGTTACGCGCCGCCCTCCGCTTCCGCGGCCGAGCGCTCAATCGCATCCACCAGTTCATGCAGCGCCACGGCGTCATCGAAATCCGGCGCCAGGCGGGTCCCCTCGCGGATGTCCTTTGCGAGCAGGGCATAGATGCGCGCCACGTTGCGCGCCAGCGCGTTGTCCGGGAGACCCGCGTAGGCGCTGTCGGGCGGCATCAGCGGCTCGAGCCCGGTGGCCTCGCCGTTGCCGCCCCGCACGTCCAGGTCCACGAGCTGGGCGTGGCCGCTGGTGCCGGTCACCTGGATATCACCCTTCGTGCCGTTGATCTCCCACAGCAGGTTGGTCCCGCGCGAGGTGCCGCCCCGGTAATGCACCGAAAACGCCGCTCCGCTTTCCAGCGTGCCGTGCACCAGCACCTGCTCCGGACTGGCGTTCGGGATGTCCTCGCCGGTGTCCTCCACGTGCACCGTGTCCCGGTGACGGACCATGCGCGCCGACAGGCTGCGCACGCCGCCGAGCACTTCGCACAGCCCGGCCAGCGTATGCGCCAGCGGGATGGTCAACAGCGTCGCCCCGTTCGAGGCATCGTAGAGATAGGCATGCGCGGCATCGGTCAGCCCGCCCCACTGCCCGCCGTTGCCGACCAGCGTGGTCGACAGCACTTCGCCGACGTAGCCGCCGGCAATGAGCTCGCGCAGGTGCTCCACTTCCGGAGCCACCCGCATCTGCGTACCGATCGCCGCCACCACGCCCCGCGCTTTGGCCAGCGCGGCAAGCTCACGCGCCTCGGCCAGGCCGTTGCCCAGCGGCCACTCGCAGTACACATGCTTGCCGGCCTCCAGCGCCGCCGTCACCAGCTCGCGGTGGTGCGGCACCTTCACCGTCACCACCACCAGGTCCACCTCCGGCGACTCCACCAGCGCCTGGGCGTTGGAGAAAGCATGCTTGAGTCCGAACGCCTTGGCGGCGCGCTCGGCGCTGGCCAGGCTGGTGTTGGCGACGCCGACCAGTTCGTAGTCGTCGGGCAGGGAGGCGAGCGCGGGAACGTGGGCGGTGGCGCCCCAGTGGATGCCGGGGTTGAGGCCGATGAGGGCGACGCGGATGGGGTGGGCGGTAGTCATTCGAATTTCCTCAGACAGTGCGGATCGGGCCCGGATATTGCGCAACCACCGGATCCGAGGTCAGCAGGGTGATCCCTTCCACCTGCGCCTGGGCGACCAGCAGGCGGTCGAACGGGTCGCGATGGATCGGCGGCAGGGTGCCAGTGGCCACGGCATGCTCGTTGAGCACGGGCAGTTCCACGTAACCATTGTCGAGCAGGCCGCGACGCAACACCGCCGGCTCGACGGTGAAGTCCGCCCGGCCCAGCCCCGCCTTGATCGCAACTTCCCAAAAGCTGGCGGCGCTGAACAGCAACACGTTGTCCGGGTCTTCCAGAAGTGCGCGTGTTTTCTTTGCCAGCCGCCGCGGCTCGGCGGCCGCCCACAGCAGCAGGCGCGTGTCGAGCAGGTACTTCATGCCGGTGTGCCTTGTACCCGCGTTCCGGCAAGCCCGCGGCGCGGGGACGGATTGGATTGATCACGGCGTCACGGCGGATGGGCCAGATCTCCAAGTCCGAGCCGGACAACCGTGCGCCGGTGCATCAAGCGGACTTCAAGCCCGGCACGCGCTTGCGCAGCGCTTCCCAGAGGCGCCGGCGCGCCTGGTAGGCGCTGACCCCCAACAGCAAGGCCGCCAGCCAGATCGTGCCTTCGGTGGTCACCGCGGCCAATGTGGCGAGGACGAGCATCGCCCCGGTGCCGACCTTCAGCCCGATGCCCACCGCAAGCGCCACCCACGACAGCAGGCATGCGGCGCCGGCCAGTTTGATCCACATCCACTTGCGCCCCTGTGCCGGCTGCGCATCCGCCTGTGCGACGGAAACGGGGCCGCTCATTTCGCACCTCCACTTCCGATACCGGAGGTGAGCTGGTTGAGTTCGGTGGTGGTGAGCAAGCTGCCGTCGAGCACGACGGCGTGGATCTGGCGTGTGTGCCGGATGTCGTCCAGCGGGTTGCCGTCGAGCACCAGCAGGTCGGCCTCGAAGCCGGGCGCGACCTGTCCCAGGCGCTGGCCGGCGCCCAGCGCCTCGGCGGCAGTGCGGGTGGCCGCCAGCAGCAGCCGCGCGGTCGGCACGCCGGCTTCGGCCAGCAGCTGCATTTCGCGATGCAGGCTGATGCCGGGGGCGATCCACGGGTTGCTCATGTCGGTGCCGAGTGTCAGGCGGGCATCGGTGGAATACAGCCGCGCGGCCATGCGCTGCACCTTCGGCCACACCGCGCGCGCGCGCTGGAAGTCATCAGGTTCCCAGCCGATGGCGAAGGTGAACCATTCGTTCCAGTGCGCCAGCAAGCGCGGGTGGGCGTGGCGGCGGGCATCGTCCTTGTACGGGTTGTCCCGGTCCTGGACGAAGGCGGCGTGGAAGGCGACGAGCGTGGCGTCGAACACCGGACGGTGCTGGCCGAAGGCGGCCACCAGCCGGTCGGCCTGCGCGCCTTCGGGGTCGAAGTGCTCCCACCACTCGAAGAACGAGAACGTGCCGCCACGGGCAGTGGCTTGCCAGGCCGCGCGCTGTTCCGGCGTCAGCAGGTCCGGGCTCAGCGGCATCAGGTGGACGATGCCGTCCAGGCCCATCGCCAGTGCGTCCGTCCAGGCGATGTTGTCCAGATGGGCAACGGTGGGCCGACCCTGCCGGTGCGCGGCGTCGATGCCGGCCTTCAGCAGCTCGGGAGAAAGGCCGGTATAGAGCTTGATCCAGTCGGCGCCGGCCTGGACCTGTGCGCGGACCACCCGCTCCATGTCCTCGGCGCTGCGCGCGGCGGTGGCCAGGCCCGGCAGCTCGGCGTTGTTGATGACCGGCCCGGCGTGGAAGCTCTCCGGGCCGACCAGCTCGCCGGCGGCCAGGCGTGCCTTGTAGCGGCCGGCCGCCGCCAGGTCGCCGCCGGGATCACGGATGGTGGTGACGCCGAATGCCACCAGGCGCCTGGCATTGTGTTCGGCGATGTCGTCGTCGGGCAGGGCCTGCATCACGACGCCCTCGCCCTCGCGCCGGATCTCCAGCGGACCCAGGGTGAGGTGCGCGTGCATGTCGATCATGCCCGGCATCAGATAGCGGCCCTGCAGGTCGACCGCACCGGCACCGCGCAGGCAGGCGGGCTCGCCGGCCGCGGTGATGGTGGCGATGCGGGTGCCTTGCACGCGCACGCAGCGGCGCACGCTGACGCGGTTGTGTTCGGCCTCGACGATGTGCACATTGTCCAGCGCCAGCACGTCGTCTGCGGCGGGCTCGGCGTTGGCGGGCGTAGCGGCCAGTGCCCAGGCCAGGGCGGTTGCCAGCAACAGGCTTGTCAGGGTGGAACATCGCATCATCGGTGTTTCCTGGTCAGTGGGATCACCTCCTGAGTAGCCGGCAGCCGGGGATTTCTTACGCAAGGAAATAAAATTTCCCCGGCTGTAAGAAATGCGCCGCCAGCAGCAACTTAGGATTGCTGGACCCTGCCGTTCCCACATCGCCCGCCGAGCCATTGCCGCACCACCGCATGCATCCACTCTGGCCCCAGGTACAAGGCTTCCACCCGCAGCTATGGCGTGCGGTGTGCGGCTACGAACTCAATCCCGCCGTGCGCGAGGAGCTGCTGCAGGAGGTGCTGCTGGCCATCTGGGAGAGCCTTCCGCGGCTGCGCGACGCGGACAGGCTGTTGCCGTTCGTGTTGCGCATCGCGCACAACCTTGGCGCCAGCCATGTCCGTGCGGCAACGCGGATGCCGTCTCCGGTGCCATTCGACGACACGCTGCACGACATGGCGGATCCGGCCACGGCCGAGGCCAGCGCCCGCACGCAATGGCTGTTCCAGGCGCTGGCCACACTGCCGCTCAAGCTGCGCCAGGTCCTGATGCTGCAACTGGAAGGCTTCGACTACCAGGAGATCGCGGACACGCTGGGAATCAGCGCCGAAAACGTGGGCGTGCGCCTGCATCGCGCCCGCGAGCGCTTGAAGACACTGTCCCAACAGGAGGGCATGCAATGAAATTCGACGAGCTGCTCAAGCACGCATGGCAAGGCCTGGCGCACACCGCCACGCAGCATCACCTGACCCGCCGCATCCGCCGGCGCCAATGGCGGCTGCGCCTGATGCGCACCGTGGAGGTGGCACTGACGGTGATCGCCGTGCTGGTGTTCGGCCAGGCACTGCTGAGCGGCCGCGTTGAACCTGCGCACTGGCTGCTGATGCCCTTCTTCGCGGTATTTCTGCCGATGGCCTGGGCGATCGTGCTGCGCGCGCCGCGGCGGCAGGCAACCGATGCCACCGAAAGCGCCAGCACCTATGCGCGACTTCGACTCGCGCAACTGCGCACCGGCCTGCGCGACCTGTGGCTGGCACGGACCACGGCGTGGTGGCTGCTCGCATACGCGCTGGCGGCCAACGCCGGCGCCTGGTTGCTGGCCGGCCAGGCGTGGCGCGATGCCGGGCTGGCACTGCTGGCCATGGCGGTCACGTTCCTGGCGGCGACCGTCTGGCTCAGCCGCTCACTGCGCCAGCGCTGGCTGCGCGAATACCGTGCGGTCCGGCGCCTCGTCGCTTGATGCTTTCTTGAAGACCGGCCTCCAGGCTGACCATTCCTGGTCGGCGGCATGGCGTCGCTAAGACAAACCGAGAGCTTGCGATGCGCATCAACAAGCGTGCAGTGATGAAGGTCGTGGCAAGCCTGCTGGGCCTGTCGGCCGTGATGGGCGCGGCCTGGTGGCTGGACGACTGGTTCTGATGCGAACGAACGGTCGAAGCGCGACCGCCCTGTCGGGCCGCGCCCATGCCCGACCGGGGCTTGCCGGCGTACTCGGGCGTGATGACCTGGTAGAACGACGTGTCGTCCTTGCGCCCGAAGGTGCGGACGATCATCCGGCGGCGCCGCCGGCAAACGATTCGAGGTAGGCGATGACCGCATCGGCACGGCCGTCCTGGATCAGCGTGTCCGCGGTTTTGTAGCCGAAAGCCGCCAACGGCTCGTTGCGCAGCAGGAAGGCCGCGCGCTTGTCGTCACCGGTCATCTGCGTGGCCATGGCCAGTGCGCGAACCATGTCCTGCAGGTACTTCTGCAGCTGTGGTGCCTGAGGACGTGCGGTGGGCGTGTTGCGATGCACGTGCGCGCGCTCGGCCAGTTCCTGGACCCGGAAGCCGAAGAACTCCCCGACCGGGCAACCAAAGCTGTCAGGCCACTGGGCTCATGTGGAGCAGGATGTTGAAGAGGTGGTTGAGGCTCAGGATTGCGGGCTCATGTCACAGAGCGTTGCCGCTTGCGGGCTTTCTTCGGCTTTGCCGCGGGCAGCAGTGATGTGATGGCTTGATAGCGTTCGAACAGGAAGGCGACGCGTTCGGCGTCGGTGGTGAGTTTGGGGCGCTTGCGGCCGGCGGCGCGTTCGGCGGCGATGTAGGCGGCATCGGCGGCGCGATCCAGGTTCTGGTGGGCCTTGGTCAATGCCGTTGGCATGGTCAGCGGGTCGTAGAGGTCGGCCAGGGTGCTGTCGGGGAAGGCGGCGCGGGCGTCGAGTACGGATTGGGCGGCGGATTCGATGGCGGTGGTTTGCTTGTCGTCGGTGATTTCGGGCCAGGGGAAGTTGTTGTAGACGATGCCTGACGAATACCTGTAGTCGCTTTTCAATCGACCGCAAACTGCACGTACCCAAGCCATGTGCATGGTCGACGTCATCACCGCGAAGTGCACCTTCGTGGCGTGCGGCACGATCTTCACCAAGTTGCTGCAAAGGGTGTCCGGTTCCATGAAGCCGATGGGAATGAATGTTCGGCGCTCGGATGACACTTCTGGCACCACCAAGTAGTGGTCAGTCGGAATGTTCTCCACGTGAAAGCGTCTGGGGGTCTCCGCGAGCTTGCGGGTCGGTGCGCTGCGACTAGCCAGACGGAACTTTCGAACTGCCTCAACCCGTTTCATCGCCTCCGGCATCTTGCGAAGCTCGGCAGGCGGGCAATCCCCTACCCACAGACACCACCGCTCCCAGCCGTTGATGAATTCAACAGCCCCAAGCCAGCGCCGAAACCACTTCTCCGAAGCCGGCTCAAGAGCAATGAAGGCGTCGCGTTCTTCGGTCGTAAACAGGTAGTTGCCGCCATCGATCGGCTTGTTGCCGATGCCCATCCCTGGAACCTCGCAGATCGGACGATTACGATTCGGCAACAGGATGTCTGCCGCATCGACCAGGTAGGGATTGATGTTCGCGGGCCGTACTTCGTGAGGCTCGCCCCGGATGTCCACGTAATCGAACAGGCGCTTGGGCAAGGTGCTGCTCAGCGCGAAGCCGGCAATCACGCAGTGAACCGCGGCGACGCCTCGGGCCTCGTTATTCCACTGAAACGTGCGGTGAGCGAAGAAGATGTGGAAGCCACGCCGCAACATCTCGCCCCAAAGCACACTCACCTGCTCGCCTTGGGTGATGGAATTTGTTGAAACGAAGGCGCAGCGCGCACTGCCGCCCGAACTCATTGAACTCCCGGCTTCGCGGGAATGATGGGCGCCGGAGCCGGTACCGCTGATGTAATCCGCAGCCTTGAGATACCACGCGCTGACGAAATCCAGGACGCCTGCCCCCTTCACAGGTCCGGCGATGGCGAGCAAGTCGCCACGCTGCTCCGCGGTCATCATCTTGGAGCCGATGAACGGCGGATTGCCAAGGATGTAGCTGAGCCTCTCCGCCGGCACCACCTCATTCCAGTCAACCCGCAACGCATTGCCATGCACGATGGTCGGCGCCTTCACCAGCGGCAGGCGGGCGAAGTATTCGCCGAACAATTCGGCAACCCGCAGGTTCATCTGGTGGTCCATCAGCCACAGCGCCACCTGGGCGATCTGGGCCGGGAACTCCTCGATCTCGATGCCGTAGAACTGGTCCACGTCCACCGCCACGTGGTCGGCGACGCGGGTGAGCACGCTGCCCTGGCGGGCGAACAGGCGCTTGAGCACGTCCAGTTCCAGCAGCCGCAGTTCCCGGTAGGCGATGATCAGGAAGTTGCCGGCGCCGCAGGCGGGATCCAGGAAGCGCAGGTTGGCCAGCTTCACGTGGAAGCCCTTGAGCTTGCCCTCGTGGTTGCCGATGCGCTCCAGCTCTTCGGTCAGATCGTCTAGGAACAGCGGGCCGATCAGCTTGAGGATGTTCTTTTCGCTGGTGTAGTGCGCGCCCAGGTTGCGGCGGGCGGTGGCGTCCATCACCGACTGGAACATGGAGCCGAAAATGGCCGGGCTGATGCGGCTCCAGTCCAGCGCGGAGGCCTCCAGCAGGAGCTGCCGCATCTTTGAATCGAAGGCGGCAAGCGGCAGGTGTTCCTCGAACAGCTTGCCGTTGACGTACGGGAACTCGGCCAGCTGCACGTCCAGGGTCTTCTGCCGCTGGTCGGCGGTGCGGTTGAGGGTCTGGAAAAGCTGCGCCAGCCACATGCCGACGTTGGCGCCGTCCTGGCTGGTGCGCTGGTCGATGAGGTCGTGGAAGGCGTGGCGCGGGAAGATGCCGGTGTCATCGGCGAACAGGCAGAACAGCAGCCGCACCAGCAGCACTTCCAGCGCGTGACCCTCGTAGCCGGCGGCCTTGAGCGCGTCGTGCAGGCGGCCCATGCGCTCGGCGGCCTGCACGTTCACCGGATCCTGCTCCTTGAACGCGCGCGGCTGGTAGCCGGCGATGAAACCGAACAGGCGCACGTGTTTGTGCAGGTCGGTGAGCGGGAACTCGGCGGGGTCCTCTTCGCCCTCCAGGTCGTAGAGGCGGAAGCTGGCGAAGTCGGAGACGAGCAGGTAGCGGGGCAGCTCGGCGTCGGTGAGGCCGTGGAAGTAGTCGCGTGCCTGGGTGTGGGCGCGGGTGAGGTCCTTGCCGCGGGATTTGTGCTCGATCAGCAGCACGCCCTTCCACAGCAGGTCGATGTAGCCGTCGCGCCCGTCGAGCTTTTTCACCCGGCGCTCGAAGTTGGCCACGCGCCGACGCGAGACGCCGAAGATGTTGAAGAAGCCGTCCCAGAAGCTTTTGGCCTCGGCGTGCTCGTTGGCCTCATCGGCCCATTCGCGCGAAAAGCGCAGCGCGCGATCCTTGATCTCGTTCCAGCTCAGTGGCATGCGGTCTACTCCCCAGTGCCGACATGATGCCCAAACCCGGGGATGCGTGCCCACGGGCGCGGCCGACGAATGTGGAAGGTGCGCAGGGGCCTGGATCGACAGCGCGCACAGCGATCGGCGAATCCCGGCGTGGCCAGCGATTTGCGCAGCAGCGGCGCGGCCTGTTGGCAGTGGAACGCGACCGCTGTCATCGGCTGATTGAAACAATCAAGCTCGGCTGTTCGCAAGAATTGGTCCAGGATCCCCGGCCTGGGCGAGGCCCGGCTGCGATGACCGTGGCAGCGCTATGCAATGCCATCGTGGAGATCCGCGACAACACGGCGGCCACCGTTCTGCTGCGCGTGGGCAGGCTGGAGACCTCCCGTGCCTGCTACCGGACATTTGCAGTGATGACCCCCGTTGCCCGCTACAAGACCCGGCTCAACTGCGCCCCAGCCGGCGGCGAGCGACCCCACCTCGGCGTGCCGCCAGCCAGCCTGTTAAAATGCCGACATGGCCACGCTTGCCAAGTCGAACAAACACCTCGCTACAGCCGCCCAGCGATTGCACGCCGTGCGCGTGACCATCGCCACGTCCTCGGCCATCGAGGGCATCCACGCGCCGTTCACGCAGCCCAGAGCAGCCAGGCAAGACGCCCCGGCAGCCAACAAACGCATTAAGCGCAGCAAGCCACAGGGCTGACGGCTCAGGCATAGCGCCGCGTCCTGGCAATCACCGAGCGGAAGACGCGCTCCATCGGAGCGTAGTTTCTATTCAAAGAGGCGTGGATTGCGCCGATGTAATACCGCTTGTTGCGTCCGCGGATGCCGCCGTAATCGAGTGTCGGCAAACCGGCCTGCAGTGCCATCAGCGTGTTCAGCAGGCGGGCCAGACGGCCATTGCCGTCACGGAACGGATGGACCAGAACCAGCTCGGCATGGGTCACCGCCAGCGCCTGCGCCAGGCGTTCGTCGTCCATGTCCATGCACGGTGTGAACAGCGCCAACGATTCGCGTTCGTACCCGGCCATCAGCCGCGGTAGCAGGTGGGCAGCCGCAAACTGGAAGCCGCCCTTGCCGATGTTCACTTGCCGGTACTGGCCTGCCCAGTCGTAAAGCTCGCCAAGCCAGCGGCGATGCCAGTTGCATAGATCGGCAGCGGTGAAACATTGCGCCATCTCCACCTCGTCAAGCAGGGCCAGCGTCAAAGCCTCCAGTGCCGAGGATTCGGCTTGCTGCATGTCGCGTACCCGCACAATGCCCGCACGATTGGCCAGAACACGGCCGCGCGAACCTGGCTGGTAGATGCTTTCGTTGCTGCCATCGGTGGCGTAGCGATCGCGGCGCATGGGTCAGAGGTTCCGGTTCCCTGTTTCGGGGTTGGCCCGTCTGCCGACAAGTATACGAGGCAGGCATGAGCACCGGCCTGCCGGAAGTTGCACCGTGTCCGGTGGTTTCAGGCCGCCGGATCGCTGATCTGAATCACAGCGTTTTAAGGGCGTGTCTGCCAAGCTGGATACAGTCAAAAAACCCTATGGAGGCAACGACATGAAACCGAACCAGATCCTGACTTCTCTTTCCCTGGCCATCGCCCTGGCCCTGGCTGGCGGCGGATTTGCGCTGGCGGATTCAGCGCAGCCGGCCACCGATCACGACCAGCACAGTCATGCCCCTGATCATCACCCTGAGCAAAGCGATGATCACGATCAGCACCATCACGGCGATGACCATCACGCTCATGGCCACGCCGGGCACGAGCTGCTGCCGCCGGTGCCGGAAAACCACGAGCCGTGGGCCATCGACGAGCCGCTTGGCAAAGGCATGACGCGCGTTCGTCAGGCGTTGGCGGACGTGCCGTCCGATGCCGATGCCGCGATTGAGCCGGCGGCAGCCACGGCGCTGGCCGACGAGGTCGATTCGGCGATCAATTTCATGTTCGCCAATTGCCAGTTGCCGCCCGAGCCCGATGCAGCGCTGCATGGCGTGCTGGCGCAGTTGATGGTGAGCAGCCGGGAGCTGCGTGACGACGCCGCGGGCAACCCGCTGGCCGACATGCGCGGTGCGGTCGACCGCTACGCGCTGCTGTTCGACGACGCCGATGCCCGCGCCGAAGGTTACGGGACCAAGGCGGGCGCGCCGCACTGACCAGTGCGGGCGCAACAACGTTCGGTGTGACAACGTTCGCGGCGCGGCCGATGCCATCGTATCGAGCGCGCCGATCGCGATTGCGGGCATGCATGGCGTCGCCATGTATCGCCCCATCTGTCGGTGGGGCAAGCCAGCCGAAGTTGTCGGTACAGCCTGTGCGGCCATGACGGCAGCGGGCAGCCAGGTTGGCACTGGCCCGAGCTTTGTCGTCAAGATTCTGGCGATCATCAACAACAAGCCGGCTTGTTGTTGACCGGTGAGCAACAAACCGCGTTGTTGTTGATAGTTCGGAGGATCTGAACAACAACGGCTTGCAGTTTCTTACTGCAGACTGCGGCAACGCCTTCGTCGCGACTAATCGGCGCCCTCACTCCTCCCGCAAAGCCACCATCGGATCGGTGCGCGATGCGCGCCAGGCCGGCCACCAGGCGGCAGCCAGCACAACGCCAAGCAGCAGCAGCGTGGCCAGTGCCAGCACCAATGGATCCTGGCCGGACAGGCCGTAAAGCAGTGAAGCGGCAGCGTTGCCCAGGGCCACGGCCAGCACTAATCCGATGACGATGCCGATCAGGGCCAGGCGGGCGGTCTGGCGCAACACCAGGGCGCGCAGCCGGGCCGGTGGTGCGCCCAGGGCCAGGCGCAGGCCCATTTCGTGCTGGCGCTGGGCGACGGCGTAGGCGAGCAGTCCGTACAGGCCGATGGCGGCGAGCAGAGTGGCGAGCACGGCGAAGCCGCTGGACAGCATGCCGACCAGATGATCGGTGCCGGTGTTGCGCCGCACCTGTTCGCTGAAGCTGCGCAGGTCCATCACCGGCAGGCCGCTGTCGAGCCGGTTGACGACGCCGGTGATGGCCGGGCCGAGGCTGGTGGTCGGCAGGCCCGAGCGCAGGTAGACGGTGACCTGGCCGACGCCGGGGTTCTGCCGCACCGGCATGTAAAGCTGCGCCGGCGCGTCCTGGCGCACGCCGGAGTAGGCGGAGTTGCCGACCACGCCGACGATGCGGATATCCAGCTCGGGATTGCCGCCGTGCAGGGCGACATGCTTGCCAACGGCGTCGTTGCCCAGGCCATAACGGTCGGCGAAGGCCTGGTTGACGATGGCCACGCGCGGCGCCTGGGCGTCGTCACTGTCGCTGAACTGGCGGCCGGCGAGCAGCGGAATGCCCAATGTCTGGAAGAAGCCGGGGCTGACATCGTTGCGCGAGGTGCTGGTGCGTTCGTCGGGCGCCGCCTCGTAGCCCTGCACCGACACGCTCATGCCCCAGTTGTTGTCCGAAACCAGACTGAGCATGGACAGCCCGACCGCGTCGACGCCGGGCAAGGCCCGCAGCTCGGTTTCCAGGCGCTGGAACAGTGCCTGCGAGCGTTCGGGCGGATAGCCGTTGAGTTCCGGGCCGATGCCAAACGCCAGCACCTGGTCGGTGTGCATGCCCAGATCGACGCGGCTGAGGTTGTCCAGGCTGCGCACGAACAGGCCGGCCAGCACCAGCAGCGCCAGCGAGAACGCCATCTGCGCCACTGCAAGACCATTGCGCAGGCCCAGGCCGCCGTGCCCGGCCAGGCTGGTGCGCGTGCGCAAGGCGTCGGCCGCTGTCGCCCGGCTCAACTGCCAGGCCGGGAACAGGCCAAACAGCAGCACGGTGACCGCGGCGGCGGCAAAGACAAAGCCGGTCATGGCCCAGGACAGCCCACCAGGCAGAAACCCGGCCAGGCCGGTGCTGTCGAACCAGACCAGGCCGCGGGCCACCAGCCAGCCCAGCGGCAGCGCCAGCAACGCGCCGGCCAGGGCCAGCAAGCCGGCCTCGACCAGCAGTTGCCGGGCCAGGCGCCAACTGCTGGCGCCGATGGCCGAGCGCACCGACATCTCATGCCGACGGCCGGCGCCGCGCGCCAGTTGCAGGTTGGCGATGTTGACGCAGGCGATCAGCAGCACCAGTCCGGCCACGGCCAGCAAGGTCGCCAGCGGTGCCGCCAACTGCTCGGGCATCTGGCTCTGGCCGCGCGCGCCGGGCAACCATTGCAGTTGGCGATCGCGGAAGCGTTCCAGCGCCGCCGGGGTCATGTTTTTCTGTTGCGCGGCTTCGATCTCGTTGATCACCGAGTGGTAGCGGGCTTGCAGCGGTGCCAGCGCCGCGGCCGGTGTCACGCCCGGCGCCAGGCGACCGAAGACATAGACCCAGTAGGCATCGCGGCGCTCGTGCTCGGGCAGGCTTTCGGGGCGGTCGGGCCAGTGCACGCTGATCGGCAGGAACAGCTCAACCTGGGAATGCACCGTGGTGCCCTCGAAGCCTTGCGCGGCAACGCCGACCACGGTCATCGGCAAGCCGTTGATGCGCAGCGTCTGGCCGATGATGTCCGGATCGGCACCGAAGCGGTCCTGCCACAGGCCATGGGCCAGGACCACGGCCTCGGCCTCGGCGCGGCCATCGACCGCGTCATCTTGCGGCGACAGCAGCCGGCCCAGCGCCGGCACCAGGCCCAGCGCGCTGAAGTAGTTGCCGCTGACCATGCTCGCCTGGTTGTTGCTGGTCCGGCCCTGCCACTCCAGGTTGATGCTGGCGCCGCGATGCCCGGCCAGGGTCACGCCGTCCTGCGCCCGCTCCAGATCACGAAACATGGGATAGCTGAAGATGGCCGCGTCATCGCCGCTGCCGTCGTTGGTCATCCAGCCGCTCTTCTCGCCCGGCCCGGACAGGTTCACCAGCCGCTGCGGCTCGGGCACCGGCAAAGGCCGCAACAGCACTTCGTGGAACAGGCTGAAGATGGCGGCATTGACGCCCAGGCCCAGGGCCAGCGTGGCGACCACGGTGAGGGTGAATCCGGGCCGCAACAACAGGCTGCGCAGGCCGTGGCGAAGGTCGCGGAACAGGGAATCGGCAAGGACCATGGCGGCAGCTTCCGGAAACGGTGACGGGAGTGGTCAGGCGTGGCGCAAGGCGGTGATCGGGTCGACCTTTGCGGCACGGCGGGCCGGCAGCCAGCAGGCGATCAGGGCGATACCGCCCAGCACCACCGCCACGGCCAGGAAGGTGATCGGATCAAAGCGCGAGACGCCGTAAAGCTGGTTGCCGAGCACGCCACCCAGCGCCAGCGCCACCAGCAGGCCGATGGCCAGGCCCAGGCCGGCGATGCGCCCGCCCTGGGCCAGCACCATGCGCACGACCTCGCCGCGGCTGGCACCGATGGCCATGCGCACGCCAAGTTCGCCGGTGCGTTGGGCCACCGACCAGGCCAGCACCGCGTAGATGCCGATGGTCGACAGCAGCAGGGCGACGCCGGCGAACAGCGCCAGCAGCAGCATCGGCGCCTGCCGGCCCTGCAAGGATTCGGCAATGCGCTGATCCAGGCTGCGGATGTCGAACACCGGCTGCTCGGGATCGACCCGCTGCACCGCCTGGCGCAACGGCCCGGCCAGGGCGCTGGCCGGCAGGTCGCTGTTGACCAGGAAATAGCCATTGCGCGTATCCATGCGCGCGAACGGGAACTGCCGGTGTGCGAACCAGTAGGTTTCCTTGTCCACAGCCTGAGCCAGGTTGGCCTGGTGGACGCTGCCGACGACACCGACGATGGTCGCCCACTGGCTTTCGTCCTGGCTGCCGAAGGCGCGCAGGCGGCGGCCGATGGGGTCGACGTCGCCGAACTGGCGACGCGCCAGCAGCTCGTCGATGATCACCACCGGCGCCGTGTCGCGGCGGTCGGCTTCGTTGAACAGGCGCCCGGCCAGCAGCGGCACGCCCATGGCACTGAACATGTCGTCGCTGGCCACCCGCCAATGGCCGTGCGGCAGTGGCTGGTCGACGCCCTGCCCGGTGCCCTGGATCTGATAGGCGGCGCTGGAGGAGGTGTTGCCGAACGGCAGATGGTTGGCCCAGGCGGCCTCGCTTACGCCGGGAATGGCGCGCAGGTTGGCCAGGGCGGCATCGATGAATTGCTCGATCGCGTCGTCGCTGGCGTAGCTGGCCTGGGCCAGGCTCACGCGCATGGTCACCCGGCCGTCACGGTCGAAACCCGGATCCACGTTCTGCACCCGCTCATAGCTGCGCAGCAGCAGGCCGGCGCCGACCAGCAGGGTGGCGCATAGACCGATTTGCACCATCGCCAGCAGGTTGCGCGTGGCTTGTGCGCGGCGGCCGCCGGCATGGCCACGGCCGCTTTCCTTGAGCGTGCCGACCACGCCACCGCCGGCCGGCGTCAGGGCCGGGAACAGGCCGAAGACGATGCCGGTGAGTGCGGTCAGGCCCAGGGCAAACAGCAGCACCGGCATGTCGATACCGATGCGCGGCTGCAGCGGGCTGTCGGTCAGGCCAAGCGCGGTCAGCGCCTTCAGGCCAAGCCAGGCGACCACGATGCCGGCGAGTGCGCCGACCAGCGCCAGCAGCAGCGCTTCGATCAGCAACTGCCGGGCGATGCGGCGTCGCCCGGCGCCCAGAGCGTTGCGTACTGCCAGTTCCTTGCGGCGCGATGCCAGCCGCGCCAGCATCAGGTTGGCGACATTGGCGCAGGCGATCAGCAGCACCAGGCCGGCCACCGCCTGCAGCAACCAGAGCACCGGCCGGACTTCACCGACCCAGTCCTCGCGCAGCGGCTTGGTGGAACCGCTGAATCCGCCCTCGCGATACAGCCGCGCCATCTGCGTGGCACGCTCGCCAGCCATGGCGATGCGCTCGCCGTTGCGCTGAACGATGGCGGCCATCTGGGCATGGGCCTGGTCGGGCGTGGCGCCGGGTGCCAGGCGGGCGATCGAATTCGAGTATTCATTGCCGCGGGCTTCGTCGCCGGCCTCTTCGGCGCTGAAGGCAAACGGCACCCAGGCCTGCGCCTGCGGGTTGGGGAAGACGAAGCCGGGCGGCATCACGCCGATGACGCGGTAGTCGTGGCCATTGACGCGCACCGGCCGGCCGATGACATCGGCAGCGCCGGCAAAGCGGCTTTGCCACAGGCCGTGGCTGAGCACCAGAACCCGGTCGCGGCCGGGCTGGTCTTCATCGGCGCTGAAGGTGCGGCCCAGCAGCGGCGCCACCTGCAGGGTGCTGAACAACGAAGCGCTGGCACGGACTCCGGACAGGCGCTGCGGCGCGCCGTCGCTGGCCAGGTTGAGGCTGATGCCGGTGTACAGGCCGATGTCCTGGAAGGCGGTGACCTGCTCTCGGCGCTCCAGATAATCGGGCACCGAGGTGCCGGTCTCGGCCAGGCCCATGCCCGGATAGTTGTTGTGCACCAGCACCAGGCGCTCGGCGTCGGGGAACGGCAGCGGCTTGATCAGCAACGCGTTGACGACACTGAAGATGGCGATGTTGGCGCCGATGCCCAGCGCCAGCGTGAGCACCGCGGCAATCAGGAAGCCGGGTCGGGCGAGCAGGCTGCGCAGGCTGTAGCGCAGATCCTGGGTCAGGGAATCAAGCATGGCGTCACCTTGGTGGGTGCTGGAACTGCGGACGCGGCCTCAGGCGGTTTCCCGCGGCTGCTGATCTTCGGCGTGGCCGCGACGGAACAGGCGCGCGTCCTCTTCCTTGCGCAGCCGGTGCATGGTGTCCTCGTCGACCACGCGGCCGTCGAACATGAAGATCTTGCGCTGGGCGAAATCGGCGTAGCGCGGATCATGGGTGACCATGCAGATGGTCGCGCCGCCGCGATGCAGCTCGTCGAGCAGGCCCATCACCGCCTCGCCGTTCTTGGAATCAAGGTTGCCGGTGGGTTCGTCGGCGAGCAGGATCGAGGGCTGGCCGACCAGGGCGCGGGCGACGGCAACACGCTGCTGCTGGCCGCCGGACAACTGCGCCGGGTAGTGCTTGAGCCGATGCGCCATGCCGACCCGCTCCAGCGCCGCCTGCACCCGGTCGCGGCGCTCGGCCTTGGCCATGCCGGGCCGGTAGGTCAGCGGCAGCTCGACGTTCTCGAATACGGTCAGGTCACCGATCAGGTTGAAGGCCTGGAAGATGAAGCCGATTTCCTTGTTGCGGATGCGCGCCCGCTCGGACGGGCCGATGTCCTCGACCTGGCGGCCATTGAGCAGGTAGCGGCCGGCGCTGGCGGTATCGAGCAGGCCCAGGATCGACAGCAGGGTGGACTTGCCGCAGCCGGACGGGCCGGAGATGGACACGTATTCACCGTTCTGGATGTCGAAATGCACTTCGGACAGGGCGTGGGTCTCGACCTCGTCGGTGAGGAAGACCTTGCGGATGCCTTCGAGCTTGATCAGGGGCTGGCTGGACTGGGTCATGGCGGGGTTCCTTGGAAGGTTCGTTGCGGCCGGGCGGGCGTGACGGGAAGGGTCGGCGGCGGAGTCGGTGGCAATTGACACACGATTCATTGCAGGCGGATGCGGTCGTGCTGGTCCCAGGCCGAGGTGTCGGACAGGATCACCTGCTCGCCCTCGACCAGGCCGTTGACGATCTCGATCAGGTTCACCGAGGCCCGGCCCAGGGCGACCGGCACGCGCACCGCGCTGCCGTCGCCGTTGATGCGGAACAAGGTGGTCTGGCTCTCGGGCTGGCCGAACGCCGGGCGGCCGACGTAGAGGACATCGTCCAGGCGCTCGATCTGGATGGTGCCGTCAACCGACAGGTCGGGGCGGGCGCCGGGCGGCAGCGGATCAAGCAGGTCGACATCGACCTGCACGGTACCGCCCTGCACTGCCGGATCGATGCGGATGACCTCGCCGGCGACGATGCCGTTGCGGGTATCCACGCGCACCGGCTGGCCGATCAGGATGTCCTTGGCCTGGGTTTCGGCAATGCGCAGCTCGGCCATCAGCACGTCCGGCCGCGCGACGCGGGCCAGGTTGCTGCCGGCCATTACCTGCTGGCCTTCCTCGACCGGCACCTGTTGCAGCACGCCTTCGATGCCGGCGGTGAGCTGCAGGGCATCGACCTGGCGCTGGCGCAGGTCGCGGGTGCGCACAAGCTGGGCGATGCGCGCGCGCTCGGCTTCCAGTTGCTTGCCCATGTTCTGGCGGGTGTTGGCCAGGCGGTCGCGTTCCATGTCCACGCGCACCTTGAGGCTGTCGGCGCTGAGCTGGCTGCGCTGGTACTGGATGCGCGAGATGATGCCGTCGGCCGAAAGCTGGCCTTCGGCCTCGGCCTGCAGGCGCGCGCCTTCGTACTCGGCCTCGAAGCCGGCCAGGCGGGCGCGCTGGTCGAGCACCATGCTTTCCAGCTCGATCTGGCGCGCCAGGTAGTCGGCCTGGGCGGAGACATGGTCGGCCTCGGCGGCGGCGAGTTGGTCGAGCACCACCGGGTTGGACAGTTCCAGGATCACCGTGTCCGGTTCGACCCGGGCGCCGGGCTTGACCACGATGCGTTCGACGCGGGCGTCGGTTTCGGCGGCCAGCCAGCGGATCGATTTCGGCACCAGGCTGCCCGACCCGCGCACCTCGCGCAGCATTTCGCCGCGCTTGACGGTGTCGGTCCAGACCGTGCCGCGGTCCACCCGCGGTGCGGCCGGCTCCAGGCCGGCGACCCAGATACCGGCCAGGAGCACGGCCAGGCCGCCCAGCGCTGCCAAGACCACCTGGCGGCGGCGCTTCTTCAGTTTCAGATCGGTGCGTTCAATGTCCATGCCTGCTCATAAGCAGGCTGCGTGCCAATCTGATGGTCTTTGATGAATCAAAGACTTGGCATCATTGATTGGGCGGCAAGCCGCCATAGTGTCCGCTGCCGGACAGTGCCCGGGTCGGCCGGAAACCCGAGTGTCCCCGGCTGGTGCCCGCCCGAGCCTGCTTCAGGCCTCCGCCAGGGCCAGCTTTTCTTCCTTGATCTGGGCGAAGTCCTGTTCGAAGAAGAACCGGCGCGCGCCCAGGGCCGGTTTCAAATCGGGCAGCCAGGTGGCATTTGCATCGAACTTGGCGAAGAACGGCCGCTGTACCCAGTCCGGATCCCGGCCCTGGATGAAGCGCAGCACGAATACCTTCTCGCCGTTGATCTCGGTCACGCCCTGAATCTCGACCTTGCCCGGATCGGCCGACATCGACGGCCCGCGTGCGGTCCGCGCCAGCCCGGACACGCGCTGCATGGCCTGGCGATAGATCTCCCAGGCCTTGACCAGCGGCACCTCGAAGTAGTGCTGGGCGCCGGTGTCGCGCTCGACGAACATGTAGTACGGCACCATCCCGAGCTGCACCTGCGTGGTCCACATCCGCGCCCAGACATCGGCACTGTCGTTGATGTGATGCAACAGCGGCGCCTGGGTGCGGATCTGCGCGCCTGTGGCGCGGATGCGGCGGATGGCTTCGCGGCAGACCGGCGTTTCCATCTCGCGCCAGTGGTTGAAGTGGGCCATGAAGGCGACATGTTTGCCGGCGTCGACCAGCTCGCGCAGCAGCGCCAGCACCTCGTCGGCGTCGGGGTCGGTGACGAACCGATACGGCCAGAAGGTCAGGCTCTTGGAGCCGATGCGGATGTTGCGCACATGCGCCAGTTCGGGCCGGGTCAGACCTTCCAGATAGCCGCGCAGGTGGCGCGCCTTCATCACCATCGGGTCGCCGCCGGTCATCAGCAGGTCGGTGACCTCGGGATGCCGGGCCAGGTAGTCGTGCAGTTGACCAGCTTCACTGGAGGCAAATCGCAGCTCGCTGTCGCCGACGAACTGTGCCCAGCGGAAGCAGAAGGTGCAGTAGCTGTGGCAGACCTGGCCCTGGCTGGGGAAGAACAGCACGGTTTCGCGGTATTTGTGCTGCATGCCTGGCAGCGGCTCGCCGTCCAGATGCGGCACGTTGAGCTCCATCTGACCGGCCGGATGCGGGTTCAATTGGGCACGAATGCGACTGATCACCGGCGCCATTTCGCTGGCCGGAGCTTCGCGCCGCATCAGTTCGGCCAGTTCGTTGAAGTGTTCTGGCGCCAGCATTTCGCGCTGCGGAAACACCAGGCGGAAGATCGGATCATCGGGCACCTGCTGCCAGTTGATCAGCTCCTCAAGCACATATTCGTTGACCCGGAACGGCAGTACCCGGCTGACCACCTTGATATCAAAGCGCTGGCTTTCGCTCAGGTGCTGGAGCTGGGGAATGGTGTCCAACTGGCGGTCGGTGAAGACCTTGAAGCGGCGTGCCTGGATCGGGGCATCGAGGGTTTGCGGGTCGTCGTGCTCAACGGCAAGGCATGCGCTGGCTTCTTCAAAAGTCATATCACCTCCACGGGTTGCTGATGCCAACCATCGGGGCGCGATGATCCGGACGGATCTGCCGTGTGCTGCGAAACGTGCGGCTGGGGCACGGGACCGGGCGCGGTCAGGTGGGTGCCAGAGGCGGCACCGCGAAGAGAAAAGGCCCGAAATTACGGCATGTCGCCGCGGCTCCCGGCGTTGCGGGACGCGGCGAATGATGGCTGGCGTGACGGTTCAGGTTAACAGACCCGCCATTGTGCTGCAGTGCAAGCACGCGCCCGGCGTGCGGATCACGCCGGGCGACGCGTTGCGCCGAAGGTTTACGCCCCGCTCAGTCTGCGGCCGGGGCCGGATCCTTGCGCCGCACGGCGATGTTGGCTTCGGCCAGTTGCGCTTCGGGCAGCGGCGAGGGTGCGCCGGTCATCGGGCACTGGGCGCCGGTGGTCTTGGGGAAGGCGATGACATCGCGGATCGATTCGGTGCCGGCCATCAGCGCGGCGATGCGGTCGATGCCGAAGGCAATGCCGCCGTGCGGCGGCGCGCCGTAGTCCAGGGCTTCGAGCAGGAAGCCGAACTTCTCGTCGGCCTCTTGCGCGCTGATGCCCAGCAGGTCGAAGACCGCGGCCTGCATCGAGCGGCTGTGGATGCGGATCGAGCCGCCGCCGATTTCGTTGCCGTTGAGCACCAGGTCGTAACCGCGCGACAACGCCTGACCTGGATCGCTGCGCAACTGCTCCTCGTCATCGACCGCCGGCGCGGTGAACGGATGATGCAGGGCGACATGGCGCCGGGCCTCTTCGTCCCACTCGAACATCGGGAACTCGGTGATCCACAGCGGCCGCCAGCCATCCTCGACCAGCTCGAAATCGTGGCCGGCCTTGAGCCGGACGGCGCCCATGAAGGCGCTGACCACGCCGACATCGCCAGCGCCGAAGAAGACCAGATCGCCGTTGCCGGTTTCAGTGCGCGCGAGCAATGCCGCTAGCACATCGGCGTCGAGGAACTTGCTGATCGGCGAATTGACCTGGCCATCCTCGCCGAGCTTGATCCAGGCCAGGCCGCGGGCGCCGTACTTGCCGGCGTGCGCGGCGTAGTCGTCGATCTGCTTGCGCGACAGGCGCGCGCCGCCGGGGATGCGCAGCGCGGCGATGCGGCCACCGGCAGCAGCGACATCGGAGAACACCTTGAAGCCGCAGTTCTCGACCAGATCGACGACATCGACCAGCTCCAGGGCAATGCGCAGATCGGGCTTGTCCGAACCGAAGCGGCGCATGGCCTCGGCCCAGGTCAGGCGCGGGAATGGCTCGGGCAGGCGGACATCGAGCACCTGCTCGAAGGCGTGGCGGATCATCGCCTCGACCGTGCCCTGGATTTGCTGCTCGTCAACCCAGGCAAATTCCATGTCCAACTGGGTGAACTCCAGTTGCCGATCGGCGCGCAGGGCCTCGTCACGGAAGCAGCGCGCAATCTGGTAGTAGCGGTCGAAGCCGGCCATCATCAGCAACTGCTTGAACAACTGCGGCGACTGCGGCAGGGCGTAGAACTCGCCCGGGTGCAGACGCGCCGGCACCAGGAAATCGCGCGCGCCTTCCGGCGTCGCCTTGGTCAGGATCGGGGTTTCGATGTCCTGGAAGCCGCGTTCGTCCAGCCAGCGGCGCAGCGCCTGCACCAGGCGCGTGCGGGTGCGCATCATGTGCTGCATCTGCGGCTGGCGCAGGTCCAGGTAGCGGTACTTCAGGCGGATGTCCTCGCCCGGGTTCTCGTGGGCGTGGAACGGCAGCGGTTTGGCTTTGTTGACGATGCGGATCTGTGTCGCCACCACCTCGACCTGGCCGGTGCGGATGCGCTCGTTGACAGCATGGCGGGCGCGCACGGTGCCGGTCACCTGCAGCGCATCCTCGTAGCCGATCTGCTCGGCGATCGCGAACACCTGGGCATTGTCGGGTTCGACCAGCACCTGGACGATGCCTTCGTGGTCACGCAGGTCGATGAAGCAGACGCCGCCCAGGTTGCGGGCGACATCGGCCCAGCCGCACAGGGTGACGCTCTGGCCGATCAGGGCCTCATCGATGAGGCCGCAGTAATGGGTACGCATGGTGGGGAGACGCCGGATGGAAAAGCCGCCCATGATAACGCTCTGGCGGCCATGGGCGGCGGTGCGCATTGGCAGCCGCCATTGGCAGCCATGCCGGGTAGGGATTGACCGGCCGACTGGCGGTCCGGTCACGCCGATTGATGGCCGGGAACCGGAGCGGCCGGTTCCCGGTCAGGGACGCAGGTTCAGCGTACCGCGGCTTCCACCCAGGGCAGCGGCCGCTGCTCTACCGGCTCGCCCAAGTCGAACTCCAGCTTGAGCCGGCCGGCATCGGAGGTTTCTTCATAGACCAGGGTGCTGGCATCGGGCATCGCCAGGGTCCAGACGCTGTTGCTGCGCGCGGACTGGTCGTGCCGGGAAAACAGCTCGCGGCTGATGTCATTGGCCTGGAAGATGGCCGTGCGGGCGCTGGATTCTTCGCTGCTGAAACCACCGAAATCGGTCACCGGCAGGGGTTGGCCCTCGTCGTTGTGACGCAGTTGGCGCAGGCTGAGCTGGTCGGCGGACTGGCGCCGCAGCACCATCGTGCGCGAGCGATCGTCGCCGACCGCCAAGGCGAGGATGATCCCGCCCGGCGGACAATCGCGCACATCCAGCACCACTGGACCCTTTTCCCAGACCGGATCGGGACCATCGTCGGCCTCGTTGACCACGACGCGGCCGGCAAACGCCTGGCGGCAATGCCGGCCAATGCCGTGCAGCAGGTTCCAGTCCTCGGGCAGGGCCACGGCCGGCGCGGCCTCCTCGGCGCTGACTTCGGGCGGGGCGGCAACGGCCTCTAATTGCGTGCCTTCCCCGCTGGCCATCAGGCTGACCGATGCCGAGGCAAAGGCCGATGCCGAGGCCATCGCCAAAGTCAGCGCGGCCAGCCGTACTGCCGGCTGCGGCCTCATGGCGTCACCGCCGCGGCCGTGGCGGCCGGTGCCGGTGTCGGGGTCTTGCCGGCGCTATCGGCACTGCTGCCGCTGCTGTCGGCGGCGGCCGGCGGTGGCTGATCGCCGGCCAGGTTGCGCTTGCGGTCACGATCGCTCTTGAAGTCGGTCTCGTACCAGCCGCTGCCGGCAAGCCGGAACGAGGGCGCCGAGATCAGACGGCGCACCGTGCCCTGGCTGGCGCAGACCGGGCACTGGTCCGGATCGGCATCGGACAGCTTCTGCAGGCGCTGGAAATCATGGCCACAACTGGCACAGTCAAACTCGTAGATCGGCATGAACAAAGGCTCCAGGATCATCGCGGATGACGGCATCTTGGGGCCGCCGGCGGGAAAATCAAAGCATTGGCGGGCGGTGCGGGCATCGACGGCAGCCGCAGCGCCTGCGACAAACAGCAACACCAGCGCCAGAAACAGACAACGGGCGCACTGGGCGCCCGTTGCCATGACACGCCGGTTGTTTGCCGCCGGCCGGGCGAATCCGCCCGAACCGAAAGACAGCCAGGTGCTTACTCGGCGACGACCACGACCTTGACGGTCTGGTCGATGGTCGCATGCAGCTTGACGATGACCTCGAACTCGCCGACCTGGCGGATCGGACCTTCGGGCATCACCACTTCGCTGTTGGACACCGGCTTGCCGATGGCAGTGAAGGCGTCGGCGATTTCGCGCGGACCGACCGAGCCGAACAGCTTGCCTTCGGCCGAGGCGTTGGCCTTGATCGTCACCATCGCGTCTTCCAGCGTGGCGGCACGGGCCTGGGCATCACCGGTGGCCTGCGCGGCGCGGGCTTCGAACTCGGCCCGGCGGGCTTCGAACATTTCCACGTTGGCGGCGGTGGCCGGCACGGCCATGCCCTGGGGCATCAGGTAGTTGCGGCCATAGCCGCGCTTGACCTTGACGCGATCACCGAGGCCGCCCAGGTTCTGCACGTTCTGCAGGAGAATCAGTTCCATTTTCTTGCTTCCTTTGTCGTTAGCGGGCTGGCCCGTTCAGGGCGCCCGCAACCGGTTGGCTGTCCGGACAGGGGATCAGTGGTTGTCGGTAAACGGCAGCAGGGCCAGGAAACGGGCGCGCTTGATGGCGGTGCCCAACTGGCGCTGGTAACGGCTCTTGGTGCCGGTGATCCGGCTCGGCACGATCTTGCCGGTTTCGGTGACGTACTGGCGCAGGGTGCCCAGATCCTTGTAGTCGATCTCGGTCACGCCCTCGGCGGTGAATTTGCAGAACTTGCGGCGGCGATAGAAACGGGACATGTCTGTACTCCTCAGGCGGCAGGCTGGTCGGATGTGTCAGCGGCCGAGTCGATTTCGGCGCCGGCGTCTTCCTTGGTGTCGGCATCGGCACGGCCGTCATCGCCATCCTCACGCGACGAATCGCCGCGCTCACGGGCGCCGCGGGAATCACGGGAATCGCCGTCGCTGAAGTCCGAATCACGGCGCGGCTTCTCATCCTTGTTCTTGAGGATGTAGCTCTGCTCGGTCTCCGGCCCTTCGCGGGCGATGACCAGGTGACGCAGCACGGCATCGTTGAAGCGGAAAGCCGATTCCAGTTCGGCCAGCGCAGCCCGGGTGCACTCGATGTTCATGAGCACGTAGTGGGCCTTGGCCAGACGCTGGATCGGATAGGCCAGTTGACGACGGCCCCAGTCTTCCAGCCGGTGGATGGCACCACCGTCGCCTTCGATGACGCCACGATAGCGTTCGATCATCGCCGGCACCTGCTCGCTCTGGTCGGGATGGACCAGAAACACCATTTCGTAATGACGCATTGGATTGTTCCTTGTGGATGTCGTCCCCGTCATCGGGGATGTCAGCCCCCGGCGAAAGCCGTGGAGCAAGGGTCCAGCCATTGGCTAGCCGGGCATTTTCACCCAAAGCCCCGGCCCGCGCAAGCTGCTGCCCCTGCTCGTGCAAGCATTTACCCGGCATTGGCCGGAGTTTGGCTGGCGCGCCGGCAGGATTTGGCCCGTTCGCTGGCAACAGCGGCTGGCGGCTGATCAGCCGGCCAGGGATAGGGATAACGAGAACCCGCGGCTGCGGGCGGGCGCGGCGCAAAAAGCCAGCGCCGGCTCAGGCCGCTTCGGGATCGGCGGTGAAGCTTTCGCCACAGCCGCAGGCAGCGGCGGCATTGGGGTTTTCGAACACGAACTGGCTGCCCATGGTCTGCTCGATGAAATCGATGCGGGTACCGGCGACCAGCGGCAGGCTGTCGGCATCGACGAAGATGCGGATGCCCTGGTCCTCGACCACGGTATCGCCAGGCCGCTGGTCATCGGCCAGGTCGATGGCATAGCCCCAGCCGGAACAACCGGTCCGGCGCACGCCAAAACGCAGGCCCAGGCGGCCCGGCTGCTCCTGGAGGTAGCTGCGGACGCGCCTGGCGGCCGCTTCGGTCAAGTTGATGTCCATGCCGGTCATTGTAGCCGAGGCCGCCGCCACGGACGCCGCGCGCCTGGCCAGCCGGGCCAGTGCATTCATGTCCCGCGCCGCTGTGGCGGCAACGAGACAAGGCCCGGTGACGGTCGCCATGGCTGCCCGCCATTGGCGCCGGGACACGGGCGGCACGGCAATCCGCCGGCAGCGGTCGGGTATGATGGCCGGCTTGCCCATCAGCACTTTTGACGAGGAATCCGCATGACCCAGGTCGCCATCCGGGACGCCCTGTCCGGCCAGATCGCCGCCGGTGAAACCGTGACCGTTCGTGGCTGGGTGCGTACCCGCCGCGACTCCAAGGCCGGCCTGTCGTTCGTCAATGTCTCCGATGGCTCCTGCTTCGATCCGATCCAGGTCGTGGCGCCGGCCAGCCTGGCCAACTACGAAGACGAAGTCAGCCACCTCACCGCCGGCTGCGCGGTGATCGCCACCGGCACCCTGGTGGCTTCGCAAGGCAAGGGCCAGTCGTTCGAGCTGCAGGCCGATACGGTTGAGGTCGTCGGCTGGGTCGAGGATCCGGAAACCTATCCGATCCAGCCCAAGCCGCACACCATGGAGTTCCTGCGCGAGGTCGCCCACCTGCGCCCGCGCACCAATATCTTCGGCGCCATCACCCGCGTGCGCCATTGCATGGCCCAGGCGATCCACCGTTACTTCCACGAGAACGGCTACTGCTGGGTCAACACGCCGATCATCACCACCTCCGACGCCGAGGGCGCCGGCCAGATGTTCCGGGTATCGACCCTGGACCTGGCCAACCTGCCGCGCACGGCCGATGGCGCGATCGACTTCCGCGAGGATTTCTTCGGCCGCGAAGCCTTTCTCACCGTCTCCGGCCAGCTCAATGTCGAGGGCTACTGCCTGGCGCTGAGCAAGGTCTACACCTTCGGCCCGACCTTCCGCGCCGAGAACTCCAACACCAGCCGGCACCTGGCCGAGTTCTGGATGGTGGAACCGGAGATCGCCTTCGCCGACCTGGCCGCCACCGCCGATGTCGCCGAGTCCTTCCTCAAGTACGTGTGCAAGGCGATCCTGGACGAGCGCGGCGATGACATGGCGTTCTTCGCCCAGCGCGTCGACAAGCAGGCAATCGCGCGCCTGGAAGCCATCGTCAGCACACCGTTCGAGCGCATTGACTACGGCGCCGCCGTGGAGATCCTCAAGCGGGCGCCAAAGACGTTCGACTTCCCGGTTGAATGGGGCATGGACCTGCAGACCGAGCACGAGCGCTACCTGTGCGAGCAGCATGTGCGCGGGCCGGTGGTGGTGACCGACTATCCCGAGCAGATCAAGGCCTTCTACATGCGCATGAACGATGACGGCCGCACCGTCGCCGCCATGGATGTGCTGGCGCCGGGTATCGGCGAGATCATCGGTGGCAGCCAGCGCGAGGAACGTCTGGATCGCCTGGATGCGCGCATGGTGCAGTTCGGTCTGGATCCGGCCGATTACCAGTGGTACCGGGATTTCCGCCGCTACGGCACGGTGCCGCATTCGGGCTTTGGCCTGGGCTTTGAGCGCCTGCTGGTCCATGTCTGCGGCCTGACCAATATCCGCGACGCGATTCCGTATCCGCGCGTGCCCGGCTCGGCGGAATTCTGATGCTGGCCCTGCTCCTGCTGCTGATGGGCGTGGCCATGGTCACCGTCGGCGGCACCGGCTATGCCATCTTCGGGCCACTGACCGTGCGCCACCTCACCGATCGCGGCCAGGCGCACCGGGTCGATGGCTCGTCGCTGTCGGCCACCGGCCTGCGCTGGATCCTGACCGGCGGCTATCGCCAGCTCGACGACGCCAATCTGCGGCATCTGGCCGTGCCGGCGCGGATCATGTTGTGGATGATCCTGATCGGCCTGGTGCTGGTCGGCTTGCGCATGCTGCTGCCCGGCTGAGCTGCTGGCTGCCTGGGATTGCGCGCCCACTGGGCTGATGCAAACGACCGGGCCGGAACGCGGCGCGGAAGGCCGCAGCCGCTGCCCTGAACACTGACCGAAGCGACTATCATTCGGCCAGTCCAACTGTCACGAGATCGATCCATGGCCAAGGCAAGAGGCAAAATGCGTTCCCCGGACTCATCCCGGAAAAAGACGGTGGCTCCTGCCCCACGGCAGCGGTTGGCACCGGACTGGCCGGTGCTGGCGCTGGCGATTTTCGGCCTGGTGCTGACCGGCTATCTCAGCGCCGTCGCGCTGTGGGGCACGCTGCCGCTGATGTGTGGTGCCGAATCCGATTGCGCCACCATCCAGCAAAGCCGCTGGTCGATGTTCCTGGGCCTGCCGATCGCGCTGTGGGGCTTTGCCCTGTATGCGCTGATCGCCGCCATTGCCGCCGCGCCCGGCACCCGCCTGAAGCGCTGGCGCCGGCTGTGGACGCTGAGCTTGCTCGGCCTGGCGATCAGCATCTACCTGACCCTGGCCGGCGTAATCGGCCTGCAGGCGGTCTGCCTGTGGTGCCTGCTGTCGCTGCTCGCCATGGCGGCGATCTTCGTGCTGGTGCATATCGGCCGGCCGACTTCGGCGCCGGGCACGAACTGGCGTGGCTGGCTGATCAACAACGGTGCCCTCGCCCTGGTGGTGGTGGTGCTGATGCAGCTTTACTTCGCCGGCCTGTTCGCACCGGCTCCGAATCCGCGCCTGCAAGCCCTGGCCAACCATCTGGAGCGCACCGGTGCCGTCTACTACGGCGCTGACTGGTGCGTGGTCTGCCAGCAGCAAAACCGCCTGTTCGGCGCCTCGGCCAAGGACCTGCCCTACGTTGAATGTCATCCCTCCGGAAGCGGTGGCCCGGTCGCCCTGGAGTGCGTCAATGCCGGCGTGCGCAGCTTCCCGACCTGGGTGATCCGCGGCCGTGAGCACACCCAGTTGCTGCAGCCGGAGGAACTGGCACGGCTGTCAGGCTTCAGATGGGACGACTTCAAAGCCGAATGAGCGCACTGGGCCGGCGCCCGGATTCGCGCCGGCCAGCAACCCCGGCGACCTCGCCGCGAGTACACCGGCGCCGGCGCCGTTGGCGGCCGTTGTTGCGCGGCCTCGCCGGCCTGGCCCTGCTGGCCTGGATCGCCAGCGGCCTGTGGCATGCGTACAAGCCGCTGCCTGAAGGCGTTGGCGCGCCCTGGCCGCTGCGGCCGGCGCAGGATGTCGCTTTCCTGGCCGACCTGACCTGGGTTGATGACCAGGGCACGCGGCACAGTGATCAGACGATCTTCGATGAGATGCTGCGCCTGGTGGCGCAGGCGCAACGCCTGGTGGTGGCCGACCAGTTCCTGTTCAATGATTTCGGCGCCGAGGCCGGCGACCATGAGCACCGCCGGCTCAGCGCCGAACTGAGCGCAGCCCTGATCCAGCGCCTGCAGCAGGCGCCCGAGCTGCAGGTGGTGCTGGTCACCGACCCGGTCAATACCGTCTATGGCGGCGTGGTGGCGCCGCATCTGGAAGCGCTGCGCCAGGCCGGCGCCAAGGTGGTGATCACCCAGGTGTCGGCCCTGCGTGCGCCCAATCCGGGCTGGAGCGGACTGTGGCATCTGTGCTGTCGCTGGCTGGGCAATGATGCCGGCAGCGGCTGGCTGCCCAATCCGCTGGGGCCGGGCAAGGTCACCCTGCGAAGCTGGCTGGCCCTGATCAATCTGCACGCCAACCACCGCAAGACCCTGGTGGTCGATGCCGGCCAGGGTTGGCTGGGCCTGGTCACGTCGGCCAATCCCCACGATGCCAGCAGCGCCCACGGCAATGTCGCGCTGCGCTTTGGCGGCCGCGCGGCGCTGGACCTGTTGGCCTCGGAACTGGCGGTGCTGGAATTTTCCGGTGAACAGGCTGCGCTGCCGGCGCTGGCACGGCTGGTTGACAGCCAAGTGCCTGCCGCTGCCGGCAACAATGGCAACGACGCAGGTGGCCATGACCGCGCCCATGGCGACGGCCATGACAACGGCAATGGCGATGACACTGACGCGGACGCCGGCAGCCGCCTGCAGATCCTGCTGGAGGGCCGGATCCGAGACGCCCTGCTTGCCACCGTCGCCGCCAGCGCGCCGGGTGACCGGCTGGATATCGCCGTGTTCTACCTGTCCCACCGCGCCCTGATCAAGGCCCTGGTGCAGGCGCACCGTCGCGGCGTGCAGGTGCGCGTGCTGCTGGATCCCAACGAGGATGCCTTCGGCCGCAAGAAGAACGGCGTGCCCAACCGCCAGGTCGCCTGGGAACTGGACCGGGCCGGCATTCCGGTGCGCTGGTGCGATACCCACGGCGAGCAATGCCACGCCAAGCTGATGCTGCACCGCGCCGGCGGCGGCGATAGCGGTGACGCAGCCGCCGGCGCGGCCGAACTGATCCTGGGCTCGGCCAACTTCACCCGCCGCAACCTGGACGATTACAACCTGGAAACCAATGTCCGCCTGCTTGGCGATGGTCGCAGTACCGCCATCGCCGCGGCCGCCGAGCTGTTCGAGCGCCTCTGGCACAACGAAGCCGGACGCCGCTACAGCGTCGCCTACCCGGCCTACCAGGACACCTCCCGACTGCGCCGCTGGCAATATCGGGTGGCCGAGGCGACCGGGCTGTCAAGCTGGTAGCGGTGGTTCATGCCATCGGGCCCACCCGACGGCCAGCCACCGGCACCCGGCCTGCCGGCAAGCCGATTGCCGCCAGGCCTGTGGCATGCTTGCCGGCCTTCCGTTTTCGCCGCCGCCACCGTCGCAATGAAAGCCCGCCATCTGCGCCACCTGATGAACCTGTGGCCGCCGTTTCTGTTCTCCGGCATCCGGGTCACCGCCTTGTCCGACGACTGGCGTCACGCCCAGGTAAGGCTGCGCTCGGGCCTGCTCAACCGCAATTACGTGGGCACGCATTTTGGCGGCAGCCTGTTCGCCATGACCGATCCGTTCTGGATGATCCTGGTGATGGAGAACCTGGGCCGGCGCGACTACGTGGTCTGGGACAAGGCTGGCGAAATCGACTTCATCGCGCCGGCACGCGGCGAGATCCGGGCCCGCTTCGACCTGGATGACGCCGTGCTTGCACAGTTCCGCCGCGCCTGCGCCGGTGGCGACAAGTACCTGCACTGGTTCCAGACCGATCTGGTCGACCGCCAGGACCGGGTCGTGGCGCGCGTGCGCAAGCAGATCTATGCCCGGCGCAAACCGGCGCCCGAGAGCGGGCAAGCCGAACCGGCCACCGATCCAACGCGGGTCCCGGATTAAACGACCGTAGATGAGTCACGGTAGCCGGCCAGAGACCTTGGCCCGCGCCCTGATTCCAATGAAATAGCTGCTCGACGCCGCAAGCCAAGAGCGGCGATGCCCACTGCCGGCCCACGACTCCGGGCCCGCCGATGGCAGCGCAGCGAGCTCTCCCCTACCCTGCCGCCAGCGTCCAGGATCAGCGCAGCCTCATGTCCACACGGCCTTCGGAAGGTCCCGCCATCGACAGCATTGTCCAGGCGTCACAAAGCGCTGCCGCCGGCCAGCGCCCGGGCGGCAATGCCGCGGGCATGGCGGCGATCGGCCTGTGGTCGACCCTGGCAGTGCTGGCGACCTGGACCGGCAGCATTCCGCCGCTGCAATTGCTGGCGGCCTGCTTCGTCACGGCCGGCGTTGTCGGCCTGGTGCTGCCGCTGTGGCGACGGCCGGCCGGGCAGTCCTGGCGCCAGTCGCTGCGCCAGCCATGGCGGGCCTATGTGCTCACTACGGCCGCGCTGTTCGGCTATCACGCGCTGTATTTCCTGGCCTTGAAGACGGCGCCGCCGGTGGAAGCCAGCCTGATCAATTACCTGTGGCCGCTGCTGATCGTGCTGGTCGCCGCCTGCCTGCCCGGGACGCGACCGCCGCCGGCGGTGTATGTCGCCGTGGCCTTGGGATTTGTTGGCGCGGTCGCCGTCGTTACCCGCATGCGTCGGCCGGAGCTGGAACCGGCTCATGCCCTGGGTTACCTGGCCGCACTCGGCGCCGCCCTGGTCTGGGCCGCCTATTCGGTATTGAACCGGCGCCATGCCGGCATTCCCTCAACTGCTCTGGCCCTGCCCTGCCTGACCGTGGCGCTGCTGGCCAGCCTCGGCCATGGCCTGCTGGAAACCACGGCCTGGCCCGAGCCGGGCGAATGGCTGGCCATCCTGGCGCTGGGATTGGGTCCGGTCGGCGGCGCCTTCTGGCTCTGGGATCACGGCACCAAACACGGCCAGCTCGCAGTGCTGGGCACCCTGGCCTATGCCGCGCCGGTGCTGTCGACGCTGTGGCTGCTGTTGGCCGGACGCGCCGAGCCGCACTGGAGCCAGGCCCTGGCCTGCGTGCTGATCGTCGGCGCCGGCCTGCTGCTGCGCCGGGTGATGCGCGGCCAGGCGGGTTGATCCAGGCCACCTTGGTCACGGTCGGCATGGCGCCGGCACGACCGGCGATCCCGGCTTGTCCGGCGCATCGTGCCGGAGCCGGACCATGGCGGGAGCGTGGTCGCGAACCTGCGTTGCACCGATAGAATACCGACATGGAAAACGCATTCCCCGACTGGATGCAGGGCTGGCTTGGCGTGATCGTGCCGGCGCTGCAGATCATCGCCATCATCGCCGTCGCCTGGCTGCTGCAGCTTCTGCTGCGACGCCTGATCCGTCGTCTCGCCGGTCGCTACGGCCTGCCTGCCGACCTGCGCATGGTCGCGCGGCGGATCAGCGCCTTCGTCATCTATGCCGCCGCCCTGCTGCTGATCCTGGAGCGTTCTGGCGTTTCCGGCACGGTGCTGTGGACCGCCTTCACCAGTTTCGCCGCTGTCGCCGCGGTCGCCTTCTTCGCCGCCTGGAGCGTGCTGTCCAACATCTTCTGCGCGCTGTTGATCTTCACCAGCCGGCCCTTCCGCCTGCACGATCGCATCGAGCTGCTGGAAGGCGGCGACAAACCCGGCCTGGCCGGCGAAGTGATCGACATCAACCTGGTCTACACCTCGTTGCGCGAGTACACCGGCGACCATGCCGGCGCCGTGCTGCGCGTACCCAACAGCCTGTTCTTCCAGCGCATCCTGCGCCGACAGCCCGGACCACCGCCGGCGGCTGTGCCAGTGAGCGTCAGACAAGCCACCGACGAAAACGTGTGATGTGAGCCCAGGCCGGTTGCAACCAACCGTGCGCCACGGCACCGATCACGCCTGTAGCCGAGCCTGCATCGGCGCTGCCATGCGTGCGGATCGAGGCTCAATGATGCTCAGATCCAATCCCATCGAACGCTGATACGAAAAGGCCCGGCGCATGCAATGCCCGGGCCTTTCATCTGGCGAAGGTGGGCGACATCAACGCCAGCTCGCCATTACCAACTACGCCTGCTAGAGGAAGGCGCGCACGCACCAGGCCAGGAGCGGGCCGGCGAACAGGCCCAGGCCGAGCTGGGCCAGACCGTTGGCGCTCAGGCCGATGCGCAGGCCGGTATCGGTGGCCGGTATCAGGCGCTCGTCGGTGCTCTGGTCGAAGTACATGACCTTGATCACGCGCAGGTAGTAGTAGGCACCGATGACGGCGAAGATCACCGCCGCGATGGCCAGCCACAGGCGGCCGGATTCGATCACTGCCTGCAGCACCACCAGCTTGCCGAAGAAGCCGACCAGCGGCGGGATGCCGGCCAGCGAGGCCATCAGCAGCAGCATGATGAAGGCGGCCCAGGGCGAGCGCTGGTTCAGGCCCTTGAAGTCGTCGATCTCCTCGGCCTCGAAGCCTTCGCGCGCCAGCCACAGGATCATGCCGAAGGCACCGGCCGACATCAGCGCGTAGACGATGGCGTAGAACAGCGCCGCGGCGTAACCGTTGGCACCGCCATGGAGCAGGCCCAGGAGCAGGAAGCCGACATGCGAGACCGTGGAATAGGCGAGCATGCGCTTGAGGTTGGTCTGCACCAGGGCGGCCAGATTGCCGACCGCCAGCGAAGCCAGCGCCAGCAGCGCCAGCATGTCGCCCCACTGCTCGGACAGCCCGCCCAGCGAGGTGTCGAGCAGGCGCCAGGCCATGCCGAACGCGGCCAGCTTCGGGGCCGAACCGATGAAGGTGGTGACCGCGGTCGGCGAGCCCTCGTAGACATCGGGCAGCCACATGTGAAACGGCGCGGCACCGAGCTTGAACGCGATGCCGACGATGATGAAGGCCAGGCCGAAGGCCATCAGCGGCTCGGTCGGCTGGCTGCCGCCCAGGGCCAGGGCGATCTCACCCAGATCCAGCGTGCCGCTGGCGCCGTAGAGCATGGACAGGCCGTACAGAAGGATGCCCGAGGCCAGGGCGCCGAGCACGAAGTACTTGATTGCCGCTTCCGAGGCTTTGCGGTTGTCGCGGTCCAGGGCGACCAGGGCGTAGGTCGACAGCGCCATCAACTCCAGGCCCAGATAGACGGTCACCAGGCTGCCGGCCGAGACCAGGATGGACATGCCGGTGACCGAGAACAGCACCAGCAGATAGAACTCGCCGGACCACAGGCGACGGTCGGCCAGGTAGGGCCGGGCGTAAAGCAGGCACAGGGCCGAGACGCCGTAGATGGCCAGTTTCAGCACGGCCGAGAGCACGTCGCGTTCGTAGACGCCGCTCCAGCCGCTGGCGGTCAGGCCCATGCCCTGGGCGAGGACGCTGGCAGCGGCCAGGACCAGCAGCAGGATCGCCAGGATATGGGTCATCCAGCGGCCGTTCTGGCGCGCGAACAGGTCGAACAGCAGCAATGCCAGGGTGCCGGTCACCAGGACCAGTTCGGGCAGGATCAGGTTCAGGTCGGCGTGGGCGAAGATCATGGGCATGGCATCCGGACATCGTCGCCGCGCTCGGCAACGGTGCAGGGGGAAACGGAAGACGGCACGACGGCCACGGCCGGAGCGGCGCTCAGCGCCGACACGCGATAGCCCGCCGGATCAGGCGCTTGGCCAAAAGCTGGCCTGGAGATGCGGGAAACGGTCATGACCGGCTTCACGGCAGCTTGCTGTGCAACAGCAGTTGCGCGATCTGCGCCACCGAGTTGTCCATCAGCGTGGTCAGCGGCGCCGGCCAGACGCCGAACAACAGCACGGCGAAGGCGAACGATCCCAGGACAAAGGCCTCGCGGGCATTGATGTCGGTCAGGGCGGCGACGTTGTCGTTGGCGACCTCGCCATAGAGCACGCGCTTGACCAGCCACAGGGTGTAGGCCGCGGCCAGGATCAGGGTGGTCGCGGCCAGCGCCGCCAGCCAGCCGTTGTACTGGAAGGTGGCCAGGATGACCATGAACTCGCCGACGAAACCGGAGGTGCCCGGCAGGCCGGTGTTGGCCATGGCGAACAGCACCATGAAGGCGGCGAACCAGGGCATGACATTGGCGACCCCGCCGTAGTCGACGATCATCCGGCTGTGCATGCGGTCGTAGAGCACGCCGACGCAGGTGAACATGGCGCCGGAAACGAATCCGTGCGAGATCATCTGCACCATGGCGCCGGACAGGCCCAGGTAGGTGGCATTCTCGTTGCCGTTCTCGCGCAGCAGGGCGAAGGCGACGAAGATGCCCAGGGTGACGAAGCCCATGTGCGCGATCGACGAATAGGCGATCAGCTTCTTCATGTCCTTCTGCACCAGGGCCACGAAGCTGATGTAGACGATGGCGATCAGGCTCATGGCGATCACCAGCCAGGCCCATTCATGGCCGGCGTCGGGGGTGATCGGCAGCGAGAAGCGCAGGAAGCCGTAGCCGCCGATCTTCAGCATGATCGCCGCCAGGATCACCGAGCCACCGGTCGGCGCCTCGACGTGGGCGTCGGGCAGCCAGGTGTGCACCGGGAACATCGGCACCTTGACCGCGAAGGCGATCAGGAAGGCGAAGAACAGCCAGCTCTGGGCGCTCAGTGACAACGGCGTCTGCGCCAGCGTCGCCAGATCGAAGGTACCGGCCTGCAGGTACAGGTAGACCAGGCCGATCAGCATCAGCACCGAGCCCAGGAAGGTGTAGAGGAAGAACTTCAGCGTTGCATAGACCCGGTTCGGCCCGCCCCACAGCCCGATGATCAGGAACATCGGGATCAGCATGCCTTCGAAGAAGACGTAGAACAGCAGCGCATCCAGCGCGCAGAACACGCCGATCATGAAACCTTCCAGGATCAGGAACGCGGCCAGGTACTGGTGCGGCCGGTGGCTGATCGAACCCCAGGCGCCGACGATCACCAGCACGGTGACGAAGGCGGTCAGCACGATAAGCGCTACCGAGATGCCGTCCGCGCCGAGCGCATAGCTGGCGTTGATCGCGTCGATCCAGACATGGCTTTCGACGAACTGCATGGTCGCCGCGCCGGTGGCGCCGGCATCGTAAGCCAGGTACAGCGGCACGCTGACCAGCAACACCAGCAACGAGATCGCCAGCGCCAGCGGCCGCGACAGCCGCGGTCCGGCGGCCAGTACGGCGAAACCGCCGAGGATCGGCAACCAGATCAGAAGACTCAGCAAGGGCCAGGTACTCATAGCGTTCCAGTGGTTGTCAGTCGGCGTACCCGACGCATGTGCAATGGCGAAAATGCGGGCGATTGTGGCCGGAAGGCACGCCGGCAGGGCTTGGCGACTGTGCTCATCTCAGCAATCAGCCCGCCGCCCGCAGCACGATCGCCAGCAGCACGATCAGGCCGACGATCATGGCGAAGGCGTAGTGGTACAGATAACCGGTCTGGATCCGGCGCACCCGGCCACTGATGCGTCCGATCAGGCGCGCCGAGCCGTTGACCAGGCCGTTGTCGATCAGCGCGTCATCGATGCCGCGCCACAGGCCGCGGCCGAGCAGCACGCTGCCGCGCATGAACACGGCCTGGTAGAGATCGTCGATGTAGTACTTGTTCTCCAGCAAGGTCACCACCGGCGCGAAGATGCGGCGGGCGCTGGCAGCCAGGTGCGGCCGGTACAGGTACATCAACGTGGCCAGCGCGAAGCCGGCGACAACCAGCCAGAACACCGGCGTGACGAAGCCATGCAAGGCGAAGGCGGCGGCGCCCTGGAAATGCTCGCCGACGCGGGCCAGGGTGTCGTTGGCGGCGGCAACATGGATGGCATCGCCGAACCAGTCGCCAAACAGCATCGGCCCGACGGTGACATAGCCGATGATCACCGAGGGAATCGCCAGCAACACCAGCGGCAGGGTCACCACCCACGGTGACTCGTGCGGCTTGTGCGCGAGCACGCCCGGCGGGTGGGCATGGCCATCGCCATGACCGTGGCTGTCGTCGATGCGGTAGCGCGCCTGGCCGTGGAAGGTCAGGTACAGCAGGCGGAAGCTGTAGAACGCGGTAACGAAAGCGCCGAGCAGCACGCACCAGTAGGCGTAGGTGGCGAACGGCCGGTCGGCATACTTCACAGCCTCGATGATCGCGTCCTTGGAATAGAAGCCGGAGAAGAACGGCGTGCCGACCAGGGCCAGGGTGCCGATGACCATGGTGATCCAGGTGATCGGCATCAGCTTGCGCAGGCCGCCCATGCGGCGCATGTCCTGCTCGTGGTGCATGGCGATGATCACCGAACCGGCGCCCAGGAACAGCAGCGCCTTGAAGAAGGCGTGGGTCATCAGATGGAACACGGCGGCCGAGTAGGCGCTGGCGCCCAGGGCCACGGTCATGTAGCCCAACTGGGACAGCGTCGAGTAGGCGATGACCCGCTTGATGTCGTTCTGGACCATGCCGATCAGGCCGGTGAACAGGGCCGTGGTGGCGCCGATCAGCAGGATGAAGCTGAGCGCGAACTCGCTCATTTCGAACAGCGGCGACATCCGCGCCACCATGTAGATACCGGCGGTGACCATGGTCGCGGCGTGGATCAGGGCCGAAATCGGGGTCGGGCCTTCCATCGAGTCGGGCAGCCAGACATGCAGCGGTACCTGCGCGCTCTTGCCCATGGCGCCGACGAACAGCAGCAGGCAGATCACCGACACCACCAGGAATTCCCTGTCGCCACCGAACAGCGCCATGGTTCGCCCTTCGACCAGGTGCAGGCTGGCGAAGACCTCGGCGTAATCCAGCGTGCCAAAATAGAACATCACGCAGGCGATACCGAGCAGGAAGCCGAAGTCGCCGACCCGGTTGACCACGAACGCCTTGAGGTTGGCGAAGATCGCGCTGGGCTTCTTGTACCAGAAGCCGATCAGCAGGTAGGACACCAGGCCAACCGCTTCCCAGCCGAAGAAAAGCTGCAGGAAGTTGTTGCTCATCACCAGCATCAGCATGGCGAAGGTGAACAGCGAGATGTAGGCGAAGAAGCGCTGGTAACCGGGATCCTCGGCCATGTAGCCGATGGTGTAGACGTGCACCAGCAGCGCCACGAAGGTGACCACCACCATCATCATCGCGGTCAGCCGGTCGACCATGAAGCCGACATGGGCGCTGTAGTCGCCGACCTGGAACCAGGTGTAGACGTTCTCGTTGTAGGCGCTCGCGCCGCCCCACACCAGCAGGTACAGCACATAGATCGACAGCGCGCAGGAGATGCCGACGCCGGCGATGGTGGCGCTGTGGGCGCCGATCCGGCCAACCTGGCGACCGAACAGGCCGGCGATGATGGCGCCAAGCAGCGGCGCCAGCACGATGGCGAGCAGCAGGTTCTGGGTCATCACCGGATCAGCCCTTCATGTCGTCGAGTTCGGCAACATTGATCGTCGCCCGGTTGCGGAACAGCACCACCAGGATCGCCAGCCCGATGGCCGCTTCCGCGGCGGCCACGGTCATGATGAAGAACACGAACACCTGGCCGTCGATGTTGTCCAGGAAGCGGCTGAAGCCGACGAAGTTGACGTTCACCGCCAGCAGCAGCAGTTCGATCGACATCAGCAGGATGATGACGTTCTTGCGGTTCAGAAAGATTCCAGCCACGGCGATGGAGAACAACAGCGCGCCGAAGACCAGGAAATGTCCCAGGGTGATCATGGCTTTCCTCCCGGCTTGCCTTCCGAGCGCATCGACACCATCCGCAGGCGGCTGGCCGGATCCACGCGCACCTGATCACCGACATCCTGGTGCTTGGTGCCAGGACGGCGGCGCAGGGTCAGGGCGATGGCGGCGATGATCGCCACGGTCAGGATCAGGGCGGCAATCTCGAACGGCAGGATGTAGTCGGTGAACAGGGCCATGCCGACCGCCTCGGTGCTGGAATAGCCTTCCGGCACTTCCGCCGGCAGCGGCAGCGTGGCCAGGCGCTGGACGCCGATCATCATGATCATCTGCACCAGCATGGCGGTGGCCACGAGCACGCCAACCGGCAGGAAGCGGATGAAGCCCTCGCGCACCTTGTCGGTGCGTACATCCAGCATCATCACCACGAACAGGAACAGCACCATCACCGCGCCGACGTAGACCAGCACCAGCACAATGGCCAGGAACTCGGCCCGGGCCAGCAGCCAGACGCAGGCGGTGCTGAAGAAGGTCAGCACCAGGAACAGCACGGCATAGACCGGGTTGCGCACCGTGATCACTGCCAGCGCCGCCGCCGTGGCGATGCCGGCGAACAGGTAGAAGGCGATCAGCTCGATGTTGTTGACGATCAGCTCCACGGGCCGAACTCCTGTGTGCAGGGGCTGGAAAACAATGGCGGCACGACGGGCCCGGCAAGCACCGGGCTGGTCTGTCCCCTGTTGCCGATGCCGTTACCTGGCGATTGCAAGGTGCTCAATGCCATCTCCTTAGCGGTACGGCGCATCCAGCGCCCGGGCCGCGGCGATGTGCTCTTCATAGCGGTCGCCGATGGCCAGCAGTTGCTGCTTGTTGACGATGTGCTCGCCGCGGTTCTCGAAGTGGTACTCGTGGATATCGGTCTCGACAATCGAGTCGACCGGGCACGATTCCTCGCAGAAGCCGCAGTAGATGCACTTGAACAGATCGATGTCGTAGCGCGTGGTGCGGCGGCTGCCGTCCTCGCGCATGTCCGAATCGATGGTGATGGCCAGCGCCGGGCAGACCGCCTCGCACAGCTTGCAGGCAATGCAGCGCTCCTCGCCGTTGGCGTAGCGGCGCAGCGCATGCAGGCCGCGGAAGCGGTTGGACTTGGGGATCTTCTCCTCCGGGTACTGCATGGTGTACTTGGCCTTGACGAAATAACGCATCGTCACCGCCATGCCCTGCAGCAGCTCGCCCAGCATCAGGCTCTTGAAGTAATGGCTCAGTCGATTGCTCATGTCAGGCATCCATCTGCGTCAGCAGCCCGAAATGGACCATCATCGCCGCCACCAGGATCCAGACGATGGTGATCGGGATGAAGATCTTCCAGCCCAGACGCATGATCTGGTCGTAGCGGTAACGCGGGAAGGTGGCGCGGAACCACAGGAACACGAACATGTAGAACAGCACCTTGAGCAGCAGCCACCACCAGCCGTCGACGCCGAGCACGGGCACGGCTTCGGGGAACGGTGACAGCCAGCCGCCGGTGAACAGGATCGCGGTCAGGAAGCAGACCAGGATCATGTTGGCGTATTCGGCCAGGAAGAAGATGGCGAAGGCGGCGCCGGAATACTCCACATGGAAGCCGGCGACGATCTCGCTCTCGCCTTCGGCGACATCGAACGGCGCGCGGTTGGTCTCGGCCACGCCGGAGATGAAGAAGATCACGAACAGCGGCAGCAGCGGCAGCCAGTACCAGTTGAGCAGGCCGGCCGGGCCCTGTTGCCCGAGCACGATGGTACTCAGGTTCAGGCTGCCGGCTGCGACCAGCACGCCGACCAGGGCAAAACCCATGGCGATCTCGTAGCTGATCACTTGCGCCGCCGAGCGCATCGCGCCGAGGAAAGCGTATTTGGAATTGGACGCCCAGCCGGCAATGATGATGCCGTACACGCCCATCGAGGTCATCACCAGGACATAAAGCAGGCCGGCATTGATGTCGGCCAGTACCAGGCCATCGTCGAACGGCACCACCGCCCAGGCAGCCAGGGCCGGCGCCATCGCCAGCAGCGGCGCCAGATAGAACAGGAAGCCGTGGGCACGACTGGGGCGCACGATTTCCTTCAGCAGCAACTTGAGCACGTCGGCAAACGTCTGGATCCAGCCAACGCCGAACACCCGGCCCAGGTACTGCGGCCCGTGGCGCGAATGCATCCAGCCGATCACCTTGCGCTCGTAGAGCACATAGAAGGCGACGCCGAGAATGACCGGCATGACGATCGCCAGGACCTTGATCACGGTCCAGATCAGCAGGCCGATCGGACCGAAGCCCAGGAAGAATTCGCGCAGCATATCGATCACGACGCCATCCCCTCGATGCGCAGCCCGCCACTGGCCGGCAAGCCGGCGGTGGCCTGGAACCCGGCCGGAATCATCACCGCACCGACCGGCACGCGCTCATCCAGTTGCACCGGCAGCTCGATGGCGACGCCGTTGCCGGCGCTGACCCGCACCTGCTGGCTGGCCTTCAGGCCCAGACCGGCGGCCTGCTCTGGATGCAGACCAGCCACCGGTGCCACCGCCAGCGGTGATTCCTGCAGCGCCTGGGCGCGTCGGACCACGGCATCGAGCCGGTAGATCGGCAGCAGCGACAGCCGCTCCAGGGTGGCGCCGGCACCATTGCTGCCGTTGCCACCGGCCTCAGCCTTGTCGCCAGCGCTTGCCTTGAGCTCGTCGGCGGCCGCCGCCGGGGCCAGCGCCAAGTGCTCGCGCAGGCCGTCGATATCGGTGAACGCCAGCTCCGGCACCGTCAGCAGATCGGCCAGGGCACGCAGGGCACGCCAGCCGGGACGGGCCCGGCCAGGCAGCCGGGCGCCGGCAGCCACGACCTGGGTCAGTCCGTCGATATTGACCAGGGTGGCGTCGATCTCAGGCAGCAGGCCGATCGGCAGGATGATGTCGGCGACCTGGCGCAGGGCGTCGTCGGCGTAGGCGCTGAAGGCGATGGTGCGAGCGCCGGACAGCGCCTTGCTGGCCTGGGCCGGCTCGGCGAAATCCAGCACCTCGGCGTTGTACAGCACATAGGCCGGACGCGGATTGGCCAACTGGCCGGCGACATGACCGCCAGCGGCCGGCAGCACGCCGGCGCGGGCCAGGCCCACCGGGTTGGCACCCGAGGGCAGCACGTTGTAGCTGGCACCGCTGGCCTGGGCAATCAGCTTGGCCAGTGCGCGCAGGCTGGCGCCATTGGCGGCGCGCTCGGCCTGTTGGCCGACGATGACCACGGCCTTGCCGGCAGCCGCCAGGGTCTTGGCCGCTGCCCGATCACCGTCATCTGGTTGCACCGAAGCCAGCAGCGACGCCAGTGCCTCGGGTGCCTTGCCGCCTGATTCTTCGATCACGGCGGCAGCGAACGCTGCCAGGGTGGCCGGCAGTCGCGACGGCGCGGCCAGGGCCAGACCGGCCAGCGGCGTGGTGAAGTCGAAATCAAAGCAATTGAGCGCGTAGACCTTGCCGCCACGGCGTGAGGCCTTGCGGATACGGTGCGCCAGCAACGGCGCTTCGCTGCGCGGATCGCAGCCGACCAGGATGACGACGTCGGCCTGCTCGATCTGAGCCAGCGGCATCTGGAAACCGGCCTGGCTGGCCGCGGTACCGTCATCGGCGAAATCGGCCTGGGCCAGGCGATGATCGATATGACCACTGCCCAGATGTTTGGCCAGACGCGCCAGCAGGCTGC
This sequence comes from Lysobacterales bacterium, assembly GCA_023228845.1. Taxonomy (GTDB): domain Bacteria; phylum Pseudomonadota; class Gammaproteobacteria; order Xanthomonadales; family UBA2363; genus Pseudofulvimonas. The sequence continues at coordinate 142,230 of JALOAK010000001.1, read as the reverse complement.
CTTCCTCGCACGAGGTCGACGGACCGACCAGGAAGCCGGTCTGGCCCTGGCCGGCGTCACGCAGCATCTGGGCGGCGGCATTGAGCGCCTCGTCCCAGTCGGCTTCACGCCAGCGCTCGCCATCGCGCAGCATCGGCGTCAGCAGGCGATCGTCGGCGTACAGGCCCTGGTGCGAATAGCGGTCGCGATCGGACAGCCAGGTTTCGTTGATCGATTCGTTCTCGCGCGGCACCGTGCGCAGCACTTCGCCGCGGCGGGTATGCAGGAACAGGTTGGACTGCAGCGCGTCGTGGTAACCGACCGAGGCGCGGGCGATCAGTTCCCAGGCGCGCGCCTTGAACCGGAATACCTTGTTGGTCAGGGCGCCGACCGGGCAGACATCGATGATGTTTCCGCCGATCTCCGAATGGATCGCCTTGCCGACCCAGGTGCCGATTTCCATGTGTTCGCCGCGGCCCATGCCACCCAGCTCGGTGGTGCCGGCGATCTCGGACATGAAGCGCACGCAGCGGGTGCAGTGGATGCAGCGGGTCATGTCGGTGGCGATCAGCGAACCCAGATCCTCGTCGGCAACGACACGCTTGCGCTCGACGAAGCGGCTCACCGAGCGGCCGTAGCCCATGGCCACGTCCTGCAGTTCGCACTCGCCGCCCTGATCGCAGATCGGGCAGTCCAGCGGGTGGTTGATGAGCAGGAATTCCATGACATTGCGCTGCGAGCGCAAGGCCTTCTCCGACTGCGTGAACACCTTCATGCCATCCATGACCGGGGTCGCGCAGGCCGGCAACGGCTTGCCCGATTTCTCCACCTCGACCAGGCACATGCGGCAGTTGGCGGCGACCGTCAGCTTCTTGTGGTAGCAGAAGCGCGGGATCGGCTTGCCGATGCGGTCGGAGGCCTCGATGATCATGCTGCCCTTGGGCACGGCGACCGATTCGCCGTCGATCTGGATCGTGACCAGATCCTGTTCGGCCTTCACCGTGTCGTTCATACCGCCACCCCGAGTTGCTCGCTGACCAGCGAGCGCTTGTGCGTCACCATGTATTCGAACTCGTGCCAGTAATGGCGCAGGAAACCCTGCACCGGCCAGGCCGCGGCCTCACCGAAGGCGCAGATGGTGTGGCCTTCGATCTGGCCGGCAACCTCGCGCAGCATGGTCAGGTCGTCGACGTTGGCCTGGCCCTGGACGATGCGGCCGAGCATGCGGTACATCCAGCCGGTGCCCTCGCGACAGGGCGTGCACTGGCCGCAGGATTCGGCGTAGTAGAAGCGCGCGATGCGATGGCAGGCGCGGACCATGCAGGTGGTCTCGTCCATGACGATGACCGCGCCCGAACCCAGGCCGGAACCGGCCTTCTGGATCGAGTCGTAGTCCATCGTGCATTCGAGCATGATTTCGGCCGGAAGCACCGGCATCGATGATCCACCCGGGATCACACCCTTGAGCTGGTTGCCGTTGCGCACGCCGCCGGCCAGTTCCAGCAGGTCGCGGAACGGCGTGCCCAGCGGCACCTCGTAGTTGCCCGGCCGGTTGATGTGGCCGGACACCGAGAACGCCTTCGGGCCGCCGTTGTTCGGCTTGCCCAGGCCCAGGAACCAGTCAGCGCCATTGCGCAGGATCGCCGGCACCGAGGCATAGGTTTCGGTGTTGTTGATCGTGGTCGGCTTGCCATACAGGCCGAAGTTGGCCGGGAACGGCGGCTTGAAGCGCGGCATGCCCTTCTTGCCTTCCAGCGATTCCATCAACGCGGTTTCTTCGCCGCAGATGTAGGCGCCGGCGCCCAGGGCATTGAAGATGTCGACATCGATGCCCGTGCCCTGGATGTCCTTGCCCAGCCAGCCGTGCTTGTAGGCATCGGCCAGGGCCTGTTCCAGGCGCTCGAACGGCTCGTGGTGGAACTCGCCGCGCAGGTAGTTGTAGGCCACGGTGGAACCGGTGGCATAGCAGGCGATCGCCATGCCCTCGATGATCGCGTGCGGGTTGTAGCGGATGATGTCGCGGTCCTTGCAGGTGCCCGGCTCGGATTCGTCCGAGTTGCACAGGATGTACTTCTGGCCCGGCGCGCTGCGCGGCATGAACGACCACTTCAGCCCGGTCGGGAAGCCGGCGCCACCGCGACCGCGCAGGCCGCTGGCCTTGACCTGGTCGACCACCCAGGCCGGGTCGGGCTTTTCGCTCACGATCTTGCGCCAGGCCTGATAGCCACCGGTCTTCAGGTAGTTGTCATAGGTCCACGGCTGGTCGTAATGCAGCGTCGTGTAGACGACGTTGTGCGCCTGTGGCGGCGGCCCGACCGGCCCGTTGCTGTGTTCATGCGCCATCGTGCTACTCCAGCCCGTCCAGGATCTCGTCGACCTTTTCCGGGGTCAGCTTTTCGTGGTAGTGGCCATTGACCAGCATGACCGGCGCGCCGCAGCAGGCGGCGACGCATTCATCTTCGTACTTGAGGTAGATGCGGCCGTCGGCGGTACTTTCGCCCAGCTTCACGCCCAGTTTCTTCTCGCAGTGCCGGACCAGATCCTCGGCGCCGTTGAGCCAGCAGGAAATGTTGGTGCACACGGCGACGTTGTGACGGCCGACCGGGCGCGTTTCGAACATCGAATAGAAACTGGCGACCTCGTAGGCCCACACCGGCGGCAGGTCCAGGTAGGCGGCCACGGCGGTGATCAGCTCGTCGCTGAGCCAGCCGCCGTTCTGCTGCTGGGCGGCGAACAGCGCCTGCACCAGGGCCGAACGCTTGCGCTCGGGCGGAAACTTGCCCAGCCAGTGGTCGATGTGCGCGCGGGTCTGCTCACTGAGAGCGATCAGCGGATCGACATTCTTCACCGCTTCGTAATTGCCGGTGGCCTTCATCGGTCAATCTCTCCGAATACCACGTCGTACGTGCCAATCATGGCGACGACGTCTGACAGCATGTGACCGCGCACGATCTCATCCATTGATGACAGGTGGGCAAAGCCGGGAGCGCGCAGTTTGAGCCGGAACGGCTTGTTGCTGCCGTCGGAAACGATGTAGGCGCCGAACTCGCCCTTGGGCGCCTCGACCGCGGCATAGCATTCGCCGGCCGGCACCACATAGCCCTCGGTGAAGAGCTTGAAGTGGTGGATCAGCGCTTCCATGTCGTCCTTCATTTCCTCGCGCGAGGGCGGTGCGACCTTGTAGTTGTCGATCATCACCGGGCCCGGGTTGGCACGCAGCCAGGCGGCGCACTGCTTGATGATGCGGTTGGACTGGCGCATCTCGGCCATGCGCACCAGGTAACGGTCATAGCAATCGCCGGTACTGCCGACCGCGACATCGAACTCGACCTGGTCGTACATGGCATAGGGCTGCTTGCGGCGCAGGTCCCATTCGATGCCCGAGCCGCGCAGCATCGGACCGGTCATGCCCCAGGCCAGGGCCTGTTCCGGGCTGACCACGCCGATGTTGACGGTGCGCTGCTTCCATATCCGGTTGTCGGTGAGCAGGGTCTCGTATTCATCCAGGCGCTTGGGGAAGTCGTCGGTGAAGGCATCGATGAAGTCCAGCATCGAGCCTTCACGCCAGGCGTTCAGGCGCTTGAGATCCTTGCCCTTGTGCCAGGGCGATTCCCGGTACCGCGGCATGTGCTCGGGCAGGTCGCGGTAAACGCCACCGGGGCGGTAATAGGTGGCGTGCATGCGCGCGCCACTGACCGCCTCGTACAGGTCCATCAGCTCTTCACGCTCGCGGAAGGCGTACAGGAACACCGCCATCGCGCCCAGATCCAGACCGTTGGTGCCGATCCACATCAAGTGGTTGAGGATGCGCGTGATCTCGTCGAACATGGTCCGGATCCACTGCGCGCGGTCCGGCGCCTGGATGCCCATCAACTGCTCGATGGCACGCACATAGGCATGCTCGTTGCACATCATCGAAACGTAGTCGAGCCGGTCCATGTAGCCGATCGACTGGTTGAAAGGCTTGGATTCGGCCAGCTTCTCGGTGGCCCGGTGCAGCAGGCCGACATGCGGATCGGCGCGGCGCACGACCTCGCCCTCCATCTCCAGCACCAGGCGCAGGACACCATGCGCGGCCGGATGCTGGGGACCGAAGTTCATCGTGTAGCTCTGGATCTCCATCTCAATCCTGCTCCTGTGCCGGACGGCGGCCGAGCTGTTCCTCGTGCGCGGTGAGGAAGCGGGAGTCGTCGCGTACCACGCGGGCGACACCGACGCGCGGCTCCACCGAAGTCACCGGCTCGTAGATCACCCGTTCCTTGTCCGGGTCGTAGCGCACCTCGACATTGCCGATCAGCGGGAAATCCTTGCGGAACGGATGGCCGATGAAGCCGTAGTCGGTGAGAATCCGGCGCAGGTCCGGATGGCCGTCGAAGACGATGCCGAACAGGTCGAAGGCCTCGCGCTCGAACCAGTTGACGCCGGTCCAGACCTCGACCAGCGAGGCCACCAGCGGCAATTCGTCATCGGGCGCGAAACAGCGGATGCGCAGGCGCTGGTTGTTGCTGACCGACAACAGGTGCGCGACAACGGCGAAACGGCGCTCGCGCAGCCGGCTTTCCGGGCGTTCGTTCCAACTGAACCGGCCCGGGCCGTAGCCTTCGACGCCGCGCGAGAAGCCGGTGTTGGAGACATCGGAGACGTCCCACTCGCTGTCGCCGTAGCCCAGGTAGTCAACCCCGCACAGGTCGACCAGTTGCTCGAAGCCGAACTCGTCGCGCAGGATGCGCGCCGTCGCCAGCCAATGCTCGTGGCCGACTTCCAGGGTGGTTTCGGACAGCGCCTGGGTAAGGCTGGAAATGCTGTCGCCCAGGCGCTCACGCAGGCGCGCGGCCAGGGTGTCGCTCATCGCATCGCTCACAACCGGTCCTCAGCGCTTGAACGTATTGGTCCGCCGGATCTTCTTCTGGAGCTGAAGAATGCCGTACACCAGGGCCTCGGCCGTGGGCGGACAGCCGGGCACGTAGACATCGACCGGAACCACCCGATCGCAGCCACGCACGACAGCATAGGAATAGTGGTAGTAGCCGCCGCCGTTGGCACACGAGCCCATCGAGATCACCCACTTGGGTTCGGGCATCTGGTCGTAGACCTTGCGCAACGCCGGCGCCATCTTGTTGACCAGGGTGCCGGCGACGATCATCACGTCCGACTGCCGCGGCGAGGGCCGGAAGATGACGCCATAGCGGTCCATGTCGATGCGCGCGGCACCGGCATGCATCATCTCCACCGCGCAGCAGGCCAGGCCGAAGGTGACCGGCCACATCGAGCCGGTGCGGGCCCAGTTGACCAGCGCATCCAGTGACGTGGTGGTGTAGCCCTGCTCGGCGACCAGGCCATCGGGCCGCAGGATGTCATCGACAATGCCGTTCGGCTCGGGATTGCGCCAGAACGAGGTCGAGACACCGGCATCGGGCGTGCGGTAATCGCTCACTCCCATTCCAGCGCTCCCTTCTTCCATTCATAGATGAAGCCGATCACCAGGATCGCCAGGAACACGACCATGGCAATGATCGCCTCGGCTCCGATGGCATCGAATACCAGCGCCCACGGAAACAGGAAGGCGATTTCCAGATCGAAGACGATGAACAGGATCGCGATCAGGTAGTAGCGCACGTCAAAGCGCGCGCGGGCGTCTTCGAAGGCCTCGAATCCGCACTCGTAGGCGGATGCCTTCTCGGCCTCCGGCTTGCTTGGCGCGATCAGGTGGCCAATGGCCAGAAGAACCAGGCCCAGGCCGATGGTGACGACCAGGAACACGGCGATCGGGAAATATTCAGACAGCATGTCAACCTCCGTGCCGGGGCTGCCGGCACATCAGCATGGTCATCCTTGACCGGTCATGCCCCACCCGCCTTGGCAGGGCAAATCAAATTTCTTGCTACCCGTGAGGCCGCGCCGGCCGTGGCCACGCGCTTCACCTTTCCTGCCTCGCCAGCGGCCGCCCGGGCTGGGGAACTCCGGCAAATGGCGCCTTCTCGACGCGACCGGCAATGCCGCCTGCCGGCGACCAACGAGGCATTTGAATGCTACTGGTGCGGATGGTGGGACTCGAACCCACACAGCTTGCGCCACTACCCCCTCAAGATAGCGTGTCTACCAATTCCACCACATCCGCATGCGTGACTTACTGGTTGCGGTCATCCGTGTCGGTGATCGGCTCGTCGCTCACCGTTTCGGCAGCTTCGGGCGCGAGGGGAACATCTTCGCCCTGGATCGGCTGCGCCAGCGGCGGCAGTTGCGGGATATCGCCCGAAGCCGCCGGTGCAGCCGGAGCCGCAGGCACTTCCAGGCCCGACATCACGCCGATATCGTCACCAGCAGTGCGCTGGCCGACCAGGCCGGAGCGCTGGACATAGGTGGCCATGCCCAGGGTCAGGACGAAGAACGAGATCGCCAGCCACTTGGTGGCCTTGGTCAGGAACGAGGAGGCACCGCGGGCACCGAACACGGTGGCCGAAGCACCGCCGCCAAAACCGGAGCCGGCGGCGGCACCGGTGCCGCGCTGGACCAGGATGAAGCCGATCATGAAGATCGCCAGCAGGACGTACATCACCATCAACAGGGTAAACAGCATTGACTTATCGTCTCTTTCAGTTCGGCGCGGCGGCGGCGATGGCGGCAAAATCGGCGGCAACCAGCGAGGCGCCACCTACCAATGCACCGTCAATATCGGCCTGGGCAAACAGCCCGGCGGCATTGTCCGGTTTGACGCTGCCGCCATACAGGATGCGGATCAGGCCGGCAATTCTAACATCGCGTCCGGCGATCTGGCTACGCAGGAAGGCGTGCACCGCCTGGGCCTGCTCCGGGCTGGCGGTCAGGCCGGTGCCGATCGCCCAGACCGGCTCATAGGCCAGCACCGAGTGCTCCATTGCCGCCGCGCCGGCCGCCTCGATGACCGTCGCCAACTGGCGCCCGACCACCGCTTCGGTCTGTCCGGATTCATGTTCCTGGCGGCTTTCGCCGAGGCACAGGATCGGCACCAGGCCAGCTTTTTGAGCGGCGATGAACTTGGCCGCCACCTGCTCATCGGTTTCGCCGTGGTACTGGCGCCGCTCTGAATGGCCAACCAGCACATGACTGCAGCCGGCTTCGGCCAGCATCGCCGCCGAGACCTCGCCGGTATAGGCGCCCTGGGCGTGGCCGCTGACATCCTGGCCGGCCAGCGCCACCGGACTGCCGGCCAGGGCCTGCGCCAGGGTGGCCAGCAGGGTGAACGGCGGCGCCAGCACCAGCTCGACATCGACGCGGGCCGTCGCCGCATCACGGCTGGCCGCAGCCAGCTCGCCGGCCAGGGCACGGTCACCGTGCATCTTCCAGTTGCCTGCCACCATCAACTTGCGCATGCCTTGACTCCTGATCGTATGTGACGGCATCGGGGCCGGGTCACCAGGCCCAGCCGATGCTCAGAAAGGTTTCGCCGCGATTGCGGCCCCGGGTGCTGGCGTTGGACAGATGGCGCAGGCTGGCCAGCCATGGGCCGTGACGAACGCCGGCCGTGGTCACGAACTGGTAGGCACTGCTGAGGATCTCGCTCTGCTTGCTGACCAGGGCGACGCCGCCGCCCAGGAACCACCAGTCACCTTGCCAGCGCAGGCCGGCGCCGGCGAACCAGGTCGGCCCGGCGGGCCCGGAATCCAGTTGCCGCGAGCCGATATAACCGCCCATCAGCTCGACCGGGAAGCGGTGATCGGTGAGGTAGCTCACGCCCACCGTCGGCGCGTAGTCATCGTCCACCTTGTCGGCCATGCCGACCGTGACCTGCCACTCGCTGGCGGCGGCGGCAGGCAGCCACAACAGGCTCGCCAGTGCCGCCAACATCATGATTCTTGGAAGTACGGCCATGATCTTGCATTCCAGGGATGAGTTCGCCGGGGCGTTGCGCGCCGGTTCCGTGGGGGGTCCGGATTAGCCCGATAGTGTACCCGTTCCGGGTCAGCACCAGAGCGCAGCGGTGCCCCGCCCGGGCCAGGCGCAGGCGGCTGTGGAAATCCGCGTCCGCCGGACGCCCGCACCCGTCGGCATGAGGGCAGATCAGCAATCGGCGAGTGCTCGGAGTTTTTCTGCAAACTGATGGAATGTCCGGGCTAGAATCGAGCGATCCCGGCCACTGGCCGCAATCGGCGCCCAAGGATGGGCCGCCTGCGCGGCAGCGACCGGGACACGGCTGGCGGCGATTTGCGCCCGGGCCGGCACCGCCAACACTGTCCGCCGACACCACCGGCGGGCGGATGCGGTCCGGGTCGCCGCCACTCCCCACCGAATGCTTGGAAAAAGACATCTGCCACAGGGGGCAAACCATGAACCACAAACCCAAGGCACTGATCACCGGCGCTTCGTCCGGGATCGGGGCCGCGTTTGCGCGTGACCTGGCCGAACGCGGTTACGACCTGATCCTGGTTGCCCGCCGGGCCGACCGCCTCAAGGATCTGGCCGACCAGCTCAAGGAACAGCACGGCACCGCCAGCACCATCGCGCCGGTGGACCTGAACCTGCCGAACATGCCGCGCAAACTCGCCGAAGCGCTCAAGGCCCGCGGCCAGTACGTGGAAATGCTGGTCAACAACGCCGGCTACAGCCTGCCCGGCCACCTGCTCGACCAGGACTGGGAACAGCACCGGGATTTCCTGCAGATCATGGTCAATGCCCCGATCGAGCTGTCCTGGCACCTGTTGCCGACCATGCTCGAACGCGGTCGCGGCAACATCATCAATGTCGCCTCGGTCGCCGGGCTGATCCCGGGCACCGCCGGCCACACCCTGTACTCGGCGGCCAAGGCGTTCATGATCAAGTTCTCGCAATCGCTGGCACTGGAGTACCGCGACCAGGGCATCCACACCTGCGCCGTCTGCCCGGGCTTCACCTGGTCGGAGTTCCACGATGTCAACGGCTCGCGCGCGCTGATGAACAAGATGCCCAAATGGATGTGGCTGGATTCGGACCGGGTCGCCCGCGAGGGCATCGATGCCGTGCTCAAGGGCAAGGTGGTCCAGGTCAGCGGCCTGCAGTACAAGGCCATCCACGCCATTACCAAGCTGCTGCCCGAGCGCCTGTTGCTGCGCATGATCGCGCGCCGCTCAGCCCAGTTCCGCGTACAGAGCGCCTGATTCCGAGGCATGATTCCGGGCGCCTGAACCTGGGCGCGACCAGGCCGGCTGCAAGCACCCGGCGACGTTGCGGCCGCCGGGCCAAGTCAACGCGCGTAGCCCTCGCGCCGGTCGCGCTCGCCAGCGCGGTACTTGCGCTGCAGCCGGGACAGCGTTTCGTCCGCGGCAGCCTGCCACGCTGCCGACAGCCAGCCCGGGTCTGCGGCGAGCTGCTCCAGGTCGAAGGCCGGCGTCGACGGGTGACCCGGCGCCACTGATTCGCGGCCGTGCCACAGGTCGCGGCCATCGGCATCATCCAGCCGCAGGGTGACCAGGAACACCGGCTGCATCAGATCGGCCCGGATATCGGGCATGGCCAGGCCGATCATCTCCAGCTTCAGCAGCCAGTGGGCGCCGGGCGGCAGCCGGCGCAGGTCGTCGTGGAAATGCCGATGGAAGGCGGCCTCCAGGATCGTGCCGCGATCGATGCCATGAAACTCCTCGAACGCCTGCAGCAGCGAACTGACGCTGTCATCCCTGATTGGCCATCCCGGCGGCAGCGCGGTACGCAACCGGTCCAGTGGCGGGCCGTGGTACTGCACCGGTGCGTTGTCGTGGTCCAGCGTCAACCGCGCCGTGGTCGCGCAGCCGGCCAAGACCATGCCGATCACCACGGCGGCAGCCGCCGGCACGCTCATCTTTGACCAAGGTTTTGCCATGCCTGCCTCCTCGATGTCCCGCCACATGTCAGGACCACATCTCAGCGCCACCGGCGCCATGAGTGGTCACCGGCCCCGAACCGCGGCCAATCAACTGCCCCGTCGGCCAGGCCAGTCAGGTGGCCGGGTGAAGTTGTCCTTCCAGAAGTTCCAGCACGCGGTCGGCGCGCGCCGCCAGCTCGCGATCGTGGGTGACCAGGACGATAGCGGTGCCGATCTCGCGGTTGAGCTCCAGCATCAGTTCGTAGACGGCACCGGCATTGCGCGCATCCAGGTTGCCGGTCGGCTCGTCACCCAACACACAGGCCGGCCGCGTGACCAGGGCGCGGGCCACCGCCGCCCGTTGACGCTCGCCACCGGACAGCTCGCCGGGCTTGTGCGCCAGCCGTTGTGACAGCCCGACGCGCTCGAGCAGCGCCCGCGCCCGCGACTGCGCGCCGGCGACCTCCATGCCGCCGATCACCAGCGGCATGGCGACGTTCTCCAGCGCGGTGAATTCGGGCAGCAGATGGTGGAACTGGTAGATGAAGCCCAGGGCGCGATTGCGCAGGCGGCCGCGGGCGGCATCGCCCAGGCGCGTCATCGGCTGGCCCATCACCCGCACCTGGCCGGCACTGGGCGTGTCCAGGCCGCCGAGCAGGTGCAGCAGCGTGCTCTTGCCCGACCCCGAGGCGCCGACGATGGCCACGGTCTCGCCGGCGCGGACATCCAGCTCCACGCCGCGCAACACCTCGGTGCGGATGGCACCTTCGCTGTAGGTCATCGACAGGCCACTGCAGGCCAGGACAATATCGCCGTTCATGTCGACTCGCAGCCTGTGTAAAGCCGCTCGTCGTCGCAAGATCGTCGCCGGCAGCATTCGGCGGCAGTGGCCGCGGATGGAGGGATTTGGGGACGGATTCTCACCGGCGCTTACTCATAACGCAGCGCCGCTGCCGGATCCACGCGCGAGGCGCGCCAAGCCGGATACAAGGTGGCCAGGGCAGCCAGCACCAGGGCGATGATCGTGGTCACGATGATGTCGCCGGCCTGCGGGTCGGAGGGCAGCTTGCTGATGTAATAGATGTCCGGCGACAGGAATTGCCGGTCCAGCGCCCGCTCCAGCCAGGTCACCAGGCGCTCGACATTGAACGACAGCGCCAGCCCGCCGGCCAGGCCCAGCAAGGTGCCGAACACCCCGATGATCGAGCCCTGGACCATGAACACGCCCATCACCTGCGCAGGGCTCAGGCCCAGGGTGCGCAGGATGGCGATGTCGGCCTGCTTGTCGGTCACCAGCATCACCAGGCTGGAAACCAGATTGAACGCGGCCACGGCCACGATCAGCGACAGGATGATGAACATCACCAGCTTCTCCATCCGCACTGCCTCGAAGAAGTTGGCGTTTTCCTGGCTCCAGTCGCGCACCCGGTACAGCCCGCCCAGGTCGTCGGCCAGCTCGCGCGCAACATGCCAGGCCTGGAACAGGTCGGTGAGTTTCAGGCGCACACCGGTGACGCGGTCGCTCATGCGGTACAGGCGGCGGGCATCGGCGACATGGATCATCGCCAGGCCGCGGTCGTATTCCTGCATGCCGGCCTCGAAGATGCCGACCACGGTGAAGCTGCGCAGCGTTGGCATCGCGCCCACCGGCGTGCTGCGTACCTCGGGCGCCAGCACGGTGATCCGGTCACCCAGGCGCGCGCCCAGTACCCAGGCCAGTTCCTGACCCAGAACGATATTGAACTCGCCCTCGCGCAACGCATCCAGCCGGCCCTGCTTCAGATCCTGGCCGATCTCCGACACGGTCAATTCCAGGGCGGGATCGATGCCGCGGATGATCGCACCGGCCACCTGCTGGCCCTGCAACATCGCCTCGCGCTCGACGTAGGGCGCGGCACCGACCACGCGGGCATCGGCGCTGGCGGCGTCAATCGCCGCCTGCCATTCGCTCTCGGCCAGGCCGCCGGCGCTGACCCCGGAAATGGTCGCGTGGGAAATCATCCCCAGGATGCGCGAGCGCAGTTCCTTCTCGAAACCGTTCATCACCGAGACCACGGTGATCAGCGCGGTCACGCCCAGCGCGATGCCCAGCACCGAGGCTGCGGAAATGAAGGAAATGAAGCCGTTGCGGCGCTTTGCCCGCGTATAGCGCAGGCCGATGCAGACGGGCAGCGGTCGGAACATGGTCAGGGCAACGGCGCAGGTGGCAGCGGATCAGGGCCGGCAGCTTAACCGAATGGCCAATCACCGGCGCGCTCAGGAGCAGCAATCTTGAGCCGGGGGCACTGCCGCTGCCGGCTCAGCCGCCAGCTGCGCCCTCGGTCGCGCCATCGCCGGGCCCACCTTCGCGTTGCAGCCGGATGCGCAAGCGGCGCAACTGGTCGGGATCGGCGCTGTCCGGCCACAACGACAGGGCCAGGTGGCGGCCGCAGCCGTATTCAGCCGGTGGCATGCCGTCAGGCGCGGGAATCTCGAGCAGATCCAGGGCCAACAGCGGCCCCACCACCCGGGCCTGGCGCAACCGCGCCGGCACCGGCCTGGACCGGCCCGGCCAGGACAGCCACCAGGTGCCATCGCCCTGCCACACGATCAGATCAGGCCTGCCCAGCCGTCGCCGGCGCTGCCACTGCCAGCCGGCCAGCAGGCCAAGCAACGACAGCGCCGGGATGCGCAGCCACAGCGGCCAGGGTGCCGCCAGCAGGGAGATGGAGGCCGCCATCAGCAGCGTCGCCACCAGGGCGCGCTGCCAGCGGGAAGGTTTCAGTTCAAGCCTGATCGCCGGCGCGGATGGCATCGATCTCGGCCGCCAGATCGGCGCTGTCAGGGCGCTCGCGGCCCATGCACCAGCGCCAAAGCTGGTCGTCCTCGCATTCGAGCAGGCGCTCGAACCGGTCAATGCCGGCCAGGTCAGCCGCGGCCAGCAACTGCGCCAGTCGCCGCTCGAACAACTGGTCAAGCTCACGCATGCCGCGCCGGCAGTGCCAGTGCAGGCGCCGGGCCCGGACCGGATCGATGGCGGCAGGAACCGTCACAGGGCGCGCTTGACCAGTTCGATGGCCACGGCCAGGGCAAAGAACAGGATGATCGCCTGCCAGTGCTTCGGCGCCCGGTTGAGCACCGCCGGCGACCAGGCCAGCAGCGCCAGGGCGATGCCATTGATCGCCAGTGCGATGCCGGTCAGCACCTGTACCAGACCGTCGGCATTGACCAGCAACCGGACCGACAACAGCAAGGCGGCGGCACCGGCAACGAGCAGGAAGACGGCGGCGATGCGGACCAGCAAGGGCAAGGTCATCGGCATCGCACTACTCCCGATCGCCGCGCCGTCAGGCGCCGCGGCGCTCGACCAACAACTGCTTGATCTCACCGATCGCCTTGGCCGGATTCAGGCCCTTGGGACAGGTGTTGGTGCAGTTCATGATGGTGTGGCAACGGTACAGGCGGAACGGATCTTCAAGCTGATCCAGGCGCTCGCCGGTGGCCTCGTCGCGGCTGTCTACGATCCAGCGATGGGCTTGCAACAACACGGCCGGGCCCAGGTAGCGATCCGAGTTCCACCAGTAGCTGGGGCAGGCCGTTGAACAACAGGCGCACAGGATGCATTCGTACAGGCCATCCAGCTTCTTGCGGTCTGCAGGCGATTGCAGGCGCTCACGGTCGGGATCGGCCGGCGTGTCGGCCTTCAGCCAGGGCTGGATCGAGGCGTACTGGGCATAGAAATGGGTCATGTCCGGCACCAGATCCTTGACCACTTCCATGTGCGGCAGCGGATACACGCCGACCTCGCCACCGATGTCGTCGATGGCCTTGGTACAGGCCAGGGTGTTGCGGCCGTCGATGTTCATCGCGCACGAGCCGCAGATGCCCTCGCGGCAGGAGCGGCGGAAGGTCAGCGTCGGGTCGATCTCGTTTTTGATCTTGATCAACGCGTCCAGCACCATCGGACCGCAGCTATCCATGTCGATTTCGTAGACGTCGGTGCGCGGATTGGCATCGTCATCGGGATCCCACCGGTAAACCTTGAAGCGGCGGACATTGGTGGCGCCGGCAGGCGCCGTCCAGGTCTTGCCCTTGCCAATCTTCGAGTTCTTTGGAAGCGTGAATTCGGCCATGGTCTGGCTCCGAGTAATTGTCTGGTTCAGTAAACGCGGGCTTTGGGCGGCACCGGATCGACCTCGTCGGTACCGGTGTACATATGCACCGGCCGGTAGTCGATCCGAGTCTGGCCCTTGTCGTCGATCCAGCACAGGGTGTGCTTGTGCCAGTTGACGTCGTCGCGTTCGGTGAAGTCCTCGCGGGCATGGGCGCCACGCGATTCCTTGCGATTCTCGGCACAGACCATGGTGACCACGGCCTGGCCGAGCAGGTTCTGCAGTTCCATCGTCTCGATCAGGTCGGAATTCCAGATCAGCGAGCGGTCGCTGACATTGACCTGTTCGAAGCTGTCGTAGACCCGGCCGATGTTGGTCACGCCTTCCTGCAGGGTTTCGGCAGTGCGGAATACCGCCGCGTCGTTCTGCATGGTGCGCTGCATGTCCAGGCGGATGTCGGCCGTGCGCAGCTCGCCCTTGGCATGGCGCAGGTGATCCAGATTGGCCAGGGCCTGATCGCAGGCCGAGGCCGGCAGCGGCTTGTGCCGGGCATTGGGCTTGAGCGTTTCGGCGCAGCGGTGGGCGACCGCGCGGCCGAATACGACCAGATCCAGCAGCGAGTTGGAACCCAGGCGGTTGGCGCCATGCACGGAAACGCAACCGGCCTCGCCGATGGCATACAGGCCCGGCACCACGGCATCGGGATTGCCGTCGCGAAGCTGCACCACTTCGCCGTGATAGTTGGTCGGGATCCCGCCCATGTTGTAGTGCACGGTCGGCAGCACCGGGATCGGCTCCCTGGTGGTGTCGACGCCGGCAAAGATCTTGGCGGTTTCGGAAATGCCCGGCAGGCGCTCGTTGATCACCTCGGCGCCCAGGTGGGTGAGGTCGAGCATGATGTGGTCCTTGAGCGGACCGCAGCCGCGGCCTTCGCGGATCTCGATGGTCATCGAGCGGCTGACCATGTCGCGCGGCGCCAGATCCTTGACGCTGGGCGCGTAGCGCTCCATGAAGCGCTCGCCGCTGGCATTGCGCAGGATGCCGCCTTCGCCACGCACGCCTTCGGTGATCAGGCAGCCGGCGCCGTAGATGCCGGTGGGATGGAACTGCACGAATTCCATGTCCTGAAGCGCCAGGCCGGCACGCAGCGCCATGCCGCCGCCGTCACCGGTGCAGGTATGGGCCGAGGTGCAGGAGAAGTAGGCGCGACCGTAGCCGCCGGTGGCCAGCACCACGCCCTGGGCGCGGAACAGGTGCAGTTCGCCGGTGGCCATGTCCAGGGTCAGCACGCCGCGGCAGGCGCCCTCCTCGTCCATGATCAGGTCGAGCGCGAAGTATTCGACGAAGAAGCGGGCATCGTGGGCCAGCGACTGCTGGTAGAGCGTGTGCAGCATGGCGTGGCCGGTGCGGTCAGCCGCAGCCGCGGTGCGCTGGGCCGGCGGGCCTTCACCGAAACGGGTGGTCATGCCACCGAACGGACGCTGGTAGATGCGGCCATCCTCGGTGCGCGAGAACGGCACGCCGTAGTGCTCCAGTTCGATGATCGCCGGGATCGCTTCCTTGCACATGTAGGCGATCGCGTCCTGGTCGCCGAGCCAGTCCGAACCCTTGACCGTGTCGTAGAAGTGGTAGCGCCAGTCGTCCTCGCCCATGTTGCCCAGGGCACCGGCGATGCCGCCCTGGGCGGCCACGGTGTGCGAGCGGGTCGGGAACACCTTGGTCACGCAGGCGGTGTTGAAACCCTTCTCGGCAAGGCCGAAGGTAGCGCGCAGGCCGGCACCGCCGGCGCCGACGACGATCATGTCGTACTGGTGTTCGTGAATCTTGTAAGCAGTCATTCGTCTGGGTTTCCCATCAGCTGCCAAGGGCGATCCGGATGACCGACAGGGCGGCCAGGATGATGCCGATGGCGGCCAGGAACTTCACCGCGATCTGCAGTGCAAAACCCAGCCGGTTGTGGAGGTAGTCTTCGATCACCACCTGCAGCCCCATCTGGCCGTGCCAGAAGGTGGCGGTGACCAGCAGGATCAGCAAGGTGCCGGTGAACGGTTCGGCCAGGCGCGCACGCACTACGAACTCGTCCTGGCCGATCAGGCCCAGCACCAGAAAGATGAACCAGATCACCAGCGGCACCAGGGCCACAGCAGTGACCCGTTGCCACCAGAAATGGCCAGTGCCGCCCTTGGCCGAGCCCAGGCCGCGCGCCTTCTTCAGCGGAGCGCGCATGTCGTTGCGGACGATCTTGCCCTGCGCCGGAGTACTCATGACATCGCCCTCCAGGCCAGCAGCCAGATCACGCTGGTCAGCACCACGGCGCCGATCAGCACCGCCCAGCCGGTGGCCTGGGTGCGCTCGCGGCTGAAGCCCATGCCGACATCCCAGAACAGGTGCCGCACGCCATTGAGCAGGTGCAGCATCATCGCTGCCGTCCAGCCGAACAGGGCGATGCAGCCCAGCCAGGAATTGATGCAGGCAAGAAAGGCCTCATGCGCGGCGCCACCGCGGGCGACGGCATACAGCCACCAAACCAGGATCACCGCCCCCAGTGACAGGAACACGCCGCTGGCGCGGTGCAACACCGAGATGGCCATCGACAATGGCCAGCGATAGACCTGAAGATGCGGCGACAAGGGCCGAGCACGCATGGGTAATTCTCCGTCCAGCGGGCGCGCGCCAACCCGGCTCATCCGGGCCGACGGCACGCTCAAAAATCGATGCAACGACCGTTCTTTTCCCAGTCCCCGTACCGGGTCGGTTCCGGTCCTTTCCGGCCGCCGATCTCCTCGGCTCGCTCAGGCGCCGGCGCCGGTTTGGCCGGCGGGGTCGGAGCGTCGTCGAGGGAGTCGGAATCGTGCATGGCGGCCTTGAATGTGATTAGGTTAAGCCTAATGCTTAACTCTCCGGCGCCGCAAGTGGCGCACCGCAGCAAAGGCACTGATTTCCCCTGAAAAACATGCAGACACGACTGATTCGAAGCCAACTCCTCCAGCTTCACGGGCCTGACGCCGCCGCCTTCATCCAGGCCCAGGTGATGAGCGACAGCGCCACCCTGGCCGACGGCCAGTGGCAGTGGAGCGGCTGGCTCACAGCCAAGGGCCGCCTGGTGGCCTTCTTCGCCCTGTACCGGCAAGCGGCCGACGACTGGCTGCTGTGGCTGCCGGCCGGCGGCGCCGACGCCTTGCGCGGCCAGATGCAGCGCTTCGTGTTCCGCAGCAAGCTCACGCTGCAGGTGCGCGAGGACCTGCAGGTGGTCGGCCGGCTGGCGCCGGGTGACGCAGCCATCAACCGGCCCATCATGAATCCGGACGACGATGCCGCCGCCGTGGCCCGGCTGGCGCTGGACCCGCAGCGCGAGGCGATCATCCTGCCCGGCGGCGATGCCGCCGTCGATCCGCAGATCCTGGCGCGCTGGTACCTGGCCGACCTGGCCGCCGGCATTGCCTACATCGGCGCCGGCGAACCGGCCTCCGAACAGTTCGTGCCACAGTGGCTGTCGCTGGAGCGGCTGCAGGCCTTCAGCGTCAAGAAGGGCTGCTACCCGGGCCAGGAAATCGTCTCGCGCATGCACTTTCTCGGCCAGAGCAAGCGCGCCGCCTTCCGCCTGCACGGCCCCGGCAAACCACCGCCCGCGCTGGCCAAGGTGCTTTCCGCCGAAGACCGCGCCCTGGGCGAAATCGTCTGGGCCAGCGCCGACGGCGATGGCTGGCAGGCACTGGCCGTGCTCAATGCCGAACAGGCCGACCAGGTGGCCAGCGTCCAGGATGGCGACGCCTCGACAACAGCCGCGGTGCTGGCATGAACTGGCGGCAACCGGCCCGACACCCGGGCACGCCTGCCCTTGTTCCGGCAGCCGCCCGGCCCCATAATCATCCACGTCAAGGGGGCGACTTGGCTTCGACGGGGGTCGCAAAATCACTTGGCGCATGCCGAGGTCGTCACTCACCTCGTAAATCAAGTGACAAACTTATAGTTGCCAACGACGACAACTACGCACTGGCCGCTTAAGGCCTAAGCCCCGGACCCACTCGTGCCTGTGCCTGTGGAGTCTGGGTCACTGTCACAGGACCGCCCGCGACTGCCGCCTGTCGGTAGCGGGTTAAACAAAGCAGGCTGGTCCTCCGGTGCGCTTCGTGCGTCGTGTTGCCGGAAGATGAGAATAAACGGCGCACTAAGCATGTAGTGCCGGGGATGGAGCACTTTCGGACGCGGGTTCGATTCCCGCCGCCTCCACCAGAATCAAGGGCCTGGATGACATCCAGGCCCTTTTTCTTTGCGCGAACGCCCGGATGCGCACGGTGCCGGGCGTCTGCCCTGCGGGTGCGGTCTTGCTGGCCGGCGCCGGGACGGCATTCAGATTGGCGGTTGTGCGGCAACGAACCGCTTCGGTTCCCCGTTCGACTTGCGGGCAGCCGCCGCGTCGGCCCCATGGTACACACCGGCGGACGTAGTACTCGTCAACCTCAAGTGCGCCATCAGCGCTGTCTATCACGCCCTGCGGCAGAACAAGTACGCGCGGCGCTATCTCGCCGAAGCCGCCTGAAGCTGCAACCACCGGTCCATCCTGCGCGATATGCTGCCGCGGCTGGCCACGGCGCTGATGCGCTGCAGGCCGTGTCCGCAGCGAACTCTACAGTTGGCAAGTAACGTTCAAGGCTGAGAGCTGGCTGATCAGACAGGACCTTGGCACGCAACAACGCAATCGTTCAACGCCGAAGCTGCCTGCGCCAATCTGCGCTATCGAGGCGCGATAGCCACCCTGTTCACCACGTCTGACGCAAAGGACACATCACGCATGGCCGCCAAGCCGAAAACCACCCCAAGCTGGATCGACGTCAAGAAGGCGCTGGTCGACTTCGATCATGCCAACCTCATCGCCCTGGTTCAGGATTTGTATGCCGCCAGCAAGGACAACCAGGCCTTCCTGCACGCTCGATTGGCCTTGGGTGGCGATGTGCTCAAACCCTATAAAGCCACGCTCGCCCGCTGGTTGTGGCCGGATGTGTCCAGGAATCAGGACACATCCGTCGCCAAAGCCAAGAAAGCCATTTCCGACTACAAGAAAGCCATCGGCCAGCCCGAAGGCATGGTCGAACTGATGGTGTTCTATTGCGAGTGCGCCGCAGGCTTCAGTGACAGCCTGGGCTTGCAGGACGAAGGCTATTTCGATGCGCTGGTGCGAATGTTCGAGCAGGCGATCAAAGCCGTCACCGCCTTGCCGGATAACCGCAGGCAGGAAGTTCTGGCACGCCTGGACGCGGTACGCCGTGTCAGCCACAACGTCGGCTATGGCGTGGGCGATGAAATGGACTATCTGCTTGCCCGGGCCGGTTTCGATGGCCGATCAGGATGAACTCGCGGCGCTGCGAACGCAGATCGCACGCCTGACCGGACTGCTGGATGAGCATGGCATCGCGTGGCGCTTGCCGCCCGAATCTGGAATGGCGACGGTTGCGGAGCCCTCTCGGCTGACCGCCGACGAGAAGGTGGCACTGTTCCGCACATTGTTTCGCGGTCGCTCGGATGTGTATCCGATCCGCTGGGAAGGCAAGACCAGCGGCAAGTCTGGCTACGCCCCGGCCTGTGCCAACGAGTGGCGTGCCGGAATCTGCGAGAAGCCGCGCATCAAGTGCGGCGACTGCGCTCACCGCGCCTTGCAGCCACTGACCGATGCGGTGATTTACGACCACCTCGCCGGCAAGCACACGGTCGGCGTCTACCCGCTGCTGGAAGGCGACACCTGTCATTTTCTGGCGGTCGATCTTGACGGTGCCGATTGGCGTGAGGACGCCAAGGCTTTCATGGAATCCTGCTCCGAGCTCGGCGTGCCAGCGGCCCTGGAGATTTCCCGCTCCGGCCAGGGCGCGCACGCCTGGGTGTTCTTCGCCAGTGCCGTGTCGGCGCGCGATGCACGTCGCCTTGGCACCGCCATCATCAGTCACGCCTGCACACGCACGCAGCAACTGAAGCTGACGTCCTACGACCGGCTGTTCCCGAACCAGGACACCATGCCCAAGGGTGGCTTCGGCAACCTGATCGCCCTGCCCTTGCAGAAGAAGCCACGCGAGCTTGGTTTCAGCGTGTTCGTGGATGCCCAACTGCAACCCTATGCCGACCAGTGGGGATTCCTTGCCGCCGCCGCGCGGATGTCAGGCCACGACATCGAGCCGACCATCCTTCAAGCGACAGGTGGCGTGCACCCGCTGGACGTGACCTTCATCGGCGAGGAGGACCTGGCCACGCCGTGGAAGCAGGAGAAGACATCGGCCAAGCTGGCTGGGCTGATGCCCGAATCGCTGACCGTGACGCTGGCCAATCGGGTCTACTTCGAGAAGGCGCAACTGCCGCCATCGTTGGCCAACCGTCTGGTGCGACTTGCCGCCTTTCAGAACCCGGAGTTCTACCGGGCTCAGGCAATGCGGATGTCAGTGTGGGACAAGCCGCGCATCATCGGCTGCGCCGAAAACTTTCCACAGCACATTGCTCTGCCGCGCGGCTGCTTGGACGCAGCCCGCGAACTGTTGGTGGTCAACGGCATTCGCATCGAGCTGCGCGACGAACGCCACACCGGTGAACCCATCGGCGTCGGCTTCGGCGGCATGCTGCGCCCGGATCAGGAAATCGCCGCAGCAGCGATGCTTGATCACGATCACGGTGTACTTTGCGCGCCGCCGGCCTTCGGCAAAACGGTGACGGCGGCAGCGATCATCGCCAGGCGCGGCGTGAATACCCTGGTTGTGGTGCATCGCACCGAACTGCTCAAGCAGTGGCAGGCGCGCCTTGCCGCATTTCTGGACGCAGGCAAGGAGATGATCGGCGTCATCGGTGGCGGCAAGAACCAGCCCACCGGCAGGATCGATATCGCCGTGATGCAATCGCTTTCGCGTCAAGGCCAAGTCGATCCGCTTGTGGAGAACTACGGTCAACTGATCGTAGACGAATGTCATCACGTCGGCGCGGTCTCCTTCGAGGCCATCCTGCGACGCGCGAAGGCGAAATACGTGGTCGGGATGACGGCAACGCCAATCCGCCGCGATGGCCAGCATCCCATCATCTTCATGCAGTGCGGGCCGATCCGTCACAGGGCAGCGCAGCCTCTTGAGGCACCGCAGGATCTTGCGGTGATGCCACAGTTGATCGAATCGCCGATTGCCCTGCCGCCGGATGTCGGCATCCAGGATGTCTTCCGGCATCTGGCACAAGACCCGGTCCGCACGGCCGCCATCGCCAGCGCAATCACCGATGCTTTCCGGAAAGGTCGCCGGGTGTTGGCGCTGACCGAACGCACCGAGAATATTGACGCGATCCGGGCTGCCCTGGTTGACGATGTTCCAAAACCATTCGTGCTGCATGGACGGATGTCGAAGAAGCAACGCGCCGCGCTGATCGCTGAGCTCGATGCCTTGCCGCCAAACGCTCCGCGCGTGTTGCTGGCCACCGGAAAACTGGTCGGCGAAGGCTTCGATCACCCGCCTCTGGACACATTGGTCCTGGCGATGCCCGTCTCGTGGCGAGGCACGCTCCAACAATACGCCGGCCGCCTGCACCGGGAACACGCCAGCAAAACCGACGTGCGCATCATCGACTTTGTCGACACGGGGCATCCAACCCTGCTGCGGATGTGGCACAAGCGCCAGCGCGGCTACCGAACGATGGGGTACCGCATCGAACCCGGTGCGCCGTCTGTAGGCCGCCTTGCGCTGCGATGCCTACCGGC
Source organism: Lysobacterales bacterium (assembly GCA_023228845.1). Taxonomy (GTDB): domain Bacteria; phylum Pseudomonadota; class Gammaproteobacteria; order Xanthomonadales; family UBA2363; genus Pseudofulvimonas. The sequence goes on along the minus strand of JALOAK010000001.1, from coordinate 120,656 downwards.
GCAACCCACGACCCGAGTCGTGAATCGCCTGCGATTTCGATGAAGCCGAGTGGCATGAATCTGCGCGGGCCTCACGCAATCTTGCCTGCAACTGGGCGTGCCGGCTCCACTGGAGATCTCACGCCCTGTCCTTTGCCAGTCGCGTGTCGGCCTGCCCTGCTTCCCGTTTGCGCACTGCCCTTCATCAGTCACACCTGGGCACGCATGCGACAGCCTAACTTGGCTTCTTGCGACCGGCTGCCTGCAGCGTGTGCCGGTCGCATTCGCGCAGCCAGTTGTGGGCACTGGTCGCTGCCAGGGCGCCATGGCCGATGGCGACACTGATCTGATCCAGGCCTTCGACCACGTCTCCGGCGGCGAACAAGCCGGGCACGCTGGTCTGTCTGACAGCCCCGGCGTCGACGCAGCCGTCGTCTGCCACCACCACGCCGAGGCCGGCGGCGAGCTCGCTGCGAGGCCGCGTGCCCAGGGCGGGATACAGGACATCGAACGACAGCGGGCGATCATGGCCGTCGAGCACGACGTCGACGCGATCACCCTGCGGCGACAGCGAGCGCAGCGCGCCTTGCACCACGGCAATTCCGGCCTCATCCAGTTCGGTGATCTGTTCCCGGCTCAGCTCGGAATGGCTGTGCGGCATCAAAGTGATGTCGCGCGAATACTGGCGCAGGAACAGGGCCTCGGCCGCGCCGTTGGAGTCGCAGCCGATGACGCCGATCTTGCTGTCGATATGTTCATAGCCATCGCAGACCGGGCAGTAGCGCAGGATGTCTGCCCTGATCGCAGCTTCGTGCTCGGCGTGCGGAAGATCGACCTGATTGAGACGGATGCCTGTCGCCAGGATCAGCGCCCGGCTGCCCCAGCGCCGGCCATCGGCAGACGTCAGCATGAAACCTTTACCTGAGCGCTGCGCCGAGCGGATCTGCGCCTCGACGATCACCGCCCCGAACTCGACAGCGTGATCGGTCAACCGCTGGACCAGCTCGACGCCGGCGATTCCTTCCGGATACCCGGGAACGTTGTAGGTTTTCGGAATCCTGAGCGCGCGGCTCTGGCCATCGTGCACGACCAGCACGGAACGCCGGAAGCGCGCCAGATACAGTGCCGCAGCCAAGCCCGCCGGGCCGGCGCCAACGACAATCACCTCGAACGGTTCCGGCCTGGTCATGCTGCGCTCTCAAGTAGTTGCAGTGTCGGGGAAGTGGCAGTGCCGCGCTGTAGCCTGCCGCCAGACTAGGTCGGCGAACATGCGCTGAAGATGAAAACCCGGCGCCTTCGGGCATGGCACTGGCCGGTCGTGCCACACGCACACCGATAGACTTCTGGCGACGTCGCCATGCCAAGGCCCCAACAGCGTCGTCGTCGCACCCGGCTACACTGTTCGACCGTGAAAACGTAGACATCCGCGTGCCCGGCCTGCGAGTCGAGGGAGGCGATCGCAGATGCCCGTTACAACCAGATACCGCAGGGACCCCATGCTCACGCTCGAAGACCTTGTCGTTGGCACCCAGGTCGAGGGTATCGACCCCTCCGGCCCGGTGAACGTGGTTGCAGTCGACCCAACCGGACCCGACGCCACCACGGTTATCTACCGCACCAGTAGCGGCAGGCTCGCCGAGCGCCTGTTGTTCCGCACCGATGAGTCGCGCCTGGCCATCGCCACCACCACACGGTCCTGGGCCTTCGATGCCGACGGCACCGAATTCAGGCTCGCCGCCGAGGCACTTCGCATCCGCCTGGCGCACCTGTTCGACCCGATGATGGCGGTGCACACCTCCAACGTGGAGCCGCTGCCGCACCAGATCTCGGCCGTTTACGAACACATGCTGCCGCGCCAACCGTTGCGCTATGTGCTCGCCGATGATCCGGGAGCCGGCAAGACCATCATGGCCGGCCTGCTGGTGCGCGAGCTGATGATGCGCGCCGATGCCCGCCGCATCCTGATCGTTGCCCCCGGCTCCCTGGTCAACCAGTGGCAGGACGAATTGCGAGACAAGTTCGGCCTGGCTTTCGAGATTTTCAGCCGCGAACGCCAGGAAGCGTCAGTGGCCGGCAACTACTTCGCCGAACAGGACCAGCTCATCGCCCGGTTGGACCAGCTCGCCCGCAATCCAGATTACCGCAGCAAACTGGCCCAGACCGAGTGGGACCTGATCATCGTCGACGAAGCCCACAAGCTGTCGGCCACCTATACCGGGCGCGAGGTCAAACGTACCCAGCGCTTCCAGCTTGGTGAGCAGCTCGGCGGTCTGTGCCGGCACTTCCTGCTGATGACGGCGACCCCGCACAACGGCAAGGAAGCCGATTTCCAGCTCTGGCTGTCCCTGCTTGATGGCGACCGCTTCCATGGCCGGTTCCGCGACGGCGTCAAGAAGGTGGATGTCGGCGACATCATGCGGCGCATGGTCAAGGAAAAGCTGGTCAAGTTCGATGGCACGCCACTGTTCCCCGAACGCTTCGCCTATACCGCCCAGTACGAACTGTCCGCGGCCGAGGCCGATCTCTACGACCAGGTCACCACCTATGTGCGCGAAGAGATGAATCGCGCCGACCGGCTCGACAACAAGCGCAAGGGCACCATCGGCTTTGCCCTCACCATCCTGCAGCGGCGCCTGGCATCCAGCCCGGAGGCCATCTACCAGTCACTCAAACGCCGCCGCAGCCGACTGCAGACCGAGCTTGACGAACGCAAGGCGCTTGCCGAGGGCCGGGCGACCGCAGAGGAGGCCGAGCTGTACCTGCGCCGGCGCCTGGAACTGCCCGACAACCTTGATGAAGCCGAGGACGAACTCAGCGCCGAGGAATACGAAGCCTACGCCGACCAGATCGTCAGCCAGGCGACCACGGCGGAAACCCTGGCTGAGCTGGAAGCGGAAATCCTCAGCCTTCTCGACCTTGAGCAACAGGCCCGCACCCTGGTGGCGTCGGGCAACGACAGCAAATGGCGGCAACTGTCGCAACTGCTGGACGCACCGGAAATGCACGATCGCCACGGCCAGCGGCGCAAGCTGATCATCTTCACCGAGCAGCGCGACACCCTGAACTACTTGTGCGCCCGGGTCATCGACACGCTGGGCAATCCCGAGGCCGTGGTCACCATCCATGGCGGTGTTGCGCGTGAAGAGCGGCGCCTGCGGCAGGACCGATTCCGCCAGGACAAGGGCGTACTGGTGTTGATCGCCACCGATGCCGCCGGCGAGGGCGTCAACCTGCAAAACGCCAACCTGATGATCAACTACGACCTGCCGTGGAATCCCAATCGCCTGGAACAGCGCTTCGGCCGGATCCACCGCATCGGCCAGCGCGAAGTCTGCCACCTGTGGAACCTGGTCGCCGCCGACACCCGCGAAGGCGATGTTTTCCTGCGCCTGTTCGAAAAACTTGAAGTTGAGCGCGAAGCCCTGGGTGGCCAGGTCTTCGACATTCTCGGCGAAGCCTTCGAGGGCGTCTCGCTGAAGGAACTGCTGATCGACTCCATCCGCTATGGCGAACGACCGGACGTCCGTGACCGTCTCAACCAGGTCATCGACGGCGCCCTGGACAGCGAGCACCTGAAAGACATCATCCAGCGCAACGCCCTGGTCGACAACGCCATGAGCATGGAACACCTGTTCCATATCAAGGAGGAAATGGACAAGGCCGAAGCGCGCAAGCTGCAGCCCTACTTCCTGCGCAGCTTCTTCCTGGAGGCCTTCGCCCGCATCGGCGGTGATGCCCGCCGCCGCGAGGGCCACCGCTACGAGATTCCGCACGTGCCGGCCACCCTGCGCGAACGTGACCGGCTGATCAGCACCGGCCGCACCGCCGTGCTCAAACGCTACAGCCGCATCTGCTTCGACAAGGCCGGGATCCACGTCGAGGGCAAGCCTGAAGCCGACCTGGTACACCCCGCCCACCCGCTGATGGCCGCCCTGATCGACCTGACCCTCCAGCAGACCGGCAAATCGCTGCGCCAGGGCAGCATCATGGTCGACCCGGCCGATGACGGTACCGAACCCTCGCTGCTGTTCATCATTGATCATGCCGTGCGCGACGGTTCCGCCGGTGACGAGGAAGGTGCAGCGCATCTGCTGTCTCGTCGCATCCAGTTCGTGCGCATCAGCGCCAACGGCCAGGCATCCTTCGCCGGCTGGGCGCCGCACCTGGACCTGGAACCCCTGGCGACAGCCGACCTGCCGCTTCTGGATGCCATCCGCGACCAGCCCTGGCTCAGCGCCGGCGTCCAGACCCACGCCCGCGAGCACGCTGCCACTGTCCTGGCGCCGATCCACTACCAGGAAGTGCGCACCCGCCGCGAACACCAGATCGACCGCATCCGCCGTGCCGTCCAGGAACGACTGGTCAAGGAAATCAATTACCTGTCTGCCCGCGCCGCCCGGCTGGACGAGGAAGTCGCCGCCGGCCGGCAACCTCGTATGCAGCCGCAGCAACTGCACCGCCGGGCAGAAGAACTGGCTGCCCGCCTGGACAGCCGCCAGCGTGAGCTGGACGCCATGGGTCACATCATCTCCGCCACCCCGGTCATCATCGGTGGCGCCCTGGTCATCCCGGCTGGTCTGCTCCGGCAACTGCGCGGTGACGCGCCACCGGCCTTCGCGGTCGATGCCCTTGCCCGCCGGCACATCGAAATGCGCGCCATGCAGGCCGTCATTGCCCACGAGCAGGCCATCGGGAACAGCGTCAAGGACGTGTCGGCGGAAAAATGCGGCTGGGACATCACCGCCTGGCCGCCGGCCGGAAACGACGAAACCCTGCCCGAACCCCGCCACATCGAGGTCAAGGGCCGCGCCAAGGACGCTGGCGAAATCATCGTCACCCGCAACGAAATCTGCACCGCGCTCAACCAGGGCGACAAGTTCTGGCTGGCCATCGTCCTGGTCGACGGCGACACCGTGAACGGGCCGCACTACATCCGGCAGCCGTTCACCCAGGAACCGGAGCGTGGCGTCGTCGCCGTCACCTACCGGATCGACCGCTTGCTGGCCAAGGCCTCCCCTCCCTGATGCCAAGGGCCAGCGACATTTTCCGGGACAGGATTCGTCTGATCCAGCAAACAAGCCATTGAATTAGCGAATATTTTCGGGCGATACGGGGCGACATTCCCAGCGACATGAAGGAACCCGATGCCCGCCCGTCAAGTCAGCGAAACCTCGACCAGGCGCATCGCCCGGAAGTGGGGCCAGCTTGCCCTGATGCAGTGCCACCACTACTGTAAGGATGTAATGCGATCCTTACCGGAGAATGCCAATGATCGCCGTCGCCAAGATCACCGCCAAGGGCCAGACCACCATCCCGCAGGAAATCCGCGCCGCCATGCAGGTCGGCCCCGGCGACCTGATCGCCTGGGAACTGGCCGAGGACGGTTCGGCCCGCGTGCGCCGTCTCGATCCGGTCGATCTGCCCTACCTGCGCGCCCTGGAAGGCACGCTCTCGGAATGGTCGGGCGCGGCCGATGAGCGGGCCTACCATGATCTCTGAAGCCGACGCCACGGACTCGCGCGAAGTTTGCCACGCCTTCGCCGTCGTGCGCGTGCCATTCCCCTTTACGGATCGCCTGGCCAGCAAGCGTAGACCGGCCCTGGTGCTCTCCGACCGCACCCGCTTCAACGCGCCCGCCGGTCATGCCGTCATGGCCATGATCACCTCGGCCGGGAATCCGCCCTGGCCGATGGATGTCGAGATCGCCGACCTTGCCGCCGCCGGCCTGCCGGCGCCATCGAAAGTTCGCTTCAAGCTGTTCACGCTCGACCTGCGGCTGGTGCGGGGCGAGCTGGGCCGGTTGTCGGCGGATGACGAGCACCGCGTTCGTCAGGCATTGGCGGGCTTGCTGCCGGATGCCGCCTCGTGACCGTCACCGCAACCCAACGGCATGCTGCGACTAGGCAAAAAGAGACGCCCGCACGAGGCGGGCGTCGGGCCGGGGATGCTATCCCCGGCGGGGCTTGCCAAGCAGAGAGCTTGGCTGAAAGAGAAACGCCTCCACAAGGGAGGCGTCGGGCCGGGGATACTATCCTCGGCGGGGTGCGCCTAATATTAGGCTCAACCAAGCATTTGTCAAGCAGAGCCTCCTGTAGCGTGACCCCGTTGACCAGGAGAGAATCATGAACCGGGTCATCGGCTACATCGACGGCTTCAACCTGTTTTTCGGCCTTCGGGATAGCGGCCTGCGTCGTTACTATTGGCTCGACCCTGCCAAGCTGATCGCCAACCTGCTCAAGCCCGATCAATCCTTGGTCGGAACACGCTACTTCACGGCCCGCATTGGCAGCAACACTGCCGATCCCGACAAGCATCTGAGGCAGCAAACCTATCTGGAGGCGGTGGAAACCTTGCCCGGCGTGGAGATCACCTTCGGCCAATATCTGAGCAAACCGAAGTCCTGCCGCCGTTGCCAGACGACGTGGACGCATAGCGAAGAGAAGATGACCGACGTCAACATCGCCGTGCGTTTGTTGACCGATGCCATGGACGATGCCTTCGACACCGCCATCATCGTCTCGGCCGATAGTGATCTCGTGCCGCCGGTTCAGGTGATCCGGCAGCGGTTCCCTGGCAAGCGCGTCATCATCGCTTCCCCACCGAATCGGCACTCCACACGCTTGGCCGAGGCGGCCAACGCTTGCTTCACCATTGGTCGCAAGAAACTGGCGGATAGCCAGCTTCCCGATCAGGTCATCAAACCGGATGGCTTCGTACTCCAACGCCCCGTGCAATGGCGATAGGTGGAACGGCATGATGCATGACGGCATTTTTGACTCACTGATCCGCAACGCCTTCGATTTTCTGGGGCGCTCCATCGACGATCTGCAGGCGCACCCGAAGTACTCGGTCATCAATTTCTATAGCGCAGTTGAGCTGCTTTTGAAGGCGCGCCTTCTGAAGGAGCATTGGTCGCTGATCGTAGCCAAGCCTGATGAAGCAGATAAGGCAAAATTCCTGCGCGGTGACTTCAAGTCGGTAGCACTTGATGAAGCGAATAAGCGTTTGGCCAAAATTGTTGGCGATGGGCTTACAGATGATGAATTGAAATGCTTCAACGGGTTGCGAAAAGAGCGCAACCAAATGGTTCATTTCGCCCACGCGGCACTCGGGGATGGGGATGAAGCCAGGAAGGAAATGGAGCGAATTGTTTCCGACCACGCCAAGGGCTGGCTTCACCTGCGCCGACTGTTGACAGGGCGGTGGGTAAAGCACTTCGAGGAGTATGCAGGCAGCATCGGAGATATGGATTACCGTATGCGTGAGCAAACCAAGGCACTGGAACCGAAGTTCCTTTTGCTGACGGACGTCATCGCAGACGCAGAAAGGGCTGGATGCCATTTCATGGAATGCCCATCATGCCGCTTCAACTCGTTCGAAGTTGGCAAGCCTGTCTGGGTTGGTGTCGGAAAATGCCTCACATGCGGATTTTCTTCGCCTGTCATCACATTGGAATGTGTCGATGAGGATTGCGGGAGGCCAATCCTGCTTACGGAATCCCGTGAGAGTTGCCCGGTATGTAATCATGATTATGATCCGGAGGAGGTTGATAGTGTTCTCGATGAGCACAAAAAAATCAGAGAGACTCACTATCAGGATCCAGGCGATTTCAATCGTGTTGACTGTGGGATGTGCGATGGCTACGAAACGGTTGTTTGCCTGGATACTGACGAATGGTTCTGCACGGATTGTTTTGACATTGAAGAGCATGTGGGTCAATGCGAATGGTGCTCGGATTACTCCACCCACATGCCACAAGATACTTTTCTAAGCGGTTGCGGACGATGTGAAGGCCGGCTTGGACATGAGAAGGACGATTGATCAGTGGTAGCCATCAAAACCCCAAAAAAACTCATCGAAGTCGCGCTGCCGCTGGACAAGATCAACGTCGCCGCCGCGCGCGAGAAATCCATCCGCCACGGCCATCCCAGCACCTTGCACCTGTGGTGGGCGCGGCGGCCGTTGGCGGCGGCGCGGGCGGTGATTTTTGCGCAGATGGTCAACGACCCCGGCTATGAGAGCCGCGATGGCTTTCGCCGGGGCATGAACAAGGAGAAGGCCGCCGCCGAGCGCGAGCGCCTGTTCCGCATCATCGAAGACCTGGTGCTGTGGGAGAACACCAACAACGAGGCGGTGCTGGAAGCGGCCCGCGCCGAGATCCGCAAAAGCTGGCGCGAGACCTGCGAGCTGAACAAGAAGCACCCGCAGGCCGCCGAGCTGTTCAACCCGGACAAATTGCCCGGCTTCCACGACCCCTTCGCCGGTGGCGGCGCGCTGCCGCTGGAGGCGCAGCGCCTCGGTTTGGAAAGCCACGCCTCCGACCTCAACCCCGTGGCGGTGACCATCAACAAGGCCATGATCGAAATCCCGCCCAAGTTCGCCGGGCGCAGACCGGTCGGCCCGGAAGTGGCCGCCGACAAGGGCAGCCGCAAGAAGGCCACCAAAGACGTGTTCGAAGACTGGTCCGGCGCGCGCGGCCTGGCCGAGGATGTGCGCCGCTACGGCGCCTGGATGCGCGAGCAGGCCCAGCAGCGCATCGGCCAGCTCTACCCGCCCATCGAAGTCACCGCGCAAATGGTGGCCGAGCGCCCCGACCTGAAACAGTACGAGGGCGACAAGCTCACCGTCATCGCCTGGCTGTGGGCGCGCACCGTGCGCAGCCCCAACCCCGCCTACCGCCACGCCGAGGTGCCGCTGGCCTCCACCTTCATCCTCTCCAGCAAGGCGGGCAAGGAAGCCTGGGTGCAGCCGGAAATCCTGCACCCCTCTCCCGCTGGCGGGAGAGGGGCTGGGGGTGAGGGTGGCTATCGCTTCACGGTGGAGGTGGGCACGCCGCCGGAGAGCGCAAAGAACGGCACTAAGTTGGCGCGCGGCGCGAATTTCCGCTGTGTTTTGTCGGACTCGCCTATTGAGCCCAAGTACATCAAAACCGAAGGCGTCGCCGGACGCATGGGCTCACGGCTGATGGCCATCGTGGCCGAAGGTGTGCGAGGTCGCGTCTATCTAGCGCCAACGGCTGAACATGAAGCGATTGCTCAGCAGGCCGATCCGGCATGGAAGCCTGAAGTCACTATTTCAGGAAGCACCCAGTACCTTGGTGTAAAGCCCTATGGGTTTACGAGCTTCGACCAAATATTTACTTCACGCCAACTGGTTGCGTTGACCACCTTTTCGGATCTAGTAGCCGAGACTATCGCCAAGGTTAAGGTCGATGCCAAGGCAGCCGGTTTCCCTGACGATGGCCGTGGTCTCGATGTGGGCGGCACCCTCGTTACTGCCTACGCCGAGGCGGTGGGGGTGTACCTCACATTTGCTATCAGTAAGGTAGCAAATATCGGCTCATCAATCGCATCTTGGATGAATGATCGTGGTGCGTTCCGAGAGACCTTTGCTCGCCAGGCTATTCCGATGGTTTGGGACTTTGCGGAATCAAACCCGTTTGCTAACGCGGGTGGCAGTTTTGAGACGGCAATTGATAAGGGGTCTATGTCAGTGCGAGACCTCCCAAAGGAAGGCAGTGGTCATGCTGTACAGGCCGATGCCCAGACTCAACGGATAAGCGAAGGAAGGCTCGTATCTACTGATCCACCGTACTATGACAACATTCCCTATGCTGATCTTTCCGACTTCTTCTATGTCTGGTTACGTCGCTCGTTGAGGTCTATTTATCCAGGTCTGTTCGCTACATTGGCCGTACCAAAGGCAGAGGAACTTGTAGCAGCGTCTCATCGTCAAGGAGGAAAAGATCAAGCTGAGCAGTTCTTTCTCGACGGAATGACTGAGGCGCTGCGCAATTTGGCGCAGCAGGCGCATCCTACATTTCCGGTTACGATCTACTACGCCTTCAAGCAAGCCGAAACTAATGGCGAAGCCGGCACTTCCAGCACCGGCTGGGTAACCTTCCTCGAGGCGGTACTCAAAGCAGGCTTCACACTAACTGGTACCTGGCCTGTACGTACTGAGGGAGCTGGACGTATTCGTGCAGGTGGCTCCAACGCCCTGGCCTCCAGCATCGTGCTGGTCTGCCGCCCTCGCGCCGCCAATGCCGCCACCATCTCCCGCCGCGAATTCATCCGCGAACTCAACGCCGCGCTGCCCGAGGCGCTGCTGGACATGACCCGTGGCGGCGTCAACTCGCCGGTCGCGCCGGTGGACCTCTCGCAGGCCATCATCGGCCCCGGCATGGCCATCTTCAGCCAGTACGCCGCCGTGCTGGAAGCCGACGGCACGCCGATGACCGTGCGCACCGCGCTGCAACTGATCAACCGCTACCTGTCCGACGACGACTTCGATGCCGACACCCAGTTCTGCCTGAGCTGGTTCGACGGCCACGGCTGGGCCGAAGGCAAATACGGCGACGCCGACGTGCTGGCCCGCGCCAAGGGCACCAGCGTCAGCGGCCTGGCCGAGGCCGGCGTGGTGCACAGCGGCGGCGGCAAACTGCGCCTGCTCAAGTGGGCCGAACTGCCCACCGACTGGTCCGCGCAAAGCGACAGCCGCGTCCCAGTGTGGGAAGCCCAGCACCACCTCATCCGCGCCCTGAACCAGGGCGGCGAAACCGCCGCCGGCGCCCTGCTGGCGCAAATGCCCGACAAGACCAGCAGCATCATCGCGCTCACCTACCGCCTCTACACCCTCTGCGAACGCCAAGGCTGGGCCGAAGAAGCCCGCGCCTACAATGAACTGCAAGGCGCCTGGAGCGGCATCGAACAAGCCAGCCGCGAATCCGGTCATATCGGCGCGCAAGCCAGCCTGGATATCTGAGGATCACATCATGCTGAAAACCCTTCACATCCAGAATTTCACGGCGTTCAAGAACGCGACGTTCGAGTTCTCGGAAGGATTGAATGTGGTTATCGGTGTCAACGGCACTGGCAAGACGCATTTGCTCAAGCTGGCTTACCTGTTCGGTCGAGCTTGGCCGGACTTGCAGGCCAAGAAGCTGCAAGTGACTAAGCCCAGGGCTGAGACCTATCTGGGTGAGAGGTTGGCAGGCATGTTCCGCGTTACCGATTTGGGACAGTTGATTCGTCAAGGGCACAAGAACGGCGCAAAAATCGAAGCTCACATCAGCGGCCACATTCCAACGATCCATGTTCGAACGCCCGACGAACCGGAATTGAAGTCGCCTGGTTTGCCGGAGGTTATGCCGTGGAAGGTGGAGATCAAGCGGCAGGGAGACGCTGATTCACTGAAAGCCTCGCTGTTGCCCGAAATCGTTCCCGACCGTGCCGCCAGCAACGCCTTCCTGCCTCGGCAGGTGTTCGTGCCCAGCAAAGAGATGGTGTCGTTGTTCAAGGGTCTGATTGGCCTGTTTGAGACATATCGTAATTTTCCGCTGGATGAGACGTACCGCGATCTGGCCGTGGCGATGTCAACACTGGAGCCGCGACAGCTCTCATCGTGGGCGTTAGATCTGACGAAGGATATCCAGACGCTCCTGGCCGGGCAGCTTAGGCTGGAAAACGAAGATCTTGTTTTTGTACGCGACGATGGCTTCATTCTGATTTCTCAGTTGCTGGCGGAAGGCCACCGCAAGCTGGCTATGCTGGTTTATCTGCTGCGCAACGGTATCGTGGAGCGAGGCAGCACGTTGTTTTGGGATGAGCCGGAGGCCAACCTCAATCCGGCTGCTATTCGCCTACTGGCCGAAGCTTTTTATAAACTTTCTGGTCAAGGCGTTCAGATCGTGCTGGCAACGCACAGCCTGTTCCTTCTGCGCGAGCTTGAGATCCTCAAAATGGCTGACGCCGGGAAGAGCGGGCTTGCACCCAGGTATTTTGGCCTTGGCCTGAAGCGTGGTGAAGTTGTCGTCACACAGGGAGATGATATTGCCGATATCGAGCCACTGGTGGCACTGGACGAAAACCTGAAGCAGAGTGATCGCTATCTGGAGGCCGAACATGCCGTCAGCGATTGATGTCGATGGTCTTCGCCTGACGCCACCTGCTGCGTGGCAGGTCTTCACCAAGTACGACGAATGGGCCTTCTATCGCCGGCACTTCCAGAGCTTTGCTGGAGGGAAAAAAGCCGTAGATGCCATGGGTGTCTCGGATGGCGGTACGTTGTGGCTGATCGAAGTGAAAGACTACAGGCGCAACCGTCGCAGCAAACCCAGCCGTATAGAGCATGAAATTGCCGGCAAGGTGGCAGATAGCCTGTCGGGGTTGGCTGTAGCTCGGGTTCGAGCCACTGGTAGTGAACAACAAATGGCAGAGTCAGGTCTGCGTTGTTCAGCTATTCGTGTTGTTCTTCAGTTGGCGCAGCCCGTGAATCCTTCCAGACTGTTTCCGCAGGTGGTTGACCCGGCGGACGTGAGCATCAAGCTCAAGAGGGCCGTTCGTGCTGTGGACCCGCATCCCATGGCAGTGGTCGGCGATATTTCGAGCGCGCGGTTGCCGTGGAAAACATCATAGCGATGTGCTGGACAGGCTGTGCCGGGAAGAAGCGATGGAAGATTGTGTCGACACTGTCGGCACAATTGGTTTCTGAGCCATACGAGGAACGAACATGAGTCTCAAACCCTGGCGTGAAATCGCCATCCCGCACGAAGACGTGCATCGCGGTACGTTCCAGCAGGCCGAGTTCGCGGCCGACATCACCCAGGTGCATGAAGGCCGGGCCGGTGCCGAGTATCAGGATCCGGTGCTGTTCTTCCGCCGCACCTTCATCACCGAAGGCATGGGCCTGCTGCTCACCTCGGTGGCGCAGCGGCTGGCTGGCAAGGGCGGCGATCCGGTGATCCAGTTGCAGACGGCGTTCGGCGGCGGCAAGACGCACACCATGCTGGCGGTGATGCACATGGCCGGCGGCAAGGCGGCCTCGTCGGAGATGGACGGTATTCCCGCCATTCTGGACCGGGCTGGCGTGCTGCAATTGCCGGCGGCCAAGGTGGTGGTGCTGGATGGCATCGGCCTGTCACCCAGCCAGCCGCGCCAGGTGCAGGGCCAGGCATTGCACACGCTCTGGGGCGAACTGGCCTGGCAACTGGGCGGTGCCGATGCCTACGCCAAGGTGGCCGATGCCGATGCGTCGGGCACTTCGCCAGGCAAGCAGGTGTTGACCGAACTGCTGGCCGCCCATGCGCCGGCGGTGATCCTGATTGATGAGCTGGTGGCCTATGTGCGCCAGCTCGAGGATGGCAAACCGCTGGCCGGCGGCAGTTACGACAGCAACCTGAGCTTCCTGCAGGCACTGACCGAGGCGATGAAGGCGGTGCCGACGGCGGTGCTGCTGGCTTCGCTGCCCGAGTCCGAACGCGAGGCCGGCAGCGAACGCGGCGTGCAGGCACTGCGGGCGCTGGAACATTACTTCGGCCGCGTGCAGGCGATCTGGAAGCCGGTGGCGACCCTGGAGGCGTTCGAGATCGTGCGCCGCCGCTTATTCGCGCAAATCAGTGATCCCTCGGCCGCCCTTAGTGTCTGTCGCGCTTTTGTTGGCGAGTATGTGACTCACGCCTCGGCGCTTCCGGGCGAGACCCAGGAGGGCCAGTACCTGGAGCGGATGCGGGCTGCCTATCCGATCCATCCGGAAGTGTTCGAGCGCCTGTACAGCGACTGGTCCTCGCTGCCCAACTTCCAGCGCACGCGCGGCGTGCTCAAGCTGATGGCGCGGGTGATCCACCGCCTGTGGCAGGACAACAATCAGGACCTGCTGATCATGCCCGGCAACCTGCCGCTGTACGACTCGGCGGTGCGTACCGAACTGACCAATCACCTGCAGACCGGCTGGGAGGCGGTGCTGGAGCGCGATGTCGACGGCGAACATTCGGTACCGGCGCGGATCGAGCAGAACGAGCCGCGCTTTGGCGCCGTGCAGGCCTGCCGACGGGTGACCCGGACGATTTTCCTGGGCAGCGCACCTTCGGGCAGCAATGAGTTGACCCGCGGCCTGGAGACCTCGCGCCTGTTGCTGGGCTGCCTGCAGCCGGGCCAGGCGCCGCACCTGTTCACGGATGCGCTGGGCCGGCTGGAAGGCCGGCTGAGCTACCTGAGCTCGGGCAATGGCCGCTGGTGGCTGGATGTGCGCCCGAACCTGCGCCAGGAGATGGAAGAGCGCAAGAAGCGCTTTGACAATGATTCGGTGACCGATGAAATCCGTGCGGCAGTGACACGGGTGATGGGCCAGCATCCCTTCGATGCCGTGCACGTGTTCACCGACAGCGCCGACCTGCCCGATGACTGGCAACTGCGCCTGGTGGTGCTGCCGCCGACCGCGCCCTCGACCCGCGCCGGCCCGAATCCGGCGCGCGACCTGGCCAACAAGCTGTTGCGCTCGCGTGGCGAGCAGCCGCGGCAGAAGCAGAACCGGCTGCTGTTCCTGGCGCCCGACTTCGACCAGGTCGCCCGGCTCAAGGACATGGTGCGGGTGCTGCTGGCCTGGCGCTCGATCGAAGCCGACATCAAGGACCTGCGCCTGACCCTGGACAACCACCAGGCGCGCCAGGCGACCCAAGGCCGCGAGCAGGCCCAGGAAACCCTGTTGCGGCTGACGCGCGAAGCCTATCGCTGGCTGCTGGCACCGGTGCAACTGGAAAAGCGCGGTGGCGGGCTGGAGGAAGTGAGCTGGGAGGCCTATGCACTCAATCCGGCGGCCCAGAGCATCGGCCGCGAGCTGGAACGCGTGGTGGCCGAAAACGAGCTGGTGATTCGGGAATGGGCGCCCATCCACCTGAATCGACTATTGGCCAAGTGGTACTGGAAGGACGGCGAAACCGACGCCGCTGCGGTGCAGGTCTGGCAACACATGTGCCAGTACCTGTATATGCCCCGGCTGTCACATTCGCCGGTGCTGCAGAGCACCGTGATTGCCGGCGGCCCCAGCCGGGATTTCTTCGGCCTGGCCTATGGCCGCGAGGGCGACACTTACCAGGGCTTCATGCTCGGCCGCAGATCACCGGCCGTGCTCGATGAGCTGCTGCTGATCGAGCCGGCTGCGGCTGCCGCCTATGAAGCGCGCACGCGGCCGGCCGCAGTGGCTTCGCCAGTCGATGGTGTCGATGGCACCGGCACGAGCGGCGGGCACGGCGATCCGCTGCGCCGTCACCTTGATGGTGGTGATGTCGGTGGCGGCAGTGGCACGGAGCCGGAGCCTGGCGAAGCCCAGGCACCGTCACGGCCAACCCGTTTTTTTGCCACCGCCGAGCTGGATCCGGTGCGGGCATCCTCGCAATTTGCGCAGATCGTCCAGGAGATCATCGGCCTGTTCACCACCACGCCCGGCACCTCGGTCCGGATACGGGTGGATATCGAGGCCGAGGATGAGCGCGGTTTCGGTGAAACCACGGTGCGCGCGGCCCGGGAGAACAGCACCAGTCTGGGCCTGACGCCGGCGGATTTTGAGTAGCCGGTTGCGCCGGCCCGCCGCCAAACCGGCCATGACCCAAGACTTGTCGAACAAGGAGCAACCCATGCCACGAACAATGATCACCGCAGCAATCACCGCGCTCATCGCGCTGGGCCTGGCGATGTCGGCCACGGCGCAGGAGCCGGCCTGGACGATGCAGTCCGAAGAGGAACGTAACGCGCCGTTGGCGACCGGGCCCTGGCAGGGCAACTGGATGGTGATCCGCGCCGATGAACGCATCCGCACCCGGGGCGGCTCGGTGCTGGCGCGCCTGCACATCATCCAGGATGCCGGCAGTGATGCCGCAATGGTGGACTGGGCGGCCGGCCCGGCGATCTGCGTGGACCCGCTCGATGACCCCTGCGAGTGGGCCGATTCGCGCGGCGAGACCTCAACGGCGCTGGCCAGCGACACCGGCCTGTATGTGTTCCTGCCGGTATCGGCCGATGTCTCGGCGCCGATGCTGTTGCACCTGGCCAGCCCGGAAGATGGCGCCGCCGGCGTCGCCTACGATGGCCACCTGCGTTACCAGGTGATGCTGGAGCGCGAGCCGCACTGAGCATGGTTTCAGCCAAGCTCGGCTGGCTTGGCATCCAAGGCACGGACGCATCTGCTGGTTGCGCCTGGCCAGTCGCTCCGGCGCAATTCGCTTGAGTAGATGGATGTCACTGAAACCACCCGGCCATCGGACAAGTCGGGCCGGCAGCGGCTCACAACGGGCAGGCTCCCTTGGCCCGCCAATGCGCAAGAATACGCGTCCGCATCTCCGGAACCAGCCCATGGCCGAGCCCCGTAAACGCAAGCGAAACTGGATTATTACCCTTGTGCTTGCGGCGCTGCTGCTCGGCGCCTGGCTCGTGGCCGGACTGCGTGGCCCGGTACTGCCCGGCTACCCGGTGCAGAACGGGCCGCTGGTGCAGAACGTGGTCGCCACCGGCCGGGTGGCGTCGCCATCACGGGTGCAGGTCGGCGCCGAGATCACTGGCCTGGTGCTGGAGCGGCGGGTGATGGAAGGCGACCGGGTCGAAACCGGTGAGCTGCTCGTGCAGTTGCGGGCGCGGGATCTGGAAGCGCGCCGCGATCAGGCACAGGCGGCGCTGGACGCGCTGCGCCAGGCCGACCTGCCCGATGCCCGCGCGCGTCTGCGCCAGACCCAGGCGCAACTGGCCCAGGCCGAACAGGAATACGAGCGCCGGCGCGAGCTGGGAGAACGTGGCCTGTTCCCCCGCGAAAGCGTCGAGCAAGCCGGGCAGGCCGTGATCACGGCCCGGGCAGCGGCCGAGCAGGCGCGCCTGGCCGTAGCGGCCTTGGCCGGCGGCGCGCGCGAGGTGCAGGCGCGTGAGCAACTGGCGGCCGCCGAGGCGTCACTGGCGCATGCCGATATCCGCGCCAGCGTTGCCGGCACAGTGCTCAGCCGCCATGTCGAACCCGGCGATACGGTCAATCCCGGCGATGTGCTGCTGGTGATCGCTGTCGATGCGCCCGGCGAAATCCTGTTGCCGGTGGACGAGAAGAACCTGTCGCGCCTGGCCCTGGGCCAGGAAGCCACCGGCATCGCCGACGCCTGGCCGGAGCGCCCGTTCAAGGTCAGCGTGTTCCACATCGCACCGGGTATCGATCCTTCCCGCGGCACGGTCGACGTGCGCCTGCGCATCGTTCCCGGGCCGGACACCGGTTTCCTGCGCCAGGACATGACGGTGACCGTCACCATCGTCACCGGCGAACGCGATCAGGCACGGGCCGTGGCCAACGATGCCCTGCTCGGCGCCGACGATGGCAGCGACCGCGCCACCGTGCTGGCAGTCCGCGATGGCCGCGTGCAACGCACCCCGGTGACCCTGGGCCTGCGCGGCCTGGCGCTGACCGAAGTGCTCGACGGCCTGCGCGAAGGCGACCAGGTGCTGGCAGCAGCCGCGCTCGACGCCGCCCGCCTTCCTGCCGATGGCCAGCGCGTGCGCATCCGCACGCAGCCGACGCCCTCCGGCGCTGGCGCCAGTCGCAACGAGCTTCCGGTCCGGCTGGACTGAACCATGTGGATCGAGTCCACCCTGGCCCTGCGCTTCCTGCGCCAGGGCCGCGCCCAGACGCTGCTGATCCTGATCGGCATCGCCGTCGGCGTGGCGGTGATCGTGTTCGTGGTGGCGCTGATCGCCGGCCTGCAGGACAACGTCATCGATCGCACCCTGGGCACCCAGGCGCACATCCGGGTGGAGGCGCCCGAGGAGCTCAACCGGATCGCGCCGGCGCCGCCGGGCACCCTGCAATTGGTGCTGGAAGACCGTCGCGCGCAGACGCTGCGACCGATCAACAACTGGCAGCAGGTGCGCGACGTGCTGGACGGCCTGCCCGGCATCAGCGCGGTCTCCCCGATCGTCTCCGGCCCGGCTTTCGGTCGCCGCGGCGATGCCGTGGAATCGGTGGCCCTGATCGGCATGGACCTGCCGCGCTACCTGCAGGTGATCCCGTTGCAGGAAAACATGGTCGACGGCCGGCTGCAGGTGGGTTCGGGCAACGCCGTCATCGGCCGGCAACTGGCGCGCGATCTGGGCCTGCGCACCGGCGGCAAGCTGCGCCTTGACGCCGGGGACGGGCGCGCGGCGATCGTCAACGTCGCCGGCATTTTCGAGCTTGGCGTACGCGAACTGGATGCCCGCTACGTCTACTTGGACCTGAAGCAGGCGCAATCGCTGCTCGACCTGCCCGGCGGCATCACCGTGATCGATGTCACCGTGGACGAACTGTTCGCCGCCGACCGCATGGCCGCGCGCATTGCCGGCCTCACCGGCCTGCGCGCGGAAAGCTGGATGCAGACCAATGCCCAGCTCATGAACGCGCTCAGTTCCCAGAGCATCTCCACCAACATGATCAGCTTCTTCGTCGCGATCTCGGTGGCCTTCGGCATCGCCAGCGTGCTGGCGGTCAGCGTCAGCCAGCGCACCCGCGAGATCGGCATCCTGCGTGCGATAGGCACCCGGCGCCGGCAGATGTTGCGGGTGTTCCTGGTGCAAGGCGCGGTGCTGGGCCTGCTCGGCTCGACCATTGGCGCACTGGCCGGCTGGTCGCTGGTGGCGGTGTTCAACAACCTGGGGCCGGGATTGTTCGAGGTCGGCATGCCGCCGGCACTGATTCCCTCGGCCATGGCGCTGGCAACGGTTGCCGGGGTGATCGCCGCCGCGGTACCGGCCTCACGCGCCGCGCGCATGGATCCGGTCGAGGCGATCCGCCATGGCTGAGCCGCGCGAGGTCATGCGTCTGGAAGGCCTGCGCAAGTCCTACAACATCGGCCAGGCCAACGAAGTGGAAGTGCTGCACGGCATCGACCTGCGCCTGGACAGCAGCGACTTCGCCGCCCTGGTCGGCCCTTCCGGCTCGGGCAAGAGCACTTTGCTGAACCAGATCGGCCTGCTCGATACGCCTACCGATGGCGAGCTGTATCTGCTCGGCCAAGCCACCAGTGACATGGACGATGAAGCACGCACCGCCCTGCGCGGCCAGCACCTGGGCTTCGTGTTCCAGTTCCATCACCTGATCAGCGCCTTCAGCGCCCTGGAAAACGTGCTGATGCCGGTGATGGTGAACCAGGGCCGCCCCGACCGTGAAGCCATCGACCGCGCCCGCGCCCTGCTGGCCGATGTCGGCCTGGAGAAGTTCGCCGACAGCAAGCCGACCGAACTGTCCGGTGGCCAGCAGCAGCGCGTCGCCATCGCCCGGGCCCTGGTCACCCGCCCTGCCCTGCTGCTGGCCGACGAACCCACCGGCAACCTGGACACCAAGACCGCCGCCGATGTCTTCGCGCTGTTCCGACGCTTCCACCAGGCCTACGGCTGCGCCGTGCTGCTGGTGACCCATGATCCGCGCCTGGCCGATACCTGCGACCGCACCATCAGCCTCATCGACGGCTGCATCGAGCCGTGAGCATGCCGGTAATCTGATCTCGGCTGGCACCGCTGCCTGCCGGGAATCACGTGTCTACTCAGCCTTGGCTACAAGCCGGATTTGCGCACAGTAACGACCACCCAATTGGCCTATGATCAGGACTTGGCGTTGGCAATCCGGGAACGTTTGCATGGGAGACATCACCCGGCTGTTGCAGGCCGCCCGCGCCGGCGATGGCCAGGCGCTGGATGCGGTGTTTGCCGATCTGTATGCCAACCTGCGCGCGCTGGCGGCCTCGCGGCTGGCCGGCGAGCGTGCCGGTCTTACCCTGAGCGCGACGTCGCTGGTGCACGAGGTGTACCTGAAGCTGATCGATGCCCGGCACCTGGACCTGGTCGACCGCCAGCATTTTTTCGCCTGTGCCGCCCGGGCCATGCGCCAGATCATGGTCGACCACGTGCGGGCGCGAATGGCCGCCAAGCGTGGCGGCGCGCAGGAGCCGGTGACCCTGTCCTGGGCCCACGGCCTGGCGGCGCCGGAACCGGAGTTGCTCGATGTCGATGCCGCCCTGGCGCAGCTTGAGCAGATCGACAGCCGCTTGCGGCAACTGGTCGAGATGCGCCTGTTCGCCGGCCTGACGCTGGAGCAACTGGCGCAGTTGTCGGGCCGTTCTTTGCGCAGCATCAACCGCGACTGGCAGCGCGCCCGTGCCCTGCTGCTGGCGCAGATGGCGTGAACGCGATGCCCGGCGCCGAGTGGCCTGCAAGGCTGGCACCGCGGCGGTCTGCATCGGCTGACTCGGCGGCGACACCGGTCGCAGTCGACCCCTGTCCGGCCATGGCAACGGCCGGGCTCGTGACCCGAGACGATCATGGATGACAACGACATCCAGGCCTGGCGGCAAGCCGACCAGTTGTTCGATCACCTGTTGGACCTGCCGCCGGAGCAGCAACAGCAAGCGCTGGCATCGGCCAGCGTGGCGTCGGTGGTGCGCGAACGGGTGCTGCGCCTGCTGGCCATGTCCGGGCAAGCGCCACCCTGGCTGGAACGCATCGAAAGCCACCCGCGTCCGTCGACCCTGTCCGGCAATGATCCCGACAGCCTTTCCGCCATGGCTTCGGCTGGCGCCGTCGATGGTGCCCCGGACGGCGCCCCGGACGGCGCCTTGATCGGCCGGCAGATCGGCCGCTGGCAGATTGTCTCCGAGCTCGGCCGTGGCGGCATGGCAGTGGTCTTCCAGGCGCGCCGGACCGATGGCGCCGTTGACCAGCAGGCGGCACTGAAACTGCTCACCGTCGGCACCCTGGGCGCCAGCGGCGCCGAGCAGTTCCGGCGTGAGACCGACATCCTGGCGCGCCTGCAGCATCCGCACATCGTCGGCCTGCTCGATGCCGGCGTCTGCGATGACGGCACGCCGTGGCTGGCGATGCCGCTGGTGCAGGGCCAACGCATCGATCACTGGTGTCGGGAGCAGGCCGCGGACACGCGCCAGGTGGTCGGCCTGTTCCTGCAGGTCTGCGACGCCGTCGCCTGCGCCCATCGCAGCCTGGTCATCCACCGGGATCTGAAGCCGTCCAATATCCTGGTCGATGGCGATGGCCAGGCGCGCCTGCTCGACTTCGGCATCGCCCGTCTGGCCGACCAGCCCGGCGGCACCGGCACGCACTGGCTGGCACTGACTCCGGATTTCGCCGCGCCGGAACAATTCCTCGGCGCCGCGCCTTCAACGGCGATGGACATCTACGGCCTGGGCGCCCTGCTGCACTGCCTGCTCACCGGCCGCGCGCCAAAGGCCAGACCCGGGGCCAAGACCGGGGCCGCAGCCGGAGCCGATACCCTGACCCGGCCGTCGCTGGCCGTGGCCGACGACGCAGCCCTGGCCGGCCGCCACCAGCGGGCCCTGCGCGATGATCTGGACCGGGTCGTGCTCAAGGCATTGGCGCACGAGGCGGACCGGCGTTACGCCACGGTCGGCGAGCTGGCCGCCGACCTGCGCAACTGGCTGTCCGGCCGGCCGGTGCGTGCCACCCCGCCGGGGCGCATCTATCGCCTGCGCAAGTTCATTTCCCGCCACCGGATCGGTGTCGCCGCCAGCCTGGCCCTGGTGCTGGCGCTGGTTGCCGGCGTCGCCGCGACCCTCTGGCAGGCTGACCAGGCGCGCAACCAGGCCGAACGTGCATTGGCGGCGCGCGACCTGCTGGTCGGCATCCTGCAGGCCGGCGATCCCACCACCCAGGATGGCGACGATCCGCCCGCCTCCGAGCTGCTGCGCCGTGGCGCCGACAAGGCCCGGCAGACCCTGGCCGAGAAGCCGCACCTGCTCGCCGAACTGTTGCAGGTGATCGGCGTCAGCCAGATCAATCGAGCCCAGTTTGATGATGCCGCCCACTCTCTGGACGATGCCTTGGCCCTGCACCGCGCCGGCGCCGTCAAGGATGTGCAGCAGCACGCCACGGCCCTGTATCACCGGGCAATACTGAGCTACGAGCAGGGCCAGACCGATACCGCCATCGAGCACGCGCGTGCGGCACTGGCACTGGCCGAGCGCCATGACCTGGAGCCGCTGCGTGACCGGGTCCAACTCCGCCTGGCCGACCTTCTGGTCTACAGCCGCCAGCTCGAGGAAGGCACGGCTTTGGCCGAGGATCTGGTCGAGCGCTTCGAGCGCCGCGGCGAACCGCCCTATCCGCAAGATTACGTCACCGCCTTGATTACCCTGGGTCGCGCCGGCCACTATGCCGGTGAGCTTGATCCGGCCATGGTCTGGATGGAAAGGGCAGCCAGGCACGCCCGCGCGTTGCCGGACAACCCGAGGATGGTCGCGGAGATCGACAACACTCTGGGCGTTCTGTACATCGCCATGCAGCGCTACGGTCAGGCGCGTGAGGCGCTGTCCTCGGCGCTGGCGATCCAGACCCGCCTGTTTGGACCCGATCATCCCGAGACCCTGACCACGCGCAGCAACCTCGCCGGCGCACTGATGATGGCTGGCCAGCCGGCCGAGGCGGTGGTTCAGTTCGAGCCGATCCTGCGCCGACACCAGGAACTGGCCGCCGGCCAGCCCCATCCCGATGTCGCATTCCTGCACGGCTACCTGGCGCGCGCCCGCTACCTGAGCGGTGACAGCGAAGCCGCCTTGGCCGACGGCGAGGCCGCTTGGGCGCAGATGCAGGGCCTGACCGCGGAGGATCAAGGCGGCCTGGAATCCACCGGCCTGATGCTGGGCCTGCTGCGCATGGAACTGTCCCGGCCCGACCCCGAGCGCTTGCTCGCCGACGCGCCTGTGGATTGCACCGCCATCGACATGGCCGGCAGCCTGCGCGGCAGCGTCTGCCTGGCCCGGGCGCTGCTGGCCGCCGATGCCGGCAACTGCCAGGTGCCACGCGCCGCGCAGCCGGTCACCAGCGCCGAGGGCCTGGATGGCAACGAGCGACGTTGGTGGGCGGTCTACTGGTTGCTGCACGACCAGTGCCCGGCGGCGGCCGATGACGACACCGGTTTGGCGACGCCAGAGCACCTGGATCCAGTCATGCTCAGAACGCGGTTGGACAGTTTTTCCGTGGATGCGCAGCCGCCTTTCCCGGCCTGGTTGCAAGCCAGGATCCAGGCGCTACCGGCGCTATCCGGAGCTGGCGACTGAGTCATATGGAGTGGCGTTTGCCGGCACGCTGGTCGCCATCGGCCAATCGGCGTGCGGTCATCGCTTATCGCGGTACCGTCAATTCCGATAAGCGCCAACAAACACCGGCTGCTCAAACCGGCAACACCAGAGTCGCCAGACAACCGCTGCGGCCGTCACCTCGGTTGACCAGGCTCAGGTGGCCGCCATGGGCTTCGGCGATCTGCCGGGCCAGCACCAGGCCGATGCCCGAGCCGCCCGGTTTGGTGGTGAAGAACGGCACGAACAGGTTCTCGCTGCCGAACAGGCCCGGGCCCTCGTCTTCGATCTCGATCAGGGCCTGGCCGGGCAGCCGGCGCACGCGCAGGGTCACTGCGCCGCCGGTGCCCAGGCTGGCCTCGGCGGCATTCTTGAGCAGATTGATCAGCGCCTGCTCGATCTGGTCGGGATCCACCCGGGCCCGGGTCGGCGCCAGCGCGCCCAGATGCACCGGTACGCGTTTTTCCAGGGCCGCCGTGCGACCAACCACCTCGACCAGATCGACCTCGCGCTCGCGCGGCGGCGGCAGCTTGGCCAGGCGCGTATAGCCGGCCATGAACCGGGCCAGGGCATCGGCGCGATCGGCGATCACACCCAGGCCGCCGCGGGCATCCTCGCGCCAGTCCCCGGGTGGCGGCTCGCGCGCGACCAGGTCGGCCAGGGTGGTGGCCATCGACTTGATCGGCGTCAGCGAGTTGTTGAGCTCGTGGCCAAGGACGCGGATCAGGCGCTGCCAGGCCTGCCGTTCTTCCTCGCGCAGGGCCCGCGACAGGTCGGTGACGGTGACCAGATCATTGCGCACGCCGCCCTCGCGGAAGCTGGCGCGGCGGACATCGAAGGCGCCGACGCCGCCGCGGAAGGCGCGTTTCACGGTGCTGGCCTGCTCGATATCCAGGCAGTCGGCCAGGTCCAGTTCCTCGGCGCTGCGACCCTGGGCGTCAGCGTTGGACAGGGCCAGCAGGCGCTCGCCGGCGGGATTGATCAGGCGCAGCCGGCGCTGGCCGTCGAAGGCGAAAATGGCGATATCCACCGCCGCCATCACCTTGGTCAGCAGGGCCAGGGTTTCCTCCACGCGCAGGCGTTGCTGGCGCAAGGTCTGGCTCAGGGCATTCACTTCCCAGACCACCTGGCCGATGGCATCGCCGCGCCGGGCGCGGGTGCCGCGCAGGCTGAAATCGCCCTCGCGCAGCGCCTCCAGCAGGTTGCTGAGCGTGTACAGCGGAAACACCACGCGCCGGCGCAGGTAGGCGGCCAGGGCCAGGCTGGCCAACAGCACCGGCACGAACACCGCCAGCCACAGGTTGCTTTCGGCTTCGACCAGGAACAGGGTCAGGGCCAGCGCCAGCAGCGCCGGCACGCAGACCAGCACGGCGAGCCAGAAGATGCGCGTTTCGTGGCGGAAATCAGGCGTGCGCAGCATGGCGGCGTCCGCGCATGAAGAGGTGGGCCACTATCCCGGATCGCCCGGAGCCGGGCAAATGCCGGAAGGCCATCCCGCCGGAGCGGGCGTGGTGGCCCGACACCGGCATGGCGGCCAGAGCAGGCATCAACGCGCCAGCAGTTGCCGGGCTGCCGCCAGCACTTCGCCGTCCGAGGGCAGCACCAGGAAGGCGGCGCCGGCCAGCGGCGTGTAGGTGTCGGCACCGACCACGCGCGCCACCGGCTTGTCGCCCAGGCCGCCTTCGGCCAAGGCGGTGAAGATGCCCTCGCCGACCGAGGCCGTGCGCCGGCCTTCGTCAACGATCAGCACCCGGGAACAGGCACGCGCGTGTTCGACCACGGCGGCTTCGTTCAGCGGCTGCAGCCAGCGCAGGTCCATGACCCGCACCGAGGTGCCGCCGTCGTCGACCAGTTGCCGGGCCGCGCGCAGCGCCATCGGCATGCCATTGCCATAGCTGATGATCAGCAGGTCGGTGGCCTCGGGCTCGTAGATGCGCGGCTCTCCCAGAACAAGGGCCTGGTCGGGCGCCGGATACGGGAACAGCCAGCCGCCATCGCCGGCTTGGTGCAGATCCTTGGTCATGTACTGCGCGATCGGCTCCAGGAACACGCTGACCCGGCCGTCCACGCGCGCCAGTGCCGCCAGCGTGCGCAGCATCATCGCGGCATCGTCGCCGCGGCTGGCGCAGCCGACCACCAGGCCGGGAATATCGCGCAGCGCGGCGAAGGAATTGTCGTTGTGGAAGTGGCCGCCGAAGCCGCGCTGGTAACCCAGGCCGGCAATGCGCACCACCATCGGGTTGGCGTACTGGTTGTTGGAGAAGAACTGCAGGCTGGCCGCCTCGCCGCGGATCTGGTCGGCAGCGTTGTGCAGGTAGGCCAGGTACTGGATCTCGGGAAACGGCAGCAGGCCCATGTTGGCGAAACCCTGGGCCAGGCCCAGGATCATGGTTTCGTCAAGCAGGGTATTGAACACGCGCCGGTTGCCGAAAGCCTTGTGCAAGCCCTTGGTGACGGTATAGACGCCGCCCTTCTGGGCCACGTCCTCGCCGAACAGCAGCGCCTGCGGATACTTTGCGAACAGATCGTGCAGGGCGTTGTTGATCTGGATCGCCAGGTGCCGGGGCGGCTGCTGCTCGGGCAGTTTTTCCTCGCTGCCGAACACACGCAGGCGCGCGTCGGCATCGGGCTGGCGCGTGGCCTCGGCCTGGACCGCGTCCGGGCGGTACGGCGCCAGCGGCCGCATCACCTCATCCAGGGTTTCGATCCGCGGCCGGCGATCGGCGTCTTCGGCGGCGGCAAAGCAGCGCGCGCGGATGGCCTGGTAGTGTTCGAGCAGTTCCTCGGGCGTGTACAGGCCGGCCTCCAGCGCGATTGCCGCCGAGCGCAGCAGCGGGTCGGTGCGCTCCACCGCTACCAGCTCCTCGATGCTGCGCCACTCGATCTCGAAGTCGGTGCCGGCGTGGCCCATGATGCGCGTGGTCTGCAGGTGCAGGAAGGTCGGCCGGCGCGTGCGACGGCAATGGTCGATGGCGGCGGCGACCTGGTCATGGCCGCGGGCCAGGTCCAGGCCATCGGCGAAGAAATAATCCAGGTCCGGCTGGTTGCCGTAGCGCTGGGCGATCCAGCCGGGCGGTGTCTTCACCGAGATGCCGATGCCGTTGTCCTCGCACACGAACAGCACCGGCGCCGGCAGCCTCTGGTAGGCCGTCCACTGCGCGGTATTGAACGCGGTCTGGGCGCTGGCGTGATTGGAAGAGGCATCGCCGAACGAGCAGATGGCGATCGAATCGGCCGGCACCGGCAGTTCGTGACCCACGCGCCGCGCCTGCTCGATCGCCACCGCCGTGCCCAGCGCCTTGGGCAGGTGCGAGGCAATGGTCGAGGTCTGCGGCAGCACCCACAACGGCTTGCTGCCCCAGACCTTGTGCCGGCCGCCGGAAGCCGGATCTTCGGCGCTGGCAGCGAAGCTGAGCGCCGAATCCATGATCGGATCCATGCCCGGCAGCTTGCGGAAGCGCTCGGCCATGAAGCCGCCGCTGCGGTAATGCAGGAAGGCCGGATCGGTATGCCGACTCAGGCGCGCGACCAGGGCATTGCCCTCATGGCCGGAGCTGCCGATGGTGTAGAAGACCTTGTTCTGCACGCGCAGCACGCGCGCCATCAGGTCCAGGTGGCGGGAGATGAGCTGCGACTCGAACAGCTCCCGAAAGGCGGCGGCAGTGAGCGAGCTGCCGTTGACCACCGGGGCATCGTCGGCCAGATTCCCGGCAGCCCGGGCCAGGTTGGCGGCCTCGTCGCTGCGCACGAACTCGATGAAGTTCTGGTCGCAGATCTCGGCGCGATTGAGGCCGCGCATGCGGGCGGGAATCGGGGTGTTGGGACGGCTCATGGCAACCTGGCAGGCTTGGGCGGAACGGGCCGGGCATTGTAGCCAGCCGCCTGTCATCGCGCCCCGTCAGCCGGTGTTTTCGTTGCTGGCGCGACCCCTTCCGAGCGGCGATGCGCGGGTCAGAAGCCCTGGCGCAGGTAGGCCTCGTAAGCCACCGGCGCAGCGACGTTGACGCCGCAATCGTCGACGTGGCGGTCCAGCGGCCACTGGGTGAAGTATTCCAGGCGCCGGCCGGTGGTTTCCAGCGCGGCCTTGAGGTCGCCGGCAGTGGTGGCGTCATCGAACCAGGATTCGGCCACGATCCAGCTTTCATCATCGCGGCCGATCTCGGCCATGGCGTAGTGGTGGCGCTCGAAGATGGTGCGGTCGGACACCGAATCGCCGCCATAGATATCGAAGGCGAATACCGGCGGGAGCACCCGGCTGCCATCGGCCATCCGGTAGACGTAGTTGATATGCCGCACCCGGGCCCGGGTGCGCACCGAATTGGAGTCGGTGACGAAGGAGAAACCGACGCTGCGCTCGGCCCCGAAACGCGCCACGTAATCACGCCACAGGCGCTGGGCGTAATCGCTCCAGGCCCGGTTCGCCGGACGGTCGTCGTCGATGAAGTAGTTGCCGCCGGGCAGGGTGGTGAACCAGGCGCGCGGCATGCCCTCGACCAGCAGGTCGGTGCGGAACACCAGGCCCGAGGCTTCCAGCAGGCCCTGGGTGCGCTCGATCAACTGCCAGTTTTCCTGATACAGGTCTTCGCTGAAGCTGTCCCACTCGATGGCGGTGTTTTCGCCCTGCGGGAAGTAGCGGAACAGGATTTCGTCAAAGCCGGTGGCGTTGATATCGGCCAGGAATTGCTCCAGGTTCGCCTCCACCTGCGGGTGCAGCCGGCCGCCGGTGGAATCGACCAGGGTGCCGCCCCAGCTTCCTTCCGGCGCCGGACCGGGCGCGCGCAGATGCAGCAGGCCGGTGCTCAGTCGACGCTGGCCGGCGGCGCGCATTGCCGACAGCAGTTCCAGCACCTGCACACGCACGCCGGGCCGGTGGTAGTTGGCGAGGATGCCGTAGGGATCACGCGCCTGGATGCAGGCGGTGACCGGATCGGGATCAGCCGGATCAACCGGGTCGACATCGAACCACAGCAGGTTGCTGCCGCCACGGGCCAGGGCCGAGTTCTGGAAATCGTTGACGAACACCGTGTCGGCGGTGGCCGGGCAGTCTGGACAGGCCTGCGGCGGTATTGGCAGGCGGCGCAGCTCTGGGCCGGGACGGCTGCTGGTTGCCGCGGCCGTGGCTGCTGTGGCTGCCGCTGCCGCAGCGCCGCCGAAGACATCACCCGGCACCTGGGTGGCTGCCGCTGGCTGGCTGGCCAGGGCAAGGAACAGGGGCATTACCAGGGCAGAGATCAGACGGGGCATGGCGATTCGGGGTGGCGACAAACAGCGGCCAGTGTGCGGCCCCGCGCCTGAAGCGGCCGTTACGAACCGGCGCGGGCGGCACCGCTGGCAGTGGCTGCGATGGCCGACGGCCAGGGCAGCCTCCCGGATCAGTGTATGCGTTCCCGGGCCCGGGGCGCGATCACCTGCCCTGCTGCCAACCGCTCAGCGGGCCCGTGCCACCTGGCGAGCTGCCGCACCGGCCAGCCATTGCGCCCGGCTCTGCCCCCACACCTGCACCGGCATGGCTTCATGCGGCGGCGGCAGTTGTGCCGGACCACGATGCGCCGAGCCCAGGCGCTCGGCCAGGCGGATCGAACCGTGGTTGTCGGGATGGATGGTGTGGATGACCTCGTCCCAGCCCAGGTGCTCGAAGGCCCAGTCGATGGCGGCGACGGCGGCTTCGAAGGCAAAACCCTGGCCCCAGGCATCGCGGCGCAGGCTCCAGCCGACTTCGGTGCCGGGCCAGCCTTCCGGCTGCCAGGGCCCGGCCCGGCCGAGCCAGCGGCCGCTGGTCTTGTCGAGCACGCAGAACATGGCGAACCCTTCCAGGTGCCAGGCGCCGGCCATGGTCATGAAGCTGCGCCAGGCGGTGGCCCGTGCCTGCACACCACCGATGAAGCGCGCCACCTGCTCATCGCCGATCAGGTCGACATAGCTATCGAAGTCTTCGCGCAGCGGCGGCCGCAGCAACAGCCGTGCGGTCTCGATGCGGGTATGGGCGGGCCAGGGGAAGGTCATGGCGGCGGGCCGGGTGGCGGGCAGTGAGGCGGCTGGCTGCGTGCGGCCGGCAACCCGGCCGGAAGCCGGTCAGAACGCGTTGATGCCGGTGATCTCGCGGCCGATGACCAGCTCGTGCACGGTTTCGGTGCCCTCGTAGGTGATCACCGATTCCAGGTTCAGGGCATGGCGGATCGGGCTGTGCTCGGTGGTGATGCCGGCGCCGCCGAGCAGGTCGCGGCATTCGCGCGCGATGTCGATCGCCATCCGGCAGTTGTTCCACTTGGCCAGCGAGACCTGCTGCGGCACCATCTTGCCGGCATCCTTGAGCCGGCCCAGCTGCAGCACCAGAAGCTGTGCCAGGGTGATGCGCCGGGCCATGTCGGCCAGCTTCATCTGCGCCGACTGCGTTGCCGCCAGCGGCCGTCCGAAAAGCTGGCGCTCCTTGCAGTACGCCAGCGTTTCCAGATAGCAGGCGATGGCCGCGCCGATCGGCCCCCAGGTGATGCCGTAGCGGGCCTGGGTCAGGCAGCCCAGCGGACCGCGCAGGCCCTTCACGTTGGGCAGGCGGTGGCTGTCGGGAATGCGCACGGTGTCCAGGAACAGCGCGCTGGTGACCGAGGCGCGCAGGCTCATTTTCTTGTGGATTTCCTGGGCGCTGAAGCCGGGCGTGTCGGTGGGCACGATGAAGCCCTGGATGCCATCGTCGGTCTGCGCCCAGACAATGGCGATCTGCGCCAGGTTGCCATTGGTGATCCACATCTTGGAGCCGTTGATGACCCAGTCGCCGCCGTCCTGGCGCGCGTGGGTCTTCATGTTGGCCGGATCCGAGCCGCCATGGGCCTCGGTCAGGCCGAAGCAGCCAATGACCTCGCCGGCAGCCATGCGCGGC
Organism: Lysobacterales bacterium; assembly: GCA_023228845.1. Classification (GTDB taxonomy): domain Bacteria; phylum Pseudomonadota; class Gammaproteobacteria; order Xanthomonadales; family UBA2363; genus Pseudofulvimonas. The sequence continues at coordinate 90,924 of JALOAK010000001.1, read as the reverse complement.
AGCCACTGCTGCTTCTGCGCTTCGTTGCCGTAGGCGTAGATCGGGTACATGCACAGCGAGCTCTGCACGCTGGCGAAGCTGCGCAGCCCCGAATCACCGCGCTCCAGCTCCTGGCAGATCAGGCCGTACTGCACGGCGCTCATGCCGGCGCCGCCATATTCCTCGGGCAGGGTCGCGCCGAGCAGGCCGAGGCTGGCGATCTCCGGAATCAGCTCGGCCGGGAAGCGGCCCTGGTCGAAACAGTCGCCGATGATCGGCAGCACCTTCTCGTCGGTGAAGCGGGCGACGGTGTCCTGCACCATGGCCTCTTCTTCGGTGAGCAGGGAACGGACATCCAACAGGTCGGCGGGATTCAGGCTCATCGGACTCTCAACCAGGCAACACGCGTGAACGGGCCGGGCATTCTATCAGGGCGGCCGCTGGCACCGCCCCTGCCGCCCTGCCGCCCGATGGCCTGCAGACGGTCAGAACGAGGGCAGCTCGACGCCGCAGCAACGCTGCAGTATCTGCCCGGCCTCGGCCATCGCACGCGTTCGCTGGTCCGGGTCCAGCATGCCGCCGTATCGCTCCACATCGCGCCAGCGATAGTCGTTGTCGGGAATCGGCCAGACCAGCCCGATGTTCACCAGCGCGTGCAGGTAGACCGGGTAGGGATCGACCTCCGACCACAGGTGTTCATTGCTGTAGAAAAAGCGCCCCCTTTCCAGCAGGCGCCGATCTCCGGCCGCCAGCCGCGCCTGATATGCCTGGCGGGCACGGACGATCAGGTCGGCCAGGCGTTCGGCATGGCGCACGCGCCAGGCCTGTTCGCGAGGCAGAGGCAAGCCAGCGGGAATGCTGAGGCTGTACAGGAAATCTTCGTGACCGGCGGCCAGGGCCACTTCCAGCCAATCCAGCAGGCGCTCATTGTCCTCAGGCTGCAGTTGCGGGCAGTGGTGGCGAAGCTCGCGCATCCGTGCAAGGGCAGATTGCTCATGTTGCTTCCGGGTCACTTCCTCGATGGCGCGGCCGGTTTCGTCACTGGGCACAGGCCGGTCCGCAGCCCGGGCGCGCGCCCGGGCCAGGACCTGGGCGTCATCCAGCAACTCGGCCTGGGCACAGACGCGCACATGGTTGAGCATCGTCCAGGCGGCAGCGCCATCCCCGGCCCGGATCCGGGCACGCAAGGCGGCGATATCTTCCAGCTCGGGCTCGCGGCTCGGGGAGTCCAGCAGGGCCTGCAGGTACTCTTCCCGCGAGCCGAACCGCGGCGACGGAGTGCCGGCCGGCCCGGCTTCCGACGGCGGCGATGGCGCCGGCGTCAAGACCACCTGGGTGGCGGGCGGCTTTTCGTCCTGGCCGCTGGCAAGCGTTTGATCCGGAGTAACCTCGGCGCCGGCCACCACCGGATCAGGCCGACCCGTTTCCGGCGCGCCGTCCTGCCACCACCAGGCGGCTGCCAACGCTGCCAACACCAGCACGACCCATGGCCCTGCGCGCTTCATGGCCCCATCCAGTCACGGCAGCAATCGGCCAGTTGCCCGGCCATGGCCTCTGCCCGGCGCCGGTTGGCGGCACCCAGCTGTTCGGCCAGCCGGGCATCCAGCGCAACAACCTGGCCATACCCGCGCAGGCCGTGGACGGCACCATGCCAGTGTTCGGCACGTGCAGCGTCGACCAGCGACAGGTAGGCGCGGCTGTAGGCGTAGCCCTGCAGCGGGTCCGGCGGCGCGAAGTAGCCTTCCCCGGTGAATACCGCCATCTCGCCGAGCATGTAGGGATCGCCCTGCGCCAGGCCCTGGGCGAGCATCCCGAGCACCACCGGTTTCATCCGGACATGTTCCAGCGCCGCGATGTCCGCTTCCCGCCAGGCATGATCCCGGAAGGCCGACGTGACCAGGGATCGACGGCTATCGACCTCACCCAGCTCGGCGGCCCGCTGCTGCCAGCGGCGGGCTTGGCGCAGACGGTGCATCCGGTCGCCGGTATCGTCGGTACCGGCACACAGCCTGGCCTCCTGACGCACGGCCTGTTCCAGATCCAGCGCCACCTGGGCAGGGTCATAGCCGGCCAGCTCCTCGACGCCGGCGGCGCGCTCGTCCTCATCGGGCACGGCGGCCAAAAAGCTCTCGGCCATCTCGTAGTTGGCGGCGACCTGCCTTTCCACCCGTGCCGATATGTCCTGCTCGGGAATCGGCTGCCACGACCGGCAACGGTGCCAGCCTTCGGCCAGGGCAGCGGCAGCAACGGCATCACCGTCGATCGCGGCCTGTTCCAGATCCTCGACCTGATCGAGCAATGGCACCTCCTCGGCCAGGCCCAGCCCCGCACCTGCGCTCGCCGTTCCCGGCATGGCTTCAACGGAGGGCGCGCCCAGGCGGCGCAGGTCGGCAGCGATGATTTCCCCGCTGCCGGTGGCTGTCGGCCCGGCTTCTGCCAGCGGCGCCGGCACGCCGATCGCCTCATCACCACCCGGCGCGCGCAGGAACAGATAGGCCAGCACCAGCGCCACCAGCGCGGCGGCGGTCATCACGAAATGTCTGATGGTCATTGGGCCAGTATACGAAGGCCGCTTGCGGCGAGCCTTGGCAGCCGGTGGGCCGTGCCGCTCGCAGCGCAAATCTGAATCCCGGCTGCGGGGACCGCGGCACCGATGCGGCACCGCAGCATCAGCCGGTATACCCTCACCCGACGATGACCCAGCGCCCTGCCACCCGCCATGTCGATCCGGCCGGAACGGTTCCGGGCAATGCCGGGCCGCCAGCGGCTGAGCCTGCAGCCGGCACTTCGGAGACGGCAGCCGGCACGGCGCCTGTGGACGCAAGCGGAACCGCCATCCCGGACACGGCCATCAGCGCGTCCAACACCGACGCATCGGCCGACTCGCCGCCACCGGCCAGCCCGGTTGCCACACCCGCCGACCCGGACGCCGCCAGCCAGCCGCTGACCGGCCGCGCCGTCGGCCTGATGCTGGGCAGCGTGCTCACCTTCTCGCTGATGGCGATCACCATCCGCCTGGCCTCGGCCGAGGTGCATCCATTCCAGATCGCCTTCTTCCGCAATGTCTTCGGCTTGCTGTTCATCCTGCCGGTGCTGTTCCATGCCGGCGGTTTCAGAATCTTGCGCACCACCAGTTTCGGGCTCTACGTGGTGCGTTGCGTGGTCGGTCTGGGCGCGATGCTGTGCGGCTTCTGGGCACTGGTGAACCTGCCGCTGGCGCAGGCGATCGCGCTCAGTTACACCACGCCTTTGTTCGTCACCATCCTGGCCGTGCTGGTGCTGGGCGAGGTGGTGCGGGCGCGGCGCTGGAGCGCGATCGCCCTTGGTTTCATCGGCGTGCTGGTGATCGTCCGGCCGACCGCCGATGGCCTGAACTTCGCTGCCATGATCGCGCTCATCGCCGCGGCGCTGGCGGCGAGCACGGCGATCAGCGTCAAGTTCCTGTCGCGCACCGAATCCCCGGATGCGATCGTGATCTGGATGGTGCTGATCATGACGCCGCTGTCGCTGCTGCCGGCGCTGCCGGTGTGGCAGATGCCCGGCGGTGTGTCCTGGCTGTGGCTGGCACTGACCGGCGCTTTCGGCACCATCGGCCACATGTGCATGACGCGGGCCTTCCGCCTGGCCGATGTCTCGGCCCTGCAGCCGCTGAACTTCCTGCAATTGCCGCTGGTCGCCGGCCTGGCCTGGCTGCTGTTCGCCGAGCGCGTCGATGCCTGGACCGCGGTCGGTGCCGGCATCATCTTCTCCAGCACGCTGTACATCGCCCACCGCGAGGCGCGCCTGCGCCGGCGCAAGGTCACCGATCCGCAGATCGGCTCGGAAACACTGTCGGGGAACTGAGCGGGCGCGGCAGCGCGCTGCCGCGATTCAGCGGTAACGCTGGGCGATGTACTGGTCGATCACCTGCAGGAATTCACCGGCGATGTTCTCGCCGCGCAGGGTCATGGCTTTCTTGCCGTCGATGAACACTGGCGCCGCCGGCGCCTCGCCGGTGCCCGGCAGGCTGATGCCGATGTCGGCATGGCGGCTCTCGCCCGGGCCGTTCACCACGCAGCCCATCACCGCCAGGCTGAGGTTTTCCACGCCCGGATGGCGCAGCTTCCATTCCGGCATCTTCTGCCGGACATGGCCGGTGACCTGCTCGGCCAGCTCCTGGAAGAAGCTGGAAGTGGTGCGGCCGCAGCCCGGGCAGGCGGTAACCATCGGCGTGAACGAGCGCAGTCCCAGGGTCTGCAGCAGTTCCTGGGCGACCACGACTTCGTCGCTGCGTGACTGGCCGGGACGGGGCGTGAGCGAGATGCGGATGGTGTCGCCGATGCCTTCCTGCATCAGCACCGCCAGGGCGGCGGCGGAGGCGACGACGCCCTTGCTGCCCATGCCGGCCTCGGTCAGGCCCAGATGCAGGGCATGGTCGCTGCGCGCGGCCAGGTCGCGGTAGACAGCGATCAGTTCCTGCACGCCGGAGACCTTGCACGAGAGCACGATGCGCTCGCGCGCCAGGCCCAGGGCCTCGGCCCGCTGCGCCGATTCCAGCGCCGAGCGGATCAGGGCATCACGCAGCACTGCGGCGGCTTCGCGCGGCTGCGCCGAAGCCGCGTTCTCGTCCATCAGCCGGGCTGCCAGGGCCTGATCGAGCGAACCCCAGTTGGCACCGATGCGCACTGCTTTGCCGTGTTCGATGGCCAGCTCGATGATGGTGGCGAACTGGTGGTCGCGCTTGTGGCCGAAGCCGACGTTGCCCGGGTTGATCCGGTACTTGGCCAGCGCGCGGGCACAGGCCGGCTCGGCGCTGAGCAACTGGTGGCCGTTGTAATGGAAATCCCCGACCAGGGGCACCGACACGCCCATCATGTCCAGGCGCTCGCGGATCCGCGGCACGGCGGCGGCGGCTTGCGCGGTGTTGACGGTCAGGCGCACCAGTTCCGAGCCGGCGCGCCACAGTTCGGCCACCTGCCGGGCGCTGCCGGCGATGTCGGCGGTGTCGGTATTGGTCATCGACTGCACCACCACCGGGGCACAGCCGCCGACGCGAACACCGGCGATATCGACCGCGCGGCTGGGCCGACGCGGACCGGGACCGGCGGCGGCGATCGACGGCTGCCAGGCACAGGCGCTCGCCGCTGCCTGATCGGCACCGATGCCGGAACCGGCCGCGGTTGAGTCAACCGCAGCTTTGCCCGAGACTGGCGAGCTCCCTGGTCGGCTGGAAGGATTCATGATTGCTTGTTTGATCGTGCTGGCACTGCGGGTCTGGCAGGCGTGGCTGCCGGTCGTGGGCGCCATCGCGGCGCCGGCGCAGTTTAGCGCGGAACCGTGCCGGTCACGGCGGAACCGGCTGGCTGCCAGTCAGCCAGCCGCGGTGCCGACGGCGTTTCCGGCCGGGCGAGCGGCATGAGCCTGGCGCCGGATCCGGAGCGGATCCTGACCCCGACCAGCCTGAACCGGCTGGTGCGGCAACTGCTCGACGATGCCCTGCCGCCGGTCTGGATCGAGGCGGAAATCTCCAACCTGGCCCGGCCCGCGTCCGGCCACCTGTACTTCAGCCTCAAGGACAGCGGCGCCCAGGTGCGCTGCGCCATGTTCCGCACCCGCAGCCAGACCCTGGCCTTCCGCCCGGCCGACGGACAACTGGTCCGGGTCCAGGGCCGGGTCGGCCTGTACGAACCGCGCGGCGACTACCAGCTCATCGTCAGCCACATGGAAGAGGCCGGCGAAGGCGCGCTGCAACGGGCGTTCGAACAGCTCAAGCGCAAGCTCGCCGCCGAAGGCCTGCTCGCCGCCGAACGCAAGCGCCCCCTGCCGGCCTTCGTGCGCCGGCTGGCGCTGATCACTTCGCCATCCGGTGCCGCCGTGCGTGACGTATTGACCGTGATCGGCCGCCGCTTCCCGCTGCTTCCGGTGGACGTGCTGCCGGCGCCGGTGCAGGGCGCCGAGGCGGTGCCGATGCTGCGCCAGCGGTTGCGCGAGGCGATCGCCTGTGGCCGCTATGACGCGATCCTGTTCACCCGTGGCGGCGGCTCGCTGGAAGATCTGTGGGCGTTCAATGACGAGCAGCTTGCGCGCGAGATTGCCGCCTCGCCGGTGCTGGTGGTGGCCGCGATTGGCCATGAGGTCGATGTCACCCTGGCCGAACTGGCCGCCGACCTGCGCGCGGCCACGCCAACCGCGGCGGCCGAGGCGCTGACCCCGGACCGGGCCGAGCTCGCGCGCCGCCTGGCCCATGCCCGGCAACGCGTGCTGCGCGAAAGCCAGCGCCTGTCGCACCTGCGTCAGCAACAGCTGGACACCGCCCTGTTGCGGCTGCGCGCGGTCGATCCGCGCCGGCGCCTGCTGCAGATTCGCGAGCGCGCCGGCAGCAGCCGCCAGAACCTGGAACGCTGCCTGCGCCAGCATCTTGGCCAGGCGCGCAGCCAGTTGGAAGCGCTGCGCCGCAGCCTGCATGGGCAACAGCCCGGGCTGCGGATCGAGCGCCTGCGCGCCGACCTGTCGCGCCTGCACGGCCAGCTCCAGCATGGCCAGCGCCAGCAGCAGGCGGCGCGGCGGGCACGGATGCGCGAGCTGGGCCGGGCCTTGCATGCGCTCAGTCCGTTGGCGACGCTGGATCGCGGCTACGCCATCGTCCAGGCTGGTGTTGCTGGCACGGTACTGACCTCGGCCGCCGCCATCGCCGGCCAGACCAGCGTCAGCGCGCGCCTGGCCGATGGCCATATCGAACTGACCGTCCGCGCCGACAGCCTGCGCCTGGCCGACGCCGCCGGCCATGACTGAAGCCGGCAGCAGCGCCGAACAACCGCGGAAAAAGGCGTGAGCGATACCCTGCCCGGCCTGGTGCGGCACGAAAGCCTGGTCAATCGCAGCCGCTTCCTGGCCATAGCCGGGCCGGCCAGCGATCCGGATTCAGCCCTGGCCCTGATCGCCGAACACTCGCTGGCCGATGCCACGCACAATTGCTGGGCCTACCGCATCGGCCAGCAGTACCGGTTCAACGACGATGGCGAACCGGGCGGCACCGCCGGGCGGCCGATCCTGGCGGCGATTGAAGGCCAGGGTTTCGACCAGGTGGCGGTGCTGGTGGTGCGCTGGTTTGGCGGCATCAAGCTGGGCGCTGGCGGCCTGGTCCGCGCCTATGGCGGCTGTGCCGCCGAGTGTCTGCGCCTGGCGCCACGGCTGCCGCTGGTGACCATGACGCGCCTGGACTGCCGCATCGATTTCGCCCTGGAAACGGCGCTGCGCAACCTGCTGCCCGAGTTCCGGGCCGACGTGGTGGCCCAGGATTACCGCGCCGATGGCCTGCACCTGGGGCTGTCATTGCCGGCCGAACATGGCGATGCCCTGCGCGAGCGGCTGACCGACCTGAGCCGTGGCCAGGTCCGGTTCCACGATCCATCGGCACCGGATCGACCGGACCACGCCTGAGCTTGGCAGCGCGATGGCTGGGGTGAGATCGCCGCGGCTGGAATGCAAACGGGCGACACCGTCACCGGTACCGCCCGCCTGTGGTTACGCTTGCCTTGCGGCTTTGATCGCTGCGGCCTTACTCGCCCATGTGCTTCTGGCGCAGTTCCCAGCGTTCCTGGGCATCAATGGAGAAGCGTGCGATCGGACGCACCTCCAGTCGTTCCAGGCCGATCGGCTCACCGGTTTCTTCGCAGAAGCCGTACTCGCCTTCCTCGATGCGCTTGAGTGCCTTGTCGATCTGCGCCAGCAACTTGCGATAGCGGTCACGGGTTCGCAGTTCCAGGGAATTCTCGGTTTCCCGCTGCGCGCGCTCGGCCTCGTCGCCGACATCGCGGACTTCCTCGCGCAGATTCTCCATCGTCTGCTGGGATTCCTCGATCAGATCCTCGCGCCAGGTCAGCAGCTTCTGGCGGAAATATTCAAGCTGCCTGGGCGACATGTACTCCTCGCGCTCGCTCGGGCGGTAACCGGCCGGCAGGCTGACGCCGGGCTCGGCCTTGCGCGGCCGCGGCATGATCACCTCGGAGCTTTGTGCCGTGCTGGCGCGGGCCGTGGCAACCACGCCCTTGCTGACCGGAGCAGCGCTCGTCCGGGTGGCCTTGGCCGGGCTCTTGGCCGCAGCCTTCTTGGCCACGGTCTTGCTGGCTGCCGTCTTCACGGCGGCCTTCTTTGCCGCTGCCTTCTTCACTGCCGCCTTGCTGACGGCGGTCTTGCTGGCAGCCTTCTTCGTCGCCGGTGTCTTGCTCGCGGCAACGGTCTTCTTTGCCACCGCCTTCTTGGCGGCGGACTTCTTTGCCGTTGCCGGCTTGCTGGTGGCCTTGGTTTTGGCCGCAGTCTTTGCCATGGGTATCCTCAACTGGATCTGGTGGCTGCCCGGCCTCACGACTTGAGGCCTGAGGGTCGGGTGTTATAGCCTAACCGCCCCTTTCCGGCAACTTGTTTTCTTTTTTGCGCCTTGGTCCAAGGCAACCTCTGGCAAGGGCTGCGCCATCGCCGCCGGCACCTGCCAACAGCCGTTGGCCGCAGACCTGGTCCAATACTCTGCCGGGGCGCCGGGCAACCGCCGGCCGCCATTGGCTCCACTGGCTCCCAGGGGCTGCGCTTGAACCGCTTGCTGCGCTTGCTGATCGACCTGTACCGGGCCACCCTGAGCCGGTTGCTGGGTCCACGTTGCCGCTTCCACCCGAGCTGTTCGCATTACGCCCGCACCGCGCTGGCCCGTCACGGTATCGTGCGCGGTGGCTGGCTGGGCCTGGCCCGGATCGCCCGTTGCCATCCGCTGGCCGAAGGCGGGCTGGATCCGGTGCCGGACCAGTTTTCCTGGCGGCCCCATCGTCAGCCTCCTTCGCCACCTGACTCCGGAACTCCCGATGACGCAAAGCAACTGGTTGATCAAGAACGCGACCCTGGTCAGTGACGGCCGCCAGTGGCAGGCCGACCTGCGTGTGCGCAATGGCCGCATCGAACGCATCGATGCCGACCTGGACCGCCGCGCCGACGAGACCGTGCTGGATGCCGCCGGCCGCCACCTGCTGCCGGGCATGATCGACGATCAGGTCCATTTTCGCGAACCGGGCTTTCCGGCCAAGGGCGATATCGCCAGCGAGAGCGCGGCCGCCGTGGCCGGTGGCATCACCAGCTTCATGGACATGCCCAACACCAATCCGCCGACGCTCGATGCCACCGCCCTGGCCGACAAATACCAGCGCGCCGCCGGACGCGCCTTCGGCAACTTCGGCTTCTACATGGGCGCCAGCAATGACAACCTGGAGGCGATCAAGGCCATCGACCCGACCACCACGCCCGGCGTGAAGGTGTTCATGGGCGCCTCCACCGGCAACATGCTGGTGGATGATCCGCAGGTGCTGGCCGGTGTTTTTGCCCACGCGCCGACGGTGATCATCACCCACTGCGAGGACACCCCGATCATCAATGCCAACATGGCTGCGGCCCGCGCCCGCCATGGCGATGCCATCCCGGTCACCGAGCATCCGCTGATCCGTTCGCGTGAGGCCTGCATCAAGTCGACCCGGCTGGCGCTGGAACTGGCCCGGCGCCACGACGCGCACCTGCATGTGCTGCACATCTCCACCGCCGAAGAACTCGACCTGTTCCAGGCCGGACCGATGGCCGGCAAGCGCATCACCGCCGAGACCTGCGTGCACTTCCTGCATTTCAGCGCCGACGACTATGCCCGCCTGGGCACCCTGATCCAGTGCAATCCGGCGATCAAGGACGCTACCGACCGCGCCGCCCTGCTGGCCGCGGTTGCCGATGGCCGCATCGACATCCTCGCCACCGACCACGCGCCGCATACCCGGGAAGAAAAGGCCCAGCCCTACCCGGCCGCGCCCTCGGGCCTGCCGCTGGTGCAGTACGCGCTGGTCAGCGCGCTGGAGCATGTCCACGCCGGCCAGTTCAGCCTGCCGACCCTGGTCGAGCGCATCTGCCATGCCCCGGCGCAGCGTTTCGGCGTGCTCGATCGCGGCTGGCTGCGCGAGGGCCTGTTCGCCGACCTGGTGCTGGTGGACCTGGATTCACCGACCACCGTGCGCAGCCAGGACGTGCTCGGCCGCTGTGGCTGGTCGCCGTTCGAGGGTGAAACCTTTGCCGCCAGCGTGGTGGCAACCTGGGTGAACGGCCATCGTGCCTGGTACCAGGGACAGGTGGACCCGGTGCCGGCCGGGCAGCGTTTGCAGTTCTCCGGAGTACGCGGGTGATGGTTGCCCGTTGCCGCGTCATCGCCATGCTGGCGGCGTTGCTGGCCGGCCTGGTTGGCTCCGGTACGGCCTTGGCCAGCGCGTCGGGCAGCGCCGTCCCGGGCGATCCGCGCATCGAGCTGCCGGCCAGCGCCCGCCAGGGCGAGATGGTGATCGGCCGCGTGCCGCCAGGCAGCCAGGTGGCACTGGCTGGCCGCCACCTGCGCGTCGATCCGGAAGGCTGGTTCGTGTTCGGATTTGGCCGCGATGACAGTGAACCAGCGGCCGTGGCGGTGCAGTTTCCCGATGGCAGCCGGGCGCGGTCACAGGTGCAGGTGCAGGCCCGGGACTGGCGCATCGAGCGCGTCGACGGCCTGCCGCCGTCCACGGTCTCGCCGAACCCGGAACTGCAGGCGCGCATCGCCCTGGAACAGGCCAAGGTGGTCCAGGCCCGCGAACGCGACGATGCCCGCAGCGATTTCCTCACGCCCTTGACCTGGCCGGTGCGCGGCCGCATCAGCGGCGTCTACGGCAGCCAGCGGATACTCAATGGCGAGCCGCGCAATCCCCATTACGGACTGGATGTGGCGGCCCCTGACGGCACGCCGTTGCGCGCGCCGGCGCCGGGCGTGGTGACCTTCGCCGACGCCGGCCTGTACCTGACCGGCGGCACCCTGACCCTGGACCACGGCCACGGCATTTCCTCCACCTTCATCCACCTGAGCCGGCTCGACCACACGGTCGGCGACCGGGTCGAGCAGGGCCAGGTGATCGGCGCGGTCGGTGCCACCGGCCGGGCCACCGGCCCGCATATGCACTGGGGCATGAACTGGTTCGGGGTGCGTCTGGATCCGCAACTGCTGCTGCCGGATTGATCGGCGCCGGCACGCGCACGCGCACGCGCTGGCGCATCAGTGCCCCGGTGCCGGGTGCCGCGCGCACTCCCGGCTAGGAACGATCCGGATCCGGCTCCAGCCGGCTGCGCAGCCAGGCCCGGGCAAAACGCAGGCCGCGGTCCACGGTCGGCAGGGACACGCTCAGCACGCAGGCGATTTCCTCCCGGCCCAGACCGGAAAAATAACTCAGCTCGATCATCCGTGCCGCCCGCCCGTCCAGCCGGGCCAGATCGCTCATGGCCTCGTCCAGAAGCAGGAAGTCGACCTCGTGCATGCCGTCGGCAGCGACCTGGCCTTCCTGGAAAGTGACCTGCAGCGGATCACCACCGCGCTTCTGCGCCAGGCGCGAGCGCGCATGGTCGACCAGGATCGCGCGCATGTGCAGCGAGGCGGTGGCAAAGAAATGGGCGCGGTCCCGCCACGGCATCTGGCCGCCTTCCAGCATCCGCACATAGGCCTCGTTGACCAGGGCGGTCGGCTGCAGGGTGTGCCCGCCCCGCTCCTTGGACAGGCGGCGCTGGGCGATCAGGCGCAGTTGTTGATAGACCAGCTCGCTGAGCTGGTCCATGGCCTGATCATCGCCCTGCTGCCAGGCCTGCAGCAGCCGGGTCACGTTTTCTCTGGAGGGTTCCATCCGGTCACTCGCCGGCCTTGCCTGTTGAAATTGCGATGGCAACGCCGGCACCAAATACCTCCGCGCCGACCGCGGCCGCGTTCGCACACACGCGCAGCCACTGATCTGCGCGGACGAGGGCGGGATGCCAGTCGCGGCGGTGCCAGATCCCGTCGCGAGGACCGGATCGGGGAGAATTTGCAGGCATCTGGGTTGACCTCTTTCGACCGTCCGGTCGACCCGTCTGTTGGTTGGATCCGTCCGAATCTTTCGCGCCGGCCGAAGCGTGTCGCTGCTCCGGCACGGACGCCACTTTACCAGTAGCCACCGCGGGCAGCAGCGGCCCCGCGCTATGGCTGCCGATGCTGCTCGCGCAGTTGCTCGAACAACGTCCAGGTCGGTCCGTGCGGATGAAAATGAGCGCGGACACGCTCTTCCATGTCGTGCAGGGCGGCGCCGATCTGCCCGATCTGTTCGGGTCGAGCCAGCGACAACAGCCGCAACTGCACGGAGAGCAGTCGCGGATGGTTGGGCGGAAACTGGCGCTCCATCAGCGACAAGGTGGTTTCCAGCGAGCTGCGTGCCTGATCAATCCTGCCTTCGGCCAGCTCAACATCCGAGGCGACGGCATGGAAGTAGGCGAAGTCGGTGGCTCGTTCATGCAGGGCCCGGGCGGCATCAAGGTGTTCGCGCGCCTTGTCGACATCGTCGCGTGCCAGGGCAATCCGGGCCTGGCCGAGCACGGTACCGACCTGTTCGCTCCAGGCGCTGGCATGCTGCCTGACGTTCACCGCCAGCGCCTGCTCGGCCAGCCGTTCGGCCTCATCCAGTTGCCCCAGAGCCAGCAGCGGCCGGATCAGATTGAACTGCGCGCGGGCAATGGCGCGCTCGGGCATGCCGCTGGCGATGCGCATGGCCAGACCCTCCCGGAACATGGCCTCGGCAGCGACGAAATCCTCGTGGTGATCAATCACCGTGGCCAGGTTGTTCATCACTACCGCCATCTGGCTGCTGCCGTCGGGCGTCATCTGCCGATGCTGCTCCAGTGCCTGCAGGAAGTGCCGCCTGGCATCGCCATAACGGCCGGCATCCTGGAACACATAGCCCAGCTCGTTATGTGCCAGGGCAACATTGTGGCTGGGCACACCCAGCACCTTGATCTCTCCTTCCAGCACCTGTTCAAGCCGCGCGATCGCCTGGTCGTACAGGCCCAGCCTGGCCTCGGTCATCGCCAGCACCTGCTTGGTGCTGAGCACCCGCGGATGCAGTTCGCCGATGGTGCTCAGCCGCAGTGCCAAAGATTCTTCCAGCAGCGGCAGCGCGGCGGCGTTGTCGCCCTGCCGCTGCAAGGCCCAGCCCTGGTTGTGCAGGGTCAACGACAGCAGGTCCGGCTGCGCCACCGGCTCGGCGCGCAGGATGGCCTCGGCAGCCCGGAAGTCAGCCATGGCCTGATCGAACTGGCTCATCGATACCCGTGGCACGCCCAGGGTGTTGTACAGGCGCACGACCGGCTCGGTTTCAACGGTGGGCTGGGCCTGCCACCAGGCCAGCGATTGCGCCGCCAGGGTGATCGCCTCCTCGTGCCGGCCGGCGTTCTCGTAGGCGCGCGAGAGCTGATGCCGGCTGCGCGCCAGCTCGCGTTCGGCGTCGCTGCCGATCTCGTTGCGCAGACGCTCCACGGCAGCCTCGTGCATCTGCACCGAATCGCCGACCAGGCCCAGGCTGTGGTAGATCTCGCCGAGCAGGCGTTCCAGCCGGGCCTTGATCGCCGGCCGGGAAAAATCGCGGTCAACCAGCTCGTCGCGTGCCGAATCGATCAGCACGCGCAGGGTGATCTCCTTGCCTTGCGCCGCTTCCGGTGATGCCTGCCGGAACAGGTCGACCAGGAACGTTGCCGACTGGTTGGCGACCTCGGCGTCGAGCCGGGATTGCTCCTCGGCCGCCAGTGCCCGCCGGTTCTCGGTCACCAGTTGTCCGGCCAGCAGGGCCAGCACCAGCACCGCCGCGGCACTGGCGCCGACCGCGATTGGATGCCGGGTAACGAACTTGCGCAACCGGTAATGCCAGGCATCGGGAGCGGCCTGGACCGGGCGGCCATCGAACCAGGCCTGGATGTCGGCTGCCAGCGCACCGACCCCGGAGTAGCGCCGACTGCTGTCCTCCTGCAGGCACTTGCGCACGATGTTGTCCAGGTCGCCACGCGTCTGCCGCGCCTGCGAGCGCAGCCAGTCATCGCCCTCGGCCATGACCCGGCTGGCCGACAACTGGGTGATGCGGCCGGCGGAATCGCGCAGCGGCTTGCAGCACAACAGCTCGTACAGCAGCAGCCCCAGGCCAAAGACATCGCTCAGGGTCGAGGCCGGCCTGCCCTTGAGCTGCTCGGGGCTGGCATAGGCCGGCGTCAGCGCCTGCATCCGGGTGCTGCCCTCATCGGGCGTGCCCGACCCTGCTTCGACCAGCTTGCCAATGCCGAAATCCAGCAGCACCGGCTCGCCGTCCGGACGCACCAGGACATTGGCCGGCTTGATATCGCGATGGATGATCAGGTGCTGGTGGGCATGGATCACCGCCGAACACAGCGACTGGAACACGCGCAGGCGGCGGCGCAGGCTGGGCTTCTGCTCCCGGCACCATTGGTCCAGCGGCACGCCTTCGACGTATTCCATGACCAGGTAGGGCTGGCCTTCGGCGGTGGTGCCGCCGTCGAACAGGCGCGCGATATTGGGATGGCGCAGGGTGGCCAGCAGTTCGCGCTCGCGGCGGAAGCGCTCCAGCACGTCCCGGGTCGGAAAACCGCGCACCAGTTTGATCGCCACCTGGTAGCGGAACTCCTCGTCCTCGCGCTCGGCCAGGAATACCGAGCCCATGCCGCCCGAACCAATCTCGCGCAACAGGTGGTAGCCGCCGATGCGCGCGCCGGCCTTGGCCGGCTCCGCCGCCAGGCTGCGGCTGACCGGCACCAGCCGGTCGGCCAGCGTATCGCCACTGTTGGAGGCGGCCTGGTCGTGGGCCAGCAGCCGCTCAAGCTCGGCCCGCAGGGCGTGGTCGTCGCCGCAGGCCTGGTCAATGAACTGCGCCCGCTGCTCCGGATCGGTCAGCTCCAGCGCCTGGTGGAACAAGGATTGCAGCGTATTGATGTCCGACATCGATGCTCCCCGCTAATTACCGCCGTGGTGCACCCTGCCCCCGGACACGGCCATTGTGTGGCGGGCAACGATAGGCCATGCCGGCATCGGCGGCCAGCGGCGAAATTCCTGGCCTGGCGGGCTGAGCCACTGGGCCAGATCAACCGGTCAATGAATCATGCGCAGCAAGCCGGTGACCTCGACGACCTGGCTCTCGTCACGGCCATCGCCGATGCCGGCCATGCCGTGACGCTCATCCCGGCTCCAGGGCCGTGAAGCGGCATCAAGCAAGTGGGCCTGGCCCAGTTCGCGGAACTGGCCGAATCGGGCATCGACGCGGCCATCGACAAACTGGTCCAGGCTGTTGGCCAGCGCCGGCGTCAAGCCACTCAGGCGCATGGCGTTGCGATGACGCTCGACATGGCTGCCCGGCGTCGCCCCCGGTTCCGACCAGGGCACCTGCTCGAAACAGACCTCCAACTGGTGCGGCAGACCATTGCTGTCCAGATAGACATAGGCCTCGGCGGCGCCTTCGGAGCGACCCTCGGGCATGGCGATGCCACGTGCCTGCATCAGCGCCAGCAACTGGTTGCCGCACAACGGCGTCGCGCGGGCACCATTGACCGCGCCGGTCGGTGCCGCCGGATCATCGCCGGGCACGACCCCGACCGCCAGCCGGTACTGCTCGTAGGCCAGACGCCAGCCGTTGACGAACTCGCTGGCAATACGCTGGTGCACGGCGCTGCGCTGGACATCGCGGCCGATGCTGACGGCACCGATGATCAAGCCGATGACCACCAGCACCACGGCCAGTTCAAGCAGGCTGAAGCCGGCGGATGTGGCTGGCCGGATGCCCGCCATGGACTGTTGCCTGGACATGATCGGTCCTCGTGGGGAAAAGCAGGAATGGCACCGGTGGCCAGCCGGCGACAGCGCCAGCCCCGGAGTGGAAGGATCAATGCAGGCCATAGCCGTCGGCCTGACGTGCCCGGGCCGCCATGGCGTTGGCCGCCGGCAGCAACTGGTTGCGGTAGTTGATCGTGGCCTGGAGCATGCTGCGGGCTTCGTCCAGCGCATTCTCAGCCTTGTTCAGTGCGATGCCGGCGGAAATCGCCGCCCCGGTGTTGGCCGCCAAGGCAAAGGCAGTCGCGGCAATCACCGGGGCCATGGCACCGGCGGTGAGCAGGGTCTGCGACAGGGCAATCGAACCTTTGGCAGCGGCCATCGAGATTCCGGCCGAGGTGGCAATGACCTTGGCCGTGCCGGCATCGACCTTGGCTTCGGCCAGGCGCACCGCCAACCGTTGCACCTCCACGTAATCGGTCGCTGCCTGGCCCAGGATCATGGCCGCGTTGGCCACGTTGGGATGGCTGTGGCCGGCCGCCGACACGGCTTCACCGCATTGCAGCCGAGCCCACAGTTGCGCCGGGGCCACGGCCAGCACCCGGTCATCATTGTCGTGGCCGCTACCGGCCCCGGGCGCGACGAACCGGGCGTCGCTGCCGCCATGACCACCATCGAAAAGATCGCCATCGCCATCGGCGTCGACGCCGGCCACCGCCAGGGCATAAGCCATGGTGCGCGGCTGGCCGGCCAGGACCGTGTGCAGGTGGTCGGGGTTGCCGCCCGCCGTCACCGGCAACAGGCCCGCACCATGCAGCTGGTGGCACAGGTCCAGTCCGTTGATATTGCCCAGCGGCGTGTGGATGGCGATCGGCGGCAAAGATGCCACCAGCAGCGGATGGAAGCGGTCACTGGCCCGGCCCAGATCCAGGCCGGCGCTGCCTGGTTGGCGCAGCACGCCGTAGCGCAAGCGGCCGGCACGCAGGTCCGGCAGGCCCAGGTCGCGGAACGGCAGGCGCCCGACCTGTTCGCCGCCGGCGCAATCCTCGCGGCCATCACCGTCCAGGTCTGGACAGGGCAGGCGCACATGGCGGGCGGCAAAGCCGGTCAGGGCCTGGTCGGCGCGCAGCAGCAGCGAGCTATCGATCCGGTGCAGCCCGACCGTGGTCTGGTGGCTCAGGAAAGCCACCATCAGCACGGCGACCAGCCCCAGTACCAGCAGGGCGAGCGCCAGTTCGATCAGGCTGAAACCCGACTGCCGGTGGCCGGTGCGGACGGCGACGACGACACGGCTCATGGCCGCAAGCCCGCGCCGTGCTGGGTCTGCAGGCGCAGTTGCGCCCGCAACCGGACCTGCCTGGCCTGATCACGATAGGCGATCGCCTGGTTGCGCAGGTTTCCGGCGGCAGTCAGTTCACTGTTGGCACCGTGCAGGGCGATGCCGGCGGCGATCAGCGCGCCCGCGGCGGCGGCTACGGCGGCGGCGGCGGCGGCCTGGGCGGCGGCGCCGACACCGCCACTGACCGCGGCCAGTGCGATACCGCTGGCGGACACGGCCAGCGCGATCACCTGGTCGGCGATGGCCAGTTCCAGGGTTGCCTCCGCCAGACGCACATTCATTTCCCGAATGTCGTAGGCCAGTTGCCGGAAACCGACGTACTGGTCGCCATGGGCTACCAGATCAGTGGCCGCTGCCAAGGCGCGCGCGGCGCCATCAATCTGGCCACGCCGGTAGGGACACTCCAGGCGCGCGGCCAGCTCGCCGGGGCCAACGGCGCGGACGATGTCAGCCGTGGCCGACGCCGGAGCGCCGGGCAGTGAGAACCCGGCCGGCTGGTCGAAACCGTCACCATCGCCGGCTCCAGGGTAAGCCAGGACAAAGGCGGCAGCGACGCCATCGGCCAGGCCGGACCCGCTGCCAACCAGCGCATTGCCCAGGGCGACACAAAAATCCATGCCGTCGATCAGCGGCGTGAGCGGCAGGATTCCGGTCGGCAACGCCGGTGTGTAGCGTTCGCGCGCCTGCACCAGGTCGGCCTGGCCGGACGCACCCGAACGGTGCACCCCGTAACGGACCTGCAGCAGCCGTGACAGGCCCAGATCGCGCCAGGGAAGGCCGCCCTGGTCGACATCGGCCGGACAGACGCCGTCACCATCGCCCTGGCGGCCATCACCGGACAGGTCCGGGCACGGCAACCGGTGGTGCACCAGGGCAAAGCCTTGCAGCGCCAGCGCGGCCTGGTCCAACTGCTCGCCGATGCGCCCCTGCTCCAGGGTCGGCCGCATCTGGGCCAGCAGCGACCAGGCCAGGGCGCCGGTCACCGCCAGGATGGCGAGTACCAGGGCCAGCTCGATCAGGGCCATGCCGCGAGGCCGGTGTCGATAGGCCGGACTCATCGCACCACACCCAGTTCATCGGCGGCTCGCAGGATGTCTTCGGCGCCGGCCCAGACTGGCAGCAGCGCACCACCCGGCTCCTGCCCGGAATCACGCAGCTCGATCGCCCGGTTACAGGATTCCTGGCCGGCGACCCGGGCTGCTTCGGCCTCGGTCAGCTCATCGGCCCGCAGTTCGAGCAAGATCTGGGCGTCGTACAAGCGCTCTTCGGACTGGTCAAAACTGCTGAGCACGCTGGGCAAGATCAAAGCCCACATCGGATGGACCCCGGCATGAGCTATCACCGTGGTGCGCGCGGCGGACAATACGTTGATAGCCTGCTGGTTCTGGGCGGTGGCCTGCACGACAGCCGCGTTCAGCTGCTGCAGGCGTTGTTGCGACTCGGCGACGGCGCTCTGCAGCGATGTCACCGTGCGCTGCAGGAAATCACGCTGCACCGGATCCTGCTCGGCCGCCAGTCTGATCACAGTCTCGGCCAGGGCTTGCTGCAGGTCGGCCAATTGCTTGACCTCCGAGTCTCGGTCGGCACGGACCGTGGTCAGGGTCCGCAAGGCGCTGTTGCGTGCCAGCAGCCGAACCCGGTAGGTGGCGATATCGGCCAGCAGCTGGTCACGCTGCGCCTGGTTGAAACCGCGGTCATCGGCCATCCCGCCCGCGGCCGACAGCAGATTCGCCCAGCGCTGGTTACGGTTTTCCTGGGCGCTGCTCAGCTCGGCAACGGCCTGGGCGTAGGCAACCCGGCGCTGGCTTTCCTCGATCGCCAGGTTGGGCACCTGGCTACAGATCATCTGCACGTAATCGTCCCAGTCCGGCATCTCGGCCCCGTCCTGCTGGCCGGCATCGATATGGACAGAGATGGTCTTGGCCAGGGCCACCGCCTGCAGCGCCGCGGCCGAGGCAAACAGGGCAATGGAGGCACCGGCCAGCCCGACGGCGACACCGGCGGCGACAACGGCCGCGGTGTACGGGGCGATGAGGGCACAGCCGAACAGGAAAACGCAGCCGGCGATGGCCCCGGCCAGGGCGGCGGCAGCGACACCGGTCTGGGTCACTGCCGTGGCCAGGGTGATGCCACCCATGATGCCCTTGGCGATATGGACCAGCGTCGTCACCGCATTGACCGCGATCAGCATCACAGTGCCACTGGCGATCGCCTCGCGCTGGTCCAGGGCCTCCTCAGTGGCGCCGACAGCGCGCGCCAGGGCATGCAGGCTGTACATGCCCAGCTCGCAACCCAGCGCCTGCGCCAGAGTATTGAAATCACGCACCCGAACCCGGTCGTCATAGCCGGCACCGGGTTCACGGTCGGGCCGTTCCAGCCGCGGTGCAACACCGCTGTTGGCGCCATCAAACAGGCTGCCGTCACTGTCGGCGTCGATGCCCGGCGCGACCACGCCATAGGCGATGTTGATGATCCCGGCGCCGGCACCGCCAGCAATGTGGGCGGCCCACAGCCCGGCCGGTACCTGCTGTGCCTGCTGCAGGCGCAGGCATAGATCCATTTCACTGACATGGCCGAAGCTATAGACCTTGCCGCCGCTGCCGACAGGATTGAACAGGTCCAGCGCCCGGGTGAGGTCATCGTCGCTGGCGCGATAGACCAGATACCTGATCTGCATTGACCCGGGCAGACGGCCGGCGCCATCGGCAACAAGTGTCGCTGCCGGCAGCCAGCCTTTGGCCTGGCCCAGGTCGCAGCGTTCCTCGCCTCCGGCCTGGCTGGCCGGACACGGCAGGCGGCCATGACTGGCGGCAAAACCGGCCAGTGCCTGGTCGGCCCAGACCAGGGCATCGGCCTGGGCGCGGGCATGTTCGGTGAACAGCGGTCCGCGCAGGGTCTGGATACCCAGGGTCACCAGCACCGAAACCAGGGCCAGCAGCAGCACCACTTCGAGCATGCCCAGGCCATGGTGACCGTGGTCACCGTGCTGGCGCTGGTGGTGATGGTGTCGATGACAACCCTTGCCGATCATCGCCGTCTCAGTACACCGGTCCGGCCACCGCCTGCCGCACCAAGTCGTAGACCGGCAGCAGGAAGGCGATCACCAGCAACAGGAACAGCGCACCGGCGAGCAGAATCACCGCCGGCTTGATGATTTCCGACAGCGAACCGATCAGGTGATCCAGGCGCAGACGGTATTCGCGCGCCAGGTGGCGCAACTGCTTTTCCAGGGTGCCGGTGTCTTCGCCGACGGCGATCATGCGCACCGCCATCGGAGGAAAACCACCGATCTGGCGCATCGCTGAGGCCAGCAGTTCGCCGCGCTCGACATGGTGGCGCATGCGCTCCAGGCGGCTGCGGTAGTACTCGTCACGCGTGCTTCGGGCGAGGATTTCCAGGCTGCTGCGGGCATCCAGGCCGGCCCGGATCAGCAGCGCGAAATGCTCGGTGAGGAAGGCCATGCCCGATGCCCGGACAATCTGCCGGGCAATGGGTAACCGATGCGCGAGCCGATGACAGGCATGGCGAAAGCCGCGGTGATTGCGCAAGGCCAGCCACAGGCCGACCACGATCACCACCAGCAGCACCAGGCTGGGGATGATGTTGCGCCCGAGCCAGTCGGCGCCGGCGAGCACCGCCAGGGTGAACGGCGGCAGGCTGGCATTGAGGTTGCGGAACAGGTCGGCCAGATTCGGGATCACGTAGTAGGCCCAGAACAGGGCCACGGCAAAGATCGCGGCAAAGACCACGGCCGGATAGATCATTGCCCGGCGGGTGTCGCGGCCAAGCTGGCCCAGGCGCTCGATGTGCTCGGCCGCCTCCATCAGCATCGTGTCCATGGTGCCGGTCTCATCGCCGATGGTGACCAGGTTGCGCACCGTCTCGGGAAAGATGTCGTGGTGGCGGGCGAAGGTATCGCTGATCGAAGCGCCGCCATCCAGATCCTGCAGCAGCAGGCGGGCGACAGCGGCGACCCGCGAATGGCGGTCAATCGACTCCTCGCCGGCCACCGTCTGCAGGGCATCGATCATCGGGATGCCGGCCGCGGTCATCACCGCCAGGTCGCGCAACATGCCGGCCAGCTCTTCGCTGCGGATGCGGCGCGCGCCAGAACGCGACACCTGGCGCATCACCTGGCCAAGCCAGCCGGGCAGGCGGCGCAGGCTGACCACGGTGGCGTCGTGATGTTTTTCCAGCCACAGCCGTGCGGAGAAATCCCGTTCCATCGCCAGGTGCACAACACCGGCACGACGGCCGCCGCCGGCCTGCACCAGGCGGTAGTAGTAGGCGTTCATGCCGGCGGTGCCTCGCCGACCACGCGCAGCACTTCGGCCAGGCTGGTCTGGCCTTCGCGCACCCGGCGCCGGGCCAGTTCCACCATCGAGCGGAAGCCGGCCGCCTGGGCCAGGCGGCGCACCGATTCGCGGCCGCCGTCATCGGCGATGGCATTGGCCAGGGCCTCGTCCATGAGCAGGATTTCGTAGACCGGCAAGCGGCCGCGATAACCCGAGCCGGCGCAATGGCTGCAGCCGCGGCCGGCGCGGACATCGCCCTGCCCCGGCGCAAGTTCTAGCCAGTCGCGCTGCGCCGGCGTCAGTTCGACCGGCTCGCTGCACTGGCTGCAATTGCGCCGCAGCAGGCGCTGGTTGATCACCGCCAGCAGGTTGTCGGCGATGGTCTGTGCGTCCAGCCCCAGCGGCCGCAGGCGCGGCACGACGCCGAAGACGCTGGCCACATGCAGGGTCGACAGCACCAGGTGACCGGTGGCCGAAGCTTCGATTGCTGCCTGGGCGGTCTCGCCATCGCGTATCTCGCCGATCAGCATGACGTCCGGATCGTGGCGCAGGAAATGGCGCAAGGCCGAGCTGAACTCATAGCCGGCACGGCGGTTGACCTCGGTCTGGCAGGCACCGGGCACCCGGTACTCGACCGGATCCTCGACGGTGAGCACGTTGCGCTCGATCAACGATTGCATGCGCAGCGCGGCATGCAGGGTGGTGCTCTTGCCCGATCCGGTCGGGCCGGTGATCAGCACCAGGCCGGAGGGTCGGGCGAATACCCGCTCCAGCACAGCCACATCCTCGGCATGGAAACCAAGCTGGGCCAGGCCGGACAACTCGCTGCGCTCGGGCAGCAGACGCAGCACCACCCGTTCGCCATCCTCGCCGACCAGGGTCGACACGCGAACCGTGAACGGCGAATCCAGCACGGTGGTATGGAAGCTGCCGTCCTGCGGCCGGCGCTGCTCGGAGATGTCCATGTCGGCGGTCAGCTTGATGAACACCAGCAGCCGCACCAGCGGCAGTGGCAGCGCCATCAGCGGCCGCAGCACACCGTCCACGCGCAGCAGCACGTGCAGGCTGTGGGCGGCCGGAGTCAGATGGATATCGGTGGCGCGCTCGCGCACCGCCAGGTGCAGCAACTGGTCAAGCAGGGGTTGCGGACTGCGGGCGTGGTCGGGGTCGTCAGCCAGGGCCGTGACTTCGCGGCCGATCAGCCGCTCCAGCGGGTTGTTGGCGAAGTAGTAGCGCTGCCGGGTGAGCCGGGCGACCTCGCCAAAGCCACCCTGCACGAAGCGGCAGGGCAAGCCGGTGCGCTGGGCCACCAGTTCGGCAACGGTGGGCACATCGCCCTCGCCGATGACGATCTCCAGGACCTCGCCGTTGCGTCGCAGCGGCAGAAATCCGCGGCGCAGGCACAGCTCGCGGTTGAACAGTTCCATCACCGCCGGCTCGGACTCGGGCACCTGGCCAACGACCAGTTCCATGCCCTGCTGGCGCGCCAGCACCCGGACCACGTCCTGCTCCTGGGCCAGGCCGTGCTCGACCAGCAAGCCCGGCAGTGAACGGCGCTCGACGGCCTGCTTCTGCCGGGCATAGCGCAACTGCGCCGAGGTCAATACGCCCTCGGCCAGCAACTGGCTGCCCAGGCGTTGTTCCAGATCGGCGCTGACATCACGGCCGGCCGAACCTCGCGCGGAAACCGCCGCCTGGCCCTCGCCATGGCCGGCCAGCGCCTGCAGCATCGGATCGATGGCGGTGTCGATGGTCATGGCAGCGCCTGCCCGTCCCGGGCCAGAGCCGCCGACTCACGCATCCGATGCACTGAACGCATCAGCGCCTGGGCCTGGCCATCGCCACGCCAGCCATCCTCGGTACTGCCCAGCAGCCGCTGCAACCGGTGCAGAGCGGCATCATGCTCGCCCAGGCGGGCCTCGGCGATGGCCAGGTTGATGGTCGCCTCGCGGTCTCCGGGCAGACGCGCGGCCAGCTCGGCGTAGTGGCCGCGCGCCACGACATCGTCACCGGCTACCAGGGCGTACCAGGCGCGGCTGCGCAGCAGGGTGAGGCTGCGCCGCGGCAACAGCTCATCCAGTTGTTCCAGGTGGCCACGCGCCGCTGCCAGGTCGCCGGCTGCCAGCTGCGTGCCCAGGCCGGAAAGATGCTCCTGGACTGCATTGGCGCGTGCCGCCGGGTGCACGGCATCGGTGCGGGTGTGGACTTCCAGCAGGTTGGCAGCCACGTGGCGATGGCTGCTGGCCGGAGCCGGTGTCGGTGTCGGTGCAGGAGCCGACATCGGCGCCGCGGGCGCGGCAGTGTCAACAAAGCCACTGCTGCCGGCAGCGCTGTCGATCTTGCCTTCAGAACCTTCATCGCCGCCGGCATGGTCGGGCCCGGCATCAGCCTCGGCCACAGCCGGATCGATGGCATCGGCCGCAACGTCGGCGGCCGTGGACACGTTCTTCTCGGCATCGACCCCAGCCGCATCCGCCAGCGGCGCTGCCATCAGCCCGCCGCAGGTGCCGGCCAAGGCCAGGCCCGCCAACAGTGCCCAGCGCCGGCTCACAGCACGTGCGCCCGCAACACCATCACCAGCTCGCGGGTGCTGCCGCTGCGGCGACGGTCGTTGAAGGCCTCGC
This sequence comes from Lysobacterales bacterium, assembly GCA_023228845.1. GTDB lineage: Bacteria > Pseudomonadota > Gammaproteobacteria > Xanthomonadales > UBA2363 > Pseudofulvimonas. The sequence continues at coordinate 67,050 of JALOAK010000001.1, read as the reverse complement.
CCAGTACCGGCACGTCGGACAGGCCGGGCACGCCGCGATTGAGTCGGCTGGAGCTTTCATCGATCAAACCGCCCAGCAGCACGGTGTCGCCGCTTTGCAGGTTGAGGGTGGTGGTGATGCCCTTGTAGTTGACCACCGGCAGGGTGACCCGGTTGTTGCCGCCGACATCGATCAAGGCCAGGCTGGCCGGGTCGACCTCGGTCTGCATCGGATGGATCATCAGCTCGACCTGGCCGTCCTCGCGGATGAACGGCAGCACGCCGATGACGACACCGGCGAACAGGGAATCGGTCTGCACGTCGGCCGTGGTCAGCAGGGCGCTGCCGCCGGGCACGTTGGTGGTGCTGGACGAGCGCGAGACATAGCGGATGTTGGAGCCGACGCTGAGCATGGCCGGCGCGCCGTTGCGCACCCGAATGCTGGGATTGGACAGCATCTTCACATTGCCGAACGAGCGCAGTGCCCGCAGCGCCACCGAGAAGCTGTCCTGGCCATAAGCCAAGCCCATCGAGCGGCCGTTGCCCGAACCGATGGTCTGGCCGGGAATGGTCAGGCTGCGCTCGGGCAGGCGCAGGCCATCGGAGCGGCCATGCGGGAACAGGCTTTCGGCACCGCCGCCGATCATCGGCGCGCTGCCGTACAGACCGGCGACATGGTCGCGCAGCAGGTTCCAGTCCACGCCCAGCTCGTAGCTGTCATTGAGCTGCACATCCAGCAACTGGGCCTCGACCAGCACCTGCCGGCCGAGCACCGACTGCACACGTTCGACCAGGGTTGCCACCGAGCGCACCTGCGAGGGCCGGGCGCGAATGAACAGGCTGCCGCTGGAGCGGTTCAGGCTCCAGGTGGCCACCGGCCCTTCGTCGCGCTCGTTGCCGGCCGAAGCACTGCCCTGGCCACCCTGGCTGCCCTGGCCACCCGGATCCAGGATGCGTTCGATCGCATCCTCGATCTGGTCGAACGGGTCGGTCTGCATGCTGCCGCCGCTGAGGGTGAAGTTGCCGCGCAACTGGTTGCCGCCCGATCCACCACCGCCGCCGCCACCACCGCCATCACCTCCGGACATGGAGCCGAACACGTTGCCGCCGGAGCTGACGTCGATGCCGACACTGGCGGCGAGCACATCCAGATTGAACACCCGCTCTTCCATCAAGCCGACCAGCAGGGCGCCACCGCGAACCTGGCCATGCAGATCGAAGCTTTCCAGGATGTGGTTGTAGACCTCGCGGGCGGTGACCTCGCGCAGGTACAGGCTGGCGCGCTGCTGGCGGGCGAGCACCGCCGGATCGATGATCAGGTTCATGCCCAGTTGATCGGCCAGCGTCCACAGCAACTGGCCGACCTCGGTGTCATACATGTTGATGGTGACGACCCGGTCTTCGAGCGGATCGTATTCGGGCGCGACCGGCGGCAGTTGCACCGGCGGCAGGGCCAGTTGTTCGATCTCCTGGCGCAAGCGGGCCTGGTGCTCGGCAATGCGCCGGGCATCCTCGGCCAGCACTTCGCCGGTGCGGTCCAGGGCGTCGGTGGAGCTGCTTTCCAGGCTGGCGACACTGAGCTGGCCACCCAGGCCGGCACAGCCGGCCAGCAGCGCGGCGATGACGGGAAGCGCCAGATGCCGGGCGGCAGCGGCGGGAAAGTGATGGCGTGGATTGAACTTCATGTCGGCCTCAGGTCCTTGGCGGTTCAGCGGGCACCGGCGGTCAGCCAGCCCAGCAATGTGAGCGGGCTTTCGGCCAGCACGATGTCGTCGTAGTCGTGGTTGAACGGCAGGGTCGGTGCCGCAAAGCAGCGCCCCGGCGTGGTTGAGTAACCGGCGTGGATGCGGTCGAACAGGTCACCATCGCCGTCGCGGTCGGCGGCAGGAAAAACGGCAATGAAGGCCGGATTGGCCAGCGCCTGGCTGCAGTCGGCCGGCCCCAGGGTCAGGTCGTCGCCGGTGGTGTAGACCAGTGTGGTGGCCGGCGCGGTCGCGGCCGCGGCGACCAGTTGCTCGCTGATCGCGGCCAGCCGGTCATGTTCGTAACTGCCCGAGCCGCCGCCACGCTCGAGCGGAGCGACCAGGTCGATGCCGGCGCCGGCGTGGCGATAGACCGCGTAGGCGATCCGCGCCGGCGCACGTGTCGGCAGACCCAGAGCGACATGTGGCAGCCAGCCGGCCTGGCCACTGACCGGGCAGGCGCCACTGGCGTTGCCCTCGCGGCCGTTGCCACTCAGATCCGGGCACGGCAGGCGCCGTTGTTGCAGCACGAAGGCTTGCAGCGCTGCCCGGGTTTCGACCGCGTCGGCACGCGCCGCGGCCAAGGCGTTTGTTTCCCGGCTGCCCTGCCAGGCGCCCGATACCATCAACACCAGCACGGCCAGAACCGCCAGCGCGCAGGCCAGTTCGACCAGGCTGAAACCGACTTGTGCCGAGTGCTGCAGCCAGTGCTTGCGGCCGGCTTTCATGGCTGCGCCTGCGAGGATTTGTCCGGACGCACGAAATCCATCCGGTACTGCTGTTGCAGTTGCAGCAGTTGGTCGGCGTACTCCTGCATCCGCGCCGCCGATGCCGGCGACTCCATGTCGGCACTGGCAACGAATTGCTGCATCTGCATGGATATCTCCTGGATGCGGCCGGCGACGTCCAGGTTGTCGCGCAAGACCGTCAGGTCGATGCCGCCGACCTGTTCCTCGTTGCCGCTGTCGATCAGTTCCTGGATCAGCTCGCGCACCGAAGCCGGATCAGGCGCCCCTGATTCCACTGACGCCAGCAGGCGGTCACGGATCGAGTCCAGGGCGGCCAAATCCGGTTCCGACATGCCTTCGGCCGCCGCCAGATCCGGCGCCAGCAGCGGTCCCGTCTCTGGTCGCGGCGATGAACCGGCCCAAGGCGGCGCACTGCCCGCAAGCGAGTCATTGGTCGGCGGCAATTCCAGGACCGGCTCGGGCAGGGCCAGGCCTGCTTCGGCTTCCGGCTGCAGGGCGGCCACGGCAATCGGCACATAGGGCGAGACCCGTGCCGGCCGCAACTGCCAGAGCATGGCCAGCAGGGCGATCAGGATCGCCGCCAGCAGTCCCGGCACGATGCGGTTCATGGCCGGGCTGCGCCGTTGCCGGCCGGCGGCGACAACCGATCCCGGCCGTTCAAGTTCTGCCGCGGATGTGCCAGGCGCAGCACCTGCCGGCCCTGCCGATCCCTGACCACGACATGATCGGCGGCAATCGCCTCGACCCGGCCACCATCCACCAGGCGTTGGCCCGGCGAGACATATTGGCCATCGATGACGGCACGCTGGAAACCGGCGCCGGTATAGACCATCGACAGCGTGCGCCCGGCCGCGTCGGCCTGGGCCTGGCCGGTCGGTGCTGCGGTTGTCGCCACGGCAGCCGTCGCGGTCGGCAGCAAGGCAATCACCGGCTCGGTGCCGGCCAATGGATCAAACGCTGGCCGGACAGCACCCTCCAGGGTCTGCCGGCCGCGCTCCACCGCCGCCGACAACTGCGCGACGGCCGTGCCGGTGGCGCTGGACGCTGGCGCCGGCAGCGGCGATGGCGTCGGTGCCAGCAGCCAGAGCGCGATCCAGATCATCACCGCCAGCCACACCAGGGAAACTGTCAGGGCAAGATGTTTCATGGCTCCTCCCCGAAGCCGTTGGCAAGAGCCGGCTGCAACAGGTAGGCGAAAAAGCCCGCCGGCTGCTGGCCACCACCGCTGGCCAGGGCATCGACCGGCGTCGGCTGATAACCGGCCAGACGCAAGTGCTGAACGAAGCGGGCCAGATGGCGATCGCCGTCCTGGGCCAGCAAGCGGCCTTCGACCACGATGCTGCCGGGCACAGCGCCAACCGTGGCATCGCTGCGCACGCGCAGGATCGCCAGGGCGGCATCGCTGGCCTGGCCAATCGCCGCCAGCACCGGCAGCGGTGCGATCCTGGCCTCGACCTGGGCCACCTGGTCAAGAAACTCCAAGGTTGGATTCAATCCGGGCGGAATCTGGCTGTCGTCGGCGAGCACGGCCAGTTGTTGCTGGATCTGCCCGGCGTCCTGGTTAAGCCGTGCCAGCTCGGCATCAAGCTGACCGCGTTGCTGGCCCTGCCAGCCGGCCAGACCCGCCAGAACCACGGCCGCCAGCACCGCTGCCGCGGCCAGCCAAGGCAGGGTGCGCTCGGCGCCGGCGGAGATCCTTGCCAGGCCCGTATTGAGAGCGAGCCTGGCTGGCGCCTGCGCCAGCAGCCGCGGCAAGGCGCTGTCCAGCGACTGGCTGCCATCGATGAAGTTGTCGTGGCGGCCGTGTTCAACGCGCTCGCCGCAGGCGCTGGCAAAGGCATCGATCAGCAGTCCCTCCTCGACCTTGCCCGCTTCCGCACTGGCAGCGGCGGCGTCGATGACCAGCCAGCGCAGCGACAGGCGGCTACCCAGGGCAGCCAACTGCCCGGCGACACGGCGGCCAAGCAGGGCTGCCGCTGCTTGCTGTTCTTCGGCGGCATCGCTCAGAGCCATGGCCCGGGCATACAACGGCTGCCGGCCATGGCGGCCAACGAAACACAACTGGCGACCGATGCGCGCGACCACGCCTTGACCCGGCGCCAGGCCCTGCCAGAGCACGGATTCGGGCAGGAACACCAGGCAATGGTCGGCCTGTGCCTGGGCCCAGCCGAGCAGGCTCTGCAGGCTGGCGGCCGGACACGCCGTGTAGAACACCCGGCAGGCACCGGCCAGGCGCTCGACATGATGCACGATGACCTGGGATTCGCCATCGGTGAGGCCATCCTCGCGCAGGCGCTTTTCGATCTGCGCGGCGACATGGCCGCGGGCACCCTTGACCGTGGTCACGGCGCTGATCGCACCGCTCATCTCGGCCATCACCCGGGCCGCCTGGTCCAGGTCCGGACCGGCCTCCAGTTCGCGCCGGTGACGGCCCTTGAAGGCCAGCCAACGACCACCGTGGTGCAGTACCGGCAACTGGTTCATGGCATCGGGCCTCCGGTGCGGAACAATTGACTGCCACGCAGGCTCAACTGCAGGAGTTGGCCATCCGTGGCCGGCAGGGTAAACAGCCCCTCATCAAGGCTGGTGACCGACAGATCAAAGCTGTCAGCGCCGAACAGGCGGTCCGGCCCGCGGGCGGTGCCGCGCAGCAGCTCATCGACCGCCTGCCGCGACAGCCGCTGCTGCCGCAGGTTCAGGTGCCGCTCGCCCCAGTGCGCCGGCACCAGGCCATTGGCACTGGCATCGGCGAGCAGGGCGCGGGCGCGGGTGGCCAGTTCGGCCAGGCGCCCGGCCTCGTCAAGCTGGCGCTGCAACTGGACCCGCTGCCCGCGTGCCTCGACAACCGCCTCCTGGGCCTGCAAGCGCTGTTGCCGGACACTGCCCAGATAGAGTGCCGCGGCCGCCAGCAGCAGCAGGCTGGCGGCTACGACCAGCAGCCAGACCGGGCGTGACCACTGGCCACTGCCGCGGTTCACCTTGGCTGCCCCTGGGCTCATTGATCCATCACCCAGTGCGCGGTCAGCAGGTCAACCCGGTCTTCATCCCGGTTGCGGCCGCTGTTCATGGCATCGGTATTGCCGGCCTCGCTCCAGGCGTAGGTGTTGTTGCTGGTCCACTGATGGCCAGGCTGCTGCCAGCTGGGCTCGTTGTCGTTGGCATCGGCGTTCTGGATTCGGAAGCGGCCTTCCAGGGCGTCGGGCTTGCCGTCCACCACCTGGTCCAAGAAGCGGGCAAGATCCGGGGTCAGGCCACGCAGCACCATGACATTGCCGGCGCCGCTGATCGTGCCCGGCGGGTTCCACTGGAAGCAGACCTGCACCTCGGCGGCGTTGCCATTGCTGTCGGTGAACAGGTAGCGATCTTCCTTGCCTTCGCCGCGGCCCGGCGGCATGCGGATACCGATCCGGTCCATCAGGTCATGCAGGTCCTGGCCGGAAATTCCCGGATCGCCCGGGCCGACCGAGTTCTCGGCATAGCCCTGGCCATGGCAGACGCGCTGGCCGGTATTGGAGTAGTTCTCCGGCAATCCGGCCAGGGCGCCATTGAGGTTGCCCTGCGAAGCCGGCTGGCCGCCGATCAACGATTCCTCGCCATTGACCATGTAGGTCGGTGCGATCTGGGTGTCGCCGATGACGACGCCGGTGCGCTGATAGTACTCGTCGTAGGCCTTCTTCCACTCGAAGGCGTACTTGTTGGCGATCTTCTGGTATTCGGCATTGCGCTGGACATCCTTGCCGATCATCAGTGCGCCCAGGATCAGGCCGATGATGACCAGCACCACGGCCATTTCAACCAGGGTGAAACCACCCTGGGCGCGCGCGCCGGCGCGCAGATTCATCTGCGTGTTCATGTTCTCTCTCCCTATGGTGGTTGCCGTTTCGGCGGTTACTGGTTCATCTTCAGGTGCGCGACCAGGGTGATGACGTGGTCTTCGTCCAGGTTCGCGCCGGCGCCGATGGCGGTGCCGGTTTGACCCTGGGCATAGGTATTGTTGGCGCCCCATTCCACGCCCGGCGTGCCGGAACTGTCGTTGCCGACGCCGGCCTGGCGCAGCATGCCTTCGCGCGCATCGGGCTTGCCGTCGATCATCTGGTCAAGGCTGCGCGCCAGGTCAGGCGTCAGGCCGGTCAGCACCATCACATTGCCTGCACCCGAAGGCGTGCCCGGGGCATTCCACTGGAAGCAGACCTGCACTTCCTGCGGATTGCCGTTGCTGTCCAGATAGACGTAGCGGTCCTCGAAACCTTCGGCACGACCCGGCGGCATGCGCACGCCGGCCCGGTCCATCAGGCCGTGCAGGGAAAACTCCTCGCCATCCTGGCTATCACCCATGCCCGGGCCGGCACTGCCGTGGCAGATTGCCGCCGGCGGCGCCGTGGCGGTCATGTCACCGCCGGAAATCGGGCCGGTGGCGGCGACGTGGTTGCTGCCATTAACCATCAGTCGTGGTGCGGTCTGGCTGTCGCCCAGCGGCGCGCCCACGCGGGTGTGGTAGGTGTTGTAAGCCACCACCCACTGATCGACGAACTTCTGCTTGATCTTGGTGTATTCGGCGTTGCGCTGAACGTCCTTGCCGATCATCACCGCACCCAGGATCAGGCCGATGATGACCAGCACAACCGCCATCTCGACCAGGGTGAAACCTTGCTGTGAATTGCGTTGCCGCACGATGGTGTCCTCCGCTTGATTGGCTGCCCGCCCCCGGTTTGGGGATGCCTGTGCAGACAGGCCGGGCCGGATGCCGCGATCCCACCCCTATGCGGATCGGCGGCTCCTGTAATCACTAGCGGAAGTTCATGCGCAGTCTTGTCAGGCCGTAACAATTGTTTGCAATTGGCGCTGAAAACCGGCTCGCCCCGGGGGCGAATTGCAGCGGCAGGTTCAACGCGGACAGGTGTAACGGCCGGATCAGATCGTCCCGGCGCAGCCCGGGCGGCGCCATCTGGTAATGCGACAGCCGCGCCCGATGAGGGCTGTTGAGAATGTGTCTGCCGCCCGTTGGCGGCGCGCCGGTTCTAGCCCGGCGGCCGGCCCCAGTTGCGCGCGATCAGGGCGTACACGGCCAGGCCGGTGAGCAGGCCACCCAGATGGGCGAAATGGGCGATGCCCGGCACCATGCCGGTGAAGCCAAGCACGGTGCTGGCGACGGCAAAGATCGCCACCAGCAACCAGGCCGGCATCGGGATCGGCGGGATCAGCAGCATCACCCGCGCCTTGGGGAAGCGCACCGCATAGGCACCCAGAACCCCGAAGATGCCGCCGGACGCGCCCAGGGTGACGCTGACCTGCTGGCCTTCCGGCGGCGCGGTCAAGGCCCACTGCATCAGCCCGCCGCCGATGACGCAGACAAGGAAGAACAGCACGAAGCGCTGCCCGCCCCAGACCTGTTCCAGCACCGCGCCGAACATCAGCAGCGCCAGACCATTGAGCAACAGGTGGCCCAGACCGCCATGCAGGAAGCCGTGGCTGAGGAACTGCCACAGTTCGAACTGCGCATACAGCGGCGGCGGACCCCGCTCCAGCAGGATCGGGCCGACATCCGGCCACAGACCGAAATGGGCCAGCATCGGCGCTGGCCACAGTTGCTGCAGGCCGTACGCCAGCACCAACAGGATCAGCAGGGCGCGGGTGGCCGGGGGCATCTGGGCGAACATGGGGCAGCTCCAGCAGGGAATGGGATCAGCGGATCAGGTGCCGGCAACCGGCCTGGCACCATGGTGACGCCATGACCGCAGGCTCGCCACCTGTGCTGGCAATCGCTGGATCACGCGGGCGGCAGGCGCCACAGGCTCGCGTCCAGGCTGTCATCGGGATCTCCGGGCTCGCCGGCGCGGCCGCTCAACGCGGTGATCCGCACCCGGCCACTGTCGCTGACCGGCACGCCTTCGCGCTCCAGCTGGCGCCGTTGCCGATTGAAATCGTGACTGCCCGGAGCAAACGCGATCCGGCCTTCGGCACGCAGCACCCGGTGCCAGGGCAGGCGCAACTGCGCTGGTGCCCGGCCCAGGGCGCGGGCGACCAGCCGGGCGCGCCCGGGCAGGCCGGCGCGGCGAGCGATCTCGCCATAGCTGGCCACCGTGCCCGGTGCCAGCCGGGCCACGGCGTGCCAGATGGCGACAAAGCCGGCAGGAAATTCCAGCACCAGTTCCTGCTGCAGGGTTCGCGCAATGCGGGCAGCGGCCCGGGCGTCAACGATCGACGCCTGGCTGGCTGCGCCATTGCCCGGCGGTAACGGTCGGCCCGGTGACCGCCGCGCCGCGGTCATGCCGGTGCCGACCGGGCCCACCGGCAGAGCCAGTCCAACGCGGGCACCGACACCGGCATCAGCTGCTCAGTTGGCGGAAGCAGCCGACGGCGTATCGCTGGCCGCAGCCACCGGCGCGTCGGCTTGCGCAGCGGTGGCCGCGCCGGCGCCGATGAACTCGTGCAGCCAGTCGTGCACTTCCTGGTACCAGCGCAACGAGTTGTTGTGCTTGAGAATCCAGTGGTTCTCGTCGGGGTAGTACAGGAAGCGGCTGCGCACACCGCGGTTCTGCAGGGTGTTGAACAGCTCGATGCCGTGGTTGACCGGCACCCGGTAATCCAGCTCGCCGTGGATCACCAGCGTCGGCGTGTCGAAGTTGCCGGCCTGGTAATGCGGCGAGATCGCCCGGAACTGGTCCGGATCATCCCAGAACTCGCCGTGGCGGCGCTTGCTGCCGCCGTAGTCGGAGGCGTACTGGGTATACAGGTTGTAGACCGCGGCGTGGGCGATCAGGGTCTTGAACGGATGTTCGCGGCCCAGGATCAGCGACGACAGATAACCGCCGTAGCTGCCGCCACCGGCGGCCATGCGCGATTCATCGATCCAGGGCTGACCGGCGAACCACTGCGCGGCCTTGATCGTGTCGGTGTAGGGCAGGCTGGCCCAGTCCGGGTTGATCGAATCGGTGAACTCCTGGCCAAAACCCGATGAGCCATGGAAGTTGTGCCAGGCGGTAACCTGGCCCCAGCCGCTGAACACCTGCGCGTTCCAGCGCCAGTGGAAGCCGTCGCCAATGGCACTGTGCGGACCGCCATGGATGAGCAGGAACAGCGGGTACTGGCGGCTGCGGTCAAAACCGGGCGGATAGTTCACCCACATCTGGATCGGCTGGCCATTGGCGCCCTGGTAGGTGACGCTCTCATAGCTGCCGAAATCGATGTTGCCCAGGATCTCGTCGTTGAAGCTGGACAGCTGCATCACCTGGCCGTTGCGCGGGTTGACCCGCACCAGGGTCGGCGGCAGCAGGAAACTTTCGTTCAGCGCCACCAGCACCCGGCCATCGCTGGACACCGACGGCGAGCCGTAGCTGGTCTGCCCGGTGATCGCGGTGAAGCGGCCGGACGGTACTTCCAGCCGATACAGGCGCCGGGTGCCGGCGTCGTCCACCGACACGATCAGGCTGCGGCTGTCGCCCAGCCACAGCGGCTGGCTGATCGAGCGGTCGATATCGGCGCTGAGCACCTGCTCCTGGCCGGTGCGCCGGTCATGCAGCACCAGTTGCTGGCGGTCGGCATAGAAGCCGGGGATGGCCTGCCGCGAATACGACAGCCAGCGGCCATCGGGGCTGAAGCGCGGGCCGGTGTCGTTGGCCGGATTGTCGGCAGTGAGGTTGCGCACCGGGCCGCCGGCCACTGGCAGCAGGTGGATGTCGGCATTGGACTGGACCCCGGTGCTGTCGCTGTCCACGGTCAGCGCGATCAGGCTGCCGTCGGGCGAAATATCGTAGCTGCCGGCACCGCCCTGGCCCATCAGCTTGACGCCGCTGTCCGGGGTCAGCGGCACCGGGTCACCGCCTTCGGCGGCAATGCGGTACAGGTGCGCCTCGCGCTCATCCAGCCAGGTCGCCCAGTAACGGATCGGTGCCCGGTCCCAGGCCCGCGCCGAGACCTTGGAATCACGCTGCTCCTTCTGCCGCGCGCCCTGCTCGTCCCAGGTTTCCAGGTCCGGCCAGACCCGGCCGATGAAGGCCAGGTGGCGGCCATCGGGGAACCATTTGGCGCCACTGGCACCGGTCGGCAGGTCGGTCAGCCGCCGTGCCTCGCCGCCATCCAGCGAGATCACATAGAGCTGATTGACCTCGTCGTCGGCACGCTTGGATTCAAATGCGATCTGGCGGCTGTCCGGCGACCAGACCGGATTGCTGCTGCTGACTCCGGCGGCGGTCAGCGGCCGGCTCTCGCCCTGGCGGGCATCGAACAGCCACAGGCGGGTGCTGGCGGTGTCCTTTTCCTGATCGTTCTCGGTTACCGCGACCACGACATGGGCGCCATCGGGCGACACCGCCGGGCTCGACAGGCGCTTGAGCTGCCACATGGTTTGGGCATCCAGCGGCCGCAGCGCGCTGTCGCCGGCAGCGGCCGCACTGGTTTGGGCCAGCGCGGCCATCGGCAAGGCCAGGGTCAGCAACAGGGCGGCCAGGGCCGGAGTTTTCCACTTCATCGAGACTCTCCCAGTGATTTCGCCAAAGCCGCCGGTCGCAGCGCGCGCAGCCGGGCGGATAGGGCAACTTACCCGGTCCGGCCGTGATCGCCAAGCCGATGGCGGCAACGCGGCCGGCCGCTGCGCAGGCGTCATCAGCGGCTGCCGGCCATGTCGTGATGCCAAGCCTGCGGGTGCCCAGGGCGCGTCACGCGCCAGCATCGGGATGCCGGCTTGTTGTTGCCCGCCATCCGGCGCACTATTGCCTATTGCCGCTGCGACAGCCGGCCAAGAGGATGACGACATTGAGCGTATTGAACCGTCTGAAAGGAATCTTCAAGGACAAACCCGGCGACGCGCCGGCCGCTGACGGGTCGGCTGCAGGCGCCTGGTCGGAGCTGCGCGTACGCGACAGCCGCGGCCTGCGCGTGCTGGTGGTCGATGATTCGCCGACCGTGGCCGCCGTGCTCGGTCGCATGCTCAACGAGGACGGCTACGAGGTCGCCACCTTGAACAATGGCGAGGATGCGCTGGTCGCGGCCAAGGATCTCCCCGACCTGATCGTGCTCGATATCGTCATGCCCGGCATGAGCGGCTTTGCCGTGCTTCGGGCGCTGCGCCGCGATCCGGCCACCAGCCAGATTCCGGTGATCATGATCAGCGGCAACCTGAAGGCAACCGAGCAGTTCTACGGCGAGCGCATCGGCGCCGACGATTTCATCCGCAAACCGTTCGGGCGTACCGAGGTGATGGCCAGCATCCAGCGCCTGATCGACAGCGGTCGCCTGCCCACGCACCGGATCGACACCGATGCCGACCGCGCTTCGGAATCGGTCCCGGCCGACGGTGGCGACGGCCCCGATGTGCTGCTGCTTGACGATTCGCCCGACGACAATAAAAGCTGAAGGCCACAAGTCAGCCACTGGCCTGGGCCAGCCGCCCGGCAATCCGCACTGGGCCAAGCGCCAACGCGCAGCGACGCGCGCACCTATAATCGCCGGCTTTGAGCCCTCCGGCTGCCATCCGCGGCCGGCAGCGCGCGACCGCAAGGAACATTCATGGCAAGTCCCCGGATCCTGATCATCGGCGCCAACGGCCAGATCGGCACCGAACTGGCATTGGCCCTGGCCGCCATCCACGGCGACCAGGCCGTCATCACCAGCGATATCGTCGCCACCGGCCCACACCGGCAGCTTCAACACGAAGCGCTGGACGCCCTGGATGCAGCGGCGCTGGCGGCCAGCGTCGAACGCCATGGCATCACGCAGGTCTACCAGCTTGTCGCGGCGCTGTCGGCGCGCGGCGAGCAGAAGCCCGGCTGGGCCTGGCAACTGAACATGACCAGCTTGCTCAATGTCCTGGAACTGGCCGCCAACGGCGCCATCGAGCGCGTGTTCTGGCCCAGTTCGATCGCCGCCTTCGGGCCGAGCACACCGCGCGAGAACACGCCCCAGACCACGGTGATGGAGCCGACCACGGTCTACGGCATTTCCAAACTGGCCGGCGAAGGCTGGTGTCGCTGGTACCACGAAAACCGCGGCGTCGACGTGCGCAGCCTGCGCTACCCCGGGCTGATCAGCCACCGCACCGCACCCGGCGGCGGCACCACCGATTACGCCGTGGAGATTTTCCATGCCGCCCTGCGCGATCGCCGTTACACCTGCTTCCTGGACGCCGACCAACGTCTGCCGATGATGTACATGGAGGACGCCGTGCGCGCGACCATCGAGCTGATGACGGCGCCGGCCTCGGCGATTGGCGAACGCGGCAGCTACAACCTGGCCGGGATGAGCTTCAGCCCGAGCGAAATTGCCGGGGAAATCGCCCGCCAGGTGCCCGGTTTCCAACTGGATTGCGAACCGGATTTCCGCCAGGCCATTGCCGCCACCTGGCCGTGCTCGATCGATGACGCAGTCGCCCGTCGTGACTGGGGCTGGGCTGCGCGCTTTGATCTGCCGGCCATGGTCGCCGACATGCTCGACCAGCTCCGGCCGCGCTATCGGGCCGGCTGAGGCTACCGGCAACCGACCGCGGTCAGCCCCGGCGGCGGCCGCCGGGCGCAAGCAATTGGAGCTGCAGCGGCTGCATCGTGGCGCCGCAAACTTGTCCACTGCCCACGCTCCGTTGCCCGGCACGGCGGCTCAGCCAGCCCATGCCGACCGGCATCGCCTTGGACTCAGCGCGGCGACGGCAACTGCAACTGCGCCGCCAGTCCCCGCCAGCGCCAGGCAAACAAGGCGAACATTACCGTCAACCAGATGCCCAACTGCCATTCCAGGACATTCTCCCAGCGGTAGCTGACCGCCTCGTCGACCACCAGCGCCGAGACCGCCACCGTAGCCAGGCCCAGCCCCAGCTTGACCAGGGCAACGATCAGCAGGGGCCGATGCAGGCGGTCGGCCGGGCCGCGCGCCAACTGGCGCAGGACCAGCAGCAAAGCCAGGTAGGTGGCGGCGAAATAGACGATCACGCCATAGCGGCGCAGAAGCTGATAAATCGAACCCTCAGTGCCCAGGAAGGTGGCGTACAGGATCAGGAAGGCACCGGCGACCAGACCGAGCACGGGCAATGCCATGCCGGGGTCGCGGCCCTGCAGCCGCAGCCAGCGCCGGCACAGCCACCAGAACAGGATCTGCAGCATCGCGCAGGGCAGCACCAGTGCCCGGAAGACATGATTGCCCAGGCCATGGCGGGCGGCCCGGCTGATCGAGGTGCAGCCATCCCAGAACACGTTGCAGGCTTCGATGTGGCCATGTGCCAGCGACAAGGTCCAGGCCACGGCGGTGGCCAGCAGCGGCATCAGGGCTGCGGCGGCCGGCAGCCAGGCCAGGGGAAACGGTGCCGGCATGCGCGCCATCGACACTACTCCGGCCCCGGCTCCCGCGACGGCCGACCCTTGCCGGCCGCCAGCGCAGCAAAGACACGCCACAGACCACCCCCGCCGACCAGGGACGCCAGCAGCAGACCGGCCGCCAGCCAAAGACCGCTGGCCGGCGACAGCAGGCCCGCCAGGACATCGCGGGCAAAGGCATAGCCGGTGTTGGCCAGCGCCGTCAGCGGCGCCATGCCCAGGACACGGGCAACGTGGAGAGCGGCCTGGGCATAGAGCACACAGATGATCGTCGCGGCCGTCAGCAGCAGGGCCAGCAAGGCGGCTCGCCAGCCACCGCCGGCCGCGGTTTGCGTGCCGACGCCGAAGGTCAGGCCCACCGCCAGCGCCACTGGCGCGCAGGGCTGGCCAAAGCGCTGCGACAACAATAGCCATAAAATGGCTTCGAGAGAGAACAAAGCCAGCCAGAACGGCCACAGGCGCAGCAGCGCGGGCCAACTCCGGCCACAGGCGCGGTCTTGGAAATCCACATTCAGGTCATAGATCAAGGGCATGACATTTTACAGTAGCAGCAGCGAACCGATCACACTGTCACGCGACTGCCCGGCCGTGCTGGTGCCGCTGGGCGAGGAAGTGACCCTGCCGGCCGGCCAGGTCGGCTACATCACCCAGGCCCTGGGCGGCAGTTTCACCGTCTATATGGAAGGCAACCTGTTCCGCATCGCCGGCGCCGACGCCGATGCCCTGGGCAAGGACGTACCGCCGCTGCCGGAACTGCCGGCCAACGCCGCCGACGAGGATGTCGAGCAGGTGCTCTGGAACCAGTTGCGCACCTGCTTCGACCCGGAGATTCCGATCAACATCGTCGATCTGGGCCTGGTCTACGAGTGCAACCTGCGCCACGACGACGAGGGCCGGCGCCGGGTCGAGGTGAAGATGACGCTGACCGCGCCGGGCTGCGGCATGGGCGAGTTCCTGGTCGAAGACGTGCGCACCAAGCTGGAGCTGATCCCGACCATCGCCGAGGCCGATGTCGAGCTGGTGTTCGATCCGCCCTGGAGCCGGCACATGATGTCCGAAGCGGCGCGTCTGCAAACCGGCATGTTCTGATCCGGCAGCCGGCGACCGGCGCGGCGCCTGGGCAGGCCAGCCTGGAAGCTTTGGATTTTCGAACCGCCAGCCAGGCGCCAGCCAGCCTTGTCCGCCCGGCCCGGCTGCCGTATCGTGCCCTCGCCGGTGTCGCGGGCCCTGCCCGCCCACCGGACCACCGCCGGGGGTGCCGGGCCATCATGGCCGGCTGAGACAGTCCCCTCGAACCTGATCCGGTTAATGCCGGCGTAGGGAAGGCGGGGCCGCCATCCCGGCGGTCGCAGACACGGAAGGCGCGCCCTGCGTCACCGTCCGTCCGGCCATGGCAACGCGCCACCTCCGGCAGCGGGCATCCGTGCCTGCGGCCTTGCCGACCGCCGCCTCCCGCTTCCCGATGCCGTCACCACGCACTAGGAAGCGCACATGAATGCCATCGCCACCGAACTGGTCCTCAAGGCCGCCGAGCTTTCCAACGAGGTCCGCCGTCCCCTGCCCGGCAGCCGCCGCGTCCATGTCGACCACGGCAACGGCCTGCGCGTACCGATGCGCGAGATCGTGCTGTCGCCCACGCGGCGCCGAGATGGCAGCCTGGAGGCGAACGCACCGGTGACCGTCTACGACACCTCCGGCGCATACACCGACCCGGACGTTAAGATCGACCTGCTCGCCGGCCTGCCGGCCCTGCGCACGGGCTGGATAAACGCACGCTGCGACAGCGAAACCCTGCCCGGCCCCAGCAGCAACTCAGGCCGACAGCGCGCCGAAGATCCGAACACCGCGCACCTGCGCTTTCCGCAGCAGCGCCCGCCGCGCCGTGCCCTGGCCGGTGCCAATGTCAGCCAGATGCACTACGCCCGCCACGGCATCATCACCCCGGAAATGGAATTCATCGCCATCCGCGAGAACGCCCGCCTTGCCGAGCTGCGCGACAGTTACCAACAGGCCGGCTACCTGCGCCGGATGCACGCCGGGCAACCGTTCGGCGCGCGCCTGCCGGCCGAAGTGACCGCGGAATTCGTCCGCGCCGAAGTCGCCGCCGGCCGCGCCATCATCCCGGCCAACCTCAACCATCCCGAGCTGGAACCGATGATCATCGGCCGCAACTTCCGGGTGAAGGTCAATGCCAACATCGGCAATTCCGCGGTCACCAGCTCGATTGCCGAAGAGGTGGAGAAGATGGTCTGGGCCGCGCGCTGGGGCGCCGACACGATCATGGATCTGTCCACCGGCAAGCACATCCACGAAACGCGCGAATGGATCCTGCGCAACTCGCCGCTCCCGGTCGGCACCGTGCCGATCTACCAGGCGCTGGAAAAGGTCGGCGGCAAGGCCGAGGAACTGAGCTGGGAGATCTTCCGCGACACCCTGATCGAGCAGGCCGAGCAGGGCGTGGACTACTTCACCATCCATGCCGGCGTGCGCCTGCCCTTCATCCCGATGACCGCCGACCGGCTTACCGGCATCGTCAGCCGCGGCGGCTCGATCATGGCCAAGTGGTGCCTGGCGCATCATCGTGAGAGCTTCCTGTACGAACACTTCGAAGACATCTGCCAGATCATGAAGGCCTACGACGTGTCGTTCTCCCTGGGCGACGGCCTGCGCCCGGGCAGCATCGCCGACGCCAACGACGAAGCACAGTTCGCCGAACTGCGCACCCTGGGCGAGCTCACGCAGATCGCCTGGCAGCACGAGGTACAGGTGATGATCGAAGGCCCCGGCCATGTGCCCATGCAGCTCATCGCCGAGAACATGGACGAAGAGCTGCGCCACTGCCACGAAGCACCGTTCTACACGCTCGGGCCGCTGACCACCGACATCGCGCCCGGCTACGACCACATCACCAGCGCCATCGGCGCCGCCCAGATCGCCTGGCACGGCACCGCCATGCTCTGCTACGTCACGCCCAAGGAACACCTGGGCCTGCCTGACAAGCAGGACGTGCGCGACGGCATCATCACCTACAAGCTGGCCGCGCATGCCGCCGACCTGGCCAAGGGTCTGCCCGGCGCCCAGGTGCGCGACAACGCCCTGAGCAAGGCGCGCTTCGAGTTCCGCTGGGAAGACCAGTTCAACCTGTCGCTGGATCCCGACAAGGCGCGCGAATTCCACGACCAGACCCTGCCCCAGGAAGGCGCCAAGCTGGCCCACTTCTGTTCCATGTGCGGCCCGCACTTCTGCTCGATGAAGATCACCCAGGACGTGCGCGACTACGCCGCGAAGATCGGTGCCGACGAGGCAGAAGCGCTGGATGCCGGCATGGCCGAGAAGGCGGCGCAGTTCCGCGCCGAAGGGGCCGAGGTCTATCGCGAGGCCTGAGCGGCAGCTTGACGCGTCTTGAGCGCAACGCACGATATGACAGAAGTGACCGTCCGCGCACACAAGTACATCGGGATTGTTCGCCTGTCGCCAGCGTTGTTCCCGCTTTTGGATGACGATGGTTGCAACACGCTTCGGACAGTGATTGAGCAACGAAGCTGCCGGGCTTGAGGAAGATGGCTGTTGGGGCGGATGGGCAGCCATGTCCGCCAGCGCCTTGCATTCGGTCGGCGAGACGTGCCCGCATCGGCATGGCCACTTCAGGCGGGTCATCGACGGCGCAATGCCAGCGCGCGATCAAGGTTGTTCGGGGCGCCACATAACCTGCTCGAAATCGTGCCGGAACAACGGCGCTTCGCCGCTGGATTTCCAGGCGCCAAGGTCGCAAATGGCGGTGCCATCGCCGTCGCGCGGACGCGGCTGGACGCGCGCGTCATGGGTCAGGCAGCGTGATGTGTCCATGTGATCGGGCGGCAGGGGATTTCCGCCATCGAGGATCGGGCTGCCCTGAAAGAAGGAGACGGTTTCGACCTCGCCGCCGTTGTCGCGCAGCGCTTCCACGTGCAGCGATACCAGCTCGGGGTCCTGGGTCGGTCCACATCCCTGGCCCAGCCCGAGCACCAGGTTGTGATGAGGGCTCGATACACAACCAGACGGAAAGGCGCGCAACGTCGCGGCGCATGCGCAGCTTTCCCGCACCGCGTCGATCGCTCGAAAAGCGTCCTACTGGAGTCCGGACCAAAAACGGACTATATTCGGACCTTTCCAGACCCTTCAGGCAATGACATGCGCTACTCATCCCAGGTCAAACCGATCAGCTATCTCAAGGCCAACGCCGCCGAGGTATTGACCCGCATCGCCGAACAGCGCGAACCCCTGATCATCACCCAGAATGGCGAAGCCAAGGCCGTGTTGCAGGATGTCGTCTCGTATGAGGAAGCGCAGGAAACACTGGCCCTGCTCAAGATTCTGGCCTTGGGCAACCAGGATCTTGAGGCCGGCCGGATCAAACCGGTGGCCGATGTGGTTGCCAGTCTGCGCGCCCGGCACGCCAAGGCCAGATGAGAGCTGCACCCAAGCGCTATGAGGTCGTGCTGACCGAGGGTGCGGCGCAGGATCTGGAAGCCCTCTACGACTATATCGCGCAGTTCGATCGGATCCAGAATGCCAACCATGTGCTCGACCGGCTGATGGCGATTGTCGAGGAT
Organism: Lysobacterales bacterium; assembly: GCA_023228845.1. GTDB lineage: Bacteria > Pseudomonadota > Gammaproteobacteria > Xanthomonadales > UBA2363 > Pseudofulvimonas. Next base: position 48,692 of record JALOAK010000001.1, on the reverse strand, counting down.
CTTTCTGAGTTTCCCGAACGTGGCAGCCATCCCCGGGACTTGTTGGCGCTGGGCATCCGGGCCTATCGCCAGGTGCTGTTCAAACCGTACCGGGCGATCTACCGCGTGGTGAATGACAATCAAGTGGTCATCCATCTGATCGTCGATGGCCGCCGCAACATGCAATCGATGCTGGCGCGTCGTTTGCTCGGAGCCTGAGGCCGCCGGAATCAGCTCCAGGTTGGACCAGGCCGCTGGTCCAGTCGATACCTGGACCGGCGTGGTGGCGGAAAACCGACGCTGCCGGCTTCGAGGATCGGACAGCGCTCAACCGTCTTCGAACAGCGCCATCAAGTCACTGTGGCGCAGCTTGCCGACATCGTTGCGTGGCAGACGTTCCAGGCGCAGGATGCGCCGCGGCAGGAAGACCGGATCCAGGTGACGGCGCAGTGCCTGGAGCAGTTGCCGGTCTTCGACCTCGGGGGCGACGACGGCGACCTGGATGCGGCGCACGCCGCTGCCGTCGGTGCCGGCCTGTGTGGCGGCAGCATCGAGCACGCCGGGCACGGCCAGCAGGTGGGCATTGATCGCCGCCAGGGAAGCGCGCTTGCCGGCGATCTCGATCAGATCCTGGCATCGGCCCTCGACCTGGAAGCGTCGATCTGCGCTCAGGCGCAACTGGTCGGGCAGCAGCACCGGCTGCCGATAGTGCGGCGCCGAGACCCGCGTGCCCTGCCCGCTGCAGTCCAGTTCCAGCTCGGCATGCAGGTGCCAGAGCTTTTCGCTGGCGGTACGACGATGGCCGATGATGCAGGTTTCAGTGGAACCGAAGGCCTCGATCAGCGGCGCCTGGAAACAGCGTTCGGCGGCTTCGGCCAGTTCGACCGACAACGGCGCGGTGGCCGAGACGATGGCGGCGGGTGGCCGGTAGCTCAGGCCGGCGGCAACGAAGGCGCGCAGGTGCACGGGCGTGGTCACCAGCACGCAGGGCGCGGATGATGCCGCCAGGGCCTCGGCCAGATCCTGCGCAAACAGCGGTTGCCGGGTGCTGATCGCCGCCGGCGCCAGCAGCGGCAGCAGCACCGCCATCTCGATGCCGTACATGTGCTGGCTGGGCACGGTCGCCACGATGCTGAAACTGCCACCTTCCGCGCCTGGATGGGGCGGCGGCAAAACAGCCCTGATCATCGCCGCATTGGCCAGGCTGCAGGCGACCAGCGAGCGCCAGGTCTTGGCATGGCTGGTGGGCTCGCCGGTGGAGCCGGAGGTGAAGCCCACGGCGACAATCCGGTCGCCGGGAATGCCCGGGAGCAAGCCATCGTCGGCTGCCGAGGCCGGCGCATCGGCAAGCATGGCCGCTACCTGATCATCGCTGAAAGTCGTGGCCGGGCCGTGGCGGGCAACAATCGCGGCAACGGCCTCGACCGCTCGCGAGGGCGGCAACAGGGTGCGGCGACCGGCCAACATGGCAGCGGCGAAGGTGACCAGGAAATGGCCGCGGTCAAGACACAGATTGACGACATCGCCATCGCCGAGCTGGCCCGCCAGGTGTCGGGCCTGAAGCAGGAAGGCGGCTGCGGACAAGCCTTCCCTCGGCGTACCCGGGCCACGGACCAGCGTCCGCGACAGCGGTCCGGTCAGCAGCGGCAGGCCAGCGCTACCGCTCACGCTCAGGGACTGACCGGCACCAGGATCCGCGTCACCAGCTCGTCGCTGGGGGTGTCCTCCGGGTCACTGACATAGACCTGCACGATCGGTCCGTGGCGCTGGTGGCCGTGGGCGGCCAGCCATTGCTCCAGACGCTGAAGGGTGGCCGGAATCCGGTCATAGGCGCCGACATGCTCGACCACGGCGGCGGTGCCCGAGGGCGTGTGGCCCAAACGCGCCGGTGCCGGCACCTGGGCCCGTCCTTGGGCCAGTCCCTCGGCACGAACCGGCAAAGCCGCTTCGAACTGCCAGGTGTCCGGATCGGTGTCCTGGGTGAGGGTCATCGGCTGGCCGGCGATGGTCAGATCCCGGTCCTGGGCCAGCGCCAGCAGTTGGCCATAGGCCTGGCCCAGGGCCAGCGCGGCGGCCTGGGCATCATCGCGGGGTGCGCTGCCGGCAATGGCGATGATGTCGATCGCCTCGATCTGTTCCAGGCTCACGGCCAGGTCATCGAAGGTGTCGACCGGCATCGCTTCGACCAGGTCCTTCAGACTTGCCAGCCCGGTTTCGTAGTCGCCGCCGATGTAGCGCGGCAGCAGCAGGCCGAACCAGCGTGCCTGCGGCCAGGCCATGCGCGCCGAGAACGTCCAGGTGACCTGGGTGGCATCGGGGCCAAGAGCCTGCAGGTGGTAGTTGGCGATGGCCGGGTCGGGCTGGCCGCCGAAGTGCACCTGGGTGTCGATGGCATCGGGCTGCTGGCTGACGATCGCCAGCGCACCCTCGCCCAGACGCTCGCCACGCCAATGCAGGGTGGCGCCCGGTCCGCGCGCCGGGCCGGAACGCCAGTACTCGGCCTCGGGATCGTGCTCGTACCAGGGCGACCAATCATTGAAACGATCAAGATCTTCGAGCACGGCGTAGACCTGTGCCTGCGCCCGCTCGATGCGGATGCTGCGCTCCAGAGCGACCTGGCCGGGCAGCAGCCAGGCACCGACAAAGAAAATGGCCAGCAGCACGACCACCAGCCAGAACATGAACTTGAGTGCTTTCACGGCGCTCCCTCGCAATGGCGACGGGGCATTCTACTGCGCGCGCTGTGGCTGCGGCCGGGAGTCAGCCGCCTGGGCCGACCTGGCAGGCCAGCGCCTGGATCCGGGGGCGGCTCTGGCGCCGCCCCCTTCCCAGACGCTGGCAACACCGCTTACTGGTCGGTGGGGGTGACCGGTGCGATAGGCGTGCTGGACGCACGCGCCGGCACCTTGGGTGCGGCCGGCTTTTTCTTGGCCGGTGGCTTCTTTGCCGCCACCTTGGGCGCGAGGCTGGATCGGACGGCAGTCTTCTTTGCCGCCACCTTGGCAACCGCCTTCCTGGCCGAGGCGCTCTTTGACGCAGACTTGGCAGCGGCCTTCTTCACCGCTGCCGTTTTCGCCGTGCCCTTCTTGCTGGCGGTTTTGGCAGTCACTTTCTTGGCGCTTGCCTTCTTGGCGACCGCCTGCTTGGTAGTTGCCTTCTTGGCAACAGACTTCTTCGCAGTCGACTTCTTGGCCGTGGCTTTCTTGGCCGCAGCTTTTCTGGCAGTCACCTTCTTGACCGCGGTCTTTTTTGCTGCGCTCTTCTTGCTGGCCGCCTTGCTGGTGGTGGTCTTCTTCACCGCGGCCTTCTTGGCGCCTGCCTTCTTGGCAGTGGTCTTTTTGGCAACTGCTTTCTTGGCGCTGACCTTTTTGGCGGCAGCCTTCTTGGCGGTCGTCTTCTTGCCGACAACTTTCTTGGCAGTGCTCTTCTTGGCCGCGCTCTTCTTGCCGGCAACCTTCTTGGCGCTGGCCTTCTTGGCGCTGGTCTTCCTCGCGGCAGCCTTCTTCACTGCAACCTTCTTGCTGGCGGTCTTGGCAGCCGCCTTCCTGGCCGTGGCCTTCTTGGCACTAGCCTTCTTGGCCGTGGACTTGGCCACTGCCCGCTTGGCGGCGACCTTCTTTACTGCAGGCTTCCTGGTCGCAGCCTTTTTCGGGGTGGCCTTCTTTGCCGTGTCCTTCTTTGCAGCGGCTTTCTTTGCAGCGGCTTTCCTGGCTGCCGGTTTCGCGGTGGCGTTGCCGGCCGCCGACTTCTTCGCAGCTTTCTTTGCAGTTGCCATGGACGTCTAGCTCCTCATCAGTCGTGCGTTGTGGTGCCCAATGAAACTCAAGCGCGGAACATCATCGTCAGTCGGAAATCGTTTCCGCATCCCGGCTGCCGGCCGAAGCTGGCTTGCTATGAAAACAAGGGGAATGCAGGCGCGCCCTCCCCGCCCCCTGGTGAACACTGATCGATGTCGACCTCATGCCGTCTGCCACCTTCGCCTTGGACTGGTTGCACAGGAAAGACCTGACAACGAACCACAGTTGTGCAGAAACTAATCACTCACCTGTTCGCTGTCAATCAAGCGGACACTGCCTGTCGATACCCAGCGCACACAGAAACCTCGGCACTGCCGGCAACGGCTGTCTGGTCGTGCGGTCATGGGCAGTGGCTGGCGCGCCGACAAACACAGGTATGACAACGTATGTTAATTGTTTTTTTAACACATCCACCAAATGCACTACAGGCGCATCCAACCCCGCATCGCAACTCTCACCGCCACCCTGCACCGCTGCAACGCGCGCGATTGAATGTCAAAGGGCGCACGGTGGCGCACAAAAAAACCCAGCCCGGCGGTTGCCGGACTGGGTCTTGATCTTTCATCAGCGCACCCGGATGGACCGAGCCCGGTTCATTCCTCGCCGCTTTCCACCAGTTCGCCGTAGGCTTCCGGATCAAGCAGGTCCTCCATCTCACCGGTATCGGACGGCTTGACCACGAACAGCCAACCCTCGCCGTAGGCATCTTCATTGATGGTTTCGGGCTTGTCGTTGAGCGATTCGTTGACCGCGACCACCTCGCCGCTGACCGGGCTGTAGATGTCCGAGGCGGCCTTCACCGATTCGACCACGGCGCAACTGGCACCGGGCTCGACGTTGTCGCCGACCTCGGGCAGCTCGACATACACCAGATCGCCCAGTTGCGACTGGGCGTGATCGGAGATGCCCACCGTCACCGTGCCGTCGTCCTCGATCCGGACCCATTCATGACTGCGAAGAAACTTCAGATCACCAGGTATTTCCGACATGTCGATCACTCCGTTCAGACGGTTGCGATTCTAGCGAAGATTTCGTGATTGAACAGCTTTCGGTAGCTGTGAGCCGGCACGCTCACAGGCCGTGCTGGGGCTCACCGTTGCGGACAAAAGGCGGGGCCACGACTCGCGCCGGCACCTGCCGGCCACGGATGTCCACCTGCACGGTTTCGATGTCGCCGGCCGGAATCCGCGCCAGGGCGATGGTCCGCTCCAGGGTCGGCGAGAACGTGCCGGAAGTGACCAGGCCCTCGCCGTCGCCGGCGATGACTGACTGGCCATGGCGCATGATGCCCTTGCCTTCAAGCACCAGGCCGACCAGTTGCTCGGCGACACCCTGGGCCTGCTGCGCGAGCAGCCGATCACGGCCGATGAAGTCGCGCTCCGGCGCCATGCTCACGGTCCAGGCCAGACTGGTGGTCAGCGGCGTGGTGGTCTCATCCATGTCCTGGCCATAAAGATTCATGCCGGCCTCAAGGCGCAGGGTGTCGCGCGCGGCCAGGCCGCAAGGCTGGACACCGGCATCGAGCAGGGCCTGCCAGAAGGCCTCGGCATCGGTGGCAGGCAGGGTGATCTCGTAGCCGTCCTCGCCGGTGTAGCCGGTGCGGGCGATGAACAGGCCGTCATGGCTGACAGCACTGAAACGCTTCAGCGCCTTGGCCTTGGCCGCCGCTTCCGGCGACACGATGGCGCCGACGCGAGCGCGGGCTTCCGGCCCTTGGATCGCGATCATCGCCAGGTCGCTGTGCTCGACCACCGATACGGCAAAGCCTTTCGCCTGTTCGTTGATCCAGGCCAGATCCTTGGCCCGGGTGCCGGCATTGCCGACCAGGCGGTAGCGTTCCTCACCCAGGAAGTAGACGATCAGGTCGTCGATGATGCCGCCATCGGCATTGAGCATGCAGGTGTACTGGGCCTTGCCGGCGGCCTTCAGCTTGTCGACATCGTTGGCCATCAGCCGTTGCAGGAATGCGCGGACCTGGCTGCCGGTCAGGTCGATGACGCTCATGTGCGAGACGTCGAACATGCCGGCAGCACGACGCACCGCGTGGTGTTCCTCGATCTGCGAGCCGTAGTTCATCGGCATGTCCCAGCCGCCGAAATCGACCATGCGGGCGCCGAGCCGGCGGTGGAAGGCATTGAGCGCAGTGCTGTTGACCATGGACGCAAAACCGGTAGTTCTGGGGAGGCAAACTATAGCCCGGATGGCCGGGAAGGCGCCGCGGCCGCTCGGGTTCATGCCACGATCAGAAGGCATGGCAGCGACCGCCTTGCCGCCCGCGCAATTCCGCAGCGCCATGGCGCCGCCGGCACGTCCGGCAGGCTCAGCCGCGCTCTTGCAGACGCACCAGCAGCCAGATCGCCACCAAGCCGGTGCCGACCAGGATCAGCGACGGCAGCGCCGCCTCATGCCACATGCCCTCGATGGTGAAGGCGTAGATGCGCACGGCCAGGGTGTCCCAGCCGAACGGCCGCATCATCAGCGTTGCCGGCATCTCCTTCATCACCTCGATGGCGACCAGCAGGCTGGCGGCGAACACGCCAGGGCGCAGCAGCGGCAGCAACAATTGCCGGGTGCGCCGCCAGCGGCCGGCGCCCAGCGTGCGCGCGGCGCAGAACAGCGAGGGTTTCATCTGTCCCAGCGAGGCCGCCAACGGCTCGGTCGCCGCGCGCAGAAAGCGCACATACAGGGCCAGCAGCAAGGCCGCAATGCTGCCGGTCAGGACCACCCGACCCAGGCCGATGCCGGCCAGGGTCGATTCCAGCATCAGCACGCCCAGCAGCAGCCCGGCCGCGAGCACGGTGCCGGGAATGCCATAGCCCATGGTCGCCAGCGCCAGCAGGCCGCGGGCCGTGAGTGAACGCGCATGCCGGTGCATGGTTACCAGCAGCAGGCCGGCGGCAACCAGCAGCACGGCGGCCAGGGCGCCGATCTTGACCGTGTTCCACAGCGCGCTGAGATCAGCGGCGCCACGGCCTGCGCCGGTACTGGCCCAGGCCAGCAACTGGATGATCGGCAAGACGAAGGCGACCAGCAGCAGCAACGACTGGCCGCCGATGGCCAGGCTGGCCAGACCCGCTCCGAGCCGATGTCGCACCGGTCGCAAACGCTGGCCGCCGTACTGGCGCTGGCACGAACGGGCCCGCCATTCCAGGCCCAGCAGCAGCAGGGCCAGGAGCAAGCCGACCGAGGCCAGTTGCGCGGCCGCCGGCAACGAATACAGGCCGAACCAGGTCTTGTACACCGCCGTGGTCAGGGTATCGACGCCGAACAGGCTGACCGCGCCAAACTCGGCCAGGGTTTCCAGCAGGGCCAGGCCCAGACCAGCCATCAGCGCCGGCCGCAACAACGGCAGGCGCACGCGCCAGAAGGCACGCAGTGGCGACAAGCCCAGGGTGCGCGCGGCGGCGACATGGTCATCGCTCTGGCGCAGCAGCACCGCGCGCAAGGTCAGGTAGACATAGGGATAGAAGCACAGGGTCAGCATCGCCGCCGCCCAGCCCAGGCCATAAGGCGTGAACAGCGCCGTGCGCGAACCGCTCCACTCCCGCCACAGGCTCTGGATCGGACCGGCGTAATCGAACAGGCCGATGGCAACGAAGGCGACGACGTAGGTCGGCAGCGCCAGCGGCAGCAGCATGGCCCAGTCGAACAGGCGCCGGCCGGGATAATCACAGCGGGCATTGAGCCAGGCGCAGGTGGTACCGATCAGGGTGCAGCCGACGCCGACGATGGCCATCAACGCCAGGGTGTTGGTCGTGGCCCGGGGCAGCACATGTTCGAGCAGATGCGGCCAGACGTCCTCGACCGGCGTCAGCCAGGCGCCGGCCAGTCCGACCAGGGCCAACAGCAGTGGCGCGCAGGCCAGCAGCGCTACCATGACCACCACGGCGCTGCGCGACCAGCGTCGACGGCTGGCCGGTACGGCTTGGCGGCCGAGCGCGGCGGACAACTCCGGCGCAGACGGTGCCGGCGGCGCAGCCACGGGCGACCATGGTTCGCCAGCACCCCGGACCAGCGCGGCCGCCGGCATCGTGCCGGTGACCAATGGCAAGCTGTCAGCGATAACCGGCACGATCCATCAGGCGCACGGCGGCTGCCTGCAGGCGACCAGCCGAACTGATGTTGCGATCGTCGGGACGGAACGTGCCCCAGGCGGCCACGGCCGGATTCGGCGCGACGTCGGGATTGACCGGAAACTCGAAATCGATATCGGCAAACAGGCGCTGGGTCGGCTCGCTGAGCATCCACTCGATGAACCGCTGGGCCAGCTCCGGCTGCTTGCTGTGCGCGGCGATACCGGCACCGGTGACATTGACATGGACACCGCCCTCGCCGTCGCCCTGGTTGGGATAGAAGATCGCCACCGGAATCTCGCCCTGGCGATTGACGATGCGGCCGTAATAGTACGTATTGACGATGCCGACATCGCACTGGCCGGCGGCAATCGCGTTGATCACGGCGTTGTCGTCGGTGGTCGGCGGTGCCGCCAGATTGGCCACCCAGCCGCGCACGATGCGCTCGGCTTCCTGCTCGCCATGGCGGTCGATCAGCACCGCCACCAGCGACTGGTTGTAGACCTTCTTGCTGGTGCGCAGGCACAGCCGGCCGCGCCACTTCTCGTCGGCCAGATCCTCGTAGGTGGACAACTCACCAGGCTGGACACGGTCGGTGGAGTGGACGATGACGCGGGCGCGCTGGGTGACCGCGTACCAGCGGCCATCCGGATCACGAAAATCCTCCGGCACGATCGCCGCCAGCGTCGGCGACTGGATTGGAGCCAGGGCGCCACGCTCGGTCGCATGCCACAGGTTGCCGGCATCGACGGTGACCATGACATCGGCCCGGCCGCGCTCGCCCTCGGCCAGGATGCGCTCGGTCAGCACCTGGGCCTGGTCGGTGAGCAGTTGCACCTTGACGCCGGTCTGCTCGGTCCAGGCATCCAGGATCGGCACGAACAGCGGCTCACGCCGTTCCGAATAGATCACCAGGGTGTCGTCGGCACGCACCGTCAGGGAACACGCTAGCGTGGCGGCAGCGGCCGCCAGAACCAGGAAACGTCTCATGCAAACTCCGAAGTAGTAATACGAATGGTTCGCATTAACTCACATGCCGGGCAGGCGCGCAAGCGCTTGCGTACCTGAAAACTCCACGGAGCCGACACGATCACAGGCCGGTGCAGCGCTACCATCAGCGCCTTCCGGGCCGCGCCGCGACCGTATTGGCGGTGGTCAGCGCTTGCCCGCACAACCCCTCGGCCAAGGTCCACGCGCCGCGGCCTGCCCCACCCGATGACAGGGAAACGATCCGCGATGAAATCTGCCTTCCAGTCCGGCCTGTGTGTCCTCGCCCTGGCCGGCGGCCTGCTGGGCCCGCATCCATTTGCCCAGGCGACAGCCCCGCCGGAATCTTCGGCGCCAGAGCCGGTGTCCGGCAGCGCCGCCGACCGGCCACTGGATCAGGCGACCCTGGCGCGTGCCGCCGCCCTGCGCGACCAGGCCCTGGCCGGCACCGGCGCCTATGCCATCGTCGAGGAACTGACCACGCAGATCGGCCCGCGCATGGCCGGCACACCGGCCGATGCCCGCGCCGTCGACTGGGCCGTGGCCAGGTTCAAGGCACTGGGCTACGACCGGGTCTGGACCGAGCCGGTCACCTTCCCGGTCTGGGAGCGTGGCGTGGAAGTGGCGCGGGTCATCCGGCCGTATCCGCAGTCGTTCGCCATCGCCGCCCTGGGTGGCTCGGTGGGCACGCCTGAAGAGGGCATCACGGCGCAGGTCGTCGCCTTCGACAGCTACCAGGACCTGCTCGAAGGCGAACGCGAACAGGTCCAGGGCAAGATCGTCTACATCGGCAATCGCATGCGCCGGGCGCGTGATGGCAGCGGCTATGGCGAAGCCGTCATTGCCCGCGGCCGGGGTGCGTCGCGGGCGGCGGCCCTGGGTGCCCAGGCCCTGCTGATCCGCTCGATCGGCACCGCCGCCGGTTCGCGCACGCCGCATACCGGCATGCTCAGTTACGACATCGCCTTCCGACGCATTCCCGGCGCCGCGCTGTCGCAGGCCGATGCCGACCTGCTCGAGCACATGCTCGCAGGTGGCGAGCCGGTTGAGATCCAGTTGCACCTGGGTGCCGGCGAACGTGGCGATTACACCGGCCACAACGTCATCGCGCAGATCGATGGCCGTGAGGACAGCGAGCGCTTCGTGCTGATCGGCGCGCACCTGGACTCCTGGGACCTGGGCACCGGTGCCCTGGACGATGGCGCCGGCCTGGCGATCACCATGACCGCCGGCAAGATGATCGCCGACCTGCCGCGGCAACAGCGGCCGCGCCATGGCCTGCGCGTGGTCGCCTGGGCGGCCGAGGAAATCGGCCTGCATGGCGCCCGCCAATACGCACAGGCCCACGCCGATGCCGTCGACAACCACCTGATCGGCACCGAATCGGATTTCGGCTCCGGGCGCATCTGGCGCTTCGACAGCAACGTGCCCGACGCCGCCCTGCCGCTGATGGCGCAGGTGCACCAGGTGCTGGCGCCACTGGGCATCGAGCGCGGACACAACCAGGCCTTCGGCGGCCCGGACATCGGCCCGATGCGGCAACTGGGCATGCCGGTGGCCGGCCTGATCCAGGATGGCAGCCGCTACTTCGACTACCACCACACCGTCAACGACACCCTGGACAAGGTCGATGCCGGCGATCTGGACCAGAACGTGGCCGCCTACGTCGCCTTCAGCTACCTGGTGGCCGAGCATGGGCTGCCTGGCCATCGGGCGCTGGCAACGCCATCGCAGGCGGGCGAAGACGAGGCTGGACAGCCGTCAGGTTCGGGCGACTGAGGCGGCGCCAGTAAATTGTGTAGCGCCCGAGAATCGCCAAGTCGCAGACACCGCCATGCTTGCCGCGAGCGCGCGCTTGCCAACTGCTTCACATTCGTCAGCAAGGACTGAACGAGAACACCGCAAAACCTGTGAAAAAATGGCGGAAACCTTGCCGATACGCTATTCTTTACAGCAGTCGCCCACGGCCATTTCCGGCCAGCCGGCGACGCTTGGAGACATGAAGGCATGAACGCCCTCACCCGCCTGATCTGCCTTTTGGCTCTCGCCGCCGTATCGGCGACGATGGCCCATGGCCAGGTTCCGGGTCAGGCGTTGGATCAGGGCTTGGGCCAGAACAGCCTGCCCACGATCGGCCCGGCGCTGGACCACTCGCCCGAGCAACCGGCCCGGCTGCGCCTGGCCATGGCGCCCGATGGCCGGGTCTACCTCAGTGTTGAACCGGCAACCCTGACTCCGGCGCTGGGCAACCTGGCCCTGCAACAGCCGGCGCGCCTGCCGCTGCAGCCGGACACGCAAACCCCGCAGTACGTTCTTGATTTGTCCGTCGCCGCCGGTCGGCCGGCCGAACAGGACTGCGTGTTCATCGGCACCAGCATGCACCTGGGTTCGCTCAGCGGTTGCGATCTGGCGATCGCCGGCTATGACGGCCTGCCCGGCGCAGTGCAATCGCTGGAACTGGCGCTCAGCCTGCAGGATTCCGGCCAGCGTTTCGGATTCGACGCCCGCTACGGCCTGGGCTGGCTGGACGCCGCCCGCGGTGAAAACCTGCCCGGCGCCTGGCTGATTGCCGGCGACCTGACGCAGGCACCCGGCCACCGGCTCATCCTTCCCGGCTTGACCGGCTATGGCGAGAGTCTGGCCCTGGTCGGGCAGGATCGCCTGAACCTGAGCGCCTTCCTGCAACTGGACAGCGGCGTGCGCCTGTATCTGGGTTACGAGCACACCGACACGCTCAGCCAGATGTTCCAGCCGGCCGCCCCGGTCTGGCAGCTCGGCGAACAGGACAGCCTGTCGCTGGGCCTGGGACTGGGCCGCTTCCAGGGCACCCTCACCGGCCGCCAACTGCGCCCGGTCAATCCGATGCAGGATCAACAGGGCGCGATCAACAGCCTGGACCTGGGCATTTCCTGGCGCATGCCCTGGCGTGCGGAACTGGAGTTCGGCGCCCGCAACCTGATCGTCACGCCGGCGCAACCCGAAGCCGCCGACCGTGACCGGCAGCAGCGCGACCTGCGCGTGCCCTACCTGCGCTACCACCAGGAACTCTGACCTCCGGCTTGCGCAGCAGCGCCGGAAATCCGCGACACCATTCCCCTTGCGTACGCGCGGCCTGCCCCGGTCATCAGCCGGCAGCGATCAAGGCGTGATCATGAAAACGGCCAGCGCAGGCCGCAGCGGCAGGACACTCCTGCGTTCTTGAAACAGCACAGGTGCGCGTAAGATCGGCCGCTTCCGGACTGACCGACGCCGGCCAGTCCAGCGCCGTTGCCGGTCACGACACCGCGGTGCAAACGCGACGGCCGCGGCAACGCCAACCTCAGCCCGACCCGCACAGATTCCACAGCCAAACCCGCTGATGACACAGCGGGCTGGCCGAACGTCGGCGGCTCAGCGGCCGCCGATCAAAGCAGCGAGCCCTGCCGTTGCTGGCGCTCGTGATGCTGGGCGTCAACGGCTGCCAGGGCGGTCATGTTGACCACGCGGCGGACAGTCGCCGACGGTGTGAGTATGTGCGCCGCGCCCTTGATGCCCAGCAGCATCGGGCCGATGACCACGCCATCGGTGAGCAGCCGGATCATGTTCAGGGTGATGTTGGCGGCGGCCATGTTCGGCATCACGAACAGGTTGGCCGAGCCGGTGAGCAGGGATTCGGGGAACAGGCGCTGGCGGATGCCTTCGTCCAGGGCGGCGTCGCCGTGCATCTCGCCCTCGACCTCAAGATCAGGACAATGCGCGCGCAGCAAGGCGCTGGCGGTGCGCATCTTCACCGCGCTGGCATCGGCGTGGCTGCCGAAGTTGGAGTGCGACACCAGCGCCACCTTCGGCTCGATGCCGAACCAGCGGATACGTTCGGCCGCCAGGATGGTGCTGCGGGCGATCAATTCGGCATCCGGATCGACCTGCACATGCGTGTCCAGGAAGAAGAACGTGCCCTTGTTGTTGATCACCGCGGTCAGCGCCGCCGGTGCCTGCACGCCCTCGTCCAGATCCAGGATGTCGAGCATGTAGCGCACGCGCTTTTCATAGCGGCCGACCAGACCGCAGATCAGGGCATCGGTATGTCCCAGGCGCAAGGCCAGCGCGGCAATCGCGGTACCGCGCGAGCGGACGATGGCCTTGGCGCTGTCCTCGGTGGCGCCCTTGCGCTTCATCAGCGAATAGTAGAGCTGCCAGTAATCGTTGAAGCGGGCATCGTCGTCGATGTTGACCAGCTCGAAGTTGCGGCCGGCGCGCAGGCGCAGTCCCATGCGTTCGATGCGTCGCTCGATCACCGCCGGCCGGCCGACCAGGATCGGCCAGGCCAGGCCTTCGTCGACCACCGTCTGCACTGCGCGCAGCACGGTCATCTCCTCGCCGTCGGCGTACATGACGCGCTTGAGGTCACGCTTGGCGGCGGCAAACACCGGCTTCATCATCAGGCCGGTGCGGAACACGAATTGCCACAGTTTTTCCCGGTAGGCGTCCATGTCCTGGATCGGGCGCAGGGCCACGCCCGAGTCCATCGCCGCCTGGGCCACGGCTGGCGCCAGTTCCACCAGCAGGCGCGGGTCGAACGGCTGCGGAATGAGATAGTCAGGGCCGAACGAGGCCGATTCGCCGCCATAGGCACTGGCCGCGACATCGGAGGCCTCGCGCCGGGCCAGCGCCGCGATCGCCTTCACGCAGGCCAGCTTCATCGCCTCGTTGATGCCGGTGGCGCCAACATCCAGCGCACCGCGGAAAATGTAGGGGAAACACAGGGCGTTGTTGACCTGGTTGGGGTAGTCGCTGCGGCCGGTGGCGATGATGCAGTCCGGGCGCACCTGGCGGGCCAGTTCGGGCAGGATCTCCGGCGTCGGGTTGGCCAAGGCCAGGATCACCGGCCGCTCGGCCATGGTGGCGACCATCTCCGGGGTCAGGATGCCGCCGGCGGACAGACCCAGAAAGACATCGGCGCCGGCGACGATGTCGGCCAGGTTGCGTTTGTCGGTAGCAACGGCGTAACGGCGCTTGTCCGGATCAAGATCATCGCGGCCGCTGTGCAGGACGCCGCCGCGGTCGGTGGCCAGGATGTTCTCGGGTTTCAGGCCCAGCGCCACCAGCATGTCCAGGCAGGCGATGCCGGCGGCGCCGGCGCCGGCGGTGGCCAGCTTGACCTGGGCAATGTCCTTGCCGACCACTTCCAGGGCATTGATCAGCGCCGCACCAACGATGATCGCAGTGCCGTGCTGATCATCGTGGAACACCGGCACCTTCATCCGCTCGCGCAGCTTGCGCTCGACGATGAAACATTCCGGCGCCTTGATGTCTTCAAGGTTGATGCCGCCGAAGGTCGGCTCCAGGCTGGCAATGATCTCGACCAGCTTGTCCGGGTCGCGCTCGTCCAGCTCGATATCGAACACGTCGATGCCGGCGAACTTCTGGAACAGCACGCCCTTGCCTTCCATCACCGGCTTGGACGCCAGCGGGCCGATGTCGCCCAGGCCCAGCACCGCGGTGCCGTTGGTGACGACGGCGACCAGATTGCCGCGGGCGGTCATCTGGGAGGCCTGGTTGGGATCGTCGACGATGGCCTCGCAGGCGGCGGCGACGCCGGGCGAGTAGGCCAGGGCCAGATCGCGCTGGCTGACCAGCGCCTTGGTTGGCATGACCCGGATCTTGCCCGGAGGATCGGCCCGATGATAGTCCAGCGCGGCCTGCTTCAGTTGCTCGGCTTTATCCATGCAATCAACCATTTACCCTGATACATCGACGGCCCACGGCAGGCCGTTCCAGACCCGGGCGACTATATCACGCGACCTTGCCCCGGCCGCCGCTCGCCGGGCTCGGGCATAATGCCGCCCGATACCGTGCCGCATGATGCCGGCACGATGCATCGGCAAGCCGGCGGCCGGCAGCCGGCGACACCACCGGGGGGACGGGGTGCCGGCTGCCCGCGTCTTTACTTTCATCGCCCACACGTACCGAGCCGTCCCTCATGCCCACTGTCGGCGCCGCCACCCTGCCGTCTGTCCGCAACAGCCTGCTGTTTCTCGCAGCCGTGGTCCTGGGCCAGTGGCTGTTGCTGGCCAATCCCGGCTATTTCAGCCACGACGAACTGGCCTGGGGCACGCGCGCCACCGCGGGCGCCCTGGCCAGCCTGCCCTGGCAGTCCTGGCTGGACATCGGCACCTTCCAGTACCGGCCACTGACCTTCAACCTGTGGTTGCTGATCGCGCACTGGCTGCATGACTGGCCGCATCTGTTCCACGGCCTGTGGGTCGGCTTTGGCAGCGCCCTGGCCTGGCTGCTGCGCAGCGTGCTGCGCCGCTGCGGCCTCACCGATGCCCTGGCCACAACCGCCGCCCTGGTCTTCTTGCTCAATCCCTACGCCGTCTACGTGCACGGCTGGGTGGCGACACTGGCCGATCTGATCTGGGTCGGCTGCGGCCTGGGCCTGGCCTGGTGGCTGCTGGTCCGGTATCCGCTGGCGGGCGTGACAGCCCGAGCAACCGGCAACGAAGCCAAGGCAACCGCCCCGGCAACAGGCCGATCCGGCTTAGTCGAACTGGCCGTCGGCGCCCTGGCCATGGTGCTGGCGTTGTCGGCCAAGGAAGCCGGGCTGGCGCTGGCGCCCCTGGCCTGGCTGGGCTGGCTGCTGCTGGGCCGGCCGGCGCCCTGGCTGCGCATCGCCATCGGCCTGAGCCTGCCGGCCCTGGCCTACCTGGCGCTGCGCCTGGGCGTGATCTTGTACCTGCCGCGGCCGGACGAGGCCTATGCCTGGTCGCTGGCTGCGGTCGCCGGCAATATCGTCAGTTATCCGCTGTTCGTGCTGATACCGACCGCACCCGAGGTCGGTTCGACCCTGCTCGCCTCGCCGCTGCGGCTGGCCCTGGCCGGCCTGTTCTGGCTGGCCCTGTTGGCTGGCCTGCTGCGCGCCGGCTGGCGCCTGGCGGTGGCCTTCGTGCTCGGCATCGGCCTGGCCCTGGGGCCGGTGCTGATCCTGGACGGGCCGGCCAACCAGTATGCCTATGGCGCCAGCCTGCTGGCCGTCGCCCTGGTGGCGCTGGCCTGGCCGCGCTTGCCAGCCTGGGCACGCCTGGTCGTGGTGACAATGGCCCTGGTATCGGTCTGGCACGGCATCAATGTCCAGCGTTTCATCCACCGCGCCGGCCAGGTACAGACGGTTTTCAGCCCGGCCCTGGCCGCAGCCGTGGCAGCGCACGGCGACCAGACCGTCACCATCGCCCTGGACCACGAACCCGAACGCTGGCTGTATCAGCGCCTGAGCTACGACCCCATCGCCTACGGTCGGCGCCGGCCATCGGTGCAGATCGTGACACCCGGATCGGAGGCGATGTACCGCGCCGCGTACAATGGACAACTCATCCGGGTCACGGGCCCGGGTTCCGGACCGGTGCCGCACTGAGCGCCCGGCCGGCGCCGCGGTGGCTCGACCCCGCCCGGATGGCAACGCCCAGGCCGCCGATCCCGGCAGCCGGGCCCTAGCACGGGAGTTGTAAACGATGAAGATTCTGGTGGTGGGCGGCGGCGGCCGGGAACACGCATTGGCCTGGAAGCTGGCGCAGTCACCGCGCGTGCGCGAAGTGATCGTGGCGCCCGGCAATGCCGGCACCGGCCTGGAGCGGCGCATGCGCAATGCCGAGGTGGCCGCCACCGATATCGATGGCCTGCTGGCACTGGCCCAGGCCGAGGAGGTAGCGCTGACCGTGGTCGGGCCGGAGGCGCCCCTGGCGGCCGGCATCGTCGATCGCTTCCAGGACGCCGGCCTGCGCTGCTTCGGCCCTGGCGCTGCTGCCGCCGAGCTGGAAGCCTCCAAGGCCTTCAGCAAGGAATTCATGGCCCGGCACGGCATCGCCAGCGCCAGCTACGCGGTGTTCGATACCCTGGAGCCGGCGCTGATCCATGTCGGCCGCCAGGGCGTGCCGATCGTGGTCAAGGCCGACGGTCTGGCGGCCGGCAAGGGCGTGACCGTAGCCACCACCCTGGCCCAGGCCGAAGCCGCGGTGCGTGCCTGTTTCAGCGGCCGCTATGGCAAGGCCGGTGCCCGGGTGGTGATCGAGGAGCTGGTATCCGGCGAGGAAGCCAGCTACATCGTCATCGCCGATGGCGATCGCTACCTGGCACTGGCCAGCTCGCAGGACCACAAGCGCCTGGGCGAAGCCGATACCGGACCCAACACCGGCGGCATGGGCGCCTACTCGCCAACGCCGCTGATCACGCCGGCGCTGGCCGAGCGCATCGAGCAGGACATCATCGCCCCGGCCCTGGCCGGCCTGGAGGCCGAAGGCCGCCGCTTCACCGGCTTCCTTTATGCCGGCCTGATGATCGACGATGACGGCACGCCGCGGGTGCTGGAATTCAATGTCCGCCTGGGCGACCCGGAAAGCCAACCGATCCTGATGCGCCTGCGCTCGGACCTGCTGGACCTGATCGAAGCCGCCCTGGAGGGCCAACTCGACCAGGTCGATGTCACCTGGGATCAGCGCCCCTGTCTGGGCATCGTCATGGCCGCCGCCGGTTATCCCGACAAGGCACGCACCGGCGATCCGATCCTGGGCCTGGACAGCCTGGAAGAAAACCCCGACATCAAGGTGTTCCATGGCGGCACCGCCAACAACCTGATGGGCGATGTCGTCACCGCTGGCGGCCGGGTGCTGACCGTCTGCGCCCTGGGCAAGGACATTGCCGCGGCCCGCGGCCAGGCCGTCAACACCGCCAACGCCATCACCTTCGAAGGCGCCCAGTTCCGCAACGACATCGGCTGGCACGCGATCATCCGCGGCCTCGGCGACCTGTTCGCCTGACCGGCGCCGGCTGGCGGCCGTCCGGCACCAGCCAGCGCCGGTTGCCATCCAGGCATTGGGCAATCCGGCACCACCTGCCGCAAACGGGCCGGAAACGACGGCATCCTGCTCGCGCGCTTCCGGGAACGGCGCGTCGCCAGACAACGCAAAACCGATACCGCGATCGCCGTCATGACCGTCGTTCAGGTCGGTTGAAATCAGGGCCAGGCCCGTCTCACGCTGTGAGCCCGACGTCTGCCAGAGTGAGAACTGGATACGAACAGGAGCGATGACGATGGACGAACTGTCCCTGGGCGCGCGGATCATCTACGTGGGGCGCGAAGGCACCATCCAGTGGCTGGGTGACCAGCAGGTCGGGATCAGTCTCGACGATGGCGAGAAGGTGCTGGTACGCCGCGATGCCCTGGCTGCGCAGGAGCCTGATGGCTTCGGCGAGCCCGGCCCGTCATCCGGAAACCAACCCGGGCCACTCCCGTTTGCCCTTCACGAGCCGGCCGGCGAGGAAAGCCACAGCATGGGTTCACACTGGCGGCCGTTTTTCGATGATCTGTCCGAGTCGGTTCTCCAGCAACTGCCAGCCATCCTCCCCAATGCCAGGCTGCATGGCGGCTATTCCGGTTTCTTCAAGCCGCAGGCTCCTGCACCGGCACTGGGTCCACATGGTGTGATCTTGTTCTCGGGCTCGGATGTGCTCCCGACCGAGGCGGGCCACCTGGACTTTTCGGAGATGGATCAGCGCCAGATCAACCACACGGCTGCACAGAACGGCCTGGCCTGCGTTGTCTGGGCCAATCCGGACAGCGGTTCCAATGAGTTGACCACACTGTTTCCAATGTCCCTGCACGGGTGCCAGCACCGCCTGACCTTGCACAGGATCCATGTCTGGGAAAGCGGCCTGGAAGCGCAGATTGAAGCGGCTATCGGCGAAGCGAGGATCACGTTCTTCGATACCGATTTCGTCTGCAACCAGGGCTGGTACGCCGACAGCGTGCAGCACGAGTTCCTGTTGACGGGCATCGCCTACGAGGCCGCTCCGGCGCAATCCAGGGAATTCACCTTGCAGCGTGACGAGGCGTATTTCGATGCCATGCAATGGCTCACCGGGGAAGACCTCCGTCCCGATGACGGCTCGCTGACTCAGCGATTCGTGCTCGACGGCATGGCATCGCTGCTGCCGATCGAACAGTGGGATCGCGACGATTACGAGTTCGTTGGCCCGATAATGGAGGTTCGACGCGAAGTGATGCTCGGCCAGCCGATCTGGCGCCTGCGCGTCACCGTATTTCGCCTGGACGAGGTCGACGTGGATCTTGATGTCATCGTGTCTGGAAAGGCCTGGCGCGGCGAACAACCGCCACAGGTTGGACAGAACGTGCAGGGCAGCCTCTGGCTTCAAGGCCGCATGTGGATGAGCGGGGATCGTTGACATTGACGTGTGCCGCGATGGACTTCCGCGCGTGATCCATGTCAACACCCGTGCCCTGGTTGTCTGCCGCACTGGGCACGCAGACAGCGGTCACGGCCACGGCACGGCCTTCAGGCCCGTCCAACACATCCCGGCCGTGCGTGCGCAAACCGAATCGCGCCAAGGCCAAGCGCTGCGGAAGTATCCTTGGCGAGCGGCGCAGCAGGGGTTGACGGCGGATTGACCGATGCTGGTGGAGGGTGCGGCCGGTTACAATGGCCAGTTGCCCTGCCACCCAGCCTTGGAGTTTCCATGTCCCAGCTTCCGGCGCCGCACGGCGGCCGCCTCTGTCAGCTTCTCGTCACGCCGGCCCAGGCCGACGCCCTGCGCCTTGAGGCCGCCACCCTGCCCGCCTGGGACCTGAGCCCGCGCCAGCGCTGCGACCTGGAGTTGCTGCTCAACGGCGGCTTTTCGCCGCTGACCGGCTTCATGGGCCAGGCTGACTACGACACTGTGGTCTCCGATATGCGCCTGGCCGATGGCACGCTGTGGCCGATGCCGGTGACGCTGGATGTCAGCAGCCAGTTCGCCGAGGGTCTGGCGCCGGGTGCACGCATCGCCCTGCGCGGTACCGACAACACACCGCTGGCGATCCTCACCGTCAACAGCCTGTGGCAGCCGGACCTGGCCCACGAAGCCGAGCAGGTCTTCGGCACCAGCGACCGGCTGCATCCGGGTGTGGCGCACCTGCTCCAGCGCAGCCATCCGGTCTATGTCGGCGGCACGCTGGAAGGTATCCAGTTGCCTGCGCACTACGATTTCGTCGAACTGCGCGACACCCCGGCCGAGCTGCGCGAGCGCCTGCAGGCCAAGGGCTGGAGCCGCGTGGTCGCCTTCCAGACCCGCAACCCGCTGCACCGCGCGCACCGTGAACTGACCTTGCGCGCCGCCGAACGCACCGGCGCGAAACTGTTGATCCACCCGGTGGTGGGCATGACCAAACCCGGTGATGTCGACCACTACACGCGCGTGCGCTGCTACCAGGCGCTGATGGCCAATTATCCCGAGGGCCTGGCTGCGCTCAGCCTGCTGCCGCTGGCGATGCGCATGGGTGGTCCGCGCGAGGCGGTGTGGCACGCGATCATCCGCAAGAACTACGGCTGCACGCACTTCATCGTCGGCCGCGACCACGCCGGCCCGGGCAAGGACAGCAACGGCCAGCCCTTCTATGGCGCCTACGATGCGCAGGAATTGCTGGCCGCCCATGCCGAGGAGATCGGCGTGGAAATGGTGCCGTTCGAAGCCGTGGTCTATGCCGAGAACCGCGATGCCTACATCGCTGCCAGCCAGGCGACCGATGCCGACACCATCCGCGACATCTCCGGCACCGAACTGCGCCAGCGCCTGCACGAGGGTGCCGACATCCCCGATTGGTTCAGTTTTCCGGAGATTGTCTCGGTCCTGCGCGAGCGCTATCCGGCCGGCCGGCCGCCGGGTTTCGCCCTGTTCTTCACCGGCCTGTCCGGTGCCGGCAAGAGCACCCTGGCACAGGCGGTGATCAGCCTGATGATGGAACGCTCAAGTCGCCCGGTGACCCTGCTCGACGGCGACGAGGTGCGCAAGCATCTGTCCAAGGGCCTGGGCTTTTCGCGCGAGGACCGCGACGCCAACGTCACCCGCATCGGCTGGGTCGCCAGCGAGATCGTCCGCCATGGCGGCATTGCCGTGTGCGCGCCGATCGCGCCATTCGCGCAGCCGCGCAGCCAGGTGCGGGCGCTGTGCCAGGCCCATGGCGGTTTCTGCGAGATCCATGTCGCCACCTCGCTGGATGTGTGCGAGTCACGCGACCGCAAGGGGCTGTATGCCGCTGCCAGGCGCGGCGAGATCAAGCAGTTCACCGGCATCTCCGATCCCTACGAGGTGCCGGAGAATCCCGAGCTGCGCATTGATGCCGGCAGCGGTGATCCGCGCACCCTGGCGATGAAGATCATCGACTGGATCGAACAGCGCGACTGGCTGCGCTGACGGCGCGGAAAGCCCGGGGCGACCCGGGCGACCCGGGAAGCTTTACTGGTAAGGGAGCTTGCGGAAAGACTTTGTCCCGGAGCCGGCAAGCCGCCGCCGGGCAGCAGCGCCGGCCAGCCAAGCACTCAGGCCAGCAAAGCCACCAGCGCGATCAGGGCAATCAGGGCCAGCCAGACGACCAGCAGGCGCCAGGCCAGCGAGCGGACATCACGCAGCAGCCCGCCCAGGTCGGGGGCGCCGGATGCGGCGCCACCCAGGCTGCCCAGGCTGGCGGCGTCTAGGCCTTCCAGTTCGTCGCGGTCTTCCAGGTCAGCGCGGACGGCGGCCGCCGACACCACCGGCAACAGGCCCGGATCCAGGCGCCAGAAGCCTCCCATCACGCGCTGGCGTCCGCGCCAGGCACGCATGACATTGTCAAAATCGGTGGCAATGGCCATGCCCAGGCTCATCAGGTGCACGGCCGGCCAGTCAAGCACGGCCAGCAACTGCGCAGCCGCCTGGCGCTGATCGGCCGACAGCAGGTCGGCATTGTCTTCGGCGGCCAACTGGCTCAGGCGATAGAGCAGCGCGCCCACCGGGCCGAGCAGCAGGAACCACAGCAAAGGCCCGAACCAGCGGCGAAGGGTTGCCCTGGCCGCGGCCGCGATCGCGGCTTCGGCAGT
The DNA here is from genome assembly GCA_023228845.1 of Lysobacterales bacterium. GTDB lineage: Bacteria > Pseudomonadota > Gammaproteobacteria > Xanthomonadales > UBA2363 > Pseudofulvimonas. The sequence continues at coordinate 26,975 of JALOAK010000001.1, read as the reverse complement.
CATCGGTACCGGCCCGCCGAGCAGGCTCGACACCAGCACCGGCCGCTCGGCCGGCGCCGCGCTGGCGATGGCATCGATATCCTGATCGAAATCGCGCGGTCCCCAGACCAGGAACAGCACGATCACCGCCGTGATCAGCCAGGCGATATCGTGCAGCGGCTGGGCCAGCACGGCCATCACCAGGCCCAGGGCCAGCAGCGGCAGGCCCAGGCTCAGCAGCAGCATCCAGCCCTGGCGCCAGGCGTCGCCACTGTACTCGCCCAGCCAGGCCAGCCAGCGGGCAAACCACTGGTGGCGGCGCCAGCGGACAAGATCCGGCATCAGGTGGCTGAGGGTCAGCACCACCAGCACGGCGATCAGGGTGTAGGTCATCGTCAATGCTCCCGAGTGCCAGGCATTTTAGCCCGGATGCTCCGGCCCCGGCAGCGGCCGCCGCCCAGGGCCGGTACTGACCGCTGGCGACCGGAATGGCCGGAACGGCAAGTGCGCGCGGCGCCGCTCGGTGTTTCAGGTCGGGCCGTGATCCGGACCCGGGGTCAGGGTCCGGGATCAGGGTCCGGATCAGGATTCTGGCCGGAATGGCAGGTCGCGCCCGGTCATCTGGCGGTGCCAGCGCTCGATCAGCCAGCGCGAGATCGACAACCGTGGCGGTGGCCGCAAGCGCCCGGCGAGGATGCCGGATGCCAATTGCTCCGGATCGAACCATTGCGCGTCCTCCAGCTCCTCGCCCAGGGCAATATCGGCGCGCAGCGCGCAGGCCTCGAAGCCGACCATCAGCGATGCCGGGAACGGCCACGGCTGCGAACCCAGGTAATTGCAGTCGCCGACGGCCACGCCGGACTCTTCGTGCACTTCGCGCGCGACCGCGGCCTCCAGGGTCTCGCCCGGCTCGACGAAACCGGCCAGGGTGGAGTAACGGCCCTGCGGCCAACCCGGCTGGCGACCGAGCAGGCAGCGCTCGCCATCGCGCACCAGCACGATGATGGCCGGATCAGTGCGCGGGAATGAGGCACTGGCGCAGGTCGGGCAATACAGACGATGGCCACCGCTCTGGATCTGGTTGCGGCCGCCGCAGCCGCCACAGAACCGGTGCCGGGCATGCCAGACGCGCAAGGCGCTGGCGTAGGCCAACAATCCGGCCTGGCCCGCCTCCAGGCTGGTGGCGGCGCCGCGCAGATCCAGCCAGCGCAGCGAGTCATCGCCCGGTGCCGTGCTGGCCAGGGAAGCGAACACCGGCCGGCCATCGAGCCGGCCCAGGAAGATCCAGTCATCGCCGATCGGCCCGGCGTCGTTCCGATGCGGTAACTGTGCTGAAGAACCCAAGTGGCCACCGGCATGCCAGCACAACTGGCCATCCTCGCCGACCGCGGCGCAGCCATCACCGCGCAACGGCAACCACAGGCTGTCGGCGGCCGTGGCCAAACTGGCCAGCGCATCGGAGTCTTCGCGCTGTTCGACACAGCGGTCGAAGCCGGTTCGGGTGAATGCGTAATCCATGATTGATGAATCGATTGTTGCCGCAGGCCAGCTGGCTCAGACGCATGTGCGCGCTGTTACCCCGCCTCACCTGTCGCCAACGTGCCGAGCAAGCGCTTTCCGCGCTGGCCAAGCCTTTTTCAGGCGGTGAACGACTAGGCGGTGAACGACGAACCGCAGCCGCAGGTGGTCTTGGCGTTGGGATTGCGGATGACGAACTGGGCGCCGGCCAGGCTCTCGGAATAGTCGATCTCGGCGCCATGCAGGTACTGCAGGCTGAGCGGGTCGACCACCACCACAATGCCGTCGCGCTCGATGGTCAGATCGTCGTCGGCGCGCTCCTCCTCGAAGGCGAAGCCGTACTGGAAACCGGAGCAGCCGCCGCCGGTGATGTAGACGCGCAAAGCCAGCTCGGCATTGCCTTCCTCACGCAGAAGCTGGCCGACCTTGGCCGCCGCCGCAGCGGTAACCGCCAGATCGGCGCGGGCCTGGTAACTGGGAGCAGGATTTTCGTTCATGGCCCTACTATCGGGGCGGCAGTGACCGGCATCAAGTCCGGCTCTCGTAGGCCGGCATGCCGGCAGCCAGTTCCTGATCTTGGCTTTCGTTCTGGTCGGGACCGGCAAGCTGGCGCGCATCCTCGCTTTGCTGCAGCAACTGGCCGGAGATCGCCGCGCCCACCGCCATCTGCAGCAGGCGGTACTGGATATTGCCCTGGACGTGGGCATTGGCCAGCAGTTCCACGTTCTGGCCATCGTGGATGTTGCCGACCAGACGGCCGTTGATCACGACATGGGGAACATGGATATCGCCCTCGACCATGCCGTGCTCGCTGATCGACAGCATCGCCTGGCCATCGGGGCCGCCCTGGATCGAACCGGTGACCTTGCCGTCGATATACAGCCCGCCAGTGAACTCGATGTTGCCGTCGACATGGGTATTGCGGCCAATCAGGGTATCGACCTGGCCGTTGGTCTGCCGGCTGGCCTTGGTCTGTTTGGCCTGTTTGGCCTGCTTGTTGTTGCCGAACATCATGCACTCCCCTGTGATATGAGCTGATCCCAGCGCAACTTCTGGTGCACCGTGTCACTGCCCTTGCTGCGAACGTGGATCTCAAGCGTATGCGGCTGGAAGTCCGGCGGCAGCACCAGGCTGGACTGCAGACGCTGGAAATAACGGAACTGGAAGGCCAAACCTTCCTGATTGCCGGCCGCGGCCAGCTCGGTCCAGGGCAGGGTTTGGGTGCGGCCATCGCGCTGGCCTTCCACCGAAACAGTGACATGGCCTTCGCTGCCACCACGGACATCGCGGGTCTGGGTCAGCACCACGTCCATCGACACCACGCCCTGCCCGGCCGGCGTCAGCACCACCTCGTGCACGGTCAGGCCCTGGCCGGCCGCCTGGGGGCCAACCAGGCGATTGTACAAAGCCAGGTCACGGCGCAGTTCGGCGATGGTCGCCTCGCGATCGGCAAGCACGCTTTGGACATTCTCGTTGGCCAGCCGCGCAATCTGTTCGCCCCGGCCCAGATTGGCGGCGCGCTGTTCGGCATCGGACAGACGCTCCTTGAGCGAGTCGATCTGTTGATGGGCATCGAGCAGTTGCGCCTGCGGGCCATCCAGGCTGGGGAAGATCCAGTAACGCCCGACCAGCCAGGCCAGCAGCACCGTGATCAGCCAGCACAGGGCCAGCAACAGGCGTTGGCGCCGCACTCGCCGGGGATCGACGATGCGCAGCGCCGGGGCGGGCGGAAGGGCGTGTGGTTGCATGGACAGGTACGGCGCGGAACAACCCGCGATTTAGCCTGCTGGCGCCAGGCAGGTCAAGGGCGGGCGCGACAGGCGGCCAGCGCCGTCGGGCGCCTCAATCATCCATCTGCGTCTGCAGCCAGTTGGCCACGCCGACCTGCTCGACCAGGCCCAACTGGGTCTGGATCCAGTCCACATGTTCTTCTTCATCGTCCAGGATATCGGTCAGCAGCTGACGGCTGACATAGTCGCCGACCTGCTCGCAATGGGCGATGCCCTCGCGCAGATCGGGGATGCCGGCCAGCTCCAGATCCAGATCGCAACGCAAGGCTTCGACCGGATTCTCGCCGATCAGCAGCTTGCCCAGGTTCTGCAGGTTGGGCAGCCCCTCCAGGAACAGGATGCGCTCGATCAGCTTGTCGGCGTGCTTCATCTCATCGATCGATTCCTCGTACTCGTGCTCGGCCAGCTCCTTCAGCCCCCAGTTCTTGAACATGCGCGCATGCAGGAAGTACTGGTTGATGGCGGTGAGCTCGTTGTACAGCGCCTTGTTCAGGAAACCGATGACCTTGGCATCACCTTTCATGACAACCCTCCGTTCGACGTGGCCTGGAACCGATCCAGCCTAACCGCAAGCGCCGCGGCGCGATTGAACGGGAATGGTAATGAGCTGCACTTGGCGGCCGGCAAGCGGTCGGCGGCGATGGCAGCTTCTCGGGCATGGGCACAGCGCAAACTGGCTGCTGGTCGCGGGGAACGACTGGGTGCTCAGGCCCGCCTTGGTGCGCGTACCCTGGCCAGGCACGCCGGCTCTGAAACACGACAGGGTGCCGCGAAGCACATTGATTGAAGTGCCTGACCGCCCGTCAGGCGGCGATCGCCGTGCCTGCCTTCTGGTCACAGGCGGCGCCGGCTTCGCGCAGCAACTGCTCGGCCATCGGCACGCAACTGCCGCAGCAGGCACCGCAACCGGTCCGCATCGACAGATCGGCCAGGCAACGCACGCCCTCGGCGGCTGCCTGGCGCACGGCGCGATCGGTGACGCCACTGCAAATACACACGTACATGAGCTGATGCCCTTCACGAACGAACGGCCTCATTGGAACGCGAATGAGAATGAATGTCAACCGTGATAGGGGCCGGGCGGCGTTGATCTACGCCAGTAGCGCCCGGCCCGGCGCCGCAAACGAGATACGGACCGGATGCCGGGTCTTGACTCGATAGATGCCGGCGACAGCAGGCGTGGGGACAATTGCGAACCGGCCCGCTTGTCAATTGCAATGCGGCTAGAAAGCTCGATGGCTGGAAGCGGACGGATTGAAAACTGCGTGAGCCGGCAACGGCTGCACGGCGAAGCCATCAACTCACACTGGATCCGCAACGTTGCGCCGCCCGGGCACGGGACCGGCCATCATGGCGCCGCGACAGCCAGCGCTTCACCTCCGGATCCAGCGGCACCCCGGCCAACGGCGCCAGTTGCGACAGCGCGCGGGCGTAGACACTGCGCTTGAAATGCACCACATGCTCCAGCGGATACCAGTAATCCACCCAGCGCCAGCGATCGAACTCCGGTGAGCCGCAACGATCCAGGCACACCTCCTGCTCATCGCCGACCAAGCGCAGCAGGAACCACACCTGCTTCTGGCCGATGCAGGTCGGCCCCGGGCGCCGGCCGACATGGCGATGCGGCAACCGGTAGCGCAACCAGCCCGCGGTCGAACCCAGCACTTCGATACTGTCGCCGTCCAGGCCGGTCTCTTCCTGCAGCTCCCGATACATCGCCTCGATCGGCGTCTCATCGGTGTTCATGCCACCTTGCGGGAACTGCCAGCCATCACGCCGGATCCGGCGCGCCCAGAACACCTGCCCGAGCTGGTTGCTCAGAACAATGCCAACATTGGGACGAAAACCATCAGGATCAATCACACCAAGGACACCGAAACACGATGCCTTCCATGTAACACAGGGGCGGTGGGGGTTCAAGGAAGCCGCCGCGGCTAGCCTTATGAGTGCGTGCTCTTAAGTCGATACAACAGCACAACAAAGGTCATGCAAGAACCTGTAAGGCCCTGACATGTCAGGGCTGGTGGCATTGTTGAGGCCTCTTGCTCATGCGTTCCCGGCGACACATCCGGCTCGTCCCCGCTCGGCATGTAACAGTGCCGCGACGGCGTTGGTTCAAGCCTGCCTGCGTTATAGCCTCAGCTGCGATAGTGCAGAAAGGGAAGGTTGAGGCTGCTGAGTGCTTGGGTCATCGCGCTGAATCTTGCCCGGCCTGTGACACTTGAAGGTGTCACAGAAACCGTCACAGGCTTATTTCGGCGACTTCAGGCTGGTCGCCCGAAGGGATGGCCAAATCGGCTCGATCGTTCGTGTGACAGACGAACTGTCACAAAAAAGCCCGCATGAGGGGCGGGCTCTTGATTCATAAGTTGTTGATTTCGCACTGAAGTCTGGTGGCTATGGGTGGACTCGAACCACCGACCCCGGCATTATGAGTGCCGTGCTCTAACCGGCTGAGCTACATAGCCAGACCTTCAAATTGTACCGCGAGTGACCCCAGCCTTATGAGTGCCGTGCTCTAGTCGTCTGAGAGCCTTCCCGGACTGCCGGTGGGCCAACCGACTCCGCTGCGTGGCCGCCGGTGTTGGCGCCAATACGCAGGAACGTGCGCTGCACGCTGGAACGTCGGCGGGACGGCCGGCCATTTTCGTGGCGAGGTCTTGTCACTGTCAAGCAGAAGCCGTCTTCCAACGACAACTGAGCCTGGATGCAGGCGGGGCGCGCATCCTTAGGAGGATGCGTCTGCCGTCCCGTTACTCTAGGTCCTCCGCCCGCCCAACGCCTCTGGACTTGACCGAGTCACCAACGCTTCGGATTACGCTCCCGGGCACGGGCCAACCGCGGGCTGCTGCTGGCCGCCTGAGGTCTCAAAAAAGGGCCGATGTCAAGCACTCCATAAACGGCAGCGCATCGGCTGAAGTCTAAGTGTGACAAGGGCTTGGGCGTTTGTGCCAGCTCCCTGGCCAGTCCGGCTCTTGTAGGCCAGGAGCCACATAGGAGCAACGCGGTTGCGGGCCTGAGCGTACCCAAGCGGGCCTCTGATGAGGCTTGCTTGAATGATATGACAAGGCGCCCGCAAACCATAGCCCTCCCCCAAGACGCGAAAGCGCAGGCCACCGACCTGCGCTTTCGCGGATGCGGCGCAGCGTAACGGTCAAGGCCCGCTTATCCCACCCCACCAATCCGTCACCAGATCAGTGGGACCATGCTGCTTTCAAGATGTCAGAAACTGATGTATCATTTCTCACCTTAAGAGGTGTCCTATGAACACGCTGCCCGAGACCATCCTGCAACAAGCGCGATCCCTCCCCGAGGGAGGCGTCCTGTCGCCCAAGGAGTTCCTGCACTTGGGAAGCCGATCGGCGGTAGATCAGGCGTTCTCTCGATTGGCCAAGGCCGGCAAGCTGCTGCGCGTAGCGCGCGGCGCCTACGCTGCCCCGATTTCCGGTCGCTTCGGTTCTCGCGCTCCCACTCCCGAGAAGGTCGTCAGGGCGCTGGCCGAGCAGAGCGGCGAGATCGTCGTGCCGCACGGCGCCAGTGCCGCCAATGTCCTGGGCCTGACGCAGCAGGTTCCCATCCGTGAGGTCTACCTGACCTCCGGCCGGACCCGGAAGTTGAAGCTCGGGCGCTCGGAAGTGCTGGTGAAGCACGCGCCGCGCTGGATGTTGGCGCTAGGCACGCGGCCGGCAGGCTCGGCCGTGCGCGCACTGGCCTGGATCGGGCCGACGCACGCCGATGAGTCGCTGGCGTCGCTTCGTCGCACCTTGCCTCGTTCCGAATGGAAGGCACTGACCTTGGCGCGCGCGACGCTACCCGGCTGGATGGCGCAAGCCATCGGCAAGGAAGCCGCTCGTGGCTGAATCTTTCTTTGCTCTGAGCAAGAAGGATCAACACGAAGCGCTGGAACACGGGCGCGCTGAAACCGGCCGTCCGGCCCATCTGCTCGAAAAGGACGTGTGGGTGGTGTGGACGTTGCGCGCCCTGTTCGAGTCGCCGCTGTCAGCCGACCTGACCTTCAAGGGTGGCACGTCACTGTCGAAGGTCTACAAGGTCATCGACCGCTTCTCCGAAGACATCGACCTGACCTACGACATCCGCAAGCTGATCCCGGACCTGATCGGCCACGACGGAGAGTTGCCGGCCAGTCGCAGCCAAGCCGGCAAATGGACGCAGGCCGTGCGGCGTCGGCTACCTGAGTGGATCACGCAGAACGTGCAGCCGGTGATTCAGGCGGCCCTGACGCGCGAGCGTCTGGACGCCCGACTCGAACTCGGCGGCCAAGAGAACGACAAGCTGTTCCTACACTACCCAGCCCTAGCGCAAGGTACCGGGTATGTGGCACCCGTTGTCACGCTGGAATTCGGTGGCCGCGCCACCGGCGAACCGCACGAGGTATTTCAGGTGGCCTGTGATATAGCCGAGCATTTTCCTGGAGTGTCCTTTCCCACTGCCTCGCCTCTGGTCATGAGCGTCGCGCGCACCTTCTGGGAGAAGGCTACCGCAGCGCATGTGTTCTGCGCGCAGGGCCGCGTCCGCAATGAACGTTACGCGCGGCACTGGCATGACCTGGTCGCGATCGCACGAAGCGCCCACTTCGCTGCTGTCATGACCGATCGCATGGTGGCAACGGCCGTCGCCCATCACAAGTCGCACTTCTTCATTGAGAAGGACACCAACGGCCAAGTCATCGACTATGCAGCAGCGACTACGGGACATCTGAAAATCGTTCCCGAAGGCGAAGCCAAGGCCGCACTCGCAAAGGACTATGCGGCCATGCTGGCCGACGAAGTGATGGTTGGCAATGCCTTACCTTTTGACGAGTTGCTGAAGATATGCGCCGAACTCGAAGCGAAGATCAACAACTCTGTCGTAGACATCGACAATGATGACCAGAACCTAGGTCGTCAACCTTCTCCGCGATAGTACGTATGAGCAACATCCGATCTATCGACATGATGTTTCTTGACGATGTGTTCGAGATGGGGGGCGGCTATGTCCTCAATTTCTCGGATCGCACCTTCGCGCAGTTCTTCGCCGAAGAACTCAATATCGACATCGACGACCCGATCTATGCGCGCAATGGTGGGTCAAAAGCCAAGCGCCTACGCTGCTTCCTTCAAACAGTCGATAAGGCAACTGTCGCCCGAACGCTAAACGCCCTATGGGTATACCGGGAAGCATTGCGACAACGCTCTGAGCAAGCCGACAAGATTCCGAACGCCCACGGCCGTCTCCTGTCCTTGCTCAATCGGCTTGAAGGCCGGCCGGAAAATTCCCAAGCGCCCAGTCAAGATCCCGTCCCGGCATTTGATCGCCAGAAGTTGGCCCAGATCAAGAGCAATCTCCTCGCGATGACGTCGCTGGAGGCTCATGCGCGTGGTTATGCCTTCGAGAAATTCTTGTGTGATTTGTTTGACACCTACGGGTTGGCGGCGCAAGAACCATTTCGTCTGAAGGGTGAGCAGATCGACGGCAGCTTTCAGTTTGGCAACGAGACCTATCTCGTCGAAGCCAAGTGGCACGGCAAGCCCATCGGTGTCGCCGAGCTTCACACTTTTCACGGCAAGATCGAACAGAAGGCCGCCTGGACTAGGGGTCTATTCGTCAGCAACAGCGGTTTCACCGAAGACGGCCTCGCCGCATTCGGTCGTGGCAAGCGCGTCACCTGCATGGACGGCTATGATCTCTACGAGACCCTGAATCGGGAAATCCCCCTCAACCACGTCCTCGAACGCAAGGTGCGTCGGGCGGCCGAAACCGGCTCACCCTTTGTACGTGTTCGCGACCTCTTTCCACATTGATCCGCAAGGGGGGCGAAGATGGCGCAGTTCAATACTTGGTGTAGCTTGACCAATTCGGCCGTTGGCAACCATGGTCTTTGCGTCCTGACCAGTAATCCAGCAAATCTGGCGAGTGGAATTCAGGCGACGGCGGCGGTCATACCAAACCACTATGCTGCTGAGGAACAGGTTGCGCGGGCTCTCGCCCGCCTCGGTAAACCGGCCGCAGCCGCGCTGATCCAGGGCAAGTTGCCAACCACCAAGACGATCCGCTCCGGCGATCTTGGTGAGATCTATGCGACCGAATGGATCGACACGCATAGCGGTGGCTACCGCGCGCCCATCAAACGTCTGCGCTGGAAGGATCATCGCAACATGGCGATGCGCGGCGACGATGTAATTGGACTTCTCCAAGACCCACAGACCCAACGCCTGTACTTTCTAAAGACTGAGGCTAAGAGCCGTGTCACGCTGACGGCGCAAGTCCTCGCCGCTGCTCGGGCTGGGCTGGACAAGGATGGCGGGCTCCCCTCCGCTCATGCGCTCTCCTTCATTTCCGCCCGGCTTCTCGAACTGGACAACGCTCCACTAGCCGATGCCATCGACGCTGCCCTTCTGAAACATGGCATTCCCGTCGAAAGTGTCCGCCATCTGCTGTTCACCTTTTCTGGCAACACCCCGGACGCTCTTCTCACCGCATCGTTGCAATCCTATCCGGGAACGATCACACAATGGGGCGTCGGACTGCGCGTCGAGGGACACGCAGCGTTCGTCGGCGCCGTCTATGATCAGGTGATCGCCAATGCCAACAACGCCTGAGACCATCGTTGCGGGTATCAACGAGGCGGCAGCGGCAGGTTTTCGCGGCCGCCTCATCGCCCGCGGCCAAGCACGCGCCATGATCTGGCGCGATGGCGCCCTACCACCGGATGCACCTGCCTTCTCTCCTCAGCTCAGCTACGACCTGCATTCCTATGGTTATGCCATGCTTGGGCTCGGTCTGCGTCTCCGTGAGCTAGGTGGTGACGCTGCGCAGGCCCGTGTCGCTTTCGAGCAAGCCGCAACTGCTCTGGAGGCAGTTATGGCCAGAGGAAACCCTGGGGAAGCTGATCGAGACTTCCACTTCATCATGACCGCAGCGAGCTATCACCTGGCTCGGCTGTCTGCACGGGCCTACTCGCTCCTCACTATCGTTGAAACCGAGGAAAATTTCTCGCCGATAGAGCGGGCCTTGGCCCTCCTGATGCTCCGCAATATCGACGGCCTCCGAACCATGTCGCTGGACTACAGGGTTTTGGGGACCGGAAGTGACGAGCAGATCACTGCCACAATCCAGGGGCATCTGGATCAGATCGAAGCAGCCGTAGGCCAGGCAGGCGACGAAAACGCCTTTCTTTTCGACAGCCTGGATACGGCGCTTACCGACTCTTTTCTCGCCGCCATGTCTCTGTTCTTGCTGGCGCTGGAGCGTGGCGAACGGCAGATTCTCGACCAAGCTTTAGCCCGCCTCCAAGAAAGCCTGAGCGTCTGCAGCGAAATGAACTTGCTGCCCCAATGGTGGGCGCATCGCGTGGCGATCCATATCTTGCCCGATCTCTGGTCCAATACCTTCCACGAAAAGGTGCCGATGCTGCCGATTGGTGGAGCCGCCGCCGATTGGCCTCGCCTCCGTGATTTATTCATTGCCTCTCTGCTGAATCGGCCAAGAGCTGAAGTTGATCTATGGCCCTCGCAGATCGAAGCCGCAACGCGCGCTGTCGATCAGTCCGACGACCTAGTGGTTTCGCTGCCCACCAGCGCCGGCAAAACCAGAATTGCCGAGCTGTGCATCTTGCGCTGCCTCGCCGCAGGCAAGCGCGTCGTCTTCGTAACACCGCTCAGGGCGCTGTCCGCCCAGACTGAAGTGACGCTACAGCGAACCTTCGGGCCACTCGGTAAAACCATCTCCGCCCTCTACGGCAGCATTGGAGTGAGTGGCTTCGATGAGGATTCGATTCGCGAGCGCGATATCGTCGTCGCTACCCCTGAAAAGCTCGATTTCGCGCTGCGTAACGATCCTTCACTGCTCGATGATGTCGGCCTTCTTGTCTTCGACGAAGGCCACATGATTGGCATGAACGAGCGCGAGATCCGCTACGAGGTGCAAATCCAGCGACTCCTTCGGCGTGCCGATGCACACGATCGCCGTATCGTCTGCCTGTCGGCGATCCTTCCCGATGGGGATCAACTGGATGATTTCGCGGCGTGGCTCCGCCGCGACCATCCCGGCGGCCTAATCAAGAACGATTGGAGGCCGACGCGACTGCGGTTCGGCGAGGTCGTCTGGAACTCGCCCTTTGCTCGACTCAACCTTCGCGTCGGCGACGAGCGTCCATGGGTACAGCGATTCCTCACCGGATTTGCCCCTCCGGACTTCGTACCACCAAAGCGACGTCGCACGCGCCTCTTCCCGAAAGATCAGCGCGAGCTTAGCCTGGCGACAGCCTGGCGACTCGTTGATGATGGCCAGACGGCCCTTATCTTCTGCCCAGAACGCCGGAGCGTTGAGCCCTTCGCCGACGTTATTGTCGATCTCCACGAGCGCGGCGCACTTCGCTCGCTTCTTGAAGTCGATCCGAATGTGCTGAACGCAGCGGTCACGCTCGGAGAGGAATGGCTTGGGCCAAACAGTGCGCTCCTAAAGTGCCTGAGGTTGGGCGTTGCCCTACATCATGGCGCCCTACCGACGGCTTATCGCAAGGAGATCGAGCGCCTTCTTCGGGAAGGTATTCTGAAAGTCACGATTTCCTCACCGACCCTTGCCCAAGGGCTGAATCTCTCGGCCACGGCTGTTGTCATGCACTCGCTTCACCGCAACGGCGCGCTCATCGAGGTTTCCGAATTCAAGAACGTCATCGGCCGAGCGGGTCGAGCCTACGTTGATGTGGAAGGCATCGTACTCTTTCCGATGTTCGATGAGGTCGCGAGAAAGCGGCTCAATTGGGAGAGCCTCATCAGCAACGTGGGCGCTCGGGAGATGGAGAGCGGACTTGTTCGGCTCGTCGCAGCGCTACTGAGTCGGATGCACGTCAGCATCGGTGACGACCTCGCCCAGCTTGTCGAATACGTGGCGAACAATGCTCAAGCGTGGACGTTCCCTGAGATAGCCAATGAGTCTCCCGAAGATCGCGAACGCGCGCTTGCCGAGTGGGAACGGCGCGTCGCTACGCTTGATACCGCCATCCTGAGCCTGATCGGCGAGAACGACATCCCAGATGACGGCATTGAAACTGCGCTTGATGACATTCTCCAGTCTTCCCTGTGGCAACGCCGCCTACTGCGCCAGAATGAACAGGTGCAGCAGACTCTAAAGGCGGGGCTACTCGCGCGCAGCCGATTGATCTGGGCGCAGTCCACGGCTCCCCAGCGGAGAGGGTACTTCCTCGCCGGCGTTGGATTGGCAACTGGCCACGCTCTTGACGCGATTGCAGAGGGGGCCAACCTACTGCTGGTTCAGGCCAATGCAGCGCTTCTTACCAACAACGCAGAAGAAGCGATCGCGGCGATCACCAACCTCGCTGAGCAGGTGTTCGCCTTCTATCCGTTCATGCCAGACTCCTTGCCTGACAACTGGCACGACATCCTGCGCTGCTGGTTGCTCGGCCAGCCGCTAGCGGGCATTGTCGCTGGCCAGGAGTCGGAGACCCTTCAGTTTATCGAAGGCGGTCTCGTCTATCGTCTGCCGTGGGCCATGGAGGCCATACGAGTGCGGGCCGCCGCCAACGGCGATACTGTCGCTGACCTGGAACTTGAGGATTTTGAACTTGGCTTAGCTGTCCCCGCTGTCGAAACAGGCACGATGAATCGTTCAGCCTCGATTCTGATCCAAGCCGGCTTCAGTTCCAGACTCGCCGCTATAAAGGCCGTCGCCGATACGGCGGCAACTTTCACTACCAGCCAGGCATTGAAGCTCTGGCTCAATTCCGAAGCTATCGCCATGTGGAGTGCACTGCCGGATTGGCCCACTGCAGAGACCAAGGCGATGTGGATCGAATTCGCGCAAAGCTTCACGCCAGCCGACAGGCGAACTTGGACTGAACGCCGCTATTGGGCCGGCGTCGCTTGGTATGGCGTCCCGGTCCCACCTGGTGCGCCTGTCAGGCTCCATCACTGGAACGGTCAGCCGATCGTCCTATCAGGAGAGGGGCTTCCCATGGGCACCCTTCAGGCTGCGCTCAACCCAGTTCGGAGCGGCCTAATGCGGGCCACAGTGTCTCAAGAGCCCGGCAGAATCGACCTGAGTTATTTAGGCCCCGACGATTTGTGGCAGGTGTAACTCCCAATCTCCAAACTATGGATGAAGAAAGCAGGTAGCGTCGTATCGTCGGGAGACCTTCATGCGCCGACTTTGGAGGCAATCACCTTCCTGAATCCCCGATCCCGCGCAATGAACGCCTCCAGCATGTGCGGGATCAGCGTCACCGCATCGACCGCTTCGCCGTAGGTCTGCCCATGCAACGTGGCGTAACGGTCGAGGTCGGCCTTCAGGCTGGCCGGACATGCAAAGGTCAGCTTGACGGTTTCGCTCTTGGGCAGCGGGCCGAGCCGCAGCTTGTTCGTGTTCATTGCGAGGCTCCCCTGTTGAAGAACAGCGGTTGGTACGGACGCAGCACCAGGTCGCGGTTGACGATGATGCGCACCGGCAGGCCGGGGCGAGCCGTCAGCGTGGGCTGGATGTTCATGTTGCGCCGGGTCATCTCCTGGCCGATCTGGTTCACGCTGTCCTGCACGCTGTCGCGGCCGGCAATGACGACGCGATCCCCGCCCTGGCGATTCTCCGGGGCGGCCAGTTCGGCGCCGACGCCCAGCAGCGTGGTCAGCACCGCGCCGGCGAAGATGCGATCCCAATGCCAATCGACACCATCCTCCAGGCCCGCGTAACCGGCCGGGTCCGTGCCCACGAGGTTGTCGAGCTGGCTTGATGAGGTGTCCGGCAGGATCAGCCGGTGCCACACCATCTGGAGTCGGGTCTGCCCGTAGCTGACCTGGCTGTTGTAGCGGCCCAGGATGCGCGAGCCCTGCGGGATCAGCAGATGGCGGCCGGTGGCCGTGTCGTAGATCGGCTCCGTCACCGTGGCGATCACGTCGCCCGGTAGGTCGGACTTGATGCCCGTCACCAGTGCGCCCGCGATCACCGTGCCGGCCATCACCTGATACGGCGAGGCAGGTAGTTGCAGGTTGCCAGAATTGCGGGTTTGCACAGGACCGGCATTGCTCAGAAACGCTTCCTTCTGGTCCTGCCGGTTCTGCACGGCGGTGGGATCGCCCGGCTGCGCGGCCGTCGAAGCCGGTCCGGCGGCCAGCGGATCGAAACCCGCCAGTCCGGTCAGCGGTGGGGTTCCTGCCATGCTCTGAGTGGGAGGGGCTACGGCGGCGCGCTGTCCGCCCGTGCTGAAGAACACGGACGAAGCCGCCGCTTCCTCGGCCTCCTTGAGCCGCGCTAGGCGCTCGGCTTCGGCCGGGTCATAGCCCGGTTGCGAGTAACCCTGCGCTCGCTGTTCGGCGCGCAGGATCGGTGCTCCGAGGTCGCCGGGTAGCGGTTCGCCCAGCTCCGGCGGCAGCGGTGGCAAGGTCGGCGGTAGTTGCGAATAGTCGATGGGCAACTGCGCCAGCCCTTCGGAGCGCGACACGCGATCGACGTTGTACAACTCGGTCGGCTCGCCTGCGCCACGGCGCTGCGGTGCTTGCAGCGACCAGAGCGTTGCGCCCAATACGGCGGCGGCCACGCTGCCGACCAGAACTGCCAGCATGCGCCGGTTCAACCGCGTGACGGGACGCGGCTGCGCCCGCAGGGCGACTTGTTCCGGCGCCAGCTTCGGGGCGGCGCCAAGCATGTCCGGAGAATCGTCCTGGCTCATGGTCAGTTCCTCCGCGCGCCCGTCGTGCCGTCCGTGCGCTCGATGCGCACCACGTCGCCCTTGTCGCCACCCAGGCGCAATTCGGCCGCGCCGAACAGCCGGTCCACGATGTAGTACGGCGACCGGAAGCGGTAGTTCACGAGTTGGCCATCGCCCTGTGCGCCGATCACGAACAGTGGCGGCAACTCGCCCTGTGCGATGCCGCCGGGAAACTGGATGTAGACTTTCTCGCCGTCGTCGAAGGCGCGCAGCGGCTTCCACGGTGTATTGCTACCGCTGATCGCGTAGCGGAAGCGGATGTTCTCCAGCGACAGGCCCGTATCGAGCGGCGCCGCCGTCTGCGCCGCCCGCGCCTGGCGCTGCAAGGCCAGCATGCGGTCGCGCGGATAGTCCCAGGACACCGACGCCATCCACGCCTTTTCGGTCGAAGTCAGTTCGATCAGATAGGTGCGGCGGCTGGTGGTGATGACCAGATTGGTCTTGAGGCCGGTGCGGATCGGCTTGACCAGCACGTTGACGCGCAGTTCGCCGCCGGCGCCGCTCGACGTATCGCCGACGATCCAGCGCACCGTGTCGCCGGCGGCGACCGTCACCAGTTCCTCGCCGGGCTGGAGTGTAATCACCGTGACCCGCTCGGGACTCGTATAGACCTGGTACAGCGCGCCGTCGGTAAACGGCCAGACCTGAATCGCATTGATGTAGCCTTCGCGCGTGGGCGCCATGCGCGCTTCCTCGTTGGCGCGGGATACGCGCACGCGCTCGTCCTCCGGCTCGGGTGTCACCTCCGTTTCCGCGAGTTCGGGCAGCGGCATCAACTGCCCCGGTAGCGGCAAAGGCTCCGGCACCGCAACCACTTCCATCGGCAGAGGTGGTTCGGGCAAGGGCTGCGCCTGCACCGGCTCGTCGAGCGTGATGCTCGGTGGCTTGCGTGGCGTGGCGCAGCCCGCCAGCGTGACGGCAATCAATGCAACAGCATAAAAGCGCAAAGACGGTTTCATGGCCTGCCTCCTTCGGTTGAGTCGAGTTCACGGCTCCATGACAGGCCGTTGACGTAGATGCCCAATGGATTGCGGCGCAACCGTTCCTCGGTGCGCGGCGTTTGCAGCACGATGGAGACCACCGCCGTCCAGCGTTCCAGCCCTGCCGCCGCGCCGTTGACGTAGCGGCGCTCCGTCCAGCGCACGTTGAACGACGTGTCGCTGGCGCGTACAACGCTGTTGATCTCCACCGTCACCGTTTCCCGGCCGATCCGCGCAAAGGGATCGTTGGTGCGCGCGTAGTCGTTGAGCACGGCCGCGCCGCGGTCGGTGGTGTAGTCGTAGGCTTCGAGCCAGTTGTCCCGCACCACGATCGGGTCGATGGACAACGAGCGAACTATCGTGACGAAACGTGCCAAGTGATAGCCGATCTGCACGTCTGTTGGCCGGTACGGCGTGGCTGCCTCACCGACGGCGCGCACCTGCCCGCCGTGGTCCACCTCCACCACGTAGGGCGTGACGATGGACTGCGCCGAGCGCCAGACGAGGCCGCCCGCCATCAGCAGCGCGAGCGCGAGGCAGCCGAAGGCCATCAGCCGCCAGTTCTTCGCCTGTGCGCGGGCCGAGCCGATGCGCTCGTCCCACACCTGTTCGGCAGCCTGGTACGGCGTGGCCGGCTGTGGTGTGTCGGCATAGCGCACCTGCGGTCGTTTGAATCGCATGGCAGGTTCTCCTTATGAGTTCGATGGGTCGCGCAGGCTGGGGCCGCTGCCCGAGCCGCCGCCGTCGCCACCGCGCAGCGTGTGCGCGACGGTGGTGGCGGCATGGGTGAGCTGCTGGCGGCGTTGCAAGCGCCTCGCCCACGCGGGTTGTCCGGTGCTGGCGGCGGCGTCCGCACTGCCGCCCTGAGCGGCCGAGCCGGTAGCAGCGCTGCCCGTGGAAGCATCGGGATTGATGGCGGCAGCGGCACGCGCCTTCAGCGAATGCACACCGGCGGCCACGCGCTGCCCGACCGACTGCGCGCCGGTCCTGGCAACATTGCCCAGACCGGCCGCCGCGCCCTTGAGGCCACCGCCGGCACCAGAGGAACCCGCTTGGAAGGCCGACTTGGCGCTGCTCGCGGTCGATGCCATCGAACGTGCGCCGCCGACGGCCATGCGGGCAGCGCCAGGTGCCATGCGCGCGCCGGCCGCAACGGCACCACCGACGCCGGTGGCTACCGCACCCACGGCAACGGCGGTCCCGGCCGCGCCGAGCGTGGCTCCCGCCATCGCACCGGCGCCGAGCTGCGGCGAACCGGACACCAGTCCGGTAGCAATACCCGGCCCGAAGATCCCGAGCGCCAGCAGCGCAAGGGATGCCAACATGATGACCAGCGCATGGTCGATGGAGGGTTCGTCCGGCGCGACCTGGAATTCGGCGAACAGGCCGGTGCCGATGCCGACGATCACCGCCAGCACCAGCACCTTGATGCCCGACGACACCACATTGCCCAGCACCTTCTCGGCCAGGAACGCGGTCTTGTTCCACAGCGCGAACGGCACCAGCACGAAGCCGGCAAGCGTCGTCAGCTTGAACTCGATCAACGTGATGAAAAGCTGGATCGCCAACACGAAGAACGTGACGATCACCACGAGCCAGGCCAGAAACATGACCGCGATGGGTGTCACGTTCACGAACACCTCGGGGAAGCCCGCCATGTCGCTGATCTGTTCGAGGATCGGCGCGCCGGCGTCAACGCCCACCTTGGCCAGCCGGCCGGGTTGCAGGAACTCCGCCTGCGTGATGGTCGATCCCGAAGCCATCAATCCCAAACCCGCGAACGAGCGGAACACGATGCTGGCCAGCCAGTTGAAATTGCCGATGATGTAAGCGAAGGCACCGATGTAGAGCACCTTGCGGATCAGCTTGGCGATCACATCGTCGCCCTGGCCGGTGGCATGGCTCATCGCCCAATAGAGGCCCGCGATGGTCATGTCGATCACGATCAAGGTGGCGGTGAGGAACGCAACCTCGCCACCCAGCAGACCGAAGCCCGAGTCGATGTAGGTGGAGAAGACGATGAGGAAGCGGTCGATCACCGAGATGTCGTTCATGGCGCGTGCCCTCAGTCGCCGCCGTAGAACGGCACGGTCTGCGGCGTGTAGGGCGTGCCTTCGCCGTGGAAGCGTCGCCGCACTTCGCGGGCGCGCTCGGTGGCTGCTGCCTGCCGCGCCAGTTCCAGCGACGCGGCGCGGTCCTGCGTCAACTGGAGCTGCTGCGCCTGGATCGCCTGCTTGGCCTGCAAGGCCAGCAACTGGTTGGTTGCCTGCATGGCTTGCAACGCGCCGGTGGCCGACTGGCTCTGGCCGACCAGATCGGCCAGCACGCCTTCGTCCTCGTTGAGGTTCTGCGACACCTGCGCCTGCATCCGCATGGCTGTGTGCAGGCCGTCGAGCGTGTGTCGCCAGCGTTCGCGCGCGTCCTGCGCCATGCGGTCACCACTGACGGTCGCGGCGTATTCGTGCGGGTACAGCCGGGCGAATTCCCGATCCATGTTCGTCACGTCGTAGGCCAGACCCTGCGCCTCGGCGATCAGGCGTTCGGTGGTCGCCAGCGTCGAGCGCAGGCGATTGACCACGTTGTAGTCGAGGCTCGTCAGATTGCGTGCCTGGTTGATGAGCATCTGCGCTTCGTTCTGAAGCTGCCGCACCTGGTTGTTGATCTGCTCCAGCGTGCGGATCGCGGTCAGCGTGTTCTGGATCAGGTTGGTCGGGTCAATCACCGCCCATTGCGCCTGCGCGGCAGGCAGCGTGCAGAACAGAGCGGCAGCGACGGTCGCAAGAAGTGTCTTCTTCATGACGGTTTCTCCTGTGGTGGATTGGAAGCGGCAGGTGCGGACGGCAGCAGATCGGCCGCCCAGTCCAGGCCGCAGTGGCGCAGCCAGGCGGCTGCGAAGCTGGAAGACGAAGCCGACGCTTCCACCGCGTCAATGTCGCGCTGGTCCTGCGGCGTCGAAGCACCGGCGAAGGCCAGCGCGACCGGCCCCAGGTCGAGGTCAAAGAGGCGATTGCCCAGCCGCGACTGGTAGTAGTAGTCGCGCTTGGGCTGCGCGGTGGCGACGATCTCGATTTGCCGGGCGTTGAGGCCGAAGCCTTCGTAGATCTTGCGGATTTGCGGCTCAGTGGCTTGTGGATTGGGCAGGAAGATGCGGCTTGCGCAGCTCTCCACGATGGCCGGCGCGATGCTGGAGTCCTTGATGTCCGCCAGCGACTGCGTGGCGAAGATCACCGACACGTTTTTCTTGCGCAGCGTCTTCAACCACTGGCGGATGCGCGCGGCGAACACCGGGTCGTCGAGGAACAGCCACGCCTCGTCGAGAATCAGCAAAGTCGGTGCGCCGTCGAAACGCTCGTCGAAGCGCGCGAACAGATAACCGAGTACCGCCAGCACGGCGGCGCGGCTCGCCATCAGTTCCTCCATCTCGAAACCCTGCACGTCGGCGGTGCCCAGACGGTCGTGATCGGCATCGAGCAAACTGCCGTGCGCGCCGCCGAGCACGTAGGGCGCGAGCGCCTGGCGTAGCGCGTTGTTCTGCAACAGCACGGAAAACCCGGTCAGCGTGCGCTGCTCCACCGGCGCACCGGCGAGACTTTCCAGCGCCGACCAGATGGCCGCCTTCTCGTCGGGGCCGATGCTCGCGCCTTCACGCAGCATCCGGCCTTCGAGCCATTCGGCGGCCCAAGTGCGGTAGCTTTCTTGGTCGATGCGCGCGAGCGGCTGAAACGCGATGCCGCTGTCCGTGCCCAGGTCGTAGTGCTCGCCACCGAGGCCGAGGATGGTGGCGCGCATCGAGCGGCCCATGTCGAAGGCGAAAATGCGTGAGCCGGGATAACGGCGGAATTGCATCGCCAGCGTGGCGAGCAACACGGACTTGCCCATGCCGGTCGGTCCAACGACAAGGGTGTGGCCGACATCGCCGATGTGCGTCACCAGACGGAACGGCGTGGCGCCATCGGTGCGCGTGACGATCAAGGGTGGCCCGTCGAGGTGGGCATTCTTCTCCGGCCCGGCCCACACCGCCGACACCGGCATCAGGTGCGCGAGGTTCAGCGTCGAGACGATGGGCTGGCGCACGTTCGCGTAGGCGTTGCCCGGAATCGACGACAGCCACGCCTCCACCGCGTTGAGTGTTTCAGGGATCGTGACGAAACCCCGGCCCTGAATGACGCGCTCCACCCTGCGCAGCTTCTCGTCGGCCGCGCCGGCATCGGTATCGAGCACCGTCACGGTCGCGGTGACGTAGCCGAAAGCGACTTGATCGCTGCCCAGCTCCTGCAAGGCCGCATCGGCGTCCACCGCCTTGTTCGATGCGTCGGTATCGACCAGCGGGCTTTCCTGTTGAAAGATCGTCTCGCGCAGCAGTGCGACGACGTTCTTGCGCTTGGCGAACCACTGGCGGCGCAGGCGGCCGAGTTCCTTTTCCGCCTCGGACTTGTCCATGCAGAGGAAGCGCGTGCTCCAGCGATAGGCGAAGCCGAGTCGGTTCAGGTCGTCGAGCAGCCCCGGCCAGGTCGAGGTCGGGAAGCCGCGCACCGACACCACGCGCAAATGCGCATCGCCCAACATCGGCGCAAGCCCGCCGGTCAGCGGGCAGTCGGTCAGCAGCGCATCGAGGTGAAACGGATGCTCCGGCACGGCCACGTGATAACGCCGCGTGGAGATGGTGGCGTGCAGATAGGTAAGCGTTTCGCTGTCGTCGAGCCAGGCAATCTCTGGCATCACGCCGTCGAGCAGGTCGAAGCAACGATCCGTCTCCGCGATGAAGGCGATCAGGCGTTCATGCCAATCCACGCCACGCTGCGACGTATTCTCGTAGAGCAGATTCGCGGCGCGTGCGCGGGACTCCTCCGGCGGCAGGCACACCAGCGTCAGGTGATAGCGGCTATCGAAGTGACTCTGGTCTTCCTCGAACACCGCTCGGCGTTCCTCGTCCACCAGCCACGACAGCGGTTCGGGAAACTCGGACTGCGGATAGTCAGCCGCTGACAGCCTTTCGGCCTCGACGAACAAGGCCCACCCGGAACCCAGGCGGCGTAGCGCGTTGTTGAGCCGCGCTGACGTGGCGATCAGCTCGCCCTGCGTCGCGCTGTCCAGGTCCGGCCCGCGAAAGCATGCTGTCCTTTGGAACGAACCGTCCTTGTTGAGCACGATGCCGGGCGCCATCAACCCGGCCCAGGGCAGCCAGTCGGCGAGCAGTGCGGGACGCTGACGGTATTCGGCGAGATGCAACATGGCGTCGTCCTCACACGTCCAGCAGAGGCTTGTGCTTGATGTGCCGCGCGAACACCTGCATGAACTGCGGATCGACGCGCGCCCCCCATACCGCGAGCGAATGGCCGACGATCCACATCACCAGACCCGGAATCCACAGTTGCAGGCCCAGTCCCACGGCGGCGGCCAGCGTGCCGTTGGCAATGGCGACCGTGCGCGGCGCACCGCCCAGCAGGATGGTTTCGGTCAACGAACGATGCAGCGGCACCTCGAAGCCGCTGGCGAACTCATCGGGCGCACTCATACGACAGCCCCACCGGAGAAGCTGAAGAAGGACAGGAAGAACGAGGACGCCGCGAACGCGATGGACAGGCCGAAGACGATCTGGACCAGTTTGCGAAAACCGCCGCTGGTATCGCCGAAGGCCAGCGCCAGGCCGGTGGCAATGATGATGATGACTGCGACGATGCGCGCCACCGGCCCCTGGATGGAGTCGAGGATGGTTTGCAGCGGCCCTTCCCAGGGCATGCTGGAACCGGCCGCGTGCGCCGTGCCGGTCGCCAGCAGGAATACGACCGCCAGCAGCAGCCCCTGTTGTGCTGGCCCGGCCAGGCACCGTAGGCGTGCGAGCAGGGAAAGCGGATTTACGGAAATGCGGGAATCATGAGAAACGTAAGCAGGCGTCATGGCAGTTCTCCAGAGTGGGTTGAGGACGGGGAAGGAAGCGGCGCGAGCGCGTCGTCGAGTTGGTAGCCCTGACCGTCGAAGCCGGTCACGCGGGCGACGGTCTGGACCTGGCGGGCACGGCCGCGCCCGGCAATGAAGACAATGACGTTCACCGCTTCGGCGATCAGCGCGCGCGGCGGCGTCATGGCGACTTCGAGAATCAGTTGTTCGAGGCGCAGCAGCGCGCCGTGCGCGGAGCTGGCGTGCAGCGTGGCAATGCCGCCGGGATGCCCTGTGCCCCACACCTTGATGAGGTCCAGCGCCTCGCCGCCGCGCACTTCGCCGACGATCACGCGGTCGGGGCGCAGGCGCATCGTGGCGCGCACCAGTTCCTGCATGCTCACAACCCCGGCGCGGGTGCGCAGCGGCACATGGTCGCGGGCAGAACACTGAAGCTCCACCGTGTCTTCGAGCACCAGCACGCGATCACCAGTGCTGGCGATTTCGGCCAGCAGCGCATTGGCGAGCGTGGTCTTGCCGGTGCTGGTGCCGCCGGCGATCAGGATGTTCTGGCGCTCGCGCACGGCGCGGCGCAGGAACTCGGCCTGCTCCGCACTCAGGATGCCGTCGCCCACGTAGTCGGCCAGGCCGATTACGCCCACGGCACGCTTGCGCAGGGCGAAGGCCGGACCCGGCGCGGCCGGCGGCAGGATGCCCTCAAAGCGCTCGCCGGTCTCTGGCAGCTCGGCGGTCAGCAGCGGCCGGCCGCGATGCACCTCCGTGCCGACGTGCGCCGCGACCAGGCGGATGATGCGCTCGCCATCGGCGGCCGACAGCGACTCGCCGGTGGCGGCACGGCCCGTGGAGAGCCGGTCGATCCACAGCGCACCGTCCGGGTTCAGCATCACTTCCACCACGTCCGGGTCTTCGAGCGCGGAAGCGATCAGCGGCCCCATCGCCGTGCGCAACATGCGAATGCGCCGATCCAGCGAGGTGACAGAGGACGATGGCGGCTGCGGGACGGCACTCATGCGGCAGCCTCCTGCGCGCGTTCCTGCGCTTCGGCCAGCGCCGCCGTCTCGTCCAGCCGCTGCGTGTCGGGCTGGATCTCCTCGTAGACTTCGCGCACGAGGCTGCGCCCGCGCAGCAGGTGGCGGCCGAGCTGTTCGATGAACTGCTCGAAGCGCGCCTTGCCCTGTGCCTTCGCGGCTTCCTGATGGGCCTCGGGCAGCGGTGTGCTGACGGTCAGGTAGTAGCGCACGAACAGCGCCAGCGTTTCGATCTGGATGTTCTGGTCGCGCTCCAGCTTCTCGAACTGGCGCGACAGGCGATCCAGCCGCTTGGCCATCGCCGCTTCGCGCTGGTCGGCCGCATCCGGCGACAGCCAGGACGCGAGTGCGGCCGCGACGATGCTGGATTTCGAGACGCCTTTCTTCGCGGCCAGCTCGTCCAGGCGCTTCGCATGGTCGCGCTCGATGAACAGGTTCAGGCGATGGCGGGAATGAAGATGGCTCATAGCTGGATTCCGTCGTCGGGGTTGAGGGCGGCCAGCCGAGCCGCGCGCTGCAAGCGCGGGTCGAGCTGGGACGGCAGGGGAAGCGGCAGATCGTCGTCGTCATCGAGCAGCGCCAGATCGCTGGCCGCGTGCTCGGATTCAGAGCTGTAGGCGACGACTTCGGACAGCTCGGGCTGTTGGCGCGGGCCGCCTTCGTTGGCGTCTCCCAAGTCCGAAGCCACAGCGGGCACGGCAGGCATGGCGGGAATCGCCAAGGCGCTCCAGTCATCGGGCCGCGCGGCCGGGGCATCGGCGTAGCGGCCCTGCGCCAGCGTGGGTGCTGGCAACACGCGGCGCTTGAAGTTGGCGTCCGCGTAGTAGCGCAGCTTCTTCGCCTTGATCGGCGGATGGCCGGAGACCATCACCACGGCGTCGTCGGGTGGGAGCTGCATCACCTCGCCGGGCGTGAGCAGCGGGCGCGCCGTTTCCTGCCGCGACACCATCAGGTGCCCGAGCCAGGGCGCGAGCCGATGGCCCGCGTAGTTGCGCTGCGCGCGCAGCTCGGTGGCGGTGCCCAGCGTTTCGGAAATGCGCTTGGCCGTGCGTTCGTCGTTGGTGGCGAAGGTCACGCGCACATGGCAGTTGTCCAGAATCGAATGGTTCTGGCCGTAGGCTTTGTCGATCTGGTTGAGCGACTGCGAAATCAGGAAGGCGCGCAGCCCGTAGCCGGCCATGAAGGCGAGCGCGGATTCAAAGAAGTCGAGCCGGCCGAGTGCGGGGAACTCGTCGAGCATCAGCAGCAGCTTGTGCTTGCGCTCCACGCCGTCGCTGCCATCGAGCGATTCAGTGAGGCGCCGTCCGATCTGGTTGAGGATCAGACGAATGAGCGGCTTGGTGCGGCTGATGTCCGACGGCGGTACCACGAGGTACAGCGATACAGGATGCTGCGCGGAAATCAGGTCCGCGATGCGCCAGTCGCAGCGCGACGTGACTTCGGCCACCGTGGGGTCGCGGTACAGGCCAAGGAAACTCATCGCGGTGGACAGCACGCCGGACCGCTCGTTGTCCGACTTGTTGAGCACTTCGCGCGCAGCAGACGCGACGACGGGATGCGGTGCATCGCCGAGGTGCTTCGTCGTCATCATCCGATGCAGCGTCACCTCGAACGGACACGCGGGATCGGACAGGAAGTTGGCGACGCCGCGCAGCGTCTTGTCCTCGCTGGCGTAGAGCACATGCAGGATCGCGCCGACCAGCAGCGCGTGCGAAGTCTTCTCCCAGTGGTTGCGCCGCTCCAGCGCGCCTTCGGGATCGACCAGAATGTCCGCGATGTTCTGCACGTCGCGCACTTCATGCGCACCGCGCCGTACTTCCAGCAGCGGGTTGTAGGCGGCGGACTTCGCATCGGTAGGGTTGAATAGCAGGCAGTGCGAGAAGCGCGAGCGCCAGCCGGCGGTGATAGCCCAGTTCTCGCCCTTGATGTCGTGGATCACGGCGGACGCGGGCCACGACAGCAGCGTGGGCACCACCAGGCCGACGCCCTTGCCCGAGCGCGTGGGCGCGAAGGTCAGGACGTGTTCTGGGCCTTCGTGTCGCAGGTACTGGCGGCCATGCAGGCCGAGGAAGACTCCGGATGGCTGGGTCAGCCCGGCTTTGCAGATTTCCGCGGCATCGGCCCAGCGGGCCGAGCCGTAGGTCGTGACCAGACGAGATTGGCGCGAGCGCCAGATGGACATGCCTATGGCGACCACCACGGCCACCAAGCCGCTTCCGCCCGCGATGGCGCCACCAATGTCAAAGACGTGCGACGCATAGGCGTCGAAAAGGAACCACCACTCGAACAGCTTCCACGGGTGGTAGATCGGCGTGCCAAGGAAATCGAACCACGGCGAGCCAAGACGTATCTGATAACCAAGGGTCGCAGCTGTCCATTGTGTGGCGCTCCACACTCCGGCGATCACGATGCTGAATACCACGGCAATCTGACCGAACAACACGTTCGTCCCTTGCATCTCCCGGCCTCCGATTTCCCCTGCGCGCACTGCGTTCAACGTGCCGCTGGTGTCAGGATCGGTGCCGGGTCAGTGCCGGTCAAAGACCGTTATCGGGAGAAAGGTCGAACAAAAAGCAAGAACTCGCGCAGGGGCGTAGGCAGAAAAAAAGCCGCAAGCGATGGCGCATTGCGGCGTGTTTGACAGAAATTAAATGATTCGTGGCGAACTGCCTACAATCAAAATTTGGGCGGATTC
Source organism: Lysobacterales bacterium (assembly GCA_023228845.1). Lineage (GTDB taxonomy): Bacteria > Pseudomonadota > Gammaproteobacteria > Xanthomonadales > UBA2363 > Pseudofulvimonas. The sequence goes on along the minus strand of JALOAK010000001.1, from coordinate 1,371 downwards.
TCCAGTGATGTATACGGCACCTTGCCGTCGCCATAGAAGCGCTTGCGCGTTGCCTCAGAAACCCGGTTGCACAACTCATTGCCCAGCTTGGCTCGTTCCAGCTTGCATTGCTGACGCAGCTCTTTGAGGCGCTCGGGATTAGCTGCAAGGGACTCCACCGTTTCAATGGTGGTCTTGGTCGCGATCGGGTTTGACTGACCGCATGCGGTTAGCATCAAAGCGAGCAGAAGCAGGATGATCTTCTTCATAGCTCGATATCCTTCAAAGCACCAGATTTTGAGGATGCAGGCCAATCAGGATCGTTCGACTCCATGGACGCCAGCCGTTCAATGAAGCGAGCCAGCATCTGCGACGGTTCGGCGTCCCTACGAAGCAGGTAAGTAGTCAACAAGGGTGGCTGTCCCGCAAGCGGGCGCGCCACGACGCCTAGCTCACGACTGAATGCGATGTGCGCGCCACCCGCAAGGCCCAATGCCAAGCCGGCCGATACCAGCATCATCATCACGTCGAACGTCGCCACACGCTGCGCGATCAGCGGCTCCCGTTCCTGTCGGCGCAGGATGCGATCAACTTGGCGAGCATGGCCTTCGCATGCTGCGGGATCACCCAGCACGATCGGGTAGCGCAGCACTTCTTCCAGCGGAATTCGTTTGTAAGCCAGCACGGGATGACGCGCGGGCACGGCTACCATCAACTGGTCTTCCCAAACTGGATTGACGATGATGCCGTCGCCGGCCTCATCGGCCATGGAAAAGCCCGCGTCGTACAGATCATCATGCAGGCCCTTGATCTGCTGATCCAGCGGCACTTCGAAGAGCCGGATTTCGATTTCTGGATATTCTTCGCGGCAACGTGCCAGTAGCGCCGGCAGGCGCGATGGTGTGATGCCATCAGACAAAGCAATGCGCAACTGCCCGTGAAAGCCATTGGTAGCCGATTTCACGCTTTCACGCGCCTGCTCCAGGACTGCAAACACGCGCGGAATGTGATTGAGGAACAGCTTTCCGGCGAGAGTCAAGCGCGTGCTGCGAGTAGTGCGCACAAAGAGCTGCACGCCCAACTCCTCTTCCAGTTCCTTGATAGCACGTGATAGAGGTGACTGCTCGATGTGTAGCCGCTCAGCGGCACGGGCAAAGTGGAGTTCTTCAGCAACGGCCAGAAAGCAACGCAGATGACGAAATTCCACTGGACGATCTCCTTTGTGTGATAGCACCACCGACTGCTTCGATCGTTGTGGAAGCCTTACCTGAATCCGTGTAAGTTTCGCCAGAAGCACTCGCAACCTATTGATTGTGTGGGATAATACGGTACCTCACCTCTTCACCCAAGCAGCCATGCCCCGATTTGAAGTGCGCCAGAGCCGGAACCTGC
>JALOAK010000004.1 GCA_023228845.1 Lysobacterales bacterium | reverse complement strand
GCAGGTTCCGGCTCTGGCGCACTTCAAATCGGGGCATGGCTGCTTGGGTGAAGAGGTGAGGTACCGTATTATCCCACACAATCAATAGGTTGCGAGTGCTTCTGGCGAAACTTACACGGATTCAGGTTTCCGTAATCGGTCTTGTTGGATCGGCGTTGCTGATCCGGACCAGGGTAAAAACCGCACCCGAAGGCCTCTCTCATTCATCGGATTCGCCCATGCACGGGGATCAGCCGTGTCATGTGGTGGCGCCACCTTGTTAGTCAGGCTCTCTCCGGGACGGTCTGACCGCTTGCTACCTGTTCGCTCTGGCGTTGAACCTCGTGTGCGGGGCCGCCGTCAGGCGGCAACGGCGTGTGCCTTCTTGCTGGCCGGCCTCTGCACCATCGGGTGCCTGAGCCAGGCCTCGGCATCGTAATCCTCGTCGCGCGCCAGCATCGCCCACAGCTGGCGCGCGTGTTTGTTGGCGATCGCCACCAGCACCTTCCCGAACGGCAAGCGTTGGGTCAGCCCGCGGATCCAGATCTGCTCGGCGGTAGCCTTCTCCAGTGCAACCGCGTTCGCCCGCTGCAGGCTGCTTCGCGCACCCTGGATCAGCAAGGTCCGCAGGTAGCTGTCGCCGCGGCGGCTGATCTGGCCCAGGCGCTGCTTGCCGCCGCTGGAGTGCTGGGTCGGCGTCAGCCCCAACCATGCCGACAGCTGCCGGCCATGCGTGAACTCGCGGCCGTCCCCGATCGTGGCGACGACCGCGTCGGCGGTCAGCGGACCCACGCCGATCAACTGCTGTGCGCGTTGGCTGCGAACGTCGGCCTTGGCGTGCGCGGCGATGCCGGCGTCGCAGGCACTGATGCGCTCGCGGACCTGCTGCCAATGTTGCTGGAGATCGTCCAGCAGCCCCTGCAGCATCGGCGGCAGTTGCCGCCGGATCGCGTCATCGGCAAGCGCTCGTCGCAGCGCGAGGTCACTGCGCGCCATCACCACGCCGAACTCGGCGAGCAGGCCCCGCAGGCGGTTGCTGATGACCGGGCACGGCTCTGGAAACCGCAAAAGTACGCCTCGAAACATGCGCAGGATGCGATGCTGGACAACCTCCAGGCCTGGGTGGCCGGCTACTACGATCGCGAGGATGCCTGGTCGCTTCAGGCGCACCGGCGCATCTTCGATGCCTTCAGCGGCTGCAAGCGCGAGTACACGCACGTCGGCGGCTTGTCGTCCCCCTTATGACTGTGGTGATTCCTGCCGTCAAGCTGCACCCCACCACGGTGAAGGCCAGCGGCACCCGCTTTGAAGCCTGGCTGTCGGAGCACGGCAGAGGTCATCGGCTCGGAACCGATATTGCCGAGCTGGATCAACGCTGGAACACTTGGCTGGGCGCGCAACTGTAGATCCCCGGGACACCCGCAACTGCGGGCGATCCTTGAAAGTTTTTGGCCGGGTCAGGTCACGCACGCGCGGTCTGGCCCTTCATCGATGCATCAGTTCCTTGCAGGAATCCCATGAACCCACTTTTGTTGCTGGCACTGCTCGCGGCCTCATCCACCGCCAACGCCATCGTCATTCGAGATGATGTCGACGACTCGGACTACCGGATTGCGGCGAGCCAATTTCCTGCGCTGGCCGACATGCCCGGCGAGGGCCATGGTGTGCTGATTGCTCCGCAGTGGGTCATTACCGCCGCGCACACGATCCCGGCGCACAGCGAGCTTCAGCAGGTGGTGGTCAACGGCGCATCCAGGGACGTTGAGCGCGTGGTGATACATGCCGGGTACGAAAAACTGCCTCAGGCGCTGATCAATCAAGCGCTGGCCACGGGCGACTCGATACTTGCCGTGATGCAGATTGCCTCGTCCGACGACATCGCCCTGATCAAGCTGGCGCAGCCGGTGACGGATGTCGCTCCGGTGACCCTCCACGATGGCGGCGCCGAACCCGGCCAGATCGTCAAGATCATAGGCAAGGGCGCTACCGGCACGGGAGCCGCTGGCCATGATTCAGCCGGCCCCAATCGCACGCAACTTCGACGCGCGTTCAACACCATCACCAGTGCTCATGAGCGCTGGTTCTGCTATGTGTTCGACGAGCCTTCGGTAGCGCTGCCCCTGGAGGGCAAGACCGGAAGCGGCGACAGCGGTGGACCGGCGCTGGTCCAGGTCGATGACCAATGGCGATTGGTCGGCCTGGCCGCCTGGGGCTTCATCCACGGCGATTTCAGGACGCAACGGCCCGGGCTCTACGGCCAGTTGACCTGCAATGTCCGCCTGAGCCACTACATGGACTGGATTGAGGACGTGATCTCGCCGTAGCCGGTGGAGCCGAACCCGGGAGCAGCCTCGCGCCATGCAACAAGCCATCGCCCACATCGCCTTGCTGGTTCGTGACTACGACGAGGCCCTGGCGTTCTACGTCGGCATACTCGGGTTCCGCCTGGTCGAGGACTCGCCGCGGCCGCAGCCGGGCAAGCGCTGGCTGGTGGTGGCCCCGCCCGGCAGTTCCGGCGCATCACTGCTGTTGGCGCGAGCCACCAGCCCGGACCAGCTTGCCGCGGTGGGCAGCCAGACCGGAGGTCGGGTCTTCCTGTTCCTTCAGACAGACGACTTCTGGCGTGACTACCAGCGCTATCGCTCGGCTGGGGTCAACTTCGTGCGGCCGCCCTCCGACGAACCTTACGGAACGGTGGCGGTGTTCGAGGACCTATACGGCAATCTCTGGGATCTGCTGCAATACAACGGCTCGGGGCCGCCGGGTCACACGGCCGAGTGACGATGCGTTCAAGCCGAAGCGGCTTCTTTCTGGTTCAACTTTTTTATGCAAAACTGGACATTTACGACATGCCAAGCACTGTTTCCGCAAGTCCATGGATGGTGGCAATGGTTGCTCCCGTTGTTCTGGGGGGCTGTGCTGTTCGAAAAAGCCATATCACGATGACTCCATCGGCCAGTGGCGTGAGGCCATCAGCAGCGTGGCACAGCTTGGCTTTGGCGCAGGACCGCCACTGGAGATCGCCGTGAACTTGAACCAGGTGACGCTTCCTGCGGTGGACATTGACGCCGCGGTCGCGTTCTACCAGACCATGGGGTTCACGCTCATTGTCCACTCGCCTCACTACGCCAGGTTCGAGTGCCCGGACGGCGACGCCACGTTCTCGGTGCACCTGTCCGATACCCCTGCTCAGTCGACTGGGGTGGTGGTGTACTTCGAATGCAGCGATCTGGATGCGCGGGTGACGGAGCTGGTCAAGCGCGGCCTGGTCTTCGCCCAGCCGCCGAGCGACGAGCGCTGGCTGTGGCGAGAGGCCCGGCTGCAGGACCCATCCGGCAACACGTTGTGCCTGTTCTGGGCCGGACAGAACCGCAAGAACCCACCTTGGCGGCTCCCGGCCGCGCGCTGACAATGGGGTCACACCGTCCGCCTTGTTACGCAAGTCATTGACCTTGATCCAGACGCCCCCGATCGCGCTTGCGCTGCCGCAAAGCAGGTGAAACAGCGCCGCTGGCCAGGTGACATGACAGATCTCACCTCCGAGGGCTGACCTGCGCGACTGCCGCCAGCGGCGACCAGGGCGCAACATGGCGCCATGGACACGATCACACAGCTTCGAAACGACCCCCGCCCGGCTTCCGCGCCGGTTCCGCTGGCGCAACTGCAGGCGGCCCATAAACGCTACGGCAAGGTCATCGCCCTGGATGGCGTCGATCTTGAGGTGCACGCCGGCGAGGTGGTCTCGCTGCTCGGTGCCAACGGCGCCGGCAAGAGCACCGCGATCGGCTTGATGCTGGGCCTGCTGCAGGCCGATGCCGGCGCCGTGACCCTGTTCGGCCGCCCGCCCGGAGCGCTGGATGCGCGCCGGCAGACCGGCGTGATGCTGCAGGACGGCGGCGCCCACGGCGACCTGAAGGTACACGAGCTGCTGGCGCTGACCCGCAGCTACTATCCGCGCCCGCGCAGCATCGACGAGTGCGTGACGCTCGCCGGCTTGGAGGGCCTGCTGCAGCGCCGCTACGACAAGCTGTCCGGCGGCCAGCAGCGCCGGGTGCAGTTCGCCCTGGCCCTGTGCGGGCGTCCACGCCTGCTGTTCCTGGACGAGCCGACCACCGGCCTGGACATCCAGGCGCGCCAGCAACTCTGGCGCGCGGTGCGCGAACTGGTGGCCGAAGGTTGCGGCGTGTTGCTGACCACCCATTACCTGGAAGAGGCCGAGGCGCTGTCGGACCGGGTGGTGGTGCTTGATCGCGGCCGAGTGGTCGCGCAGGGCAGCGTCAGCCAGATCCGCGCCCACGTTGGCCAGCGCCGCATCCGCTGTGTTTCCGCGCTGGCAGCGGCGCAGGTGCTGTGCTGGCCCGGGGTGCGCGCGGCCACGCGCGACGGCGACCGCCTGGAGATCGTCGCCGAAACCGCCGAACCGGTCGTGCGCCGCCTGCTCGATGCCGACCCGTTGCTGCAGGACCTTGAAGTGCTGCGCGCCGGCCTCGCCGACGCCTTCATCCAGATCACCGCCGAAGAGGAAGCTGCCTGATGGACGCCGCGATTGAATTCCCCGTAGAAACCCATTCGTTCCAATCGTGGCGCTGCTACCTGCTGGAGGCGAAATACGAGCTGCTGCGCCAGGTGCGCCAGCCGGCCTTTGTGCTGCCGACGCTGCTGTTCCCGACCGCGTTCTACCTGCTGTTCGGCGTGATGCTGTCGCGCAGCGCCGCAGCGGCCGAATACATGCTGGCCGGCTATGGCGTGTTCGGCATCATGGGCGCGGCGCTGTTCGGCTTCGGTGCCGGCATTGCCAACGACCGCGAGCGCGGCCTGCTGCGGCTCAAGCGTGCCCTGCCGGCGCCGGCCGGTTCCTGGCTGCTGGCAAAGATGGCGGCGGCGATGGTGTTCGCGGCAGTGATCTCGCTGCTGCTGGCGGTGCTGGCCTACACGCTGGGCGGTGTTGCGCTGGCGCCAGGCCAGTGGCTGGCGCTGTTCGCGGTCAACGTGATTGGCATTGTGCCGTTCTGCGCGCTGGGCCTGTACATCGGCAGCCTGGTCGGCGGCAACGCGGCGGTGGCGGTGGTCAACCTGTTGTTCCTGCCGATGGCGTTCCTGTCCGGGCTGTGGATGCCGCTGTCGATCCTGCCGGACATCTTCAGCCGGCTGGCACCGGTATGGCCGGCGTATCATCTGGGCCAGATCGCGATGAAAGTCGTGGGCCACGACGCCGGTGGCAGCGTGTGGCTGCACCTGGCGGTGCTGACGGTGGTGACCGTCGTGTTCTTCGTGCTCGCCCGGCGCCGCCTGGCTGCGGCGGCTTGAGCACCCCACTTGAAGACAATCGCGGAGAAACCAGATGAAACGACTGACTGACATCCTCGCCTTCGGCGCGCTGGCCGCAACGCTTGGCATTGCCGTGGCACTGCAGGGCAATGCCGGCGACAGCGCTGCCGGCGCCAACGAGCCGACTGTCGCGCAGGCTCCCGAACAGACCGGCAACAGCTTCGCCATCCGCGGCGCGCGTGTGTTCGATGGCGAGCGCGACCTCGGCCTGGCCACGGTGGTAGTGCGCGACGGCATGGTGGAATCGGTTGCCGCGAACGGCGACGTGCCCGACGGATTGCCGGTCATCGATGGCGCCGGCAAGACCCTCTTGCCCGGCTTGATCGACGCCCACGTACACGCCTGGGGCGACGCCCAGCGCGACGCGGCGCGCTTCGGCGTCACCACCGCGTTCGACATGCACGGCATGGTCGAGCGCCTGCCGATGCTGCGCGAACAGCGCGAGTCGCTGGCCGACACCGGCCAGGCCGACCTGTGGGCAGCCGGTTATGCGATCACCGCGCCGGGCGGGCACGGCACCCAGTACGGCTTCCCGGTGCCGGCGATCGAAGCCGACACCGATGTCGCCGCCTTCATCGGCGAGCGCATCGACGAGGGCGTGGACTTCATCAAGCTGATCGTCGAGGACATGAGCGCCTACCCCGGCGCGCCGTCGCTGCCGACGCTGACGCCCGCGCAGGTCACCCAGGTGATCGCCGCCGCGCACGCCGGCGAGCGGCTGGCCGTCGTCCATGCCTCGACGCTGGCAGACTCGCGCCACGCGATCGAGGCCGGCGCCAACGGGCTGGTGCACATCTTTGCCGACCAGGCGGCCGACGCGGCGTTCATCGCCGACATGCGCGCGGCCGATGCGTTCGTGATCCCGACGCTGTCGGTGGTGGCCTCGTTCTCCGGCCACGGCGAAGGCGGCGCATTGCAGGCCGATCCCCGCCTGGCGGACCGGCTCACCGCCGAACAGAAGGCGACCCTGGCCGCCGCCATCCCGGGCCTGTCGGCAAATGACCGGCTGGAGCAGGCGCTGCGCAGCGTGCACGAGCTGCACGCCGCCGGCGTTGCCATCCTCGCCGGCACCGACGCGCCCAACCCCGGCACCGCCCATGGCGTGAGCATGCATGGCGAGCTGGAGCTGCTGGTCCGGGCCGGACTGACACCGGCGCAGGCGCTGGCTGCCGCCACCTCCCTGCCGGCACGCCGCTTCGGCATCGACGACCGCGGCCGCATTGCCCCGGGCCTGCGCGCCGACCTGCTGCTGGTCGACGGCGATCCGCTCAGCGACATTACCGCCACCCGCGCCCTCACCGGCGTGTGGAAGAACGGCTACCCGGTCGAACGCGATGCCAAGGCCACCGCAGGCGCCACGCAGGCAGCGCCGGAGCAGGCCCTGGTCAGCGATTTCGACGGCGACGCACTCGAGGCCAACTTCGGAAGCTGGCAGCCGACCACCGACCAGATGGCCGGCGGCGCATCGACGGTGGAATACCGCTTGGTGACGGGTGGCGCCGAGGACTCGAAAGGCGCACTCGCCATCACCGGCGAAGTGCTGCCCGGATTCGCCTTTCCCTGGGCCGGAATGATGTTCTTCCCGGCCGCCGAACCGATGCAGCCGGTGGACTTCTCCGCCCGCAGCGAGCTGGTGTTCCAGGTGCGCGGCGATGGCCGCCACTACAGCGCCATGCTGTTTTCCGGGCCGTCAGCGCAGGGCATGCCCAGCGTGCAGATGTTCCAGGCCGGGCCGGAGTGGACCCAGGTGCGGCTGACGCTGGCCGACTTCGCCGGCGCCGACCTGTCGCTGCTGCGCGGCATCGCCTTCACCGCCGGCCAGCCGCTGGGATCCTTCGAATTCTTCCTGGATCATGTCGAGCTGCGCTGAGCGGTTGAGGCTAGCCCTGAAGTGGAAAAGTGCCGTGGGCTATGGCTGCGCCATGACTGTCGCAGCCGCCTATTTGCTGCTGGTGAAACCGGAGCTGGCTGGTGCTGGAATGGTGATCGCAGCGGCGCTGGCATCCTCGTTCGCGGCTTTCGGCTTCGGCTGGATGTTTGGCACCTGGTACCTGGCCACGCCCGAGGAACGGCCAGGCTTCGAACTGCTTGCCGTCCCGGCCCTGGTGCTCGTTCTCTCACTTCACACTGGTTTGATGATCACTGCCCTGGGCACGCTGTTGCTGCAACCCGAGCCGGAGCCGTTACTGGGTTTGGCTCTGCTCGCCAGCGCCGGCAGCCTGATTTTCATGTGGCTGACCTGGCCGGTGCTCTTGCCGGCGTTCGCGCTGACCGCCTGCTGGCTGGCCAAATCCAGCCTTGGCAGCTCGCCGGAAATACCGCTCACCGATCCGCCATCCACGGAGCCTGCCATGAGCCGTTTGCCGATCAAGCAACAGATGCCTGGCCTGCTGGGCTGGTTGCTGGTTACCGCCGTGGCCGCCGCCATCGGTGGCGCCGCCTCGATGCAGGCCGGCGGCGTCTATACCGAAATGGTGCGCCCGGAGTGGGCGCCGCCCGGACAGGTGTTCTCGCCGGTGTGGATGGTGCTGTATGCGCTGATGGCGATCGCCGCCTGGCTGGTCTGGCGGGTCGATGGCTGGCGCGGTGCGCGCACGGCGCTGACGCTATATCTGGTGCAACTGGTGTTCAACGCGCTGTGGAGCTGGCTGTTCTTCGGCTGGCGCCTGGGCGGCTGGGCATTCGCCGAAATCCTGCTGCTGTGGCTGGCGATCGTGGCCACGCTGCTGGCCTTCTGGCGCATCCGGCCGCTGGCCGGCGCGCTGTTGCTGCCGTATCTGGCCTGGGTCAGTTTCGCTGCGTTCCTCAACTACACCGTGTGGCAGCTCAACCCGCAATTGCTGGGTTGATGGCTGTGCTGCCGGGCTGAAGCCAATGCGTCTGTGGTCATTGCATCCGCGCTGGCTGGACGCCAAGGGGCTGGTCGCACTATGGCGTGAGGCCCTGCTGGCCAAGGCCGTTCTGGCCGGCCGCACCCGCGGCTACCAACAGCATCCGCAACTGCAGCGGTTCCGGGAACAGGCTGATCCGCTGGCGGCGATCGACGCTTACCTGCATGCCGTCCATGACCAGGCCAGGCAGCGCGGTTACCGCTTCGATGCCGGCAAACTCGGGCCGCTGCAGGCCTTGCCGACCATCGCCGTCAGCGACGGCCAGATCGCCCATGAGTGGCGCCATCTGCGCGCCAAGCTGGCCGTGCGCAGTCCGGACACGTTGGCCCGCTGGGCCGATACCGCCCTGCCCGATTGCCATCCGCTGTTCCATGTCGAGGCTGGCAACATCGCGTCCTGGGAGCGGGTCGCGGCCAGTTGAACCACGACGCGGCGACAGCGCTGCCTGACTGGCCGGCCACCGCGTCAACCCTGCTTCGCAGCGCACACCTGTATCGGCCAGACGAAAAAAAGGCCCCGCGCGAAGCGGGGCCGAAGAGGGGGTTTGCTGGCGCCAACCGCGCCCGGTCAGTGGCCGGAGTTGGGATCGATTTCCTCGGCGCTGTGGAAGATCGTCGGGTCGGCGTCGCCGGTGACATCCAGGAACCCGGCCAGGCCCTTCTCGGCGCGCGAGAGTGCGTGGTCGACCAGGATGTAGCGGCCCGGGTAATCGACCTTGAACTCGACCATGGTGGCGCCGCCGGGGGCAACCAGGGTGGTCTGCACGTCGGTCAACGGCGGGCTGGTGAACGAGGCCTGGTCATAGACGCGGTCGAAGACTTCGCCGATCAGGTGCAGGCTGGAGATCAGGTTCGGGCCACCGACGCCGAAGTAGAAGCGCACCTCGTCACCGACCTCGGCTTGCATGATGTGGTCCTTGGTCAGGGCGGTCATCGAGCCGTTGAACATCAGATGCTCGGGGCGTTCGTCGAGCAGCTTCTCCAGCGAGAACTCCTGGTAGCCGCGCGAGCCGTGGCGCTGCACGGTGTAGAGCTCGCCCTGCATGATGTAGAACTCGCGGTCGACCGGCGGCAGGCCGCCTTCGGGCTCGACCAGGATCATGCCGTACATGCCGTTGGTGATGTGGTGGGCAATCATCGGCGTGGCGCAGTGGTAGACGAACAGGCCCGGGTGCAGCGCCTTGAAGGTGAAGCTCTTGGTCTGGCCGGGGGCGACCTGGGTGACCGCGGCACCGCCGCCGGGGCCGGTGACGGCATGGAAGTCGACCGAGTGGATATTGACGCTGTCGTCGGCGTTCTTCAGGTTGATGGTGACGGTGTCGCCCTGGCGCACGCGCAGCATCGGGCCGGGCACGGTGTCGTTGAAGGTCCAGTAACGATAGGTGCTGCCGTCATCGAGCTTGCCTTCCAGCTCGGTGGTGATCAGGTCGTAGGTGACGTGCGCGGGGGCGCGGTCGCCGACCGGCTCGCCGACCTCGGCCGGGTTCTTGCTGATGTCGGCGGCGGTGGACACCACCTCCTCGACGTCACCGACCACCAGTGCGCCGAACATGCCGGCAGCCCGGTGCCCGGGAATGGTGCACACGTATTCGAAGTGGCCGGCCTTGGTGGCGCGGAACACGATCGTGGTCGCCGCTCCCATGCCGACCAACTGGTCGGACTGGGCGCCGAACTCGGGCACGGCGATGTCGTGGATGGCGCCGTCGCCGTTGATCACGGTGATTGCCACCACGGCACCTTCGGGCACCTTCAGCTCGGGGTTGATCTCGTCCTTGATCGCGCCGGCATCGCCGATGAAGACCATCTGGCCGCCGGTGATGGCGGTGCGCAGGGTGAAGCTGACATCGGCAACCGGGGTGACGGCGGCCGGGTCCTGTGCCTGGGCCGCGGGCGCGGCGCCGAACACGGCCCCGAGCATGGCCAGTGCAATGACAACAAGCAGGTTTTTCATGACGAGAGTCCTTAACTAAGGTTAAAACGGAACCGTTGCTGCCGGCGGCGGCGGCGTGTGCCAGGCCGTGCTCGGCAATGCCGGATCAGGTCTCCGGCGACTTGGTGGGCAAGATACCGACGACGACAACGACCGGCACTGATCTGGATCAGCGCCGTACGTGTCGGTATGGAGAACAGACGGCCATGGTTAAGATGCTGCGATAGCAGCCGGCCGCGAATAACGTTGAACCACATCCCGGGCCGCGCGCCACGCCGCCAGCCTGGGACAGCCCGCTGCCGGACCCGATACACTGCCCGGCTTGGCTTTGCCCGGCCGCGCCCTGTCGGCAGCGTCTGCGGGCTGTGAGCGCCGGGTCCGGCAGACCCGCCCCGCCCGCACTGCCACCTTCTTTCCATTGATCCCCGGTACCGCTCATGCGCCTGTCACGATTCCACCTGCACACCACCAAGGAAACCCCGGCCGAAGCCGAACTGGCCAGCCACCGGCTGATGCTGCGCGCCGGCATGATCCGCAAGCTGGCGGCCGGCATCTACACCTGGACGCCGCTGGGCCTGCGCGTGCTGCGCAAGGTCGAGGCGATCGTGCGCGAGGAGATGGACCGGGCCGGCGCGCTGGAGATGCTGATGCCCTCGATCCAGCCGCGCGAGCTGTGGCAGGAAACCGGCCGCTGGGAGAAATTCGGCGGGCAGTTGCTGAAGATCCGCGACCGCAAGGAGGCCGAGTTCTGCTACGGCCCCACGCACGAGGAAGTAGTCACCGACTGGGCCCGCAACGAGCTCAAGAGCTATCGCCAGTTGCCGGTCAACGTCTACCAGATTCAGACCAAGTTCCGCGACGAGATCCGTCCGCGCTTTGGCGTCATGCGCGCGCGCGAGTTCCTGATGAAGGATGCCTATTCCTTCCACCTGACGGCCGACTGCCTGGCGCAGGGCTACCAGGCGATGTTCGATGCCTATACGCGCATCTTCAGCCGCTTGGGCCTGAGCTTCCGCGCGGTGCAGGCCGATTCGGGCGCGATCGGCGGCAACGCCTCGCAGGAATTCCACGTGCTGGCCGATTCCGGCGAGGACGTGATCGCCTTCTCGCCAGCCTCCGACTACGCCGCCAACCTTGAGAAGGCGCAGGGCCAGGCACCGGCACCGCGGCCGGCGGCGACGGCGGACATGGCCAAGGTGGCGACACCGACCCAGGCCACCTGCGCCGCCGTGGCCGAATTGCTGGAAGTGCCGCTGGCCACCACGGTGAAATCCGTGGCCGTGGTCGGCGCCGCCGGTTTCTGCCTGCTGCTGGTGCGCGGCGACCACCAGGTCAATGCGGTCAAGGCCGGCAATCTGCAGGATCTGGGCGGCGACTGGCGCCCGGCCACCGAGGACGAGATCGTCGATCACCTGGGCAGCACGCCGGGCTTCCTGGGCCCGGTCGCGCCGCGCAAGCCGATCACCGTGATCGCCGACCGCGATGTCGCCGCCATGGCCGATTTCATCTGCGGCGCCAACGAGGAAGGTTTCCATCTGACCGGCGTCAACTGGCGCCGCGACCTGGCCGAACCGGCGCTGGTGGCCGATATCCGCGATGTCGTCGAGGGCGAGCCGGCGCCGGATGGTTCCGGCCCGCTGGCGCTGTGCCGCGGCATCGAGGTCGGTCATGTCTTCCAGCTCGGCCAGGCCTATGCCGAAGCCATGGCCGCGGCGGTGCTGGATGAGAACGGCAGCGAGCGCACCCTGCACATGGGCTGCTACGGCATCGGCGTGTCGCGCATCGTTGCTGCCGCGATCGAACAGAACCACGACCCGGCCGGCATCATCTGGCCCGAGCCGATGGCGCCGTGGCAGGTGGCGATCTGCCTGATCAACCCGAAGAATGATGCCAGCGTGATCAAGGCAGCCGAGGCGCTGTACCAGGAACTCACCGGGCTGGGCCTGGAGGTGGTTCTGGACGACCGCGGCCTGCGCCCGGGCGCGATGTTCGCCGATATCGAACTGATCGGTATCCCGCACCGGGTGGTGGTGTCCGGGCGCGGCCTGGACGCCGGCACTTTCGAGTATCGCCACCGTCGCGACGAGCAGGCCCAGGCACTGGACCGGCAGGTGCTGATCGCCACGCTGACCGGCGCCGACTGACGGCAGCCGCAATACGGCGCGCCCGCGCTTCCAAGGCGGGGCGCGGGCGCTGACGGTATCGGTATTCGGATGGCAGGAATCTGCGCGCCGGGTTGCCGGCACGGCATGATCCAAGCCGTTCAGGACCGGCGCACGTTGCCGCCGTCACGGCCAAGTCGGCGCTGACCGCCGCCGGCTGCCGGCCCGGGCGCCGCCTCAGCCGCGGGCGCGCTCTTCCAGCATGGCCACGGCGGGCAGGGTCTTGCCTTCCAGAAACTCCAGGAAGGCGCCGCCACCGGTGGAGATGTAGGAGATCTTCGGCTCGACGCCGTATTTTTCCACCGCCGCCAGGGTGTCGCCACCACCGGCGATCGAGAACGCCGGACTGGCCGCGATCGCCAGCGCTACCGCCTCGGTGCCCTGGCCGAAGGCGGGAAACTCGAACACCCCGACCGGGCCATTCCAGACCACGGTGCCGGCGCGCTTGATCAGCTCGCCATAGCGCAGCGCCGTGGCCGGGCCGATATCCAGGATCATTTCCTCGGCCGAGACCGACTTGGCGGCCTTGATCGTGGCCTTGGCCTCGGCGCTGAACTGGCTGGCGACGGCAACATCGGTAGGCAGCGGGATTTCCACGCCGCGCTCCTTGGCCTGGGCCAGGATGCGCCGGGCCGCCGGCACCAGGTCCTGCTCGTACAGCGACTTGCCGACCAGCAGGCCGGACGCGGCCAGGAAGGTGTTGGCGATGCCGCCGCCGACAATCAGCATGTCGACCTTGTCGATCAGGGTCGACAGCAGCTCCAGCTTGGTCGAAACCTTGGCGCCGCCGACGATGGCCAGCAGCGGCCGCGCCGGCGCCTGCATGGCCTTGGCCAGGGCATCCAGTTCGGCGGCGAGCAAGGGGCCCGCCGCTGCCACCGGCGCGTAACGGGCGACGCCATGGGTGGAGGCCTGGGCGCGGTGCGCGGTACCGAAGGCATCCATGACGAAGACATCGCACAGCGCCGCCATCTTGCGCGCCAGCGCCTCGTCGTTGGCCTTTTCGCCAAGGTTGAAGCGCACGTTTTCCAGCAGCACGATCTGGCCGGGCTCGACCTCGACGCCGTCGAGCCAGTCGCGCTTGAGCGGCACCGTCGTTTCCAGCGCGTCCGACAGCCACTGCGCCACCGGCTCCAGGCTGGCGCTTTGATCGAACGTGCCTTCCTCGGGCCGGCCCAGGTGCGAGGCCAGCAGCACCCGCGCGCCGGCATCGCGGGCAGCGCGCAGGGTCGGCAGGGCCGCCTGCAGGCGCTGGCTGGCGGCGATGCTGCCGTCCTCGTTCAGGGGCACGTTCAGATCCTCGCGGATCAGCACGCGCTTGTCCTTGAGGTCGATGTCGTTCATGCGTAAGAAGGTCATTGGTCGATCGTCCATTGCAGTGCTTGAAGAACAGCCCCCTTGTCAGGGAACCCGTGACCAGCCGCCGTGCCAGGCAGAGGCGGGCCGCCGGCGGCAGGCATCGTTTCGCGCCTGATGCCGGGCGGCACCGTTGCGGCTGCCGCGGCGGACACTTGCGGCCAGCCGCCGGTGCCGATGGTCAAGGACTCCCCAGGGCGGCCATGGTAAGGCACCGCCGCCGGTTTGACCCGGAAATTGCCCGGCCGGACCCGGCCGGCCACCCCGATGCCGACGCGGCCGTGACTGGCGATACGGCATGATGTGGCGATGAATGGCGCCATTCCCGCACCCGGCTCCAGTCCGTCGCCGCCTGCCGCGCAGGCCGCCGGGCCGGCGCTGATCGACAGCCACAGCCATATTGACGATACCCGCTTCGATGCCGACCGCAGCCAGGTAGTGGCACGCGCGCGCCAGGCCGGTGTCGGCCTGCAGATCGTGCCGGCGGTGACCGCGGCCAGTTGGCCGGGGCTGAAACAGGTGTGCAGCGAGCATGCCGGCCTGTACCCGGCCTATGGCCTGCACCCGATCTTCATCGCCGAGCATGACGCCGGTGATCTGGCGCGGCTGCCGCAATGGCTGCAGCGCGAGCGGCCGGTGGCGGTGGGCGAATGTGGCCTGGACTTGTGGATCGACGAACCGCAGGCGGACCGGCAACGGGACATCTTTCTGGGCCAGCTGCGCCTGGCACGCGAGTTCGACCTGCCGGTGATCGTGCATGCACGCAAGGCGCTGGACGAAGTGATCAACAGCCTGCGCCGGATCGGCGGCTTGCGCGGCGTGCTGCACAGTTTTTCCGGCAGCGTCGAGCAGGCGCGGCAACTGTGGCGGCTGGGCTTCCATCTGGGCATCGGCGGTCCGGTGACCTATCCGCGGGCGCAACGTCTGCGCCGGGTCGTGGCGCAGATGCCGATCGAGCACCTGCTGCTGGAAACCGACAGCCCCGACCAGCCGCTGTGTGGCCATCAGGGCCAACGCAACGAGCCGGCGCGATTGACGCAGGTGCTGGCGGTGGTCGCGCAACTGCGCGAGCAACCGGAAGCAGCGCTGGCCGCCGCCACCAGCGCCAACGCCCGGGCGCTGTTCAATCTTCCTGACCCGATGGCGGATCAGGTTGCCGAGCCGATGGCTTGAGCAGAGGGATCGATCCGCCGAATTGACCACGCGCCGGGCTGCCGAACCAGGCAATGTCCTGCGCCGCAGGCCGGCTCGGGCCGACCATACGGTACAGTCCGGCAAGCTGATACCCTACCCTGCGATCTGACCACCGCCGCGACTTGCTTCCGCCATGCGCCAGACCCGATTGCCACTTTTTCCCGTGACGTCTCCCGTACGCCGGCCCGCGCCGCGGCTGCCGCTGGCCGTCGCGCTCGCCCTGCTCATCGCCGCCAGCCTGCTGCTGGCCGCCTGTGGCGGTAGCCGCGGACCCAAGACGCGGATCAATCCGCCGGTGATCAGCATCCAGGAACTGCGCCTGCAAGACGATGGCCAGTGCCTGCTGCGCCTGCGCGTGCAAAGCCATTCCAATGTCGCCATGCGCGTTTCCGAACTGAACTTCCAGCATCTGACCATCGACGGCCGCGAACTGGCGCCGCTGCTGCTGAGCCCGTCACTGGACGTACCGCCCTACACCGGCGAGCCGCTCGATCACACCCTGCCCTGCGCCGGCCTGGCCGCCACCGCCAGCGAACTGGTCTACCGGCTGGAAGGACGGGCGCGCTCCGAGCAACCCAATTCGCGCCAGTACCCGTTCCAGTTCCGCAGCCGCCTGCTGCCGGTGCCGGGACTGGACGGCGTCTATCGATAGGCCGGCCGGATCACGCCAGCCGCACTTCCATCACTGACTTCTCCCGGGTGTCCCGATGAACAACTTCCGCTCTCCCGTTGCCGACCAGCGTTTTGTCATCCACCAGGTGCTGGACGCGCCCCGGGCGCTGGCCGATCTGCCACCGCATGCCGATACCGGCGCCGAGATCATCGACGCGATACTGGAGGAAGGCGGCCGCTTCTGCGACGAGGTGATCGCGCCGCTGTACCAGCCCGGCGATGCCGGCTGCACCTTCAAGGACGGCGAGGTGACTGCGCCGGCCGGCTTCAAGGAGGCCTACCTGGCGTTTGCCCTGGCCGGCTGGAGCGGTGCCACCGCGCCACCGGAAGAAGGCGGCCAGGGCTTGCCCTATGTTGTCGATGCGGCGCTGAAGGAGCAGATCAACGGTGCCAACATGCCTTGGGGGAATTTCCCGCTGCTCGGCCACGGCGCCATCGAGGCGCTGCGCCAGCAAGGCCAGGACTGGCAGAAGCAGGTGTTTCTCAAGCCGCTGGTCGAAGGCATCTGGACCGGCACCATGTGCCTGACCGAGCCGCACTGCGGCACCGACCTGGGCCTTTTGAAAACCAAGGCCGAGCCGGTCGGCGATGACCGCTACGCGATCAGCGGCCAGAAGATCTTCATCACCGCCGGCGAGCATGATTTCACCGACAACATCATCCACCTGGTGCTCGCGCGCCTGCCCGATGCGCCGGCCGGCGTGCGCGGCATCTCGCTGTTCGTGGTGCCCAAGTTCAAGGTCGACCGCGACGGCAGCGTCGGCGAGCGCAATGCCGTGTGGTGCGGCTCCATCGAACACAAGATGGGCCTGCACGGCTCGGCTACCTGCGTGATGAACTTCGATGGTGCCGAGGGCTATCTGGTCGGCCAGCCGCACAAGGGCCTGTCGGCCATGTTCATCATGATGAACTCGGCCCGCCTGGGGGTTGGCATCCAGGGCCTGGGCCTGACCGAGCGCGCCTGGCAGAACGCTTTGGCCTATGCCAACGACCGCCTGCAGATGCGCGCGCCCGAAGGCGCCCGCTATCCGGAGCGGCCGGCCGATCCGCTGATCGTGCATCCGGATATCCGGCGCATGCTGCTCACCTGCCGCGCCTTCGCCGAGGGCGGCCGGGTGCTGGCCCTGTTCGCCTGCCTGCACGAAGACCTCGCCGCCCATGCCACCTCGGACGAGCAGCGCCAGCAGGCCGACACCGTGGTCGGCTTCCTGACTCCAATCGTCAAGGGCCTGCTCACCGAGGCCGGCGTGGAATGCGCCTACCACGCCCAGCAGGTGTTCGGCGGCCATGGCTATATCGCCGAATGGGGCATGGAACAGCTCGCCCGCGATGTCCGCATCACCACCCTCTATGAAGGCACCACGCAGATCCAGGCCCTGGACCTGATCGGCCGCAAGACCCTGCTGGCCAACGGCGCCGGGCTGAAGCTGATGCTCACCCGGATCGGCGAATTCTGCCGGCTGGAAGCCGAGAACCCGGCGGTGATCGACCTGCTGCCGGCACTGGCCGACCGTGCCGAGCAGTGGCGCAAGCTGACCGCGGGGATCGGCGCCAAGGCCGCCGACGACCCGGCCCTGGCGCCGGCCATCGCCTACGACTACCTGTTCTACTCCGGCTATGTGCTGCTGGCCTGGTGCTGGGCGCAGCGCGTGGCCGCGGCCGAGCGCTCCGAGCTGCCGGCCGCGTTCAAGCGCGCCCAGCGCGAGACCGCCAACTTCTACTTCCAGCGCCTGTTGCCGCGGTGCGACCAGCACGCGGCGATCATCGCCAATGGTGCGGCTCCGGTCACCGCCCTGTCCGACGAGGACATCGGCGCCAGCCTGTGAGCCACCGCCCGGCCGGCTGGTTGTTGGCCAGCGGTCGTAGCTGGCAACGATGAGCAGGCGCAGCGCCCGCAACGGCACCGGCTCTGGCAGCAGCGCGGGCGCAGGCAATCCGGCCAGCGCTTTGGCTGGCCAGCGCCCGGCCTGGCTGATCAACGGCACCATGCTGCAACTGCTGGCCAGCGCCGGCGCGGGCCGGGCTCAGCCCTGGCATTGGCGCCTGCTCGACCGCCGCGATGGCCGCGAACTGGCGAGCTGGCAGCGGGCGCCATCGCTGCTCGCGCTGGGCCAATGCGTGCCGCGTGCGGCCTGGCCGGAACTGTCGCGCTGGCTGCACATGCCCGGCACGGTACGTCCGGATCAAGGTCCGCTGCCTTGGACCTTGCCGGCCGCGACACTTCGCGCTGCCCTGCGCGAGCGCGCACGATGGCTGCGCCAGTCATTGGCGCTGCCGCTGCCGGAATCAGAGTCGGAGTCGGAGTCGGAGTCCGACTCGGAGTCGGGCGCTTACCGCCTGCCGCTGTGTGACGAGCCGCCGATGCTGCGCCAATGCGGGCACGATCTGGCCGGCCGGCCGCTATGGCTGACCGCCGCTGCCGGCCGCGCCTGGCAAGCGATGCGCGCCGCCGCCGCCGCCGATGGTTTGGCGTTGCTGCCCGTGTCGGCCTACCGCAGCATCGATTACCAGGCTGGTCTGGTGGCGCGCAAGCAGGCGCGGGGACTGTCCACTGAGACGATCCTGCGCTACAGCGCCCTGCCCGGCCACAGCGAGCACCACCTGGGCACCGTCATCGACCTGCACGCCGGCAACGGCCCGGCGCTGGAGGAATCATTCCAGAAATCGGATGCCTTCCCCTGGCTGCAACAGCACGCAGGCCGCTTCGGCTTCGTGCTCAGCTACGGTCGCGACAATCCCTGGGGCATCGGCTACGAACCCTGGCATTGGCGCTTCCTGCCGGCCGGCGCGCAACTCTGAGGGGCCGGCATCGGAAGGCCCGCGCTCGGCGGGCGGCACAACGCCGCCCGGGCACGGCTCAGACGTTGAAACGGAAGTGCAGGATGTCGCCTTCCTTGACCAGGTAGTCCTTGCCTTCCAGGCGCAAGCGCCCGGCCTCGCGGCAGCCGGCTTCGCCGTTGTACTGGACGAAATCGTCGTAGGCCATGGTTTCCGAGCGGATGAAGCCCTTTTCGAAATCGCTGTGGATGACGCCGGCAGCCTGCGGCGCGGTGGCGCCCTTCTTCACCGTCCAGGCGCGCACTTCCTTCACCCCGGCGGTGAAATAGGTCTGCAGGCCGAGCAGGCGGTAGGCGGCGCGGATGACCCGGTTCAAGCCCGGCTCTTCCAGGCCCAGATCGTCCAGGAACGCCTTCTGATCCTCGGCATCAAGCTGCACCAGCTCTTCCTCGATCGCCGCACACACCGGCACCACCTCGGCGCCCTCGGCCTGCGCACGCTCGCGCACCGCGTCCAGATGCGGGTTGTCCTCAAAGCCGTCCTCGCGCACGTTGGCGATGTACATCAGTGGCTTGAGCGTGAGCAGGAACAGGTCGCGCACCAGCAGCTTCTCGTCATCGTCCAGGCCGGCGGCGCGGGCGGACCGGCCCTCATCGAGCACCATGCGCAGCTTGCGCAGCACCGGCAGCCGCGCCAGCGCCTCCTTGTCCTGCGCCTTGGCGGCACGCTCGGCCCGGTTCAGCGCCTTGTCGACCGATTCCAGGTCGGCCAGCGCCAGCTCGGTGTCGATGGTCTCGATGTCGGCGATCGGATCGACCCGGCCGGCCACGTGCACGATGTCGCTGTGCTCGAAGCAGCGCACGACGTGGGCGATGGCATCGGTCTCGCGGATGTTGGCCAGGAACTTGTTGCCCAGGCCCTCACCCTTGGAGGCGCCGGCGACCAGGCCGGCGATGTCGACGAACTCGACCACGGTCGGCAAGGTCTTCTGCGGCTTGACGATGCCGGCCAGCACCTCCAGGCGCGGATCGGGCACCGGCACCACGCCGACATTGGGCTCGATGGTGCAGAACGGAAAGTTGGCCGCGGCGATGCCCGCCTTGGTCAGCGCATTGAAAAGCGTGGACTTGCCGACGTTCGGCAAGCCGACGATGCCGCATTGGATACCCATGGTTGCTCTGCTTCCGCTGGAAATGAAACCGCGCCGGCGCCGGCCAGACCCTGGCCGCAGTCACCGACGCGGAACCCGGCATGATGCGGCCTGCACCGCTGGCCGGCAAGTGCAAGCCGCGCCGCTGGTTGCGCAAGGCGCTGCATCCAGCGCCGGGCAGATCGCCTGCGACCTGGCCACCGGCCGCCGCCGCTCCCGGTTTTACCGGAGGGCGGCGGCCGGCACACGTTCAGTGGCTGTAGGCGCGCGGCAACGGGCCGGGTGGTTGCAGGTAGCGGTCGCGCAGGCGGGTCTGGCGCGATTGCATCGAGGCCGGGCGGCCGTTGAACCAGACCTGCTCGGCGACGGTGGTGACTTCCAGCGGGTCGCCGGTCCACAGCACCAGGTCGGCCTGCTTGCCCACTTCGATGCTGCCCAGGCGGTCATCGACGCCGAAGCTCTGCGCCGGAATCCGGGTCAGGGCGGCCAGGCCGGCTTCCCAGGGCAGGCCGTTGGCGACGGCATTGCCGGCCAGTTGCCGGATCTTGCGCGCATTGTGGG
Organism: Lysobacterales bacterium; assembly: GCA_023228845.1. Taxonomy (GTDB): domain Bacteria; phylum Pseudomonadota; class Gammaproteobacteria; order Xanthomonadales; family UBA2363; genus Pseudofulvimonas. The sequence continues at coordinate 296,791 of JALOAK010000004.1, read as the reverse complement.
TGGCATCGCCGGACTGCGAGAACATCACCTGGACGCCGGCCGCGTGCAGGCGGGCGGCATTGTCGAGCCGGGCCGCCAGATGATCGAAACGCTGCGGCAGATTGACCAGGGCATCGATCAGCACCGGCACCTCGGCGCGGGCCAGTTCGCCGGCCACCAGCCAGGCTTCGGCGCCTCCGGCGATGACCGGCTTGAAGCCGGCGCGCTCGGCCAGCTTGAGCGCCTGGCGGATATCCGAGGCCCGGTCGACATGGAACACCACGCGGCCGCCGCGGCCATAACGCATCATCGTTTCCCGACCCAGGGCGGTGAGCAGGCCGTGGCCCGGGGTGATCGCCGCCATCGCCGGCGACGGTGCCGGGCGGGCTTCGCGCAGGGCCTGATCGAGCAGCAGGAATTGCCCGGCGCGGCTGTTGCCGGCCAGGGTGTTGGCATCGGCGCCCAGGTTGATGAACAGCGAGCGGCTGCCATCCAGTTCGGCGTCGTAGCGGCCATCCAGGGTGACCGCGGCGCCCTGTCCGGCGACGAAGCTGCCGCCGGCGACCGTGCCCGGCGCCAGCACCGTCCAGGTCAGGCCGGCGACGCGGCTGACGCCGATCGCGGCCGAGCGCGGATTGAATGCCGGCAGCATGTCGAACTCCGGCCGCCAGGTCGGCTGGTGGTCGCTGGCCTGGCCGGGGGCCGACAGGCTCAGATTGCTATCGACGGTCTCGGCCTCGCCGGAGACTTCCTCGACACCCAGGCCGGTGAGGCCGGCGAACAGTCCGGGCGTGACCGGACGGCCCTGGGCCTGCACCGTGGCGATGCCGGCCGGTGCGGCCAGATCCGGACCAACGGCGCGGATGACGCCGCCCTGCACCAGGATATCGGCGCGCTCCAAAGTACCGGCAGCGGCGGCGGTGTGGACGCGGGCATCGCGGATCAGCAGATCCTGCGCGGTGGCCGCCAGCGGCACGGAAAACAGGGCGGCCACCAGGGCAGCGCCTTGAATACTCCGGATCATGGCGACACCTCCTGGCCGAGCATGAAATCGGTCACCGGCTGGCGGCGCGGATCGTTGCGGTCGTAGAGCAGGGCGCCGTCGATGAACACCAGTTCGGCCTGGGCGTAGACGCTGAACGGATCGCGGTTCCAGAGCACGACATCGGCCATCTTGCCGGCCTCCAGAGTGCCGGTGCGCTCGAGGATGCCGAGTGAGCGGGCAGCGTTTTCGGCCAGCCAGCGGATCGCCCGCTGCGGCGGAATATCCATGCCGATGGCGGCGGCATGGCCCATGACCTTGCCGGCTTCCTGATTCAGGCGCTGGATGCCCTCGGCGGAATCGGAATGGACGATGGCGCAACTGCCTTCGGGGCGGTCGACCAGGGCGATGTTCTCGACGATGCCGTCGTAGGCTTCCATCTTGAAGCCCCACCAGTCGGCCCACAGCGCGCCGCAGACATTTTCCTGCGCCAGCCGGTCGGCCAGCTTGTAGGCCTCCACGCCGTGGTGGAAGGCGGCGATATGGAAATCGAACTCGCGTGCCAGATCCAGCATCACCGCCATCTCGTCGGCGCGATAGCAGTGGACATGGACCATGATTTCGCCCTCGAGCACGGCGGCCAAAGTCTCCATGCGCAGATCACGCTTGGGCGGACCCTGGCGATTTTCGTTGCCGCTGCCGGCGCTGCCGCGGCGCGACGTGCTTGGGTTCTGGCCGCGGCTCTCATGGCGGCGCCAGGCCTCGCGGTATTCGACCGCTTCCTGGAAGGCGGCACGGTAGCCGGCGACATTGCCCATGCGCGTCATCGGCGCCTGGCCCTTGCCGCCATAAAAGCGCTTGGGGTTTTCGCCACAAGCCATCTTCAGGCCGTGCGGCGCATCCGGAAACTTCATCGCCTGGTAGCTTTCGGCGGCGACGTTCTTCAAGGTCACGCCGCGGCCGCCAATCAGGTTGCCGCTGCCGGGCAGGATCTGCAGCGTGGTGACGCCACCGGCCAGGGCGGCGCCGAAACCCGGATCCTGCGGCCACACCGAATGTTCGGCCCAGACCTGCGGCGTCACCGGCGAGGTCATCTCGTTGCCGTCGGCATGGGCGCGGGCGCCCGGCGAGGGATACACGCCCAGGTGCGAATGCACGTCGATCAGGCCGGGCGTGAGCCATTTTCCGGTGGCATCGATTTGCGTTGTGCCATCGGGCGCCGACAGGCTGCTGCCGACTTCGACGATGAGGCCATCGCGCATCAGCAGGTCGGCGCCGTCCAGGCGCAGGCCGTCACCGACCAGGACGGTGGCGTTGCGGATCAGGGTCGGCGTCGAGGCAATCGGCTGGTAGGTGCTGTCCCAGGCATCGGCCGCGTCGGGCGTTTGCGCCCAGGCGCTGGTGCCGGCAGCGGCCAGAACAGTGCCGGCGATCGCGCTGATCGCCAGCCAGGCAAAGGGTTTGGGCATCACTGCCACTCCCGCAGGTGAAGGAGCCGGAAAGGTAACCTCAAACCCGTCCGTGCGCGCCGGCTGCGGCGCAATCCCTCCACATTCGGGGACCGGAAAGCGACCGCCGCCAAGCCGATCCCAGACCGGGCATTCCGGCAGTCAGGCCTCGAACTCGTCGCCGGGTTCCAGCAGGCCCCATTCGGCCAGCAGTGCCAGCGCCTGTTCGCTCTGGCGTGGATCGACCATCAGCGCATACAGCCCGAAGGCCGGCAGCCCGCCCAGGCCACCGCTCAGGTGCTCGCCGGCCAGGTGGCAGCGCACGCCCTCGGCGGCGAGCCGGTTCCGGGCCAACTGTCCTTCCACCAGATTCAGCGGTCGCCAGATCACATCCATGGCGCAAGGATAGCGGCAAGGGTGTCTGGGGCCGGCATGGCCCTGGGGCTACACTGCCCTGTCATTTTTGCCGAGCTTCGCTGCCTGAGGTTTTTCAGTCATGTCCTTGATCCATCGTTTCCTGTCCACCCTTGCGCTGGCCACTCTGATCGCGGCGCCGGCGCTGGCCGAACGCAGCCCGCGCGAGGTGTCCGAGGCGGATGCCCGGGCCGTGCACGCGCGCACCCTGACCATCGACACCCATGTCGACATCGGTCGCGGCTACGCCAGCCAGCGGCTGGATCCGGGCGGCTTCACCCGCGCGCAGGTGGATCTGCCCAAGCTGCGCGCCGGCGGCCTGGATGCCGTTTTCCTGATCGTCTACACCGGCCAGGGACTGCTCAACAACGAAGGCTACGCCAGCGCCCGCGCACAGGCCGAGACCAGCTACCGCGCGATCGAACGCCTGCTTGGCGCCTACCCCGACCAGATCGCCCTGGCGCGCAGCGCCGACGAGGTCGAGGCGATCCATGCCAGCGGCCGCCGCATCGCCTTGCTGGGCATGGAGAACGCCTATCCGCTGGGCGCCAGCGTCGACGAGGTGGCGTTGTGGGCCGAGCGTGGCGTGCGCTATGTCGGCCTGACCCACATCGGCCACAACCAGTTTGCCGGCAGCTCCAACCCGGTCGAGCGGCTGTTCGATGCCGACCAGGATCCGGGTCTGAGCGATCTCGGCCGCGCCCTGGTCACCGCGCTCAACGACCACGGCGTTCTGGTCGATGTCTCCCACGTCGGCAAGCGCTCGATGCTGGCGGCCACGGCGCTGTCCCGGGCGCCGGTGATCGCCTCCCATTCCAGCGCGCACGGCCTGTACGCCAATGCCCGCAACCTGGACGACGAGCAGTTGCGGGCCATTCGCGACAACGGCGGCGTCGCCCAGATGGTGGCCTTCCGCAGCTATGTCGCCGATGTCGATCCGCGCATCATCGAAGGCCAGGCGGCGCTGCGTGAGCGCCATCTGCCGGCCGGCTGGCAGGCCGCTGCCGAGCAGGACATCGCCGATTACCAGCAGGCCGTGGCACAGCTTCGCCGGGAGCATGACGATGTCAGCCTGGCCCGGTTCATCGACCACATCGATTACGCCGTCGACCTGATCGGCATCGAGCACGTCGGCATCGCCTCGGATTTTGATGGCGGTGGCGGCGTGCAGGGCTGGGATGACGCCAGCGAAACCATGAACGTGACCTGGGAGCTTTTGCGCCGCGGCTACAGCGAGGACCAGATCGCCGCCCTGTGGGGCGGCAATGTATTGCGCGTGCTGCGCGCCGCCGAGCAGCAGCGGCGCCACTGATCCCCCTGGCCGGGACGCTGCCGGGTCCGCACCGCCAGCCCCGGCCAGAGATCCTGACAACGCGCGCAAGCCCCCGTATCAGCTACAATTTCAGGTCATTTTCCCTGCCCGATGTGATCCATTACGCATGAACGCCGAGGCCAAGAACGACTTCATCCGCCAGATCGTCCGCGACGACCTGGCCAGCGGCAAGCACCGTGCCATCCGCACCCGCTTTCCGCCCCAGCCCAACGGCTATCTGCACATCGGTCACGCCAAGGCGATCTGCCTGGATTTCGGTATCGCCACCGAATTCGGCGGCGTCTGCAATCTGCGCTTCGACGACACCAACCCGGCCCGGGAAGACCCCGAGTACGTGCAGGCGATCATGGACGATGTGCGCTGGCTGGGTTACCAGTGGCACGAGCTGCGTCATGCCTCGGATTATTTCGAGGTGTTCTACCTGGGCGCCGAAAAGCTGATCCGCCAGGGCGATGCCTATGTCTGCGAGCTGAGCCAGGAGCAGATGCGCGAATACCGCGGCACCCTGACCAGCCCGGGCCGCAACTCGCCCTGGCGCGAGCGCAGTGCCGAGGAAAGCCTGGACCTGTTCCGGCGCATGCGGGCCGGCGAATTCCCCGACGGCGCCAAGACCCTGCGCGCGCGCATCGACATGGCCTCGGGCAACATGAATATGCGCGACCCGGCGATCTACCGGATCAAGCATGTGCCGCACCAGAACACCGGCGATGCCTGGTGCATCTACCCGATGTACGACTATGCCCACGCCCTGGGCGATGCCGTCGAGGGCATCACCCATTCGCTGTGCACGCTGGAATTCGAGGACCACCGGCCCCTGTACGACTGGTGCGTGGACCGGGTCGGCCTGCATCAAAGCCCGGAACTGTTGGCACCGCTGGCCGCCCGCGGCTGGCCCGATGTTGCCGCCAAACCGCGCCAGATCGAGTTCTCGCGCCTGTTCCTGAACTACAACATCACCAGCAAGCGCAAGCTGATGGCGCTGGTCAGCGACAAGCTGGTCGATGGCTGGGACGACCCGCGCCTGACCACCCTGCAGGGCCTGCGCCGACGCGGTTTCACACCGGCGTCGCTGCGCCTGTTCGTCGACCGGCTGGGCGTGAGCAAGGCCAATTCGGTGACCGATTATTCGGCCCTGGAAGCGGCGGTGCGCGATGACCTGGATGCCAGCGCGCCGCGGCGCATGGCGGTGATCCAGCCGCTGCGCCTGGTGCTCGACAACCTGCCCGAAGAGCACAGCGAGATGCTGGAGTTCGCCAACCATCCCAAGGATCCCTCGTTCGGCAGCCGCCAGGTGCCGTTCGGGCGCGAGCTGTGGATCGAGCGCGAGGATTTCGCCGAACTGCCGCCCAAGGGCTTCCACCGCCTGCGCCCCGATGGCGAGGTACGCCTGCGCGGTGTCGGCATCATCCGCTGCCAGCAGGTGATCAAGGATGGCGAGGAGGTGGTGGCCATCCACGCCAGCCTGGATCCGCAATCGCGGCAGGGCATGGAAGGCGCCGGGCGCAAGGTCAAGGGCACCATCCACTGGGTCAGCGCCCGCGATGCCGTGGCCGCCGAAATTCGCCTCTACGACCGCCTGTTCAACGTGCCCGACCCCGATGACGACAGCGACGGCAAGACCTACCAGGACCACATCAACCCCGAATCACGGCGGGTGACGCGCGGCTGGCTGGAACCGCTGGCAGCCACCGTGGAACCTGAAGCCCGCTTGCAGTTCGAGCGCCTGGGCTATTTCGTCGCCGACCGCAAAGACCACCGGCCCGAAGCGCCGGTGTTCAACCGCACCGTGACCCTGCGCGATACCTGGGCGCAGCGCCAGTGACCGCTGGCGATCATCAAGGAGCCGAGCCGATGACCCCTGTTCCCGGCCGTTTCAGCATCGAGCTGCCCGACTGGGTGAACCAGGTTCCCGGCCCCGGACCCTATGACAGCGACGAGGCCAAGATCAGCCTGGCGATCGAACTGTCCCGGCGCAACATCGAGCACGGTGAGGGCGGTCCGTTCGGCGCCGTGCTGTTCGACGATGCCGACCGCATCGTTGCCATTGGCGTCAACCAGGTGCTACCGCAGTCCAGTTCCACCGCCCATGCCGAAATGGTCGCCTTCATGCTCGCCCAGCAGGCGGCCGGACGGCCGCGCCTGAACGATGATGGCCGCCGCTACACCCTGGCAACCTCGTCGCAACCGTGCTGCCAGTGCTATGGCGCCTGCGTCTGGGCCGGCATCGATACCCTGCTGATCGGCGCCCGCTCCGAAGATGTGATGGCCCTGACGCCGTTCGATGAAGGCCCATTGCCGGCCGACTGGCGCGGCGAACTGGAGCGGCGCGGCATCAGCGTGCGCAGCGACATCGCCCGCGACGAGGCCTGCTCGGTGCTGGCCGAATACGGCCGCCGCAATCCGCCGCGGTACTGAAAAGCGCCGTCTGCCGCTCGCTGCTCAGCGGCCGGCATCGACCAGCCCAGCACTGGCGTGAAGCAGCCGCCACCGCGCTGTCACATCCGGCCATTAGCCTGTGCCACCGCAAAGTTTCCGAATCACTCCCCTGCCCTGCGAGAGTTGCCATGATCCGATTGCCCACGGCCGGCCTGTACGCCGCCGCCCTGTTCGCCCTCAGTTTCCTGCTGGCTGCGCCGGCCGGCGCCCAGGTCGTCATCAGCCAGGTCTATGGCGGTGGCGGCAACGGCGGTGCCCCGTACAGCCATGACTTCGTCGAGCTGTTCAATACCGGCGCGGCCCCGGCCAGCCTGGCCGGGATGAGCCTGCGCTACGGCAGTGCGACCGGCAATTTCCCCAACAACGGCAACAACTACTTCGCGCTGCCGGCCGACACCATCCCGGCCGGCGGCTATTACCTGGTGCAGATGGCGCCGGGCAACAACACCACGCTGCCGGCCCTGCCCACGCCCGATGCCGAAGGCGCCGCGACCATGTCCGGCACCAACGGCAAGGTGGTGCTGGTCAATACCACCGGTGATTTTGCCTGCGGCGGCAACAGCGCCTGCTCACCGGCGCAGATGGCACAGATCGTCGACCTGGTCGGCTTCGGCTCGGCCGGCTTCTACGAAGGCAGCGGCGCCACGCCGACCCTGTCCAACTCGACCGCCGGCCATCGTCTGGAAAACGGCTGCCAGGACACCGACGACAATGCCAGCGACTTCGAAGTCGCGGCGCCGGCACCGCGCAACAGCGCCACGCCGGCCAACCTGTGCAGCGGCGGCGGCACCGACCTGGTGCTGTCGATCGCCGATGCCAGCCTGCCCGAGGGCAATGCCGGCCTGTCGGCCATGGACTTCACCGTCACCCTGTCCGGCCCGGCACCGGCCGGCGGCGTCGCCTTCACCGCCAGCACTGCCGATGGCAGCGCCCAGGCCCCCGAGGACTACATCGCCCTGGTGGCGGCGCCGTTCCTGATTGCCCAGGACCAGACCACGGCCACGGTCAGCGTGCAGATCGTCGGCAACACCGTGCCCGAGCCGGACAAGACCTTCACCGTCACCCTCGACACCGCCGCCAGCGGCGTCGTGCTCGGCCAGGCCACGGCCACCGGCACCATCATCAATGACGATGTGCTGGCGCTGGAAATCTTCCAGATCCAGGGCGACGGCCTGCGCTCGCCCTACGCCCCGGCCAGCGGCAACGACATCGGCCAGGCGGTCACCACGCAGCAAAACGTGGTCACCGCGATCGCCAGCAACGGCTTCTTCATGCAGACGCCCGATGCCCGCGACGACAACGATCCGGCAACGTCCAACGGCATCTTCGTGTTCACCGGCTCGGCACCGTCGGTGGTGATCGGCGATCTGGTCGATGTCAGTGGCAATGTCCAGGAATATTTCGACTGGACCCAGATCACCAATGCCAGCGTCACCGTCACCGGCAGCGGCGAGCTGCCGGTGACGGTCGTGCTCGACGAGCACACGCCATCGGCGGACATGGCCGCCCTGACCTGCGGCCAGACCAACTTCGAGTGCCTTGAGAACATGCGCGTGCATGTGCCGGCCGGCGTCGTCGTCCAGGGCAGCCAGTACATCAACACCAGCACGCCGTTTGCCGAAGCCTTCGTCACCGCCAGCGGCGAACGTGCCGCGCGCGAGCGTGGCCTGCTGCCCAATGCCGTGCCGCCGGTGCCCGGCTTGCCGGTGTGGGACGGCAACCCGGAAGTGTTCGAGCTGGATGTTTCCGGTGTCGGCGCCCTGCCCCTGAACACGCCGGTGTTCGGTGGCGAGCTGTTCGAAGCCACCGGCGTCATCGCCTACCAGTTCGGCAACTACGCGCTGCGCCCGGTGGAGCTGGTGCGGGTCGAAGCAGCGCTGCCGCGGCCGGTGCCCGAGGCTGGCGACGGTGAGCTGCGCGTGGCTTCGTTCAACGCCCTGAACCTGTGCCAGTCCAACTGCAACGTCGGCAGCACCCAGCTTTCCCGCCTGTCCGATTACGTCGGCAATGTGCTGCGCCTGCCGGACGTGCTGGCCCTGCAGGAAGTGGCCAACCCCAACGGCGCCCAGGTGATGGCCACGCGCCTGAACAACGATTTCGGCACCGACTACGCCGTTGCCCACCTGGGCAGCACGCCGCACGGCACCGGCGGCCAGCGCCTGGCTTTCCTGGTGCGCGGCAGCCGCGTCGATGTTGTCGATGCCTTCGAGCTGCGCGAGCACGTGACCATCACCGATTGCAGCGGCACACCGCCGTGCGTGCTCCACGACCGCCCGCCGCAGCTTCTGGTCGGCCGCTTCAGCGCCGGTGACGACGAGCTGTTCGCGGTGCTCAACAACCACACCCGCTCGCTGATCGGCATCGGCGAGAACAACGACAACGGCCATCGGGTGCGTTCCAAGCGCTTCCAGCAGGGACGTGAAATTGCCACCCTGGTGCAGAACTTCCAGCAGGGCCTGCCACTGGATCCGGACGACAGCAGTGATCCGGTGCTGCCCGATACCAGCGCCCTGCCGCTGATCCTGGTCGGCGACTACAACGCCTTCGGCTTCAGCGACGGCTATGTCGACGTGGTAGGCCTGATCGCCGGCCGCTACGACGATGCCGAGAACGAGTACACGCTGGACGGGCCCAACATCGTCGACCCGCCGCTGTCGATCCTGGTCCATGGCCTGCCTGCCGATGAGCAGTATTCCTACACGTTCCGCGAGAATCTTGGCGATCTGATCGGCGAGCAGCCGCGTCAGGTGGGTTCGATCCAGGTGCTCGACCATGCCCTGGTCAACGAAGCGGCGATGCCGTGGTGTTCGGGCATGGTCTACGGCCGCGGCAATGCCGATGCCCCGACCCGCCTGCGCAACATCGGCACCGATGCCATCGCCAGCTCCGATCACGATGGCTTCGTGGTGCGCCTGCATCCTGACCGCCTGTTCCGCCACGACTTCGAACAGACCGGTCAGTGCCGCTGAGCCAAGCGGCCTTCAGCTCCGGGGCGGGCGCCGGCTGACGGCGCCCTGCCTTGGATCATGCAACGCGGCCCGGCTCTTGCCGGGCCGTTTCGTTTTGCGAATGTGTCCCCGGCTCAGGCCATTTCCCCGGTTTGGCGCCGACATCGGCGCTCACATCGCGCCCACATGGCGGCCAATGGCAACGGAAAATTCAGATCGACGCTGATACCCTTCCGCGATGATTGCCTGCCTGTGCCGCCGGGGTGCGCTCGCCCTGCTCCTGATCGTGCTGTGTGAGTCCGCCGCCGCCTCGGTGCGGGTGGTGATCGATGGCCTGCGCGGCGCCGCCCTGCGCAACAGCCTGGAACAGGCCACCAGTCTGTACGGCTATCGCGAACGGCCGATCAGCGAAGCCCAGGTCCGGCGCCTGTTCGAACACGCGCCCGATGAATTGCGCCGGGCGCTGGAACCCTACGGCTATTACCGCCCGGAGATCACCAGCGAGCTGAGCCGCGATGGCGAGCAGTGGGTCGCCACCTTCAACGTCCGGGTGATTGCCAGCGCCCGGGTCGAGACGATGGATTTCCGCTTCGATGGCGTCAGCCTGGACGCGGAAGGCCAATGCCGGTTCGGCGCCGATGCCGCGCCGGTTCTGGAACGGGACCCGGACGTGGCCAACCTGCGTGAACAACAGGCCACCGGTGCCATTCCGTCCGCAACCGATGGCCCGGGCAGCGACCCGAGTGCCGCCGACGCTGGCAATGACCAGGACGTTGTCGCTGACGATGACCCCAATGGCGACGGCGACGGCGACGGCAATGGCGACGGCGAGCCGCGCAGCCCGCGCAACCGCCTGGCGGCACTGGCCGGACTGGAGCGCGATGATCCCGAACGCTGCCGCCTGCTGCAGCAACTGGTCACCGGCTTCGAGCTGCAGCCGGGAGATCGTCTGATCCACTCGCGCTACGAATCGGGCAAGGCCGCCGCGCAGGCGGCGATCGAAGGCCGGGGCTACCTGCTGGCGCGGCTGGAAACCAGCCGCGTCGATGTCACCGTTGCCGACGACCGCGCCGACATCCAGCTTCACTGGCGCACCGGGCCGCGCTTCCGCATGGGCGAAACGCAATTCGACGGCGCCCAGTTCGGTGATGACTTCATGCAGCGCTTTGTCGAGCACGAGTCCGGCGCGTTCTACGATTCCGACGAGCTGCTCAAGCTGCAGCGGCGCCTGATCGATGCCGATTACTTCGGCTTCGTTTCGGTTTCGCCGCAGTTGCGCCAGGCCCGCGACGGCGTCGTGCCGATCCTGGTGCATGTCGCGCCGGCGCCGCGCAATGTCTACACCGGCGGCATTTCGGTGGGCACCGATTCGGGCTTCGGTGTCCGTGGCGGCATGCAGCGGCGCTGGGTCAATACCCGCGGCCACCGCGCCAATATCGAAGCCGAGGTCAGCCAGCGCCTGACCGCGGCTGCCGCCAATTACGAGATCTTCCGCCCGGGTCCGGACCAGCGCAGCCTGAACTTCGGCCTGACCCACCGGCGCGAGGAAACCAATACCAGCGAATCGGAAACCACCAGCCTGTTCGCGATGGAAAGCCGGCGCTGGCGCGGCTGGCAGCGCGACCTGGGCCTGCGCGCCCTGTATGGCGATTTCACCATCGCCGAAGAACGCGGCAACTCCACCTTGCTGTTCGCCGAGAGCCGGCTGACGCGGCGCTGGTCCAACGACGATCTGTTCCCGACCCGCGGCTACAGCCTGCAACTGGAGGCCCGGGGCGGGTCCGAGGCCGTGCTGTCGGATACCGACTTCGTCCAGTTGCACGGCCAGTTCCGCTGGATCCAGCCGCTCGGCGAACGCCAGCGCCTCTATATGAATGCCATCGCCGGCACTACCTGGGTCGATGATTTCCATGCCCTGCCGCCGCCGCTGCGCTTCTTCGCCGGCGGCGACCAGACCATTCGCGGTTACAGCTACCAGGCACTGGGGCCGACGGTGAACCGCTGCGGCTTTGACGCTGAAGACCCCGAACGCTGCGATGATTTCGTCATCGGCGGCAAGCACCTGGCGGTGCTCAGCGCCGAGTTCGAGCGCGACATCCTGCCGCAATGGTCGATCGCCGGCTTCGTCGACAGCGGCAATGCCTTCAGCGACACCAGCAGTTTCCGCGCTGCCACCGGCGTCGGCCTGGGCGTGCGCTGGCGCTCGCCGGTGGGCCTGGTGCGCGTCGATCTGGGCCACGGCCTGGACGACGACGGCAAGACCATCAGCCTGCACCTGGTCATTGGGCCGTACCTGTGAGGCGCTGGCTGAAATGGACCTTGCTGGCGTTGGCGGCCGTGCTCGCCCTGCTGCTGGTGCTGGTGCTCTGGCTGGGCCTGACCCGCAGCGGCCTGGACTTTGCCCTGGGCCGGACCAGCGCCCTGCTGCAGCAGAAGTTCACCTGGGAGCGGGCCGAGGGTTCGCTGCTCGGCGGCATGCGTTTATATGGCGTGCGCTACGCCGACCCTGAAATCGGCGACTACCGCGTGGCGGCGATTGCCGTGGCCCCGCGCAGCCGGCGCCTGCTCACCGGCGGCCTGCACCTGACCGGTGTCGACATCCAGGGCGTGGACCTGACCCTGGGCCCGCCAGTTGATCGCCCGGCCAGTGACGAGCCATTCCGGATGCCCGAGCTGCGCGCGCCCTTGCCGATCCGTGTCGATCGCCTGCAAGTGGTCGATTTTGCCCTGCACGACCATGAGCGCACGCCACTGCTGGTGCTGGACCGGATCGATGGCGCCGCGCAATGGTCCGGCAGCCGGCTGCAAGTGCAGCCGCTGACGCTGACCGGCCCGGATGGCCAACTGCAGTTGCAGGCCAATCTGGACACCGGCGCCGACTGGGTCGGTGACGCTGACGCCCAGTTCCGCTGGCGTCTGCCCGGTGAGGCCGACCAGGACTTGTGGCTGGGCGGCGCAGCGACCCTGGCCGGCCCGCTTCGCGATGCCAACCTGCAGCTTGATCTGCACGAACCCGGGCCGGCACAGGTGCGCCTTGACCTGCAACTGGATGGCGGCCAGGCCGGCTGGCAGGCGCAGGTGCGCAGCGACGGTTTCGACCTGGCTACTGTGCTGGCCGAGCCACCGGTGCAGCAGTTGGTGCTGGACCTTGAAAGCGAAGGCCGCGCCGATCTGGACGCAGTCGGCGGCGATGTCAGCGGCCGTTTGCAAGGGCGCATCGGCCTGGATGGCTACGATGTCCTGATCGAGGAACTGGCCGCCGCGCTGAGCCAGCAAGTGGTCACCTTGACCGCCCTCGCACTGGCCGAAGCCGACGGCCCCGGACGCTTGACTGCCAGCGGCCTTGCCGACCTCACCGGCGAGCTGCCGACCGGCCATCTGGATGCCGGCTGGAGTGACATCAACCCGCCACTGGCAGCGCCGTTCGAGCGTCTGGACAGCCACGGCCGGATCCAGGCCGAAGGCACGCTGGAAGCGATGAGCGCCAGCATCGAGGCCGGCGCCACCGTTGACGGCCAGGCGCTGCAACTGATGGTGCAGGCGCACGGCGATCCGGCCGGCGACATCACCCTGGCGCCAGCGCAATTGCTCACCGGCGATGGCCGCCTGGAAGCCACCGGCAGCATCCGTGCCCAGCCGGCACCGGCCTGGGATCTGGAGCTGGCCGCGCGCGACTTCGATCCCGGCCTGCTGCTGCCGGACTGGCCCGGCCAGGTGGAACTGGATGCCAGCAGCAGCGGCGAACTGGCCGACGGCGGGCTGCTGGCCACGGTCGAGATCGAAGGCATCGGCGGCCAGCTCCGGCAGCGGCCGCTGGCCGGAAATGGCCGGATCGAGATTACCGGCAGCGACCACATCCAGTCCCGGCTGGACCTGCGCCTGGGCGACAACCGCATCGAGCTGGATGGCCTGGCCGGCGCCCAGTACGACGCCCGGATCGAGTTCGATCTGGCCGAGCCGGCACTGTTCGCCGACGCTGCCGCCGGTCGCGCCCGGGGACAGCTGCAAGTGCGCGGCCAATCGCCGGACCTGATTGTCAGCGGCCAGATCGAGGGCAGCGGCCTGGCCTGGGCCGAGCATCGCATCGCGCGCCTGGTCGCCGACATCGATGCCGATTTGGGCCTGGCCCGGGCCAGCCGCATCGATCTGCGCGCCGAAGAGCTGATCCTGGCCGGCCAAACCGTCAACGCGCTGGACCTGAACATCGGCGGCACTCGCCAGGACAGCCGTCTTGGCCTGTCGCTGGACGCCGGGCAGGGCCAACTGGTGCTGGAGATGGCCGGCCAGCTCGACCCGGACCGACCGGCCTGGAGCGGCCAGGTACAGGCGCTGCGCATGACCTCCGAACAATTGCCCGAGGCGTTGACGCTGGTCGAACCGGCGCCGCTGACCTTGGCTGCCGACCAGGTGTCGCTGGCCGCCACCTGCCTGGCTGCCGACGACATCCGCCTGTGCCTAGACGCGGACTGGGCGGCCGGAGCCGACGGCGATGCCGGCTTCGAACTGCAACGTCTGCCGCTGGCCTGGCTGTACCAGCTCAGCGGCGATGACCAGTTCCAGATCAGCGGCGAGCTCGGCGGCCGTGGCCGCTTCCGCCTGCCGGCCGACGGCCCGATCACCGGCCAGGCGCACATCGACGCCACGCCCGGACGGATTCGCTTCGCCCTGGGCGAGGACGAACGCGACCTGCTGGCCTGGAGCCGGCTGGCCACGCAGGTGGATCTGGCAGCCGATGGCGGCGCCGACATCGACGCCGTGCTCGAGCTCAGCCCGGCCGGGCAACTGCTGGCCCGGATCAGCACCACGCCCGTGGACGGCACCAGCGCGCTGGCCGGCGAAATCGATGTCGACCTGCCCGAGCTGGGCTTTCTGGAACTGCTCAGCCCCGAGCTGGTGCAGCCGGTGGGTCGCCTGCACGGGCAACTGCAGCTCGCCGGCACCCTGGCGGCGCCCGAACCGGCCGGCGAACTGCTGCTGGAAGGCTTCGGTGTCGAGCTGCCGACCGCCGGCCTGCGCCTGCGCGACAGCCGCCTGGCGATGCGTTCGGCCGCCGCCGGCCGGATCGAGCTGGACGGCCGGATCAACACCGACGAGGACAGCACCCTCACCGTCGGCGGCTGGCTCGGCCCGCCCGGTGACGGCCACCTGCCGATGTCGCTGCAGATCCAGGGCGAGCGGGTGCTGGTGGCCGACATCCCGGCAGCGCGCGTGTTCGTCTCGCCACAGCTTGAAATCACCGCCGACCAGCGGCGCATGAGCGTGAACGGGCAAGTCGGCATTCCGCAGGCGATGATCCGGCCCGAGCACTTCCCCGGCGGTGGCGCCGCCAGCGCCTCGCCCGATGTCCATATCGTCGGCGCCGAGGAAACTGCGGCGGCCGAGGACACCGGCCTGCCGTTGTTCGCCGATGTCCAGGTGAACCTGGGTGACCGCGTGCAGATCGAGGGTTACGGCCTGGAAGGCCGGCTGCGCGGCCAGTTGCAAATTCGCGAACGGCCGGCTCGGGCGACCAGCGCATTGGGAGAAATTTCAGTCGTCGGCACTTACCAGGCCTATGGCCAGGATCTGGACATCGAACGCGGCCGGCTGCTGTTCTCCGGCCCGGTCACCAATCCCAACCTGGATATCCGCGCCGTGCGCCGGGTGCAGGCGGTCACCGCCGGCCTGGCGGTCACCGGCAATGTCCGCCAGCCGGTGCTGGAGGTCTATTCAGTACCGGCCATGGACCAGGCCGAGGCCCTGTCCTACCTGGTGCTGGGCCGGCCGCTGCGCCAGGCCACCAGCAGCTCGGACATGGATGCACTGGGCACCGCCGCGACTGCGGTAACCACCGCCGGCGGCGACCTGCTGGCCAAGTCACTGGGCTCGCGCCTGGGCCTGGATGATGTCGGCGTCGGCACCTCGCGCGAACTGGGCGCCGGCGCCCTCACCGTCGGCAAGTACCTGTCACCGCGCCTGTACCTGGGCTACGGCCGCAGCCTGTTCGACGGCAGCCAACTGGTCTCGCTGCGCTACCAGCTCAACGAACGCCTGGAACTGGAAGTGCAATCAGGCGCGCAGGACAACAAGGCCGGCATCAACTACCGCTACGAGCGCTGAGGTTTATTGCGCCATGGGTCTGGCAGATGCGCTGCGTCCAGCGCTGTCAGGCGCCCGAGGACGGCTCGGCTGCGACATTGGCGTCCGCGCGGCGCGAGCGGATTTCGGCCAGCAAGCGACGGGTGACCGGATCCAGCTCATCGTCGCTGCCGGCCTGCGCCAGCGCCGGTTCGATCCGGCCGGCCAGGGTCTTGCCCAGCTCCACACCCCACTGGTCGAAGGCATTGACGCCCCAGAGCACGCTTTGCACGAAGGTGGCGTGCTCGTACAACGCCAGCAACAGGCCCAGCGCCTGCGGCGTCAACCGGTCGAGCAGGATCGTGGTACTGGGCCTGTTGCCGGGGAAATGCTTCTGTGCCGCCAGCGCCGTATCCGCCACGGCATCGCCCGCGCCATCGCCATCGCCGCTGCCCAGCATCAGCGCCGCGCCCTGGCCGAGCAGGTTGGCGAGCAGGGCGCGGTGGTTGTCGGCCAGATCATGGTCGGGCTGGATCACCCCGATCAAGTCCACCGGCACGATGTCGCTGCCCTGATGCAGCGCCTGGAAATAGGCGTGCTGGGCATTGGAACCAACGCTGCCCCAGACCACGGGTACCGTCGGCAGCGGCACCGGCTGGCCATCGACGCCGACGCGCTTGCCGTTGGATTCCATCTCCAGTTGCTGCAGGTAGCCGGGCAGCGCCGCCAGGCGGTCGTCGTAGGGCACCACGCAGCGGCTGGCATGGCCGAGCAGGCTGCGGTTCCAGAAGCCGACCAGGGCCAGGCGCACCGGCAGGCTGTCGGCCAGCGCTGCCTCGGCAAAGTGCTCATCCATGGCCCGTGCCCCGGCCAATAGCTGCGCAAAACCGTCGGCGCCGATGGCAATGGCAATCGGCAGGCCAACCGCCGACCACAGTGAATAGCGGCCGCCAACGAAATCCCACATCGGCAGCACCCGCTCCGGGGCAACGCCAAACGCCTGCGCCGCGGCGACATTGGCGCTGACCGCAAACAGCCGCGCATCAGCCTGCTCGCGGCCCAGCGCGGCCGCCAGCCAGTCGCGCATCACCCGGCCGTTGAGCAGGGTTTCCCGGGTACCAAAACTCTTGGAAATGAGGATCACCACGGTGCTGGCCGGATCCAGCGCCGAACACAGCCGGGCCGCTTCACAGCCATCGACATTGGCCAGGAAATGCACGCGCGGGCCGCCGCTGCCCGCTCGCGCCAGCGACTGGCAAGCCAGGCGCGGACCGAGATCCGAGCCACCGATGCCGATGCTGACAACATCGGTGATTCTCGGCAGGCCCAGATCCCGCGGCGCCTCGCGCAGCGTCGTCGCCAGCGCCGCCAGGCGTGCCAGCGTGGCGGAAATTTCGTCACGCACGGCAGCGCCAATCCGCACATGACCACCATCGCCCGCGCGCAGCGCCGCATGCAAAGCCGCCCGGTTCTCGGAACGGTTCACCGGCGCGCCGGCCAACATCGCATCCCGGGCAGCGTCGACACCGGCGGCGTCGGCATAGTCCAGCAACGCCTGCCAGGCCGGGGCATCGAGCAACTGCCGGGTCAGGTCCAGATACAGCGGCCCCAGCCGCCCGACCAACATCCCCGCGCGTGCGCCAGCGGCATCGTCGGCAACCAGCCCGGCCAGCGACTGGCCAGCCAGGCGCGCAGCATGCTGCGCCAGCGGCGTGATATCGGGAAGGGCCATGTCCGCTCCAAGGAACACGCGCGGCAAAATTGCCGGCGTCGATTATATGGCTGGCTTGGTGACAGGCCGCGCGCTGCCGACAACCGGATTCCCCGTGCCAGCCCGCTGGCCGCCCAGGCCAGGCACTGGCTACCGGGTCATGCGTGCCAGCGCCGCAGCCGCGCTGGGCAAGCTCGCGTCGACCTGGCGACCTCAGCGCCCCAGCGCCTGCTCGACGATGCCGAAGGTAAGCACGGTGGGCAGCTTCAGGCCCGGGCCGTCAACGCCGGGCCGGAACACCACATACAGCGGCACGCCGACCGAGTCGTATTCGGTCAGGAACTGGCTGATGACCGGGTCGACGTCGGTCCAGTCGCCTTGCAGGACAACCATGTCGTGCTGCGCCATCAGGCTGGCAAAGCGTTCGGTCTTGAGCACCGCGCGCTCGTTCATCTTGCAGGTGATGCACCAGTCGGCGGTCATGTCGATGAACACGCCGCGGCCTTCGGCGCGCAGGCTGGCCAGGCGCTCGGGTGAATACGGCATCCAGTTGGCCGGCAACGCGGCGACGCTGTCGGCCGCCGGCGCCTGACTGCGGTGCACGCCGGACAGCGGCCACAACGCCGCCAACAGCAGAAGCAACGCCAGCACCTTGCGCCAGCGTCCCTCACGGTAGCGGTTGCGCTCCCACCACCACAGACCGGCGGCAAGCACGGTGACACCGACCAGCACCAGGGCCACGGCATCGATACCGCGCTGGCGGCCGAGCACCCACAGCAACCAGACCGCGGTCAGGTACAGCGGGAAAGCCAGCACCTGCTGCAGCGTATGCATCCAGGCGCCCGGCCGCGGCAGGCGCGAAGCCAGCGCGGGGACAAAACCAATCAGCAGGAACGGCAGCGCCAGGCCCAGCCCCAGGGCCAGGAATACCGCCAGCGCCACCACCGGCGAGGCGGCAAAGGCGAAGGCCAGTGCCGAGCCCATGAACGGCACCGTGCACGGGCTGGCCACCACCACAGCCAGCACGCCGGTGAAGAAATCGCCGGCCGGGCCACTGCGCGAGGTCAGGCCCTGGCCGGCACCGACCAGACCATGACCGACCGAGAACACCCCCGACAGCGACAGGCCGATCGCCACCATCACATAGACCAGCACGGCGACGAACAGCGGCTGCTGCAACTGGAAGCCCCAGCCCAGCGCCTGCCCGGCCGCGCGCAGGGCCAGCACCAGCAGGCCGACGGCAGCGAAACTGGCCAGCACCCCGGCCGTGTACCACAGCGCATGGCGGCGGGCGCCGGCGGCGGATTCACCACTGCCGACCAGACCCATCACCTTCAGCGACAGAATCGGCAGCACGCACGGCATCAGGTTCAGGATCACGCCACCGCCCAGGGCCAGCAGCAGGGCCAGGGCCAGGCCGCCCCATGACAGCGACTGCGCCGGTGCCGGCACCGGGGCCTGGCTGCCAGTTCCGATGGTGGGCATTTCCTCCGGCGACGGATCGACCAGTGCCCGATGCACATAGGGGCTGCGCTCAACCACCGCCTGCGCCGACTGCGTTTGCGCCTGATCGGCCTCGGGCAGGGTCAGGGTCACCTCGCGGATCATCGGCGGATAGCAGATGCCGTCGAGCTGGCAGCCCTGGAAATTCACGCTCAGGCTGACCGTACCGCTCTGACCAGCGCGCGTCGGCGCCACCGGAATCGGCACCTCGACCAGATCGAAATACACCGACACCGCGCCAAAATGATCATCAGTGTGCGCCTGCGTCGTCGGCCACAGCGGATCGGCAAGGCGCCATTCGCCGTCACTGCCGTCATCGACGCTGAGCGTTCGCAGCTCGAAATTGCTGGCATCCCGGTACAGGTAGTAGTTGGGCGGCATCGAGAAGCGCGCCAGGATCTGCGTCGGCGACCAGACGATGGCCTCGAACACGAACGCCTGCTCGGCCGGCAACGGCGGCTCGCGCACTGGCGCGGCGTCCTGCAACGGTGCCGGGCCCTGGTTGCCGCCAAGCAGTTGTGCCAGCGGGTTGTCGGCCGCCGGCGCCGGGCCGGCGGCAAGCGCCAGGCCGTCGGGCAACGGCGCCGCGTCAAAGGAAACACCGGTGCCGACATCGACACTGGCTGCGATCACCCCCGGCGCTACCGGCAGGCTGAGCAACTGGCGATGGGGCGGATAGCACACGCCAACATCGGCGCAGCCCTGGAAGCTGATCTGGAAATCGGCATTGATGCTGCCGGTCGGCCCTTGGCCATCGGTCCAGACCAGTGCCGCGCTCGCCGCCAGCCGGTCGCGATAAGTCTCGACATCGCCGAAGAACTCGTCGTGGTGGCGCTCGCCGTCGGGCAGTTGCAGCTCGCCCAGTTCCAGGTCTTCCGGCT
Source organism: Lysobacterales bacterium (assembly GCA_023228845.1). Classification (GTDB taxonomy): domain Bacteria; phylum Pseudomonadota; class Gammaproteobacteria; order Xanthomonadales; family UBA2363; genus Pseudofulvimonas. Next base: position 277,099 of record JALOAK010000004.1, on the reverse strand, counting down.
CGACCACCGCCGCGCCGAGGCGGTGCCGGTACAGGTAATAGCCCTCGGCAATGCGCCAGTGCAGATGCAGCCGGCCATCATCACGGACCTGCCCCTGCAGCGCGAAGGCTTCCTCGATCGGCAGCAGGTCGTCTTCGCTGACGGCAGCGTGGGCAAGAAGGGGAAGAGCGGCGAGCAGGCTCGTCAGCAGACGCAGGACAACGGTCATGGGCAGGCAGATACAGGCAGGGTTTAGGGGCGCGGCCGGTTCAAGGTGACCGGGCAAGACAGGGACAGACCACGGGAACAGGCAGAGGTTTCACCATCGTGATGCCTTTTTCTGGCGTGGGTGCCATGACACTTGATGTGCATCGCGAAAGCATGCCGCATTCCCGCGCTGACCTCCGGGCACCGGGCACGGCGGGCGCTGCGATCGGGCGCCATCGCAGAGCGTCGGTTGCAGTATTATCGGCCACCGGGGTTTACCGTTGCGTGCGTCTTGCCACGACCGTTGGCGAAGATGCCCACTGAGGACACCGGGCGGGGTTTTCGACCTGGCTGGACGGCGGTCAGGCGCTGGCGGTCAGGCACGGATCGTCAATTTTGACCGCGACGCGACATTGCTGCAGCTCGAAAGCCGCTCAGGATCAACAGCTTACCTCAATTTTTGCGACCTCGCCCCGGGACAAAATTACTTCTTGCAGCATTGCCTGGATCTGGACTATAGTCCTCCTCGGAGCCATCGGCTCCAGGCAAGGGGGTTTCAGAGGTAGTCGTCAACTTACCTGAGAAGGGGAGCATCAAAATGTCCAGTTCCAAGAAGACCTATGTCCAGCCCAGCGTCGAGCTGCTGGGATCGATCGCAGAGAAGACCCAGTCCGGTGCCGCGCCAAACTCCGATGCGACGCCGTTCCAGAACAACACTGCTTTCCCGCCGCCCGGCCCAAGTTCCTGATTCAAGGTCTGGTATCTGGCCGGACAACTATCTTGAAGTCTCAAACACGCCTCCAATAGGTGGCGTGTTTGCCTTTAACTGATAGTGGCGTGTGATTCGGGATGGATTGCTGCTGGTTCGTTAACGGCAGCCATACATCCCGCATCGCTCGGGGAGAAAAAGCAAGCTGTGAACGAAAAGACGCTGTACCGGCGCAACGCGGATGTCCTGGCCGCCCAGGTCGATGACGAGCTTGTCATGACCAGCATGCAGGCCGGCAACTACTACGGCATTGGCGGCATCGGCCTGTTGGTCTGGGGACAGCTTGCCGAACCCAGATCCGTGGATGAACTGGTTGACGCCGTTGTCGCCGACTACGACGTTGAGCGCGGACAGTGCGCATCAGACTTGGCCGGCTTTGTCGAAGAACTCGTCAGTCTGAACCTTATCGAATCGGTTTGATCCCACGTCACGTGTGCGTGGTTGCCCATGCTGCACACGCCTGCCTGGCGACCATCCTGCAACCACCTGCATCCGCCGGCCTGAGCTTGCATCTCGCCGGTAGTTGATCGCGGGGCTGTGGTTTCGGGCACCGCTGCCAGGGCACAGCAGACAGTGCGACCGCATACATGCATACCCATGTCACAGGGAATCCTCGACGGCGCGCGTCACTGTGTCCTGCGGTACTGGCGGTCATCCGGGGCATAAGCCGCATGGGTTTTTTGACTGGCCTAGAACGGCTGCCGCAAGGTCACAGTTGTGACATTTCGTGGGATCGTCAAGCGGCACGGATTCAATGCGCGTCTACGGCCTGCTGCGGGGAAAGTCAGTGTGGCCGGCGGGGCCGGATTCGACCGATATAGTGCGCTTGCCTGTGTCGTTTCGACGACAAGTCTGGTGACGGCAGTCATGGTGCCGATCAAGGCTGCGGCCAGCAACCATCGTTGGCGATAGGAGGTCATTCCGATGGCATTTGAGGACTCGCCCGGGAGCATTGGCGTTGAAGACAAGTTCTCGACAGCAGCCTCGAAGTTGCTGGTGCCGTGCCTGAACGCGCTGGATCGATCCATGAAGCTCATCCCCACCGCCATGGCTCACACGTGGATATGCGTATTTGACTGGAACCGCGCCCCGGCACCTGACCGTGCTGGCAGGAGCGATCTCCTGGGCGCGAGCACAAGCCATCTGGTCGATGTACGGTGTATAGATAGCGATAACGTACCTTCCAGCAGTTACCAACGACCGCGCCTGAGCACCCACGCCAGCGATGGCACAAGGAACCCATGAAGTCAGCATTCTTCTATCGTGTCTACGGACTGGCCGTGAAGTCGGAGATCGAGCTTCCCGAACTGTCCCCATGCCGGCACGACACACCGATCGATCTGTTGATCCGCGTCGGCGAGGTGCCCGAGCATCTGGATGAGGTTCAGCACCGGTCCTCCTGGTTCCAGGCCAATGCCCAAGCCTGCTTGATCAGCATTGCCCCCGCCTGCCGGCTGTATGTTCGCGACGGCCGCGAGATCATCGTCGATCACCGCCTGCAAGGCGATGGTCGTCCGGTGCAGCCTGCCGACCTGCGCCTGTACCTGCTCGGCAGCGCGATGGGCGCGGCACTGCATCAACGCGGCCGCTTGCCGCTGCATGTCAGCGCGGTGCACGCGCCAAGCGGAGTCTGGGCCTTCACCGGCCCATCGGGAGCGGGCAAGTCGACCCTGTCGGCCACCTTGCATCTCAGGTATGGGATGCCACTGGTTTCCGATGATGTTTCGGCAATGCAGATGGACCAGCGGCCGCCCCTGGTATTTCCCGGGCCGCGCAAGCTCAAGCTGTGGCAGGACGCTGCCGAGCATCTAAGTTGCGACCCGGACGATCTGGTGCAGGATCTCAGTGGTACCAACAAATTCCAGCTCTATCTCGGTGGCGGCAAGAACGCAGGCGAGCACACTGCCGGCCCCCAGCCGCTTCACGCCCTGGTGTTGCTGGAGTCAAGTTCCGAAGCCGGACCGGCCAGCCTGGAACTGCTCTCCGGCGCCCAGGCCTTCGATGTCTGCCTGACCGCCCTGTACCGCCCGTACATGGCCTACTGGTACCGCAGCCAGCAGGCAGTGATGGTCGACCTGCTGGCGCTGTGTTCGAGCGTGCGGATCTACCGCTTCCGGCGCCACTGGTCGCTGGCCAACATGGACCAACAGCTCGCCCCCCTGCTCGAAGCCATGCACGGCACTGACCAACCTATCGCCCAGGCGGCAGCAAGATGACCGAAAGCCACCGCCTTCCCGACCAGTCCTGCGATACCCGCGCCAGCTTCGGCCTGGACACCGGCTGGCCCGTGCTGGGTTTTGGCCGCGGCGACGAGCATGTGCCGGAAGTCGACCGCACCTTCCGGTTTGAACCAGAGGCCACCCGCGCCCTGCTGATGGGCTTTGCCCATGGCCGACGCGTGTATATCCACGGCCCGCACGGCAGCGGCAAGTCCTCCCACATCGAACAGGTGGCGGCCCGTTTGAACTGGCCCTGCGTGCGCGTCAACCTGGATGGCCATGTCACCCGCAGCGACCTGATCGGCCGCGACATGGTGGTGCTGCGCGAGGGCAAGCAGGTCACCGAATTCGTGCCCGGCATCCTGGTCTGGGCCCTGCAGCGGCCGGTGGCCCTGGTGTTCGACGAATACGACGCCGGCCGGCCCGATGTCATGTTCGTAATCCAGCGGCTGCTGGAATCCAATGGCCGGCTGACCCTGCTGGATCAAAACCAGGTGATCGAACCGCATCCGGCGTTCCGGCTGTTCGCCACCGCCAACACCGCCGGCCAGGGCGACGCCAGCGGGCTTTACGCCGGCACCCAGGCCCTGAACCAGGCGCAGATGGACCGCTGGCATGTGGTCTGCGAACTGGGCTACATGCCGGCCGATTGGGAGCTGGCAGTGCTCGCGGCGCGGCTGCCGTCGCTGGACCACGCGCAGCTTCGGCAGATGGTGCAGCTGGCCGGTTTCTGTCGCCGGGCCTATCGACAGGGCGACCTGTCGACCCTGATGTCGCTGCGCACCCTGATCACCTGGGGCGAGAACCTGCTGCTGCTGGACGATGTCGCCACGGCGTTCCGGCTGGCCTTCGCCAATCGCTGCGACGCCACCGAGCGGCCGCTGCTGGCCGAGCTGTTTCAGCGCTGCTTCAACGCCGAGCTGGCCCTGCGCGACGATGACCACGCGCTCTACTGATCCGGTCACTACGGCCTGGCTGCGCAGCTATGCACCAGGCCGTCGCGATGGCCGGGTGCATGGCATGGCGCCGCTGGCAGTGACCGACCCCCGTGCCGAAGCCGACCGGCTCGCTGCCTGGCGGCGCTGGCATGAGGATCGTCTGCAACAGGATTTCACTGGCGCCCAGAGGCCGTGGTTTGCCCTGCTCGAACGCGCCCGCGTGGAAGTACTGGCCGGAGCGGAACTGCGCGGCATGGCCCACAACCTGGCCGCGCTCGATGCCCTGGCGCCGGCCGATGCCACGGCCCGGGCGGTGTATGTCGCGGCAAGGCGCCTGTTTGCCGGCCAACCTGCGGCAACCGGGATTCTGCCGGCACAGCGCCGTCGACCCGGCGGGTGGAGGACCTGGCTCACTCGCCCGCAGCCGGTGCTGACCGGGGCAGCCGCGCTCGATGATGCCGGCTTGCGCACCGGACTGCAGGCTGCGGCGGCATTCATCGCCGATCCTGATTCTTTCGCCGAGAGCATCCGCCCCCTGGTGGCCGGCTTGGCGGCGCGATCCACGGCCCAGACCACCGAGCAGGTGGCTGACCTGGCCATCGACGGTGAGGACAGCCTGGATGATGGAACGGTTGAAGGCATCAGCGAAGAGCTGGCGCAGTCCCCGGAGCAGGTGCTCGCCGAACGTCTGTTTCCGGACTATCACGTCCCGACCCGGCAATGGGATGAGGAACTGCCGGCGAGCCACTACCAGCAAGCCGACGATGAGCAGGCACTGCGCCAACTGCTGGTACCCGACCGGCAACGCGTCCGAAGGCTGGCCCATCGGCTGCAACGGCGTTTGCAGGCGATGCAATTGCGCCGCTGGAGTTTCGACCAGGAACAAGGGCTGCTCGATCCCCGACGCCTGAGCCGTTTGCTGGTGCCTGCCGGTGACCGGGCGGTCTTTCGCGTCGAGGACGAGTCGATGGTGCCCGAGGCCTGCGTCAGCCTTCTGGTCGACCATTCCGGCTCGATGACCGGCCCGCGCCGCCTGATGGCGGCACTGGCGATCGACCTGGCCGTGCATTCACTGGAACTGTGCCGGATCCGCTGCGAAGTGCTCGGTTACACCACGCGCTTTGGTGACGACAATCCGATTGCCGGGCATTGGCCCGGGCAAGGTTCCGGCGCGGCGCCCGGCCGCCTGAACGCGCTGCGCCACATCATCTACAAGCACGCCGAGCAGCCCTGGCGGCAGGCACGCGGCCAACTCGGCCTGATGCTGCGGCAGGACTTCGGCCACGAGAACATCGACGGCGAAGCCCTGCATTGGGCGGCGCGTCGTCTGCTGCGGCGCCCCGAGCCGCGCAAGTTGCTGATCGTGCTGTCCGATGGCGCGCCGTTCGATGCCGCCACCGCGCAAGCCAACGGCCGCGCCTTCCTGGAAGATCACCTGCGCCAGGTGATCACCCGGATCGAGGCCGGCCCGGTGCACCTGCTGGCCATTGGCACCGGCCAGGATGTCGGCCGCTTCTATCGCCATGCCTGTGTCGTGCGCGAACCCGGGCAGGTGCCGGAGGTGATGTTCGAGCAGCTCGGTGAGCTGCTCACCGCGCCATCCACGCCATCCACGAGGAAATCATCGCCGTGACCGCTATCGCCGGCATCGTCCGCCACGACCAGGGCCCGGTCGACCGCGGCGCGCTGGAGCGCATGCTCAACCTACTCACGCCCTATGGCCGCGACGCCCAGCATTGCCGGCCGATGGGCAGCGCCGGATTCGTGCGCACCTTGCTGCGTTCCTCGCCCGAGGATGCCCTGGACCAGCAACCGTGCATCGACACAGACAGCGGCTGGACCCTGCTGTTCGATGGCCGCATCGACAACCGCGAGGAACTGGCCGCCGCCCTGGAACTTGATTCCGCCCGGCTGAGCGGAATGGCCGACTCGCAACTGGTGCTGCACGCCTGGCTGCGCTGGCAGCGCGATTGCCTGCCGCGCCTGCTCGGTGACTTTGCCCTGGCGGCATGGCAGCCGCGCAACCGCCAGTTGGTCCTGGCCCGCGATTATCTGGGAACACGGCCCTTGTTCTGGTATCAAGGCGACGGTTTCCACGCTTTTGCTTCCTTGCCCAAGGCCCTGTTCGCCATCCCCGGGGTGCCGCGCGAGCTCAGTGAAGAGGGTCTGCACGACTTCCTTTGCCTGATACCGTTGCTCGATGGCAAGACCTTGTACCGGGGTATCCAACGGGTGATGCCCGGCCAGTGCCTGATCATTGAGGATGGCCATGGGCGCACCGAAACCTGGTACCGCTACGACGCCAGGACTGAGCTGCGCCTGGCCCGTGACAACGACTATGTCGAGGCTTTCACCGAACGCCTGGAGCGCGCCGTTGCCCGTCGCCTGCGTGCCATTGGTCCGATCGCATCGGAGCTCAGTTCGGGCTTTGACAGCAGCACGGTCACCGCCGTCGCCGCCAGGCAACTGGCGGCGCGTGGCCAGCCCCTGCTGGCGTATACCGGCGTGCCCCGGGAAGGTTTCGCCGAGCGGATCCGGGGCGGCACCCATGCCGACGAAGGGCCCGGCGCCCGTGCCGTCGCCGCCCTGTACCCGAACATCGAGCACATCCTGGTGCAAAACGACGGCGTGTCGCCGCTGCAGGACCTGGATTTCGATGTCGAACAACTGGACCGGCCACCTCTGAATCCCTGCAATGCCGCCTGGATCAACCGCATCCGTCAGCAGGCCGCCGCGCGTGGAGTCCGCGTGCTGCTCAACGGCGGCGTCGGCAACATGACGATCTCCTATGACGGGCGCTCCCTGCTGCCCGCCCTGTTCGGACGCGGGCGCTGGCTACGCTGGTGGCAAGAAACCCGTGCCCTGTTGCGCGCACATCCCGGAGTCGGCTGGCGCTGGGCACTGATGCATTCACTCAAGGCATGGGCACCGCAGGCGCTGTGGTCGCGCCTGCAAGCCTGGCGCGGTACAGGCTGGAATCTGGCCGACTATTCGGCGGTGAACCCCGAGTTCATGGCTCGAATGAACACCGCCACGCGCGCGCGTCGCGCTGGCATCGATCTCACCTACCGGGATGTGGCCGACAGCCGGACAACGCGGATCCGCGCCCTGCAATTGATCGACATTGGCGAATATTCGCTGGCCGTCAACCAAATTGGATTGGAGGCGCGCGACCCGACCTCGGATCGGCAACTGGTCGAGTTCTGCCTGGCGGTTCCCGAAGCCCAGTATCTGCGTGACGGAAAATTTCGCTGGCTGTTGCGCCGGGCCATGGCTGACCGCCTGCCCCCGGAGATCCTCGAGTGCTCAAGCCGCGGACTGCAGGCGGCCGACTGGTACGAAGGGGCCACGCGCGACCTGCCACGCATCCGCGAGGAACTGGAGCGCCTGGCCGCCCATCCCAGCGCCGGCCGTTACCTGGACCTGCCGGCACTGAAATCCTCACTGGACGACTGGCCGGAGAGCGGCTGGCACCGGGTATCAACCGAGCGACGCTACCGCCTGAAACTGCTGCGCGGCCTGTCAGCCGGGGCCTTCGTGCGCTATGTCGAGAACGACAACCGCTGAGCCGCCAGGCCTGGAAGGCGCACCCGTCTCGCGCGCCGGCAGCGGTATGGCCACTGGCATCGGCGATGGCCGAATCCGGAAGACGGGCTCGACAGCTATGCCCGCGAGTGAAGATCGAACGGCAATGACCCGCGGCTTCAGCCGCGGGTTTGCGCCACCATCCATTCCAGGTAGCCCGGCAGACCGTCGGCCACCGGCAGGGCGATGATCTCGGGCACCTGGTAAGGGTGCAAGACCGCCAGGCGCTCTGCCAGCGCCGGGTAGCGATCGGCGACGGTCTTGATCAGCAGTAGCACTTCGCCTTCCTCCACCACCTGGCCCTGCCAACGGTAAGTCGAGGCGGTCAGCGGCAGGCGGTTGACGCACGCGGCCAGCCGTTCCTCGACCAGGGCGCGTGCCAGCCGGGCGGCCGTGTCATCGTCCGGGCAGGTGCTGAGCACCAGCAGGGGCTGTTGTTGTTGCTGGCCGGTGGCGGGTTGCGTGGCCATGATGGCGCTCCGAAGTGACTGGACAGGCACGACTGGCTGCGGCCAGGACGCGAGCGGATCAGCGCAGGCAGCAGACGGCCATCGATTCTAGGACGCGAGCGGTTGAAACGTTCGCGGCGAAACCGTGGGTTGCATCATTGAGGGCGTGGCTTGCAGGCCGCGCGCAGCGCCCCGATCCCAGCCCGGCGATCAGCGTGATCGATGGCGCGCGCACAACGGCCGGTCAAGCCGGGGTACCGGCGCCGGCCACACCCAGCACAGCCTTTCATCGCTCCGCGAACAAATCTCCAGCCCCGGCCCTTGAAACCGTCGGAGCGCTCCCCAAGTTAAGCGGCACCGGCGGGCTTGGTCTGGCCTGGCTGTACCGCTAGAATTGGCACTCACCAAGGTCGAGTGCTGACAAGACCGCCGAAACTCCCATCTAATCAATAACTTGCATCAGGGTATTCCATCATGAAGATTCGTCCTTTGCATGATCGCGTCATCATCAAGCGCCTGGAGGCTGAGACCAAATCGGCCGGCGGCATCGTGATCCCCGACAGCGCCACCGAGAAGCCGATCAAGGGTGAGGTGCTGGCCGTGGGCAACGGCAAGATCCTGGAAAGCGGCGACAAGCGCCCGCTCGACCTGAAGGTCGGCGACAAGGTGCTGTTCGGCAAGTACAGCGGTACCGAGGTCAAGGTCGATGGCGAGGAACTGCTCGTCATGCGCGAGGAAGACGTGATGGCGGTCATCGAAGGATAAGCATCTCGGGGCCACCCAGGCGTCATCGCTGCGCCGTGGCGCAATTCCCGTTGGCTTCAAGGCCAACCCGAGTTTGCCAACCCCGGATTGCATCGCGCGCCTGACCCCGAAGTGCCCGCTTGCATGTCCTGATCGCCTTTCCCCCATTCAAGAACTGAAGAGATTACTCACATGGCAGCTAAAGAAGTCCGTTTCTCCGAAGACGCCCGCTCGCGCATCCTCAATGGCGTCAATATCCTGGCCAATGCGGTCAAGGTGACCCTGGGCCCGAAGGGCCGCAACGTCGTGCTCGACAAGAGCTTCGGCGCCCCCACCATCACCAAGGACGGCGTCTCCGTCGCCAAGGAAATCGAACTGGCCGACAAGTTCGAGAACATGGGCGCACAGATGGTCAAGGAAGTGGCTTCCAAGACCTCCGATGTCGCCGGTGACGGCACCACCACCGCCACTGTCCTGGCCCAGGCCCTGGTCCGCGACGGCCTCAAGGCCGTGGCCGCCGGCATGAACCCGATGGATCTCAAGCGCGGTATCGAACACGCGGTCAAGGCCGCTGTGGAAGAACTCAAGAAGCAGTCCAAGCCCACCGCCGATGACAAGGCCATCGCCCAGGTCGGCACCATTTCCGCCAACTCCGACGAGAACATCGGCAACATCATTGCCGAGGCAATGAAGAAGGTCGGCAAGGAAGGCGTGATCACGGTTGAAGAAGGCTCCGGCCTGGACAACGAGCTGGATGTCGTGGAAGGCATGCAGTTCGACCGCGGCTACCTGTCGCCGTACTTCATCAACAACCAGCAGAACATGTCGGTGGAGCTGGAAAGCCCGTACATCCTGCTGCACGACAAGAAGATCTCCAACGTGCGCGACCTGCTGCCGGTGCTGGAAGGCGTCGCCAAGGCCGGCAAGCCGCTGCTGATCGTGGCCGAGGAAGTCGAAGGCGAAGCGCTGGCAACCCTGGTGGTCAACACCATCCGCGGCATCGTCAAGGTTGCCGCGGTCAAGGCGCCGGGCTTCGGCGATCGTCGCAAGGCGATGCTGGAAGACATGGCCATTCTCACCGGCGGCCAGGTGATCTCCGAGGAAGTCGGCCTGCAGCTTGAAAAGACCCAGCTCAGCGATCTGGGCCAGGCCAAGAAGATCGTCATCACCAAGGAAAACACCACCATCATCGATGGCGCCGGTGAAACCGCGGGCATCGAGTCGCGCATCCAGCAGATCAAGGCGCAGATCGAGGAAACCTCCTCGGACTACGACCGCGAGAAGCTGCAGGAACGCGTGGCCAAGCTGGCCGGCGGCGTCGCCGTGATCAAGGTCGGTGCCTCCACCGAGATCGAGATGAAGGAAAAGAAGGCCCGCGTTGAAGACGCCCTGCACGCCACGCGCGCCGCGGTCGAAGAAGGCGTGGTGCCGGGCGGCGGTGTCGCCCTGATCCGTGCCAAGGCGGCCATCGAAGGCCTGAAGGGTGCCAACGAAGACCAGAACCACGGCATCACCATCGCCCTGCGCGCCATGGAAGCGCCGCTGCGCGAGATCGTCGCCAACTCCGGTGACGAGCCCAGCGTGGTCGTCAACAAGGTCAAGGAAGGCCAGGGCAACTTCGGCTACAACGCGGCCAACGGCGAGTACGGCGACATGATCGAGCTGGGCATCCTGGATCCGACCAAGGTGACCCGCACCGCGCTGCAGAACGCGGCCTCCATCGCCGGCCTGATGATCACCACCGAGGCCATGATCGCTGAGTTGCCGAAGAAGGAATCGGCAGCCGGCGGCCACGACCACGGCGGCGGCATGGGCGACATGGGTGGCATGGGCTTCTAAGCCCGGCCCGTCGCGACAGCAACACCCGCAGTACCCGAAGCCCCGCAGTGATGCGGGGCTTCTTTATTTTGAACCCGCGCCAGCCGGCGTGGAGTGGCAAGCGGGAACGTGGAAAGCTCGGAATGTCCGGCGGCTTGCCGATCTGGCTCTTGCCGATCTTGCATTGGCCCGTCCACTGCGGCGCCCGCACCCTTCTGCGTGGCCACGGGCCGAGGCCAAGCCCGCCCTATTTGCCAAGTGCCCATTTCGGGCATTAACATGCCCTTTATGGGCATTCATGGCGCCACTCCCCAAGTCAGCGAAGCTCGCGCGCGTTATCTCTCCGCGAGCCTTTCCGATGCCCTCTTCACAAGTACGCAGCAACGCGTGCTGTCGCGGCTGTTCGGACGTCCGGACCTGACCTTCTCGGTCAGCGAACTCATCCACAGCACCGGCGGCGGTAGCGGCGCAGTGCAGCGTGAACTTGCACGGCTCAGCGGTGCCGGCCTGCTGCTCGTGGACACAGTGGGCAACCAGAAGCGCTACCGCGCCAACCCCGATGCGCCAATCCACGACGAGCTGATCTCGATCGTGCGCAAGACCTTCGGGCTAGCCGATCCGCTGCGCGAAGCGCTGGCGCCCTTGGCTGATCGGATCAACCACGCGTTTGTCTACGGATCGGTTGCCAAGAGGCAGGACACAGCGGCCAGCGACATTGACCTGATGATCGTGTCCGACGACCTTGGCTATCCGGAAATCATGGCGGCCTTGCATCCGCTGATCGAGCGGCTCGGTAGGCAGGTCAATCCGACGCTGTACACGGATGCCGAGCTGAAACGCAAAGCAGATGCCGGCAACAGCTTCGTCGCACGCGTGCTGCAGCAGCCGCGCATCGATCTGATTGGCGGCAACGATGACCTCACCGCTCGATAACCTCGCCGGCCCCGGCAAGCCGCTCGCGGCCGAAGCACCGGATCGGGCGGAGACCGCCGGCTTGATCAGATCCGGCCGCGCACGTCTCGCTGACGCCGGGATGGAGACGCTGTCGCTGGAAAGCAGGTTCGACCTCGCCTATAACGCTGCCCATGCATTCTGTCTGGCTGCGCTTCGCCAGCACGGCTTCCGCGCCCGCCATCGCTACATTGTCTTCCAGGTATTGCCGCACACCCTTGGCCTCGGGCCGGAGGTGTGGCGTGTGCTGGCCAAGGCCGATGAGCTCCGCAATCTGTCGGAGTACGAAGGCCACGTAGACGTAGAAGAACGTCTGGTCCGTGACCTGATCGCATGTAGCGAGACCGTCGCGGCCACGATCGAACAGCGCTTCACACAAGACGCCACGTGAGAATGCGGCATGTATCGAACCCCCGATGCGCCGACGCCAGCCCACAACACCTCTCCTTCGTTTGAGAAGGCTGGGCGTGACGATGCCATACGTCGCGAGGCGCCAAGCCAAGGGCCCGGACGGGCTGGGCAGGATCGCGCAGCACTTGGCAAGAATGTGGATGGCTGCGGATTTCCTTGATCAGCCAGCCCATCTCTTTCGAGACAGTCGCCCCGGCCGTGCTCAGCGCACCATCAGCCCGTTGAACTCGAAGTCGTCGGCAAACAGCAGGTCGACCGGCGCCAGGCATTGCGGGTTTTGGGTCTGCAGGTAGTGGTTGAACCAGATGTCGCTGCAGGCTGAGAACTCCGTGGCGGGATTGGCAGCGGAAACGCTTGGCCACATGATGTAATTCTGCGCGCAGTGCTGGGTGACGAATGCCGTCGTGAGGCCGATCTGGAGGCTGACCTGGTTGTCATGCCGGGCGCCGAAATTGTGCGCAATCTCGTGGGCGAGCAGGGTCGCGTTGCCAGCTCCCGGGTGGGTCATCTGGTTGATGCCGTAGCCATGTGTGCCACTGCACAGTGCATCCAGCCATGCATAGCCGATCACGCCACCATCGAAATCCTTGCCGCTGAGCAGGTGCGCGATGCCGTGCAGGGGAATGCCGTTGTCCCGGACGAAATCACCGAAGGCCGGGAGCAGTTCCTGGTAATCGGTCATTGTCAGCGGCCCGTTGTCGGCAAGCCCGAACAGATAGTGCAGGCGCAGGTGGGTGTCCACCTGTGCCGCATAGAATCCGTCGACGACGTTGAGCGTGGCCACGGCGACGCTGGCGGGCGCCTGGTACAGATCCTGGAACTCGGTATCCATCACCAGCGTCACGCGCAGCTCCTGGCCCGGGCTGCCCTGCACCGTTGGCGATGTCCACGCGCCCGGCGCAGCGACATATGCCGCATGTCCGGTGGCCATGTCGCCGTGGAAGTCCAGCGGCTGGGCGAGATCGGCCAGCGTGTAGACCAGCGTGGCCGCCTCATCCACGCCCATGCGCGCGGCGAGTGCCCGATGGTGACTGGCCGGGTCCAGGAACCAGAGCTGTTCGCCGTCGTGCACCGCACCCAGCCAGGCAGCGCCGATCTGCGTCAGCCGCAGCCAACTGCCGGCCCGTCCCAAGACTTCACCGGCGTAGATGCGGGTCGTGCCCTCGCGTATTCCTGGAACGTGGGCGCGCGCATCCTGCATCAGGCGCGACTGCACCGCCAGCGCCAGATCCAGCACTTGGCCATCAGGCGTAACCATCCGCAATAACGGTGCCGGCCCTGGGTCGGCGGTCTGCGCACTGTCCAGCCAATGCACCCCGGCATCCGCGGCGCGCAGCAACTGTTCGGCAACGGCCGTGGCTGGCATCGTCAACGTCGTCAATAGAGCAACGGACGCAAGTTGCAGCAACCCATGTCGGAAAGATTTCATCCCCAGATCCCCTTGGCTCCCGAGTGCATGAAATAGCATCCGGAAGGCCGGTGCAAGTCCGGTGCCGGCAGGCTTGCCTGGGTTGGTGCGCCAGCGCCACGGCTTCGCGCTATATTCCAGTCGCCATCGAACAGAAGGGACACTGTCAATGAATGTACGACTTTTGCTTTTCGCATTGCTGGCCGCGCTGGCATCCACGGCCATGGCGCAGAGCCTGCAGCAGGTCAAGAAGCAGGCCGAGGCCAGCCTGGTGGTCACCGGCCATGTCGACATCGAAGCCGACGGCAGCGTGACCGGTCACGACATCGACAATGCATCCAGACTGCCCGACTACGTGGTCGCGCTGGTTGATCGCGCCGCGCGCGGCTGGCGCTTCGAACCGTTGCTGGTGGCCGGCGAGCCGGTGCCGGCCCGGGCCCGGATGAACCTGCGCCTGGTGGCCAGGCCGATCGCCGACAGCGATGGCGACTATGAAGTGGCCATCGCCAATGGCTGGTTCGGCCAGGCTCCCGGCGCCGCCACCGACGAGGTGAGCGTACGCGGCAAGCTGTCCCTGCCTGCCTACCCGCAAGACATGATTCGCCGCAGGGCCGAGGGCACGGTGTACCTGGCGGTCAAGGTCGGGCGCGACGGCAGCGTCGAGGATGTGATCGCCGAACGGGTCAACCTGCGCGTCTACGAACCGGAAAAACGCATGGCGCGCCTGCGGCAACGTTTCGCCGACCATGCCATCCGCGCGGCAGGCAACTGGCGGTTCAACCCGCCCACCACCGGCGACCGCGTCAATGATGATTTCTGGGTGGTCATCGTGCCCATCGACTACGCCCTGATCGGGCTCCATACCACCCGCGGACTGTGGACCCAGTACGTGCCCGGGCCACTCCACCCCAGGCCCGACTGGCGGCAGGAGCGCAGCGACCTGTCCGGCAGCGACGCCATGATCGCCGGCCAGATGCAGATGGCCGGTGGCGAGCGTCGTCTGCTCAGTGCGCTGGATGACGAACCGGCACCGTAGACCTCAACCGCACCTGAAGGCCGCTTTCCCGGATGAGTCACAGCAGAGCGGCTTTGACTGCCCGATCGCCGCACCCCAAAGTCGCCCCGTCCTGCTGTGGCGGACGGTGGCGACCATTCCGGATGCAAGATGTCCACGCGACCGCCACCGACCACGGACCCATTCAATGCACCGTGAACCCGATCGCCCGCTGTCGGCCTTCGGGTTTGATGGCGGTCTCCGCCTCCAGGCAGCGCAGCAGATCCTGTGCTGATGGCGTGGCGTTTGGATAGCGGAACTGCCGGCGGACGACGGCAAAATCGCCGGGGGTGAGCAGGTGCAGCTTGTCGATGGCCTGCAGGGCCATGTCGATCTCTTCGCTGTCGGGCGAAGCCAGATCGGCACACAGGCGGCGGAACATCTGCGCACGCTGCTCGCGGCGCAGGTAGCCGAACTTCAGCTTGTAATCGAAGCGGCGCAGGCTGGCGGTGTCGAGCTGGTCGAGCAGGTTGGTCGAGGCGATGAAGACGCCGTCGAAGTGCTCCATCTGGGTGAGCATTTCGTTGACCTGGGTGACTTCCCAGCTTTGCCGGGCGTTGGCGCGCTCGCGCAGGAAGCTGTCGGCTTCATCGATCAGCAGCACGGCCCCTTCGTCGCGGGCGCGCTGGAAGGCATTGGCAATATTGGCCTCGCTTTCCCCTACCCACTTGCTGAGCAGATCGGAGGCGCGACGCACCAGCAGCGGCCGGTTCAAACGCTCGGCCAGATGGTGGGCGAATGCGGTCTTGCCGGTGCCCGGCGGACCGTACAGGCACAGGCGCGCTTCGGGCTGATGCTGCAGCCGGGTGGCGATGGCGTCCAGATCAGCGTCGATGTTGAGCAGGGCCGGATCGTAGTGCTCGGGCAGCATGCGGCGCGGCAGGTGGCGGAGCGTGCCCATGGCGCGCAATGAATTTTCCAGCAGGCGCAGGGCGGTGGCATCGCGCTGACACACCTTGCCGCGCGGCAAGACCGCCTGCGCCGAAACATCGTCCTGGAAGTCGTCTTCGAAATCGTCGCTGGGGTGCTGGCCAGCATCGGCGTTGTACAACGTCGCCACGGCGCGTGCGGTGCGTTCGATCTGCGCCGGCGGCGCGCTGTCGATGGCGGCGATGCGCTCGATGCAATCCGCCGAGATCAGCTCGGTTCCGAAGTGGCGGGAAACGATTCGCCGGCGCACCTGGATCGGCGGCACGCGCAGTTCGATCACCTCGTCAAAACGACGGATATGGGCCGGATCAATGGCACCGATGTCGTTGCTGAGCCAGAAGGTCGGCACCGGATTGGATTCGAGCTGGTCGTTGATCCAGCCCTTGATCGGACGATAGCCCGGATTGAAGCCGAAGAGGCCGCCAATGTTCATGCCGGCACCGAACACATCCTCGACCTCATCGAACAGCATCGCCGCGTTGCCATGCTCGGTCATCAGCCGCTGGGCGAAGGCGAAGGCACCCAGGCGCCGTTCGCCGCTGATCGGTTCGCCATCGCTGCTGGCCACCGGAACTTCGTGAAGTTCGATGCCGCACTCCCGTGCCAGGGCCCGGGCCAGTTCGGTCTTGCCGGTACCCGGCGGGCCGTAGATCAAGACATTGACGCCAGGACGCTGCTGCCCGACCGCAGTCGCCAGCAACTGGCGCATGCGATCAACATCCGGCAGATGCGGGAAATCGTCCAGGCTCAGGCCGGGCGCTGGCGACCTGCGCAGGCGTTGCGCCAGGAAGCGGGCGATGCCGGCGTCGTCTTCGTTCAGCCACTCCATGAAATCGTCGTCCGGCTCAGGCACACCGTAGTGCCGGGACCACTCGATCAGGCTGTAGCGCTGCAGGCGGCCGGTCCGGGCGATCGCACTCTTGACCGCGCGCCGCGACAGGCCCTGCGCGATCGCCAGCAGATCGTGCGCCTCCAGCCCGTGCATTGAACGACCGCATTGATCGACCAGCTCCCTCAGCGCCTGGTTGCGGTGGATGAGCGCGGTGGCATGCAGCACGGCCTTGTCGGTGTCGTCCAGGCGCAAGGTCATGGCCAGTTCGTCAATGGCATTGGCGATCCGGTCGATGCCCGGCGCCGGCTGCCCATCCAGCCATTTCAGTTGCGCCTTCAGTGTCGCTTTGGACAGCCTGGCCGACTCGTCATCGAAATCGTCCCGCTGGCGCTTGTGCACCATTTCCACGCCGATAAGATCGTTCCAGTCATCGTCCCAGGAGCGATCGATCAGGCGTTCCAGGCGGGAAGCGGGCAGGCCGGTCAACAACAGGCGCAGAGCCAGCCGGGCAGCATCGAACTCCTCGGCCGAATTCAGGGCCAGGCGGCGGACAGACTTGGACGCGGTGGTGCGGGTGGCACGGGACATGGCGGACTTCCCTTGTAGTGAACTGGCCACCATTATCCGCGAGCGATGCGACAGTTCCTGTCGTATTGGTGGTAAATACTGTTCTCCCAATCGATTGTTGGAGCGCACTCGTGGGCGATACCGTCAGCCGCCATATCCATCTGCTGCGGCACATCCCGCAGCACGGAAGAATCTCGGTCACCGAGTTGCTGGCACGGCTGCACGGCGACGGCTATCGCGTCGAGCGCCGGACCATCGAGCGCGATCTGAACAAGCTGTCCAGCAAGTTCGCCATTGCCGGGGACAACACCAAACCGCAGGGCTGGAGCTGGGTGAAGGGCAGCACCTTGATCCAGTTGCCGGCATTGAGCCCGGCGATGGCGCTGACCTACCGTCTGGTCGGCGACTACCTGGCCAGGCTGCTGCCGCGGGAAATGCATTCGCACCTGGGCCCACAACTGGACCTGGCCAACGCCACCCTGGCCGCCAGCAGCGGCGGGCTGCACGACTGGTCGCACCGGGTAGCAATGGTGCCGATGGGGCCGGATCGGCCGGCGCCAGTCACCGACGAGACCGTGATGGCAACGGTCTATGACGCGCTGCTGCAGAACCGATGCCTGGAGGTGCGCTATCGCGCCGCCAATGCCGAAGCCGTCAAGGAACATCTACTGAACCCGCTGGCGCTGGTGGTGATGGACGAGGTTGTCTATCTGGTCGCCAGCTTTGTCGATGGCGATGATCCCTATCAGTTCGCCCTGCACCGGATGTCGGCAGCCGTTCTGCTCGACGAACAAGCCCAGTCACCGCCGGAGTTCACGCTGCGCCGCTATCTGCAGGAAATGCGCGGCTTCCAGTACTCGCACCAGTGGCCGATCACCCTGGAGCTGAAGGTCAACGCCTGGCTGGCCCGGCAACTGCAAGAGCGGCCCCTGGCACCTGGCCAGACGGTGCGACCAATGGCCGGCGGCGAGCACTTCCGCGTGGTGGCGCGGCTGGATTATTCCGACCAGTTGCACTGGTGGTTGCACAGCTTCGGTTCGGCCGTGGAGGTGCTCAAGCCGGTGAAACTGCGTCGTGAGTTCGCTGCCCAATACCGCGAGCTGGCTGCCCGCTACGGCTGAACCGGGCCATCGTGTCGGCCAGGCACGGCGGCAATCGACAATCCCAACCCAGACACCGCGCAGCTTGTGCCCGCTGACAGCCGGCCGCTACCATCGGGCGGGCACAATCGGGAGGCTTCATGGCAGTCAGGATCGGTGTCATCAGGGAAACGGCACAAGGCGAGCGGCGCGTCGCCATGGCGCCGGAGGTGGCCAAAAAACTGGCCGGCGCCGGCATCGAGCTGGTGATCGAAACCGGCGCCGGACTGGCTGCCGGCTTTGCCGACACCGCATACGGGCAGGCCAGCTTCCAGGCCGACGCCGATGCCGTCCGTGCCCAGGCCGACATCCTGTTCGCGGTACAGCCACCCGACGCCGCCACCGTGGCCAGGATGCGCCGCGGCAGCGTGCTGATCGGCGCGCTGGCGCCTTATCGCGAACATGATCTGGTCAAGGCACTGCGCGACGGCGGCATCACCTCGTTCGCGCTGGAACTGCTGCCACGCACGACCCGCGCCCAGGCCATGGATATCCTGTCATCGCAGGCGGCGGCGGCCGGCTACAAGGCGATGCTGATCGCCGCCGAGGCGGCGCCCAAGTTCTTCCCGATGCTGACCACGGCCGCCGGCACGGTGCGGCCAAGCAAAGTGCTGGTGGTCGGTGCCGGTGTCGCCGGCCTGCAGGCGATCGCCACCGCGCGCCGGCTGGGCGCGATGGTGGAAGGCTTCGATGTTCGGCCGGAAACAAAAGAGCAGATCGAATCCCTGGGCGCCCGCTTCCTGGATCTGGGCGTCAGCGCCGCCGGCGAAGGTGGCTATGCCCGCGAGTTGACCGCGCAGGAGCGCGAGCAGCAGCAGGTGGCGCTGGCGCAGCATCTGAAAGGTATCGATGTGCTGGTCACCACCGCGGCGGTGCCGGGCCGGCCGGCGCCGAAGATCATCAGCGCGGCGATGATTTCAGGGATGAAACCGGGCGCGGTGATCGTCGACCTGGCCGCCGAAACCGGTGGCAACACCGAATTGACCCGGGCCGGCGAAACCGTGGACAGCAACGGCGTGCGCATCATCGGCCCGGTCAACCTGCCGGCGCGCACCGCCACCCACGCCAGCGAGATGTTCGCGCGCAACCTGCTCACCTTCGCCCAGTTGCTGGTCAAGGAAGGCGCGCTGGCGATCGATTTCGATGACGACCTGGTGGCCGGAAGCTGCCTGACCCACGACGGACAGATCCGTCACGCACCGACCCGGGAGGCAATTGGCTGATGGACGGTTTCCTGGCTCTTTACATCTTCATGCTGGCCGCTTTCACCGGCCACGAAATCATCGGCCGGGTGCCGGTGATCCTGCACACGCCGCTGATGTCCGGCTCCAACTTCGTGCATGGCATCGTGCTGGTCGGCGCGATGATCGCGCTGGGCCATGCCCAGGGGCCGGTCGAGCAGACCATCGGTTTCATCGCCGTGCTGCTGGGTGCCGGCAATGCCGCCGGCGGGTATGTCGTCACCGAACGCATGCTGCAGATGTTCAAGAGCAGCCGAGGAGACGATAAATGAGCGCACTCCAGTCGTGGCTGCCAATGATCATCAAGGCCTGTTATTTCATCGCCGCCTTCCTGTTCATCTACGGCCTCAAGCGCATGGGCTCGCCGCGTACTGCGCGGCGCGGCATCGTCCAGGCCGGCATCGGCATGGTGGTGGCCACGGTCGCCACCTTCTTCATGCCGGACATGCACAACTACCTGCTGATGCTGGTCGCCATCGCCATCGGCGGCGGCCTGGCCTGGTGGACCGGCCAGCGCGTGGCGATGACCGACATGCCGCAGATGGTGGCCTTGTACAACGGCATGGGCGGCGGTTCGGCGGCGGCGATCGGTGCGGTGGAACTGTACAAGGCCGGTGCCGGCAGCCTGGTGGTGGCACCGGTGCCGGCAAGCCTGGCCGTGGCCGGCGGCATTATCGGCGCCGTTGCCTTCTCCGGTTCGATGATCGCCTTCGCCAAGTTGCAGGGCTGGCTCGACCGGCGCTTCCTGTGGCCGGGCCAGAACCCGCTCAACGGCCTGTTGCTGCTGGCCGTGCTCGGCCTGGGCGGCTGGCTGGTGGTGGCGCCCGACCAGGGCGTGCTGATCGCCTTCTTCGCCCTGGCCCTGCTGCTGGGCGTGCTGATGACGCTGCCGATCGGTGGCGCCGACATGCCGGTGGTGATCTCCCTATACAACGCCCTGACCGGCCTGGCCGTGGCCTTCGAAGGCTTCGTGCTCGACAACGAGGCGATGATCATCGCCGGCACCGTGGTCGGCGCCGCCGGCACCCTGCTCACCCAGCTCATGGCCAAGGCGATGAACCGGCCGCTGAGCAACGTGCTGTTCGCCGGCATTGCCGCCAGCGGCAGCGGTGGCGACATCGACGGTGAGCAAAAGCCGATCGATGCCGCCGATGCCGCCTCGCTGATGGCCTGGGCCGAGCGCGTGGTGGTGGTGCCCGGCTACGGCATGGCCGTGGCCCAGGCCCAGCACAAGCTGTGGGAGTTCTGCCAGGGCCTGATGGCGCGCGGGGTCAAGGTCAAGTTCGCCATCCACCCGGTGGCCGGACGCATGCCCGGGCACATGAACGTGCTGCTGGCCGAGGCCGGCGTGCCCTACGACCTGATCGTCGACATGGACGACATCAACCCGGAGTTCAAGAACACCGATGTCGCCCTGGTGATCGGCGCCAACGACGTGGTCAACCCGGTCGCCCGCACCGACCCGGCTTCGCCGATCTACGGCATGCCGATCCTGGATGTCGACCAGGCGCGCAATGTGATCATCATCAAGCGCGGCAAGGGCCGCGGCTTTGCCGGCATCGAGAACGCCCTGTTCTACGGCGAAAACGCGCGCCTGCTGTATGGCGACGGCAATGCCGTGGCAGGTGACCTGGCCGCTGAACTCAAGCAACTGGACGGCTGACAACGCCAGTCAGGGGAACCTGAAGCATTGCGCCGGCCGGGAAGGTGTCCGGCCGGCGTTGCTGCAACTGCCTTGCCGGTGTTCCAGGCCATGCGGCGATCATTCGCCGCTGCCGGCAGTCGTGTCGGCGTCAGAGCCTGTCGGCGCCAGCGGATCGGCCCAGTCGCTGGCGCACCGCGGCCACCACGGCCGGCAGTTCACGCAGCGGTGGCGCGGAAAATTCCTGGAAATCCACCTGCAGCGGCCGCACCCGGCCGCTGGCCATCAGCGCCTGCAACAGGCCCGCCATCTTGCCCCGCACCCGCGCCGGTTCATGCACCCGCACTGGCACACCAGTGGCACAGGCCTCGGTCAGCAGATTGGCCGAATCCGGCGTCACCACGATCCGCTCGGCCCAGCCGAGCAGGCCGGCATAGGGGTTATCGCCGTCTTCCGGACCGGCCCAGAATACCCCCGGCCAGGCCGCGAAGCGCTGGCGCAGGTGCCCGGCCAGTACCGGTGGCGTGCGCCGTGAACAGGTCACCAGAAAGCTGGCCCCGTGCCCGGCCCACTGTTCCAGAGTCGACAACAAGCCATCGACATAAGCGGCATCCAGGGCCAGCGCGCGCGTCGGGCCGCCGACCAGCACCGCCACTCGGGGCGATGGCAGCGTGCCCAGATGCGGAAATGCCTGCCGGCCACGCGCCAGCCAGGCATCGTCGATGTCATTCAAACCACCCAATGTGGTGATCACGTTGCCGCCACTCAGGCCATCATGAGCCGGCACCACCAAGGCATCGAAGCGCTGCCGGTGGCGACGCGGATCCAGGATCTGCACCGTGCGTGTGCCGCCACCGGACAGCCGAGCCAGTCCGAGCGTGGCCAGGGCTCCGGCGCGGCCGCAACCGATGGCCAGATCCGGCCAGGGCGGCACCAACAGCTCGGCCACCTCCGGCATCAATGCCCGCCGGACATCACCCGGGCCGGTCGGTGCCAGCCAGGACCAGGGCCGGCGCAACCGGATCGTGATCGGCCGCGCGTCCAGCGCCATTGCGCCGGCCAGAGCCTGGGCCTGATTGCGGTTGCCGGCAGCGCCGTCGCTGAGCAGCCAGCAAGTCCACCGGGCAACGTCGCGGCGACCATCGCCGATGCCGTCATCATGGCCCCGGGACACGCCAGCCAAGCCTGCGCTCACACTGTCTGATCGACCACCTGCCACCGCTGCTCCTGGCCTGGTTAGCCGCCATGGCGGCGGACATTGGCCGGTGGCTGAGTCCGCCGGCCGGGCAGCCGGTACGGGCGCTGAACGCCCCGCCGCGACCCATCCGGCACTATGGCACACTAGCCGCCACCGTCGACACGAGGCGGCTCGGCACCCCCGCAGCCCCTTGCGTCACTGGAATTTCCGGCCGCATCCGAAGGGCCGCGCCGGCACCCCGGCGAGTGCATCACTCACCCTTTTCTTCCCGCCAGGCCGATCTGCCTTGACTGACCCTGCCGCAGCCAATCCGGGATCCCGCCCACCGCCGGCGGTCGCCATCCGCAAGCTGACCACGCAGCTTGGCAGCAAGCGCATCTTCGATGGCATCGACCTGGAGGTGCCGCGCGGCTCGGTGACCGCGATCATGGGCCCCAGTGGCACCGGCAAAACCACCCTGCTGCGCCATCTGACCGGGCAACTGGCGTTCGATTCGGGCCGGGTAACGGTGCTGGGCGAGGATATCGGCCAATTGCACCACGAGCCGCTGTACCGCCTGCGCCGACGCATGGGCATGCTGTTCCAGCATGGCGCCCTGCTCACCGACCTGACCGTGTTCGACAACGTCGCCTTCCCGCTGCGCGAGAACACCGACCTGCCCGAACCGCTGATCCGCACCCTGGTGCTGCTCAAGCTGCAGTCGGTGGGCCTGCGCGGCGCGGCCGGGCTGATGCCGGCCGAACTGTCCGGCGGCATGGCCCGCCGCGTGGCGCTGGCGCGGGCGATCGCCCTGGATCCGGAGCTGATGCTCTACGACGAACCCTTCGTCGGCCTGGATCCGATCGCAGTCGCCGCCGTGGTCGAGCTGATCATCACCCTCAACCGCACCCTGGGCGTGACCAGCCTGGTGGTGGCGCACGAGATCGAGCACCTGCGCCGCGTCGCCGATCGCCTGGTGGTGCTCGCCGACGGCGGCATCATTGCCGATGGCCCCTTTGACCAGGTGCAGGCCGATCCATCGCCAATGGTGCAGCAGTTCCTGCGCGGGCTCAGCGATGGCCCGGTGCCGTTCCATTACCCGGCAGCGCCGCTGACCGATGAGCTGGGCATAGGCGGGGCGACATGACGGCGCTGAAAGATCTGTTCAGTTCGTTGCTGGACTTCATCCAGCGCCTGGGCGCCATGGGCTCTTTCCTGATGCGCATCCTGCGGGTGCTGCCCGGCAGCCTGCGCCGGTTCGACATGCACTTGCGCCAGCTCTGGTTCATCGGCGCGATGAGCCTGACCATCATCATCATTTCCGGCCTGTTCGTCGGCCTGGTGCTGGGCCTGCAGTTTTACAGCGCGCTCAACCAGTTCGGTGCCAGCGGCGCGCTGGGCACGCTGACCGCGCTGTCGCTGTACCGCGAGCTCAGCCCGGTGGTGGCGGCATTGCTGTTCTCCGGCCGCGCCGGCACCGCGATCACCGCCGAGATCGGCCTGATGCGCTCGACCCAGCAGATCGAGGCGATGGAAATGATGGCGGTCGACCCGATCCGCCATGTCGTGGCGCCGCGCTTCCTGGCTGCGACCATCGCCCTGCCCTTGCTGTGCGTGGTGTTCAGCGCGCTGGCGATCATGGGCGCGCACTGGTCGGCGGTGCTCTGGCTGGGCCTGGACAACGGCACCTACTGGTCGAGCATGGTCGGCAGTGTCGACCTGGTCGATGACCTGCTGGCCGGTGTGTTCAAGGCATTGGTGTTCGGCGTGCTGGTGGCGCTGATCGCCGCCTACCAGGGCTATCACGCCAAGCCCACCGGCGAGGGCGTTGCCTATGCCACCACCCGCACCGTGATCCATTCGGCGATCGCCATCCTGGCTTTCGATTTCGTCCTCACCGCATTCATGATGTAGGAGCTCCCATGGCTGCCAACCGCTCATTCGAGATCGGCACCGGCCTGTTCATCGTGCTGGGCTTCGCCGCGCTGCTGTTCCTGGCCACCCAGACCACCAACATGGCCGGCTTCCGCGCCGCCGACACCTATGAACTGAAGGCCCGCTTCACCAACATCGGCCAGCTCAAGGAGCGCGCGCCGGTGAAACTGGCCGGGGTCACCATCGGCACCGTGCGTTCGATCAGCCTGGACGGCACCGCCCTGGATGCGGTGGTCCATGTCGATGTCGACAGCCAGTTCTCGGAGCTGCCCGAGGATTCCAGCCTGAGCATCCTCACCAGTGGTCTGCTCGGCGACCAGTTCCTGGCGATCCGTCCCGGTGGCAGCCCCGAGTTTCTGGTCGATGGCGACGAGTTCCTGCTGACCGAGTCGTCACTGCAGCTTGAGGAGCTGATCGGCAAATTCATGGTCGGCGGTGACGGCGGCGGCGAACGCGGCAACTGACCGCGCCAGTCCCTGCCGGCCCTGTCGTCACAGATACCTTAGGAGTCAAACCCATGCGACTGATCAACCTGGCGGCCCTGATGCTGGCCGCGCTGGCCTTCACCCTGACCTTGCCGGTGCAGGCCGAAGACACGCCCATCGCCGTGGTCGAGCGCATCGCCGCGACCCTGGACGAAACCATGGAGCAGCGCCGCGACGAACTGATGAATGACCGCAACGCCCTCAATGCCGTCATCGACGACGTGGTGCTGCGCGATTTCGACACCGACTATGCCGCCCTGCTGGTGCTGGGCCGCTACGCCCGCGAGGCCACGCCTGAGCAGCGCACCCGCTTCACCCGCGCCTTCTACGACTCGCTGATCAACCGCTACGGCGAGGCGCTGCTGCAGTACACCCGCGGCTCGGTGCGGGTGCTGCCGTTCCGCGGCGAGCTCAACGAGCGCCGCACCACCATCCGCACCCAGGTGATGATCAACGATGGCACGCGGGTGCCGGTGGATTACGCCTTCCGCAAGACCCGCGCCGGGCAGTGGAAGGCCTTCGACGTGGTCATCGAAGGCATTTCCTATGTCACCAACTACCGCAACCAGGTCGTTGCCGAGATCTCGCGCAGCAGCATCGACGCGGTCACCGAGCGCCTGGAAAGCCAGGGCATCGAAGCCTTCGAGCCGCCTGATGGTCGGTAAGGTAGCCACGGCCCCGGACACAACAGCGGCGGCCCCGGCCTTCCAGGTCACGCGCGACGGCGATTGCCTGCGCCTGCGCGGTCAGTTGGTTTTCGCCACCGCCGCGCAGGCGCTGGAGCGCCTGGTCGCCTCCCTGCCGCGGGACTGTGCCAGCCTGGTCGCCGATCTGAGTGGCTTGAGCAACAGCGACAGCGCCGGACTGGCGGCGCTGGTTCAATGGCGCGCGGAAGCCTTCCGGCAGGGTACGCCGCTGCGCCTGGTCAAGGCGCCCGACGGCCTGCGTGCCCTGGCCCGCCTGGCCGACCTGGAAGCCGATCTGCTTTCCTGAGCACGAGCCGGAACGCGCCATGACACTGCGCCCGCCGCAGCCGCTGCCACAGCACGACCCGGCAAGCCAACGGCGAAAACTTCGCCGCACAGGCACGCCGCTGAACAGTGCAATTTCCAGACAGCAGCCGATGACGGCTGAGCAGCCAGTGCTGCAAGGGCGCACGCTGGTGCTGCACGCAGCAGCGCAATAGATCTAAAGGAATGCTTGCCCGGAACGCCGTCGACAGCCGGCGTCAGCGGATCACCAGTCGTCTTCGAGCAGATCGGCCGGATCGTCTTCGGGCATCAGCAACTGCTCGAGCAGCTCCGGTGGCGGATCGCCGTCATGGATGGCGTGGATCCGACGCTGGCGGTAGGCATCGCGCATGAACACATACGGATCGTAGGCGTCGGCGACATAGGACTCGATCTGGAACAACTGCGCGCGCAGGTTGATCAGCTCCAGCGCCTGGGGCCAGTAATTGGCCTCGGTGCGGGCGTAATAGGTGGTGGCGCTGACATAGCCGTCCAGGCCGCCGCCAACACCATCACGCACCGAGCTGGGTCCGACGAAGGGCAGCACCAGATACGGCCCTTGGCCCACGCCCCACACCGCCAGGGTCTGGCCGAAGTCTTCCTGCTGTTCGTAGATGCCGAACTTGCTGGCCGGGTCGAACAGGCCAAGCAGGCCGACCGTGCTGTTGACCACGAACCGCGACAGGTTGCGCCCCGAATCGCCCGGCTTGCCCTGCAACAGGGAATTGGTTGCCGACCACGGCAAGCGCAGGTTGCCGAAGAAATTGCCCACTATCTGCCGCACCCCGGACGGGGTGACGGTGACATAGCCGCGAGCCACCGGCCGGATCAGGTAGCGGTCCACGCCCTCGTTGAAGGCAAACACCTTGCGATTGCCGCGCTCCCACGGATCGAATTCATCCGGCGCAGCCACTGGCCCGCCCTGGGCCAAGGCCAGGGACGGCAACAGGATCAACGACAGGAGCAGGCCGGGGCGGGTCATGAGCGGTGCCATTGTAGACGAGCTGCGGCCTCGCGCATGCGCGCGCACCCGGATCCGTTTGGGCACCGGTCGGTTTCAGGCGGGCGATCCGGTCCGAGGCGCAGGCCAGGACCGACCGCCTATGATCTGTCAGGAAATGGCGCTATTCTCGGGCGAGTTTCACTGCTTGGCGGAGGCTTGAGCCGGTGTACGAGGTGAATGCCACCCGGGTGTTGTCGCTGGATGCGACCGGGCGCATTCTGGACTGGATCAGTTGGCAGGATGCAGTCTGTCTCTATGTCCGCGAAGCCGTCGCCTGGACCCTGGGCGAAACCTGCCTGACCATCCGCGGCGGCATCAGCCGTGCCAGCGGCCAGCGCAGCCTGATCCACCTGCACCCCATCGTCGCCAGCCGCGGCCAATCCCGATCCAGTCCCGGCAATCCGTCGCCGGCGCTGACCAATCCGGCCCTGTTCGCCCGCGACCGGCAACTGTGCCTGTATTGCGGCGAGCGCTTCAGCCGCGGCGGCCTGACCCGCGACCATGTCGTGCCGCTGTCGCGCGAAGGTCACGACCGCTGGGAAAATGTGGTCTCCGCCTGCGTCCCGTGCAATGCCCGCAAGGGCGCGCGCACCCCCGGCCAGGCCGGCATGCCGCTGCTGGCGGTGCCGTACCGGCCCAGTTGGGTTGAACACCTGATCCTGTCCAATCGCCATATCCTGGCCGACCAAATGGAATTCCTGGTCTCGCACCTGCCACGAAATCGCCGGCCGGCCTGACTTGGGCTGAAGGCTGGATACCGCGACCGCATCCTTGCCCCGGCGACAAACAACGTGCGGCATGTGCCACGGCTGGCCCACCGGTCCCGGCCGGCACACTGTCCCGATACCCAACCGGCAAATGCCGGCGGCTTGCCGCTGCCAGGGCGCTGGCGGACAATGACGGGTTCAGGAGCCCTCATGATCGATTCCCAACGCTATCCGCTGCTTGCGCGCATCGACGCGCCCTCCGACCTGCGCAACCTGCCCGAAGACGAGCTTGACGCTGTCGCCAGGGAGTTGCGCGAGTATCTGATCGAGTCGGTGTCGCAGTCCGGCGGCCACTTCGGTGCCGGCCTGGGCGTGATCGAACTGACCGTCGCCCTCCATTATCTGTACGACACGCCCACCGACCGCCTGGTCTGGGATGTCGGCCACCAGTGCTATCCGCACAAGATCCTCACCGGCCGCCGCGACCGCATCGCCACGATCAAGCAGCGCGCCGGCCTGGCGCCGTTCCCCAAGCCCGATGAAAGCGAGTACGACGTGCTCGGTGTCGGCCATTCCTCAACCTCGATCTCGGCCGCTCTGGGCATGGCCATCGCCAACCTGCGCAAGGGCGACAGCCGCCGCACCGTGGCCGTGATCGGCGACGGCGCGATGACCGCCGGCATGGCCTTCGAAGCACTCAACCACGGCGGCGACCTGTACCCCGAGCCCGATGTCCTGGTCATTCTCAATGACAACCAGATGTCGATCTCCGAGAACGTCGGCGCCCTGACCAAGATCCTGGCCCGCCTGCTGACCAACCGGACCCTGGTGCAGATGCGCGAGCGCACCAAGCGCCGCCTGCGCCGCGGCTCCTGGCTGTGGCGCTTCCTGCGCCGCTGGGAGGAGCACTGGAAAGGCATGTTCGTACCTTCGACCCTGTTCGAGGAATTCGGCTTCCACTACACCGGGCCGATCGACGGCCACGACCTGCCGACCCTGCTCAACGCCCTGCGAACCCTGCAGGAACTGCGCGGGCCGCGCCTGCTGCACATCATCACCAAGAAGGGCAAGGGTTATCAGCAGGCCGAATCCGACCAGATCGGCTACCACGCGGTCACCCCGTTCGATCCGACACGCGGCCTGGTGAAAAAAACCGGGCCGGAAAAACCCAGTTACACCAAGATCTTCGGCGACTGGCTGTGCGATATGGCCGCCGTCGAACCGCGCCTGCTGGCGATCACCCCAGCGATGCGCGAAGGCTCGGGCATGGTGCGCTACTCGCGCGAATATCCCGAGCGCTATTTCGATGTCGGCATCGCCGAACAGCACAGCGTAACCCTGGCCGCCGGCATGGCGATCGAAGGCATGAAGCCGGTGGTGGCGATCTACTCCACCTTCCTGCAGCGCGCCTACGACCAGCTCATCCACGATGTCGCCCTGCAGGATCTGGACGTGCTGTTCGCCATCGACCGCGCCGGCGTGGTCGGCCCGGACGGCGCCACCCACGCCGGCAGCTTCGACATCAGCTACCTGCGCTGCATCCCCAACATGGTGGTGATGGCGCCGGCCGACGAGAACGAATGCCGGCAACTGCTGAGCACCGGCTTCCAGCACCCGGGCCCGGCCGCGGTGCGCTATCCGCGCGGCACCGGCCCCGGCGTTGCCATCAACCCCGGCCTGACGTCGTTGCCGATCGGCAAAGCGCAGTTGCGTCGTCGCGGCCAGGGCCTGGCCCTGCTCGCCTTCGGCACCCTGCTGACCGAGGCCGAACAGGTGGCCAACGAGCTCGACCTGAGCGCAGTCAACATGCGCTTCGTCAAACCGCTGGATGAAGCCCTGGTGCTGGAAATGGCCCGCAGCCACGACGGCCTGGTGACCCTGGAAGACAACGCCCTGCCCGGCGGCGCCGGCAGCGCCGTACTGGAACTGCTGGCGCGCGAAGGCGTGCAGACGCCGGTGCTGACCCTGGGCCTGCCCGATGTCTTCCTGGACCACGCCAGCCGCGGCGAACTGCTCACCGAATGTGGCCTGGACGCCGCCGGCATCAAGGCCGCCATCCTCAAGCGCTGGCCGCAACTGCCCACGCTCGCGGCCGGCCGCAGCAGCAGCGCCGCTGGCTGAGGCGGCGTCGGCTGGAGCCACTCCACGCCGTCCCCTTGCTGGGAGACTGCGTTCCCAGGCACACGCCAAGCGGACGGTTGGACCGGGCGACGAAGTGGTCCGCGCGTTTGATCTCGTTGATATCTGTTTCAATCCGCGCCCGGTCGGGTTGGACCGGGCGACGCAACACCGGCGCGGCCGGCGTGGCGGTGGCGGTGTTTCAATCCGCGCCCGGTCGGGTTGGACCGGGCGACCGATGACCGCAAGGCGCTGAATCGGCGGATCCTGGTTTCAATCCGCGCCCGGTCGGGTTGGACCGGGCGACGCCGGTGCGCGACCACCAGCGCATGAACTTGGCGTTTCAATCCGCGCCCGGTCGGGTTGGACCGGGCGACCTCGGCAATGCGGCCGCCGTAATTGATGACGTTGTTGTTTCAATCCGCGCCCGGTCGGGTTGGACCGGGCGACGCTGCGGGCGGAACCAGTGCATGGGTTTGTCGTGTTTCAATCCGCGCCCGGTCGGGTTGGACCGGGCGACCAGCGCGTGACGACGCACCATCGCAGCGTCGAGGTTTCAATCCGCGCCCGGTCGGGTTGGACCGGGCGACGTGGTTAGGCAGCAATCCACAACGGAGGAAACCATGTTTCAATCCGCGCCCGGTCGGGTTGGACCGGGCGACGTTTTCGGCATCGTCACCAGCTCGCCCTGGAGAAGTTTCAATCCGCGCCCGGTCGGGTTGGACCGGGCGACCATGGTCCACGCCGAAGCGCGCCGCGCCCGCCTGGTTTCAATCCGCGCCCGGTCGGGTTGGACCGGGCGACGACGACGACCACCACCTGGCCGAGCAGTACGCGTTTCAATCCGCGCCCGGTCGGGTTGGACCGGGCGACCAGCCATCCCAGAGACTCGTGCAGATGCCACACCGGTTTCAATCCGCGCCCGGTCGGGTTGGACCGGGCGACGTCCATCGTGCTGATGCGGATTTCCTCGATCCGGTTTCAATCCGCGCCCGGTCGGGTTGGACCGGGCGACGGCTGAGCACGATGTCAAATGGTCAGACCCGGAGGTTTCAATCCGCGCCCGGTCGGGTTGGACCGGGCGACTGCGCATCGGCGAGCCGCTCGGCGGTCGACCAGTGTTTCAATCCGCGCCCGGTCGGGTTGGACCGGGCGACCATGCGCCCGCTGGTTGAGGCCATCATCCGCCACGTTTCAATCCGCGCCCGGTCGGGTTGGACCGGGCGACAAAAAGCTTGGCCACGCTGGTCGCGCCCAGGCCGTTTCAATCCGCGCCCGGTCGGGTTGGACCGGGCGACCCACCGTCCGCGCCCGGCTCACCCCCGGCGCCGGTTTCAATCCGCGCCCGGTCGGGTTGGACCGGGCGACAATGGAGGCAGCATGTCCCACGCTCGCCGACTACTGTTTCAATCCGCGCCCGGTCGGGTTGGACCGGGCGACCGGCGGATGCCGGCAGGGGAATGGGTGCGGCACTGGTTTCAATCCGCGCCCGGTCGGGTTGGACCGGGCGACCGGTGGAAGTGAGCGTGACGGTGCCAGTGCCATCGTTTCAATCCGCGCCCGGTCGGGTTGGACCGGGCGACCGGCGGCATCGGCGTTGCGGCCCAGCCACTCGGTGTTTCAATCCGCGCCCGGTCGGGTTGGACCGGGCGACGATGGCCGTGGCCGTTGAGCCGCAGCGGCCGCGGGTTTCAATCCGCGCCCGGTCGGGTTGGACCGGGCGACCTCACCGCCGAACTCGCGCGGGCGGTGCGCACCGTTTCAATCCGCGCCCGGTCGGGTTGGACCGGGCGACCTCGGCCCATGCTGCACCGCGACACAAGTCACCGGTTTCAATCCGCGCCCGGTCGGGTTGGACCGGGCGACGTCCAGATCCTCGGCGGTGAACTCGCCATTGAGTCGTTTCAATCCGCGCCCGGTCGGGTTGGACCGGGCGACCAAGGTCGCCGCCTCCATGGCCGCCGCCATCATGTTTCAATCCGCGCCCGGTCGGGTTGGACCGGGCGACGCCCGGCCCGGCGTGTTGCAGCCCATTGCCTGCCGGTTTCAATCCGCGCCCGGTCGGGTTGGACCGGGCGACCTGGTGCTGCTGCTCATCGTCGGCGGCGTCGCGCTGTTTCAATCCGCGCCCGGTCGGGTTGGACCGGGCGACGCTTGCCCAGCGTCCGCGCCCGGCTGGATTCGGGGTTTCAATCCGCGCCCGGTCGGGTTGGACCGGGCGACGCCCAGGTGGCATCAATCGGCCCGCCGCTCAGGCCGTTTCAATCCGCGCCCGGTCGGGTTGGACCGGGCGACCTTCATCGCCGGCGCGCAACAGTTCGGCTTTCTCGTTTCAATCCGCGCCCGGTCGGGTTGGACCGGGCGACGCTCGCGCTGGAGCGGGTGGTGGTGATTTTTTGGTTTCAATCCGCGCCCGGTCGGGTTGGACCGGGCGACAAGCTGCTCCATCGGCGACAGTGCCGACAGCGGGCCGTTTCAATCCGCGCCCGGTCGGGTTGGACCGGGCGACGTGGCCAGCATCGGGTGTTGGAGGCGCTTCAGCAGTTTCAATCCGCGCCCGGTCGGGTTGGACCGGGCGACCAGTCAAGCCCTTGGCCTGCAGGGCCGTGGCGCTGTTTCAATCCGCGCCCGGTCGGGTTGGACCGGGCGACGTGGCGATCACGCGGCCGTCGTAGCCAATCTGCTGTTTCAATCCGCGCCCGGTCGGGTTGGACCGGGCGACCATCCCTGACCTTGCCGCCGGGCCGCGGAGAATGTTTCAATCCGCGCCCGGTCGGGTTGGACCGGGCGACGACCTATCAAGCCGCTGCCCAACGCTGCCGGGACGTTTCAATCCGCGCCCGGTCGGGTTGGACCGGGCGACGCGTTGCCGCCGGTGGCCTCTTCCATCTCGCGCAGGTTTCAATCCGCGCCCGGTCGGGTTGGACCGGGCGACTGAGTTGTTCGACCTCGGCATCGAGTCGATGCCGGTTTCAATCCGCGCCCGGTCGGGTTGGACCGGGCGACAATCGGCGTCGGCCGGCTCGGCCCACGGTGGGATGTTTCAATCCGCGCCCGGTCGGGTTGGACCGGGCGACATCGCCGTGGCGGTTGTCTGGAGTCTGATCGCATGTTTCAATCCGCGCCCGGTCGGGTTGGACCGGGCGACCTGTCCGTCGGCGAGATCGCCTTTGCTGTCGGTGTGTTTCAATCCGCGCCCGGTCGGGTTGGACCGGGCGACTGGTATGGAGCCGGTGCGCCCGGCGGTGTACGTGTTTCAATCCGCGCCCGGTCGGGTTGGACCGGGCGACGGACCTTGTGCGGGCGATGCTGGACGGCGACTGGTTTCAATCCGCGCCCGGTCGGGTTGGACCGGGCGACAAACTGTCCGCACAGTGATCGAGCCGATCCCGGCCGTTTCAATCCGCGCCCGGTCGGGTTGGACCGGGCGACCACCGGGAAATGCTCGGGCCATCGTTGATGGACGGTTTCAATCCGCGCCCGGTCGGGTTGGACCGGGCGACGGCAACAAGCTGCCGTCCTGGTGGGGAGATTCCTGTTTCAATCCGCGCCCGGTCGGGTTGGACCGGGCGACGCGCGGGGAGGGATTCGACGCCAGCGAGGATGGTTTCAATCCGCGCCCGGTCGGGTTGGACCGGGCGACCCGTCTACACCCCGCCCACAGTCTCCGGAGGCGTCGTTTCAATCCGCGCCCGGTCGGGTTGGACCGGGCGACGGCGACGGCGTCACCGCGCCGGGCACGATCAGCCTGTTTCAATCCGCGCCCGGTCGGGGGTTGGACCGGGCGACTCGACGCCCACCTGGCCAAGCTGGACCGCGAGGATGTTTCAATCCGCGCCCGGTCGGGTTGGACCGGGCGACCTGCAGGTTGAGCTCGCCGGCATCGCCCTGGTTGTTTCAATCCGCGCCCGGTCGGGTTGGACCGGGCGACGCCGCGCCGATGGCACCTGGCGCGTGGATGGCCTGTTTCAATCCGCGCCCGGTCGGGTTGGACCGGGCGACGCGTAGCCGGATGCTGGATGTCGCGGCAGACGTGTTTCAATCCGCGCCCGGTCGGGTTGGACCGGGCGACGGGCGTTCGGATTCACCGATGGCGACCACGCGGTGTTTCAATCCGCGCCCGGTCGGGTTGGACCGGGCGACGGGCTATCGGCTGGCTGCAACTGGATGAGTCCAAGTTTCAATCCGCGCCCGGTCGGGTTGGACCGGGCGACGGACCAGTGCCGGTACTCGAGCATCGGCTGCCGTGTTTCAATCCGCGCCCGGTCGGGTTGGACCGGGCGACCGGCGTGGCGGTGTCGGATGCGTATGCACAGGCACGTTTCAATCCGCGCCCGGTCGGGTTGGACCGGGCGACCCCAGCCGCCGCCGAAGCCACCGGCGGGGATGGTGTTTCAATCCGCGCCCGGTCGGGTTGGACCGGGCGACGGCAGCAACATCCTGGCCAACCGCGGCCGGCAGGTTTCAATCCGCGCCCGGTCGGGTTGGACCGGGCGACGCAGCATGTCGCTGGAACCGGCCTCATTGACCTTGTTTCAATCCGCGCCCGGTCGGGTTGGACCGGGCGACAGCCGCCTGCCTGGCCGATCCGCGCATTACCGTCGTTTCAATCCGCGCCCGGTCGGGTTGGACCGGGCGACCCTCTTCGGTCAGGGCCTGCATGTTCTTGACCAGGGTTTCAATCCGCGCCCGGTCGGGTTGGACCGGGCGACGACTGCAACAGCGGCGTGACGCCAAGTGGGATGCCGTTTCAATCCGCGCCCGGTCGGGTTGGACCGGGCGACATTAGCCCAATGGAGAAAGCCTCATGACGACGATGTTTCAATCCGCGCCCGGTCGGGTTGGACCGGGCGACAGCCGGCTGTCGTCCGGGAGCTGGTAGCAGTCGCGGTTTCAATCCGCGCCCGGTCGGGTTGGACCGGGCGACACTGGGCTGGCGGATCAAATGCACAGGGGTTGCGCGTTTCAATCCGCGCCCGGTCGGGTTGGACCGGGCGACCATCCTTGCCCGCGCCGGCGTACTCACCGGCCAGGTTTCAATCCGCGCCCGGTCGGGTTGGACCGGGCGACCCCAGGCACTGGGCCAAGCCGCCGGCCGCACCATCGTTTCAATCCGCGCCCGGTCGGGTTGGACCGGGCGACCAAGTTCAACCAGGTCTTTGACACCCTGGATCTCGTTTCAATCCGCGCCCGGTCGGGTTGGACCGGGCGACTGCACCAGCGCCGCCGGCTGGCGGCTGCGGGCGTCGTTTCAATCCGCGCCCGGTCGGGTTGGACCGGGCGACGACGAACTCGCCGGCGTAAAAGACGCCCTGGCCGGTTTCAATCCGCGCCCGGTCGGGTTGGACCGGGCGACACGACCCGCGCATCTGTCGTCTGGCCGACGACTGGTTTCAATCCGCGCCCGGTCGGGTTGGACCGGGCGACGACCAATCGGACGCTTCCTCCGGCGTGATTTCGTCGTTTCAATCCGCGCCCGGTCGGGTTGGACCGGGCGACCTGCTGATGGCCGATCTGGCCGACTGGATTTTGGGGTTTCAATCCGCGCCCGGTCGGGTTGGACCGGGCGACGGGTGTGGGCAACGATCTGGCCGTCGCGCTTGTAGTTTCAATCCGCGCCCGGTCGGGTTGGACCGGGCGACCGCAGTGCGGTGCCGCGCTCCACTTCGCCGAACAGGTTTCAATCCGCGCCCGGTCGGGTTGGACCGGGCGACCGGTGCGGTCTGCCACAGCTCGGCCAGCTGTGCGTTTCAATCCGCGCCCGGTCGGGTTGGACCGGGCGACGGTCGCGCAGCTGCCGCGGCAGCCGGTCAATGGATGTTTCAATCCGCGCCCGGTCGGGTTGGACCGGGCGACGCGGGATGCCGAGGTGCAGATCTACGCCGGACGCGTTTCAATCCGCGCCCGGTCGGGTTGGACCGGGCGACGCTGTCAAGGTTGATGCCCAGGTCGGCGACCAGTGTTTCAATCCGCGCCCGGTCGGGTTGGACCGGGCGACCTAGCTAAGTGATTGGTGCCGAAGGTGGGACTCGTTTCAATCCGCGCCCGGTCGGGTTGGACCGGGCGACAGAGAAAGAGACGTAAATACGCGGGAAATCATCGTTTCAATCCGCGCCCGGTCGGGTTGGACCGGGCGACCTGTCGCCGCTTTTGCGCGCAGATCCCGGAACTGGTTTCAATCCGCGCCCGGTCGGGTTGGACCGGGCGACAGCGGCAGGTCGGACCCGTCAGCGCCTTCCACCAGTTTCAATCCGCGCCCGGTCGGGTTGGACCGGGCGACCGGCGTCGGCCTGCTGCTTGCGCTCTTCGCACTTATCGTTTCAATCCGCGCCCGGTCGGGTTGGACCGGGCGACGACGGCCGGCAGCAGCACCTGCGGCCCGACGACTGGTTTCAATCCGCGCCCGGTCGGGTTGGACCGGGCGACCCCGAGGCCGTGGGCTCTGCGCCCACCGCCGATGTTTCAATCCGCGCCCGGTCGGGTTGGACCGGGCGACTCATTGACCAGTACCCGCACAAGGACACGATCCTGTTTCAATCCGCGCCCGGTCGGGTTGGACCGGGCGACACACAGACGCACTTCCAACGGTTCTCCGGGAACAGTTTCAATCCGCGCCCGGTCGGGTTGGACCGGGCGACGCGGACGGGCACAGGCAGGCGGCAACGGCGTGGGTTTCAATCCGCGCCCGGTCGGGTTGGACCGGGCGACGCCACGGCATCGGATGGGGGCGGGTCGAGGGATCGGTTTCAATCCGCGCCCGGTCGGGTTGGACCGGGCGACCTATTCCAGACCGTGCTGTCAGCCATGCGGCACGTGTTTCAATCCGCGCCCGGTCGGGTTGGACCGGGCGACCGGGTGCGGCTGTGGGAGGTATCCAGTGCGGCCTGTTTCAATCCGCGCCCGGTCGGGTTGGACCGGGCGACATCACGTCCCCGGCATCTTCGTAGGCACCAATCGAGTTTCAATCCGCGCCCGGTCGGGTTGGACCGGGCGACCACCTACGCGAGCCCGACATGAAAACCAAACCCCGTTTCAATCCGCGCCCGGTCGGGTTGGACCGGGCGACCCACCGGCTACTGGTATCACACCGGCACGCTGTTGTTTCAATCCGCGCCCGGTCGGGTTGGACCGGGCGACATGATCAGCCCTGCCAGCAGGTCATCGACGATGGTGTTTCAATCCGCGCCCGGTCGGGTTGGACCGGGCGACGAGATCGACGCAAAAACCCTGCGCAAGCATTACCGTTTCAATCCGCGCCCGGTCGGGTTGGACCGGGCGACCCTGTTCCGGCGACACTTCGCAGATCTCTACAAGTTTCAATCCGCGCCCGGTCGGGTTGGACCGGGCGACCCCGGCTGTCCGACGCTGCCGCCAGGCCGCCGATGTTTCAATCCGCGCCCGGTCGGGTTGGACCGGGCGACTGGCCCGGGCCTTCCCTGCAGCCACCAGTATCCTGTTTCAATCCGCGCCCGGTCGGGTTGGACCGGGCGACCATCCTCGAAGTCGTTTCCAGCCATGTCCGCCGGTTTCAATCCGCGCCCGGTCGGGTTGGACCGGGCGACGCTCCTCTTGCCCAAATCCAGCATCCGGACTCAGGTTTCAATCCGCGCCCGGTCGGGTTGGACCGGGCGACAAAAACGGCGAGCCAGTCAAGTTCGCGTACGGAGTTTCAATCCGCGCCCGGTCGGGTTGGACCGGGCGACACCGCGGCGAGCGTCAGGCCGGCCAAAACGACCGGGTTTCAATCCGCGCCCGGTCGGGTTGGACCGGGCGACCGCTTGCCGTAGGACACGCTCGACGCGACGGCCTGGTTTCAATCCGCGCCCGGTCGGGTTGGACCGGGCGACCCGCAGCAGGACGCCCCGCGATGTCCTTTCGATTGTTTCAATCCGCGCCCGGTCGGGTTGGACCGGGCGACAACGGGCCGGACAGCAAGGCGGCGCTCATGGCTGGTTTCAATCCGCGCCCGGTCGGGTTGGACCGGGCGACCTTGTACAGCAGCTCGGCCACGGCGTAGCCGTAGTTTCAATCCGCGCCCGGTCGGGTTGGACCGGGCGACCTGGTTCCCCGTGCCGGTGAAGATGGCGACCAACGTTTCAATCCGCGCCCGGTCGGGTTGGACCGGGCGACGCCACCCTTGCAAGGTATTGATCGCAAAGCTGGTTGTGCATGAGATTACACGAACCTGCGTTGAAAGATCGGTTTTCGTCAGGAGATGACATGATCCCTCATCAAAAAGTCTGTGCGTGACAACCGCTTGGGCTAAGCGCGAACCCGACGGGGTTTTCCAGGTCGCTTGGGGTTCGCGCGGCCATCAGATGACAAGTGGACCGTCGAAGTCCACAGCGCGGAAATTGCCATGCTCTTTCACATGCAGTTCTACCGGTTCGGTGAGCCGGTAGAACCGAAGGCAGTCTGTACGGTCATCAATGATGCCAAGCAACTGGCGCTCCAACTCCTCGAACTGGCGGCCATTCACCCTGCACTCGAAAACAGACTTCTGAACTCGCTGGCCGACGGCTTCACAGGCCTTTGCCACCCGGCGCAGCCGTCGTCGCCCCTCACGGGTTTCGGTTGAAACGTCGTAACACGCGATCACCAGCATGGTTCACCTCGCAAGAAACGGCAAATAGCTGGGAACATCTCCACGCAGGGTCCGAGCCAGCAGCCTCGCCTGCAACAGCGGCAGAATTCCGATCGGCACCTCGGTTCCCAGCAGCGGGTGTCTGAGAGTGTCCTTCTTTCGTTCCTGCCACGCCACGCCAATGGTCCGCCGGGCATCATCATCGAGCAGCACACCTCCGCCCTCGGTAATCCTGAAATCGGTGTGCTTGAGTTGACCGCGATTGATCAGGGTCAGCGCGAGGCGATCCGCCACCACGCTGCGAAACTCCTCGACCAGATCCAGTGCCAGGGCCGGCCGTCCAGGACGCAATACGTGCAGATAGCCCACCTGGGGATCCAGCCCGACACTTTCCAGCGCGCTTCGGCAATCATGGGTCAGGAGGGTGTACAGATAGGAAAGGAGTGCATTGATGCGGTCACGAGGTGGCCTTCGATGCCGCCCTATGATGCCGAAGTGCTCTCGCGTTGCCGGTTTGAGCACAGCATTGAGCGCGGCGAAGTAGGTCCGGGCGGCTTCCCCTTCCACTCCCCGCAAGGCATCCGCATCGGCAGCCACCGCTGCCGCTCGCAACGAAGCGTCAAACTTCCGAGTGGCGGCGTCGAGAGTGGCCTTGTCATCGCTGTCAGTGGTTTCACGCGCGCCGCGCTGAAGCAGGATCCGGCTGTTGCGAAGTTTTCCTGCAACAAACCGGCGGGCCAGTTCCAGCGATCTTTCGCCACACATTGCCTGCTCATGCTGCGCGCGCCGCAACAACACGTTCCCGGACACAGGCCCTTCCACCCGCGCCATGAACCGGCCATTGCGATCCAGAAGAGTGATGGTGATGCCCTGCCCGGCGCACCGTCCGATCAGGGCGGGCGAGAACAGGATGTCACCAAACACGACTATCGCGCCGAGGTGATGCAGCGGCACGCGAAGCCGGGTTTCCCGCTCCACTTCGATGCGAACCGTGTCGTTGTCGAGATGGAGATAGCTGCCCGCCGTCATGACGTACAGCGTGTTCAGCACGTTCCAGGCATCACTCATCCGCCCACCTCGAACAGACCATTCAGCAAGCTCGCATAACGCTTCTGCTCCGCCACAACGGCCGGCTGACACAGTTCGATCAGCGAACAGTTCCGACAGCGTTTGTCATTGGCTGGCGGCGGCAGTACCGGACTTCCCAGCATCATTCGTACAGCAGCAATCGCGCTGATGACATCCGCACGAAGCAGATCGTCGATCTCCACCTCGCGTCGTCGGCGCGAGCTGAAGTGGAAGATCGCACCCAGCGGCACCGGCTTGCCGGTCATTTCCTCCAGGCACATGGCCTGGGCACCCAGTTGCAATTCATCATGGCGCCGCACGCGGCGGGGACCGTGCTTGTACTCGACCGGGTACGCCGAGCCGTCGGCGGAAAACTCCACCAGATCGGCCTTGCCGCTCAACCCAAGCGCATCGCTCCATAACGGCATCGCGCGCTCGATGCGGATCGTGCCGTCGCGCTCTGCGCCGGGTTGATCGACCAGCGCATGGACGGCACGTCCGCGGGAAGTAAACACGTTTTCAGAGAACACCTGCTCGACGTGGATCAATGCGCACTGGCGCGGGCAATAGCTCCAGTGCTGTAAGGCAGAGATGGCAATGGGCGCATCTTCATCCACCGCCATATCCCAACAATCCCGCCAGCAGCGTGGCCGGCTCCACGTCGCGGTTTGCCCCGTCGTCGAGCACAGCAGCCATCGTCCCGATCCGCAACGGTGAATGAAGCGGCACCGTGATGTGATGCTCGGGTTGGTCGCGCAAAATCAATAGGAGATGGCTTTCGATCTGCCGGGGCATGGTGTAGTCGATGCGATCCAGCGCTCGCACGCGCACATCATCAAGATCACGCGGCAGTCTCACGCGGCGATGACCTCATCACGGGCGTAGTGCAGGCGGATCAATCTGGGCCGCTCTGCTCCATCGAAATGACAGGCGACCGCTTCACGGACGTTCTCGCGCAACCGCGGCAGACTGTCGGCTTCGGTGAAGATCGAGGCGGTGGCGGCCCGGGCAATGAAGCCGCCTTCGGGGGCGTCTTCGATGATGAAGAGGATCTCTGTGCTCATGATGCTCTCCAGCAATCGATCATCGCCATCAGCCAACCTTGCGCAGAAACTGCACGCCTTCAGGAAGGTTCTCGGCATTGATCTGGACGTTGAAATCGGAGAAAGCACGTGGAGTGTCGGACGAGGTCGATACGCTGATCCGATCGAACAAGGCATGGGCAGGCGCGTTGCCCAGAGGCGTGGCGTGCTCAAAAACGTACAACCCTCGCGTGGACATTAAGCCACGAGCGGCTGAGTGATCATGCTCGAACATGTTGATCAGCGACTCCCAGAAAAGCTCCAAGTCGTCGCGCGAAAAGCCCGTCTGGCCGGCCAGCGGCGCCGACACGAAACCATGCGCTAAGTACAGGCCATAAGGCACGGTGAACTTGCGGCCCATGGTTCGGTTGTCGCCGTCCTGCTTCTCGGCCTCGGCCTCTGTGGTGACAGCCATGCGCGTGATCGAATGCTCCAGCGCAACAATGGGGGCCACCGAACGCGCAAAGGTCATCTGCACCGGACCGCGCACTTGCCCGCAGTTGGTCCCCGTGGACATGACCGCGCCGAAGGTACGCACATCGAAGAAGTTCTGGCACATCCACGCCTTGGCTTCCTCAACCCGGTCACCGCCCTTGCGCGATTTCTTCTTTTCACCATCCTTGAGCTGGTCTTCCGCGCCAATGGCCATGTAAGCGCGCTCATGCTGCCGGTTCAGCACGGCCTTTTCCTTCACGTAGATCTCGTAAGGCGGCTGCTCACCGCGGGCCAGTCCGACATAGTTGCGGACCTTGCGCTTCAGACACACGTCAGTGACCAGGCCATGGCCGGTTTCGGCATCCAGCCTGGGCAGATTGCCGGCATCCGGGTCGCCATTGGGGTTGCCGTCCTTGACGTCGAACAGCAGCACGAAGTCGTAACGTGATTGCAGGCTCATGGTTCAGTCTCCTGTGCGGAATCGGT
The DNA here is from genome assembly GCA_023228845.1 of Lysobacterales bacterium. Lineage (GTDB taxonomy): Bacteria > Pseudomonadota > Gammaproteobacteria > Xanthomonadales > UBA2363 > Pseudofulvimonas. Next base: position 236,126 of record JALOAK010000004.1, on the reverse strand, counting down.
GGCGGCATCGGAATCGGCCGGGGTCTTGCGGGTGAACAGATCCTGGGTCTGGTGGTAGTAGCCAATGGCGAAACGGCCCTGTGCCGGCAGGTCCAGATGCCGTGGAAAGTCAGTACCGATGCCCAGGAAGATCTCGCCAAGCAGCTTCTCGTACCAGGTCTTCAACGCGACGCTGTCGAGCTTGGCCAGATGATGGTTCTTCAGCCGCAGCAGTATGGGAAAGACACTGGCGGGTGAACTGCTGGCGGCGCCGTAGTAGCGCTCTCGAATAGTGGCTTTGATCCCCGGCTGTGCTGCCGACTGGATGCGCTCCAAGGCGGCAAACAAGCGACCAAGCCGGTAGGCCGGATCGCGGTTTTCCCGGTCAAGACTCATGGCAAGTTCCTTTTCCGAAGCGGAGTGAAGACGTGCCTGCCGGTTGAGGCAGGCCTTGATGACGGCGGCGCGCGCGAAGGGCACGGATTGTTCGGCGCGACAGCGGCGGATGGCAGCCTGCAACAGGGCGGCCGGGTAGTCCGTGCCGGCCAGAACCGCGCGCATGGTGTCACCCGCTAGGTTCGGCACGACGTTTTTCGAATCGCCCTTGAGCGCTGTTGACGCAAGCAGCCGCCACAACGGCAGATGCGACGTTTCAAATGGCGGCGCGACGATGGCGATGTCGGCAAAGTGCTGGCGGATGCGGCCGGCTAACTCACGCACAGTCCCCGTCTGCCAGAAGCGCACAGCAATACGCGCTGCATTGGGAGCCAGGCTAAGCACATGGAAGAAGGTGTCGTCTCCGGCATCGCGATGGACGCCGGTGTGCGGCGCGCTCAGCCAGTCGCGGACCACTTCGGTGCCGCGCTTGGGATCATCCTCGTCGCTGCCTCCGAGCACGGCGGCAAAGACATCTTCGAACGGCGTGTTTTCCTCCCCCCAGAACACCGTCGATGCATCGCCCACCTGAAACCGATGCCGCGAGCCCTTGCGCAGCAGGTGATTGAGTGCGGTGGTGTAAGCAAATGCCGCCTTCTCGCCGACCGGAGCGTTATAGCTTTGCGTCTTGCCATAGGAATTGAACGCATCGAGGTTGAACGACACCACGTTCGCCCCGGCGGTCTGCGCGCCCCATACGCCTTTGATGGCCGGATGCAGGCGGGCAGTGGTGTCGGCTTCGCCTCGCACCAGGCAGAACGCATCGGACGCCGCATCCGATGGTGCACCGGACAAGGCGGCGATCACGGCTGGGCGCAAGCAAACCAGCGTGGAAGCCACATCGGCCACGTAACGGAACGTGAGATTCGGATTGCCTTGCCGGAGGTCCTCGATCTTCGGATCAGCCGCAACCTGCGCCAGCGGATCATCATCGAGAAAGCGTCTTACCGCTAACACCCCTTCATCTTGGCTGCGTGAGAGCAGGTCATCGATGCGCGCCTTGAACGCAGCATGCTGATCAACAACGCGGGCCGGGTTTCCGCCGTCTCGGACCAGGCCGACGACATACTCGGCGGTATCCCAGAGCAGGTTCGCGGCAATACCTACCGAACGCTTGACGGCGCTCGGCACGAGGAACGAACCGACTCTCTTCTGCTTTCCCGAAACCGTGCGGGTGTCGTCAATCTGCACCAGCTTTCCCTGTGCATCGATCACCAATACGAAGGGGATCTCCTTGGTCTCGAAGCCCTCCGGTGCAGCTTCGCCGCGCGCGTTCAAGCGCTCGTAGCAGCGGTTGAGCGATTGCAGGATCATCCGCGCACCTCCTCGCTGTCACGCGCTGGCACGTCGATTACACCGTTTCGCATCAATGCACGGAAGAACAGCGGGCTGGGCGAAGCATGCGGTGGCGGACCGTAGTCCAAGTCGTACAGCATCCAGCCAAGGTCGCGCTCGCCGTCCAATTCCTCCGGTGCTGCGAAAGGTTCGGCTTGTGGGTCTACCAGGCGGAATGCGCAGGAAAACTCCCGCGTGCCCAGATAGGGCTGGTTGAAGCACTGCCCGTTGCGTGCGCGACGTTCGAACATGGCGGCAAATTTGGCGGTGGTATCACCCTCACCCGCCCTTTCGGTCAGATCAAAGCGTGCATGCAGGCGATAGCGCACATCACGCAGCAACAGCCCCGCACGCTGCTGGCGGTTGTTCTCGATGTTCAAGGACAGCGCCGCATTGCTCTTCATTGCGCTGCGCACCGTGTTCATGGGAACAACTGCACCCACTTCGTTGCGGCGCACGGATATCCAGCGGATCGGCGCACAGACCTCGATGCGCTGCACCTGCCAGGCGATGGCCGGCTTCCACAGGATGGCATCGAAGATCGCGCGCGCCGCTGAGGGCGTGATCGTGTCAAAGGAAACGCGCTCGACTTTCATCTCCGGCCGCGTGAAGCAAGCGAACGGGCCGGATACTTCGAGACAGAAGCCTTGGCTCATGACATCACTCCCCTTTTGAAAACTCCCCCTGCAGCGAACCGCAGGGGGTTTGCCAATGAAACAGGCCTACTTACAGCGGCGAGAAGGTTTCAACCCACATGCCTCCCTTCATGGCAGGGCCACCCTCCCACAGGAAATCGGCGTTGTCAAGCATATTAGGAAAACGAAACTGCCTCATACTTCGGCTAGAAGGAATGCTATGCCCAGTATCCTTCACTATTGCCATGGTCCTCCGGCTGCATCAACCCAAAGCGCTCGTCGTAGCGGGACGACTCAGCCACCCACAATCCCGCCCGTTCCTCCACGTCCCGCTGTGCCAGCAGCTTCTCGAACACCCGCTGCGGCACATTGACCGTGAAACGCTGGAGCTTGCGCCGCACCCAGGTCGCGGATGGATCGGCACGAAGGACGTTCAACCACATCTCGACCGGGCTCTCCGGCTGATCCGGTTGCCGGTACGGCACGACAATGGTTTCGCCCGCGTCATCGATCAGGCGAAAGGCTTCGGCGGCACTGCGGAAGGCAAGTCGCTGGGGCGACAACATGTCCAGGATGCCCTGCTTGTCGAAACCTGAGCTCTCACGGGCGTAGTAGCGATCGAAGTAGGCACGGAATGTTTCCGGCGCCAAGGGGTCGGCCAGAAGACCCAGAGCCGCCATCTCCTGCGTCGCTTCCGCACCCTGCCCCATCAACCCGGGCGGCCTGCCCCCTTCGGGCACGAAGACATGCACTTGCCCCCGCTCGGGCAGATCGCCTTCCCGGTTGCATCGACCGGCGGCTTGCGCAATGGCATCCAGCCCGGCCAAAGCGCGGTACACGGCAGGAAAGCTGATATCGACCCCTGCTTCGATCAACTGGGTGGAGATCACCCGCAACGGCAAGGCATCCCGGCCGGCCGCGCGTTCGGCAAGACGCTTTCGGATCCGCGCGATGACATCACTGCGGTGCTGCGCGCACATCAATGCGGAAAGATGCTCGGTTCCCGCGTGCGGCAGTTTTGCAGCCAGATCACGGGCATGGCGGCGCGTATTGACGATGGCAAGCACGCACTCATGCGCAACGATCTGCCGGGCCAGTTCATCCCACGGTGTCACTGCCTTAAGGTTCCCGGGGATATGCACATCGACTCGCCGCATCGCATCGAACATGGGTACCGGGTCGTCGATGATGGCGTGAGTTCCCTCATCGGAAACGCCATCAAGAAGCATGCGCCCGAACGGATCGTGGCGCGGTTGCAGCGCGGGCTGCGTGGCGGTGCAGAACACGACGCTGACACCGTAATGTGCAACCAGTTGCTTCAAAACGCGTAGAACTGGCGCCAGGAATTCGCGCGGCAATTGCTGCGCCTCGTCCAGCACGATCACGCTGCCTGCCAGGTTGTGCAGCTTGCGGCACCGGCTGGTACGCGAGGCGTGCAGCGACTCGAACAACTGCACATTGGTGGTGACGATCAGCGGCGCATCCCAGTTTTCGCTGGCAAGCCGGGAAGCGTGGTTCTCGCTGCCCTCACACACATCCATGTTGCTGTGGTGTTCGATCACCACGTCGTTGTCCAACTCCACCAAAGCCTCACGAAATACCTGTGCGGTCTGTTCAATGATGCTGGTGAACGGGATCGCATAGACGACACGACGCCGGCCATGGGTGATGGCATGTTCCAGCGCGAACGCCAACGAAGAGAGCGTCTTGCCGCCGCCAGTGGGCACGGTCAGGCTGAAGAACCCGGGCTTGAGCGCCTTGTCGCTGCCTTTGCTGCGGCATTGGGCGAGCACCTGCGCGCGGAGGGCATTGACCGGCGAGACATCACCTGCCGACACGCTCCTGGTCTTGGATGCAAGCCACTCATCCAGGTGCTGCTTGATCACCGCCAGTGACGGATAAGCGCCACGTGCCGATGTACGCGCCGGATCAAAGAACTCCTCCGTATCGAGGAAATCCGCATCCACCAGGCACGAGAACAGCATCCTGATCCATAGCGCGAAGCCATCATTGCCGCCAACCGGCGCGGGCAGGCTGTCGGGCTTGGCAAGGATGTCCGCAGGTATCGACTCTGCCAAAGCTTCACGGATCTCGGTCAGTCCATTGTCGCCGGCCAGCCTTTCATTCAGTGCGCCTGCGGCGCCATCATTGGCATGCATGTCCGGCAGTCCGGCGTGATGTCCGGCGATCAGGAAAGCCAGAATGCTGCCATGCGCTTTACCCAGTTCCCATACCGCATGAATCGCGCCGGCGGTGGAGTGAGTGATGCGCACGCCGACGTTCTCGATGTGTGCATCTACGCCGCCTGCGACGCGGAGCTTACGCTGGAAGCCGGCACGGTATTTGCCCAGATCATGCCAGCGCCCGCCCACTTCGCCCCATTCGGAGCTGTCGAAAACCCCGGCAAACATGGCGGCACCGCGCGCGACATCACGCAAATGTTCAGCCAAGGCATGTGATCGCAGCCGTCCGTTGGCGATATCCACGTGTGACCAGTATTTGCTGTCCAAATCCGTCTGCCGTCATTCTGAACTAGGCCGATCAGACCATAACCCTGTCTCATAGACTGAGACAACAACAAATAAACAGGAAAGTTTTCTGGGAACTTAAGAACACTGCGGCTGTTTTGGAGGCGCCTTAGGATGCCGTAGGACAACCGAACTCAAGGCGTTGGCTCCCGATGGCGCAGTCGCGGAGGGTTCCACTGCGGTCATCGGTGACCAGGTCCGGCAATGGTGAGCCAGCAGCCCGCAAGTCAGGCCTGCTGCGCAGATCACGAGGCGTCGCCTACCCCTGAAGCGGAGAACGTGGAATGAGCCGCTGGAACTGACCTCAACCCGGCCGGCGGCCGAAGCTGATGCGGGGTTGGCCGCCGAGGTCGCGGCGGCTGTCGATGCCGGCAAACCCATGGGCGTGGAGCAGGGCGCGCACGGCTTTGGCCTGGTCCCAGCCGTGCTCGAGCAGCAGCCAGCCGCCGGGGCGCAGGTGTTCAGCGGCGCCGGCGATGATCTGGCGGATGTCGTCCAGGCCATCGCTGCCGGAGACCAGGGCGGATTGCGGTTCGTGGCGCAGGGCCGGGGCGGCCAGGTGGTCGTCATCGCGGACGATGTAGGGCGGGTTGCTGACCAGGGCGTCGAACGCGGGTTGGCCGGCAAGGGCCTGGTACCAGTGGCCTTGACGGAAGTGGACGCGCTGCTCCAGGCCCAGCACGCGGGCATTGTCTTCGGCCACGGCCAAGGCTGCCGCCGAGGCATCGGTGGCGACGATCTGCCATTGCGGACGCTCGCTGGCCAGGGCCAGGGCGATGGCGCCCGAGCCGGTGCCCAGATCGGCGATGCGTACGGGCCGGGCTGGCCGCGTTTGCGGCAGACAGGCCAGCACCTGCTCGACCAGCAGTTCGGTTTCCGGGCGCGGCACCAGCACGGCCGGCGTGACCTTGAGCGACAGTGACCAGAAGCCATGCTGGCCCAGAACATAGGCCATCGGCTCGCCTGCCAGCCGGCGTGCGATCAGGCTCTGGAACGCGCGCGCCTGGTCGGCGCCGGCCACTTCGTCGCCGTGGGCAATGAGCCAGGCGCGATCCCGGCCGAGCACCTGGGCCAGCAGCAGGCCGGCCTCGCGCCAGCCCTCGTCGATGTCGGCGGCGGCCAGGGCCTGGCCGCCCTGGCGGACTAGGTGGTCGAAGCTGGCGGGCACTTCGCCGGTGTCCGCGCCGACGCCGGGGCGCAGCGACTCGTCATCCGGGTTCATCTGGCGGCGCCCGCGACCATGCGCAGTGCGGCGGCCAAGGCAGCGCCAGGGCTGATGGCCTGGCCCGCACCGGGATCACCTGCGCGCTGGCGTTGCCCGCTCAAGGCTGGCTGAAAACCAGCCGTTCGCCGCTGGCGGTGACTTTGATCGTGTCACCGCTGGCGTACTCGCCGGCCAGCAGCTTCTGCGCCAGCGGGTTTTCCAGTTGCTGCTGGATTGCACGCTTGAGCGGTCGGGCGCCATAGACCGGATCGAAGCCGGCCTGGCCGAGCAGGTCCAGGGCCGCCTCGTCGATTTCCAGCATCAGCTCGCGGTCGGCCAGGCGCGCCTTCAGGCGTTCGATCTGGATCGCCGCGATGGCGCGGATCTGTTCCTTGCGCAACGGGTGGAAGACCACGATCTCATCGAGCCGATTGATGAACTCGGGCCGGAAATGGGCCTGCACCGCGCCCATCACCGCCGCCTTCATCTGCACATAGGCTTCGGCCGTGTCGTCGCCGGCCAGCTCCTGGATCAGGTGCGAGCCCAGGTTGCTGGTGAGCACGATCACCGTGTTGCGGAAGTCCACGGTGCGGCCCTGGCCGTCGGTCAGGCGGCCGTCGTCGAGCACCTGCAGCAGGATGTTGAACACATCCGGATGGGCTTTTTCGACCTCGTCCAGCAGCAGCACCGAGTATGGCCGGCGGCGCACGGCCTCGGTCAGGTAGCCGCCTTCCTCGTAACCGACATAGCCCGGCGGCGCGCCGATCAGGCGCGAGACCGAGTGCTTCTCCATGAACTCGCTCATGTCGATGCGCACCATGGCCTCGTCGGTGTCGAACAGGAACTGCGCCAGCGCCTTGCACAGCTCGGTCTTGCCGACCCCGGTCGGGCCCAGGAACAGGAACGAGCCGCTGGGCCGGTTGGGATCGGCCAGGCCGGCGCGAGAACGGCGCACGGCATCGGCGACCGCGGTCACCGCCTCGTCCTGGCCGACCACGCGCTGATGCAGCGCGTCTTCCATGCGCAACAGCTTGTCGCGCTCGCCTTCCAGCATCTTGCTGACCGGGATGCCGGTCCAGCGCGAGACCACCTCGGCAATTTCCTCGGCGGTGACCCTGTCCTGCAGCAACTGGAAGCCTTCGGTCTCGGCCTTCTGCGCCGATGCGAGTTGTGCTTCCAGTTGCGGCAAGCGTGAGTGCTGCAGTTCGCCGGCGCGGCCGTAATCACCTTCGCGCAGGGCACGGTCCAGCTCGATGCGCAATTGCTCGATCTCTTCCTTCTGGCGATTCACGCCCTGTACCGCCGCCTTCTCGCCCTTCCAGATTTCCTCCAGGTCCGAGTACTCGCGCTCCAGCTCGGTGATGCTGGTTTCCAGCTCTTCCAGCCGCTGCCGGGAGGCGGCGTCGGTTTCCTTCTTCAGCGCCTCGCGCTCGATCTTGTACTGGATCAGGCGCCGCTCACGGCGGTCCAGCTCCTCGGGCTTGGAGTCGATTTCCATGCGGATGCGGCTGGCGGCTTCGTCCATCAGGTCGATGGCCTTGTCCGGCAGTTGCCGGTCGGCGATGTAGCGGTGCGACAAGGTGGCGGCGGCAACCACGGCCGGGTCGGTGATTTCCACGCCGTGGTGCACGGCGTAACGTTCCTTCAGGCCGCGCAGGATGGCGATGGTGTCCTCGACACTGGGCTCGCCGACGAACACCTTCTGGAAGCGGCGCTCCAGCGCGGCATCCTTTTCGATGTACTTGCGGTATTCGTCCAGGGTGGTGGCGCCGACGCAGTGCAGCTCGCCGCGCGCCAGGGCCGGCTTGAGCATGTTGCCGGCGTCCATCGCGCCCTCGGCCTTGCCGGCGCCGACCACGGTGTGCAGTTCGTCGATGAACAGGATGATCTGGCCTTCGTTCTTGGCCAGATCCTTGAGCACGGCCTTGAGCCGTTCCTCGAATTCGCCGCGGTACTTGGCGCCGGCGATCAGCGCGCCCATGTCGAGCGACAGCACGCGCTTGCCGCGCAGGCCCTCGGGCACCTCGTTGTGGATGATGCGCTGGGCCAGGCCCTCGACGATCGCGGTCTTGCCCACGCCCGGCTCGCCGATCAGTACCGGGTTGTTCTTGGTCCGGCGGCTGAGCACCTGGATGATGCGGCGGATCTCCTCGTCGCGGCCAATCACCGGATCCAGCTTGCCGGACTCGGCACGCGCGGTCAGGTCGACGGTGTACTTTTCCAGCGCCTGACGCTGTTCCTCGGCGCCCTGTTCGGTGACGCTTTCGCCGCCGCGCATGGTGCTGATCGCCTGCTCCAGTGCGTCCTTGCGCGCCCCGGCCTCTCGCAGGGTCTGGCCGGCGGCATCCTGGTCGTCCAGAGCCGCGAGCAGGAACAGCTCGCTGGCAATGAAGGCATCGCCGCGCTGCTGGGCCAGCTTGTCGGTGACGTTGAGCAGGCGCGCCAGATCATTGCTGATGTTGATGCTGCCTTCCTGGCCCTTGACCTGGGGCAGGCTGTCGAGCAGCACGCCCAGGCGCTGGCGCAGGGCCGGCACGTTGACCCCGGCCGGCGCCAGCAGCGGCGCGACGCTGCCGCCCTGCTGGTCGAGCAGCGCCACCAGCACATGCACCGGCTCAATCATGTTGTGGTCGCGGGCCACCGCCAGCGACTGGGCGTCGGCCAGGGCTTGCTGGAACCGGGATGTGAGTTTGTCCATTCGCATGGCTTTGATCCTTCAAACGAAACGGGGGCGGCAGCGGGCCGCCCATGCCTGCACAGGTGCGGCCGGAGCGCAGATATTCAAGCATTTGCCGGCCCGGGCGGCGGCCGCCAGCAGGCGGCCGCGCGTATCCGCGCGACCATGTCCCCGTATCTGGCCAGGGCGTAGAATGCAAGCTGATTTGCCCGGACACCGGCCCGCTGCAAGCACGCACTGGCAGCGGACCCTGCCGCCATTGGCGGCGATGCGCCGCACGCCCCACCGTCAGAGTGACACCATGCCCATCGTTGCCGCTTGCGCCCTGTTCTTCTATCTGGCCGCCACCAGCCTGACCGCTGTGCGACTGGGCCGCAGCGATTCGCGCATGCCACGCGCGCCGCTGGTGGCGCTGGCGACGCTGGCGCTGCTGGCCCATGCCGCGGCGATGGCGATCGGCATCGGCATCGCCGGCGGCGTGGAGCTGCATTTCGGCAACTCCCTGTCCCTGGTCGGGCTGGGCATGGCGCTGGTGCTGCTGGTCTCCGGCCGACGCAGTTCACTGGAGCCACTCGGCGTGCTGGTCTACCCGATCGCCGCCCTGTGCGTGCTGGCAATGATCCTGATGCGTCCGGAACAGCCGATGGCACGGCCAGATAGCTGGCAGATCAGCCTGCACGGCATCCTCGCCCTGCTGTCGTACTCGGTCCTGGGTGTGGCCAGCCTGGTGGCGATCCTGATGGCTGTGCAGGAACACACCCTTCGCAACCACCGGCCGTTGCCGTTCCTGAACACCCTGCCGCTGACCCTGACCGAAACCCTGCTGTTCCAGTTGATCGGCGCCGGCTTCGCCCTGCTCAGCCTGAGCCTGGTCACCGGCCTGCTGTTCGTCGAGGATCTGTTCGCCCAGCACCTGGTGCACAAGACCGTGCTCACCGTCGCCGCCTGGGTCGTGTTCGGCATCCTGCTGCTGGCGCGCTGGCGCCTGGGCCTGCGCGGCCGACGCGCCGCCTGGCTGACCCTGGCCGGCATGGCCCTGCTGCTGGTCGGCTACTTTGGCGTCAAGCTGATCCTGGCCAGGTAGCCTGCGCCCGGCGCGGCCTTTCTGGCGGCGAAAGCGCTCTGCGGCGGCAGGATTGCCAGCCGCAGGCCGCTGTCACCTGTGTCGCTGCTCAGTTCCCGAAGCCATCGGCAAAGATCACCTCGTCATCGGCGGCCAGACGGACCAGTGAAACCCGGTGCCGGCCACCGACGCTGTCGAATATCCCGCCGACCTGGACCGAGCCGTCATCCAGGGCAAGAATCGTCATGCAGAAGCCATCATCCATGGCCGGGTTCCAATCCGGATCGGCGCCGCCATTGCCGGTGCGCGATACCCGCGCCAGCATTTCAATTGACAGTGCACCGACGCTGTGGAACCAGCCACAGACATAGACCCAGTCCTCGGAGAGACTGAGCTGGTAGATGCTGTGGTCATGGGGAGAGTCCGGCGCCGGATCCCAGGTGGCATCGGCCAGTCCGTTTCCTGACAGGGCCATCCGGGCAATGCCCTTGCGCAGATAGGCGCCGATCTGGCTGAAGTTGCCGGCCGCATACAACCAGCCGTCGTTGCCCACATGGAGATTGCCGACATCACTGTCGGCGGGCAGGGACCAGTTCATGTTGACGCTGCCGCCCGGGTCGATTTTGGCGATGTTGTAGCGCAACAGCCCTGCCACGGAGTCGAACGCTCCGCCCAGAAACAGCGCGCCATCGGCTGCCCTGGCCAGGGTCTGCACGCGGGCCTGGCCTGCGCTGCGCAGCACGGGAACATTGAACGCCGTATCGACCTCACCACTGCCACTGGTCAGCAGGCGGGCCAGATTGCTTCGTGGCACCGGTGAGCCGCCGGCCACACGAATCGACTCGAACACGCCACCCACATATACCCGGCCGCCGGGCGCCACCAGCAGGGCTGACACCGACACCGAGTATCCGCCCACTTCCGGTGCCCAGCCGGCATCCAGTTGTCCCGTGGCTGCAAGTCTGGCAAGGCCGCGCCGGCGCTCACCGTTGACCAGCGAGAACGTCCCGCCGACATAGATCCGCCCCTGGTCATCGACGGCCAGCGCCTGCGGGTAATTGTTGATCGCCACCTGCCAGCCCTGATCCAGGCTGCCATCCGGCTTCAGGCGCAGAATGTTCTGGCGCAGCATCGTGCCTTGCGCCAGATCGAACAGGCCCACGGCGATGGTGCCGCCGTCAGCCTGGCGGACCATGTTGGTGACAAACCCGCGACTGGAACCCAGTTGGGCAGTGATGCCCTGGATCTGGCCACCGGCACCGAGTGCAGCCCATCCCACGCGCGGCTGACCCTGGACCCGGAGAAAAACCCCACTGACCAGGACCAGCCCGTCATTGCCGACAAAGACATGATTCGCCGAGTTGGCCAACTGCGCATTCCATGAGGCATCGACAGCACCCCCGGGCGAGATTTTCGCCAAGCCCCGGCGCACATGGCCACTGGGTGGAAAGCCCATCTGCGCGAATTCGCCGGCAACGAATACCTGGCCGCTATTGGCAACGTGAATCGACGTGATCTTGGCAGCGACATCGGCACCGGCATGGTTCGGCAGCGGCGTCCACTCCATCAGGAATGCCTGCACCGGATGAAGGACCCGCGCCAGCCCCAACCGGACCTGACCCTTGACCCTTTCAAATGTGCCGCCGATGTAGACACCCTGGGTATTGTCATGCGGCACCGCCAAGGCGTAGACCCCCGGCTCCACATACCAGCCGGGCGACTCCAGCTCGGCATCCCAGTCCTGGACGCTGCCGGTCTCCGAGATCAGTTGCGCCACATGCCGCCGTGCTTTGCTTCCGATGCTGGTGAACTGGCCACCGACATAAAGGAAGGCTTCGTTGACCGCGAACGTCAGTGCATGGACTGAGGCATTGGCCGGCGTGTTCCAGCCGGCAACCGCCGTGCCATTGCCTGCCTGCAACCTGGCCAGATTCTGCCGGGCCACCCCGCCGATCTGGCTGAACTCACCGCCGGCGTAGATCCGGGGATTGGCTCCGGCAGACACCACCAGGGCGTTGACCGCGCCATCCGGTTCCGGCGTCCATGTGGAGTCGGCTATGCCTTCGCCGACGCTGAACACACGCACCAGATTCTTGCGGCTCTGACCGCCCACGGAATTGAACAAGCCACCGACATAAATGCGGTTGGCCTCGTCCACGGCCAGGGCATGCACCGTCCCCTGGATGTCCGGATTCCAGGTCATGTCGACCTGCCCGCCCGGCAACAGCTTGACCAGGCTGCCTCGTTCGATGCCGTTCACGGTGAGGAAACGTCCGCCGATGATCACGCTGCCATCGGCCAACTGCACGCTGGCACGGGCCTCGCCCCGGGTCTGAAGGTCCAGGTCGGGATTGGCCAACGCTGGCGGAAACTGTGCCCATGCCGGGGCACCGGCCAGCAGCCAGCCGCACAGCAACAACATGATGGGTTTGAACTGTTCGCAGAATTTCATGGTCCCCTCCTGATCAACCAAAAGTAGCCACCTGATGCGTGGCCGCATGTGCCCGCCCAACCGGCGGACCGGCCGCTGCCGGCCGTACGCCTGGAGGACGCCTGGCACTGTGCGAACACTGGCTGGAGAGCAGCTAAGGAGTCCTCACCGAACCATCATCAATCCATGACGATTTGATGATTTTTGGCAAGTTCTTCGGCAATCAGTCGACAACTGGGATGCTGGTCACACTCCCCTGGCCCGCCGGAAATTCGCCTGCAGGGTCATGAACGCATGGCCTTGGCAGGTGGCCCGGAGGGCGCGGTGATCCGACCTGTCAGCGCGCCCGATGCAGTTCAGCAACCCCGGGAAGGCGCTGACGGAATGGTGGGCAACGCCAGCGCGCCGATGTGCGGCGATTTGCGGTCGAAGACAGTCTGCCGTGCAGCGATGACTCGGGCGTCAATCCCGGCTGCTGAGTCGGGCCATCCGACTTCGGCAGCGGCCTTACTGCTGACCTTCGTTGGGCAGCGGCAGGGTGGCGGGCTCGGCGGGCATCGGCGTGCCTTCGGTGCGCGGCCGCAGTTGCCAGAACAGGTAGCCGATCACGGTCAGGGTCAGGGCTCCCAGGGCCAGCCAGCGGCGGTCGGCCATCAGCCACGGCGCGATCAGCCCGGCGACCACGGCATTGCAGACCAGGGACAGGAAGGCCTGCATCGACGAGGCGCCGCCCAGATGGTCCGGGTAGCGGTCCAGCAACATCAGCGTGATTGCCGGGAAGGCGATGGCGATGCCGAAGGCCAGCAGCGAGATCGGCAGCACCGCCCAGGGAATCACGAATGGCAGGTCGGAAATGGCGTAAGCAACGCTGGCGATGCCGGCCAGCAGCATCAGCACGTAGGCCATGCCGACGCAGCGCTCCAGGCTGACCCGGCCGGCCAGGCGGCCGGAAACCAGGGCGCCGAGCATCATGCCGGCGATCATGATGCCGAAGAACCAGCCAAAATCCAGCGGCCCCAGGCCCAGGTGGCGCAGAACGAAGGTCGGTGCCGAGGCGATGAACAGGAACAGCGCGGCGAAGTTGAAACTGGCCGACAGCGCCAGCCGCCGGAAGCCGGTGTCCAGCACCATCGTCCGGTATACCCGCCACAACGGTCGCAATGACAGCCTCGAGCGCCGCTGCGGTGGCAGCGTTTCGGGCAGAGCCAGGAAGCAGGCCAGCCAGAGGCTTGCTGCGAACGCGGCCAGGAACCAGAACACCGCGTGCCAGTCGGCCAGGGTCTGGACCCAGCCGCCGATCACCGGCGCCAGCGCCGGGGCAACGCCGAAGATCATCGCCACCAGCGACATCAATCGCTGTGCCTCCGGCCCGGCGTACAGATCGCGGATGATGGCGCGGCCGACGATCAGGCCGACACCGGCGGAAATGCCCTGCACGGCGCGGAACACCAGCAGCCATTCCAGGGTCGGCGCCAGCGCGCAGCCGATCGATGCCAGGGTGAACACCGCGGTGCCGGCCAGGATCACCCGGCGCCGGCCCCAGGCATCCGACCAGGGGCCATGAAACAAGGCGGTGGCGGCATAGGCCAGCAGGTACACGCTCAGCGTTTGCTGGATCGCCAGCTCCGACACGGCCAGGTCGGCGGCCATCGCCGGGAAGGCCGGGAACATGGTGTCGATCGCAAACGGACCGAACATCGCCAGTGCGGCCAGCAGCGCCGCCATCCGGGCGCGGGAAACAGGAGCGGTAGGCATTGAGCAGGCAACCACGCCGGGAGGGCCGGGCATTGTAAGCGCTGCCGTCGTGGCCTCCGCGTCGGCAACCGGCGCGGACGACGCCAGGGCCGGCAGCTCAGCGTGGCGCAGCGCCGCCCAGGATCAGGCTGAAGGCGACGCCCTTGCCGCCGGGCAGGTTGTCGGCCTGCACCTGGCCGCGATGCCAGTGCGCGATCAGGCGCACCACATGCAGGCCGAAACCCAGGTGCACGCCGGCGCCCTGATGCGGCCGCACGCTGACCAGTGAATCGAACAGTTGTCCGCGCATTTGCTCGGGCAGTACCGGGCCGCTGTTGGCAACGGTGAGCACGGCCTGGCCGGCGTCCTGCGACAGCCGCAGCTCGACCCAGCCCTCGTCCGGGCAGAAGCTGCGCGCGTTGTCGATCAGCTTGTCCAGCGCCTGCACGATCAGCTCGGGAGCACCGTGGAACGGCAGCGGCGCGGCGGGCAACGTCAGGCGCAGGCTGCGCGGCGCCAGCAGCGGCCGGTAGGCTTCGGCACACTCGGCCACCAGCGCGCGCAGATCGAAACGTTCGGCCTGCGCCGCCTCGATCGCCTGTTCGATCCGGCTGGCCTCGCTCATCGCCCGCACCAGGCCGGCCATGCGTTCGATGCCGCCGCGCGCCCGTTCCAGATAGACCCGGGCGCGGGCTGGATCCGCCTCGGCCTCCAGGTTTTCCAGCGAGGTGCGGACGATGGCGATCGGCGTGTTCAGCTCGTGGCTGAGCTTGCCCGACAGCCCGCGCAGGTAGCCGGTATAGGTGCCGACTTCTTCCAGCAGGCGGGCGAAACTGCGCGACAGATCGCCGATCTCGTCCCGGGCCCGGGCCACCGGAAAAGCGCGCACCCGGCCATCGCGATCCAGCGCGTTCTCGGCGGCATCGGCCAGGCGCCGGATGCGCGCGCCGAGCCGGCCGGCGAACAGCACCAGGGCCACCAGCACCGCCAGCAAGGCCAGCAAGGTCAGGCCGAACAGGCCGGACACGGCCCGGTCGGTCAGGCGTAATAGGGCATCGCTGCGCCGCTCCAGTTGCACCACGCCACGCAACTGGCCGGCCACCGACAGCGGCACCGCCGCCGATTGCAGCAGGTGCTGGCCCGCAGTCGCCGGCCGCCAGGCCACGGCACTGGCGCCGGAAGCGGCGGTCACCACTTCCCCGGCCAGGCTGCGCACGCCGCCGTCTGCCGTGCGGTCAGCGGCAGCTTCCTGCCGGCCCAGCCGAAGCTGGCGGTACAGCCAGCGTCGCCACGGTGCGAGCGATGTCTGGCCGCTGTCGCTGGCCAACTGCCCGGCCTCGGCCAGCAACCAGCCGTCGGCATCGAACACACGCAGACGAGTGGCGGGCGGCAACAACTGCGCCAGCGAACCATCCAGGGCCGCCGAGCGCTGGCGCACCTGCAGGGAAGCCGGCCCGGTGCCGTATTCGCGTACCGCCCCGCCCTCGACGGCCGTGCTGTCATCGGCGTCAGCCACGGTGACTGACAGCGCGCGCAGTGAATAACCCTGCGGCAGCACCAGGCCGATGACATAGCCGCCGTCGCGCTCGCGCCACTGGCCGGAGACGCGCAACGGCGCGGAATCGCCATCGATCCCGGCCACCTTCAGCGCACCGGGCTGGGCGTTGGCCAGGCGCAGAGCCACCATCCCCTGACGACCGTGCAGAGCCAGCCGGACATGGTCGCGCCGGGCCGCGATCGGCCAGTGGGCATCGCCCCGCGCCGGCGAATCATCATCGACATCAATCAGCAGGTAGTAGCTGTCGTTGGCCACACCGAGCAACAGGCTGAAGCCGGCACCGGGCTCGCCGAAGTAGTGTGCGCGTGCTGCCGTGCCCCAATCGGCAACGCCGCTTGTCAGTTGCGGCACTCGCGTCAGGCCATGGGCATACAACCCAGGCCCGGCCATGGGCAACGAAGCCGGCCGCTGCGCCAGTCCGCGCGCCACCGCTTCGGCCGAAGCAACCAGCGCCGTCTCCTGACCCTCACGCAGAATCTCGCCCAGCACCCGCAACAACTGCCAGCCGGCCCAGGGCAATACCAGCAGGCTCAGCGACAACAGCAACAGCTTGCCGCGCAGCCTCATCGGTGGCGCAGCCCGGCCGCGTCGGCGGCCCGGTCAACGGCAACGCGGGTGATAGAACGAGGAAAGTCGGCCGGTACGATAAAGATCATGGCCGGCATTATTGATGACTGGCGGCGCTTTGGGCAGGTGCGCGGCCAGGACGCACCGCTGCGGCTTGCGCCATCGGGTCGCTCGGTCGGGTCGCGCAGTCGCGCAGTCGCGGCAATGCGGCACGGACTCCGGCAGCAAGCCGGAACTACCGGCACCCCATCTTCAGCGCGCGCGGCCGCTGTGCCCGATAGCCATCGGCGGCTGGATGAGGTGGGTTACGCAGCGTGCAGCAAGTGCCGTCGTGCGGACCAGTCAGGCCACCAGCCGGCGTCGGCACGCCCACAGGCCGGCAGCCAACACCAGCACGGTCAGCGGCAGTAGGCCGCCCACCGGCACGCCGCGGGCGTTGACCGGCCCGCCCTGCACGACATGGTCGTGATCAAACGCCAGCACCTGGGCGACCGGATCGCCATTGCGCGGCACCTCCATGATCACGATCCGGTAGGCACCGGCAGGCAACGGCCCGAAGTCGACCTCAAGCTCATACGGGATCGGGGCGGAGAAGCAGCCACCGCCCGGCACCGAGCCGGTGGCCAGCTCGATGACCAGTTCGTCGGGCGCGGTGACCTCGAACCCGGCCACACTCGGCCGGCAGCCACTGCCCCCGGCCAGGTCCACCAGCACATGGCCCTGCTCGCTGGAGCTGGCCTGCCAGTGCCTCAGCCAATCGAGCTGTTGCGCCAGCAACGGCAAGGCGACCAGCATCAGCACACTGGCAAGAGTAAACAGCGCCCATCCGGCCGAAAACCCGGCAAAGGCGCGACCCGCGCCCGGCAATGAAGATGTAGTCATATCCAATCCCACCGTCTACGAAACCCCAACCACCGTAACAACCTGCGCCGGCCCCGGCAAACCGGAGCCTGATCCAACCAGACCTTACACATAGGGATCAGTCGCGACGGCGACATCGCCCTCCACCACGTGCCCATGCTCGGTCTCCCCGGCCGGCGCCAGCACGTTGCTTGATTCCTGCCGCCCGCGCACGTTCTCGATCTGCTGGCCCATATCTTCTTTGGTCGAGCGCCCCAGCTCGATCCCGGCGGCGATCTCGCCGGCGTGTTCCTTCGGCCAGAAGCTGTTCACGCCCAGCAGCGGCAGGCTGCCGTCGTACTTGTTGTGTTCGTACGCAGGGCGCGCCGCGCTAGGGCCGCCAGCGATAGCCGGCGCCGTGCATGGTTTCAATCTCGGCGAAGGCGGAATCCAGGATCTCGAACTTGCGCCGGATGCGCTTGATGTGGGAGGTGACCGTGGCGTCGTCGACCACGATCTGCGCTTCGCGCATGAGCTGGTCGCGGCTTTTGACATGGCCGGGATGGCGCACCAGGGCGTGCACCATCCAGAACTCGGTGACGGTCAGGGCGACGTCGGCGCCGTTCCAGGCCACGCGCATGCGCTCCAGTTCCAGCTCCAGGCCACGCAGGCGCAGTACCGTTTCCTGGCTGTCGGCGCTGGCCAGGGCATCCATGCGCCGGAACAGCGCCTGCACCCGCGCGGTGAGCTGCGGCAGGCTGACCGACTTGCTCAGGTAATCGTCGGCGCCCAGGCGCAGGCCGGAGATCACATCCAGATCCGAATCGCGCGCGGTCAGGAACAGGATCGGCAAGCGCGGCGCCCGCGCACGCAACTCCCGGCACAGGTCGAAGCCGCCCTCGGCCTCGTTGCCCAGGCCGACATCGATCAGCACCAGATCAGGCAGGCGGCTGGCGAAACCGGCCAGGGCGCTGGCGCGGTCGGCATAAGCGGCGACCTGGTAGCCGTAGCGGCGGAAGGCCTCGGCGTAGTTGTCGCGGATGGCGGGCTCGTCCTCGACGATGGCGATGCGGCGGCTCATGGCGCAGCAGGATAGCGGGGTTGCCGCATTCGATCGAAGCCACCAGAGCAGACCGCGCCGGCACCTGTGGAACTTCCCGGGCACCGGCATGGCAACGCATGCCCCGCGCCCTGCCCGGCGAGCATGGTGAAGCGCGCGCCTGCCAGCCGGGCCGGGCCTGATCACGGCAGCCACCGGCGGCTGCCCGCAAATCGCCACAACCGGTCAGCGCCCTGCCCGTTGCCATCGCGGCCGTGGCCGATCGGGGCGTTGCAATGGTGTCGTCCATCACCAGGAGACGCGCCATGAAACCGATCGCTCTGCCCGCCCCCGCCATTGCTGCGGCCAACGCGGCTCACTCCATACCCTGCCAACGCCGGCATTCCTTGCTGGTCCATACCCTGCTGCTGGCTGGCACCTTGCTGATCTTCAGCACAATCGCCAGCGCCCAGTCGCAGCGGCCCCCGCCGGCGCCGGCCAACGACAGCCAGCACGGCCTGCAACTGCTCGACGCCGCCGGCCAGTGGTATGCCGCGATGGCGCTGGAAACCACGGTCGACTTCCACATCCGCGGCCTGATCGCCGAGGTCACGGTCAGCCAGCGCTATGTCAACGACAGCGGTGAATGGCTGGAAGGCCGTTACCTGCTGCCGCTGCCCGGCGATGCCGCGGTCGGCTCGCTGCGCCTGCAGGTCGGCGAACGCCTGATCGAAGGCCAGATCCAGGAAAAGGCGCAGGCCCAGGCCAGCTACCAGCGCGCCGCGGCCGCCGGCCAGGTCGCCGGCCTGGTCGAACACAGCCGCGAGAACCTGTTCCGCACCGCGGTCGCCAACATCGGTCCGGGCGAAGAGGTGGTCATCGAAATCGGCTACTGGCAGGCGGTCGACCAGGCCGATGGCCAGTTCGGCATCGCGCTGCCGCTGACCTTCACCCCGCAATGGCATTTCGATGGCGAAACCCGCTTCGCCGAACAGGATGCGCCGGTCACCGCTACCGGCGCCGCCACCCATGCCGTGGATCTGGGCGAAGGCCTGGCGCCGACCGTGGCCCTGAACATCGATCTGGCCGCCGGCCTGCCCCTGGCCAGCATCACCAGCCCGAGCCACGCCATCCATGTCGAGCCCCTGCCCGATGACCACTACCGGATCGAGCTGGCCGATCTGGTGGAACCGGGCGATCGCGACTTCGAGCTGCGCTGGACGCCGCGTGCCAGCAGCGCGCCGCAACAGGCGGTGTTCACCGAAACCGTCGATGGCGAGCACTACGCCCTGGTGATGATGGTGCCGCCGACGCTGCCGACCGAGCCGGTGGCGCGCGAGCTGATCCTGCTGGTCGACACCTCCGGCTCCATGCACGGCGTGGCCATGGCGCAGGCCATCGCCGCGCTGGAACATGCGCTGGACCGGCTACGCCCGGACGACCACTTCAACCTGGTGCGCTTCGACCACCGCAGCGAAGCCCTGTTCGGGCAATCCCTGCCCGCCGACGCCGGCAACATCGGCCGCGCGCGCAGCTTCGTCGCCGGCCTGCATGCCAACGGCGGCACCCACCTGATGCCGGCGCTGCGCCTGGCCTTCGACAGCCCGCCGGTGCCCGGCCACCTGCGCCAGGTGGTGCTGATCACCGACGCCGGAGTCGGCAACGAGCAGGAACTGCTGCATGCCATCGAGCATGAGCGTGGCCCGGCGCGGCTGTTCGCGGTCGGCATCGGCAGCGCCCCGAACGCCCACTTCTTGCGCCGCGCCGCCGAGCTGGGCCAGGGCAGCCAGGTGCTGATCCGCGAGCTGGCCCAGGTCGATGCCGGCATTGACACCCTGCTGCGCCGCCTGGACCAGCCGGCCCTGCGCGATCTGGCCGTGCGCTGGCCGGGAGCCGCCGAAGTCTGGCCCAACCCGCTGCCGGACCTGTATGTCGGCGAACCGCTGCAGGTGGTGGCGCGCCTGTCCGCACTCGGCGGCGAGGTCGTCGCCAGCGGCCAGTCGCGGCACCAGCACTGGCAGCAGCGCGCCAATCTGCTGGCGGCGCAGCCCGGCCATGGCGTCGCCCGGCTGTGGGCCAAGGCCAAGATCACCGCCTTGGACGATGCCCTGCGCGATGGCGCCGATCCCGACCTGATCCGCGAGCAGACCCTGGAAGTCGCGCTGCGCCATGGCCTGGTCAGCCGCTACACCAGCCTGGTCGCGGTCGAGCGCCGACAGGCAAGGCCCGACCATGCCGACCTGGCCTCGATGCAATTCGCCAACGCGCCGCCGGCCGGTTCGATCGGCTACGCCCAGGGCGCCACCTCGGCACGCATGCGCCTGGCCGCCGCCATCGGCCTGGTGATGCTGGCCCTGCTGGTCGCCGGCCGGCGCCGGAGGAGCGGCTCATGATGATGATCTTCGATCCCGCCCGGGAACCCGGGCACCGCGGCCGGCCCAGCGGCGACGCCAGCGAGCGGGCGCAGCCGCGCTCGCTGGCCCTGGCCCTGCATCGCATGGGCTTTCCGGCACCCGCCGGCCAGCCGGCGCCGGCACTGCGCACCTGGCACCGGCAAGGCGACGACCCGGCGCCGGACTGGCAACCGCTGTGAGCGCGCCGACCATGATCACGCAAGCCACGAACCGGCAGCCGGCAACACAACCCGTCGCCGCTGCGATTGCCGGAACGGCGCCGACGCCGTCCTCCTCATCCACGCCGGCGGCCGGTTCCGCACCAGCAGCGCCACACACCGCGCCGGCCCGGACATCGACGGGCCGGCTGCGCCAACCACGACACCTTGCCGCCGCCCTGCTCGCCCTCGCCGCCGCAGCCCTGGCCCTGGATGCCGGATGGGTTCACGCCAAAGCCAGCCTCGCCCAGCACCTGCTCGACCGCGCCTGGCAGCGCACCCTGGCCGAAGGCGGTACGCATCGGCCCTGGCCCCGGGCCGATACCCGGCCCGTGGCGCGTCTGCACCGGGACCACGGCGCCGCGTCCGGCAACGCCCGCACGCAAACCATTCTGGCCGGTGACAACGGCCGCAGCCTGGCCTTCGGCCCCGGCTGGGCCGAAGCCAGCGCCGCCGCCGGCCAACCCGGCACCACCGTCATCAGCGGCCACCGCGACACCCACTTCGCCTGGCTGCAGCACGCTGCCGCCGGCGACACGCTCAGCCTGGAGGACGCCAGCGGCCACCACACCCGCTACCAGGTCACCGGCACCACCGTCGTCGACTCGCGCCACCAGCGCATCGCCCTGCACGAAGACGGCGATACCCTGCTGCTGGTCACCTGCTGGCCGTTCAACGCCGTCGCCGCCGGCGGCCCGCTGCGCTACGTGGTCAGCGCCAGCGCCGTGCGGGATTGACAGCCTTGCCCGGGGCCGGTTGTCCGGGTCCAGTCCGGCCAACAACGTGGGCGGCAGGTCGCACGCATCAACGACGTGGCGGGGCTGGATTCCAATGGCTTGAACACGAGGGGACGCTTGTCCAACAGCAACGACCTGCACTGGCGCTGACAACGCCGGTGCATGGCCCGGGCCAACGGTGGCGAGGGCTGCGCAGTGCGCGGACCGCGCTTCACCGCATACGCCAAGCCGCCACATGACAGCGCATGCGGCGCATGATCGTGTCGCGGGGAAGCATCGTGACCAGGCAGGCCACCCATGGCGGCCATTGTTGGCACAATGATCGGCCGGCGCTGCACGCCCCCAGCCGCCTGGACATCGGCCCGGCGACAGCCATCAGCACGCCGTGCCGACACCCATCGCTGGCACCATTGGCACCCAACCCCACCATCGATCAGATGAGCAAGGAGATTTCATGCTGTATGTAGATATTCCCACGCGAAGTGATTTCGCGACTTTGGCCGGCACGCGCGCGGATGCCTGCGTTTCGATCTATCTCAAGACCACGCCGGTGACCCAGCACATTGAAGGCGCCCGGATCGAGTTCGGCAATCTCGTGCGCGAGGCCCAGTCGCAGCTTCAGGCCGACGGCTTCGACAAACGGCGCCTTGCGACCCTGCTGGACAGCCTCAATGAGCTGCACGCCGATGATGAATTCTGGCGCTTCCAGGCAAACAGCCTGGCGGTGTTGGTGACGCCGGACTCGATTCGTTCCTATCGGCTGCCCAACAATCTGACCGCGATGGTGCAGGTGGCCGACCGGTTCCACCTCAAGCCGCTTCTGCGCTCGGTCACCTTCCCGCACTCGGCCTTTGTTCTTGCGCTTTCAGAAAGCGCCGTCCGCCTTTGCCAGATGCATGCCGATCTGGCCCCGGAGGTGATGCCGGTCCCTGACATGCCGAACGATGCGGCTGCGTCAGGGGGCAAGTCCGACCCCAACGACCGCTCCCAGACTGTCCGCTTCCTGGGCGACGGGCAGAATGTGCGGCTTCAGCAATATGCCCGCAGGATCGATGCCGCTCTTCGTCCAGTGCTGTCCGGCCGCGAGGTTCCCCTGGTTCTGGCCGCCACCGGCCGGCTGGCATCGGTGTTCGCCCAGACCTGCTCCTACCCGCATCTTCTGGAGGAGACGATCGCCGACAGCCCCGACCATTTCAGCCCGGCCGAGCTTGCTGACAAGGCGCGGCCGATCCTCGACAAGGCCTATGCAGCGAAGATTGCCGATATGCACGCGCTGTTCGACCGGCGCGCCGGCGAGCGGCGCACGACCACCGACATCTCCGATGCCGCGCGTGCAGCCACGTTCGGCATCATCGATACGCTGCTGATGGACATCGACACCACCGTTCCCGGCTTCGTCGACGACGACAGCGGTGCCGTCACCTTTGTCGAAAAAGACGATGCCAAGGCGTACGGCATCGTCGATGAGATCGCTGCGCGGGCCCTGGCGACGGGCGCACGCGTCCTGGGTGTTCGGCGCAACGATATTCCCGGCGGCGGGGAGTTGGCGGCCATTCTTCGCTACCCGTTGTGAGGTAGCGCCCGGTTTTTCCTGGCCGTTCAAAAGCCTGTGCCGTCATCCCGACAGCCTGATCCGTCGCGCTGTTGAAAGCCACCGGCATCACGCCCATGCCGCGGAGCGGGTTGCAGCTGCCGGTTGCTCTGCACCGGCGGCTGCTCCGGGCCATCACCCGTGGCATAGTCCGCCGGTGAAACCAGCCCGGCCGCGATTGACGCGCATGCACCGGCGCAAGCTGCTGTCGCCGGCGTGGCTGTGGTTGGCGTGGTCGGTGCTGTCGGTGGCGGACGTGGCCACGGCGGCAGGCAAGGACGCGGACGCCGATTCGCACGCGCACCAGCCGCGCTGGGTGCAGCGCCATTACGGCTCCACCGATGGCTTGCCGGTGAGCAGCGCCACGTCGGCGCGCATCGATGCCGATGGCTTTTTGTGGCTGGCCACGCATGACGGCCTGGCGCGGTTCGATGGCCAGCGTTTCGATGTTCATGAGTCGATGCGCTTTCCGGCGATGTCGGGCAATCGCGTGCTCAGCCTGCATCTGGACGCGCAACAGCGGCTGTTCGCGCATACCGCGCATGGCGATTGGCTGCAGGTGCGTTCGGGCCTGATCGAGCCGGCCCGGCTTGGCGATGGCGATGCCTTTGCAAGCACAGGCGAGCGCGGGGCCGGTCCGCTGGAGTCTGCCAACGCGCCCGCCGGCGATGCCGGGTCGCCACCGCCGCGGGTGCGCCATGTCGATGCCGACAGCCTGTGCCTGACCACGGCGCTTGCCCTGCACTGTCCGGATGGCAGCGGCGGCTTTCCGGCGCGGTGGCGTTTTCCCGAGGGTGTCGAGCCGGGTCTGGCGCTGCCGGCGGGTGCCGGGCAGGCCTGGCTGGTGACCCGGCAGCGGTCGATCTGGCTGTTGCGCGACGGTGCCTGGCAGCGGGTGCGCGATGCCGATCCGCAGTTGCCGGTACAGATGCCGCGCCACGCCGTCAGCACCGGCGATGGCAGCCTGTGGACGGAGATCGGCGGCCGCCTGCTGCAGGTGACGGCGGCCGGTGAATCGCGGCTGTGGGATGACGATGACCGCCATGGCGACAGCCCGGGCGACATCCTGCAATTGCGCCGTGGCGCCGATGGCTCGGTGCTGGCCGGTGCCGAGAATGGCCTGTTCCGGATCGAGCACGGCCGGCCGCTGCGCCTGTTCGCACACCAGGGGCCCGATGCCGGCTACCGCAGTTGGGACGCGCCCGATGGCAGCTTCTGGGTTGGCCACGGTGGCCGCTTGTGGCGGTTGCCGAAGCCGCCGCCCTCGCCGGCGCGTGTCGCAACCGCTGTCAGATCCGGGCCGGTGTTGCCGGCGACCCAGGATCCGTCGCCACCGGCCCGACCGTTGCCGGCACAGTTGCTGCCGGCACACGCGGTACTGACTGATGCCGGCGACATCCAGGATCTGCTGGTGACGCCCGAAGGCAATATCTGGGTGATGACCCTGCGCAATGGCATCCACCGCCTGACCCGGGCGCGGGTTGATCTGCTCGACGATATCGCCGGGGTGCGCGGCGGCAATGTCTATGGCGTCAGCCGCGATGGCGATGGCACGGTGTGGCTGGGCACGCTGGACAGCGGCCTGCTGGCGGTGCGACCCGATGGCAGCGCGCAACGTTTTGGTGCCGAATCCGGCCTGCCTGGCGACAACCCCTGGCTGGTCGCGGCGGCCCCGGACGGCAGTATTCATGTCGGCACCTACGCGCCGGGACTGTGGCGGCGGCCACCTGGCGGCTCGCAGTTCCAGGCGGTGACCCTGCCCGATGGTCTGCGCGGCGAACAGATCCTGGCGCTGGCCTTTGATGCCCGGCAGCGGTTGTGGCTGGGCAGCAGCGGCGGCGCCTGGCGCCGCAGCGACGGGCAGTGGCAACGGTTGTGGCCGACGACGCAGCGATCGCAGCGGGTCAGTGCCCTGGCGCTGTCCGGATCAACGGCCTGGTTCGGCACTGCCGAGGGCGTCTGGCGCCAGGAGAATGGCCACAGCCATGCCGTCGCCGAAGGCCTGCTGGCGCGGACCTCGGTGCGCGATCTTTATCTGGCCGGCGACGGCGCCTTGTGGATCAGCACCGATGGCCGCGGCCTGGTGCGGGTGGCGGCGGACGACCCGACCGGCGCGCTGGCGCTGCAGCTCGGACGCGCCCAGGGCCTGCCGTCCAACAGCCCGCATGCGGTCCGCGAGGATGGCCGTGGCCACCTGTGGGTGAACAGCAACCAGGGCATCTTCCGCATCAGCCGGAGCAGCCTGCTGGATATTCTGGGCGTGTCCGGCGAACACAACCGCAAGCAGCGCCTGTCACCGTTGGTGCTGGGCCTGGCCGATGGCCTGACCGAGCTGGAAGGCAATGGCGGCGTGCAGCCGGCGGCGGCGTTCGATGGCAGCGGCCGGCTGTGGTTTCCCTCCCAGCGCGGCGTGGTCCGCTTCGACCCGCTGGCGATCCCTTTGCGTGACCAGCCGCCGCGGCCGATCATCGACGGCCTTGAGCACGAAGGCCAGCCGCTGGCGACCGATGCCAACGACCTGCTGCCGTCAGGCGTTCGCCATGTCCTGCTGCGTTTTGGCGCCGCTGACCTGGATGCCGGCAGCCTGCTGCGTTTCCGCCACCGGCTGTTGCCCGGCGAGCAGCGCTGGACCGATGCCCTCAACGGGCGTTCGGCTTCGTTTACCGGCCTGGCGCCGGGCCGTTACCGGTTTGAATTGCTGGCCGGCAACAGCGACGGCATCTGGTCGCCGGTGCCGGCCGGCCTGGACTTCCAGGTGCCGCCGTACTGGCATGAAACCCGGGCCTTCCAGGCGGCAATGATCGCCGCCGGACTGTTGCTGCTGGTGCTGATGGTGCGCTTGCGGCTGTCGCGCCTGCGCACCCGGGCGCTGGCGCTGGACCGGCAGGTGCGGCAGCGGACGCACGAGCTGGACAGCGAGAAGGGCCGGCTGGAACGGGCCCTGACGGAGCTGGCCGATGCCCATGGCCAACTGGCCCGCACCCATCACGAGATCGAGGAGAGCAACCTGCGCCTGGCCGCCCAGGCGCAACGGCTGGAAGCGTTGGACCGGTTCCGCACGCGCCTGCTGGCCGACGTCAGCCACGAGCTGCGCACGCCGGTGATGCTGGTGGCGCTGCCCCTGCATGACCTGCATGACCAGGCCAATGCGCTGACCGCGGCCGAGCGCGGCAAGCTGGAGGTGGCTCTGAAGCAGTTGCGGCGCCTGCGCGGCCTGGTCGAGCAGCTGGTCGGCCTGGTGCAGGCCGAGTCCGGCCAGATGCCCCTGCGCCTGCAGCGCCTGGATCTGGTCGCCGCCGTGCGCGAGATCGTCGCCGGCTATGCCGCGATGGCGCAGCGCGCCGGTGCCCGCCTGGAGCTGGTTGCGACCCTGCCCACCGTGCCGCTGTATGCCGATCGCGAGCATCTGGCGACGATCTTCGGCAACCTGATCGACAACGCGCTCAAGCATGCGCCGCCGGCCAGCGTGGTCCGGATCGGGCTGGAGTGCAGCCCGGAACAGGCCGTGATCTGCATCGATGACCAGGGCCCGGGCTTCGGCGCGGACCAGGCCAACCGCCTGTTCGAGCGCTTCTACCGCGCCGACGGGCCGCCGCGGCGGGGCCGCGAAGGCCTGGGCATCGGCCTGGCCCTGGCGCGGGAGCTGGTCGAGCTGCATGGCGGCCGGATCAGTGCCAGCAGCACGCCGGGGGCCGGTGCCCGCTTCCAGGTGGAGCTGCCTTTGGGCAGCGCCCATGTCGCCCTTGAGGATCTGGCCCTGGCCAACGACGACAGCGCCGCGACACCGGCGGCTGAACCCGGGCGCCCCGCTGCGGCCAACCTGATGGCCGAGAGTGATGGCCGGGTGCTGCTGGTCGAGGACCACCCGGAACTGGCCGCCTACCTGGCCGAACGGTTGGCTGAACATCTGCCGGTGACCTGCGTCGACAGCGCCGAGGCGGCGTTGCAGGCCCTGGCCGACGATGCCGGCATCCGGCTGGTGATCAGCGATGTCGTGCTGCCGGGCATGAACGGCATCGAGCTGTGCCGGCGCGTGACCGGCGTCAAGGCGGTGACTGCCGATCCGGATGTGGATCCGGGGTCCCCGACAACCGGAGCAGCGCCGGCATCCCTGCCAGCCAATGACGCGCCCGGCCGGCCGGTGCTGCTGATTTCCGCCCGGGCCGGCCCCGGCGAGCGCCAGGCCGGCCTGGATGCCGGTGCCTGCGCCTGGCTGGCCAAGCCGTTCAGCTTCGAGGAACTGCTGGCAGCGATCGCCCGGGCCTGGCCGGCAGCGCAGGGCCGGCTGGCGGCGCCACCGGCCGATCCGCAGCAGGTCGACACCCTCCTGGCGATCGCCCTGCGCCATCTGGGCCGGGCCGATTTCAGCATCGCCGAATGGGCCGGCCATGCCCATCTGTCCGAGCGCCAGTTGCGCCGCAGGGTCAATGAACTGACCGGCCAGCCACCGCAGACCTGGCTGCGCGAACAACGGTTGCTGCAGGTGCACCACCTGCTGCGCAGCGGCGCCTGCAAGACCCTGGCCGAGGCCGGCAGCCGCTGCGGTTTTGACAATCCGGCCTGGCTGTACCGCTGCTACCGGGCGCGTTTCGGCAACCGCTGAGGCCGGTCCCTGCCTCTGCCCCGAACCCGGCGCCGAGCTGCCCGATAACTGCGCAAGTCACGGCCGTTCAATACCTTGGCCTCACCGGCCATGCGCAATGGCCGGTCCGTGCATGCCTGTGGCCGCTCAGGACATGGCCAGCACGTTGACAATGAATCAACCTGTGCATTGAGCGTCATCATTCTTGCCACGGCTCAACGCGCGCCGTCCGTTTCTGCCGGAGAACCCGCCATGTTCCACCACAGCCTTTGCCACCGGCCAACGCGCCGGCCCGAATCGACATCCGCCGCACTTGGGCTGCTCGTGCTGCTGGTGGTGTTCGCGGCACCCGCCTGGGCAGCCACCTTCACCGTCACCAATGCCAACGACGATGGCCCGGGCTCGCTGCGCGAGGCGATGGTCAACGCCATGACATCGACGGCGAACGTCATCGAATTCGCGCCGGCCATCGATGGCATTCCGATTGTGCTGGCCTCGCCGCTGCCGCCGATTACCTCGAACGTGGATCTGACCATTGCCGGCAATGGCCCGGGCAATACCATCATCGACGGTGCTGATGCGCACCGCCCCTTCCTCAGTGAATGGGCAAACAACATGGCGCTGACGCTGAGCGATCTGACCATCCGCAATGGCCGGGCCGAGGAGGAAAATGGCGGGGCGATTGAAATACTTGGTGATGCCAGTTCGGTGCTGACCATCAAGCGGGTCGAATTCGTCGGCAATTCCGCCGGCTACGAGGGCGGTGCAATCCGCACCAGCATCCCCACCCATATCGAAGACAGTGTTTTTGAAAACAACGAGGGACGCACGTTCGGCGGCGCGATCACCGCCAACTCGGCACCCTTGACGGTGCTCAACAGCAGTTTCACTGGCAACAGCGCACCGTTTTCGATCATCCAGTTCTACGGGGATATTGCACCGGCCGTCAACGGCCGCCTTGTCAATGTCACCGTCACCGGCAATCCCAGCCAACACAACACCATCGACGTGGGCCTGAATGCCCGGCTTTCGCTGAGCAATACCGTGGTGGCGGGCAACCCGACACAGTCGGGCGGCAGCCTGAACATGAGAAGCGGTGGCCAGGTCGATGCCGCCACCTCGTTCAACAACCTCATCGGTCCGGCAGACGATCCCGGCCTGGTCGATGGCGTCAATGGCAATCAGCTCGACGTGGTCGATCCTTTGATCGGCCCGCTGGGCAATTACGGCGGGCCCACCCGCACCCTGCCGCTGCTGCCGGGCAGCCCGGCGATCGATGCCGGCACCAGCGCCGACAGCGACATCCCGAACCTGGATCAGCGTGGTGTCGCCCGGGTCGGCGCGGTCGATGTCGGCGCCTTCGAATCGCGCGGCTTTGCCATGGCGATGACCAAGGGCGACGAGCAATCAGCCACCGTTGGCACGCTCTTCGGTCAGCCGCTGGTGGTGACGGTCAGCGCCAACGAAGCCGGCGAACCGGTCGCGGGCGGCCAGGTGCAGTTCACTGCCCCGGCCACCGGCCCCTCGGCAACCCTGTCAGCACCGGCAGCCAGCATCGACAGCGACGGCCGCGCCAGCACCGCGGCCACGGCCAATCTCCAGGCCGGCGGCCCCTACACCGTCAGCGCGGACGTGCCGGAACTGGCGACGATCAGTTTTTCCCTGACCAATACGGCCGGTGTCTGCGCGTCATTCGCCTTTCCCTACAGCCTGACCGGCGCCGACAACCACGCGCGGGTCGCCGAGCTGCGCCAGGCCATTGAATGCGCCAACGCCAACACCACCGATGACCAGATCGATCTGGACGGCCACACGCTGCTGTTCACCGATGCCTGGCAGGATGGCGACAACGCCCTGCCCGAGGTGACCGCGCCGCTGATCCTGCGCAATGGCGGGCTGGAGCGCGACAGCGAGGCACCGGCTTTCCGCCTGCTGGCCAGCAGCCTCACCGGCACACTGGAACTGCACGAGCTACACCTGCGCGGCGGCGCCGCGGCCGGTGACGGCGGCGCCATCCATTCGCTGGGCGAGCTGCTGATCCGCGACAGCGTGCTGGCCGGCAACAGTGCCGGCCTGAGCGGCGGCGCCCTGGCCGCAGACGGTCCGGCCCTGGTGATCAACAGCCGGCTGGACGGCAACCGCGCCGGCACCGAGGGCGCGGCCATCGCCGGCCGCGATCAGGTGATGGTGATCAATGCCCGTATCCATGGCCACTCCGATGCCAGCAGCCGCTCGCTGATCTGGAACGACACCTACTTCACCCTGATCGGCAGCCTGCTGGCCGACAACCACCTGACCGCCGCCGGCAGCTCGCTGCTGGTATTCGCCAACTCCCAGGGCGCGGCCGAGATGCGCCTGGTGACCATTGCCGACAACAGCGTGCAGGGCCCGCTGGTCGTGCGCACCGAGTACCGGGCGATGGCCTACAACAGCATCATCTGGGGCAACAGCCATGCCAGCCTGGGTGCCATCACCGGCCAATACAACATCCTGCAGGATCACCCGGAAGAAAACGACAACCGCAGCCTGGCGCCCGGTTTCGTCGGCGCCGGCGACTACCGGCTGGATGCCGGCAGTCCGGCAATCGATGCCGGCCACAGCGCCTATTCGATGTTCGACGCATGGGATCTGAACGGCAATGGCATCCTCGACGAGCTCATCCCCGACCTGGACCTGAACCCGCGCGCCATCGAAGACCCGGGCGTGACCGACACCAGCACCGGGCCCTGGCCTTACCTGGACCTGGGCGCCTTCGAACGCCAGCAGCCATCGCCGCCGGCCGGCATCACCGTCTATCCGACCAGCGGCCTGGTCACCACCGAAGACGGCGGGACCGATACCTTCACCGTGGTCCTGGAACGCTACCCGGCGGCGCCGGTGAGCCTGGCCCTGGCCAGCAGCGACCCCGGCGAGGGCGTGGTGGCACCGGCGCAACTGGTGTTCACCGGCGCCGACTGGAACCAGGCGCGCACGGTGACCGTGATCGGCATCGACGATGACCTGGTCGATGGCGACCAGGCCTACACCATCCACGTCGGCCCGGCGGTCAGCGACGATCCGAATTACCACGGCATCGATCCCGACGATGTCTCGGTGATCAACCTGGACGACGATGTCGTCGGCGCCTGGCAGATCGGCGGTACGGTCATCGGCCTGGCCGGCAGCGGCCTGGAACTGGCCCTGGATATCGGCGACGGGCCGCTGGCGATCGCCGGCAACGGCAGCTTCCAGTTCCCCGGCAGCTATCCGGCCGGCAGCGCCTATACCGTCACCGTGGCAAGCCAGCCGCAGCAGCCGGTGCAGGCCTGCCTGGTGCTCAACGGCAGCGGCAGCATCGGCGCCGGCCCGGTCCAGTCGGTGGTGGTCAATTGCGGCAGCGGCGCGACCTGGCCGGTGGGCGGCACCGTGACCGGCCTGGACGGTACGGTGACGCTGCAGTTGAATGGCGGCAATCCGTTCGCCGTCTCCACCCCCGGAGCCTATGACTTCCCGCAGCCGCTGGCCGACGGCGCCAGCTATGTGGTCAGCATCGGCCAGCAGCCGGCCGGCCAGTTGTGCACCCTGGCCAATGCCACCGGCGTGGTCTCCGGCGCCGCGGTCGACGATGTCGATGTCGACTGCGCGTCCCTGTACACCGAGCTGTCGGCCGATCTGGATGACGGCGGCGACCATGCCCGCTATGGCCGGATCCGCGATTACCTGGTGGTGGTCGGCAATAGCGGCAATACCCAGGCCAACGCGATCCAGGTCGAGGGCCAGTTCAGTGCCGCCTTCGACCAGCCCCATGTCCAGTGGCGGTGCCTGGACAGCGGCGGCGGCAGTTGCCCGGCCAGCGGCTCCGGCGGCTTTGCCACCAGCGCCAGCATCCCGGCCGGCTCCTCGGCCACCTGGATCGTCAGCGCGCCGGTACGCATGGACAGCGCCGAGGCCCAGGCCAGCTTCGATCTGTCGGTGACCGGCCCGGACGGGACGGCATTGGCCAGCGACAGCAACCTGCTGGTGCTGCTGCGCGATGGCTTCAACCGGCCCTATGGCGATGGCACCCATGCCGCAGCCTGGCCGGAACCGGTGCCGCTGTCGGCACAGGACAGCACGGTGATCGACCTGCCGGCGTCCGCGTCCGACGGGCTGACCGTGCTGGCCCGCCTGCAACTGGCGCAGGGCCAGGTGCAGGTGCAGGCGCTGACCGTCAACGGCAACCAGTTCGTGCGCCTGCTGGCCACGGCTGGCGATCAGCAGCAACACACCAGTGGCTTCGCGCCGGTGGCGGCCGGCCAGCGCCTGGCGGCCGGCCTGGTCGACACCGATGACGGTGTTGTGCTGCTGCTGGAAGGCGCCGATCGAGCGCTTGCGGTGGAGCTGCCCATTACCCGGGCAGCGGCCCAGAACGAAGGAGAAGGACAATGAGCACCGCGACCGCGCATCCGGGCCCGCGCCACGCCCGCCGTATCGCCGACACATCCGTGCTGGCCCGCCGTCCCGCGCTGTGGCTGGCGGCGTTGTTGCTGGCGGCAGGGGCACTGCCGGTGCAGGCCGGCGGCAACATCTGCCGGGTGACACCGGCCGGCACTGACGGCAACGACGGCAGCGACTGGGCCCAGGCAATGAACCTGACCGGCGCCCTGGCCGATTCGGCCTGCACCGAGCTGTGGCTTGCCGAGGGCATTTATCTGCCGACCGACGATGGCGACCTCACCGTGAGCTTCAGTCCGCGCCCGGGCACCGGCATCTATGGCGGCTTTGCCGGCACCGAAACCAGCCGCGACCAGCGCGACCTGGCCAGCCGGCGCAGCGTGCTTTCCGGCGACCTGGACGGAGATGACGTCACCGACGCCCATGGCATTACCCTCGACAGCTCCGGCCTGGTCGGCGACAACAGCCATCGCGTGGTGCTGCTGGATGGCAGCCATGGCGCCGACACCGTGCTCGACGGCCTGGTGATCACCGCCGGCATGGCCGTCGATCTGGAGCAGGCGTCCTACGGTGGCACGGGCGGCGCCATCACCTGTTACGGACAGGGCGCCGGTCAGGCCTGCCAGGCAACCCTGCGCAACCTGTTGCTGCGCGGCAACTTCGCCGCGCTCGGCGGCGGCCTGGCCTGCCTGGCGATCGACGGCGGCAACTGCGAGCCGACGCTGGAGGCGATCGCCTTGGTCAACAACATGGCGATGATCGGCGGCGGCATGGTGATCGGGACACTGACCAGCCAGGCAGCCAATGCGCTGGCGCTGGCCGATGCCGGCATCGCCCGCGCCGACCGGGGCGGCGGCCTGGCTCGTGCCGTAATCGACAACAGCACCTTCACCGGCAACCAGGCCATACAGGAGGGTGCGGCGATCTTCGGCGCCGGCAGCGGCGAGGTTGCCGATACCCTGCTGCTGCGCAATGTCACCATCGCCGACAACATGGTGCTGGCCGACACCGGCTCGGTGCTGGTGCGCCTGGATATCAATGTTGCCCTGGTCAACAGCATTGTCTGGGGCAATTTCCCGGGGCAGTTCCACCCGATCGAGCCGGGCCTGATCCTGCGCGACAGCATCGTGCAGGGCGGCTGCCCGGTCGACACGGATTGCACCGGTGTGCTGACCGGCGACCCGCAACTGGCACCGCTGCTGGAAGCGGCGGCGATCGCCCAGGTGCACCTCCCGGGCCTGGCCGGCAGCGCCATCGATTCGGGTGATTGCGACCAGGCCAGCGCCCAGGACCAGCGCGGCGTGGCCCGCCCTGCCGGCCCCGGCTGCGATATCGGCGCGGTCGAGTTGCGCCAGGCGGCCGTCCAGGTGCAGGTCGCCGGCAATGGCCGGGTCAGTGCCCTGCCGACGGCCACGCCGCTGTCCGGACTCATCGCCGACTGCCGGCACGACAGCGGCGATTGTCTGGCGTTCTACCCGACCGAGACCGATGCACCCACCCTCACCCTGCGCCTGTGGCCTGACGCCGGCATGCTCGCCTCGGCCAGCGGCTGCGCCGGCAAGCTGGGCGGCACCTACTTCACCACCGCGGCGCTGGCCGGTGACTGCACCATTTCGGTGACCTTCGCCGCGCAGCAATGGCCGCTGGGCGGCACCGTCACCGGCCAGCTCGGCGCCGGTCTGGTTCTGCAACTCAATGATGACGAACTGCTGCCGGTGGCCGGCGATGGCCCGTTCCAGTTCGATACCGTGCTGGCCTCGGGCGCGCCCTATGCCGTCGACATTGCCCAGCAGCCGACGCAGCCGGACCAGGCCTGCCAGGTGATCAATGGCAGCGGCACGGTCGGCGACGGCGCGGTCGACAACATCGTCATCCACTGCGGTGCGGCGCTGGTGCACACCGTTGGCGGCACGCTCAGCGGCCTGGCGCAAAGTGGCACGGTCGCCCTGCAGCTCAATGGCGGCCCACCACAGGAGCTGGCCGGCAATGGCCCGTTCGTATTCCCCGACCTGTTCACCACCGGCGACGGCTACTTGATCACCGTGGCCACCCAGCCGGCCGGGCAGCATTGCACCGTGAGCGCCGGCGAGGGCGTGGTCGGCCAGGCCGATGTCGAGGATGTCCAGGTCGACTGTGCCGCCGGCGGCGCGCAACTGCAGATCAAGCTTTCCGACGATGGCGACTACGCCAGTTACGGCAGCGTGCGCGACTACCGCGTAACCCTGGCCAACACCGGCAATGGCCCGGCCCAGGATGTGCCGGTCACGGCCAGCTTCGATCCGGCCTTCGACACCGCGGCAGTGACCTGGGACTGCCTGTCCGCCGCGCCCGGCACGGCGTGCACGCCCTCGGGCAGCGGCGGCTTCAGTGCCAGCGCCAGCCTGGCGCCGGGCAGCAGCGTGGTCTGGTTGCTGCGGGTGCCGGTGCGGGCCGATTCAACGGCTGCGCAGGCAAGCTTGCAGGTTCACGCCGACGGCGCCGGCAGCGCCAGCGACACCAACACGCTGGTGATCTTCCGCGACGGTCTGGATGTGCCCTATGGCGAGCGCGGCACGCCATTGTCGGCCGGCAAGCACGGTGCCGCGACGGACACGACGGACGCGACGGGCCGTCCGGACGCGACGGGAACACAGATACAGCATGGCTCCGCCGAACATGCAGCGCAGGGTGTCGCAGCCGGCGTTGATGCTTTGGCTGCGGCATCGGCCAGTGGCCGGCAGGCACCGGCAACCGCAACCGATCAGGCGCTGCGGGGCACCGCCGCGACGCCGGTGCCGGCGACGGGTACCGCTGCGTTGGTGCTGATGCTGCTGGCCATGTGGCTGCTGGCACGGCGCCGCCTGGCAAGCCGCGCCTGAGAAGCGTCGCAGGCCATTGTCGGCGGGCTGGCGCAACCGGGCACCGCCGTACACGGCAAGCCAGAGCAAGGCAGAGCTTGCTGACAACGCAATAGGCGGGTTGGGCGAGCGGATAAAAAGATCGGGAGGAGAGCTGTCGGACCGGTAAGCGGCGCGGGAGTGGCGTCTGCTACCGGTCCGGCAGCGCCGATGCCGGCGCCAGTCGGGCCAGCCCGGCCCCGACCGGCCTGATCCAATCAGGCTGCCAGCGGCCGGGCGCTATCGACAGCGCGCTTGAAGAAGTCCGCCACCAGTCGGCGCTGCTCGGCCGGGCATTCGACCCGGGCCACCGTGCGCCAGAACTCGCGGCTGTGGTCATGGGCCTTGCAGTACCAGCCGATGTGCTTGCGCGCGATGCGCACGCCGGCGTGATCGCCGTAGAAATTGTAAAGCTGGTCCAGATGCCCCAGCAGGATGGCGCTGACCTGCGCCAGGTCCGGCTCGGGCAGCAGCTCGCCGGTAGCCAGGTAATGGCTGATGGCGGTGAAGATCCACGGCCGCCCCTGCGCGGCGCGGCCGATCATCACCGCATCGGCACCGGTGGCTTGCAGCACGGCGCGGGCCTGCTGCGGGCTTTCAATATCGCCGTTGGCGATCACCGGGATGGCCACCGCGGCCTTGATCGCGGCCGTGGTGCGGTGTTCGGCCTGGCCCAGGAAACGATCGGCGCGGGTGCGGCCATGCACCGCCAGGGCAGCGATGCCGGCCTGCTCGGCGATGCGCGCGATGGCCACGCCATTGCGCCGTTGCGAACACGATCCGGTGCGGATCTTCAAGGTCACCGGCACCGGCACGGCGGCGACCACCGCGTCCAGGATGCGCCCGACCAGGGCCTCATCGGCGAGCAGGGCCGAACCGGCATCGCGCCGGCACACCTTCTTCGCCGGGCAACCCATATTGATGTCGATGATCTGCGCGCCGTGGTCGACATTGAAGCGCGCGGCATCGGCCAGCATCTGCGGGTCATAGCCGGCGATCTGCACACTGACCGGTTCCGGCTCGCCGTCGTGGTCACGACGCAGCCGGGATTTGCGCGTCTGCCAGGTGGCCGGGTCGGCGGCGGTCATTTCCGAGGCGCACAGCCCGGCGCCCAGGCGCTTGCACAGGATTCGGAACGGCTTGTCGGTAATGCCGGCCATGGGCGCCAGCAGTACCGGCGGATCGATGCGCTGCGGGCCGATCTGCATGGCGGTCTGCGTTTTACCGTGTCAGCCGGCGAGCGGCCGGCAAGCGCGGCTCAGGCGATGGCCTTGTCGACGAATTCGCGCAGGAACGCGCGCATGTTGCCGGCACCCAGTCCGATCTGGGTCGCCTGCGGCTGGCCATTCTTGAACACGATCAGGGTCGGGATGCTGCGCACGCCGTAATTGAGCGGCGTGCGCGGTGCCTGTTCGATATTGACCTTGGCCACCGTCAGCTTGCCGGCATATTCGTCGGCCAGCTCATCCAGCAGCGGCGCGATCGCCTTGCACGGGCCGCACCACTGCGCCCAGAAATCAACCAGCACCGGCTGGTCCGAGTCCAGGACCTGATTCTGGAAGTCGTCGTCACCGACGTGGATGATGTGCTCGCTCATGGCGTCTCCTGTGGAACCGCACGGCAAAGCACGGTTTCTGTTAACATTCGTGGGATTCGGCGCGCCATTCACGGTGCGCCCGGCGGTCCCGGGATTCTGGGGCCACCCTCCCGGCAATTCAAGCCGATGCCCTGCCCCCGAATCGACGCCACGTGCGCGTCGGAGACCTCTATGCAGCAAGCCCTGACCGATGTTTTCTTCTCCAGCTTCGACCTCAAACCGGAGCTGCTGTCCGGTCTGGAGGCGACCGGATTCACCCGCTGCACACCGATCCAGGCCCTGACCCTGCCCGATGCCCTGCAAGGTGTCGACGTCGCCGGCCAGGCCCAGACCGGCACCGGCAAGACCGGCGCCTTCCTGGTTTCCACCTTCCAGCGCCTGCTCACCCGTGATGCCCTGACCGAGCGCCGTACCGGCGATCCGCGCGCGCTGATCCTGGCACCGACCCGCGAGCTGGCGATCCAGATCCACCGCGATGCGGTCAACATCGGCCGCAATACCGGCCTGCGCATGGCCCTGGCCTACGGTGGCACCGATTACGACAAGCAGCGCTCGATCCTGGAACAGGGCATCGACGTGCTGATCGCCACGCCCGGCCGGCTGATCGATTACTACAAGCAGAAGGCGGTTGATTTCCGCGGCATCGAGGTGCTGGTGATCGACGAGGCCGACCGCATGTTCGACCTGGGCTTCATCAAGGACATCCGCTACATCATGCGCCGCCTGCCCGAGCGCGAACGCCGCCAGGGCCTGCTGTACTCGGCCACGCTCAGCCACCGCGTGCGCGAGCTCGCCTACGAGCACATGAACAGCCCGATCGAGCTGAAGGTGGAGACCGACAACGTCACCGCCGACCGGGTCCGGCAAATCGTCTACTTCCCGGCCACCGACGAGAAGAAGGCGCTGCTGCTGAACCTGCTCAAGAACCTGGAAGTCGAGCGCACCATCATCTTCGTCAACACCCGGCATTGGGTCGAGCGCGTCACCGAGTGGCTCAAGCGCTACGGCTACCGCGCCGGCGCCCTGTCCGGTGATGTTCCCCAGCGCAAGCGCGAAAGCCTGCTGCGCCGGTTCAAGGCCGGCGAGATCGACATGCTGGTGGCCACCGACGTTGCCGCCCGCGGCCTGCATATTCCTGCGGTCAGCCATGTGATCAACTACGACCTGCCGCAGGATGCCGAGGACTACGTGCACCGCATCGGCCGCACCGCGCGCCTGGGCGCCGAGGGCGACGCCATCAGCCTGGCCTGCGAAACCTACGCCATCTCGCTGCCCGACATCGAGGCCTATATCGAGCAATCGATCCCGCGCGGCCAGATCGATCCGGCCTGGCTGGTGCTGCCGCCACCGCCGCCGCGCGACCAGCTCCCGGCCCAGGCCGCTGGCGACGATGATGACGACGATGCCGGTGACAGCGCCGCCCACAACCGGCCACCGCACGAGCGCCAGGGCGAACCCGGCCGGCGCCCACGTGAGCGTCGCGAAGGATCATCGGGCGCGGGCCGCAGCCGTGAGGGCAGTGACGGCCGCCGTTCGCAGTCCCGACCTGCCGACGCCAAAACCGCTCCCGTAGCTTCTGAAGCTGAAGGCGACCCGCCGAAGCCATCCGGTGCCGCCTCGACCCAGCCCGACGCAGCGGCTGGCTCCAGCCCGGGCACTGACCCGGGCCAACAGCCCGCCAAGCGACGCCGCCGCCGTGGTGGCCGCGGTCGTCGCCGCCCTGAAGGTGAAGTCAACGCCGGCAGCAATGGCGGCCAGGCGGCTTCCGGTGATGGCCAGGGCCGCCCGCCCAGCCGCTCGGGAAGCCGCAGTGGCGAGCGTGACGGCAACCGTGGCCGTGGCCGCGAACGCGGCCGGGGTGGCGACAATGCCGGCCAGCGCTCCGGTGCCCAGGCTTCCGGACGGGCGCCCGCCAGGGGCGGCGATGCCCGCGCCGATACCGGCCGTCACGAAAACCGTTCGGCGGCACCGAAGAACAAGGAACAGTTGCGCAACAAGGAATCGGGCCTGAAAAGCCTGGTCAGCCGCGTTCGCAGCCTGTTCCGGCGCTGAACCCAGCTCGGTCCTGGTCCTCTGAACACTGGCCGCTCATCCCCGCGAAGGCGGGATGAGCGGCCAGAACCCTGTGTTCAAGGCTGCGCCAAAGGCCGGAATCGGCCCCGGTAAAGCGGCCCGCCAGTGGTTCCGGGTGGCTGGCCGCGCCGCAGCGCCGCCGTCAAAGGGTGGCCGGAACCAACCGTGCGGCCGGCCACGGTGTCCTGGCCATCGATCATCGGGCGTCGAGCAATCATCGCAGGGGCCGTGCCCGCCCTGCGATCAACGCCGTTGATGACGGCGGCATCCGGTTGCTCTGGATTCCCGCCATCGCCCACGCTCGCCGCCGGCGCGGTGGTTGTCCGGCGCAATTGCGCAGTCCGGCCAGCCCGCGGTTTTGCTACGCTGGCGGCCTTTGCCCGACCGATCCGGTTCAAGGGGAATGTTGGAAACCCGTCTGAAGCACCTGCCCTCGGCGCCGTGGCTGCTGTTGTTGCTGCTCGCCGCCCTGTGCCTGTGGCTGGCGCTGCGCCTGGCCGCGACGGTGCTGGATGCCGGCGCCCGGGACCAGCCTGTGGCCGGCATGACAGCCGCAGTTCCCGAGCTTCGATCGCTTTCGCGCGGCTCACTGGCCGGCTGGCACCTGTTCGGCAGCGTGCTGACCCCGGTCGATCATCGCCGGCCGGTCGATGACCTTCCCGACAGCAGCGTGGATCTGACCGTGGCCGGGATTCTCGCCGGCACCGGTACCGACAGCGGCGCTGAAGCCGGCTTCGCCCTGATCGCCGACGCCGCTGGCCAGCAGCAGGCCTACCGGATCGGTGACACCTTGCCTGGCGGCGCGCGCGTGCTGCAGATCCACGCCGACCGGGTCGTGGTCCGCCACAATGGCCGCGACGAGAATCTGCGCCTGCCCTGGCAAGACACCTCCGCCGTCGTGTCGCCGTCGGCCCGACCGGGCGG
The DNA here is from genome assembly GCA_023228845.1 of Lysobacterales bacterium. Lineage (GTDB taxonomy): Bacteria > Pseudomonadota > Gammaproteobacteria > Xanthomonadales > UBA2363 > Pseudofulvimonas. The sequence continues at coordinate 196,697 of JALOAK010000004.1, read as the reverse complement.
TAGTGGCGCGGCCGGCCTCCCGGCTGCCAGCGACGCTGCCCCCGGCCGCACCGGCACCGCCTCGGCACCGGTCGCGGTGGCCGGCCTGGAAACGGTCGACTGGAGCGCGATGCAGAACCAGTGGAACATCGATCCGGCCGAACTGGCGCGCCAGGTGCGCGTGCAGCCGGTGCAGGAAGACGGCCGCGTCGTCGGCGTGCGCCTGAGCGGCACCTGGGCCGGCCTGCTGGCCGGCGCGGGACTGCGCCCCGATGACATCATCACTGCCGTCAATGGCGTCGCGGTCACCGATACCGCGCGCGCCCAGCAGGTGATCGCTGCGGTCGGCCGCAGCCAAAGTGCCCGGGTCACGGTACGCCGTGACGGCCGGGAGGAAACCTTGAACGTGAGCCTGAAATGACACTGATTGCCCGTGTTTCCCGCCGCTGCCTGCAGGCGCTTCTGGTGCCTGCGCTGGCGTTGCTGGTGGCTGTCCAGGCGCCGGCACAGACGCCGACAGCGGCGCCAACGGTGCCCCCGGCGCCGGCCGCCAGCACAACGCCAGCCGCTGCCGATGGCCGGCAGACGCTGAACCTGAAGAACGCCGACATCAATGTCCTGATCGCCACCGTGGCCGAGATCACCGGCCGCAACTTCATCGTCGATCCGCGCGTGGAAGGCCGGGTCACGGTGATCACCTCCGAGCCGATGACCCCGGCGCAGATCTACGACACCTTCCTGTCGGTGCTGCGCGTCAACGGTTTCGCCGCGGTCGAGAACGGCCGCCTGGTGCGGATCGTGCCCGATGCCGTGGCGCGCCAGTTCGATACCCCGGTGCAGTCGGCACCGGCCGCCGCCCAGGCCTCGCCCGACGCCCTGGTCACGCGCGTGCTGACGGTGGAAAACGTCGCCGCGGCGGAAGTCACCGACCTGCTGCGGCCGCTGCTGCCGCAGGCCGCCCAGGTCGCCGTGCACGAGGGCAGCAATGCCATCGTGGTGGTCGACCGGGCCGGCAACATCGACCGCATCGAACGCCTCATCCAGCGCATCGACACCGCGGTGGACGAGACCGTGGAAGTGATCCCGTTGCGCCATGCCAATGCCGCCGAACTGGCGCGCACCATCGGCGGCACCCAGGCCGCTGACGGCGGCCCGCGCCTGGTCGCCGATGCCCGTACCAATTCCCTGCTGCTGACCGGTGATCGCCGCGGCCGCCTGCGCCTGCGCACCCTGATCGCCCACTTGGATACGCCGCTGGAAACCGGCGGTGGCACCCAGGTGGTCTATCTGCGCTATGCCAATGCCGCCGAGCTGGTGCCGGTGCTGGATGCGATGCTGCAGACCGGCGGCAATGGCGACGGCGCGGAGGCGGTGCAATCGCCGTCCTCGATCCAGGCCCACGAGGCCACCAACGCCCTGGTCATCACCGCCCCGGCGGCGACCATGGACGCCATCCATTCGGTCATCCGCCAGCTCGATATCCGCCGCGCCCAGGTGCTGATCGAGGCGGTGATCGCCGAGGTTGCCGAGGAAACCGCCAAGGAATTCGGCATCCAGTGGCAGACCGTACCCGAGGACGGCGGCGCCCTGGGCCGCGGCATCATCGGCGGCACCAACTTCACCGGCCCGGCCGGCGGCAATATCCTGGGCACCATCACCGGTGGCGTCGAAGGCCTGGCCGGTCTGCCCGGCGGCCTCAACCTGGGCTGGGTGGAAAGCCTGGTGACCGTGCCAGGCCCGGGCGGCGAGCCGATGCAGATCCTCAACATCGGCGCCCTGGTACGCGCGCTGCAGGCCGATACCGGCACCAATGTCCTGTCGACGCCGTCGATCGTGACCCTGGACAACCAGGAAGCGCTGATCGAGGTCGGCCAGGAAGTGCCCTTCATCCAGGGCGAGTTCACCACGCCGGTGACCAGCGGCGGCGTTGGCGGCGCCAACGGCATGGTCAACCCGTTCCGCACCCTGGAGCGCAAGAGCATTGGCCTGAAACTGAAGGTGACGCCGCAGATCAATGAAGGCGATGCCGTGGTGCTGACCCTGGAGCAGGAAATCTCCAGCCTGGCGCCCAATGTCCAGGGCGCGGTCGATCTGGTCACCAACCAGCGCATCCTCAAGACCACGGTGCTGGTCGGCGACGGCCAGTTGCTGGTGCTCGGCGGCCTGATCACCGAGGACCAGAACGAACGTGTCAACCGGGTGCCGGGGCTGGGCAACATCCCGGTGCTGGGGAATCTGTTCAAGCACCGCAGCTCGACCCGGGTGCGGCGCAATCTGATGGTGTTCCTGCGCCCGGTGATCCTGCGCGATGCCGCGGTGGAAAGCGCCATCTCCGGCAGCAAGTACAACTACATCCGCGGCGAACAATTGCGCATGCGCGACCAGGGCGATGGCCTGCTGGCGCCGGAACAGCGCCCGGTGCTGCCGGCGCTGGAGTCGATTCCACCTCCCGGCAGCGCCGCCCCGATGCCGACGGCCGAACCTGAACCCGCCAGCGAACGCCGCCGTGGCCGCCAGCGCTGATTGCCTGATCTTGGCCGAGACCACCATGCCGGCTGCGTTATCGGCTGCGCAGTCGGGACCGCGATGAGCGCCCTTGGAGCCGCCAGCGGCAACCCGCCCGAGCCTGTCTTCACCCGGCCGCCCTATGCCTTTGCCCGCCGCCACGGCGTGGTCGTGCTAGGTGTCGAGGATGGTCACCTGCGTGTTGCCCATCGCGACGATGCCAGCCTGGCCGTGCTCGCCGAGCTGCAGCGCGCCAGCAGTGCGCCTCTGGCCCTGGAAGCGTGCGCCGCGCCGGAGTTCGAGCGCCACCTGCGCCAGGTCTATGCCGCCGGCGATGCCCATGTCGAAGCCGCCTCGATGGCTGGCGAAGATGCCTCGCTGAGCACCCTGGCCGAGGCCCTGCCGGAACCCGAAGACCTGCTGGAAAGCGCCGACGAGGCGCCGGTGATCCGCCTGCTCAACGCCCTGCTCACCCAGGCGGTGAAGGAAAATGCCTCCGACATCCATATCGAACCGTTCGAGCAGCGCGTCGCGGTGCGCCTGCGCGTCGACGGTGAGCTGCGCGAAGTGCTGACCCTGGCGCGCGGCTGGGCGCCGGCGCTGGCCTCACGGGTGAAGGTGATGGCGCGCCTGGACATCGCCGAAAAACGCCTGCCGCAGGATGGCCGCATCGCCCTGCGCATCGCCGGCCGGCCGGTCGATGTCCGGGTCTCGACCCTGCCCGCCGGCCACGGCGAGCGCGTCGTGCTGCGTCTGCTCGACAAGCAGGCCGGGCGCCTGGACCTGGAACAACTGGGCATGGTCGAAGGCGTGCGCGATGGCATCGATGCCCTGATCCACCGCCCGCACGGCATCGTGCTGGTCACCGGCCCGACCGGCTCGGGCAAGACCACCACCCTGTACGCGGCGCTGGCGCGGCTCAATGACGCCAGCCGCAACATCCTCACCGTCGAGGATCCGATCGAATACGACATCGAGGGCATCGGCCAGACCCAGGTCAATGCCCGCATCGACATGAGCTTCGCGCGCGGCCTGCGCGCCATCCTGCGCCAGGATCCGGACGTGGTCATGGTCGGCGAAATCCGCGACCTGGAAACCGCGCAGATTGCCGTGCAGGCCTCGCTCACCGGCCACCTGGTGCTGTCCACCCTGCACACCAACACCGCCGTCGGCGCCGTCACCCGGCTGCGCGACATGGGCATCGAGCCGTTCCTGCTCGCCTCCAGCCTGACCGGCGTGCTCGCCCAGCGCCTGGTGCGCATGCTCGATCCCAAGACCCGCATCGCCTACCCGGCCGGCAGCGCCGAACTGGCCGCCTTCGGCCTGCCACCGCTGGACGGCTCGGCGCCAGCTGTCACTTTGTATCGACCACCGACCGAAGGCACGGGCTACCGCGGCCGCAGCGGCCTGCATGAACTGGTGCGGGTGGACGAAGCGATGCGCGCGCTGATCCACGACAACGCCGCCGAAGCCGAACTGGAACGCGAAGCCCGCCGCCATACGCCCAGCATCATGGCCGACGGCTGGCACAAATGCCTGGCCGGCCTCACCAGCGTCGAGGAAGTGCTGCGCGTCACGCGCGAGGGGTAAACGGGGAAGCGCGACTTACCGGCGGATCCCAGGCAGCGACAGCTCAGGAGCTGATCAGCGCTGCAACACGGCATCTCCATAACGGCCGTCCTGGCGCCGCTACGAGAGCTGCGCCCAGCCGACGATCTCAACTGCCCGCAGGCTAACTGCTGTTGACGCGGGCGCGGACGATGCAGCCCTCGGCGACGGTGTTGTCGGCCGTCGCCGCCGCCGACTGGATGCAATCCAGCACCGCTGCCGGCGACAGCGCCGCGGGCATGACGCGCGGTTCAGCACTGATTGAACGGGCGCGAGGCATCAGCTCCATCACCTGCCGCCGCCGCTCCGGCGCCAGGTACGCAAAGTGCAACGCCAGGCCGGAGCTGAGGGCATCCAGCGATGCCGTGGCCAGCTCGGCGGTCTGGCTCTGCGGCTGCCGGCCGCCATCGGTGTCAGTGAGGATCTGGACATGATTCATCCAGGCCACGGCGATGGCATCGGCGGCCTGGCGCTCGTGGTCGCTCCAGTCAACCAGGCTGCGTGCCAGCCAGCCGCCGACGAAGGCCAGCACCACGGCGAAGAACAGCTTCACAAGTCCATGTTGCATCGTGTCGTTTCTCATTTGCAGCGCGCCGCGTGTTTCGGGTGGCGCCATCATCCCGCATCCCCGGAGCCATCCTCGGACTGACGCCGGCGCAGGTCGGCCAGCACCTGCAGGAAGCGGGCGCCGATGATCTGCTCGGCCAGCCCGCTGGGCAGGGGCACGGCGACATCCTCGCGTTCGACAGCGTCGATGAGCGCGTTGCCGATCACCTCGACGTTGTGCCAGTCCTTGCGTTCCAGGTAGTACTCGAAGAACAGCGCGGCATGCGTCAGGCAGATTTCCTTGACGTCCTCCGGCCGCGGACCGGTGCCGTCCCAGTGCCAGCGCCAGTCGGCCCGGTAGCTCCTGGCCCGATCGCCGGCCTGCGGATGCGGCCGGGCGGCATGGACGCGCTGTGCCCGGTCCGGAAACGCGATGACGTTGCCGGCCTGCGACTGGGAGTTGTTGTTCATGACACTCTTCCTGGCCCCGAAGATCCGGTGCAGGCCATCCGTACCTGATTCAGGCGTCGGACGCAAGCCCCTGCCGGACTGCCGTGCGCCACGGCGCGCGGGCATCGGCGCTGGGCCCGGGTTGGGCGCAGGGCGCGATCAGGGCGGTAGATTGTCAACAAACTGGTGCCGCTTGTCCGAGTCGAACGGACGACCTACCGCTTACAAGGCGGTTGCTCTACCAGCTGAGCTAAAGCGGCGCAGGCTGCGCATTGTAGCGCGCACCGGGCCACCGTGGCCTGCCGGCGGGTGAGTGTCCCGCAAGTGTCCCACCCAGCCGCCCGGCGCCACACGGATGACTCAGTCGCCGCCGGCCAGGCCCGCCGCGGCAACGTCGGCTTCGACGATTCGATTGCCGATGGTTACCGTCACTGCCGGCCCGTCTTCGGACTCAAAGCTCATCAGCGCCGGCTCGGTTGCATTGGCCAGGGCGATGATCTGGCCACTGCCATGGTCGGTCCAGGGCCCGCCCGCTTCGGCGCTGGCCAGGGACCAGTGGATGTCCACCACCTGGCGGCCGGCATCATCAATGAACACCCGATCGACCAGGACATCGGTCTGATACTGGACGTGCTCATCGCTGCCTACTCGGATCGAGGCCGGCTTGCCTTCGATGGCGGTGATCACCGGGCTCATGACGGTTTCCCCGCCGAGCTGCACGTGCAGGGTCAGCTCGACCAGGGTCGTGTTGTCGATGCGTTCGGCCTGGGCGTCCGGGGCAGGAACGGACAGCGTCAGCAGTAGTGCGAGTACGGCAAGAAACCTGGTCATTTCCGGATACTCCGCTGGATTATTGTGAAGAACCCCAGCTTATACCATGCGCCCCCCAATGCCAGGCTCGCGCATGGATCCGGCCAACGACGAGCGCCAACACCCGGCCGCCATGACGCAACCTTTGCCTGAGCCAGCGCTACACTCGGGTGCCTTGATCGGCAACCGGGCAGGCGATGACTGGACTGGCGCGCGCATTCTCAATGATCGGGCTGGTCCTGGCCTGGACCTTCCTGCCGGCACCGCTGGCGGCCGAGGACGTGGGCACGGCGGCGATCGAATCGGCGCGCGCCGGCTTGGCCGGTTCCGGCATTGCCACCGAGCAACGCGGGCAGGGCGAGGCCGAACTGGCCGCCGCCGACGAGCACCTGGCCGGACTGGCGCGGGTGCAGGCACAACTGGCCCAGTTGCAGGAAGAACTGGCCGGCCTGCCGGCCCAGGCCGAGCGCCTGCGCCGAAGCCTGGCCGGCGACAGCGATGCCGCCTTGCAGGCCTGGCTGGCACGGCTGCCGGCGCGCGCCGATGTCGCCACCCTGGAAGTGCTGCTGGAGGGCGAGCGCAGCACGATTGCCGGCCTGTATGCCGACATCGAACGGGTCTCGGCCGACCTGGCCAGCACCGTGTCCACGCCGATGCAGACCCTGCAATCGCAGGCCGACCTGCGCCAGCGCATCGACGAACTGGCCACGCCGCTGGCGGCACCTGAGGATCAGGCCGAACCGCTGGCACAGGCGCGCCGCGTGCGTCGCAGCGCCGAGTTGCAGTTGCGCCGGGCCGAGTTGGAGTTGCGCAGCCTGGAACAGACCGCCGCCGGCCAGCGCCAGGAAGTGCTCGACCTGCGCTTGCGCGAACTGCGCCAGCGCCTGGCCGGGCATCAGCCGAGACTCAGCCTGTTGCAGGAACGCATCGCTGCCGCCGGCCGCGCAGAACTGGAGGCGCTGCTGGCGCGCCTGGAAGCGGCCGAGCAGGCCACTCCGGCCGACGCCGATCAGGTCACCAGCCACCTGGCCGCCGACAACCGGGAACTGGGGCAGCGGTTGCTGGCCGACCACGAGCAGCTTGATCGCGAGCGCAGCCAGCGCAATGACGCCCTGGCCGAGAGCGAGCGCCTGGCCGAAACCCTGCGCAACACCCGTGCCCGACTGGAGCTGGGAGGACGCAGCGAACAGGTCGGGCGCTGGTTGTGGCTGGAACGCAGCCGGCTGCCGGCCCGCGCCCGCCTGCAGGAACAGCTCGACCAGGTGCAGACGACGCTGGCCCAACTGCGCGTCGATCGGGTCTGGATCAACGAGGAACAGACCGGGCTGGGCAATATTCCCGCCGCGGTGACGCGCCTGCGCGAGGACAGCGGCCTGGGCGATGAGGAGCCAGCACCGACGAAAGACCACAGGGTCGACGCCACCGATGGCGTGCCGGTGATGGCGGCCGACGATACCGAGCCGGCCGGCGGCGATGCAGCCGGCACCGCTGCCGCCGACACCCCCGCCCTGCCGGCATCTGACAGCCGCTCAATCACCGCGGGGTGGGCATCGCTGCTGCGGCAGAAAGCCGACCTGCTGCAGCGCCTGGATGAACTGCAGCGGCGGCGCATCAGCGCGCTGGAACAACTGCAGGCGCAACGGGTCACGCAACTGGCCGATAGCCAGGCACTGGCGGCTGTGCTCGATCGGCACCTGTTGTGGACGCCCAGCCATGGACCGGTCAATGTCGGCTGGCTGGCCACCGTGCCGGCCGGCCTGTACGACCTGGTCAAGCCTTCACGCATGCAGGACACCTTGCGCCTGAGCGGGCGTGCGATCGCGGCCACGCCCCTGCCCTGGTTGGCCAGTGCCCTGCTCGTCGGTTTGCTGTTGGCCTTCCGGGGCCGCGCCGCGGCTGCCATCCAGGCCCTGGCGCAGCCGGTGCGGCAGGTACGCAACGACCGTTATCGACACACGCTCACGGTCATGGCCTTGACCGCAGTGGCGGCCCTGCCCTGGGCCCTGCTCGCCTGGCTGTCGGGACAGTTGTTGATGACCGTCGGCCTGGCCGGCCGCTACAGCCACTCGCTGGGCGCCAGCCTGGCGCTGCTGGCGGCAGCGGTGTACGGCCTGGACCTGCTGCGCTGGCTGCTGCGTGATCGTGGCCTGGCCGATGCCCATTTCCGCTGGACCCCGGCGCGACGCCAAGCCCTGTCCACGGCCCTGCGCCGGTTGGCACCGGTGCTGCTGGTGACCTGCTTCATCATCATCCTGGCGCTCGAACGCAACCAGTTGCTGGCGGTGGATGTGCAGGCGCGGCTGGCGGCGGTGGTGCTCACCGGCACCGCTGCCTGGGTGCTGTGGCACCTGCTGGCGCCGGCTGCCGTGTGGTCGTCGCGCCTTGGCGATGTCGATCCCGGACCCCTGCGCCGTGGCATACGGTTCGCCGTGCCGGCATTGATGATCGCGGTCGGACTGCTGGCCCTGCTGGGCTATCTGTACACCAGCCTGGTGCTGCTGCAGGCGCTGGTTTGGAGCGCGGCGCTGGCACTGGCGGTGGCGCTGGTGCACGGCCTGCTGGCGCGCTGGTTCCTGCTCGGTGAACGCCGCCTGGCCCTGTGCCGGCTGGAGCAACGCCGCCAGGCCGCTGCCGGCGAGGATGCCAGCGTGGTCGCCGAGGCCGAAGAGGACCTGGCACTGGAAACGGTCAACGCCCACACCCGGCGCCTGCTGCGGGCGCTGCGCCTGAGCCTGCTGGCCGTGGGCCTGGTCTGGGTCTGGGCTGAGGTGCTGCCGGCGGCAGCGCGGCTGGACGATGTCACGCTCTGGCATTTCCAGCAGGCCGGTGCCGACGGCAGCCGCGTGGATATTCCGGTCAGCCTGCTGGCCGTGCTCAGCGGCGTGGTGGTGCTGGTGCTGACCACGATTGCGGCGCGCAACCTGCCCGGCCTGGTCGAGCTCGGCCTGGCCCGCAGCCGCATCGACGCCGCCACCCGCTACGCGGTAACCAGCCTGTTCCGCTACGGCATCGTGCTCGCCGGCGTGCTGCTGGGGTTGAGCCTGCTCGGCCTGCGCTGGTCGCAACTGCAATGGCTGGTGGCCGGGCTCACCGTGGGGCTGGGCTTTGGCCTGCAGGAGATCTTCGCCAACTTCATCTCCGGCCTGATCCTGCTGTTCGAGCGTCCGTTCAAGGTCGGCGACACGATCACCATCGGCAACAAGACCGGCGTGGTCACGCGCATCCGTACCCGCGCCACCACTTTGCGCGATGGCGACGGCAAGGAAACCTTCATCCCGAACAAGTCCTTCATCACCGGCGAGCTGACCAGTTGGTCGCCGGGCGAAACCACGACCTCGTTCGGCATCGAGTTTTCCGTGCCCTATGGCAGCGATATCGACAAGGTGCACGAGCTGGCGCTGCAGGCGGCGCGCGAGAACGTGCGCGTGCTCTCCGAGCCGAAGCCGGCCAGCCTGTTCAAACGTTTTGGCGACAGCACGCTCGGCTTCGAGCTGCGCGTCACCCTGGGTCCGCAGGCGAACCGCTCGCTGGCGCAGAACGAGATCGCCACCCGCCTGCTGGAGCTGTTCGCCGGGCACGGCATCGCCATGGCCTTCCCGCAGCTCGACGTGCACCTGCGCTCGCTGCCGGAGGGCGGTTCCGGTCAGGCGCCGGCGTAACGCTCAGCCTGGCCGACCCAGCGCCTGATCAGAATATCCACGTTGTCGCCATCGCTGCCGACCAGGGACTCGGCCAGCTCGGCCACGGCCGGCAACAACTGCGCATCGCGCACCAGGTTGGCGATGCGGAAGCCGGCCAGGCCGGTCTGGCGGGTGCCCAGCAGCTCACCGGGGCCGCGCAGTTCCAGGTCTTCCTGGGCGATGCGGAAGCCATCGTTGCTCTGGCGCAGGATGTCCAGCCGCTGCCGGGCCAGCGCCGACAACGGCGCCTGGTAGAGCAGCACGCAGGCCGATTCGGTGCGGCCACGGCCGACCCGTCCGCGCAACTGGTGCAGTTGCGCCAGGCCCAGGCGCTCGGCGTTCTCAATCACCATCAGGCTGGCGCGCGGCACATCCACGCCGACCTCGATCACCGTCGTCGCCACCAGCAGGTCGGTGTCGCCGGACTGGAACGCGGCCATCGCCGCTTCCTTGTCGGCACCTTTCATGCGGCCGTGAACCAGGCCGACGCGCAGATGCGGCAGCGCCGCTGCCAGTTGTTCATAGCGTTGCTCGGCCGCCTGCGCCTGCAGGGTTTCCGATTCCTCGATCAGGGTGCAGACCCAGTAGGCCTGGCGGCCGGCGCTGCAGGCGGCGCCGATCCGTGCCACGACCTCATCCAGGCGCGTGCCGGCGATGGCGACCGTGGTCACCGGCGTGCGGCCGGGCGGCAGCTCGTCGATCACCGACAGGTCCAGGTCGGCATAGGCGGCCATGGCCAGGGTGCGCGGGATCGGCGTCGCAGTCATCACCAACTGGTGCGGCACCTCGCCATCGGCGATGCCCTTGTCGCGCAGGGCCAGGCGCTGGTGGACGCCGAAGCGGTGCTGCTCATCGACGATGGCCAGGCCCAGACGGGCGAATTCCACGCCCTCCTGCATCAGGGCATGGGTGCCCAGCGCCAGCGGCGCGCCGCCGGCGATGTCCGCCAGCGCACGTTCCCGGGCACGGCCCTTGATCCGTCCGGTCAACCACACAGGCGTCAAACCCAGCGGCGTGAACCAGGCGGCGAAGTTGCGCTCGTGCTGGCGCGCCAGCAGCTCGGTCGGCGCCATCACCGCGACCTGGCAGCCGGCTTCGATCGCCTGCGCCGCGGCCAGGGCCGCGACCACGGTCTTGCCCGAACCGACATCGCCCTGGACCAGACGCAGCATCGGCCGGCCGGCGGCCAGATCATCGGCGATCTCGGCCGCGACCCGGCGCTGGGCACAGGTCAGCTCGAAGCCCAGACCGGCGAGCAGGCGGCCGGACAGCTCGCCACTGCCGCGCAGTACCGGCGCGCGCAGGTGATGCAGGCTGGCCCGGTGCCGCTTCAGGCTGAGCTGGTGCGCCAGCAGTTCCTCGAACACCAGCCGCTGCTGGGCCGGATGCTGGCCCTCGGCCAGCTCAGCCACGGACGTGCCCGCCGGTGGCGTGTGCACCAGATGCAAGGCCGGAATCAGTGCCGGCCAGCCGCGCTGTGCCAGCCAGTGGGCCGGCAGTGCCTCGGGCAGCCGGTCACTGTCCAGGCCGCGCAGGGCGGCGGCGACCCAGCCGGCCAGGCGCCGGTTGTCCAGGCCCTGGGTGGTCGGATACACCGGCCGCTGGCGCTGGTCCAGTGACGGCTCGCCCTCGTCGGGCAGGGTGCGGTAGTTGGCGTGGACCATTTCCAGGCCGTTTGGACCCAGGCGTGGTTCACCGAAGCAGAGCAGGCGCTGGCCGGGCTTGAAACCCAATGCCTGGTTGCGGTTGAAGTGGAAAAAACGCAGCAGCAACTGGTGGCCGGCGTCGTCGGCCACGGTGACGCGCAGGAATGGCCGGAAGCGGAAGCCGTGCTCGACGGCGACGACGCGGACCAGGATCTGGGCCGGCTGGCCCGGCACCAGCCCGGCGATGGCCGCAAGGCGGGTGCGGTCCTCGTAGCGCAGCGGCAGGTGGAACCACAGGTCGCGGACCTGGGCAATCCCCAGCCGCGCCAGCAACTGCTCCGCCTTGGGCCCGACCCCGGGCAGGACGCTGACCGGCTCGTCGCCGGCCAGCGCCGGCAGCGGATCCTTGTCGGTCACCGCTGCCGTCTCCGTGCCGCCTCCATGTCGTCGAGGGCGGCCGGCGCCGGCGCGATACGAGTGCGCAATGGCTGGATCGCCGTCAATCGACGACCAGCACGCCGTCGACCTCGACCCGGGCGCCGCGCGGCAACTGCGCCACGCCGATCGCCGCCCGTGCCGGGTACGGCTCGCCGAACAGCCCGACCATGGCGGCATTGACCTGCGGGAAATGGCCCAGGTCGGTGAGATAGACATTGAGCTTGACCAGATGCGCCAGCGAGCCGCCGGCCGCCTCGCAGACCGCCTTGAGGTTGGCGAAGGCGCGGGCGATCTCGGCATCGATATCGCCGCTGACCATCTCGCCGCTGGCCGGATCCAGCGGGATCTGGCCCGACAGGTACACGGTATTGCCGGCGCGGATGGCCTGGGAATAGGTGCCGATCGCGGCCGGGGCGGCATCGGTATGGATCACGTCAGGCATGGCGGATGGCTCCTGGAGGGTTGTTGTGGGTCGCTGCTTCGCACCAGCGGCAAGCGGCGGATGGCCGGGCTGCAGTGGCATCGGGTGGCTGGTTGCGCGAGTCCTGGCCGACAGCAGCGCCCGGCTCCGTGCAAGATTTGCCAACAACTGGCGCCAATACACCGGCAATGAAGCGCGCAGGCGAGTGTAGCCGGGATGCTGCGGCCGTTCATGGTGATGCTGGCCGTTATCCTCGGGCTCAAGTGTCATTGGAATCACGGCGTTTCTTCCAGGCTCAGGTGTCGCTGGAAGTGGCTGGTGGCTTGCCCAGAACAGCCCGCAACCTGTTATCGTTCCACGCCCGGTGCCTGCCAATGAGGATCCGGCGTCTGCCCGGAGGCCATCGCCGCCCCGGCATGGGCATCCCCGACGAGAATTTCGACCCGCCCGGGGCTTGCGCGAGCCTGTCCGGGCCGATAGAATTGTCGGTCTTTATTCGCGATCTGCGTTCGGAGTCGTCATGATTACCACAAGCGCCAAGGCCGAAACCGTCAAGCGGGACTGGTTTGTGGTCGACGCCAGCGGCAAGACCCTTGGCCGGCTGTCCACCGAGCTGGCGCGCCGCCTGCGCGGCAAGCACAAGCCCGTCTACACCCCCCACGTCGACACCGGCGACTATCTGGTCGTGGTCAATGCCGACAAGGTGGCGGTGACCGGCAACAAGCTCGAAGACAAGGTCTACCACCGTCACACCGGCTACATCGGCAGCCTCAAGTCGATCAAGCTCAAGGATCTGCTGGCCAAGCACCCCGAGCGCGTCATCGAGCACGCGGTCAAGGGCATGCTGCCGAAGAACACGCTCGGTCGCGCCATGTTCAAGAAGCTGAAGGTCTACAGCGGCGGCGAGCACCCGCACTCGGCCCAGCAGCCGGCCCCGCTCGACATCGGTTAACCTTAGGACACTATTCATGGCAATTACGCAGCACTACGGCACCGGCCGTCGCAAGTCCTCCACCGCGCGGGTTTTCCTGCGTCCGGGCAGCGGCGCCATCATGGTCAACAGCAAGACGCTGGATAATTATTTCGGCCGTGAGACGGCGCGCATGATCGTGCGCCAGCCGCTGGAACTGGTCGAGAGCACCGACAAGTTCGACGCCTATGTCACCGTCGAAGGTGGCGGCAGCACCGGCCAGGCCGGCGCCATCCGCCTAGGCATTGCCCGCGCCCTGGTCGACTACGACGCCGAGCTCAAATCGCCGCTGCGCAAGGCCGGATTCATGACCCGCGACGCGCGCGAGGTCGAGCGCAAGAAGGTCGGTCTGCACAAGGCCCGCCGCGCCACCCAGTTCTCCAAGCGCTGATCCGCTGGACTTGCCACGCTGGCCGGATGGCTGGCGTGGGCAGGTCGGATCTGCCATTCTGGAAAACACTTGGTGGGGGATCGTCTAATGGTAGGACTACGGACTCTGACTCCGTCAATCTAGGTTCGAATCCTAGTCCCCCAGCCACCTTGTCGGACCGGTTCTGACCGGCCCACGCAAAGCCCGCCACGACGCGGGCTTTTTCGTGTCTGGCAATCCTGATTTGGCCTTCCGCCATCTACGCCACGCCATTACGCCTGCCCTGCGTTCGCTGCCGGTGGCGCACGGTCGCCATTGGCCGATGGCGACAGGGCCAACCTCCAGATCACTGCCCGAGCCAGGCCGCCAACTGCTGTACTGCCGGGTCGTCCGGCTCCAAGGCCTGCAGGTGGCGCAGATGTGCCCGCGCGGCAGTCAGGTCACCTGCCTGTTGCAGGTACCGCACCAGGGTCGATAGCAGGTCGCGGTCATTGGGCTGTCGCGCCAGCGCTTGCGCGAGCAGCGCGCGGGCCGGTTCCGGCTGGCCCCAGTCATGCAGGGCGATGGCCAGGACCAGGCTGTAGCGGGCGTCATCGGGAGCCAGCTCGGAGGCCCGGCGCAGGTGCGCCAGGGCCGGTTCGCGCTGACCCTGGCGCACCCGCGCCAGGCCCAGGGCGTGATGCAGGGCGGCCGCCTCCGGCGCCAGTTTCAAGCCGGCCTGCAAGGTGGCCACGGCCTCGGCCTCGGCGCCTCGCGCCCGTTGCAGGTCGGCCAGGTTGGCATGGGCATCGATGAACGCCGGGTCCAGGGCCAGCGCCCGGCGATAGGCCGTCGCCGCCGCCGCCAGTTGGCCCCGGCGAAGCTGCAGGTTGCCGAGCCGGACCGCGGCCTCGGGCTGGTCGGCCTCCCGTTCCAGGGCCGCCAGCAGCTCGCCCAGGGCGCGATCGAAGGCCTGCTGTTGACCGGCGTCGAGCAGCCCCTCGGCGGCGCCGGCGAGGATTCGGGCGGCTTCGATGCGCACCGCCCGCACCGGATCGGCGAGCACAGCAGCCAGGTGTTCGGCCTGCAGCGCTGGCGGCAGGCCGGCCAGGGCTTCCACCGCCGCCATGCGCACTAGCGGATCAGGGTCGGCCAAGGCCTGGACGGCCACTGGCAGCGTTGCCGGATCCAGCCACGGCGCCAGCGCGCGCAGGGCACTGGCGCGCACGATCGCCGGTTGCGAGGGCCGGCCGATGATCGCGGCCAGGGCCGGGCGCAATCCCGGCCCGCCGCTGGCGGCCAGATGCAGGGCCGGGGCGAAGTCGTCGACCCGGTCGCGGGGCGGGAACCAGCCGGCCAGCGCATCGGCGGCCCAGGCGGCGTCGCGGTCGGCGTGGCACTGGTTGCAGGCATTGGGCAGGCCAAGCTGCAGCGACCGATCCGGGCGCGGAATGCGGAAGGCGTGGTCGTGGCGGTCGTCGACCTGCATGAAGGTGGTGGCCGGCATGTGGCAGTCCAGGCAGCGGCTGCCGGCGCCATCCACCGCATGGCGATGATGCTGCGGCCCGTCGAAGCGCGCGGGCTGGTGGCATTGTGCGCACAGGGCATTTCCCGGGGCGCGCAGCTTGAGCGAATGGGGCTGGTGGCAATCCGCGCAGGTCACGCCGGCAGCCTGCATGCGACTTTGCAGGAACGGGCCCCAGGTGAACACCTCGGCCAATACCTGGCCGTCGGGATGGTATTGGCCCGGCTCCAGCAGCACCGGGCGGTGGCTGTCGAGCAGGGTAGCGCCGTGGGCATTGTCGGCCAGGCGACTGGCCCGGCCATGGCAGCGGCCACAGGTATCGATCTCGATCCGGGCATCCCGCGCCCGGCTGCGCACGGCGGTACCGGTGGCCGGGTCCGGCTGCCAGGACACACCCCGGCGTTCATCGAAGATCACAGCCAGCTGCGGCCCGCCCTGGCCATCGTCGACATCGGCATTGCCGTCCGCGTCATCGCCCTCGTCATCATTGGCGCCGGCCCGTGCCCAGTCGACGTGGGCCTGGCCCGGGCCATGGCAGGCCTCGCAGGCGACATTGATTTCCGCCCAACCGGTTTGGTAGCCAGCCTGCCCCGGATCCCAGCCCTTGACCACACCGGTGCCGTGGCAGTCGGCGCACATGAAGTTCCAGTTCTGATGCCGTGAGCTCCAGTGCAGCGGCTGGCCGGGCCGGGCACCCTGGTCCGGGTAGAGATGAAACCAGCGCTGGCCGCCCTGGTCCTGCGCTCGGCTGTCCCAGGCGTAGCCCAGCGCCTGCAGGCGGCCGCCGGGCAAAGCGACCAGGTACTGTTGCAGCGGTTCGACGCCAAAGGTGTACAGCACCTGGAGCGTGGAACTGCGGCCGTCCGCACCGACGCTGTCGACCAGGAACCGGTCGCCCTCGCGGCGGAAAGCAGTCCCGGCATCCAGCCGCGCCTGGTCAAAGTCGCCAAGCACGCTGTCCGGCGCGGCTTCCTGCATCGCCAGTTGATGATGCGAGCCCTGCCAGTCCCGGTACTGGCTGGCGTGACACTGGCCGCAGACGACGGCACCGACATGGCCGGGCTGGCCGGCAGCGGGCGTGAACCCGCCGCTGGCCGACGTGCTTTCCGGCACCTTGTCCGCGGCGCTGTCCAGGCCCGAGCTGGCCGGCGCCAGTGCCGCGGACACCGGCGGTGATAGCCACTGCACCATCGATGCGGACGTCAGCGGACCCGCCAACGCGCAGACCGGCAGCAGCAGGGCCAGGGCCAGAAGTGGCGCACGGACCGGCACTATAATCCGGGCCCGGAACCGGGTCAGAGCCAGCACCAGCATCGGCACCCGGCCTGCAACATTGCTCCAGACCCGCGCCGACCTGGGCTCGCCCGGCATGCGGTCGGGCACACGAAACCTGGCAGGGATGCGCAGCGGGCCGGGGCCGATGCGCGCCCGTTCACGGCACCAGCGGCGGGCAGACCGTCCCCAGATGGTCCTGGATCACCGCCAGGTCGTCGGCGTCGGTCTGGCCGTCCAGGTTGAAGTCGTAGGTGCTGGAGCCGCTCCAGAAGCTGGTGATCCAGTGGTAGTTGTCCAGGTCTTCCTGGTCGACGCGGCGGTCATCGTTGCCATCGCCCGGACAGACTGTCTGGGAAGCGAGCAGATCATCCAGCTTCTGGCTGAGCGCGGCATGGTTGATTGATTGCAGCCGGGTAAGGGACGGGTTGTCGAGCAGGTTGCGGTCGGCGCTGTCCAGCAGCGGCAGCGGCGCGTTCTCGTTGATCCGGTAGAACTCCTCCACCGCCACCTCGACACCGTCGTCGCTGATCGGGTCGTAATGCAGGGCGCGATTGCGCACCAGCTTGAAATCCGTGTTGCGCATGGCCTGGTAGGTGGTCCAGCCCATGGTCATGGCGCGCTCGTCGTAGTTGGCCGGATCATCGTGGTAAATGGCCTGGTTGACCTGCCAGCACTGTTCCAGGCCGCCCTTGATGACGCTGTCATGATCGGCGCCCTGGCCCCACCAGATGCCGCCGTTGTCCTCGCACACCGATTTGGAAACCGGCGTGTGTGAGCACATGCTGCCGATCACGCAGGGGCCGTTGCGGCCGTCGTCGATCTGCAGGTTCAGATCGCCCTGGACAAAATTGTAGGAACGCAGCGCGGCCTGGGCCGGGTCGAGCAGGTAGGGCAGCATCGGCAGGGCGTCGATCTGGCGCGGAATCCAGGCCGCCAGATCCAGCCCGGCCAACTCGCCGAACAGGCGGAAGACGTCGGTGCCGTTGACCATGTGGCCGATATCGCGGCCGGCCGCGGCGACCATCGGCCCGGCCACCACCAACGGCACCCAGACACCGGTCTGATAAGCGCTGCCCTTGGCCCGGGTCGGCGAAAAAGGCACCTTGACGGTGGGGCCGAACGAGCCGTTGTCGCCATAGATCACCACCACGGTGTTGCTGGCCGCCGGATCGTAGACCAGACCGCCGCCAGGGCCGGCCTGGGCGATGCCAGTGGCCACCAGCAGCCGTCCCAGTTCGGTATCCATGGCTTCGATCATGGCATCGGCCAGGCGACGCTGGGTCAGCGTATCCAGGCAGTCGCTGCCCAGATCACCGGCAATGCCCGAAGGCAGCAGGGCGCCGGGTGCATGGTGCAACGGCGTATGCGCGGCGCTGAAGCTGACCGTGGCCATCCACGGCCGGGGCGAGTCGGCCTGCTGCTGGATCCAGTCGATGGCGGCATCAACTTCCAGGGTGGAACGGTAGCCGCGGCTACGGGGATCGACCAGCGACACTTCCTCGACCTGGTCACCGTCGTTGATCACCAGCGGCGAGACGTAGTGGGCGTTCTCGCGCTGCCATTCCAGGGTCACCGGCGGTGGCCCGTCACAGCTTGCATCCGGCACCAGGATGCCGCCCTGGGTCAGGCATTGCAGGCCCGGCGGATCACCGGCGACATCGTTGCCGGCCAGAATCTGGCAGTGGAAGCCGCCGCCGGCCGCGGGCACATGACAGGCGCCGCTGTCGGCACCGTGCTCCGGGTCGCGGGCCAGGTCGGGCACGAAGCCGCAGGAATAGGTACCCGCTGGCGCGACACCGCCGGCCGTGGTGTCGATGGAACCGGGCAGGCCGCCGGTCCAGCCATTGAAATGGTCCCAACCCAACTGGCTGGGCGTGGCATTACCGGCCCAGTTGTGCTCCGGCCCGGCCAGGTGGAACTTGCCGAACAGGGCACTGCGGTAGCCGGCCGCATGCAACAGCTTGGGCACGGTGATTTCGAACGGGCTGATCTGCGAGTTGGCCAGGTCATTGGGCCCCAGTGCCTGCATGACGTTGTTGCGCAACGGGTATCGCCCGGTCAACAGCACCGAACGGCCGGGCGAGCACTCCGGCATCGACCAGGTGTTGCGGAAGCGCAGACCGTCACCGGCGATGGCGTCGATGCTGGGCATGCTCGCCGGCAGGGCACCGCCATAGCCGAAGGCCGGCATCTGGTCGATGCCGACATCGTCCATGATCACCAGCAGGATATTGGGGCGGAACTCGAAGCCGCTGGCGAACAGGTCGGTACCGGTAGCCGCGCTGCCCTCGACATGCACGCCGGGCAGACCGGCAAGGGCGGCGGTGGACGGTACGGAAACGGTGACGCCGGCCAGCAGGCACAACAACGCGCCCAGGCGGGTATGGATTCGGTTCATGACGGCCCCTATCGCTGGCCCGGACCGCAGTCCGGTGGTGACTTCCCCTGCAGCCTAGCATCCTACGCCTGCAAGGACCGGGCAACAACGAAAACCCGGCCAGTAGCGCCGTCCGGAAGACAACCGCACTGCACCCGCGTCGGACCGCCGGCCAGTAAAACTGGCCCCGCCGGCGCAACAAGCTGATTTCACAGGCCGGCGAAAACCAGGGCTTGCGTTCGCCCTGCAAGGTAAATATCTTTTACCCCATGCAAGCCCTCACCGACCGCCAGCAAGCCGTTTTCGATTTCATCCGCGACCACATCGACAGCACCGGCATGGCGCCGACCCTGGCCGAGATCGCGCAGGCATTCGGCCTGGCCCAGGCCTGCGGTGCGCTCAAGCATGTGCGCCGGCTGGCCGCCGCCGGCTATCTGGAGCTGATCCCCAACCGTGCCCGCGGCATCCGCCTGGCGCCAGCGTTGCGCAAGCCGCTGCGGGCAGCCGCCGATCCGGATCACCTGGCCCTGCCGCTGGTCGGCCAGGTGGCGGCCGGTTTGCCTATCCTCAACGAAGCCAGCATCGAACGCACGGTCATCGTCGACCGCTGGCTGTTCCGGCCCCGGCCGCATTACCTGCTGCGCGTGAGCGGCACCTCGATGGTCGATGCCGGCATCCTGGATGGCGATCTGATCGCCGTGCAGCGCAGTGCCGATGCCGACCACGGCCGCATCGTGGTCGCGCGCCTGGGCGGGCTGGCTGGCGACGGCATCACGGTCAAGCGCCTGTACCGCCGTGATGGCGTGCTGCGCCTGTTGCCCCATGGCGCCGGCCATGCCGCCATCGAGCCGGATCCGAACGAGGAGTTCGCCATCGAAGGCCTGTTCGCCGGCGTGGTGCGGCGGGCATGAACGCCAGCACGGCCAGTGCGGCCAGCCTCGCCCCGCTGCGCGGCCTGTTCGAGCGCCAGCAGGTCTGGCAGGGACGGCGCGCACCGCCAGGGCCGGGCGCCGAGCCAACCGGCTGGCCGGAACTGGACGCGGCCCTGCCCCAGGGCGGCTGGCCGCGGGCGGCGCTGACCGAAATCCTGCTGCCGGCCGATGGTGTCGGTGAATTGCGCCTGCTGCTGCCGACCCTGGCCCGGCTGACCGGCGGCGGCCAGACCGTGGCCGTGGTGGCGCCGCCGTACCGGCCCTATGCCCCCGGCTGGTGCCTGCATGGCGTCGACCTGGCCCGAATCGAGTTCATCCACGCCGATGACCGCCAGACCCTGTGGGCGATGGAGCAATGTCTGCGCTCGGGCAGTTGCGTGGCCGTGCTCGGTTGGCCGCGCGCTGGCGACAGCCGCCATCTGCGCCGCCTGCAGGTGGCGGCCGATACCGGCCAGGCCCTGGCCTTCGTATTCCGCAGCGATCGCCATGCCGGCAATCCCTCGCCGGCGGCCTTGCGCCTGGATCTGCTGACGCAACCACAACCGGCCCTGCGCATACGCAAATGCCGCGGTGGCCAGCCACCGTCGCGGCCGATGCCCCTGCCGGCCGCCTGGCCGTGAGCCCGATCATGATCCCGACCGCCGGACCGGTTTCCCGGACCCGCCACCTGCCCGACGCCTGAAGCTGCCATGTGGGCCTGCATTGTCCTGCCGCACCTGGCCATGGACGGGATCTTGCGCCAGCAGCCAGAGGCCTCCGGTGGCGACGCCGAGCCGCTGGTTCTGGTCGGCGCCGCCGCTTCCTCGAAGCCGTCCACCCTGTCGACCGCCGGCGCGGCCCGGCAGGTGCTGGCGGTCAATGGCCCGGCCCGCGCCGCCGGGCTGTTTCCGGGCCAGCGCCTGGTCGCGGCGCAGGCCTTGCTGGCCAGGTTCCGCACCGTGGAATGCACGCCCGCCATGGTCACCGGCTGGCAGGAGCTGCTGGCGGCCTGGGCCTATCGCTACAGCGCCGAGGTGGTGACCTTTCCCGGCGCCGTGGCGCTGGAGGTCGGACGCAGCCTGGGCCTGTTCGGCCCCTGGCCACGTTTCGAGCAGCGCCTGCGCGAAGACCTGGGCCAGCTCGGCTTCCGGCACCGTCTGGCCGTGGCGCCCAGCGCCCGCGCCGCCTGGTTGCTGGCCGGAGCCGGCGATGGCGGGATGGCGCCTGACCGCACGGCCCTGGAACAGGCTCTGGCCAAGGTGCCGGTGCAGCGGGCGCGCCTGCCCGAAGGCGTCGCTGGCAGCCTGGCCGCCATGGGCATCACCCGCCTGGGCCAGTTGCTGGCCTTGCCCCGGGCCAGCCTGCAGAGCCGGTTCGGAGCGGAACTGAGCGCACACCTGGAACGGCTACTCGGCGACCGGCCCGATCCCCTGCGCCATTACCAGCCACCTGACCGATTCGATGCCGGCATCGAACTCGGCCACGAATCCGTCTCCAGCCAGGCCCTGCTGTTCCCCTTGCGCCGGCTGACGGCCGATCTGGCCGCGTTCCTGGCCGGCCGCGATGGCGGTGTCCAGCGTTTCACCCTGGAACTGCTGCATGAGCGGGCGCCGGCAACGCCGGTGGAGGTCGGTCTGCAGTCGGTGCAGCGTGACCCGGCCATGCTCTTCGAACTGGCCCGCAGCCGCCTGGAACGCGCCACCGTGACCCGCCCGGCGCTCGGCCTGCGCCTGCTGGCCACCGAACTGCCGGCCTTCATCCCGGCCGCCCGGGATCTGTTCGATGGCCGCCCCGCCCATGCCCTGCCGATCCCGCAGTTGCGCGAGCGCCTGCGGGCCAGGCTCGGCGCCGATGCCGTCTACCAACTGGCGCTGACCACCGATCCACGGCCCGAATGTGCCCAGGCGCTGTCGGCCCAGACCGGGGGCCATGAGCTGCCCGAGCGCCTGCCGCGACCGACCTGGCTGCTGCACCGGCCGATCCCCCTGCGTGGCCCGGCACCGCGCCTGCTGGCCGGCCCGGAACGGATCGAAACCGGCTGGTGGGACGGTGGCGACATCCGCCGCGATTACTACGTGGTGGAAACCGGCCAGGGCCAACGCGCCTGGGTATTCTGCGCCCCCGGCCAGCACGGCCCATGGATGTTGCATGGCTGGTTTGCATGAGCGGCAAGGGTTTTTCGCCCTCTTCGGCGGCCACCGACGCAGCCGCCCGCGCTCCTGACCCGGACCGCGGTCGGGATACGCGGCGGTGTTCGGAGCCGTCCCCCGGATCGGCCGGCTATGCCGAACTGCACTGCCTGTCCAACTTCAGCTTCCTGCGCGGCGCCGCCAGCGCAGGCGAGTTGTTCGAGCGCGCCCGGGCCTGCGGCTATTCGGCGCTGGCGATCACCGACGAATGTTCGCTGGCCGGCATCGTCCGCGGCCACGAGGCGGCGCGGGCCACGGGCCTGAAGCTGATCGTGGGCTCGGAAATCCAGTTGGCCGATGCGGTGCCGAATGCGCTCGACGGCCTGGCGTCGTCAGCAGCCAATGCCGTCGGCGCCGGAGACAAAGGGCAAGACCGCAACCAGGCCGCCAGCCCAGCCCGTTCCGGCCCCCGCCTGGTATTGCTGTGCCAGGACCAGGCCGGCTACACCCGCCTGTGCCAACTCATCACCACCGGCCGCCGGGCGGCGGCCAAGGGCGAATACCGGCTGACCATCGACGACATCGCCGACGGCCTGCCCGGCCTGCTGGTGCTGTGGCTGCCCGGCCAGCCGGCCGCCATGGCCGAAGGTCGCTGGCTGCGGCAACGTTTCGGCGACCGCCTCTGGCTGGCGGTGGAACTGCATGCCGGGCCGGATGATGGCGACCGCCTGCGCGAGCTGGAGGCCGTCGGCCAGGCGCTGGCCATTCCCCGGGTCGCGGCCGGCGATGTCCACATGCACAGCCGCGGCCGGCGCGCCTTGCAGGATGTCATGACCGCGATCCGCCTGCGGCGCACGGTAGTGGCAGCCGGTGCCCGCCTGTTCCGCAATGGCGAGCGCCATCTGCGCACGCTGCCGGCGCTGGCATCGATCTATCCGGCATCGTTGCTGGCCGAAACCCTGGGCATTGCCGAGCGCTGCCAATTCAGCCTGGAGCAGTTGCGCTACCGCTATCCGTCCGAACTGGTGCCGGCCGGCTGGAGCGCTGCCGACTGGCTGGCCGAACTGACCCGACGCGGTTGCCGCGAGCGCTGGCCGGCGGGTGTGCCGGACAAGGTGCAGGCGCAGATCGAATACGAGCTGGCCCTGATTTCCGAGCTCGCCTACGAGTCGTATTTCCTCACCGTGCACGACATCGTCCGCTTCGCCCGCAGCCGCGGGATTCTCTGCCAGGGGCGCGGCTCGGCCGCCAATTCGTCGGTCTGCTTCGCTCTGGGCGTGACCGAGGTGGATCCGGCCCGACACCAGCTTCTGGTCGAGCGCTTCATCTCCCGCGAGCGCGGCGAACCGCCGGATATCGACATCGATTTCGAGCACGAACGCCGCGAGGAAGTGCTGCAGTACATCTATGCCACATACGGCCGCGACCGCGCCGCCCTGGCGGCGACGGTGATCTGCTACCGCAGCCGCAGCGCGGTGCGCGATGTCGCCCGGGCGCTGGGCCTGCCCGCCGACCAGGTCGACCGGCTCAGCGCCGTATACGGGCGCGGCCAGGACCAGGTGCCGCTGGCACAGCGCCTGCGCGAATCCGGTTTCGACCCGGACAGCCCGCTGATCCGCCGGGTGATGGTGCTCGCCGGGCAGTTGCAGGGTTTTCCCCGCCACCTGTCCCAGCATGTCGGTGGCTTCGTCATTTCCGATGCGCCGCTGGCGACCCTGGTGCCGGTGGAGAACGCGGCCATGCCCGGGCGCACCCTGATCCAGTGGGACAAGGACGACCTGGATGCCATGGGCCTGCTCAAGGTCGACTGCCTGGCCCTGGGCATGCTGACCTGTATCCGCAAATGCTTCGACCTGGTCAAGGCCGGTGGCGGGCCGGCGCTGACCATGGCGACGCTGCCGCCCGAGGATCAAGCAACCTATCGCATGATCCAGCGCGCCGACACCCTGGGCGTGTTCCAGATCGAAAGCCGGGCGCAGATGGCGATGCTGCCGCGGCTGCGGCCGCGCAATTTCCAGGACCTGGTGATCCAGGTCGCCATCGTCCGCCCCGGCCCGATCCAGGGCGACATGGTTCACCCCTACCTGCGCCGGCGCCGCGGCGAAGAAAAGGTCGATTACCCTTCGCCCGAGCTGCGCAAGGTGCTGGAGCGCACGCTCGGGGTGCCGCTGTTCCAGGAACAGGTGATGCAGTTGGCCGTGGTCGCCGCCGGCTACACGCCTGGCCAGGCCGACGGTCTGCGCCGCTCGATGGCGGCCTGGCGCCGCAACGGTGATCTGGAGCAGCACCGCCAGCAACTGCTGGCCGGCATGAGCGCCCGCGGCTACAGCCCGGAGTTCGCCCAGCGCCTGTTCGAGCAGATGAAGGGTTTTGGCAGCTATGGCTTCCCCGAAAGCCATGCCGCCAGCTTTGCCGGCATCGTCTATGCCAGCGCCTGGCTGAAATGCCATTACCCGGCGGCCTTCGCCTGTGCCCTGCTCAACGCCCAGCCGATGGGTTTCTACGCGCCGGCGCAGATCGTCGCCGATGCCCGCCGTCACGGCATCCGCGTGCTGCCGGTGGATGTGCGCGACAGCGACTGGGACTGCCGCCTGGCCGCGCGCGCCGGTGAACCGGTCGACTCATCCGCTGCGCCCGACCTGCGCCTGGGTCTGCGCCTGCTGCGCGGCCTGCGCGAAACGGTGGCCCGTCAGATCATGCAGGAACGCACACGGGCACCCTTTGTCGACCTGGCCGACCTGTGCGGGCGCTGCGCTGTGGACCGTCAACAGCAGGACATACTGGCGCGTGGCGGTGCTCTGCGCGGGCTGGCCGGGCACCGCCACCGGGCACACTGGGCGGTGGCCGGCCTGCCGCCGCAACTGCCCCTGTTCGGCCACGCCGGTCCCCAGGAGCGCGCCGTCGTGCTGCCACCACCGACACAGGCCCAGGACACGCTGGCCGACTACCGCAGCAGCGGCCTGAGCCTGGGTCCGCATCCCCTGCGCCAACTGCGCCCGCGCCTGCGTGCCGCCGGCTGCCAGGATTCGCGCCAACTGGCCGGTCGCGGCAATGGCAGCCTGGTGCGCGTCGCCGGCCTGGTCAGTCATCGCCAGCAGCCGGCCACTGCCAGCGGGGTCACCTTCATCTCGATGGAGGACGAGCACGGCCTGGTCAATATCATCGTCCATCCGGCGGTGGCCACGCGCTGGCGCCTGCCTTTCCTGCAGGCACGCCTGCTGGCAGTGGTCGGCACCTGGCAGATGGCTGACGGCGTCGGCCAACTGGTCGCCCAACGCCTGGCCGACCTGGATCACCTGCTGCCGGGCCTGGACGCCCGCTCGCGCGATTTCTGCTGACCGCCGGTGGCGATGTCGGCGGCCGCCGATCCGGGTTAGGCTGGCGCCATGACCGCCGATACCCTTCCGGTCACCATCGTGCATGACGACGGGCAGGTGCTGGCGGTGGACAAACCGGCCGGCCTGGCCGTGCACCGCAGCCGGATGGTGGCCAGCGATGACAGCTATCTGATCGACCGCCTGCGCCAGCAGATCGGTGGCGACCTGTTCCTGGTCAACCGCCTGGACCGGGCCACCAGCGGCCTGGTGCTGCTGGCACGCAACCGCGAGGTCGCTGCCCACCTCGGCCGCCAGCTGATGGCACGCCAGGTCGACAAACGTTATCTGGCGATCGTGCGTGGCTGGCCCGAAGACAGCGGCAGCATTGATTATCCGCTCACCGTCGGCGGCATGAAGGGCGAGCGCAAACCGGCCCTCACGCACTGGCGGCGCCTGGCCCAGATCGAGGTGCCGATCGCCATCGGCCGCTATCCACAACAGCGCTACAGCCTGCTGGAACTGGTGCCGGAAACCGGACGCTACCGGCAACTGCGCCGGCACCTGCACCATATCCACCACCCGATCATCGGCGACACGACCCTGGGCCGGGGCGAACACAACCGGCTGTTCCGTGAGCATTTCGCCTGCCATCGCATGCTCCTGCATGCCTGGCGGCTGGCCCTTGAGCACCCGGACAGCGGCCAGCCGCTGGCCCTGGCTGCGCCCCTGGATGCCAGTTGGCACTGGCTGCTGGAACGCTTCGGCTGGCAACCGGCACTGGCCGCGCACGCAGCATCCGCGCCTACAATCGCGCCATGATCCAGATCGACAGCCAACTGAGCATTCCCGAATCCGAACTGGTGGAACGTTTCGTCACCTCCTCCGGGCCGGGGGGCCAGAACGTGAACAAGGTCGCCAGCGCGGTCGAACTGCGCCTGGACCTGCGCAATTCCCCGTCCCTGCCCGAACCGCTACGCGAGCGCCTGCTGGCCCGCCGCGACCGGCGCCTGACCGCCGACGGCGTGCTGGTGATCCAGGCCCAGCGCTTCCGCGACCAGGCACGCAACCGCGAGGATGCCCGGCAACGCCTGGCCGACTTCATCCGCGCCGGCCAGAAGGTGGCGGCCAAGCGCATCCCGACCAGGCCGACCCGCGCCTCCAAGCAGCGCCGTCTGGACGCCAAGAGCAGCCGCGCCACGCTAAAGCGCAACCGCGGCAAGCCGCATCCGGACGATTGACAGCGAGCCGCTGCCGACGATGACCGAGCCTGCCTGCCGATTTCCCGGCCGCGACGACGATGCCGACTCATCGCCGCAGACCATCGTGCCCGCCTTGAACGATTCCGAAGCCGCCCTGGCCGCCGCTCACCTGCCGCGGGTGCCGCCACTGCCGGACAATGCGCCGCGCTGCCATCCGCGTCTGAGCCGGCTGCTGGGCCAGGCCTGGCTGCAGCTCAGCGGCTGGCGCCTGACCGGCAGCTTTCCGGATGTGCCCAAGCTGGTGCTGATCGCCGCGCCGCATTCGTCGAACTGGGACGGCCTGCATGGCCTGGCGATGCGCCAGGTGCTCGGCCTGGAAGTCAGCCTGGTGGCCAAGCGGCAGTTGTTCTGGTGGCCGCTGGGACCGTTGCTGAGCCAACTTGGCGCGGTGCCGATCGACCGTCCGGCGACCAGTGCCGGGAGTGCTGCCGAGGCCGGCGGCCTGTCGACGGCGCCTTCGGCCGCGAGCACGGCCCTGGTGCAGCAGATGAGCGCCGAGTTCGCCCGCCGCGAACGCTTCTGGCTGGGTCTGGCGCCCGAAGGCACCCGGCGCCCGGTAACGCGCTGGAAAACCGGTTTCTGGCGCATCGCGCGCGCCGCCGATGTCCCGATCCTGCCGGTGTATTTTCACTATCCGGAAAAGCGCATCGGCATCGGGCCGCTGTTCCAGACCAGCCCGGACATGGCTGCCGACCTAGCCGCGCTGCGCGCCTTCTATGCGCCCTGGCGTGGGCGCAAGGGCAAACGGGCGGTGTAAAAAAGGGTTTCGGCGCCGGCTCGGCCCCAGGTCGGCTCCCGGACCGACACCAGCGTGGGCATGAAACTGCCGGCGCGGGCGCCGGTTACTTGCCGACGCGGGAAACGTAGGCGCCGGTGCGGGTGTCGATCTTGATCACCTCTTCGTTCTCCACGAACAGCGGCACGCGGACACTGGCGCCGGTTTCCAGCTTGGCCGGCTTGCCGCCGCCGCTGGCGGTATCACCGCGCACGCCCGGATCAGTCTCGACGATCTGCAGTTCCACGAAATTGGGCGGGGTGATGCTGATCGGGCTGCCGTTGTACAGCGTCACCACGCATTCCTCCTCGCCCTTGAGCCACTGCGCGACCTCGCCCATGGCGGCGGCATCGGCCTGCACCTGCTCGAACGAATCCGGATTCATGAAGTGCCAGAACTCGCCGTCGCTGTACAGGTACTGCATGTCGGTATCGACAACATCGGCGCCCTCGACGGAATCGGAGGACTTCATCGTGCGCTCGAAGCTGCGCCCATTCTTGAGGTTGCGGACCTTGACCCGGGTGAAGGCCTGGCCCTTGCCGGGCTTGATGAAATCGGTATCGACGATGACGCAGGGTTCGCCATCGATGAGGATTTTCAGACCGTTCTTGACATCGTTGAGGCCGTAGGTCGCCATATCTGCTCCAAATCTCGCGGTCCAGGCCGCGCCGGCGACTCCAGGCCGGTGGGCGGCGTGTTAACAGGCAAGGGCGGTTCCTCGGCGGCCTACAATGACCAGCCCTGAATCCTGCCCGGGAACGCGAATGATACCTGCAAGCCCCCTGCCGCCGCAGCCAGTTGTCGACTGGCGCCTGGCCTGGCGGCAGTCGCTGACCGATCCACGGCAATTGCTGGCGCGCCTGGCACTGGCCGATCGTGCCGACGAACTGCTGGCAGCGGTCGACACCGGGTTTGCCATGCGCGTGCCGGAAAGCTACCTGCGCCGGATGCGGCCCGGCGATGCCGACGATCCGCTGCTGCGCCAGGTGCTGCCGGCTGCCGCCGAACTGCAGGCCGCGCCCGGCTATGGCACCGATGCTGTCGGCGACCTGGCAGCCAGCCGTGCACCCGGTGTGATCCACAAATACCACGGCCGGGTGCTGCTGATCGCCACCGGCGCCTGCGCGATCAACTGCCGCTACTGCTTCCGCCGGCACTTTCCCTATGCCGACGAGCTGGCGGCACGCGATCGTTGGCGCGCCGCCCTGGACTACATTGCCGGCGATGACTCGGTGCAGGAAGTGATCCTGTCCGGCGGCGACCCGCTGGCGCTGGCCACCGGCAAGCTGGCCGAGTTCACCGACGCCCTGGCCGGCATCGGCCATGTCCGCAGCCTGCGCCTGCATACTCGTTTGCCGATCGTCCTGCCCGAGCGCGTCGACGCGGCCCTGCTGGCCTGGCTGGGTGGCCTGCCCTGGCCGGTGACGGTGGTGGTGCACGCCAACCACGGCAACGAGATCGACGAGCAAACTTCGGCCGCGCTGCACGCCCTGCGTGACGGCGGCGCCCACCTGCTCAACCAGTCAGTCCTGCTCGCCGGGGTCAACGATTCGCTGCCGGCACTGGAACAGCTCAGTTGGCGCCTGCACCAGGCCGCCACCCTGCCCTACTACCTGCACCTGCTGGACAAGGTCGCCGGCGCCGCGCATTTCCATGTTGACGAGGTCGCGGCGCGGCACCTGCATGCCCAGCTTCGCGCCCGCCTGCCCGGCTACCTGCTGCCACGACTGGTCCGGGAGATCGCCGGCGAGCCAGCCAAGACGCCGCTTTGAACGACGGCCTGCGACCACGGCCGTGGCGCGGTCAAAACAACCGCGGCCGCAAAGTCATTGCCTGGAGTTTGCAATCTGCATTGCCATAACATGGCATCTGGCACAAAGCAGCCAAACATGCCCATACTTGCCAGCCGAGCACGCATCTGATACTGCTCGGGCAGGGAACGGGGCCTAATCGGGAATCGCATCACCATGTCCAACGCACCTATACGCATCTGTTTCGTCGACGCCAAACTGGACGCAGCCGAGCACCTGGTCAGCCTGCTGCGCAATGCCGGGCTGGCGGTGCGCCCCAGCCAGGTCGGTGACATCGACAGCCTGGTCGACCTGATCGCGCGCGAACCCCTGGACCTGGTCCTGGTCAGCGAGCCTGGGCCGGTGGCGCTGGCCGACGTTGCCGGCGAAATCGCCCGCACCGGCAAGGACCTGTCGATCATCGCCCTGCTGCGGCAGATGGACGACGAACAACGCGCGACTGCCTTCGAGGCCGGCGCCACGGCGGTGGAGCCGCGCCACCCGACCCTGATCGTGGCCGCGGTCAAGCGTCAGTTCGAGCAATTGCGCGCACGCCGCGAGATGCGCCGCCTGGAAGGCGCCCTGCGCGAGAGCGAGCGCCGCTGCGACGGCCTGCTGGACAGCTCGCGCGACCCGATCGCCTTCGTCCACGAGGGCATGCACATCCGCGCCAACCGCGCCTATCTGGAGATGTTCGGCTTCGACGAAGGCGAGGACATCGAGGGCCAGCCGCTGCTGGATCTGATCGCCGCCAGCGATACCGACCAGTTCAAGCGCGAGCTGCGCCGGATGGGCAAGGGCGAAGCGCCGCCCGAATACCTGGAACTGAACCTGCGCCGCAGCGATGGCCATTCCTTCCCCGGCCGGATGGAGTTTTCCAATGCCACCTATTCCGGTGAAACCTGCATCCAGTTGGTGATCCGCAATCCGCAGGAAGACCCGGCCCTGGCCGCCGAACTGACCCGGCTGAAGGAACGCGACCTGGTCACCGACCTGTACAACCGCACCCAGTTCACCGCGCTGCTCGAGCGCATCGCCGGCGAGGCCGCCAGCGGCAAGCGCAACCATGCCCTGCTGCTGCTGGACATCGACGAGTTCGCCAACCTGATCAGCGCCGTCGGCGTTGGCCATGGCGACCTGCTGCTGGCCGACGTCGCCAAAGCCTTGGGCACCATCCTGGGGCCGGACGACATCGCCGCCCGCTTCGGCGACCACAGCTTCGCCCTCCTGACGCCGACGCCGACCCTGGATGCCGCCGGCAAGCTGGCCGACCGGGTTCGCGAGCGCATCAGCGACCACATTTTCGAGATCGGCCAGGCCTCGGTGTCGATCACCTTCAGCATCGGTGGCGTGCTCGTCTGCGAGCGCCTGCACCAGGTGCCGGCGATCCTGGCCCAGGCCGCCAATGCCTGCACCACGGCCCAGGCCGAGGGCGGCAACCGCATGGTGCTGCACGATCCCTACGCCGAGGAAAAGGCCGAAGCCAACCGCAACGCGCACTGGGTCAAGCTGGTCGAGGACGCCCTGGCCAAGGACGACGGCTTCGTTCTGTTCTACCAGCCCATGGTCTGCCTGCAGGGCGCCGAGGGCGAGCACTTCGAGGTGCTGTTGCGCATGAACAGCCCGCGCAGTGAGATCCTGCCCAGTTTCTTCCTGCCCGCCGCCCAACAGGCCGGGCTGATGCCGCGCATCGACCGCTGGGTGATTGCCAACGCCCTGGCCGAACTGGCCCGGTCGGGCAAGCGCCCACCCACCTTCTTCATCACCCTGAGCACCGACACGCTGGAGGATCAGACCTTCGCCGGCTGGCTCGCCGAGCAGATCAAGAGCCACCGCGTTCCGGGCGAGCGGCTGGTGCTGCAGGTGGCCGAGAACGAGGCCTCGGTGCAGCTCAAATCATTGCAGGCGCTGCTTCAGCACCTGGCCAAACTGCGTGTTGGCGTGACCATCAGCAGCTTCGGCGCCGGCCTGAACTCGTTTCAGTTGCTCAAGCATGTGCCGGCGCAGTATCTGAAGATCGACCACAACTACATCGCCGATTTTGCCGGCAATGCCGAATCGCAAAAGAAGGTGCAGGAAATCTGCGAGCAGGCGCGTGCCGGCGAGATGAAGACGATCGCGCCGCAGGTCAGCGACATGGCCAGCGTCAGCGCGCTCTACCAGTGCGGGGTCAATTTCGTCCAGGGCGATTTCCTGCACGAACCGGCCAGGAGCACCCTGACCAGCGCCGCCTGAGGCCGGACGACCGGGCTGGACCGGTCGCCTGACGGTGGCGTATCTGAGTACTTTCCTGCGGCTGGGCGGCTGGGCATGGCCGAGAGGTCCCGATCGCGCTGCTGGATGATGCCGGCCTGAGATGGCGGGCGGCATCAAGCCACGCACGTCATCGAGCGTACGAAATAGTTCTGTATTGATAGACACCAACATCCTCCCAAGATGCCCCGTCCCGCCTGCGTCCAGGCTCAGTTGTCGGTGAGCCACAGCGCCCCTTCCAGGCCCCTTCCAGGCTCAAGTGTGGTCCGCAACAGGCTACATCTTGACATCTTCCGGAAAACGGAGCAAAACTGCCGCCGGGGACATTTACCAGGCCAGCTTCCGCATTCGCGGCGGGCTGCCTGTGAGGCGGTTGAACACCAACAAGTGGTTCTTCAACGGAGGGTTTGATCATGCGTATGAGTATGAAACTGTTTGCAACAGCACTGCTTTTTGCCGGCCTCCTGACCTCACCGGGCTTGGTGAACGCATCGGGCACCGGACTGTGCTGCCTTGAACCGACCGGCAACATTAGCCTGGCACCCCCATCCGACCCGAGAGGCGCGGGCGATGTCGTGCTGGATTTCGAAGGATTGAGTAATCAACAACCGGTAGCGGATTTCTACGCCGGCGGAATGGCCGGGGGTGGTGTCGGTCCCGGCCCGGATTACGGCATCACCTTCGGCAACGCTTCTCTTTCGATCATTGCCGAGACCGCTGGCGGCACAGGCAACTTCGCCAACAACCCGTCGGGCGTTACGATCCTGTTTTTTCTCAGTGGTTCGGCGATCATGAACGTGCCGTCGGGATTCGACACCGGGTTCTCGTTTTTCTATGCGGCGGCAAACAATCCGGGGGTCGTTCGTGTGTATGACGATGTCGACGGTACGGGCAATCTGCTTGCTGAACTGAATCTGCCAGCGACGGGGACGGGTCCGACACCGTATGCCTTCGATGTCTGGGCACCGATTGGAGTCGCTTTCGACGGCACAGCGCGCTCGGTCGATTTCGGTGGCACGGCCAACCAGATCGGCTTCGACAACATCACGCTGGGTTCCATCGAGCCGGGTGATCCGGGTTCGCCGGGGGGGCCGCCACTGCCTTCGTATGTGCCAGTGCCGACGCTCAGCACGTTGGCGCAGATCCTGCTGGCGTTGGGCCTGATGCTGTTCGGCTGGGTCGCCATCCGCCGTTGATCGGCTGCTCGGCAATGAACTGAAGGACTTGAAGGTCTATAAGGCCCGGGGATTCCCGCCGGGCCTTTTCGCTTCGACCGGATACCGGCTCCGGCCCGCCCACCGCTCCCCGGTCGCGACACAGGGATTTGTTGAGAGAACAGGGCGTCTATGCCATCGTACACGGCCTTTTTGCGCCCCTTCCCGGCTGCCCTGAACGCGTGATCCCCGAACTTCCAATCCGGCCCCGTGGCGGGGCCGTGCCTGCGCCCGCGACTGCCGTGCCTGCGCCCGTGTGGCCTGCCCCGGCCCGGCCGGGCAGGTGCCTGTCGGCCGCCATCTGCGCCTTGCTGCTGGCCGGCACCGGCACGCTGGCCGTGGCTGATCCTCTGGCCGATCCGGCGGCCGGCATGGTTGCGGTTGATCCGATTGATCCCGAACCGATTCCGCTGCCCGCGGTAGCGCCGACCACCGCTGCCGCCGAAGCCCGCACCTGCGCGCCCGGCGATGCCGACTGCCAGCTCGACCTTCGTCGCTACGCTTTGTGCCGCAGCAACCGCCTGCTCGACTTCTATGTCCCCGGCCTGGGTCCAGCCAGCGAGCGCGACACTACCGAAGCGAGCATCGAAGGCGCCCGCCTGGATGTCAGCGACCGCGAACGCATCATCATCGAAGGCGATGTTGAGCTGCAGCGCGCCGACCAGTTGCTGCGCACCGGCCGCATCGACTATGACAGTGCCAGCGGCGACTACCGCACCGAGCAACCGCTGACCTACCAGGATGCCGGCTTGCTGCTCTCGGCGCAGCGCGGCAGCGGCAACCTGGAAACCGATACCACGCAGTTGCATGGCGTGCGCTACCAGTTCCTGCACACCCGCGGCAATGGCGAGGCCGGGCAGGTGCAGATCCTGGACCCGGACCGCTCGCGCATGGAGCAGATGAGCTTTTCCACCTGCGACCCGGACGATCCGGACTGGCAACTGCGCGCCGCCAGCATCGACATCGACCAGAGCACCG
Source organism: Lysobacterales bacterium (assembly GCA_023228845.1). Lineage (GTDB taxonomy): Bacteria > Pseudomonadota > Gammaproteobacteria > Xanthomonadales > UBA2363 > Pseudofulvimonas. Next base: position 163,492 of record JALOAK010000004.1, on the reverse strand, counting down.
GCACCGGCAAGGCGCGCAACGCCACCTTGTACTTCCGCGGCGTGCCGCTTCTGTACACGCCCTGGGGCTCGTTCCCGATCGACGACCGGCGCAAGTCCGGCCTGCTGCTGCCCAGCATCAGCCGCTCGCGCCAGGGCGGCATCGACATCACCGTGCCCTATTACCTGAACCTGGCGCCGAACTACGACCTGACCCTGTCGCCGCGGATCATCGGCTCGCGCGGGCAGATGCTGGGCGCCGAATTCCGCTACCTGTTCGGGCGCAACCACCGCGGCCGCTTCTTTGGCACCTACATGCCCGATGACGATGTCCATGGTGACAGCCGCGGCTATCTGGAATACCAGCACCACACCCGCTTCAACCGGAACTGGCGCGCCAACGTCAATATCAAACAAGTTTCCGACGACCGATACTTCGAGGACTTCGGCGATTCGCTTTCGCTGGCCGCGACCACGGTGCTGCCCTCGCGCGCCGGCATCTACGGCCGCGGCAGCTGGTGGGATGCCTCGGCCATGGTCGAGGTGCAGAAGATCACCGACCCGACCCTGCCCAATGCCCGCGAACCGTACCGGCGCCTGCCACGCCTGCGTTTCGATGCCGAGGACGGCATCGGCCTGGGCCTGGTCGCCGGCATCGATTCGGAGCTGGTGCGCTTTGACCGCAGCCACGAACCGCAGCAGGGCACGCGCTCGGACCTGTATCCGTACCTGGCATGGCCGGTTGACCGCTCCGGCTGGTTCCTGCGTCCGGAGCTGGGCTGGCGCCAGACCGACTACCGCTATGACCTGGGCGATGGCGGCGGCAGCCGCAGCCGCAGCCGCGGCCTGCCGATCTTCAGCCTGGACAGCGGCCTGATCTTCGAGCGCGACACGCGCCTGTTCGGCCGCGACTGGCTGCAGACGCTGGAGCCGCGCCTGTTCTATCTCAACGTGCCCTACCAGGACCAGAGCGACCTGCCGATCTTCGATACCCAGCGCCTGACCTTCGGCATCACCCAGTTGTTCCAGACCAACCGCTTCGTCGGCGCCGACCGCCAGGGCGATGCCAACCAGGCCACCCTGGCCATGACCAGCCGCCTGTTCGATGGCGCCGATGGCCGCGAACGGGTATCGATGACCCTTGGCCAGATCCGTTATTTCCGCCCGCAACGGGTACAGCTCAATCCCGGCACCGAAGCAGTCGACATTTCCGGCTCGGCCTTTGTCGGCGAGTTCAATCTCGCCCTGCGTGACAACCTGTCGCTGGCCCTGGGCAGCCAGTGGAACCCGGAAACCGACCGCACCGACCTGAGCAGCGCCCGCCTGCAATGGCGCTTCCGCAACCACAGCGTGATCAATGCCACCTACCGCTATCGGCGCAACTACCTGGAGCAGGTCGACCTGTCCGGCCTGTGGGCACTGAACGAGCGCTGGCGCCTGGTCGGCCGCTGGAATGTCTCCCTGGGCGACGAGACCAACCTGACCGGTATCGAGCAGGGCAGTTCGACCCTGGAAGCCTTGGCGGGCATCGAGTTTGAAAGCTGCTGCTACGCCATCCGCCTGCTCGGCCGCCACTATGTGCGCAACGTCGAGGGCGAACGCGACAACGCCCTGTACCTTGAGATCGAGCTCAAGGGCCTGGGCAACCTGGGCCGCCACTCCGGGGATTTGCTGCGCCGTGCTATCGTTGGCTACACCCGCTACGGCGATTGAGCAGCCGGTTTGCCAGCCACCGGTGGCGCCGGCATGACGGCCGCGAACCGGGCGCCGCAAGCCCGCTGCCCGGGCCGGTGCGCGCCGCGTCCGGATCAGCATTACCGAGCTTCGTTGCCACCGGTTCCCCCTCCACCCGTTTTGCCGCCGCCGGCGCCGGCTGCCGCCCTGATCGGGCCAACCTGCGCCATGGCTTTCCCCGCCACCGGCCGACCTATGCTGCCGGCACGGCAACCAACCTGAGCCTGCACCCATGACCGCATTGATCCGAACCCTGCTCCTGCCCCTGTTGCTGCTGGCCACCGTGCCGGTGTCGGCACAATCGTTGACCGTGGAAACACTGGACCGCGTCATCGCCGTGGTCGACGAGGATGTGATCCTGGCCAGCGAGCTGGACCGCTCGGTGAACAACATCATCGACCAGTACGCCGACCGCGCTGCCCAGTTGCCGCCGCGCGATGTGCTCGAGCGCCAGGTGCTGGAGCGCATGATCCTGATGAAAGTGCAGGCCGACCGCGCCCAGGAAACCGGCATCCGCATCAGCGAGATGCAGGTCGATGCCGCCATCGGCGATGTCGCCCGCAGCAACGGCCTGACCCCGGACCAACTACGCGCATCGCTGGAACAGCAGGGCCTGCACTACGGCGAGTTCCGCGAAACCGTGCGTGAGGAACTGCTGATCCAGGCCCTGCAACAGCGCTTCGTGCAGACCCGGGTTTCGGTCAGCGAAAGCGAGATCGACAACCTGCTGGGCAGCGGCCAGTTGCAGCGTGGCGAGGTCCATATCGGCCACATCCTGATCGCCGTGCCGGAAGGCGCCGACAGCCACAGCATCGAAGAGGCGCGGTCGCGCGCCCAGGCCGTCCACGACCAGATCCAGGCCGGCATGGATTTCGCTTCGGCCGCCATCCGCCATTCCAACGCCCCCAACGCCCTGGACGGCGGCGACCTGGGCTGGCGCGGCCTGAACGAGATCCCCTCGGTGTTCATCGATATCGTCGCGCAGATGCGCGAGGGTGAGGTGACCCCGGCGATCCGCAGCCCCGGCGGCTTCCACCTGCTCAAGCTGTACGGGCGGCGTGCCGACAGCCAGCGCCTGGTCGAGGAGTTCAATGCCCGCCACATCATGATCGAGTTCACCGAACTGACCAGCCCGGAGCAGGCCGAACGCAGGATCAGAGACGTCCATCGCCAGATCCTGGACGGCGCCGATTTCACCGACATGGCGCGCGAACATTCCGATGACCACAACACCGGGCCGCTCGGTGGCGATCTGGGCTGGTTCCCGCCCGAGGCTTACGGCACCGGCGTCGCCCAGGTGCTGCCGACGCTGGCCGATGGCGAGATCAGCGAGCCTTTCCGCAGTGATGTCGGCTGGCATCTGCTGCAACGCCTGGGCAACCGCCAGCAGGACCGCACCGCCGATTTCCTGCGCCGCCAGGCCGCCGAAACCATCCGCAGCCGCAAGGCCGGCGAAGAGTTCGAGCGCTATGTGCGCGAGCTTCGCGGTGAGGCCTACATCGAGAACCGGCTCGACGACGACGTCGATGGCTGACGGCCGGCCCGGCCACTGGCCGGGCGCGATCGTGGTCACCGGCATCGTCCCGGTTGCGCCAGTGGCCACCGCCGACGCCTTGCCGCCACACCAGCCGCACAGGCAATGAGCGCAACGCCCCGCCTGGCGGTCACGATTGGCGAGCCCGCCGGCATCGGCCCGGAGCTGATGATCCGGCTGGCAGAACAATCCCTGCCTGCCGAACTGGTCGCCATCGGCGACCCGCAGCTACTGCAACGCGAGGCGGCACGGCTTGGCGTGCCGCTGTCGCTGACGCTGTTCAATGCCGGGGTCGCCGACCAGGCACCGGTGCCCGGACGCATCGCCTGCCTGCCGGTGCCACTACCCGCGCCGGTGCTGGCCGGGCAGCTTGATCCGGCCAATGCCCCGGCGGTGCTGCAGACCCTGGCCCTGGCCGCCGACGGCTGCCGTGACGGCCTGTTTGATGCCGTGCTCACCCTGCCGGTGCACAAGGGCGTGATCAACCAGGCCGGCATCGCCTTCACCGGCCACACCGAGTTCTTTGCCGACCGCGCCGGCGCCCAGGTTTTGATGCTGCTGGCCGGCGCCGATCCGGCGCTGGCTCCGGAGGCCGGCATCCGCGTCGCCCTGGCCAGTACCCATCTGCCGCTGCGTGCCGTCGCCGATGCCATCAACGCCGACACCCTGACCGCCAGCCTGCGCCTGCTCGATGCCGGCCTGCGCGGTGATTTCGGCCTGGCCCGGCCACGGATCGCGGTGCTCGGGCTGAATCCGCATGCCGGCGAAAGCGGCCACCTGGGCCGTGAGGAGATCGAGGTCATCGCACCGGCGCTCGCCCGGCTGCGCCAGGAAGGCCTGGACCTGACCGGACCGCTGTCGGCCGACACCGCCTTCGTGCCCGACCAGCGCCGGCGTTTCGACGCCTATTTCGCCATGTACCACGATCAGGGCCTGCCGGTGCTCAAGACCCTGGCCTTTGGTGCGGCGGTCAATATCACCCTGGGCCTGCCGTTCGTGCGCACCTCGGTGGACCACGGCGTGGCGCTGGATCTGGCCGGCCAGGGCCGGGCTGACGCCGGCAGCGTCCGCGCTGCCGCCGCGCTGGCGCTGGCCATCGCCCGGCGCCGGCAGGCATGAACACACCAGCGCGCGGCAGCCATGTGCCCCGGAGGCGATTCGGGCAGCATTTCCTGCACGATGAAGCGGTGCTGGCGCAGATCGTGGCCGCCGTCGCGGCCAGGGCCGGGGATCGCCTGGTCGAGATCGGCCCCGGCGAAGGCGCCCTGACCGGGCCGTTGCTGGCCACCGGTATCGCCCTGACCGTGATCGAACTGGACCGCGATTTGGCCGCCCGCCTGCGCGCGCGCGCGCATCCCCGCCTGGAGGTGGTCGAGGCCGATGTGCTCGACGTCGACCTGGCGGCGCTGGCCAGCCGTCTGGGCGGCCCGCTGCGCCTGGTCGGCAACCTGCCCTACAACATTTCCACGCCGATCCTGTTCCAGGCCCTGGCCGCCGCCGAACATCTGGTCGACATGCACTTCATGCTGCAAAAGGAAGTGGTGGTGCGCATGGCCGCCGAACCGGGTAGCCGGGACTACGGCCGGCTCAGCGTCATGCTCCAGGCCCGATGCCAGGTGCAGCCGCTGTTCGACGTGGCGCCGCATGCCTTCCGGCCGCCGCCCAAGGTCGACTCGGCCGTCGTGCGACTGCTGCCGACGGCGCCGCAGCGGGCCGCGGTCAACGATCCGGCGCGCTTTGCCGCCATCGTCAAGGCCGCCTTCGCCCAGCGCCGCAAGACCCTGCGCAACAGCCTGCGCAGCCTGGTCGACAGCGATGCCCTGGCCCGCGTCGGCATCGATCCGGGCCAGCGCGCCGAACAGGTGCCGGTCGATGCCTGGATCGCCCTGGCCAATGCCGCAACCAATATCTCGCCGGGGGCCGGCTGATCGCTCGACCCCGGCCGCCCGGCGCCGCTCAGGTGTGGAAATAGCGCACCAGGTGGAAGAACACCGGCGCCGCGAAGCAGACCGAATCGACCCGGTCGAGCATGCCGCCATGGCCGGCCAGCAAATCGCCCCAGTCCTTGGCCCCCAGGCTGCGCTTCACCGCCGACAGCGCCAGGCCGCCGAGGAAGCCACACAGCACGATCAGCGCCGACAGAGCCGCCGCCTGCCAGGGCGTGAACGGCGTGATCCACCACAGGCCCGCACCGACCGCGGTCGCCGCCAGGCCGCCGCCGACCAGGCCCTCGACGGTCTTGCCCGGGCTGATCGTCGGCGCCACCGGATGCCGGCCGATGAGCTTGCCGAACACGTACTGCAGGACATCGCTGATCTGCACCACCAGCAGCAGGAACAGCAACAGTGCCGGCCCGGCAGAATCATGGCCGGGCACCTCCAGGATCAGCAGGGCCGGCGCGTGGCTGATGCAGAACACCGTCAGCATCAGCCCCCATTGCACCTTGGCGGTGCGTTCCAGGAACTGATCGGCATCGCCGGCCAGGGCGGCCACTGCCGGCAGAAGCACAAAGCCATAGACCGGAATCAGGATGCTGAACAGGCCATACCAGCCAATGCCGATCAACCAGTACTGCAGCGGGATGGCGACGTAGAAACACAGGCACAGGGCCAGGTGGTCGCCGCGCCGGGTCGGGGTCAGGGTCAGGAATTCGCGCAGGGCCAGGAATGAGACGATGGCGAACAGCACCAGGCTGGCGGTGGTCCCGGCCCAGAAAGCCACGGCGAGCACCGCCACCATCAACCACCAGGCGCGGATGCGGGCGTTGAGATTGTCGATCACCGCGCTGCCGCCGCTGGCTTGCACGCGCCGATCCAGCACCAGGCCAATGGCACTGGCCAGCAGCAACAGGCCGACGATCCCGGCCATCACCCATATCAGTCCGGAGCTCATCTCAGGCCAGCTCCGTCACGGCCGCGTGGGCCCGCTCCAGGAAGGCATCCTTGTCCTCATCCGCATGCAATTGCAGGCCGCGCCCGAAACGCACCGTGCACACCAGGGGCACCGGCAGCAGGCTGCCCTTGGGCAGGCTGCGGTGCAGGGTATCCAGATAAACCGCCACCAGTTCAACCTGGGGAAATTGCCGGGCCAACCGGTACAGCCCGCTTTTGAACGGCAGCGGCAAGGCTTCGGCGCTGCGGGTGCCTTCGGGAAACAGGATCAGGCTGTCGCCGGCCGCCAGCGCCTGGGCCAGCGGCGCCAGCAGGTCCTGGTCGGGACGCTCGCGCTGGCGGGCGACGAAGACGGCATTGAAACCGCGCACCGCCACCATCTGGCGCAGACCGCCCAGGGCCCAGTAATCCTGCGCCGCCACCGGCCGCGTGCGCCGGCGCAGGGCCGGCGGCAGCGCCGCCCACAGCGCCAGGGCATCCAGATGGCTGCTGTGGTTGGCGAAATAGATCCGCTGCCGCTCACCGGTCGGTGGCACGCCCAGCCAACGGCCCTGGGCACCGACCAGCAGCTTGACCAGGCCGACCAGCAGGCGGGCAATCATGGTTGCCGCGGCACCACTGACGCAGCCTGGGCAACGGCCGCCAGCAACGGGCTGTGGAACATTGTCCGAGTCATGGCATTCCCCAACCGGTCCGATGGGCCGGCGTGGTGGCTGCAGGCCACCGGCGCCGGCGCGGCCGCCATTGTGCCATCGGCGCGCAGCCAAGACAGCAAACCTGGGCGCAGATACCGGAGCAGCCGCTATGCTTCGGGCATGACCACATTGCTGGTGGCCGACGACCATCCCCTGTTCCGCCGCGCCCTGGCGCAGGCGGTGCGCGAGCGCATCGCAGTCAGCGCCCTCCACGAAGCCGGCACGCTGGACCAGGCCCGGGCGCTGCTGCAAACACACCCGGATATCGATCTGTTGCTGCTGGATCTGCACATGCCCGGCAGTCGCGGGCTGATGGGCCTGGCTGGCCTGCGTGCCGAGTTTCCGGCCACCGCCGTGGTGATGATCTCCGCCCATGAGGATCCGCGCACGGTGCGCCGGGCCCTGGCCATGGGCGCGGCCGGCTTCATTCCCAAGAGCACCGATCCGGATGTCATCGGCGAGGCGGTCAACACCTTGCTGGCCGGGGGCGAATGGCTGCCCGAGGGCTTCGCCGACCCGGTCGCCGGCAACCCCGACGACGAAGGCGAACGGCTGGCTACGCGCCTGGCCAACCTGACCGCGCAGCAGCACCGGGTGCTGGCCCTGGTCGCCGATGGCCTGCTCAACAAGCAGATCGCCGACCGCCTGGGCATCCAGGAGCGCACCGTGAAGGCGCATCTGACCGCAATCTTTGAACGGCTGGAGGTGCGCAACCGCACCCAGGCCGGAATCCTGTTGCGCTCACTGGACCAGGCCGACCCCAGCCGCGACCTGCCCTGACCCGCGCCGTTCCGGTATCGGCGAAAGCCGACCACCCGGCCAGGCGATGGTCAAGGCACAACGGCCGCGCCAGCCATCGGGCGTTCGCCTTGGCTGGCGTATTCTTGGGCGCCTGTCGATATCTATGAAGGAACCCCAACCATGAAACTGTATTGCCTGCCCGGCGCCTGTTCGCTGGCCGACCACATCGTGCTGGAATGGATCGGCAAGCCCTACGAAGTGAAATTGCTCGGCCGCGATGAGCTGAAATCACCCGCTTACCTGGCGATCAATCCCGCCGCTTCGGTGCCGGCCTTCGTTGATGACGATGGCTGGGTGCTGACCGAGAACGTCGCCATCCTCAACTATCTGGCCGACCGTTTCCCCGAAGCCGGCCTGGCTGGCGACGGCACGCCGCGTGGCCGCGCCGAGGTCAACCGCTGGCTGGCGTTCATCAATTCCGACCTGCACAAGAGCTTCGTGCCGCTGTTCGCGCCGCACCGCTTCCTGGATGACGAGGGCCAGCACGAGGCCTTGCAGAACAAGGCGCGGCAGAACGTGCGCGGCCTGCTGGAACGGGTCGACCGGCATCTTGCCGACCAGCCCTGGCTGGCCGGCGAGGAACGCTCGGTCGCCGACCCGTATTTGTACGTGGTGCTGCGCTGGGCGGCGGCGACCGGTGTCGACACCGCCGACCTGGCGCACCTGGCCAAGTTCCAGGCGCGCCTGGCTGCCGACCCCGGCGTGCAGACTGCGCTGCGCGCCGAAGGCCAGGCCTGAACCTGGCTCAGCCGCGCTCGGCCAGCGGCACGAAGGTCCGGTCTTCCGGACCGATGTAGTTGGCGCTGGGACGGATGATCTTGCCGTCCTGGCGCTGCTCGATCACATGCGCGGCCCAGCCGGAGGTGCGCGCGATCACGAACAGCGGCGTGAACATCGGCGTCGGCACGCCCATCATGTGGTAGCTGGAGGCGCTGTACCAGTCCAGGTTGGGGAACATCTTTTTCATGTCCCACATCAGCGTCTCGATGCGCTCGGAAATATCGAACAGCACCGGATTGCCGCCGTCCCGGCACAGGTTGCGCGAGATTTCCTTGATGATCGGATTGCGCGGATCGCCGATGGTGTAGACCGGATGGCCGAAGCCGATGACGATCTCGCGCCGCTCGACCCGGGCGCGGATGTCGGCCTCGGCCTCGTCGGCATTGTCGTAGCGGCTGATGATGTCCATCGCCACTTCGTTGGCGCCGCCATGCTTGGGCCCGCGCAGGGCGCCGATGGCACCGGTGATCGCCGAGTGCATGTCCGAACCGGTACCGGCAATCACCCGGGCGGTGAAGGTGCTGGCGTTGAACTCATGCTCGGCGTAGAGGATCAGCGACTGGTCCAGGGCGCGCTCGTGCGCCTGGCTGGGCGCACGGCCGTGCAGCAGGTGCAGGAAGTGGCCGGCGATGGATTCATCGTCGGTCTCGACCTCGATCCGGCGGCCATTGCGGGTGAAGTGCCACCAGTACAGCAGCATCGAGCCGAAGCTGGCCATCAGCCGGTCGGCGATGTCGCGCGCGCCAGCCACCGGCTGCTGCGGCTCTTCCGGCAGCACGGTGCCCAGCACCGAGGCGCCGGTACGCAGCACATCCATCGGATGGGCGTTGGCCGGGACCAGCTCCAGGGCCTCCTGGACGATCGCCGGCAGGCCGCGCAGCCGCGCCAGCTTGGTGCGGTAGGCGGCCAGTTGCGCCGCGGTCGGCAGGCTGCCATGAACCAGCAGGTGGGCCACTTCCTCGAAGGTGGCGCCGGCGGCCAGATCCTTGATGTCATAGCCACGGTAGGCCAGGTCGTTGCCGGTACGGCCGACCGTGCACAGGGCGGTATTGCCGGCGGCGGTGCCACTCAGGGCCACGGATTTCTTCACCGGGCGCGGCGTGCTGGCGGATTGGGTCATGGAACTCTCCTTCAATGGCTGTCGTTGCGGTCGCGGGCAAAGAGCTGGTCGAGCTTGTCCTCATAGGCGTGGTAGCCCAGGAAGTCGTACAGCTCATCGCGCGTCTGCAGGGTCTCGATCAGGTTCTTCTGGGTGCCCTCGCGGCGCACCGTCTGGTAGAAGTTCAGCGCTGCCTTGTTCATGGCGCGATAGGCGCCGCAGCAGTACAGGGCGATGTCGACGCCGGCATCGCGCAGCTCGTCGGTGGTGAAGAACGGCGTGGAGCCGAACTCGGTCAGGTTGGCCAGGACCGGCACCTGCACTGCGGCCTTGACCCGGCGGTAATCGTCCAGGCTCTTCATCGCCTCGGGGAAGATCATGTCGGCGCCGGCCTGGACATAGGCAACGGCGCGCTCGATCGCCGACTCCAGGCCCTCGGTGGCTGCGGCGTCGGTGCGCGCCATGATCACGAAGCCGTCGTCGGTGCGGGCGTCGACCGCGGCCTTGACCCGGTCGACCATCTCCGCCTGGGTCACCACTTCCTTGCCCGGCCGGTGACCGCAGCGCTTCTGGCCGACCTGGTCTTCCATGTGCACGGCGGCGACGCCGACATTGATGAACGAGCGGATGGTGCGGCCAATGTTGAAGGCGCCGCCCCAGCCGGTATCGATGTCGGCCAGCAACGGCATGCCGGTGGCATCGACGATGCGGCGGGCATCGGTGAGCACGTCTTCCATGGTGCTGATGCCCAGGTCGGGCATGCCCAGCGAGTTGGCGGCAACACCGCCGCCGGACAGGTACAGCGCCCGGTAGCCGACGCGCTTGGCCATCAGGCCGGCGTAGGCGGTGATCGCGCCCATGACCTGGAGCGGGGATTCCTCGGACACGGCGGCGCGGAAGCGTGCGCCGGCGCTGGCGGCTGTAGTCATGTCGACTCCATTGGCTGGTTGATCACGGAACGGACCGGCCATTTTAGCCCGGACCGCCTGTACGCGCGGGCTGGCCACCGTGCACGAACGCCGATCTGGCCGGCAGGCAGCGCTTGCCCGCGCAGGCCGGCCGCAGGTTGGCAACGGCCGGGACAACCGATCATCGACGGAGCGGCAACACTGCACCGCTAAGCGGCCGCGTCGCTGCGGCGCCAGCGCCGGTGCCAGCGCCGGTCATCGGGCAGCAGGCGGCCGCGCGGGTACCAGGCTCAGCCCAGCAGGTGGGCGACGCCGTCGCGCTCTTCTTCGAGCTCGGCCAGGGTGATGTCCATGCGCTCGCGGCTGAAGGCATCCAGTTCCAGGTCGGCAACGCGAGTGTAGTCACCGCCGGGCATGCACACCACCGGCATGCCGTAGATCAGGCCTTCTGGAATGCCGTAGCTGCCATCGGAGGGCACGCCCATGGTCACCCATTCACCGCCGCTGCCCAGCAGCCAGTCGCGCATGTGGTCGATGGCGGCATTGGCGGCCGAGGCTGCCGAGGACAGGCCACGGGCCTCGATGATCGCGGCACCGCGCCGGCCGACGGTGGGAATGAACACCTCGCGGTTCCATTGCTCATCGCCGATGCGCTCGCGCAGCGATTCACCGGCCACCGTGGCGAAGCGGTAATCCGGATACATGGTCGGGCTGTGGTTGCCCCAGACGATCAGGTTGCGGATGTCGGCAACGGCGACATCGGCCTTGATCGCCAGTTGGCTCAGGGCCCGGTTGTGATCCAGGCGCAGCATCGCGGTGAAGTTCTCCGGCGGCAAATCCGGGGCCGAACGCATGGCGATGTAGGCATTGGTATTGGCCGGGTTGCCGACCACCAGCACCTTGACGTTGCCGCTGGCGACCTTGTTCAGGGCGGCGCCCTGGGCGGTGAAGATGCGGGCGTTTTCCAGCAGCAGGTCCTTGCGTTCCATGCCCGGCCCACGCGGGCGGGCGCCGACCAGCAGCGCGACATCGGCGTTCTTGAACGCCACTTCCGGATCGTCGCTGCCGATGACGCCGGCCAGCAGCGGGAACGCGCAGTCCTCAAGCTCCATGATCACGCCCTGCAGGGCCGCCTGCGCTTTCTCCAGCGGCAGCTCGAGCAGTTGCAGGATCACCGGCTGGTCCTTGCCCAGCATCTCGCCGGCGGCGATTCGAAACAGCAGGGAATAGCCGATCTGGCCGGCGGCGCCGGTGACGGCGACACGTACGGGAGTTTTCATGGGAAGTCTCTTGCTGACAGTAGCGAAGCGAAAGAAAGATGGACTCAGGGCGCAGCGGCCATCTGCCGGATGCGGTCAGGCGCATAGCCGCTGACCACGCGCTCGCCGACCAGGGTGAACGGAACGGCGCGGCCGCCAAGCAAGCGCCAGGCGCGGTTGTTGACCGTCGAGACCTCGATGTCCAGTTCGGTGAAATCAATCCCGGCCCGGGTCAGGTCGGCGCGCAGGCGCTTGCAATAGCCGCACCAGGTGGCGCTAAACATCAGCACCTGATCGTCGCCGACCAGTGCCCGCGCCTGGGCCACCGCCGAGCTGTCGCGTCCCGGCCACAGGAGCACGGCCAGGAACAGGATTCCGGCGACCAGGAACAACTGGCGCGGTGAAACGGACACGTGGCCGGTCAGTCACTCAGTTCGGCAAAGAATTCCTGGATCCGGCGCAGACCCTCGGGCAACTGCTCGGCCGGGCAGGTGTAGCTGATGCGCATGCCCCGGGGCTCGCCAAAGGCGCTGCCGGGCACACAGGCCACGCCCTTGACTTGCAACAGGACCTGGCACAGGTCGACATCATTGCCGATGGCCAGCTCGCCATGGCGACGACCAAAGGCGCAGGAGACATCGGGGAAAACATAGAACGCGCCCTGCGGCCTCGGGCAGACAACGCCCGTGATGGCGCGCATGGCGGCCAGCACCTGGTCGCGGCGAGCCTGGAATTCGGCGCGTTTTTGCTGGGGCACATCCTGCGGCCCGGACAGGGCGGCGACGGCGGCGGCGGTGACCACTTCCGGCAGGCTGGTGATGTGGTTGGAATTGAGCGTGACCAGAGCCTGGGCCACCGATTCGGGGCCGGCCATCAGGCCGACGCGCCAACCGGGCATGCCGTAGGTCTTGGACAGCGAATCAACGAAGATCACCCGCTCGCGCAGACTGGGCTCGAACTGGACGAAATTGTGGTAACCGACATCGTCGAACACCATCGAATTGTAGATGTCGTCGGTGATCACCCAGGTATCGGGGTGCCGGGCCAGCACCCTGGCCAGCGCCGCGATCTCGTCGCGGCTGTAGACCATGCCGGTGGGGTTGGACGGATTGTTGAACAGGAACACGCGCGGCTTGCGCGCCAGCGCCTGGTCGAGCTGGTCGGGCGTGAGCTTGTAGTCGTTCTCGGGCGGGCATGGCAGCAACTGGATATCGGCACCGACGATCTCGGCGATATCCAGGTAGCTGGTCCAGTACGGCGTGGGGAAGGCGATCGTGTCGCCTTCATCCAGAAGCGCCTCGGCCAGGTTGTAGAGCACGTGCTTGGCGCCCACCGCCACGGCACAGTTGCGCCGTTCGTAGCCATCCAGGCCCAGGCCACGCAGATGGCCCAGGAAGGCGTCGAGCAGGTCGTCACGGCCGCGGTTGGAGCCGTACTGGCCGCTGTCATGGTCGAGCGATTGCCGGGCCGCCTCATACACGTGTGGCCCGGGCAGGAAATTCGGGACACCGATGGAAAAGCTGATGATGTCGCGGCCGGCTGCCTTCAGCGCCTTGGCTTTTTCGGCAACGACCATGATGGCGCTGGGCTTGGCGCGTCCCACGCGCTGGGCGAACTGGGGCATTGAAATCTCCACCGGATAGCGGGTTGCGGATTTTACCACGCTGCGCCGCCCCTCCCGCAGCGCACAAAACGGCCCGGATGGTAGTGCCATCATCCGGCGCCGTCGAGCCGTGGCATCGATACCGGTTCTGGACCACCAGGCTGCGACAGCAGGCGCAGGCTGGCAGTTGTCGCCGGCAACCGCAACCGTCGGACAGCCGGCAAGGCTGCGACGGTGCGGCAAATACGCTGGCTGCGTCGGCAGCCGGCCGGGCTCAGCCCAGCACCTTGTTCCATTCGGCCACGCGTGCGGACTGCGCCGCCAGCAGGGCGTCGGCATCGCCTTCAATGGTCACCGACTCGATGCCATCGCCCTGGCGGATGGCGTCGACCACGGCCTGGTCCTGGGCATCGAGCACCTCGCCGAACACGGTGTGCTTGCCGTCCAGCCACGGCGTGGCGCCATGGGTGATGAAGAACTGCGAGCCGTTGGTGCCCGGACCGGCGTTGGCCATCGACAGGATGCCCGGCTTGTCATGGCGCAGCTCGGCGCGGCACTCGTCCTCGAACCGGTAGCCGGGGCCGCCGGTGCCGGTGCCCTGCGGACAGCCGCCCTGGACCATGAAATCGGCGATCACGCGATGGAAGGTGAGGCCATCGTAGAAACCGCGTCGGGCCAGATTGACGAAGTTGGCGACGGTCACCGGCGCCTGCTCGGCAAACAGGCGCAGCCGGATCGGGCCGCGGGCGGTATTGAAGGTTGCGCTCAGGTTGGACATGGCCACTCCATGATGAGTCGCCGCACTGCGGCAGCGATAGCTGAAAAAAGGGGCCGACAGTATGACAGAGCCGACAGCGGCCAACCGGCAGGCCCGGGCGCGGCCCTGCCGACACGGCACCGGCACCGCAGCGGCAAAACTGACTGTCGGCAGGGCGCTGGTTGCTGCGCCGCAGCAAGTGACGCCGCAAGCAGTTACAATGAGGGCCGATCAGCATTTGACAGCCCCGGCGGCTGAACCCATGAGCCACAAGAATCTGCGCAACATCGCCATCGTCGCCCACGTCGACCACGGCAAGACCACCCTCGTCGACCAGCTCCTGCGCCAGTCCGGCACCTTCAGCGCCCGCACCGAACCGGTCGAGCGGGTGATGGACAGCAACGACCAGGAGAAGGAGCGCGGCATCACCATCCTGGCCAAGAACACGGCCATCGACTGGAACGGCAACCGCATCAATATCGTCGATACACCGGGCCACGCCGACTTCGGTGGCGAGGTCGAGCGCGTGCTGTCGATGGTCGATTCGGTGCTGATCCTGGTCGATGCCATGGACGGGCCGATGCCGCAGACCCGGTTCGTGACGCAGAAGGCCTTTGCCATGGGCTTCCGCCCGATCGTGGTGATCAACAAGGTCGACCGTCCCGGCGCTCGCCCGGACTGGGCGTTGGACCAGACCTTCGACCTGTTCGACAGCCTGGGTGCCAGCGACGAGCAACTGGACTTTCCGGTGATCTACGCCTCCGGGCTCAACGGCTATGCCAGCGACCAGCCTGATGTGCGTTCCGGCGACATGCGCCCGCTGTACGAGGCGATCATGAGCCATGTGCCGGCGCCGGCGGTGGATCCGGATGGACCGTTCCAGATGCGCATCAGCCAGCTCGACTACAACAGTTATGTCGGCCTGATCGGCATCGGCCGGATCCAGCGCGGCACCCTGCAGCCGAACGCGCCGGTGGCGGTGATCGACCGCGACGGCCGCAAGCGCAGCGGCAAGGTGTTGCAGGTGCTGGGCTTTTTGGGCCTGGAACGCTACGACGTGGCACAGGCCCATGCCGGCGACATCATCGCCATCTCCGGCGTCGACCGTCTGGCGATCTCCGACACCCTCACCGACCCGGAGATGCCCGAGGCGTTGCCGGCCCTGAGTGTCGACGAGCCGACCATCGCCATGACCTTCGGCGTCAACAACTCGCCGTTTGCCGGCCACAAGGAGCACTCCGGCGGCAAGTTCCTGACCAGCCGGCAGATCCGCGAGCGTCTCCAGCGCGAGGCCCTGCACAACGTCGCCCTGCGCGTGGAAGATACCGAGGACCCGGACAAGTTCAAGGTCTCCGGCCGCGGCGAACTGCATCTGTCGGTGCTGATCGAAACCATGCGCCGGGAAGGCTACGAGCTGGGTGTGTCGCGTCCGGAAGTGATCGTCAAGGAGATTGATGGCGTGGCCATGGAGCCCTACGAGCAGCTTCTGGTCGACATTGAGGAACAGCACCAGGGCGGCGTCATGGAGCGGCTGGGTGCACGCAAGGGCCAGCTCAAGACCATGCAACTGGATGGCAAGAGCCGTGTCCGCCTGGAGTACCTGATTCCGGCCCGCGGCCTGATCGGCTTCCAGAACGAATTCAAGACCCTGACCTCGGGCAGCGGCCAGTTGTTCCATATCTTCGACCACTACGGCGCGCGCAACGAAGGCAGCATCGGCCAGCGCAGCAACGGCGTGATGATCTCCAACGGCCAGGGCCGTGCACCCGGCTATGCCCTGATGGGCCTGCAGGAACGCGGCCGGATGCTGGTCAATGCCGGTGAAGAGATCTACGCGGGGATGCTGGTCGGCATCCACGCCAAGGACAACGACCTCACCGTCAATGCCCTGCGCGAAAAGCAGCTCACCAATGTCCGCGCCTCCGGCAAGGACGATGCCATCGCCCTGACGCCGCCGGTGAAGATGTCGCTGGAACAAGCCCTGGAGTTCATCGACGACGATGAGCTGGTCGAAGTCACGCCCAAGGCCATCCGCCTGCGCAAGAAGCTGCTGACCGAGAACGAGCGCAAGCGCGCCAGCCGCGAGGCGGCCTGAGTTTCAGCCGTTGTCGGAAGTGTCCGTGCCGAGTGGCGGTTTCTGCCCGGCTGTCACCGGCGATGGTCATTGACGGCGACGGCTCTGACCCTCGCAGGTCGACTCACGCCAGCGGAAGACCTGTGTCCTTGCCGCCGGACGCACTCTTGTCCTGGCGGTGCTTGCGCACGATCAACATCGCCAGCTCCAGCGCCTGCTCGTAGTTGAGCCGGGGATCGACCCGGGAACGGTAAGCGCGAGCCAGGTCGGTCTCGGACAGGTCACGTGCACCGCCCAGACACTCAGTGACATTGTCGGCGGTGAGCTCCAGATGCACTCCGCCCAGGCGTGTGCCGGCATCGGCGTGCAGATCAAAAGCCAGTTCCAGTTCGCGCCGGATGGTGTCGAAGCGCCGGGTCTTGATGCCGCCGGCGACGGTCTCGGTATTGCCGTGCATCGGATCGCAACACCACAGCAGTTGCCGACCGCTGCGCTTGATCGCCTGCAGCAGCGGTGGCAGGCCCTGGCCGATGTGCCCGGCGCCCATGCGGTGGATCAGGGTCAGCCGGCCCGGCTCGTTGTCCGGATCCAGGCGGTCGACCAGACGCAAAAGCTGCTCGGCTTGCATGGCCGGCCCGACCTTGACCGCAATCGGGTTGCGGATGCCACGGAAATACTCGACGTGGGCACCATCAAGGTCGGCGGTACGCATGCCGATCCAGGGAAAGTGCGTACCCAGATTGAACCAGCCCCATTGGCGCGGCACCTGCCGTGTTGCGGCCTGCTCGTAGGGCAGCACCAGGGCTTCGTGCGAGGTGTAGAAATTGGCGCGGTTGAGGCCGGTCAGGGCATCGCCGACCAGGGTCTCCATGAACCGGATCGACTCGCCGATGCTGTCGACCAGGCGCCGGTATTCGGCTTCCAGCGGTGAATGCCGGACCCAGGCCAGATCCCAGTATTCGGGATGATGCAGGTCGGCAAAACCACCGTCGATCAGCGCCCGGACGAAGTTCAGGGTCATTGCCGAGCGCGCATGCGCCTGCACCAGCCGCGCCGGATCCGGCCGCCGACTGGCGGCATCGAAGGCATCGCCGTTGACCATGTCACCGCGATAGCTGGGCAGGGTCAGCCCGTCGCGCGTTTCGCTGTCGGTCGAGCGCGGCTTGGCGTACTGGCCGGCGAAGCGGCCCACGCGCAACACCGGCATCTGCAGGCCATGGACCAGCACCAGGCTCATCTGCAGCAGGATCTTGAGCCGGTCGGCGACCACGGGCGCCCGGCAATCATCGAAGCTCTCGGCGCAATCGCCACCCTGGAGCAGGAAGCCGCGGCCGGCGGCGACCTCGGCCAGTTGCTGCTTCAGCGACAGGATCTCGGCCGAGGACACCAGCGGCGGCAACTGCGCCAATTGCGTCATCGCCTGCTCAAGCTGTGCCGTGTCGTCGTAGCGCGGCTGTTGAGCCGCCGGGAAACGGCGCCAGGTGTCCGGCGCCCAATCCTCCAGAGCGGCGACAGCCTGCACCGACGGCATTGAACGCCCGCTCATGTCCGCGGCCGTGACAGCAACGGAATCGCCAGGGCCGACAGTGCCAGGCCGATGAAACAGATCAGGGTCCAGGCGGGCATCGACAGGCCCAGGAAGGTCCAGTCGATCTGGGCACATTCGCCCGAGCCGCTGAACACGCGCCGCAGCACCTGCTGCAGTGGGAAGGCTTCCAGCATGTAGTCAAGGCCCGGACCACAGGCCGGTACGTCCTCGGGCGCCAACGATTGCAGCCAGACGTGGCGACCGGCAATGCCGGCGCCGATGCTGGCACTCAGGGCGGCCAGTCCGGCATAGAGCCAGCGGCCGGCGCCGGCCGGGCCATGCAGTGCCGCAAGCAGGAAAACCACGCCAGTGGCAATCACCGACACGCGCTGGAAGATGCACAGTGGGCAGGGTTCAAGGCCCAGGCCGTGCTGGGCATACAGCGCATAGGCCATGAGGCCAACGCAGGCCAGGAAGCCGAGCGCGCAGGCTGTGCGAAAAGAGATCATGGCGAGTTTCCGTACGTTGCCAGGTGGGGAGTTGAAACCGAGGCCCGGATCATGCCCGGGCAGGCACAGCCGGTGCGTGAACGTGTTCGGGAAAAGTGCGGACTGTAACCGGGACCAGCAGCGCTGGCGAGCGCCGGCGCAATCCCAGCGCTTGCCGGCGTTGATTGGACGCCCGCCTCAGCCGCCGCATTCGCGTCGGTATCCGGTGCCTGAAAAAGACGAAGCCCGGAGAGGTTCCCCGCTCCGGGCTTGTTGTCCGACACATCCACCCCTGGGGGTATCAGTCGTCGGCTGCCGCCATCGAGGCATCGACGGCCGGCCGGTCGACCAGCTCGACATAGGCCATGGGCGCATTGTCGCCCGGGCGGTTGCCGCACTTGAGGATGCGCAGATAGCCACCGGGACGGGCCTGGTAGCGCGGACCCAGTTCGACGAACAGCTTGCCGACCGCTTGCTTGTCACGCAGCCGGGCAAAGGCCAGACGGCGGTTGGCGACACCGTCGCTCTTGGCCAGGGTAATCAGCGGCTCGGCGATGCGGCGCAGTTCCTTGGCCTTGGGCAGGGTGGTCTTGATGATTTCATGCTCGATCAGGCTCGCCGACATGTTGCGGAACATCATGTCCCGATGACTGCTGGTGCGGCTGAACTTGCGTCCGGACTTGCGGTGGCGCATGGCTGTGATTCCTCAGGTGCGTCTTGTGGTGTTGTCGACTGGCCTCAGCCTGCCATCATGCCCGAGCCGAGCCCGGCCGGCGGCCAGTTCTCCAGCTTCATGCCCAACGACAGGCCATGCGCGGCCAGCACATCCTTGATTTCGGTAAGCGATTTCTTGCCCAGGTTCGGGGTCTTCAGCAACTCGACCTCCGAACGCTGGATCAGATCGCCGATGTAGTAGATGCTCTCGGCCTTCAGGCAGTTGGCCGAACGCACGGTCAGCTCCAGGTCGTCGATCGGACGCAGCAGCATCGGATCGAAACCGGCGGCTTCATTGCGTGCCTTCTCCGGCTCGACGCGGGAGAACTCGCCGAACACCGAAATCTGGTGGGCCAGGATCTCGGCCGCCTTGCGCACCGCGTCCTCGGCCTCGATGGTGCCGTTGGTTTCCACGTCCAGGATCAGCCGGTCCAGGTCGGTATGCTGTTCGACGCGGGCGGCATCGACCTCGTAGGCGACCCGGCGTACCGGGCTGTAGGAGGCATCCAGTTGCAGGCGGCCGATCGGACGCGATTCGTCACCTTCCTCGCGCGAGGTTGCCGGCTGATAGCCCAGGCCACGCGCAACCTTCAGGCGCATGCTGAACTCGATGTCCTTGGTCAGGTGCGCGATGACATGGTCGGGGTTGACGATTTCGATACTGGCATCGCCCTTGATGTCACCGGCCGTGATCACGCCGGCACCCTTGCCGCTGAGCTCAACCATGGTCTCATCGCGTCCGTTCAGGCGGATGGCCACGTCCTTGAGGTTGAGCAGGACCTCCAGCACATCTTCCTGGAGTCCTTCCACGGTGGTGTACTCGTGCAGGACGCCGTCAATCTCGGCTTCCACGACAGCGGCACCGGGGATCGACGACAGCAGGACACGACGCAACGCATTGCCCAAGGTATGGCCAAAACCGCGCTCCAGCGGTTCGACCACAACCTTGGCCCGGTGCGGGCCCAGCTTCTCCACGGTGACGCCCCGGGGGCTGAGAATATTGATGGAGGAACTTGCCATTCAGGCTTTCTCCGAAGTTCGATTACTTTGAGTACAACTCGATGATGAGGCTTTCGTTGATGTCGGCGGGCAGGTCGATCCGCTCGGGCGTGGACTTGAACACGCCGGTCATCTTCTTGCCATCAACCTCGATCCAGGCGGGTACCAGGTCCATCTGCTCGGCCAGGGTCAACGACTCCTGGATCCGCAACTGGTTCTTGGCCCGCTCGTGGATGGCGACCTCGTCGCCGTCCTTGATGGTGAACGACGGCAGGTTGACGCTGCGGCCGTTGACCATCACACCCTTGTGCGACACCAGTTGCCGGGCCTGGGCGCGGGTGACCGCGAAGCCCATCCGGTAGACCACGTTGTCCAGACGCGTTTCCAGCATCTGCAGCAGGTTCTCGCCGGTATTGCCCTTGCGCGTGGAGGCCTTGGTGTAATAGTTGTGGAACTGCTTTTCCAGCAGCCCGTACATGCGCTTGACCTTCTGCTTCTCACGCAATTGCAGGGCATAGTCCGACAGCTTGCCACGGCGCATGGTGGCACCATGCTGGCCGGGCTTCTGCTCGAACTTGCACTTGGATTCAATACCGCGGGCCGGGCTCTTCAGGCCCAGGTCGGCGCCTTCGCGCCGGGCCAGCTTGCAGGTGGGGCCAATGTAACGTGCCATGTGGGTGCTTCCTTAGACGCGGCGGCGCTTGGGCGGCCGGCAACCGTTGTGCGGGATCGGGGTGATGTCGGTGATGCTCAGGACCTTGATGCCGAGCGCGTTCAGCGAACGTACGGCCGACTCACGGCCCGGGCCCGGGCCCTTGATCCGGACATCGACGTTCTTGACGCCGTAGTCGACCGCGACGCGGCCGGCCTTTTCGGCGGCCACCTGGGCGGCGAACGGGGTCGACTTGCGCGAACCGCGGAAGCCGGCGCCGCCGGCCGTGGCCCAGGACAAGGCGTTGCCCTGACGGTCGGTGATGGTGACGATGGTATTGTTGAAGGAAGCTTGGACGTGCACGACTCCGTCGGTCACGACGCGCTTGATCTTCTTCTTGCCCTTGGCGGCTGCCGGCTTGCTCATGATGATGCCGTTCCTGATGAGTGTTGCTTGTGTCGGCTGGGGGCCGGTCGACCTCACGGCCAACCTGGATTGCCCCCGTAAAAACCGGTGGAATTACTTGCGGATCGGGCGACGCGGTCCCTTGCGGGTGCGCGCGTTGGTGCGGGTGCGCTGACCGCGCAGCGGCAGACCCTTGCGATGACGCAGGCCGCGGAAGGTGCCCAGGTCGATCAGGCGCTTGATGCTCATCGCATTCTCGCGCCGCAGATCACCCTCGACAGCCACCTTGCCGATCTCGGCACGCAGGCTCTCGACCTCGGCCTCGGTCAGGTCACGGATACGCGTCGTTTCCTGGACACCTGCCCCTTGGCAGATCTTCCTGGCGCGAGAGCGTCCGACGCCGTAAATACTGGTAAGACCGATCCAGACATGCTTCTGGACCGGAAGATTGACACCTGCGATACGCGCCATGCGTTGCGTCTCCGAATCTCACTGATGCGCAGTGAACCAAAAATTATACTACAGCCCCGCCTTGGACCACAAGCAGCTTTCGCCGCCTTCAGGCCCGGGTGCGACCGTAACCCTTGAGATTTGCCTTCTTCAACAGACTTTCATACTGATGCGACATCAGATGGGCCTGGATCTGGCTGGTGAAATCCATCACGACCACGACCACGATCAGCAGCGAGGTGCCGCCAAAGTAGAACGGCACGTTCCAGCCCGAGCGCATGAATTCTGGCAACAGACACACGGCCACCATGTACGCCGCGCCAGCCGTGGTCAGGCGTGTCAGCACACCGTCGATGTAGTCGGCCGTGGCCTTGCCCGGGCGGATGCCCGGAATCAGCGCACCGGACTTCTTCAGGTTCTCGGCCGTCTCCTGGGAGTTGAAGACGATCGCGGTGTAGAAGAAGGTGAAACCGGCGATCAGACCGCCATACAGCACCAGATACATCAGCTCACCGGGGGACAACGCCTGCGAGATGGTCTGCAGAATGCGCGGGCCGGTGCCGGTGCCACTGCCAAACCACGAGGCCGCGGTGGCCGGGAACAGGATGATGCTGGAGGCGAAGATGGCAGGGATGACGCCGGCCATGTTGAGCTTCAGCGGCAGGTGCGAGCTCTGGTTCATGTAGGCATTGCGGCCGCCTTGCTTGCGCGCATAGTTGACCGGAATCCGGCGCTGCGCACGCTCCATGAAGACCACGAACAGGGTCACACCCAGCACCAGCACCAGGATCATCAGCACCGTCAGCGGACTGAGGTCGCCGTTGCGGGCCAGTTCCAGGGTGGCGGCAATGCCCGAGGGCAAGCCCGCCACGATGCCGGCGAAGATGATCAGCGAGATGCCGTTGCCGACGCCACGCTCGGTGATCTGCTCACCCAGCCACATCAGGAACATGGTGCCGGCGGTCAGGCCGACCACGGCACTGAAGACAAAGCCGGCGCCGGGGTTGATGACCACCGACATGCCGCTGCCAAGGCCCTGGTTCTGAAGCGCGATGGCGACGCCGGCAGCCTGGAATGCCGCCAGCCCGACCGTGCCATAACGGGTCCATTGGGTCAGCTTGCGCCGACCGGACTCGCCCTCTTTCTTGATCGCCTGCAGGCTGGGCAGCACCGCTGCCATCAACTGCACGATGATCGAGGCCGAGATGTAGGGAATGATGCCGATGGCAAAGATCGAGAACCGCTCCAGTGCACCACCGGAGAACATGTTGAACATGTCGACGATGGTGCCGCTTTGCTGGTCCATGAACTGGGCCATGGCTTCCGGGTTGACGCCGGGAACCGGGATGAAGGTTCCCAGGCGATAGACAATCAGGGCGCCGATCACGAACATCAGGCGCTGACGCAATTCGGTCAGCTTGCCAAGTCCGGCCAGGGCTCCTGCATTGGGCGTTTTTATCGCCACGACGACTCCGTTAATCCAGTGATGTGGGTTTACTCGACGCTGCCGCCGGCGGCGAGGATGGCCTCTCGGGCGCCGGCGGTCACAGCCACGCCCTTGAACGCGATAGCGCGGCTGAGCTCACCCTTCTTGACGATCTTGGCGCGGACTGCGCGGCGATCGACCAGTCCTGCCGCCTGCAAAGCGGCGAAATCCACAGTGTCCAGGCTCAGCGCTTCCAACTGGTAGAGCAGCACCTGGCCGCACTCATGGCTGGTGCGCGAGCGGAAGCCGATCTTGGGCAGGCGCCGCTGCAGCGGCATCTGGCCGCCTTCGAAGCCGGCCTTGACCTTGCCCTTGCCCGAACGCGAGTGCTGGCCCTTGTGGCCACGGCCGGCAGTCTTGCCCAGCCCCGAACCAATGCCACGGCCGACGCGGGTGCGCTCCTTGCGCGCGCCCTTGGCCGGTGAAATGTCATTCAGACGCATGTCTTATTCCTCGACTCGGATCAGGTAACCGACCTGGTTGATCAGGCCGCGTACGCTGGGGGAATCCTTCAGTTCACGCACGTCGTTGACCTTGCGCAGACCCAGCGCGCGCACGCTCAGCCGGTGCCGTTCCTGGCAGCCACGCAGGCCTTTGACCAGGCGCACCTTGACGGTATTGCCGTTATCAGTTGCCACCGATCAGCTCCTCCACTTTCTTGCCCCGCTTGGCCGCGATGCGGGCCGGCGAAGCCATGTCCTTCAGGCCGTAGACGGTAGCCCGGACCAGGTTGATCGGGTTGCGCGATCCCTGGGCCTTGGACAGGATGTTGCGCACACCCACGACCTCGAAAACCGCGCGCATGGCGCCACCGGCAATGACTCCGGTACCTTCGGCGGCGGGCTGCATGAACACCTTGGCGGCACCATGCTCGGCGGTGACCGGGTACCAGATCGTGCCTTCGTTGAGGGCGACATCGACCAGGCTCTTGCGTGCGCGCTCCATCGACTTCTGGATCGCCACCGGCACTTCGCGCGCCTTGCCATAGCCGAAGCCGACCTTGCCGGCACCATCACCGACCACGGTCAACGCGGCAAATCCGAAAATGCGTCCACCCTTCACCGTCTTGGAGACACGGTTCACGGAGATCAGCTTTTCGATCATGCCGTCGTCGTTCTTGTCGCGATTGTCGCGTT
This sequence comes from Lysobacterales bacterium, assembly GCA_023228845.1. GTDB lineage: Bacteria > Pseudomonadota > Gammaproteobacteria > Xanthomonadales > UBA2363 > Pseudofulvimonas. Next base: position 139,521 of record JALOAK010000004.1, on the reverse strand, counting down.
GAATAGCCATAACTGTTATCTCGAATCGGTGATCAGAACTTCAGGCCGGCTTCGCGGGCCGCGTCGGCCAGGGCCTTGACCCGGCCGTGATAGCGGAAACCGGACCGGTCGAAGGCAACCTGCTCGATACCCTTGGCCAAAGCGGCCTGGGCGACGGCGCGTCCGACTGCGATCGCCGCGTCCTTGTTCTTGGTGCCGTTGAGGCCATCGCGCACCGACTTTTGCAGGGTCGAGGCAGCGGCGACCACGGTATCGCCCTGGGCACTGAAGACCTGGGCATAGATATGCTGGCCGGTGCGGTGCACGCTCAGGCGCGCCATGCCCAGGTCGCGGATATGAATGCGGGTGCGCTTGGCACGGCGCAGGCGGGATTGGTTTTTGTCCACGTTGCTCATCTCCGCATCAGGCCTTCTTGGCTTCCTTCATGACGATCTTCTCGCCGGAATAGCGAATCCCCTTGCCCTTGTAGGGCTCGGGCGGGCGGAAAGCCCGGATGTCAGCGGCGGCCTGGCCGACACGCTGTTTGTCCATGCCCTTGATCAGGATCTCGGTCTGGGTCGGCGTTTCCAGGGTCACGCCCTCGGGCGCCTTGAACACCACCGGATGGGAAAAGCCCAGGCTCAGATTGAGATCCTGTCCCTGCATGGCGGCACGATAACCGACGCCGACCAGCTCCAGCTTGCGCTGGTAGCCCTCGCTGACACCGATGACCATGTTGCCGACCAGGGAACGCAGCGTCCCGGCCATCGCCCAGTCATCGGCGTTGCGCACGCTGACGCGCACGGTGCCATCCTCGACTTCGACGTCGATACCTTCGGGGCGCGGGCCATTGAGGCTGCCCTTGGGACCCTTGACCTGGATCTGCTCCTCGCCGATCTGGAGTTCCACACCCTTGGGCAGGGTGATTGGCATTTTAGCAACTCGCGACATCTTCTATCTCCTCAGGCGACCATGGCGATGATCTCGCCACCCAGTCCCTTGCTGCGCGCCTGCGCGTCGGTCATCACGCCCGACGAGGTGGTCACGATACTCACACCCAGGCCACCCAGAACTTTGGGCAGTTCGTTCTTGCCACGGTACTGACGCAGGCCGGGTCGGCTGTAGCGGTCAAGCCGGTCGATCACCGGACGGCCTTCGAAGTACTTGAGGAGAACCTCCATTTCCTTCTTGCCCGCCGATACCTCACGGGTGCTGAACTCGGCGATGTAACCTTCGTCCTTCAGGACCTGCGCGATCTGCGCCTTCAGTTTGGAAGCCGGCATGCGCACGCTCTTCTTGCGTGCACCCTGCGCATTCTTGATGCGCGAAAACATGTCGGCGATGGGATCAGTCATGCTCATGAATGCAATTCCTCAATATGTTGCAGCACCGATATCCGCCTCGAATGATGGCACTGCAGCGGTCGCCGGCGGTACCGGGTCTGGCTGAGTACCAGGCCTGCAAGCAGGCCGGCGCTTATGTACTGGCTGGCGTTTGCCAGCGATGGGTTACCAGCTGGCCTTGCGCAAACCGGGAACGTCGCCACGCATGGTCGCTTCGCGCAGCTTGTTCCGGCCCAGGCCAAACTTCTGGTAGACGCCACGGGGACGACCGGACAAGGCACAGCGGTTGCGCCCACGCACCGGCGACGAGTCCCGCGGCAACTTCTGCATCTTGACGCTGGCTTCCATCTTCGCCTCGTAGGACGCGTCCGGGTCAATCAGCACCGCCTTCAGTTCGGCGCGCTTCTTGGCATAGCGCAGCACCAGCTTTTTGCGCTTGAGCTCACGCTCGACCATGCTTGTCTTTGCCATCTGTTCGTTGTCCTGCTGTTGAATCAGTTGCGGAATGGGAAACCGAAGGCTTCGAGCAGCGCGCGCGCTTCGGCATCGGACTTGGCCGTGGTGCCGATGGCGATGTCCATGCCGCGCAGCGCGTCGACCTGGTCGAATTCGATTTCCGGGAAGATGATCTGTTCCTTGACGCCGAAGTTGTAATTGCCGCGGCCATCGAACGAACGTCCGGAGATGCCGCGGAAGTCACGCACACGCGGCAGCGAAATGCTGACCAGACGGTCGAGGAATTCGTACATGCGCCGGCGCCGCAGCGTCACCTTGCAGCCGATCGGCCAGCCGTCGCGGATCTTGAAACTGGCCACCGACTTGCGGCTGAGCCGGGTCACCGGCCGCTGGCCGGCAATCTTGGCCATGTCACCGATAGCGTGCTCAAGCACCTTCTTGTTGCCCACGGCCTCGCCAACACCCATGTTCAGGGTGATCTTGATCAGCTTGGGGGCCTGCATGATGTTGCCGTAGCTGAACTTCTCCATCAGCTTGGGCACCACCTCATCCTTGTAAAACGTTTCCAGACGCGGGGTCATGGTCATAGTCCTCAGGCGTCAGCCACTTCTTCACTGGAGCGGAACACACGCACTTTGCGTCCATCCTCCAGCACCTTGAAACCAACACGCTCGCCTTTGCCCGTCGCCGGGTTGAGCAACATGACATTGGAACTGTGTATCGACGCCTCGCGCTCAATGATGCCGCCAGGCTGGTTGGCCTGCGGATTGGGCTTGGTGTGGCGCTTGATCAGGTTGACATTGCTCACCAGCACGCGCTCGCCGTCGTTCACGACCTTGAGCACCTCGCCTTTCTGGCCCTTGTTCTTGCCGGTGATGACGATGACCTGGTCACCTTTGCGAATTCGATTCATGGCAGCGGTTCCTTACAGCACTTCCGGCGCCAGGGAGACGATCTTCATGAACCTCTCCGAGCGCAGCTCACGAGTCACCGGCCCGAAGATACGGGTGCCGATCGGCTCATGCTTGTTGTTGAGCAACACCGCGGCGTTGCCATCGAAACGGATCAGTGAACCATCCGGGCGACGCACACCCTTGGCGGTGCGCACGACAACGGCGTTGTAGATCTCGCCCTTCTTCACCTTGCCACGGGGGATGGCTTCCTTCACCGACACCTTGATGATGTCGCCGATATGGGCGTAGCGGCGCTTGGACCCACCCAGCACCTTGATGCACATCAGTTCGCGGGCCCCGCTGTTGTCGGCAGCCGACAACGTGCTTTGCATCTGGATCATGACTAAGACTCCTTCGGACCTGCGATCAGCGCGCCACGCGCTCGAGAACTTCCACTACGCGCCAGTTCTTGGTCTTGGACAGCGGCCGGCATTCCTCGATGCGCACCAGGTCGCCCTGGCGGCATTCGCCCTGCGCGTCATGCGCATGCAGCTTCGTCGAACGCCGGATGTACTTGTTGTACATGCCATGCTTGACCTGGCGCTGGATCAGGACGGTGATGGTCTTGTCCATCTTGTCGCTGACGACCCGCCCTTCCAGGGTGTTGGGATGCTTTTCCGTCGTGTTCATCGTTACGGTCCTTACTTCTTCTCAGCCTGGGCGGTCAGGACACGGGCGATGTCGCGACGGGTACGGCGGATCTCATGGGTCTGCGTCAGTTGGCCGGAGGCCTTCTGCATGCGCAGATTGAATTGTTCGCGCTTGAGCCCGACCAGCTGCTCATCCAGCTCCTTGGCCGACTGCTTGCGCAGCTCGCTAATCTTCATCACAGCACCGTCCGGGTCACAAAGGTGGTCTTGATCGGCAACTTGGCCGAAGCCAGCGAGAATGCCTCGCGAGCAGCCTCTTCGCTCACGCCTTCAATCTCATAGATCATGCGCCCGGGCTTGATCACGGCGGCCCAGAATTCGACCCCGCCCTTGCCCGAGCCCATGCGCACCTCGATCGGCTTCTTGGTGATCGGCTTGTCCGGGAAGACGCGGATGAACAGCTTGCCGCCGCGCTTGACGTGACGGGTGATGGCCCGCCGCGCAGCTTCGATCTGGCGCGCTGTCAACATGCCGTGCTGGACCGCCTTGAGGCCGAACTCACCGAAACTGACCTGGTTTCCGACCTGGGCAAGACCGCGGTTGCGGCTCTTGTGCATCTTGCGGAACTTGGTTCGAGATGGTTGCAACATGTTTGCTTACTCCTTGTCGCGCCCGCCGCGGCCGCGCGGCTCGCGGTCGCCACGGTCTCCACGGCCACGGCCCGGAGCCGGCTTTTCTTCGGCAGGCGGCGCATGCAGGTCAAAAACTTCACCCTTGTAGACCCACACCTTGACACCGATGATGCCGTAGGTGGTCTGGGCCTCGGCGACGCCGTAGTCGATGTCGGCGCGCAACGTGTGCAGCGGCACCCGGCCTTCGCGATACCACTCCGACCGCGCGATCTCGGCGCCGTTCAGGCGGCCGGCGACATTGACCTTGATGCCCAGCGAACCCAGGCGCATGGCGTTGCCGACGGCGCGCTTCATGGCCCGGCGGAACATGATGCGGCGCTCAAGCTGGCCGGCGATCGACTTGGCGATCAACTGCGCGTTCAGCTCGGGGCGACGGACTTCGACCACGTTGATGTGCGTGGGCACGCCCATCAGCTTGTTCGCCTTGCGGCGCAGGCGCTCGATGTCCTCACCCTTCTTGCCGATCACCACGCCCGGGCGGGCGGTGTGGATGGTAATGCGGGCGGTCTTGGCCGGACGCTCGATCTGGATATTGCTGATGTCGGCGTCCTTCAGGCGGTCATCCTTGACCAGCATCTCGCGCACGCGCAGGTCTGCCGCCAGGTACTCGGCGAACTGGCGCTTGCCGGCGTACCACTTGGAGTTCCAGTCCTTGGAGATACCCAGACGGATACCGATCGGGTGAACTTTGTTACCCATCGTTGCTTCCTTTAGTTGTCGCCGACGACCACGGTGATGTGGCTGGTCCGCTTGATGATGCGCGTGCCACGACCCTTGGCCCGGGCAGCGAAGCGCTTCAGACGCGGGCCTTCATCGACTTGGATACGCGCCACCTTCAGTTCATCGACATCGGCACCGTCATTGTTCTCGGCATTCGACGAGGCCGAAAAGACCACCTTGTAGATCAAGCCAGCCGCCTTCTTGTCGCTGAACTTGAGCAATTCCAGCGCCCGACCGATCGGCAGACCACGCACCTGGTCGGCGACCAGACGTGCCTTCTGGGGGGAGATTTGCGCGCCGCGCAATACTGCTCTGGTTTCCATTCCTTGATCTCCCTTACCTTGACTTCTTGTCGCCCGAGTGACCCTTGAAGGTCCGCGTCGGGGCGAACTCGCCGAGCTTGTGCCCGACCATGTTCTCGTTGATCAGGACCGGCACATGCTGCCGGCCGTTGTGCACCGCAATGGTGAACCCGACCATTTCCGGCAGCACCATGGACCGACGCGACCAGGTCTTGATCGGTCGCTTGCTGTTGCTGGCCATGGCCGCCTCCACCTTGCTGTGCAGGTGGTGGTCGATGAACGGGCCTTTCTTCAGTGAACGCGCCATCTATGCAAACCTCTTACTTGCGCCGACGCACGATGAACTGTGTCGTGCGCTTGTTGGTGCGGGTCTTGTAGCCCTTGGTCGGGACGCCCCACGGGGTGACCGGATGCCGGCCGCCGGAAGTCTTGCCTTCACCACCACCGTGCGGGTGATCGACCGGGTTCATGACGACACCGCGGACCGTGGGCCGGATGCCCAGCCAGCGCTTGGCACCGGCCTTGCCGAGCTTGCGCAGGCTGTGCTCACTGTTGCCGACCTCGCCGATGGTGGCGCGACATTCGGCTGGCACCTTGCGCATCTCGCCCGAGCGCAGCCGCAGGGTGGCATAACCCTGTTCGCGCGCCACGAGCTGGCACGAGGTGCCGGCACTGCGCGCCATCTGTGCGCCCTTGCCTGGCTTCATCTCGATGCAGTGCACCTGGCTGCCGATCGGCATGTTGCGCAGCGGCAGGGTATTGCCGATGCGGATCGGAACATCGCGACCTGACATCAGCTGGTCGCCGACCTGGATGCCCTTGGGCGCGATGATGTAACGGCGCTCACCGTCGACATAGACCAGCAGGGCAATATTGGCGGTGCGGTTGGGATCGTACTCGATCCGTTCGACACGGGCCGGAATGCCTTCCTTGTCACGCTTGAAGTCGATGATCCGGTAATGCTGCTTGTGGCCACCACCACGATGCCGGGTGGTGATCCGACCACGATTGTTGCGGCCGCCGGTCTTGGACTGCGGCTCAACCAGCGCTTGGAACGGGGCGCCCTTGTGCAAGTCCTGCGATACGCGGACTGCCGAGCGCCTTCCCGGCGAGGTTGGTTTGAGTGTCATCAGTGCCATCAGTGTATTCCTTGCTCTCAGGCCTTCACGCTCAGGTCAATGCTCTGGCCATCAGCCAGGCGCACATAAGCCTTGCGGCGATCGCTGCGGCGACCGGCACGGAACTTGAAGCTCTTGCGCTTGCCCTTGATGTTGACCACGGTGACATCGTCGACCTTGACGCTGAAGATCTTCTCGACCGCTTGCCGAACCTGGACCTTGGTCGCCGTCGGTGCCACCACGAACACGTACTGGTTGTGCAGCTCCTGGGTACGTGCAGTCTTTTCCGAGACCACAGGCGACCTCAGGACATCGTAATGATGCTGTTCGATGTTCATGCCAGCCACTCCTCGATCTTGCGTACCGAATCCACGGTCATCACCACACGCTTGGCATGGACCAGACTGACCGGATCCAGGGCACCGGCATCGGTGACGTACACATAGGGCAGATTCCGCGCCGCCAGATACAGGTTGAGATCGTCGCTCTCGGTCACGATCAGCGCCCGATCCAGACCCAGTTCCTTGAGCTGATCAACCAGCAACGTGGTCCGGGGCGCGCTCACCGTGAGGCTGTCGACCACCTGCAAGCGATCCTGGCGCAGCAACTCCGACAGGATCGAGCGCAGCGCACCGCGGTACATCTTGCGGTTGACCTTCTGCTCGAAGCTGCGCGGCTTGGCCGCGAAGGTGCGGCCACCACCGACGAAGATCGGCGCGGACAGGGCACCGTGACGGGCACCGCCGCCCTTCTGGCGCTTGGACTTCTTGGTTGTGGCGTTCACTTCGGCACGGGTCTTCTGCGCCTTGGTGCCGGCACGGCCGGCAGCGCGATAAGCGACCACCACCTGGTGCACCAGATCCTCGCGGAAACGCTCATCCCAGATCTTCTCGGAGACGGGCACGCTGGCGCCACCTTGTATTTGCAATTCCATCGTGTCCTCCTCAGGCCTTGGCTGCCGGGCGTACGACCACGTCGCCGCCGGGCGCGCCTGGAACCGAACCCTTGATCGCGATCAGGCCGCGCTCCAGGTCCACCTTGACCACTTCCAGGTTCAGCACCGACTGGTGCTCGTCACCCATGTGGCCGGCCATTTTCTTGCCCTTGAACACGCGACCAGGCGTCTGCCGTTGGCCGATCGAGCCGGGCGCGCGATGCGACAGCGAGTTGCCGTGCGTAGCGTCGCCCATGCTGAATCCGTGCCGCTTGACCGTGCCCTGGAAGCCCTTGCCCTTGGTGACGCCGGCAACATCGACCTTCTGGCCGACCTGGAACAGGTCGACCTTCAGCTCGGCACCGACCTGGAAGGAATCCAGCGCCTCATCGGCGACCCGGAACTCCCACAGACCACGACCTGCTTCCACCTGGGCCTTGGCGAAATGCCCGGCCTGCGGCTTGTTCACCAACACCGGCCGCTTGCTTCCGGCCGTGACCTGGATGGCGCTGTAGCCATCGTTGTCGACGGTCTTCACCTGCACGACGCGGTTCGGGCTGGCCTCGATCAGGGTCACCGGCACGGAACGACCGTCGTCAGTGAACACCCGGCTCATGCCGGCCTTTTTGCCTACCAATCCGACTCTCATGATCCCGAACTCCGTCAATACAGCTTGATCTGGACGTCAACGCCCGCGGGAAGGTCCAGCTTCATCAGGGCATCGACAGTCTTGTCGTTGGGATCGACGATATCCATCACCCGCTTGTGGGTGCGCATCTCGTACTGATCGCGTGCGTCCTTGTCGACGTGCGGCGACACCAACACCGTGAAGCGTTCCTTCTTGGTCGGCAGCGGGATGGGACCGCGCACCTGGGCGCCGGTCCGCTTCGCCGTGTCGACGATTTCGCCCGCGGAACGGTCGATCAGGCGGTAATCAAACGCCTTCAGCCGGATGCGGATCTTCTGTTGCTGTGCCATAACCTTGATTTCCTGAATGAAGCCGTCACCGGCCTCCGGGCAGTCTGTTTACTGGATGATCTTGGCGACGACGCCGGCGCCGACGGTGCGGCCGCCTTCGCGGATGGCAAAGCGCAGGCCTTCTTCCATCGCGATCGGGGCGATCAGCGTCACCACCATCTTGATGTTGTCGCCGGGCATGACCATTTCCACGCCTTCGGGCAACTCGACACTGCCGGTCACGTCGGTGGTGCGGAAGTAGAACTGCGGCCGATAACCCTTGAAGAACGGCGTGTGACGACCGCCTTCGTCCTTGCTCAGGACATAGACTTCGGCCTCGAACGTGGTATGGGGCTTGATCGAGCCGGGCTTGCACAGCACCTGGCCGCGATCAACGTCGTCGCGCTTGGTGCCGCGCAGCAGCAGGCCGGCGTTGTCGCCCGCCTGGCCTTGGTCGAGCAGCTTGCGGAACATCTCAACGCCGGTGACCGTGGTCTTGACCGTCGGACGCAGGCCGACGATTTCCACTTCCTCGCCGACCTTGATGATGCCGCGCTCGATGCGGCCGGTGACCACCGTGCCGCGGCCGGAGATCGAGAACACGTCCTCGACCGGCATCAGGAAGGCCTTGTCGATGTCGCGCTCAGGCTCGGGAATCCAGGTGTCCAGGGCGTCAACCAGCTGGATGATCGCCGGCACGCCGATCTCGGACTGGTCGCCTTCCAGCGCCTTCAGGGCCGAACCCTTGATCACCGGGGTGTCGTCGCCAGGGAAATCGTACTTGCTCAGCAGCTCGCGCACTTCCATTTCGACCAGCTCGAGCAGCTCGGCGTCGTCAACCATGTCGGCCTTGTTCAGGAACACGACGATGTAGGGAACGCCGACCTGGCGCGCCAGCAGGATGTGCTCGCGGGTCTGCGGCATCGGGCCGTCGGCGGCCGAGCAGACCAGGATCGCACCGTCCATCTGGGCGGCGCCGGTGATCATGTTCTTGACGTAGTCGGCGTGACCGGGGCAGTCCACATGCGCGTAGTGCCGCGATTCGCTCTCGTACTCGACGTGCGAGGTCGAGATGGTGATGCCGCGCGCCTTCTCTTCCGGGGCCTTGTCGATGGCATCGTAAGCGTGGAAGGAACCGCCAAAACGCTCCGCACCCACCTTGGTCAGCGCCGCCGTCAGCGTCGTCTTGCCGTGGTCGACGTGACCGATCGTGCCGACGTTCACGTGCGGCTTGCTGCGTTCAAATTTTTCCTTGGCCATGGCTGGAAAACCTCGTAGCTGAATACGTTATTGAAAGAAAATCAGGACTTCTTGACGACACTGTCGGCGATGCTGTTGGGCGCTTCGGCGTAGTGGTCGAATTCCATCGTGTAGGTGGCGCGGCCCTGGGACATCGAGCGCAGCGTGGTCGCGTAGCCGAACATCTCACCCAGCGGCACCATTGCATTGATAACCTTGCCGGACGGGCTGTCTTCCTGGCCCTGCAGGATGCCGCGGCGGCGGCTGACGTCGCCCATGACATCACCCAGGTAATCCTCAGGGGTCACGATCTCGACCTTCATCACCGGCTCCAGCAGAACCGGAGAGGCGCGGCTGAAGCCTTCCTTGAAGCCCATCGAGCCGGCGATCTTGAACGCCATTTCCGACGAGTCGACTTCATGGTAGGAGCCATCGACCAGGCGCACCTTGAAGTCGACGATCGGGTAGCCGGCCAAGATGCCGCTGACCGCCGCTTCCTGGATGCCCTTGTCGACCGCGGGAATGTATTCCTTGGGCACGGTACCGCCGACGATGGCGTTGTCGAACTCGTAGCCTTCACCCGGCTCGCGCGGCTCGATCTCGAGCACGACGTGACCGAACTGGCCCTTGCCGCCGGACTGGCGCACGAACTTGCCTTCGGCGCGGACTGCCTTGCGGATGGTCTCGCGGTAGGCCACCTGCGGCTTGCCGACGTTGGCTTCGACGTTGAACTCGCGCTTCATGCGCTCAACCAGGATATCCAGGTGCAACTCGCCCATGCCGGAGATGATGGTCTGGCCGGACTCTTCGTCGGTGCGGACACGGAAGGACGGATCTTCCTGGGCCAGACGGCCCAGAGCGATGCCCATCTTTTCCTGATCGGACTTGGTCTTGGGTTCCACCGCCATCGAGATCACCGGTTCGGGGAACACCATCCGCTCCAGGGTGATCAGGTTGCTGCCGTCGGCCAGGGTGTCACCGGTGGTGACGTCCTTCAGGCCCACGGCGGCGGCGATGTCACCGGCACGCACTTCCTTGATCTCGCTGCGATCGTTGGAGTGCATCTGCAGCAGGCGGCCAATGCGCTCCTTCTTCGACTTGATCGGGTTGTAGACCTGATCACCGGAGTTGAGCACACCGGAGTAGACGCGGAAGAAGGTCAGCGAACCAACGAACGGGTCGGTCATGATCTTGAATGCCAGGGCCGAGAACGGGGCATCGTCGGTGGCAGGCCGGCTGTCCGGATTGTCGTTCTCGTCCATGCCCTGCACCGGCGGCCGATCGGCCGGCGACGGCAGCAGGTGGATGACGCCGTCAAGCAATGCCTGGACGCCTTTGTTCTTGAACGCGCTGCCGCAGAATGCCGGCACGATCTCCACCCGCAGGGTGCGCTCGCGCAGGCCGGCGTAGATCTCGTCTTCGCTGAGCTCTCCGCCTTCCAGGTACTTGTCCATCAGCGCTTCGTTCGCCTCGGCAGCCGCCTCGACCATGAACGCGCGCGCCTGGTTGGCCTTGTCGACCTGGTCGGCGGGAATGTCGCGGTACTGGAACGTGGTGCCCTGGCCGGCCGCATCCCAGTGGATGGCCTTCATCTTGACCAGGTCGATGACGCCCTCGAAGCCCTCTTCAGCGCCAATGGGCACCTGCACCGGCACGGCATAGGCACCCAGACGGCTGCGCAACTGCTCCATGACCTTGTCGAAGTTGGCACCAGTACGGTCCATCTTGTTGACGAAGGCCAGGCGCGGCACCTGGTACTTGTTGGCCTGGCGCCAGACAGTCTCGGACTGCGGCTGGACACCGCCAACCGCGCACAGCACGAACACGGCGCCGTCGAGCACGCGCAGGGAACGCTCGACCTCGATGGTGAAGTCGACGTGGCCGGGGGTGTCGATGATGTTCAGGCGATGCTCGTCCATGGACTTGTCCATGCCGCGCCAGAACGCCGTCGTCGCCGCCGATTGGATGGTGATGCCGCGTTCCTGCTCCTGCTCCATCCAGTCCATCGTCGCCGAACCATCGTGGGTCTCGCCCAACTTGTGGTTCACGCCGGTGTAGAACAGGATGCGCTCAGACGTCGTCGTCTTGCCGGCATCGATGTGGGCCATGATGCCGAAGTTGCGGTAGCGGTCGATGGGTGTAGTGCGAGCCACGTCGTCAATCCTTGATTCGTTTACATGCGGGGCGATCCCCCGACTCCGGGCGCCCGCGGCGCCCAGGTTTTGGTTCGCGGCCCGGCCAAGCCGGACCCGCGATCACCAGCGGTAGTGCGAGAAGGCCTTGTTGGCCTCGGCCATGCGGTGAATCTCCTCGCGCTTCTTCACTGCTCCACCCCGGTTCTCGGCGGCATCCAGCAGTTCGCCGGCGAGCTTGCGCGGCATGGTGTTCTCCGAGCGCTTGCGGGCGGCATCAATCAGCCAGCGCATGGCCAGCGTCTGACGCCGCGAGCTGCGCACCTCGACCGGCACCTGGTAGGTGGCGCCACCGACACGGCGACTCTTCACCTCGACCGTCGGCGCAACATTCTCCAGCGCCTTGTCGACCAGCTCGACCGGAACCGAGCCACCTTTTTGACCAATATGATCAAGTGCGCCGTAGACGATCCGCTCGGCGACTGCCTTCTTGCCGCTGAGCATCACCATATTGATGAAGCGGGCAATGACCTGGCTGCCGTGCTTGGGATCAGGCAGGATGATGCGTGCCGGATGGGAACCCTTTCTGGACATGTGTGATGTTCCTGGTAGATCGACGTCTGGGACTTAAGACTTGGGACGCTTCGCGCCGTACTTGGAGCGCGCCTGGCGGCGCTTGGCGACGCCGGAGGCGTCCAGCGAGCCACGCACCATGTGGTAGCGCACGCCGGGCAGATCCTTGACACGACCGCCGCGGATCAGCACCACCGAGTGCTCCTGCAGGTTGTGGCCTTCGCCGCCGATGTACGAGATGACCTCGTAACCGTTGGTCAGGCGCACCTTGGCGACCTTGCGCAGGGCCGAGTTCGGCTTCTTCGGCGTGGTCGTGTAGACACGCGTACAGACGCCGCGACGCTGCGGGCAGGATTCCAGCGCGGGCGATCCGCTCTTGTAGGTTTTCGGGTGCCGGCCTTTGCGGACCAGTTGGTTGATCGTTGCCATCTTGAGCCTCGGAGAAACAAAAACACAGGTCGAGCAGCCTCGACCTGTGAGCCTTGAGAATTTAACGGTATCTACAGAAACCTGTCAACACCTGGCGCGGCTTCCTGCCGCCGAAAACGAAACCATCCTTGGCTTCATTTCGTTGATGGGTGCAGCCTTAGTTCACTCGGTCGACGCCGTCGCCTCCTGATCCGTTCCAGTGCCGGTTGTGTCGGCCGCATCAGCCACCTCGGCTGCTTGCGCCACTTCAACCGTCCCCGCCAGCGTTTCCATTTCGGCCTCGGTAAGCGCCCCGCCTTCTTGCCTGCGGGCGCTGTGGTAGGCCAATCCGGTTCCTGCCGGTATCAAGCGGCCCACTATAACGTTTTCCTTCAGGCCGCGCAAGCCATCGCGCGTACCGCGTACCGCGGCCTCGGTCAGCACCCGGGTGGTTTCCTGGAAGGAGGCTGCCGAGATGAACGATTCGGTTGCCAGCGAGGCCTTGGTAATGCCCAGCAGCACCGGGTTCCAGGTGGCCGGGATCTCGCCCTGGGCCTCGGCGCGCTGGTTCTTCTCCAGCACCCGCACCCGCTCTTCCTGATCGTCCTTGAGCAGACCGGTGTCGCCTGGATCGACGATTTCGACCTTGCGCAGCATCTGGCGGACGATGGTTTCGATGTGCTTGTCGTTGATCTTCACACCTTGCAAGCGGTAGACATCCTGGATTTCCTTGACCAGGTAGGCGGCCAGCTCTTCCACGCCCTTCAGCCGCAGGATGTCCTGCGGGCTGGGTTCGCCATCAACGATGGTATCGCCCTTGGTCACGCGCTCACCTTCGAACACGATGATCTGGCGGTACTTGGGAATCAGCTCCTCGTACTCGTCGCCTGTGTCCTCGTCGGTGATGATCAGGCGTTGCTTGCCCTTGGTGTCCTTGCCGAAGCTGATGATGCCGGTGCGCTCGGCCAGAACCGCCTGCTCCTTGGGCTTGCGCGCCTCGAACAGGTCGGCCACGCGCGGCAGGCCGCCGGTGATGTCACGGGTCTTGGAGGCTTCCTGAGGGATCTTGGCGACCACGTCTCCGACCGCCACCTCGGCATCGGCCTGCAGGTTGACCATCGAACGCGGTGGCAGGAAGTACTGCGCCGGCACCTCGGTACCGGGCAGCTTCAGCTCCTTGCCCTTCTTGTCGACGATGCGCAGGGTCGGGCGCAGATCCTTGGCGGTGCCGGTGCGGCGCTTGGGATCGGTGATCACCGAGCTCTGCAGGCCGGTCAATTCGTCCAGTTGTTCGTCGACGGTGATGCCATCGACGAAGTCGACGAACTTCACGAAGCCAGCGACTTCCGAAACGATCGGATGGTTGTGCGGATCCCAGTTGGCCACGGTCTGGCCGGCCTTGACCTCCTGGTTCTCGCCGGCGCGAATGGTGGCGCCGTAGGGAAGTTTGTAGCGCTCACGCTCACGGCCCTGCGGGTCGATGACCGAGATCTCACCCGAACGCGAAACCGCGACCAGATGGCCAGCTTCGTGCTGCACCGTCTTCAGGTTGGTGAAGCGGATGCTGCCGCTGGTGCGCACGGTGATGCTGTCGATCGCGGCCGCACGCGAGGCGGCGCCACCGATGTGGAAGGTACGCATGGTCAACTGCGTGCCCGGCTCACCGATGGACTGGGCGGCGATGACGCCGACCGCCTCACCGATATTGACCAGGTGGCCGCGGGCCAGGTCACGTCCGTAGCAGTACGAACACACGCCATGACGGACTTCGCAGGTGATCGGCGAGCGCACGATGATCTCCTGCACGCCCATGTCTTCCAGGCGCTCGACCCACTTCTCGTCGAGCAGGGTGCCGCGTTCGACCGCCAGTTCGGCATCGTCGCCGGGCAGATACACATCCTCGGCGACGATGCGACCCAGGACCCGCTCGCGCAGCGGCTCGACGACATCGCCACCTTCGACGATCGGCGTCATGGTCAGGCCAAAGCGGGTTTCGCAATCGATCTCGGTGACCACCACGTCCTGAGCGACGTCGACCAGGCGCCGGGTCAGGTAACCGGAGTTGGCGGTCTTCAGCGCGGTGTCGGCCAGTCCCTTTCGGGCGCCGTGGGTGGAGGAGAAGTACTCCTGCACGTTCAGGCCTTCGCGGAAGTTGGCCTTGATCGGCGTTTCGATGATGGAACCGTCCGGCTTGGCCATCAGGCCGCGCATGCCGGCCAACTGGCGGATCTGCGCTGCCGAACCACGGGCGCCGGAGTCGGCCATGATGAACAGCGAGTTCATCGACTTCTGCTTGATCGTCTCGCCTTCGGCGGTGTCGACCTCTTCACTGCCCAACTGGTCCATCATCGCCTTGGCGACCAGCTCGTTGGTGCGCGACCAGATGTCCACGACCTTGTTGTAGCGCTCGCCGGAGGTGACCAGACCGGACGCGTACTGCTCCTGGATTTCCAGCACTTCCTTCTCGGCACCGGCCAGGATGGCGCGCTTCTCGTCGGGGATGTGCATGTCGTTGATGCCGATCGAGATGCCCGCCCGGGTCGCATAGCGGAAGCCGATGTACATCAACTGGTCGGCGAAGACCACGGTCGGCTTCAGGCCCAGCTGGCGGTAGCAGGCATTGATCAGGCGCGAGATCGCCTTCTTGTTCAGCTCCAGGTTGACCAGCTCGTAGGGCAGGCCCTCGGGCGTGATCTCGCTGAGCAGGGCGCGGCCCACCGTGGTGTCGACGATGTGGCGCTCACGACTGCGGCTGCCATCCTCGGCGACCCGGACCTCGTCCAGGCGCACCTTGATGCGCGCATGCAGGCCGACGGCCTCGTTCTGGTAGGCACGCTGGACCTCGCTGACGTTGGCGAAGACCATGCCCTCGCCCTTCTGGTTGACCAGCTCGCGAGTCATGTAATACAGACCCAGGACCACGTCCTGGGTCGGCACGATGATCGGCTCGCCGTTGGCGGGGCTGAGGATGTTGTTGGACGACATCATCAGCGCGCGCGCCTCGAGCTGGGCTTCCAGGCTCAGCGGCACGTGCACGGCCATCTGGTCGCCGTCGAAGTCGGCGTTGAAGGCGGTACACACCAGCGGGTGCAACTGGATCGCCTTGCCCTCGATCAGAACCGGCTCGAACGCCTGGATGCCCAGGCGGTGCAGGGTCGGAGCACGGTTGAGCATGACCGGGTGTTCGCGGATGACCTCGTCCAGGATGTCCCAGACCGCGCCTTCCTCGCGCTCGACCATCTTCTTGGCGGCCTTGATCGTCGTCGCCAGGCCACGATGCTGCAGCTTGGCGAAAATGAACGGCTTGAACAGCTCCAGCGCCATGCGCTTGGGCAGACCACATTCGTGCAGCTTCAGGGTCGGGCCGACCACGATCACCGAACGGCCGGAGTAGTCCACGCGCTTGCCCAGCAGGTTCTGGCGGAAGCGGCCCTGCTTGCCCTTGATCATGTCGGCCAGCGACTTGAGGGCGCGCTTGTTGGTGCCGGTGATGGCACGGCCGCGGCGACCGTTGTCCTTCAGGGCGTCAACCGATTCCTGCAGCATGCGCTTTTCGTTGCGCACGATGATGTCGGGCGCGTTCAGTTCCAGCAGGCGCTTGAGCCGGTTGTTGCGGTTGATCACCCGGCGGTACAGATCGTTGAGGTCGGAGGTGGCGAAGCGGCCACCATCCAGCGGCACCAGCGGACGCAGGTCCGGCGGCAGCACCGGCAGCACGGTCAGCACCATCCATTCGGGCTTGTTGCCTGAATCCAGGAAGCTCTCGACCAGCTTGATGCGCTTGGACAGGCGCTTGCGCTTGGTCTCCGAACCGGTGGCCGCGATGTCCTCGCGCAACTGGGTCAGCTCGGTGTTCAGATCGATGGTGCGCAACAGTTCGTGCACGGCCTCGGCACCCATGCGGGCGTCAAACTCGTCACCGAACTCCTCGACCGCCTCCAGATACTGCTCCTCGGTCAGCACCAGGCCGCGGCTGAGCGTGGTCAGGCCCGGGTCGACGACGACGAAGGCCTCGAAGTAGAGGATGCGTTCGATATCGCGCAGGGTCATGTCCAGCATCAGACCGATGCGCGAGGGCAGCGACTTGAGGAACCAGATGTGCGCCACCGGGCTGGCCAGGTCGATGTGGCCCATGCGCTCGCGGCGGACCTTGGCCAGGGTGACCTCGGTGCCGCACTTCTCGCACACCACGCCGCGGTGCTTCATGCGCTTGTACTTGCCGCACAGGCACTCGTAGTCCTTGACCGGACCGAAGATGCTGGCGCAGAACAGGCCGTCGCGCTCGGGCTTGAAGGTCCGGTAGTTGATGGTCTCCGGCTTCTTGACCTCGCCAAAGGACCAGGACCGGATCATCTCCGGCGAGGCCAGGCCGATGCGGATGGCGTCGAAGTCCAGGACTTGACGCTGCTGGTTGAACAGGTTCAATAGATCTTTCATGTTTCGTCTCCGCGTCTGTTGGCCGTCACTCGGTTTCCAGTTCCATGTTGATGCCCAGCGATCGGATCTCCTTGACCAGTACGTTGAACGATTCGGGCATGCCGGCGACCATCTCGTGGTTGCCGTCGACGATGCTCTTGTACATCTGGTTGCGGCCGGCGACATCGTCGGACTTGACCGTCAGCATCTCCTGCAAGGTGTAGGCGGCACCGTAGGCTTCCAGCGCCCAGACCTCCATCTCGCCGAAGCGCTGACCACCGAACTGCGCCTTGCCGCCCAGCGGCTGCTGGGTGACCAGCGAGTAGGGGCCGGTAGAGCGCGCGTGCATCTTGTCGTCAACCAGATGGTTGAGCTTGAGCATGTACATGTAGCCGACCGTGACCGGGCGATCGAAAGCATCGCCGGTGCGGCCGTCGAACAGTTCGGCCTGGCCGCTTTCGGGCAGCTCGGCCAGTTGCAGCAACTGCTTGATCTCCGATTCGTGGGCACCGTCGAACACCGGCGTTGCCGTGGTCACGCCATTGGTCAGGTTGCGCGCCAGCTCGAGGATTTCCGCGTCATTGAGCTGCTTGAGGTCGACCCGGCTCTCGCCTTCGAAGTTGTAGACCTGATGCAGGAACTTGCGCAGCTCGGCGAGCTTGACCTGGGCCTGCAGCATCCGGTCGATCTTGATGCCCACACCCTTGGCCGCCCAGCCCAGATGAGTTTCCAGGATCTGGCCGATGTTCATGCGGCTGGGCACGCCCAGCGGATTGAGGACAATGTCGACCGGCGTGCCATCGGCCATGTGCGGCATGTCCTCGACCGGCACGATCATCGACACCACACCCTTGTTGCCGTGCCGGCCGGCCATCTTGTCGCCCGGCTGGATGCGGCGCTTGACTGCCAGGTGCACCTTGATCATCTTCAGCACGCCCGGCGCCAAGTCGTCACCGGCGGTGATCTTCTTGCGCTTTTCATCAAAGCGCTTGTCGAACTCGGCGCAGTGGCGCTTGATCTGCTCGGCCGCCTTCTCGACCATCTCGGCGGCGCCTTCGCCCTTCATGCGCAGCGCGAACCACTCGTCCTTCTTCAGCGAGTCCAGGTATTCGTCGGTGACCTTGGCGCCCTTCTTCAGGCCCTGCGGCCCGCCATTGGCCACCTCGCCGACGATGACACCACGCAGGCGCTGGTAGATGGCCGATTCCAGGATCCGGAACTGGTCATCCATATCCTTCTTGATGCCCTTGACCTCACCCTGTTCGATGGCCAGGGCGCGCTTGTCCTTGTCCAGACCGTCGCGGGTGAACACCTGCACGTCGATGACGGTGCCGTCCATGCCTGGCGGCACGCGCAGCGAGCTGTCCTTTACGTCGGAGGCCTTCTCGCCGAAGATCGCACGCAGCAGCTTTTCCTCGGGCGTGAGCTGGCTCTCGCCCTTGGGCGTGACCTTGCCGACCAGGATGTCCCCGGCCTTGACCTCGGCGCCGATGTAGACAACACCGGATTCATCCAGCCGCGACAGCGCCGATTCGCCAACGTTGGGGATGTCGGCCGAAATCTCCTCGGGGCCGAGCTTGGTGTCACGGGCGACGCAGGTCAGTTCCTCGATGTGGATCGAGGTGTAGCGGTCTTCCTGCACCACGCGCTCGGAAATGAGGATGGAGTCCTCGAAGTTGTAGCCGTTCCAGGGCATGAACGCGACCAGCATGTTCTGGCCCAGGGCCAGCTCGCCCAGATCGGTGGACGGCCCATCGGCGAGCACGTCGCCGGCCGAGACCACGTTGCCGACCTCGACCAGCGGCCGCTGGTTGATGCAGGTGTTCTGGTTGGAACGGGTGTATTTGACCAGCGAGTAGATGTCGACGCCGGCATCGTTGTCGCCGATCTCCTCCTCGTTGGCGCGCACCACGATACGGGCGGCATCGACCTGGTCGATGACACCACCGCGCCTGGCGACGACGTTGACGCCGGAGTCGGTGGCGACCACGCGCTCGATGCCGGTGCCGACCAGCGGCGCCTGGGCACGCAGCGTCGGCACTGCCTGGCGCTGCATGTTGGCGCCCATCAGGGCACGGTTGGCATCGTCATGCTCCAGGAACGGCACCAGCGCCGCGGCCACCGAGACGGTCTGCATCGCGGCCACGTCCATGTAGTGGATTTCGGCCGCCGCCTTGAGCAGGGTCTCGCCCTGATAGCGGCAGGAAACGAAGGCTTCGGCGAAGCTGCCGTCCTTGTTCAGTGCGGCGTTGGCCTGGGCGATGACGTAATCGTTTTCCTCGATTGCCGAGATGTATTCGACCTGGTCGCTGACCTTGCCATTGACCACCTTGCGGTACGGGGTTTCCAGGAAACCGTACTTGTTGGTGCGGGCATAGACCGCCAGCGAATTGATCAAGCCGATGTTCGGGCCTTCCGGAGTTTCGATGGTGCAGACCCGGCCGTAGTGGGTCGGATGCACGTCGCGGACTTCGAAGCCGGCACGCTCGCGGGTCAGGCCGCCCGGACCCAGGGCCGAGACACGGCGCTTGTGGGTGACCTCCGACAGCGGATTGTTCTGGTCCATGAACTGGCTGAGCTGCGAGGAACCGAAGAACTCCTTCATTGCGGCCGCCACCGGCTTGGCGTTGATCAGGTCCTGCGGCGTCAGGCCGTCGGCCTCGGCCATCGACAGGCGCTCGCGCACCGCGCGCTCGACCCGCACCAGGCCAATGCGGAACTGGTTTTCGGCCATCTCGCCGACACTGCGCACACGGCGGTTGCCCAGGTGGTCGATGTCGTCAACGGTGCCGCGACCGTTGCGGATGTCGATCAGCACCTTGAGCACATCGAGGATGTCCTCGCGCGACAGGACCCCGGCGCCCAGGATCTCTTCGCGGCCGACCCGGCGGTTGAACTTCATCCGGCCGACCGCGGACAGGTCGTAGCGGTCCAGGCTGAAGAACAGGTTCTGGAACAGGTTCTGGGCGGCATCCTTGGTCGGCGGCTCGCCCGGACGCATCATCCGGTAGATCTCGACCAGGGCTTCGAGCTGGTTGCGTGTGGGATCGATGCGCAGGGTGCTGGAAATGTAGCCACCGCGGTCCAGGTCGTTGATGAACAGGGTATCGATGCGCTCGACGCCGGCGGCGCGGAACTTGGCCAGATGGGTCTCGTCCAGCTCCTCGTTGCCGGCGGCGATCAGCTCGCCGGTTTCCGGATCGACCAGGTCACGGCCCAGGACGCGGCCATGCAGGTAATCGTCCGGCACTTCCAGGGCGCCGATGCCGGCCTTGACCAACTCGCGGACATGGCGCGCGGTGACGCGACGACCGGCCTCGACCAGGACGTTCTTGCCGACCACGATGTCGAAATTGAAGGTCTCGCCACGCAGGCGCTCGGGCACCAGATCGAGCTGGGCACCTTCCTTGTCCTTCAGGTGGAAGGTGTTCATCTCGAAGAAGGTGGTGAGGATATCTTCGTTGCTCATGCCCAGGGCACGCAGCAGGATGGTCACCGGCAGCTTGCGGCGGCGGTCGATACGGGTGAACACGTTGTCCTTCGGATCGAACTCGAAGTCCAGCCACGAGCCGCGATAGGGAATGACCCGCGCCGAATACAGCAGCTTTCCGGAGCTGTGCTGCTTGCCGCGGTCATGATCGAAGAACACGCCCGGACTGCGATGCAACTGGGAGACGATGACCCGCTCGGTGCCGTTGATGATGAAGGTGCCGGTGTCGGTCATGAGCGGCATTTCGCCCATGTAGACCTCCTGCTCCTTGACGTACTTGATTGCCTTGTTGCTGGCCGGCGAATCCTTGTCGTAGATCACCAGGCGCACCAGCACGCGCAGCGGCGCACCGTAGCTGAGGCCACGGGTGCGGCATTCGCGCTCGTCGAAAGGCGGTTCGCCCAGCTTGTAGCTGACGTACTCCAGAGCGGCGTTTCCGCTGTAGCTGACGATCGGGAAGATCGACTTCAGGGCAGCATGCAGGCCAACGTTGGCGCGCTCTTCGGGCTTGCGATCAAGCTGCAGATATTCATGGTAGGACTCCACCTGCGTCGCCAGCAGGTAGGGCACCTTGAGAATGGAAGGCTGCTTGCCGAAGTCACGACGGATGCGCTTCTTTTCGGTGAAGGAGTACTGGGTGGTGGTCATGGGAACCGCCTCGCTGGCTGCTGACGACGGGGAAAGGCCGTCGCCGGGATTGAAACGACTAAGGAGAGCAAATCTGGAATCGGCAGCAATCAGGCCCGGGGCGGGCGACTGCAGATTCCAGATTGGCCCTGCGTAAACGCGAAACGCCCGGGGGCTTGCGCCCCCAGGCTTGACCGTGCGCCATTGCTGGCGGACGCGGAATCACTTCGCCCCATCACCGGGGCGTCAGGATCCCGGTGCATCGGCCATCCCTGGCCTTCACGGGCTGACGACAATCTGCCGTCACTTGAGCTCGACGGTGGCGCCGGCGGCTTCCAGGTCCTTCTTGAACTTGTCTGCCTCTTCCTTGCTGACGCCTTCCTTGACGTTGCCGGTGGCCTCGACCAGGTCCTTGGCTTCTTTCAGGCCCAGACCGGTGATGGCGCGGACCGCCTTGATGACCTCGATCTTCTTCTCGCCGGCCGACTTCAGCACGACGGTGAACTCGGTCTGCTCTTCAGCAGCGTCGGCACCACCGGCTGCCGGGGCGGCGGCAACGGCGACCGGGGCGGCGGCGGAAACGCCGAACTTCTCTTCCATCGCCTTGACCAGCTCGACCACGTCCATCACGGACATGGCGGCAATGGCTTCCAGGATGTCTTCCTTGCTAACGGCCATGATTGTTCTACCTGTAATTGATCTTGAAACGGGATTGGGAAAATTGGCTTGCAAACCAGCGGATTACTCGGCCTTCCTGGCCTCGGCAACGGCATTAACCGCGCGCGCGACCAAGGCCACCGGCTCGTTGAGCGTACGTACCAGCTTGGTGATCGGAGCGATCATCAAACCGGCCAGCATGCCCAGGGCCTGTTCCAGGGTCGGCAGCTCGGCCAGGTTGTCGACATGGGTGGCCGGATAGAGCTGGCCCCCGATGGCGACAAGACGCGGCTTGAGCTTGTCGTTGCCCTTGCTGAAATCCTTGATCAGACGGCCGGCTGCACCGGGATCGTCCTTGGAGAAGGCGTACAGCAGGGGACCGGTCAGCGAGTCGGCGACGCACTGATAGTCGGTCCCTTCAACGGCGCGGCGGACCAGGGAATTCTTGGCCACCTTGAGGAACACGCCGCCCTGCCGGGCCTTCACGCGCAGCTCGGTGAGCTGGGCTACGGACAAACCGATGTAATCGGCCGCAACCAGGGATTGAGCCTGGGCAGCAACTTCCGCCAATTCGGCAACCAGCTCTTTCTTTTGAGCAAGATTTAGTGCCATTGATTGACTTTCCGGTACTTGCCGGTCGGAACCTGCAGGTTGCCCCGCCTGCTCCGACCTTGGGTTGACAGGAACCATCACTGGCTCCTGCTGGCGTCATCAAGACGCCGACTCGGTGACCGTTTCAAGAAACTCCTGAGCGGGCATCACCATCTGCGCAGGCCGGCGGGCCGATTAACCCGTTCCGGCAAAACCACTGCCGGACCGGGGCCTGCGGTCTTTGACAGCCAGCCGTCCGTAACCACCGCCTTGACGGCGTCACACTGGATGCGGACAGCAGCCCTCAAACTATTTGCGCATTTCTGCGCCGGGCCGGCCATCCTGGCCAAGCCCGCAATCGATGTTCCCGGCCCTGCGGCCGGAAGCCTGCGGCCTCAGCGGCCGCTGTTGATCGTCGAAGCATCCACGCCAATGCCCAGACCCATGGTGCTGGAGACGTGGATCTTCTGCAGGTACTGGCCCTTGGCGGCTGCCGGCTTGACCCGCAACAGGTCCGCCACCAGCGCCTCCAGATTCTCCTTCAGGGCCTGGATTTCAAAGTCGACCTTGCCGATCGAGGCGTGGATGATGCCGCCCTTGTCGGCACGGAACCGGACCTGGCCGCTTTTGGCATTCTTCACTGCCTGGGCGACATCCATGGTCACGGTATTGGTCTTGGGGTTGGGCATCAGACCACGCGGACCGAGCAGGGTTCCCAGCTTGCCGACCACACGCATGGCGTCGGGGCTGGCGATGACCACGCCGAAAGCCAGGTCGCCGCCCTGCATCTGCTCGGCCAGGTCGTCCATGCCAACGGCATCGGCGCCGGCGGCCTTGGCCTCTTCAGCCTTCGGGCCCTGGGCGAAAACTGCCACGCGCACGGTCTTGCCGGTGCCATTGGGCAGCACCGAAGAGCCACGCACGGCCTGGTCGGACTTGCGCGGGTCGATGCCCAGACGGATGGCGACGTCGACGGATTCGACGAAACGGGTCTTGCTGTTTTCCTTCAGCAGGCGCAACGCCTCTTCGATCGCCAGGGCGCTGCCCGGTTCGACCAGGGACGACATCGCCTTGAATCGCTTGCTCAGTTTTGCCATGTCATCAACCCTCCACCTTCAGGCCCATGCTGCGGGCGCTTCCAGCAATCGTTCGTACGGCGGCGTCCAAGTCGGCCGCGGTCAGGTCCGGCTCCTTGGCCTTGGCGATCTCTTCCAACTGGGCGCGGCTGATCTTGCCGACCTTGTCGGAATTGGGCTTGGCCGAACCCTTCTGGATATTGGCCTGCTTCATCAGCAGCACTGCCGCTGGCGGGGTCTTGGTGATGAAGGTGAAGCTGCGATCGGCGTAGACGGTGATCACGACCGGGATCGGCAGACCCGGCTCGAGCTTCTGGGTGGCCGCGTTGAAGGCCTTGCAGAACTCCATGATGTTGACGCCGCGCTGGCCCAAGGCAGGGCCGACCGGCGGGCTGGGATTGGCCTGCCCGGCCTTGATCTGCAACTTGATGTAACCGGTGATCTTCTTTGCCACGTTTGCTGCTCCTGGAGTTCAAGCGTCTGCACGTTCTGGCGAACTGCGGGACTCCTCCGCTGCATTTTTAATTCGGGACCGTGCGGCCCCGGCCTGGGTCAGGCTTTCTCGACCTGGGCGAACTCCAGTTCGACCGGCGTTGAACGCCCGAAAATCAGCACCGCCACACGCAGGCGGCTCTTGTCGTAGTTGACTTCCTCGACGACACCGTTGAAGTCGTTGAACGGACCATCGGTGACCCGGACCATCTCGCCGGGCTCGAACAGCACCTTGGGCCGGGGCTTCTCGGTGCCTTCCTGGATCCGACGCAGAATATTGTCGGCCTCTTTTTCGGAGATCGGCACGGGCCGGTCGGCGGTGCCGCCGATGAAGCCGAGCACCTTGGGCGTTTCCTTGACCAGGTGCCAACTTTCGTCGTCGATCCGCACGCCCTTGCCGCCCTCTTCATCGTGCGTCTTGATCTGCACCAGGACATAGCCGGGAAAGAACTTGCGCTCGCTCTTGCGCTTCTGGCCGGCACGCATCTCGACCACTTCCTCGGTCGGCACCAGGACCTCGCCGAAGCGCTCCTCCATGCCGGCACGCGCGATTCGCTCGGTGAGCGCGCGCGCCACCGGGTGCTCGTAGCCGGAGTAGGCGTGGACGACGTACCAGCGCATGCCCATGCTTACATCCCCACCAGCGACCGCACGACCCAGGCCAGCATCATGTCGATCAGCCACAGGATGATCGAGATGATGACCACCACAATCAGCACCACGATCGTGGTCTGGATCGTTTCCTGGCGCGTGGGCCAGGTGACCTTGCGCAGCTCGAAGCGGGTCTCACCGAAGAAACCACGCAGCGTGCGGCCGGGGCCGGTCATGGCACCGATCCCGACAGCGACCAGCAATGACGCCACCAGGCCAAGCACGCGAACGGCGAAATGGCCTTCGGTGAACCAGTAGAATCCGACCACACCGGCCACCAGGACGGCCAATGCCACCAGCAGCTTCAGCGTATCGGTAGTGGATGCGCCACTGTCTTCCTGTTGGACCTTGCTATTCATGTGCAGGCAGGCATTCAGACCGGTTTCTCCGCGGCCCTGTCCGGGGTGGCTGGCGCCGCCACCGGCAGGTTTCGTGGTCATCGGTCCCTGGCCCTGGATCCTCTGTTGAGTTGGCACGCCAGGAGGGAGTCGAACCCCCAACCTGCGGTTTTGGAGACCGCTGCTCTGCCAATTGAGCTACTGGCGTCTGGATGCTTGGAAAAACTTCAGCTACGGCGTGTTGTTGCCTGCCAGGACAGCTCCGGCATCGGCCGGAGCCCGTCCCGGGCAGCGTGTTTACTGGATGATCTTGGCGACGACGCCGGCGCCGACGGTGCGGCCGCCTTCGCGGATGGCAAAGCGCAGGCCTTCTTCCATCGCGATCGGGGCGATCAGCGTCACCACCATCTTGATGTTGTCGCCGGGCATGACCATTTCCACGCCTTCGGGCAACTCGACACTGCCGGTCACGTCGGTGGTGCGGAAGTAGAACTGCGGCCGATAACCCTTGAAGAACGGCGTGTGACGACCGCCTTCGTCCTTGCTCAGGACATAGACTTCGGCCTCGAACGTGGTATGGGGCTTGATCGAGCCGGGCTTGCACAGCACCTGGCCGCGATCAACGTCGTCGCGCTTGGTGCCGCGCAGCAGCAGGCCGGCGTTGTCGCCCGCCTGGCCTTGGTCGAGCAGCTTGCGGAACATCTCAACGCCGGTGACCGTGGTCTTGACCGTCGGACGCAGGCCGACGATTTCCACTTCCTCGCCGACCTTGATGATGCCGCGCTCGATGCGGCCGGTGACCACCGTGCCGCGGCCGGAGATCGAGAACACGTCCTCGACCGGCATCAGGAAGGCCTTGTCGATGTCGCGCTCAGGCTCGGGAATCCAGGTGTCCAGGGCGTCAACCAGCTGGATGATCGCCGGCACGCCGATCTCGGACTGGTCGCCTTCCAGCGCCTTCAGGGCCGAACCCTTGATCACCGGGGTGTCGTCGCCAGGGAAATCGTACTTGCTCAGCAGCTCGCGCACTTCCATTTCGACCAGCTCGAGCAGCTCGGCGTCGTCAACCATGTCGGCCTTGTTCAGGAACACGACGATGTAGGGAACGCCGACCTGGCGCGCCAGCAGGATGTGCTCGCGGGTCTGCGGCATCGGGCCGTCGGCGGCCGAGCAGACCAGGATCGCACCGTCCATCTGGGCGGCGCCGGTGATCATGTTCTTGACGTAGTCGGCGTGACCGGGGCAGTCCACATGCGCGTAGTGCCGCGATTCGCTCTCGTACTCGACGTGCGAGGTCGAGATGGTGATGCCGCGCGCCTTCTCTTCCGGGGCCTTGTCGATGGCATCGTAAGCGTGGAAGGAACCGCCAAAACGCTCCGCACCCACCTTGGTCAGCGCCGCCGTCAGCGTCGTCTTGCCGTGGTCGACGTGACCGATCGTGCCGACGTTCACGTGCGGCTTGCTGCGTTCAAATTTTTCCTTGGCCATGGCTCGCTACCTGAAAAGAAGTTGCTGGTTGTCCTGAGTGATTCCGCCTGGCGGCGGTACGGAGAGGCGTTGCATTGCAGATGAACGTGGTGCCCACGAATGGAATCGAACCATCGACCTCTTCCTTACCAAGGAAGTGCTCTACCGACTGAGCTACGTGGGCGGATGCAGAGCCCGGACCGCCGGACAGTGACCGTGTCGACCCCCTGGATGATGCCCGGGCCGGTGGTCGGCGCTGCCGTTGTTGCGATCGTGCCTGTATCAGTTGTCTTTCGTTGTCCTGTTTTGAATCGAACCGGGCGACCGGGCAAGCTGGAGCGGGAGACGGGAATCGAACCCGCACCATCAGCTTGGAAGGCTGAGGTTCTACCGTTGAACTACTCCCGCCTGGACCACATTCCAGCCAGCACATCGGGATGCAGCAACACTGCCACCCGATGCCATGTCCCTGGCTTCGGCCAGGACCTGGCTTGTTGCACCCGGCACCCGATCTTCCGGTTGTCAGTTTGGTGGAGGGAGGTGGATTCGAACCACCGAAGGCGTAAGCCAGCAGATTTACAGTCTGCCCCCGTTGGCCGCTTGGGTATCCCTCCTTGGGAGCCGGGCATTGTCCATGCACACAGACCGGCTTGTCAACGCCGGCCAGCCAAAAAACCAGACCCCGTCCGGGACGGTCTGGCTACCTGCGCCCAGATTAACGATAATCGCCGCCCACCTCCAGCCCCTTGGCCGCCTGGCCAGCCCCGATGCCCAGTTGATGACACTTCCCGAGCCTGTCCAGGTCCGTCTGGGACCGCCCACCGCAAGCGATCCCACCCCCGCTGCCGGCACCCTGGCCTGGCCGGACCTGGACCCGACGCACCGGCCCGGCGACTGGCCGGCACTGCTGCAGAGGTTGGCCAGCCTGGTTCCTGTCGAGCGCCCGATATTGCTGGTCCGGGCCGGCATCCAGGTCCCGAAGGATGTGAGCCGACAGTTGCGGGTCCTGGCGCAAGGGCCAGCGGCCACGGCCGCGATCATCGCACCACTGTCCAACCTGGAGCCCGACCTGGCACCGCTGCCGCCAGGCACCACCATGACCGCGCCGCTGGCGATCGATGACATCGACCGCTGCTGCGCGTGGCTGGGCCGCGAAGCGCTGTTCGACCACGACCGCCCCATGGCCGGTTGCGCCCTGTGGCAGGCAGGCAGTGCCCGTCGCCTGCTCGATGCCGGCTGGTCGCCGGGCGAGAACCTGCCGGCCGGCTTCTCGTGCCTGATCAGCGAGCGCCTCTTCGCCGGTGACCCGGACCGCAATCTGGTCGGTCCGCCCGTGTGGCCGGTCAACGACATCCCGCCACCGGTGCACCCGCTGGACCGGCTGCGGGCACGTTGGCCGCTGGCACCTGGCCCGGACCAACGCACCCGCACCCTGCCCGGTACCAGCCTGGCGCTGGCCGACCTGGCCGGCGTCGTCCCCGACGGTCCGGTGCCCGGCCGCGCAGCGGTGCCGGTGGTACTGCACATCTGCCATGGCTGGGGCGGCGGCAGCCTGCGCTTCATCCAGGATCTGGCCGGGGCCGACGATGGCCGCTGCCACCTGCTGCTCAGCGCCCACGGCGACAGCGGCCGGCAGCAATATGGCGAGTGGCTGGAACTGCGGCCGGCGCGCGCCGGCAACCTGCTGCTGGCCCGTTTCCGGCTGCATCTGCCGATCACCGATACGGTGGCTGGCCACGATGGCTACAGCCAGGTGCTGGCCCAGGTACTGGCCCGATGGCAGATCGACGCGGTCATGGTGTCCTCGCTGATCGGCCACAGCCTGGAGGCCCTGGCGACCGGCCTGCCCACGGTCTGGCTGTGCCATGACTATTACCCGCTGTGGCCACAATTGCATTGCGATTTTGGCGATGGCGAGCGTCGCTTCGACCGCGACGAACTGGACCGGACCCTGGCCAGCGCCAGGCTCGAACTGTTCCGCAACCACGATGCCGACCATTGGTGGCTGCTGCGCCAACAGGCCATCACCGCCTTGCTCAAAGCCGGCGCCGACATGGTCGCGCCGACCCGGCAGGTGATGGCCAACTGGCGCCGGCTGGCGCCGGAACTGGCGACGCTGGAATGGCACTGGATTGCGCACGGCATTCCGCCCTGGCCGGCGGTTGCCACTTCGCCGGAAGCCGGATCCGGGCCTGCCAGGATCGCACCGCAGGCCGCACCGGTTGATCGCCACGGACGTCTGCGTGTGCTGGTTCCCGGCCGCATCGCCGGCGGCAAGGGCATGGATCTGCTGCCGTCCCTGCTCGATCAGCTTGACCGCCTGGCCGCCGCAACGGCGACCGATCGGGACGGCCACGGCATCGAATTGATCCTGCTTGGCGCCGGCAGCACGGGCGAACACCTGCATGGCCGCAGCGGCGTGCACATCGTCGCCGACTACCAGCGCGACGAGCTGCCCGGCCACCTGTCGCGGCTGCAACCGGACCTGGCCCTGCTCCCGGCCACGGTTGCCGAGACCTTCGGCTATCTGCTCAGCGAGTTGCGCAGCCTGGCTTTGCCGGTGCTAGCCACGGCCATCGGCAGCTACCTGGAACGTATCGACGACGGCGCGGATGGCCTGCTGGTCGAGCCCGACGCCGGGGCCATCGCCCGCCGCCTGATCGCCCT
The DNA here is from genome assembly GCA_023228845.1 of Lysobacterales bacterium. Taxonomy (GTDB): domain Bacteria; phylum Pseudomonadota; class Gammaproteobacteria; order Xanthomonadales; family UBA2363; genus Pseudofulvimonas. The sequence goes on along the minus strand of JALOAK010000004.1, from coordinate 110,653 downwards.
TCGCGACGATCCCTCCGAGCTGGCAGCGATTCGCCAGCGGCTGGCAAGGCAGCCCATCCGGGATCTGGCCGCCATGGCCGCCGACTACCAGCCGCTGCTGCCAATCGCCGCCGGCCGACCTATCGCCGCCTTGGACCGCATTGATCTGGCAACCATGGCCGAGGCCGACCTGGGCCGTCAGCTTCTGGAACTGGGCCAGCGCCTGGCGCGCATGCGCGCCGAGCTGAGCCAGGGCAAGCACGAACTGCAGCGCCGGGCCGACTGGGGCTTCAACCTGGCCCGGCAACTGGACGAGAGCAAACAATGGGCCCTGTCCCTGGACCGGCAGGTCACCGACCTGGACAGCCATGTGCTGCGCCTGCACGAGGAATTGGAAGAACGCACCCAGTGGGCGCAATCGCTGGACCGGCAGATCGGGGAACTGCACGCCCTGGTCAATGAACGCACCGCATGGGCACAGGACCTGGACGGCCAGTTGCGCCGTCTGCAACAGCAAGCCGGCGAGCTGCGCGAAAACCTGGACCTGATCCTTGGCAGCCGTTCCTGGCGCTTGATGGCACCCGCCCGAGTGCTGGCCAGGCAAGCACGGGCACTGCGTGCCAAGGCGGCTTTCCAGGCGCGGCGCCTGGGCAATCTGTCCCGACGCTGCCGTTTGAGCCTGGCGACGCGGGGCCTTGTGGGCACCTGGCAGCATCTGCGTGGCCGCCGCCGGAGCCCGCTGCAAGTCCCCGACCATGCCCTGCAGGCGGCGCTCGCGGCACCGCCGTCGACGCTGCCGACCCGGCTGCCGGACTCGGATTCGCCCCTGGTCTCGATCATCATCCCGGTCTACGGCAAGCTCGAATACACCCTGGCCTGCCTGGCCTCGCTGGCCGAGCATGCCGGCGCCACGCCGATCGAGATCATCGTCGTCGATGACGCTTCGCCCGATGGCAGCGCCGAGATCCTGGCCGGGATTCCCGGACTGCACCTGATCCGCAACCGCCAGAACCTGGGCTTCATCGGCAGCTGCAATGCCGGCGCTGCCGCGGCCCGCGGTCGCTGGCTGTTGTTCCTGAACAACGACACCAAGGTCACTGCCGGCTGGCTGGAGGCGATGCTGGCGACCTTCGATGATTTCGACCGCGCCGGCCTGGTCGGTGCGCGCCTGGTCTATCCCGACGGTCGCCTGCAGGAGGCCGGCGGCCTGGTGTTCAGTGACGGCTCGGGCTGGAATTACGGCCGCTTCGGCGACCCGGGCGATCCGGCCTACAGCTACGCCCGCGCCACCGACTACTGTTCGGGTGCCGCGATCCTGTTGGCCAAGGAACTGTTCGATCGCCTGGGCGGTTTCGATACACGCTACGCACCGGCCTATTACGAAGACACCGACCTGGCCTTCAAGGTCCGCCAGGCCGGGCTGCAGGTGATCTACCAGCCGGCAGCTACGGTGATCCACTTCGAAGGAGTGACCAGCGGCACCGATACCGCCAGCGGCGTCAAGCAGTACCAGGTAGTGAACCAGGGCAAGTTCCTGGAAGCCTGGCGCGAGCAACTGCCCAAGCAGCCGGCACCGGGTACGCCGGTCGAGCGCATCGTCCGCCAGGCGCCCAAGGGACGGGTCCTGGTGATCGATGCCACCACGCCCGAACCGGACCAGGATTCAGGCTCGGTACGGTTGCTCAACCTGCTGCGACTGCTGCGCGATTCCGGCCGCCACGTCACCTTCTTCGCCGACAACAAGGCCTATGTTCCCGGCCACAGCCAGCGCCTGCAACGGATGGGCATCGAGGTCTTGCACCATCCCTGGCTCGGCCACCCGGCCGACTGGCTGCGCGAGCACGGGCCGGACCTGGGAGCGGTGCTGGTCTGCCGGCACTACATCGCCGCCAACTACATTGAACTGGTGCGCGAATATGCGCCCAAGGCCCGCTTCATCTTCGACACTGTCGACCTGCACTACCTGCGCGAGGAGCGCGCCGCGACCCTGGCCGACAGCAACGAGATCCGGCGCCAGGCGGGCAAGACCCGTCAGCAGGAACAGCGCCTGATCCGGGATTCGGACATCACCCTGGTGGTCAGCCCGGCCGAACAGGCCCTGCTGGCGCAGGAACTGCCCGATGCCCGGGTCGAGGTCTTGTCCAATGTTCATCCGGTGCCCGGCCGCCGGCGCGGCTTCGACGAGCGCCGCGACCTGATATTCGTCGGCGGTTTCCAGCATCCGCCCAATGTCGACGCCGTGCTCTGGTTCGCCGAACAGGTCCTGCCGCGGGTGCGCAAGGCGCTACCCGATGTCCGCGCCCATATCATCGGCTCGAAGATGCCACCGGCGATCAGCGCGCTCGACGTGCCCGGGCTTGAAGTCCACGGTTTCGTTGCCGATCTGGAACCGTTCCTGGATGGTTGCAGGATTGCCCTGGCGCCGCTGCGCTACGGCGCCGGCGTCAAGGGCAAGGTCAACATGAGCATGAGCTATGGCCAACCGGTGGTGGCCACGACGGTGGCCGCCGAGGGCATGCATCTGGTGCCTGGCAGCGACATCCTGGTCGCCGACAGCGCTGACCTGTTTGCCGCCCAGATCGTGCGCTTGTACCGCAACCCCGAGCTTTGGCTGCAACTGTCGGAGGCCGGCATGGACAACGTCCGCCAGCACTTCTCCTTCGATGCCGCGCGACGGGCACTGGAACGGATCCTGGAGCACTGACCACGGCGCGCGATGGGCTGACATTCGGGTGTGCGCTGGCAGGGGTACGTGTACGCTGCCCGGCGCGGTGAAACCAATGCCTGGCCGACCGCACCGCTGCCCGGCCGGATCGCAACCGGTCCCGGGCGGAAAAAACGAGTCCGGCCGCATCGGCGGCCGGATCGTTGCGCCACAGGAAAGAAAAATCAGCGGGTGCGGAACAAGGAGAACGGGCGGCCGCTGGCGTAGGGCTGGCTGCTGTCGCGGCTGCGGCGCCGGCGCATGCGCTCCATCAACTCGTCGCGGCGCTGCTCCAGCCAGGTGTCGCGATTCATGCCGGCAGTGCTGGCATCGGCGTCGCCGGCGGCAGTCGCCGAGGCCCGGTAGACGCAGAATTCTTCGTAGGCATCCAGCTCGTGGCGCAACTCGCGCAGCACCAGCTCGATCATCACCGCATCATCCAGGAAACCGAACACCGGCACCGAATCGGGAATGTCGTCATGCGGCTCGGCGAAGTAGCTGAGCGCTCCGAGCACGCGCTCCAGTTCCTCGTCAGACAGCTCCCAGGCGCTGTCCTGGATCATGGTGATCAGGCTGACCAGCTTTCGCATCCGGTCGAGCACGAAGTCCGGCGCGCGCTTGCCACGCACCGAGTCCAGCAGGGCGGTGGCATGGGCACAGATTTCGCTGACCGACAGGCCTACATTCTTCTCCCGCGCCTGCATCATCGCGCGGCGGAAGTGGTCGAGATCCTCTTCGTTGAGGGAGATGGTGATATCCATGGTCTGGGTCGCCTCGTCGGCAGCGGTATGATGGAAGGAACCAATGATCGCGCAGGATCTGGGTGCAGCCTAAGCCGCGTCCCGACGAGCGTCAATCAAGCCCCGACCCGGCAGAGCGGGCAGCCCCCTTGCGCCGGGGCGGCCAAGTTGCCATAATTTCCGGTCTCGCTGCCGCTCCGGGCGGCATTCCAGTCTTCAGAGGTCCATCATGGCCAGAGTTTGCCAAGTAACCGGCAAGGGTGTGCAGACGGGCAACAACGTCTCCCACGCCAACAACAAGAGCCGTCGCCGTTTCCTGCCCAACCTGCACGATCACCGCATCTGGGTTGCCAGCGAGAACCGCTACGTGAAGTTGCGTGTGTCCAACCACGCCCTGCGTACCATCGACAAGAAGGGCATCGACGCCGTTCTCGCCGAGCTGCGCGCGCGCGGCGAGAATATCTGAGGAAGACCCGACCATGGCATCCAAGCGTGACAAGATTCGCCTGACCTCCTCGGAAGGCACCGGCCACTTCTACACCACCGACAAGAACAAGAAGAACACCCCGGGCAAGATGGAGATCAAAAAGTACGACCCGGTCGTGCGCAAGCATGTGATCTACAAGGAAGGCAAGATCAAGTAAGTCCTGCCTGGGACCACCGGCCCTGCCGGGCGGTCCGCCACAGCTTGCCAGATATCAAAAGGCCCGCCATGCAGCGGGCCTTTTGCATTGGCCGGTATCGGCAAGCGTGCCTGCTGGCTCGCGCCGGACCCGGGCGGTGGCTGGCTGGGGCTGGCGTTATCGATGCCCACGACGCCATGGTCAGCATGACAACCGCGACCAGACACTTGCCGCGCTATCCGAATCGGGCCGGGCCGGACCCAGCCACTGAGGCAAAGCAGCGGGCCGGAGTCCCCGGCCCACTTGGATCTCAGCCTCAGCTACCGGCGCTGCCAGCGTGCGGTACCAACCGGTAACCCTTCAGTCGCTCGGCAAATTGCTGCAGGGCCCGGATGCCGGTCGCCTCGGCGTCATGACACCATTCCTGCAGGGCCACCAGCATGCGCTCCTGGCACAGGCCGCGGCGCTCGTAGAGCTCGCGCAGGCGTTGGCGGAACTCCCACACCGTGGCCAGCGTCGGCCGGCGCGCGAACCAGCGTTGGTCTGCGCCGACCAGCCGGTTCTGGAACGCCAGCGCCCGAGTCGCCTGGCGCCGCCAGCGACGCACCGAGGCGCCCGCGCGTTCAGCCTCATCGCGCACCACCGGCATGATCACCACACGCAGATACTCGGACATGATGTGGAACCGGTGGGCAAGCAGGGCGCGCAAGGTATCGTGGTCGGCCTGCTCGGCCGGCACCGAGGCCAGGGTCGGCGCCACCCGCAGGACGCGGGCCAGGCGCAGCTTCTGCAGTCCGCACAGGATCATCCAGCCCATGTCGAACTCGCCCCGGCGCAAGGCGAAGCGCGCCGAGCTGGGGAAGGCATGATGGTTGTTGTGCAGCTCCTCGCCACCAATCAGTACGCCCCAGGGCACCAGGTTGTGCGAGCGGTCATCGGTATCGAAATTGCGGTAACCCCACCAGTGGCCCAGACCGTTGACCAGGCCCGCGGCCAGTACCGGAATGACCAGCATCTGCAGTGCCCACACGGCCACACCGGCGACGCCGAACAGCGTCACCAGGGCAATCAGCAACAGGGTCGGGCCAAGCCAGGAGCGGCGCTCGTACAGGTTCCGCTCCAGCCAGTCATCGGGCGTGCCCTGGCCGAACTGATGCACCATCGCGCGATCACTCGCGGCTTCCGAATACAGGGCCACGCCATGCCAGACGACCTTGCCGATGCCGTGGACCTGCGGGCTGTGCGGATCCTCCTCGGTTTCGCAGCGGGCATGGTGCTTGCGATGCACGGCCACCCACTCCTTGGTGATCATGCCCGTGCCCACCCACAACCAGAAGCGGAAGACGTGCGCCACGGCCGGATGCAGGTCGACGCCGCGATGGGTCTGGTGGCGGTGCAGATAGATGGTCACGGCCAGGATGGTCAGTTGGCCGGCAAGCGCGAAATAAAGCACCATCCAGGGCCAACCGACGCCGGTCAGGCCACCGTCGAGAAAGGAAAGCATGAGATCTGACATGAGCAACTGCTGAAGAACAGGAACCGGCACTATAGGGCTTGCGCTGGCCGCGTTACCAGCCGGCGGCGGCGCGCGCGATGCCTTGTTCAGTCAATCACCGGCGGCGATAATGGCCGCGCCGCGAGCATGGCCCACGACGAAGCCGCCGCAGGATCGCGACGGCTCCGTCAGGTGTTGATGCAACAGGCGAATGCCTGGAAAAGGTGGCGCCCGGCCGGGTTTTGGGAACAGGGGGGGAATCCTTTAACCGGGTTGGCCGGGCGCCAATCCGATCAGTCAATCGGAGACTTCGCAAATCATGCTACCGGAACAATTCCGACCAGATTGCAAACAATTGTGACAAGATCAGCCGTGCCGGCGGGTGGCCGCCTGGCGCTGCTTTTGCCGTAACAGACATGGCAGGAACCGCGATTGCCTATACTTGCCGGCGCATGAGAACCCTGTTCAAGCTTGGCCCGGTCATAGACCCGGCAGCCGGGTCCGGCGGCGACGCAAGCGCATGTTCCAACATGAACGTTTTTCCATAAAGATACATCCGCAAGGGAGCTGTCCAGACATGAAACGCATCACCCTCACCGGCCGCCATTTTGCCGCCGCCCTCGGCCTGGTCATCGCCGGCCTGGTCGCCATTCCCGATGCCCAGGCCCAGCGCAAGCGCAGCGCCCAGGCCGAGCGCCAGCAAAAGTCCGCCGAGATCCCGGTATGCGCACGCCCATTGGGCGCGCTGGCCGTGATTGAACCTGAGAACCAGTGGTGGGTGCAGCACCAACTCGGCTCGCCAGCGGCGCTGATCAAGGTGTTCGTCAACCGCTCTCGCTGCTTCACCCTGGTCGACCGCGGCCGTGGCATGCAGGCCATGCAAGCCGAGCGCGCCCTGGCCTCGGAAGGCGACCTGCGTGGCGGCTCCAACATCGGCCGCGGCCAGATGCGTGCTGCCGATTATGTGCTGGTGCCCGACCTGGTGTCGCAGAACGCCAACTCCAGCGGCAATGCCCTGGGTGGCATCGTCGGCGGCATGCTCGGCAGCCGTACCGCCGGCGCCCTGATCGGTGGCATCAACATGCGCCGCAAGACTGCCGATGTGGTGCTCACCATTTCTGATGTGCGTTCCTCCGAGCAGGTCGCCATGGTCGAGGGCCATGCCACCAAGACCGACCTGGGCTGGGGCGCCGGCGGCGGCGTGTTCCGCGGCGGCTTCGGTGCCGCCGGTGCCAGCAGCTACGAGAACACCGAAATCGGCCAGGTCATCACCCTGGCCTACCTGCAGGCCTATACCGACATGGTGGCGCAGCTCGGTGGCCTGTCCGCCAACCCGTCTGCCGACAATGCCCACCAGGCGGTGACCATGCAGAAGCCGGGCCGGCTGTTCGTCAATGCCGACGGCGCCGGTGACGTGGTCCGGCCACTGGATGTCGGCATGATGCTGTATCCCACCGGCAACAAGCAGGGCGTGATGTGGGAAGTCGAGGATGAGCTCGGCAACCGCGGCTGGGTCTCGTCGCTGCTGTTCGGCCTGTCGCGCTGAACCCGGATCCGCTAACGCCGGGCAGCTTCCGGCGGTAGCGGCTACAGATGAACTGCTCGACGGCCGGGATCACCCGGCCGTCTTCATTTGCGCCGTCGACGGATGGCGCTGACCGGGATGGTGGCGACTTCACCGGAGCCCGAGCGCCGTGGCTGACCGATGGCCGGCGCCAGGGCGTGCACATAGATCACCTCCAGCGTGCTCAGGCATTGCCCATCATCGGCCTGGAAATGTTCGTGATGAAAAGCGCGCATGCGCTGCCAGGCGACCTTGCCGGCAAGGCCCCGGTGCCGGTCACGGCGGGCGTTGGCCATGCCTTGACGGCGCAGGTCGGCCAGCAGCCCGTCCAGGTTGTCGTGGCTGAGCGTGAACAGATCCCGGTCCAGCACCGGATCGCGGAAGCCGCGTGCCATCAGCGCATCACCCAAAGCTGCCATGTCCGGAAATTCATGCACATGCGGACGGTCATCGGCGGCCGCCCAGGCCTGGCGCAGTTCGATCAGGGTCTGCGGGCCGAAACAGGCCAGCAAAAGCAGGCCGTCCGGACGCAGGACACGCTGGAAACCCGCCAGGACCGCATCGATATCGTCCAGCCAGTGCAGCGCCAGATTGGAATACAACAGATCGACACTGGCGTCGACCAATGGCAGCGCCCCGATATCGGCGCAGACCGCCGGCAGGGGCCGCCAGAAACCGCCCTGCCGCCGCGCCAGGCGCAACATCGGCAGGGCCAGATCCAGCGCCAGCACCTGCGCCTTGCCGAAACGCCGGCGCAGTCGACCGGCGGTCTCACCGGGACCAGCGCCGGCATCGACAATGACCGACGGCTCGGCCGGCAACCGCTCCAGACCGTCCAGCAAACGCGAAGCAACCTCACGCTGGACCACGGCCGCCTCGCCATAGCCGGCCGCCGCCCGCCCGAAGCGCCGGCGCAACAGGCTACGATCGGCCCCGGCATGGCCCGTGGGCGCACTCACCGGACGCCAGCCTGACCGGCGCAGCAGCACCGCCTGGGGTCCAGGGTGCGGCTGGCGCAATCGGCCGCAAGGCAGCCTGGAGTGCACGCGGGGGCGGTTGTCATCGGTACCGGGAACATTTCGACAGGCCAGCGGAGGTGCCGGCATTCTATCGCGGCCGGTCGGACGCCCCGATCCAGATGGTGCGGCCGTCTGGTCAGGAACCGCCAAGGCCCGCCAGCGCAAACGCCCGGGAAACCCTTGCGCGTTACTGTATGCCTGCCGGTTACCGGGTCGACACCGCCAGCCGCCACCATTATCCTGCGACCCCTCTGCTGCAACGCAGCATCCCAATTCAGGAACACACCCAATGATGCCTTTGGCCCGCATCCCGGCAAGCCAGGACCTGCCCAACGAAATCAACGTCATCATCGAGATTCCCAAGGACTCGGATCCGGTCAAGTACGAGGTCGACAAGGACACCGGCGCGATCTTCGTCGACCGCGTGCTGACCGCGCCGATGCGCTACCCGTGCAACTACGGCTACGTGCCCAACACGCTGTGCGGCGACGGCGATCCGCTCGATGTCATGGTGGTCATGCCGGTGCCGTTGATTCCCGGCAGCGTGATCCGTTCGCGTCCGATCGGCTATCTGAAGATGACCGACGAAGCCGGTTGCGACGAGAAGGTCATCGCCGTGCCCATCGGCAAGGTTTTCCCCGCCTACCGCAACATCACCACGGTGCGCGACCTGCCCGAGCTGACGCTGGATCGGATCGAGCACTTCTTCGCCCATTACAAGGATCTTGAGCGCAACAAGTGGGTCAAGATCGAGGGTTGGCGGGACGCGGTCGAAGCCCGGCAACTGGTGCTGGACTCGGTCGCCGCCTACCAGGCAGCGCCGGAAAAGCCGAATTTCTGACCGCTGGCGAGAGCGCCCGGGTCAGGCCCGCCGGCCTGTCTTCGGGCGCCGGCGCGCGCCGGACACGGACTGGACACGGACCAGACACGCGGCCGGTCAGGCCGCCAGGTCCCCGCCCCCGGTTCCGGGCGGGCCGGCGCCGTCGCCGGCATCGCCTTCGGGCCGGACATGGATGCGCTCGATCCGGTTGCCATCCATCGCCTCGACCCGGAACCACCAGCCCTGGAACAGCACTTCCTCGCCGCTGTCGGGCACCTTGCCCATCACATCCAGCAGCAGTCCGGCGGTGGTGTGATAGTCCGGATCGTCCTCCAGTTCCAGGCGCAGGCGCTGCGCCAGCTCATCCAGCGGTGTACGGCCTTCCACCGACCAGGAGCCGTCCGGCAGCCGGGCCATGTTCTCGGCCACCGGCTCGTGCTCCTCGGGCAGCTCGCCGGCGATCGCCTCCATGACATCGGTGACCGAGACCACGCCCAGCAGTGAGCCGAACTCGTCGACCACGAACGCAATCTGGATCGGCTCGCGCTTGAACCGCTCCAGCGCCGCCAGCACCGTGGCGAATTCGGGCAACACCGGCGGTTGCAGCAGGTAGGTCTGCGGGTCGGGCTTGTCCCCGGACAGCATCGCCGACAGCAGGTCCTTCTTCTGCACGATGCCCAGCGGTTCGTCGATATTGCCCTCGCGCACCACCACCACGCGCGAGAATGGCGAAGCCGCCAGCTCCTGGCGGATGGTCTCGCGCGGATCGGCCAGGTCGATCCAGTCCACCTCCGGCCTGGGCGTCATGATTTCGGTCACTTGGCGTTCGGCCAGATTGAGCACGCCCTTGATCATCGAGCGCTCGCTGGGCTGGAAGGCAAGCGCCAGATCGGGCACCGCGCCACCACTGCCGGCACCGGCCGCAGCCAGGGCCGGCTGGGCATCCATGCCATGGTCGTAGTCGTCGTAATGATCGCCTTCCTCGCGGCCACCGAGCAGGCGCAACACGGCGTCGGCGGTGCGCTCGCGCAACGGCCGGTGCCGCTCGCGCTTGCGCCGGTTGGCGCTGGCCACCTGGTTCAGGGTCTCGATCAGGATGGCGAAACCGATCGCCACATACAGGTAACCCTTGGGGATGTGGAAACCCAGGCCCTCGGCGACCAGGCTGAAGCCGATCATCAGCAACAGGCCCAGGCAGAGCACGATCAGGGTTGGATGGGCCGTGACGAAGGCGGTCAGCGGCTTGCTGGCGATCATCATCGCACCGATGGCGATGATCACCGCGATCATCATGATCGACAGGTGATCGACCATGCCCACCGCCGTGATCACCGAATCCAGCGAAAACACCGCATCCAGCACGACGATCTGCACCAGCACGGCGCCAAAGCCGGCATAGACCCGGGTGCCGCGGTGGCGCTCGTGGCCGGCGCCCTCCAGGCGGTCATGCAGTTCCACGGTCGCCTTGGTCAGCAGGAACAGGCCGCCCAGCAGCATGATCAGGTCACGACCTGAAAAACCATGGCCGAAGACTTCGAACAGCGGCCGGGTCAGCGTCACCATCCAGCTGATCGCCCCCAGCAGGGCCAGGCGCATGATCAGGGCCAGGCTCAGACCGATCAGTCGTGCCTTGTCGCGCTGGTGCGGCGGCAGCTTGTCGGCCAGGATGGCGATGAACACAAGATTGTCGATGCCCAGCACCAGCTCGAGCACGATCAGGGTCAGCAAGCCCATCCAGGCGGACGGGTCGGCAAGCCATTCCATAGGTTGTTTGAATTTCGGGCCGGGGCCGGGAGGCCACCTTACTACGATCAGGCGTCGGCGCGGAGTGCAGGCAGGCGGAAGAAAGCGCGCGCAGTGGCGGTGCTGGCAGACGCGGTTTGTGCCACCGGCTCACCCCGGTCGCGGGCCAGTTCCTCGACGATATGCGGCAGGTACATCGGCTCGTTGCGCCGGTGCGAAGGCATCGGCCGCAAGTTGCGCGGCAGCAGGTAGGGCGAGTCGGTCTCGACCATCAGCCGATCGGCCGGTATCTCCTTCACCAGCTCGCGCAGATGCCGGCCACGGCGCTCATCGCACAGCCAGCCGGTGATGCCGACATGCCAGCCGGCCTCCAGGTAATCGCGCAGCTCAGCGCCGGTGCCGGTGAAGCAATGCACCACCGCCGGCCCGATCCGGCCCTGGAACCCGCGCATGATCGCCATGAAGTCATCGTGGGCATCGCGCTGGTGCAGGAACAGCGGCTTGCCTGAAGCCACCGCCAGTTCCAGTTGCCGCTCGAAGGCACGGCGCTGCACCGGCCGCGGCGACAGATCGCGGTGATAGTCCAGGCCGCACTCGCCCACCGCCCGCACCTCGTCGCAGGCATGCAGCTCGCGCAGCACGCTCTCGGTATCGGCGGTCAACTCGCTCGCCAGGTGCGGATGCACGCCAGCAGTGGCGAACAGGAATTCCGGATGCGCCCGCGCCAGTTCCCGCGCCGCAACACTGCCGGCCTCACTGGCCCCGGTCACCACCATCTGCACCACGCCCGCCGCCCGCGCCCGCTCCAGCACCGCCTCCAGGTCATGGCGGAAGGATTCGTGGCTGAGGTTGACGCCGATGTCGATCAGTTCCATTGCAAGCCCGGTTGCCCAGCCAAAAGGCCGCACAGTCTAGCCCGGCTGCCCGCCGCTGGCAGGCAGCACCGCCGTCTTGGCCCCCCGTCCCTTCGCAACCGAAGCTTGGGCCGTGCCGATATCGCAACCGCGCGAATCACGCCAGACACCGCGGCACCGATCACGGTTCGGCTGCACCCGGCTTGCTATGTTCGCCCACAGTTTGCGGACAGTTCAGAGCCGGTTAACGCCCGGCAACTAGTCTGCAACTCCACCCGCCGACAATCAGGAACTCCGCCATGTACAAGCCTCTTGCTGCCCTTCTGCTGGCCGCTTTGATGGCCAGCCTGCTGCCGGCCACCGCCTCGGCCCAGGTGACCCGATTCACGCCGGAGAGCGGCTGGTGGTGGAATCCTGCCGAGGACGGAGTCGGCTACAACATCGAGATCCAGGACGACTTCATCTTCCTGGCCGCCTACACCTACATGGCCAGCGGCAGCCCGCGTCGGGCGACCTGGTTCACCGCCAGCGGCCAGATGCAGGATCAGGTGACGTTCCAGACCAACGAGGTGTGGACGGCGCAGAACGGCACCTGCCCGACCTGCAGCACGTTCACGCCGCCGCAGTTGGTCACCCCGGCGGCGGCGCTGCGGCCGCTACGCGTGGACTTCCACACCGAGACCACCGCCATACTGACCTGGGGCGGTCAGGAGATCGACATCGAGCGCTTCGATTTCCGCCTCAGCCAGGACCTGGACATCGACCCCAAGACCGAGCTGTGGCTGGGCGAATGGCAGATCGTCATGGACTGGAGCCCGCGCGGTGGCGATTACGTGGACTTCCCGTTCATGGGTGAAGTGCTGGTGTTCGACGAGCTGACTTACGACTCGGTGGGCGACTACTACGAGGGTTGCCGGCCGCAGGACAGCACTGCGGGCTGGTGCGACAGCTTCGCGCTGCAACACCATCCGGCCTACGGTTTCTACAACGCGCCCGACGACACCAACATCATCGTCGTGCAGGAGAACCCGGATACGGTGCTGGTATTTGAAACCCTGGTCGGCACCTACCAGTTCGACGGCTATATGAAGATCTGCCCGATCAATGCCAGCATCTTCGCCGGCTGCCTGGACAACTCCAGCTATCCGGTGATGATGGCGCGCGGTTGGCGTAGCGCCAGCCGCGCCTATGTCCAGGGCGACGACCATGCGCCTTCGGGCGTGGCGCCAACAACGCCGGTGAGCAAGGCGGCAGCGGCCAAGAGCCGCCGCGTCGAGCCTGTAATGCTGCCAGCGGGCGCGCAGAAGGCCGCGCCCCGACCGCGCGCCGATGCCGCGGCCAGCGAGGCGCGGGCACAGGCGGCCATGGCTCGCCAGCGTCAGACGCGCTGAGCGGAAAACATTCCGGCCGGCCCGGGCCGGCGGTAAAGCAGCGAGGGCGCCCGACAGGGCGCCCTCAGCTTTTGGGCTAACTCTTTATCCCGGTAGACCGGCCTCGGTAGATCGGCCGCCTGCGACTTCAGCTTGGCGCAGGCTGATACCCGCGGAACAGCCATCCACTTATCACCGCTGTCGCCATCCTGCCGGCGCTGGTTATCCTGAACCGATGAGACCGACGCCACTGCCGCTGCCAATCGAGTCGTTGTTGCCGCAACTGCTGGCCCAGCTTGAAACTGGCACCCGCCTGGTGCTGGAAGCCCCGCCCGGTGCCGGCAAGACCACGCGCGTGCCGCTGGCCCTGCTTGATGCCGGCTGGCTGGCCGGGCGCAAGCTGATCATGCTCGAGCCGCGCCGGGTCGCCGCGCGCGCCGCCGCCAGTTACATGGCCCGGCAGCTGGGCGAGGAGGTGGGTGCCACCGTCGGCTACCGGGTGCGCTTTGACAGCCGGGTCAGCGCCGCCACCCGCATCGAGGTGGTCACCGAGGGCATCGCCACGCGCCTGCTGCAGGACGATCCCGGCCTGGAAGGCATTGGCGCCCTGCTGTTCGACGAATTCCACGAGCGTCACCTGCACAGCGATCTGGCCCTGGCGCTGGCGATGGACGTGCAGACCGGCCTGCGCCCGGACCTGCGCCTGCTGGTGATGTCGGCGACCCTGGACGGCGAGCGCCTGGCCCGCTTCCTGGATGCGCCGCGCCTGCGCTCGCAGGGCCGCAGCCATCCGGTCGACATCAGCCATCCGCCGCTGCGTCCGGATGAAACCGCGGTCGACGCCGTGCCGAGGATTCTCGACCGGGCGCTGCGCGAGGGCGGGGGCGATGTGCTGGTATTCCTGCCCGGCCGGCGCGAGATCGACCGCCTGGCCGGACGCCTGCAACGCAGTCCCCCGGGCGATGACGTGCAAGTGCTGACCCTGCATGGCGAGCTTGACCTGTCCCGTCAAACCGCCGTGCTGGCGCCAGCCGCGGATGGCCAGCGGCGCGTGGTGCTGGCGACCAACGTCGCCGAATCCAGCCTGACCCTGCCCGGTGTGCGCGCGGTGATCGATACCGGCCTGGCGCGCGAACCGCGCCTGGATGCCAACTCCGGCTTCTCGCGCCTGGTCACGGTCAATGTCTCGGCCGCATCGGCGGCCCAGCGCGCTGGCCGGGCCGGGCGACTGGGACCGGGCCGCTGCTACCGGCTGTGGCCGGAAAGCCTGCGCCTGGAACCGCAGACCCGGCCCGAGATCGCGCAGGTGGACCTGGCCGGCCTGTGCCTGGAGCTGGCCGCCTGGGGCGCGCCCGGCCTGCCCTTCCTGGAGCCACCGCCGCCCGGCCACCTGGCTCAGGCCCGGCAGACCCTGCAGGCCCTGGGCGCGCTCGACGATGCCGGTTCAATTACCGCCCTGGGCCGGCGCATGCTCACACTGGGCTGCCATCCGCGCTTGGCGGCGATGATGCTGGCCACCGCCGACGACGTTGATGACCACCAAGGAAATCGCGCCCTGACCGCCGACCTGGCGGCCCTGCTCGACGGCCGCGATCCCTTGCGCGGCGAAGCCGCGCGCGACGACCGCATCGAAAGTCGCTGGCGCCAGTTGGCCGCCTTCCGGCAGGACCGGCGTACCGGCCTGGATGGTCGCCGCGATGTTCTGGCACAACTGCAGCAGCAGGCCGGCAACTGGCATCGACGCCTGGGTGGCGGCCCGGTGCCTGCGCAGATCGACAGCCATCAGCTCGGCAACCTGCTGCTCGCGGCCTGGCCGGACCGCATCGCCCGACGCCAGAGCGGCGATCGTTATGCGCTGAGCAATGGTCGCGGCGCCCGCCTGGCCCCGGACTCGGCGCTGCGCGGCGAACCCTGGCTGGTGGTCGCCGGCTTGCGCTACGACCCGCGCGACAGCCTGATCCAGCTCGCCGCACCGTTTGACCCGGAACAGTTGCAAGGCCGTTTCCCGGAGCGCTTCAGCACCGTCGAGCAAGGTCGTTTCGATCCGGCCACGCAATCGGTGGCGGTATTTCGCGAACACCGCTTCATGGCGCTGGTGCTGGAGCGCGAGCGCCTGGCCCAGGTCGACCCCGAGCAGCGCCTGGCCGGCCTGCTCGATGGTGTGCGCCAGCTCGGCCTGGCGGCCCTGCCCTGGACGCCGGCGCTGGAGCAGTGGCTGGCGCGGGTGCGCTGCCTGGCGCACTGGTGCCCGGAGCTGGCCCTGCCTGATTTTTCCAACGAGGCGCTGCTGGAAGAACTGGAACAGTGGCTGGCACCGTTCCTGGCCGGCAAGCCCAAGCTGTCTGCGTTGACCGCTGGCGATCTGGCCAACGCCGTGCAAGCCCGGCTCGACCATGGCCAGCAGCAGGCGCTGGAACGGCTGGCACCGGCAAGCCTGGCGGTGCCCAGCGGTCGCCGTCTGCGCCTGCATTACGAGCCCGGGCAGGCGCCGGTGCTGCCAGTCAAGCTGCAGGAAATGTTCGGCTGCGCGAACACGCCGACGGTGGCCGGCGGCAAGGTGCCGGTGCTGCTGCACCTGCTGTCACCGGCGCAACGACCGATCCAGGTCACCGCCGACCTGGCCGGCTTCTGGCAGCGCACCTACCCGGAAGTGAAGAAGGAACTGAAAGGCCGCTATCCGCGCCACCCCTGGCCCGATGATCCCTGGTCGGCAAGTCCCGATCACCGCACCAAGGCGGCGCAGGCGCGGGCGAAAGCACGCAGCGACAACTGACGACTGACGACGGCGGCTCCGCCCGCAGCCGCCAGCGCTATCGCTCAATCGCCGACAGTCACTCCGGCCAGCCACAGTTCCAGCCGCCGACCCTGGTGAACCAGCACCTGCCAGCGAGTGGCCGGTGCTGCATCGTTGTCGTGGCCGGCGATGGCGGCATCGGAATCGTGCTGCCGACGCCGGCGCGCCGCCTCGGCCTGCTGTGCCGACAGCGCGCTCGACAGCAACGGATGCCAGCGCGGCGACACATGGATCGTCGGCAACAGCTCGCTGGTCAACTGGCCACGCAGGGCGGTGCGTGCGGGCTCGCCATCCCTGTCGTCGCTGGATCTGCTGTCCAGGGACACTGGCTGCACGAGCAGCCTGACGCCCACCGGCAACACCAGGCAGCGTTCGGGATCGGCGCACAGCGCATGCAGGCTGTCGGCATCGGGCGCGACCTCGCGCAGAAACAGGCGCGAGGCTTGTTGTGCTTGCTGCAGACGCCAGCGCGCGGCGCGGACCGTCGGCGGGCGGAGGGCATCGGCGCCAGCGTCGGAATCGGGTTCTGGTTCGGACTCAGCTTCCGGCTCCGGGTCGATCATCGCTTGCTCGCCGCCAGCCATGGCTGCCATGGGCTCCGGCTGCACGCCGCCGCTGACCGCAACCAAGGCCGCCTGGGCCTGGTCGACCTGCGCCTGCCAGCGTGCACTGTCCAGCTCGAACAGGGCATAGGCTCTGCGTTGCCGGACCCGCCGCGAATGGGCCGGTGGCGACAGATCAAAACCCAGCAGCCGCAGGCGTTCGGCAGCCAGCACCTGTTCGGCCACGCCGTTCCAGCGCAGGCGCAGGGAGACGCCGCCGGGAGCGCCGTGACCGCGCGTGGCCGCCAGTTCCCCGCTGTCCAGGACCAGCGATGCGCGCGGTTCGCCGACACGGTTCCAGGCCGCGCCGGCCAGCAACCAGGCCGGAGCGGCCACCGCCAGCAGCAGGGCCAGCCCTGCCAGCCGCCTCATCGGGCGTCTCCGGTCCGGCGCCGGCGCAGCCGCATCAGCAAGACCAGCACCGCCACCGACACCAGGCCCAGGATCAGGAAGAACAGTGCCCGTGGCAGCCAGTCCCACCACCACTCAAAAAAGCGCACATACAGGTTCAGTACCAGGAAGCCGACGCCCAGGTTGGCCACGGCCGACCAGTCGCGGTGGATGCCGAGCCAGAGGGTGGCGGCCGCCAACAGCAGGCCGGCGATCTGGTAGGCCAGCTCGATCCGCGCCACCGGCAGCGGCAGGCTGCTGGCCTGGCCCCAGACCGACAGCAGCAGCGCCACCGCCAGCAGCAAGGCCAGACCCCATCCGGTCCACAGGCTGGCGAACCCGGCCGGGCGCGGTGGATGCCAGCCCCCGGCCAGCGCCAGCACCAGGCCGGCGAACAGGAAGGTTTCGGGCGTGTCGCCAAAGGCGAGCCAGTCACGGCCAGCCCAGCCACCGGCCATCGCCGCCAGCCAGACGGCGAGAAACCCCAGCGCCACGGCCAGGATCAGGCGCAAGCCCCAGGCGTAGGCGAGCAGGCCGGCGAACACCGCCCAGACCAGGAATGCCGCCGGCGATGGCGTGCGGTTGAAGATGTCCGCCAGCAGCCACAGCCCGAGCACGAAGGCGGCCACGGCGACCAGGGCCAGCAGCGAGGTGAAGTACAGGCTGCGCTCGCGCCGGGCGGCGAAGGCGGCGCCAAGTACCGCCAGCACCGGTGCCGCCACCAGCAGCACCACCTTGACCGCGGTGGCCAGGCCGCCCCAGACCTGCAGAAAAAAGAAATAAAGCGCCGCCGACAGCGCCAGGCCGCCGCACAGCGATGCGATGCGCATGCCCCAGGACAACTGCCGCGCGGCCGGGCTGGCATCGACATCATGCTGCTGCGCCATCTGCGCCAGCAGGGCCCGATGATGGCCGTCGATGGCCTGGGCAACCGCCTGCGGCAACTGCGCCACGCCTTCGCCCTGCAACTGCGCCAGTTCCTGCCGGAAAGCGAGAATCCGGTCGACGCGGGCCTGCGCCTGGCTGCGGTCCAGGCCTGGCGCTGACCCTGGCGCGGGTCCGGGCTTCCCGGGCTGAGCGGAATGAGGCCCGCCAGGGACAGAATCGGCGCCAGCGGCGTCCGCGCCGGTCATGGCCACGGCCGGGACGGGGCAAATCGAATCGGGCATGGCGGCATCGTGTCGGGCCAGCAAACGGGCGAATACCCGGGGCCGGCAGCGTATCCGGGCCATGCCGGCGCTGCCAGCCTTGCCCTGCCGGCGGCAGCGGCGGCCAAGCATTCCACCTTGCCGGGGGTGAGCGGTGTCACCGTCCAAACCCTGACTTCCGGCCCTGTCGGCGGCCGCGCTTATGACGACAATGGCAGACCATAATCCAATAGCTGCGAGATCCCGCCGATGCGCCTGCTCAAGCGCCTGCTGCCCCTGGTCATCCTCGTCGTCGCCGTCATTCTGGCGATGGTGCTGATCACATCCCGGCCCGAACCGCCACGCCAGGAGGCGGCCGTGACCTCGCCCCTGGTGCAGGTCGAGCCGGCGCAACAGGTCGATGCGCGTTTCCACGTGCGCACCCAGGGCACGGTGCAAGCGCGTACCGAAACCCTGCTGGTGGCCGAGGTTTCCGGCGTCATCACGCAGGTCGGCGAGGCCTTCAACGCCGGCGGCTTCTTCCGCCGGGGCGAGGTCCTGCTGCGCATCGACGGCCGCGACTACGATGCCGCCCTGCGCCGGGCCGAAGCGGCGGTGGCCAACCGCCAGGCGCTGCTGGCCCAGGAACAGGCGCGCGCCGATCAGGCCCTGCGCGACTGGGAGAACCTGCGTCGTCCCGGCACGCCCAGCGACCTGGTGCTGCGCAAGCCCTATGTCGCCGAGGCGCAGGCCAACCTGCGCTCGGCCCAGGCCGACCTGCAGCGGGCGCGGGTGGACATGGACCGGACCGTGATCCGTGCCCCCTACGACGGCCTGATGAGGGAAAAGCGCGTGGATGTCGGCCAGTACGTCAGCACCGGCTCGGCCCTGGCCATGGCCTGGGCCACAGGCACGGCCGAGATCCGGCTGCCGCTGACCGAACATGACGCCAGCTTCGTGCAGTTGCCGGCACCGGACGACGACACCGGCCTGGCGATCACCCTGCGCGCCCGGGTCGCTGGCCAGGCACGCTCGTGGCCGGCGCGCATCGTGCGCTCGGAAAGCGTCATCGACGAACGCTCGCGGGTGCTGTACGCGGTCGCCAGCGTGGAAGATCCCTACAACCTGACCGGCGGCCACGACGGCGGCCCGCTGAGTTTCGGCACCTTCGTCCACGCCGACTTGCCGGCCAGCATTGGCGCGGCGGCGGTGACCGTGCCGCGCCTGGCGATCCGCGCCGGCAACCAGGTGATGGTGGTCGATGACCAGGACCGGCTGCGCCTGCGCCAGATCAGCATCGTGCGCTCGGACGCCAGCCACGCCTACATCGATGCCGGCCTGCACGCCGGCGAACGGGTGGTGGTGTCCAGCCTGGAAGCTCCGGTCGACGGCATGAGCGTGCGCATCGAAGGCGAAGCGGCCAGCGCCACCGCTGAGGCGCCCGCAGCAGCCACGGACGACCCGGATGGCAGCGGACTCAATCCTCCGGTCGCCGCTGAGCTTGCGCCGGCTCCCGAGCCCATCCCGGCAACCGCACCCGAAGGCGAGCCGCCGCCGTCAGCGCAGGACACCGACGACAACGACGACACCGACGCCGCCAGCGACACCTCGCAAGACGGGGACACGCGATGAACCGCGATCCGTACAACGACAGCCATGAAGGCATCATCGGCTGGTTCGCGCGCAATACCGTCGCCGCCAACCTGTTGATGCTGGCGATCGTCATCGCCGGCCTGATCTCCTTCGCCAACGTCCAGAAGCGCACCTTCCCCGAGTTCGAATCGAACATGGTGCAGGTGCTGGTGCCCTATCGCGGCGCCGCGCCGGCCGAGGTCGAGGAAGGCGTGATCATCAAGATCGAGGAGGCGATCGCCGACATCCAGGGGATCAAGGAGATCCGCAGCACCGCGCGCGAGGGCGCCGGCACGGTGGTGATCGAGGTGGTCACCAGCTACGACAGCAGCAAGGTGCTGGACGAAGTGAAGCTGCGCGTAGATGCCATCCCCAACTTTCCGGCCGAAACCGAGAAGCCGATCATCTCCGAGGTGCTGTTCGAGCAGCAGGTGGTCTGGGTCACCGTCTACGGCGATCTGGACGACCGCGCGCGCAAGGCGCTGGCGCGGCAGATCCGCGACGACCTGCAGGTGCTGCCGGGGGTGCGCACGGTGAACCTGGTCGGCGACCGCGCCTACGAGATGGCGATCGAAGTCAGCGAGGCCAACCTGCGCAAGTTCGCCCTGACCTTCGACGAGATCGCCCAGGCGGTACGTCGCTCCTCGATCGACCTGCCCGGCGGCTCCATCCGCACCGATGCCGGCGACATCCTGCTGCGCACCAAGGGCCAGGTCTATACCGGCGAGGAGTTCGCCGACATCGTGCTGCGCACCGATCCCGACGGCACCCGCCTGCGACTGTCGGACGTGGCCACGATCCGCGACGACTTCGCTGAAAGCGAGGACTACGCGCTGTTCGACGGCCAGCCGGCGCTGAGCATGAACGTGATCGCCACCGAGGGCGGCAATGACATCGCCATCTCCGACGCCGTCAACGCCTACGTCGAGGCCCGACGCGCGACCCTGCCGCAAGGTGCGAAGCTGGCGGTGTGGGGCGATACCTCGTTCTACCTCAAGGACCGTCTGAACATGATGGTGCGCAACATGCTGGCCGGCACCCTGCTGGTGTTCGCCTGCCTGGCCCTGTTCCTGCGCCTGAAGCTGGCGTTCTGGGTCGCCCTGGGCATCCCGATCGCCTTCCTGGGCGCGGTCTGGCTGATGCCGCTGGGTCCGTTCGCGGCCAACATCAACCTGATCAGCCTGTTCGGCTTCCTGCTGGCACTGGGCATCATCGTCGATGACGCGATCATCATCGGCGAGAGCGTCCACACCCAAACCCACAAACACGGCTACCAGGTCGAGAACGTGATCCGCGGCGCACGCAAGGTGGCGATGCCGGCCACCTTCGGCGTGTTGACCACGATGGCGGTGTTCATCCCGATGCTGTTCATCGAGGGCGGCTTTGCCGTATTCCTGGTCTCGATCTGCTGGGTGATGGTGCTGTGCCTGGCGTTCTCGCTGGTGGAATCCAAGCTGATCCTGCCGGCGCATCTGGCGCGGATGGGGCCGCTGCCAACCAACCCGGGGCCGCTGGGCCGGATGCAACAGCGCTTCAGCCGCGCCATGGAAGACTTCATCCAGCAGCGCTACCGGCCGATGATCGGCTGGGCCCTGCGCCACCGCGGCACCACGCTGGCGCTATTCCTGTCCAGCATCATTCTGGTCGCCGGCGTGCTCGGTGGTGGCCTGGTGCGCTTCGTCTTCTTCGATGATGTGCCCAGCGATTTCATCCAGGCCAACATGCGCCTGGCCGATGGTTCTTCGTCGCAATCGCGCGATGTGGCGCTGCAGCGCATGCAGGATGCGATCGCCCAGGTCGAGGCCGACTACCAGCGCGATGTCGACGCCGAGGGCACGCTGCTGCGCAATGTTCTGGTATTCACCAACGGCGACACCGCCGGCAACATGGTGGTGGAGTTGAGCAAGGGCGAGAGTCGGAGCTGGGATGCCTTCCAGATCACCGAGCGCTGGCGCGAACACGTCGGCGAGATCGCCGGCGCCAAGGAGATGCGCATCTTTGCCAGCACCAACCCCGGCGGCCGGCCGATCGACATCCGCCTGACCAGCGAGGACTTCGCCCAGCTCGAGGCCGCTTCCGACGAGCTGCTGGCCAAGCTGCGCGAGTACGACGGCGTCTACGGCATCGAATCGACCCTGGATGCCGGCAGCCAGGAAGTGCGCCTGCACATCAAGCCCGAGGCGCAGGCGCTGGGCCTGACCCAGACCGACCTGGGCCGGCAGGTGCGCCAGGCCTTCTACGGCGAGGAAGCCCAGCGCATCCAGCGCGGCAAGGACGAAGTGCGGGTGATGGTGCGCTATCCGCTGGAGGAGCGGCGCTCGCTGGCGAACCTGGAGAGCATGCGCATCCGCACCCCCGATGGCGGCCAGGTGCCGTTCCATATCGTCGCCGATGCCGAGATCGCCAGCAGCTACACGCGCATCAACCGCATCGACCGCAAGCGCTCGGCGCGCATCCTGGCCGACATCGACAGCGCCCGCACCAGCGCCGAGGAGATCATTCCCGATCTGCGCCGGGAGTTCCTGCCCGGGCTGTTCGCACGCTACCCCAGCGTGGCCGAGGTCGGCGGCGGCTCCATGGCCGAAAGTGCGAGCGCCCTGGCGCAGATCACCCGCGCCCTGCTGATCGGCTTGTTCCTGATCTACGCCCTGCTGGCGATCCCGCTGAAGTCCTACGCCAAGCCGCTGATCATCATGTCGGTGATCCCGTTCGGCGTCGTCGGCGCGGTGGCCGGCCATTGGCTCATGGGCCTGAATTTCTCGATGATGAGCCTATTCGGCGTGGTCGCCTTGGCCGGCGTGCTGACCAACGATTCGCTGCTGATGCTGCACTTCATCGGCCGCGCCCGCAGCCAGGGCATGAGCGTGCGCCAGGCAGTGGTGGAATCGGGCACACAGCGCTTCCGGGCGATCTGGCTGACCTCGCTGACCACCTTCTTCGGCCTGGCACCGGTGCTGGTCGAGCGCAGCCTGCAGGCCCAGCTGATCATCCCGATGGCGACCTCGCTGGCCTTCGGCATCATGTTCGCCACCGTCATCACCCTGTTCCTGATCCCGGTGCTGTACCTGAGCCTGTACCAGATGCGTGAGCGTTGGCGCGATATGCGCCGACGCCGCGGCACGGCGGCGACGGCAGCTCCCGCGACTCCGGCAGCGCCGGCCGGGGTGACCACGACGGCGCCGGTGGCTGGCGGCATCGGCTATCGCTGATCACGCGACTCCTTGGGCCGGCCGACAACGGCCACTTTTGCCGACCCGGCCAGCCAATCGGGCCGGCCGGGTGTTTCGTTGGCGGACCAGCAATGCGGGCCTGGCGCGCCGTCCGCCCGGCCGCCGCCTCAGCGGCTGCCGGTGACCGCAGCCGATGAAGCGGGGGTCGGAGCCGGGGTCGGCACCGCGCTGACTTCGGGCAGGCCGTGGCCTTCGATCGCCCGCGTCCGGATTTCCACCGTGTCCAGACCGATGTAATCCGAGTTGCTGCCTTGTGGGCCGCCGTCGGTGACGTGGTAGCGGAAGGCGATGCGGCCATAGCCGTTGGTCGGCAGGCCGTCGGCCGCCGTGAGCACGTACTGCATCCACTCTTCCGGGTAGACGCCCGGGCCCAGATCCGGGTTGATCGTCAACAGGGTGCTGGTGAAGCCGCCGACACTGGTGGCACTGGAACCCATGTCCGAGCACGGCCAGCCGCGGCACACCCGCACTTCCAGGCGGTCGTAGAAGCCTTGAGCGGTGCTCGTGCTGGTCCAGAACGAGACCGATGAGTCGCCGTTGAAGGCCAGCAGCGGCGTCACCAGCCAAGCGCTGATCGTACCGGGGGCTTCGCTGGCCACGGCGCGATAGTTGGAGGCAATGTAAGCGTTGTCATTGCCTTGATGCGCCGGGAAGACGCTGGGATTACCCTGGAACCAGCTGTGGGCGCCCTCAGGCTGGCTGTTGTTCTGCAGCAGCCAGCCCTTGCCTGCCAGCGTGTTGACGTTGTCGAAGTGCTCCACCGTCGTGACCAGATCGTTCTCGAAGCCATTGGCGAACAGACTGTCCTGATCCTCGATATACAGGCGCAGGGTGGCCGTGTTGATGCTGCCGGTATCGCCTTGGCCGCCGTCGGTGATGCGCAGGACCCAGAAGCCCATGGCCTGGCTGGCGCTCAGGCCGCCGAACGCCGCAGCCAGGCTGGTGGCCGGCATCGGGTTGATGGCGCCGTGACCGCCGCTGCCGGTGGTGAAGTAGCTGCCCGACGGGACTGCCTCGACAGCGCCGGCGACCGTTGCCGCCTGCCACAGGCCGCCGTGTGGCGGTTCGGCGGCATCGGAAAAGACATAGGGCCCGGCGAAATCGGACGCGTCGCCACAATGGGAGGCGCTGGTTGCGCCGACACTGCCGAACAGGATGTGCCGGGTCGTGGCGTCAGGGGCAATCAGCTCGGCGGTCAGATCGCCCAGCCATGTGTGCGCGCCACTCATCGCCACCTCGACATCGACGATGGGGCCGGCAAGCGCCGGCACCTCGAACAGGATGTTCAGTGGCGCACCCGGATTGCCGCATGGCGTGGGAACGCCGGTGCCATCGGGAATGGGGCCGGTATTCAGCCCGCTCACCTCCACCACCTGCAGACCGCCTGCAGGCTGCTCCAGGGCCATCGCCTGGGCCGGGCCCAGCGTCATTGCCAACACCATCACCAGCCCACAGGCCGGTACCGGCCACTGCCGCGCCGCCCGACCACGATTCCAGTACATCCATGACATTGCCATAGCCAGCGTCTCTCCGATAAATCCCGATTTTGTGGAGCGCGAAGCCGTGAAATTCCCCGGCTGAAGTTCGCGCCCGCCCCCGCCTGGGCAACCTGCCCGTAACGGACCCGCGCATGGATAGACAATCCATCCAGCCTGTAACGCAGACCGCATCCGGATCCGGCCATGGCCGTGGAACGGTAATGCGCGGCGGCGCGAAAACGGGCAATCGGCAGCGGCCCCGGTCATGGCTCCGGCCGGGCGCCCGGCCCGAGGCGCAACCGGCGTCGGCAGACGGTCTGTCATCGGCATTCGGCTACACTGCCCTGCCCACCGTCGCCAGCGCGGCGGTGTCTTCATTTGCCACCTTGGAAACCCTGGCGTGAGCGACACTTCCCCCGGCATCACCTGCCCCACGCAACTGAGCCAGTGGCTGGCTGACGGCTGCAAACCGCGCGAGCACTGGCACATCGGCACCGAGCACGAGAAGTTCGGTTTCCGCACCGATGATCTGCGGCCGTTGCCCCATGACGGCGAACGCTCGATCCGCGCCGTGCTTGAAGGCCTGGCCAGCCGCTATGGCTGGCAGCCGGTGCGCGAAGACGGGCATCTGATTGCCCTGTCGCACGAAGACGGCGCCAGCATCACCCTGGAGCCGGCCGGACAACTGGAACTGTCCGGCGCCCAGGTCAAGCACATCCACGACACCTGCCGCGAGGTCAACACCCACCTGGCCCAGGTCAAGGCGGTGGCTGATCCGCTCGGCGTAGGCTTTGTCGGCATGGGCTTCCAGCCCAAATGGGCGCGCCAGGATATGCCCTGGATGCCCAAGAGCCGCTACGTGATCATGCGCAACTACATGCCGACCAAGGGCAACCTGGGCCTGGACATGATGACCCGCACCTGCACCGTGCAGGTGAACCTGGATTTTTCCAGCGAAGCCGACATGGTGCGCAAGTTCCGCGTTGCCCTGGCGCTGCAGCCGGTGGCCACGGCGCTGTTCGCCAACTCGCCGTTCACCGAAGGCCAGCCCAACGGCTTCATGAGCTACCGCTCGCATATCTGGACCGATACCGATCCGGACCGCACCGGCATGCTCGATTTCGTCTTCGAGGACGGCTTCGGCTTCGAGCGCTATGCCGACTGGCTGCTGGATGTGCCGATGTACTTCGTCGAGCGCGACGGTGACAACATCAACGCCGCCGGCCAGAGCTTCCGCGATTTCATGGCCGGCCGCCTGCCGGCCCTGCCCGGCGAGTTGCCGACGATCAAGGACTGGGCCGACCACGCCACCACCGTGTTTCCGGAAGTGCGCCTGAAGCGTTATCTGGAAATGCGCGGCGCCGATGCCGGGCCCTGGAACCAGCTCTGCGCCCTGCCCGCGTTCTGGACCGGCCTGCTCTACGATCAGCAGGCGCTGGATGCAGCCTGGGATCTGATCCGGGATTTCAGCCGCGAGGAACGTCATCAGTTGCGCGACCAGGTACCGCGCACGGCGCTGAAAACCCGGTTCCGCAAGGGCACGGTCAACGACCTGGCCAAGCAGGTGCTGGCCATTGCCGCCGACGGCCTGGCCCGGCGCGACATCCGCAACCGGCATGATGCCGACGAGCGCATCTTCCTGGAACCGCTGCTGGAATTCGTTGCCGCCGGCGTCTGCCCGGCCGAGGTCAAGCTCGACCTGTTCCGGCAGCGCTGGGGGGGCGACATCGACCCCCTGTTCCGCGACTGCGCCTACTGAAAATCCCGTTGCCGCGGCGGCCGGCGGCAGCGGCCGTGCGACCGCCGCAAGAAACCGGGCAGCCACCTGTCGCCACGGCCGCCGGCCGGATCAGTGACGATCGCCAGAGCCAACCCGGCTAAGCTGGCGCCATGAACTCAAGCACAGATTCCGAACCGGTCGGCGGCCGCGCCGATGATTTCGTCGCCACCGACGCGCCCCTGCGCGAGGACGTGCGCCGGCTCGGCGCCCTGGTCGGCGAGGTCCTGGCCGACCAGGTTTCCCCGCACTTCCTGGCCCGGGTCGAGAGTCTGCGCCAGCTTGCCATCCAGCGCCGCGAACAACCCGAGCCGCTGTCGGCTCTGGTCGCTGCCCTGCAGCAGTTGACGCCGGCCGAGACCGAACTCACCGTGCGTGCGTTCGCAGCCTGGTTCCGGGCCATCAACCTGGCCGAGCAGGTGCACCGCATCCGCCGCCGCCGCGATTACCAGCGCGAGCCCGACACCCCGCCGCAACCCGGTGGCCTGGAAGCGGTGATTGGCAAGCTTTGCGCCGACGGCGTCACCGGGGCGCAGATCCGTGCGCTGCTGCCGCGCCTGCGCATCGAGCCGGTGTTCACTGCCCATCCAACCCAGGCCGTGCGCCCGGCGCTGCTGGACAAAGAACGCATCATCGTGCGCTGCCTGGTCAACGACCTGGACCGCATGCGCACGCCGCATGAACGCCAGGCCGATACCGCGCGCATCCGCATGGCCCTGACCACTGCCTGGCAGACGGCGGAAACGCCGGCCGAGCGACCGGCGGTCGAGGACGAGTTCGATCACGTCAGCTTCTATCTAAGCCACGTCCTGTACGCGGTGGTGCCGGTATTCCACGAAGTGTTCGAGGCGGTGCTGGCCGCGCTGCCCGACTGCGCCGACGCTGGCAGGGACGCGCACGCGGATACCGACAGTGCCGACGGCAACGGCCTTCGCGTGCCGCCGCTGCTGCGCTTTGCCTCCTGGGTCGGCGGCGACATGGACGGCAATCCCAATGTCGGCGCCGGCACCATCGCCACGGTGCTGGCCGGCCAGCGCCAGCGCATCTGCGAGGCCTACCAGCGCGATCTGGGCCACCTGGCCGATCTGCTCAGCCAGACGCAGTCACGGGTCACGGTCTCGGCTGCGGTGCTGGAACGGCTGGATGATTATCGCGAGCGATTGCCGGCCGCGGCCGCGCAGTTGCGGCCACGTCATGCCGACCAGCCCTACCGGCAATTGCTGCAGCTCATCGGCGCCCGACTGGAAGACCCGGCCGAAGGTTATGCCGATGCCCAGGCGCTGCTGGCCGACCTGCACCTGATCAATGACAGCCTGCGCCAGCACCGCGGCAGCCATGCCGGCGGCTTCGCGTTGCAGCGGCTGCTGCGCAAGGTCGCCACCTTCGGCTTTCATCTGGCGACCCTGGACATCCGCCAGGATGCTTCGGTGCATGAGGCCGCCCTGGCGGGCGTGCTCGGCCAGCCGGACTGGCCGCAACAGCCGGCCGGGCAGCGCCTGGCCGACCTGCGCGAGCTGCTCGCCGCTACTGCGCCGGACGATCTCACGGCCGCCAGCGGCGAGCGCCCTGATGCGCAGCCTGAAACCGGTGACGACACCGACCCGGCGGCCTCGACCCTGGCCGTATTCCGCACCCTGGCCCGGGCCCGGCAACAGCATGGCGAGGCCGCCACCGGTCCCTACATCATCAGCATGAGCCGCAGCAGCGTCGATGTCCTGGCGGTGCTGGCCCTGGCCCGCCTGGGAGGTTGCGTCGATGCGGACGGCCATGCCGCGCTGGATGTCGCGCCGCTGTTCGAGACCGTCGACGATCTGGCCGCGGCGGCACGGATCATGGCCGAGCTGTTCGTGGATCCGGATTACCGCCGGCACCTGCAACGCCGTGACGGCCGCCAGATGGTCATGCTCGGCTACTCCGACAGCGCCAAGGATGGCGGCCTGGCGGCCTCGCGCTGGGCCGTGCAGCAGGCCCAGGTGGAACTGACCGAGCTGGCCGGCGAGCACGGCGTCGACCTGGTTTTCTTCCACGGCCGCGGCGGTTCGATCAGCCGCGGCGGCGGCAAGACCGGCCACGCCGTGCACGCCGCGCCGCGGGGATCGGTCGATGGCGTGCTGCGGGTCACCGAACAGGGCGAGGTCATCCATCGCAAATACGGCATCCGCGCGCTGGCCCTGCGCAACCTGGAACAAGCCACCGCCGCGGTGCTGGCGGCGACGCTGCGGCCCCGGCCGCCCGAGCCGCGGGACCGCGACTGGCGGCGCCATATGGAAATCATTGCCAACGCCTCGCGCCGGCATTACCGGGCCCTGGTGCACGAGCATCCGGATTTCACCGACTACTTCCGCGCCGTCACCCCGATCGATGTCATCGAACGCCTGCGCATCGGCTCGCGGCCCTCACGCCGTGCCGGCAGCGGCGGCGTCGCCCAACTTCGCGCAATTCCCTGGGTATTCGCCTGGGCCCAGAACCGGGCCGGGATGACAGCTTGGTACGGCGTCGGCAGCGGCCTGACCGCGGCCATCGATCAATTGGGCCTGGCCGCGGTGCAGGACATGGCCCGGGATTGGCCGTTCTTCCAGACCCTGGTCGCCGACGTCGAGATGGTGCTGGCCAAGTCCGACCTGGCCATTTTCCAGCGCTATTCCGAACAACTGGCGCCGGACCTGCATGAGCGCATGTTTCCCGACATCAGCGCCGAATTCGAGCGCACCCGCTCGGTGCTGCTGGCGCTCAAGGACCAGGAGCAACTGCTCGCCGACGATCGCCGCCTGCGCCAGTCGATCCGGCTGCGCAATCCCTATGTCGATCCGATCAGCCTGCTGCAGATCGACCTGTTGCAGCGCTGGCGTGCCGGCGAGCGCCGCGATGCCGACCTGCTGCACGCCCTGGTCACCACCGTCAACGGCATCGCCGCCGGCATCCAGAACACCGGCTGAGCGGGTTGCGGGCGATGGCCAGGGCCGCGCGCAGGCAAGGGCTCAGCGCACGTCGTCCAGGGTCCAGTGGGAACCGGCCAGCAGGTGCAGACGGTGACGCAGGACATCGCCCGAAAGGCCGGTATGCACCTTCAGGCGGATTGTCAGGTGTCTTTGCTGGCCTTGCACCTGGGCCTGCGGATCGGTTGCCGCCAGGTCATCGGGAACCACGTCGGGGTCATCCTGGGTGGCCTTCCAGCGCTCGAACAGGGCGTTGCCACGCAAGGCATCCTGGAGTTCGGCGGCAAAGCCGTCGGCGCCGCTGGCGGTGAAGGAGAACTGCGGCTCGGCACCACGGGCCGCGGCCGGTTCCGGCAAGCTGATCAGATACAAGGGCATGAGGGTCTACCGGTGGCTGGAGGTAAGCCCATGGTAGCCGGGGCCGGTGATGCCGGCGTCGGCGCGATGCATGGCTTTCGGCCGCGACGCTGGCGCCGGCCACCGGGCCGGCCCCTGGAAAGTGCCGCCAAGGTAGACTTGGGCGCATGTTCAAGATCACAACTGCTGAAGGCACCAAGGCGCAGGTCTATCAGGATCTGGCCAGCCAGGCGCGCGCCCTGCTCGCCGGCGAGCCTGACCGGATCGCCAACGCCGCCAACTTCGCCGCCCTGGTGTTCCATGCCCTGCCGGACCTGAACTGGGCCGGCTTTTATTTCTTCGATGGCAATGAACTGGTGGTCGGCCCGTTCCAGGGCCAGCCGGCCTGCGTGCGCATTGCCCTGGGCAGGGGCGTGTGCGGCACCGCGGCCGTGACCCGCGCCACCCAGGTGGTGCCCGACGTGAATGAGTTCCCCGGCCACATCGCCTGCGATGCCGCCTCGCGCTCGGAGATCGTCGTGCCGCTGGTCGCTGCTTCCGGCGAGCTGCTGGGCGTATTCGATGTCGATTCGCCGCTGCCCGGCCGCTTCGACGACGACGATCGCCAGGGCATGGAGGCGGTGTCCCGGGTCTGGCTGGAGAGCCTGAGATGAGCGAGCAGACCACCGACACCCTGCGCAACATCGGCGCCAAGTCGGCCGCCTGGTTGCGCCAGGTCGGCATCCATACGCGCCAGGAGTTGATCGAACACGGCGCCATCGACGCCTTCGTCAAGGTCAAGCGGGCCGGCTTCCGGCCGAGCCTGAACCTGCTCTACGCCCTCACCGGCGCCCTGGAGGACTGCCATTGGCAGAAGTTGCCGCAGGAACGGCGGCAGGCGTTGCAGGATGAATTGGCCCGGCGCGAAGCCGAGCTGGGCATCAGCGACAAGCCGAACTGGGGCGGACCGCCACGACCGGTGACGATGATTCGCGGCGCCGATTACGACGACCAGGACTGAAGGCCGCTCGCCATCGGGGCATCCCGACGGCCGGGGACGCCCGAAAACCGCGCGACATCCGGCCGGTGGACATCCGCCCGAGCCGAAAGCGGCCTTGCTGACGCTATCGCAACAACGACGAACGGCGACCGTAGTGGTCGCCGTTCGTCGCAGACACCTGGCAAAAGCCACCGCCTGCGGGCGCGCCGCAGGCGTGGCGGCAATCAGAGTGCCGCGTCCTTGATCTTCTTCAGCGGGCGGACCTTGACCTTCACCGATGCCGGCTTGGCCGCGAACATGCGCTCCTCGCCAGTGAACGGATCCTTGCCCTTGCGCTTGGGCTTGGCCGGCACCGCGGTGGAGGTGATCTTGAGCAGCCCGGGCAGGACGAAGCCCGACGCCCCCTTCTTGATGCTGACCGAAGAGGTCATGACCGCTTCCAGCGAGCCCAGCACGGCATTGACCGACTTCTTGTCGACGCCGGAGTGCTCGACCAGCAGGGCGGTCAACTGCGACTTGTTGAGCAGTTCCTTGACGCTGGGCGGCTTGACCGTGGCGGTCTTCTTGGCCGGCGTCGCCGACTTCTTG
Source organism: Lysobacterales bacterium (assembly GCA_023228845.1). Lineage (GTDB taxonomy): Bacteria > Pseudomonadota > Gammaproteobacteria > Xanthomonadales > UBA2363 > Pseudofulvimonas. Next base: position 79,852 of record JALOAK010000004.1, on the reverse strand, counting down.
CTAGCAGCCTTCTTGGCTTGAGCCATGATTTTTTATCTCTTGTGACTGTGGTTGCGCCGGACCAACAGCAGTCCGGTGGCCGTAGCGGCACGCAAACGGTAGTACAACTTGCCCGGCTGTGGGGCCTGGATTGCGAAAAAAGTTGCAACTATTCGCGGCCCGGGAAAGCCATCGCGCTGCGGCTGGCTGCATCGGGGCGTCGCCGCGACCCGGCCTCCGGCAACTGGCGCCGATGCCGGGGCCGGAATCAAGCCCGGCCGCCATCGCCGGCCGCCATCGGCTGAATCGCCTCAGCCCGGACGCAGCAACAGATTCGACGGCGCCGCCGTGGCGCGCAGCACCTGCAGCACCTCGGTATGGCCGTAGTGCGCGGCCAGGTCGACCGGCGACCAGCCCTGGCGGTCGGCCAGGGCGACATCGGCACCGCGTGCCACCAGCCGGCGCACCGCCTGCAACTGGCCATGGGCGGCGGCGTAGTGCAGGGGCGAGCGGCCGTCGGCATCCAGCGCCTGCACGGCACCGGCGCGGGCCAGCAGGATGTCGAGCGCGGCATCGATACCGCTCTGGTCCGGCCGGCAGGTGGCAGCGGCGCCGCAGGCGATATGCAGGGCGGTCAGGCCCTGCTGGTTGCGCTGATCGATGTCCGCGCCCGCGGCAAGCAGGCTGCGCAACAACTGCCGCACGCGCTCGCCATCGGCGCTGCCCAGGGCATGGCTGGCGGCGGCATGCAGGGCCCGGTTGCCGGCGGCATCGATGCCGTCGATGGCGGCGCCGGCGGCGAGCAGGTGCTGGCAGGCATCGACATCACCACAGGCGGCGGCCACCAGCAGGGCCGTGGCGCCATGCGCCAGCGGCCGGCCGACCACGGCGCCATGGGCCAGCAGCAGGGCCAGCAGTTGCTGGTGGCCGCCCAGGATCGCTGCCACCAGCGGCGTGTTGCCGGAATTGGCGGCGGCATCGACGTCGGCGCCGCGTTCCAGCAGCACGGTGGCGATGGCCAGGTGGCCATGGCCGGCGGCCTGCAACAGCGCCGTACCGCCGCTGCGGTCGCGTGCCTCCAGCGGCAGGCCCAGCGCCAGCAGCCGCTCGACCGCGGCCAGGTCGCCCGCCTGCGCGGCGGCGACCAGATCATGGCCGGCCAGCCGGCGCCCTGGCGGCTGCCAACCCGACCAGCGCAGCCAGGGCAGCAGCGCCGACTGGCCGCCATCAACGGCCAGACCCAAGGGTGTCTCGCCGCAGATGCAGGCGGCTTGCGGATCAGCGCCATGGCGCAGCAGGGACGGCACCAGGCCTGCGGCCGGGTCTGACGGCTGCGGCGTATCGGCGCCGGATTGCTCGTCGGGCGATGCCGGCGAGTGTCCGATTTCGGCATCGTTGGCGGCGAACGTGGCCCGCAATACCGCCCAGTGCAGGGCCGTGCGGCCACCGGCATCGACCTGGCCGCTGTCGGTGCCGAGCTCAAGCAGGGCCGCGGCCAGGCGCTCAAAGCCCAGGGCCACGGCCAGCAGCAGTGGGCGACTGGAGTTGACTTGGCTGCCCGAATTGCGCCCGGGAGCAGGGATGTCGTGGGCAGCGGATCCGGCAGCGTCAGTGGCCGTTTCGGGGTCGGCTTGCGGCGCCGTGGCGGCAGCATCGGCAGCCACGCTGCAAGCCTGGCCGGCGCTGGCTCCTGCCGCCCTGTCGTCGTTGCCGCCGATCACGGTGGCCGCGAACGGATCAGCGCCGGCGCTCAGCCAGGCCAGCGCCAGCGCCTCGGCATCCGGCTGCGCGGGCGCATCGCGCATCGCCTGCAGCAGACGCGCCAGGCGACCAGCGCCGGCGAGACTGACACCGGCGCCCGGCAGCGCTGCCAACAGCGCGGCACTCGCCGGCCAGGCAGCCAGCGCGGCATCGACCAGATCACGGCCATCAGGCAGTGGCACATCGGCAGGCAGCGGCAGGGCCAGGGCCCGGTTGAGCAGGGCGCGGTCGCCCTGGCGGGCGGCTGCGAGGGCGAGTTCAGCGCGCATTGACGGCGGCAGGCGGACCAGGTCCCGGCCTGCCGCGGGAACAGCGCCGTAGATCGCGCCCGGAATCACACCACAACCCCGGTCGGCGCCAGCGCCGCTGGCGACGGCTTGCGCGCTGCCTGCGGCCGATGTGCTGGCGGCGGCGCCCAGACCGACGTCGGCATCGGCCTGGCGGCGAGCCCGGGAAAGCATGGCCGGGGTCACGCCCTGGCCATCGGCACGATCCAGGTCCGCGCCCGCGGCCAGAAGCTCGCGCACGATCGGGCTGTCGGCGTCAGTGCTGGCACAGGCCAGATGCAGCGGCGTGCGGCCGGTGTCGTCGCCGGCATTGGCGTCGGCGCCGGCGGCCAGCAGGCAACGGCAGATCGCCAGGTGGCCGGAGGCCACGGCATGGTGCAGCGGCGTGCGTGCGCTGGCATCGCGGACATCGACGCCGGCGCCGGCCGCCAACAGCCGTTCGATGCAGGCGCTTTCGTCTTCGGTGGCAGCCGCGGCAGCAGACAGCACCGGCACGCCATCGGCAGGCAGCAGCGCGGCGCGCCGCTGCAACAGCAGCTCGACCATGGCGGCATTGCCGGCCAGGGCGGCCCGCGCCAGCGGCGTGTGGCCATCGGCATCCAGGGCATCGATGTTGGCGCCGGCTTCCAGCAGCATCACTGCCACGCTGACATCGGCGCACAGGGCGGCATGGTGCAACGGGCTGCAGCCATGCTCGTCTTGGACATCCAGGCGGGCACCATTGGCGAGCAGGGTGAGCACGATCTCGACCCGGCCGACGTAATGAGCATCGCGGGTTGCCGCCAGCAGCGGCGTGATGCCCTGGCAACGGTGGTTGACGTCGGTGCCGGCGGCGATCATGGCGCGCAAGGGTCGGGCGTCGGTCAGGCTGGCGGCAATGATCACCGCGTCGCGCTGGTCGGCCTCGTCCGGCCACGGCGGCTCGCTGGCATCGGCGCCGGCGGCGAGAAGCGCCAGGGCCTGTTCGACCTGGCCCAGGCGCACGGCCTCGCGCAGGCGCACGGCACGCTGGCGGGCACTGGCCGGGACGGCGCCCAGGACTGGCTCCGCCGGCGCCGCATCAGCGCCAGCAGAACTATCGGCGTCGGCGCTTGCCAGCAGGGTGGCCGCGTCCAGGCTGGCATGCAGGCGCCGCTGCGACCAGGAATAGAAGGCCGCGACGGCCAGCATCGACGGCAGCAGGAGCAGCAGCAAGGGGCCGCCGCGAACGCCGGCGAGCACCGCCACCACCGGCAGCAGCAGGCAGGCCGAGTACAACCAGAGCACGGCCAGGCCGCGCTCGCCGGACGAGTCCGGATCGGCGGTCAGTGCCCGCGCGGCCAGGAACGCCCGGCGCAGGCGCAGATCGACACGCAGCCCCGGGACGCTGTCGGCATGTCGCGGCAACGCGACCAGAAACGGTGCCGGCCACAGCGCCAGCGGCACCAGCACGATCACCAGCACGGCCATGGCGGTGGCCAGGAAACTGGCCAGGCTGGGCGTGGCCAGCGCCCATTGCAGGGGCCAGGCCAGGATCAGCGCCGCGCTGGCACCATGACCCAGGGTCAGAAGCGAGCTGGGCAGCAGCCGCCCGGACAGGCGCCGCCAGTAGTCGCTTTGCCGGCGTGGCTGCGCATCGCCCGGGTCATCGACATCGGTGGCGCCAGGGCCGGAATCCGGGCCCGAGTCCGTACCCGCATCGGCCATCAGGCTGGCGACCAGCACCGCCACCAACGCCATCGCCAACCACCAGGGCAGGCCAGCGACCACGGCGCCGGCCGCCGCGCGCCAGGCCGGCGGCGATGGCAGCCACAGCGGCCACTGCACCGACAGCACTGCGCTCAGCAACACCAGGGCAATCACGCCGAGCGCCAGCACGCCAGCGGCCAGCATCCGGTTGCGGCCAGCGGCGACCCGGGCCATCTACCCACCCCCGCCGACGACAGGCGTCGGGCACGGCATCGGCAGGCGGCAAGTCCGGCCGGATTGTCGCGTCTGCAGGGCCAACAGGCAGGCCGCTTTCATCTCCTTCGCCACCTTCCTCACCGTTCCAAGGCCGCCCCGGGCGGCGCACCACCGCGGCAGTGTAACGCCTGCACCCGGGCCGGCTTTGACTTATCCTCAGCGGCCTTTGCCCCGCAGGAAGCCGATCTCATGACGCTGCGCACCTTGCCTTTGTTGTTGCTGTTCTGGTGCCTGCCGGCCCTGGCCGCACCGCCGCTGGAACAGATCATGGCCCACCCGGACTGGATCGGTCCGCCGGTTGCGGATGCCTGGTGGTCCCTGGATGGCCAACAGGCGTATTACCAGATCAAACAGGCCGGCAGCCCTACGCGCCAATTGCGCAGCATCGACCTGGCCAGCGGCCAGGACCAGCCGGTGGCCGATGCCGACCGGGCCGGCATCGACGGCCCCTCACCGGTATTCGACAACCCGCGCCAGCGCGCCGCCTTCATCCGCGATGGCAACCTGTTCCTGCGCGACCTGGCCTCCGGCAGTCTGCGCCAGCTCAGCGCCGGCCCCGACGCCGTCGGCCAGCCGACCTTTACCCGCGACGGCCGCCTGCTGGTGTCCAGCGGCGAGCGCTGGCTGCTGGTCGACCCGGCCACCGGCCTGGCCCGGCCACTGGCCGACCTGCGCTGGGACGATGAACCCGACACCGTCGACGACAAGGACGTGCTGGTACAGACCCAGTTGCGCCTGTTCGAAACCCTGCAGCGCACGCGCGATGAGCGCGCCAGCCAACGCCAGCGTGAGCGCGAGCTGAGCCAGGCCGATGACAGCCGCGGCCCGGCGCCCTGGTACCTGGGCAAGAAGCAGCGAGCCGTGGCCACCCTGCCTTCGGCGGACCTGCGCTGGCTGCTGGTCGCCAGCCAGCCGGCCGAGGAACGGCCCGCCTCGACCCGCGGCAAGATGCCCAACTACGTCACCGAATCGGGCTACACCGAGGTCATCGACGTGCGCAGCCGCGTTGGCCGGCCGCTACCCACCGCCCATGCCCTGGAGCTGCTGGACCTGGACCAGCGCGAGCGCCTGGCCCTGGATCTGAGCACCCTGCCCGGCATCGATGTCGATCCACTGGCCGACCTGCGCAGCGCCGACAATGCCCCGAAGGCGCCCGAGCGCCGCGCCATCGTCGTGCTCGGTTCGCGCTGGAGCGAGGATGGCCGCCATCTGGCCCTGATGCTGCGCTCGGTCGACAACAAGGACCGCTGGCTGGTGACCGTCGAGCCGGCCCGCGGCACCGACATGACCGTGGTCGAGCGCCTCAGCGACGAGGCCTGGATCGGCTGGTCGTTCAACGAATTCGGCTGGCTGCCGGGCAGCCACCGGCTGTGGTACCTGTCCGAGACCAGCGGCCATTCCCATCTGCATCTGTACGACGCCGGCCAGGCGCGCCGCGGCAGCCGCGCCCTGACCAGCGGCCGCTGGGAGGTGTCCTCGGTGCAACTGGACCGCGACGGCAGCCACTTCTGGTTCGTCGGCAACCGCAGCCATCCGACCGTCTACGAGCTGCACCGGCTGCCGGTCGGCGGCGGCGACATCGAGACCATGACCGCACAGCGCGGCATCGAGAGCTTCGTCACCGGCCCGGATCCCGACCGGGTCCTGGTGCTGCATTCCGAGCCGTGGATTCCGACCCAGCTCGGCGTCCTTGATGCCGGCAACCGGCAACTGCGCCGGCTCACCGACACCCGCACCCCGGAATACGCCGCCCTGGAATGGCCGGCACTGGAAATCGTCGGCGTGCCCTCCAGCCACCAGGAGCAGCCGCTGTGGAGCAAGCTGTACCTGCCGGCCGACATGGAGCCGGGCAAGCGCTATCCGGCGGTGCTGTTCGTGCACGGCGCCGGCTACCTGCAGAACACGCACTGGCGCTTCCCGCAGTATTACCGCGAGCAGATGTTCCACACCCTGCTCACCCAGCGTGGCTTCGTGGTGCTGGACATCGACTACCGGGCCTCGGCCGGCTACGGCCGCGACTGGCGCACGGCGATCTACCGGCAGATGGGTCATCCCGAACTGGAAGACCTGATCGACGGCATCGACTGGCTGGAGACCAATCACCAGGTCGACCCGGAGCGGATCGGCGTTTACGGCGGCTCCTATGGCGGCTTCATGGCGCTGATGTCGCTGTTCCGCGAGCCCGACCGTTTCCTGGCCGGCGCCGCCCTGCGCCCGGTCACCGACTGGCGCCACTACAACCACGGCTACACCGCCAACATTCTCAACACGCCGGAACTGGACCCCGAAGCACACCGGATCAGCTCGCCGATCGAATACGCCGACGGCCTGCAGGGCCACCTGCTGATCGCCCACGGCATGCTCGATGACAACGTCTTCTACCAGGACGTGGTGATGCTGGCCCAGCGCCTGATTGAACTGGGCAAGGACAACTGGGAGCTGGCCAGTTACCCGCTGGAGGCCCATGGCTATGTCCATCCGGAAAGCTGGTTCGACCAGTACCGGCGCGTGCTGAAGCTGTTCGAGCGCACCTTGCAGCCCTGATCCTGCCGACGCGCCGATCCTGCAAGCTGCCGGATCGGCGCGGCCGGTGGATGCACTTTGCCCGGTCCGGCGGCCGGGGATCGTAAGGCCGCCGTCATGGCCGCAGCGGCGCACCGTTTGGCGGCATCGGCCATGCCGCGTTGCTTGCTTGGCTTACGTCGTGGCCGGACCTGGCCGCTGGCGGTCGACACTCCTTTCGTCTGGCACGGGCCTTGCATCGCTGCATTGCCCGGAAACCATGTCGGCCGTCGGCATCGGCCCGGAAATCCCGGTGGCCGCCTCGCCGCCGGGACCAGCCCAAGGAGCGAGCGATGAATGACACTACGCAACAGACCAGCAGGCACTGGTCCTTCCTCAAGGAAGGCGACACTTCGTTCGGGCTGTTTTATCCCTTGCACTACACCCTGGCCGGCTTCCTCGATGCCGAGCAGGCGCAGACGGCGCTGGATCGCCTCGCGGACTCGGGCTTCAGCACCGACGATATCCACGTAGTCAGCGGCTCGCAGTTGATCGCCACCATCGAAGAGATCGAAGACAGCAACGGCTGGCTGGACCGGGTGCGCTCGCGTATCGCCGACTTCCTCGGCACCGAAACCTACTTCATCGACCAGGACCTGACCCTGGCGCGTCAGGGCGGCGTGTTCCTGCTCGCCTACACGCCGGACGAGGAATCGGCGAAGGCGGTGCAGGGCGTGCTCGAAGGCGCCGGCCCGGTCTATGCCCGCCGCTACCTGCGCATGGCCATCGACCGCATCATCGACCCGGACAGCACCGACGATGTCTCGATGCGCGAGTGAGGCCGCGCCCGACGGCCATGGCCCGCTCCAGGCCGGCTAATGCCAGGCCCGCTTGTTCCAGGCCCGCTTGTCCCAAGCTGGAGCGGATCGCATTGCCGGCAGCGCTGCTGCGCGCCTAGCTGCGCGCCTCCACCACCACGCGCAACCAATCGATCAGCACGCGGCTGTAGACCTGTTGGTGCCGGCGGTCACTGAGGGCGTGGTCGGCGCCGGCCAGGATGCGCGTGGGCGCCGACAGCGGCTCGGCTGCCGCAAGAGCGGACGGCGCGCTGGCACCGGCGAAGCTGTGCAACGGCGGCGCTGATCGCGGATTCATCGGCAATGTCCTGGCCATGGCCGGTCAATGCGGGTCGTGCGCGGTCAGCGGCAGGACTTGACGGCGGGTGGGCGGGCGCTCGGCCTGCCGGAGCTGGCCCAGGAAGCGGTCGCGCCAGTGGTTGATGTCGTTGTCGCGCAGGCTGGCCGTCAGATCGCGCCAGCGCTGTTGTCGCTCGGTCAAAGACATCGCCAGGGCGCGGGCGATGCCGGCGGCGACTTCCTGCGGATCGTAGGGATTGATGATCAGCGCCTGGCGCAGCTCGCAGGCCGCGCCGGCAAAGCGCGACAGCACCAGCACGCCGGGATCATCCGAATCCTGCGCCGCCACACATTCCTTGGCCACCAGGTTCATGCCATCGCGCAGCGGCGTGACCAGGGCGGCATCGGCCAGGCGGTAATAGCCGGCCAGCGTGGAATGCTGGAAGCTGCGGTTGAGGTAATGGATCGGCACCCAGTCCGGGGTTGCGTGGGCGCCGTTGATGGCGCCGGTCAGGCGGTTCAGGCGCGCGCGCATCTGCCGGTATTCGGCAACATCGTCGCGCGAGCGCGGCGTGATCTGCAGCAGGGTCACCTGGCCGTGCTTGTCCGGATGCTCGTCCAGGAAACGCTTGAAGGCGGCGAAGCGCTCGGCAATGCCCTTGCTGTAGTCGAGCCGATCGACGCCGATCAGCAACTGGCGCTGGCCCAGGTTGTCGCGCAGCCGTTGCAGCGCGGCTTGGCGTTGCCCCTGTCGAGCAGCGCGCTCGATGGCACCGACATCGATTCCGATCGCAAACGCGCCGGCCCGGAAGCTGCGCCCGCAAGCGTCGATTCGGCCATCGTCGGCGACCACGGCGCCGATCTCATGCCGGCTGTAGTCCATGAAAGCGCGCAGGTTGGCCTCGGTCTGGAAGCCGACCAGGTCATGGGCGGCGAAGGCTTCAAGCAACTCCCGGTGCCGCGGCAGGCAGGTGAGCAGGTCTTCGCCGGGCAGGGGCGTGTGCAGGAAAAAACCGATGCGATTGTCCACGCCCAGTCGGCGCAGCAGCAGGGCCAGCGGGATCAGGTGGTAGTCGTGTACCCAGATCACATCGCCAGGCTGGATCAGACGCACCAGGCGCTCGGCGAACATCTGGTTGACGCGGACGTAGCCGTCGAAATGGTCGCGCGGCGGGTCATCGAGGGCGGGTCGCTGGCGGGAAAACTGTCGGCCAGGGCGGCATCCAGTTCCTGCTCGTCGTGGTCGCGCTGTTCAGCCTGACGCAGTTGCCGGCCATGGCGGACCAGGCAGGCGGTCAGTGCCGCGGTGGCAAGCAGCCAAAGGGGTTTGTTCATCACAGTGCATCCTGAAATTCGGGTGGCAACGACCAGCCGGGATTGACGGACGCCAGGCGGCTCTCTGAGAGAGCCCTCGCAAGGCGCATGCCATGGCCCGCAGCTTGTCAGTCGCCGGCGCAGGCGAACTACTGAGCCGCAGCGAACCCGGCCGGGTTCGGGTCAGATTCGGGTCACAATCCGGCGCAAGCCCCGGATCGTCAACGCTTCGCGCGACGGTGCTGGCCGCTGCCGAGGAGCGGCCAGCGCCTGGATTGGCCGCGCGGCCCGCAGTCGCCTTCTTGGCATTTGCAACGAATGGCGAAAACGATCCGGGCACGCAGCCCGATCGCCGCGCGGCTGCCGCGTTGCAGCCATCACCAACAAGCAGGTTTTCAGGCCTTCTTGCGTGCCGCGCCCTTGGCTGCCGTCTTGCTCCGGCTGGCGGTTTTTTTTGCCGTCGCCTTGCTCTTCGTCCTGGTCTTGGCCTTGGTCTGGGCTGTGCCCTTGGCGGACGATTTGCGGGCGCTCTTGCTGGTGGCCTTGCCGGCTGATTTGCTGGCGGCCGCAGTCTTGCGCGCGGTCTTTTTCGCGGCCTTTCCGGAGCCACTACTGCCGGCCGGAGTGCGGCGCTTGTCCTTGATGCTCTGTTCCAGCAGGGAGACGAAATCAACCACGTTGGTGGCGGCATCCGAGCGTGTCGGTGTTGTCTCCTCGACCACCTGCTCGACCCCGCTGGCCTTCAGGCGCTTGTCGATCACCGCCACCAGACGCTCGCGGAACTCGTCGCGGTGGTCCTCCGGTCGCCAGGGCGTGGTCATCGATTCGATCAGCTCCCGGGCCATGTCCATCTCGCGGCCGACGATGCGGTAATCGGATAGTTCGCCTTCGGGCAGGCGGTATTCGTCCATCGGCACCAACTCCTGCGGGAATCGCAAAAGGATGAGCAGGATCGCCGTGCCCTGGGGCATTACCGCGGCCAGATACTGGCGGGTGCGGATGACCACGCGGGCGATGCCGATGCGGCCGGTCTGCGCCAGCGCCTCGCGCAGCAAGACATAGCCCTTCTCGGCCTTGCGCCCGGGCACCAGCACATAGGGCTTTTCGAAGTACTGCGGGGTGATGTCGCCGACGGCGACGAAGCCTTCGACATCGACCGATTCGCGGCCCTCGGCCGCCGCTTCACGCAGGTCGTCTTCTTCCAGCACCACGTAGTTGCCCTTGTCGTACTCGAAGGCCTTGACGATCTGCGCCCAGGGCACCTCATCGCCGGTTTCGGCGTTGACCCGCTCATATCGGATCGGGCTGTTGTCGCGGCTGTCGAGCATGCGGAAGGACAGGTCGCTGCGGCGCTCGCCGGGCATCAGCGACACCGGCACGTGCAGCAGGCCGAAGGACAGGGTGCCGTTCCAGATCGGTCGTGCCATGGCGTTTCTCCGGGAAGGTCATCGTCGCCGCGGTCGCCGGCGGCGCGACTGTCTCATCGGGCTGCAGGACGTCCCTGGCGGACGCTGGACAGCCATGCTGGCGCAGCGCTCGTGACCGCCGGGTCAAGCGGGCCGCCGATGCATCGGTGAACCTGATCCAGGCCGCCCCCAACCGGCTTGCTGTACCCGTGTCACAACCACCGGCAGCGGCTGGCGGCGGCTTGCCGGATCCGCGCCGCCTCCAGCCGCTCCAGACTGCCCGGCTCAGGCCGCCGCGGCTTGCTGGTTGGCGCCGCCTTCGGCCATTTCGGTGAGCTTGACGTCGGTGGCCTTTTCTTCTACCAGCGAGACTTCCAGCAGTTCCACCGCCTTGCTGTGGTCAAGCTGGCGGGCCAGTGCGCACAGCGTGCCGTAGCTGGCGATCTCGTAGTGCTCAACCTGCTGCGCGCCGCCGATCAGGGCGGCATCGCGCACCGGTCCGGCGTCGATGGAATCGATGATGTCCTTGGCTTCCTCGACCAGGCCTTCCATGGCCTCGCACTTGATCCGCTTGAGCTTGAGTCCCAGCACTTGCGCCACCTGTTCCAGGCGCTCGACCTGGCCCTGGGTTTCCTCCAGGTGAGCCTGGAACGCCGCCGTCAGGTCCGGATTCTCGACCGCCTTGGCCAGTCGTGGCAGGGCTTTGGTCATTTGCTTTTCGGCGCTGTAGACGTCGGAGAGCAGGTGCAGGAAAAGGTCGTCCAGAGTTTTGATCGCCATGTCGTGGTTTCCTTCGGTGTTCAGGGTCGTTGACGGCCCGGTTGCACGAAGCAGACCGGGCCGCGGGCCGTGCGGGTGACGGCCTGACTGGGAACAAGCAAGGACCGGGCCGATTTCCTCGGCAGCGATGACAACCGTCAAACGGAGCAAGGCGCAGTGGCCAGCGCCAGCGAAAGCGCAGATGCCTCGCGCTCGCGCCTGTGCGGTCGGACGCGTGCCAGGCCGGCGACGCAGCGAGCTTCAGCCTCCGTATTGCCCGAACACGCACGGCGCCACCTTGCACCTTGCCCGCACCAAGCGGTGTTTCCAGGCTGACAGGCACACCCTTCGGTCACCGCTCTGCGCCGCTGCCATTGGCACGAAACCTGCGTACTTGGCGCACTGTTGCCGGTCTCTGCCGCTGCCTTTCGCGGCGGGCAGCCCAGGCAGTCCGTACTCACCCGCCCAGGAGCGCAGCCATGCTGGAAATGACGGTGGACTGGTGGCAATTGGTCCTGCGTGCCGGCGTGGTCTATGTCGTCGTCCTGACCCTGTTGCGGCTGTCGGGCAAGCGCACCATCGGCGAGTTCTCGCCGTTCGATGTCGTCGTCCTGTTGCTGCTGGCCGAGGCCGCGCAGGGCTCGATGCTTGGCGACGACACCTCGTTGCAGGGCGGCCTGCTGGTGATCGCGGTGCTGGTCGGGCTGAACTGGCTGCTGGCCTTCATCAGCACCCGCAGCCAACGCGTGGAAGCGGTGGTCGAAGGCCGGCCGGTGATCCTGATTCGCGACGGGCAACTGGATCGCGACAGCCTGCTGGCCAACAACGTGCCCGAGGGCGACCTGGACGAGGTGATGCGCGGACATGAAATCCGCCAGCGCAGCGATGTCGAGCTGGCGGTGCTGGAACCCAGCGGTCAGATCTCGTTCTTCAAGCGCCAGGCCAAGTCCGCCGACCAGGGCCCGGCCGATGCCAGCCTCCGGGACGAGTCGGCAGTGGCGGCCCAGGATACGGACCTGGCGGATGGCGCAGGTCAGTCGTGACCGGATCGAGCGCTGCCGGCGCCCCGGTCCAGCAATCTGCGCCCGGCCAGCAGGCCGGCGGCGAAACTGGCGAAAGTGGCGAGCAGGCCGGTGCCGGTCATGCGCTGCTCGAAGCCAGGATTCAGGCGGCTGGGAATGACGTGATAATCGACCACATAGGCCATGGCCGCAGTCACCGCCGCGGTTGTTGCCATACGCGCGGGCGGCGGCTTGTGCGCCGTTGCCCGTTCGAAGAACAGCGCCCAGAAGATGGAGCAGGCATGGTGGATGAGGTAACCGGGAACGGTGTGCCGCAGCGTGGCCTGGCGCCGGTGCTGGGCCGGCCGGCCCCAGAGCCAATGGCTGGTGGCATTGGTGCCGCTGACCGCCGAACCGGTGGCACGATGGCTGGCCAGGGAGAGGGTGACCGTGGAAGCGACGCTGGCGACCGAGCCGATGACCACGGCCCGGGCCAGCGGCCGCAACCTGGCGCGGCGCCCCTGCGGGTGCTGGTGCTGGGCGCCACCGGCATGATCGGCTCCCGGCTGGTGCAGGCGTTGCTGGCGTGCGGTCACGAGGTTCTCCTGGGCGTGCGTGATACCGATGCGGCGCAGCGGCGCTGGCCGCGGTTGCCGGTACTGGCAGTGGATCTTGACCGCGACGATGTCGTGCCGGCGTCATCGCTGCCGCTGCCGCCGCTGGATGCGGTGGTCAACACGGTCGGCATCTTTCGCAGCAATCATCCCGGGCAGATGACCCGCGTGCACGAGCGCGGTCCGCTGGCGCTGTTCGGCCATGCCATCCAGGCCGGTGCCCGGCGCATCGTGCAGCTTTCGGCGCTGGCCGCGGCGCCGGACGCTGCCACCGGCTTCCTGGCCAGCAAGGGCCGCGCCGACCTGGCCATCTCCAGCCGCTGTCGCTGCGCGCCTACCTGGCGGCGCTGAAACAGGCGATGGACCTGGGCGGCGGCTTCCTGCCGGTGCCGCGAGCGCTGATGCGGCTGGCGGCCGGGATCATGGCGCGCGTCAGCCGCAGCCCGGTCAATGCCGATGCCCTGACCATGCTTGAGCAGGGCAATACCGGCGCGGCCGATGGGCTGACCGAAGTGCTGGGGCGACCGCCGCGGCCGCTGTCATCGTTCCTGGCCGGCGACGAAGCCAGCGCCATGCGCCGGCGCGCGCAACTGGACTGGTTGTTGCCGCCGGCACGCTGGGCGGTGGCCGCGATGTGGTTGGTAACCGCGTTCGTGTCGGCCTTCGTGTACCCGGTGGCCGAAAGTCTGGAACTGCTGGCGCGCACCGGCATCACCGGCGCCGCCGGGCCCTGGGCGCTGTATGGCGCCGTCGGTTTCAATGCCGTGCTCGGCCTGGGCCTGCTGCTGGCACCGCGCTGGCGGCGCTGGCTGTACCGGGCGCAGATCGCGCTGGTGCTGTTCTACACCGTGATGATCAGTTGGGCCTTGCCCGAGTTCTGGGCCCATCCCTACGGCCCGGTGCTCAAGAACCTGCCGATCCTGGCCCTGCTGGCCATCCTGCACGCGCTCGACCATCCCGAAGACTGAACCCGCCCATGGACATCATCATCGCCAAATACCTGCACATCCTGGCCTCGACTTTCCTGTTCGGCACCGGCATCGGCACCGCCTTCTACCTGTTCTTCATCAGCCTGAGCCGCGACGTGCACGCCATCGCCGTGGTCGCCCGCCATGTCGTCATCGCCGACTGGCTGTTCACTGCCACCACCATCATCTTCCAGCCGCTGAGCGGGCTGTACCTAGCGCACCGGCTGGGCATCCCGCTGACCACGCCGTGGCTGCTGTGGTCGATCATCCTGTTCGTCATCGCCACCGCCTGCTGGCTGCCGGTGATCTGGCTGCAGATCCGCATGCGCGATATCGCCATCGCCGCCGACCGCGAGGGCCGGCCTCTGCCGCCCGAATACCGCCGCCGCTTCGCCGTGTGGGTAACGCTGGGCGTGCCGGCACTGTTCGCCTTCCTGGCGATCTTCTACCTGATGACCGCCAAGTGGGTCGCCTTCGACCTGTTTTCCTGATCGCCTGAATCCTTGGCAGTGACAGATTGCCGGGCTTTGCCGGCCCGGCACGACTGGCGCCGTCATACGACCCGCCTGATCTCCCGCCCGAGCCGCCGGCCCGGCCAGCCGGCTGGCGGCCTTGCACGAAGGTGTCCGCGGGCCGCCGCCAGCCGGCAGCGGTGAGGCCGTGATCCGGCCCGCTTTGCGCCGGGTCAGCGGCCGGCACCGGCGCCGGTGCTGACCTTCAGATCTCAGCTCTTGTCCTTGCCGCGACCTGAGCTGGAACCAGAACCAGAACCAGAACCGGAGGCCGAAGCGCTGCCGCTGCGCTGGTTGCCATTGCCGCCAGCGCCCTGGCGATCCTCGTCGCGGCCGCCATCCTGACGCGCTTGGCTGCCGCCTTGCTGGCCGCCGCGGACCACGCGCAGGTCGTTGCGGACATCACGCACGCCGCTGCAGTTGTCGGCGATGTCCTCCATGCGGTGCTTCATCCAGCGCTGGCCGACGCTGCCCGACAGGGTCACCGTGCCCTCGCTGACCGAGACCTCGACATTGCCGGCGTCGACGTCGTCATGGGTCAGCCGCTCGCAGACATCCTCGCGGATGCGCTCGTCCGAGCGCGTGTAACCCTTGGGCGCCTGGCCGGAGAAACCGCCGGTGAAGCCCGGCTCGCCACGGCTGTGTCCCTGCTCGCGGCCCTGCTGGCGACCCTGGTCATGATCCCAGCCGCGCTGGTCGATGCCGCCGCCGTGGCCACCGGAGCGGCTGCCCTGGCCGTAACCCTCACTGTGGCTGTGGCCCTGGCCGTGGCCGGCGTAATGACCGCCCATGCCGCCGCCGGAGCCGGAACCGCGCGAGCCGCCGGAGCGGCCGCTGCTCCATTCCGATTCACTGCCGCCCCAGTCGCGCTGGCCATTCCAGTCATCCTCGCTGCGGCCCCCGCTGCCGCCACCGCGGCTGCCCGAGGATTGCCAGCGGCCACCCTGGCGGCCGCCACCACCTTCGTAGCGGCCTCCGGGTTGCTGGTAGCCGGAGCGCTCATAGCCGTAATCGGCGTCATCATCCTGCCAGCGCCAGCCGCCACCGCTCTGGCGCAGGCCGCGCTCGCGCATGCCCGGCGGCTCGCGGCCCTGGTCCTCGCGATAGCCGCCGAACTGGTCGGGATGGCCGCGATGGCCGTAGCTGTCGTCGTCGTAGCTGCGCCCGGCGTAGCGGTGCGGACCTTCGCGACCGCCAACGTCGCCGCCCGGGCCACTGCTGCCGAACGGTCGATAGTCACCGGCGCCGACATCGTGTCCATAGCCGCGATGGTGTTCGTCGCGCTGGCCACCGGAGCTGCTGTAGTGGCGGTCGCGGGGACCTTGGTGGCCATGCTCGTGGCGGCCACGGTCGTCGTAACGTTGGTTGCTCATGGTGTCATTCCTCTCATCTAGCCAGTTGAGTGATCGGCCAAGGCAATCCCCTGGCGATCCACTGGAGTGAAGCAACGGCCATGCCAGCGACCCTCTACCGAGTTGCCGGTGGTTTCATCGGCGGCGATTTCGACATCCGGGCGAGCAGGCGCAGGGTCCGGCGCTCGCGTGCGCTGCGCCGCTGCGCGGCCTTGCCGGCAGCAGGTTTCGGCAAGCGACGATCACGCCAGGCTTCGAACACGACCGGGTTGATGTAGGCCGTGCGGCACACCGCCGGCGTATGCCCGAGTGTCGCCGCAACCTCGGCAGCGACCTGGACCATCCCGCTGCGCAAGGCGCTTTCGCCATCGGGCGGCGGCAGGGCGCAGACCAGGTCCAGTGCCTGCACGGTGGCTTGCCAGCTTCGAAAATCCTTGGCGGTGAAGTCGCCGGCCATGGCCTGGCGCAAGTAGGCGTTGACCATGCCCGAGCTGACCGCGCGGCGCCGGTTGGTGTCATCCCGGTACTGGAACAGGGTCTGGCCGGGTAGCTGCTGGCAGCGGCGGACGGCACGCACCAGGCGCGGGTCGTCGACGTCGGCCTGCTGCCATTGACCGCCCTTGCCGCGAAAACGCAAGCGCAAGTGGCCGGCGCCCATGCGTTTTGCATGCCGGTCGCGCAGGGTGGTCAGGCCGAAGGTGCGGTTGTCGCGCGCGTATTGGGCGTTGCCAATGCGCAGCGCGGTGGCATCAAGCAGGGATACCAGCAGCGCCAACACCTGATCGCGGCCGGGTCCGGCCGGTGAGTGGTCGTGGTCGTTGCCGTTGCGCGAGGACACATCGGCCGCGGCCAGATCGGCGCGCAGGCGTCGGCGCAGGGCCGGCAGCGCGCGGCCGAAGTCGAGCATGCGGCTGAACTTGTCGGCATCGCGCTGCCGGCGCCATTGCCGGTGGTAGCGGTATTGCCGGCGCCCGCGCGCATCCAGGCCGGTCGCCTGCAGGTGGCCATTGGCCCGGGCACAGATCCACACCTGCTCGTAGGCCGGCGGAATCGCCAGTGCCTTGATCCGGGCCAGGGTGTCGGCATCCTTCACCGGCCGGCCATTGCTGTGGATATAGCGGAAGCCGCGGCCGCAGCGCAGCCGGCGGATACCGGGCTGCGACGGGTTGGACCAGCGCAGACCAGTGGCGGGCCGTTGCCTGGCCATGGCTCAGGCAGTTGCCCAGTCGCGCGGCTGGAGCCGGGAACCGCCGGCCACTGCCGGGCGGCTGTTGTCTGCGAGGCTAGCCGCTTGGTGCCGGCCAGTGCGCTCGCGTGTGGATGCCATCAGCCCGGCCACTGCTTTCAGTGGCCGGACCAGCGCGACAGGTCCTGGCGGATGCTGGCCATGTCCTGCCAGGGATCGACGCGCAAGCGATGCAGACGCGCCGGCAACGAGCGCCAGTCGTAGGCATCGGAGCTTTTCAGCCGGGTCAGCTCGCGCCAGGCCAGCGGCACCGCCACGGGCGCGCCGGGCCGCGCCCGCAACGAATACGAGGCGATGGCGGTGGCGCCGCGGCCGTTGCGCAGGTAGTCGATGAAGATCCGTTCCTTGCGCTGCGCCTTGCTGGCGACGGCGACATAGCGCTGCGGCTCGGCGGCGACCATGGCCTCGGCGAAGCCGCGGGCAAAGCGGCGCACCAGCGTCCAGTCGCAAGCCGGGCGCAGCGGCACCACCACGTGCAGGCCCTTGCCGCCGGTGCTGCGCAGGAACGAGGCCAGGGCCACTTCCTGCAACCGGTCGCGCAGTTGCCGCGCGGCCTGGCGCAGTTGCGTCCAGGCGATGCCGGGGCCGGGATCCAGGTCGAACACGATCCGGTCGGCCAGATCCGGGCGGTCGGCATGGCCGCCCCAGGGATGGAACTCCAGGGCATTTAGCTGGACCAGTTGCAGCAGGCCGGCAGCATCGTTGACCACCAGATAATCGTCCTTGCCGCCGGAGCTTTCCTCAAGCCGGACATGGTCGACCTGGTCCATGCCCGGCCCCTTGTGCTTCTGGAAAAAGCAGGCCTTGGCGATGCCGTCGGGGCAGCGCACCACCGACAGCGGCCGGCCGGCGATCTGCGGCAGCAGCCAGTCCATCACCTGGGCGTAGTAGGCAGCGACATCGCGCTTGCGCACACCGGCATCGGCAAACACCACGCGGCCGGGATGGCTGAGCTGCAGCTCGGCCAGGGCCCGGGCGCCGCCGCGGTCGCGACGCTGCTTGCCCGCCGACGGCTTCTTGCCGTCATCGGTAGTGATCGGGCGACGGCCGCGGCGGCCGGGCTTGTCGCCAGCCGCACTGTCGACGCTGTCGCCGGCCTTGCCTTGCTGGCTTTTGGCCTGGCGGCTCTTGGAGCTGGCCGCCTGGCCGGGTTTGCCCGCTTCGCGTTGCAGATCGTCCACGGCTCTGTCCTCTCGCAAGGTCTTGAAACTGGCCTGCCGCAGCAGGCCGCTTTCGCCCCGGCCGCGGTCCTCGACCTCGACCACGAAGCGCGGGGGAAACCAGCGCGCGGCGCGCAGATCGGTATCGTGTTCGGGCACCTGCACGCTGGCTTGGCGACCACCGGCCTTGCCGATGGATGCGCTGATCCGGCGCAGGTCTGAGTCGCTGAAACCCGAGCCGACGCGGCCGGCATAGATCCAGCCTTGCCCGGCATCCGGGCGCGCCAGCAGCAGCGCGCCAAAGCCGATGCGCGAGCCTTGGCCCGGGGTGTAGCCGACCACCGCGTAATCGGCGCTGCTGCGCAACTTGACCTTGCGCCAGTCGTCGCTGCGGCCGGGCCGGTACGGGCGCTCGCCGCGCTTGCAGATCAAGCCCTCAAAGCCATTGCTCCGGGCCAACTCCAGCGCCTGTTCGCCGCTGCCGGGAATATGCGAGCTGTAGGCCAGATGCGCCGGCAGCACCGGGCCGAGCACGTTGGCGAGCAGGTTCTTGCGCTCGACCAGCGGCGCAGCGGTGATGTCGATGCCATCGACATGCAGCAAGTCAAACAAAACCAGGGTCAGTTGCGCCTGTTGTCGGCCGGCCAGAGTCGCCTGCAGCCGGTTGAAATCAGCGCGCGTGCCGCCAGCCGCGATCAGCTCGCCATCCAGCACCGCCGCGGCGACCGCCAGGCCGCCCAGTGCCTGGACGATCTCGGGCAGGCGATCGGTCCACTCCAGGCCGTTGCGCGACCACAGCCGCACCTGGCCAGCGCGCAAGGTAGCCATGATCCGGTAGCCGTCCCACTTCAGCTCATGCAGCCAGTCATCGCCCCGGGGAGGTTGGGCCACCGGGCTGGCCAACTGCGGCGACGGCGCCTGGTCCGGCACCGTGCCCGGCTGCGCGCCGACCAGTTTCGCTGCCGCGGCGCGCCAGCTTCGGCGCCGGACACGACGGGCATTTGCAGCCGTGCCCTGGCTGGCTGTTTTGGCGTCCTTGCCGGCGCCGACGGCGCGCGCTCGGTCTGTCGGCTTTGCGGCTGCCTTGGCGCGTCGCCGCGCGGGCGAGCCTGACGGCGCGACGACATCGTCGAGCAGGTCATCGGCTTGCACCGGGCCGGCAAATTCGTCCTCGTCCTTGAACAGCAGCCACTGCGGCTGCCGCGCCGGTTTGCCCGAGCGCACCAGGTGCCAGCCGCCGCGCAGCTTGCGGCCATAGAGTTCAAAACGCAGGTGGCCCTTGGCCAGTTGCTGTTCGGCATCGTCGGCGCTGGTCCAGACACCGCGGTCGAACAGGGCGACATGGCCGGCGCCGTATTCGCCTTCGGCGATCTCGCCCTGGAAATCGGCATAGGCCAGCGGATGGTCCTCGACCTCCACGGCCAGGCGCTTGACCGCCGGATCCAGGCTCGGGCCCTTGGGTACCGCCCAACTGCGCAGGACATCGCCGACCTGCAGACGCAGGTCGTAATGGCGGCGCCGGGCATGGTGCAACTGAATCACGAACAGGGCGCGGCCGGCCTGCGCGGCGGCCTCCGCATCGGGCTCGGCGGTGCGGTCGAAGGCGCGTTTGCGGCGGTATTCCTGCAGGCTCATGGCGGCGCGCCATCGGCCAGCGACACCGTGGCCGCCAGCCCTGGAGGCATCGGCATGTCCATGCCGGCAGCCTGCCGACGCCGGCATCGCCGGGATGTGAAGCATGGACGTTGCGCGTCGTTGCCCGCTCGGCGCTGCCGCCGGCCGATTTTCCAGTCGACGTGGCCTCAGGCCGCGTGCGTCGGCAAGTCCTCTTCCATGGTTGCCAGCGACTCGGCGACCGCACCCGGAGCACGCGTGTACGGCGCCAGCAGGCGGTAGAAGGCCGGCACCACGAACAGCGACAGCAGGGTCGAGAAGGCGACGCCGGTGATGATCACGATGCCGATGGTGCTGCGGCTGGCCGAGCCCGGGCCACCGGCCAGGACCAGCGGCAGGGCGCCGAAGATGGTCGCCAGCGAGGTCATCAGGATCGGTCGCAGGCGCAGGCCGGCGGCTTCGCTGATCGCCTCGTGGACGCTGAGCCCGCGATCGCGCAACTGGTTGGCGAACTCGACGATCAGGATGCCGTTCTTGGCCGCCAGCCCGATCAGCATGACGATGCCGATCTGGCTGAACAGGTTCAGGCTGGAGCCGAACAGGCCGATGCCGAGCAGGGCGCCGAGCACCGCCAGCGGCACGGTGAGCATGATCACCAGCGGATGGATGAAGCTTTCGAACTGCGCCGCCAGCACCAGGTAGACGATCAGCAGGGCCATGGCGAAGGTGAACAGCACCGCGCCGCCGGACTGCAGGTAATCACGGGATTCGCCCTTGTAGTCGATCAGCGCGTTCTGCGGCAGCTCCTCGTCGATGACGCCCTGGACGAACTCCAGCGCCTCGGCGACGGTGTAGTCCGAAGCCAGGCCGGCGGAAATGGTGATCGCGCGCAGGCGGTTGAAGCGGTTCAGGCTGGCCGGTTCGGCCAGCTCGTTCAAGGTGACCAGGTTGGCCAGCGGGATCAGTTCGCCGCTGCCCTGCGAGCGTACATACAGGTTCTGCAGGTCGGCCGGACTGGTGCGCTCGCTGTCCTGGCCCTGCAGCATGACGTCGTACTCCTCGCCATCCTCGACGAAGGTGGTGACCCGGCGCGAGCCCATCATGGTTTCCAGGGTGCGGCCGACCTCGCTCACCGACACGCCCAGATCGGCGGCGCGGCCACGGTCGATGGCGACGCGGATCTGTGGCCGGGTTTCCTTGTAGTCGCTATCGACGCCATACAGGCGGGGGTTTTCCTCCAGCCGTGGCAGCAGACGGTCGCGCCATTCCACCAGCTCGTCATAGGTTGGCCCGCCCAGGACGATCTGCAGCGGCTGGCCGCGGCTGCGCACCAGGCCGGTGCGCACCGAGGGCGTGGCCCGGGCGCCGGGGATGTCGGCCAGCAGGGTGCGCACCTCGTCGGCCAGGGCCATGGTTTCGATGTCGCGTTCGCGCCAGGAGCGCAGCAGCACGATGGCGCGGCCGGTGTGCATGTTGGCCGCGCCACCCCAGGCCGGGGCCGCGGTGTTGACGCGCTCGATCGGGCCGTCGTCCTCGACCAGGCTCATCAGCCGCCGCTCGACTTCCTGGACCTGGCGCACGGTGTGATCAAAGCCGGCACCTTCCGGTCCCTGGATCATGACGAAGAAGGAGCCGCGGTCCTCGGCCGGGGCCAGCTCCTTGGGCACCAGCGCGTAGGCGATGACGGTGGCCGCCACTGCCGCCACCACCAGACCGGTCATCAGCACTGGCCGGGCGATCACCCGCTGCAAGACGCCCTGATAGCCGGTGCGCAGGCGGGTGAAGATGCGATCGATGCGGCCGACCAGGCCGGCGCCGCCGCGGTGCGGGCGCAGCAGCTTGGAGCACATCATCGGCGTCAGGGTCAGGGCGACGAAGGCGGACAGGGCGATAGCACCGGCCATGGCCACGGCCAGCTCGCGGAACAGGCGGCCGTTGTTGCCCTCCAGGAAGGCGATCGGCAGGAATACCGAGCACAGCACCACGGTGGTGGCGATCACCGCGAACGCGACCTGGCGCGTGCCGCGATAGGCGGCCAGCAACGGCGGCTCGCCGGCATCGACCCGGCGCTGGCAGTTCTCAAGCACGATGATCGCGTCATCGACCACCAGCCCGATGCACAGGATCAGCGCCAGCAGGGTAAGCAGATTGATGGTGTAGCCGAACACCAGCAGGGCGATGAAGGCGGCGACCAGGCACACCGGCACGGTCACCGCCGGGATGATCGCGGCGCGGACGCTGCCCAGGAAGGCGAAGATCACGATCAGCACCAGCGCCATCGCCTCGGCCAGGGTCCAGTAGACCCGGTTGACGGCGGCGTCGATGAAAATGGTGGAGTCGAAGGCGACCTCCAGGCTCATGCCCTCGGGCAGGCTGGACTGCACCGCCTGGACTTCGCCCTTGATCGCGCCGGCCACTTCCAGGCTGTTGGCGGTGGAGGTGCGGATGATGCCCATGCCCAGTTGCGGCAGGCCGTTGCCCCGGAAATAGGCGCGGCGCTCGGCCGAGCCGCGCTCGATGCTGGCCACGTCGCCGAGGCGCACGACATAGCCGTCGGCGCCCTTGACCACCGGCATGGCGGCGAAATCGTCGGCGTCCTGGTAGCTGCGCGTCATGCGCAGGGTGAACTCGCGGTCGGTGGATTCCAGATGGCCGGCCGGCAACTCGACATTCTCGCGCCGCAGTGCCTGCTCGACATCGCTGACCGTCAGGCCGCGCGCGGCCAGGGCATCACGCTCCAGCCAGACGCGCATGGCGTAGCGCTGGCCGCCGCTGATGCGCACCTGGGCAACGCCATCCAGGGCCGAGAAGCGATCGACCAGATAGCGCTCGGCATAATCGTTGATCGCCATCGTGTCCATCGACGGATGGTTGATGTTGAGCCACATGATCGGGTCGGCGTCGCTTTCGACCTTGGCGATCTGGGGTGGATCGGCTTCGTCCGGCAGCCGGTTTAGGATCCGGCTGATGCCATCGCGGACATCGTTGGTGGCGCTCTCGATCTCGCGCGTGAGCTTGAACTCGATGGTGATGTCGGCGCGGCCGTTGCGGCTGCGCGATTCGATGGTCTCGATGCCCTCGATGCCGGCGACCGCGTCCTCCAGGATCTGCGTCACCCGGGTCTCGACCACGCCGGCCGAGGCGCCCGGATAGTTGACGTTGACCGAGACGATCGGCGGATCGATGTCGGGCAGTTCGCGCAGCGACAGGCGGGTGAACGAGATCACGCCCAGCACCACCAGCAGCAGGCTGATGACGCTGGCGAATACCGGCCGCTTGATGCTGATGTCGGACAGGACCATCGCCGGCTACCTGGCTGCTGTCTGGGTATCGGGCACCGGATTGCCGGCGCCATCGACGATCGCCACGCGGCTGCCGGTGCGAACCTTGAAGGTGCCATCGACCACGATGCGATCGCCCTGCGCCACGCCGGCCAGCACTTCCACCTGGCCGCGACGGCGGGCGCCCAGTTCCACCGGCACCTGTTCGATCACGTTGTCGTCATCGATCAGGAACACGAACGAGCTGGCACCGATCTGCACCACCGACAGCTCCGGCAGCACCAGGGTCTGGCGCGGCACCGCCAGCAGGTTCACGCGCATCAGCATGCCCGGCTTGATCAGGTCGTCGGGGTTGGGCAGGTTGGCCCGCACCGCCACGGCGCGGGTGACCGGATCCACGCGCGAGCCGATCGAGGTAACCGTGCCCTCGAACACCTGGTCGGGCCAGGCGGCACTGCTGGCGCGGATGTTCTGGCCCAGCGACAGGGTCGACAGCGCGGTTTCGGGAATACTGAAATCCAGCTTGATGATCGAAGTGTCATCCAGCGTGGTGATCACCGTGCCCGGGGTCACCAGGGCGCCATCGGAGACGGCGCGGAAACCCAGCCGGCCGGCGAACGGGGCGCTGATGACGCGCTCGGCCAGGCGCGCGCGGATGGCATTGGCCCGCGCCCGGGCGGTATCGCGGGCGGCGCGCTGGGTGTCGTACTGGGCGCGGGGAATGGTGCCCTGGGCAACCAGGCCTTCCATCCGGTCGAGCTGCTGCTGGGTTTCATTCAGCGCCGCCCGTGCCTCTTCCAGTTGCGCCACTTCAGCCTGGCCGGTGAGCTCGACCAGGACATCGCCGGCTTCGACCCGGTCGCCATCTTCAAAACGCAGCCGGCGCACGACCTCGGTGACCTTGGCGGTCAGCGTCACCGATTCATTGGCCTGCGCGGTTCCCAGCGCCTCGATGGTGTCGACCCAGAGCACGTCCTCGACCACGGCAGCGGTGACCGTGGGCGGCGCTGCACCCGCGCCGGCATCGCCACCGTTGCCGCCGCAGGCTGCCACCACCAGGGCCATGGCCATCGTCAGCAGCAGGGCCGGCAGGCGGATGGCCGGGCACGATCCGGGCGCCGTCATGGCGGCGGCCGGGCGCAGCGAACGGGCCGGGGTCTGCGCCACGGCGGTTGCGGATACGGGAGAACAATAGCTTTGCACGCGGATCAGGATCCTCGATCCCTGGCGGGACACGTTCAACTTGCGGAAGCAGCGACAACCAGCAATGGACTGCCGGGCGCCTGGATCGTTCCGGACCAGGCGGCATGGGCGCGCAGCGAAAAGACGCTCATCGGCCTGTCGCGGGCGTCGCCGGCGGGCGTCGCAGGCCAACCTTCGGGCAGCACACGGCGCGGTCAATCAGCCGGCCGCAACGCGGTCGGGAACGGCGGCAGTCTAGGCCGCCACCATGGCTAAACTGTGTGTAGCCGGCGCGCGCCGGCAGCATGTCAAAAGCCGCCGCCGGTCTTGAAACCGCCGCCGCCGAAGCCGCCGCCACCCTTGAAACCACCGCCACCAAAGCCACCCCGGCGCGAGCTGCCAGCGCCGCCGAAGATGCCCGGCAATGAACCCGGCTGGCGGGAACCGCGCGGCAGGCGGAAGCTCTGGTTGCGCTCGATCTGCTCCCAGGCCCGGCCCAGTTCCAGCGCGCCGCGCAACACGCCACCGAGCAGCGCGCTCCAGTCGGACGCCTCGTCGATCTCCGAATCGCCGGCATCGTACTGGCGTTCGCGGAAGCGCCGGCGCAGCTCCTCCAGCCGTTGCAGAGCGGCCATTTTCGACTGCTGGTCGTCGCGGCCGCGCTGCAACTGTGCCTCCAGGGCAGGGCGTGACTGGCGCAGGCGCTCGATCTTCAAGGCGATGGCATCGTCCTCGGGACTGGCGGTACGGCCGGCCGCCTGGCGCAGGCGCTGCGCCGGCTCGCCGGCAATGCCGCGCGCCAGGGCTGCCAGCGCTTCGCGCGTGAACCGGTCGCGTCCTTCGGCCAGTTCGCTGCGTTCGGCCAGCAACTGGCTGTGGCGTTGCTCTTCGGCTGCGATCTGGCCTGAGCGGGTGTCGATGCCGGTTTCCAGGGCCTGGATTTCCGCGACCAGCTCCGGCACACCGGCGGCGTCCAGCGCATCTTGTTCCATCGCCTGCTGCTCCTCGGCGGCGGCCTCGGCCTGTGCCTGCAGCGCCTGGGCATGCCGTTCCAGCTTGTCGGGCAGGGCCACCAGCAGCCGGTAGTTGCGCGAGGATTCGCGCCAGGCGACCAGGCCGGCAACCCAGCCATCGAGAAAACGCGCCAGCGGATTGGCGCGGTAGCCGGCGCTGCCGTACTGGCGCTGCCACAGGTACATGAACAGGCGGTCGGCCTGGTAGGGCTCGCCCTTGGTTTCGCGGTCGGCCTGCGCCTGCGCGGCCTTGTCCCGGGCCAGGGCGGCCTGGCCGGCCAGGCGGTCGCTGCGCTCGCTCAGCGCCTGCCACTGCGCCGTGGCCCGCGTGCGCGCGGCGACGGCGGCGTAATCGGCCTCCAGTGTCAGAGCCAGCCGGTCACGCTCGCCGCCCAGTTGCTGGCGCTGGCTTTCCAGTTGCGCCTGCTGATCGACCGAGTGCCTGATCGCCTCCTCGCAGCGCTGGCTGGCGGCATCGCGCTGGGCCATCTGCACCATCGCCTCGCGCTCGGCGGCACTGACCCGGGCATCGGCCTGGCGCGCGCCGAGCTGGTCCAGATGCAGCCGGGCCAGACGCGTGACCAGGCGGTTTTCCTCGGCCTGCTCCTGCTCCAGGCGCTGGCCCAGGGCGGCCAGCGTGTTCGACTGCTGGCCGATGTCACGGCGCAGGCTGTCCACCTGGCGGCCGAGATCGGCATAGGCTTTGCGTCCGCTGGGCATGGCTTACCAGGCAGTGATGTGGCCGCCGGCCACGTTGAAGTGGTAGCGCGGTTCCAGCTCGCCGCGCCGCTTTTCGCCGAAGCGCCAGTTGTCGATCAGGCCGTTGTCGAGCTTGTCGGCCCGCACCTGCTGATAGACCTGCTCAGGTACGCGGATGCCGAAACGGCTGACCCGGCGCGTGCTCTGGTCCTCCTCGCTGGTGATCGGCAACGGCAGCGGCTGGCCGTCGGCACCAATGGCATCGACGATGATGTAGTAGTTGCGCGCGCCGGCATTGTCGGCCGGGTGCCGCCAGACGCCGGATTGCACATCCGGGCGCGAGACGATGCGCAACTGGTAACTCAGATCCAGGGTGGCGGCGATGTCGTCCAGGCGGTCGATGCGGCCGCGCGCCAGGGCAACATCACCGGCCTGCAGGGCAGCGCCGGCCTGGCCGATCAGCTCGTCCAGTTCACTGCGCACCGACGGCGCCACGTTCGCCGCCAGCAGGGCGCTGCGAACGCGACCGAAGGCCTGCGCCAACTGACCCAGGCCGCCGGCATCGGCAAGCAGACCTGCGGCCTGTTCCAGCGCCTGCTCGGCTTCGGCCAGGGGCATCTGGATCGCAGCCAGGTCACGCGAGAAGATGGCCGCGTCGGTGCCGGCTTGCGGCCAGCGCGCGCTACGGGTCTGGGCCAGGGCGTCGCGGGCGCGCCCGGCCTGTTGCCCGGCTTGGGCCAACAGCTTTTCACCGCCGGCACGGACGCTGCCGGGCAGTTCCACTGCCTGCTGCTCACGGCCCAGGCCGGCCAGGGCCTGGTCGGCGCGGGCAAGCCGGGTCTGCACGGTGTCGAGTTGTTCGGACTGGGCACTGACGCGGCGCCGGTCTTCCAGTTGCCGGGGAATATCGATGCCGGCCCAGACCACCGTGGCCAGGATCGCCGTCAGGGCGCCGCGCTTGGCCCAACGCCAGCGCTCGACATAAATCCCGGCCAGCCGCCGCGACCAGCCCGAGGCCGGCGGCTGGTAAACGAAGCGGTCCCGGCGCAGCGCCTCGACGCCTTCGGCAATGACACTATCGGGCACCTCGATGCCCTGGTTGGCATAGATGCCGCGGATGCGCTCGATCAGGGCGGCACTGCGGCTGTCCTCGGCCAGCGCCTGGTCGACCAGATCCTGCTGATGGCGCAGGGTGTCGACCACGTCCATGGCCAGCATCAACTGGTCCAGGCCAACGTGTCCATTGTCGGCGGCTGGCGCAGGCGCGACGTCGGCCCGGTCGCGCCCGTTGACCGCCTGCGGCGTATCGATGCTCATCGGCAATCTGGCACGGGCCGGTGCCGCTGCCGTCAGCCGGCGTCGACCACGACCGCGGTCGGGCCGGGCAGCGATTGGGCCTGCTGCGCCAGCGCCACCATGCGCCGCTTGCCGTCCTCGACCGCCTGGGTGACCTCGGCCTCGTTCTTGGTCGACAGATCACGCATCTCGGTGATCAGGGTCTGCGAGCGTTCCTGGAAGTTGACCACGGCGTCGACCAGCTTCTTCACCGATTCGGCGCGGATGGTCGGGCCGTAGCCGGCGCGAATCGCCGCCTCGGTGACCTGGTCGCCGATCTCGCCCAGGGTCTCCAGGCTCTTGTTGATGCCGTCCTTCATCGCCTCCAGGGTCTGCGTGGATTCGTGCAGGCCATGCATGCCGGTGAACGAGGCACTGAGCGCGGTGAACACGGTCTCGTTGGTGCTGAAGAAGGTCACCGATTGCGAATAGACCCGCTCCTTGGCGTCGGTGATCTGCATCAGCCGGGCCATGATCACCTCGGTGGTGTTGTAGGCGATGGACAGGTTTTCGGCCAGGTCCTTGGCCACCTGGTAGCGGGCGTCCTCGTCCTGGACGGCGCGCAGCTTGCGATCGCGGTCCAGTTCCAGGGCGGCAGTGACCTGGCGGTCGCTGCTGGTGTTGGCGGCCAGGGCGGCGCCGGCATCGGCCAGCTCCTGGCGCGCCTGCTCCAGCACCTGCTCGGCCTTTTTCAGCAGGCCGAAGGCGAGCACCTGGGATTCCTTCAGGGCGACGCGGAAATCCCCGTAAGCCTCCAGCACCACCTGTTCGCGCTGGATCTGCTCGCGCGAATCCTTGGCCACTTCCAGGTAGGTGTCCTTGATCTTGTCGAAGCGCGCCGGGATGTCGCCGCGGGTCACCTTCATCCAGATGTTGGACATGCGCTCGAAGGTATCGATGCGGCCGTCCTCGATCTGCTCGACCATGCGCCGGGCATCGTCGCGGATCGAGTCAAAGGCGCTGGTGATGGCCTTGTAGCGCTCGCCGATGCGCATCGCATCGATCTGCTCGCGCACCACCTGGTTGAACAGGCTGGCCTGGGCCAGGGTGCGGGCGATGGCCACGGCCTTGTCCTGGTCCAGGTGGGCGATGCGCTCGATCAGGGCGACCACGGGCGCCTCCTCGGCACGGGTGTCGACCGGCAGCAGGCCGATCTGGCGCAGGCCGGACAGGGCCTTGTCCAGTTGCTTGAGCGGTTGCACGGTGATGGCATTCATCGGCGGATTCCTTGCGTTGGGTGGACGAATCAACGGCGGTCAGAACAGGGCAGGCACGGTCCGCGGGCAGTCGCCGACGTGCGCAAATGAAAACGGCACCGGGGCCAGTGACACTGGCGGCCGGTGCCGTGAGTTTGACAGAGGCAAGGCCTCCGGCACGCGTGGCAGCAGCGCTCAGGCTCAGCCGGCCGGCTTCCACTGGCCCAGTGCCGCCAGGCCATTGTCGCGGGCGCGCTCGAACACGGTCTGCTGGGCGGCGGCGTAATTGCCGGCCAGGTCCTTGGACCACAGCTTCAGCGCCGCCGACTGCATCGCCCGGCCGTAGGAGAACGACAGCGGCCAGGGATTGTTGTCGTACTGGTTCATGGCGTTGAGGTGGGCAGTGGCCTGTTCGTCGCTCTGGCCGCCGGACAGGAACACGATGCCGGTGAGGCTGGCCGGCACCGCCGAACGCAGGCAGCGCACGGTCAGGTCGGCGACATCGTCGACATCGGCCTGCTCGGCGCAGTCCTTGCCGGCCAGCACCATGCTGACCTTGAGGATGGTGCCTTCCAGGAACACATTGTGCTGATACAGGGCCTGGAACAGCGCCCGCAGCGTGGCCTCGGTGACGTCGTAGCAGGTCTCGATGTCGTGGTCGCCATCAAGCAGGATTTCCGGCTCGACCATCGGCACCAGGCCCTGCTCCTGGCACAGCGCGGCATAACGCGCCAGGGTGTGGGCATTGGCCTCGATGCAGGTGCTGGTGGGGATGTCCTCGCCGATATTGATCACCGCCCGCCACTTGGCGAAGCGGGCGCCCAGGCGGGCGTATTCCTCAAGCCGGGCACGCAGCCCGTCCAGGCCTTCGGTGATCACTTCGCCCGGGCAGCCGGCCAGCGGCTGCAGGCCACGGTCGACCTTGATGCCCGGCACCAGGCCGTTTTCGGCCATGTAGCGCGGGAACGGCACGCCGTCGCTGGTCGACTGGCGGATGGTTTCGTCGAACAGGATCGCGCCGGAGATGTACTGCGACAGGTTGGGCGTGGTCAAAAGCAGCTCGCGATAGCGGCGACGGTTCTCTTCGGTATCGGCGATGCCGACCGAATCAAAGCGCTTCTTGATCGTGCCGCTGGACTCGTCGATGGCGATGATGCCCTTGCCGGGCGCGACCATCGCCAGGGCGATGTCCTCAAGATCCTCGATGCTCATTGACAACTCCTGATGGGGATTTTGTGCCGCCATTCCGGCAGCGCGGATGGGCCGGCGATTATAGCCCGCCATCCTCCAGTTTGCGGGGTTTGCAGCCCTGCCAGGCGCCGGCCAGCAGCACCAGCACGCACAGGCCGAGGAAGGCGAACGGCCAGCCCCAGCTTCCGGTGGCGCCGTGCAGCAGGCCGAACAGCAACGGCCCCAGGCAACTGACGCCGTAGCCGATGCCATGCATGAAGCCGGACAAGCGCGCCGAGCCTTCGGCGCTGCGCGTGCGCAGGTTGATCAGGGTCAACGACAGCGGAAAGGTGACCGGGCCGATGCCCAGCAGCACCACCCACAGCACCGGCGCCGCCATTGGCGCCAGCAGCAGGCCGGGAAAGGCCACGGCATAGGCCAGGGCCGCCACCAGCACCACCGGGAACGGATTGCGCAACCGCACCGCCAGCGCCGGCATGGTCAGCGCGCTGGCCAGGCCCAGGGCCGCGAACAGGGCCAGCATGGCGCCGCCGAAGGCCGGGCTGGCGCCGGCGCTGGTCATGATCATCGGCAGCCAGGTGAACATCGCAAAACTGATCAGCGAGGTCATGCCGAACATCGCGGTCAGGCCCCAGGCCAGGGGCGAGCGGCTCAGCGCCGGCAACGCCGCTGTCGCCACCTTGGGCGCCATCGGCACGACGGCTCCGGAGCGGACCTGCTCGACCGGCGCCAGCGATTCCGGCGCTGCCCGTGGTCGGCGTCTGCCGAGGGTTTTTGCGCGCCGCACATCAGCGCGCGAACCGGCCGCCACTGGCAGGGCTCGGATAACGCGCAGCCAGACCACCGCCGCAGCCAGGGCGACCAGCGCCCACAGCGCCAGGGCGGCGCGCCAGCCCAGGGCCTGGGCCAGCGGCACGGTAACCAGGGCGGGCACGACCGTGCCCACCTGCAGCACGGTGATGTAGATCGTGGAAACCATGCCGATCCGGCCGGGAAAATGCCGCTGCACCAGCGGCGGCAACACGACATTGCCCATGCCCATGCCGGCCAGCGCCAGCACCGAGGCGGCGAGCAGGCCCCAGGTGTCCAGTGCCAGCGCCCGCAGCAGCAGGCCGGCCGCGGCCAGAACCATGGCCAGCAAGGCGGTGGCTTCCAGATCCAGACGCCGGATCACGGCCGGGGTCAGCAAGCCGCACGCGGCGAAGGCGGCCGTGGGCACCATGCCGAACACGCCGATCATGGCCGAACCGAAACCGAAGCTGCCGGCCAGGGAATCCAGCAGCGGCGTCAGCGAGGTGACCGCGGTGCGCAGATTGAACGCCGACAGGACGATGCCGGCCAGCAGCAAGCCGGACGGCCCATGGCGTTGGATGATTCGGGCGTTCAAGACGGTGCCCGGGAAAGTGTCATGGCCAAGGATGATCCTGTGACTGGATGGCTAAGGATTGTCGCCGCTGGGGCGCCAGCGGCGCTGGAATCGGACGGCCGTGGAGAAAGCGTCCAGGCATCGGCGGCAGACCCTGCCGTTTTTCCCGGCCAGTTTTTCACCGCCACTGCCGGTCCTGGCCAATGGCGCGGCGGCGGCTTGCTACAGTGCCCGCCGGCGCGGCGCTGCCGGGGCGACATGATGCCCGGGCAATCGCCGCTCCGGTGCTCCGGCGCCACCCCGATTGCCGCCACACCCCAATCCCCACAGGCTTAGCCAGCGCCATGACCTACCTTTTCAGCGCCGTCCTGTTCAGTGTCTTGGTGTCGGTACTGCTGAAGCTGTTCCCGCGCCACGGCATCGACACCGCGCAGGCGGTCACCTGGAACTACCTGGTCGCCAGCCTGATGTGCTGGCTGCTGCTGGCACCGGACCTGGACAGCCTGCGCTCGCCGGCGGCGCCATGGCCCACCCTGCTGGCCCTGGCGGTGATCCTGCCTGGCCTGTTCCTGATCCTGGCGGCGGCGGTGCGCCGGGCCGGCATTGTCCGTACCGATGTCGCCCAGCGTCTGTCCCTGCTGCTGTCGCTGGCGGCCGCATTCGCGTGGTTCGGCGAGCGCGCCGGCAGCCAGAAGCTGCTGGGATTGGCCCTGGGCCTGCTGGCGGTGCTGGCGATCCTGGCCCGGCCGGTGGCTGGCAGCGCGGGCAGTCCGGGCGCTGCCGGCGCTGAAACCCTGGGCCGGGCCGGCGCCGGACTGGCCCTGATCTGCGTCTGGCTCGGCTTCGCCCTGGTCGATGTCCTGCTCAAGCTGGTCGCCCAGGCCGGCACGCCATTTGCCGCTTCGCTGCAGGTCGCCTTCGTGCTCGCCTTCGCCGGCATGCTGTCGGTGCAACTGTGGCGCCATGGCAGCGGTCGCGGCCGGCTGGCCTGGCGCAACCTGGGCGCCGGGCTGCTCCTGGGTGCCTTCAACTTCGGCAACATCGTCTGCTATGTGCGCGCGCACCAGGCCCTGCCCGACAGCCCGGCGGTGGTCTTTGCCACCATGAACATCGGCGTGGTGGTGCTTGGCACCCTGGTCGGGGTGGCGGTTTTCGCCGAGCCGACCAGCCGCTGGCACCGCCTGGGCATTGCCCTGGCCATCGTCGCCATCGCCCTGATTGCGCTGGCGCCGAGGGCTGCCTGAGACCAGTGCCTCGGGGCCGCTGGCGCAACGCCAAAATGAACGCCCGTTCGGCCATCGCCAGGCGCCTTGCGGATACACTTTGCGGCCGAACTTTCCCCCTGTTTTGGATCGCCTTGCCGTGACCGGAATCCTGCGCCCTGAACTGCCCGCCGCCACCGATACCCACCTGGCCGCGATCACCGCCCTTTGGCATGCCGACGAGGCCGCCTGCCTGGAGCCGCTGCTGGCCCAGGCGACCCTGCCGCCGGCCGAACGCGACCTGGTGCAGGCGCGGGCATCCGAGCTGGTCAACCGGGTCCGCGCCAAGGCCAAGCAGGCCTCGGCGGTGGAGTCGTTCATGCGCGAGTACGACCTGTCCAGCGAGGAAGGCGTGCTGCTGATGTGCGTGGCCGAAGCCCTGCTGCGCATTCCCGATGCCGACACCGCCGACAAGCTGATTGCCGACAAGCTCGGCGAGGCCGAATGGGACCGGCATCTGGGCAAGAGCGGCTCGGTGCTGGTCAACGCCTCGACCTGGGGCCTGATGCTGACCGGCAAGCTGGTGACCCTGTCCGAAGACACCCGGCGCAGCTTCTCAGGTGCCCTGCGCCGCCTGGTCGGCCGCAGCGGCGAGCCGATGATCCGCCTGGCCGTGCGCCAGGCGATGCGCATCATGGGCCACCAGTTCGTCATGGGCCGCACCATCAAGGAAGCGCTCAAGCGCGCCCGTGACAAGGACAACCGCGCCTACCGCCACTCCTTCGACATGCTCGGCGAAGCGGCCATGACCGCGCCCGATGCCGAGCGTTACTTCCGCGCCTACCAGGAGGCGATCATCGCCATCGGCGCCACCGGCCCGCATGGCGATATCAATACCGCCCCCGGCGTCTCGGTGAAATTGTCGGCCCTGCATCCGCGCTACGAGGTGGCCAAGCGCGAGCGCGTGCTGGCCGAGCTGGTGCCCAAGGTGCGGGCGCTGGCGCACCTGGCCCGCGACCACGGCATCGCCCTGACCATCGACGCCGAGGAGGCCAACCGCCTGGAGCTGTCGCTGGCGGTGATGGAACCGGTGTTCGCCGATCCCGACCTGGCCGGCTGGAACGGCTTCGGATTGGCCGTGCAGGCCTACATGAAACGTGCGCCAGCGGTGATCGACTGGCTCGCCGCCAAGGCCCATGAACACGGCCGGCGCTGGCCGGTGCGCCTGGTCAAGGGCGCCTACTGGGATGCCGAGATCAAGCGCGCCCAGGAGAACGGCTACGACGGCTACCCGGTGTTCACGCGCAAGGCCAACACCGATGTCTCCTACCTGGCCTGCGCGCGCAAGCTGTTGGCCGATCCGGCCGCGTTCTTCCCCCAGTTCGCCAGCCACAACGCGCACACCATCGCCGCCATCGCCCACTGGGCCGGCGATACGCCGTTCGAATTCCAGCGCCTGCACGGCATGGGCGAGGACCTGTACGAGGAAGTCATCGGCGCCGACAAATGGGGCGCAGCCTGCCGCGTCTACGCGCCGGTCGGCAGCCACGAGGACCTGCTGCCCTACCTGGTCCGGCGGTTGCTGGAAAACGGCGCCAACACCAGCTTCGTCAACCGCATCGTCGACGAGGACCTGGCCGTGGCCGACCTGGTCGCCGATCCGGTGCAGATCGTCGCCGGCAACCAGCCCAAGGCGCATCCACGCATCCCGCTGCCGGCCGACCTGTACGGCGCCGGCCGGCGCAACTCGCGCGGCATGAACCTGGCCGATGACGACGCCCTGCGCAGCCTGGCCGCGGCAATCAATGCCGCCGCCGGTCCCTGGCAGGCCGGGCCGCTGGTCGCCGGCGCCGGTGGCAATGTCGGCGGCGCCCCGATCACCGTCACCAACCCGGCCGACCGCAGTCAGCAGGTCGGCAACTGGCGGCCGGCCGATGCCGCCCTGGTCGATACCGCCATGGCCAACGCCGTGCGTGCGCAGCCGGCCTGGAACCAGGCCGGAGCCGAGGTTCGCGCCGACGCCCTGGACCGCGCCGCCGACCTGCTTGAGTCGCGCCTGCCCGAGTATCTGGCGATGTGCACGCGCGAGGCCGGCAAGACCCTGGCCGCCGGCATCGCCGAGGTTCGCGAAGCGGTCGATTTCTGCCGCTACTACGCTGCCCAGGCACGCATCCAGTTCGGCCAGCCGCGGATCCTGCCCGGGCCCACCGGCGAGACCAATGTCCTGCACCTGCAGGGCCGTGGCGTGTTCGTCTGCATCTCGCCGTGGAACTTCCCGCTGGCGATCTTCGTCGGCCAGATCGCCGCGGCCCTGGCCGCCGGCAATGCCGTGATCGCCAAGCCGGCCGAGCAGACCACCCTGGTTGCCTACGCCGCAACCCGGCTTCTGCACGAGGCCGGCGTGCCTGAAGCGGTGCTGCAGTTCCTGCCCGGCGATGGCGCCACCATCGGCACCGTGCTGACTTCCGATCCGCGCGTGGTCGGCGTTGCCTTCACCGGTTCCACTGAAACTTCCTGGGCGATCAACCGCGCACTGGCCGCACGCAAGGCGCCGATCGCCACCCTGATCGCCGAAACCGGCGGCCAGAACAGCCTGTTCGCGGATTCGTCGGCCCTGCCCGAACAACTGATCAACGACGCCGTGGTGTCCGCCTTCGACTCGGCCGGCCAGCGCTGCTCGGCGGCGCGCATCCTGCTGGTCCAGGCCGACATCGCCGACAAGATCATCACCATGCTCGCCGGCGCCATGGCCCAGTTGCGGGTCGGCGATCCCGGCCTGCTGTCCACCGATGTCGGACCGGTGATCGACACCGACGCCCAGGCCATGCTCGAAGCCCACGCCGAACGCATGGACCGCCAGGCCCGGCTGATCCACGCCGTGACCCTGGACGAGAGCACCGCCCGCGGCACCTTCTTCGCGCCGCGCGCCTATGAAATCAATTCGCTGGACCTGCTCGAGCGCGAGATCTTCGGCCCGATCCTGCACGTGCTGCGCTACAAGACCAGCGAGCGCGACCAGATCATCGACCGCCTCAACGCCACCGGCTACGGCCTGACCCTGGGCATCCACAGCCGCATCGACGACAGCGTCGAGCACATCGTCCAGCGCATGCGCGTGGGCAATGCCTACGTCAACCGCAACCAGGTCGGCGCCGTCGTCGGCGTCCAGCCCTTCGGCGGCCAGGGCCTGTCCGGCACCGGTCCCAAGGCCGGCGGCCCGAACTACCTGCCCCGCTTCGCCACCGAAAAAGTGGTCACCATCAACACCACCGCCGCCGGCGGCAACGCCAGCCTGCTGACGCTGGATGAGTGAGGAGCTTGCCCAATGCACGACTGAACCAGGGTGCGGTGGTGTGCGGGTACCGCATCCTGGGGAAGACCGGGGCACGGGGCTGGGTGAACGCAATCCGTCGGCCGGCGGGACTGGAGCAAGCGACGCACTACCCGATCTTCATCGAACCCGGCAATGAGGCCCGCGCCTGGGGCGTGGTGGTGCCCGACCTGCCCGGCTGCTTCTCGACTGGTGACACCTTGGACGAGGCAATCATCGCCGCCGAACAGGCGGCAGCCGCCTGGATTGACGTCGCCCTGGATGCCGGCATGCCGATCCCGCCGTCGTCACCGGCGGCGAACTGGGCGGGGCAATTCCCCGGCTGGCTGCTGGGCGTGGTCAACATCGAGCCGGCCCTGCTGGACGACAGCACCGAGCGCATCAACATCACGCTGCCGCGCCGGGTGCTGGCACGCCTGGACGCCAAGGCGCGCGAATGCGGTGAGTCCCGCTCCAGCCACATCGCAGGCATGGCGCTGGGCTGAGCGGGCCGGTCTGCCGGTGATTCCAAACGCAGGGCGATGCTATTCAGAGCCGTTTCCTGCATCAGCACCGGCGGCTTCGCCGCGATACTGCTTCTCCTCGACAAACGCCGAGCCGGATAGGCGGTTGATGGCGTTCTTGATCGCCACGCGCTCGCCGTTGGTGGTCGCCACGGCCCGGGCCAGGCGCACGAACTCGGCGTCGAAGCGCTGCTGGCGTTCGCACTCGCGCAGGCCGTCCTGGATCTGCCACATGCGTTCGTTGACTTCACGCAGCCGGCTTTTCAGCGCTTCAAGGTCTTCGTCATCGTCTTGCGCCGCGCCGCTCGCCTGGCCTGCGTCGCTGGCGGCAAGCACCTGGCGCCACAGCGGCAGCAGGCTGTCGAGCTCGGCGCGCACGTTGGCCTGCTTGCCGGCATCGTCGATGCGTTCGAGCTTGATTTCCAGGATGGTGATCTTGTCGGCCAGTTCACCGGTGGCCACCGGGATGGTGAGGCTGCCCATGTCGCGCTTCAGTGCCGCGCCGGCATTGGCGCGGCGACAGGATAGCGGCAATGCGCCGGCCGCCGGGCGCGCCGACGGCGCTCAGCCGGCCAGCAAACCGATCACCAGGGCATTGACCAGATCGATGAAAAAACCGCAGACCAGCGGCACCACGATGAAGGCCTTGGGCGCACTGCCGTAGGTGCGGCTGACCGCGGTCATATTGGCCACGGCGGTGGCGGTGGAGCCCAGGGCGATGCCGCCAAAGCCCGAGCAGATCACCACCGCGTCGTAATCCCGGCCCATGGCCCGGAACACGACCAGCACCACGAAGGCGATCACCAGGGCGATCTGCAGGCTGATGACGGTGACGATGAACACGGCAACGCCGGCCAGCAGCCACAGTTGCAGTCCCATCAACGCCATCACCAGGAACAGGCCCAGGCTGATGTCGGAGATCAGCGCCACGCCCGGCTGCATGCTCGGCCAGTTCCACATCCGGCCTTTTCCCGGCAGCAGATCGCCCAGTCCGCGCAGTACGATGCCGGCGATCAGCACGCCAACGAAAGCCGGCAGGTTCAGCGCCGTGCGGCCAATCAGCCAGCCGATGCCCTCGCCCAGCATCAGCGCCAGGTTGAGCCAGAACACCGCCAGCAGCACGCCGTAGTAATCGATGCGCAGATGGCGCTCGTCGCGGTGCAGGGCGCCGATTTCCAGCTCGGCGCCGGCCGAGGGCCGGACCCGGTGCCGGCGCATCAGGTGACGGGCGACCGGGCCGCCGATGACGCAGGCGGCGACCAGGCCGAGCATGTTCGCCGCCAGTCCCAGCTCGGTGGCATTGGCGATGCCCAGGCGCTCGGTGAAGTACGGCGCCCAGGCCAGGGTGGTGCCGACACCGCCGATGAGCGATACCGATCCGGTCATCAGGCCGGCGCGCGGATCCATGCCGAACAGGCCGGCCACACCCATGCCCAGGCCGTTCTGCATCAGCATGAACACGGTTGCCAGCAACACCAGCACCAGCAGCGGCCGGCCGCCACTGGCCAGGGTGCGGACATCGGTGTTCAGGCCGATGGCGGCAAAGAAATACAGCAGCAACTGGTCGCGCACATCCAGCCCCAGGCCGACCTCGATACCGGCCAGGTAGTACAGCGCGGCCACCACCGCAGCGCACAGCACACCGCCAACCACGGCATCGGGAATGCTGTAGCGACGCAGCCAGCGGCTGCGCCGGGTCAGGCCCTTGCCCAGGAACAGCAGCAGGATGGCCAGGGTGAAGCTGGGCAGCGCCGGAATCAGCAGCGTGGTTGTTTGCGGTTCGATCATCGGGCGACGGCGTGCGCGCCAATGCTGCGATGGCCGGTCGCTGCCGGCATGGCGTGCGATGGTGGCGACCAGGATGGATGGCGCAGGGTCATGGCGTTTCGGGCAGCGATCGGGCGGCAACAGGACGGCATGATTCTACTGCCCGGTCGTGAACGAACCGCAGCGGCCATCCTGGATCACTGGGCGAGCGCGGCCGAAAACAGGCACTGATAACGAGCGTGGCCGGTGAGACGATCCGCGCCGTACAGGATCGGATCGCCGATGCCGATGGCCGCCGTCTGCTCCGCCCGGATTGGCGCAGCGATGGACCGCACCGGCTGCTGATGTCCTGACCGCGACGGTGACGATCTGCGCGCCGGGCCGCCGCGCGGCCAACCGTGATTGCGCCAGATCACGCGGCATCAGCCGCATCGGTGATCATCGATCGTGTCCGGAGGCACTGATACCTCGCGCAAAACCAATCGACCCGGCACCGGGCCGGGTCGATCAAGGGTGTGGCTGTATCCGGCAGCGCAGTCAGGCCGCCCGGCATCGACGATGCATAGCCACGCTGGCTAGGTCGGCGTCAGCCTGGGCAATCGCGCTGCCTGCGCCACTGGCCGGAATGCATCGGTCAGGCGGCACCCAGGCGCTTGGCGATGGCGGCGCCCAGGTCTGCCGGGGAACGCACGGTGGTGACCCCGGCCTTCTCCAGCGCGGCGAACTTGCCTTCGGCCGTGCCCTGGCCGCCGGAGGCGATGGCGCCGGCATGGCCCATGCGCTTGCCCGGAGGCGCGCTGGCGCCGGCGATGAAGCCGACCACCGGCTTGGTCACGCTCTCGGCGATGAACTCGGCTGCTTCCTCTTCGGCGCTGCCGCCGATCTCGCCGACCATGATCATGCCTTCGGTCTGCGGGTCGTCCTGGAACAGTTGCAGGGCATCGATGAAGTTCATGCCCTGGATCGGGTCACCACCGATGCCGATGCAGGTGCTCTGGCCGAGGCCGACCTGGGTGGTCTGGAACACGGCCTCGTAGGTGAGCGTGCCCGAGCGCGAGACGATGCCGATCTTGCCCGGCTGGTGGATATGGCCGGGCATGATGCCGATCTTGCACTCGCCCGGGGTGATGATGCCGGGGCAGTTGGGTCCGATCAGCCAGGTGTCCTCGTAGTTGCGCTTGAGCACGTTGTGCACGCGCAGCATGTCGAGCACCGGGATGCCTTCGGTGATGCACACGATCACGCGCAGGCCAGCATCGGCCGCTTCCAGGATGGCATCGGCGGCAAACGGTGGCGGCACGTAGATGACGCTGGCTTCGGCACCGGTGTCCTGCACCGCTTCGGCCACGGTGTTGTAGACCGGCAGGCCCAGGTGCTCGCTGCCGCCCTTGCCCGGGGTCACGCCGCCGACCAGCTTGGTGCCGTAATCCAGCGCCTGCTGGGAATGGAAGGTGCCCTGCGAGCCGGTGAAGCCCTGGCAGATGACCTTGGTGTTCTTGTTGACCAGTACGGACATGGTGTCAGGCTCCTTGGCCGGCGGCGGCAACAGCCTTGCGCGCGGCATCATTCAGATCAGTGGCCGTTTCGATGGCCAGCCCGGATTCGGCCAGCAGCTTGCGGCCCTGTTCGACGTTGGTGCCTTCCAGGCGGGCGATGACCGGGATGGTGCAGCCCACTTCCTTGACCGCGTTGATGATGCCCTCGGCGATCAGGTCGTTGCGCACGATGCCACCGAAGATGTTGACCAGGATCGCCTTGACGTTGGGGTTGGCCAGGATGATCTTGAACGCTTCCTTGACCCGCTCGGCATTGGTGCCGCCGCCCACGTCCAGGAAGTTGGCCGGCTCACCGCCGTTGAGCTTGATCACATCCATGGTCGCCATCGCCAGGCCGGCGCCGTTGACCATGCAGGCGATGTTGCCGTCCATGGTGACGTAGTTGAGTTCGTGGCGCGCGGCCTCGACTTCGGTCGCGTCTTCCTGCGACTCGTCGCGCATCGCGACCAGGTCGGGGCGGCGGAAGTTGGCGTTGTCATCGGAGTTGACCTTGCCGTCCAGCGCCATCAGCTCGCCGCCCTTGACGATCGCCAGCGGGTTGAGCTCGATCAGGGCCAGATCCTTGGCAATGAACAGGTTGTAGATGCCGATCATGATCCGGGTCAGCATCCCGGCCTGCTTGGCGCTCAGGCCCATGGCGAAGGCGATGTCGCGGCACTGGTAGGGCATCAGGCCCTGCACGTAGTCGACATCGACGGTGTGGATGGCGTCGGGATTTTCTTCGGCCACCTGCTCGATGTCGACGCCACCCTCGGCCGAGACGATGAAGCTGATGGTCTTGCTGGAACGGTCGATCAGGGCGCTCAGGTACAGCTCCTTGACGATGTCGGTGGCCTCGGCGACCAGCACCAGGTTCACCGGCAGGGCGACGCCGCCGGACTGGTAGGTCTCCATGTTCGTGCCGAGCATGCCTTGTGCGGCGCTGCGCACCTCGTCCAGGTTCTTGCAGTATTTGACGCCGCCGGCCTTGCCGCGGCCGCCGGCGTGGATCTGCGCCTTGACCATCCAGGCTTCGCCGCCCAGTGCCTGCGCCGCCTCGACGGCGGCCTCGACGCTGTCGACAGCGGTGCCGGCCGGAACCGGGATGCCGAACTCGGCGAACAGTTGTTTCGCCTGGTATTCGTGAAAATTCATGACAGGTTTCCTGCAATCGGGAAAGTATTCCGCCGGCTCGCCGCGCAGGCCGAAGCCTGCTCGAGGGAGCCCTGGGGGACCGGGCTATTGTCGCTGTGCAACACGGCGGCGTCAAAGCAGGGCGTGGCGTGGATCACCGTCCGTGCGGCGCAGCGACCGGCTGACCGCGCCTGGATGCCCAGACCCAAACCCGGCCTGCCAACGCGCGCCGGAAAGCGCGTGGCCATGCCGGGATGCGACCGATGATCGTCGATGCCGCCCAGTATGCGCCGGCGCTGGCGCTGCTCAGCCCGGCACTCAGCGCCCTGGCCACGGCCCGGCACCATCAGCGCCCCGGCGCGCCTGGGTTGGGGTGCTCATCACGCACATGCAGCACGGCCACGGCCACGGCCAGCAGCCACCAGAAGAACAGGCCCCACCAACTGGAATAGAAGGCGTAATGGGTGTTTAGTGGAAAGCACATCGCCGCCAGCGCCAGCAGTACCGGCCGCGCCTGCCAGCGTGCCGCGGCCGGCAACCGGCGCGCCGTGCGCCACACGATCACCAACCCGGCCAGCCAGCCGAGCACACCGATAGCGCCGGTTTCGGTCGCCACCTCCAGCACCAGTTGATGGGCGTGGAAGGCGCCGCCTTGGTCCAGCAGCCAGTCACCATCCACGGCGTAATCGGCATACACCTGTCGGAAACCACGCACGCCAACGCCATTGACCGGGTGGGCGCGGACCATCTCGACCGATGCCTGCCAGATGTTCAGCCGCCCGGCCAGGGCATGGTCGACGCCGGCGGCATCGCCCCGGGCCAGATGCACGGTGCGCTCGATGCGCTGGGCAAATTCCGGCGACCACTGGTAGGCGCCATAACCGACCGCCAGGCCAGCGAGGATCACGGCGCCGACCACGGCCAGCGCCCGGCGCCGGTCGATGGCGCCCGGTCGCCAGCACCAGCCGACCAGCACCAGCAACCAGACCAGCCAGGCCGCGCGCGAGCCGGCGAGCAGGATCACGCCGGACAGCGCCAGGGCACTGACCAGCACACCCTTCAGGCCGAAGCGCGATTGCATCCACACCAGCAGCAACGGCGACAGCGCCGCCAGCACGCCGCCGAGCTTGAGATTGTCGGCGCCGAAGATGCCGCTGAGCCGGTCGCTGTCCAGGCTGCCGCCCAGGCTGGTGCCGGTCAGCGCCTGAACCCAGGCATCGATCAGCCACAGCGCTACCAGCAGGGCGCTGGCACGCAGCAGCCATCGCCATTGCCCGACGCTGCGCAAAGTGGCGGCGACAAAAATCGAAAACAGGCCAAAGCGCAATTGGCTGGCGACCTGGCCCCAGGTCTTGCCCGGATCGACCGCATCCAGGGCCGAGGCCAATGCCGGCAGCCAGTAACAGGCGAACAGCAACAGCGCCAGACGCACCGCCGGCAGATTCAGCGCGGTGCCGGGCTGGCGCACCAGCAGCACCAGGGCGGTGACCACGCCGACCAGCATCGGCAGCTCGGACATGCGGCCCACCGGCAGCAGGGCCAGCACCAGCCAGATCACGACAACCGGCAGCAACTGTGCCAGTGGCAACGGCGGCTCGGCCGGCAGCGAGCTGGCGGCGACTTTTTCGCCGGACGCTGCGCTCATCTCGAACCCCTCTCGGCGGCCAGGCGCGCGTACAGCGCCAGGGTGCACTCCTGCATCAGCGCCAGGGTCGACAGCGGCAGTGGCGGCACCTGCTCAGCGGCGCTCATGAGGCTTCTGGCCTGCCGGAGCAGGGCGTGAGCGTCGGCGGGCTTGACCGCGCCTTGCGGATACAGGCGCGCCAGCAGTTCGCCAACGCCGCCATGGCACCAGCCGAGCACCGGCCGGCCCAGCGCCAGGGCCTCGATCACGGTGCGGCCAAAAGCTTCGGGCCGGCTCGACAATTGCAGCACCAGGTCGGCGAGCGCCATCACCGCGCGCACGTCCGCGCGCGGCGGCGTGATCACCAGGCGCTCGGCCACGCCCAGAGCGGCGGCTTGCTGGCGCAACTGTTCCAGATAGTGCTCGCGACCGGGTTCATCGGCGCCGAGCAGCACCAGGGCGCAATCAAGCGGCTGCCCGGTTTCGGCGCTGGCGTCTGCGTCGCCGCGGACCAGATCGGCGAGCAGGACGATGGCATCGGCATGGCCTTTCAGGCGCGTGCCGCGCCCGGGCAGCAGCAACAGGCGGCGCCCGGCCAGTGCCGGATATTGCGCCCGCCAGTCGCGCTGCCAGGCGCTGTCCGGCTGCCAGCCATGCGGCCACTGCGCCGGCTCGATGCCGCGCTCGATGACGCTGATGCGGGCATCGTCGATGGCGTAGTTGGCCAGCAGGTAACGGCGCACGGTGTCAGACACGGCGATGACCTGCTCGCCGCTGGCCATGACCGCGCTGTAGCGGTTGACCGAATGCAGGCCGTGGGCGGTGGTGATGAAGCGCGGACGGTCCGCCCGCGGCCAGCCGCGCAGGGCCAGGCGCGCCAGCCAGGCCGGCAGCCGCGAACGGGCATGGACGATATCCGGGCGCAGGCGGCGCAGCAGGCGACGCAGACTGAGCACGCGCGCCAGGGCGAGAGGAGATTTGCGCCCAATATCGAGCCGGATGTGTTCACCGCCGGCGTTTTCGATATCCGTCTGCAGGCGACCACCGGCCGAGATCACGACGGCGCGATGGCCGGCCCGGCCCAGGGCCTGGACGATCTCGACGGTGCTGCGCTCCACGCCACCGCCATCCAGTGCCGGCAGCAACTGCACGACGGTCAGAGCTTGGCGGGCGGGCGCTGGCATGACGACTCCGGCGGCTGCATCGCCGGACATCGACGCCGGCTCGCGGCTCAGGTCGCCGGCCGCTCGACCAGAACGTACTCGGCGCCGCAGTAAGGGCAATCGGCCCGGCCATCCTGGGCCAGCGGCAGATACACGCGCGGATGCGAGTTCCACAGGCTCATCGCCGGCGTCGGGCAGCTCAGCGGCAGGTCGGCCAGGGTCACTTCATAGCGGCCGGCGGCATTGGCCGGCACGGCGGCGGCATCGACACCGGAAGTGGAAGCGGAACTTGCTGGGCGGGCACGAGAGGAAGCGCTGGAAGAAGTCATGGAGGCAG
Organism: Lysobacterales bacterium; assembly: GCA_023228845.1. Lineage (GTDB taxonomy): Bacteria > Pseudomonadota > Gammaproteobacteria > Xanthomonadales > UBA2363 > Pseudofulvimonas. The sequence goes on along the minus strand of JALOAK010000004.1, from coordinate 36,438 downwards.
GAAACCTGGCTGGCCGCCGTCGGCGGCAGGGATGGACAAGTCTGGCATGATTGTACGGTTTCCTCTGCCCGCTGCCATGACCGCAGCGCCCGACCCCGTGCCGCGCTGGCCCGGTGCCGCCGCGCCGGGCCGGGAAAATACCCGACCAAGACCGGCGACAAGCCGGGGCAAGCCGGGGCAAGCCGGGGCAAGCGCCCACTCTTCCACCATCACATCGGCAGCTTCGCCATGGCTTCGACGACATCGACGACACCGGCTTCGGCCACCGCCAGCCAGGTGCTCAAGCGCGACGCCTTCGGTGCCATCCACCTGTGCCAGGGCGATGACCGGCAGTGGATCCGACGTGATCTGCGCCAGGTGCGCTGGTGGCTGCGGCCGCTGGCCGGCATGGCCGCCGCGCGCGAGGCGCGGGTGCTGCGCCGCCTGGACGGCATCGATGGCGTGCCGCGCTTGCTGCACCACAGCCCGGCCCTGCTCGAGCGCAGCCACATCGCCGGCCTGCCGATGCAGGAAGGCCGGCCCGTGAATCCAGACTATTTCCGCCGCGCCCGGCACCTGCTGCGCGCCCTGCATGCACGCGGCGTCGCGCACAACGATCTGGCCAAGGAACCCAACTGGCTGGTGCGCGAGGACGACACACCGGCGGTGATCGATTTCCAGATCGCCACCCTGCGCCGGCCCGGCTGCCGCTCGCGCTGGTTCCGCCTGCTGATGCGCGAAGACCTGCGCCACCTGCTCAAGCACAAGCGCATGTACTGCCCGCAGGCGTTGACGCCAGTGGAAAAACGGCTGCTGGCGAGCAGCTCATGGTTGTCCCGCGCCTGGCGGCGCAGCGGCAAGCGGTTCTACAACTGGCTGACCCGGCGCGTGCTGCGCTGGCAGGACAACGAGGGCAGAGGCTGAGCGCTGCCCCAGGACCGGCGCCAAAACACGCCCCCGGAAACAGCGCCAGAAATCAGGCATCAAGCAGGCGGCACCGGATGGCTCCGGCAGCGGCAGCGGGCCAATCCCGTCGCGACACGGTTGACAGGTTAATGCGAGTGGTTATCATTGCCTGTCGCCAGCATTGCCTTGCCGCTCCGCCAGGAACCACGCCATGACCACGGCCCCATCCAACCTGTCCCGGCCTGCCCCGGGTACCGCCAGCCGCGCCGACGGCCACGAGCAGCGGCCCAACCGCATCGACAGCCTGAGCCTGCTGTCGGGCCAACGCGAGCTGATCATCGAACACGCCGGCTGCGAATACCGGCTGCGGCGCACACAGAACGACAAGCTGATCCTGACCAAGTAAGTCGGCGCTGAGCCTGCGCCCCAGAAAAGACAGTCGGCCACCGGTACGCCATTCTTGCGATTAGGCTTGGGCGCATTCCAACGCCATTCGCAGCCTGACTCCGACAACCCGTGCCTGGCCCATCGCCAGCGGCCATGCCGACATCAGCCAGACGTATTTCAGCCGGTTCCCGGTAAATCCTGGGTAATCCCCGCAGCAGCCGCCGAAGCCGTTGCATCGGTTGCATCCGGATCGCGCAGGCAGACCCGGCCGTCGGCCAGATGCTCCACCGGCACCGGCAGCAGGGAGCTGCCTCGACACGGGCCGTCCGTACACAGGCCATCGTCGATGCGGAAGACGGCGCCATGGGCGGCGCAGACCAGATCGCCCTGCTTGCTGAACAGGAATTTGCCCGGTGCCCAGTTCAGGAACCGCCCGGCATGCGGGCAGATGTTGCGCCAGGCACGGACCGTATCGCCACGACGGGCGACGATCACGCTGCTGCCGGCATCGGCCTGGTCGAACCAGGCCTCGCAGGCACCACCGTCGGGGATCTGGTCCCGATCCACAAAGATCTTGGTCATGGCCGGGATTGTCGCATGCGTGGCCAGGGACGCGGCTTGCGCTGTCAGCGCTTCAGCACGAACCGGGTATCCTTCGCGGCATGCGCATCATCTATCGCACCCCCCGCCTGACCAATGCCGAGCAGATCGCCGCCCTGCTGGAAGAGCGCGGCATCGCCACCCGGGTGATCCACGGCCCAAAACATCGCCGTGCCACCTGGCGCGGTGTCAATTACAACGACCCTGGCGATGACCAGCGCAAGTGGCCGGCGGTGATGATCGTCAGCAACGGCGACCTGCCGCAGGCGCGGGCGCTGCTGCGCGAATCAGGGCTGATGGAACCGTCAAGCTTCGACCAGGGCGCCCAGCAGGAAACCGATCAGGCACCGCCGTCGTGGTCGGCGATGAGCCGACGCCAGAGCCAGGCCCAGGCCCCGGCAGCACGCAACTGGCCGATGCTGATCCGGCGCTCACTGATCGTCATCGTGCTGATCATCGTCGCCGTCAACGGCGCCCGATACCTGTTCTGAGGCCCGGACCGGCCGCCCCCGTGGCGCTGGTCACTGGTGTTAGCGCACGGCCGGCGGCAGCGGGCGCTGGGCAACGAAAAGCGCCACCGGAATCCGTGATCCCGATGGCGCCGGTTTTCAACAGCAAGCCGATTGCCGCACCCGGTTCAGGGCAGTTCGGCGTGGCCCCAGGGCGTCGGCGGCAGGTCCACCGGCGTGGTCAGGTCGAACTCGACCTGGAACAGGCGACCGCCCGGACGGGCCAACTCGTAGACGAAGCGCTCGCCGGGATGAATTTCCATGGCCCAGGTGTTGGTCACCGAGGCGGCCAGGCCCTCGCGCTCGAACAGCACGATGGATTCCTTGTCGACCGGGAATTCCTGGCGGGTGCCGGTGCCGGCGCTGGCGGTATCGCCGCCGTACATGGTCACCGGGTCATCGCTGCCATCTTCAAGGCGATGGTCGTGCTTCAGGCGCAGGCCGTCGTCGGTGCGGGTCAGCACCCAGGTGCGGCTGTTGTCGTCGCCGACATGGAAGGGAATCTTGATCTCTTCCTTGCCGCATTCGCGCACATGCATGACCAGGGCGTGGCCTTCGAAGGCATCGTCCGGCTGGGCCGGCTCGTTGGCGATGATCCGGCCCTCATAGGCGTTGCCGCACAGCGCAACCAGATTGCTCATGAAAGCCTTGTGGCCATCGGAAAAACCGGTCAGCGGTGTTTCCGGGGCGGCTTCGACGGCTTCCGGTGCCGCTTCGCTGGCGGCCGGAGCGGCCGGAGCGATCGGGTCGGCATCCGGCGTACCCGAGCCGCCGCAGGCGGCCAGGGCAAGGGTGACGGGAAGGGCGAAGATCAGGGTCTGACAGCGTTTCATCGGTAGTCCTGCAGTTGGGCAATGGAACCCCAATGGTGGCACAGCACCCGGCCGGTTGCCGCCCGGCGGACGGCTATAATGGCCGGCCGGGCCGCCGGCGCGCATCGCGCAGGTCACGGCCATCGATTTATCGGAGTCAGCCATGTTCCAGTCACTCAGCGAACGCCTCGGCCAGACCATGGACCGCCTGCGCGGCAAGGCGCGGCTGTCGGAAGACAACATCCGCGAGGCGCTGCGCGAAGTCCGCATCGCGCTGCTGGAAGGCGACGTCGCCCTGCCGGTGGTGCAGGCCTTCATCGAGCGCGTCAAGGTGCGCGCGGTCGGCCAGGAAGTGCTCAAGAGCCTGACCCCGGGCCAGGCCCTGGTCAAGGTCGTGCGCGACGAGATGGTCGAGGTGATGGGCGGCAGCAACAGCGCCCTGAACCTCAATGTGCCGACGCCGGCGGTGATCCTGATGGCCGGCCTGCAGGGCGCGGGCAAGACCACCACCGTGGCCAAGCTGTCGCGCTACCTGAAGGAGCGGCACAAGAAGAAGGTGATGGTGGTCTCGGCCGACATCTACCGGCCGGCGGCGATCGCCCAGTTGCAGACCCTGGCCGGCCAGGTCGGCGCCCTGTTCCATGCCAGCAGCAGCGAGCAGCAGCCGGTCGACATCGTCAACGGCGCCATCGATGCCGCGCGCCGGCAGTTCGCCGATGTGCTGATCGTCGATACCGCCGGCCGCCTGGCCATCGACGAGGCCATGATGGCCGAGATCAAGGCGCTGCATGGCGCGCTCAATCCGGTCGAAACCCTGTTCGTGGTCGATGCCATGACCGGCCAGGACGCGGCCAACACGGCCAAGGCCTTCGCCGAAGCGCTGCCGCTGACCGGCGTGGTGTTGACCAAGGCCGATGGCGACGCCCGCGGCGGTGCCGCGCTGAGCGTGCGCCACATCACCGGCAAGCCGATCAAGTTCATCGGCCTGGGCGAAAAGACCGAGGCGCTGGAGCCGTTCCATCCCGACCGCATCGCCGGCCGCATCCTGGGCATGGGCGACGTGCTCAGCCTGGTCGAGGAAGTCGAACGCAAGGTCGACAAGGACAAGGCGCAGAAGCTGGCCGAGAAGATGGCCGGCGGCAAGCGCTTCACCCTGCGCGATTTTCGCGACCAGCTGCAACAGATGAACAATATGGGCGGTCTGGGCGGGCTGATGGACAAGCTGCCGGGCATGAACAAGCTCAGCCCGCAGATGAAGGCCCAGGTCGACGACCGCCAGATCCAGCGCATGATCGCCATCATCAATTCAATGACACCCGGCGAGCGGCGCTTTCCCAAGCTGCTCAACGGCTCGCGCCGGGCCCGTGTCGCGCGCGGTTCGGGCACCACACCGGCCGACGTCAACCGCCTGCTCAAACAGTTCCAGCAGATGGAAAAAATGATGGGCAAGCTCAAGGGTGGCGGCATGAAGGGCATGCTGCGCGGCCTGGGCGGTGCCTTGGGTGGCGGCGGTTTTCCGGGTGGTTTCCCGCCGCGCTGACCAGGTCCGCCTTTCGGCGCACGTCGCGGAAAGGTGGCGGCCCGGCCCGGCCCGGCCTGGCCTTGTCTGATGCCGGTACGCCGCCGGGTCCAGACGTGGCCTGCGCATAACGGCAACGCCCGGCATCAGGCCGGGCGTTGCCGTTTCTAACTCACGACCTGGGCCGAACCTGCGCCCGGCCCGATGATCAGCGCTGATCCATGCCGATGTAGTCGCGCTGGGTCGGCCCGGTATAGAGCTGGCGCGGCCGGCCGATGCGGGTGCTGGGCTCCGCGCTCTGCTCCAGCCAGTGCGCGACCCAGCCGGCGGTGCGGGCGATGGCGAACATCACCGTGAACATCGAGGTCGGGATTCCCAGCGCCTTGTAGATCAGGCCGGAATAGAAATCGACGTTGGGATACAGCTTGCGCTCGATGAAGTAATCATCCTTGAGCGCGGCCTGCTCCAGTTCCAGGGCAACATCGAGCAGGGGATCGTTGACCCCCAGGTCGTTCAGCACCTTGTGGCACATCTGGCGGATGATGGCCGCGCGCGGATCGTAGTTCTTGTAGACGCGGTGGCCGAAGCCCATCAGCCGGAAGCCCGATTCCTTGTCCTTGGCGCGTTGCACGGCCGACTTGACCTTGGACGGATCGCCGATCTCCTCGAGCATCTTCAGCACCGCCTCGTTGGCGCCACCGTGCGCCGGCCCCCACAGGGCGGCGATGCCGGCGGCGACACAGGCATACGGATTGGCGCCGGTGGAACCGACCAGACGCACGGTTGAGGTCGAGGCGTTCTGCTCGTGGTCGGCGTGCAGGATGAACAGCAGGTCCAGGGCCTTGGCGGCGACCTCCGGCAGCTCCAGCGGCTCGCTCGGCACCTCGAACATCATGTGCAGGAAGCGGCTGCAGTAATCCAGGTTGTTGCGCGGAAAGCGCATCGGCCAGCCGATCGAATATCGGTAGGCGGCGGCGGCCAGGGTCGGCATCTTGGCGATCATGCGGATCGCCGACAGGCGCCGGTGGCCGGCGTCGTCCATGTCCAGGTTGTCGTGGTAGAAGCCGGCCAGCGAACCGGTCACGCCGCACAGCATCGCCATCGGGTGGGCGTCGTAGTGAAAGCCGTGCATGAACGTCTTCACCGACTCATGGATCATCGTGTGATGGGTGATCTCATGGCTGAAGGCCGCGAGCTGCTCGGTATTGGGCAGCTCGCCGTGGATCAGCAGGTAGGCCACCTCGACGAAGCTGGAGCGCTCGGCGAGCTGCTCGATCGGATAGCCGCGATAAAGCAGAACACCGGCATCACCGTCGATATAGGTGATGGCGCTGCTGCAACTGGCGGTGCCGACATAGCCCTGGTCATAGGTGAAGTAGCCGGTCTCCCGGTACAGGTTGCCGATGTCCAGGGTTGCCGGGCCAACGCTGCCCTCGATGACGGGAAGCTGGATGGTCTTGCCGGTGGCAGGATCGGTGAGGTCGACAGGTTTGCGGGCCACGTGTCTCTCCTGGCTGGCTGCGCCGCAGCCACCGCGGCAACAGTCTGCGGGCGGCGACGGGCGAGCAATTGGGGGGTTGCGACCGTGCCACCCGGATTGCCGGGGCCGGCCATACTGCATCGCGCCATTATTGCATACGGTGGCGTTGGGCTCGTGTCAATACGGTGACTGCCCGACCATGATCCAGCCATGATCGGGCCTTGCTGGCAGTCCTCTGGCGGTGCCGTGTCGCTGGCCGGAGCAGCCGCGCCGGTGGCATGATGGCCGGCATGAAATCATTGATCTGCTGTGCCCGGTGGCTGCTGGCCGGTGTCGTGCTGGCGCTTCCTGCGGCGCCGGCCCTGGCCCTGGAGCCGGTGCCAGAGCCGGCCCTGGAATCGACCATTGCCAGCCCGGTCGCGACAGCCCCGGCGCAACTGGTCGACGCCGCTCCGGATGCCGACGCGGACAGCCAATGGCTGAGCGTGCGCCTGGCCGGGCGCAAGATCGGTCACTCGCGCATCGACCGGATGATCGGCCCGGAGCGGGTCAGCACCCGCTACACCATGGAGTTCGAACTGGCCCGTGATGGCATCGCCATGCTGATGGTGCTGGATGAAATGCACGAGGAAGGCATCGACGGTCAGCCGTTGGCGTTCAGCAGCCGCAACCTGATCAGCGGCCTGGACATGCGCGTGCAAGGCCAGCGCCAGGACGATGGCCGCTTCGCCGTCCGCTCCGGTGCTGCCGGCCAGTTGCGCGAAACCACCCTGGACTGGCCGCGCGGCGCCCTGCTCGCCTGGGGCCTGGAACAGCGCCTGCGTGAACTGGGCACCGTCGCCGGTACGCAGACGCGCCTGAAATCTTTCCAGCCGCTGCTCCAGGATGCCGGCGAACTGCATTACCAGGTTGTCGGCACCGGCCCGGTCGACCTGCCCGGCGGCCGGATCGAGCTGGTCGAGACCGAGCAGAACCTGCATATGCACGGCGCGATCATGACCAGCCGGGTCTGGCTGGATGCCGATATGACCATGCGCCGCATGACCATGGATGTGTTGGGCCAGACCCTGGAGCTGATCGACTGCGACCGCGCCTGCGCGCTGGCGCCGAACCAGCCGGCGGAGATCCTGACCCATGTGCTGCTGCAACCACCGCGGCCGCTGAGCCGCACGGAACTGGCCCAGCCGCTGGCACTGGATCTGCACAGCCCGGTGCCGCTGGCGGCCTGGCCGGGCCTGGACGGCCAGCAGTTGCAGCGCCTGGATGGCGAGCGCTACCGGCTGCTGACCCGGCAGCCCGAAGGCGATGCCAGCCTGGCACCACCGGCGCCTGACGATCTGGTGGCGACCGACTGGCTCAATTACGAGGCCGAACCGGTGCAGGCCCTGCTCACCGAGCTGGCCGCGCCCGCCGACGCCGATGCCGGCGCCCGCATGGCCGGGCTGGAGCGGCTGGTCAACCGGCATATCGACAACAAGAGCCTGCGCATCGGCTATGCCTCGGCCGCCGATGCTGCGCAACTGCGCGAGGGCGATTGCACCGAACATGCGGTGCTGCTGGCCGCGCTGGCCCGGGCCAGCGGCATTCCGGCGCGGGTGGTTACCGGCTTTGCCTGGTCCAGCCAGTTCGGCGGCCAGGCCAGCTTCGTGCCGCACGCCTGGGTCGCGGCCTGGACCGGCGAGCAGTGGCAGGCATTCGATGCCGCCCTGCCCGGCCGCCACCAGTTGCGCCTGGCGATGCACGCCGACGATGGCGATCCCTGGCGTTTCTACGACGGCCTGGACGCCATCGGCCAGTTGCGCATCGAGGCCATCGAGGTGATTGCGCCGCCGGCCAACTGATTGCACCTGGCCGCGGCGGCCAGAACTCCCACGCCGATATCCAGCCCGGATATCCGCGATAATGGCTGTCCGCTCCACGACCAGACAGTGAGGGATCCATGTCACAGATTGTCATTGCCGGTGCCAAGCGCACCGCCATCGGTTCGTTCCAGGGCCAGTTCAATGGCGTGCCCGCCACCCAGTTGGGCAGCACCGCCATCGCCGCCGCCCTGGCCCACGCCGGCGTTGCCGCCGACCAGGTCGACGAAGTCATCATGGGCTGCGTGCTGCCGGCCAACCTGGGCCAGGCCCCGGCCCGCCAGGCGGCCCTGGCCGCCGGTATTCCGCAATCCGCCGGCGCCACCACCATCAACAAGGTCTGCGGCTCGGGCATGAAGGCGATCATGCAGGCCCACGACGCGATCAAGGCCGGCTCGATCGACATTGCCGTGGCCGGCGGCATGGAGTCGATGTCGAACGCGCCCTACCTGCTGCCCAAGGCCCGCGCTGGCTACCGCATGGGCAACGCCGAAGTCATCGACCACATGATGTGGGACGGACTGACCAATCCCTATGACGGCCAGGCCATGGGCGTGTTCGGCGAACAGTGCGTGGAAAAGTTCGGCATGAGCCGCGAGGACCAGGACCAGTTCGCCGCCGAGTCGGTGCAGCGGGCGCTGGCCGCGACCAGCTCGGGCGCCTTCGACAATGAGATCGCCACGGTGACCGTGGCCACGCGCAAGGGCGAGCTGCAGATCAGCACCGATGAAGAACCGCCGCGCTGCGATCTGGACCGGATTTCCAGCCTTCGACCGGCGTTCAAGCGCGATGGCGGCACCATCACCGCAGCCTCCAGCTCGAAGATTTCCGATGGCGCCGCCGCCACCGTGGTGCTGTCGGCGCAGGCCGCGCAGCGCCTTGGCATCCAGCCGCTGGCGCGCATCGTCGCCCACGCCACCCACTCCCATGCCCCGGAGTGGTTCACCACCGCGCCGGTAAATGCGATTGAAAAAGTGCTGGCCAAGGCCGGCTGGACCAAGGACGACGTCGACCTGTACGAGATCAACGAGGCCTTCGCCTGCGTGGCGATGGCGCCGATCCGCGAGCTCGGGCTGGACCACGCCAAGGTCAACGTCAACGGCGGTGCCTGCGCCCTGGGCCATCCGATCGGCGCGTCCGGCGCCCGTGTCGTGGTGACCCTGATCCATGCCCTGCTCGCCCGCGGCGGCAAGCGCGGCGTCGCCAGCCTGTGCATCGGCGGCGGCGAAGCCACCGCGCTGGCCGTGGAAATCCTCTGATACACGCGCTACCCACCCACTTGAAGCCACGAGGTCACGCCATGATCAAGCCACGGTTCCTGTTGCCACTGCTGCTGGTAGCGGCGTTGTCCGCCTGCCGCAACGATCCGCCGCCGCCACCGGAAGTGCCGCCGCCGGGTGGTGACCCGGCCGCCGATGCCTACCAACGCGCCGGTGACGCCATCGGCGAGGCTGCCGAGGCCACCGGCGACGCCGCCCGCCAGGCGGTTGACGATACCCAGCAGGTCACCGAGGGCGCCTGGGATGCCACGCGCAGTGCTGCCGATGACGCCTGGGATGCCAGCAAGGAAGCCGGCGCCGAAGCCTGGGATGCGACCAAGGGCGTCAGCCGTGAAGCCTGGGAGGCGACGCGGGACAAGGCCCAGCAAGTCGGCAACGATGCCCGCGAAGCGCGGCGGGAAGCGGTCGAGGAAATCCGCCGCCGCCGCGATGCCGAGCTCCAGGATCGCTGAGCCGAACCAAAGTCGGGCAAAGTCGGCCTAATGCTGGTATTAGGCCGGCGCAATGCTGGTATTAGGCCGGGGCAATGCTGGTACTAGGCCGGCTCCAGGCCGGCGGTCAGTCCGCCAGTCGCGCCAGCGGCGCGGACAGGTCCTCGGGCAGGGCGGTGTGGAAGACATAGTCCTCACCGCCCGGTCCGGCAATGCGCAGGCCGGCGGCATGCAGGAACAACCGGCGCAGGCCGAACTGCTTCATGCGCCCGTTGAAAGCGGCATCGCCGTATTTGTCATCGCCGGCGACGGCATGGCGGATGTGCTGGGCATGGACGCGAATCTGGTGCGTGCGCCCGGTTTCGATCACCACCTGGGCCAGGGTCGCACCGGGCAGGCGTTCAACGGCGGTGAACACGCTGGCGGCCGGCTTGCCCTGGGGATCAACCCGGACCATGCGCTCGCCGCCCTGCAGTACCTGTTTGCGCAGCGGCACCTCGACCCGGAACGGTGACGGCTGCAATCGGCCCTCGATCAGGGCCAGGTAGCGTTTTTCCGCCGTGCCTTCGCGCAACTGCGCCTGCAATGCCAGCAGCGCGCTGCGTGACTTGGCCAGCACCAGAATACCGCTGGTGTCGCGGTCCAGCCGGTGCACCAGCTCAAGGCGGGCACCGCGCTCGCCACGCAGCTCGCGCATGATCTCGATCACGCCATGGCCGATGCCGCTGCCGCCATGCACCGCCAGGCCCGAGGGTTTGTCCAGCACCAGGACATGGCCATCCTCGTGCACGATGGCGGCGCGCAGTTGTTCGAGCAGCGCCTCGGGCACCGCCCGTGCTGGCGCATCGGCGGCCAGGCGCACCGGCGGGATGCGCACCCGGTCGCCGATAGCGAGCCGGGTTTCGGGCCGGGCGCGGCCGCTGTTGACCCGCACCTGGCCGCTGCGTACCAGCCGGTAAACCAGGCTGCGCGGCGCACCCTTCAGGCGCCCGAGCAGGAAGTTGTCCAGACGCTGGCCGTCGGCATCGGCGTCGATCTGCACGCTGTAGGCGTGGCCGCCTTCGGCGGTCCGGGACGGGGCGGCCTCGTCGCCGGCCCGGTGATTGCTTTCCAAGTCTTTGTAATCCTTCACGTTGCCGCGCTAAGCATCTGATTGCTATAGTATGCACGTTTTCGAGGCTGTCGCCGACTGCGGCCTCCGGCCTTGAAACGATGCAGTTGACACCGGGCTTGCCCGGTAACCGGTTTTGCGGCCGTGCCATCCGGCACGGTCACCCCCGCAGGTGGGCACACCTGTTCACCGCAACACACAATGGTCCGGCCCCGGAACCCCGGTGGCAGGGTGGAACGAATGGCACTTTTTCTGTTGATTCTCGCTTTGCTGGTGAGCGCTTCCGGCGCCGCCAGGCACTGCCGGCTGTGGCCGGCAGGTGGCGGGTGCCGGTTCCCCGCCCGCCCGGGTGTTGGCGTCGCCGTGCCGCCAAGGAATACAGCCAATGAAACGCATGTTGATCAATGCCACGCAGCGCGAAGAGCTGCGCGTGGCGATTGTCGACGGGCAACTGCTCTACGACCTGGATCTGGAGCTGCCGTCCAAGGAACAGAAAAAGTCCAATATCTACAAGGGGCGCATCTCACGGGTTGAGCCCAGCCTGGAAGCCGCCTTCGTCGAATATGGCGGCGACCGCCACGGCTTCCTGCCGCTGAAGGAAATCTCTCGCGATTACTTCAATCCCGATGCCGATGCCAAGGCCGGGATGCGCGAGCTGGTGCGTGAAGGCCAGGAAATCATCGTCCAGGTCGAGAAGGAAGAACGTGGCACCAAGGGCGCCGCCCTGACCACCTACATCTCCCTGGCCGGCCGCTACATGGTGCTGATGCCCAACAACCCGCGCACCGCCGGCGTCTCGCGCCGGATCGAGGGCGAGGACCGTTCGGCCCTGCGCGAGGCCATGGAACATCTGGACGTACCCGACGGCATGGGCCTGATCGTGCGCACCGCCGGCGTCGGCCGCGATGCCGAGGAACTGCAGTGGGATCTGGATTACCTGCTGCAGCTTTGGAAGGCGATCACCGAAGCCGGCCAGAAGCGCTCCTCGCCGTTCCTGATCTACCAGGAATCACGCCTGATCATGCGCGCGCTGCGCGACTACCTGCGCCCGGACATCGGCGAAGTGCTGGTCGACAGCCCCGAGGTCTACGAGGAAGCCTGCGACTTCATGCAACTGGTGATGCCGGCCAGCCTGCGCAAGCTCAAGCTCTACCAGGACACGGTGCCGCTGTTCTCGCGCTTCCAGATCGAAACCCAGATCGAGAACTGCTATGAGCGCAATGTGCGCCTGCCCTCGGGTGGTTCGATTGTCATCGACCACAGCGAGGCGCTGACCGCGATCGACATCAACTCGGCGCGCGCGACCAAGGGCGCCGACATCGAGGAAACCGCGTTCAACACCAACATGGAGGCCGCGGCCGAGGTCGCACGCCAGTTGCGCCTGCGCGACCTGGGTGGCCTGGTGGTGATCGACTTCATCGACATGGAGTCGAGCAAGAACCAGCGCCTGGTCGAGGACAGGCTGCGCGACTCGCTGAAGTCCGACCGCGCCCGGGTCCAGACCGGCCGCATCTCCAAATTCGGCCTGCTTGAGCTCTCGCGCCAGCGCCTGCGCCCGTCGCTGGGCGAATCCACCCAGGTGATCTGCCCGCGTTGTGATGGCCACGGCCGCATCCGCAGCGTGGAATCGCTGTCGCTGTCGATCCTGCGCCTGGTCGAAGAGCACTCGATGAAGGACAACACCGGCCAGGTGCTGGTGCAGGTGCCCTCGGACATCGCCAACTTCCTGCTCAATGAAAAGCGCCATGCCCTGGCCGAGATCGAGCAGCGGCACAAGACGCCGGTGGTGATCGTCGCCGATGAGCGCCTGGAGACGCCGCACTACGAGATTCAACGCCTGCGCGGCAACGAGATGGGCGATGACAGCCAGCGGGCCAGCTATCTGCGGGTGACCGAAGCGGCGGCCCCGGTCCTGTATTCAAGCAACGAACCGACCGCCGAAGCCGAGCAACCGGCGGTCAGCGGCGTCAAGCCGGCGACGCCGGCACCGGTCAAGTTCGAGGACGAAGCACCGGCAACAGCGGTGGCAAGCGCGGCGGCCGGTACCGGCTTCTGGGCCTGGCTGAAGTCGCTGTTCACCGGATCCGCGGCCAGCGCCAAGGACGAGGCCAGGCCTGCGACCAATCGGCGACGGGGCACGCAGGGCCGCAGCCGTCCCGAGCGCGGCGGCAGCGGCAGCGGTCGCGGCACGTCAACCGGCGCCGGCCGAGGATCGCGGCCGAAGAAGCCCAGGCCGAGCAAGTCCAGCGGCTCGCCCGCCAGCAGCTCCGGTCGCTCCGATGCTGGCCGCAGCGGCGGCGGCAGCGGTCGGGCCGGCGCGAACAGCAATGGCAATGGCAATGGCGGCAATGGCGGCCAGGCTGTCGCCGATGGCCAGGGCGGCGCCAGCCAAGCGGCGCGCATCGCGGTGGCGGCGAGCGCAGCAGCGGCGGGCGCGGCGGATCGTGGCAACGAGCGTGCGCGTGATCTTGATGGTGAGTCGACGGCCGGCGGTGCCGAGAACGGCGCCCCGCGCAAGCGTCGCGGCCGCCGCGGTGGCCGGCGGCGTCGGCGCAGTGGCGATGAGGCTTCGGCAAGCATGGACCACTCGGCCAGCGACGGCGGCAACGGCGCTGACCAGGGCCGTGCCGAGGCCGGTTCCCGCGGCGGCTCCGAGCGCAGCCAGGCAAGCGCTGCCGGCTCGATCGCTGCCGAAGCGGGCAGCCACGGCGGCGCTGGCAACCGATCGCCACGCGGCGCCGATGCTGAAGGTGAATCCGGTGACAGTGCACGGGCCGCCCGGCAGGCCGCCAGCACCGTGCGCAGTGGCGCCGGCAGCGCTGGCGAGTCCAGCCGCGAGGCCGGCACTCGGCCGGCGGCGACTGCGGGCGCCGAGGCTCCAGCCTCGCCGCAATCTGCCGCCACTACTGCGCCCGCTGCGCTGACAGCAGCGGCCGCGTCGACAACTCCGGCAGCCGCTTCCGCCAGTTCCGGCAGCAACCACAACGTGCCAGCGACGGCGCCGGCAGCCAGCCCGGCCGCGTCATCGCCAACACCGCGTGCTCCGGCAGCTCCGGCGCAGACAGCTCCGGCCCCGTCAAACGCAGCTCCGGCAGCCGCCGTGGCGGCCACGACCAGTGCGGCAAGCGCGCCTTCGACAACGACCCCGGCACCCGCGTCACGGCCTGCGGCGTCTTCGGACACGACCCCGGCGCGAACGCCAGACGCCGCCGCGGCTGCGGACCGAACGGCGAAGGAAGCCAGCGCGCCAGCGCCGCAGTCGAGCGACGCGCCGCCAAGCCGCAACGAGGGTGCCGCGCGCAGCCGGCCGGCCCCGTCCACGCCTGGCGACGGTCCGCACGAGGGGACCTGAGCGAGTCCGCAGGCGACGCCTGCGGCAGCCGTGCAACATCAGACAAGCCCCGGTCAATCCGGGGCTTGTTGTTTCCACGATCCGATCAGCGGCCGCTGCCTTGAACAGTCAGCACATATCGTGCGGGTGGCGCTTCTGCCAGCAGCAGTGACTCGCGCGTATGGAACAGACCGAGCGGATTCCTGCTGCGCGCCCGTCCGGCAGTCCGGCACAGACAGGCAAGGTCTGAGGCGGCTCGCCACCAGCGGCCGGCCGCCGTCCTGGCCTCTGGCGGCCAGGCCCAAGGCCACGGCTCAAGCCGGCGCGACGCCGCTGCCGCTACCGCTACCGAGCGACTCGATCAGGCCGTGATGGGCCAGCAGGTTGGCCAGGGCCACCGCGCTGGTGACTTCCAGCTTGCCCAGAATATTGCTCTTGTGCGTGCTGATGGTCTTTTCGCTGACATGCAGGGCACGCGCGATCGCCTTGTTGGCCTCGCCGCGTGCCAGGCGCGCGGCCACCTCCAGCTCGCGGCGGGTGAGCAGTTCCAGCGGTGAACTCTTGCCGCCGTAACGGTATTGGTTCAGCGCCATCCGGCTGGCGATCTCCTGGCTGAGGAAATGCACGCCGCGGCTGACCTTGCGCACCGCCTCGACCAGTTCCTCGGCCGGCGCCTCCTTGGTCAGGTAACCCAGGGCTCCGGCTTCGAGCATGCGCTGCGGATAAGGCAGTTGGTCGATCACGGTGAGAACGATGACGCGCACCTGCGGGTGCGTGGCGGCCAGGCGTTCGGTGGCCTGCAGGCCGCTGATGCCGGGCAGGTTGATGTCCATCAGGACCACGTCCGGGGGCGCGGCGCGGATCATCGCCAGGGCGTCTTCGGCCGAACCGGCTTGCCCGACCACCTCGATGCCGCCGGCGTTCTCCAGTACCCGACGGCAGCCCTCGCGTACCAGCGAATGGTCATCGACCAACAGTACACGAATCATCGAACGCCTCCTCGTCCCGGATGTTCACCTAGTCCGAGTAAACCGCCAGGTCAAGGCGGCGTCAAGTCGCCCGCCCTGGAAGGTGCCGGCCGCAGGCGGTCCCGAGCGTGGCCCGAGAGCAGCCCGAGGCCGGCCGGGCAACGGCAAAGCGAGCAACAAAACGGCCCCCGGAAACGTCGGCCGGCAAGACGCCGGTCCGGGTCAGGCCGCGCGCGCTGGCTTGATTCCGGCGCGCGCGGCTGATGGCGCTCAGGCCAGTTTCTTGAACCGGATCCGCCGTGGCTGGTCGGCGTCGGCACCCAGGCGCCGGCGCTTGTCGGCTTCGTATTCCTGGTAGTTGCCCTGGAAGAACTCGACGTGCGAGTCGCCTTCAAACGACAGGATATGGGTGGCGATGCGGTCCAGGAACCAGCGGTCATGCGAGATCACCAGGGCGCAGCCGGGGAACTCGAGCAGGGCATCCTCCAGCGCACGCAGGGTTTCGATATCCAGGTCGTTGGAGGGTTCGTCCAGCAGCAGCACGTTGCCGCCCTGCAGCAGGGTCTTGGCCAGGTGCAGGCGGCCGCGCTCACCACCGGACAAGGTGCCGACCAGTTTCTGCTGATCGGTGCCCTTGAAGTTGAAGCGGCCAATGTAAGCCCGGGACTGGATCTCCACGCCGTTGATGGTGAGGATGTCCGAGCCGCCGGAAACCTCCTGCCAGACATTGTTCTTGCCTTCCAGCGCGCCACGACTCTGGTCGACATAGGCCAGGTTGACGCTGGAACCGATCTTGACCTCGCCGGCATCGGGCTGTTCCTGGCCGGTAACCATCTTGAACAGGGTCGACTTGCCGGCGCCGTTCGGGCCGATGACGCCGACGATGGCGCCCGGCGGAATCTTGAAGCTGAGGTTGTCGATCAGCAGCCGGTCGCCGAAGGCCTTGCGCACATCCACGAACTCGATCACGTTGTCGCCCAGACGCTCGCCGGGCGGAATGTAGATCTCGTTGGTTTCGTTGCGGCGCTGGTATTCGCTGGAGTTCAGCTCATCGAACCGGGCCAGACGCGCCTTGCCCTTGGACTGGCGGCCCTTCTGCGCAGAGCGCACCCACTCCAGCTCGCGCTGGATCGCTTTCTGGCGCGCCTTTTCCTGGCTTTCTTCCTGTTTCAGGCGGGCATCCTTCTGGGTCAGCCACTCGGTGTAGTTGCCCTTCCAGGGAATGCCGCGGCCGCGGTCCAGCTCCAGGATCCATTCGGCGGCGTTGTCCAGGAAATAGCGGTCATGGGTGACCGCGACCACGGTGCCGGGGAAGCGGATCAAAAACTGCTCCAGCCATTCCACCGATTCGGCGTCAAGATGGTTGGTCGGCTCGTCCAGCAACAGCATGTCCGGCTTGGACAGCAGCAGACGGCACAGTGCCACGCGGCGCTTCTCGCCACCGGACAGGTTGCCGACGATCGCTTCCCAGGGCGGCAGGCGCAGGGCATCGGCGGCGATTTCAAGTTGCTGCTCCAGGGTATGGGCATCGCCACTGGCCAGGATCGCTTCCAGGCGCGCCTGGTCGGCGGCCAGCTTGTCGAAATCGGCATCGGGTTCGGCGTAGGCGGCGTAAACCTGTTCCAGGGCCGCCTGGGCATTGAGAATTTCGCCGACGCCTTCTTCCACCGCCTCGCGCACGGTCTTGGCCGGGTCCAGGTCCGGTTCCTGCTCCAGGAAGCCGATCTTGATGCCCGGCTGCGGCCGCGCCTCACCCTGGAAATCGGTATCGACGCCGGCCATGATCCGCAGCACGGTCGATTTGCCGGCGCCGTTCAGGCCGAGCAGGCCGATCTTGGCGCCCGGATAGAAACTCAGCGAGATGTCCTTGATGATCTCGCGCCGGGGCGGCACGGTCTTGCTCACCCCGATCATGGTGTAGATGTATTGCATGCGTGCTCCAAAGCGACCGGCCGCGGGCGCGCCATGCGCCGGCAGGAGCGACCGGTAAACAGCTAATTATCGCCGATCGCGGCGGCACGCGTCAGGTCAAGCCGCACTGCCGGTCAGCTACGGCACGGCCAGGCGGCGGCCTGCTGCGGCGCGGCAGCCCTGCCTCGAAGCGCTATCATCACCGCACCGATTCCTCAACCGTCCCCATCTTCCGGAGCCGCCATGTTCTCTTCCGATTCGCGTATTGCTGGTTTTGACGATGAGCTGGCCGCGGCGATCGCCGCCGAGCGGCAGCGGCAGGAGGATCACGTCGAACTGATCGCCTCGGAAAACTACGCCAGCCCCAGGGTGATGGAAGCCCAGGGCTCGGTGCTGACCAACAAGTACGCCGAAGGTTATCCGGGCAAGCGCTACTACGGTGGCTGCGAGCATGTTGATATTGCCGAGCGCCTGGCCATCGACCGGGTCCGGCAGTTGTTCGATGCCGACTACGCCAACGTGCAGCCGCACTCGGGCTCGCAGGCCAACCAGGCGGTGTATTTTTCGCTGCTGGAGCCGGGCGACACCATCCTGGGCATGTCGCTGGCCCATGGCGGCCACCTCACCCACGGCGCCAAGGTGAACCTGTCGGGCAAGCTGTTCAAGGCGGTGCAGTACGGCGTCAACGAACAGGGCCAGATCGATTACGACCAGGTCCAGGCGCTGGCCACCGAGCACCGCCCGAAGATGGTGGTGGCCGGTTTCTCGGCCTACTCGCAGGTGGTCGACTGGGCCCGGTTCCGGGAAATCGCCGACAGCATCGGTGCCTGGCTGTTCGTCGACATGGCCCATGTCGCCGGCCTGGTCGCCGCTGGCGTCTATCCCAACCCGGTGCCGCATGCCCATGTCGTCACCTCGACCACGCACAAGACCCTGCGCGGTCCGCGCGGCGGCATCATCCTCGCCAGCCGCGCGGCGATGGGCGGCGAGGCGGCGAGCATCGAGAAGAAACTGCAGAGCATCGTCTTCCCCGGCCTGCAGGGCGGGCCGCTGATGCATGTCATCGCGGCCAAGGCGGTGGCCTTCAAGGAAGCCCTGGCGCCGGAGTTCAAGACATACCAGCAGCAGGTGGTGAAGAACGCCCAGGCGATGGCCGGGGTGATCATCGAGCGCGGCTACAAGATCGTCTCCGGTGGCACCTGCAACCACCTGATGCTGGTCGACATGATCGGCAAGGATGTCACCGGCAAGGCCGCCGAGGAAGCGCTGGGCAAGGCCTTCATCACGGTCAACAAGAACGCGGTGCCGAACGATCCGCAAAAGCCGTTCGTCACCTCCGGGCTGCGCATCGGCACGCCGGCGGTGACCACGCGCGGCTACGCTGAATCCGATTGCATTGAGCTGGCGCACTGGCTGTGCGACGTGCTCGATGCGCCGGCCGACGAAGGCGTGATCGCCAGCGTGCGCGAGAAGGTCTCGGCCCAGTGCAAGGCCTTTCCGGTGTATGGGTGAAGCCGGCGCAGCGGCACCGCCGGGACTGGCGGCCGCCTGAATGCATTGCCCGTTCTGCCAGCACGAGGACACCCGGGTCATCGACTCGCGCCTGGGCGAGGACGGCCACCTGGTGCGCCGGCGGCGCGAGTGCCCGGCCTGCAACGGCCGTTTCAACACCCTGGAATCGGCCGAGCTGAAGTTGCCGGCGATCGTCAAACAGGATGGCCGCCGGGAGATGTTCAGCGAGCGCAAGCTGCGTTCGGGCCTGGAGCCGGCGCTGCACAAGCGGCCGGTGGAATCGGCGGCGATCGACCGCATCGTCGCCGACATCATCGACAAGCTGCGCCGGCGCGTGGAACGCGAAGTGCCCTCCCGGCAAATCGGCCAATGGCTGATGGAAGCCCTGCGCTCGCTCGACCAGATCGCCTACGTGCGCTTCGCCTCGGTCTACCGCAGCTTTCAGGATGTGCAGGCCTTCCGCGAGGAAATCGAGCGCCTGGAGCGCGACCTGCCGGTGCTGGAAGGCCGCCAGTTGCCGCTGCTGGCGGAGCCGCCGCCGGCCGAACCCGACCCGCCGCCCAAATCCTGACTGGCGGCCGGGCCGCTGCCTGCGCCCTATGATCGACGCGGCGCGCGCTGACGACAGCGGCTGCGCGCCCGAACTTTTCCTGGACAACTGGCGCAAGCACGGCCAGCCGCCGCTCCTGAGACGCTCAACCCGGAGACACCATGACAAGCCCGTTTTCGCCCACCGATGAATCCTGGATGCAGCACGCCCTGGCGCTGGCCGAGCGCGGTGCCTGGACCACCAAGCCCAATCCCATGGTCGGCTGTGTCCTGGTGGCCGGCGACCAGATCGTCGGCGAAGGCTGGCATCAGTGGACCGGCCAGGCCCATGCCGAGGTGCTGGCCCTGCAGGCCGCCGGTGACCGCGCCCGTGGTGCCAGCGCCTATGTCACGCTCGAGCCGTGCAACCGGCACGGCCGCACCCCGCCCTGTGTCGATGCGCTGATTGCCGCCGGCGTTGCCCGGGTGGTCTTCGCCAGCGCCGATCCGTCCCAGCATGACGACAACGCTGCCGCTACCGACGGTATCGAGCGCCTGCGCGCCGCCGGCATCCGCGTTGAAGGCGGTCTGCTGGCCGATGCCGCGCGCGAGCTCAATCGCGGCTTCTTCTCCCGCATCGAACGCAACCGGCCCTGGCTGCGGGTCAAGCTGGGCATGAGCCTGGATGGCCGCACCGCCCTGGCCGACGGCCAGAGCCAATGGATCACCGGCGCGCACGCCCGTGCCGATGTCATGGCCTGGCGCGCGCGCAGCTCGGCGCTGCTGACCGGCAGCAGCACCGTGCGCCACGACAACCCGCGCCTGACCGTGCGCCTGGATGACGCGCCGACACTGACCCCGGACGCGACGCCGGCGAGTGCCGAATCCGCTTTTGTGCCGCCGTTGCGCGTGGTCCTGGATACCGGCCTGGCGATTCCGGTCGACAGCCACCTGCTCGATGGCAGCGTCGCCACCCTGGTGTTCCATGCCGGCAGCGCCCGGCCAGCGGCGCACTTCATGCAGACCACCACGATCGCGGTACCCGAACAGCGCGGGCTGCTCGACCTGGCCACGGTGCTGGCCGAACTGGCACGGCGCGGCTGCAACGAAGTCCAGGTCGAGGCCGGCGCCACCCTGGCCGGTGCCTTCGTCGCCGCCGGCCTGTGCGACGAGCTGCTGCTCTACGTCGCCCCGCGTCTGCTCGGCGACTCGGCACGCGCCCTGCTGCGCCTGCCAGCGCTCACCGAATTGGCCGCCGCACAATCCTGGCAATGGCACCACGTCCAGCACCTGGGCGATGACCTTCGCCTGTGCCTGCGGCCGCCAGCGGCTTGAAGCCGGCGCCGGCCAGCGGCTGACGCCCACCGCTGGCCGCGCTGCAACCGTCAACCTTGGCCGCAGCCAAAGGTGACCGTGTCGCCAAAGCCTGGCGCACCGGCTGCGCCCAAGCCCGGCCACCCTGCCGCTGATGCCGCCGGGCAGGTAAGGTGGCGTCATGGGCGCCACCCGCACGCCGAATCCCGCCACCGCCGCACCGCTCGCGGCATCGGCCCTGGTCGGCACGCTCTGGCTGCTGGCGTTGCTGACCGCTGTGCCGTCGGTGTTGGCGGAAGCGGCCAGCGGCGATGCCGCCAGCGCCGGCCCAACCTTGCCAGCGGCAACCCTGCCGACCCCGGCCGCCAGCCAGGCGCTGTGGTACTTCGATCAGGATCACGGCCGCATCGGCTTTGAGATTGCCGCCGTCGGCGTGCTCACCTTCAAGGGCCATTTCCAACGCTTCAGCGGCGGCGTCTTCCTGAATCCTGACAACGGCCTGGCGCGGGTGCAGCTCGACATCGATGCCACCTCGCTGGCCATGAACCGCAACCGCTACCAGTACCTGGCGCGCTCGGCCGATTTCTTCGCCATCGATGAGCATCCCCGGATCGGCTTCGTCTCCGAACCTTTTCCGATCTGGCAACCGCCCTGGCGATTGCGCGGCCGGTTGCAGCTTCGCGGCCAGCTCGGCGAGGTCGCGTTCCTGCGCGAAAGCGCGCCGTGCATCGATCCGGCCCGCGTCTGCACCATGCACGCCCAAGGCGAACTGGATCGGCGCGCCTTCGGCATGCGCGCATGGCGCACGACCCTGGCCAACCACGTCCGCCTGCAGATCCAGTTGCAGGCGCAGCCGGTGCACCCGTCCAACGAGCCGGCAGCCCCTTCAGCGACGGCCGATGATGCCGGCGCTGGCGAGCGCTGATGACCGTGGCCAGCGCCAGTATGGGCGCCCATTCCCAGGCCGATCCGGAGGCTGACGGCGGCATCAGCGCCACCGGTGCCCAGGGCATGCACGAGCTGATCCAGTTGCGCTGGATTGCCGTGATCGGCCAGGTGGTGACCATCCTCACCGCCCATTACGGCCTGGGCATCCAGTTGCCGCTGCTGCCGATGCTGCTGCTGGTGGCCGGGCTGGCGCTGTTCAACCTGGCCAGCCAACTGCACTGGCGCCGGCGCCCGCAAGCCAGCGCTGCCGCCGTGCTGGTCAGCCTGCTGGTCGATGTCGCCCTGCTCACCGTGCAACTTCATTTCAGCGGCGGCATCGGCAACCCCTTCGTTTTCCTGTACCTGCTGCAGGTCGTACTCGGCGCCGCCCTGCTGCGCACGCCGCTGGCCTGGGCGATCGTCGCCGCCACTGGCCTGTGCCTGTTGCTGCTGATCGCCTTTCCCGGCCCGGTCAGCATTCCGCCCCAGGCCTGGGTGCTGGGCCTGGTGCTGTGCTTTGTCCTCAATGCCGTGCTGGTGGTGGTGTTCAGCACCCGGATCAGCCGCATCGGCCGCGCCCGCGATGCCCGCCTGGCGGCCTTGCGCCAGCGCGCCGCCGAGGAGGACCACATCCTGCGCATGGGCCTGCTCGCTTCCGGCGCCGCGCATGAACTGGGCACACCGCTGGCCACCATCTCGGTGATCCTGGGCGACTGGCAACGGCTGCCGGCATTCACGTCCGATCCGGAACTGCTGGCCGATGTCGGCGAGATGCAGGCCCAGGTGCGGCGCTGCAAGTCGATCGTCACCGGCATTTTGCTGTCGGCCGGTGAAACCCGCGGCGAGGCGCCGACCCTGACCACGGTGCATCGCTTTTTCGGCGAACTGGTCACGAGCTGGCGGCAAAGCCGTCGCGCCGGCCGGCTCGAATACGACAACCGCTTCGGGCCGGACCTGGCGATCATCTCCGATGCCGGCCTGGCACAGATGGTCGGCAATGTCCTGGACAACGCCCTGGAGGCATCGCCGGACTGGCTGGCGTTGTCGGTCTCGCGGCAGGAACAACGCCTGGTCATCACCGTCGACGATGCCGGCGCCGGTTTCGATGCCGCCATGCTCGCCCACCTGGGCCAGCCCTACCGTTCCAGCAAGGGCCGACCCGGCCGCGGCCTGGGCCTGTTCCTGTCGCTGAATGTGGCCCGCACCCTGGGTGGTACCCTGAGCGCCCGCAATCGCGACGGCGGCCGCGGCGCCAGCGTGGTCATGTCCCTGCCGCTGTCGTCGCTGACCAACGAAGCCGACGAGGATGAGCCCTGAACACGCCGGGCAGGCCCGGCGCCTGCTGATCATCGAGGACGATGCCGCCTTCGTGCGCACCCTGGCGCGCTCGTTCCAGCGCCGCGGCTACACCGTGCGCGCCATCGCCAGCCAGGACAGCCTGGCCCCGGTTCTGGAGCATTTCGCCCCCAGCCACGCCGTGGTCGACCTGAAGCTGGCCGGCGGCAGCTCCGGCCTGAATTGCGTCAAGGCCCTGCACGCGCACGATCCTGACATGGCCATCGTGGTGCTGACCGGTTTTGCCAGCATCGCCACCGCGGTCGAGGCGGTGAAGCTGGGCGCCCGCCACTATCTGGCCAAGCCGGCCAATACCGATGACATCGAGGCCGCGTTCGGGCGCACCGACGGTGATCCCGGTGTCGCGCCCGGGGAGCGGCAGACGTCGATCAAGACCCTGGAGTGGGAACGCATCCACGAAACCCTGGTGGCCACCGACTTCAATATCTCCGAAACCGCCCGCCGCCTGGGCATGCACCGGCGCACCCTGGCCCGCAAGCTGGAAAAGCGGCCGATCCGCTGAACCGCCGGCCCGAAGGCGGCAACAGCGCGCGCGGCTGCCGCCACCGTGGCCAAGGCTGACAAGTGGCCGGCAGCCGGGTCCGGCCGGCATGGTAAAATCAACCGTTTCCACACCTGCGCGCCTGATCCGGCGGCATGCCGGCCGCAGCCGCACTCACCTGGCCCGAAGCGGCCCACGTTGCCTGGCGCGATGCCGCCGCCCGGCCCCCGGAGGCGAAGGCAGGCAACGATCAGGCAATGCCGCCATCATCTGCCGGCCGCCGCCTCGCCATCCCGTTTCCGCCCCGGGGCCGGCCAGCGCCCGCCGCCGCAGCACACCCTTCAAAAGACCGAAAACCACCATGACCCAGTCCCGCTCTGCGTATCGCAAACCCCTCCCCGGCACCCACCTTGACTGGTTCGATGCCCGCGCCGCCGTCGAGGAGATCCGGCCCGGCGCTTGGCGCGGCCTGCCCTATACCGCCCGCGTCCATGCCGAGAACATCGTGCGCAAGGCCGACCCTGAGCAGATGCAGGCGTATCTGATCCAGTTGATCGAGCGCCGCCGAGATCTGGACTTCCCCTGGTTTCCGGCCCGGGTCGTGTGCCACGACATCCTCGGCCAGACTGCCCTGGTTGACCTGGCCGGCCTGCGCGATGCCATTGCCGAGGCCGGTGGCGATCCGGCCCAGGTCAACCCGGTGGTGCCGGTGCAGCTGATCGTCGACCACTCGCTGGCGGTGGAGTGCGGCGGCTTCGACCCGCAGGCGTTCCAGAAGAACCGCGACATCGAGGACCGACGCAACGCCGACCGCTTCCACTTCATCGACTGGACCAAGCTGGCCTTCCGCAACGTCGATGTGATCCCCCCGGGCAACGGCATCATGCACCAGATAAATCTGGAGAAGATGTCGCCGGTGATCCACGCCCAGGATGGCGTGGCGTTTCCCGATACCTGCGTCGGCACCGACAGCCACACCCCGCATGTCGACGCGCTGGGCGTGATCGCGATCGGCGTCGGCGGCCTGGAAGCCGAGAGCGTGATGCTCGGCCGCGCCTCCTGGATGCGCACCCCGGAGATGGTCGCGGTGGAGCTGTCGGGCAGGCCGCAACCGGGCATCACCGCCACCGACATCGTCCTGGCGCTGACCGAGTTCCTGCGTGCCGAACGCGTGGTCGGCGCGTACCTGGAATTCCGCGGCGAAGGCGCCGCCGCCCTGACCGTCGGCGACCGCGCCACCATTTCCAACATGGCGCCGGAATATGGTGCCACCGCGGCGATGTTCTTCATCGATGACAACACCCTGGATTACCTGCGCCTGACCGGCCGCACCGAAGAGCAGCTCGCGCTGGTGGAGACCTACGCCAAGGCCGCCGGTTTGTGGGCCAGTGACCTGGCTGATGCCACCTACCAGCGCAGCCTGCATTTCGACCTGTCCAGCGTGGTGCGCAACATGGCCGGCCCGTCCAATCCGCACCGGCGCCTGCCGGTGGATGAGCTCGGCTCGCGTGGCCTGGCCGACAGCGCCATGCTGGCCGCCGCACGCCAGGAAGAGGATCAGGGCCTGCTGCCCGACGGCGCGGTCATCATCGCCGCGATCACCTCCTGCACCAACACATCCAACGCCCACAACGTCATCGCCGCCGGCCTGTTCGCGCGCAATGCCAATGCCCGCGGCCTGGGGCGCAAGCCCTGGGTCAAGACCTCGCTGGCACCCGGCTCGCGCGCGGTGCAGTTGTACCTGGAAGAAGCCGGCCTGCTGACCGAACTGGAACAGCTCGGCTTCGGCATCGTCGGCTTCGCCTGCACCACCTGCAACGGCATGTCCGGCGCCCTGGACCCGGCAATCGAAAAGGAAATCCTCGAGCGCGACCTGTACTCGGTCGCCGTGCTCAGCGGCAACCGCAACTTCGACGGCCGCATCCACCCGCACGCCAAGCAGGCCTTCCTGGCCAGCCCGCCGCTGGTCATCGCCTACGCCATCGCCGGCACCATCCGCTTCGATATCGAAAAAGACATCCTCGGCCACGATGCCGACGGCCAGCCGGTCAGGCTCAAGGACCTGTGGCCCAGCGATGCCGAGATCAACGCGGTGGTCAAGGCCGCGGTCAAGCCCGAGCAGTACCGCAAGGTCTACGAGCCGATGTTCAACATCCGCGTCGAGCATGGCGAGCCGGTCAGCCCGCTGTATGACTGGCGGCCGATGAGCACCTACATCCGCCGCCCGCCGTACTGGCAAGGCGCCCTGGCCGGCGAGCGCACCATGACCGGCATGCGGCCGCTGGCGGTGCTTGGCGACAACATCACCACCGACCACCTGTCGCCGTCCAACGCGATCATGGCCGACAGCGCCGCCGGCGAATACCTGGCGAAGATGGGCCTGCCCGAGGAGGACTTCAATTCCTACGCCACCCACCGCGGCGACCACCTGACCGCGCAGCGGGCGACCTTCGCCAACCCCAAGCTGCTCAACGAGATGGTGCGCGATGACACCGGCCAAGTCCGCCAGGGCTCACTGGCGCGCATCGAACCCGACGGCAAGGTCACACGCATGTGGGAGGCGATCGAAACCTACATGGAACGCGGCCAGAACCTGATCATCATCGCCGGCGCCGACTACGGCCAGGGCAGCTCGCGCGACTGGGCCGCCAAGGGCGTGCGCCTGGCCGGGGTCGAGGTCATCGTGGCCGAAGGCTTCGAGCGCATCCACCGCAGCAACCTGATCGGCATGGGCGTGCTGCCCCTGGAATTCCAGGCCGGCACCACGCGCAAGACCCTGGCCATCGATGGCAGCGAGACCTTCGATGTCATCGGCACCCCGGCCACCGGCGCCACCCTGACCCTGGTCATCCAGCGCCGCAACGGCGAGCGGGTCCAGGTGCCGGTCACCTGCCGCCTGGATTCGGACGAGGAAGTGGAGGTCTACGAAGCCGGCGGCGTGCTGCAGCGCTTTGCACAGGATTTCCTGGCCGCATCGGCGGTATGACCCGGCTGGGCGACCTGAGCGATCTGAGCGATCTGAGCGGCCGGTGCCCGGTCGCTCGCTGACCCGGACGCGCTGAGCCGCTGTCGGGCAGCAAGCTTCGCCCGCCGGCGTGCCTGCCCGGCCACTGGCACCGTCTCAATCCTTGAGATCGGCGGGCGCCAGACTCCCTGGCGTGCCTGCAAGCCACCGGCCTGCACCCCACGCTTACAGCCGCCGGTGCACAGTGGCCCGGTCTGCCGTTCAAGGAGGTTGCACCATGGCCAGCCCCGACACCGCCGCCAGCACCGTGCGCCCGGACTGGGACCAGGTTCTGGTCGATATCGTCGATTACGTGCGCGATTACCGGGTCGAGTCCGAACTGGCGCGGGAATCGGCGCGCTGGATCCTGATCGACTCGCTGGGCTGCGCCCTGCAGGCGCTGGAATATCCGGCCTGCACCCGGCTGCTGGGGCCGCTGGTGCCCGGCACACACGTTGAACACGGCGCGCGCGTGCCGGGCACGGCACATGAGCTGGACCCGGTGCAGGCGGCCTTCAACATCGGCGCGATGATCCGCTGGCTGGACTTCAACGACACCTGGCTGGCCGCCGAATGGGGTCATCCATCCGACAATCTGGGCGCGATCCTGGCCCTGGCCGACTGGCTCAGCCGCCGTGCCCGGGCCGCCGGCAAGCCGCCGCTGAACATGGCCGATGTATTGGCGGCGGTGGTCAAGGCACACGAGATCCAGGGCGTGCTGGCGCTGGAAAACTCGTTCAACCGGGTCGGCCTGGACCATGTGATCCTGGTCAAGGTCGCGTCCACGGCCGTGGCCAGCAGCCTGCTGGGCCTGGACCGGGAGCAGTCTTTGGCGGCGCTGTCGCAGGCCTGGGTCGACGGCCAGGCGTTGCGCACCTATCGGCACGCGCCCAATACCGGCTCGCGCAAGAGCTGGGCCGCCGGCGATGCCACCAGCCGCGGCGTGCGCCTGGCGCTGATCGCCGCCACCGGCGAGATGGGCTATCCCTCGGTGCTGAGCGCACCGCAGTGGGGTTTTTACGATGTCTCGTTCAAGGGCCAGCCGTTCAGGTTCCAGCGCGGTTACGGCAGCTACGTGGCCGAGAACGTGCTGTTCAAGATCAGTTGGCCGGCCGAATTCCACGCGCAGAGTGCGGTCGAGGCGGCGATGACCCTGCATGGCACGCTGACGGCGCGCGGCCTGGCATGGGACGACATCGCAAAGGTCACCATCCGGACGCACGAGGCCTGCCTGCGGATCATCGACAAGCAGGGGCCGCTGGACAATCCGGCCGATCGCGACCACTGCATCCAGTACATGGTGGCGGTGCCGCTGATCTTCGGCCGCCTGGGCGCCGACGACTACGAGGACGAGGTCGCCGCCGATCCGCGCATCGATGCCCTGCGTGCGCGCATCCACTGCGTCGAGGACGCGCAGTTCAGCCGCGACTACCACGACCCGGACAAGCGCTCGATCGCCAACGGCCTGACCATTGAACTCAACGACGGCACGGTGCTGGACGAGGTGGTGGTGGAGTACCCGATCGGCCATCGGCGCCGGCGCGAGGAAGGCATTCCGCTGCTGGAGGCCAAGTTCCGCGAGAACCTGGCGCGCCGTTTTCCCGGCCACCAGCAGCGCGCGATCCTGGCCGCCTCGCAGGACCTGGATGCGCTGTCGGCGATGCCGGTCAATGACTATCTGGAGCTGTTCGTGTCGTGAGAACAGCTCGCTGAGTGCTGTTTCCCCGCCTGGCAGCAGGCCGAAAACCGGGTGTTCAGGCCGCTGCCCACGGCCTCCACGCGACCTCGCGCCTTAGCTCATCCTGCCGGTTAAAACCATTATTGATGATCTGGTCTGCACCCGTTACATTGAGCCGTCGCCCCCACATCTTGTGGTTGCCCGGCATCCATGCCCCTACAAGTTGTGAGAAATTTGTGATCAAGCTGTGCAAAAGTTGTGTAGAACGGGGGGTTTCATGAGTACTGTGCGCCTGCACGCCGTCGCCACCGCGCGCGACATCGAACTGCAACCGGCATCCCTGGATATCTGGGACAAGAAATATCGCCTGCGGGCCAAGGACGGCACGCCCGTGGACGCCGACATCGACGCCACCTGGCAGCGCGTCGCCCGCGCCCTGGCCGAGCCGGAAGCCGACGCCGAAAAGCGCGGCCACTGGCAGGAGCGTTTTTTGTGGGCGCTGCGCCAGGGTGCGATCCCGGCCGGGCGCATCACCTCCAATGCCGGTGCCAGCCAGCACAAGCCCAAGACCAGCACCATCAACTGCACGGTCTCGGGCACCATCGAGGATTCGATGGACGACATCCTGGCCAAGGTGCACGAGGCCGGGCTGACCCTGAAAGCCGGCTGCGGTATCGGCTATGAGTTTTCGACCCTGCGCCCGCGCGGCGCCTACGTTTCCGGCGCCGGTGCCTACACTTCCGGGCCGATGTCGTTCATGGATATCTACGACAAGATGTGCTTTACGGTGAGCTCGGCCGGCGGCCGGCGCGGCGCCCAGATGGGCACGTTTGACGTCAGCCATCCGGACGTGAAGGAATTCATCCGCGCCAAGCGCGAAGACGGCCGCCTGCGCCAGTTCAACCTGTCGCTGCTGATCACTGACGACTTCATGGCCGCGGTCGAGAGCGACGCCGACTGGCCGCTGGTATTCCCGGTGCACGTCAAGGAGCAGCACGAGCTGGACCTGGACGACGAGCGCGTGGTCACCTGGCGCGAATGGCCCACCGCCCGCAATTACGTCCAGCGCGAGGACGGCCTGGTCGCCTGCCGCATCTACGGCACGATCAAGGCCCGGCACCTGTGGGACATGATCATGGTCTCCACCTACGACTACGCCGAGCCGGGTTTCATCCTGATCGACCGCGTCAACCAGATGAACAACAACTGGTGGTGCGAAAATATCCGCGCCACCAATCCCTGCGGCGAGCAGCCGTTGCCGGCCTACGGCGCCTGCCTGCTCGGGTCGGTCAACCTGACCCGCTTCGTGCGCGATCCGTTCACCGCCAAGGCGCGCTTTGACTGGGACACCTACCGCGAGGTGGTGCGGGTGTTCACGCGCATGCTCGACAACGTGGTCGAGATCAACGGCCTGCCGCTGCCGCAGCAGCGCGAGGAGATCCTGCGCAAGCGCCGGCACGGCATGGGCTTTCTGGGCCTGGGCAGCACACTGACCCTGCTCGGCATGAAGTACGGCTCGCCGCAGTCGCTGGAGTTCACCGAGGCCGTCTCGCGCGAAATGGCCGTTGCCGGCTGGCAGGTGGGCCTGGAGCTGGCCCGGGAGAAAGGCCCGGCGCCGATCATGGACGAGGACTTCACCGTCACCGCCGCCATGCTGCGCCAGCGCCCGGAAATGGCGGCCGACGGCTGGCAGACCGGCGATACGATCAAGGGCAAGGTGCTGCATGCGCGCTATTCGCGCTACATGCAGCGCATCGCCGAGGTGGCCCCGGAACTGATCGAGGAACTGGCCGAGCACGGCGCGCGCTTCAGCCACCACACCTCGATCGCACCGACCGGCACCATCTCGCTGAGCCTGGCCAACAACGCCAGCAACGGCATCGAGCCCAGCTTCGCCCACCACTACGCGCGCAACGTCATCGTCGAAGGCCGCAAGAGCAAGGAAAAGGTCGACGTGTGGAGCTACGAGCTGCTCGCCTACCGCACCCTGGTCAACGCCAAGGCGATGCCGTTCAGCGACGATCCGGCCGCCACCCTGCCCGAATATTTCATCGCCGCCGACGACATCACGCCAAAAGCCCATGTCGACGTGCAGGCGGCGGCGCAGAAATGGATCGATTCGTCGATCAGCAAGACCGCCAATGTCCCCACCGATTATCCGTACGAGGATTTCAAGGACATCTACACCTACGCCCACCAGCAGGGCCTGAAGGGCTGCACCACCTTCCGCTTCAACCCGGCCGCCTTCCAGGGCGTGCTGGTCAAGGAACAGGACCTGGCCAACACCGTCTACCGCTTCGAACTGGAGGACGGCAGCACGGTCCAGGCGCGTGGCAACGAGCAGATCGAGTACGACGGCGAACTGCACACCGCCGCCAACCTGTTCGACGCCCTCAAGGAAGGCTATTACGGCAAGTTCTGATGCCCTGTCACACCCGGCGCCGACACCATTATGGAAATCCAATGTTGCCCGCTGCCGCCCTCATTCAGAAGGAAGGTTGCGGGGGCTGCGGCGGCACGGTCGTGGCGCTGGCGCTTTCCCCGCCCTTCGCACGCGAAGGGCAAAGCCCCAGGTTGCAGGCATTGCCGTCATACCGGGCAACGCGTCCGGCAGGACGGCGTGACGACAATCCCGCACCAACACCCATGAACCCCCATCGCGCCCGCATGCGGGCGCACGAGGAACCACGATGGCGATCAGGATCAACAAGAAAATCACCGGCTACTCGGTTGCCCGCGATGACGCCCCGGCCGCGGACAATACCCCCGCGCCCCGCGCCGACGCCGCGCACCAGGACAGCGCCAGCGACGATGACGGCGGCGCCGAAATCATCCACATGCACGAGCGGGTGGAGCGCCCGGACCGCCTGGAAGGCCATACCTACAAGATCAAATCGCCGCTGTTCGAGCACGCGCTGTACGTCACCATCAACGACATCGTGCTCAACCAGGACACCGAGCATGAGCTGCGCCGGCCGTATGAAATCTTCGTCAACTCCAAGAACATGGAGCACTTCCAGTGGATGGTGGCGCTCACCCGCATCATGTCGGCGGTGTTCCGCAAGGGCGGTGACGTCACCTTCCTGGTCGAGGAGCTGAAGGCGGTCTTCGACCCGCGCGGCGGCTACTTCAAGGCCGGCGGCGTCTACATGCCCTCGATCGTTGCCGAACTGGGCGTGGTGATCGAGGATCACCTGAAAAAGATCGGCCTGATGGTCAGCGACGAGATGACGCCCGAACAGAAGCAGCTGCTGGCCGAGAAGCGTGCCGCGGCCCGGGTCCGGGCAAAAAAAAAACCTGAGCTGACCGGCGACAGGCCCGCGGCTGCCGGTGCCGATGCCGGCAACGAAGCCATCGCCGACAGGGCCGACAGCGACGCCAGCGCCGACAGGGCCGACAGCGACGCCAGCGCCGGCGCCCTGGCCAACGCTTCGCTGTGCCCCAAGTGCAACGCCATGGCCCTGGTGCTCATGGACGGTTGCGCCACCTGCCTGTCCTGCGGCCATTCCAAGTGCGGCTGAGGCTGCTGAGCGCAAGACCCTAGTCGCCGGCGGCTGGCGTCGACCCGGCGGACTGGCGCCCGACATCGAAATCCGTCGGCCCTGCGTCGTACCATGGCCGGCTCCGTCTTCGTGCCACCAGGAATCTCGCCGTGCCGTTTCCACACCAGCTCCGCATCCCCGCCGTGTACATGCGCGGCGGCACCTCCAAGGGCGTCTTCTTCCGCCTTGAGGATCTGCCCGAGGCCGCGCAGAAGCCCGGCCGCACTCGTGACCGCTTGCTGCAGCGGGTGATCGGCTCGCCTGATCCCTACGGCAAGCAGACCGACGGCATGGGCGGCGCCACCTCCAGCACCAGCAAGTGCGTGCTGATCTCGCCCAGCAGCCGGCCTGGCCACGATGTCGACTATCTGTATGGCCAGGTCGCCATCGACACTGATTTCGTCGACTGGTCGGGCAACTGCGGCAACCTGTCGGCGGCGGCCGGTGCCTTCGCCATCCACGCCGGCTACATCGACGCGGCGCGCCTGGCCAGCGACGGGATCTGCACGGTGCGCATCTGGCAGGCCAACATCGGCAAGACGATCATCGCCCAGGTGCCGGTGCGCGACGGCCAGGTGCAGGAAAGCGGCGACTTCGAGCTGGATGGCGTCACCTTCCCGGCCGCCGAGATCGTGCTCGAGTTCGTCGATCCGTCCGACCAGGACGGCGGCTTGCTGTTCCCCACCGGCCAACTCGTCGATGAGCTGGACATCCCCGGGGTTGGCCGGCTCAAGGCGACAATGATCAGCGCAGGCATCCCGACCGCCTTCGTCAATGCCGCCGATCTGGGCTATGACGGCACCGAGCTGCAGCCGGCGATCAATGGCGATGCCCAGGCGCTGGCACGGCTGGAGGCGATCCGTGTCGCCGCCGCCCTGCGCATGGGCCTGATCGATACGCCGGAACAGGCCGCCAGCCGCCAGCACACCCCAAAGATCGCCTTCGTGGCGCCGCCGCGGCCCTACACCGCCAGCAGTGGCAAGCCGGTTGCCGCCAGCGACATTGATCTGAATGTACGCGCCTTGTCGATGGGCAAGTTGCACCACGCGATGATGGGCACCGCCTCGGTGGCCATCGCCACCGCCGCCGCCGTGCCCGGCACCCTGGTCAATCTCGCCGCCGGTGGTGGCGATCGCAAGGAAGTGCGGCTGGGCCATCCCTCCGGCACCTTGCGCGTCGGCGCCCAGGTCGAGCAGGTCGACGGCCAGTGGATGGTCACCGGCGCGATCATGAGCCGCAGCGCGCGGATCCTGATGGAAGGCCAGGTGCGGGTGCCCGGCGATGACGCCGGCGATGAGGCTTGATCAGGATCGAAGCGATGCGAAATGACGGTCGGTCTGGCTGCGCTGGTGAGCGCCAGCGCAACGCACTGACACGGGCGCGACCAGAAACCGGGGTGGCGTAGCCGGCCCGGATCAGCGCTTCATCATCGCGAAGAATTCTTCGTTGGTCTTGGTCGTCTTCATCCGATCGAGCATGAACTCGATCGCTGACAACTCGTCCATCGGATGCACCAGCTTGCGCAGGATCCAGATTTTCTGCAGCAGTTCCGGATCGATCAGCAGGTCCTCGCGGCGGGTGCCGGAGCGGTTGATATCGATCGCCGGGTAGACCCGCTTCTCGGCGATACGCCGGTTCAGGTGCACCTCCATATTGCCGGTGCCCTTGAACTCCTCGTAGATGACCTCGTCCATCTTCGAACCGGTGTCGACCAGGGTCGTGGCGATGATGGTCAGCGAGCCGCCTTCCTCGACATTGCGCGCGGCACCGAAGAAGCGCTTGGGCCGCTGCAGGGCATTGGCATCGACACCGCCGGTGAGCACCTTGCCCGAACTGGGCACCACGGTGTTGTAGGCGCGCGCCAGGCGGGTGATGGAATCCAGCAGGATTACCACGTCCTTTTTGTGCTCGACCAGGCGCTTGGCCCGCTCGATCACCATCTCGGCGACCTGCACGTGGCGCGTGGCCGGCTCGTCGAAGGTCGATGAAATGACCTCGGCGCGCACCGTGCGCTGCATCTCGGTCACTTCCTCGGGGCGCTCGTCGATCAGCAGCACCATCATGTGGACATCGGGATGGTTGGTGGTGATCGCGGTGGCGATCTGCTGCATCATCATCGTCTTGCCGGCCTTGGGCGGCGACACGATCAGGCCGCGCTGGCCCTGGCCGATCGGCGCGAACAGATCCAGGATGCGGCCGGTGATGTCCTCGGTCGAGCCGTTGCCACGCTCCAGATTGAAGCGGGCGCGCGGGAACAGGGGCGTCAGGTTCTCGAACAGCACCTTGTTCTTGCTCGCCTCGGGCGGCTCGTCGTTGATGCTGTCGACCTTCTGCAGCGCGAAGTAGCGCTCGCCTTCCTTCGGGCTGCGCACCTTGCCGCTGATGTAATCGCCGGTGCGCAGGTTGAAGCGGCGGATCTGGTTGGGCGAGACATAGACATCGTCCG
The DNA here is from genome assembly GCA_023228845.1 of Lysobacterales bacterium. GTDB lineage: Bacteria > Pseudomonadota > Gammaproteobacteria > Xanthomonadales > UBA2363 > Pseudofulvimonas. The sequence continues at coordinate 2,567 of JALOAK010000004.1, read as the reverse complement.
GCCCGGCCAGGTAGCTGGCCTCCGGGCCGCGCAGAAAGCCGAAGCCATCGGGCAGGATTTCCAGCACACCCTCGGCATCGATGCCCTCGCCACCCTTGGCCAGTTGCTTGAGCAGGGCGAAGATGACGTCGTTCTTGCGTGCGCGGGCCACACCTTCGATGCCCAGCTCTTCAGCCCAGGCAACCAGTTCGGCCGGTGACTTCCGTTTCAGTTCGGTGAGATTCATAGACAACGCTCTACACGCCATGGCGGCGCGGGAAAAGTACGTACGAAGAGGCCGCGCAGGTGAATGGCGCAGCAGAAAATTCGCGGGGAATCGAATGATTCGCTTCGGGCGGAGCCGCCCGACAGAGCCGTAACTTAACGCGCCCGGCAGCAGGTGTCCAGCAACGATTGGGCCGGTTCGCTGCCGGTGACCGGCCCGGACAATCGCCACCGCGCGCCGTGCGCACCCGCCTGCCAGCCATGCATCCACGGCCGGCAGGCGCCGTAACCAGGCCTCAGAACGAGGTGATCACGCCGGCGATGGTCGCCGTCATCAGCGTCGCCAGGGTACCGCCGAGCACCGCGCGCATGCCGAACCGCGCCAGGTCGGAACGGCGGTCCGGTGCCAGGCCGCCGATGCCGCCGATCTGGATCGCGATCGAGGCGAAGTTGGCGAAGCCGCACAAGGCATAGGTGGCAATCAACCGGCCCTTGTCGGTCAGCGTGTCCTGGATCCGCGCCAGATCCAGATAGGCGACGAACTCGTTGATCACGATCTTCTGGCCGATCAGCCCGCCGATGGTGACCGCGTCCTGCCAGGGCACGCCGATCACCCAGGCGATCGGCGACAGCAAATAGCCCAGCAGCGCCGCCAGGTTGGTCGGCTGGCCGATCAGATCGGCCAGGCCAGTGACCTCGCCCAGCCAGGTCAGCGGCGCATTGATCATCGCGATCAGGGCGATGAAGGCCAGCAGCATCGCGCCGATGTTCAGCGCCAGGCGCATGCCCTCGCCGGCGCCGCCGGCAGCGGCATCGATGACATTGACCGTGGTCTTCTCGACCTCGATGCGCACCTTGCCGCGGGTCAGCGGTTCCTGGGTTTCGGGCATCAGCAGCTTGGCCACCACCAGGGTCGCCGGCGCCGCCATGATGCTGGCCGCCAGCAGATGCTTGGCGTAATAAAGCTGCAGCTCCGGATCATCGCCGCCGAGCAGGGCGATGTAGGCGGCCAGCACGCCACCGGCGATGTGCGCCATGCCACCGACCATCACCGTCAGCAACTCGGAGTTGGTCATCCGCGACAGGTACGGCTTGATCGTCAGCGGCGCTTCGGTCTGGCCGATGAAGATGCTCGCGCACACGCTGGTGGTCTCGGCACCGGACACGCGCATCACCCGGGTGATCGCCCCGGACATGATCTTGACCACGAACTGCATCACGCCCAGGTGGTAGAGCACACCCATCAGCGCGGCGAAGAAGACGATGGTCGGCAGCACCTGGAAGGCGAAAATGAAACCGAAGCGATCGGTGCGCGCCAGGTCGCCGAAGATGAAGATCGAGCCTTCCCGGTTGAACTCCAGCAGCTTGACGAAGCCGTGGCCCAGGGCATCGAAGACATCGCGCCCGCCCGGCACCATGAGCACTACGATCGCGAACCCGATCTGCAGGGCAACGCCAATCGCCACCAGCGGCCAGTCGACCCGGCGCCGGGCGGTCGAGCACAGCCAGGCAATGGAGAGCAGAACCCCCAGGCCAAAGAAACCGAACAGGACATCCGCCAGCACACCCATGAGGCGCAAGCCTCCCCACGCAATCAGGACAGCGCAGGCTAGTGGCGGGGGGCTGGGCTGGCAACTGTTGCTGGCGCGCCGGGCTGATAGTTGGTCGCCGAGAGCAGGACTGCAGCCTGGCCGGCGGCTTCCAATCGCTGCAGTTGGCGTCGATCTGCCCGGCCGGGGAAGTGGGTCAAACTGCTCATCGACCGTAGTCTGCCCGCTGCCTCACCGCCGCCAGCAGACCCGACGGCGTGTGGGTCAACGATTCAGCCGTCGGAGTTGGACTCCGTCGCGCGCAGGCGCTCCAACTCATCACGCAACCAGGTATCGCGCACCGCCGTGCCGGCTAGGCGGTGACGCCCAGACTAATAGTGTTAGATACTTTGCCACAACGACTGATCCCCATGCTTTGGTTGAAGGGGTCTGCAGGCGATGCGGGGCTGCGCTCCCGCTGCACCGTTCACTTGTGCCACTCGCGGAACGTCTGCTGAGCTGGCCCAAAGCGATCGGCCAGCGGCAGCCGCTGCCACTGCCACTGGCCCGTTGGATCTCGCGTCGAACTATTGACAGTAGTGGATGTATACGATACAAACGAACTGACGCAGTTTAGCGTCATATGCAAATGAGGCTAGAAGATTACTATAATCCCTTACTTATGAGGGGTTTGAACAAACCCGATCTGGACTCCGGCCCTCATTCCTGATTGATCCGGCCGTGACCGGACCACGCTTGTCGGCGCCGGCCCTCCTGCCATCGTGATGGTGAGTCTGGATTCCGTGTTGGTTGCCCGGGTCTGCGCCGGTCAGC
>JALOAK010000003.1 GCA_023228845.1 Lysobacterales bacterium | reverse complement strand
ATAGCGGTGTGGAACCACCCGATTCCATTCCGAACTCGGAAGTGAAACGCACCCGCGCCGATGGTAGTGTGGCCTAAGCCATGCAAGAGTAGGTCATCGCCAGGAGCTTCATACCCAACCCCCCGAACCAGCGTTCGGGGGGTTGTTCTTTTGCGCGAGATAAAAAGGCCAGCCGGCGCACTGGAACTGGTGGCACCCCAGTCGGCTGTGAGCTGAGCGGCTAGAATGACGCCCTTGGTCTTATGGAGACTCCGGCATGTTCACTGGCATCGTCACTGCGCTGGGACGACTGATCCAGGCACGTCCCAGCGACGGTGGAGCGCGGATACGCGTAGCGGCTTCTGACCTTCCGGGCGAGGATCTGGTGCTGGGCGAGAGCATCGCCGTGCAAGGGGTATGCCTGACCGTAGCCGCGGTGATGGAAGGCCGCGCTTTTGAGGCCGATATTTCAGGCGAGACCCTGCGTTTGACGACATTGGCTGGCTTGCTGGCGGGTTCCGACCTCAACCTGGAGCGGGCCATGCGAGCCGGCGACCGTCTTGGCGGCCATATCGTCAGCGGCCACGTCGATGGGGTCGGGATCCTGCTTGCGGTCGAGCCTGACGGGCTCTCCAACATCTACCGTTTCCAGGTGCCTTCGGCGTTCTCGCGATATCTGGCAGTGAAAGGCTCGGTCGCCGTGGATGGCGTCAGCCTCACCATCAATCAGGTCGAACACGACGGTTTTGCTGTGAACCTGATTCCACACACGCTGGCACACACCACCCTGGGTCGCCTGCAGCCTGGCGACCGGGTCAATCTGGAGGTGGACCAGGTGGCGCGGTATGTCGAGCGGCTGATGGCATTTCAAGCCCGTTGATCGGATAGCCAGCGGGACCGGGGGCGAGTGCTGGCCGGGCCTTCCTTGCCCCGGCTAACATGGCTGGCATGACTGTTGCCGAGAAACCCAAACCAGAATCCGCGATCAAACCTTTCGACAAACCCGCCGGTGGCCTCAGCGCCCTGGCCAGCTCGATCCTGTGCCTGCGAGAACAAGGCATCATCGGCAAGGGTACGCGGACGCTGTTGCGCTCCAACCAGCCCGAAGGTTTTGATTGTCCCGGCTGCGCCTGGCCGGACCGCAACCCGCATTCCACCTTCGAGTTCTGCGAGAACGGGGTCAAGGCGGTGGCCGCCGAGGCGACCGCGCGCCGGGTGACACCGGAGTTCTTCGCCGCCCACACGGTCAGCGAACTGGCCCAGTGGCCGGAGCACGATCTTGAAGCCCAGGGTCGGTTGACCACGCCCATGCGTTGGCATGCCGAAAGCGATCGTTACCAACCGGTCTGCTGGGACGAGGCCTTCGCCCTGATCGGCCGCGAACTGCGTGCCCTGGGCGATCCCGACCGCGCCCTGTTCTACACCTCCGGCCGCACCTCCAACGAGGCGGCTTTTCTGTACCAGCTGTTCGTGCGCCAGTTCGGCAGCAACAACCTGCCCGACTGCTCGAACATGTGCCACGAACCGACCAGTCAGGCCATGCCCGAGCAGATCGGCGTCGGCAAGGGCACCGTTACCCTGGATGATTTCGAACGCACGCAGGCCATTTTCATCTTCGGCCAGAATCCGGGCAGCAATCATCCGCGCATGCTCACCGAACTGCGTCAAGCCGCGCGGCGCGGCTGCCCAATTGTGGTGTTCAACCCGCTGCGCGAACGCGGTCTGGAACGCTTCGTCTCGCCGCAACATCCGCTTGAACTGGTGCGCGGCCGCGGCACCCCTCTGGCCAGCCACTACTACACGCTGCGCATTGGCGGCGACCTGGCCGCAGTCACCGGCCTGATCAAGGCGGTGCTGGAGGCCGGCGCGCAGGACGAGGATTTCATCGCCGAACACTGTGCCGGGTTTGCCGATCTGGCGCGCACAGTGGCTGATGTGTCCTGGTCGACCATCGAGCAGGGCAGTGGCCTGGAGCGTGCACACCTGGAACAGGCCGCGCAGATCTACATCCAGTCACCGGCCAGCATCATCTGCTGGGGCATGGGCATCACCCAGCACCCGCGCTCTGTGGCTACCATCCAGAGCCTGGTCAACCTGCTGCTGCTGCGCGGCAATATGGGCCGACCCGGCGCCGGCGCCTGCCCGGTGCGCGGCCACTCCAATGTCCAGGGCGATCGCACCATGGGCATCTGCGAGCGGCCGGCGCCCGAGTTTCTTGATCGACTCGGTGCCGAATTCAATTTCCAGCCACCGCGTGCGCCGGGACTGGATACGGTCGGCGCGATCCAGGCCATGGCGGATACACCAGGCATGGTCTTCTTCGCCCTGGGTGGAAATTTTGCCGCCGCCACTCCGGACACGGCAAAGACCCACGCCGCGCTGCGCAATTGTGCGCTGACCGTTCAGGTCTCCACCAAGCTCAACCGCTCGCACCTGGTGCATGGTCGCCAGGCACTGATCCTGCCCTGCCTGGGACGGACCGAAATGGATCGCCAGGCTAACGGCCGCCAGGCGGTGACGGTGGAGGATTCAATGAGCATGGTGCATCTGTCGGCGGGCATGAACACACCGGCTTCGTCCGAGCTTCTTTCCGAACCGGCGATCATCGCCCGCCTGGCCAAGGCAACCTTGCCCGACAGTACGGTGGACTGGCTTGGGCTGGTCGAGAATTACGACCGCATCCGTGAGCGCATCGGGCGGGTCGTGGAAGGATTCGACGACTTCAACCGCCGGGTGCGCGTTCCAGGCGGTTTCCATCTGCGCAACGCCGCCCGTGAACGCGATTGGCGCCCGGTCGGCGGACGTGCCCGCTTCAAGGCGCATGCGCCTGATCCGCTGCCGGCACACCAGTCATCGGCCGCCGGCCTGTTGACCCTGACCACGGTGCGCAGCCACGACCAGTACAACACCACCATCTATGGCATGCGCGACCGCTACCGTGGCATCGCTGGCGAGCGCCGCGTGCTGTTCATCAGCGCCGCCGACCTGCAGCGGCTGGACCTGCCCGCCGGCACCTGGGTGGATGTGGTCTCGGTCTGGCACGACGGCGAGCGGGTGGCGCCGCGCTTTCTGCTGGTCGAATACGAAATCCCGACTGGCTGCGTGGCGGCCTATTTTCCCGAGACCAATGTCCTGGTGCCGCTGGATCATCATGAGCAGCGCAGCCGGACACCGGCGAGCAAGGCCATCCCGGTGCGGCTGCGGCCGATCTCGGCGGTGGCCCCGTGACCGCAGTGTTGCCGCCGGTAAGGGCGGTCCAGGGCATGCGCTTTGACCACGGCATTGGCCGCCAGCGCCCGGACCGCGTGGCCGAGGAAGTGCCGGTAGCACTGGTCTACAACGGCGTGCCCCATGCCGTGATGCTGGCCACGCCGGCTGACCTTGAGGATTTCGCCCTAGGTTTCTCGCTCAGTGAGGGCATCGTCGCGCATCGCGACGAGTGGCAACTGGTTCAGATCGAGCCAGGCGAGGATGGCATTTCAATCCAGATGGCGATTCCGGGCGAACGCTTTGAGGCTTTGTCCAGCCAGGCGCGCAACCTGCCCGGCCGGGGTGGCTGCGGCCTGTGCGGGCGCGAATCGCTGGCCCAGGTCATGGCGGTGCCGGCGCCGGTGCCCCGGCCTGTGGTCGATGCCGGCATGATCACTGCCGGCTTCGCCGAACTGGCCGCAGCCCAACCGCTCAACGCGCGCTGCCATGGCCTGCATGCCGCCGGCTATGTCCAGGGTGGGCGCTTGCGCCATGTCCGCGAAGATGTCGGCCGCCACAATGCCCTGGACAAGCTCATCGGTGTTCTGGCGTACGAGGGCGTGCTGGCGCAGGTCGATGGCCGCGGCGTCGACGGCTTCGTGCTGATCACCTCACGCGCCTCTTACGAAATCGTGCACAAGACGGCAACGGTCGGAATCGGCCTGGTGGCCGCGATCTCGGCGCCGACCGGTCTGGCCATCGACATGGCGGCACGCACCGGCCTGACCCTGGTGGCCTTCGCCCGGGGCGAGGCGATGACCGTCTATGCCGGTCGCTTGGCTGCGGAATAAAGCAGGTTGCGCCCGCCTGAACTGGTGTCTTCTTCAGCTCAGGCGGATCGGGTTGCGGTCTCTGGACGCGGGAAGCTCCCGCGTTCGTTGTCGATCAGGCGTGCAGCCGTCAACCGCTGGCCAGACGGCCAATATCGGCAATGCGCAGGAACTGGGTCTGCAGCAGCTTCAGCAGGGCTAGCCGGTTGGCGCGCATCGCAGGATCGTCAGCCATCACCATGACCTGGTCGAAGAAGGCGTCGACGGCCGGGCGAAGCTGCGCCAGGCGGGCCAGGGCGGCAACGTAGTCGCGGCTGGCGAACAGCGGCGCAGTGACCTGTTCGGCGGCATTGATCTGCGCCACCAGCTCGCGTTCGGCATCACTGTCCATCAGGTTCTGTTCGACCCGCCCGGCAACGGTTTCACCGGTATCCATCGCCTTGCGCAACAGGTTTGCGCAGCGCTTGTTGGCGGCTGCCAGGGCCTGGCCATCCTCGCTGCCGGCAAACTCACGCAAGGCCCGCAGACGCAGATCGAAATCGACCAGCGAGACCGGCTCGACCGCCGCCACCGCCTCGAAGCGATTGGCGTCGTACTCGCCCTTCTGCTCGTAGTAGCCGCGCAGGCGTTCGATGACGAAATCTCGCAGGTCTTCCAGATCAAGTTGGCCAACGTCCTTCACTTTCATACTTGCCAGTTGCAGGACAAAGTTTAGATCCAGGTCGAGGCCTGCTTCGATCATTGTCCGCGCCAGCCCCAAGGCGTTGCGGCGCAGGGCGAAGGGGTCCCGGTTTCCGGTCGGCTTCAGGCCGGCCACGAAACCACCGGCCAGCGTATCCAGGCGTTCGGCGATGGCCAGCACCTGGCCCAATGCCGAGGGCGCGATGCGGTCGCCGGCTTGGCGCGGCATGTAGACCTCGTCCAGCGCGGCGGCGAGTGCGTTCCGATCGCTGTCGGGCAGGTCGGCCAAGGCCGGGTCATGCGCCGCATAGTGGCGGCCGGCGATGCCCTGCAGCTCGGGAAACTCGTTGACCATGCGCGATTGCAGGTCGGCCTTGGCCAGCATTGCCGCACGCCGTGCCAGCACCGGGTCGACGCCGACCCTGCCGGCGATCGACTCAGCCAGCTCCGCCACGCGTTCGACCTTGTCGGCCAGGCTGCCCAGCTTGATCTGGTAGGTGACCTGGGCCAGACCGGCGTTCATCGCGCTCAGGCCCTGCTTGAGATCTTCGTCGAAGAAGAAGCGGGCATCGGCGAAGCGCGGCCGGATCACCCGCTCATAGCCTTTGCGAATCTCGTCGGGCTGGCTGGATTGGATGTTGGCCACACCGATGAAGTGCTCGGACAGACAGCCGTCGGCGTCCAGCACCGGGAAGAACTTCTGGTTCGCCTCCATGGTTTCGATCAGCGCTTCCTGCGGCACACGCAGGAAGTCGCGTTCGAACGTGCCGGTAATGGCGACCGGCCACTCGGTCAGGCAATTGACCTCATCCAGGATGCCTTCGTCGATCCTGGCGCTGCCGCCGACGGCGTGGGCCGCCGCCTCAACCTGGTCGCGGATGCTCATCCTGCGGCGCTGCGCGTCGACGATGACCTGGGCGGCTTCGAGCTGCTCGATGTAGGTGTCGGGGGCATCGATGCTGAGCGCTTGCGGGTGGTGGAAACGGTGGCCGTGGCTGTGCCGGCCGCTGCGGACACCAAGCAATTGGCAATCCACGACCTGGTCGCCGAACAGCACCACCAGCCAGTGCACCGGCCGGACGAAGGCATGGTCGTGGTCACCCCAGCGCATCGGCTTGGCAATGGGCAGCGCCTTGAGTGCCTCGGCGAGGATCTGCGGCAACAGGCTGGTCGTGTCGACGCCGGGCTTGATCGAGCGGTGCACAAAGCGTTCGCCCTTGTTGTCGCTGGTCTTCTCCAGTTGCGTCCAGTCGACGCCTGCCTTGGCTGCGAAACCCTGCAGGGCGCGGGTCGGCTGGCCGTCCGCGTCCAGGGCGATATTCAGATAGGGGCCGGGTACCTCGTTGGCCTGATCCGGCTGGCGCGCCTCGACGCCGTGCAGGCGCAGCGCCAGGCGGCGCGGCGTGTACAGAAGCGGTGCGGCGCTGGCCTTGTCGAAGCCGATGCCGGCCTCGGACAGCCGTTGCACGATGGCAGCGCGGAAAGCCTCGGCCAATGCCGGCAAGGCCTTGACCGGTAATTCTTCGGTGCCCAGTTCGATCAGCAGGGGAAGGGTCTGGCTCATATCAGGCCGCCTCCGCCTTGGGCTTCAAGCCGGGAAAGCCCAGCTTCTCCCGCTGTGCGTAATAGCTTTCCGCCACGGCTTTGGCCAGGGTGCGCACGCGCAGGATGTAGCGCTGGCGCTCGGTCACCGAGATCGCCCGACGGGCATCGAGCAGGTTGAAGCTGTGGCTGGCCTTGCAGACCTGATCGTAGGCGGGCAGCGGCAAGCCGTGTTCAACCAGCTTCAATGCCTCGGCCTCACAGACATCGAACCAGCGCAGCAACTCGGGCACGTTGGCGTGCTCGAAATTGTAGGTGCTCTGCTCGACCTCGTTCTGCAGGAAGACGTCGCCATAAGTGACCGGACCGTGCGGGCCGATCGTCCAGATCAGATCGTAGACGTTCTCCACGTTCTGCAGGTACATGGCCAGGCGCTCCAGCCCGTAGGTGATCTCGCCGGTGACCGGCCGGCATTCCAGGCCGCCGGCCTGCTGGAAGTAGGTGAACTGGGTGATCTCCATGCCATTGAGCCAGACTTCCCAGCCCAGGCCCCAGGCGCCCAGCGTCGGCGACTCCCAGTTGTCCTCGACCAGGCGCAGGTCGTGCACCAGCGGATCCACGCCCAGTGCCCGCAGCGACTCGAAATACAACTCGACGATATTGTCCGGGTTGGGCTTGAGCACCACCTGGTACTGGTAGTAGTGCTGCAGCCGATTGGGGTTGTTGCCGTAGCGGCCATCGGTGGGCCGGCGCGAGGGCTGGACATAGGCGGCCGACCACGGCTCCGGTCCCAGGCAGCGCAGGAAGGTGGCCGGATGGAAGGTGCCGGCGCCGACCTCGGTATCCAGCGGTTGCAGCAGCACGCAGCCCTGCCGGGCCCAGTAGCTGTTGAGCTGCTGGATGATGTCCTGGAAGCTGGGCATGGGCACGCGCTGGTCCTTGTCGATGGCGGAAAAACGGCCATTATAGGAGTTGCTCGACCCTGGCCGACAGCGCGCGCGAATGTGGCGCGCACGACAATACCGGCGCCAGGTCGGCGCCGGTGGATTGCCTTGGCTTCACGTCCGCCCGTGGGCGGACGCCGACTCAGGCCTTGCTGCTGCGGCTGGCGCGCTTCTTGGGAGCCACCGCGGGCGCGTTGGCCCGGGCGCGGGCACGCCACTGCTTGATGGTGTCGTTGAGCTTGAGCGTGTCCAGATAAAGCTCAATGGCTTCATTGGTCACGTCGTACAGCGGGCGACCCATCACGGCAGCGACGGCTTTCAGGGAATCGCGATAGCGCTTGGCAACGCGCAGACTGGCGTCGCGGGTGTCGTCAGCGGGTTCGGTCATTTCTGGGATCTCTAGTAGTAGTGGTGGTGTGTCGAGCTACCTGCAAGGACGCCCCTCATGCGGCCTGGCAAGCATTGGTGAAGTTCGATTTATATCATGCCGGACAAATGTGTAGACAGTGTATGGCGCATTTGCGTTGGGGAACGGGATATCTCTGGACAATTGCAGCCCTTGCGCCAGGCGCAGTAGTGGCCGAGCCAGGGCTGGCCACAGCCCGCCGTGTTCATCTTGCTGCATTGCCCTGGCCGTGTTCGCCAGGCAGGAAACATGGGCGTGGTGTCCGGTCAGCGCCGCTGCCGCCTGCAAGGCGATCGTCGAAACCGCGTCAGACACGACCAATGATGGCAACCCCGGGGTTAAGGGCGTGGCTCGCTCCGGGAGCCGGCCGGGTCCGTGGCTGGCGCTGACGGCGCCAGGACCAGACGTGATACCAGCAGGCCGAGTTCGAACAGCAGCCAGATAGACATCGCCAGCATCACCTGCGAGGGGACATCGGGCGGTGTGAATATGGCACCGATGACAAAAGCGCCGACGATCACATAGGGCCGGCTGTGGCGCAGCCGGTCCAGGCTCATCCAGCCGCTGGCGACCACCAGTATCGTGGCCACGGGCACCTGGAAACTGAGCCCGAAGGCGAAGAACATCATCAGCGAAAAGTCCAGATAGCGGCTGATGTCGGTCATCATCGCCACGCCCGGCGGCGTGATCCCGACCAGGAAAGTAAACACCACCGGCATCACCAGGAAATAAGCGAAGGCGCAGCCGGCGTAGAACAGCGCGATGCTGGCGATCAGCAGGGGACGGGCCAGACGTCGTTCGCGCTGGTACAGGCCGGGCGCGACAAAGGCCCAGAGCTGGTACAGCACGACCGGCATCGCCAGGAACAGGGCGACGAAGAAGGCCAGCTTGATCGGCGCCAGGAACGGGCTGACCACTTCGATCGCGACCAGTTGCGCGCCCTCGGGCAGGCGGCTGGCCAGAGGCTCGGCCAGCCAGCCGTAAAGCCGGCCGGCGACCGGGATCAGCAGGACGAAGCCCGCCATCACGGCGGCGACGGCGCGCAGCAGCCGGGTGCGCAGTTCGGTCAGGTGCGCGATCAGCGACTGCTCGCGGTCCTGCTCCGGGCCGTGGGCCGGATCAGCCACGGTCGGAAGTCGGGTCGGGGGCGCTACCGGAGGTCTCCGGCGTCACCGGAGCAGCAGGCGTGGCGGCTGGCGACACGGCGTCGGCGAGCTGGCGTTTTTGCGCCACCAGTTCGCGCTGGGTCGCGTCCAGTTGCCGTTTCAGTTCGTCGGCCGCCAGTTCCCGTTCGATGTCGTGGCGCAGGCCGGCCCAGCTTCGCTGGGCGCGACGCAGCAGGGCGCCGGCGGTGCGGGCGGCGCCGGGCAGGCGCTTGGGGCCCAGGACCAGCAGAGCGACCACGGCGATAACGACCAGCTCGGGCAGACTGAGGTCAAACACGCCAACGTGCCGCCCGGATCAGTCGCGGTGCTGTTCGTGGCCGTCGCGGCTGGCCGTGCTGGTGGGGTCTTCGTCCGACTTCAGGGACGCCGGCGGCTCATCCTCACTCAGGCCCTTGCGGAAGCCGCGCACGGCCTCGCCCAGGTCGCCGCCCAGATTGCGCAGCTTCTTGGTGCCGAAGATCAGAACGACCACCAGCAGGACGACAAGCCAATGCCAGGGGCTGGTGAATCCCATCAGTGAATGCTCCCGAAGTTGGGGTGGGGGTTGGGGTTCTTCACTCTAACACTCCATTTGCCGCCGATTGCTTGCCTCAGCGGTTGCTGTATTCCTCAAGCCGGTCACGGAAATCGACGATGGCATCGGGAACCTTGTCGACACCGCCGGCAAAGATCCGGCGGGCAGTGACGTTGCGGCCATACAAACGCTGGTTGGCGCGATGGTCGACACGGATCGCGCTGCCGTCCAGGGCGACGCCGGCGAACAGGCCGCGGGCGCGCGAATACGAGTAGATCTCCGCCTTGAGCTGGCCATCGGTGGCAGCGTGGGCATGGCGGCCGACCGGGCCGGCAGCGACCGAGGCATCGGCGCCCATGGTGAACTTGCCGTTGATCAGGGTATCAAGCCCGCGTTCGCTGGCGAACACCAGGATCACATCGGTGGACTGGACACCGGCCTGCCAGCCGATGCTGCCGCCGGTGAGCGAGATGAAGCTGGGATTGCTCCACACGCCTTCGGGCGTCTTCACCGAAACCAGGCCCTTGCCATGGTGGCCGCCGAGCACCAGGCCGGCCTTGACCACATCGGGGATCACGGCGATCGCGTGGGCCTCGCGCAACAGGTAGCCGGGCAAGGCCCGTTCGGGCATCTGCATGACCTCGTCCAGCACCCGCACCGCTTCCTGGCCACGGTCGATCAGGGCGTTGTCGGCGGCGCTGGCGAGCGGTGCCAGCAGGCACAGGCTGAGCAGAAGGCGAAACATCATCGGCAAATTCCAAAGACCGGACAGTGATATCGACACTATGCCGGCGGGCACGTGGACGCGGGCTAAACCGGGGCCGCCGCAGTTGTCGGGCCAGTGGCGGCGTCGCCACGCCTCAGATTCGGGGGCGCAGGATCAATGGCAGGTGGTGAGTTGGCGCAATCGTTGCGGCTGGCTGTGCGGCAAGCCCTTGATCGCGCAACGGTCGGTGACCTTCCCGGCAAAGACCCGCGATCTCAGCCCAGACGCCGCCGGGCCAGCAACACCACGGCCGCCAGCAGCACGATCAGGGCGCCGGGGCTGTTGACCGGTACCGGCTGATGCTGGCCGCGGCCGCCTGGATCCGGCGGCGGTGGCGGTGGGTCGATGGCGCAGCGCGGCGGCCGTATTGCCAGGCTCTTGACGCCAACGCGCGTGGTCGGCCCCAGGGTCGCCTGGCCGCTGCTGCGGTCGACGCGGAAGATACGGCTGGGTTGCGGCTGGCCCTGGCTGTCCAGGACATGGCCGACCGCCCACAGGTTGCCCGAGGCGTCGAAATCGATGCCGACATTGGTCAGGCGCAGGTCGACACCCAGTCCGCCGATGCGCTCGGCCTGTCCGCTGGCGGCGTCGATGCGGTAAAGACCTTCGTCACCGTCGATGCCGATGCCGAAGACCTCATCGCCGCGCACGCTGATGTCGCCGATGCGAGCGCCAAGCCGGCCTTCGCCGCCGATCACGGTGGCCTGGCCGCTCTGCCGGTCAAGCCGGTACAGGGTGCGCCGCGTCGCCGAGCTCATCAGCAGGTCGCCGCTGCAATCAAAGGCCAGGCCCGGATCCAGGGCGCCGCCCTGCAGGTTCAGTTCCAGGTTGTCCCGGGGCCGGCGCACGGGTTGGGCGCCACCGGTGGTCAGGGCGAAGATCACCAGCGAATCGGTGGCATCGTCGACGCCGTAGAGGTGGCTGCTGGTACGCAGCGCCAGACCTTCGATATCCGATTGCGGATCGGCCGATGTCGGCAGGTTGACCGGGCCGATGTTGTCGGCGAAGCCGCTGGCCAGGTCAACGCGCCAGAGGTTGTCGTGGCTGCCATCCTCGGCCGGATCGGCGGCATTGACGATGTAACCGTAGGGCTGCGCAGACGCTGCCGCCGCGAACGCTCCGGATAGCGCGCAGGCAACCAGACAGGCACGGAGCCGGTCCATTGGTGATACGTCTGGCATGGCAGGGCTGTTGTTATAGTGTAGGGCCGCAAACTAGCATCGATTCCCCGTTGGATCAAGACGTTATTCCGGTTGAAGCCTTGATGGCGGTGATCCGGAATGAACGCCAGCGTCCTCCCGGGGCATCGCCACACCTGCCCTGGAACGAACCCAAAAAGGAACCGATCTCACCGTGACATCGACCGATCCCGCCCTTCCCGGGGCTGATGGCCCGCAAACCAGCGCCGCCACTGCCGTGTTGCTGGTCAATCTGGGCACACCGACGGCGCCGACCCCGGCCGCCGTGCGCCGTTTCCTGGCCGAATTCCTGGCCGACCCGCGCGTGGTCGAGCTGCCGCGCTGGCTGTGGCTGCCGATCCTCAATGGGGCGGTCATTCCACTGCGCTCGGCGCGGGTGGCGCGCGCCTACGCCAGCATCTGGCAGGACCAGGGCTCGCCGCTGCAGGTCTACAGCCAGGCTCTGGCCGCGCTGCTGCAGCAGGCGCTCGGGCCGGAGGTGACGGTGGCCTGCGCCATGCGTTACGGCGAGCCCTCGATTCCCCAGGTCATGCGCAAGCTGGCCGAACAGGGCCTGCGCCGGCTGCTGGTGCTGCCCCTGTACCCGCAGTATTCGGCCACCACCACGGCCAGCGTCTTCGATGCCGTGGCCGCCGAGCTGGCCACCTGGCGCCGGCAACCCGAGTTGCGTTACCTGACCGATTACTGGCAGGAAACCGCATGGCAAGAAGCCATCGCCGACAGCATCCGCAGCCATTGGCAGCGCCAGGGCCGGGGTGACCACCTGCTGTTTTCCTTCCATGGCATTCCCCAGGCCTGTGTCGATGCCGGCGACCCGTATGCCCGGCAATGCCAGGCCAGCGCGCGCGCCGTCGCCACCTTGCTCGACCTGGCACCGGAAACGTGGTCGGTGAGTTTCCAGTCACGCCTGGGCCGGGCCCAGTGGCTGATGCCCTACACCGAACAGGTGATCCGGGAACGGGCGGCGGCCGGGGTCGGGCAGTTGGACGTGCTCTCGCCCGGCTTCGCCGTGGATTGCCTGGAAACGCTGGAAGAAATCGCCATCGAGTACGACGAGCTGTTCCGTGAGAATGGCGGCGGCAGGCTGGCCTACATTCCCGCCCTCAATGCCGACCCGGCCCATGCCCAGGCGCTCGCCGTGCTGGCCCGGCGCCACGGCAGCGGCTGGCCCGGCTTTGCCAGCGCTGCCGGCCAGTGAGCGTCCAGGAGCGCCGGTTCCGGCTGGCCAGCGGCCTGGAGCTGGCCGCGCGCGAGCATCATCCCGACGCCCCGGTAAAGGTCCTGGCCCTGCATGGCTGGCTGGACAACGCTGCCAGCTTCGATGCCCTGGCTGCGCAACTGCCGCAGTGCCGGATCCTGGCCGTCGACCTGGCCGGCCACGGCCGCTCCGGGCACCGCCCGCCCGGCACCTGGTACCACAATGCCGACTACTGCCATGACCTGCTGGAACTGCTCGACCAATTGGGCTGGCAGCAGAGCCTGTGGCTGGGGCACTCGCTCGGCGGCGCGGTGCTGGCGATGCTGGCCGCGGCCTGTCCCGAGCGCGTCCGTGGCCTGGTGCTGATCGACTCGCTGGGCCTGATCGCCGCGGCGCCGGAGCAGGCCTGCAGTCAATTGCGCCGCGCCCTGGACGGCGGCGTCCGGCACCGGCAACAGCGGCCGCTGCGGGTGTTCGCCAGCATGGCCGAAGCCGCCGCTGTCCGGCGCCAGGCCAGTGGCCTGGACGAGACTGCGGCCCAGGCCCTGGTCGAGCGCGGCCTGGATCCGGTCGCCGGCGGCTGGTCCTGGTCGTCGGATCCCCGCCTGACCGTGGCCAGTCCCTCGCGCCTGCACGAAAGCCAGGTTCAGGCCCTGCTCGCGTCGCTGCGCTGTCCGCTGCAACTGGTGCTGGCCGAGCCGCCGCTGCCGTTCATGGCCGCGGGCGACATCCAGGGGCGGCTGGATTGCCTGCCGCGGGCGCGGCTGCGGCGCATTGCCGGCGGCCATCATGTCCACATGGAAGCGGCGCAGGCCGTGGCTGGGGTGGTCGGCGGCTTCGTCGAAGCGCTGGCCGGCGCGCAGGCTCAGGCTGGTGGCGACGGCGACGCCGAGTCGGCAGCGGATCGGTCATCGGCGTCGGTGCGGGAATAAGCCAGAAGCGCAGCCAGCCCCGCCTTCAGTGCCGCGCCCTGGTCGTTCAGGGCGTGCTCGCGCTGCCGGTAGTCGGGCAGCAGGGCGGCGACCCGGGCCCAGAAGCCCGGGCCATGGTTGCGCTCGAACAGGTGGCACAGCTCGTGCACGAGCACGTATTCGAGCAGTGGCGGCGGGGCCAGGATCAAGGCCAGATCCAGGGACATGTGATCGCGTCCGGACAACGAACCCCACAGGGAATGCAGCGGCCGCAGGCGCAGGCGTGCCGGTGCCCGCGCCAGCAGCGGCGCGTAGTGGCCGAGCAAGCGGGCGCAGTCGGCACGCATCGCCTGTTCCAGGAAGGCGCGCAGGCAGCCGGCGGCAAGGCGTCGCTGCACCGCCGGCTCACGCCCAGGCAAGGTCAGCAGCAGAGCGCAGGTATCGGCGCCGGTGTCCTCCGGCGCCAGCTCCAGGCTCGGGCGCGCGCCGGTGGCCACACGCAGTGCAAGACGCTGCCCGCGCAGGGTCAGCCAGCCACGCGCGCCAGGGACCAGCATCGGCAGTTGCAGCAGGTGCTGGTAATCGCGGGCATCGCGCAGCCTGGCCAGCAGCCACTGGCGCCGGGACTGGACGAAGGCCTCGGCCTCCTCCCAGGGCACCCAACCGGGTTTCGATAGCCGCGGCCCGTCGCGGCCGATGCTCAGGCGCAGGTGGCGGGCACGGGCCGGCTCGAACACCTGGACGGTGACGATGCCGCCATCCTCGCCGGGCAGTTGCAGGCGTCGGGGCGGTGGCGTACGGCGCAGTGTCATGTCGTTGCCGGTTGTCGGCGGGTGTTGCCCGGCCTCAGGCCGCGAGCTGGAACAGCGCGTCCAGGCGCTTCAGCAGGCGGTCCAGCTCGGCGGTCATCAGGGCGAAGCGCGCGTCCAGTTCCGCGGCCGCGTCCTCGCCGGCCAGGTCGCCCAGTTGCTCAAGCACGACATCGTCGAAGCGCAGCTTGCGCACGGTCAATTGTTCGTCCAGGACGAAGGCCATGCGGCCATCCCAGGCCAGCCCCAACTGGGTCACCTGCTTGCCGGCATTGAGGTGCTCGTTGATTTCCTCGGCGCTCAGATCCTGACGCCGGCAGCGGACGATGGCGCCATCCTCGGCAGGGTCACGCAGTTCGCACTCGTCGCCGAGCTCGAAGTCCTCGGGCAGGGCGTCGCCGGCCAACCAGGCGGTGAGCTGCATCCTGGCCGAGGCCTGGGCCGCCGCCGGCGTGGCCGGGAAGCTGCCCAGCGCCTGGCGCAGGTGGTAGACCACGGTTTCGGCGGCCTTGGCGCTGGAGGTGTCGACCGCCAGCCAGCCGCTGCCATGGTCGAGCCAGGCATCGGTGCGCGAGCTCTTGATGAAGGCGCGCGGCAGCAGTTCGCCAATGACCTCGTCCTTGAGCCGGGTGCGCTCCTTGCCGCCAGGGCGGCGGCCGCGCTGGCTTTCCAGCTCGTCCAGGCGCTCGGCCAGGGTTTGGTTGACGACCTGGCTGGGCAGCAGCCGGACATCGGCGCCCAGGCTCATCAGGCTGTGCCGCTCGATCCGGTGGCTGAGCTGTTCCTGGTTGCGACCGAACGGCGAGATGAAGCCGAAGCTGGCCAGCTCCTGCGGGCCCGGCGGCCGCAGGCGGGCGCCGTCCAGGGCCGTGTCCAGGGCTTCGGGTTTCGGAATGGCATTGTCGGGGAGGCGGAACAGGGTCAGGTTCTTGAACATGGGCAGGTGTCGTTGTCTGTCTTGAAGAGGGTGGAAACCGCCGGGAGGGTTCGCCGACGGAGGGGTACTGTCGATGGCGGCGATGGTACGGGCACGGTGCCGGCCGGGTCCGTTATCGTGCCTGGCCGGCGTCGCATGTGCTGCGCCGTGCCCTCTAGTCAGTGGCGGTGATCGGTGCGCGTCGCCAGCCTGTTGTCGGCATTCGCCAGTGGCGGGTCACCAGTGCGGCTCAGGCTGGCGAAATCCAACCGCGTTGAGTCGGCCAACTGCCCGGGCCGGGCATCGGCGCGATGCTGTCCGGCCTTGCCGGCAGCGGACCTGGGGCTGTTGGGCGAGCGGTGCGAGGCGGGCGCCGATTCTACTACCCGGTTACTTGTCGGGTGGCCGGGCGTTGCTGGCGGCGTCGTCGCCGGCAGCGGACGCATGCGCCGGGTCAGCCGGGTCGGGCGTGGCGGCGGGCATTGCAGGTGCCGGCGCGGATTCCTCGTCCTGGGCTTGCAGCAGGCGTCGGGCGACCTGGATCGCCACTTCGAAGTCGGGTGCCTCACCATGCACGGCCGGGTGCCGGTTCAGGCCCATTGCCAGCAGCAGCCGGGCCGGCTGCGGCTGCAGCCCCGACAGCACCACGCCAATGCCCAGGCGCTGGCAACGGTCGAACAGGGTTTCCAGGGCGCTGGCGCCGGAGGCATCGACCATCGGTACCAGGCGCATGCGCAGGATCAGGATGCGCGGCTTTTTCGCCACCCGGGTCAGGATAGTGTCGAGCCGGTCGGTGACCGCAAAGAACAGCGGTCCGCTGATCCGGAAGGCGGTGACGCCCGGCGGTACCCGGTCGCGCTGGTCGGGCTCTTCCTGCGGCGGCACCAGGACATCATCGCGGTCCTCCTCGATCAGGCCCAGGTCGCGTTCCAGGCCGCCAACGGTGCTCATCCGGTGCATGAAGACGAAGGCGGCAATGACCACGCCGGCCTGGATCGCCACGGTCAGATCAAAGGCGACGGTCAGGCCGAAGGTCACCAGCAGCACCACCCGGTCGCCCAGCGGCGAGCGCATCAGGCTGCGGAAGCGGTCGATCTCGCTCATGTTCCAGGCCACCATCAGCAGGATCGCGGCCAGCGCGGCCAGCGGGATATAACCGATCAGCGGCGCCAGGAAGAGCATGAACAGCAGCAGGAACACGGCATGCAGCATGCCCGCCACCGGGGTCCGGCCGCCGGAGCGGATATTGGTGGCGGTGCGGGCGATGGCGCCGGTGGCCGGCAGGCCGCCGAACAGCGCCGAGGCCGAATTGGCCACGCCCTGGGCGACCAGTTCGACATTGCTGCGGTGGCGGCCGCCGGTCATGCCGTCGGCGACCACGGCCGAGAGCAGGGATTCGACGCCGGCCAGGAAGGCGATGGTCAGCGCAGCCGGCAGCAGGGCGGCGATGCGGTCGAAGGGAATGGCAGGAATCTGGAACTGCGGCAGGCTCGCCGGGATCGCGCCGTGGACCGATTCGATGGTCGGCACCGGCAGGGTCAGCAGCAGCGCGACCGCAGAGCCGGCGCCGACGGCGATCAGGAATCCCGGCCAGGTCGGCCGATAGCGGCGCAGCAGCACGATGATCGCCAGGCAGCCGGCGGCCAGCAGCAGGCTGGCCGGGTTGAAGGTATCGATGTTGGCCGCGTAGGCCTGCCAGCGTTCCACGAACCGGCCCGGCATCTGCGCCAGCTCCAGGCCCAGGATGTCCTTGACCTGGCTGGTGAAGATGGTCACCGCGATGCCGGCGGTGAAGCCGGTGATCACCGGCTGCGGCATGTAGCGCATCAGCGCGCCCAGGCGCAGCAAGCCGGCGGCGATCAGGATCAGGCCGGCCATCAGGGTGCACAGGATCAGGCCGCCGTAACCGTGCTGCTGGATGACGTTGAACACCACCGGGATGAAGGCGGCGGTGGGGCCGCCGATCTGCACCCGCGAGCCGCCCAGCAACGAGGTCAGGAAGCCGGCGATGATCGCCGTATGCAGGCCCTTGTCCGGGCTCGTGCCCGAGGCGATCGCCAGTGCCATGGCCAGCGGCAGGGCGACCACGGCCACGGTCAGGCCGGCGAACAGGTCGCGACGGAAATCGTCCAGGCGATAGCCTTCGCGCAGCACCGACACCAGCTTGGGTGTGAACTGCGAAAGGTACGGGGACGGGCGCTTGTTCAACGGGGGCCGGGTGTCTCAGTCGATCGGCGAGGGGCCCGTCATCATCGCCGATCCGGCGTCATGGCGTTGGCTTGGGTTGATCGACCCGGAAGCCCGCGGCGGCTGCTGTTGCCCTTGCCGGCCCGGCTTTCCCGGGCCGATGGCCGCGGTGATCAGGGCGAGCCGCTGCCGCCGTTTGCGCCCGGTTCTTCGGCAGGATTGCCGGCCTTAGCATCCGGCTCGCCGGTGTCGGCGCTTTCCGGGCTCAGTTTCAGGATGCCGTAGCGGATGTCGCGCGACAGGATGTGCCTGGCATCGTCCAGGGCGCCGATCAGCAACTCGCCAAAGTGCAGCTTGCCGTCGGTGTCGGTGCTGACCACGTCCAGCTCGCGCAGGCGCTGGATGAAGCCGCGGAACAGGGTCTTGTCGAAGAACTCCGGTCCGGTCAGCTCCTGCAGCAGGCTGGTGCGCTGGGCGGTGAGGTGGCACAGGTTTTCCAGTTCGGAGGCGGTCAGGCTGCCCGGTCCGCTGCGTACCAGCACGGTGATGCAGATGTAATAACGCTCGATGGTGTGCAGCAGGGTATGGCCGAGCAGGCGCACCTGGTACTGGCCCTGGCTGCCGCCGGCAGGACGGCGCAGGCGGCGGCCGTCATCGCTGGCTTCCAGCAGGCCCTCGGCGACCAGGATATCGCTCGTCTGCTCCAGTTCGGCGGCGAAGTGGTCGCCGTTCCAGGGCAGGAACAGCTCACTTTTCAGGAACGGATAGACGATGCGGCCAATGCGGGCGACGCTGGCCCGGCTCATTTCCCGGTTGTTGAGGAAGCAGCAGGCGACCCAGCCGGCACACACCGCCAGGTGCAGCACGTTGTTGCGGTAGTAGCTGAGCAGCACGCCGGTATCACCCTCGGCGGCGAGCACATCGCCCAGCGGGTGCGCCCGGCGCTGCAGCCAGCCCAGTTTCTCGCCGTAGGCGATGACTTGCGCCGGACTATCACTGCACACGGTCACCCGCGGGCCGTAGGGCAGGCGTGTGAACAAGGTCTGGAACAGGGCGATCTGGGCCATCAGGTCGGCCTCGCCCAGGGCATGCTTGGGCGCGGACAGGATCGCCAGCGCGATCAGGTTGACGGCATTGACCTCGGCGGCGGCATTGATTTGCGTCTGGATCCGGGTCGCCAGGCTGTCCACGGCCGGATTCAACCATTCCGGCCGTGGCTGGCGACGGCTGCTCTGCCAGTCCGGGGCGACCTCGTCCAGATGGTCGCGCAGGTGGATCGGCTCGCCAAAGCTCACCGCCGCCTGGCCATAGCGGTTGCGCAGCACGCGCAATGAGCGCAGCAGGCCGCCGACGCTTTCCTTGCGCTTGCTCTTGCCGGCCAGCTCGCCCAGATACGAGCGGCCCTCGATCAGCTTCTCGTAGCCGATGTACACCGGCACGAACACGGCCGGTTGCTGCGGTGTGCGCAGGAAGCTGCGCACGGTCATCGCCAGCATGCCGGCCTTGGGCTGCAACAGCCGACCGGTGCGGCTGCGCCCGCCCTCGATGAAATACTCGATGGCGGTGCCATTGGCGAACAGCGAATCCACGTACTCGGCAAAGACTGCCGGATACAGGGCATTGCCCTTGAAACTGCGGCGCAGGAAGAAGGCACCACCGCGGCGCAGGAACTTGCCGATCACCGGCATGTTGAGGTTGACGCCGGCGGCGATATGCGGCGGCACCAGGCCATTGTGGTAAAGCAAATACGACAGGATCAGGTAGTCGATGTGGCTGCGGTGGCAGGGCACATAGATCACCGAGGCGCCGTGCGCGGCCTGCTTGGCCGTGTCCAGGTGATGGGCGCGGACGCCGTCGTAGATGCGGTGCCAGAACGCGGTCAGCAGGAACGACATTGAACGCACGAACGGGTGCGAATAGTCGGCGGCGATCTCCCAGGCGAACTTGCGCGCCTGGGCCTGGGCACTTTCAATGCTGGTGTTGCTGCGCTGGGCATGGGCGGCAACGGCTTCGCGCACCGCCGGGGCGGCCAGCACGGTATCGATCAGCATGCGCCGGTGCGACAGGTCCGGGCCGATCATCGCCGTGCGCACGCGCCGGAAATGGGTGCGCAGCAGGCGGGCCAGCTTGCGCGTGGCCAGTTCCGGGCGGGTGTCCTCGGCCAGCAGCTCGCGCAGCGACACCGGCCGGGCGATGCGCACCCAGGTGTTGCGGCCGTTGAAGATCAGGGACAGCGCGCGCTGGAACCAGCCGGTCAGCGCCCAGTTCTCCGAGAACAGCACGCGGAACCAGCCGCTGCTTTTGTCGGGGGCGCGGCCGACGAAGATCGATACCGGCACGAGTTGGCAATCAAAATCCGGATCGGCCACCGCCTGGGCGACCAGTTCGGCGATCGGCGCGGTGTCGGTAACGGCGCGGTTGCGCCCGCTCCAGGGTCCGGCCCGGCGCCGGGTCAGGACGAAGGCCGGGCGTTTTCGCGGCAGCGCCGGCGCGGCCTGGAACGGGCCGGGCAGGCCGGCCTCGCGCGCGGCCTGCTCCAGCACCAGGCTGTAACTCAGGCCTTCACGCTCCAGCACATAGCACCAGGGCCGTGCAGGATCAAAGCCTGAGCCGGGTTCGGGCTGCTCCAGGTGCAAGCGCACCCAGGGTGCCTGCAGCGACAGCAGCAGGCGTGCCCACCACGGCGGCTTGACCCGGGCGACGCCGGGCACCGGCACGCTTGCATCCGGCGGCGCTGGCGCAGTGGTCCGGGCCGGCGCCTGGCCGCTGCCGTCCCGGTGGCCGTCAGGCTGGTTCAATCCTGACTGGTGCTGTCGTCAGCGGTGTCGGACAGGGCGTCGATGGTGCTCTGGTCGTACCAGGCGCCGTCGACCTGCACCATCTTGGCGTCGTAGCTGAGCGGGGCGTCGAACAGGTTGAAGTGCACCCGCACCGTGGCCTGATTGCCCTGCCGGTCGATGGTCTCGGCGCGGGCGCTGTCCAGGGCGCCATCGATATCGATGCCGTAATGGCCGACGGTTTTCTTCACGCCGGCCACGGCCACCGAAGCCAGGTCCATGAGGCCGTCGAAGTCCAGCGCCTGGACATCGTCCAGGGTGCTCACCGGCAGGCTGCGCGCGGTGCGGCTGATCTCGGCGATGGCTTTTTCGGCCCGGCCGATATCGGCGAACTCACCCTTCTCGACCCAGCGGCCCAGGGCATTGATGGCATCGATAGCCTGCGGCTTGTTCTGCTCGGGGATGTCCTGGCTTTCATTGATGCTGGCGATGACGAAACCCTTGCCCATGGCCACCATGGCCGGCAACTGGGCCTTCATGTCGCCCTGGAACTGTTCCAGCTGCGGCCGGATCTCGGCCAGCATCTGCTGCTCGGCGCCGGGCGCGGTCAGGCGCTCCATGGTGGCGGCGAACTCGGCCCGTTCCTCGTCGGTGATGGTCTTGCTGCGACGCTCCTCGTCCCAGCTCTGGCGCGCCTGCTGCAGGTGCGCCGGCGGCACCGAGACGGCCACGGCCTTGCCCAGGTCGTTGGCACGCAGGTGGCGGAAGGCGGCCATGGCGGCGGCTTCCGGCGAACCCGCCGAAGCGCCGGCCGGGCTGCTGCCGACCTCGTCCTGCTTGCCACCGCAGGCGGCCAGAGACAGGGTCAGGGCCATGATCATGGCGGCGAACAGGGCGGGGCGACGCGGGCGGAACAGTGACTGGTTCATGGCAAACCTCGGGTGGAAGATTGGGTAGCAACAACAGGTGGCCGGCTGGACACACGATCAACAGCGCGGCGCATGGCCTGGTGTGCGCGGGCGCACTGTAGAACCGGCATGGCTGGCATTCAAGCCTGCCGCCCGGCATTTGCGCTGGCAGCCGTGTCGGCGTCGGCCGCCCTGGTTCCCGATCAGGTTGCCAGCGCAGGCGGCAGTTCGCATGGGCCGGAAGTCGGGGTCGGTGCGTTCAGGTGCGGCAGGGTGGCCGCGCCGGACGTGCGTGCCGTGTCGCCGGGCGCCTGAATCAGGCCGATGACGCCGCTGGCGTTGGCTGCTGCTCGGGCAGGAACAGTTCCAGCAGGTCGTTGAGGAAGTGGCGGCCATGGGCGCTGGGCAGGATCTGCATCGGCGCGGTGAGGCTGGCCAGTGCGACGCCGGTTGCCGTCGGCGCTTGCTCACGCCCGGCCTGACCGGCGACCGGCCGTATCTCGATCAGGCCACGCTGCTCGGCAACCATCAAGGTGTTGACGATGGCCGCCAGCGGCAAGCCGGTGGCAGCGCTGAACTGAGCGGAAGTAAAGCCCTCATGCAGGCGCAAGGCATTGAGTGCGTAGTCGAACGGCAGGTCGGCGACGGCGACAGCATCATCGCCGCCCAGGGCCTGCGCGCTGCCGGCTGTGGCCTGCCAGCGCTTGGGGTGGCGCTGCTTCCAGCGTCGTCGCACCTGGCCGGCCAGGGTCAGTTTGCCGTGAGCGCCAGCGCCGATACCCAGGTAGTCGCCATAGCGCCAGTAGTTGAGATTGTGCCGGCAAGCGCGGCCGGGGCGGGCATAGGCGGAAGTCTCGTAATGCTGCCAACCGGCATCGGCAAGCCGGGCCTGGCACTGGATCATCATCTCCGCGGCCAGGTCGTTGTCGGGCAATGGCGGCGGGCGCCGGGCGAATTCGGTGTGCGGCTCCAGGGTAAGCTGGTAGTGCGACAGGTGCTCGGGCGCCAGTGCCAGGGCCGCGTCCAGATCGGCCAGGGCGCCGTCCAGATCCTGCTCGGGCAGCGCGTACATCAGATCCAGATTGAGATTGTCGATGCCGGCTTCGCGCACTTCCCGGGCTGCGCGCAATGCCTGGTCACCATCGTGGATGCGGCCCAGGCGTTGCAGCATGGTGTTGTCGAAGCTCTGCACGCCCAGGCTGATGCGGTTGACGCCGGCGCGGCGGTAATCATGGAAGCGGCCGCGCTCGATGGTGCCGGGGTTGGCTTCCAGGGTGATCTCGACGTTTTCGGTGAACGCCAGCCGGGCATTGGCCTGCTCAATGATCGTCCCGATCGCAGTGGCCGGAAACAGACTCGGCGTGCCGCCGCCGAAGAACACGGTATCGATGCGGCGGCCGGCAAGTTCGGGCATGTCGGCCAGGTCCCGGTCCAGATCGGCGATCAGCGCGGTGACATAGGCGTCGATCGGCAGTTCCTCCGGCGCCCGGTGCGAATTGAAATCGCAGTACGGGCATTTGCGCACGCACCAGGGCAGGTGCACGTACAGGGACAGCAGCGGCGAAGGCGTGGCGGCGGGGGTCATTGCAGGGTGCGGGCGGCGGGTTGTCGGGCGGGCTGGATGCCGATTCGGTGGCGGGCGGGGCAGCGGTCGGGGCAGCCTGGGCGCCAGCTTCAGCCCAGGGGTGGGGTCTGTGGATCGCTCAACCGTCGGCGCAGTTCGGTCACGGCCCGGGCCCGGTGGCTGATCCGGCTTTTCAGCGCCGGCGCCATCTGGGCGGCACTCAGGCCCTGTCCGGGATCAAGGAACACCGGATCGTAGCCGAAGCCGCCGGCGCCCAGCGGGGATTCCAGGATGCTGCCGCGCCACAGGCCTTCGGCGATCACCGGCAGCGGATCGTCGGCATGGCGCAGCAGCACCAGGCAGGCGTAGAAGCAGGCGTCGCGCCCGGCATCGGGGCGCTGGGCCAGGGCCGCCAGCAGTTTTTCGATATTGGCCGTGGCGCCGGCGCCAACACCGGCATAGCGGGCGCTGTGCAGGCCCGGCGCACCGGCCAGGGCGGTGACCAGCAGGCCCGAATCGTCGGCCAGCGCCGGCAGGCCGCTTTGGCGGCTGGCGTGGCGAGCCTTGATCAGGGCGTTCTCGACAAAGCTGGCACCGGTTTCTTCAACCTCGTCGATGCCCAGCTCGGTCTGCGCCACCAGCTCCATGCCGGTATCGGCCAGCAGTTCGCGCAGTTCGGCCAGTTTGCCGGCGTTGCCGGTGGCCACCACCACGCGCGTGGTCGCGGTCATCGGCTGGCGTCGTCGGCCAGGGCGGCGCGCTGGGCGGCCAGCAGTTGCGCAGTGCCCTTGTCGGCCAGGGCCAGCAGCGCATCCAGCTCCTCGCGGCGGAAGGCCTGGCCTTCGGCGGTGCCCTGGACTTCGATGAAGCCACCTTCGCCGTTCATCACGATATTCATGTCGGTGTCGCAGCGGCTGTCTTCCAGATAATCCAGGTCCAGCACCGGCTGGCCCTGCCAGATGCCGACCGAGACTGCCGCCACCTGGCTGGTGAGCACTGCGACCGCGGGTAGCTTGCCTTGCGACAAGGTGGCCAGGGCGTCGGCCAGGGCCACCCAGGCGCCGGTGATGGCGGCGGTGCGGGTGCCGCCGTCGGCTTGCAGGACATCGCAATCCAGGGTGATGGTGCGCTCGCCCAGAGCCTTGAGGTTCATGCAACTGCGCAGCGAGCGGCCAATCAGGCGCTGGATTTCCAGGGTGCGTCCGCCCTGCTTGCCGCGGCTGGCCTCGCGGTCGTTTCGGGTATGGGTGGCGCGCGGCAGCATGCCGTACTCGGCCGTGACCCAACCCGAGCCCTTGCCGCGCAGGAAGGCCGGCACGCGCTCCTCGACCGAGGCCGTGCACAGCACGCGGGTGTCGCCAAAACTGATCAACACCGAGCCTTCGGCATGCTTCAGGTAGTGGCGCTGGATATGCACCGGGCGCAGCTGGTCGGCGGCGCGGGCACTGGGACGGACGACGGCCGACATGGCGGATCCTTGGGAAGCAGGGTGCTGGAGTTTACCATTGGCCTGCCGACTGCCCGGCCCGGGCTGTGCCATCAGGGCCTTGATCGACGGCGTCGTCGCACGTCTCTGCCCGTCCTTTTCAATGAATGGAAATCCGCCGATGATCCGCAGCATGACCGCTTTCGCCGAAGCCGAGCAGGCCACTGACTGGGGCACGCTTGCCTGGGAACTGCGCTCGGTCAACCACCGCTTCCTGGAAGTCACGCCACGCCTGCCTGATGAGCTGCGCGCGCTGGATCCGCCAGTGCGCGAGCGCCTGGCCGCCCGTCTGGCGCGGGGCAAGGTCGATGCCGTGCTGCGGCTCAAGCGCGAAGGCCGGCAGCCGCTGCAGTTGCAGGTCAACGAGCCGCTGGCGCAGGGCTTGTCGCAACTGGTACGGCGCCTGGGCGAGCACTTCCCGCAGCAGATGCAGCAGTTGTCGGTGACCGATCTGCTGGCCTGGCCCGGTCTGCTGGTGGAACCGGATGTCGATGCCCAGGCCGTGCAGGCGATGGCCATGGCGCTGCTCGACACCGCCATCGACGGCTTGATCCAGGCGCGAGCGCGCGAAGGCGAACGCCTGGCCGCGATGCTGGACGAGCGCCTGGACGGCATCGAGCGCCATGTCCTCACCCTGCGTGGCCTGTTGCCGCAGATCCGCCTGGCCCTGCGCCAGCGCCTGGATACCCGCCTGGCCGAACTGCGCCAGCCGCTGGAGCCGGGCCGGCTGGAGCAGGAACTGGTGCTGTCATTGCAGAAGCTGGATGTCGACGAGGAACTGGACCGCCTGGACAGCCATATCGCCGAGGCCCGGCGCACCCTGGGTCTGTCTGAGGCGGTCGGCCGGCGGCTGGATTTCCTGATGCAGGAATTTAACCGCGAGGCCAATACCTTGGGCAGCAAATCCGTGGACGGACGCAGCTCCCAGACCGCGGTCGAGCTGAAGGTATTGATCGAGCAGATGCGCGAACAGGTGCAGAACATCGAATGAACCGGTCATTGCCGCCTTGGCCGCCTTGGCCGGCATTGCCGGCGGTGGCCGCGGCCTGTGCCGGGCGTCTGCTGCGGAGCGCCGCGCTGGCGCTGGGCCTGATGCTGGCCGTGGTGGCGCGTGGCGAAGAGGCGGTTCCGGTGCATCCGCCGCCGGCGCTGCCTGCCGGGGATGCCGCTGCCGCTCCGGTTCCGGACATGGCCGAACGCCTGGCGGCCTGCGCCAGTTGCCATGGCACGCAGGGTGAGGGCGTCGTCGGCGGCGCCGAGTTCTATCCGCACCTGGCCGGCAAGCCGGCCGGCTACCTGCTGGCGCAGATGCAGGCCTTCCGCGAGGGCCGTCGCCACTACCCGCGCATGGTCTACCTGATGCAGTACATGGACGACGTCTGGCTGGCGCAGATAGCCCGCTGGTACGCCGACCAGCCGGCGCTGGCGGTCTACCAGCGTTCGGCGCGATCGCTGGCGATGACGCCGCAACGCCGCGCCCGGGCCGAACAATTGATGTTCCAGGGCGACGCCGGCGCCGGTGTGCCCGCCTGTGCCGCCTGCCATGGTCGCGATCTGGCCGGACTGGAGCCCGGCGTGCCGGCGCTTATCGGCCTGCCGGCAGATTATCTGGTGGCACAGTTCGGCGGCTGGGTGACCGGCATGCGCCGCAGCCAGGAACCGGACTGCATGGCCGACATCGCCCGCCGCCTGGAGCCGGCCGATGTCGTGGTGATCGCCAATTGGCTGGCGGCGCAACCGGCGCAGGCGCAGCTTCGTCCCGCGCCGGCGGATTCATGGGGCTTGCCGCTGCCGTGCGGGACGTTGTCCGGCGTGTCCGACGTGGCCGGCGTGGCCGGGTCTGATGTCGTACCACCAGCCGCGGTCGAGTCCGGGCAGCCATCCCGGAATCGGCCATGAGCCCGGCACCCCGGCGGTCTGGCTTCTCCAGGCGCCGTTGGCTGCTGTCAGCGGCAGTGCTGGCCCTGGCCGGGTTCGCGCTCGCGCTGTGGCTGTTTCTGGCCCAGGGCGGCCTGACGCCATTGCGTGTGCCCGTGGGCGAGCCCTGGCAGGGCAGTGACGATC
Source organism: Lysobacterales bacterium (assembly GCA_023228845.1). Taxonomy (GTDB): domain Bacteria; phylum Pseudomonadota; class Gammaproteobacteria; order Xanthomonadales; family UBA2363; genus Pseudofulvimonas. The sequence continues at coordinate 328,092 of JALOAK010000003.1, read as the reverse complement.
CCGGGCAGATCGCCCACGGTGCCTACCTGGCCAGGATCGGCAACTGCCTGACCTGCCATACCAGCCGCGGCGGCATTCCCTATGCCGGCAGCCGGCCGTTTCGTTCCGAGTATGGCGTGCTGTATTCGAGCAACCTCACGCCGGACCCGGAAACCGGCCTGGGCGAGTGGAGCCTGGCCGAGTTCAACCACAGCCTGCGCCATGGCGTCAGCCGCACCGGCTTGCTCTATCCGGCGTTCCCGTTCGCCCATTTCAGCCATCTCACCGATGAGGACGTGGAGGCGTTGTTCGCCTTCCTGCGTCAATTGCCGCCCGTGCGCCAGGCGGCACCGGCCAATGCCATGTCGGCGCCGGCGTCCTGGCGCAATTTCTCGATGTTCGGCTGGCGGATGCTGTTCCACCGTCCCTCTGCGGTCATCGCCCAGGTGCCGGACGACAGCGGGCCGGCGCCGAGCCAGGCCTGGCAGCGTGGACGTTACCTGGTCGATGGCCTGGGCCATTGCGCCATGTGCCACAGCGGCCGTGGCGCGCTGCAGTCGCTGCCGGCATCGCGTTACATGGCCGGCGAGCACATCACCGGCCAGGGCTGGTATGCGCCGCCGCTGGATCGCGAGGCTCTGGCGCACTGGCAGGAACCGGAACTGGCCTATTACCTGCGAAATGGCGTTTCCCGGCACGGCTCGGCCTATGGCTCGATGGCCGAGGTGATCTTCACCAGCACCCAGTTCCTGACCGAGGACGATGCGCTGGCGATGGCGATTTATCTGAAGACGATCGAACCGGCGCCGTCGGTGCGCCATGACCGGCGCTCGGCCAGCCGCGATCCGGCCAGCGCCGGCATCGGCAACGGCATGAATGTGTATCGCCAGCAGTGCGCCGACTGCCATGGCCTGGATGGGCGCGGTCGCGGTCTGGATTACCCGCCGCTGGCCGGCAACCGGCTGGTGATGTCGGCCAGCGGCGTCAATCCGATCCGCATGGTCCTGTTTGGCGGCGTTGCGCCGGTCACCGGCGGCAACCGCCAGCCCCATTCGATGCCGCCTTACCTCACCTGGCTCAGCGACCGCGAGGTGGCCGAGGTGGTCAACTACATTCGCAGCGCCTGGGGCAACCAGGCCAGTGCCGTGACCATCGACGATGTCCGCGCCCAGCACAGCCTGATGCTGCACTGACGCTGCGAAGAGCGCGGCGCACGGCGCTCAGCGCAACACCGGCGCGGCCAGTGCCGACAGCGCCGGCAGGTCGAGCAGGCGCAGGTCGCGCCGGTCGATTTCGATCAGTTGCTGGCCGCGCAGCCGGCGCAGCACCCGGCTCACCGTCTCCGGCGCCAGACGCAGGTAGTTGGCGATGTCGGTGCGGCTCATCGACAGGTTGAAGCGGCTGGCCGACAGCCCGCGCCGGGCGTAACGGCGCGACAGCGCCACCAGGAAGGCGGCCATGCGCTGGTCGGCGCTGTAGTCGCCGGCCAGCAGGGCGGCCTTGCCGATGTCCTGGCTGAGCAGGCGAAACAGGCGATCGCGCAGATTGGGCATCACCCCGGCCAGCTCGCGCATGCGCGCAAAGGTGAAGCTGCACAGCACCACCGTGTCCAGGGCCACGGCATTGCAGGGATAGATGTCCGGATGGATGGCGTTGAGCCCGACCACTTCGCCGGGCAGGTAGAAATCCAGCACCTGCTCGCGCCCTTCGCGGTCCACGACATAGGTCTTGACCGTACCGGCGCGCACCGCCGCGATGGCATCGAAGCGCTCGCCCTCGCGGAACACGTGTTCGCCTTCCTGAAGGGTTCGCACCTCGTCGACCAGCAAGGCGCGCATCTGGGCCACGGCATTGTCCTGGTAGCCTTCCGAGCAGCAGGCGTCGGAAAAGGCGCAGGTCGAGCAGAAATGCGGCCGCGGTGATGGCCGGGCGGCATCGGCGTGCAGCTTGATGACGTTGTCGGGCGCGCTCAAGGTTGGTGGTCCGGGCGGAAGGTCGGGCCGCGATGGTTCACGAGATGGCGAAAAAATGCCAGCAATGGCCCGAGTCCATGGCGCTGACATTCATCTATAGGCAATGCCCGGACGGCGGCGTGACCGGCTCTGCCTGGAGCGGCGGCCAGCCCGAGCGGGCAGTGCCCAGCCCTGGCGTGTTCAGACCACGCTGGAGAAACGTGCCGGCGCGGCGGGGGGCGCCTGGTGCAGGTAGCGGTCGAAGCAGGCGCACAGCACGCGCAGCAGCAGGCGGCCGCGGGCGGTGGCGCGGATCAGGTCGGGGCCGATCTGGACCAGGTCGTCGGCGACCAGGGCTTGCAGGCGTTCCAGATCGGGCTGGAAATAGTCGGAAAAGTTGATCCCGAAACGGTCTTCGACCGCCGCCATCGAGACTTCGCCCTGGCACATGAGCTGCTGGATGACATGCGCGCGCAGGCGATCATCGGCATCCATGTCCAGGCCACGCCAGACCGGGATGCGGCCGGCATCGATCATCGCTTCCCAGGCCGGCAGCTCGCGCGGGCTCTGACAGTAACTGTCGGCGACCTGGCTGATCGCGCTCACGCCCAGGCCGATCAAGTCGCAGTCGGCGTGGGTGGTGTAGCCCATGAAGTTGCGGTGCAGGTCACCGCGCTCCTGGGCCCGGGCCAGGTCGTCGTCGGGCAGGGCGAAGTGATCCATGCCGATGTAGCGGTAGCCGGCCGCGGTGAGCTTGGCGATCGCCAGTTCGAGCAAGGCCAGCTTGGCTTCCGGGCTGGGCAGATCGGCGGCCTTGATCCGCTGCTGGGGCCGGAACAGTTGCGGCATGTGGGCGTAGCTGTAGACCGCCAGGCGGTCGGGCCGGGCGCCGATGACGATGTCCAGGGTGCGGGCAAAGCCTTCCGGCGTCTGTCGCGGCAGGCCGTAGATCAGGTCGACATTGATCGAACGCAGTCCGTGCCGGCGACAGGATTCGATCACCGCCAGCGTCGGCGCCACCGGCTGGATCCGGTTTACCGCCTCCTGTACCTGCGGATCGAAATCCTGCACGCCCAGGCTTGCGCGGTTGATGCCGGCCCGGGCCAGGGCGGCGATGGTGTCGTCGTCGACGTGGCGCGGGTCCAGTTCGATGGAGAAATCACGCTGCGGCGAGCGGCTGAAATTGAACTGCTGGCCGAGGCTGTCGATGACCTCGGCCAGTTGCGCCGGAGTCAGGAAGTTGGGCGTGCCGCCGCCAAAATGAAGCTGCATCACCTCCCGGTCGCGGTCGAACTGCGGCGCCAGCATCGCCGCTTCACGGAGCAGGCGCGCGACATAGGGTGCGGCCCGGTTCTGGTCGCGGGTGATGATGCGGTTGCAGCCGCAGTAGAAGCAGGGGCTGGTGCAGAACGGCACGTGCACGTACAGCGACAGCGGCTGCGGAATCGGATCCTGGTTGCTGCGCCGGGCGGCGGCGCTGCGCTGCTTGCCGCCGTAGCCGGGCTGGAACTGCGGCGCGGTCGGGTAGGAGGTGTAACGCGGCCCGGGCCGGTCATAGCGGCGCAGCAGGGCGGCGTCGAAGGTCGGTTCGCTGATCATGGCGAGCACCATAGCCGCCGCGGTCCGTGCCCCGCCTTGATCGGGATCAAGTCCGGCGCCGGTTGCCGGCAGCGGCCGGGAACGCCACCGCGCCATGCCGTCACCGGCCGATGCCGCTACCATCGGCGCCATGGACCAGACCGCCAATCCCTACGATGACATCGACACCAGCCAGCCGCGGCTGGCGGTATTGATCGATGCCGACAATGCCTCACCGGCGGTGATCGAGGGCCTGCTGGCCGAGATCGCCCGCTTCGGTGTTGCCAGCGTGCGCCGCCTGTACGGCGACTGGACCTCGCCGCGCCATGGCGGCTGGAAGAAGGTGCTGCTGGAACATTCGCTGGCGCCGGTGCAGCAGTTCGCCTACACCACCGGCAAGAACGCCACCGACAGCGCGATGATCATCGACGCGATGGATCTGATGTACACCCGACGCTTCGCCGGCTTCTGCCTGGTCTCCAGCGACAGCGACTTCACCCGCCTGGCCCAGCGCCTGCGCGAGGAGGGGCTGCTGGTGCTGGGCTTTGGCGAGAAGAAGACGCCGGCGGCATTCGTCGCCGCCTGCGACAAGTTCATCTATACCGAGTTGCTGGTGGCCGCTGGCCGGGCCGCTCCGGCGCGACCGGCGGCGAAACCGGCGAAGACGACGGCGGGCAAGACACCTGCGGCCAGCCCGCCGGAGCCTGGCGCCCCGGCCGCCGCCCGGGAACCCGATGCCGAGCCTGGAACCGATAGCGGGAATGACGGCACCGCGGCCGGCGACGACCCGCAGCCGCCGTTCGAGCTGATTTCCCGCGCAATCAACGAATCCGACGATGACGAAGGCTGGGCCCAGCTCGGTGCCGTCGGCAGTTACCTCAACAAGGTGCGGCCGGATTTCGATGCCCGCCTGTATGGCCACAAAAAGCTCAGCGAACTGCTGCGCGCCCATCCCGAGCGCTGGGAAATGCGCGTCACCGGCGTGCCCGATACCGGCATCAAGCTGATCCACGTGCGTCCGGCGCAAGAAAAACCGGCGCCGGCCAAGGGCAGTCGGCGCGCCGGCAGCAAGGGCGGTGGCAAGGCCACGGGCGCGCGCAAGCCGACCGGTGACGCCTGACTGGCGATGGCTGATGGATCCATCTGCCTGCTGCCACCAGCGCCGGCCCGGTTCCCGGCCAGCCCGGTGGCGGTGTCTGCTTTTCCCGACACCGCCTGAGCGCCAATGACCGACGTCATCATCATCGGCGCCGGCCACAACGGCCTGACCTGCGCCGCCTACCTGGCCGCGGCCGGGCTGTCGGTGACGGTGCTGGAACGCCGGCCGGTGGTCGGCGGCGCGGCGGTCACCGAGGAGTTCCATCCCGGCTTCCGCAACTCGGTCGCCGCCTACACCGTCTCCCTGCTGCAGCCCAGGGTGATCGCCGACCTGCGCCTGCATGAGCATGGCCTGCGCCTGGTCGAGCGGCCGCTGGCCAACTTCCTGCCCCTGCCCGATGGCGATTACCTGAAGGTCGGCGCCGGCCGAACCCAGGCCGAAGTGGCGCGGTTCTCGCAGCGCGATGCCGAACACCTGCCGGCCTACGAAACGAGGCTGGACGCGATCGCCGACGTCCTGCGCGCGCTGGTGCTGGAAACCCCGCCCAATGCCGTCGCCGGCAGTTGGCTGGCGGCGCTGCCGGAACTGCTGAAAACGGCGCGAGCGGCGAAACCGCTGCGCCGGCTCGGCCTGGACGGCCAGCGCGAGCTGCTCGATCTGTTCACCCTGTCGGCGGCCGATTACCTGCAGCGCTGGTTTGAAAGCGAACCGATCAAGGCGGTGTTCGGCTTCGATGGCATTGTCGGCAATTACGCCAGCCCGTACACAGCCGGCTCGGCGTATGTCTTGCTGCACCATGTCTTCGGCCAGCTCAACGGCAACAAAGGCGCCTGGGGCCATGCCATCGGCGGCATGGGCGCGATCACCCAGGCGATGGCGCGCTGCTGCCTGGAGCGCGGTGTCGACATCCGCGTCGATGCGCCGGTGCGCGAGGTACTGGTCGAGCAGGGCCGGGCCGCCGGAGTCGTCACCGCCGATGGCCAGGTGCTGCGCGCGCGCTGCGTGGTCTCCAACCTCAATCCGAAACTGCTGTTCCAGCAGTTGCTCGATCCGGCCGCGCTGCCGGCGCCATTCCTTGAACGGATCGGTCATTGGCACTGCGCCTCAGGCACCTTCCGGATGAATGTCGCCCTCAGCGAGCTGCCCGATTTCAGCGCCCTGCCCGGGCGCAGCGCGGCCGAGCACCACGGCGCCGGCATCATCCTGGCGCCGAGCCTGGATTACATGGACCGCGCCTTCTTGGACGCGCGGGAGCATGGCTGGTCACGCCAGCCGATCGTCGAAATGCTGATTCCCTCGGTGCTGGATGACTCGCTGGCGCCGCCGGGCGCGCATGTCGCCAGTCTGTTTTGCCAGCAGTTCGCGCCGCAGCTCCCCGATGGCAGTAGCTGGGACCAGCACCGCGAGGCCGCCGCCGACGTCATCATCGATACCGTCAACCGGTACGCGCCCAACTTCCGCGCCTCGGTGCTGGCCCGGCAGATCAACAGCCCGCTGGATCTTGAGCGCACTTTCGGCCTGGTCGGCGGCGACATCTTCCATGGCGCGCTGTCATTGAACCAGTTGTTCAGCGCCCGGCCGATGCTTGGCCATGCCGATTACCGCACGCCGGTGCCGGGCCTGTACCAGTGTGGTGCCGGCACCCATCCGGGCGGCGGCGTCACCGGTGCGCCCGGCCACAACGCCGCACGCGAAATCGTGCGCGACCGGCGCCGCTGGCGTCGTTGAGGCCAGGCCCGGCTGCCGGCGTCTGCGCCAGGTCAGCCGTCAGGAAACAGCTCGGCCTGGGGCGGCTGTGGTTCGGGCTCACGGAAGTTGGCCAGGCCGACGCCGGCCAGGCGATAGCGCGTGCCGGCCGGCAACTCCACCCGCTGACAAAGCGTTTCAACGATCGCAAGCAGGTCGGCCAGGCTGTCCGGCGGCGCGTCCGGGGTCAGGCTGCGGGTCAGGGTGCGGAAATCGCCGGTGCGCAGCTTCAGCACCACGGTGTGCGACACCCGCCGTTCGCGGCTGGCCGCGCGCCAGGTCTTTTCCGCCAGTGGCTGCAGCTGCGGCCTCAGTTCGGCCAGGGTCAGGTCTTGGGCGAAGGTGTCCTCGCTGGAGATCGATTGCGTTGGCCGGTCCGGCTGCACCGGGCGCGGGTCGATGCCGCGCGCCAGTTCGGCCAGGCGCAGGCCCCAACGGCCGAAGTGGTGCGCCAGCGTGGCCGCCGGAAGCTGGCGCAGTTGCGCCACGGTCGCCACGCCCAGTTCAGCCAGGCGCCGTTGGCCGACCTGGCCGACGCCGGGCAGGCGGCCAACCGGCAGCGGCGACAGGAAGGTCTGCACCTGGCTGGGCCGGATCACGAACAGGCCATCGGGCTTGCGCCAGTCCGAGGCGATCTTGGCCAGGAATTTGTTGGCCGCGACACCGGCCGATGCGGTCAGGGCCAACTCCTCGCGGATGGCGCTGCGGATCGCCTGGGCGATGGCGGTCGCCGAGCCCAAACCCAGGCCCACGGCGCTGCCCGGGTCGGTCACATCCAGATAGGCCTCATCCAGGGACAGCGGTTCGATCAGGTTCGTGTACCGGATCATGATCTGCCGCACCTGGCGCGAGACCGTGCGATAGCGGTTGAAGTCCGGCGCCACGAACACCGCCTGCGGGCACAGCCGCTCGGCCCGCCGGGCCGGCATCGCCGAGCGCACGCCATGGCGCCGGGCCTCGTAGCTGGCGGCACAGACCACCGAGCGCTCGCCGCGCCAGGCCACGACCACGGGCCGGCCGCGCAGGGCTGGATCATCGCGCTGCTCGACTGAGGCGTAGAAGGCGTCCATGTCGACATGGACGATCTTGCGGATGCTTTCCGGGATTGGCGGCGATGGCAGGGCGGCGGCTGCGACCACGCCGTCGTCGGCGCTCATCGTGTCGGCAGCGGACAGGTTCCGGTGGCCATGGGCCAGGTCAGCCGTTCCAGGGTCAATTCGCCGTCGCCAAATTCCGCCGACGGTGCCCGGTAGCGCAACTGGACCAGGTCGCAGCCGTCGAACGCCAGTTCCAGGTCGCCCCAGGGTGACAGGTCCAACTGGCCGGGATCGAAGGCCTCGAAGCGGCTGCCGTGCGGACGCACCGCCGGGCCCAGGTGCAGGCGGCCGTCGTCGTCGAGCCGGCCCTGCGCCTGCAGCCAGACCGGGCTGTCGCCGCTGGCGGCATGGCCGAACAGCACCAGCATCAGGCGACCATCATCCTGGGCGGCGATCACCAGGCCCTGGCCGGGTGCGGCCGGATCGTAGAAGCTGCCGCTGACCGCGCCGATGCCGGTTGCGGCCGTCTGCGCCGGTGTTGCAACGGGGTTGGAGTCGGCACAGTCATGGCTGCCCAGGTGCATCAACTGATGCAGTTGCCGGCTGCCGGAGCCGTAACCGGCCGGACCTTGGAAACGCAACTCGCCCCGGCCGCAGGCGCTGAACACGATCCGCGCCGAGCCCCAGTGTTCGACCCAGACGTCGTCTGGCTGGTAGCCGCTGCCAAAGCCGCGGCCATGGACGCGCTCGATCTGGTCGAAGGCGATGCCGTCGCCATCGATGCGGCCCAGCGCGGTCAACCAAAGTTGGTCGCCAGGCTCGCCGGCGGCCGGCACGGTGAAGGCGTGCAGCAGGGCGGTGTGCCGGTCCAGCACCTGCAACAACCAGCCTTCGCCGGCGCGCTCGGGGCCGTACCAGGAGCCGCTGAAGCGGCTGTCGACGGCCACCGGGTCGGGCCGCGGCGCGGGCAACGTTGGCGTCTTGTCAGCAGGCGCGGTGGCGCTCAGGCGACAGCCGCCGTCAGCTTCACCGCTGGCCGCCAGCGCCAGACAGTCCCTCTGCAGGCGCTCGGCCGCCGGCGTGATCTGCTGCCCCAGCCAGGCGCGCAACCCGTCCCAGGTGGCGCGGGTTTCCGCAGCGCTGAGGTCGCAGTGGCCCGGCGCGCCCTGGTCGATCCAGGCCTGCTGCAGGTGTTCGCTGGGCAACTGCTGGTGCAGCCACCGGCCATGGCTGGCGGGCAGCAACTGATCGCTGTCGCCGTGCAGGCTGAGGATGCGCGCCGGTGCCGGATCGCCCGGCAATGGCGTGGCCACTGGCGTCAGGCCCGAGCGCAGGCGGAACTCCAGGGCGGCAAAGGCATCGGCCGGGACGCGGCGAATGCCGTTGTCCAGATCAACCCCGTACTCGGCGTTGCCGTTGCCGAAGGCGGCGCGGCCGGCGAGCTTGTCCGCGCTGCGCACCAGGTCGCCCAGGCCCAGGCTGGCGTGGACCAGGCCGAGCATGAGCTGCTCGTTGTCGCTGATGCCGCTGGCGGCATGCACCTGTTCCAGTCGCGCCTGCTGGCCGGCGCTGCGCTGCCAGGCCGGCAGGTTCAGGCCCAGGCAGCGGTTGCTGCGCAGCACGATCTGCTCCAGCCCCGACGCCGAGATCTGGTGCGCCGGCAGCAGCCAGGGCAGATCGGTGGCCGCGGGCAGGGCGGCACCTTCAACATGATTGCAGGTGTGGTCATAGACCAGGCGCAGGTCCAGGGCGGCCTGCCAGAAATCGTCGGCACGGGTGATCGGGCACAGGGGCAGGGCGGCGGTCACCGGCAGGTCGGGCGCCAGGGCAAGCTGCAGCGCCGCGTGGCCACCCATGGCGCGGCCATAGGCAATGATCTGGCCGGGCTGGCCCAGCTCGATCGCCAGGCGTGCCAGCAGTTCCTGGTTGTCGGCGACGGCGCTGAAGCCATTCCAGCCCGGTTGCCGGTAGCCGCTGGCGGCCACGGCATAACCCTGCGCCAGTTGGACCGCCAGCAGCGGACCCAGATCCGGCGCCAGGCCGCGCTCGAAGCTCAGGTCGTTCTGGTACAGCACCAGGCCGTCACCGGCCTGCCAGCCATCGGGCACGGCAACGCGATACACCGCGCCTGAGGGCGTGATGCCGGTGTGCTCGCGGGCGGCATGACCCGGGAAGCTGAGCGACAAGATCAGGAGGGCAACAAACAGGCGCACGATGGCAGGCTCGAATTCCAGGTGGGCGGCGGCGCAAGCGCGGCGCTTGCCAGTATCGACCGATGCCGGTGGCCCGGCCAGTGCTGGAAGCTGAGGCGCCGGCGCTGGCGTGCCGGCGAAAGCGGCCGCGGTCGCTGTCGACCGCGGTCCGCGGTCAGGCTCAGTAGCTCAGGCGGACACCGAGCAGCAGGGACTGGTAGGCCGAACCGACATCGGCCTCGGCGATCACGCCCCAGCCGTTGTTGAACTTGTACTGGCCATTGAGCACCAGGGCGGTGTGGTCATCGTCGACCAGCCCGCCGATGTTGATGGCATCGCCAGCGCCAATGGTGGCTTCCGGATCGTCCATGAAGATGTGGCGCAACGAGCCGCCCACTTCCCAGTTGCGACCCAGTGCCGAGCGCACGCCCACTTCCAGGCTGTAGCCCTCGGTGCCCTCCAGTTCGCCGCCGATGACGCCGGCCGGGGTGGTGACCAGGAAATCGGCGCTGCTGACGCGCTCGTAGGCAACCCGGGCAAACAGGTCGGTGCGCGCGGCCACCGGCAGGTTGTAGCCCAGGCCGAAATGGAAGCGGTTGATGTCTTCGTCAATGGCGATTTCGTTGTCGCCGATGTGGGTACCGCCTTCCAGCTTGCCGCGGTTCCAGCCCAGGAACAGATGCCAGTTGGGATTGATCATGCCCGAGCCGCGCAGGGCCAGGCCGGTGTTGCTTTCCAGTGCACTTTCATCGGGCGAGACATGCTGGGCGGCGATGTCGAAATACGACCAACTGATGCCGGTGACGCTGGACTGCTGGGCCATGGCGCCAGTGGCCGGCAGGGCCAGGGCCAGGCCGGCGGCGAGGATCAGAGAATTGCGGTTCATTGCGCGCTCCTTGCGGGATGGGGGCAAAACAGGGCAATTGTACGGGCCCGGTCTGAACCGTGGCGTGCCGGAGCGCGATGGTGGCGGCGCCGGGGCGGTCAGCCGGCACCGGCGAAATCGTGCTGGCGCCAGGCCTCGTAGACGACGATGGCGACGGCGTTGGACAGGTTCAGGCTGCGATTGTCCGGGCGCATCGGCAAGCGCAGCCGTTGCCCCTCGGGCACGTCGGCCAGCACCGCCGCCGGCAGGCCGGCGGTTTCCGAGCCGAACAGGAAGGCATCGCCCGGTCGATACCCTGGCTGGTCGTGGCGCAGGCGGCCGCGCGTGCTCAGGGCGAACAGCCGCGGCGGCGCCACCTCGGCCAGGCACTGTTGCAGCGAGGAATGGACCTGCAGGCGGGCGAACTCGTGGTAATCAAGCCCGGCACGGCGCAGCCGGGCATCGTCCAGGGCAAAACCCAGCGGGGCCACCAGGTGCAGGCGGCAACCAGCGTTGGCGCACAGGCGGATGACATTGCCGGTGTTGGGCGGGATTTCCGGCTGGTGCAGGATGACCTGGAACATGCCGGTTCAACGCGCGCCCGGACCAGGATCCAGGCCGGCCGCGGCGGCCCGATCAGCGGCTCGCGCCAGCGTCGCCCAAAAGGAAACCACCCCCATTCCAGCCCAACCGCAGTTGCCCACGTCCGCTGTGCTCACCAGTCCGTCCGGCCGCCATCGTGGCCGAGCATGGCCAACTGCTGGTCGGCGCTGGCGGCCTCGAAGGCCCGGATCATGCCGGCCACCGAATCGGCCGGCGCCAGGTCGGCCTGCTCACCACCCATGGCGGTGCGCACCCAGCCAGGACGCAGGGCGAAGCAGAGCACGCCGCGCGGGTTCAGCTCCTGGGCCAGCAGCCGGGTCCACATGTTCAGCGCCGCCTTGGAGGCGTTGTAGCTGGGCGAGTGGAAGCCATCGACGCCGGCGATCGAGCCCAGGCCCGATGAAATGTTCGCCACCCGGGCCGGCTGCCCGCGTTCAAGCAGGTCGGCGCAGGCCTGGGTGACCAGCACCGGGCCGATGGCGTTGACCGCATGGCTGCGCGCCATCACCGCCGGATCAAGCTGGCCGAAGCGTTCACCGCGCACCAGGATGCCGGCGTTGTTGATCAGCCGGTGCAGGCGGTCGGTAAGTGGCTCCAGGCGTTGCCGCAGAGCCTGGATGCTGGCCGGATCGGCGACATCCAGCGGCAATACGTTCAACTGGCCCGGGTGCGCGGCGGCCAGTGCGGCCAGGTCTGTGGCCTGCTCCGGCGCCCGGCAGGCGGCGTGCACGGTGGCACCGCGGGCCAGGTACTGGCGCACGAATTCCAGGCCCAGGCCGCGATTGGCACCGGTGATCAGTACATGCATGGGGCTATCCTCCAGGGCGGCCGCCGGGGCCGGGGTGACCTTCGGCATTTTGCCAGTTCGTTGGTCTGTCGTATTGTCGGGCGCCGCCGCCAGCCGCGGTATCGTCCGGCTGGCCCGGCTGCCGCTGGAACCATTCGCCACCGCCACCAGTCCCAGACCGCGGACTCCTGGAGACAAGCATGCGTGTATTGCCCCTGATCGTGCTCGCCGCCGCGACTGCGACGTCGACGGCCAAGGCCATCGATATTCCCTACCAGAGCTTCACCCTGGACAACGGCCTGCGCGTGGTCGTGCATACCGACCGCAAGGCGCCGATCGTGGCGGTGAACATCTGGTACCACGTCGGCTCCAAGGACGAGCAGCCGGGCAAGACCGGGTTCGCGCACCTGTTCGAGCACCTGATGTTCCAGGGCACCGAGCACTACGACGACGAGTTCTTCAAGCCGCTGGAGCAGGTCGGTGCCACCAGCATGAACGGCACCACCAGCTTCGATCGCACCAACTATTTCTTCAACGTGCCGACCACGGCGCTGGACCTGGGTCTGTGGATGGCTTCCGAGCAGATGGGCCATTTCCTCGGCGCGGTTGACCAGGCGCGGCTGGACGAGCAGCGCGGCGTGGTCAAGAACGAAAAACGGCAAAGCGAGAACCAGCCCTACGGCCAGGCCTACGAGACCCTGTTCCGGGCCAGTTTCCCGGCCGGCCATCCCTATCATCACATGCCGATCGGCTCGATGGCCGACCTGGACGCGGCCACCCTGGATGATGTCCAGTGGTGGTTCCGAAGCTGGTACGGCCCCAACAACGCGGTGCTGGTGCTGGCCGGCGACATCGACCTGGCGACGGCACGCGACAAGGTCGGCCAGTACTTCGGGCATATCCCGGCCGGGCCGACCATGGCCCAGCCCGAGCCCGAGATTGCCGCGCGCACCCAATCCACCCGCGAGCAGCTCGAAGACCGTGTCGCCCAGCCGCGCCTCTACCGTAGCTGGAACATTCCCCAGTTCGGCAGCGCCGATCTGGTCCACATCCAGTTGCTCGGCCGAATCCTGGGCGGCAGCCCCAGCTCGCGCCTGGACCGCCGTCTGGTGCATCAGGAACAACTTGCCGACCGGGTCAGCGCCTTCGCCATGGGCATGCAACTGGCCGGGGTTGGCATGGTCTCGGTGGACGTCAAGGCCGGCATCGAGCCCGAACGGGTCGAGGCCATCGTTGATGAGGAGCTGGAGCGCCTGCTGACCGACGGTGTCAGCCAGGAAGAGCTCGACCGGGCCCGGACCATGATCCGTTCCGGCCTGGTGTTCCAGCTTGAGCGTGTCGGCGGCTTCGGCGGCAAGGCCGATCTGCTCGCCGAATGCGCCGTGTTCGCTGGTGATCCGGGCTGCTATCGCGCCGAACTGGAGGCCCTGGACCAGGCCACGCCGCAAGCCCTGCTCGAAGCCGGCCGGCGCTGGCTGGCCCGCGGCGACCACACCTTGCTGGTGATTCCCGGCGATCGGGCACCGGTGGCCGACGATCAGCCGACCGCGCCCCATGTCGATCCGCCGGCGCTGGCACCGGCCGAGGAGCGCTTCGGCCACAGCCAGGACAAGGTCGATCGCAGCGCTGGTCCGCCGGTGACCGAGACCTTCCCCGATCTGGCCTTTCCCGACCTGGAACGCGGCCAGCTCGACAATGGCCTGGAACTGATCCTGGCCCGGCGCACCGGCCTGCCGATGGTGCAGATGAACCTGGAACTGGGTGGTGGCTTCAGCGCCGATGCCGGGCGCAAGCTGGGCACCTCCAGCTTCACCATGGCGATGCTCGGCGAAGGTGCCGGCGAGCTGGGTGCGCTGGAATTCGCTGCCGCTGTCGAGGCCCTGGGCGGCAGCATCGTTGCCCGTGCCGCGCTGGACAACGCCAGCATCCAGTTGGCGACCCTGAAGGAGCAGTTGGATCCGTTGATGGCGCTGTACGCCGATGTGGTGCTGCGGCCGCGCTTCGAGCCGGCCGAGATCGAGCGCGTCCGGGCCCAGTGGCTGGCCGCCATCGCCCAGGAAAAGACCCGGCCGCAGAGCCTGGCCTTGCGCCTGTTGCCGCCGCTGATCTACGGCCACGACCATGCCTATGGCATCCCGTTCACCGGCAGCGGCACCGAGGTTTCGGTCGCCGCCCTGCAGCGCAACGATCTGCTCGCCTTCCATCGCGACTGGGTCCGGCCCGACAACGCCACCCTGGTCGTGGTCGGCGACATCACCATGGCCGAACTCAAGGCCCTGCTCGCCAGCCACCTGGGCGACTGGCAGGCACCGGAAGCCGCCCTGCCCGAGATCGATCGGCATGCGGTCGCCCTGCCTGAGGGCCAGCGTGTGTTCCTGGTCGATCAGCCCGGCGCCAGCCAGGCCAACATCCTGCTCGGCCACCTGCTGCCGCCGACCGCCGATGAGCATTCGCTGGCCTTCGATCTGGCCAATGACGTCTTCGGCGGTACCTTCACCGCGCGCCTGAACATGAACCTGCGTGAGGACAAGGGCTGGTCCTACGGCGCCCACGGCAGTGCCAGCAATGCCCTCGGCCAGCGGCCCTGGCTGGCCTATGCGCCGGTGCAGATCGACCGCACCGCCGATGCCATCAGCGAAATCGTCGCCGAGCTGTCCGCCTTCGTCGCCGACCGCCCGGCCAGCGCCGAGGAGATCGAGAAGATCCGCAATTACCGGGTTCGCCGCCTGCCTGGCGCCTACGAAACCGGCTCGGCGGTGCTCGGCGCGATCGCCGCCAATGTCCGCTACGACCGTCCGGATGATTACATCGTCACTTCGCGCCAGCGCATCGAGGCGATCACCGATGCCCGCGTCCGTGCCGCCGGCCAGCGCTTGCGCCCCGATGCCCTGACCTGGGTCGTGGTCGGTGATCTGACGCAGATCGAAGCGCCGGTCCGGGCGCTGGCGCTGGGGCCGGTGCAGGTGCTGGACAGCGATGGCCAGGCCGTGACCCGGCCGGAGCCGGCGCCGGCCAATGAGCCGCAAGCGACCGATGCCACGGGCGAAAACGGTCCTCGCGCGGACAGTTCGGACCCGCCCAGCGCAGCGGCCGAGTCTGCCGGCAACGCTGAAGCCGCCGAGGTCGACGGCAACGACGGCGACGAGCCCATCGGCGAGGCCGTCGATACGCAGAAGAGCGAGGAGTTGATCGAGGAGCCGGCGCCGACGTTGGACGACGACCGGCACTGACTCGCCGCCGCATTGCCGCGCGGGTACACCGGCAAGTGCCTGGCCGGTGACCGGTGGCTGGTTCGCCAGCCACCATTCACCGGCCACCGGCACAATGGCGGTGGGCCGAGCGATTGTTGTCCAGCACAGCCCGCCCGTTTTTTGCCCACGCCCCGTCATCACCGGAGAAGTCATGGCCATGCCGCAACTGTCGATCCTGCCCGCGCTGCTCGCCGCCAGCCTGGTGGCCTGCACCTGGGTCAAGCCCGATGACGCCGGCAAGCGCGTGCGTGTTGCCTACGACGGCAGCGTCGACGGCTGCCAGAAGGTGGGCGAAGTCGGTGTCTCGGTGCGCGATTGGTTGCTGCCGGGCGTGCGCCGCAACGAGATGAAGGTGCTCGACGAACTGGAATCGCTGGCCCGCAACCAGGCAGCCACCATCGATGCCGACACCATCGTCGCCCAGGGCGAGGCACGCAGCGGCGAGCAGCGCTTCGGCGCCTACCGTTGCCAGGGCCAGCGCTGACGGGCCATTGCTGATCGGTCGTGGCTGGCGGGCTGGGCACGCCGGCAGCCAACAGACCGGCCGGCGCGGCGATGCCCCGTGGCCGGCTACACCGTCACAGCGCGTCCGAATCCAGCTCGCCGGTACGGATCCGGATCACCTGCTCCAGCGGCGTGACGAAGATCTTGCCATCGCCGATCTTGCCGGTGCGCGCCGCCTCGATGATCGTTTCCAGCACGCGTTCGAGCTGGTCGTCATCAACGGCGATATCCAGCTTGATCTTGGGCAGGAAATCGATCACGTACTCGGCGCCACGATACAGCTCGGTATGGCCCTTCTGGCGACCAAAGCCCTTGACCTCGCTGACCGTGATGCCCTGTACGCCGATCCCGGCCAGGGCCTGGCGGACATCGTCCAGCTTGAACGGCTTGATCACCGCCGTCACCATCTTCATCAGTCTGTCTCCGTCGCGGCCGCTGCGGCCTGGGAATAGTCCCAGCCGATTCTAGCGCCGCCACCCATGCCCGCCGCGCCCGCCGCCGGCACACTGCATCCATCCAGAGGTTGTTGCCATGATTCGTCCCGAAGACATCCAGAGCCTGAGCCAGCGCCTGGGCGAACTGTTGCCCGCCGGCGTCAAGGAAGGCGGCGACGGCCTGCGCCGCAACCTGCGTGCCGCAGTCTCGGCCCAGTTGGACCGGCTCGATCTGGTCACGCGCGAGGAGTTCGATATCCAGCGCGCCGTGCTGGCGCGCAGCCGCACGCTGCTGGAGCAGCTTTCGGCGCGGGTCGATGAACTGGAAGCCGAGCTCGCACGGCAGCGTCCGGACGGCTGACGATGGCCCTGGCCGTGGTCGCCAGCCGGGCCCTGCTCGGCGTCCAGGCCCCGGCGATCGCGGTCGAGGTGCATCTGTCCGGCGGCCTGCCGGCAACTCATATCGTGGGCATGCCGGAAACGGCGGTGAAGGAGAGCAAGGACCGCGTCCGCGCCGCCATCATCAATGCCAATCTGCGCTATCCCGATGGCCGGGTGGTGGTCAACCTGGCTCCGGCCGACCTGCCCAAGGAGGGCAGCCGCTTCGACCTGGCCATCGCTCTGGGCATCCTGGCCGCCAGCGGCCAGTTGCCGGCCGAGCACCTGGCAAAGCATGAATTCCTCGGTGAGCTGGCCTTGTCCGGCAGCCTGCGGCCAATCCATGGCGTGCTCCCGGCCGCGATCCGCTGCGGCCAGGAAGCTCGCACCCTGGTGGTGCCCGAAGGCAATGCCGGCGAGGCCGCCCTGGTGCGCAGCCATCGCGTCCTGGCTGCCGGCAGCCTGCTGTCGGTCTGCCAGCACCTGCGTGATGGCCACGGCCTGGCGACGGCCGCCGACTGCCTCGCGGCCAACACCGACCCGCCCCGGCAAGATCAGGCGGCGTACCCGGCTGGCGGACTGGCGGCGCCGGAAACCCCCGACCTGGCCCATGTCCGCGGCCAGTTGCGGGCACGGCGGGCGCTGGAGATCGCTGCCGCCGGCGGCCACAACCTGCTCATGGTCGGCCCGCCCGGCAGCGGCAAGACCCTGCTGGCCACCTGCCTGCCCGGCATTCTGCCGCCGCTGACCGAGGCCCAGGCGCTGGCCGTGGCGGCAATCGCCTCGGTGGCCGGCCAACCGCCCCGGCTGGGCGATGATTTCCTGGTGGCGCCGATCCGGGCGCCGCACCACACCGCTTCCGCCGTGGCCCTGGTCGGTGGCGGCAGCAATCCCCGACCCGGCGAGATCTCCCTCAGCCACCACGGTGTGCTGTTCCTGGACGAGCTGACCGAGTGGCAGCGCACCGTGCTCGAGGTCCTGCGCGAGCCGCTGGAGTCGGGCCGCATCGTCATCTCCCGGGCCGCGCGCCAGGCCGAGTTCCCGGCCAGCTTCCAGTTGCTGGCGGCGATGAATCCGTGTCCCTGCGGCTATTCCGGTGACAGCTCGGGCCGCTGCCGCTGCAGCGCCGAGGCCATCGCCCGCTACCGCTCGCGCCTGTCCGGGCCACTTTTGGATCGCATCGACCTGCATATTGAAGTGCCGCGCCTGCCCCAGGACGAGCTGCTGGCCGAGGCCGCCGATGCCGAATCCTCGGCCTGCGTGCGTGCTCGCGTTGCCGCCGCCCGGGATCGGCAGCTTGCGCGTGCCGGTCAGGCCAATGCACGCCTGGGCCAGACTGCCCTGAAGCGGGTCGCCGGCCTGGCGGACAGCGGCCGAGCCCTGCTCGAACAGGCCATCGGCAGGCTCAACCTGTCCGCCCGTGCCTGCCATCGCATCCTCAAGGTGGCGCGCACCATCGCCGACCTGGACGGCGCCGACAGCATCGGCAACGCCCATCTGGCTGAAGCGATCAGCTATCGTTGTTTGTAGCCGGGCTAGGCACGGCCGGGTCCAAACAGCAAAGCCACGCGGGCTTTCGTGATATAAACCGTGCCAAGCCGTGGCATGCGGGAATCCGCATCGACGGTACAGGGGGAGTGGCTGCCCGGCACCGGCTGACTCGTGACAGCCGCCGGGCCCAACAAACTCGGGGAGTTCCAAAGGATGTCCGATAAACCGCAAACCGCCGATACTGCCGACCGTCTCCAGCGAGGCCTGATCCTGGCCCTGGTCGGCATTGTCATCGCCTTGGTCATTGTCATCGTCTTGCGCCAGTTCAGTGGCGATGCCGAGATACAGCAGTTCACCGGCTCGGGCGAAAGCACCGGCGAGATCCGCAGTGACGGCGAGGTCAGCCAGCTGCTGGGCCAGGCGCGCCAAGCCGTGGCCGACAGTCGCCTGGTGGCACCGGCCGACGACAATGCCTACGAGTTCTATCTCCAGGCACTGGCCGCACAGCCCGACAATGTCGCCGCCCGCGAGGCGATCAACGACCTGTATGGCATCGCCGTGAGCAGTACCGAGCAGGCCATCGGCTCGGGCGACTTCGACGACGCCCAACGCATGGTGGGCTTGCTCTCGCAGGCCAACCCCAACTCCTACACCGTGATCAACCTGCGCCAGCGCATCGAGCGTGGCTTGCAGGCCCAGGATGCGGCGGAAGCGGCTGCCACGGCTGCCGCGCAGCAGGCGCAGCAGGCAGCCCAGGCACCGGCGTCGACTGCGGCAGCCAGTCAGCCGGCCGCCGCCGCGGAGCCGGCGCCGGCCCCGGCCGAACCGGCTTCGGACCTGGCCAGCATGTTGCCCGGTTCGGCTGCCGGTACCCAGGCCGCGGCGCCGGCACCAGCGCCAGCGTCAGCCCCGCCGTCGACCATGACCACGACCACAACCACCCCGGCTCCGGCCCAGACCGCGCCAGCGACGCCGCAGGTGCGTGACGCGCGCCTGCTCAGCCGTGTCGACCCGCAGTATCCGCCCGAGGCCATGCGCGGTCGCCAGCAGGGCTGGGTGGAACTGGAATTCACCGTCGATGTCGATGGCTCGATCAGCAATGTCAGTGTCGTCGCCAGCCGTCCGACCCGGGTGTTCGACCGGGCCGCGATCCGTGCCATGCAGGAGTGGCGCTTTGATCCGCGCCTGGAAGGCGGACAGCCGGTGTCGACCCGGATGCGCCAGCGCTTCGATTTCCGACTGGATTGATCGTCGCCGCGACGGCGCATTGATGCCCCTGGTCGCCGGTCGCGGCGATCAGGTCTCCAGGTCCAGGATCCAGGATTCATGACCATGACGCCCGGTGCCGACAGGCCCGGGCGTTGGCTTGTCTGGCGCGACCAGAAACGGCCCGGAAACGGCCTGAAACTGTCCTCGCGGCGGCGGCATCGGCCGTCGCCCAGTCCGGGCTCTTGTTCTGAGATGTTGCCGCGGTGGCTGTGGCCGCTGGTGCCATCGGTAGCTGTCCGGGAGATGGATCCGGGCGCTGCTGCCGGCCGCCCGCGTTCAGTTGCCCGAGGCTTGCCGGGGCAGCGGCTGCGGCCGGTAGCGCAGGCGATCCAGGTTCAGCCAGTCGCGCGCGGGCAGTTCCAGATAGCGGTCCAGGGTCGTGGCCATCAGGCCCGACGGTGCCACCGCCTCGCTGTTCCAGAGCACGGCAATGCCGAAACGGTGTTCGGGCAGGAAGCCGAGCATGGCGCGGTAGCCCTGGACGGCGCCGGCATGGAACACCAGGCGCTCCCCGGCATAGTCCATGATCCGCCAGCCCAGGCCGTAACCGGCCGAGTCCAGGCGGTGCCGTCGCCAGCCATTGCCGCGGATCTCGTAGGGCGTATCGACCACCGGCTGGAACAACTCCTCCAGCAAGGCGCTGGGCAGGACCTCCGGCCGGCCGCCCATGTTGGCGATCAGCCACTGGCCCAGGTCGGTGATGCTGGCATTGATGCCGGCCGCCGGGGCCACCCGGTAATAGGTGTCCTTGGGTGTTACCGGCTGCAGTTGGCCGTTGCGGCGCACATGCGGCCGGGCCCAGTTGTCGCCGTCTTCGAGCGCCGGGCGGCCGTAGGTGGCGCTGTGCATGCCGAGCGGATCGAACAGGCGTTTTTCCACCTGGTAGGAATAGAAGTCGCCGGTGGTGGCGAAGATCAGGTCGCCGACCAGACTGAAGGCGATGTTCTGGTAGCCGAAGCAGTCGCCAACCGGACAGGTCATCGGCACCTGGGGCAGGGCCTCGACCAGCAGCGGATAGGGTTCGTTGGCTTCCAGGCGCCGGTCCAGTGTGTTGAAGGGTAGGCCGACGCGGTGGCTGAGCAGGTCGCGCAGGGTGGCGCGGGTGGCGTCATCGTCGTTGGCCAGGCGGAAACCGGGCAGCCAGGGCTGCACCAGCATTTGCCAGTCCAGGGCGCCCTCGCGCACCAGTTGTCCGGCGACGGTGGCGGCGAAGGCCTTGGACAGCGAGGCCAGGCGGAACACGGTATCGGCGTCGACCGGATCGCCGCTGCCGATGGCAGTGGCGCCGGCGCCGTGGCTGAGCAGGATGCGATCGTCCTTGACCAGGACCACGGCCAGGCCGGCCACGTCCTGCACCCGCGCCAGGGTATTGGCCAGGTCGGTCACGTCCTGGCTGATCTGCTCCAGGCGCAGGCGCTCACCATCGACGGCGAGGACACTGGGGCGGTCCGGTGCGGCGGCATGCAGCGCCGCCGGCAGGCCCAGTCCGCAGCTCAGGATCGCGCCGGTGATTGCTGTAAGTATCGTCGGCAAGCGCATGTTATTCTTGGCTCCGCCAGTTGAAGATTGGCCCAATTCTAGCCCGGATGCCTGATCGGATCGCAAGCAACACCCGGCCACTGTACACAGGCTTGGTCCGTTCCCGGGGCAGTCGACCGGACGGGCCGGGTAGTGACGGAGCCCGGGGCGGGGAGCGATCCGGCAGGCCCGAACACCACCTCCGCCGTGTGGCGGTTGCAGCGAGGAAATCACTATGTCCTGGGTAATTCTGGCTCTCGTCGTTGGCCTGGTGCTTTGGGCCGTCGGTATCTACAACGGCCTGGTCATGGCCCGCAACGCCTACAAGAACGCGTTCGCGCAGATCGATGTCCAGCTCACCCGCCGTTACGACCTGATCCCGAACCTGGTCGAGGTGGCGCGCAAGTACATGGCCCACGAGGCCGGCACTCTGGAAGCAGTGGTGCAGGCGCGCAACGCCGCGGTCAACGGCCTGGGCCAGGCCAAGGGCAACCCGGGTGATCCCGAGGCCATGCGCCAGCTTGCCGGTGCCGAAAACCAGCTCACCGGCGCACTGGGCCGGCTGTTCGCCCTGTCCGAAGCCTATCCGGATCTGAAGGCGAACCAGACCATGATGCAGCTCAGCGAGGAACTCACCTCGACCGAGAACAAGGTCGCCTTCGCCCGGCAGTCCTACAATGACGCGGTGATGAACTACAACAACAAGCGTGAAATGTTCCCCTCCAGCGTGGTTGCCAACATGTTCGCCTTCCAGTCGGCCAGCCTGCTGGAGATCGAGGCCGAGCACATGCGCCAGGCGGTGCGGGTGGACTTTGGCGCCAGTTGACCCGGGCGCACGGCGCCGGCCACCGCCGGCGTCGGCGATCGTGTACTGAGCCATGTCCGCGGGCACGAACTTCTTCCAGCGACAGCGCGAGGCGCGGGCCGCCTCGCGCCGCCTCGTGGTGCTGTTCGGCGTCGCCGTGGCCGGCATCGTGCTGGCCATCTGCGGCGTTTTCCTTTTGGCGATGTCGTTCACCGGACCCAGCCACCAGCGACAGCCGGCCAGCACCGCCGACCTGATCGCCAGCCACTGGGCCATGCTGCTGACCGTGGCGGTGGTGACCCTGGCCATCATTGCCGTGACCAGCGCCGTGCGCGCGGCCCAGTTGCGCCAGGGGGGCGGGGTCATCGCGCGCCAGCTTGGCGGCACGCCGGTGCCGCCGGACAGCCGCGATCTGCGCCACCAGCGTCTGCGCAATGTCGTGGAGGAAATGGCCATTGCCTCCGGCGTGCCGGTGCCGGAGATCTATGTCCTGGAGGGCGAGCCGGGCATCAATGCCTTCGCTGCCGGCTTTTCGACTTCGGATGCGGCCGTCGCGGTCACCCGCGGCGCCCTAGAGCAACTCAACCGGGATGAGTTGCAGGGCGTGATCGCGCACGAGTTCAGCCATGTCCTCAATGGCGACATGCGCCTGAACCTGCGCCTGATCGGTTGGTTGGCCGGCATCACCCTGCTGGGAATCCTGGGCCGGCTGCTGATGCGGGTGCGCGGGCGCAATGCCGGCGGCGTGGTCATGCTCGGTGTTGCCGTGGTCATCATCGGTGCCATCGGCACCTTCTGCGCGCGCCTGATCAAGGCCGGTATCTCGCGCCGGCGCGAATACCTGGCTGATGCTTCGGCGGTGCAGTTCACGCGCCAGAGCCGGGGCATTGCCGGCGCCCTGAAGAAGATCGCCGGCACCGCCCACGGCTCGCGTCTGGGCGCGGCTGACGGCGAGGAGGTCAGCCATCTGCTGTTCGGTGATGGCGTCGGCTATTCCCGGCTGTTCGCCACCCATCCGCCGCTGGTGCAACGCATCGCCGCGCTCGAACCGGGCTTCACCCAGGCCGACCTGGCGCCGTGGCTGCAACGCCAGAGCCAGGCCGATACCGCGCCTGCCGCCACGGCGGACAGCCGCAGCGCCGCCAGCAGCACACCCGGCAATCTGGATTTTGGCGTGCCACTGCCGGGCCTATCCGGCGGCGCCTTGCCGGCGGCGGTGATCATCGCCAGCCTGCCGGCAAGCAGCGCCAGCGTGCAGCCCCGGCAGGTGGTCGATCAGGTCGCCGAACCCGACAGCGAGGATTACCTGACCGCCGGACTGCTGCACCGCCACTTGCCTGAAGCGCTGGTCGATGCCGCCCATGATCCGGACCGGGCAGCGCATCTGCTGCTCGGCCTGCTGGTCTCGACGGGGCCGGAAACCGATGCCGGCCAGACTGCCCTGCTCGGCAGCGAGCTCGGTGTCGACGAGGTGACTGCGGTCGCGGCTTACCGTCAGGCCTGCACGCAACTGCATCCGATGCAACGCCTGCCGCTGGCCCAGATTGCCTTCGCCGCCCTGCGCCGCCTGCCGCAGGAACGGGTCAAGTCGCTGTCGGCCCTGGTCGATCGCCTGATCCATGCCGACAGCCGCGTCAGCCTGTTCGAATACTGTCTGGGCTTCCTGATGCGCCAGCAGATCAATGAAGCACTGGAACCGTCGGCACGCGCGCCCCGGCAGAGGCTGCGGCTGGACGCTGTCGCCGAGGAGCTGACCCTGCTGCTGTCGCTGCTGGCCCGCGCCGGCCATGCCGATGCCGCCGAGGCCCGCTTCGCCTTCGCCGCCGGCGTCAACGAGCTGGGCTCCGGTGTTGCCCTGAGCTACAGGGTCGCCGAAGACTGGCCGGACCGGCTCGATGCCGCCTTGCTGCGGCTGGACCGGTTGAAGCCGGCAGGCAAGGAATTGCTGGTCGCCGCGATGACCCGGGCGGTGATGCACGATGGCCTGCTGGAAGTGGCCGAGAGCGAACTGCTGCGCACCGCCTGCGCGGCTCTGCATTGCCCGCTGCCGCCTCTGCTGCACGAGGCCGATGCCCAGATCGCCAGACAGGATCAGGCGCCGTGATGGTTATTTCGGTGCGGCAGGGCAGCGCCGCTCCCGGCCAACTCGGTGCCGGTCGCAGACCATGAACCCGGGGCTGGCCGAGGTGCTGGCCGCCAGCGGCCAGCGGCGCTCACGCTGGCGCAGCCTGCTCGGCGTCGAGCCCGGCGAATGGCGCGCCCTGGCCTGGTCGTTCGCCTACTTCTTCTGCCTGTTGTGCGCCTACTTCGTGATCCGGCCGGTGCGCGACGAGATGATCGTGCGCTTCGGTGTCGATCGGATGCAATGGGTCTACACCAGTGTTTTCCTGGTCATGCTGGCGCTGACACCGCTCTACGGCTGGCTGGTGTCGCGCTGGCCGCGCCGGCAGTTCCTGCCCGTGGTGTACCTGGTGTTCATCGCCTGCCTGGGCCTGTTCTGGCTGCTGTTCAATTTCAATGACGCCCTGGCCTCGGCGCTGGGCATTGATCCTGACGCCTTCGGTCGCGGCTCGGCGATGACCCTGGCGATCTGGATCACCGTGTTCAACCTGTTCGTGGTGTCGGTGTTCTGGAGCTTCATGTCCGACATCTATGAGCCCGAGCAGTCGCGCCGCCTGTACGCCACCATCGCCACCGGCGGCACCCTGGGCGCGCTGGCCGGGCCGACCATCACCGGCCACCTGGCGCAGGCGGTTCAGATCGACACCCTGTTGCTGATTTCCGCCAGCCTGCTGGGTCTGTGCCTGGTCTGCATCGCGCAACTGGTGCCCTGGGCGCAGGCGCGGGAACTGGCGCGCAGCGGCAGCACCCGGGAAGAACCGATCGGCGGCACGGTGCTGGCCGGCGCCCGGCTGGTGTTCCAGCAGCCGATCCTGCGGGCCTTGGCCCTGCTGATGATCTGTGGCGTGGCCATCGGCGGCATCCTCTACAACCAGCAGATCCGGCTGCAGAGCGAGATCGCCGACTCCGCCCAGCGCATCGCCTTTTTCGCCAACCTGGACCTGTGGATCAACCTGGTGGCGGTGATCTTCCAGCTCGGCATCACCCGCTTCCTGCTGACCCGCTTTGGTGCCGGCTGGCTGCTGGTGGCACCGGCGCTGCTGGTGATCGGCGTGTTGGCGATGATCTACGGCAATCCCACCGTGTTGATGGTCGGACTGGCCCAGGTGGCGACGCGCGGCATGGTCTACGGCATGCTCAACCCGGCCCGCGAAACGCTGTTTACGCGCATCGACCGCGAGGCCCGCTACAAGGCCAAGAACTTCATCGACACCGTGGTCTGGCGCGGCGGCGACATGCTCACCCAGTGGGGCATCGTCATGGTCACCGCGCTGGGCCTGGCGGTGGCCTCGATTCCGCTGCTGGGCATCGGCATCGCCGTGGTTTGGGCCTTGATGGGCTGGCTGATCCGGCGCTGGGAGCGCAATACCCTGGCGCCGCCCGGTTGACTCGCTGACTCGCTGAAGCCGCCTCAGGCGTTGCGCCGGTAGTACAGCCAGCCGATGGCGGTCAGCAATAGCGCCGGCATGGCGTTGATCAGCGGCAGGCTGTAGCCATAGACATCGGCCAGGTTGATCAGCGCGCGCTGGATGAAATAGAACGCCACGGCAATGATGATGCCCAGGAACACCCGCTTGCCCAGGCCGCCCGAACGCAGCGTGCCAAAGGCGAACGGGGTGATGGCGAAGACCAGCGCCAGGGTCGACAACGGATTGAATACCCGCGCCCAGAACGCCGATTCCAATGCTTGCGTGTTCAGGCCGCTGGCCTTGTTGTAACGATAGTTTTCCAGCAGGCCGGCAACGCCCAGGTAGCGCGGGCGGATGGCGCCCAGGCTGAGCACTTCCGGATCCAGGTTCGAGGCCCAGGTACTGGTCGGAAATTGCGTGGCGTGGATGCGGTCCGGTTCGAAGGTGAACTGGCGCACATCGTCCAGTTGCCAGGCATCCTCGCGGAAGATGCCGCTTTCCGAGCGCATGATCCGGCTCAGGCGGCCTTCGTCGTCGAAGAAATACAGGCGGATCTCGCGCAGCTCCAGTTCCCGGTCGGGGTTGACGAAGGCGCGCTTGGCATTGATCACCGCCTCGCCGTCGCGCGCCCACATGCCGCTGCCCTGGGCCAGGGCGTAATCGTGGTGCTTGGCCTGCACCGACAGCCGCTGGGCCCAACGCTCGCCCTCCGGCGCCAGCGTCTCGCCCATCGCGCTGACCGCCAGACCGAGCGCGGCAACGGTGACCGTGGCCGACAGGGCGATGCGCAGCTTCGACAGACCGGCCGCGCGCAGGGCGGTGATCTCGCCATTGCCGGCCAGCAGGCCCAGACCGATCAGGGTGCCGATCAAGGCCGATGAGCCGAACAGCTCATGGATGCGCCGGGGCACGGTGTAGGCGACATAGATCAGGGCCTTGGTCAGCGTGTAGTCGCCCGTGCCCAGATCGCCCAGCTCCTCGCTCAGTGCCAGCAGCACGTCGAAACCGACCAGCACCGCCAGCACCAGGCCGATGGTGCCGGCGACGGTGCCGGCGAGCAGCCAATCGACCCGTTTGACGCTTGCCGGACGCATCAGCCTAGGCAACCTTGCCAGGCTGGGAACTGGCGCTCGCCCGGTCGCGCCGGCCGCGGCTGCGGTGGTCGGCGGGCGGGCACGGGATCGTGCCGGCGACCAGGCCGACCTGCCGCCGTGGCCCGCTGCGGCTGGAGATGGAGGCCGCCATCAGCTACTGCCGCCGCCGGGCAGGGTGTTGTCGCGCCGGAACAGCCAGGCGGCGATGAGCAAGGCCGGCAGGTGGATCCACCACAGGCCGAAATAGCCGGGCAGCAGATCCTGCTGCAACCAGGCCCGGCCCAGGCTGAGCAGGTTGGTCAGCACCAGGTAGGCGAGCAGGGCCAGCAGGATCTTGCCGTAGCGGGCGCGGCGCGGCGCCGAGCGTGCCATCGGTACTGCCAGCAGGGCCAGGATCAGCGGCGTCAACACGGTGCCCATGCGCCAGTGCAGTTCGGCCTGGGCCGGCGGGCCCGGGTCGCGCAGCAGCTCCAGGGTGGGCAACTCGGCGGTGGGATATTTCAGCGGCGCTTCCGGGGCATCGGGAATGCGCAGGGTGTTGCGGTCAAAGCGCATGGTGCGGAAAGCGGCGCTGTCGAGCAGGCCCTCGACGCGAAAGCCGTCGCTCAGCGCCAGGTGCCGTTCGTCGATGGCATCGCGGAAGAATTCGCCCTGGCGCGCGGTGATGATGTCGACGCCATCGGCGTCTTCCTGGTAGACGAACAGTTGCTCGAAGTGGGTGCCTTCGGCGTTCATGTCACCCAGGTAGAGCACGCCGTTGCGGCCGGGGATCTCGACGAATCGGCCCGGCTCCAGCCCGGCTACGAGCATCGAGCGGCTGGCCTCCTGGATCATGCGGTTGCCGGCGCGCGCCGCTGTCGGTGCCAGCCAGAACGAGAGCACCGACAGGATCGCGGCCAGGATCAGGGCGACGGCGGCGACCGGCTTGAGCAACTGTCGCGGGCCGTAGCCGGAAGCGGCCAGCACTGCCATCTCGCCATCGCGGTAGAGCCGCCCCAGGCCCAGCATGATGCCCAGGAACAGGGCCAGCGGCAGGATCAGGGTCAGCGCTTCCAGCGAGCGCAGGCCGATCTGCGACATCAGCAGGGCGGCGGCGACCTTGCCGCGGGCGATCTTGCTCAGGGTGTCGGCAAGCAGGCCGCCGAACATCACCACCATCATCACTGCCATTACTGCCAGCAGGGTCTGCAGCAGTTCGGTCATCACATAGCGGTCGAGCCTGCCCACGCGGCCTCCGTCAGGCCCGGCCGCAGCCGGCAGCCGGCGTCAGGCATTGGCGCGGCTCAGCAAAAGGCGCCGAAACCATGGCCCGGGGCCGGCCCTGATAAACTAGGCCACGGCCCGGCGCATTCGCGTCGGCGTTCCTTTTTGCAAGGCGGCCAGGCGCGTGTGCGCCCAGGTCGTCTTCTTCAGATATCAGGTAAACCATGTCGCAAGAATTCGCTTTGACCTCGGATCGTCCCGCCACATCCCGCGCTGGCGCCGTCATCGTCGGTATCCATGAGGGGCGCCGGCTGACGGCGGCGGCCGCCGAACTCGACCAGGCCAGCGCCGGGCGGGTCGGACAATTGATCGACAGCGAGGATATCAGCGGCAAGGCAGGCAGGGTTAGCGTCCTGCATGGTCTGGACGGCGTCAGTTCACCGCGCGTGTTCATCGTCGGCCTGGGCAAGGAAGACAAGTTCGACGGCCAGGCCTACGTCGCAGCATTGTCCAAGGCGCTGCGTGCAGTGCGCGAATCGCCGGCCGAATCGGTCCTGGTCAGCCTGGCCGAGCTGAAAGTGCCCGGTCGCGACCGGCAGTGGAACCTGCAGCAGGCGGTGCGTGCCGCCGGCAATGAGCTGTACCAGTACACGGCCACCCGCAAGGGCCGCAAGCAGGCGCTCAAGCGCGTTGAGCTGCCCGGCAATGCCCAGACCGATGATGACGCCGTGCTCGCCCGCGCCCAGGCCCTGAACGAGGGCATCGTGTTCGCCAAGGAATTGGCCAACCGGCCGCCCAACATCTGCACCCCGGCCTACATGGCCGAGCAAGCGCAGGCGTTGATCGATACCGTGCCCGACGTCACCGGCGAGATCCTTGATGAAGACGCGATGGAGAAGCTGGGCATGGGCTCGCTGCTGGCGGTCGCCCGTGGCAGCGCCAACCGTCCGCGCCTGATCGTGCTGCATTGGCGCGGTGGTCCGGACGGACAGGCACCGCATGTGCTGGTCGGCAAGGGCATCACCTTCGACACCGGCGGCATTTCCCTCAAGCCCGGCCTGGGCATGGAGGAGATGAAGTACGACATGTGCGGTGCTGCCACCGTGCTCGGCGCGTTCAACGCAACCGCCCGTGCCGGCCTGCCGATCAACCTCAGCGTCGTCGTCGCGGCGGTGGAGAACATGCCCGATGGCAACAGCTACCGCCCCAGCGACGTGCTCACATCGATGGCGGGCAAGACCATCGAGGTGCTCAATACCGACGCCGAAGGCCGCCTGATCCTGTGTGATGCCCTGACCTACGCCGAGCAGAAGCTGTCGCCGAAGGTGCTGATCGACTGCGCCACCCTGACCGGTGCCTGCGTGGTCGCCCTGGGCAAGCATCCGCACGGCCTGTTCAGCCCGGACGATGAGCTGGCCGCCGAACTGCTCGATGCCGGCCAGGCCACGCTCGACCGTGCCTGGCGCATGCCGCTGTGGAAGGATTACCAGGAAGGCCTGGATTCTGTGGTCGCCGACGTCGCCAACATCGGCGGCAAGTGGGGTGGTTCGATCACCGCCGCCTGCTTCCTGTGGCGATTCACTGAAGGCCAGCGCTGGGCGCACCTGGATATCGCCGGCACCGCCTGGGATGAAGGCCGCAAGGGCCTGGCTACCGGCCGCCCGGTGCCGCTGCTGTTTGAATACCTGACCCGCCAGGCCGCCTGAGCCAGCGGCGACGATCGCTGGCCATGGCGCCCCGGGTCGAATTCCATCCGCTCAGCGCTGCCCAGGGTGGTGCTGACGGACTGGCCACAGCCTTGCGGGCTGTCTGCGCACCGCTGCTGGCGGACGCCGAGCCGATCGCAATCCTGGCCATGGATGCCGGCCAGGCCCGGACCCTGGACCAGGCGCTATGGCAGGGGCACGACTTCATCGCCCACTGCCTGGCTGATGATCCCGACCACGAGGTCGCGCAGGTGGTCATTGCCGCGCCCGGCCAAGCCGTGCCGGCACGCCCGTGCCTGGTCAACCTGCGTGCCGAAGCGATCGATCCTGCCACCCGATCCGGCTGCCGGCAGGTGATCGAGCTGATTCCGCTCGACCAAGCCGGCCGTCAGGCCGCCCGTCAGCGCTGGCGGGCCTATCAGCAAGGCGGCATCAAGCCGGTCATGGTCGAACGCTGAGCAGGCGTTGACGATCGGCCTGCGGAAATGACAAGGGCGCCTGTTGGCGCCCTTGTTCGTGGATTTGCATGCTGGCCGAACTGGCCTGACCAGGGCCGGTTCCCAGATCAGGCGGCCCGGGTTTGTGCGCCGTCGGCGGCCTCTGCCGCGGTCTCGGCCGGTGCCGAGGTCCGGATCAGATGGTCGAAGGCGCTCAGGGCTGCGGTCGAGCCCTGGCCCATGGCGATCACCACCTGCTTGTAGGGCACCGTGGTGCAGTCGCCGGCGGCGAACACGCCCGGCACCGAGGTCTGGCCGCGGGCGTCGATCTCGATTTCTCCGCGCGGCGACAGCGCCAGTGCGCCCTGCAGCCACTCGGTGTTGGGCAGCAGGCCGATCTGCACGAACACGCCATCCAGGGTGATGGTTTCGGTGCTGCTGGTCTCGCGGTCGCGGTAGACCAGGCCGGTAACCTTGCTGCCGTCGCCCAGCACCTGGGTGGTCTGCGCGGCGGTGATCACGGTGACATTGGCCAGGCTGCGGACCTTGCGCTGGAGCACGGCGTCGGCACGCAGTTGCGCGTCGTATTCGATCAGGGTGACCTGGCCGACGATGCCGGCCAGGTCGATCGCCGCCTCGACCCCGGAGTTGCCGCCGCCGATCACCGCCACGTGCTTGCCCTTGAACAGCGGGCCGTCGCAGTGCGGGCAGTAGGCCACGCCCTTGTTGCGGTATTCCTCTTCGCCAGGCACGCCCAGCTGGCGCCAGCGCGCGCCCGTGGCCAGGATCACCGAGCGGGCACTGAGCGAGCCGCCGTCGGCGAACTCGACCTGGATCATGCCATCACCCGGGATCAGCCGGCTGGCACGCTGCAGGTTCATGATGTCGACGTCGTAGTCGCGCACGTGGGCTTCCATGGCCGCGGCCAGTTGCGGGCCTTCGGTGCGCGAGACGGAAATGAAGTTCTCGATCGCCAGCGTGTCCAGCACCTGGCCACCGAAGCGCTCGGCCGCCACGCCGGTGCGGATGCCCTTGCGCGCGGCATAGATTGCCGCTGCGGCGCCCGCCGGGCCACCGCCGACGACGAGCACGTCGAACGGTTCCTTGGCCGTCAGTTCCTGGGCGGCACGTTCGGCGGCACCGGTGTCGAGCTTGGCGACAATCTCCTCGATGCTCATCCGACCCTGGCCGAAGCGCTCGCCGTTCATGAATACCGTCGGCACCGACATGATCTGGCGCTGCTCGACTTCGTCCTGGAACAGGGCGCCGTCGATCATCACGTGCTCGACCTGCGGGTTGAGCACGGCCATCAGGTTCAGCGCCTGGACCACGTCCGGACAGTTTTGACACGACAGCGAAATATAGGTTTCGAAGCGGTATGGACCGGGCAGGGCCCGGATCTGGTCCGCCAGCGCCTGCTCGACCTTCGGCGGATGGCCGCCGACATGCAGCAGGGCCAGGACCAGGGAGGTGAATTCGTGGCCCATGGGAATGCCGGCGAAGGCAATGCCGGCCTGCTGGTCGGGGC
Source organism: Lysobacterales bacterium (assembly GCA_023228845.1). Classification (GTDB taxonomy): domain Bacteria; phylum Pseudomonadota; class Gammaproteobacteria; order Xanthomonadales; family UBA2363; genus Pseudofulvimonas. The sequence continues at coordinate 297,106 of JALOAK010000003.1, read as the reverse complement.
GGCCGACGGTGAACGACGGCGTGCGCTGGCCGGGCGCGTCACGATGCTCGCGCACCTGGATATGCGCTGACAGTTCGGCGATCTCCTGCAGCAGCGTGGCCATTTCCTGTGACGCCTCGCCGGCATCCAGCCAGGCATCGATGTGGATCGGCTGGCTGACCTTTTCCAGATAGGCGCGCAGTTGGGTCTTGAGGTTGGCATCGAGCATGGCGGTGACTCCCGGAGGGCATCAAGGGCTGACGGACGGGCTGGGTAAGCGGCCGAGCGGTGGACCCGCGCGGCGCTGGAAAAAGTGCGGAACCCGACCTGGAGGAGGAGAGGCCGGGTTCCGCGGGCCGGGCGCGCAGCGTGCGCGGCCCGGCCGGTTTGGTGGATCAGATCTTGCCGACCAGATCCAGGGACGGCGCCAGCGTCTTCTCGCCTTCCTTCCACTTGGCCGGGCAGACCTCACCCGGGTTGGCGGCGACGTACTGGGCGGCCTTGAGCTTGCGCAGGGTTTCGGTGACATCGCGGGCGATGGCGTTGTCGTGGATTTCCAGCGTCTTGATCACGCCATCGGGATTGATGATGAAGGTGCCGCGCAGGGCCAGGCCCTCTTCGGGGATGTGCACGCCGAAAGCGTTGGTCAACTGGTGCGTGGGGTCACCGACCAGGGGGAAGCCGGCCTTGCCGACGGCCGGCGAGGTCTCGTGCCACACCTTGTGCGAGAAATGGGTATCGGTGGTGACGATATAGACCTCGGCACCGGCCTTCTGGAATTCGCCGTAGTGCTCGGCGGCATCCTCGACTTCGGTCGGGCAGTTGAAGGTGAAGGCGGCCGGCATGAAGATCACCACCGACCACTTGCCCTTCAGGTCGGACTCGCTGACTTCGATGAACTTGCCGTTGTGGAAGGCCTGGGCCTTGAACGCCGGGACGTGGGTATTGATCAGGGACATCGATGGCTCCTTGGACATGAAAGTAGGGAGTGCCCGCCGGAAAACGGCAGGCCACTTGAACAGGTGGAGGTAATCCTAGCCGTATCAAGTTGATCGGTCCAATCGATTGTCGGGATCATTGTGATAGTTACCGGCTATCATTGATCGCTTGGCCTTAAATGGGTGAGCCGCGCCAAAAAACGATCCCGGCCTGGGCCGGGATCGTGAACTGCGAATTTTGCCTCGCCGATCAGCCGTCGACGCGGCGCTGCCGCGAACGGCCGCCGAGCAACAGCATCAGCCCCACCAGTACGGCCAGGGCCAAGCGGCCCGGGCCAGGCACCGGCTGTGCCGAAACCGGTCCCGGCGGTGGCCCGGCGTAATAGGCGACGGCGCTGCTGCTGGCTGCAACGGCCACGCCAGCCGTGGTCAGACCGCTGGCCTGGGCGATATTGGTAATGGTTCCGGCCGTCAGGTCGGCCGGCTGCACGGTGTCACTGGCGGTGCAGGTCATGCTTGTCGCCGGAGCGAGCTGGCTTGCCGGGCAGGTGATGGTGCCGATGCGGTCATCGGTCAGGCTGATCGCCTGCACAGTCACGGTGCCCGGGTTGCCCACCAGGTAGCTGTAATCGATGACATCGCCGACGTGGGTGTAGGGATCGCCGCCGGTGATGGTCTTGTCCAGGCTGAGCGCGGGCTGCCCAGCTACCAGGGCGGTACTGGTGCTGTCCTGGGCGGTCAACTGGGCTCCGCCCGGATCGCTGGCGGAGGCGGTGGCGATGTTGACCACCGGCACGCCATCGTCGATGTCGGCCTGGGCCACGGTATAGGTGCCGGTGCAGGTGATGCTGGCGCCGGCGGCCAGGCTGGCCACCGGCAGCGCGGGTGTGCAGTCCAGGCTGATCAGCGGATCGACCACCTGGACCTGGCTCAGCGTCTGGCTGCCGGTGTTCTCCACCAGGATCTGGTAGTCGATGGTGTCTCCCGCCGCTGGCATCGGCGTCGAGGGAGCGGCGCTCTTGGTCAGGGTCATGGCCGCCAGTGACCAGGTGGCGGTGGCCTGGTCGCTGGCGGTGACCGGCGAGGGCAGGCCGCGCACCGGGGTTGCCTGGACCTGGGCGGTATTGGTCACCGAGCCGTTGCCGATGTCCTGGCCCAGCACGGTGTAACTGGCCAGGCAGGTCATGCTGGCACCGGCGGCGAGGGTGGCGGCCGGACAGGTGACCGGGCCGATCAGGTCATCGTCCAGGGCGATTGCTTCCAGGGTGACATTGCCGCTGTTGTCGACCTGGAAGGCATAGTCGATGACATCACCGATGGCGGCATAGGGGTCGCCGGCGGTGATCGACTTGGCCAGGCTGATCGCCGGTGCCGCCGCGGCCAGTGCCGTGCTGGTCTGGTCGTCGGCGGTGAGCTGCTTGGCGTTGACACTCGTGCCGACGGCGCTGGCCTGGTTGATGATCGGATCGCCAAGATCCAGATCGGCGCCGGTCACGGTGTAGCTGCCGGTGCAGGTGATGGCATCGCCGCCGGCCAGGCTGGCGACCGGGATCGCCGGCACGCAGTCCAGGCCGATCAGGTCATCGCTGACGCCGACATCGGTCAGCGGCGTGTTGCCGGAATTGAGCACGGTGATCTGGTAGTCGATGCTGTCGCCGATATCCGGGGCCGGCACCGACGGCGTGGCGATCTTGGTCAAGCTCAGATCGCTGCGGAACTCGTTCAGGATCATGCCGTACACGCGCATGGCATCGGCGTGGCCCAGGACATTGCCGGCCACGGCCGGATTGTTGATGTCCACGATCTGGCCGCTGGCTGCCTGCTTGTTCTCGATGAATGCCAAGCCATCGCGGATCAGGTCATAGTGGCCGGCCAAATCAAACGTGGACAAGCCGAATAGGGCGAAGGCGGTGGACTGGGCCGATGTCTGGTTGATGTTGCCCAGGCTGGCGGTGAGATAGACGAAGCCGCCATTGCTTTCCGGGTAACCGGCCAGGATGCCGGCCAGGCCGGCGGTGCCGCCGGAGCCGGCCCACAGCCCGGCCTGGGGATCCATTTCATGGTTGAACACGGTGCCGCCGGCCACTGACCAGCTCAAGCCAACGATGTCGTACTGGCCAGGCGCCGCTTCCAGTGCGGTGACGGCGCCATCAAGCAGGGCCTGCATGGTGGCGTCGCCGCGGCCGGCGATCTGAGCGGCAGCCGCCACCTGGATCAGATCCCAGGCGGCCAGCACCGGCTGGCCACCGACCAGGCGGCGGTCCAGTTCGGCCAGGACATAGGCATCGATGTCCCAGTCGCCATCAGGGCCATAGAGGCCGGCTGCCAGCCGATCCCAGAAATGGGTCTGGATGAAGTCGCGATAGACCGGATCACCGGTGGCCTGACTGAGATGGCTGAAAAACAGCGGGTCGGCCGAGCGCAGATGCGGCGCGTTGCCGCCGGCGCCGGGAAACACCGCAAAGCCGCCGGCAACCAGGTCATCGGCCGCTACTACGGCGGCATCCCGGAAATCCTGCCGGCCGGTGACCCGCCAGGCTTCGATCAGGGCCAGGCCCGGCTGCGCCTGTACTGATGGAAATGACGACCCGCCCGTGGTCCAGGGAAAGCTGCCGTCGGGCAAGCGCTGCGCCAGCAGCCAGTCACCGGCAGTTTCCATCAAGTTGGTGGCGCCGGATAATGCCGGGTCACTTTGCAGGGCGTCGCTGGCGTGTGCGCTGTGGATCTGGCCGGCGCATACCGCCAGCAGGACGACGGCCAGCCAGCCGCATTGCCGATACAGGCGTTGGAGTGTTGTCGACATCGGGTGGTCCTCCCTGGTTGTCATGACCGGATTTCGGCCTGCTTTGGTCGGCACCCAGACAGGTGCCGGCATCTCTTCCCTGCCGACAAGGCTAGGGCAGCACGATGGGTAAACGCAAATACATCGCATTGGCCGCGATTGCCGCGGTCTGCCCATAGCGTAAGGAGGCAGGTGGGCGCGAGCGGCTACAATCGCAGCGCCGGGGTGCCGGGCAGAGCCGGGCCGCGCGCGCCGCGCCATGGGGTTTCCCGCGACTAATCGCAGTGCCCCCGTGTGCTCCCGCGACCGGACCCTTCTCCTGCACGATTCCAGACCGGCTGTTCGATGTTCGGATTCTTTGAAAAACGGGTCGATCCCTTCCCGGCCGGTGAGCCGGAAATGCCACCGGCGCGGCTGTGGCCGTTCGTTCTGCATTTCTCACGGCCGGTTCTGCCCTGGCTGGCATTGATGTCGGCGCTGACCATCGCCGTATCGGTGCTGGAGGTGGTGTTCCTGGGCTACATGGGCGCCCTGGTCGACTGGCTGGGCACGACCGAACCCTCACAGTTGCTGGCCGAGCGTGGTACCGGTCTGCTGGTCATGGCCGGCGTGGTCCTGCTGGGTTATCCGCTGCTGGTGCTGCTGCGCTCGCTGGTCACCCACCAGACCATCTTCGGCAACTACCCGATGCTGGGCCGTTGGCTCAGCCACCGCTGGCTGCTCGACCAGAGCCTGCCGTTCTTCCAGGACGAATTCGCTGGCCGCATCTCGCAGAAAGTGATGCAGACCGCCCTGGCCGTGCGCGAGACCGTGCTCAAGTTGCTGGAGGTGCTGGTCTACGTCGCGGTCTACTTCACCGGCGCCCTGATCCTGGTCGGCAGTGCCCATTGGCTGCTGATGCTGCCGCTGCTGGTCTGGCTGGCCGGTTATGTCTTCATTGCCTGGTATTTCGTGCCGCGCCTGGGCCGGGTTTCGATGGCGCAGGCCGACGCCCGGGCGCACATGACCGGGCGCATCGTCGACAGCTACACCAATATCCAGACGATCAAGCTGTTCGCCCAGAAAGCGCACGAGGAAGACTACGCCCGCGACGCGATGACCGGCTTCATGGACACCGTTTACCGGCAGATGCGCCTGGTCACCTGGCTCACCGTCAGCCTGCAGACCGCCAATGCCCTGCTCCTGGCCGGTACCGCGGCGGTGGCGATCTGGACCTGGCTGAATGCGGTGATCTCCCTGGGCGCCATTGCCGTGGCGATCACCCTGGCGATCCGGATCCGCTCGATGTCGGAATGGGTGCTGTGGGAAATCGCCGGTCTGTTCGAGAACATCGGCACGGTCCAGGACGGCATCAACACGCTGACCTTGCCGCGCACCGTCAATGATCGCCCCGATGCCACCGAACTGGTGGTGGCCGACGGCGCGATCAGTTTCGATCAGGTGAGTTTCGCCTATCCCTCCGGCGCCGGCGTGGTGGTCGACGGTATCGACCTGCAGCTGCGGGCGGGCGAGAAGATCGGCGTCGTCGGCCGCTCCGGCGCCGGCAAGTCGACCCTGGTCAATCTGCTGTTGCGCTTCTATGACCTGGACGCTGGCAGCATCCGCATCGATGGCCAGGATATTTCCCGGGTCAGCCAGCAATCGCTGCGCCGGCATATCGGTGTCGTCACCCAGGATACGTCGCTGCTGCACCGCTCGATCGCCGACAACATCCGTTATGGCCGGCCCGATGCCAGTACCGAGCAGATCACCGAAGCCGCCCGTCGCGCCCACGCCCATGATTTCATCCTGGAGCTTGAGGACGCCGCCGGTCGGCGCGGCTACCAGGCCCACGCCGGCGAGCGCGGCGTCAAGCTTTCCGGCGGCCAGCGCCAGCGCATCGCCATCGCCCGGGTCCTGCTCAAGGATGCTCCGATCCTGGTTCTGGACGAAGCCACCTCGGCCCTGGACTCGGAAGTCGAGGCCGCGATCCAGGAAAACCTGTTCGCGCTGATGGCCGGCAAGACGGTGATCGCCATCGCCCACCGGCTGTCGACCATCGCCGCCATGGATCGGCTGGTCGTGCTCGATGCCGGTCGCATTGTCGAGCAGGGCAGCCATGATGAGTTGCTCGCCCGCGATGGCCTGTATGCCCAGCTTTGGCGGCACCAGTCCGGCGGCTTTCTTTGTCCGCCGCGCGCTGCCGGACCGGCCCTCGCCGATGCCGTATCCAGCCGTTGACCGGCACGGATCGCCTGTCCGTTGAGCCCCATCGCACCATGAACCCCAGCCCAGCTGCCGCCGACATCGCCCGCGCCTTCCTGCCGCACCGTTACCACTACTGGTACGCGCGCAGCAAGCTGGCCAGCGATCCGCTCTATGGCGGTGTCCGCCAGGCCTTGGCCGGCTGCCGCAATCCCCTGCTCGACCTGGGATGCGGTATCGGCCTGCTCGCCCACGCCGTGCCCGGGCTGGGTTCGGACATCGACTACGTCGGCGTCGACAATGACGCCGACAAGATCGCCAGCGCCCGCTCGGCAGCGCAACGGGCCGGCCTGCTGCGGGTGCGTTTCGAAGTCGTCGACCTGGCGACGCAGTTCCCGGCCGATCACCGCGGCAGCGTCACCATCCTGGACATGCTGCAGTTCCTGACGCCGGCGGCACGCACGGCCCTGCTGACCCGCGTCGCGGCCTGCCTGGCACCAGACGGACGCCTGGTCATCCGCAGCGGCCTGGCCGATGGCAACTGGCGCAGCCGGGTCACCCGCGGCGCCGACCATCTGGCCTGCGGTCTGGGCTGGATGAATGCCGCGCCGCGCACCTATCCAACCCGGGCCGGACTGGCCGCCGAACTGGCGGCGCTCGGCCTGGACAGCGATATTCGTCCGTTGTGGGGGCGTACGCCGTTCAACAACTGGCTGGTGCGGGCCTGGCGCCGCCCGGGTCACGCCCCTGCATGATCGCCCGCCAGCGCCCATGCACAATGCCCGGCGGTTGCCAGTTGGCGTCCGGCAAGCCCGGGCGGTTCTAGGCCCAAGTCACTGATTCAATGGATGGTGTGCCCGTTGGAAGCAACTGGCACACGGCTTGCCAATGGACTAACCGGAGCCGGGCCGTCGTGTCCGGTCTGAAACCCGTCCAACTGGAGAGCCACAATGAACCGATCCCATGCCAACCTGCCCCGGTTGCCGCTCGCCGTCGCCGCCATGATGGCGCTGGCGCTGGCCGGCTGCCAGGGCAGCAATGATCCGGCCAGCCATGCCGCCGACGTCGCCGAAACACAACGCGAAGCCGCCGAGGATGTGCAACAGGCCCGCGAGGACAGCCGGCAGCGCATCTCCGAGGCGCAACAGGAAGCGCGCGAGCAGCAGGGCGACATGCAGCAGGGCGCACGTGACGCCCAAGCCGATGTCCGCCGGGAAGAGATCCAGGCCCGTTATGACCAGCGCGTAGTCGAGCTCGACGCCGCCGCCGATGTCGAGAAAGAGCGCTGCCAGGCTCTGACCGGCGATGCCCAGGACCAGTGCATCAGCCAGGCTGACAACACCCGCGATACCGCGCTTGAGCAACTGGAGCGCGAGACCGAGATGTGGCGCCAGCAGGAGCACCCGCCGCGCGGCCGCTGATTGTCAGCGTATGGCCCGGACTGTCGACGTGCTTTGCACAGGCCGTGATCGATACTTGATCGTGGATGCTGCCCACAGACTTCCTCCGCAGATGATCCATCCGGAGGGCGGACCGGGCTCCTGGAGATCGACACCGGACAGTCGCAGACAGCGGCCGTTCCTGACCATCTCCGCCGCCCCGTTGCGCAGCTCAAACCGAAGACCCACTTATTCGAACCAACATCCAAGGAGTACGACCATGAAAGTTGAACAAGCTGCTCGAAATGCCGCCCAGGCTGGCTCCGATCATCTGCACCAGGCCGCCGATGCCGCCGTCCAGGGCTTGCGCGGCGCCGCTGATGGCCTGCGCAGCGCCGCCGGCACGGCCGGTGAAGAGCTGTCCGAAGCTGGCGCTGCCGCCGTCCGTGGTACCCAGGATCTGCTGTCGCATTGCAGCCAGTCGATCCGGCAGCATCCGCTGGCGGCGTTTGGCGTCGCCTTCGCAGCCGGCGTGGTGATTTCGCGCCTGCTGCGTCGCTGAACCGGCAGCCAGCATGACTGCCACGCCGACACCGGGCGCCGACCCGAACCGCCCGACCCGATCCGGTGCCGCTGCGCCCGGACCGGGTCCGGGACCGGGTCAAGACGGGGCTCGACCCTCGGAGCAAACCTCCGAGCAGTCGCGCGCCCGGGCGAACCGGAGTACCTCGGGTGGCACCGGAGCGGCCGCTGATGAGGCGACCCAGGACAACACGGTCACCGCCGCCGCCCAGGCCGTCGGCCAGTTGGCCGGCGAGGCCGCACAACTGGGCCTGGCCTGGTTCGATCTGGCCCGCGCCGAAGCCGCGATCGCTCGTACCAGTGCCGTGCGCCTGATTGGCGGTGCCGTTATTGGCGCGGTGCTGGCACTGTGTTTATGGATTTTCACCTGTGCCGCACTGGCGACATGGCTGGCCGGCTGGCTGGGTCGAACCGATGCCGCACTGGCCTTGGTGGCCGGCCTGCATCTGGTCCTGATCGGCCTGCTGGTATGGGCCATGCGCGGCTGGCTGCGGGCGTTGCAGATGCGGCGCAGCCGGGAAGCGCTGGCACAACTGGGCAAGGCATTTTCACCATGATCTCAAAAAGCAAAGACATCCCAAGCCAGTCGATGAACGACCGCGAACGGCTACGCGCCACTGAACAGGCGTTCAACCATCAACTGGCGCAAAACCGTCAGGCCTCGGCCCAGGCCAAGGCGGCGGTGCGCCGGGTCCGGCCCTGGTGGCTGGTCGGTGGTGGCCTGCTCGCCGGTGTGGTCGTGGCGACGCTGCCGACCCGGGCGGTGGCCGCGGCAGTCGGAGCCGCCGCCGGCTTTGCCGTGCGCCTGCTCGGCACGCCGGTCGGTCCCATGGCCATTGGCGCCATGATGGGCGTACGCCAGGAGCGCAGATCACCCGATGCGGAGGCGCCGCTGCCTGCCGCCGACGATGGCGCTGCCGGGCCGCCAGTGCCGCGATCCGCGGCTGACCAGGCGATCGGAAGCCACTGACGCCGGGTTGCTTGGTCCTGTTGTCAACACAGACCAGGCGGCAGGCCGCCGGTTTGACCTTCGCGCTTGCCGCTCAGCGGCCGAAGATCAGCGTCGCCATGGCGCCGCGCGGTTGCAGCGGGGTCAGGCTCACGCGCCAGCCGTAGAGATCACTCAGGCGACCGACGATGGCCAGGCCGATACCACCGCCGGCCCCGGTGGCGGCACTGCCGCGGTAGCCTCGGTCGAACACATGCTCGGCATCCTCCTCACTCAGGCCCGGCCCGGTATCGAGCACTTCGACCCGGTCGTTCTTGACCCGCACCACGATCTCGCCTTCGCGCGTGTACTTGCAGGCGTTGCTGATCAGGTTGCCCAGGGCCACCGAGAACACCGCCTCGGGCGCCAGCACCTGCGGTTGCGCCTCGATCTCAAGGCCGATGGTGATCGGCTTGCCACGCAAGGTGTGCTGGTTGTCGTCGATCAACTGGTCGCACAGGCGGGCGATGTCGGTGCGCTCGCCTGCGCCGATGCTGCGCTCGTTGCGTGACAGCATCAGCAGGGCGGTGATCAGGTCCGAACACTGGCGCACGGCGCGCTCGATGCGACCGACCCGGTCGCGCAGCTTCGGCGACAGCTCGCCGCTCAGGATCAGCTCGGTGGCGCCCTTGATCACCGCCAGCGGCGTGCGCAGTTCGTGGCTGACATCGGCGTTGAACTCGCGATCGCGGCGAACGACCTCGGTCAGGCGACCGGCATAGTCGTCCAGGGCGCCGGCGAGCTGGCCGACCTCGTCGTCGGCAAAATGCGGCGCCAGCGGCTCCGGGTCGCTGCGGCCGACAAAGTCCTCGACCCGGCGGGCCAGGTTGGTCACCGGCTTCATCACCCGCCGCGACAGCCACCAGCCGACCAGGAAAGCAATCAGCGTGAACACCACCAGGGCGGCGGCGAGCACGCCGATCAGTTGCTGCTTGCTCAGCTCCTGCTGGGTGACATCGTGGCGCAGGAAGCCGCGCAGGTCGTCATCGGCGCGCACCGCCAGCTTGTAATGGCGCACGGCGCCATCGGGCAACTGTTCGCTCAGATCGTAGACGCCGGTGTCCAGTCGCTGCCATTCCAGCGGGATGTTGGCAAAGCGATGGGCGCCGTAGATGAAACCAAGATAGTTGTCGAAGCCGTACTGGGCGTCGGGCTCGGGATACTCGCGCTTGAAGGAAACGAAGCTGTCGACCTCGCTCTGCAGGGTCTCGTTGATCAGCTCGCCTTCCAGGCGATCGCGCAGGTACAGCGCCGACAACGCGAATGCCGTCGTCAACACCGTGCCGAAGACGACAAAGGCGATGACGATACGGCTGCGGAGCCTACGCCGAAACTGTTTCCGGGCCGGCGATCCGGTAGCCGATGCCATGGCGGGTATGGATGAGGGGTTGGTCGAACGGCTTGTCGATGACCTGGCGCAGGCTGTGGATGTGCACGCGCAGGGAATCGCTGTCGGGGAGCTCTTCGCCCCAGACCTTGGTTTCCATCTCCGAGCGGGTAACCACCGCCGGCGAGGCTTCCATCAGGATCTGCAGGATGCGCAGTGCGGTGGGGTTCACTGCCAGGTTCTTGCCGGCCCGGCGCACGGTCAGCGTGTCCAGGTCGAACTCCAGGTCGTCAACGATCAGCACGCGGCTTTCCGGACGCTTCTGGCGCCGCGCCAGGGCGCTGATGCGCGCACCCAGTTCCTGCAGCGCAAACGGCTTGACCAGGTAATCGTCGGCGCCGGAATCAAAGCCGGCCAGCTTCTGGTCCAGGGTGTCGCGTGCGGTCAGCATCAGAACCGGCGTGTTCTTCTGCGCCTCTTCGCGCAGACGCCGGCAGACTTCCAGGCCGTCCATTCCGGGCAGATTGAGATCGAGCACGATCAGGTCGAATTCCTGGCTCACCGCCAGGTGCAGGCCGGTGACGCCGTCGCCGGCGAAATCAACCTCGTTGCCCTGTTCTTCCAGGTAGTCGCCGATGTTCGCGGCGATGTCCCGGTTGTCTTCGATCACCAGTACGCGCATGGGGGCATGCTAGCCGGAAACGCCGTAGCAGGTCACGAAAAAACGGCGGCCCCGGTGATGGGACCGCCGTCATTCAGGCTTTCGCCGCGGTTACTGTCGGGCAGGCCAGTGGTGCGGGCTGCCCGCCGGTGGCGTTGTTGTCAGTTGCCCGGTACGCCGGCGGCGCGGACCATGAAGGCGCCCGGGAAGATCACGTACTGGGTGTCATCCATGCGCGCGCCGAACGGCGCCGAGGCCAGGTCATCGATGACATCGGCGATTTCCGGCGCATAGAAGAACCAGGAGGTCTCGCCCGGGCCACCGGTGTCTACCCGTGCCGGCTTGTCCTCGCCGCCGAGCAGCTTGGCGCTGGCGCCGACGAAGAAGGCACCACTGACCTGGGTCGGCGGGATCGAGACGGTGAAGAACTCATCATTGAACACGTCCGGCGTACCCTGCACGCTGACCAGGGCGGTGGCGTTGCGCGGGTCCAGATCCATGTCCGGATCATCCAGCAGCCAGAAGGTCACCGGGCCATCGGCCAGCGACGGGAAGGTCGGGCCGAAGGCTACCGAGATCTGGGTGATCACCTCGCCACCGTCCTCGGTCAGGTAATAGTTGCCCCAGAGCATGTCCGGATCGAACGAGCTGGGCGGACCCTGGTTGGTGTTGCCGTCGCCATCGTCGTGCAGGTAGACAAGGTGCTCGAAGCCGGCACGGAAGATGATGTCGGTGGGACCGTCGATTTCGCTGATCAAGGTCACAGTGTCGTTGTCCGGCACCGGGTCGATGCCGGCGGCGCTGATCTGGCCGGTTGTCTGGATGTTGCCGGGCAGGGCGCCGCTATCGACCCGGGTCACCACTTCCAGCACCTGGGCCATGGCCAGCGCCGGCAGGGTCGGGTCCAGCAGGCAGCTCACCAGCTGGTCGGGTTCGCTGCTGCAGCTCCAGTCGCTGCCGGCCGGATCGATGTTGCCATCGCTGTCACGGACCCGGATCAGGTCGAAGTGCACGGCCTCGGGCAACTGCATGTCGACCCGGACCTGGCTGGCGCTGTCGGGACCGAAGTTGGCGGCCTGGACGACGAACACCAGCTCGCCGCCGATCTGCGCCGGGTCGGGAACGTCGATCATGGTCAGGGCCAGGTCGTGCTCGGGCTCCGGCGGCGGCGTGGTGCCGGCCGGCGCGCAGTTGTAGCAGACCAGGGCGAAATCCTGGGCCAAGTCGCCGGGCTGGTACGGGTCCAGGGCGTCGGCGGCGATGTTGCTGGCCTGCACGGTGATGGTGATTTCACCGCCGTGCTGGCCGGGCGCCAGGAACACGCCTTCCAGGTTGTTGCGGTCATCGGCGCTGCCGCCAGTCGCCGACCAGCCGTCGGCGCCGATGACATTGCCCAGATAGGTGTCGCCGTCAGTTTCCACCACCAGGTCCAGATTGTTCACCCACGCTGGCGTGGTGCCACCCAGGCCGTGGCCCTTGGCATCGCTCCAGGCCAGCATGATCTGCATCGGCTGTGCCGGGTCGGCCGCTTCGAACGCCTGCGTCCAGTTCTCGCCGGTGGTGGTGAAGATCACGCTCTGATCCAGGGAGAACACCGGCTGCTCCGGATTGACGACGCGGTCAAGCTGCAGCCGGCCGTAGCCCTGGAGGCGGTCCGGGCGGTGGCCCATGACGCGGTTGTTGGCGTCGCGGTAGCCCTGAAGGTCCTTGGCCACGGCAGTGAAGGCGGCCTTGACCAGGGCCGGGCTGGGCGTGTGGTCATCGTTCTCGACGCGGAATTTCTCCATGTAGACGGCGACCGCACCGGAAACCACCGGCGAGGCCATCGAGGTGCCGCAGTTGAAGGCATAAGCCGAGTTGCTGCCGGAGGATGTGCTGTCGGTGCTGCATCCGGGCGCGACGATATGCGGCACGCGGCGGCCATCGCAGGCATTACCGTGCGCGGAGTTGCTGGAGATGTTCAAGATCTGGCTGGCCTGGGAACCGTTGCCGCTCTGCATGCTGGTCGAGCCGACTGCAAACAGGTTCTTGGCCTCGTCCGGTGAACCCAGCGAGCTGGGTGCGCAGGAGCCGCCGGAGTCGCCGTTGCCGTTCATGATCGACCACACCGCCAGCACCGGCTGCGCGCCGGGCTCATCGGCCAGGGCATCGCGGCTGATGATGTCCATCTGCTGGGTCGGGATGTCGTAACCGCGCGGGCTGCTACCCGGACCCCATGAGTTGTTGGCCAGCTCGGCGCCGCTGAGCGCCGATTCGCGGAAGATGGTCAGCATGCCGTCAGGACGCATGCCGCCGGGGCCGGAGCCGGACATGAGGGGGCTATAGCGCTGTTCAATCATCTTCGCGCCGGGCGCCACGCCCTGGCCGCGCAGGAAGCCGTTCAGGCGCGTGCCCGAGGCGCCGGTGCCGGCAACCGCGCCGGCGACGTGGGTGCCATGGGAGTCGTTTAAGCTGCCGCAGGAGGTGGACGCGCCGCCGCCCGGGACACAGGGCAGAAACTGGCCGGTCAGATCCTGGTGAGTGGTGCGCACGCCGCCGTCGACAATGCCCACGACCACGCCGGTGCCGTCATAGCCGGTGTCGATCAGCCAATCCTCGTAACCGGGGAACACCGTGTGCGACGGCGACGCCCCGTAATTGCCGACCACCGACTGGTTGCTCATCTCGCCACGTGGGCCAGCCTCCGGTGGGATGTATTGCACCGTGTAGACGGCCGGAATCCCGGCCAGTTGCAGATACTGGTCGCCGGCCACAGCCATGTCGACCACGGCAAAGTCGCGGTTCACCGGAGTGATCTCATGCACCTGGGCGCCGGCCGCCGCCAGGGCCGCACGCACCTCGCCCTCGTCGGCATGGCGGCTGATCAGGGCCATGGTCGCGATGACCGCCCGGCCGTGCCCGCGCTGGATCGGGTTGACCCGGTATTCGGGCCGGAAATGCCCGGCCCAGCGGACATCGCCGGAGCGCACGGCGACTTCGGCCACGGCCTGGGGCGCCGACCAGACGACATAGCTGTAAGGGTGGATGTACTGCACCGGCTGCACCTGTGCGGCCTGCAGCTCGTCCAGCCAAGCTTGGCGCACCGGGCCGGTGAACTGCACCAGGTGCCAGTCCGGCTGGTCGTCGCCGGCTTCCACGCCGGCCAGGCCGCTGGCCAGGGGATCAAAACGTTCGCCACCCAGATCGAGCACGAAGGCGTCGGCAACCTCGGTGATGGCCAGGCCGCTGGCGCGCAGGGTGGTCAGGTCCACGCTTTCGGCCGGCAGCCACTGGAAGCTGCCGTAGTCGGCGTGTGCGGCCAGGCCGCGCTGCAACAGGGTGTCGGCATCGGTATGGATGCGCAGCCAGGTGCCGCCGGGCGTGGGCCCGTTGCTTGACGGCAGGGCGGCAGTCAGGGAAGGCGCCTGGTGGGCATGGCTGTCGCCGGCGGTCGTGGTCAGCACCCCGGTCAACAGGGCGAGGGTCGCGGGGAGGAGGAAAGCAGTAAGTCTGGTCAAAGTTTTGCCTGAACGCGTATTAAATCCAACCCGGATGATAGGAGCTCTTGCCGCCGCTTTTTTGTGATTGCCATCACACATTGGGGCGGCGCACCTGCCGATGCCTGGGCGCACGAGCCCGCCCGTCCGCCCTGCCATCGGCCTTGTTCAACCGGCCCTGCCCACGCCGGCCGCCATCGTTACAATGGCCGCCCCGCGACTGCCAGGCAGGCTGCCAATGTCCGACCTTGAAGCCCAGGTGCTGGCCAAGACCTGGTTCTATCCGTATCCGCTGCCTTCGGGCCGGCAGGCGCCGACCTATGATGGCGGCGTGCTGGACCTGATCCATCACACCCGCACGCAGATGATGCAGGCGGCCCTGAACCAGGAATTCGGTGCCGATGCCGGTACCCGCGCCGAACTGAGCGCGGTCGATCTGGCCTGCCACCAGGGCTGGTTCTCGGTGCAACTGGCGCAATCGGGTTTCGGCCGGGTGCTGGCCGTCGATGCCCGGCCCGAGCATGTCGCCGATACCCGCCTGATCGCGCGCACCCTGGGCCTGGACGCGATCGATGCCGAGCAGTCCGATATCCACGCCCTGGATACCGCCGCCCTGGGCCAGCACGACCTGGTGCTGTGCCTGGGACTGATCTACCACCTGGAAAATCCGGTCGGCGCACTGCGGATCGCCCGTGCCCTGTGCCGGCGCCTGTGCCTGGTGGAAACGCAGATCGTTCCCGGCCAGACCGGCTGGGTCGACTACGGCAGCTACCGCTTCGTGCGGCCGCTGAAGGGCAGCTTCGGCATCATCGACGAGACCGGCGAGACCCATGGCCCGGAGGCCTCGACCACCGGCATCTGCCTGGTGCCCAGCCTGGAGGCGTTGCTGTGGATAATGCAGCGGGTCGGCTTCAGCCGGGTGGAAGTATTGCCGGTGCCCGAGGACGGCTACGAGCAACTGGTGCACCACAAGCGGGTGATGGTCGCCGGCTGGGTGGATTGATGGGCTAGCCAGGGGCTGGCGGCGCCTGGGAGCAGCGCTGCCGACAAGGATTTCCTGCCCCGGCGCCCGATGCAATCGACGCAAACAAAAAGGTCCGGAACCTTGTGGGTTCCGGACCAAGAGTTGCTGCCCCGATTTACCGTAAACCTGCTGCGTGTCTGACGTTGGAGTGTCTGCAGTCCTACGATGGCTCGATGATAGCGAAGCTGGCCTTAAGTCCCTGTTAAAAGCAGGGAAAAAAGGGGTTAAAAACAGGGGTTTCGGGCACTTTCATGGCTGCTGGCTGCGGTCCGCGCGGTACGGGCGATGTCTGCAGGCCGAAACGGCCTGGCGCACACGGGCGGCAACCTCGGTGCGGATGATCGCCACGCGCCCAAGCGAGCTGCGCACCACCGGCGCGCGACCGGGAAACGGCCGCGCCCCGATCGGTCAGGATTGCGCCGGCGGCTCACCCTTGCTGCGCTTGCGGGTCGCCGCCACTTTCGCCCCGGCCCCGGTCCCAGCACTGCTGCCGCTGGCGGCCTTGCCTACCGCCGTCTTTGCCCGCACCAGTTGCCGCTCGACATAGCCGATGACGGCGCCGGCGACATCGATGCCGGTGGATGATTCGATGCCCTCCAGGCCGGGCGTGGAATTGACTTCCAGCACCAGCGGTCCGCGGTGGGAACGCAGCAGGTCGACCCCGGCCACGCCCAGGCCGACCGCCTTGCAGGCGCGCACCGCGATTGCTGCCTCTTCCTCGGTCAGGCTCACCGGGCCGGCATGGCCGCCGCGGTGCAGGTTGGCGCGGAACTCGCCCGGCGCAGCCTGGCGCTGCATTGCGGCGACGACCTTGCGGCCGACCACCAGGCAGCGGATATCCGTGCCGGCGGCTTCTTCAATGAATTCCTGCACCAGGAAATTGGCGTACAGGCCGCGCAGTGCTTCGATCACGCTGCGCGCCGCCGACACCTTCTCGGCCAGCACCACGCCGCTGCCTTGCGCGCCCTCGACCAGCTTGATGACATGCGGTGGCTGGCCGAGCAGGTTGAGCAGATGGCCGGTGTCATCGGGATTGTCGCCATAGACGGTCTGCGGCAGGGCGATGCCCTCACGCGCCAGCAACTGGTGCGCACGCAGCTTGTCGCGCGCGCGCAGGATGGCGTCGGAGGGATTGGGCGTGTACGCGCCCATCATCTCGAACTGGCGCAGTACCGCGGTGCCGTACTTGCTCACCGAGGTGCCGATGCGCGGCAGCACGGCATGGATCCCGGTCAGCGCGCGGCCCTTGTAATACATCTGGAACTGGCGCGGACCTATGCGCATATAGCAACGCAGCGGATCCAGCACGCGCACGGTATGGCCCCGGTTGCGCGCCACCTCGACCAGGCGCTGGGTCGAATACAGCTTGCTGTTGCGGGACAGGATGACCAGTTTCATTGTGTTTCCATCGGCTGCTGGCGGTGGTCGGGCGGGGTGGATTTTAACGGCGCCGGTGCTTGACACGAGTCGCCCGGTTGCTGGCATCGGCGGCCAGCCGGGCAGTGTCCGGCTGTCGGCGCCATTGTCGGCACAATCCGGCCGGCAGGCCGGCATTGGTACCTGTCAGTGTGCGTGATCGAGGTGAACGCGGGCTGCCGGCGCCGTCATCGGCGCGGCCGCGGCAGGGCGCCGTCGGCATCGGCGGCTGGCGGCCGCCCCAGCAGGTAGGACTGTTGCGGGTCAACCTGCAGCCATCCGGCCATCGCGGTGCGGCCCAGCAGCATCGGAAACAGCATATTGCTGCGCGAGGTCAGGTTCAGTTCGATCGGCCAGCGGCGCCCAGCCAGTGCCAATGTCGTGCGGATGAACGGGCGCTGGCTGGTATGGCCGCCCGAATCGGTAACCGCGCGGACATCGACCACCGGCACACTGACCGCCACCGCGGCGACACCGGTGCCGGGCTGGACCAGGAAATGCGCGCGCTTGCCGTCCCGGTCCTCGATTACTTCCAGTTGCTCGACATGCAGGGACGAAGAGCGCGCGCCGGTGTCGATCTTGGCCTTGATCAGCGGCAGTCCCAGATCGGGCAGGGCCAACCACTCGCGCCAGCCGATCAGGATCTTTTCGTTGTCCATGAGGGTCTCGCGCGACAGCGGCAGGTCAAACGGTCAGGAATCGGCAGCAGGCTTGCAAGGTGCGCGCAAACCCATGATAGAAAAAGAGTTTGCCCGGCGAGCTGGTGAATCGGGCCGGCATTATGGTGGGCCGTGCCGGATTTCGGCAAGGCAGCAGCCCAGGTCGTTGCGCCCTTGTCGGGCAAGGGACGGGTCTGCGGCCGATGCCGTGCGCCACCGCCGCTCCGACCCCTTGGCCCGGCTTCCCGGCTAATCTGGCTGCCTCCTTCTGCGATCCCGTTGCGGTCATGACCAAAACCGATCCCCCTGTCGATGTCGCCGCCATGCCCGACAAGCCGCGGCGGGCGCGTACCGAGAACAGTCGCCAGGAACGCATTCTCACCCTGCACCGCAAGCTCAAGGCGGCGCGGCGGCCGATCCCGGTGGCCACGCTGCTGGCCGAACTGGGCTGCTCCAAGGCGACCCTGTACCGGGATTTCGCCTTCCTGCGCGATGCCCTGGGTGCGCCGCTGCTGCTCGGCGGCGAGCCCAGCGCGGTGCGCTATGTCGAGCGCGACGGCGAAACCGCGTTCGAGCTGCCCGGCCTGTGGCTGTCCAGCGGCGAACTGCATGCCCTCATCGCCCTGTATGAAATGGCCAGCCGACGCACCGGTGCCGGACCGCTGAACGAGGCGCTGACCCCGCTCAAGGGCCGCATCGCGCGTCTGCTGGAAGCCGAGACCGGGCGCAGCGGTTGGCCGGAAGGGCGCATCCGCGTCGTCGCCTCGACCCCGAGGCGGCTCGATGAGGGCGTGTTCCGGGCCGTCGCCAGCGCCACCCTGGAGGGCTGGCGGCTGGCCTTCGACTATGACGCGCGCAGCACCGGCCGCAGCAACGAACGCATCGTCTCGCCGCAGCGCCTGGTTCATTACCGCGACAACTGGTACCTGGATGCCTTCGACCACGGCCGCGACGGCGTGCGCAGTTTCGCCGTCGACCGCATCGACAGGCCGCGCATCCTCGACCAGCCGGTCGAGCAGATGGCTGCTGGCGAACTCGACCAGCAGGTGCAGGCCGGCTACGGCATCTTCTCCGGCCCGGCCCGGGCCACGGCGGTGATCCGTTTTTCGGCCAAGGCTTCGCGCTGGGTCGCCGACGAGCGCTGGCATGCGCACCAGGAAGGCCGCTGGCTGGCCGATGGCCGCTACGAGCTGCGGCTGCCGTACAGCAATTCGCGCGAGCTGCTGGGCGATATCCTGCGCCACGGCGCCGATGCCGAGATCGTGGCGCCGCTGTCGCTGCGCGAGCAGGCGCGCTCGATGCTGGAGCTGGCCATCGCCAATTACGACGCCGCGCTCGCCACCGGTGCCGATGTCGAGGCCGGCATGGAAGACGGCAATAGAGGGGATCCGGACAGCGCCACGGCGCCGCCCCTGGTTCGGCCAAGGTAAGGAAGGCGCCGCGCCGGCTCCGGCCCGGGCGTCGCAGCCTGTGCGACGGCGGCCGTGCAGGATCGTCGGCATGGGTCGCAAGACCGTTGCCGGAGAACCTGCCATGTCCCGCCCTGCCACCGTTTCGCTGCTGCCCGAATCAACGGCGCCGCCTGCGCCCTGCCGGCATGCCCAGCGCCGACGTTTGCTGGCCGCCTGGGCAGCCATCGGCGCGAGCGCGCAAATCTGCCTGCCGGCGTTGCACCAGGCCAGCACGGCATTGGGGCCGCTCGCGCTGTGGTTGTGGCTGCTGCCACTGATGGCTTTGACCCTGGACCGACTATTGGCGCCGGCTCGGGTGCGGCGCGAGGCCCGGGCAGCCTATGCGCTGCAGGTGGCCGGCCGAGCGGCCATGGCCACGCGCAAGCATCGGCTGCCCATGGCATCGGCGACGCAGGAAATTCGGCAGGCCCCGGAACTGGCTACCGTCAGCGCCTGGTCCGGCCCCGCTCTGCGGCTGGGGCGCCGCTGGCTCAGTCGCCGGGCGCGGCCGTTGCCGGCACGACGGCGCGCGCCACCAGGCCGCCGAGCGGGCTCAGGCTGACCTGGAACCGGGCGCCATCGCGCATTGGCAGGTAGGCGCTGCTGCCGTAGTCGGTGTCGACAAACGGCAGCCAGTGCGGATGCCGCCAGGCCAGCCGCCACAGGTCCAGGGCACGGCCACCGGTCAGATCGTGGACGCTGCGCGGCGCGCCCAGTTCGTTGTCGATATCGCGCCAGCGGCCGCTGAAGCGGTCGAGCTGGTACAGCGGGTCCAGGCCGGCCAGCACCGCCCACGGCGCCCACTTGAGTACCCGGGCATCCAGTTGCCACTCATCGCCCAGCACCGGCAGCACCAGATGCCGACCGTCGGCCAGGGCCAACTCGGCACTGAAGGCCTGGACGCCGGTCTGGGTGAAACCGATCGTCGCCACCGGCACTTCGTCGGTGAGCCGGTCGTAGCCATGCAGGGACACGGCCAGCAGGCTCGCCGCCAGGGCGAGCAGGGCCAGCACCAGGAAGGCGGTCAGCCGCGACAGTATGCGCAGCGGCCGGCGTCGGCGCAGGGCAGTGACCAGGCCGGCCAGGGCCGCCAGCGCGAACAGCGCCAGCACCAGGGCCGCGGCCAGCAACCAGGCCATCGGGCCGGTATTCCACAGTTCGGCGGGCATGGGCTTGAGTATACTGGCGGCCATGCAGCGGCACGGTGTGGCCATCGCCACCCGCCGTTGCCACTGCCATCTCGCCGGCCCGGTCCGGCCTGTAGACCGCCTCGCGCCGAGGCGGCCTCCCGATGAGGAACCCCCATGCGTGTTGCCCTGCTGATTGTTTCCTGCGCTTTCGTCCTGGCCGCCTGCGGCAACAAGGGCGACCTGTACCTGCGCGACCCGGCTGCGCCGCCGCCGCTGTCGGCCGAGGAACTGGCGATCGCCAGGGCCGAATCGCAGCAAGAGGCGGCCGAGTACGAGGCCTCGCGCGCTCGTCCCCAGGAGACCTTGCGTGAACGCCGCCAGCGCGAGCGCAGCCAGCAACGCGGCTACTGATCGCAAGCCGGTCGCAGCCGACCGGTTGCCGGTTGCCGCCATCCGATGACTCCCTTGACCACGTGCCTGCCGGCCGGTGTCACCGGCGCATGAACCTGGTGTTCACCAAGATGCACGGCGCCGGCAACGATTTCGTCATCCTGGATTGCCGCCACGGCCAGGCGCTGCCCGACCAGGCCACGCTGACACGCATGGCCGATCGCCGTTTCGGCATCGGCTGCGACCAGATCATGGTGCTCGAGCCGCCCCGGCGCGCCGGCTCCCTGGCCGCCTACCGGATCATCAACAACGACGGCTCGCTGGCCGGCCAGTGCGGCAACGGTGCCCGCTGCCTGGCGGCCTGGTTGCAGCGCGCCGGTGAACTGGGGGTCGGTGCCGTGCTGGACAGTCCCTCCGGCCCGGTGCCGGCGCGGCCGCTGGCCGACGGCAGCATCGAGATCACCTTGTCGGTGCCGGCGTTCGAGCCGGAGGCCATTCCGCTGCACCTTCCGGTCGACTGTGGCGCGGTCGCCGCTGGTGCCGGTGCCGGTGGCGGTCAAGAGCTGAAGATCGATGGCCAAGTGGTGCGCTTTGGCGCCGTGTCCATGGGCAATCCCCACGTGATCATCGAAGTGGCCAACCTGGCGCAGGCGCCCTTGGCCCTGGCCGCCCGCCTGCAGGCCGATCCGGCCTTTCCGCAAGGTTGCAATGTCAGCTTCGCGCGGGTCATCGATGGTGGCCGGATCGGCCTGCGCGTGATCGAGCGCGGTGTCGGTGAAACCCTGGCCTGCGGCAGCGCCGCCTGCGCCAGCCACGCCTGGCTGCATCGCCAGGGCCGGGTCGGCGAACGGAGCCAAGTCGAACTGCCCGGCGGTATCCTCCAGGTGCGCTGGGCCGGTGGCGACGACGAGCCGGTCCGACTGGCTGGCCCCAGCACCTTTGTCTTTGAAGGAACCTGGCCGATATGAGTCAAGACGATCCCTCCCTGCAAGCAGCGCCGGCCACGCCCGCGCCAGCGCCGGATGCCGATTCACCCTCGGCGATGACTGCCGCAATCGGCGCGGTCGAGGTCGCCAGCTACCTGCGCCGGCACCCGGAATTCCTCAGCCAGCACCCGGACCTGGCACTGAGCCTGGTGGTGCCGCGCGAGCATGGCAACGGCCGGGCCGCCTCGCTGGCCGGCTACCAGTTGGAGGTGCTGCGCGACCAGAACCGGGAGTTCTCGCGCCGGATCAAGCAACTGGTCGAGATCGCCTCGGAGAACGAAACCCTGATGCGGCGCGTGCATGCCCTCAATCTGGCGCTGATGCGTGCCGCCACGCCCTATGAAAGTGTGCGCCGGCTGATCGCCGCCCTGCGCGAGGATTTCGGCACCGAACTGGTGCGCCTGCTGCTGCATGCGCCGGATCCGGACCTCCCGATCGGCGACTGGCTGCTGAGCATCGAGGCCGGCGATCCCGGCTTGGCGCCGCTGGCCGACATCCTGGCGCGTGAGCAGCCGCTGTGCGGCCGCCTGACCGCACCGCAACTGGCGGTATTGTTCGCCGACCGCTGCGACCAGGTCGCCTCCTGCGCCCTGCTGCCGTTGCACGGCCAGGGTCTGCTGGCTATTGGCAGCCCCGATGCCAACCGCTTCCATCCCGGCCAGGGCACCTTCTTCCTGGAGCTGATCGGCGAAACCGTCAGCACCGCCCTGCGCCGCTTCGCCAGCGACTGACATGGCCGGGGATGCGCCGGCACGGGCACCGGATCCGGCACAGGACCGGGCAGCCGACGCGGCCGGTTTCGACGCCCGCGCCGACGTCGCGGCCTTTCTCCATGACCTGGCCGTCGTGCGCCGGCTCAGCCGGCACACCCAGGCCGCCTACCGTGCCGACCTGGCGCGCCTGCTCGACGACCGCGACATCCAGCGCCTGGGCGGCTGGCCGGATCTGCAAGCCAGTCATCTGCGCGCCATCGTCGCCCGGCAACATCGCGCCGGCTTGTCCGGACGTTCGCTGGCGCGCTGGCTGTCGGCGGTGCGCAGCTTCTGCCGCTGGCTGCTGCGCGAGGGCCGCATCCCGGCCAATCCGGCCGCCGGTCTGCGGGCGCCGAAAAGCCCGCGCAAGCTGCCGTCGGTGCTTGATGCCGATGCCATGGGCGCTTTCCTGGAGGGCATCGGCGCGCAGGACGATTCCGATCCGCTGCTGGCGGCGCGCGACCGGGCGCTGTTCGAGCTCACCTATTCCTCGGGCCTGCGGGTGAGCGAGCTGGTTGCCGTGTGCTGGCCTGATTTCGACCAGGATCTCACTGCCCTGCGGGTCACCGGCAAGGGCGGGCGCACGCGCATCGTGCCGGTCGGGCGCAAGGCCCGGCAGGCGCTGGCCGACTGGCGCGCGTTGCAACCCGGTGATGGCCATGTTTTTCCCGGTCGAAAGGGCGGGCCGCTGAGCACGCGCGCGGTGCAGCTTCGCATCCGGCAGTTGGGCCTGCGCCAGGGCGTGCAACAGCGTCTGCATCCACACCTGCTGCGCCATTCCTGCGCCAGCCATGTGCTCGAATCCTCGCAGGATCTGCGCGGCGTGCAGGAACTGCTTGGCCATGCCGATATCGCCACCACGCAGATCTACACGCACCTGGATTTCCAGCATCTGGCGCGGGTCTACGATGCCAGCCATCCGCGCGCCAGGCGCCGCGCCGGCCCGGACGACAAGGCGGTTGCCGACAGCGCTGGCGACAACGATCAGGACAGCAGCCACTAGCGCCGGCGCAGCAGGTAGGCCGGGCAATGCGTCGGTCAGCCTGGCAGGGGACGACGGCGGGCGCGACTGCGTGCCGGCTCGCCGAACGCTGGTTTCAGAAGAACAGGTTGATCGCCAGTACCGTCAGCGGGATATAGAGCAGTGTCAGCGGCCCGCAGACGCGGAAGAAATCGCTGGTGCGGTAACCACCCGGCCCCATGATCATCGCGATCACCGGGTTGGTGACGGTGAAGAAATTGTTCGAGGCCGCCACGCCGACCAGCAGCGCGTAGGCGGCCGGATTGCCGCCGGTGGCCAGGGCGGCGTTGATCGCCAGCGGCACCATCAGCACCGTGGCGCCGACGTTGGACATGACCATGGCAAAGAAGCTGGTCAGGGCGACGATGCTCAACTGCACCGCCAGGTCCGGCATGTTGCCCAGGTAGTGCATCGCCTGCTGGATCAGCCAGGGCGCGGCGCCGGTGGTTTCCAGCGCGAAACTGAGCGGGATCAGGCTGGCGAGCATGAACACCGTCTTCCAGTTCACCGCGCTGTAGGCCTCTTCGACGCTGAGAACGCCGACCAGCATCATCCCGACCGCGCCGGCGAACAGCATCACCGCCAGCTGGTCGGCGCTGTACAGGGCAAAGCCGATGGCGACGAAGAAGATCGCCAGCGCATGCCACAGCTTGTGCGGGCGCTGCTCCTGCTTGGGGATGTCGGTGACGACCACGTAATCCTGGTTCTCGGCCGACTGCGCCAGGTCGCGCCAGAAACCGTGGAACACCAGGCAATCGCCGGCGCGGATCGCGGTTTCCCGCACCGGTCCGGTGATCACCTGCTCGCCGCGGCTGATCGCCAGGATGCTCAGGCCCAGGCGCTTGCGCATGCGCAGTTCCGAGGCCATCTTGCCGATGAAGCGGCTGCCCGGCGGTACCACCGCCTCGGCGATGCCGGCCCGGGCCGGGTTGAAGAAGTCGGCGAATTCGCGCAGCCGCGGCCGCAGGTTCAGTACCTTGTTCTGCGCGAACAGCTGCACTTCCTCACGGGCGCCCATCACCCCGAGCACGGTGCCGACCCAGATCATCTGGTCCGACGGCGGCGCCAGCCGCGCTTCCGAGCCGACCTTGATCGCCAGGATCATCGGCGTGTCGCTGAGTGATTCGGCCTCCGCCACCGACATGCCGACCAGCGGGCTGTCGGCGGTCACCACCAGCTCGTGGATGTCGCCTTCGATGCCATAGGCCTTGCTGAAGTAGCTTTCCGGCCGGGCCGGCTTGGCCGCCTGGGTGCGCAGCCGCTCGGGCATCAGCCGCGGCGCGATGAAAATGAAATAGGCGATGCCGACCAGCAGCAGGCTCAGGCCGACCGGGGCCACGGCGAACATCGGGAACGGCTCCAGGGCGCGGGCACCGGAGGGCAGGTTGCGGTTGGCGCTGACAATCAGGTCGTTGAGCACGATCAGCGACGAGGAGCCGACCATGGTCAGCGAGCCGCCCAGGATGATGCAGCAGGCGACCGGGAACAGCAGCTTGGCCAGGGGCAGGCCGGTGCGGGTCGAGATCCGGCTGGCCACCGGCAGCCACAGTGCAATGTCGACCGAGTTCTGCAGGAAACCGGAAACCACGCCGGGGATCGCCGACAGCAGCAGGGTCAGCCGGTTCTCGATGCCGGCCGACAGCCGGATGATGAACTGGGCCGCGAACGCCATCACCCCGGTCCGTTCCAGGCCCGCGCCCATGATCATGGTGGCGATCACCGCCAGCACGGCGCTGGAAGAAAAACCCGAGAACAATTCCTCGCTGGGCACCAGCCCGAGAATGCCCAGCAGCACCAGCACCAGCGGTGCGACGATGTCGGCGCGGATCCACTCACCGACGAACATGACCACGGTGAACAGCAGCAGGCTCAGGACCAGGAGCATGTCCGTGGTGAAGATGAGCGTGCCGGTGTCCATCGGTGGGTGATCGGATCCTGATCAGGTCATCGGTTGCGGGCAAGGCCCGGAAGCTGCGGCCAGAGGTGCGCTGCGCGCCAGGGTGGGATGTTTTCCGGCGCGGCCGCGCCGGCTCATGCCGGTACGGCCTGGAACATCAGGTCGAACACAGGATGGCCCAGTTTCAGGCCGCGTTGTTCGAAATGGGTCAATGGCCGGCTGTCCGGGCGCGGCACGAAGCCATCGTCGACGGCCAGGTTGCCCAGGCCGGGTGCCACCGACATCACCGCCAGCATGTGTTCGGCATAGGCTGGCCAGTCGGTGGCCAGGTGGATCAGTCCACCGGGACGCAGCCGGCTGCGCAGCAACTGGACCAGGGCTGGCTGGATCAGGCGCCGCTTGTGGTGCTTTTTTTTTGGCCAGGGATCGGGGAAGAACACCCGGACCTCGGCCAGGCTGGCTGCCGGCACCGCCCGTTGAAGGACCTCGACCGCATCGTGCTGGAACACGCGCAGGTTGCTGATTCCGGCGTCGGCGGCGTCCTTGAGCAGGCGGCCGACCCCGGGGCCGTGCACCTCGATGCCGATGAAGTCGCGCTCGGGCTCGGCGCTGGCGGTGGCCAACAAGGCCTCGCCATTGCCAAAGCCGATTTCCAGCACCCGAGGCGCGCTGCGACCGAACACGCGATCCAGATCCAGTGCCGGTTCACCGGCGGCAGGCACCGCCAGCAGGTATCGATCGGCATGTTGCGCCAGCGCCCGCGCCTGCCCCGGTGTCAGCCGGCCCTGGCGCAGGACAAAGCTGCGCACCGGGCGGCGTTCGATGGGAAGCGTTGGGTTGGTCCCGGACACCGCCGCCGGCTCAGCCGATCAGCCCGTCGATGGGCGAGGATGCATTGGCGTGACGCAGGCGCGGGATGCGGCCGGCGAGAAAGGCATCGCGCCCGGCCTGCACCGCCAGGCACATCGCCCGCGCCATGCGCACCGGTTCGCGGGCGCCGGCGATGGCGGTATTCATCAGCACGCCGTCACAGCCCAGTTCCATGGCGATGGCGGCATCCGAAGCGGTGCCGACGCCGGCATCGACGATGATCGGCACCTTGGCATTGTCGATGATCTCCAGCAGGTTCCAGCGGTTCTGGATGCCCAGGCCGGAACCGATCGGTGCCGCCAGCGGCATCACCGCCACCGCGCCCAGCTCCTCGTATTGGCGGGCCAGCACCGGGTCGTCGCTGCAATACACCATCACCTGGAAGCCGTCGCGGACCAGGATCTCGGTGGCCTTGAGCGTTTGCACCACATCCGGGTACAGCGTCCGGCGATCGCCCAGTACCTCCAGCTTCACCAGGCTGTGGCCGTCCAGCAGCTCACGCGCCAGGCGCAGGGTGCGCACGGCCTCGTCGGCGCTGTAGCAGCCGGCGGTGTTGGGCAGGATGGTGTAACGCTCCGGCGGCAGGACATCGAGCAGGTTGGGCTGGTCCGGGTCCTGGCCGATATTGCTGCGCCGGATCGCGATGGTGACGATCTGCGCGCCCGCGGCCTGCGTGGCGGCGCGGGTTTCCTCAAGATCGGCGTACTTGCCGGTACCGGTCAGCAGGCGTGAGTGGTAGCGGCGGCCGGCAATGACCAGGTCGTCGTCGGCATCGGCATCGGCCGGGGGCGTGGTTTCGGCCATGTCAGCCGCCTCCGATGGCATTGACGATCTCGACCCGGTCCTCGGCAGCCAGGCGGTGCTCGCCATGGCGGCTGCGCGGCACGATTTCGCGATTCACCTCCACCGCCACCTTGCGCTGCTCCAGGCCGGTCTCGGCCAGCAGTTGGGCGATGGTCGTTTCCGCCTCGATAAGGCGGCGTTCTCCATTGAGCACGATTTCCATGCCGGCATTGTAGCGCCCGCTGACCCAAGCCGGGCTGACCCGGGGGCGATTGCAGCGGCTGCTCAGCAAGCTTTGCCACCAGGCACAAGTGCTTGTCTTGGTCGGTCGTCGAGCACGGCAACGAACACATGCTCAGCCAGCGGCCGCCTGGCGCAGACAGCCGCCTGCTGGTGGCGGGCCGCGCCACCTGTTCCGGCCGCCGGATTCCGGGCTAGCATAGGCGTCCCAACCTAGCCTCCCAAGGAGCTGACGATGTTCAAGGAGTTCAAGGAATTCGCCACCCGCGGCAACGTGCTCGACATGGCCGTGGGCATCATCATCGGCGCCGCCTTCACCACCATCGTCAGTTCCCTGGTCGACGACATCCTGATGCCGCCGCTGGGCCTGGTTCTGGGCCAGCTTGATTTCACCAACCTGTTCATCACCCTGGGCGCGGGTGAATACGCTTCGCTGGCGGCGGCCCGCGAAGCCGGCGCGCCGGTCATCGCCTACGGCCTGTTCATCAACGCGGTGATCAAGTTCCTGCTGGTCGCCCTGGCCCTGTTCCTGGTGATCCGCCAGTTCAACCGCTTCCGCAAGGAAGAGGAAGCCGCCCCGGCCGAAACGCCGCGTCAGGAAGTGCTGCTGGAGGAAATCCGCGATCTGCTCAAGCAGCAGAAGTAGGGATTGTTCACCGCTGCCGTTGAAAGCCATCGCCTGCAGGTGTGTGCCGGCGATGGCTTGATCCATGGTCGAACCCGACAAGGCCGATCAACACCTCACCGTGATCAGCAATAAACTGGCGCGATGAATACGACGAACACACCCGCCCATGGCGAGTACAAGATCCCCGGCGGCAAGCTGGTGGTGGTGGACCTGAGCGTTGCCGATGGCCGCATCGCGGCGGTGCAGGTCAGTGGTGATTTCTTCCTGGAACCGGCCAGCGCCCTGGATGACATCGACGCCGCCCTGAAAGGCCTGCCGGTATCGGCCAGCCAGGAACACCTGGCGACGGCGGTGACCGCGGCGCTGGACCCGGACACGCAGATGTTCGGCATCAGTGCCGAGGGCGTGGCGCTGGCCGTGCGCCGCGCGCTGGCTTCAGTGGCCAGTGAAGACCAGGAAGCCACGCCATGAATCGCAGCCAATGGCAGGACCACCGCTGGCACCTGATCCATACGCAGGCACAGTCGCCGGTGCTGCACATGGCGCTGGATGATGTGATGCTCGATGACGTTGCCAACGGCGTGCGGCCGCCGACCCTGCGCATCTGGGAGTGGGCCGGCCCGGCGGTGGTCATGGGCCGCTTCCAGTCGCTGCGCAACGAAGTCGATGCACAAGCCGCGCAGGACCACGGTATCGAAGTCGTGCGCCGGATCAGCGGCGGCGGCGCGATGTTCATCGAGCCGGGCAATACCATCACCTATTCCATCGTCGCGCCGGTGTCACTGGTCGCCGGCATGACCTTCGAGCAGGCCTATGAGTTCATGGATCAGTGGGTGATCCAGGCGCTGGCCGGGCTGGGCATCAAGGCCTGGTACCAGCCGCTCAACGACATCACCTCCGAGGCCGGCAAGATCGCCGGCGCCGCCCAGGCCCGACGCCGCGGCGCGGTGCTGCACCACGTCACCATGGCCTATGACATCGATGCGGCGAAGATGCTGCAGGTGCTGCGCGTGGGCCGGGAGAAGCTGTCGGACAAGGGCACCGCCAGTGCTGCCAAGCGCGTCGATCCGCTGCGCAGCCAGACCGGCCTGCCGCGCGCGCAGGTGATCAAGCACATGATCGAAACCTTCCGCCAACGCCATGGCGGGCTGGTGGCCGACACCCTTGGCGCCGACGAACTGGCGCGCGCGCAGACGCTGGCGCGCGAGCGCTTTGCCACGCCGGAGTGGACCGCGCTGCTGCCCTGAGTGGCCGGCTGCCGGCAGTCGTCTGCAGTTGATCCATGGCGGCCGCGTTACCAGCGCTGATCGCAGACCGGAGTCCGGGTCGATGCGCCAGGCAACGGCGTCCGGCCATTGCATGCGGGAATGGCGCGGACCGGCTTGGGAGCCGGGCCGCGCAGGCACTCAGGCGGTATAGAGGGCGTTGACGTCGTCTTCGGCGCTGTGGTCGCCGCTGCCGGTTTCCGACAGCCGCATGCGCAGGGCCAGGCCCTCGCGCGAGTCGGCATGGGCCAGGGCTTCCTCGGCGCCAATGCGCTTTTCCTGGAACAGCCGGAACAGGGCCTGGTCGAAGGTCTGCATGCCTGCTTCCAGGCTGCGTTCCATCGCTTCCTTAAGTTCGTTGAGCTGGCCTCGGCGGATGATGTCGCGGGTCAGTGGCGTGTTGATCAGCACTTCCACCGCCGGCACCCGGCGGCCATCGACGCCCACGCACAGGCGCTGGGAGATGACCGCGACCATGTTCAGCGACAGGTTCATCAAGGTCGCGCTCTTGGTGCTTTCCGGGAAGAAGCTGAGGATCCTGTCCAGGGTCTGGTCGGTGTTGTTGGCGTGCAGGGTGGTCAGGCACAGGTGGCCGGTTTCGGCGAATGACAGCGCCGCCTCCATGGTTTCCCGGTCCAGGATCTCGCCGATCATGATCACGTCCGGCGCCTCGCGCATCGCGTTGCGCAGGGCGGAGTGATAGCTGTGGGTATCGAAGCCGACCTCGCGCTGGTTGATCAACGAGCGCTTGTGCTTGTGCAGGAACTCGACCGGATCCTCGATGGTGAGGATATGGCCGCTGGAGGTCTCGTTGCGGTGGTCGAGCATGGCCGCCAGGGTGGTCGACTTGCCCGAGCCGGTGGAACCGGTGACCACGATCAGGCCGCGCGGGCGCATCACCAGTTCCTTGAGCAGCAGCGGCACGCCCAGGTTCTCGATCCGCGGCAGGTCGGTCTTGACGTTGCGCACCACGATCGCCACTTCGCTGCGCTGGCGGAAGACATTGACCCGGAAGCGGCCGATGCGCGGCCGGCTCACCGCCAGATTCATCTCCCAGGTGCGTTCGAACTCGGCCGCCTGGACATCGTCCATCAGGGCATTGGCAAAGGCTTCGACCGCCGGCCCGGTCAGCGCGGTCGAGCCGACGGCGCGCATGCGCCCTTCCACTTTCAGGTACGGCGGCGCGCCCACGCTCAGGTACAGATCCGATGCGCTCTTGTCGACCATCAGGCGAAGGTACGGGTCGATATCCATGCAGCCTCCCAGGTGCGTTGCGGTGTCCGGTCCCGATCATAGCTGAACTGGCCGGCACTCCCGGCCAGCGCAGCCACGGCAGCCCGGGATCAGCGCGAACATTGCCGGCCAATGCACGATGCGCGGTTCAGGCGGCCTCGCAAGTCATTGATATCAGTGTTAAAGCTGATTTAACGCGGGCTTGTTTCCGGCCCGGGAAAGGAGTAGCGTTGAGTCACCGCGACTATTCCATCCGCGGTCAAACCATGAGCACAGCCAGCCTCGACATAAGCCACCCCGCAACCGCGCGCTGCCGCGGTTGCGGGGATGTGGCAGGCAGGCAGAAGCCATGGTTGGGGAGCAGCGGCGACGGGGAGGTCGGCCGCCACGCAGGTCGGTCACCATCCCGGTTTTCAACCCGGCGGCGGGGCGTAGTGCGCCCGGTGCCGGCCGGGCATGCCTGTGTCAACACACATCCAAGGAGAAAGCGATGTTTGAGAACCAGCAGAAGGAAGTTGAAACGTTGATGGCCGAGAACGAGGAGTTCCGCAACCTCCTCAAGCGCCACAAGGAGCTGAACAAGAAAGTGGAGTCAGCCGAGCTGGGGACGTTGGCGATGGACGATGTCACGCTGGCAAGAATGAAGAAGGAAAAGCTCTGGGCCAAGGATCGCCTGACCCATATGTTTGAAAGTCACCTGGCGCCCAGCCTGGGCTGAATCCGCCAGCAGCGCGGTCGGGATCGCAGCCCGGACTGGACCAGGCAAAGCCTGTCGCCATGGCCAGGCTGCCATCCCGCAGTCCGGTCACGGACTTGATCCCGACCGCCGTCAAGCCGCCGGCAAGAGCTTCGGTCACCGGCGACCGGGCATGGCAAGGATGCGGGCCGGGTGGCCGGGCCGAGTGCCCGGATAATCCTTCGCAACATGTCGTTGATCCGCGAAGGCCGGGCTTGCCGGCGGCTTGGCATGGCAATGCCGGAAGAGCCTGGGTTGATCGGTTGGGTTCCCGCAGGCCGCAGTCGGCCACTGCCTGGCAGGGACGCGCGCTGCGGCAAGCAGGCGCGGTGCAGGTAGCTTGTCGGTGGTGCGGACACTGGCAGCTTCAGCGCTTGCGCATGCCGCGCACGCGACCTGATCGCCCATCCGGGCTAAGCTACGCGGCCTGCAGCCGCCGATGAATCCGGCCGGCCTGCCTGACCGCCAAGGGCCCAGCCATGATCCACGACAGCGTGCTCGAATTGATCGGCGATACGCCGATGGTCCGCGTGTCCCGGTTCGATACCGGGCCGTGCGAGTTGTTCCTCAAGCTGGAAAGCCACAACCCCGGCGGCTCGATCAAGGACCGCATCGGCCTGTCGATGATCGAGCAGGCCGAGCGCGCGGGCCGGATCAAGCCCGGCGACACCCTGGTCGAGGGCACCGCCGGCAATACCGGCATCGGCCTGGCCCTGGTGGCGCAGCAGAAGGGTTACCACCTGATCCTGGTGGTGCCCGACAAGATGAGCCGGGAGAAGATTTTCAACCTCAAGGCGATGGGTGCCGAGGTCGTGCTGACCCGCTCGGACGTGCCCAAGGGCCACCCGGATTTCTACCAGGACCTGGCCGCGCGCATCGCCCGGGAAACGGCCAACGCCTACCACATCGACCAGTTCGGCAATCCCGACAACCCGCTTGCCCACGAGCAGGGCACCGGCCCGGAGATCCTGCGCCAGATGGGCGGCCGGGTCGATGCCGTGGTGGTCGGTTGCGGCTCCGGTGGCACGGTCGCCGGACTGTCGCGCTATTTCGCCCAGGCGGCGCCCAGTGTCGAGCTGGTGCTGGCCGACCCGCTCGGCTCCATCCTCACCGATTACGTCAATGACGGCACCCTGGGTGCGGCCACCGGCTCGTGGATGGTGGAAGGCATCGGCGAAGGTTCGCAGCCGCCGGCCGTGGCCGATTTCAGCCGGGTGAAGAAGGCCTACGCCATCGCCGACAAGGAGAGCTTCGCGCTGGCGCGTGAGCTGCTGGTCAAGGAGGGCATCCTGGGCGGTTCGTCGACCGGCACCCTGCTGGCCGCCGCGCTGCGCTACTGCCGCGAACAGACCAGCGCCAAGCGCGTGGTCAGCTTCGTTTGCGACACCGGCAACAAGTACCTGTCGAAGATGTACAACGATTACTGGATGCTGGACAACGGCTTCCACGAACGCCAGCCCACCGGTGACCTGCGCGACCTGATCATGCGTCCGTACAGCCAGCGCGACACCGTGGTGATCGGCCCCAACGATCTGCTGGTCACCGCCTACCAGCGCATGAAGCTGTATGAAATCTCGCAATTGCCGGTGATGGATGGCGAGCGCCTGGTCGGCATCCTGGATGAGTCCGACGTGCTGATGCATGTCTACGGCGACGGCGAACGGTTCAAGGATCCGGTCGCCACCGCCATGGTCAGCCAACTGGAAAAGCTCCAGGTGAAGGCGCCGGTCGAGGACCTGCTGCCGATCTTCAACCGCGGCCTGGTCGCCATCGTCATGGACGGCGATCAGTTCCTGGGCCTGATCACCCGCATCGACCTGCTCAACTACCTGCGCCGCCGGGTGCACTGAGCGCCCGTTGTCGTTGGCCGCTGCCGTCGAGCAGCGGCAACTTGCGCCGCGCTCAGGCCAGGTCCACGCCCGGTTCGCCGCCGACCACGCGGCCGATGACGGCGGCAGCGTCGAAGCCATGACGGTCGAGCAGGGCCAGCACCGCAGCAACGCTGTCGGCGGCGCAGGCCACCAGCAGGCCGCCGCTGGTCTGCGGATCGCAGGCCAGGGCGCGGTCGATGTCGGACAGATGATCGGCAAAGCCGGCGCCATCGCCCAGGCTGGCCTGGTTGCGGCCGGAGGCACCGGTGATGAAACCGCCTTCGGCCAGCTCCCGCGCCTGATCCAGCAAAGGCACCGCCGACCAGTCGATGGCCAGCCGGCAGCCGGAGCCGCGCGCCATCTCCAGCGCGTGGCCGGCCAGGCCGAAACCGGTGACATCGGTCATGGCATGGACACCGGGCAGGGCGGCCAGCTCCGGTCCCGGGGTGTTGAGGCGGGTCGTGGTGGCGATCATCTGGCCGTAGCCGGCGTCATCCAGCGCGCCCTGTTTCAGCGCTGCCGAATAGATGCCCACGCCCAGCGGCTTGCCCAGCACCAGGACATCGCCCGGGCGGGCGCCGGCATTGCGCCGCAACTGCGCCGGATCGACCACGCCCAGGGCAACCAGACCATAAATCGGTTCGACCGAATCGATGCTGTGGCCGCCGGCGATCGGGATGCCGGCCGCGGCGCAGGCCTGGGCGCCACCATCCAGGATCCGGCCGATGGTCGTCGCCGACAGCCGGTTGATCGGCATGCCGACCAGGGCCAGGGCGAAGATCGGCGTCGCACCCATGGCATAGACATCGCTGATCGCATTGGTCGCGGCGATGCGCCCGAAATCGACCGGATCATCGACGATCGGCATGAAGAAGTCGGTGGTGGCGACGATCGCCTGTTGATCGTTGAGCTGCCATACGGCCGCATCGTCGCCGGTCTCGATGCCGACCAGCAGTTGCGGCGGCACCGGCAGGCCGCGCGCGCCGCGCAGGATCTGCGCCAGCAGCGCAGGCGCGATCTTGCAGCCGCAGCCGCCGCCATGGGCCAGGCTGGTCAGGCGCGGTTCGTCGGCGGCAAGGGGGTCGGCGGCGAGGGCAGGGCTGGCGGCGTCGGTCATGGCGTCATCGTCCGGTAAACAGGTGCCGGCACTGTAGAGGCCGGCGTCGCCCGGCGGCCAATTGCGTGGCCCTGGCCGGGCCAAAACACCGCCCTGGAAGCGGCTGCGGCAGCGGTCCTTGACGCGCGGCATGGCAAGGTCGACCATCGCAGGCGTGTTGCCTTGATGGCACTGGACGAAGCGGAAAGGAGACGATCAATGAATCTGGACCTGACCCGGCGCGGCTTTTTGAAGCTGGCGGGCACGGGCGCAGCGGCCACGACCCTGGGGGCCATGGGCTTTGGTGCGGCCGAAGCCGCCACCGCCGCCCACGTCCGCCAGTTCAAGCTGGCCACCACCACCGAGACCCGCAACATCTGCACCTACTGCTCGGTCGCCTGCGGCATCATCATGTATTCGCGTGGTGACCTGGCCGCCGGCGAGCACGCCGAGTTGCTGCATATCGAAGGCGACGCCGACCACCCGACCAACCGCGGCACGCTCTGCGCCAAGGGTTCGGCGCTGAAATCCTACGTCAAGGCCGAAACCCGCCTGACCCGGCCGCGCATCCGCCGGCCCGGCTCGGACCATTTCGTCGATATCGAATGGGACCAAGCACTGGACAAGATCGCCCGCGCGATCAAGGACGACCGAGACGCCAACCTGATCGAGCACAACGCCGAGGGCGTGCCGGTCAACCGCTGGACCAGCACCGGCTTCCTGGCGGCCTCGGCCACCACCAACGAAACCGCGTGGCTGACCTACAAGGTCGTGCGCTCGATGGGGATTGTCGGCTTCGACAACCAGGCAAGGGTCTGACACGGCCCGACGGTGTCCAGTTTGGGCCCGACGTTTGGCCGTGGTGCGATGACCAACTCATGGACGGATATCGCCAACACAGACCTGGTAGTGATCATGGGCGGCAATGCCGCCGAAGCCCATCCCTGCGGGTTCAAGTGGGTCACTGAAGCCAAGCACCATCGCGGTGCCAAGTTGATCGTGGTCGATCCACGCTTCAACCGCTCGGCCTCGGTCGCCGATTTCTATGCGCCGATCCGGCCCGGGTCGGATATCGCCTTTTTGATGGGCGCGATCCGCTGGTGCATCGAAAACGACAAGATCCAGTGGCCGTATGTGCTCAACTACACCAATGCCTCGTACCTGGTGCGCGATGACTTCGGCTGGCAGGACGGCCTGTTCACCGGCTATGACGAGGACAGCCGCAACTACGACCAGGAAAGCTGGGAATACCAGTTCGGTGAAGACGGCAATGTCCTGACCGACCCGAGCCTGCAGCACCCGCGCTGTGTCTGGAACCTGCTCAAGCAGCACGTGGATGTGTACACGCCCGAGTTCGTCGAGAACATCTGCGGCACGCCCAAGGACAAGTTCCTGACCATCTGCCAGATGATCGGCGAGACCTCGGCGCCGGACAAGGTGATGACCTCGATGTACGCGCTGGGCTGGACGCAGCATTCCAAGGGCGCCCAGAACATCCGCGGCATGGCCATGCTGCAACTCCTGCTGGGCAACATCGGCATGCCCGGTGGCGGCATGAACGCCTTGCGTGGGCATTCCAACATCCAGGGCCTGACCGATGTCGGCCTGATGTCGAACCTGATTCCCGGTTACCTGGCGATCCCGACCGAGGGCGAGGTCGATTTCGACACCTACATGTCCACCCGCGGCAATGCCCCGGTGGTGCCCAACCAGATGAGCTTCTGGCAGAACTACAAGAAGTTCTTCGTCAGCTTCATGAAATCGATGTGGGGCGATGCCGCCACCGAGGAAAACCAGTGGGGCTACCACTGGCTGCCGAAGCTGGACATCGTCCAGTACGACGCGATGAAGATGTTCGACATGCTCAAGAACGATCAGGTCAACATCTACTTCTGCCAGGGCTTCAACCCGATCCTGGCCTTCCCCAACCGCGGCAAGATGACCGAGGCCTTCGCCAAGCTGAAGCTGCTGGTGGTGATGGATCCGCTGGAAACCGAAACCGCCGCGTTCTGGGAAAACCACGGCATCTACAACGATGTCGACCCCGCCGCGATCCAGACCGAGGTGCTCGAACTGCCGACCACCTGCTTTGCCGAGGACGAGGGCGCCACGGTCAGCTCCGGCCGCTGGCTGCAATGGCACTGGCCCGGTGCAACGCCGCCGGGCAAGGCGCAGACCGACGTCTGGATCATGGCCAACATCTTCCAGCGCCTGCGCAGGCTGTATGAACAGGAAGGCGGCGTCTGCCCCGAGCCGATCCTCAACCTGACCTGGGAGTACGCCGATCCGCTGCATCCCAGCTCGGCCGAGCTGGCCAGGGAAATGAACGGCCGCGCCCTGGTCGACCTGCATGATGCCAACGGTGGCCTGGAGCAGCGCGCCGGCGAACAGCTGACCAGTTTCGGCCAGTTGCGTGCCGATGGCAGCACCATGGCCGCCTGCTGGGTCTATACCGGTAGCTGGACGCAGGACGGCAACATGATGGCGCGCCGGGACAACGCCGATCCCAGCGGCATGGGCGTGCATCCGAACTGGTCGTTCGCCTGGCCGGCCAACCGCCGCATCATCTACAACCGTGCCTCCTGCGATATCGACGGCAAGCCCTGGGATCCCAAGCGCAAGCTGGTGGAATGGAATGGCGAGCGCTGGGTCGGTCCCGACGTGCCCGATATCGCCCCGACCGCCAAGCCGCACGAGGTCGGGCCGTTCATCATGAATCCGGAAGGCACCAGCCGCCTGTTCTCGCGCCGGTTCATGCGCGACGGACCGTTCCCCACGCACATGGAGCCGTTCGAAAGCCCGGTCGAGAATCCGCTCAACCGGCGCATGCGCGGCAATCCGGTCTCGCGCATCTTCCCCGATGATCTGGCCGGCCTGGGCAGCAGCGAGGAGTTCCCCTGCGTGGCGACCTCCTACCGGCTGACCGAGCACTTCCACTACTGGACCAAGCACAACAAGGTCAACGCGGTGAACCAGCCCGAGTTCTTCGTCGAGATCAGCGTCGAGCTGGCCGAGGAACGCGGCATCAGCAAGGGCGACCGGGTGCGGGTGTGGTCGGCGCGCGGGCAGATCTGGGCCAAGGCCGTGGTCACCCGGCGCATCAAGCCCCTGATCTGCGATGGCAAGGCGGTGCACGTGGTCGGCATTCCGCTGCACTGGGGTTTCAAGGGCGCGGCGCGCAAGGGCTTCGGTCCCAATTCACTGGGGCCCTTCGTCGGCGATGCCAACATCGAAACGCCCGAGTTCAAGGCCTTCCTGGTCAATATTGAACGCGCGGCGCAGCAGGAGGTGCCATGAGCAACCCGAACCCGTCCACCCGGGCGCCGCAGCCGCTGACCGCGGCGGCCAACCCGCCGGTGCAGCCGCTGGCCTCCAACCTGCTGGCCAGCGATGTGGTGCGCATCTCGGCCACCGCGCATGTGCCCGAGCCGGCGCGCCAGCTCACCCAGGTGGCCAAGCTGATCGACGTCTCCAAGTGCATCGGCTGCAAGGCCTGCCAGTCCGCCTGCGTGGAATGGAACGACCTGGATCCGGAGATCGAGGACAACGTCGGCGTCTACGACAACCCCGCCGACCTGACCCCGGACCTGTTCACGCTGATGCGCTTCAGCGAGTACGAGAACCCGGATACCGGCAACCTGGAGTGGCTGATCCGCAAGGACGGCTGCATGCATTGCGCCGATCCGGGCTGCCTGAAGGCCTGCCCGGCACCGGGCGCGATCGTGCAGTACTCCAACGGCATCGTCGATTTCATTTCCGACAACTGCATCGGCTGCGGCTACTGTGTCGCCGGCTGCCCGTTCGACATTCCGCGGATTTCGAAAAAGACCTTCGTCAGCACCAAATGCACGCTGTGCTCGGACCGGGTCGCGGTCGGCCAGGGCCCGGCCTGCGCCAAGGTCTGCCCGACCCAGTGCATCACCTTCGGTCCCAAGGAAGACATGGTCGCCCTGGCCAACGAGCGCATCGTCGACCTGCAATCGCGCGGCTTCGACCAGGCCGGCCTGTACGACCCGCAGGGCGTGGGCGGCACCCATGTCATGTACGTCCTGCACCATGCCGACAAGCCCTCGCTCTACGCCGGGCTGCCCGAGGATCCGAAGATCTCGCCCCTGGTCGAAGCCTTGAAGGGCCCGGCCAAGCTGGTCGGCCTGGCTGCCGCCGGTGCCGCCCTGGTCGGCGCCGCCTTGCATGGCCTGTTCGCCCGCGCCAACAAGGTTGCGGCCGAGGATGAGGCCGCGGCCCAGGCGCTGGTCGATGCCGGCGGGCATGACGGTTCCGATGGCGCTGCCAGTGACCGCGCCAGTGACCGCGCCCGTGGCGGCATCGGGACCGATCCGCCGCCCGCCGACCGCCACGGCCATGGCGGCGGTTCCGGGAGGACCTGACCATGCAGCCGCGCATCCACTCCGCTCCCGGCGATGCCATCGTTAGCCACCAGCCGGTCAGCCTGCGCCGCTATGGCGGCTTCACCCGCGCCAACCACTGGCTCACCGCGCTGTGCATGATCGTGCTGGTGCTGTCGGGCTTCGCCTTCTTCCATCCGTCGCTGTACGGGCTCACCGCGCTGTTCGGCGGCGGCCAGACCACCCGCTGGCTGCATCCGATCGTCGGCGTGGTCATGGCGCTCAGCTTCCTTGGCCTGTTCATCCAGATGTGGCGGCTGAACCTGCCGGCGCGCGAAGACCTGGAATGGACGCTCAAGATCGGCGATGTCATGCGCGGCAACGACGACAACCTGCCGGCGCTGGGCAAGTACAACGCCGGCCAGAAACTGGTGTTCTGGGCCTTCGGCGTGCTGATCCTGGCCCTGCTGGTCACCGGCGTGATGATCTGGGAGCAGTACTTCGCCTGGATGGTGTCGATTCCTGTCCGGCGTGTCGCCGTGACCGTGCACGCGCTGTCGGCGATCGGCATCGTGCTGGTGTTCATCCTCCATGTGTATGCCGCGCTCTGGGTCCGCGGCACCCTGAGCGCCATGACCCGCGGCACGGTCAGCGGCGGCTGGGCCTGGCGTCATCACCGCAAGTGGTTGCGCGAGCTTGCCCGCCGGGACACCCGGGACAACACCGGCGGCAGCGACTGAGCGTTGCTGGCCGGCGCGGCAACGGCCGGCTTTGGGTT
This sequence comes from Lysobacterales bacterium, assembly GCA_023228845.1. Lineage (GTDB taxonomy): Bacteria > Pseudomonadota > Gammaproteobacteria > Xanthomonadales > UBA2363 > Pseudofulvimonas. Next base: position 258,238 of record JALOAK010000003.1, on the reverse strand, counting down.
ACCTTGCACGGCATGATTTCCCTACCGGCAACCCCATGAGTGACGAGTTCAAACCCGACCCGGCCTCGATTGGCGGTGTCGCCAAACCGCCGCTGGCCTTCCTGCCGACACCGGTGTCGGTGTTCCAGACCCGCGCCCGGCGCTTCGCCTTTCTGGCCGAAACCAGCGAGCTGGCGCCCTATCTGGTCCTGCTGGCCGGCCTGACGCGGCTGCAGGCGCGGCTGGTGGCGACCTTGCCGGCGCCGGCGCCGTTGTCGGCCGGTCAACTCGGCCGCGCCGCCGCGGCGGCGATGCCGCCGATCGACCGCGCCAGCCTGGTCACCGATCCCGATCTGGCCGCCGCGCTCGATGCCGTGCTCGACGGGGCGGCCGAACTGGAGATGCCGGCCGTCGCCCGACAGGCACTGGCTGCCGTGGTCCAGGCCAATGCCGACCAGCGCCACTGGCTGCTGGCCAATGTCCTGGCCGACGAGATTCCCGCCGAGGCCACCGCCGAACACCTGTTCGCCGCGCTGGCGGTGCAGGTGCATCTGGCCCGGCTCGCCGCCAGCCTGGAGGTGGCCACGCTGGCGCCGGTCGGTATCGGCGTCTGCCCGGCCTGCGGCGGCCGCCCGGTCAGTTCCTCGGTGATGGGCCTGCAGGGCATCGAGAACGTGCGCTACGCCACCTGCGCCGGCTGCGCCACGCAATGGAATGAAGTGCGGATCCGCTGCCTGGGCTGCGGCACCACCAAAGGCCTGGGCTACCGCTCGGTCGGCACCGACGAGGCGACGGTCAAGGCCGAGACCTGCAGCGGCTGCCAGCGCTGGTTCAAGATTTTCTACCAGGTGAAAAATGCCAGCCTGGAGCCGGTGGCCGATGATGTCGGCAGCCTGGGCCTGGACCTGTTGATGCAGGACACGCCCTATCGGCGGGCCGGATTCAATCCACTGCTGGTGGGCTATTGATGAGCGCTTTCCGCGCCCTGCCATCGGTCGATCGCGTGCTGGCTTCGGCCGCGGGCCGGGATCTGGTGCAGGCACACGGCCGCAGCGCGGTGACTGCCGCCCTGCGCCAGCGCCTGGCCCGGATGCGCGAAGCGATCGCCGGCGGCGCCGATGCCGGCGCGCTGGTTGCCGGCCTGGCCGACCAGCTTGCCATCGACCTGGCCGATGCCGCCCAGACCGGGCCGCGGCCGGTGCTCAACCTCACCGGCGTGGTACTGCACACCAACCTGGGCCGGGCACTGCTGGCCGAGCCGGCGCTGGCGGCCGCGACCACGGCCATGGCGCAGGCGGTGGCGCTGGAAATGGATCTGGACAGCGGCGGCCGTGGCGAACGTGACGACCACCTGCGTGAGCTGATCTGCCAGCTCACCGGCGCCGAAGATGCCACCGTGGTCAACAACAACGCCGCCGCCGTGCTGCTGGCGCTGAACACCTTCGGCCAGGGCCGCGAGGCGATTGTTTCGCGCGGTGAACTGATCGAGATCGGCGGCGCCTTCCGCATGCCCGACATCATGGCCCGCGCCGGCACCCGCCTGGTCGAGGTCGGCACCACCAACCGCAGCCACGAGCACGACTACCGCCAGGCGCTGTCGCCCGACACCGGGTTGATTCTCAAGGTGCACACCTCCAACTACCGCATCGAAGGCTTCACCGCCCAGGTGCCGGCGTCGGTGCTGGCCGGCATCGCCGCCGAGGCTGGCGTGCCCCTGCTCAATGATCTGGGTTCGGGGTCGCTGGTGGATCTGTCCGCGCTCGGCCTGCGCCGCGAACCGACTGTCGCCCAGGCAGTCGCCGAAGGTGCCGGCCTGGTCACCTTCTCTGGTGACAAGCTGCTGGGCGGACCGCAGGCCGGTTTCATCGTCGGCCGGCGCGAGCTGATCGCCGCGATCAACCGCAATCCGCTCAAGCGCGCCCTGCGCCTGGACAAGATCCGCATCGCCGCGCTGGCGGCGACCTTGCAGCTTTACCGTGACCCCGACACCCTGGCCGGGCACCTGCCGACCCTGCGCCACCTGTCGCGCAGCCGCGACGATATTGCCGCCCAGGCCGAACGCCTGCTGGCGCCGGTGCAGGCGCTGCTCGGCGACGGCGTGCGTGTGCAGGCCTGCGAGTGTGCCAGCCAGGTCGGTTCCGGCGCCTTGCCGGTCGATACCCTGGCCAGCGCCGGCCTGCGCCTGGTCGCCGTCGACGATGCCGGTGGCGGCGCGCCCGAGCGTCTGGCAGCGCGCCTGCGGGCACTGCCGGTGCCGGTGCTCGGCCGCATCCACGAAGGCACCTTGATTCTTGATCTGCGCTGCCTGGACCGCGACGACGATCTGCTGGAGGCGCTGGCGGCGCTGTGATCGTAGGCACCGCCGGCCATATCGATCACGGCAAGTCGGCCTTGGTCCGGGCCCTGACCGGCACCGATCCGGACCGCCTGGCCGACGAGAAGGCGCGCGGCATCAGCATCGAGCTGGGCTTCGCCTATGCCGACCTGGCGCCGGCCGGCGGTACGGATACCACGGCTGCCGGGCGCAACGATAACGATGATCCCGCCGCGATCACCGGCTTTGTCGATGTGCCCGGCCACGAGCGCCTGATCGACACCATGCTTGCCGGGGCCGGCGGCATCGACCTGGTGCTGCTGGTGGTCGCCGCCGATGACGGCGTCATGCCGCAGACGCGCGAGCATGTCGCAATCATGGATCTGCTCGGCCATCGCCGCGGCCTCGTCGCCCTGACCAAGGCCGATCTGGCCGGCCCGGAACGGCGCGCCGAGGTCAGCGACCAGATTGCCCAGCTATTGGCTGGCACCGGCCTGGCGCAGGCAGCGGTGATTCCGGTGTCGGTGCGCAGCGGCGAGGGCATCGGGCAACTGCGTGCCGCGCTGGCCGCCGCGGCGGTGCAGATCGAGCACGAAACCGCCGCGCGCCCGCAGCCGCTGCCGCGGTTGTTTCGCTTCGCGGTCGATCGCAGCTTCACCCTGGCCGGCAGCGGCACCGTGGTCACCGGCACCGTGCTTGATGGCGAAGTGGCGGTCGATGATCCGGTTCGGGTCAGTCCGGCCGGGCTGCCGGCGCGAGTGCGCGGCCTGCGGGTGCACAATCGCCAGGCCGACATCGGCCAGGTCGGCCAGCGTTGCGCCTTGAACCTGGCCGGCGAGGACATCCACCGTGAGGCGATCCGCCGCGGTGACCTGATCCTGGCCCCGGCCCGGCATGCGCCGACCGACCGCATTGACGCCGAACTGAGGGTGCTGGCCAGCGAGCCGGCCGCCATCGGCACCTGGTTCCCGGTGCGCCTGCACAGCCAGACACTGCAGGTTGCCGCCCGCATCGTGCCCCTGGCCGGGCCGCTGGCGCCGGGCCAGCGTGGCCTGGTGCAACTGGTACTGGCGCGGCCGGTCGCGACCCAGGTCGGTGACCGCTTCGTGATCCGCGATACCTCGGCCCGACGCACCCTCGGCGGCGGCGTGTTGCTGGACCTGCGCGCGCCATCGAGGCGACGCGCGACGCCGGCGCGTCTGGCCTGGCTGGCCGCGTCCCGGGCCTGCGATCCGGTGGCGGCACTGGCCGGGCTGGCGGCGCTGGCACCGGTGTCGATGGCGCAGTTCCTGCGTGACCGTGGTCTGTCGGCCGACAACGCCGAAGCGATGATCCGGGACGCCGGCCTGCGCACGATCGGCAGCCTGGCGATCTCGGCGGCCACCCATGCCCGCTTGCGCGGCCACCTGCGGCAGGCCCTGGCCGGTTTCCACCAGGCCAATCCGGATCTGGCCGGCATCGGCCGCGAGCAGTTGCGCCTGGCGCTGGACCCGGTCCTGGACAGGCCGGTATTTGCCGATTTCGTGCGCGCCGAGTTGGCCGCCGGCGACATCGCCAGCCAGGGCGCCTTCCTGCACCTGCCCGGCCACCGCGTGCAGTGGGCGCCGGACGACGAAGCGCTATGGCAACGCCTGCAGCCGCGGCTAGTGGGCGAGGGCCGCTTCCGGCCACCACGGGTGCGCGATCTGGCTGGCGAGCTGGCCATCGACGAGGACCAGGTGCGCCGGGTGCTGCGCCTGAGCCAGCGCCTGGGCCACACCGAGCAAATCGCCCACGACCATTTCTTCGATCGCCAGGTGGTGCGCGAGATGGTGGCGATCATGGTCGACATCGCCGCCGGCAAGGCGCAGGGCTGGTTCGTCGCCGCCGACCTGCGCGACCGCCTGGACAACGGCCGCAAGGTGGCGATCCAGATCCTGGATTTCTTCGACCGGCTCGGCCTGACCCGGCGCCGTGGCGACCGCCGGCGGCTCAACCCGCACCGGCTCGATCTGTACGACAATTGATTCGGCTGGCCTGGCGGCAGTGCGTCGGCCAGTCAGCCAGGCAATGCCAGGCGACGCCAGGCACCTGCACACGCTCCGGTGTGTCACGGTTCAAGCTGGACCATTTGCCAGCTTCATGGAAGGGAAGCGTCCCCGGTGGGACGGCTGGACTTCAAATCCGGTGGGGGCAGTGAGCCTGTCCCGGGTGGGTTCGACTCCCACTCCCTTCCGCCATCAGCGCCCGTCACCCGTGCGCCGGCCAGGTCACTGGCCGCCGCGGATTGCGCCGCACACGTGCGATGCCGGCGCTGGCGTCGGCCACACGCTGCCGGTCAGTGCGCCTGGTCCCAGTGCTGGCCGATACCGACATCCACCACCAGCGGCACGGTGAGCTGCGCGGCGGCCACCATGCGCTGGCGGATCAGCTCCCGGGCCGGGTCGATGGCGTCCTCGCGCACCTCGAACACCAGTTCGTCGTGTACCTGCATGATCATCCGCAGCGGCAGCTCGCTGGCCTGAAGGCGCGCATCCAGGTCGATCATCGCCACCTTGATGATGTCGGCCGCGGTGCCCTGCATCGGCGCGTTGATTGCCGCCCGCTCGGCGGCCTGGCGCTCGTTGGCATTGCGCGCGCGGATCGCCGGCAGGTAGAGGCGCCGGCCGAACACGGTTTCGACAAAACCCGACTCGCGCGCCTGCTGTCGGGTAGCTTCCATGTACTGACGCACGCCGGGGTAACGGGCGAAATAGCGGTCGATATAGTCCTGCGCTTCCTGGCGGCCAATACCCAGTTGCCGCGCCAGGCCGAATGCGCCCATGCCATAGATCAGCCCGAAGTTCACCGCCTTGGCCGAGCGCCGGTCGTCGGTGCTGACCTCATCCAGCGGCTTGGCCATGACTTCGGCGGCAGTGGCCCGGTGGATGTCCAGGCCGTCGCGGAAGGCATCCAGCAATCCAACGTCGCCGGACAGGTGCGCCATGATCCGCAGCTCGATCTGCGAATAGTCCGCGGCCAGGATGCGCCAGCCCGGCGGCGCTACGAAGGCGCGGCGGATGCGCCGGCCTTCGTCGCTGCGGATCGGAATGTTCTGCAGGTTCGGGTCCGACGATGACAGCCGGCCGGTCGCGGCCACCGCCTGGTGGTAGCTGGTGTGCACGCGGCCGGTTTCCGGGTGCACCTGGTCGGCCAGCTTGTCGATATAGGTCGACACCAGCTTGGCCAGGCTGCGGTAATCCAGGATCAATTGCGGCAGGGCGTGCTGGTCGACCAGGGCCGACAGCGCCTCCTCGTTGGTCGAGGGCTGGCCCTTGCCGGTCTTGATCGTGACCGGCAGGCTCAGTTCCTCGAACAGGATCGCCTGCAGCTGCTTGGGCGAATCCAGGTTGAACGGTTGCCCGGCCAGCGTGTGCGCCTGCTCGACCAGCGCCTGCATCCGCGCCCGCAGCTCGCTGCCCTGGGCCGCCAGTTGTGCGGTGTCGATCAGCACGCCGCGCTCCTCCATCCGCGCCAGCACCGGCAGCAGCGGCATCTCGATCGTTTCATAAACCTGGCGCAGGGCCGGCTCGCGGGTCAGCTCCGGCCACAGCGCCTGATGCAGGCGCAGGGTGATGTCGGCATCCTCGGCGGCATAGGCCAGCGCCGGTTCCATCGCCACCTGGTTGAACGGAATCTGTCGCGCGCCCTTGCCGGCGACATCCTGGAAGCGGATCGTGGTCACGCCCAGATAGCGCCCGGCCAGGGTATCCATGTCATGGCGCACGGCGCTGGCGTTGACCACATAGGACTGCAGCATCGTGTCGTGGCGCGGCAGCGCGCCGGGCAGGCCGTGCCGGGCCAGGATATGCAGGTCGTAACGGCCGTTGTGGGCGATGGTCACCCGCTGCGGATCGGTCAGCAGCGGCGCCAGATCAGCCAGCACCTGGGCCAGTGGCAACTGCACCGGGGCATCCGGGCCGTCATGGCCCACCGGCACATAGCAGGCCTGGCCGGGCGCATCGGAAAACGACAGCCCGACCAGCCGGGCCCGGTACGGATCCAGCCCCGTGGTTTCGGTATCGAAGGCAAAATGGCTGGCCTGGCGCAGGCGCTGCAGCCAGCGTTGCCAGGCTTCGTCAGTGGTCACCAGTTCGTACTGGCGCGATACCGGGTCGCCATTGGCGGGCAGGGCATCGGCGGCGCCCGCCGACGCGGTGTCGGTGGCGGACCCCATGGCGGAAGATGAACCCTCGCCGGCGAACAATGCCGGCTGGCCGGCCTCGGCACCGGCATCCAGCTCGCGCAGGGCGGCATTGAACTCGTAGCGCCGGTACAGCTCGCGCAGGGCATCGGTATCGGCCGGCACCGGCACCAGGTCCTCCGGGCCGACAGCCAGCGCCAGTTCCGTGCGGATGGTGACCAGATCCCGGTTCAGCGGCAGCCGCGGCAGCGTGGCGCGCAGGTTCTCGCCCAGCTTGCCCTTGAAGCTGTCGGCGGCGGCCATGATCGCATCCAGCGAACCATGTTCATGGAGCCATTTGGCCGCGGTCTTGGGGCCGCACTTGGGCACGCCCGGAATGTTGTCCACGCTGTCGCCCATCAGCGCCAGCAGGTCGACGATCTGCTCGGGCGGCACGCCATAGCGCTCGATGATGCCGTCCCGGTCGCGCCGGCTGCCGTTGCTCATGGTGTTGACCAGCACGATGCGCTCATCCACCAGTTGCGCAAAATCCTTGTCCGAGGTCGAGATCACCACCTCCATGCCGGCCTCCGAACCCTGGCGGGCCAGGGTGCCGATGACATCGTCGGCCTCGACCCCGGGTATCCGCAGCAACGGCAGGCCCAGGGCCTGGATCAGCGTCAGCAACGGCTCCAGCTGGGCGCGCAGGTCGTCCGGCATCGGTGGCCGGTTGGCCTTGTACTCGGGGTCCAGCTCGTCGCGGAAGGTCGGGCCGGGGGCATCCATCACCACGGCGATGCGCGCCGGCGCATCGGCCAGGTGCTTGCGCAACATGTTGAACACCCCGAACAGCGCCCCGGTCGGCTCGCCGGCGCGGTTGCTCAGCGGCGGCAGGGCGAAGAAGGCGCGGTACAGGTACGAGGAACCGTCAATCAGCAGCAGGGTCTGGGCCATGGCGCCATTGTAGGGCGCCTGCCGGGCACCGGCCGGCCGGGCTTCGGCAACGCACCTGGTGGCGTGGCCTGCGCGGCAGCGGCCGGCCGAGCCGCTGCCGGTCCGCGCGCCCCGCAGGCACCCCCCGGTTCCGGATCCGCCCGGTATCCGGCCCGGCACCCCGGTCGCCCGGGCCTGGCGCACGCGCAGCGGCGCCGGCATTTTCGCCCGTGCGCCGCGCCGCCTCGCGCCTGGCAACCGGGCACATCGCGCCCTTCCCCGGGTGCCGGCTTCCTGGGCCGGCCCCTCCGGCCAGCAAAGCCCTTTTGCCAGCGAAAACGGAAGCTGTCGTGCCCACGCGCAGGGCGGGATCTGGGCTGGCCGGGACATGGTTTTCACGGCATCGGCGCCCGGCAACTTATGTTGCGGTGCCGCAAATTGAATCTGGGGCCACGTATCCCATGGTGGTTTGGCGAATCCGGCATCGGTCACGCAGATGACCGCTTGCAGCCATGTTTAGTGGCTGTTAATGTCCCTGCTCCGTTGTTCCGGGTTCCATCTGGTCATCCGTAGGTAGAGGGAGTTGTCATGCGCAAAATTTCATTAGGGCTTGGCTTTGCGGCGTTGGTCGCCAGCCAGGCGTTCTGGTTGGGCTCTACCGCGCACGCGGCCGAAAGTTTGGCGCCCACCGCGTCGAACCTGCAGCTTTCCGCGGCGGAGGTCCTTGATATTTCTGCCATTCATCGCGAGCAGCGTGCCCGCGGCGGTGAGGTGGAACTGCTCTGGGAAGATTTCTCCGATGCGGCATTCCCGCCGGCTGGCTGGTCGCGGCATCTGCTGGCCGGCACCGCCAGTGCCCAGTGGGCGCGCGATACAGCCGAGTCCTCCAGCGCTCCGGCTTCGGCCAAGCGGAACTGGGGTTCCGGCGCTCAGGACGACTGGCTGGTCACACCAGTGGTCGAGCTGGGTCCGGGCACCAACACCCTGTATTTCATTGATGCCGGTCAATGGATGGAGGATTACATCTACGGCGGCGTCTGGCTTTCCAACGGCAGCTGCGATCCGGTTGATGGCGACTTCGTCGAAGTGGCTGAAATCGATGACACCCCTGGTTCAAGTAGCGCGATTGTCTGGCGCTCTGCCCCCGTAGCCATCGATCTGAGCGGCTATGCCGAGCAGGATGTCTGCCTTGCCTTTGTCTATGAGGGCGACTTCGGTGCCACGTGGTGGATCGACGATATCCAGGTCACCAACGGTGACCCGTTGCCGCCGGCACAGATTGGCGTCGATCCGGCCACCCTGGAGTTCACCCTGGAGTCCGGTGAGGCTGACAGCCATGATGTCTCGGTGATGAATCTGGCCGATGCTGGCGCCCAGGATCTGGAGTTCACCACCACCATCACCCGCCTGGTTGACGGTGATGCGGAGCTGACGCAGTCCAACTCCACGAGCATCGTCAACTCCCTCGGTATCTGCGGCACCGGCAACCCGCAGACCTCGACGGCAAACAACAGCTTCTGGCGCGTGTTCGACCTGGCCGACCATGGCATCACCAGTGATTTCTCGGTGACCTCGATCGAGACGGGCATCGGCTTCAACACCGCCAGCAATGCCCAGACCCTCAATGTCTACACCGTCGATGGCGACTTCGAACTGGCCAACCTGACCCTGCTTGGCAGTGCCGGCTACACGGTCGCTCCGGCCGATCAGGCGACCGTGATCGAGGTGAACTTCGATTTGCCGGTTACGGTGCCGGCCGGCTCGATCATGGCGATCGAGCAGCACATCCCCGCCAGTGGCGGCACCTACCGTGCCCATGTCGCGGCGAATGAGCTGGGCCAAACCGGTGACACCTACTGGAGCAGCACCGACTGCGGAGCGGCTTATTTTGAGCCGCAGAACCTCGTCGATGCGATCTCGGCACCGGCAGATCTGTCCTGGGTGCTGGCCGTGCACGGTCACGAGGATGACGGCAGCATCGTACCGACGGTCACCGTGGTGCCCGACACCGGTGCCATCGCCGGCGACAGCTTCCTGGATCTGACCGTCACCGCCGACGCCACCGGTGTGGTCCCGGATTCGCGTGCCCTGTACGAGTACGTGATGACGATCGATTCCAACGACCCGGTCACCCCGGCCGTCCAGATACCGGTCAGCGTGAACGTCACCGGTGGTGGTGGCGGCGGTGGTGATCCGCAGATCGATGTCGCTCCGGCCAGCCTGTCGGCCAGCGTCGCCGAAGGCGATACCGGTGCCGATACGCTGACCATCGCCAATACCGCTGCCTTGGGCAGCGATGCCCTGTTGTGGGACATCCAGACCGAGCCGGCGATGGCTGGCAGCGGTGTTCCCGAGCGTCTGGGCACGCCGGCCGGCATCAACCGCAGCGCCGGCCAGCAAGCGCAGTTGCTCGCCAATGAGGCCGCACGCGGCAGCATCGTCGCCGATAGCGGCTTTGAGGCAGGGTCACCCAATCCCTTCTGGGATGAGGCTTCCTCCAACTACGGCACGCTCCTGTGCACCATCGCCGACTGCGGCACCGGCACCGGCACCGGCCCCCGTACCGGCACGTGGTGGGCGTGGTTCGGCGGTATCGCCTCGGCCGAGATCGGCTATGCCAGGCAGGATGTGGCCATTCCGTCCGCGAGCGATGCCAGCCTGAGTTTCTGGGTCGAACAAACCGCCTGCTCCGGCTCGGGTGATGACTTCCTGGAAGTGTCGCTCGGCGGCGACGTCCTGTGGACGACGACGGCCGACGATCCAAGCTGCGGCAGCCTGGGCTATCGCGAGATCAGCCTGGACATCAGCGCCTACGTTGGCGGTACCCACACCCTGGAGTTCTATTCCGAGCTGCAGGGACCGGATCTCTCCAACTTCTTCGTTGATGACGTTGCGATCACCACCGACGCCGCCCCGCCTGCAGTGTGCGATGCCCCCAGTGGCCTGAGCTGGCTCAGCCTGTCCAGCGCCAACGGCAGCACCGACGCCGGTGACTCCGTCCAGATCGACGTCACCTACGACGCCACCGGCCTGGCCGAGGGCACCTACAGTGGCAACCTGTGTGTTACCAGCAACGACCCGGCCAATCCGCTGGTCGTGGTGCCGGTCGAGATGGAAGTCACCGGCGGTGGTGGTGGTGCCAATGGCATCTACTACTCGTCACTGCTCAACAAGTCGATTCCCGTGACCTTGGATGGCACCACGCTCAACCTGGTCACTGAAACCTTCAATGACACTGGGCCGATCACGGGTGACTGGGACGTCAACTTCTGGAGCAGCGGCGGCGCTCTGCGGTTCTGGACCCTGAGCACCTGGCAGGCGCGGTTGGCGGTGGATGGCACGGCGGTTGCCATGCTTGAGCCGGGCGACACCGTGGGTCCGGCGACCAGCTTCCAGGCGTCCTCCGGTACCGGCACGCCGGCGGCTCCGTGGCTGGCAGGCAACGATGGCTACGTTGGCATCCGCTTCAACTGCGACGGCCGTCTGGCCAACCCGGTTCCGGGCACGGTCTGCTACGGCTACATCCGCCTGACCACGACCGGCACCACCGGCTTCCCGGCGACCATCGTCGAGTACGCCTACGACGGTGACGGCAATGCCATCACCATTCCCGATGGCGGTGGCGGTGGCGATCCGGAAATCTCGGTCGATCCGGCCAGCATTTCCAGCGTCCAGGACACCAACACCAGCACGCAGCACACGCTGGACATCAGCAACAACGGCGACGCCGACCTGACCTGGACGATTACCGAGGCCGGTACGGCCAGCGTCACGCTGGATCTGAGCCAGGGCACGGGCCAGCCGATGGTTTCGGCCGCGGCCGGCGCGTCGCAACTGCAGGCCGTTCCGGGCACGGGTGCAATCGCGCCAGCGCCTCGCGGCGGTGGTGACGTCGACCTGAGCCTGGACGACGGCACTCTGGAGAACAACATCGGCATCGGTGGCACCTCGCAGTGGTTGTGGTTCAACCGCTTCACGCCTGATCCGTCGCAGTTCCCGTTCACCCTGAACGAGATCCAGTTGGCCTTCGACGTAGCGACAGGAACCAATCCGCTGGCGGTTGGCCAGGCCATCGACCTGTATGTCTACCAGGATGCCGACGGCAATCCCGCCAATGGCGCCACCCATGTCGGCTCGCTGACGGGCCAGGCGATTCAAAGCCTGGGTGCCGTCAACACCTATCCGGTCAACATCGAGGTCACCGGACCGGGTGACGTCCTGATCGTGGCGGTGATGCGTTATGTCCACGGCAGCGCCCATTTCCCGGCGGCACAGGACCAGTCCTCGCCGTCGCAGGGACGCTCATGGGCCGGGTTTGGCGCGCCTCCGGCCGACCCGCCGGTGTTCCCGAGCCCGACCTTTGGTGTGATCGACACCTTTGGGCCGAACTTCATCGGCAACTGGATGATCCGCGGTTACGGTTCCACCGGCGGCGGTCCGCTGCCGGAAGGCTGTGACGCGCCGGAAGACATCAGCTGGCTGAGCGTGGACCTTGACTCAGGCACCACCGGCGCGGGCGACACCAGCCAGGTCGAGGTGACCCTGGATTCCACCGGCCTGTCCGATGGTTCCTACGAAGCCCTGCTGTGCATCGCCAGCAACGACGCGGTCAATCCGCTGGTCGAGGTTCCGGTCAGCCTGACCGTAGCCACCAGCGCCGGCAATGGCGACCTGGTGGTCAGCCCGGGCATGGTTGACATCGAAGTGGCGGCGGGTGAAAGCGCCAGCACCGTGGTGACCCTCAGCAATGAAGGCAGCGCGGCTATCGACTGGACCGTGATACCCGATATGGCGACCGTGCTTTCCGAGGACTTCGAGGGCGCCTTCCCGGCGGCCGGCTGGACCCTGGAAGACAACAGCTCCACCGCCTGCCCGTGGTTCCAGACCAATGGCAGCTCGATGTCTGGCTTCGTGCCGGGACCGGATGGCAGCCTGGGTGCAGCCATCGACGCGGACGATTGTGGTTCGGGCCAGACCTATGACTCGTCGCTGATCAGCCCGGAACTGGATCTGACCGGTTACGGCCAGGCGATCCTGACCTTTGACCTGTCCTACCGTCACCTGTCCACGCCCAACCTCAACGTGGATGTCAGCACCGACGGTGGCAGCACCTGGACCACGGTGCAGGGCTACTCGTCCAACACCGGCTATACCGGTGCGCCGGTGGCGCAGGAAATCGACCTGTCGGCCTATGGCGGCCAGACGATCCACCTGCGCTGGCACTGGACTTCGGGCTGGACCTGGTGGGCGTTCATCGACAATGTCGAGCTCATCGCCCGTGATTCGGCTAACTGGCCGATGAGCTGCTGGGATCCGTCGGTGGATTGGCTGGACGTGACGCCGACCTCCGGCACCGTCGCCGTGGCCGGCAGCCAGGCGGTGACCCTGGACGTGGTCGACAGCCTGGAGCCGGGCACCTACGGCACCGAGCTGTGCATCGCCAACGACAATGGCAGCCCGCTGGACATGGTCGTGGTACCGGTCGAGGTCACTGTCACCGCACCGGAAATCACCGTTGACCCGACGGCGATCAGTGCCGCCGCCGATCCGGGCGACAGCGTCAGCCAGGCCCTGACCATCGGCAACATCGGCAACGGTGCCCTGGTCTACACGCTGGACGAAGCTCCGGCCGGTGCCAGCAACCCGCGTGCACACTTCCCGAGCACACAGCGTGCCCATGGCGGCCAGTTCGACGCCAACGCGTCGGCTGTGGCCGAGCAGGTGCCGGCTGAAGTGCTGGCCAAGCTGCAGGAGCAGGCGCTGATGGGCGACGGTCAGGTATCACGTGCCCAAGTGTTCGGCCGTGGTGGCCGTGGCGGTGCCCAGGTGCCGGCCTACAGCAACACCGGCTGGGCCAACACCGACTATGTGACGCTGGATGCCCTGGTACCGGGTGTGTTGACCTCGATCGTCGATCCGCAGGTGAACACCATCTATGCGGCGACCTTCCTGGACAACGACTTCAGCCGCCAGTTCTTCATTGCCGGCACGCCGGGTGACGGTGCCGCGTTGCCACTGGGTACCTACGGCTACCTGGATACGGCCACCGGTGCCCCTACCCAGTTGGGTGTGGTCAGCAACACGCCGGCGGGTGCCAACTGGATCAGCGCGACGCAGGATCCGACCACCGGCATCGTCTACGCGACCGCCAACAGCGCGGCGGGCAACCAGTTGTTCACGGTGGATCCGGCAACCGGCGTGACCACGCTGGTCGGGCCGATCACCGGTGCGAACATCGTGATCGCCATTGCCGTCTCGCCGGAAGGCCTGATGTATGGCCTGGACATCGGTACCGACACGCTGCTGGCTATCGACAAGACCAGTGGCGCCATGTCGGTGATCGGTGCGCTGGGACCGGATGCCAACTTCGCCCAGGACATGGACTTCGACCAGTCCACGGGCGTGCTGTACTGGGCCGGCTACCACGGCGGCGGCAACAGCCAGATGTACACCGTCGACACCGGTACCGGTGCGGCGAGCCTGGTCGGTCCCATCCAGGACGGTGCCGAGCTGCTGAGCTTCAGCATTGCCGTTGCCGGCGGCAACTGCTCGGATCCGGCCGATGTGCCCTGGCTGTCGCTGGATTCGGCGGGCGGAACCATTCCCGCCGGCGGTGCCGACCACGCGGTTGGCGTGACCCTGGATGCTGCCGGCCTGTCCGACGGTGTCTACGAGGCCAGCATCTGCGTGCGCAGCAACGACCCCAGCCGTTCACTGGTTGAAGTTCCGGTGGAGTTCGTGGTCGGTTCGCCGGCCCTGGGTACCGACCTGGCACTGAACCTGTTCAGTGTTCCGGGCACGGTCCATGCCGGTGACAACGTCAGCCTGATCGCTTCGGTCGCCAACTTCGGTCCGAATCCGGCCACCGATGTGGTGGTGGCGCTGGCGCTGCCGGACGAGTTCAGCTTCCTGTCCGGCCGCGTCATCGAGGGCTCGGGCGACTGGAGCTGCTCGGCGGCAGGTGCCGATGTCACCTGTGAACTGGTCTCCGGCGCGCTGCCGGTCGGCGAGTTCGCGGCGGTGCTGCGTGTCGACGTCGACGTCGATGCCCTGGCTGAGGACGGCCCGGTGACCACGGTGGGTGTGGTCAGCAACGCCGGTGGCGATCCGAACCCGGCCAACGATGAGGCCACCGCGGTGACCACCATCATCGGTGCGCCGGGCGACAGCATCTTCGCCAACGGCTTCGAGTGTGCTCCGGGCTATCCGGACTGCGGGCCGGGCGAAGGTGAACCGGGCATCTACGACGACCGTGCCGACTTCCTGGCCAATGTGCTGGGCGGCCACTACGAGGAAGGCTTTGACAATGTGCCGCTGAACCTGGTTGAGGATCCGATGCTGTTCAGCCAGGACGGCTTCAGCTACTCGGTCTACTCGGCGCTGCCGTACAACGGCGAACAGGGTGGTCTGTGGAACGGTCCGGGCTTCATCTCGTTGAACTCGGCCAACGACCAGATCGAGATCACCTTCACCAGCGGCAACGTGTCGGCGGTGGGTGGCAACTTCTGGGCCACGGACATCGACTTCAATGCCACAGGTACATCGGTGGTGTTCCAGCTGTCCAACGGCACCAGCCACACGGTGGATGTGACATCCGCGAGCACGTTCACCGGTTTCGTGACTGAAAGCACCATCACCTCGATCACCATCGATGCGCCGGATGTGCCGGCCAACGCGTGGTCAACGATGGACAACCTGATCGTCGGCACCCGCTGACCGGTCAGTAACCGAAATGACCCTGCCGGCAGTGCGCCGGCAGGGTCCAACCTTGCGAAAGGACCTCCAACGGGAGGTCCTTTTTTGTTTTCCGGGGCCGCAATGCCTTGCCGACGGTCACTGCTCCTCAATGGACCAGGGGCGCTCTTGCGCCACCGACCTGGCGGGAAGAACAAACCAGGAAGGCCGCTGCCCTGCCATGCCGATGCCATTGATGACCGGCTGCCAACCTCGTCAGCTGCTGTCTGGCAACGGCCGCGGTGCCCACGGCGTCGCTGTTGCCGCAATAATGGCCGTATGGACAACAACCAGCGTGTGAGGCAGGCGACGGCCGCATCCGGTCCGGGAGCCGTTGCCGACGGTGCCAGCCCGGCTGCGGCCGGCGGCCACCAGGTCAAGACCACCACCTGCTACATGTGCGCCTGCCGCTGCGGCATCCGGGTGCATCTGGACGGCAACCGGGTGCGCTACATCGAGGGCAACCCCGAGCATCCGGTAAATCGCGGCGTCCTGTGTGCCAAGGGCAGCGCCGGCATCATGCAGCACAACTCGCCGGCCCGGCTGCGCAAGCCGCTGCTGCGTGTGGGCGAACGGGGCGAAGGCAAGTTCAAGGAGATCGAGTGGGACCAGGCGCTGTCGCTGGCCACGCAGTGGCTGGCCGACATCCGCGCCAGCGATCCGGACAAGCTCGCCTTCTACACCGGCCGCGACCAGAGCCAGGCCCTGACCGGCTGGTGGGCGCAGCAGTTCGGCACCATCAACTACGCGGCACACGGCGGGTTCTGCTCGGTCAACATGGCCGCCGCCGGCATGTACAGCTTCGGCGGTTCGTTCTGGGAGTTCGGCGAGCCGGACTGGCAGCACAGCCGCTACCTGATGATGTGGGGCGTCGCCGAGGACCACGATTCCAACCCGATCAAGCTCGGCCTGGGCCGGCTCAAGGCGCGGGGCGCCAAGATTGTCGTGGTCAACCCGGTGCGCAGCGGCTATGGCGCCGTCGCCGACGAGTGGATCGGCATCCGGCCGGGCACCGACGGCCTGTTCGCCATGGCCCTGATCCACGAACTGCTGCGCGCCGACCGCATCGACCTGGACTACCTGGTCGCCCATACCAACGCCCACTGGCTGGTGATCGACGACCCCGGCGCGCCCGACGACGGCCTGATCGCCCGCGATGACGCCGGCCATCCCCTGTGCTGGTCCTCCGACTCCCCTCTGCCCCCGGAAGAAGGGTCAGCGGCGCAGGCACAAGCTACCACCCACGCCTGTCCTCTCCCCCCGGGAGAGGGGCCGGGGGTGAGGGCGCAGACCCGCAAGCCGCGACGTGGCGCCTTGCGCAACGCGCTGCAAGCCGGCCTGCAGCCGGCCGTGGTCGGTGAGTTCACGCTGCCCGACGGTCGCCGGGCCGTGCCGGCTTTCCAACTGCTCGCCCAGCGTTACCTGGACCCGCAGTACGCGCCCGAAGCGGTGGCCGAACGCTGCGGCGTGCCGGCCGTCGATATCCGGCGCATCGCCGCCGAACTGGCCCATGCCGCCTTCGAGCAGAGCTTTGTGCTGCCGCAGCCTTGGACCGATGTCCATGGCCGCCGCCATGACGGCTTCACCGCCCGGCCGGTGAGCATGCACGCCATGCGCGGCATCGCCGCCCACGCCAACGGTTTCCACTCCTGTCGCGCCCTGCACGTGTTGCAGATGCTGTTGGGAGCGATCGACGTCCCCGGCGGGCATCGTTTCCAGCCGCCGTATCCCAAGGGCACACCACCGGGTAACCGCCCTGGCAAGACACGCCGCGCCGATGGCAGCCTGGACGCCGGTCCGCTGGGCTATCCGCAGTCGCCAGCGGACCTGCTGGTGGATGAACACGGCGGGCCGCGACGGCTCGATCACGCCTTCTCGTGGCAGTACCCGCTGGCCGTGCACGGCATGATGCACACCGTCATCCGCAATGCCTGGGCCGGCGATCCCTACCCGATCGACACCCTGTTCATGTTCATGGCCAACATGGGCTGGAACTCGTCCATGAACACGCGCCAGACCCGGAAAATGCTCACCGACCGTGACCCGGCCACCGGTCAGTACCGGATTCCGCGCATCATCTATGTCGATGCCTATGATTCGGAAACGGTCGCCTTCGCCGACCTCGTGCTGCCCGACACCACCTACCTGGAGCGCCACGACTGCATCTCGGTGCTGGACCGGCCGATCTCCGAGGCCGATGCCG
This sequence comes from Lysobacterales bacterium, assembly GCA_023228845.1. Classification (GTDB taxonomy): domain Bacteria; phylum Pseudomonadota; class Gammaproteobacteria; order Xanthomonadales; family UBA2363; genus Pseudofulvimonas. The sequence goes on along the minus strand of JALOAK010000003.1, from coordinate 240,934 downwards.
CCATCGATGCCATCCGCCATCCGGTGGTGCAGCCGGATCGTGACGTGCGCCCGTTCCAGGATGTGCTGCTGGAATTGGGCGTGCGCCTGGGCCTGCCCGGCATGGTCGATGCCGACGGCAAGGCGCGTTATCCCGGCGGCTATGCCGACTACATGGCCAACCATGAGCGCGCGCCCGGCGTGGGCCTGCTGATGGGTTTCCGCGGCGCCACCGGGCACGACACCGGCCTGGGCGCAGCCAACCCCGGGCAGGTCGATGCCTACATCGGCAACGACAGTTTCTTCAGCACGCCGGTACCGCCGGCCGGCCGCTACAACAAGATGGCCAACGCCGATTATCTGGCCTGGGCCGCCAAGCTGGGCTTCCTGTCCGCCGACTGGGCCAGCGGCGGCAACCGCGAGGCACTGGTATTCCAGCTCTACAGCGAAACCCTGCAGACCTTCCGCCTGGCCGCGCGTGGCCATGGCGAGGTGCTGCCGCCGGCCGAGGAGCGCAAGCGGGTCGAGCGCTATTTCGATCCGTTGCCGTTCTGGTATCCGCCGTTTGAACATGCCGATGCCGATGCTGCCAGCACGGCTGACGGTGCCGGTGCCGGCGACGGCGGCCCCGGCTTCCCGCTGTCGGCGATCACCCAGCGGCCGATGTTCATGTACCACGCCTGGGGCTCGCAGAACCGCTGGTTGCGGCAGATCGCCGCCCGCAACGTGCTGTACCTCCACCCGGACACGGCCGCCGCACATGGCCTGGCCGAAGGCGACCGCGTCGCCGTTGACAGCGCCCATGCCGGCATCCAGGTCGAAATCGGCCTGCACGGCGGTGTCGAGCCGGGCACGGTATGGACCTGGAACGCCATCGGCAAAAAGTCCGGCGCCTGGAAGCTGGCTGCCGATGCGCCCGAGTTCAACCGCGGCTTCCTGCTCAATGACCTGATCCCGGATCGACGCAACGACGGCTATGCCCACGCCGATCCGGTCACCGGCCAGGCCGCCTGGTACGACCTGCGAGTGCGCCTGCGACGGCTGCCGGAAAGCTGAGCGCGGCTGCTGGCGAACTCGCCTGGCTGCGCTGGCCATACCGCGGCGGCAGGCATCGTAGGCTTGCGCGGCGTTGACTGTCGGCGCAGCATCGCCGTGCCGGCGCGGCTACCATGGCGCCTGGACATCCATATCGAAAGCCATCCACGCCGGGCATCGCTTGATGCCCCGGCCGACCACCGGGGAGAAACCGATCATGCGCAGCCGCCTGTCCTTGCTGTTGGCCTTTGGCTTGTTGTTCTGGCTGCCGCCGGCCACTGCGCAAACCCTGGAAGCGACGCAAACACAAAGCCGGCCGGAGACGGTCACGCAGGACGAGGCAGATGGACAGGTCGGGCAACCGCTGCTCGACAGCGAGCCGGCCGACATTGCCCCGGAGACCGTGCCGGATGCGCCGGTGGCTGGCGCCGACAGCGCCGTTGACATCGCAGCCGAAGAAGCCCTGCCCGAACCCTTCGCCATTGCCGCCGACGGCAGCGCGCTGGATACCGCCGACCTTGTCGCCCCGACCGAAATCGAATGGCTGCGCCAGGCCACTGCCGATACCGTGGTCTGCCCGTTCCGCGGCGCCATCGACTACGAGGACGGCGAGATCGAATGCGGCCTGATCCAGGTGCCGGAAAACCGCGAGGTCGCCGGCAGCCGGATGATCGAGTTGCACTTCGTGCGCCTGGTCGCCACCGGCGAAGACAAGCGCGGCAAGCCGGTCCAGACCCGCCCCGATCCGGTGATCTACCTGACCGGCGGCCCCGGCGTTGCCGTCAGCTACTACGTCGGCAAGCTCAAGGACCACCGCCTGCTTGAGCAGCGCGACCTGTACATCCTGGAGCAACGCGGCATCGGCTATTCCAGCTCCTTCTGCCCGTTCTTCGGCAGCCGCAACCGGGCCGATCAGGTGCGCGACAACTTCGCCGATCATCAGCGCCTGCGCATGGAACAGGCCATCGATTGCGCCCGCCGCGCCCGTGCCCAGGGCGTGGACCTGCGCGGCTACAACACCATCGAAAACGCCCGCGACGTGCGTGCCCTGCGCCAGGCGCTGGGCCTGGAGCGCTGGAACGTCTGGGGCATCTCCTATGGTTCGGCGCTCGGCCAGGCCGTGGCCCGGATCGACGCGGACGGCGTCCAGGCGATGGTGATCGACGCCATCGTGCCGCTGGATATCGCCGAGCTGATGCGCATGCCCAGTTGGTATCAGCGTGGACTGGACCGGCTCGCAGAAGCCTGTGCCAGCCAGCCCGCCTGCAACGACGCTTGGCCGGATCTGGTGCCGCGCTACCTGGCCGCGATCCAGTCGGTGCTGGCTGAGCCGTTTGCCCTGGAGGTCGAGCCCAGCGAAATGTATCCGGACGGCAAGGCGTATATTTTCGCCGATATCGTCGCCGGGTTGCCCTTCAGCCTGCTCTATGAACAATCCACGCACCCGGCCATCCCGGCGATCATCGCCGGCCTGACCCGGGCGGTCGAAACTCGCGACCCGATCCTGTTCAAGGGCATCGCGTCGGCGATGGGTCTGGAAACGCCCGGTACCGACCAGTTCGGTGCCGGCATGGCGATGGCGATCCGTTGCCAGGACGGCTACGTCGAGCAGATGGTGCGCGTGGCGCAGGATGAGCATGCCCGGCATCCGTTGCTGGCCGCCGCCTTGCTGGGCGATGTCGACACCGTCGCCGCCATGGCCCAGACCTGCGCCGAGCAGGGCATGGGCAGCCGCGACCCGGCCCTGTACGCGCCATTGCGTAGCGATTTGCCCATCGTGGTCGCCAACGGCGCCTGGGATCCGATCACGCCGACGCCGCTGGCCGAATACATCATGTCCGGCCTGAGCCATGGCCGCCTGGTCGAGTTCCCGCACGCCGGCCATGGCCCGACCCGCTCGCTGGAGTGCGGTGGCGAGTTCCTGAACCGCTTCTTCGACGACCCCCAGGCCGAACTGGACATGGACTGCGTCAACGACGGCGAACAGGCGGCCACTTACCTGGCGCCTTACTTCGCCACCAGCGCCCTGCCGCGGCTGGCGATCCTGGCAGCCGAATCGAAGAAGCAGGTGGTCGCGCACGGCGCCTGGGGCGGAGTGTCACTGGCGATCAGCCTGATCGGCCTGCTGCTGCTGGTCTTTGCCTGGCTGGCGCGCAAACTTGATCGCCGCGAGCGCCTGCCCGGCAGCCTGACCCGCTGGCTGGCCGGCCTCACCGCCCTGGCCTCGGTGGGCTTTGTCGCCGGCCTGGGCACCGCCGCCGGTCTGGCCTTCGAGGTTACCCCGGCGCTGTTGCTGTTCGGCCTGCACGACTGGGCGCGCTGGTTGGCCTGGCTGGGGCCGGCGGCCGGCGTGCTCGGCCTGGTCACGGTAGTGGTTGCCGTGCTCTCGGCGGTGCCGCGCGCCAGCCGCATCGGCTTCGTCATGGTCGGTCTGGCTGGCATCAGCCTGTCAGTGTTCGGTTGGTACTGGCACCTCTGGCCGATCTGATCGCCAAGGGCGGCATTGCCGGCGGCTGACGGCCGCGACCGCCGGCATCGCAGTCCAGGCCTTGCCTCAATCCTGTTCGGCCAGGCGCGCGGCCAGGGCGTCTTCGGATTCCTGCGCGGCTGGCCGGTTGTAGGCGCTGGAACGGCCGCCCGGGTGGCCGTCGTCGCCCTGGCCACCATTGGCATCGCCCAGGGTGGTCAAGCGACGCAGGCGCAGGTCGACATCAACTACCTGGGGCAGGGCGCTCAGGCGCTCGATCAGGGCGGTGTCGATTTCCAGCCGCCAATCCGGCCCGGGCACGATGACGCCTTCAGCGTTGACGGTGTGCAGGCGCAGGCGCAGGGCGGACTGGCCACGCCGGGCCGAGCGCAGCAGGGCCAGCACGGCGTCCATGCCGGCGCTGGCGTCCACGGTCAGCTGCAGGCTTTCGGCGGCTCGGGTGAACGCCTGTTGCAGATCCAGCACCCGGCGTCCGCGCAACTGCAGGCCGCCATCGTTGTTGAAGCGGTCGACGCTGAGCTGGCCTTCGATCAGCACGATCTGATCGCGTGCCAGCAGCGGCGCGTTGTCGAGCCAGTGTTCGCGGTAGAAGCTGACCTCGATACGGCCGCTCCAGTCCTCCAATGAGACGAAGCCCTGGCTGTTGTCGCCGCGTTTGCGGATGTCGACCACCATCCCGGCCAGGACCACGCTGATGCCGCGCGAGTCACCGGGCCGCAGCAGGTTGCCGGCAGTACCGATCGGCGTGCCGACCAGCTGTTCCAGAAGCGGTCGATCCTCCTCGGTGGGATGGCCACTCAGATACCAGCCCAGGGTGTCGCGCTCGCCGCTCAGGCGCTGGCGCAGCGGCCAGTCGGGCTGCTCGGGCGTCGTCAGCACCGCCGCGGTGCCCTCATCGCCGGCCGACATGCCGAACATGTCGTGCTGGCCGGCGGCCTGGTTGGCGTGCTGCTGCTCGGCCAGGCGCATGGCCTCGGGCAACTGCGCCATCAAGGTGGCACGGTTGCCGGCCAGGCCGTCGCAGGCCCCGGCCAGGATCAGGGTTTCCAGCACGCGCCGGTTGATCCGGGCCGTGCCGGCGCGTTGGCACAGGTCGGCCAGGCCCAGGTAGGGGCCGGACTGGCGTGCCTGGATGAGGGCCTCGACGGCACCGGCGCCGACGCCGCGGATCGCGCCCAGGCCATAGGTGATGTTGTTGCCCGGAGCGGGCCGGAAGCGATAGCTGGAATGGTTGACGTGCGGTGGCTGGATGGTCAGCCGCAGCGTCCTGGCTTCCTGGATGAAGCCGACCAGCTTGTCGGTGCGGTCCATATCGGCCGACAGCACCGCGGCCATGAAGTCGGCCGGATAGTGCGCCTTGAGCCAGGCCGTCTGGTAGGCGACCAGGGCGTAGGCGGCGGCGTGCGATTTGTTGAAGCCGTAGCCGGCGAACTTCTCCATCTGGTCGAAAACGGTGTCGGCGACCGCCTGGCCGATACCGTTCTTCTGTGCGCCGTCGCGGAAGATTTCGCGCTGCACGGCCATCTCTTCGGGCGCCTTCTTGCCCATCGCCCGGCGCAGCAGGTCGGCACCGCCCAGGCTGTAGCCGCCCAGACTCTGGGCGATCTGCATGACCTGTTCCTGGTAGACCATGATGCCGTAGGTCTGGGCCAGGATCGGTTCCATGCGCGGGTCGGGATAATCGAACTGCTGGCGGCCGTGCTTGCGCTCGACAAAGTCCTCGATCAGATCCATCGGCCCGGGCCGGTACAGCGAGACCAGGGCGATCAGGTCTTCGAACCGGTCCGGCAGCGCCTGCTTGATCATCTTGCGCATGCCGGTGGATTCGAACTGGAACACCGCCACCGTGTCGCCGCGGCAGAACAGCTCGTAGACCTTGCGATCATCCAGCGGCAGGCCGGCCAGGTCGATTGCCGGCTGACCGGCCTCGTGCCGGCGGGCGTTGATCGAGGCCACCGTCCAGTCGATGATGGTCAGCGTGCGCAGGCCCAGGAAGTCGAACTTGACCAGGCCGATGGCTTCGACGTCGTCCTTGTCGAACTGGGTGACCGGATTGCCGCCGTCCGGCTCGGCGTACATCGGGCAATACTCGCTCAGGGCCTTGGGCGCGATGACCACGCCGCCGGCGTGCTTGCCGGCGTTGCGGGCCAGCCCTTCCAGTTTCAGCGCCAGATCGAGCAGGTCGCGCACCTCCTCGTCTTCCTGGTAGCGCTGGATCAGCTCGGCCGAAGCGAACTCGGGATTGGCCTGCGCCTTGGCCGAGCGTGCCAGGGCATCGTCCAGGCTCACACCCAGGGTCATCGGGATCAGCTTGGCGATGCCGTCGACGAAACCATAGGGGTGGCCCAGCACCCGCCCGCAATCACGCACCACGGCCTTGGCCGCCATGGTGCCGTAGGTGATGATCTGGCTGACCTGGTCGCGGCCGTACTTGTCGGCGACGTAGTCGATCACCTGATCGCGCCGGTCCATGCAGAAATCGATGTCGAAGTCGGGCATCGACACGCGCTCGGGATTGAGGAAGCGCTCGAACAGCAAGTCGTAGGGGATCGGGTCCAGATCGGTGATGCCCAGCGACCAGGCCACCAGCGAGCCGGCGCCCGAGCCGCGCCCCGGTCCAACCGGGATGGCGTTGGCCTTGGCCCAGTTGATGAAGTCGGCGACGATCAGGAAATAGCCGGGGAAGCCCATCTCGACGATGACATCCACTTCCCGGTCCAGACGCTGGCGGTAATCCTGGATGTTGTGGCCCGGGGCTGGCGCCTGCCGGGTCAGACGCCGGTCCAGGCCGGTGTGCGCTTCCTTGCGGATCCAGCTTGCCAGGCTTTCTGCCTCGGGTACCGGAAAGTCGGGCAGTACGTACTGGCCCAACGACAGTTCCAGGCTGCAGCGCCGGGCCAGCTCGACGGTGTTGTCCAGCACCTCGGGCAGGTCGGCGAACAGCTCGACCATCTCCTGGCTGGATTTCAGGTATTGCTCGGCGCTGTAGTCCCGCGGCCGGCGGCGGTCGTCCAGGATCCGGCCGCTGGCAATGCACACGCGCGCCTCATGGGCCTCGAAATCATCGCGCGCCAGGAAGCGGACATCGTTGCTCGCCATCACCGGCAGGCCGGCGCTGCGCGCCAGCCACAGCGCGCCCGGTTCAAAGGCGGCGTCGGCGGCGCGGTCGCAGCGGGTGAGTTCCAGATACAGCCGGTCCTGGTTGAAACAGGCCAGCCACGGCTCCAGCAGCTGCCGGCTGGCCTGCTCGTCGCCGGCGGCCAGGCTGGCGCCGAGCTCGCTTTGCGCGCCCATCAAGGCGATCAGCCCGTGGTTGTGTTCCTGCAGCCACTGCGCCGGCAGTACCGGCAGATGATCGACCCGCGGTGCCTGCATCCAGCCGCGGCTGAGCAGGCGGCACAGGGAACGGTAGCCTTCCTGGTTCTGGCACAGCACGGTGATGCGGGTCGGCGCTTCGTGTTCCCGGCGTGGCGCCAACAGCAGATCGCAACCGGCGATCGGCTGCACTCCGGCGGCCTCGGCAGCGCGGTAGAACTTGACCAGGCCGAACAGGTTGCTGGCATCGGTCAGGGCCACCGCCGGCTGCCCCAGCTCGACACAACGGCTGACCAGGTTGGCCGGAGCGCCGTCCCGCGGCAGGCCGTCGCCGGGCTTGCCGGGCAGGCGGATGGTCGAATCCAGCAGCGAGAATTCGCTGTGGGCATGCAGGTGGATGAAGCGGGTACTCATGGCGGCGATGATACCGGCCCGCCCGCTGCCCATGCCGGCCGGCCGCAGGGTCTGGCGGTCGCCCCCGACGCGAAGGCTGCGCCGGCATCGGTGATCGCCCCGGGCGACCATGCTAGGCTGCCGCGCTGCATTGTCCGGTAGCGTTTCCCGGTATTTCGATTCAGCCGGCTGCGTGCCTTTGTCGGCTGGCACGGCCGCTCACGACGCCCCCGGAGTGATGTCCTATCGTCCACGTTCAACGGCCGTGTGGGGTTGATCGGCAAGCCGCCTGGCCTGCCGTCCCGCCCGGCCATGGCCACTACGTCATCGACCATGAAAAAGATCGACATCGCCCGGACGCTGGCGGCGCAATCCTGGCGTACGCTGTTTGACAGCGCGACCCTGCGCCGTGGCACCGACTATGCCGCCAATCAGCGCGTGTTCGGCCTCAGCCAGGAGCTGGTCAGTGCCGACGGCGTGTTGCTGGTGGCGCAGGTGCGCGGTCAACCGCGCCGGCCCTACCAGTGCCTGATTGGCATACGCACCGAGGGCGGTCAGGAACTGATCGGCGGCCGTTGCGACTGTCCCGTCGGCATCAACTGCAAACACATCGCAGCGGCCCTGATCGTGGCCAGCCAGATGCCGGCATCAAGCTGGGCCGACGCCTCAGCCCCGGCGTCACCGGCTCTTGGACAAGGCCCGGATGAAAGTGCCGGACGAGCGTTCTGGCGCGCCTGGCTGCGCGAGCTTGGTGACACGGACATGACCGGGCATCTGGCGCCAGCGTCACAGCTCGCCGATGGCGATCATGCCTTTGCCCTGTTCGTTTCCGACCTGGCCGCGGAAAGCTGGAATCACCCCGGCAGTCCTGGCCGGGCCGATGGCCGCACGGCGCCGCTATACGTGGCTCCGGTGTGGCTGCGCCCAGGCAAGTCCAAGCCCTGGGTGGCGCCGCGGTCGGTGCTCGCCGGGCCGCAGGGTCCGACGCCGGCGCCGGCCGAGGGCTGGCCCGAAGATGTCGAGGATGCCCTGGTCCTGCTGTTGCGTGATTGCGCCCAGGTGCGCCATGGCGCGCTGACCTGGCTGCGGGTGACAACGGCCTACCAGGAACGGGCCGTGGCCCGGCTGGCGCGCCAGTACCTGCTGTTTGCCGATCGCGCCGAACGCCAGACACTGACCTGGGTCGACGGCCTGCCACTGGCGCTGGACTGGCAGCCGCAGGACGATGGCAGCCAGCAACTGATGCCACGGATCGACGGCAGCCCAACATCGCAACTGTTGCAGGGCGGGCGCTTGTGGTTTCTGGATCGCGAGGGCCATCGTTTCGGTCCGGTCGACGCGGCTCCCGGTCTGGTGCGGGCCCTGGCCGACGCGCCACCGCTGCCGCCCGAAGAGGTAGCCGAATTCAATCGCCAGGTCGCTGACCAGGTCCTGGCGCTGCCCTTGCCTCCAGCCGCTGCCCGTGGCGCGGTGCGGCGGCTGGAAAACACCCCGCCGCCACGCCTGTGCCTGAGCGTGCGCCGGGTGCCGATCCAGGCCAAGCTGCGCTCGGACTGGTCGGAGCTGCCCGACAGCGTCGGTGCGGCGCGCATCCATCTGGACTATGGCGGTGTGCGGGTGGATGAAAATGATCCGCAGTGGACGGTGCGGAAGATGCACGGCGATGACATCGTCCAGTTCCAGCGCGACCCGGCGGCCGAAAGACGGCTGCTGGACCTGGTCCATGACAGTGGCCTGATCGACATCCATCTGGTGCAGGACGAGTACGGCCTGCGTCGGGTGCCGTTCCAGTCTGGCGATTTCCTGTGTGAATCCTATGCCGGCTACGGACCGGCCAGGCCCGAGGAATGGCGGCCGCTGCTGGCCCGGTTGGCCGGGCTTGGCGTGGAGATCATCTACGAAGGTGATTTTCCCCATCAGCGCTGGCTCGATGCCGGTGACTGGCACGCGGACATCGAAAGCAGCGGCTCGGCCTGGTTCGACCTGCATCTGGGCATCGACCTGGATGGCCAGCGCGTCGATCTGCTGCCGATCCTGCGTCGGGTGCTGGCCAACCCCGCCTTCGTTCTGGTGCCCAATGCCGGCAGCGACAACGACGATGCCACGGCCACCTGGACCGTTGCTCTGGACGCCGAACGGCGGGTTCGGCTGCCGCTGCAGCGTCTGCGCGAACTGATCGCGCCCCTGCTGGAATGGCTGGAGGCCGAGCCGGAGGGCAATCGCCTGCGCTTGCACCGCAGCCAGGCCGAGAACCTGACCCGGCTGGCCGATACCGGGCCATTGCAGTGGCGCGGCAGCGATGCCCTGCGCACGCAACTGGCCAGGCTGCGCGATTCCGCCACGGCGCGCGGCGAGCTGGCCCCGGGCTTTGCCGGTGAACTGCGCGGCTACCAGCGCGAGGGTCTGGCCTGGCTGGATTTTCTCGCCGGCGCCGGCCTGGGCGGCGTACTCGCCGACGACATGGGCCTGGGCAAGACGGTACAGGTGCTGGCCCACCTGCTCGGCATGAAGCATGGCGGCGATCTGCAGCAACCGGCCCTGATCGTGTGCCCGACCAGCCTGGTCGGCAACTGGCGTGACGAAGCGGTCCGGTTCACGCCGACGCTACGCTGCCTGGTGCTGCACGGCGCCGACCGGGCCGATCGCTATGACGAGATCGGCGAACATGATCTGGTCATCACCACCTATCCGCTGCTGCCGCGTGACCGCGAGCGCCTGCTCGGGCAGCGCTTCAGCCTGCTGGTGCTGGATGAAGCCCAGGCGATCAAGAACGCGCGCAGTCAAGCCGCGCAAGTGGTACGCGAAATCCCCGCCGAGCGGCGGCTGGCGATGACCGGCACCCCGCTGGAAAATCATTTGGGGGAGCTGTGGGCGCAGTTCGACGCCGTCGAGCCGGGCCTGCTCGGCAGTGCGCGCCAGTTCACCCGCCTGTACCGCACGCCGATCGAAAAACGCGGCGATGGCGATCGCCAGCAGCGCCTGAACCGGCGTATCGGCCCGCTGCTGTTGCGCCGGCGCAAGGATGATGTGCTTGCCGACCTGCCGGCCAAGACCGAAATCGTGCGCAGCCTGGAACTGGCCGGCGACCAGCGCAGCCTGTACGAAACCCTGCGCCTGTCCCAGCACGAGCGGGTGCAGCAGGTCGTTGCCGAGCGCGGCCTGGCGCAAGCCGGCATCGTCGTTCTCGACGCGTTGCTGAAACTTCGCCAGGCCTGCTGCGACCCGCGCCTGGTCAAGCTGGCCAGCGCGCGCAAGCTCAAGACATCGGTGAAGCTGGCGGCGCTGATCGAGCTGGTCCGCAGCCTGGTCGACGAGGGCCGCAGGATCCTGGTGTTCTCGCAGTTCGCGCAAATGCTGGCCCTGATCGAAGACGCCTTCGACACGGAAAAGATCGACCACCAGACCCTGACCGGGCAAACACCGGGAAGCCAGCGCGCCGGTCTGGTGCGCCGCTTCCAGGACGGCCAGGTGCCGGTGTTCCTGATCAGCCTCAAGGCCGGTGGTGTCGGTCTCAACCTCACCGCCGCCGACACCGTGATTCACTACGACCCCTGGTGGAATCCGGCGGTCGAGGCCCAGGCCACCGACCGCGCCCATCGCATCGGCCAGGACAAGCCCGTGTTCGTCTACAAGCTGATCTGTGCCGGCACCGTCGAAGAGAAGATCCAGGGGCTGCAGGAACGCAAGGCCGAACTCGCCCGCGCCGTGCTCGAAGGCGGCAGCAGCCAGCGCCTGCGTTTCGACGAGGGCGACCTGGACGCGTTGTTCGCGCCGATGTAGGTGGACAACTAAGAGCGGCCCGGCGATACCCGGGTGTTGGAGCAGGCAAGTGGGCCGGTCTGGTTGAAGACGGCGTTGGCACATGCGCGACAGAAGTTACTTGCAGACAGCAAAATTACATGCAGAATAATATCTGGACGAGGTGGAGGGGCCAATGTCAGCTCCGATCCAGACGGTTGTAAAAAATCTGCGCAACACCCGCGACCTGAGAGCCGAGATCGGCTCCTTGGCTGCGGAATTGGCCGCAACCGACCAGGCTCAAGGCCGGATGCTCGTCGTCGATCCAGTCATTGCCGAGGCAACGGTGCGCCAGGAATGGCAGCGCCTGCTGCCGGCTTTCGCCCAGCAGATCCGGGCCCGCATGACCTTGGCGATAGAACGGTCAGCCACTTGGATGGACAAGTCGAGCCAGCCGACACATTCATCGCTGCTGGCGTTGGACCCGCCCAACTACCGGTACGAGGTCTTGCGTCTTCTGGTTGGCGCCAGCCTGGAAGGCAATGGACCGCTGCCGGAAGCGGGGGTCGCGGCTCAAACCGCGGGCACCCAGGTCGGCCTGGTCGCAGCTCTCGGAGCTTCGGTCACCCCGGTTCGCAAGGCACTGGCTGCCCTGCGCGATGCGCGCCTGATTCCGCACCTGAGCAGGCCCCAGGTTGCGCCGGAAACGCTGTCCATGGCGCAGCTCAGCCGCATTGGCGCATTGCCGCAAACCCTGCGCTTTCGTTTCGAGCAAGGGGCACGCATCAAGCCACCAGCACAGTTGTTGGCGCGAGCCGAGCCCTTGCTTGGAGCGGATGGGCCGCAGTCGTGGCAGCTTTTCGCGCTTTCCGGAACTCCTGTGGCCCAGCAGGAGGTTGCCTCGCTGGACCTGGCAGGCACGCCGCGTCTGGACCTTGTCGCCCATGTCCCGCGCAGCGAGAAGACGCTGGACGCGGCTGTGATGCGGCTCCTGGACGATGGCCTGGAACCGGAGCCCAACGTGCTGGCGCCCGCGCCTGTGGTGGTCACCCTGATCCGCGCCGGTACCCGATTCGAACGGGATGCAGGGCCCCGGCAAGTGCGCTGTGCTCACCGCTGCGACGTATTCCTGTCCCTGCTGGACATGGGGCTGCCAGAGCAAGCCCGTCAATACGCCAAGGAAGTGCGGCTATGAATGCGCGCCCGGAACTGGATGCAGGTGAGCTGCTGCGAACAGTGTCACTGCCGATACCGCCGGCCCTGCGCGCTGATGTCGTGGTGATCGGGAGCATCGCCACCGCTTGGGCGATTCGCGACGTTTCCGGAACGCACACGGTTGCCACCAAGGATATCGACCTGCTGCTGCGGCCCGCTGTCGACGCGGTCGCCATAGCGCAGAAGCTGGGGCAAGGTCGGCAGAAGGCTGGCAGCCGTGGTTCCCGCGCGGCATGGCCGCCGGTACGGCGGATACTGCGGACGACGAGCTTCCCGCATTGCGTTTGAATCCGCCGGGCGAGCAAGGCTGGTTCGTGGAACTGCTGGCCGAGCCCGTCAGCGGGCAAACCACGCGAAAGCATTGGCGACGCTTCCATACCGATGCCGGTGACTTTGGCCTGCCCAGCTTTCGCTTCATGGCTGTGGCGGTTCACCGGGCCGAGGAGACTGACTTCGGGCTGCGCGTCGCGCGGCCGGCCTGCATGGCCCTGGCTCATTTGCTGGAACATGCCGATCCAGATCGCACACCAATCGCCAACCTGGCCGGTGCACCGCCGCGCTTCAGCAAGGACGTGGGCCGGGCGCTCTCGCTCTGGTGGCTGGCACGGGAGCAGTCATCTATGGCCGACAGGCAATGGCTGGCGCAGTGGCGGGAAGCGTTAGCGATGCCGGATATGCCGGCGGCATCCGCCAGCAAGACCGCTGCCACGGCTGGGCTGGCTGCCATTGGCGACTACTTGCCCCAAGCCCACGTCATCGCGCGGACCAGCGTGCTGGCACCGCACGGCACCAGCCTTGATGCCTGGCGCCGAGCTTACGCCAGCCTGCCGGATCTGATCGATCGGCTCTGAGACGACCTGCGCCGCCGCTCACTGCACCAGGCGCATACGCAGATGGCGGAGCTCAACTTCCTGCTCGATGGCGACGAGCAGCAACGTTGATGACGCAAGCTCCGGCCGCGCGGGCCAACCGGGTGATGGGCCAGAAAACAAAAACGCCGGCTGCGGGGCCGGCGTCGTGCAAGGCGTTGTCTTTGCTGGTCGGGGAGACAGGATTCGAACCTGCGACCTCTACGTCCCGAACGTAGCGCTCTACCAGGCTGAGCTACACCCCGACGACAACGAGCCGCGAATGATAGACGGCGGGCAGGCTTTGCGCAATGCCCCGGCGGCCGGCGGCGGGCCTTTTTGCTAATCTTGGCGCCCCTTGTCGGGAGCGTCCCGGCCAGGCCATCTTCGAGGTTGCCCATGTCCCTGGTCCAGCCGCGCACCCTGCCCGGGGCGCTTGAGTTGTTGCCGCACGAGCAGATCGCCTTCCAGGGCCTGCTCGACACCATCCGCACCACCTACGAGCGCTTCGGCTACCTGCCGATCGAGACGCCGGTCATGGAGCTGGCCCAGGTGCTGCTCACCAAGGAGGGCGGCGAAACCGAGCGCCAGGTCTATTTCGCCCAGTCCACCGGCGACCGCGAGGCCGGCCGCGAGCCGGAGCTGGCGCTGCGCTTTGACCTGACCGTGCCGCTGGCGCGCTATGTCGCCCAGTACGAGGGCCAGCTCTCGTTCCCGTTCCGGCGCTACCAGATCCAGCGCGTGTACCGCGGCGAACGCGCCCAGCGCGGCCGCTTCCGCGAGTTCTACCAATGCGACATCGATATCGTCGGCCAGGACAGCTTGCCGGTGCGTTACGACGCCGAGCTGCCGGCGGTGATCCACCAGTTGTTCACCGAGCTGGATTTCGGCGGCTTCATGATCGAGATCAACAACCGCAAGCTGCTGCGCGGCTTCCTGGCTGATCTGGGCATCGCCGAGGGCGAGCAGCAAAAGCTGGTGCTGCGCGAGGTCGACAAGCTCGACAAGCGTGGGCCGGACTGGCTGCGGCAGACCTTGCTGGAGCGGTTCGACCTGGCTGCGGCGGCGGTGGAGAAGCTGCTCGCCTTCGTCGGCACGCGCTCGCAATCGTATGCCGATGCGGCCGAAATCCTGGATCGTCTGGCGGCCGAGCATCAGCACGAGTTGCTCGGGCAGGGCGTGACCGAACTGCGCGAGGTGCTGGCCCGGGTCGCCGATTTCGGCGTCCCCGACAGCCATCTGCGCCTGAACTTCGCCATCGCCCGCGGCCTGGATTACTACACCGGCACTGTTTACGAGACCGTGCTCAGCGAGCATCCGGAGATCGGCAGCGTGTGTTCGGGCGGCCGTTACGACGATCTGGCCTCCAACTACACCCGCTCGCGCCTGCCCGGCGTGGGCCTGTCGATTGGCGCCACGCGCCTGTTCTGGCAGTTGCGCGAGCTGGGTCTGTATCGGCAGTCCGGATCGACCGTGCAGGTGCTGGCGGCGTTGATGGACGAGGACCTGCTGTCACATTCGCTGGCCCTGGCCAGCCGCCTGCGCGAGGCCGGCGTCAATGTCCAGACGCAGCTTGAGGCGGCCAAGCTCGGCCGCCAGCTCAAGTACGCCGACCGCGCCGGCATCCGCTTCGTGCTGATCGTGGGCAGCGACGAGTTGTCGCGCGGTGTCGTCACGGTCAAGGATCTGCGTGCGCAGACGCAGTTCGAGGTGACGCCCGAGGCTCTGGCCGGAGAATTGTTGCAGCGGCTGGCGGCAGCCTTGCCCAGCGCCCCGGCGGAGCCGGCGCGATGACTGCGATCATGTTGGACGGCCACCATCTGGATCGCAGCCAGGTGGTGGCGGTGGCCCGGCACGGTGCCGCCGTCGAGCTGGCTGCCGATGCCCTGGCCCGGGTCGAGGCGGCCGCCGCGTTCCTGGATGAACTGCTGGCGCAAGGTGAGCCGCTGTACGGCATCACCACCGGTTTTGGCAGCAATGCCGAGCGCCTGCTCAGCCAGAACCGGCAGCGGCCGGAATCGCTTTCCGGTGCCTTGCCCGATGAGACGCTGGTCGCCGAACTGCAGCGCAAGCTGATTGAAAGCCATGCCGTGTGCGTGGGTGAGCCGCTGCCCGACGATGTCGTCCGGGCGATGATGGTGATCCGCATCAATACGCTATTGCAGGGCCATTCCGGCGTGCGTCAAGCCACCCTGGGGCAACTTTGCCAGTGCCTCAACCAGGACCTGCTGCCGGTGATTCCGGCCCAGGGTTCGGTCGGTGCCAGCGGCGACCTGGCGCCCTTGTCGCACCTGGCACTGATGCTGCTGGGCCGTGGCCCGGCGCGCCTGCGTGGTGAACCGGTAACGTCTGCCGAAGGTTTGGCGGCGATCGGCCTGGCGCCGCTGGTGTTGTCGTCCAAGGAAGGCCTGGCGCTGAACAATGGCACCACATTGATGCTGGCCGTCGGCGTGCTGGCACTGGCCGATATCGAGCGCCAGCTCAAGAGCGCCGACATCACTGCCGCTCTGGCTATGGAGGCCTTCTGCGCCCGCAGTGCGGCGCTGGATGAGCGCGTGCACCAGGCCCGGCCGCACCCCGGCCAGGTCGCCAGCGCCGACAACCTGCGCCGTCTGCTCGCCGGCAGCGGCTTCATCGACCAGCCCTACCATCGGCCGCCGCGGTTTCATCCCTGGACCGCGGACAGTTGGCCGGAAGGTGCCGGCTCGCGCCACAACTTCGATCTGCGCTGGCGCTGGCTGCCGCTGCCCGAGCGCGTCGGCCGGGAAGCTTTCTACCAGCGCCAGTTGCCGTTCCGTGGTGGCAAGCGCGCCCAGCCGCAGGACAGTTACAGCCTGCGCTGCGTGCCGCAGGTGCACGGCGCGGTCAAGGACGCCGCCGCCCACGCCGCGCGCGTGTTCGCCATCGAGCTCAATGCCGTCACCGACAATCCGCTGGTGTTTCCCGACGAGGGCAGCGTGGTGTCGGCCGGCAATTTCCACGGCATGCCGCTGGCCCTGGCGCTGGCGCAGCTCAAGTCCGCGTTGCCGGTGCTGGCATCGATCGCCGAGCGGCGCATCGCCAAGCTCACCGATCCGGCCAACAGCGATGGCCTGCCGCCGTTTTTGATCGCCAATCCCGAAGGCACCGACTCGGGCCTGATGATCGTGCAGTACACCGCCGCCGCCCTGGTCAATGCCCTGGCCACCCGCTCGCATGCTGCCGCCGTGTACTCGATCCCGACCAGCGCCAATACCGAGGACCATGTCTCGATGGGCGCCACCGACGCCCTCGACCTGTTGGCCATGTTGCGCGATGTCGACCAGGTGCTGGCGCTGGAGTTGCTGGTTGCCAGCCAGGCCCTTGAACTGCGCCAACGGATGCTGGCGGCCGCGGCCGAGCTGGCCGCCGACAACTCGCGTCTGGCGGCCAAGATCGAACGCCCGCAACGGCTCTCGCCGCAGGCCGAAGACTGTTTCGCCGAGGAGTTGGCGGTGCTGGCCGAGGATTTGCGCAGCCAGAAGGCCGTGCACGCGGCGCCGGCCATGGCCGCGGTGCTGGCGGCGGTGCGCGCGGCCGGCATCGACTTTCTCGACTACGACCGGGTGCTGATTCCGGATCTGGAAGCGGCCGTCGGTCTGATCCGTGCCGGCACGGTGGTGGCCGAGGCCGAAGCCTGTCTGCAGGCTCCGTTGGCGGCCTGATCCGGGGAGCCAGGGTTTTTCGCCGGCCGGCCCAAATCACCGGCCGGTGTCGCATGACCTGGCCGTCGGGCCAAGTTACCTGGCCGTCAGATCGCCGGGTCAGACCGAGCCGGCGGCCCGGTCTTCCCGCCGGCCAGCCCGGTTCAGTCCAGCGCCAGCCCGGTGTGGTGGGCGATGAAGGCGAACACGTCGGCACGCTCGGCGATCTGCTTGTCGACCGGCTTGCCGGCGCCATGGCCGGCACGCACATCGATGCGGATCAGGGCCGGGCGTGGTGGCTGCACCGCCTGCAGGGCGGCGGCGAACTTGAAGCTGTGGGCCGGGAATACCCGGTCGTCATGGTCGCCGGTGGTGATCAGGAACGCCGGGTAATCGACACCGGCCTGGAGGTTGTGCAGCGGCGAGTAGGCGCGGATGGCGCGGTATTCGGCCTCGTCGAGCACCGAGCCGTAATCGCTTTCCCAGGCCCGGCCGATGGTGAACTCACGGAAGCGCAGCATGTCCAGCACGCCCACCGCCGGCACGCTGGCGGCGAACAGGTCCGGCCGTTGCATGGCGACCGCGGCGGCGAGCAGGCCGCCGTTGGAACCGCCGTGGATGGCCAGGTGCTGTGGCGCCGTCCAGCCGCTGGCGATCAGGTGTTCGGCCGCCGCGGCCATGTCGTCGAAGCCGTTCTGTTTGTCCAGCCGCGTGCCCGCCTGGTGCCAGTCGCGGCCGTACTCGCCGCCACCGCGCAGGTTGACCTGCACGTAGACGCCGCCGGCTTCCAGCCAGGCCATGTTGGCCGGTGAATAGCTGGGCGTGAGCGGAATATTGAAGCCGCCGTAGCCGTAGAGAAGGGTCGGGTTGCTGCCATCCAGCGCGGTGTCGCTGCGCGCGGTGACGAACATCGGCACCCGGGTGCCGTCGCGGCTGGTGAAGAACAGTTGGCGGGTCTGATAGGCCTGTGGATCAAAGTTCAACTGCGGCGCACGGAACGTGGTCATGACCTGGCTGGTGGTGTCCAGCCGGTCGATGCGGGCCGGCTGGTTGAAGCTGGTCCAGACGATGAAGGCCTCGTCGTAATCGCGTTCGCCGCGGATGATGGCCGTGCCCAGGCCGGGCAGGTCGAGCTGGCCGGCGGGACGGCCATCCAGTTCGAACAGGCGGACATCGGAACTGGCATCGTGCAGGTAGCTGGCGACGAAGCGGTCGCCGGTGCGGACCACGGTTTCCAGGGTCGCTTCGGACTGGGGAATCAGCTCCTGCCAGTGCTCGCGGCCGGGCCGGTCCAGGTCGATGGCGATCAGGCGCCGGCGCGGTGCCTGGTCATCGGTGAGGAAGAAGTAGCGGCTGCCCTGGTTGCCGACATAGCTGTACTCGTAATCGAACTGGTCGATCAGCTCGATTACCGGCGCCTTGGCATCGGCCAGCGGCTTGAGGAACACCAGGTTGCGGTTTTCGGTGCTGCGCCACACCGCGATCACCAGATGGCGGTCATCGTCCGAGCGGGTCTGCATGAAGCCCCAGTCCGGCTCGTCGCTGCGCTCGTAGACCAGCTCATCGGCGGACTGGTCGGTGCCCAGGCGGTGGAAATACAGTTTCTGGAACTGGTTGACGGCCTTGAGGGCATTTTCGCCGGTCGGCTCGTCATAGCGCGCATACCAGAAGCCGGAGCCGTCGGCGGCCCAGGTGGCGCCGGAGAATTTCACCCACTGGACCTGGTCGGGCAGGTCCTGGCCGCTGGCGATGTCGCGCACTTGCCACTGCTGCCAGTCCGAGCCGCCCGAGGCGGTGCCGTAGGCCAGCAAGCTTCCATCCGGGCTCAGGGCCAGGCCGGTCAGGGCGACGGTGCCGTCATCGGACAGGGTGTTGGGATCGAGCAGCAGCTCGGGTTCGCCGTCCAGGCCGCGCTGCATCAGAAGCTGCGACTGGTTCATCAGGCCGTCGTTGTAGCTGTACACGTACAGCTCGCCGCGGCGCAGCGGCGCGCCGAAGCGCTCGTAATTCCACAACCGGGTCAGGCGTTCGCTGAACGCGTCGCGGCCGTCGATCCGGTCCAGGTAGTCGAAGGTCAGCTCGTTCTGAGCCTGGATCCAGGCCAGGGTCTGCTCCGAATCGATGTCTTCCAGCCAGCGATAGGGATCGGCGATGCGCTCGCCGTGGTAGGTGTCGTGGTGATCGACGGTAGCGGTTTCAGGATAGGTCACGGTCAAGTTCGCAGGGGTCGTGGCGGTGCCGTCGGCCGGCCGGGTGCCCGGCTGTGCGCAGGCGGCAATAAGCACGCTGGTGGTCAGGAACGCGGCCAGGCGGGTGATTGGCCGGGTCGTCAGGCGGCGCCTGGAAGTCGGGATCATCGCGATGCCGGCGTCGGCGCGGCGGTTGGCTCGGGGCAGGGTCATGGCGGGCTCCATCGGGCAGGTGCAAAGCCTAGCGCAGTTGCCGGCAAATCGTTGACCCCTCCCGGGCGAAAGGGGCGGCGATAGGAGCCATGGCGGCTGCCCATGGCCGCAGCGGCGCGTATGGGCCGGCCAGGTTTTCCAGTATGGTTGGCAGCAACTTCAGGCACTTTGCCGATGGTGCCAACAGATGTGCTCAGCGAATCGCGTCAACTGTCTGTTTTCCTGCACGCTGGGCGTGCAGTACACTCCAGCCAAAGCCAGGGGGGAACTCGCATAATGCTCAAGCGTTTCTTGGTGTCTACCGTCGTTGCGCTGTCCACATTCGTGGCCGTGCACGCTTCCGATTCGATCCTCAGGGCCGATCATCCCGACCATTATGTCGTGGTCCGCGGCGATACCCTGTGGGACATCGCCGGCCGATTCCTGCGTGAGCCCTGGCTGTGGCCGGAGATCTGGCAGGCCAATCCGCAGGTCGCCAACCCGCACCTGATCTATCCGGGTGACGTGCTCAATCTTGCCTATCTGGGCGGCCGGCCGACGCTGAGCAGTGAGGGTCCGCGGGTCCGCGAATCCGACGAGCAGCCGATCCCGGCGCTGCCGCTGGCCGAGGTCGAGCCGTTCCTGAAGAACATGCGCGTGCTCGACGAGGACACCTTCCGCAATCTGCCCTATGTCGTGGCCCTGGAGGAAAACCGCCTGCGCGGTGCCGAATCCAACTATGTCTACGCACGCAACCTGGACGCCGAGCCCGGTGAGCGCGTGGCCATCGTGCGGCCGACCCTGGTCTATCGCGACGCCAGCAAGTTCAACCAGCGCACCGGCCAGCGCGAGGAGCGCGTGCGCTCGCGGCCCTGGCACGCGGCCGACAGCATCCACGACCGCGCACGCACGCGTTCGCGCGACAACCTGATCGGCTACGAAGTGATCGAGATCGGTTATGCCCAGGTGATCCGCGGCGGTGATCCGGTCACCCTGCTGTTGCAGGACAGCGAGCGCGAGGTCAAGGCCGGCGATCTGGTGATGCCGGTCGACGACCAGCCGTTCGACCTGTACTTCCATCCGCACCAGGCCGATGAAATGCCCGCGGGCCTGGAGGTGATGGCGGTGACCGATTCGGCGATCAACGCCGGCAAGTACCAGGTGGTTTCGCTCAATCGCGGCGCCGTCGATGGCATTGCCAACGGGCAGGTCTACAGCATCTTCAAGCCGGGCCAGGAGATCCGCGACCGGGTCCGTTACCCGCAGGCCAATCCGCTGCGCGACTCGATCCGCGACGATGCCCACGTCACCTTGCCGGATGATTTTGCCGGCCATGTGATGGTGTTCCGCGTGTTTGACCGGATGAGCTACGCGCTGGTCATGGACGCCATGCGCCCGGTGCAGCCGCGCGATCGCCTGCGCGCGCCGCACAACCTGTAACGGGGCATGGCCACGGCGGGAGCGGCCGTCGTCGATTCCCTTGATGCCTGGCTGCGCCTGCTGCGCGCGCCAGGCCTGGGCGGACAGGCGCTGCGCCGGCTGCTGCAGCGGTTCGGTGATGCCCCGGCCGTGCTCGCCGAGATCCGGGCCCACGGCACGGCACTGGATATCGCCGCCCGAACCCGCGCCTGGCTGGCCGCGCCCGACCACGAGCGCCTGGCCGCCGACCGCATCTGGCTGGACCAGCCCGGTCATCGACTGTTGCCCTGCACCGATCCGGACTATCCGGCCCTGCTCGCCGATTCGCCCTGGGCGCCGGTGGCCCTGTTCGTGCGCGGCGATGCCGGCCTGCTCTGGCAGCCGCAGATCGCCATTGTCGGCAGCCGCAACCCCACTGCCGGCGGCCGTGACAGCGCCCATGCCTTTGCCGCCGCGCTCGCCCGCGGCGGCCTCACCGTCACCAGCGGCCTGGCCAGTGGCATTGATGCTGCAGCCCACGAAGGCGCCCTGTCTGCGGTCAAACGCACCATTGCCGTGGTCGGGACCGGCCTGGATCTGGTCTATCCAGCCGCCAACGCCGCCCTGGCCGAGCGCATTGCCGCCAGCGGCGTGATCGTCTCCGAGCATCCGCCGGGCACGCCGGCCAAGGCCCAGCATTTTCCCAGCCGCAACCGCATCATTGCCGGGCTCAGCCTGGGCACCCTGGTGGTCGAGGCCGCCCTGCGCTCGGGCTCGCTGATCACCGCGCGCCTGGCTGGTGAGGTTGGGCGCGAAGTCTTCGCCTTGCCCGGCTCGATCCACAATCCGATGGCCAAGGGCTGCCACCGCCTGATCCGGGAAGGCGCCCGGCTGGTGGAGACGGCCCAGGAGATCGTCGAGGAACTGCGGCCGATGGCCCAGCGCCTGGGTGACCGCCTGCGTCAGGAACTGGCGGCCTTGCCCGGCGATGGCGACGCGCTCGGCGCCGGTGACGGGACCGGAGACGACGCGCTGGCCGCCGGCAAATCCGGCGACAGCATTGCCGGCAGCTACCCGGATCCGGACTATCAGCGCCTGTGGTCGGCGCTCGGCCACGATCCGGTCGCCATCGAGACGATGGTGCAGCGCACCGGATTGACCACCCAGGCCATTTCATCCATGCTGATGATCATGGAGCTGGATGGTCTGGTAACAGCTGGCAGAAGCGGGCGCTACGCCCGAGCCGGCGGGATCAAGGAATGAAAGAAAACATACTGGACGTATTGCTCTACCTGTTTGAAAACTTCGTCTACGACGACCCCGACAGTCTCAACGACCGGGATTCGCTGCAAGCCGACCTGCACCAGGCTGGCTTTTCCCCCTCGGAAATCAACCGCGCCTTCGACTGGCTCGATGCGCTCGCGCGCGAGCGGCCGCAACTGGCGGTCCACGCTACCGGCGCCGATCGCCCGGTGCGCGTCTACGCCCGCCATGAAACCGCCCGCCTGGATCGGGAAGGTTGGGGTTTCCTGCTGTTCCTGGAACAAAACGGCATCCTTGATGCCGAACGACGCGAACTGGTGCTGGAGCGCATCGTCGCCCTCAACGCCGAGGAGGTCGATCTGATCGACCTGAAGTGGATCATCCTGATGGTGCTGTTCAGCCAGCCCGGCCAGGAGGACGCCTGCGCTTATCTGGAGTGCGACCTGTTCGACGCCGACGGCGAGTTGATGCACTGAAGCTGCAAGCCGTGTGTCGCCGGCAGCGCGCTCGCGTCTGTATTGAGACGGGCATCTTGCTCCACTGACGGCAGCACACCACTGCCGAAGTTTGACCGGTGCCGCCCGCCGGTCGGACGCCATGCAACCGGCTACCCGGCAACCTGCCCGCAGCATCCCGGTTAAACTTGCCGGTTCCGTCGAACCGCGCAGCCCCAGCAATGAAGCCAACCCGAGTCCTGACCGGCATCACCACCACCGGTAGCCCGCACCTGGGCAACTATGTCGGTGCCATCCGTCCGGCGGTCGCCGCCAGTGCTGCCGAGGGCGTCGAATCCTTCTTCTTCCTGGCCGACTACCACGCCCTGGTCAAATGCGAGGACGCCGAGCGCGTGCGCCGCTCGACCCTGGAGATCGCCGCCAGCTGGCTGGCCTGCGGCCTGGACCCGGAGCGGGTGTTCTTCTATCGCCAGTCCGATATCGCCGAGATCCCGGAACTGACCTGGATCCTGGCCTGCAGCGCCGCCAAGGGCCTGCTCAACCGCGCCCACGCCTACAAGGCCGCGGTCGACGACAACACCAAGGCCGATGAGGACCCCGATGCCGGCATCAACATGGGCCTGTACCTGTATCCGGTGCTGATGGCCGCCGATATCCTGGCGTTCAATGCCCATCGCGTGCCGGTCGGCCGCGACCAGATCCAGCACATCGAGATGGCGCGCGACATCGCCGCACGCTTCAACCACCGCTACCAGGACCTGTTCACCCTGCCCGAAGCGCAGGTTGACGCCAATGTCGCCGTGCTGCCCGGCCTGGACGGCCGCAAGATGTCGAAAAGCTACGACAACACCATCGGCCTGTGGTTGCCCGAGCGTGAGCTGAAGTCGGCCATCGCCCGCATCATCACCGACTCGCGGCAGCCGGGCGAAGCCAAGGACACCGACGGTTCGGCGGTGTTCGAGCTGTATCGCGCATTCGCCAGCGACGAGGAAACCGCGGCCATGCGCGAGGCCTTCGCCGACGGCATCAGTTGGGGCGAGGCCAAGCGGCGCCTGTTCGAGCGTATCGACAGCGAGCTCAAGCCGATGCGCGAGCGCTATTACCAGTTGATCTCGCGCCCGGCCGAGATCGAGGAAACGCTGCGCTTTGGTGGCCGCAAGGCGCGCGCGCTGGCCATCGGTCTGGTCTCGCAGGTGCGCATGGCCGTGGGCATCGCGCCGCTGTTCGCGATGCAATGGCAGGCCGACAAGACCCCGGCCAGCGACCGGCAGGCCCAGCCGCGCCTGGTCACCTTCCGCCAGGACGGCAGGTTCCGCTTCAAGCTGCTGGCCGCCGACGGCGCCAGCGTGCTGGAAAGCGTGGATTTTGCCGATCCGCGCAGTTGCGGCCTGGCCATGGCCACGGTCAAGCGTCTGGGCCCGGAGATCGGCATGCGCGCCGTGGCCGGAGCCGGCGACGGCGATGCCGGCACCGAAGCGGTGGAGGTATTCGATCCGGCCGATGGCAGCGTGCTGGCGCACGGCGCGGACGCCGCCACGGCACGGGCGGTGCTGGATATCATCGGCCTGCTCTGATCGGCGGCCGCTCCCTTGGGTGGCTGCCACAAACGCACGAAAAAGGCCCCCGTCACGGGGGCCTTTGTCCTGGTGCCAGTGGCTGCAGGCGGACCGGCAATGAAATCGCCGGCAAGCCGGTTCAGTTGGCCAGTTGCAAGTCGTCGAGCATGGCCTTGAGGAAGCGGGCCGCCTCACCGCCGGTGCAGGCGCGGTGGTCGAAGGTCAGCGATAGCGGCATGACCCGGTGCGCTTCGAAGCCACCGACCACCGGCCGCATCTCGTGCCGGCCCTTGCCGGCGGCGATGATGGCCACGCACGGCGGCACCACGATCGGCGTCGCGTAGCGGCCGGCAAAGACACCGAAGTTGCTCAGGCTGATGGTGTAGCCGCTCAGCTCCTCGGCCGGGATGGTGCGACTTTCGACCTGCTCGCGCAGGCGGTTGATCGCGGTCCGGGCCTGGCCAGCATCAAGCAGGTCGGCATTGCGCAGCGCCGGCACGAACAGGCCCTCGGGCGTGTCCACGGCAATGCCAATGTCGACCTGCGGATGCAGGGTGCGGGTACTGGCCTGACCGTCGAACCAGGCGTTGAGTGCCGGCTCGGCCTTGCTGGCGGCGACGATGGCGCGGATCAGGCGCCAGGTGACGTCCTGTTTGCCCTGCCAGGCGTGCAGGTCGGCGTCGTCGCAGATCATGGTCGGCACCACTTCGGCGTGGGCCTTGGCCATGATCCGCGCCATGTTGCGGCGCACGCCGCGCAGTGGTTCGGGCTGGCCCATGCGCGGTTCATCGCCGGCCGGCGAGGTGCGTACCGGGCGTCCGGCAGCGGACACGGTGCTGCGTTCGCGCGTGGCTGCAGCCGGTGCCGGTGCCGGTGTCGCAGCGGCAGGGCTGGTCGGCGCGCTTGCAGCCGGGGCCTGGGCCGGACGGCTGCCGGCCTTGTGCCGGTCCGGATTCTCCGCCGCCTTGCGCACGTCGGCCAGGGTGATGACGCCATCGGCGCCGCTGCCGCTGACCGTGGTCAGGTCGATGCCCATCTTCCGTGCCAGGGCGCGCACCGCCGGCACCGCCTTGACGCCGCCGGCACTGCTGACCCGCTCGACGTGGACCCGGTTGCTGGATTCCATGGCACCGACCACGGTGCCGGCATCGCCGCTGCGGCCGGCTTCGGGTGTCTGGTCATCGTCGCGGATCTCGCCACCGTCATCGGAGGCGACCACGGTCGTGGCGCCGCCGTCGTTGCGGCGGGATTCGGCCGGCACCGGCTGGCCGGCGCCCTTGGGCAGGCTGTGCGCACCATGCTGGTGACCGGTGTCCTCGGCGTCGGCACGCTGGACCACGCCCTCGGCCAGTTCGAAGCCGGCCAGCGGGCTGCCGGTGATGATCACATCACCGGCGCCACCGAACAGCCTGGCCACGGTGCCGGTGTAAGGCGAGGGCACCTCGACCACGGCCTTGGCGGTTTCCATCGACACCAGGGGCGCGTCGACCTTGATGTAATCGCCTTCCTTGACGTGCCATTCGACAATCTCGGCATCGGGCAGACCTTCACCAAGGTCAGGCAGGTTGAATGTTTTCATGGTTCACCATCTGCTTGTGGTTTTCGGGGCGGGGCGGGGTCGGCGCAGCCGGCTCAGCTCACCGCCAGGGTGCGCTTGGCCGCCTCGACAATGCGCTCGACGCTGGGCATGTACTTCATTTCCAGGCGGAACAGCGGCATGTGCGTGTCGTAGCCGGTGACGCGCTCGACCGGCGCGACCAGGTCGTACAGCGCCTGCTCGGCCAGGCGGGCGGCGATTTCGGCGCCGACGCCGACGTTCTTCGGGGCTTCCTGGACGATCACGCAGCGGCCGGTACGGGTCACTGATTCGTGGATGGTGTCGAAGTCCAGCGGCCGGATCGTGGCCAGGTCGATGACCTCGGCGCTGATGCCCTCGGCTTCCAGCGCGTCGGCGGCTTCCAGGGTTTCCTTGACCGTTGCGCCCCAGCTCACCAGGGTGACATCGGTGCCGTCACGCAGCACGAAGCAGACATCCAGCGGCAAGGCCTCGCCGTCGTCGGGCACCTCTTCCTTGTACTGGCGGTAGATGCGCTTGGGCTCGAAGTAGATCACCGGATCGGGGTCGCGAATCGCCGCCAGCAGCAGGCCGTAGGCGCGCGCCGGCGAGGACGGCATGACGATGCGCAGGCCGGGCACGTTGGCGAACAGGGCCTCGTTGGCCTCGGAATGGTGCTCGGGCGCGCGGATGCCGCCGCCCCAGGGCGCACGCACCACCAGCGGGCTGCTGAGCCGGCCGCGGGTGCGGTGGCGCATCCGGGCGGCGTGGCAGATCAGGTGTTCCAGCATCGGGTAGATGAAGCCTTCGAACTGCGCCTCGGCGATCGGCTTCATGCCCTGGGCGGCCATGCCGACAGTGAGGCCGGCGATGGTGGTTTCGCACAGCGGCGTGTCCAGTACGCGCCAGGGTCCGAACTCCTGCTGCAGGCCGACGGTGGCGCGGAACACGCCGCCATTGACGCCGATGTCCTCGCCCAGCACGACCACCGATTGGTCCTTGCGCATTTCGTAGGCAAGGGCCTGGGTGATGCCTTCAATCAGGGAAATCTCAGCCACGGTTCACCTCCCGGGCAACGGCCAGGGCACGCTGCTGGGCAATTTCCAGCGGCATGTCGGCATACAGGTAATCGAACATCGCCTCGACCGGCTGGCTGCGGGTGGCCAGATAGGCGTCGACCTCTTCGGCGACACGGGCCTCGCATTCGCTCTGCAGGGCGGTCTCCTTGTCTTCGTTCCAGACACCCAGGCGGGTCAGGTAGGCGCGCAGGCGGCCCAGCGGCTCGCGCTCCCAGGCTTCCTTGACCTCATCGTCCGGACGGTAGCGGCGGGCATCATCGGCGGTGGTGTGGTCGTGCAGGCGGTAGGTGACCATTTCGACCACGCTGGCGCCGCCACCGTCACGCGCCCGCGTCAGGGCCTCATCCATGGCGTCGCGGCAGGCGATGGCATCGTTGCCGTCCACCTGCAGGCAGTACAGGCCACCGGCGATGCCCTTCTGGGCCAGGGTTTCAGCGCCGGTCTGGCGGCTGCGCGGTACCGAGATCGCCCACTGGTTGTTGACCACCACCAGCACCAGCGGCAGTTCCAGGGCACCGGCCGAGTTCAGCGCCGAGTAGAAGTCGGCCTTGGATGAGCCGCCATCACCGACCACGGCGACGGCAACGCGCTTTTCACCGCGGATCTTGAACGCCAGGGCGCTGCCGGCGGCGTGCAGGCACTGGGTGGCAATCGGCACGCACCAGGCAAAGTCATGGGCCGGGCCGGAGAAGTCGTTGCCGCGCTCGTCGCCGCCCCAGTAAAGCAACACTTCGCGCGGCTTGACGCCACGCCAGAACTGGGCCGCGTATTCGCGGTAGGCCGGCGCCAGCACGTCTTCGGGGCGCATCGCCGAACCGATGGCGGCGTGCGCGGCCTCATGGCCCAGGCTGGAGGCATAGGTGCCGAGCTTGCCGGTGCGCTGCAGGGCAATGGCCTTGCTGTCGAACACCCGGGTGAAGCTCATCAGCTTGTAAATCTGCACCATTTGCTCAAGATCCCGGGCGATCGCCGGCAGGGTCTTGCCGGTCGGATTGCCATCGGGATCCAGATACTGGCGATACTCGATCTGGAAGGAAGCGGCGATGGTCACATGCGTGGTCCTGTGCGGGGCGCCCCGGGCAACCAGGGCGCATGGTCAAGGCAGGCGCGTTGCGGCAGGGCGCAGGCGCGATCCCGGGCTGGCCCTATACTGGCCCGGCCGAGGTGGTGGGTAGTGTAATGGCTGATGAAGAAAACAACCTCCGGACGCTGGAGGCAGGGATCGAGCGCGACCTGCGCGAGAAGCTGGATTACGGCGGCTATCTGAAGCTGGACCGGCTGTTGTCGGCGCAGGCGCCGGTGTCCGAGCCGCAACATCATGACGAGATGTTGTTCGTCATCCAGCACCAGGTTGCCGAGCTGTGGCTGAAGCTGGTGATCCACGAGCTCAGTGCCGGTATCGGCTTTCTGCGCGATGACAAGGTCGGCCCGTTCCTCAAGGTCACCGCCCGGGTCAAGCAGATCCAGCGCCAGTTGTTCGAGCAATGGGCGGTGCTGGAAACCCTCACGCCCAGCGAGTACCTGCAGTTCCGGCACCTGCTCGGCCCGGCTTCGGGCTTCCAGTCCTTCCAGTACCGGATGGTGGAATTCCTGCTCGGCAACAAGAATGCCGACATGCTGGCGGTGTTCGAGCACGCTCCGGAACGCCAGCAGGTGCTGCGCGGTGCGTTGCAGGCGCCCAGCCTGTACGACGAGTTCCTGCTCTGGCTGGCGCGCCATGGCCATCAGGTGCCGGCCGCGCTGCTGCAGCGGGACTGGTCGCAGCCGCACCGGCGCCATGCCGGCCTGCTGCCGGTGTTCAAGCGCATCTACGAAGACCCCGAAACCTGGTGGCAGGCCTACAACATTGCCGAGAAGCTGGTCGATATCGAGGAGAGCTTCCAGCTTTGGCGCTTCCGGCACATGAAGACGGTGGAGCGGATCATCGGTTTTCGCCGCGGCACCGGCGGTTCCAGCGGCGTCGCCTTCCTGCGCCGGGCCCTGGATCTGACCTTCTTCCCGGAGCTGTTCGAGGTGCGCACGGTGCTGGGTGAGGCGGAGCCGCCGGCGTCCTGAGTGTTGCCTGGACTGTGCGGCTCCGGCACCCGATCGTGCCGGCGGCCAATGGATCGGCGCGCTGCGTGCCTGGTAATTGCACTGGCCCCGGCTCCGGTCGCGCGAGCATGACCGCCCGCTGAAGCCATCGCCCTGGCGGTACCGGCGCTGGAAACTTTGCTGCGGCGCGACAGTCCCAGAATGCAGACACCTCCTTTCATCGGGGCTCCCAGCCCCTTGGGCACGCCGCTCTGGACTCCCTGGAGCGGCGTTTTTTTTGTCCGGCGGCCGCGTATTTGTCTGGCCCACCGTCGTGCCCGGCCCCGGTCGCGCTGCAGGCAGCGGCTACAATGGCGCTCTTTGCCGATCGACCGCCGCCATGCTGGACAAGAGTTTCGAACCCGCCCAATACGAGTCGCACTGGTACGAGCACTGGGAGCGCCTGGGGCTGTTCCGGCCCAGCGGCCAGGGCGAGCCCTACAGCATCCTGCTGCCGCCGCCCAATGTCACCGGCACCTTGCACATGGGGCATGCCTTCCAGCACACCCTGATGGACACCCTGGTGCGCTACCAGCGCATGCGCGGCCGCGATGTGCTGTGGCAGATGGGCACCGACCACGCCGGTATCGCCACCGAGATGGTGGTTGGCCGGCAATTGGCGGCGGCCAATGTCACCCGCAGCGAACTGGGCCGCGACGCCTTCGTCGAGCGCGTCTGGCAGTGGAAACTGCAGTCCGGCGACACCATCACCACGCAGATGCGGCGCATGGGCGCCTCCGGCGACTGGTCGCGGCAGGTGTTCACCATGGACCCGATGCCGTCGACGGCGGTGGTCGAGGCCTTCGTGCGGCTGTACGAGCAGGGCCTGATCTACCGCGGCCAGAAGCTGGTCAACTGGGATCCGGTGCTGAAGACGGCGATCTCCGACCTGGAAGTGGTCAACGAGGAAGAGCAGGGCGCGCTGTGGTCGATCCGCTACCCGCTCAGCGACGGCAACGGCTTCCTGACCGTGGCCACCACGCGACCGGAAACAATGCTCGGCGATGCCGCGGTGGCGGTGCATCCGGAAGACGAGCGCTACGCCCACCTGATCGGCCAGACCGTGAACCTGCCGCTGACCGGCCGTGAGATTCCGATCATCGGCGATGACTATGTCGACCGCGAATTCGGCACCGGTTGCGTCAAGATCACTCCCGCCCACGATTTCAACGATTACGCCATCGGCCAGCGCCATGACCTGCCGCTGATCAACATCTTCACCGCCGATGCCCGGATCAACGACCACGCGCCGGAACGCTACCGCGGCCTGGACCGCCAGGAAGCGCGCACGCTGGTGCTGGCCGACCTGGAGGTCGAGGGCCTGCTGGTGGAGGAAAAGCCGCACACCCTGATGGTGCCGCGCGGCGACCGCACCGGCGAAGTGATCGAGCCCTGGCTGACCTGGCAGTGGTTCGTGAAGATGGACGATCTGGCCCGGCGTGGCCTGGAGCGGGTCGAGAACGGCGATGTCCGTTTCGTGCCCGGCAACTGGGTCAACACCTACCGGCACTGGCTGGGCAACATCCAGGACTGGTGCATCAGCCGCCAGCTGTGGTGGGGGCACCGGATCCCGGCCTGGTATGGCGATGACGGCCAGATCTTCGTGGGCCGCGATGCCGAGGAAGCGCGGGCCCAGGCCAGCGCGGCCGGCTACGAAGGTGAATTGCGGCAGGAGCCGGATGTTCTCGAGACCTGGTTCAGTTCGGCGCTGTGGCCGTTCTCGACCCAGGGCTGGCCCGATGCGCAGGCCATGGCCGAGCGCGGTTTCCAGCGCTACCTGCCGTCGTCGGTGCTGGTCACCGGCTTCGATATCATCTTTTTCTGGGTCGCGCGCATGATCATGCTCACCGACCACTTCACCGGCCAGGTGCCGTTCAAGGATGTCTACATCACCGGCCTGGTGCGCGACAAGGACGGCACCAAGATGTCCAAGTCCAAGGGCAATGTCCTGGATCCGATCGACCTGGTCGACGGTATCGGCCTGGAGGACCTGGTCGCCAAGCGCACCTCCGGCCTGATGCAGCCGCAGATGGCCCAGGCCATCACCGAGGCCACGCGCAAGGATTATCCGGCCGGGATTCCGGCGTTTGGCACCGACGCCCTGCGCTTCACCTTCGCCGCCCTGGCCAGCCATGGCCGCGACATCAAGTTCGACCTGGCGCGCTGCGAGGGTTACAAGAATTTCTGCAACAAGCTGTGGAACGCGGCCCGCTTCGTGCTCATGCATTCCGAGCAGTTCCCGCCGCCGCAGGCTGGCGCCGAACCGCTGGCGCCATCGATGGTCGAGCGCTGGATTCTGGCGCGCGCGGCAACGATGCTGGCCGAGGTCGAGCAGCAACTGGCCCTGTACCGCTTCGACCTGGCCACGCAAGCGCTGTACAGCTTTGTCTGGGACGAATATTGCGACTGGTTCCTGGAACTGGCCAAGCCGGCGCTGCAGGGCGAGGATGCCGCTGCTGCCGATGCCATGCGCCACACCCTGCTGTATGTGCTGGAAGTGGCCTTGCGCGCCCTGCATCCGGTGATGCCGTTCATTACCGAAACCATCTGGCAGCAGGTGGCGCCCCGCCTGGGCCTGGACCAGGCCAGCATCGGCCTGCGCCCGTGGCCGCAGATTGCCGCCGGCCGCGCCGCCGATGATGGCGGCGTGGACTGGTTCAAGGCCGTGGTCTCGGGCTTGCGCGGCTTCAAGAGCCAGATGGGCCTGGCGCCCGGGCGCGAGATCACCGTGCTGTTTGCCGGCGGCAACGACCGGCAAGGTGAGCTGATCGATGCCTTTGCTGGTCAGTTGCGTTTTCTGGCCCGCGCGGTCGAGCTGACCGTGCTGGCGGCCGATGCCGTCGAGCCGGCCGATGCCACCCTGGTCGCCCAGATCGGTGAGCAGCGTGTGCTGGTGCCGGTCGCCGGCCTGATCGATGTCGGCGCCGAACTGGCGCGCCTGGACCGGGAAATCGGCCGGATCGAAGGCGAGTTGGGCAAATGCGCGGGCAAGCTGGGCAATGCCCGATTCGTCGACAACGCACCGCCGGCCGTGGTCGAGCAGGAACGCGCGCGCCAGGCCGACTGGCAGGCCCAGCTCGACAGCCTGCGCAGCCAGCGCCAGCGCCTGGCCGAACAGACGGCTTGAGCGTCCGCGCCGCGTACCCGCTACCCGGCTGCGGCTTGCCGGTCGCGGCCGGACGCAAGCACGGTAATGCTGCCGAGTCCCGGCAGAAACCAGAATAAAAACAAGAAGAAATAAAAGTTGCCCCGGGCGTTAGGGGTGTAACGCCCGGGGCGGGTCGGAGGCTGCCTAGGGGAGGAAACAGCCTCTTTTAGCGGTTCACTATAGGGAGGAGAGTGAACCGACGAGCCTCACGGCCAGTCGCGTACATAGATACGCTATTCGGGCTTAAGTTCCAGTGAAGGGGATCACCTTATTCAGCCCACAGTAGGTTGACATGAAACTGACTTTGACAGCAAGAGAAAATAATCCCCGAGCAGACCCGGGCCGGGCAATGACCTCTGACGCTGAAAATCATGGCCAAGTCCCTGGCGCCGCCGGGTGTGGATCGTCACTGTCATTCAGCGTACGCGGCGCACCAGTCGCGCCGCGACCGTGGTCAGCAGCCGTGTGTCGCGCGGGATGCCGGCCAGGGCATCCAGGGCCGAAGCCAGCAGCGCCTCGGCCCGGCCGCGGGCCGGTTCGACGCCGAGCAGGGCGGTGTAGGTGGGTTTGCCGCGCTCGCGATCGGCGCCGACGGCCTTGCCGGTGATGGCGCTGTCGCCGACCTCATCGAGCACATCGTCCTGGATCTGGAAGGCCAGGCCCAGATCGCGCGCGTAACGGTCCAGGGCGGTGGCATGTTCGGCGTCAACCGTGCCGGCCGCGAGCACACCCAGGCGTACCGCCGCAGTGATCAGGGCGCCGGTCTTGAGCTGGTGCATCTGCTGCAGCAGGTCCAGATCCGGCTGCGATCCAACCAGGGCCAGGTCCAGCGCCTGGCCACCGACCATGCCGGCGATGCCGGCGGCGCGGGCCAGTTCGCGGCACTGGGCCAGCACGGCAGCGGCCGGCAGCCCGACCTCGACACCGCCGGTGATGACCTCGAAGGCCAGGGTTTGCAGGGCATCGCCGGCAAGGATGGCGCTGGCCTCGTCGAAGGCACGATGCACCGTTGGCCGGCCGCGGCGCAGATCGTCGTCATCCATGGCCGGCAGGTCGTCATGGACCAGCGAGTAGGCGTGGATCAGCTCGATGGCGCAGGCGGCCGGGTCCAGGCTCTCCACGCTCGCGCCCAGTGTCTGGCCGGCGGCGTAGACCAGCAGCGGGCGCACGCGCTTGCCGCCGCCGGTGACGGCATAGCGCATGGCCTGGGCCACCGGGCCGGTGTCGCTCATTGCCGGCAGACAACGCTCGAGCGCGGCGTCGCAGCGCCGGCGCAGGGCGATCAGGGGGTCGCTCACGCGGGTGCCGTCATCCGGCACGATCATCGGCGTCGGGCTGGAACGGCAGGGCACTGTCCGGATCGCCCGGCTCCAGCAGTTGCTGCACCTTCAGTTCAGCCTGGTCCAGCGCCTGCTGGCAGCGCTTGAACAGGGTGATGCCACGTTCGAAGGCGCCCAGGGAATCATCCAGATTCAACTCGCCCTGTTCCATGCGCGCCACCAGGGTTTCCAGCTCGGCCAGGCAGGCCTCGAAATCGGTCACCGGTGAGGTCGTGCTCGAAGCGGGAGGGGCGCGTTTGCCAGCTTTGGCCTGAGCGCCGGCGGCTTGGGCTGCGGAAGAAGTCTTTGACATGGACAGGGAAGGTAAACGGCGCATGCCGTGATGGTCAATGATAATGGACGGTATTGCCGGTGGTTACGGCCGGCGCCCCGGCATCGGCGCAGGTGTGCTGCCTTGGCCGCCGCCACTTGGCCGGTGACGCGAATTCGGTCGCTCAGGGCTGAAAAACCAATCGCTGCCCCGGCAACCGCTGCGCCAGCGTGGCCGCCGTCAGCCGGTCGGCGAAAGCCACCGGTTCGCCGTCCAGCCAGATCACCGGCCAGCGCTGGCGCTGCCAGGGCGGAATGCCGGCTTCCTGCAACAGGCTCTTGAGCCGCCGCCGGGGGCCATCAGGCTGCAGTTGCAGGCGCTCGCCCCCGCGGCGGCTGGCCGCGACCAGGGCCAGGGGCTGGGCGGGTGCCGGCTGGATTGACAGCCGCGCCCCACCGGGCAACACCAGCGGCGCCAGGCCATCCCAGGGCAGGTCGTAGACCAGAGGCTGGTCTTCGCCTTCGTCCAGCAGATATAGATGTTCGTCGTGGCGCCTCAGAATGTGGCCGGCCAGGCGGATCCGCGGCGCGCCATCGGCGGCCGCGGCGAGCAGTTCGCGGTCGATGATGGTCAGTTGCTGGTGGCCGATGCCCGGGCAGCCATGAGCGGCCAGCCAGTGGCGCAGGGCGGCGTGACGGACCGTGATCGGCGCGGCCAGCAGCACGGGCCAACGCAGGATCCGCTCATCGTGCGTGCGCGCCTGGGCCAGCAGGGCGCCACCGACACGTCGTTCATGTCCGTGCGCCTCGGTTTGCCGTTGCGCCACCTGGGCCAAGGTGGCATCCAGGCCGGGCCAGCGCTGGCGCAGCAGCGGCATGGCCCGGTTGCGCAGGAAGTTGCGCTCGGCATCCTCGGCGGCGTTGCTGGGATCGTCGATCCACGCCAGGCCGTGGCTGCGCGCGTAGTCGTGAAGGCGGGCACGGGCTACTGACAGCAGCGGTCGCCAGACCTGCAGGCCATTGGCGCGTCGGCTGCTTACCGCCATCGCCGACAGGCCGGCCGGGCCGGCACCGCGCAGCAGGCGCAGGAGCACGGTCTCGGCCTGGTCGTCACGGTGGTGACCCAGGACCAGGGCCTCGCCTTCAGGATCAACCTGCTCGGCATAGGCGTGCCAGCGTGCCCGCCGCGCCGCCGCTTCCAGGCCACTGCCATCGGCCTGGACCCTGACCGCAACCACAGCCAGTGGAATGTCCAGCGCCTGGCAGATGCCTCGGCAATGATCAGCCCAGTGGCCGCTTTGACGCTGCAGGCCGTGGTCGATGTGCAGCGCGCGCAGATGGGGCCGCCAGCGCCCGGCCAGCAGGTGCAGCAGCACCGTGGAATCCAGGCCGCCACTGAAGCCCACGACCAGGGCCGCGGCGGGCGGCTGGTCGATGCAGGCGTGCAGGTCGGCATGCGTGTCCACGGTGGCGCCAATGTAACGCCTGCCGAGGGTCGGTACGGCCGATCAGTCGGCGGCAGGCACGCCGTAGCTGCGCAGGCGCTGGTAGCGCTGTGCCAGCAATTGCTCGGTGTCGAGCTGATCCAGGACGGCCAGTTCTTCCAGAATCGCCGATTTCAGGGCGGCGGCGATGGCTTCCGGATCACGGTGCGCGCCACCCAGGGGCTCGGGCACGATGCGGTCGACCAGGTCCAGTTCCTTCAGGCGGACCGACGTCATCGCCAGGGCGTCGGCGGCATCCTTGGCCTTCTCGGCGGTCTTCCACAGGATCGAGGCGCAGCCTTCGGGCGAGATCACCGAGTAGACCGAATACTGCAGCATCAGCAGGCGGTCGCCGACACCGATCGCCAGGGCGCCGCCGGAGCCGCCTTCGCCGGTGACCGCGCAGACGATGGGCACGCGCAAGCGCGACATCACCAGCAGGTTGCGGGCGATGGCCTCGGACTGGCCGCGCTCCTCGGCGCCGACGCCGGGGTAGGCGCCGGGCGTATCGATCAGGGTCACCACCGGCAGGCCGAAGCGTTCGGCCATTTCCATCAGGCGCAGCGCCTTGCGGTAGCCCTCCGGCCGCGGCATGCCGAAATTGCGCCGCACCTTGGCCTTGGTGTCGCGCCCCTTCTGGTGGCCGATCAGCATCACCGGGCGGCCGTCGATGCGGGCCAGGCCGCCGACGATGGCCGGATCATCGGAATAGGCGCGATCGCCGGCCAGTTCGTGGAACTCGTCACAGATGCGCTCGATGTAATTGAGCGTGTAGGGCCGGGCCGGATGCCTGGCCACCTGCACGATCTGCCAGGGCGTCAGGCCGGCGAAGATCTGCGCGGTCTTGGCTTCCAGTTTCGTGCGCAGGCGCGCGACTTCCTCGTCCACGTCCACCGAACTGCCGTGGCCGCTTTGACGAAGCTCGACGATCTTCGATTCCAGCTCGGCGATCGGCTGCTCGAAATCCAGGACGTTCGGGTTCATGAAACCGCAATGAAGGGACCAGCGGGCAAGTATAGCAGCGCACCCTGCGGGCACCGTCCGGCCGGCATCGCCGGCGGCGGCGGGCAATGATCGATGGCCCGTACGGGGCGCCGGATTCCGGTCATCGCTTGGGAATCTTCCGGTGTCATGACCGGGCCGGTTTACCGCGCGCACCAGGGTGGCGCCGAGGCGGTCCGCAGCAGCGGCCATGGTATTCTGGCCGCCACGTTACCACTCACTACAAGCGGGGCCGATTCCATGGCACGAGGTATCAACAAGGTCATTCTGGTGGGCAACCTGGGCTCGGATCCGGAAGTCCGTTACGCACCGTCGGGAACGGCTGTCGCCACCATCAGCGTGGCCACAAGCGAGCAGTGGACCGACAAGCAGAGCGGCCAGAAGCAGGAGCGCACCGAGTGGCACCGGGTGAAATTTTTCGGCCGCCTGGCCGAGATCGCCGGTGAATACCTGCGCAAGGGCCGGCAGGTCTACATCGAGGGCAGCCTGCGCACCGACAAGTACACCGACAAGCAGGGGATCGAGCGCTACAGCACCGATGTCATCGCCAACGAGATGCAGATGCTCGGCGGCATGGGCGAGGGCGGTGGCGGTGGCGGCCCGCGTGAGCGCAGTGGCCCGCCGCAGCGCCAGGAAGGTGGCGCCGATCGCGGCGGCAAGGGTCAGGCCCAGGGCCAGGCCGGCTCGGACTTTCCCAACGACGACGACATTCCGTTCTGACCAACACTGAACTGAACGTGTTTTCGTAGAACCCGCAAGGCCCCGTTTTTACGGGGCTTTGCAGGTTCTGGGAGGGCAGGGCCTGGCGTCTGACCGTCTACCGGTCGGATTGAGCGGTCGCCTGAGTGTTGGAATCACGCTGCGTGAATCTGCGTGAACTCGGCGAGCCCGATTGAAGCCGGCCACTGAAAATGAAAAGCCCCGGGTCCCGGATGCCTTGGCGTCCGAAACCCGGGGCTTTTGCTTGCAGCCTGCTGGATCGACGGGCTCAGTCGTTGATGATCGCCGCCCGGTCGCGGCGTTCGATCACGGCCACGGCGCTCTGGTCGCTCAGGCGCAGGTCGCGCAGGTGCCAGGGTGCCGACACAGCGGCCACGGCATCGGCCGGGAACGACAGGTTCAGCGTGCGGCTGCCTGGCTCCAGCCAGTTGGCCGCGTGGGCGACGCCGACCGGGACCTCAGCGCCGTCGGCATCGGTGCCCAACAGCACGCCACGTAGTTCATAGCGGCCGGCGGTGGCGACTTCGATGCCGATGCCGAGCACCAGGCCACCCTCGCGGCGGTTGGCCTGTCGCTGCAGGCTGCCATCCAGGCGCGCGGTCGGAACCACCACGGCGATGGCGGTGCGGGCATCGCGCTGGAAGGCGAGCTGGCCGTCAATGGCGGCGGTGCTGGCATGGATCTGCCACAGCCCCGGTTGAGCCGGCACATCGGTCGGCAACTGCAGGCGGGCCTGGCTGCCGTTGCGGCCCAGATCCATGTTCCAGCTACGGCCATCCGGCGCCACCAGCAGGGCGGTGGCGGCATCCAGCCGGGTGCCGCCAGTCAGCTGCAGCGCCGCCTGCAGGCTGGCGCCGGCATGGACGGTATCGGTGCCGGCGCGAAGCCCGAGCACGTGCCGGCTTTCCGGCTCCAATACATGCACCAGGTAATCGCCGCTGGCGCGTTCGATGCGCAGCATGGCGTCGCCTTCCAGCCCCGGGCGCAGGCGGAAGCCGATGCTGCCGGCAGCCACTTCCATGCCGGCCTGGCGCAGGGTCGCGGCATCGACCAGGGTGTCGGCGGCCTGCTCGAACGCCAGTGCCTGGCCATTGCGCAGGATCTGCACCTGGCCGACATCCAGGGCGCGTGAGCGCACGCCCGGGCTGACCATGACCACGGCCGAGGGCGAAGTCAGCGCCAGCGCATAGCCGGCTTGCAGTTGCGCCGCGTCGACGCGTTGCCAGTACTCGCGGCTTTCGGCCTGGTGCGGCTGCACTGCAAACGACAGCGGCTCATCGGCCGCCACCGGCTGGAACCACGTCAGCGGCTGGCGCTCGTCGTTGGCGACCACGCTGCGTTCGGCGCTGATCGTGCG
The DNA here is from genome assembly GCA_023228845.1 of Lysobacterales bacterium. Classification (GTDB taxonomy): domain Bacteria; phylum Pseudomonadota; class Gammaproteobacteria; order Xanthomonadales; family UBA2363; genus Pseudofulvimonas. The sequence continues at coordinate 203,202 of JALOAK010000003.1, read as the reverse complement.
CTCGGCAACCAGGTCGCCGGGTTGTGCCGGCAGCAGGCCCTGGGCGGCGGCCATGGCCGGGAAGGCGCCCAGTACCACGGCGGCGCCGAGCAGGGTTGCCTTGATCATTTTGTTGTATGTCATTTCGCCGTCTCCTCACAGATCGTTGCGCAGGACCACATCCAGGCCGAAGCAATCGCGCCGGCTCTGGTTGTGGTTGAGGACCCGGCCGCTGCTCATGACCTGGGTGTCGTTGAACCAGACATGGCCGGCAGCGCGCTGGCTGCTGCAGTTGAGAAAGCCGTCGGAACAACTGGCCAGCCAGTTCTGGGTGAACTCCAGGCCGACGCTCTGACCATAGCCGCCGCAGTAGGCGTTGTTGCTGAAGATGCCCGAGCGGACATCGGTGCCGACCACGCTCCAGAAGCCGCGCGGCAGTGACGGCCGGCCGGCGGTGCCATACAGGTTGTTGGCGTTGTAGTAGCTCATCCAGCTCACCTGTTGCTGGCGCACGGCATCGCTCTGGTAGCCCAGCAGCCAGCCCAGCGCGTTTTCGAACAGGTTGCCGGAAATCACCGCATCGGCCAGCGGCGTGCCGGCGCTGGAGGGTGCCAGGGCATTGACCCAACGCACGCGCTGGATGATGGTCGGATAGCGGCTGTCCCAGGTCGGGTTGGACAGGATCCAGCGCATCACATTGCCGCCATTGGAATGGGTGATCACCACCAGGTCGGTGATGTTGCGGCTGGTGATGAAGCTGTGCAGTTGCCCGGCCAGGCAGCCGGCGGCGCGCGAATCCCACATGTATTGCTGGAAATCGCAATTGACGACCACATGGTTGGCCTGGTTGGACAGGCCGCGGCGCACCGAATTGACGAATGGTGCGGTCCAGTAGTCGGCCAGGGCATTGGTCTGCTTGCCGGTGCCGTGGACGAAGGCGACGCCGGTGTTGGCCAGGGCGGCTGCAGGCAACAGCGCCAGCGACAGCATGAGCATGACGGCATGGATGGGTCTGGGCATTGGGTTCCCCCGAAGGTTTTGTTTTATTGGATGTCGCGCGTCGACGACGCGGTCCTTGACGGCATTCCGTGACCGGCGATGCCATGGTCCTCCCTGACCCGGACCCTGTGGTCCGGCCAGCACTCCAGACGCTGGCGTATGGACGCTAGCACAGCGTTGTCCGGATGCCTTGACGCGGCGCGCAAAGCCGCCACGAAGCGTTGCCTGGGGCACATTTTCCAGCGCTTTGGACCGGCATCATGCGGGCGACGAAGCGACCACGCGCACCCGGCTGCGCACTCACTGCACGCCAGCTCGACGGCACAGCCGGATCATGCCTGTCACCCCTTCCTTCGAGGCAGCGACAACCCGATGAACAAGACAGTGTTCTCCTTGCATGCGGTACTGATCCTTCTGGCCAGCGTCTGCCTGGCACCGGCCATGGCTGCCGACGGCCCTGCCGAGCGCAGCCTGTGGCGGCTGGCGGGCGATCGCGCCCCGGCCCTCGATGCCGCCGAGGCGAACCTTGCGGCGAACACCGAGTCATCGCCGCTGCCGCTGTCTGTGTTGCCGCCGATGCGACATGCCATCACCGGCACGGTCGCCGCCCCGGCACCGGGCAGCCGCGTCGCCGTGGATCTGCCCGAAGGCCATCGCGTGCACCTGTGGATGCAGGAAGTGGCCCGTCATCGCGACGGCGCGGTGACTTTGGCCGGTCAGGCCGATGGCCACGACCATGCCCTGCTCACTTTCGGCGCCGGCGGTGTTTTCGGCGATATCCATGCCGCTGGTTCCCGCTACATGGTCAGCACCGAGGCCGACGGCACCTGGCTGCTGCGCCTGGATGATCCGCGCCTGGGCATCGATACCTGCGGCCATGATCACTTCGCCGCTCCGGCCGAGTTGCCGGTGCCGGCGGCAGCGCCGAACGGCGCCGGCACCGTCCAGCTCGATGTCATGATCGTGTATCCACCGGCGATGGCGGCGCGTTATCCCGGCTTCCTGCTGCCGGTGCGGCTCAATCATCTGGTCGCGGTGGCCAACCAGGCCATGGTCAATTCGCAATTGGACGTGGTCGTGCGACTGGTGCATCAGCAGCAACTGGCCGATCCACCCTCAGCAGACAATTTCGATGTCCTGCTGGCAATGCGTCAGGCCCTGGCCGGCGCCGGCCAGCCGCCCTTCGCCGAGCTGGCGCAGTTGCGCGCCGCCCATGGCGCCGACCTGGTGGTCTGGACCTGGCCCCACGACATCGACACCCGCGGCAGCTGCGGCGTGGCCTATCTGCCGGACAACTCCAGCGGTGGCTACGATGCCAGCGCTGGGGTCCACATCACCAATGACGGCAGCAGCAACTGGTCGGTGTGTTCCAACGATGTCTTCACCCATGAGCTGGGCCACAACCTGGGCGCCGTGCACCAGAGTTTCCCGGGTGCCCCCGACAGTCCTGCCTATGCCTGGGTGGTGCCGGGCCGCTTCAATACCGTGATGGGCAGCTTTGGCAGCAACCAGGCCGACCGCTTCCGGCGCCTGGCGGTTTTTTCCAATCCCGACATCCTCTGCGGCGGCGCGCCCTGTGGTTCCTCGACACCGGGCGCGCAGGCCAACCAGGCGCTGGTGATCAACACCCTGGCGCCGATCGTTGCCGGCTATGCCTCGGCCACCGTGCCCGGGCAGGCAACGCCACCGCCGCCATCGGATCCGGACAGCGACGGCGACGGCGTCAGCGACTGGCTGGATCCGTACCCGTTCGATCCCTACGACAACGATCCGCCGCCGCAGCCGCCGCTGCCACCGTTCAGCCCGTTGGCGCTCCTGCCCGGCACCAGTCCGGACCAGTTGCAACTGCTGGTGGCCAACAGTGGCAATGACCAGGTGCTGGCCTTCAGCGCCGACGGCCGGCCGATGGGCCTGGTCGCGCAGGCGGTGGCGACCAATCCGCGGCCGCTGATCTCCGAGCACTCGGATCTGGATGTCGACGGCGACGGCCGGCTGGTGCTGCTGGCCAACGGCGATGTCCAGCATTACAGCCGTGAGCGCGGCCAGTTCCTGGGCACCTGGCTGGGCTCGTTCAATGACGGCACACCCCCGGTGCTGCACAACGGTTTCCCCCGGGCCATGGGCTTCAACCTGGATCGCAGCCAACTGGTGGTGATCGGTGATTATTCGGTGGAACGCTTCGCCCCGGACGGCACCCGCCTGAACATCACCACCGCTCCGGCGGACGCTACCGATCCGGAGAACTGGAACAACTACATGCCGCTGCCGTTGCGCGCCTTCGCCTTCGGGGCCGGCAACCGTTTTTATCTGGCCGACTCGCTGGGTAATCGGATCATGCGCTTTGATACCGTCAGCGGCGCCCGCCTGGGCGATGCCAGCGCCGCTTCCCCGGGCCTGATCCAGGATCCGCGCGATCTGGTGGTCGGTCCGGATGGCGCCCTGTATCTGGCCGACGGCGACAGCGACCGGGTGCTGCGTTTTCCTGCCGATGGCAGCAGTGCCGGCAGCGTCTTCGTGGCCGCCGGTGCCGGCGGCCTGTCCTTTGCCCGCGCCCTGGCCTTCGGACCCGATGGCCACCTGTATGTGGCCAGCCGCGACGATCAGCGCATCCTGCGTTATCACGGCAGCAGCGGCGGGTTCCTGGACGTGTTCATCGATGGCGCCGGGCTGGACGGTCCCGAATCGATCCGCTTCACGCCGAAGCTGGACCTGATCTTCCGCGATGGTTTGCAGGGCCCCTGATTTCGGCCGCGATTGCTGTCGGCGCTGGCCGCCCGAAAGTTTTCGGGCACGGCTGCCCGGCGCACGAACAAGGCTGCTTGCAGGCGGTTGTGCAACCATGGCACGGGCTGTCGCTCACCCGGCGCGGCACCGGGGCAGCGCGCCCGCGGCACTGGACTCAATTGCATGGACAATTCCCGGCCCGACCCTGACATCACCGTCCTGCTCGCTGGCTGGCGCGAAGGCGATACCCAGGCCCGCGAGGCGCTGATGCAGCAGGTCTACGTCAACGTGCGCGCGATTGCGGCGCGCTCGCTGCGGGCGATGCCGGCGGCAACGCTCAATGCCACCGACCTGGCCCACGAGGCCTTGCTGCGCCTGCTCGGCAGCGATATCGGCTGGGCCGACCGGCACCATTTCTTCAGCGTTGCCGCGCAGGCGACGCGACAGGTGCTGATCGACGCCGCGCGCAAGCGCCTGGCGAACAAGCGCGGCGGCCAGGTGCCGCATGTCGCCCTGGACGAGGCCGGGCAGATCGCTTCGCCCGAAAACGACGAGCGCCTGCTGCATGTCGATGCCGCACTCGGCGGCCTGGCGGTGGCCAATCCGCGTCGGGCGCAGATGATCGAGATGGCCTATTTCGGCGGTCTGAACCGGGCCGAGATCGCCGCCGCCCTGGCCGTGTCGGAAACCACCGTCGACCGCGATCTGCGCCTGGCGCGGGCCTGGCTGAAGACGGCGCTGGCGCCATGAGCGCGCCGCCGCTGGACCGTTACGCCGATACCTTCGAGCGCCTGGCCGCCCTGCCCGAGGCCGAGCGCGAGACGGCACTGGCGGCGCTGACCCTGAGTGACGATGAGCGCGCCCTGCTGCGGCGCATGCTGGCGGCCGATGCCGAAGATTTCGATCCCCTGGCACAGGCGCTGGGCGCAGGCGCCGAACGCCTGTCCCGGCCCCGTGATGACCGCCTGGGTCCGTACCGGCTGCTGCGGGAACTGGGCGCGGGCGGCATGGGCACGGTGTTCCTGGCCGAGCGCGTGGATGGCGGCTTTGCCCAGAAGGTGGCGATCAAGCTGCTGCGCGGGTTTCCCACCGCCGACGGCTTGCGCCGGCTGCGCCAGGAGCGGCAGATACTGGCCGACCTGGATCATCCCCACATCGCCCGCCTGATCGACGGCGGCGAGACCGCTGACGGCCAACCCTGGCTGGCGCTGGAATACATCGACGGCTTGCCGCTGCTCGACCATGCCGCCGGCCACGCGCCCCGCCTGGCCGAACGCCTGCTCCTGTTCGACGCCATCCTCGATGCCGTCGGCCACGCCCACCAGCGCCTGGTCGTGCATCGCGACATCAAGCCGGGCAATGTCATGGTCACGGCTGCCGGCGAGGTCAAGCTGCTGGATTTCGGCATCGCCCGCCTGGTCGAGCTGGATGCCGGCCCGGACGATGACCGTTCCACCCGGGTGTTCAGTGCCGGCCATGCCAGCCCGGAGCAGCGCGCCGGCGCGGCCATCACCACCGCCAGCGACATCTACAGCCTGGGCGTGCTGCTGCGCGACCTGGTGGCCGGTGCGCGCCCCTCGCGGGCACAACCCGATGCGGAAATGGCCGGCATCCTGGCCAAGGCCACCGACGTCGATCCTGCCCGGCGCTACGCCAGTGCCGGTGCTTTCCGTGACGACCTGGAGCGCTATCGCGACGGCCGGCCGGTGCGCGCCGCGCCGCTGACCCGGCGCTACCGGCTGCGCAAGTTCATCGGCCGCCATCGCCTGGCGTTCGCGGCCGCGGTGTTCGCCAGCATCGCCCTGGCCCTGTTCGTCTGGCGCCTGGATCACGAGCGCGGCCGCGCCGTTGCCGCCGAAATGGCGGCCTCGCGCGACGCCCATCGCGCCCGCGCGGCCCTTGAATTCCTTACCGATGCCTTCACCGCGGCGGCGCCGGACAACGCGCTGGCGCCGACCGTCAGCGTGCGCGAACTGCTCGACACCGCGCGTGCCAGCCTGGATGCCCGTCGGCTCGATCCGGTCATCGCCAGGCCGCTGCAGCGCTTGTTGGGCGGGCTGTACGCCGAGCTGGGTGACAACCTCAGCGCCGCCGAACTGCTGGCGCTGGGCACCGGCGATGTCGTGGTAGCGGATCGTGACGAGGCCCTGGCGCTGGCCCTGGATCTGGATCATCTGGCGCAACTGCAGGCGATGAACGGCCGGTTCGAAGCGGCCCTGGCGGCGGCAGCGGCGGCCGCGGACCTGCGCCAGCATCATGCGCCCGAAGACGGCAACGAACAGGTGCGAAATTTCCTGGCGCTGGCCCAGGTGCACCTCAACGGCGGTGACAATCCGCGCGGCCTGGCGCTGCTGCGGCAGGCGCAGGCCGGCTTGTCCGAGGACGGTGCCGGCGACCCGGAGCTGGCGCTGGATGTGCTCGACCTGCTGGTCATGGCCCTGGCCAACTCCAACGAATGTCCCGACGCGCTGACGCTGGGCGAGGCCGGGCTGGCGCGCATCGAGTCCGCTGGCGCCGCGCCGGCTGCGCGCATCCAGTTCCTGCGTTCGCTGGGCACCGCGCACAGCAATTGCGGCGATGCCAAGCGCGCTGAATCGCTGTATCGCAGCGCCATCGCCGAACAGCAAGCGCTGGTCGGCAGCGATGGCGGGCGCATGTCCGGGCTGGTCAACGATCTGGGCGTTGCGCTCAGCCTCCAGGGACGCTATCGCGAGGCGGCCGAGGCCTTGGCGCAGGCCGATGTGCTTGATCGTGCCGGCGCAGTGCGGCCCGGTGACTACGCCATCGTGCTGAGCAATCGCGCCTCCCAGCTTGAAAGCGCCGGCGACTACGTGCGGGCGCTGGACGTATTCGATCGCGCGATCCAGGAACATGCCAGCACCGATCTTCCGGTCGATGCCGAACTGCGCCGGCGCGTGCGTCGCAGCCAGGCGCGGACCCTGGCATTGGCCGGCCAGCCCGACCAGGCAGTGCCGATCCTGAAGGAACTGCGCGAGCAGGCACGCCGGCTCGACGGCGACGACTCGATTGAATACCTGATGTGTACCTGGCAACTGGCTCTTGCGGAGCGGCGCCGCAGCGGGCGGCTGGACAGCGCCGAGCGCTACCTGCGCGAGGCCGAAACAGGGTTCGCCGCGATCCTGCCGGAGACCCACATGATCTTCGCGCACGCAATGCGCCAGCACGGCGCGCTGGCCCTGGCGCGCGGCCAGCCCGAGACCGCGGCTGCCTGGTTTGAGCGCGCCTTGGCGTTCATGGCGGCCAACGACGCTGCCGGCATCGACATCGCCATCGCCCGTTCGGAACTGGCGGCAGCGTTGGCGGCATTGGATCGTTCCGGGCAGGCGCGCACCGAGCTGGAGCAGGCGCTGCCGGTGCTGCGCGAGCTGTTGTTGCCGACCGAGGTCAGCCGCGCCGAGGCCGAACAACTGGCCGCACGGCTGGGGCTGCCAGCGTCTGCGGCCGGCTCAGGCCTGCCCTGACCTGGGCATGGCACATTGGCTGCCCGCAACCGGTGCCGGAAGGTTGCGGGCAACGCTGCGCAAGTGGTCGTGCTGGCGTCAGATCGCGTAGTACATGGCGAATTCCAGCGGATGGGTGGCGGCGCGGAAACGGGTCACCTCGGCCATCTTCAGGTCGATGTAGCCATCGATGAAGTCGTCGGTGAAGACGCCGCCGGCCTTGAGGAAGTCGCGGTCGCCATCGAGTGCGGCCAGGGCCTGGTCCAGTGAACTGCACACGGTGGCCATGCCCTTTTCCTCTTCCGGCGGCAGGTCATACAGGTCCTTGTCCATCGGCGGGCCGGGATCGATCTGGTTGCGGATGCCGTCCAGGCCGGCCATCAGCAGGGCGGCGAAGGTCAGGTAGCCGGGGCCGACGGCGTCGGGGAAACGCACTTCGATGCGCCGCGCCTTGCTTGAGGACACCCAGGGAATGCGGCACGACGCCGAGCGATTGCGCGCCGAGTAGGCCAGCATCACCGGCGCCTCGAAACCGGGCACCAGGCGCTTGTAGCTGTTGGTCGAGGCATTGGCGAAGGCGTTGATCGCGCGGGCGTGCTTGAAGATGCCGCCGATGTACCAGAACGCCATTTGCGACAGGCCGCCGTAGCCGTCGCCGGCGAACAGGTTGTTGCCGTCCTTGCTCAGCGACTGGTGCACGTGCATGCCCGAGCCGTTGTCGCCGACCAGCGGCTTGGGCATGAAGGTGGCGGTGCGGCCGCTGCGGTGGGCGACGTTCTTGACCACGTATTTCAGGTCCAGCAGCTCGTCGGCCTTGCGCGTGAGGGTGTTGAAGCGGGTGCCGATCTCGCACTGACCGGCGTTGCCGACTTCGTGGTGATGCACTTCCACCGACTGCCCCAGTCCGGCCAGTACCCGACACATCTGGCTGCGCAGATCGTGCAGTGAATCCACCGGCTGCACCGGCATGTAGCCGCCCTTGGCGCCGGGTCGGTGGCCGGTGTTGCCGCCCTCGTAGCGGCGGTTGGAATTCCAGTGCGCTTCTTCCGAATCGATCTGGAACGAGGCGCCGGACATGTCGTTTTTCCAGCGCACCGAATCGAAGATGAAGAACTCCGGTTCCGGCCCGAACAGCGCGGTATCGGCGATGCCAGTGGATTTCAGGTAGGCCTCGGCGAGCTTGGCCAGGGAGCGCGGGCAGCGGCCGTAGGGCTGCATGGTTGCCGGCTCCAGGGTGTCGCAGATGAGGTTGAGCGTGGCGTGTTCGGTGAACGGGTCCAGGTTGGCCGTGGCCGCATCGGGCAACAGCACCATGTCCGATTCGCTGATGCCTTTCCAGCCGGCGATCGATGACCCATCGAACATGCGCCCGTCCTCGAACAGGCTGTCATCGACGATATCGGCCGGGAAGGTGACGTGATGCTGTTTGCCGAGCATGTCGGAAAAACGCAGGTCGACGAACTCGACGGCGTTGTCCTTGATCAGCCGGTGCACGTGGTCGATGGACATACAGGTTCCTTGGCTTGGGCAGGGGGCGGGTGGCAGTGGCGCCGGGCGCATCCGGTACCGGCCGCGACGATGATGAGCGCGGCCGCGGCACCGGACTGTGAGCGTCGGCCCAGGCCGGCGCGTGCGCTTTGCCGATACCGGTTCGCCCCGGACACAGCGAGCGCATCATCGCGCTGGGCGCTGCTCAGGGTTGCCCGGTTCGGCCGGCGGCGTGCAGATATTGTGACAGGGCCGACAGATCCTGCGCGGAACTTTTTGCCAGCCAGGGCTGGCCGTCAGCGCGGTCCGGATGCTGGCGACGGCCGTCGAGGAAGGCGGCCAGTTGCCGTTGCAGATAGCCGGCGTGCTGGCCGGCCAGCCGTGGGCCATCGCTGCCGCCGGCCAAGTCCGTACCATGGCATTGCCCGCATCCGGCCTGGCGGGCCAGGTCAGCGCCGCGGGCAACGGCAGTCGCATTCACGGCCTGCGGGCGTGATGGCCACGGTTGTTGCGCCAGGCGCCGGGCCAGGTCGTCCAGCTCGGCAGCGCTCATGCCGGCGACAATCGAGGACATCGGAAAACTGTCCCGGTGGCGCTGCTGGAACTGGCGCAGTTGGCGGGCAAGGTAATCATGCTGCTGGCCTTCCAGCAGCGGCGCCTGGACCCGGTCGCTGTCGCCCTGGTGACATTCCAGGCACAGTCGCTGAAGGTCGGGTACCGGCTCGGCCACCGTCTGTGCCGCGCCTGCCGCCGTGCCGGCCAGCAACAGCAGGCCGGCCAGCAGCCAGCGGGCCGAGCGTTGCGCCGACAGGTGCGGGTGAGCGGGTCGGTGGCGGGTGGCGGGCCTGGGCACGGAAGCGTCAATCGATGGTGACGCGGTTGATCTCGGTCAGCGAGGTGATGCCATTGGCGACCTTTAGGCGCGCGGACTGGCGCAGGTCGGGAATGCCGGCGGCCAGGGCTTCATCGCTGATTGCCAGGGCATTGCCGCCACCCAGGACGATGCGCTGGATGTTCTCGGACATCGGCATCACCTGGTAGATGCCGGTGCGGCCCTTGTAGCCTTCATTGCACATGTCGCAGCCGTTGGCATCGAAGATCGTCGACTCGGCGAGCTGTTCTGCCGTGAAGCCTTCTGCCAGCAGGGTTTCGGTGGGCACATCCAGCGGCTTCTTGCAGTCGTGCAGACGCCGGGCCAGGCGCTGGGCAATGACCAGGGTCACCGATGAGGTGATATTGAACGGCGCCACGCCCATGTTCATCAGGCGGGCAATGGTCTGCGGTGCGTCGTTGGTATGCAGGGTCGACAGCACCATGTGACCGGTCTGGGCGGCCTTGATCGCGATCTCGGCGGTTTCCAGGTCGCGGATTTCGCCGACCATGATCACGTCCGGATCCTGGCGCAGGAAGGCGCGCAGGGCGACCGCGAAGGTCATGCCGCGCTTGACGTTCTGGGCCACCTGGTTGATGCCGGCGACACGGATTTCGACCGGATCCTCGACCGTGGAGATGTTGCGGCCTTCGGTGTTGAGGATGTTCAGGGCGGTGTACAGCGACACCGTCTTGCCCGAGCCGGTCGGGCCGGTGACCAGGACCATGCCGTAGGGCTTGTGGATGGCTTCGAGGAACAGCTCCTTCTGGTCCGGCTCGTAGCCGAGCATGTCGATGCCCATGCGTGCGGCGGCCGGGTCGAGCACGCGCAGCACCACTTTTTCGCCGAACAGGGTCGGGCAGGTGCTGACACGGAAGTCGATCGAGCGGGTCTTGGAGATGTTGAGCTTGATGCGGCCGTCCTGGGGCACGCGCTTTTCGGCGATGTCCAGTGCGGACATGACCTTCAGGCGCGACGACAGGCGCGGGCTGAGCTTGGACGGCGGCGCGGCAACACTGCGCAGCACGCCATCGAGCCGGAACCGGACCCGATAGGCGCCCTCGTACGGTTCGAAATGGATGTCGGAGGCACCGCGCCGGATCGCATCCAGCAGCACCTTGTTGATGAACTTGACCACCGGCGCATCGTCTTCACCGGCGGTGACGCCGCTGTCCTCGATATCTTCTTCGGTGCCCAGGTTGAGCTGGTCCAGGCCTTCCTCGTCCTCGTCCAGATCCGAATTGAGCAGGCTGGTGTTGGCGAAGGCCTGTTCGATCGCACGCACCAGGCTGGACTCCAGTGCCAGCACCGGTTTCACCGTGAGCCGGGTCTGGAAGCCGAACTCGTCCAGGGCGCGGACGTTGGTCGGATCGCTGACGGCGACGAACAGGGTCTGGCCGCGCTGGAATACCGGCAGCGCATTGTGCTGCTCGATCAGGCGCTGCTCGACCAGCTTCAGCGGCGCGTGCTTGAGGTCCAGGGCGGCAACGTCGACCAGGGGCAGGCCGAACTCCACCGCCGCCGAACCGGCGACCGCGGCCGGGTCGGCCAGGTTTTTGCTGACCAGGTAACGCGACAGCGGAATACGCGCCTTGGCGGCGGCTTCCTGGGCTGCCTGGGCGGTTTTTTCCGCCAGGACGCCATCAATGACCAGGCGGCGCGCCAGGCCGCGAAGTCCGGCCATTGCCTCGGGTGCTGCAGCCATCAACGATCTCCGTAGTTTCAGCCGGGCCTGCCAACGACCTGATGTCGGCCGACAGAAGTTGCCCTCAAGTTGAGGATACGGAAGAAAATCAGGGGCAGCAATGGCGCAGGGCTGACGGTTTGCCAACCCGCTCACGGTTTGTGCTGCTGATCGCCGGCAAGCCCGCGCCGTTATCGTGCAATCACGGCGCCGGACCGGTGCTCGGCCGCAGGAGCGCAGGCGCCGGCGGGCCGGGTGGCCTGCGGCGCCTGCTGACAGGAAGGTCGCAGCTTGCCTGTCGTCAGTCGGCCTGCCGGCGCAGGAAGGCCGGAATATCAAGGATGTCGTACGGCTTGCTGCCGCCGGCCGGTGCCTCGCTGGCCGGGCTGGCCAGGGCCGCCGAATCGACGAAGACGCTGGGGCCGGTGCCGGTGCGCAACATGGCGGCCGGTTCGCTGGCCGGTTCGTCCGGGCGGTTCTTGACCAGGGTTGGGCGGCGCGTGCTGTCCTTGCCCAGGCCCTTGCGCGCCGGCACCCGGTTCAGTCCGGTGGCGACCACGGTGACCCGGATCTCGTCCTTCATGTCCATGTCGGTGGCGGTGCCGATGACCACGGTGGCGTCCTCGGAAGCGAACTCGGCGATGGTGCGACCGACCTCGTCGAACTCGCGCAGGGTCAGGTTCGGCCCGGCGGTGATGTTGACCAGGATGCCGCAGGCACCGGCCAGGTTAACGTCGTCGAGCAGCGGGTTGTTGATTGCCGCCTCGGCCGCGGCCTGGGCGCGATCGTCGCCCTGGGCACTGCCGCTGCCCATCATCGCCATGCCCATCTCGCTCATCACTGTGCGCACGTCGGCGAAGTCGACGTTGATCACGCCGGGGCGGGTGATCAGGTCGGCGATGCCCTGCACCGCGCCGAGCAGCACGTCGTTGGCGGCGCGGAAGGCGTTGATCATGGTCACTTCCCGGCCGAGTACGCCGAGCAGCTTCTCGTTGGGCACGGTGATCAGCGAATCCACGTACTGGGCCAGTTCCTCCACGCCCTTGGTGGCGATCTGGCTGCGGCGATGGCCTTCGAAAGTGAACGGGCGGGTGACCACGGCCACGGTCAGGATGCCCATTTCCTTGGCCAGTTGCGCCACCACCGGCGCGGCGCCGGTGCCGGTGCCGCCACCCATGCCACAGGTGATGAACACCATGTCGGCGCCGCGCAGGGCCTCGGTGATCCGTTCCCGGTCCTCGAGCGCGGCCTGGCGGCCGACTTCCGGATTGGCGCCCGCGCCCAGGCCCTTGGTGACATTGGGGCCGAGCTGCAACTGCAGCTTGGCGCCGCTGTCGCGCAGCGCCTGGGCGTCGGTGTTCATGCCGATGAACTCCACGCCTTCGACATTGGCGTCAACCATGTGCTTGATGGCGTTGCCGCCACCGCCACCGACGCCGACCACCTTGATGGCGGCGTTGGCCAACTCGCCTTCGATCAGTTCGAACATGTTGGTGCTTTCCATATCCATTGCGACTCTCCTGCGTGTGTCTTGCCGTTGCTGCGACTTCCTGGTGACCGCATTGCGGCCGCTCAGAACTGTTTCCGGAACCAGGTCAATGCCCGGTTCCAGGGTGAATCGGGGTGGCCCAGGGGGCTGTGTCGGCGGCCGCCCAGGAACTGGCGGGCGCCGAACATGAGCAACCCCACGCCGGTGGCGTGGACCGGGTTGCTGACCACTTCGCCCAGGCCTTCCACGCCATGGGGCTGGCCCAACCGGACCGGTACCTGGAACAACTCCTCGGCCAGGTCGACGACGCCTTCCATGCAGGCGCCGCCGCCGGTGAGCACGATGCCGGCGGCGATCACGCTCTCGTAGCCGCTGCGCCGGATCTCGCCCTGCACCATCGAGAAGATCTCCTCGTAACGGCTCTGCACCACCTGGGCGAGCATCTGCCGCGCCAGCCGCCGCGGCGGCCGGTCGCCAACGCTGGGCACCTGGATGGTTTCCTCGGCGCCGGCCAACTGGGTCAGCGCGCAGGCGTAGCGGATCTTGATGTCCTCGGCGTACTGGGTCGGCGTGCGGAAGGCCTGGGCGATGTCGTTGGTGACCAGATCACCGGCGATCGGCAGCGAGGCGGTGTGCCGGATCGCGCCCTGGGTGTAGATCGCCAGATCGGTGGTGCCGGCGCCGATGTCGACCAGGCAGATGCCCAGTTCCTTCTCGTCGGCGGTCAGCACCGATTCGGCCGAGGCCAGCGGCGACAGGATCAGCTCGTCGATGGTCAGGCCGCAGCGGTTGACGCACTTGCTCAGGTTCTGCCGCGCCGACAGCGCGCAGGTGATCAGGTGCGCGCGCGTTTCCAGGCGCACGCCGGACATGCCGATCGGCTCGCGGATGCCTTCCTGTTCGTCAATGGCGAATTCCTGCGGCAGCACGTGCAGGATGCTCTGGTCGCCGGGCACAGCCACGGCGCGGGCGGCGTCCATCACCCGCTCGATGTCGCCGGCCGACACTTCCTTGTCGCGGATGGCGACCGCGCCGGGCGAGTTGCGGCTCTGGATGTGGTTGCCGGAAATGGAGGCATAGACCGAGCGGATCTCGCAGCCGGCCATCAGTTCGGCTTCTTCGACCGCACGCTGGATCGATTGCACGGTCGATTCGATGTCGACCACGACACCGCGCTTGAGGCCCTTGGTGGTGTGCGAGCCGACACCGATCACTTCGATGCCTTCATCCGGCTGGTGCTCGGCGACGATCGCCACCACCTTGGAGGTGCCGATGTCCAGTCCCACCAGCAAGGCCCTGTCGGCTTTTCGGTTCATGTCGAATGGTCCTCGCCGGCGGCCGCTGTCGGCGGCCGGCCTTGTTCGGATGCGGAGTCGGGCGCAAGCGCCGGTGATGGTGTTTCCACCTGCGTCCAGGACAGCGCATAGCCATTGGGATAGCGCAGGTCGGCGCGCTGCAGGCGTTCGTCCGGATGGCTGGCGAGCACGGTCGGCAAGGTGTCGACAAAGCGTGCCAGGCGCTCGGCGGCCAGGTTGCGGCCGAGCAGGATGCGCAAGCCGTCATCGGTTTCGATCACCCAGCTACCGCGCGCCGACAGGTGCACGGCGGCGATACGCAGGGGCGTGCCTGCGCTGCGGGCGACACTGCTGGCATGGAAGTTGACCATCTCGATGACGCGGTCGGCCGGGCCATCAAGGCGCGGCAACCAGTCCATGCCGGCCAGTCCGGGCACCTGCACCAGCTCGCCGGTGCGGGTGACCACGGCGCTGCCCTGCCAGATGGCGTAGGGCTGGTGCTCGTGTACGCGCACCAGCACGGTGTCCGGCCAGCGCTTGCGCACCTGCACCGAACGTACCCAGGGCAACTCGTCCAGTGCCTGACGCATCTGCGCCAGCGGCAGGGCGAAGAAGCCCGGGCCGGTGTACTGCTCGACCACGGCCTGGATCTGCGCCGCGCTGACCTGCTGCAGCGGCGCGTGCAGATCCAACTGCCGCACCTGCCAGCGATCGGAGGCCAGGCTGCCGCTGAGCACGGCGATCACCGGCAGTGCCAGCAGGCCCAGGGCCAGGCACCACGCGGCCAGGCGGGCGAGAGTGCGTCCGCGCAGGCGCGGTTCCGTGGCGTTGTCATCGGCGCCGTCATGGTCGAGTCCGCCGTGGCGTGTTGATCGCCCTTGGTCGTGATGACCGTCGACGCGTTCCATATCCGGCTCGGCAGCGCGCAGGTGATCGATGCTCGTCATCGCCGGTCGCCCCCGGTTTCGGCGGCCAGGCTGGTCGCCAGTACCTGCAGGCACAGGGCGTCGAAGTCGATGCCGGCGGTGGCCGCGGCCTTGGGCACCAGCGAATGGCTGGTCATGCCCGGCGCGGTGTTCACTTCCAGCAGGAAGTTGTTGCCCTGGCGGTCGCGCATGATGTCGACCCGGCCCCAGCCGGTGACATCCAGGGCGCGGCAGGCGGCCAGGGCCAGCTCGCCCACGGCCCGCTCCTCGGCACCGGTCAGTGCCGGGCACTGGTAGCGGGTGTCCTCGGCCAGGTATTTGGCGTGGTAGTCGTACCACTGGCCGGCGGGAATGATGCGGATGCTGGGCAGGGCGCGGTCGGCGAGCACCGCCACAGTGAGTTCGTCGCCCTGGATCAGTTGTTCCATCAGCAGCGTGCCATCGTGGCGTGCCGCCAGTTCGGCGGCGACGACCAGATCGGCGCTTTCGTGGACGCGGGTAATGCCGACGCTGGAGCCCTCGCGCGCCGGCTTGACGATCACCGGCAGGCCAAGCTGGCTGGCGGCGCGAGCAATATCGTCGCCAGCGCGGATCACCCGGTAGGCCGGTGTCGGCAGGCCCAGGGTCTGCCAGACCTGCTTGCTGCGCACCTTGTCCATGCTCAGCGCCGAGCCGAGCACACCGGCGCCGGTGAACGGCACCGACAGCGCTGCCAGCAGACCCTGCAGCACGCCGTCTTCGCCACCACCGCGGGTGCCGTGCAGGATGTTGAACACGCGGTCGACCCGGTCGGCGGCAATGGCCTGGACCAGGGCCGGGATGCCGTCGATGGCGAACGCGTCGACGCCCTGGCGCTGCAGCGCGGCCAGGATGTTGGCGCCCGAATCCAGAGACACCTCGCGCTCGCTGCTGCTGCCGCCCAGCAAAACGGCGACGCGGCCGAAGCGGGCCGGATCGCGGACCCAGGGGGCATTGCCGGCGGTCACAGGATTGTTGCCGCTCATGGTGTGTCTCCGCGGCCGTGAAGGCACAGTTGCGCGGCGCAGCGGCCGATGTCGCCGGCGCCGGCCAGCAGCAGCAGATCGCCGTCGCGCAGCAGTGGTGCCAGCGCCTGGCCAAGTTCGGAAGGATGCTCGACCAGCACCGGGTCGACCTGGCCGCGGGCGCGGATGGCGCGGGCCAGGGCGCGGGTGTCGGCACCGGGAATAGGAGCCTCGCCGGCCGGGTAGACCTCGGTCAGCACCAGCACGTCGGCCACCGACAACTCGCGTGCGAAGTCGTCGAGCAGATCACGCGTACGCGAGTAGCGGTGCGGCTGGAAGGCAACCACCAGGCGCCGCTGCGGCCAGCCGCCGCGGGCGGCCTGGAACACGGCGGCCAGTTCGCGCGGATGGTGGCCGTAATCGTCGACCAGCAGCACGCGCTTGCCGCCCAGCTCGATCTGGCCACAAAGATTGAAGCGCCGGCCGATGCCCTGGAACCCGGCCAGGGCGCTGGCGATATCGGCATCGGCCACGCCCAGTTGCCAGGCGACGGCGGCCGCGGCCAGGGCATTGAGCACGTTGTGCTGGCCGGGCAGGTTCAGGCTCACCGGCAGGGCCTGTGTCGCCTGCGGCAGCCACAGGTCGAAGTGCATGCGGGCGCCGTCCTGTTGGATGTTGGCGGCGCGCACGTCGGCGTCCTCGCGGGTGCCGTAGAGCATGGCGCTGCGCGGCGAAGTCTGCGCCAGCGCCGCGGTTTCCGGGTCATCGGTGCAGAGCACGGCCAGGCCATAGAACGGCAGCCGGTGCAGGAACTCGACGAAGGCGGCGCGCATGCGGTCGAAGTCGCCGCCGTAATGTTCCAGGTGATCGACGTCGATGTTGGTGATCACCGCGATCATCGGGTTGAGCAGCAGGAACGAGCCGTCGCTCTCGTCGGCCTCGGCGACCAGGTAATCGCTGCTGCCCAGGCGGGCATTGGCGCCGGCGCTGAGCAACTGGCCACCGATGACGAAGGTCGGGTCCAGGCCGCCCTCGGCCAGGACGCTGGCGATCAGGCTGGTGGTGGTGGTCTTGCCATGGGTGCCGGCCACGGCAATGCCCCGGCGAAAGCGCATCAGCTCGCCGAGCATTTCGGCCCGGGCAACGACCGGGATGCGCTGCTCGCGTGCGCTCAGCAGTTCCGGATTGTCATCGGCGATGGCACTGGAAGTGACCACGACATCGGCGTCCAGGACATGGTCGCCGTGGTGCTGGTTGAACAGCGTCACGCCGAGCGCATGCAGGCGTTCGAGCGCGGCGCTGCTGGCCGAGTCCGAGCCGCTGATCTGGTAACCCAGGGTGTGCATGACCTCGGCGATGCCGCTCATGCCGACGCCGCCGATGCCGACGAAATGCACGCGGCGGAAGGCGCGGACGGTGCCGCCGTGGCTGTCAAACAGGCGCCGGCTCATCGGGCCACCTCCAGGCAGGCATCGGCGACCCGCTCGGCGGCGTCGGGGCGGGCGCAGGCGCGGGCGGCTTGCGCCATGGCCAGCACGCGGCCGGGCGGCTGCAGTATCTGGCCCAGGGTCGCGGCCAGCGAGTCTGCGGTCAGCTCGGTCTGGGGCAGCAATAGCGCGGCCTCGTGCTCGACCAGAAAGCGCGCGTTGGCGGTCTGGTGGTCATCGACCGCGTGCGGGAACGGCACCAGCACCGAGGCCAGGCCGGCGCTGGCCAGCTCGGCCACGGTCAGGGCGCCGGCGCGGCACAGGGCCAGGTCGGCCCAGGCGTAGGCCTGCGCCATGTCGTCGATGAAGGCGGAGACGTCCGCCTGGACGCCGGCTTGCTCATAAGCCTGGCGCGTGACCTGTTCCTGGTCGCGGCCGCACTGGTGCCGGACCTGCGGCCGCTGCTCCGGCGGCATCAGGGCCAGTGCCGGCGGCAGCATCCGGTTGAATACGGCGGCGCCCAGGGAGCCGCCAACCACCAGCAGGCGCGCCGGCCCGGAACGGCCGGTCATGCGCTGATCGGGCGCGGGCAGGGCGGAAATTTCCGGCCGCACCGGATTGCCCAGCCACTGGGCGCCGGCCAGGACATCGGGGAAGCCGGCCATGACCCGACGCGCCCGACGGGCCAGGATCCGGTTGGTGGCGCCGGCGACACGGTTTTGTTCGTGCACCAGTAGCGGCACCCGCCGCAGCGCCGCGGCCAGGCCACCGGGGCCGGCGGCATAGCCACCAAAGCTGATCACGCAACGCGGTTTGATCCGGCCCAGGATCGCCGATGCCTTGGCCAGCGCGCGCAGCAGGCGCCACGGCGCGGTCAGCAGGGTGGCCAGTGATTTTCCGCGCAGGCCGCCGATGTCGAGCAGGTGCAGGTCGATGCCGGCCGCCGGCACCAGGCGCGTTTCCATGGCGCCGGCCGCGCCCATCCAGGCCACTGGCACGCCGCGCTCGCGCAGCACCTGGGCCACGGCCAGGCCGGGGAAGATATGGCCACCGGTGCCGCCGGCCATGATCAGCACGGGCGCGCTCATGCCGGCACCCAGTTGCCGGGCGGCAACGGTTGTTCCGGTCCGGCCGGCGAATCCTGCAGCTCATCGGCTGCGCTCTCGTCAGCCGCGGCCAGGCCCTGCCGTTCGGCACGGTCCAGTTCGGCCGAACAGCGCAGCAGCAGGCCGATGGCAAGGCAGGTCATGATCAGGCTGGAGCCGCCCGATGAAATCAGCGGCAAGGTCAGGCCCTTGGTCGGCAGCATGCCCATGTTCACACCGATCGAGATCAGCGCCTGCACCGACAACCACAGGGCAATGCCGAACACGCAATAGCCGGCAAAGCGCTGGCCCATCTGCATGCAGCGGAAGCCGACCAGGAAGGCGCGGCCGGTGAGCCAGACGAACAGGGCCAGGGTCAGCAGCAGGCCGATGAGACCCAGTTCCTCGGCGAGCACGGCAACAATGAAGTCGGTATGGGCTTCGGGCAGGTAGAACAGCTTTTGCACGCTGGCGCCCAGGCCGACGCCGAACCATTCGCCACGGCCGACCGCGATCAGCGACTGGGTCAGTTGGAATCCATCGCTGAAAGGCGTCTCCCACGGGCGCAGGAAACTGAACACCCGTTTCATCCGGTAGGACTCGAACATCGCCGCCCAGATCAGCAACGGCAGGCCGGCCATGGCCAGCAGGCCGAGGTTGCCGATGCGGGCACCGGCCAGCCAGATCATGCCGACGGCGATGGCGACCAGCAGCACGGCGCTGCCGAAGTCCGGTTGCAGCAGCAACAGGCCGACCATGCCGCCGACTGCCAGGATCGGTTTGAGCACGCCGGTCAGGGTCATCTGCACGGTATGGCCCTGGCGCACCAGGTAGCCGGCCAGGTACAGGATCATCAGCAGCTTCACCGCCTCCACCGCCTGGAACCGGATCACGCCCAGGTTGATCCAGCGCGTGGCGCCATTGACCGTGTGGCCCAGGCCGGGCATGAACACCAGCAGCAGGGCGATGAAGGCGAGCAGCAGCCAGAGCCGGCCGACCTGTTCCAGGCGCAGCATTTCAATGCGCAGGGCGACAGCCGCGGCGGCCATGCCCAGCACCAGGTAGATCACGTGGCGGGTCAGGTAATAGGCCGGATCGCCCATCTTGGCCTGGGCCACGGCGATTGAGCTGGAGGCGACCATGACCACGCCCAGCGCGGCCAGGATCACGGCCGGCATCAGCAGGTGCCAGTCGATCCGGCCGCGAATGACCTGGTGGCGCTGGGCCTGGCTCATGGCCGGCTCCCGGTCGCGAAGTCGGCGACCCTGCGGCTGGCGCTGGTGGCGAAATTGGCGGCAGCAATCGCCATCAGCGCACCTTCAACGTTGCCAGGCCGACCAGCACCAGCACCACCGAGATGATCCAGAAGCGCACGATCACGCGCGGCTCCGGCCAGCCCTTGAGCTCGAAGTGGTGGTGGATCGGCGCCATCCGGAAGATGCGCCGGCCGGTGAGCTTGAAGCTGGCTACCTGCAGCATCACCGAGACCGTTTCCAGCACGAACAGCCCGCCCATGATGATGAACACGATTTCCTGGCGGACGATGACCGCGATCGTGGCCAGGGCGGCGCCAACGGCCAGGGCGCCGATATCGCCCATGAACACCATCGCCGGATAGGTGTTGAACCACAAAAAGCCCAGCCCGGCGCCAGCCAGGGCGGCCAGGAACACGGTCAGCTCGCCGGCGCCGGGCACCGCCGGAATCTGCAGGTAGGCGGCGAAGTGGACGTGACCGGCGGCATAGGCGAACACGCCCAGGGCGCAGGCAACCAGCACCGAGGGCATGATCGCTAGGCCGTCCAGGCCGTCGGTCAGGTTCACCGCATTGGAAAAACCGACGATCATGAAATAGGCCACCACCACGAAGCCGGCGCCCAGCGGCAGCGCCACATCCTTGAAGAAGGGCACGAACAGTTCGGTATTGGCCGGCACATCGGCGCTCAGGAACAGGGCCAGCGCCGCGGCCAGGCCGAACACGCTCTGCAGGGTGTATTTCCAGCGCGCCGCCAGGCCGCGGCTGTCGCGCAGCACCAGCTTGCGGTAGTCGTCCAGCCAGCCGATGAAACCGAAGGCCAGGGTCACCGCCAGCACGATCCAGATGTAGCGATTGCCCGGATCGGCCCAGAGCAGGGTGCTGATGGTCAGCGTGGTCAGGATCAGGGCGCCGCCCATGGTGGGCGTGCCGGCCTTGGCCAGGTGGCTCTGCGGGCCATCGCTGCGGATCGGCTGGCCGCCCTGCTGGCGCTCCTGCAGGCCCTTGATCACGCGCGGACCCAGCCACAGCGACAGCGCCAGCGCGGTCAACGCGCTCATGATCGCGCGGAAGGTCAGGTAGTTGAAAACATTGAACGCGCTGAAGCGCTCCTGCAGCAACTGGGCCAGTTCAAGCAGCATGATCGTGTCCTCCGGCGGCCAGTGCGGCGAGCACGCGTTCCATGCCGGCCGAGCGCGAGCCCTTGACCAGGCAAACCACGCCCGGCGCCAGGGCGTGACGCAGGTGCTCGACCAGATCGCGGCGTTGATTGAAGTGTTTGCCGCCCGAGCCGAAGGCGACGCTGGCCTCGTGGCTGAGCTCGCCCAGGGTGAACAGGCGGACGATGCCGGCCTGGCGCGCGAGGCGACCGATATCGGCATGCAGGCTGACCGCATCCGGGCCCAGCTCGCCCATGTCACCGAGTACCAGCCAAGGCTCGCCGGGCAGGGTCACCACGGTGTCGATTGCCGCCTGCACCGAGGCCGGGTTGGCGTTGTAGCTGTCGTCGATCAGGGTGTAACCGCCCGCTTGCGGCAATAGTTGCAGGCGGCCGCTGGTCGTCGGTGCCGCTTCCAGTCCGGCCTGGATGTCATCGAAATGGGCGTTGAAGGCGCAGCCGATGGCCGCCGCTGCCAGGGCATTGGCGATGTTGTGGCGGCCGGCCAGCGGCAGGTTGATGTCGCCGCTGCCGACCGGCGTATGCAGGCGAAAGCGGCTGCCGGCGCCGATCGTGTCGATCTGGGCATGGACATCGGCGGCGGCCTGCAGGCCGAAGCGCAGCACCGGCCGGCCACCGGCGCGGCGGGCAAAGGTTTCGGCAAAGCTGTCATCGGCATTGATGATCGCCACGCCGCGCGCCGGCAGGGCATCGATGATCGCGCCCTTGGTCTCGGCGATGCCGGCCAGGTTGCCCATCCGTTCCAGATGCGCCGGGGCGATGTTGTTGACCAGGCCGACCTGTGGCCGGGCGATGGCGCATAGCCACTGGATGTCGCCCGGCTTGCCGGCACCCATTTCGAGCACGGCGTGGTGGTGGCCGGAGGCCAGCTCCAGTACCGACAGCGGCAGGCCGATCTCGTTGTTGAAATTGCCGGGGTTGGCGTAGGTCGGTCCGAGCCGGGCCAGGATCGTCGCGGCCAGGTTCTTCACCGTGGTCTTGCCGTTGCTGCCGGTGATCGCGGCGATCTGCGCCGGCATCCGGTTGCGGTGCCGGCGCGCCAGCTCGGCCAGCGCGGCCTGGGTGTCGGCGACCTGCAATTGCGGCAGTGTGCTGTCGGCCGCCGGCTGGCTGACCAGGGCCGCGACAGCGCCGGCGGCCTGCGCCTGGCCGAGAAAATCATGGCCATCGAAGCGCTCGCCGAGCAGGGCGACGTAGAGCATGCCCGGCGCCAGCGACCGGGTGTCGTGGCCAACGCCGTGGATGGTCACGTCGTCGCCGTGGACGGTGCCGTCCAGCCAGGTGGCCAGTTGCGACAGGGCTGCGCTCAGCATGAGCCGGCCTCCAGTGCCGCCAGGGCATGGCGGGAATCGTCGAACGGCCGGCGCTGGCCGGCGATCTCCTGCCAGGGCTCGTGACCCTTGCCGGCGATGAGCACGATGTCGCCGGGTCCGGCCTCGGCCACGACCAGGGCGATGGCCCGGGCGCGATCCCGTTGCACCCGGACGCGGGCGCGGGCGTCGGCAGCAAAGCCGAGCAGAATGTCGGCGACGATGGCATCGCCATCCTCGTGCCGGGGGTTGTCGTCGGTCACCACGATGGCATCGGCGTGCGCCTGGGCGGCGGCCGCCATCTGCGCCCGCTTGCCGGTGTCGCGCTCGCCGCCGCAGCCGAACAGGCAGTGCAGGCGGCCGACGGTGTGCTCGCGCAGGCTGGCCAGCGCCTGCGCCAGGGCGTCGGGCGTATGGGCGTAGTCGACCACCACCAGCGGCTGTTCGCCGCCACCCAGGCGGTTCATCCGCCCGGGCACGCTGTCGAGCCGGGCCAGGGCCTGGCCGATCTCGGCCAGCGACCAGTCATCGGCATGCAGGCAGGCGGCGACGGCGAGCAGGTTGGCGATGTTGAAGCGGCCAAGCAGGCGGCTGTGGATGTCGATCTGGCCGTTTGGCGTGACCAGGCTGAAGCGCAGGCCATCGGCCGCGGTGACGATGCCGTGCGCGGAAAACTCCGGCCAGCCGTCCGGTTGCGGCCGGACGCCGTAGCGCAGCACGCGCACGGAAGCCGGAATGGCGGCCAGCAGTTCCCGGCCACAGGCGTCGTCGCTGTTGATGACGGCGTTGGCCAGGCCGGGCCAGTTGAACAGGCGCGCCTTGGCGGCGGCGTAGGCAGCCATGTCGCCGTGGTAATCCAGGTGGTCGCGGCTGAGGTTGGTGAACACGGCAGTGCCGAAGGCCACCTGGTCGACCCGGCCCTGGTCGAGCGCATGCGAGGACACTTCCATGGCGACATGGCTGATGCCGGCGTCGAGGAAACCGCGCAGGCTGGCGTGGACGCTGAGCACGTCCGGTGTGGTGTGGCTGGCCGGCGCCAGGGCGCCGGGTCGGCCGCTGCCCAGGGTGCCGATACTGGCGACATCGATGCCGGCACCGGCCAGCGCCTGGGCCAGCAGGTGCACGGTCGAGGTCTTGCCGTTGGTGCCGGTGACGCCGATGCACTGCAACTGCCGGGACGGCGATTGCCAGGCGCGGTCGGCGAGCGTGCCCAGGTGTTGGCGCAGGTTGGGCACGGCGATCGCCGGCCAGTTGGCCAGCTCCGACTGCAAGCTGGCGGGCGCCGGTGGTTGGTAGAGCACGCAGCCGGCGCCGCGGGCCAGCGCCTGGCCGGCAAATTCTAGGCCGTGCATGCGGCCACCGGACACAGCGACGAAGACATCGCCGGGTTGAACCGCACGGCTGTCCAGGCACAGGCCGGCCGGCACCAGCGCGGCCAGGTTGGCTGGCGGCCAGGCCAGTCCAGCCAGCAGGTCGGCCAGGCTGATCGCCGTGCGTGCCGGTTGCGGCGCTGGCCGGTCTGCCGCGGGCACCGGTCGGGTCGGGGCCAGGGCATTCATGGCACGACGCCACGGCCGGGACGTACGCCATCGGCCACCGCGCCCTGATGGAAACCGGCCAGCAATTCGGGTGGCAACTCCGGCACCAGTTCAGCCGAATCCGCCGCTGGCGCATGCACCAGCACGGTGCTGGCGGCACGGTCGGGTGGGATGTCGAGCAGGCGCATGGCGCCGGCCATCACCCGGCCGAACACCGGCGCCGCCACCAGACCGCCGTAATAGCCGCCGCCGGTCGGGTCGTTTACCACGACCACGCCGACCAGGCGCGGATCGCTGGCCGGAATCATGCCGGTGAAGACGCTGACGTAGCGATTCTCGTAACCGCCACTGGTGGCCCGGCGCGTGGTGCCGGTCTTGCCGGCGACCGAATAGTTGGCCACCGCCGCGCGCGTGCCCGAGCCGCCGGGCTCGGTCACCGTTTCGAGCATGCGCACCAGGGCGTCGGCAATCGCCGGATCGAAGATCTGCCGGCCCGGCTTGCGCTCGCCCTTGAGGAAAGTCGGGGGCTGCAGGCGGCCGCGATTGGCCAGGGCGCCGTAGGCCTGGGCCATCTGCAGGGCGCTGACCGAAATCGCGTAACCGTAGGCCATGGTCGCCTTGTGCAGGGTGCCCCAGCGCTGGGCCGGCGGCAGCACGCCGCTGGCCTCGCCCGGGAAACCGGATTCGGTGCTTTGGCCGATGCCGATGCGGTTGAACACGCTCCACAACTGCTCGTTGTCCAGCGCCAGGGCGATCTTGGTCGCCGCCACGTTGCTGGATTTGGCCAGGATGCCGGCCAGGTCGAGCGGGCCGAAGTTGCGCACGTCGCGCACCGTGTGCCGGGTCACCAGCAGCCGGCCGCCCTCGGTGTCGATCACCGATTCGGGTGTGAACAGGCCGCTTTCCAGCCCGGCCGCCAGGGTGAAGGCCTTGATCACCGAGCCCGGTTCGAACAGGTCGATGACAGCACGGTTGCGCTGGTTGGCAGGCTCGCTGGCGCGGGAATTGTTGTTGTACGAGGGCAGGTTGACCATCGCCAGGATCTCGCCGGTGGGCGCATCCAGCACCACCATCGAGCCGGAGCTGGCGTTGTGCTCGACCAGGGCCGCGCTCAGTTCCCGGTAGGCCAGGTACTGCAGCCGGCGGTCGATCGACAGCTCCAGGTCGCGGCCGGGCTCCGGCGCGCGCAGCAGCTCGACCGTTTCCACCACCAGGCCGCGGCGGTCGCGGATCACCCGCTGGCTGCCGGGCGAGCCGGCCAGCCAACTGTTGTAGGCCAGTTCCAGGCCTTCCAGACCGATGTCGTCGATGTTGGTGTAGCCCAGGACATGAGCCACCACTTCGCCGCCCGGGTAATAGCGGCGGAATTCGCGCTGGGCATTGACGCCGGCGATGTCCAGCGCCAGCACCTGGGCGGCGCGGTCGGGCGGCAGGCGCCGGCGCAGGTACATGAACTCGCTGTTGGCCTTGGCCTTGGCCTGGGCGTCGGCCAACAGCTTGGCCGGATCCATGGCCAGTGCCTGGGCCAGCTCGGGGATGCGCTCGGCATTGCCGAGCAGGGCCGGGGGATTGGCCCAGATGCTCTGCACCGGCGTCGACACGGCCAGCGGCTCGCCGTTGCGATCCAGGATCTGCCCGCGCGAAGTCGGAATCTCCAGCTCGCGCAGGAAGCGGGCGTCGCCCTGGGCCTGGTAGAAATCCTTGCGTACCAGTTGCAGGTCGACCGCGCGCACGACCACGGCGGCGACGCCCAGGCCCAATGCCAGGAGCACGAACTGCAGGCGGCCGCGCAGGTTGGTTTGCGGCCGACGCCGCTGCGGCCGGTTGTGCGCACGTCGGCGGGCGGTCATCGGCGCAGCACCGTGATCTGCAACGGATCGGGGGACAGCAGGCCGAATTCCTCGCGCGCGATGCGCTCGACCCGGCTCATCTCGGCCCAGGTGGCCTGTTCCAGTTGCAGCCGGCCGTACTCGATATTGAGCTCGTCGCGCTCGGCGTGCAGGCGGCGCAGTTCCATGTAGTTCTGCCGGCCCTCGTGCTGCATCTGCACCACGCCGATGGCGCTGGCCACCGCGCCGGTGATCAGGCAGGCCAGGACGATGTGACGCAGCGCGATCACAGTTTTTCCGCGCTGCGCAGGACGGCGCTGCGGGCACGCGGGTTGCGCGCCAGTTCGTCGGCATCGGGCATGGCGCGGCCGAGCGGGCGCAGGAGCGCGGCTGGCTGCTCGGGGTTGGGCGGCCGGCGCCGGTCGACCTGTTCGCGGCCACTGTTGCCGGCGATGAAGCGCTTGACCAGGCGATCCTCCAGCGAATGGAAGCTGATCACCGCCAGGCGGCCACCCGGCTTCAGGCAGGCGACCGCGGCGGCCAGGGCGCGTTCGACCTCGCCCAGTTCGTTGTTGATATGGATGCGCAGCGCCTGGAAGCTGCGCGTGGCGGCATGCTTGTGCCGGTCGCGGGTGCCGGGCACGGTGGCGATCAGGGCGGCGAGCTGGCCGGTGCGTTCGATCGGCGCCTGGGCGCGTGCGGCGACGATGGTGCGGGCGATCGCCCGGCTGCGCCGTTCCTCGCCGTAGTGCCAGAGCACGCGGGCGATCTCGGCTTCCTCGGCGGTGGCCAGCCATTGCGCGGCGGATTCGCCCTGGCCGGGATCCATGCGCATGTCCAGCGGACCGTCGGCCATGAAGCTGAAGCCGCGTTCGGCATCATCCAGTTGTGGCGAGGACACGCCCAGATCCAGCAGCACGCCGTCGACGCCGGCAGCCACTTCATCCCAGTCGGCCAGGGTCGAGAACGGCGCCTGGCGGATGCTGACGCGGGGATCGTCGCCGAACCGGGCGCGGGCATGGGCGATCGCCTGCGGGTCGCGGTCCAGCAGCAGCAGGCGTCCATCCGGACCCAGCGCCTGCGCGATCGCCGCGGCATGGCCGCCACGGCCATAGGTCGCGTCCAGGTAGCAGCCATCGGGCCGCACCTGGAGGGCGGCGAAGGTCTGACCCGGCAAGACGGGCTGATGGCTGAATTCGCGCAAGGCGGCCGGTTCGGCGCACATGATGAGGTGGGCTCCAGGTCAGATTCGCAAGGCGAGCATTTCGGAGGTGATGTCCTCGGCGGCAATCGTGGTGGCCATGCGTTCCTGGTGGGCTTCCTCGGCCCACAACTCGAATTTGTCGCCCAGGCCGATCAGTACAGCGCGCTTGCCGATGCCGGCGGTCTGTCTCAGGCTGGCCGGCAGCAGCACCCGGTGGTGGCTGTCAGGTGCCAGCTCGGTGGCCGAGCCGATCAAGGCGCGGCGCAGTTGCCGGTGCGCGGTGTTGAAGCTGTGCAGCGCGCCGACCTGGTCCCGGGCGCGACGCCATTCCTCTTGCGGGAACAGCCACAGGCAGCCGGGATCGAACGGGTTGTAGGTCAGCATCAGGCGATTGCCACAGACCGCGGCAAGGGTGTCGCGCCAGGCCGTGGGGATGGCCATGCGCCCCTTGTCGTCGATGCTGATATTGGATTCGCCTTGAAACATATGCCCGGTTCGCCACGGAAACCCACAAAAACCCACTTTTTTCCACGCGGCTCACGTTACTGACCCGATACACATGTGTCAAGGAAAAACCGCAATGGCGGCAACTACTTACCTGAACTTGCAATTGCTTGAGCTTGTTGCTGCAAGTCGTTGAAAACTGGCGGTGACAGGCGGATGGCGCTGGAAGCCATGCCGGCTTTCATTCAGCGGCGGTTTATGGCGATTGCCCAGGCGTTGCGGCCGGCGCGATTACCGGCGGGCGCCGGCCATGGCGGCGCAGGGTACGGATGCGGCGGAGCTTCCCGGGCGCTGCCATTCCACGATCTCCCACGGCAGGGCCGACGTGTTGCCGTTTCGGCTTGAGGTACGCATCCTTCGCGAGCTTTTCTGTGCGCAGGCAGGCTGGACACCCGGACAGCGCCGGGTGGCGGCTCAGGAATAAGGTGGCGGCGCGCCGTCCGGGCGGGTCTTGAAGCGCTTGTGGATCCACAAGTATTGCGCCGGCGCCTGCCGCACCATGGTTTCGATCAGGTCGTTGATGCGGGCGGTGTCGGCCAGGACATCGTCGGAGGGGAAGTCCGACAGCGGCGGCTGCAGGGTGATTTGATAACCCTGCCGGCCGGGCAGGCGCCGGTGCTGGAAGGCGATCACCGCCGCGCCGGACATCCGCGCCAGGTGGTGGGTGGCGGTGATGGTCGATGCCGGGATGCCGAAGAACGGCACGAACATGCTGTCCTTGCCGCGCATGTCCTGATCCGGGGCATACCACAGGTGGCCGCCCTGCCTGAGGTGGCGCACGGTGGCGCGCAGCTGGCGGCGGCCGAACATGGCGCTGGCATAGCGCAGCCGGCGTTGCTTGACCGCCCACTCGAACACCGGTGAGCCATGCTCGCGGTACAGGCCGGCCAGCGGCACATGGCCGGCGACCAGGCGCGCGCACATTTCAAGGTGACTGAAGTGGGCGCCGACCAGGAGCACGCCGCGGCCCTGGGCGGCCACGGCCTGCAGGTGCTCAAGGCCCTCGATCCGGTGCGGAATGCGGGCAAAGCGCCGCGCCGGTGCCATCCAGCTCAGGGCGAACTCGGCCGCCATCCGGCCAAGATCACGGAAATGGGCGCGCAGCAACTGCTCGCGGGCGGGCGCGTCGAGCTCGGGGAAACACAGTTCCAGGTTGCGTCGCGCGACCTTGCGCCGGCTGGCCAGCAGCCGGTACAGCGGTCGGCCCAGTGCCGCGCCGGCGGCCAGCGCCAGATGCCAGGGCAGGCGGGCAACAAGCCAGATCAAACCCAGCGCCAGCCAGGCCGGCCAATGCCAGGGGGCGAGCAGGGAACGGGGCATACGGTCCATGGCGGGCGATTGTAGTGCCGCTGCACACGCGCTCACCCAACCGGCCATCCGGCCGTGATCGGGTCCGCAATCAAGGTGCAACCGGTCGCGCGCGGGCAGACCGGCTGCGGCAGCGCGCGGCCGTCTACAATCGCGGCATGATTGATCGTCCCGCCGACACGGATCTGGCCTATCCGCTGCGCACGCGCATCCGCCTGCTGCTGTTGCGTTGGCTGTATACCCTGACCATGTACCTGGCCACGCCGGTGATCATCTACCGGCTGTTCACCCGGGGCCTGAAGTTCCGCGGCTACCTGCACCGCTGGCCGGAGCGCTTCGGCCATTTCAAGGCGCCGCCGTTCACTGCCGACAGCATCTGGGTGCATGCGGTCTCGGTCGGTGAACTCAATGCCGCCATTCCGCTCATCGGCGCCATGCGTCGGCGCTGGCCCGAGCATCCGATGGTGGTGACCACGGTGACTCCGACCGGATCGGACCGGGTGCGGCAGGTGTTCGGCGAGGATGTCTTCCACGTCTATCTGCCCTACGACCTGCCGCGCATGGTGCACCGCTTCCTGGCCCGGGTGCGGCCGCGTCTGGCGGTGGTGATGGAAACCGAGATCTGGCCGAACCTGTTTTTTGCCTGCCGCAAGCGCGGCATTCCGGTGGTGATCGCCAATGCCCGGCTGTCGGAGCGCTCGCTGCGCGGCTACGGCCCGGTGCAGCCGCTGGCCGGCGAGGCGATCCGCTCGGCAACCTTCATCGCCGCCCAATCGCAGACCGACTACGACCGCTTCCTGAGCCTGGGCGCGCGCCCGGAACGCCTGGCCATGGTCGGCAACATCAAGTACGACATCGAGGTTCCGGCG
Organism: Lysobacterales bacterium; assembly: GCA_023228845.1. Classification (GTDB taxonomy): domain Bacteria; phylum Pseudomonadota; class Gammaproteobacteria; order Xanthomonadales; family UBA2363; genus Pseudofulvimonas. The sequence continues at coordinate 173,797 of JALOAK010000003.1, read as the reverse complement.
CAGGTGGTCGACAGCGGCCTGGCCTGGCGCGCCAGTGCCGATCCGCGCCGGCCGGTCTGGATCGCCGCCAGCACCCACGAGGGCGAGGAGCTGGCCGTGGTCAACGCCCACCTCAAGTTGCTGGGCCATTTTCCCGATGCCATGGTGATCATCGCGCCGCGCCATCCCGAACGGTTCAAGGCGATGACCCAGTTGTGCGAGAACTTCGGTTTTCGCACCCGCTGCCGCAGCGAGCACGGCACCGCCCTGCCCGATACCCAGTGCTTCGTGGTCGATACGCTCGGCGAGCTGCTGCGCTTCTATGCCGCCGCCGATGTCGCCTTCGTGGCCGGTAGCCTGGAGACCATCGGCGGCCACAACGTGCTGGAGCCGGCCTTGCTGTCCAAGCCGATCATCGTCGGCCCGCACACCTTCAATTTCGGCGACATCACCCATCTGCTGGTCGAGCGCGGCGCCGCGGTGCGCATCGATACCGGTGATGCCCTGGCCGAGGCCGTGGCCTGGCTGCTGGGCAGCGATGTCCGCATGCAGCGCATGGGCGCGGCCGCGGTCGAGGTCATCGCCGCCGAGCGCGGCGCCCTGGCCCGCACCATGATCCTGATCGAGCGCCGTCTCCAGTCCTGATCGCCGCTGCCGCCGGCGCTGCCTGGCCGGCCGATGAGAAAGCGGTTTTCACGCCGCAAGCATTCGCGCTACTGTACGGGCCGCCCCGGGCCATGTTCCCGGGTTGCCACGGAGCTGCTTTGGCTCGCCAGGGTCCGACGTGGGCTTTTTCCAAACAACACCTAGCAGCGCAGGGAGATGAGATCGATGTCGAGTACTTCGCCGGGCGAGGGCCGAACCATTCTGGGCCATCCAAGGGGCCTGTTCGTTCTGTTTTTCGCCGAGATGTGGGAGCGCTTTTCGTTCTACGGAATGCGCGCCATCCTGATCTTCTATCTCCTGCAGCACTGGCTGTTCTCCGAAGAGCGCGCCTACGCGATCTACGCCGCCTATGCCGCCCTGGTCTATATCGCGCCGGTGCTCGGCGGCTATCTGGCCGACCGGTACATCGGCCAGCGCAAGGCGGTGCAGTACGGCGCCGTCCTGCTCACCATCGGCCATGGCCTGATGGCCTTCGAAGGCTCCGGTGGACAGGATTCGCCGTATCTGAATGTCTTCTGGCTGGCGCTGTCGTTCATCATCATGGGCGTGGGCTTCCTCAAGTCCAGCATCTCGGTGCTGGTCGGACAGCTCTACGACCCCGGCGATGCCCGCCGCGACCCGGCTTTCACCATCTTCTACATGGGCATCAACGTCGGTGCCGCCACCGGTTCGCTGATCGCCGCCTATCTGGGCCAGACCTACGGCTGGGCCTGGGGCTTCGGTGCCGCCGGCGTCGGCATGCTGCTGGGCCTGCTGGTCTTCGTCTGGGGCAGGCCGGCGCTGATGGGTCGCGGTGAGGCCCCGGATCCGGCGGCCCTGCGCCGGCCGGTGTTTGGTATTCCCCTGGAATACGTGATCTATCTGTGGGGCCTGGTTGGCGTGGTCGTGGTCTGGTTCCTGATCCAGTACCAGCATGTGGTCGGCTGGCTGCTGGGCGCCTGCGGCGCCATCGTGCTGATCTATTTCACTTACGAGGCGGTGGTCAAGCTGGACAAGGTGTCCCGTGATCGGATCATTGCCGCGGTATTCCTGATTGCCCTGCAACCGCTGTTCTGGGCGCTGTTCGAGCAGGCCGGGTCTTCGCTCAACGTCTATACCGACCGCGCCGTGGACCGCACCATGTTCGGCTGGGAAGTGCCGGCCGGCATGTTCCAGTCGATCAACGCCATCTACATCGTCATGCTCGGCCCGGTCTTCGCCGGCCTGTGGCTGTGGCTGGCCCGGCGCGGCCTGGAACCGACCACGCCGGCCAAGTTCGGCCTGGGCCTGATCCAGCTTGGCCTGGGCTTCTTCGTCCTGGTCTGGGGCGCCAGCGCCAGCGACGGCCTGACGCCGGTGCTGTTCATCTTCCTGATCTACCTGCTGCACACCATGGGCGAGTTGTGCCTGTCGCCGGTCGGCCTGTCGGCGATGACCAAGCTGGCGCCCTCGCGCCTGATCGGCCTGGTCATGGGTGCCTGGTTCCTGGCCAGCGCCGCCGGCAACTTCCTGGGTGGGGTGATCGCCCAGGCCACCGGTGGCGAAGGCCTGGATGAGGCGGCAGCGGCCAGCCAGGTGCTGGATGTCTACAGCTCGGTGGGCTGGCTGGCGGTGGGTGTCGGCATCGGTGTCATCGTAGTGTCGCCGTTCGTCGCCCGCCTGATGCACCAGGACGAATCGCAGCTGCGCCAGGACCGCGCCCTGGCCGGCCAGAGGGCGGTTGGCGAACCGACTGCCGCCGGCATCGACACCGAGCGCAAGACCCTGAAGCGCTGATCGCAGGAGCTGTGTCGACGGGGCGGCGGCCTTCGGGTCGCCGCCCCGTTTGTTTCAGACCGGCGCGGCAGCCATCGCGCCGCGCGCCGGTATCCGGCACCGTGATGCCGGAATCACTCGGTCGACGCCGGCCGCGAGGCTTCGTCGAGCCGGGTCAGCAGCCGATTCAGGGTGGCGCGTTCGTCGCTGTCCAGCGTCGCCAGCAGGTCGCGCTCGTAGGCCAGGGCCATCGGCACCACCTGGTCATAGACCTGGTCGCCGTCAGTGCTCAGCCGCAACACCGAGCGCCGGCGGTCGTCACCGTCGGTATCGCGCTCGATCAGACCGGTGCTGAGCAGCCGCGCCACCGCCCGGCTCACCGCCACCTTGTCCATCGCCGTGCGCTCGGCGACACCATTGGCCGACAGTCCCGGGTAACGCCCCAATACCGCCAGAACGCGCCACTCGGTGATGCTGATGCCAAATCGCTGGTGATAGATGGCCGCGATCGTCTGGCTGATGTGGTTGGAGACCACACTCAGCCGGTAGGGCAGGAAGTGGTTCAGGTCGAGCGTGGTCCGGGTCATGTTGCGCTGCGGCTTGCCAATGGTTTCAGATGAAACTATAAAGGTAGGCCGACCGCGCCGCATCTGGCGCCGCAACAATCAGGCCGCCGCCAGGCCGGCCCGCCGCCGAACACAGGAGACTTTCATGACTGCGCACCCCGATCTTGGCATGACCCCGACCACCTTCGACAACCCGATGGGCATCAACGGCTTCGAGTTCGTCGAATTCGCCGCGCCGGCGGGCGAGGGCGCGCGCATGCGCGAGTACCTGGAGAATCTCGGCTTCAGCGCCGTGGCCAAGCACCGCGAGCGCGCGATCACCCTGTTCCGCCAGGGCACGATCAACTTTCTGCTCAACGAGCAGCCTGATTCCTTCGCCGCCGACTTCGCCGGCAAGCACGGCCCGTCGGCCTGCGGCTTCGCCATCCGTTTCAAGAAGACCCCGGCGCAGGTGCTTGAGCATGTGCTCGCCAACGGCGGCGAGAAGCAGGACCACCTGGCCGCTACCCGCGCCGTCGATTTTCCGGTGGTCAAGGGCATCGGCGACTGCATGCTGTACCTGATCGACGACGGCGCCGACGACGTCTACGCCGACTACGAGCCGCTGCCGGGCGTGGATCAGAACCCGAAGGGCTTCGGCCTCACCTTCATCGACCACCTCACCCACAACCTGTTCCAGGGCAACATGCAGAAGTGGTCGGACTACTACGAGAAGCTGTTCAACTTCCGCGAGATCCGCTACTTCGACATCAAGGGCGCCAAGACCGGCCTGCTGTCCAAGGCGATGACCGCGCCGGACGGCGTGGTGCGCATCCCGCTCAACGAGTCCAGCGACGAGAAGAGCCAGATCAACGAGTACCTGCGCGAGTACAAGGGCGAGGGCATCCAGCACATCGCGCTGTTCACCGATGACATCTACGAGTCGGTGGAGAGGATGCGCGAAGCCGGCATCGATTTCCTGGACACGCCGGACACTTACTTCGATGTGATCGACCAGCGCGTGCCCAACCACGGTGAAGACGTGGAGCGCCTGCGCCGCAACGCGATCCTGATCGACGCCGATCCGGAGACCAAGCAGCGCAAGCTGCTGCAGATCTTCGGCAAGAACGCGTTCGGCCCGATCTTCTTCGAGATCATCCAGCGCAAGGGCAACGAGGGCTTCGGCGAAGGCAACTTCCAGGCCCTGTTCGAATCCATCGAGCGCGACCAGATGGAGCGCGGCGTCCTCTGACGCCTGCCAAGCCGGTCCGGGCCCTGGTGCCCGGGCCGCTGGCGGCGTGTGCTGCCAGCGCCTGATTCAACCCGCCCAAGCCTGCCCACGCGCGCCGGCAGTTGCCGGCAGCCAAGGGCATCAGGAAGCCAGCCACCATGTCCCACGCAACGTCCAGCGCAGCCGCCGGTTACCTGTCCGGCTTCGGCAACGAGTTCGCCACCCAGGCCATCGCCGGCACATTGCCGGTCGGGCGCAATTCGCCGCAGCGGGTTGCCCATGGCCTGTATGCCGAGCAGATCTCCGGCACCGCCTTTACCGCGCCGCGGCACCAGAACCGCCGTTCCTGGCTGTACCGGATCCGGCCGGCGGCGATCCATGGCCGCTTCACGCCGCTGCAGCAGCCGCGCTTCCACAACGATTTCGGCAGCGGCGCGGTCACACCCGAACAGTTGCGCTGGGATCCGCTGCCGATGCCGGCCGATGATGCCGGCGTCGATTTCATCGACGGCCTGTTCACCATGGCCGGCAACGGCTCTCCGGTCGCCGGTACCGGCATTGCCGTGCATGTCTACGCCGCCAACCGCTCGATGCAGGGCCGGTTCTTCTACAGCGCCGATGGCGAGCTGCTGATCGTGCCCCAGCAGGGCCGGTTGCGACTGGCCACCGAGCTGGGCGTGATCCAGGTCGAGCCGCAGGAGATCGCGGTGATCCCGCGTGGCATCCGCTTCCGGGTCGATCTGCCCGATGGCGCGGCGCGCGGCTATGTCTGCGAGAACTTCGGCGCCTTCATGCGCCTGCCCGACCTGGGCCCGATCGGCGCCAACGGCCTGGCCAATCCGCGCGATTTTCTCACGCCGGTGGCCGCGTATGAGGATGTCGAGGGCGATTTCGAGCTGGTCAGCAAGTTCCAGGGCCATCTGTGGCGCGCCGATATCGGCCACTCGCCGCTGGATGTGGTCGGCTGGCACGGCAACCATGTGCCGTACAAATACGATCTGCGCCACTTCAATACCATCGGCTCGATCAGCTTCGACCATCCCGATCCGTCGATCTTCCTGGTGCTGACCTCGCCCAGCGACACGCCGGGCGTGGGCAATCTGGATTTCGTCATCTTTCCGCCGCGCTGGCTGGTGGCCCAGGATACGTTCCGGCCGCCGTGGTTCCACCGCAACATGGCCAGCGAGTTCATGGGCCTGATCCACGGCGCTTACGATGCCAAGGCCGACGGCTTCGCGCCGGGCGGCTGCTCCCTGCACAACTGCATGACCGGCCATGGCCCCGATGCCGCCACCTTCGAAAAGGCCTCGGCCGCCGACCTGTCCAGCCCGGACGTAATCACCGATACCATGGCCTTCATGTTCGAATCGCGCGCCGTGATCCGGCCGACCGGCCAGGCCATCGATGCAGCGCATCGCCAGGTCCAGTACCAGCAGTGCTGGCACGGCCTGCGCAAGCACTTCCAGCCGCCCGGAGAAGGTTGATGATTGCCGGCAACGCCACCAGAACACCACGCTACGTCCTGGCCGCCCTGCTCGCGGCCGTGTTGCTGGCCGCCTGCAGCCGCGAGCCGCCAGCCGATGAGCCTGCGCCGCCGGCGCCGGTGCCTGACACGCAGACAACCGCGCCTGACCCGGAGCCGGAACCGGCAACCGATGCCGATGTTGGTGCCGATGCCGATGCCGCCGACCCGGACGCCCTGGTTGACAGCCCGGCCGGCACCGCCGGTGTCACCGGCTTCCACGGCTTCGGCCCGGCCCGGTTCGGCGACGATGAGGAATCGGTGCGCATTGCCTGGGGCCGGCCGCTGGCCTTCGATCGCGAACCCGAGCCCGGTGATAGCTGCGCCTGGCTGCGGCCCGATCCGCAACCGTCCGACGCTTTCCGGATCGGCTTCATGTTCGAGCACGGCCAGTTCGTCCGCTACGACGTGGCCGGCGCCGGTTACGAGGCGCCCGGTGGTGGCCGCGTCGGCAATACCCTGGGCGCGCTGGAGTCGCTGTATCGCGATCGCTTCGAGCTGACGCCTGCTGCCGACATCGCCGGCGGCCAGACCCTGCGCGTCGCCGGCCCCGACGGTGCCCCGGCTTTGCTGGTGTTCGACCTGGATGCCGACGGCCTGGTGCGCGGCTGGCGCATTGGCCTGTCGCCGCCGGTGGACCAGGGCGCCGACTGCCGCTGATGCCCCGCCGCTGCCGGGTACGGGTCCGGGAGCAGACTGAACTTTTTTCCAAGGAGTCACGATGAAACTGGCAACACTGAAGGAAGGCGGCCGCGACGGCACCCTGATCGTCGTCAACCGGGCGATGACTCGGGCCGTGAAGGTGGCGCAGATCGCCGCCACGCTGCAGCAGGCGCTGGAAGACTGGCAGCGTGCGGCGCCGGAACTGGCCGCCGTGTACGAGGCCCTGCAAGCCGACACGGCCGAAGGCGCGTTCGACCTGGATGTCGATGTCCTGGCCTCGCCGCTGCCGCGCGCCTACGAGTTCGTCGACGGCAGCGCCTACCTGCCGCATGTCGCGCGTGTGCGTCGCGCCCGCGGCGCCGAAGTGCCGGAAAGTTTCTACACCGATCCGCTGATGTACCAGGCCACCAGCGCCGGTTTCCTCGGCCCGCGTGACCCGGTGATCGTGCCCAGCGAGGAGTTCGGCATCGACCTGGAAGCCGAGGTGCTGGTAGTCACCGACGATGTGCCGATGGCGGTGACGCCCGAGCAAGCCGCCGGCCACATCCAGCTCATCGGCCTGGTCAACGATGTTTCCTTGCGCAATCTGATCCCCGGTGAATTGGCCAAGGGTTTTGGCTTCCTGCAGTCCAAGCCGCGCTCGGCCTTGAGCCCGGTACTGGTCACGCCCGACGAGCTCGGCGATGCCTGGCGCGACAGCAAGCTGCACCTGCCGCTGCTCACCCACATCAACGGTGAGTGGTTCGGCGCGCCCGAAGCCGGCGTCGACATGCAGTTCAGCTTCGCCGAGCTGGTGGCCCATGTCGCCCGCACCCGGCCGCTGATCGCCGGCACCCTGGTCGGCTCGGGCACGGTGGCCAACGAGGACACCGGCAAGGGCGCGTCCTGCTTTGCCGAAAAGCGCACCGTGGAAACCCTGGCCACCGGCAAGCCGGTGACCCCGTTCATGAGCTTTGGCGATCGTTTGCGCATCGAAATGCTCGACGCCGAAGGCAACAGCATCTTCGGCGCCATCGAGCAGGTGATCGCGCCGCTGAAGCGCTGATCTGAGGTCGCTGCGGCCGCTGTTTCGGAAAAAGCCCGGCAGCGGCTGCGTACGACCGGACCGTGTCCGATTTGAATTGACGGAGCCCTGCCATGACCGCCGATCCCGGCCTGACCCTGTACGACTACTGGCGCTCCAGCGCCGCCTGGCGCGTGCGCATCGGCCTGCGCCTGAAAGGACTGGACTACACCAGCCTGCCGGTGCACCTGGTCCGTGATGGCGGCGAGCAGCATCAGCCCGGCTACCGCCAGCTCAATCCGGCCGGCCTGGTGCCCAGCCTGCGCCATGACGGCCAGGTGTTGACCCAGTCGCTGGCGATCCTGGAATACCTGGACGAGGCCTTCCCGGAGACGCATCGCCTGCTGCCGGCCGACCCGGCCGGGCGCGCCCGCGTTCGCGCCCTGGCCCTGGCCATCGCCGCCGATACCCATCCGCTGCACAACCTGCGCGTGCAGCAATACCTCAAGGGCCCGGGCGGCATGAGCGAGGACGCGGTGGCCGCCTACGTGCGGCATTGGCTGGAAACCGGCTTCGCGACCCTGGAAGCGCTGCTTGCCGGCGACGACCGCACCGGCCGCTGCAGCCATGGCGACCAGCCCGGCCTGGCCGACTGCGTACTGGTGCCCGCCGTTTATGCCGCCCGCCGCTTCGGCGCCGATCTGGATGCCTGCACCGGCGTGCTGCGCATCCACCAGCACTGCGCGCACTTGCCGGCCTTCATCGCCGCTCAGCCGGATCGCCAGCCGGACGCGCCCACGGCTTGATGCCGCGCATCGGTCTGCCCGCCGCTCCCGGCCGCAGGGCCAAGTGCCATTCAGGCCAGGCCCTGACAATGGGCGGCTTCCGTCTCCGCCCGAGGTGATTGCCATGACCCGCCGACAGTCTCATTCGCCAGCGATCATCTTCCTGGCCGGCCTGGCCCTGCTTCTGGCCAGCGCCAGCGCCCTGGCCGCGACGCGCCACTACGAAGTCGATTACACCGCGGCCTTTGATCCGGAGGCCGGCCAGGCCGTGGTGACCATGGCCGTGCGCAACGGTGACGGCCGCGCCACCCGTTTCGATCTGGCCATGCCCGGCAAGCGCTATCACGACATCGACGGTGATGGCCAGATCGAGCGCGACGGCGACCGGGTGCTGTGGACCCTGCCCCGGGCCGGCGGCGAGCTGTCCTGGCGCTACGACATCGATCGCCGCCGCCGTGATGGCGGCTACGACGCGCGCATTACCGCCGACTGGCTGATCGCCCGCGGCGACCATCTGTTCCCCAGCGCCCGGGCCGGCATGACCGCCGGCAGCCAGTCGCGCACCCGCCTGCGCCTGGTCCTGCCCGAAGGCTGGAGCAATGCCGAGAGCCAATGGCCGGCCGGCGAGGACGGCTGGTTCATCGTCGACAACCCCGAAACCCGGTTCGACCGCCCCACCGGCTGGCTGATCGCCGGCGATGTCGGCACCCGCCGCGAGCAGTACGACAACATCGAGGTGGTGGTCGCCGCGCCCAAGGGCGACAACATGCCGCGCCAGCAGATCCTGGCCATGATCGGCTGGACGCTGCCGGAGATGGAACGCATCTTCGGCCAGGTGCCGCCCAAGCTGCTGATCGTCGGTGCCGGCGATCCGATGTGGCGCGGCGGTCTGTCCGGCCCGCGCTCGCTGTACATGCACAGCGACCGGCCGCTGATCAGCGAGAACGGCACCAGCACCCTGCTGCACGAACTGGTGCACGTGTTCAGCCGGATCAGTGGCGGGCCTGGTCACCAGTACATCTCCGAGGGCATCGCCGAGTTCTATTCGATCGAACTGTTGCACCGCACCGGCGGCACCACGCAGGCGCGCTACGAGCGCACCCGCGCGCAACTGGAGCGCTGGAGCCGCAATGTCCGGCGCCTCACCGTCGACCGCTCGCACGGCCCGGTCACCGCCCGCGCCGTGCTGCTGTTCATGGATCTGGACAAGGAAATCCGCCAGGCCAGCGACCAGGCCCACAGCCTGGACGACGTCACCCGCCTGCTCATGGCCAAGCGCCGCGTCGACACCGACGACCTGCGCGAAGCCGCCGAACAGGTCCTGGGTCGTCCCTCGCGCACGCTGGATACGCCGCTGCTTCGTTGAAGCTAGCCCACAAGCTAGGCGTCCAGCCGGCGCCAGTGTCCGCTCGTGTCCGCAAATGGACAGGCCTGCGCGGGGCAAGTAACTGATTGCATTGCCTGACGTGATTGGCACGGGGTTTGCGATTGCCTTTCGGCAACTTGATCCGGAGCCTGTCCATGTCGGCATTGTTGAGCGATGTTTTCCGAAGCTGGCGTACCAGCGTGCGCCGGCCGGGATTCCTGGTTCTGGCGACGCTGACCCTGGCCCTGGGCGTGGCCGCCAGCGTCACCGTGCTGCATCTGGTCGACCGAGTTTTGCTGCGGCCGTTGCCGTATCCGCAGCCGGGCCAGTTGTTCGCCGCCGGGCTGGTGCAGCAGGGCGGCTGGAACTCGGTCACGCCGCAGGAATACCAGTTGATCGCGCAATTGCCGGGTGTCGACTCGGCCGGCCTGGCGAGCATGGCGCCGGTGCCGATGAACCTGGCCGATGCGCAGCGGCCCGAACTGGTGCAGGCGCTGGCCGCCGATGCCGGTTTCCTGCGCACGCTGGCGCCGGCGATGGCCCTGGGGCGCAACTTCGATGCCGGCGAGGACATGGCCAACGGTGCGCCGGCGGTGATCATTTCCCATGGCCTGTGGCAGCGACGCTTCAACGGCGATCGGCAAGTGCTCGGCCGCACCCTGGCGGTCGAGGGCCGGGCGACGCCGGTGGTCGGTGTGCTGCCGGCCGATTTCCGTTTCACGGCACCGTTCGACCTGATCACGCCGCTGGGCCTGGCACCGGGCAGCCAGGACAACGGCCGCAACTACCTGGCCCTGGTCCGAGTCGATGCCGACAGCGCGCCGGATGTCTTCTCCGCCCTGGTCGACCAGCGCATCCGCGACCTGTATGTCGGCACCCGCGCCAGCCAGTACTACCGGCAGTCCCGCTTCGGGCTCAGCCCGCTCAGCGGCGCGCTGTCGGCGCAGGCGCGGCCGGTGCTGCTGCTGTTCCTGGCCAGTGCCGCCTGCGTGCTGCTGCTGGCGCTGGTGAATCTGACCAATCTGATGCTGCTGCGGGTGCTCGGCCGCCGTCACCTGCTGTCGGTGCGCCGCGCCCTGGGCGCAACGCGCCTGCGCATGGCCCTGCCGGGGCTGGCCGAGGGCCTGCTGATCGGTCTGCTGGCCACGGCGCTGGGCCTGTTCCTGGCCTGGGTGGCGCTGCGCCTGGGGCGTGGCCTGGTGCCGGCGTCCTGGTTCGGCGGCGCCGTGGATTTGTCGCTGGGCGCGCGCGCGCTGTTGGCGGCCTTGGCGGCCGGGCTGCTGTCGGCCCTGCTCGCCGCCACCTTCGCCACCTGGCGCGGCCAGGGCGGCGCCCTGGTGCGGGAATTGTCGGCCGGCAGCCGCAGCAGCCTGGGCCGGGGTGCGCGTCGCCTGGCGCGTGCCGGGGTCGTTGCGCAGGTGGCGCTGGCCTGTGTTCTGCTGCTGGCCGCCGGTCTGTTCGCGCGCAACCTGCAGCAGGCCGGCCGGGTCGACCTGGGCTACCGCACCGATGGCCTGGTCAGCTTCGAGCTGTCGCCGGTGCGGGCGCTGTATCCGGATGCCGCCAGCGTGCGGCAGCTTGTGCGCACCGTGGTCGAACGCCTGGAGCAGGTGCCCGGCCTGGACCAGGCCGGCGCCGGCACCAACCTGCCGATCGGCGAGCCGTTGAATTATCCGGTGGCGGTGGCCGGCGGCGAACTGGCCAGCGTCGAATTCCGCGCGGTCACGGCCGGCCTGCTGGAAGCCTTCCAGGTGCCGTTGCTGGCCGGCCGCCGCTTCGATGACCGCGAGCGCGAGGGCGGCGCGCCGGTGATGCTGGTCAACCGCGCCTTCGTCACCGGCCACATGGGCCTGGAGGGCGCCGATCCAGCGATGCTGGCGCAGGCACTGGAGCAGATCGTGCAGATGCCGGTCGGCGCCGATATGGCGCAGTTCCGCATCATTGGCGTGGTCGGCGATACCCGCCAGCATGGCCCCGAGCATGCGCCGCCGGCGATCGTCTACCTGCCATTCGCCCAGTATCCGGACGCGCTGCTGACGCTGCTGCGCGATTACATGCCGTTGCGCTTTGCCGCCCGCAGCCAGGGCGAGCCGGGGCCGGCACTGGCGGCGATCGCCGCCGCCGTCGCCGAGGTCGCGCCCGGCCAGCCGCTGGCCAACCTGCGTCCGGTGCCCGAACTGCTGCGCGCCAGCACCGATGCCACACGCCTGAACCTGCGCCTGATCGGCAGCTTCGCCGGCCTGGCACTGCTGCTGGCGGCGGTTGGCCTGTACGCGGTCATCGCCGTCACCGTCGCCGGCCGCCGGCGCGAATTCGGAATCCGCAATGCCCTGGGCGCCAGCCGCACCGGCCTGCTGCGCCTGGTGCTCGCCGACGGCCTGTGCCAGGTAACCGCCGGTCTGGCGCTGGGCATCGTCATCGCCCTCGCCCTGCTGCGCCTGCTGCAGACCCAAGTCGTCGGACTCGGCGGCACCGATACCTTCGTCGTGCTGGTGGTGGCTGCGGTCCTGGTCGTCACCGCCGTGCTCGCCTGCCTGGGCCCGGCCCTGCGCACCCTGCGCGTGCAGCCGGCGAAGATCCTGCGCGCCGAATGAGCCCGCCCCTGTCCATATCGCTGCACACCGGTCGCGGTCGGGAGATCGGGCCCGGCGTGGTGAAGCCCGACGGCAGGGCGGGCGGTGCTGGGTTTCCAGCAGCGGCACTACCGCCTTGGTCATGCGCACAACAGGAGGCACGTCCATGTTTTTCACCGCGGTAATGCGCCGGCTCCGGCGCAGTCCCGGATTTTTTCTCACCGTGTTCGTGCTCACTGCGGCGGCGATCGCGGTCAATACCGTGGTGCTGTCGGCGATCTGGGCATTGCAGTGGCAGGCTCTGCCATTCCCGAACGGCGAGCGCCTGGTCCGGTTGGAGGCCGAAATCCCCCGCTTCGGTATGAACGCCGGGCTCAACGACGAACTGCTGTCCGATCTGGTCCTGGACGAGGGCGTCTTCGCCGGCGTCTTCGGTTATGCCAGCCCCCCGCCGGCGCAAGCCAGCGACAGCGAGGGCCGGCCATGGCAGTTGGCCACGATTGACCCGCAGGCGCTTGCGGTGCTTGCTACGGCACCGGCATTGGGCCGGGGGTTTTCCTCTACCGGTGCCGAAGGTGAGCTGCTGCTCAGCGATCGGCAATGGCGAGGGCAGTTTGGCGCCGACCCGGACATCCTCGGCCGCAGCGTGCGCCTGGGCGGCACGCCGCACGTGGTGATCGGCGTCATGCCGCCGACCTTCGCTTTCCCGGATCGTGGCACCGAAGGCTGGCTGGTGCGCAAGCGCCGCAACGACGATGGTGCAGGCGTCGGCAGCGTCCAGGTGGTCGCCCGGCTGCAGCCCGGCGTCACGCCGGCCGCTGCCGCCTCGCGTCTTGATGCCGTGATCGCGGCATCGGAGCCGATGCAGGCCAGTCTCGAACACCTGGGCCTGATCGGGCGGGTGACCCCGTTGCGCCAGACCATGGCTGATCGCTACCTGGACAGTCTGGGTCTGCTGGCGCTGGCCTCGGCACTGCTGTTGCTGGTGGTAGCCGCCAACCTGGCGATCCTGGTGCTGGACCGCTGGCTGGCTCGCCAGGCCGAGTTCTCGATCAGCCGGGCGCTGGGCGCGCGCCGGCGCCATCTGCTGCTGTCGGCGCTGGCCGACCCGGCCGTGCCGGTGCTGGCCGGCGGGCTGGCAGGGCTGGCCCTGGTGACGACCGGCCTGCGCTTCCTGCAGCACCGCAGCCTGCTTCCCGAGCATGCCATGGTCGCCTTTGGCGAGCCCCTGCCGGCTCTGGCCATAGGCCTGGCAGGAACGCTGGCACTGTTGCTGGCCGTGGCCGTGATCCTGCTGCTGATGCGCGCTCTGGTTCCGGCCGCCGCGGCGGTCAGCCATGGCCGGCGCCTGGTCAGCGGCAGGGAGCGCCTGCGGCCAGGCCTGCTGGTTGCCCAGGTGGCACTGGCCACGGCCCTGGTCGGCGCCGGGAGCCTGCTCCTGCACAGCGCCTGGCAGGTACTGCAGGCACCGCGCGGCTTTGATGAGCAACACGTGCTGCTGGCCGCCGTTGATCTGGGCGGTGGCCACGCCGCGGCAGGCGACGAGGCCGCCCGGCAGGCACTGCAAGCACGTCACCAGGCACAGATGCAGGCGGCACGCGAAGCGATCCTGGCCCTGCCAGGAGTCGAAGCGGTCAGTCTGGCCTCGATGCCGCCGTTCAGCGGCGCCGCCTACATGGTGTCGCTGGGCGACCCCGGCGGCGATCCGGGCGAGCATGTGCAGGCGTATCAGAATCAGGTCGACGCGGATTATTTCCGCGTCATGCGCATTCCCCTGACGCTCGGACGGGGCTTTGCCGAAGGCGATTTCGGTGAGGCCCGGCCGGTGATCGTTGACCAGACCTGGCAGCGCCGCTTGCTGGCCGGTGCCGATCCCCTGGGCGCGCGTCTGCCCGGCGCTGCGGGGCTGATGGAAGGCCTGGGCAACAGTCCGATCATCGGCGTCGCCGGTGCCGTGCGCCACGAGCGCCTGGACCGCGACGACGAGTTGCCGATGATCTACCAGGCGGCTCCGGCCGGCGGCTGGCCGCGTGCCTTCGTCCTGCTGCGCACGGCGGTGCCGCCCGGCCAACTGGCCGGGCCGGTGCGCGATCTGATCCGCGCACATGTACCCCAGGCCCGCCTGGAAATGATCGGTCCGCTGGCCGACCTGCTGCAGCGCAGCCTGGGCGAGCGCCGCGCCGTGCTGGAAGTGGTCGGCCTGTTCGCCCTGCTGGCGCTGGCCCTGACCGGCCTGGGTCTGTATTCGGTGATCAGCGTCATGGTCCGCCGGCGCACCGCCGAACTCGGCCTGCGCATGGCCCTGGGTGCCAGCACGGCGCAAATCCAGCGCCTGGTGCTCGCCCGCGGTGGCGTGTTGGTCGGCCTGGGTCTGGCCGTCGGCTGGTTGCTTGGCCGCGTGCTGGCACGGCAACTGGAGGCCCACCTCTACGGCATCGATTCCGCCGATGCAGCCACCTGGAGCCTGGCGCTGGTGCTGGTTGCCGGCGCCGGCCTGCTCGCCTGCTGGCTGCCGGCCAGGCGCGCGGCGCGGCTGTCGCCGATGCAGGCCCTGGCGCCCGGCCACTGACTGGAGATAGCGACATGGAACCGCTGATCAAACTGCACGGCGTCGAACGCAGCTACCCGCTGGCCGGTGGCCGTAGCTGGGTGCTGCGCAATATCGACCTGGTCATCGACGAGGGCGAGTTTGTCTCGGTGATGGGGCCGTCCGGATCTGGCAAGACCAGCCTGCTCAATGTGCTGGGATTGCTGGATGCCGGGTTCCAGGGCGAATACCACCTGGCCGGACAGGCCGTGCACCTGCTCAATGGCAAGCAGCGCCAGTTGTTGCAGCGCGATGCCATCGGCTTCATCTTCCAGCACTACCACCTGCTTGACGACCTGACGGTGGCGGAGAACCTGGACCTGCCGCTGTCCTACCGCAACATCAAGTCGGGCGAACGCAAGGCGCTGGTCGGGGATATCCTCGACCGCTTCCAGATCGTCGGCAAGAAGGACCTGTTCCCGCGCCAGTTGTCCGGCGGCCAGCAGCAACTGGTGGCAGTGGCGCGCGCGGTGATCACCCGGCCGAAGCTGCTGCTGGCCGACGAGCCGACCGGCGCGCTGCATTCAAGCCACGGCACCATGATCATGGAGCTGCTGGCGGAGTTGAACCGCGAGGGCGCGACCATCGTGCAGGTCACCCATTCGCTGGCCAACGCTGGCTACGGCAGCCGCACGCTGCAACTGCGCGACGGCTGGCTGCAGGCCTCGCCATGAGTGTTGCGCCTGGCCAGGGGTCGGTGGGCGCGCCGGTACAATCCCGGACATGACCAAGACCGCCCCGATCCTGATCGCCGATGACCAGCGCGATGTGCTGGAGGCGCTGCGCCTGCTGCTCAAGGCCGAGGGTTACCGGACCGTGACCGCCGGCAGTCCCGACGAGGCCGCCGATATCGTGCGCGCGCAGTCGCCGGCGCTGGCGCTGCTGGATCTGAACTACAGCCGCGACACGACCTCGGGCCAGGAAGGCCTGGAGCTGATCGCGCGCATCCGCCAGCTCGATGCCGAGTTGCCGATCGTGGCCATGACTGCCTGGAGCAGCATCGAGCTGGTGGTCAAGGCGATGCAGTCCGGCGCCGGCGATTTCATCGAAAAACCCTGGGACAACCGGCGCCTGCTCAGCGTGCTGCGCAACCAGTTGGCACTGGCCGACAGCCGGCGCCAGAACGCGCGGCTGCGGCGCGAGAACGAGATCCTGGCCGGCAGCGAGGACGAGGATTTCATCGCCGAGGCACCGGCCATGCGCCATCTGCTCGACCAGGTGGCGCGGGTCGCGCCGACCGATGCCAATGTCCTGGTGCTGGGCGAGAACGGCACCGGCAAGGGCGTCATCGCGCGGCTGCTGCACAGCCACTCCCGGCGCGCCGACAAGCCGCTGGTCAAGGTCAACATGGGCGGCATCGCCGAGACCGTGTTCGAGTCGGAGATGTTCGGCCATGTCCGCGGTGCCTTCACCGATGCCAAGGGCGATCGCATCGGCCGCTTCGAGCTGGCCGACGGCGGCACCCTGTTCCTGGACGAGATCGGCAACATTCCGGCCTCGCAGCAACCCAAGCTGTTGCGCGTGCTCGAAGATGGCGAGCTGGAGCGGCTGGGGTCTTCGCGCACGATCAAGGTCGATGTCCGTCTGATCTCGGCGACCAATGCCGATCTTGAGGGCGAGGTCGCCGCCGGCCGCTTCCGCACCGACCTGCTGTACCGGCTCAACACCCTGACCCTGCGGGTGCCGGCGCTGCGCGAGCGGCGCGAGGACATCGTGCCCATGGCGCGTCATTTCCTGGCCGCCTGCTGTGCCCGCTACGGCCGTGACCGGCTGGCGCTGGCACCGGAAGCCGAGAACGCCCTGGTGGCCTATTCCTGGCCGGGCAATGTCCGTGAGTTGAGCCATGTCATGGAGCGCGCGGTGCTGATGTCCCGCGGCGAGCGCATCCAGGCCGGTGATCTGGGCTTGCAAAACACTGCCAGCGGCCAAGCTGCCGGCGCTCGTGACAGCGGCGAGGCGCTGGCCGGCCTGACCCTGGACGACGCCGAAGAACTGCTGGTGCGCCAGGCGCTGGAACGCAGCGGCGGCAACATCCAGCGCGCCGCCGATGCCCTGGGCGTCAGCCGCCCGGCCCTGTACCGGCGGCTGGAGAAGTACGGCATCGGCAACGACGGCGAGGCCGGCTGAGCGATTCCTTCGCATCGGCTGTTTCGCGTCGGCGCTTCGCTCTCCGTGCCCTGAATGGGACAGCGGGCGCAGGCCCAAGTAGCGCGATCTCGCTGCGCCGGCGTCGTCAGGCACCTCGTGCCGCCCATGAAAAAACCCCTCCCGCGTCGCCACGGAAGGGGTTGCTCGCAGCTTGGCAATCGCCCCGGCCAGCGCGCTGCCGGCCGGGGCATCAGGGCTTACTCGAACACCGTCTCGACATCGACGATGCGGATCTGCCCGCTGCCGAGCTCCAGCGGCAGCTCGGCGATCAGCGCGTCTTCGGCCAGCAGTTGGGCCGGCTTGTCGGTGTTGTACTGGATCGGTGACGGCGTGTCTGCGGCCAGGGCATCGGCCAGCTCGGCGGCCTGCCTGGTGACGAACACGAACTGCGCGCTGGACGGATCCAGGTAGCGGGCAATCACCTGATTGACCTGCTCGTGGCTGAGCGCGGCCAGGCTGGTGCGCACGTAATCCAGGAACGGCGGGATGTCGAACCACTGCGAATCCATGGCATAGCCCAGGCGCGCGCGGCCGGAGGCGGTGTTGATCGCGGTGGCCTTCATCAGGAAATCGCGCGTCGCCTCGAAGCGGTCCTCGGGGATGCCGTCATCGCGCAGGCGCTGCAGTTCGAACAGGGCGGCGCGGGTGGCGAACAGGGCGTCGTTGTTGTCGCGCAGCGGCCGCAGCCAGATCTGGAACAGATCGTTGTCGCGGGCGTAATTGGGCTCGGGCGAAGTCAGGAACATGCCGTTGGGGAAGTACTCGATGTAGGCATAGTTGCCGTAGTTCATGCCGCGCTGCTCGCGGATGCGCTGGTAGAGCAGGGCGGAGGAATTGCGGTGCTCGCCCAGGTAGCTGCGCAGCAGCCACAGCGCCGGCCAGTCGGCATGGCCGCGACGCACGTCGATCGGCCAGCCAAAGGACACGGCAACGGCCGGGGTTTCCTTCTCGATCACGATCGCCTGGCGTTGCGCCGCCGGTTCCGGCGCGCCCACGTCCAGGGCCGGTGCCTGGCCGTGGCCGAGCCGGTTGAGGTCGGCCACCAGTTGCTGCACGAAGGCATCGCCGGTCGGACCGGACAGGCCGATGCGCACGCGCTGCGCGGTGAAGGCGTCGGCGAAGTAGCCGCGGACATCGTCCAGGGTGATCGATTCCAGGTCGCCGGCGTGACCGGCGTTGAGACGGCCATAGGGATGGTCGGCGCCGTAGACGGTCTCGTAGAGCACTTCCTTGGCCAGCTCTTCGTCGTTGTTGCCGCGCAGGTTGACGCGCACGGCATTGATCTGCAGTTGCTTCAGACGCTGGAAGTCGTCTTCGCGCAAGCCCGGCTCCAGCAGCATCTCGCGCACCAGGCCGTACCAGGTGTCCAGATTGTCGCGGTGGATGCTGCCCGAAAGGCGCAGCATGCGCTTGTCGACCTGGGCCTGCAGGCCGCTGGCCAGCGGATAAAAGGCCTGCTGCAGTTCCTCGAAGCTGCGCCGGGCGGTGCCGCCCTGGCTGATCATGGCGGCGGTCAGGGCGGCCAGGCCGGCCTTGCCCGGCGGGTCGTAGGCGGCACCGGCATCGAACAGCAGCGAGACCTCGATCAGCGGCGAGTTCGAGTCCAGGGCCAGCACCGGAATGGCGACCGGCTCGGCGCGGCCGGCGATGGCGGCGGCCACGGCCTGGTCGATGGAATCAAACGCGTTGGCGCCGGGCAGGGCATCGGCCATGGCGATCGAGACCGAGGCGCGGTTGCTGTCGATGAACACGGTATTGGCCGCATCTAGGATGTCCTGGGCGGTGGTGACGTCGAAGGTGCGGTACAGGTCGTTCAGCGTTTCCGGGGTGCGCTGGTAGTGCACGAAGCGGGCCAGGGTGCCGGCCAGGCTGTCGGTCGAATCCAGGGTCGCGGCGAAGCTGTACTTGATGCGCGACTTGGTATTGGCCAGCGCGCTGTCGTCGACCGCCTCGGTGCGGGCCAGCACCAGGGTGTCCTGGATCGCGCGGGTCACCGCTTCGGCGTGGCCGGCGTCGGTGAGCCGGGCGATGATCGCGAACAGGCCCGGGTCCTTGTTGGTCGGCGCCTGCACGAAGAACTGGTCGACCAGGCGCTCACGCACCACCAGTTGCTGGTACAGCGGCGAGGTCGGACCGAAGTGGATTTCGGCCAGCAACATCAGCGCGCTGGTGTCCGGCGCATCGGTGGTCAGGGCCGGACCGCGCCAGGTGTGGAGCAGGATCGGCGGCGTCGGCGCGGTCCATTCCAGGTGCTCGTATTTGGGACCGTCCAGCGGCGGCTCGACCGGAATCTGCGCCTGGTAGCTGCCGCGCTGCCAATCGCCCCAGTAGCGCTCGACCAGGGCCAGGGTGGCCTCGGGCTCGACATCGCCGACCACGATCACGCTGGTGTACTCGGGCCGGTACCAGCGCTCGAAGAAAACCTGGGCGTAGTCCATCTGGTTGGGCATCTCCTCGATGTCCTCCAGGTAGCCCATGGTGGTGTGGCCGTAGGGGTGCACCGAGTAGGCCAGGCCGGACAGCACCTCGAAGCCCTTCAGCATCGGGTTGGAATAGTTCTTCAGGTATTCGCCCTTGACCGCCAGCGCCTCGGTGCGGAACTGCTCCTCGGTGTAGCTCAGGTTCTGGAAGCGGTCGGCCTCGATCTGGAGGATCTTCTCCAGGTCCTCGGCGGCGAAGGTGATGTGGTAGTTGGTCAGGTCCGAGGAGGTGTAGGCGTTCTGGTCGCCGCCGGCCTGCTGCACGATGGCCTGGTAGGCCTCGGGCGGGAAGTCGGCCGTGCCGCGGAACATCATGTGTTCAAAGAAGTGCGCGAAGCCGGACTTGCCGTCCTCGACCTCGTTGCGCGAGCCGGTCTGCACTGGAATCTGCAGCGAGACCACGCCGGGGCTGTCGGCCGGTACCACGATCACGCGCAGGCCATTGTCCAGCGTGTGCATCTGGTAGGGCTGGGAGAAGATCTTGTCGTCGGCGCCGGCACTGGCGCCGGGCTGGGCGCCGGCGGCAGGCGCGGCGACCAGGGCGGCCGCGGCCAGGCCGGCGGCAGCGGCCAGTTGCATCAGGGGATTTCGCATCGAAGATACTCGCGCTGGAGAAAGGTGGGGAGAAGGATAACGCCTGCACCGGCGGTGCCGGCTGGGCGCCGCCGGTGCCTCGCCGGATCATCGCCCGGCAGGTGCCCGAAGTGCATGCCACGGTAAGGGGCAGCGGGCGTGCCGGCCTGTGCCATTGGTTGGGCTGCCGGGTCGGCTGCTGCCGGCTGGCCTCTGGCCCGGCGCCGCGCCGCACCGCCGGTTTGCGCCGCTGCCGGCCGGGCCGGGATAATGTGCGTTTTTCGCCAGACGGAACCGCGCCATGCTTGATCCCGCCCTGTTACGCAATCGCCTGGACGAGGTCGCCGAGCGCCTGGCCAGCCGCGGTTTCGAGTTTCCGCGGGCCCGCTTCGAGCAACTGGAAGCCCAGCGCAAGGCGTTGCAGAGCGATACCCAGGCGCTGCAGGCCCAGCGCAATGCCCGTTCCAGGGCCATCGGCCAGGCCAAGGCCGCCGGCCAGGACACGGCACCCCTGATGGCCGAAATCGCCGGCCTGGGCGAGCGGCTGCAGGCCAGCGAAGCGGCCCTGGCTGAGCTGCAGCAACAACTGCACGACCTGGCCGCCAACCTGCCCAACCTGCCCGACCAAGGCGTGCCCGAAGGCCGCAGCGAGGCCGACAACGCCGAGATCAAGCGCTGGGGCGAGCCACGCAGCTTCGACTTCCGGGCGCGCGACCATGTCGAGCTGGGCGAGCGCAACGGTTGGCTCGATGGCGACACCGCCGCGCGCATGTCCGGCGCCCGCTTCACCGTGCTGCGCGGCGGCCTGGCCCGCCTGCACCGCGCCCTGGCCCAGTTCATGCTCGACCTGCACACCGGCGAGCACGGCTATCTGGAATGCAATGTGCCGGTGCTGGTGCATGGCCACAGCCTCTACGGTACCGGCCAGTTGCCCAAGTTCGAGGAGGACCTGTTCGCGATCGAAGGCGAAGAGCGTCGTTACCTGATCCCGACGTCCGAAGTGCCGCTGACCAACATCGTGCGCGAGCGCATTGTCGAGGCCGGCGAGCTGCCGCTGCGCATGAGCGCCCATTCGATGTGCTTCCGTTCCGAGGCCGGCTCCTATGGCCGCGACACCCGCGGCATGATCCGCCAGCACCAGTTCGAGAAGGTCGAGCTGGTCAGCATCGTCGGCGGCCAGGACAGTGCCGCCGAGCTGGAGCGTATGACCGGCTGCGCCGAGACCGTGCTCGAGAAGCTGGGCTTGCCCTACCGGCGCATGCTGCTGTGCACCGGCGACATGGGCTTCGCCGCCGCCCGCACCTATGACCTGGAAGTGTGGCTGCCCTCGCAGCAGACCTGGCGCGAGATCAGCTCGTGCTCGAACTGCGGTGATTTCCAGGCACGGCGGTTGCAGGCGCGCTGGCGCAATCCGGACACCGGCAAGCCCGAACTGGTGCATACCCTCAACGGCTCCGGCGTCGCCGTCGGCCGCGCCCTGGTGGCGGTGATGGAGAACGGCCAGAACGCCGACGGCACGATCACCATTCCCGAAGTGCTGCGTCCGTACATGGGTGGTTTGGCGCTGCTTTCCTGATTGCAGCCGCCTGCTAACCGCGCGCCGGCCAAGCGTCGGCCAGCGGGGGCCGGCATCGGTAGGATGGTCGGCGGTTGCTTGCGCAACTCGCCATGGGTGGCGAGTGTGGTTTTTCCGGCAATGTCCAGCCGCTTCCCGGTTAGCATGGAGCCAGCGGTCCTGCACACTACAGATGAGGCGATGAGCGATGAACAGCAATGACCCGATGGCCTGGCTGCGACAGTTGCAAGCCGGCCAACCCTGGTTGCAGATGCCGGCCAGCGGCTGGCCCGCGTCGTCGGCGATGCCCTGGGCAGCGTTGCAGCCCTCTTTTGCTTCTGCTTTCCCGGGTGCCTTGCCGGGCTTCGCGGCCGGTTCTCCCGGCTTCCAGAACGCAGCCGGCGACAGCGCCGGAAGCGCAGGCGCCAGCGCCGATATCATGGCGCGCCTGCTGGCGCAGGGCCGGCGCTACCTGGAATTGTTGCAGGGCCTGACCGTGCCCGGCCTGCTCGGCGAAGACGGCCAGTTCGATGCCGGCAAGTGGTTGCAAGGCTTGAAGCAGATGCACCACAGCCATGGCCCTGGCTTGGCGGGTGTTTCCAGCCTGCCGTGGTTGGGCGCCGGCGATGGCAATGTGATGGAGGCCATGGTGCGCAGCCTGGTCAACGGCCTGGCCAGCGGCGTCCGCAACGAGGCCGATGCCTGGCTGACCCTGCCCACCTTCGGCCCGGCGCGCGAGCATCACGAGCGCATCCAGGGCCTGCTTCGGGCCTGGCTGGATTACCAGGCGGCCAATGCCCGTCATGGCGAACTCATGCACGGCTCGGCCACGCGTACCCTGGAAGTGCTGGAGGATCGCCTGGCCCAGCGCGATGCCGATTCGCAGCCATTGGCGACGCCGCGCGCAGTCTTCGACCTGCTCATCGACGCCGCCGAGGAAGCCTTCGCCGAACTGGCGATGAGCGCCGAGTTCGCCCAGCTCTCCGGCGAGCTGACCAATGCCCAGATGCGTGTCCGCGCCGCGGTCAATGCGCAGATCGAGCAGATGGCGGCGCAACTTGGCCTACCAACCCGAACCGAGGTCGACAGCCTGGGGCGCAAGGTCCAGGCCCTGACCCGGCAACTGCGCCGCCGCGATGCCGGCCAGGGCCGTGACGCGGTGTCAACAACGGCCGCAGACCAGTCCGCAGCAACTGACACCGGCCGCGCCGCCGGCCAGGCAAAGAAGGCCGTCCGCCCGGCCGCCGGCCGCACGCCGACAAGATCAGCAGCCAGCCCGGCTGCCAAATCCGCTCCGCCAGCACGCAAGACCGCCGCCCGCAAGTCCGTCAGCAAGACGGCCACCAAGAGTGCCCGCAAAGCCGTCAGCAAGTCGCCAACCAAGACCGCGTCCAAGGCGGTCAGCAAGACCGCAACCAAGACCGCAGCCAGGACGACGGCAACCAAGGCGGCCACCAAGACCGCGAGCAAGGCCGCGAGCAAGACCGCCAGCCGCACCCGAACCAAGGCCCGAAGCCGGCCGTCAGCCACTGCCGGCAAATCCGCCGCCAGTCGTTCGCGCTCGAGTAGCAGCGGCAAGGCCGCCAGCCAGCGCGGCAGCGCCCGCGCATCCACCAGGAAGGCGCCGGGTCCGGTGCTGCGATCGACCAAGACCAAGGGGTGACCGAGCATGTTCCAGACCTTCCAATTTGATCCCCAGGCCGCCGCCGAAGAGGCGCTGCGCTTCAACCAGAAACTGGCCCAGGGCCTGGCCACCCTGCGCACGGTCGAGGATGTGCAGTACGGCTGTACCGACAAGGAAGCGATCTACAGCCAGGACAAGCTGGTGCTGTACCGCTTCAAGGGCGAGCAGGCACCGACGGCGAAGATCCCGACCCTGATCGTCTACGCCCTGGTCAACCGGCCCTACATGGTCGACCTGCAGGAAAACCGCTCGCTGGTGCGCAACCTGCTGGCCCGCGGTGAGGACCTGTACCTGATCGACTGGGGCTATCCGGACCGGTCCGACCGCTGGCTGACCCTGGACGACTACATCAACGGCTACATCGACAATTGCGTGCAGGAAATCTGCCGCCGCCACGATCTGCCGGCGATCAATGTCCTGGGCATCTGCCAGGGCGGCGCGTTCTCGATCTGCTACAGCGCCCTGCATCCGCAGCGGGTGCGCAACCTGATCACCATGGTGACGCCGGTGGATTTCCACACCGACGACAACATGCTGGCGCACTGGACCCGGAGCATGGATGTCGACCTGTACGTGGATACGCTGGGCAACGTTCCGGCCGACCTGATGAACGCCTCGTACCTGATGCTCAAGCCGTACCGGCTGCACCTGCAGAAGTATGTCGGCCTGGTCGATATCCTCGACGACAAGGACGAGCTGGAGAACTTCCTGCGCATGGAGAAGTGGATCTTCGATTCACCGGACCTGGCCGGCGAGGCCTTCCGCCAGTTCATCAAGGATTTCTACCAGGCCAACAAGCTGATCACCGGCGGCCTGGAAATCGGCGGCCAGCCGGTCGATCCGCTGGCGATCACCATGCCGGTGCTGAACATCTTCGCCGAGCAGGATCATCTGGTGCCGCCGTCGGCATCGCGGCCGCTGGGCGGCATCATCGGCACCGAGGATTACACCGAGCTGGCCTTCAGCGGCGGCCACATCGGCATCTACGTCTCCGGCCGGGCGCAAAAGCAGGTGCCCGGTGCCATCCACGACTGGCTCGCTGCCCGCGGCGGCTGAGCCTGTCGCCGCGGCCCGGGCCACGGCCCTGAACGGACAATGCCGGCCACCTGAGCCGGCATTGTCGTTTTCATGCGAAGGTTCAGCGCCCGCCTGGCGCCCGCCTGGCGATCAGCGCAGCTAGGCGGGCACTCGGCAGGCCGGGCCAGATGGCCGCGCCCGCCGATGCCCTGGCCGGTGCTGTCGGCAACTACCGGCTCATTCGCCCTCGAAGCCATCGCGGAAGATGACATCGTCATCATCGCCGCGCTCGGCCCAGGCGACGATGATGCCGCTGCCCCACTCGACCAGGTTGTCGCCTTCCGGGTGCAGGCCGGCCGAGACCACGACATCGCCATGGTTGTTGATGTCCGGCGCGCCGCCGAACACCGGCGAGGCATCGTGCTGGCCGAGCTGGCCGGCGCCCTGGTCGGTTTCGATCACATCGCCGCGGCCGATCACCCGCACCAGGCTCTGGCCATCGCCGACAAAGACCGCCTGGCCATCGGCATCGCTGGCACGGAAGGCGACCAGGCCATCGTTGTTGATCGCCGGCCGGAAGAACTGGATCTCGGTGATCGGGCCGCCGCCGACCCGGGCGATCTCCACCGGTTCGCCATCACCCAGCCGGTAGACGGCGCGGACATTGCCCTGCGCCAGGCGCACCATCACCGCCACCTGACCGTGGTCGTTGACCGCCAGGCTGTTGTCGAAGCTGGTGAACGGCGATTGCGGATCGATATCGGTATCCGAGGCCACCACTTCGCTGCTGCCATCGGCGGCGAACAGCCGGATCTCCTCCTTGCTGAAATCCGAGCCGGTGCCGACATTGACCTTGCCGGCAATCAGCCGCTGGTTGTTCATCGACGGCGAGTACAGGAAGTTGTACGGGCTGGTCGCATCCAGGCTGGACTGGTAGACATGCACCACCGAATCGTTGGGTGGCGGGAACGCCGAGGTCGAGGCGAAGTAACGGCTGCTGCCGACCAGGCCCTGGTAGCCGACGATGCCGGCGTCCGACAGCGACAGGTTGGACAACCCGGTCGGGGTCAGCGGCAGCAGGCCGACCTGGCGCACGGCATCCAGCTCCGGCTCGTACAGCCACAGCGTCTGGTTGCCGGTGGAGCCCAGCCGATAGGCGACCTGGCCCGCGGCATTGATCGCGATTTCGGTCGAGATGCCATCGGCGCCGTCGTGGCGGTGGACGATGCCGCCGACGCCGTGGCGGCCATGCCACACGCCGCTGCCCGATTGACCGGGATCATCGTCATGGGTGACCACCTGGACCGGAAACGCGACCCAGCCGTCATCGTTGAGCGTGGGCGAGATGGAGTTGAACGACGAGCCCGGTGGCAGATTGAAACCGTTGTCGTTGACCAGCAGGTTGCTGCGCGCCTGCAGCTCGAAATCAACGTAAACGGGCAATTGCGCCAGCGCCGGCAGGCTGGCGGCAATCAGCAGGGGCAGGGTGGCGCGCGCCAGGAAGGCGGGTTTGCTTGACATGGGCGGGTTCCTTGCAAGAACGGACAGGAGCCCTGATTCTCCCGACCGGCACGCGTGCCTGCTGTGAAGTTGTTGGCGCTTTTCGACGCTGCCGGAGCCATTGCCGGCCCATTGCCGGCCCATTGCCGGCAGGTCGCCGGCCGGTCGGTCCGGTCCGGGCCGAACCCTGCCCGCTCCGGCTGGCGCGGGCGGCAGCGTCATGATCGAAAATGATCCGCAGCCCGGCCACGACCGGCTGCGCCGTGCCGTCAGGGTGAGGGCAGCGAGGGCGGCCCGGCATCCTGGCGCTGGCCGAGCAGGGCCACCGCCTGGCGCAGGTCGTGGCCACTGGTGTTCTGGAACAGGCGCAGGCCAAAGCGCGGCAGGATCGCGATCAGATGGTCGAAGATGTCGGCCTGGACGCCTTCGTAGACTACCCAGCGCACATCGGCGGTGAAGCAGTACAGCTCCAGCGGCAAGCCGGTGGCACCGGGTTGCAACTGTCGCACCATGGTGGTCATTTCCTGGTTGATGCCCGGGTGGGCGCGCAGGTAGGCATCGACATAGGCGCGGAAGGTGCCGATGTTGGTCAGGCGCCGGGCGTTGATCGGCAGTTGGCCGTCCTGGCCCAGGCCGGCGTTGTACTCGTCCAGCTCACGCTGCTTGTCGGCCAGGTAGCCGCGCAGCAGGGTGAATTCCTTCAGCCCGTCGATCTGCTGGGCATCCATGAAGCCGATCGATTGCAGGTCCAGATCCAGCGTGCGCTTGATCCGGCGGCCGCCGGATTCGGTCATGCCGCGCCAGTTCTTGAACGGGTCGGAGATCAACCGCCGCGTCGGCAGGGTGGTGATGGTCTTGTCCCAGTTGCGCACCTTCACCGTATGCAGGGCGATATCGATGACATCGCCATCGGCATTGAGCTGCGGCATCTCGATCCAGTCGCCAACCCGCACCATGTCCTGGGAGTTGATCTGCACACTGGCCACCAGTGACAGCAGGGTGTCCTGGAACACCAGCATCAGCACCGCCGCCATCGCGCCCATGCCCGACAGCAGGATCATCGGCGAGCGGTCGATCAGGGTGGCGACGATGACGATGCTGCCCAGGATGTAGACGGCCAGCGACAGCAACTGTGTATAGCCCTTGATCGAACCCTGGCGGGCGCGGTGGCGCTGTTCGTAGGCGGCATTGATCGCGCGCAGCAGGCCGCCGAGGGCGAGCATGACCATCAGCACGGTGACGCTGAAGGCGACATTGCGCACCACGGTGATCGCGGTCTCCGCCAGGCCGGGCACCAGCACGATGCCGAACTGGATCACCGCCGCCGGCACGATGTGGGCCAGGCGCGCGGGCACCTTGTGCTCGACCAGGTGGTCGTCGAACTCGAAGCGGGTGCGGCGGGCGATGGTGACGAACGCCCGCACCAGGGCGCGGCGCGCGAACAGATCGGCCAGGACGGCGGCCAGCAGCAACAGCAGCAGGCCGGTCAGCGTGGCCAGCATCGGATTGTCGGCCTGCCATTGGCTCCAGGTTTCCAGCATGAATGTCTCCTTGGCGAGTGCAATGGTGCAGGTGCCCGCCAGCGGCGGCTGAGGGCGGCCGGGCGGGCGTCGGCCCCGTGACGGCCCGGGGTCGGGCAATCGGGCATGGTAACGCGCCGGGAAAAACGCCCGCCGCAAGCCTGTGCCGGCAGGCGGGCGGCAGGTCAGCCGGTGCCGACAGCGGCACTGGTTATCATGGCCGCCTATGGTTACCGAACGTACTGTCCTGGTCACCGGCGCCGCGCGCCGCATCGGCGCCGCCATCGCCCGCCACCTGCATGGCCGCGGCTGCCGGGTGGCCGTGCATTACCGCAGCTCCGGCGAGGCCGCCCGGGCACTGCAGGCCGAGCTGGAAGCGATCCGCGCCGACAGCACCCTGCTGGTCGAGGCCGACCTGCAGGATCCGCAGGCGCCCGAACGCATGATCCGGGAAGTCACCGGCCACTTCGGCCGGCTCGACGTGCTGGTCAACAATGCCTCGGCCTACTATTCCACCGCGTTGGCGCAGGCCACCCTGGCGCAGTGGCAGGAACTGTTCGCCTCCAACGTGCGTGCGCCGTACTTTCTTTGCCAGCAGGCGGCACCGTGGCTGCGCCAGGCGGCGGCACTGCCCGGCGGCGGCTGCATCATCAACATGGCCGATATCTACGCCGAGCGGCCGTTGCCCGGCTACAGCCTCTACAGCATGGCCAAGGCGGCGCTGGTGATGATGACCCAGGCGCTGGCGCGCGAGCTCGGGCCGCAGGTGCGGGTCAATGCCGTGGCGCCGGGCAACATCCTGTGGTCGGACAATCCGGTCAAGGCCGAAACCCTGGCCGTGGTCCGCGAGCGCACCGCCCTGGCCCGGCAAGGCGAGCCGGCCGACATCGTCTCGGCGGTGGACTGGCTGGTGTTCGGCGGCGGTTATGTCACCGGCCAGGTGCTCGCGGTGGATGGCGGGCGCAATACCTTCATCTGACAGCAGCGGTGCTGGTTGGTCGGTGTGGTTGCGCCGGCAACGGTCGCGAAAAATCTGACGCGATTACTGACGCCGTTTCTCCCGGCGGCGACCATCGGGCGCGTGTCTGATGGCCCTGATAGCCAGTGCGGCGCCGGCGTCATCGCCGAAAATTTCGCCCCGCCCTCATCGGCCGTTTGATTATCAGCAGCGACGGGACCGGACCAGCCCAGCGCTCAGCCCGGCCAGCCGGGCAGCGCCGAGGCCAGCAACGAGCGGAACAGCCGGTGGCGCAACTTGTCGGCATCCTGCCAGCGCACCTGGCCGCCGGCATCGAAGCGGCACAGCAGGTCGATATCGATCACCGGCGGTGACTGGCCTGGCGTCCGGCCCAGTTCGGCTTCCAGGGCCTTGAGCCGCTGCCGCAGTGCCCGGCCTGCGTCGATGCCGTCGCCGCGATCGCTGTCGTCGCCGTCGTCGGCAACTGCAGGAGTTGTTGCCGCCAGCGCCGGCTCGGCAATCAGGAACACCTGGTTGAAGTAGCGCAACGGATCGCCCGGCACGGTGCTGCTCTGGCAGACCGCCGCCGACTCGCCGATGACCCGGAATTCCGCCCGCAAACGCGTGCCCGCGGCGCGAAACACCGCGTCGGCGGACTCGGGGCTGCCCAGCAGCAGGGCCAGGCCGGCAGGCAGCGGCGTCGCAGCCACCGCCGTCACCACATGCGGCCGCGCAGGCTGCGGATGCCGATGTTCTCCACCTGGCTGAAGATGTCCGGCTTGCCGAGCTTCAGATCGACACCGAGCAGCGGGAAACGCGCAAACAGGGCGTCGAGCAACTGCGTCGACAGGCTTTCCAGCAGCAGCCGGGTGTTGTCCCGGCACACCGATTCGATCAGCTCGACCACGGCGGCGTAATCGACGGTGCCGCCGATGTCGTCGCCGGCGGCGCCGCTGGCGTCGAAGCACAATTGCGCATCGATGCGCAGCCGTTGCGGGCCGGCCTGTTCATGGTCATGGATGCCGATCACCGCCGGCACGATCAGGCCGTCGATGAAGATGCGGCTGACGGTGGCGCCGGGCGCCGGCGACTGGCCGCTCATGATGACTGCGCCGCAACTGTTGCCTGCGCATCCCCGGCCAGCGCCGCGGGCGGCTGCAACTGCGTCAACGGCCAGCGCGGCCGGACCTGGATATCCAGGCTGCCGGCCTGGCCGGCCTGCAGGCGCAGCATTCCGGCCAGGGCGATCATCGCGCCGTTGTCGGTGCAGAACTCCGGCCGCGGAAACCAGACCCGGCCACCGAGCCCGGCGGTCATGGTTTCCAGGCGTTGGCGCAAGCGCCGGTTGGCACCGACGCCGCCGGCCACCACCAGGCGGGAATTGCCGGTCGCTGCCAGGGCGCGCTCACACTTGATCGCCAGCGTGTCGACCACCGCATCCTCGAAGGCGCGGGCGACGTCGGCCCGGTCCTGCGGCGAGGGCGCATCGAGCTTGCGCCAGGCCAGCAGCACCTGGGTCTTCAGTCCGGAAAAGCTGAAATCCAGGCCAGGCCGGTCGGTCATCGGCCGCGAGAATCGGAATCGCCCGGGTTCGCCGGTTTCGGCCAGGCGCGCCAGATGTGGCCCGCCCGGATAGGGCAGGCCGAGCAGTTGCGCGGTCTTGTCGAAGGCCTCGCCAGCGGCATCGTCCAGGGTTTCGCCCAGCAG
Organism: Lysobacterales bacterium; assembly: GCA_023228845.1. GTDB lineage: Bacteria > Pseudomonadota > Gammaproteobacteria > Xanthomonadales > UBA2363 > Pseudofulvimonas. Next base: position 144,001 of record JALOAK010000003.1, on the reverse strand, counting down.
CCGGTATTCGCCCAGCGCCAGCACCTGCACCAGCAGGGTGTGGCCGCCTGACACCAGCAGGGCGACATACGGCGGCTGCGGCGGATCGGCTTCCAGCGCCGGTGCCAGCAGATGGCCTTCCATGTGGTGTACGGCAACGGCTGGAATTGCCAGCGCCCAGGCCATCGAACGCGCAGTGGCGGCGCCGACCAGCAAGGCGCCAACCAGTCCCGGCCCGGCGGTATAGGCGATGCCATCCAGGTCGTCAGTGGTCATTCCGGCCTGTGCCAGCACCTGGCTGATCATTGGCGTCAGCCGGCGCACATGGTCGCGGCTGGCCAGTTCCGGCACCACGCCGCCATACAGGGCGTGCAGCTCGATCTGGCTGTACAGCGCATGCGCCAGCAGGCCGTGCTCGGAGTTGATCACCGCCACGCCGGTCTCGTCACAGGAGGTTTCCACCCCCAGCACCGTCAGCCCCGGCAGCTTCCGGCTGGGACCTTGGGGGATTTTGCGTTCTTGCCTGGTCATCCGTATAATCTTGCGCCCTTGATTTCGTTGCGTCGGCAGCCGCTGCCGCCGGGATCAACGGTCACTGTAGAACACATCCTGGAGAATTCATGCCTTCCGTAAAAGTTCGCGAGAACGAACCGTTCGAGTACGCCCTGCGCCGTTTCAAGCGCACCTGTGAAAAGGCCGGTGTCCTGGCCGAGACCCGCAAGCGCGAGTACTACGAAAAGCCGACCACCGAGCGCAAGCGCAAGCACGCCGCCGCCGTCAAGCGCAACCTGCGCCGCATGGGCCGCGACGTCACCAAGCGCCAACGGCTCTACTGATTCGCCGTCACGGCGTCCGTCGCGGGCCACCTGGCCCATGCCGACGACGATGCCGTGATGGAGTTGCTCTCCAGTTGCAGTGAAGTCGAGGTCTGGCGGTTGCCGCCGCCGGACCTCTGGCCGGCCCATCGTGGCCGGCTTTCGGCTGTCCGCAGGTTTTTTCTAAAACCCTGAATCGCTCATTTTCGGATCAGCAGGTTCGGATCAGCGGGCAAGCAGCCACGCCGGTCACGCCGACGCTGTCATTGTCATCCACTCACCCACACCCTGGAGCCATGGCCATGAGCCTGAAGACCCGTCTGGTCAACGACATGAAAACGGCGATGAAGGCCGGCGACAAACCGCGCCTGGGCGTGATCCGCCTGATGCTGGCGGCGGTCAATCAGCGCGAAGTGGACGAACGCATCGAGCTGGATGACGGCCAGATGCTCACCGTGCTGGAGAAGATGCTCAAGCAGCGCCGCGATTCGGCCGCGCAGTACCAGGCCGCCGGCCGCGCCGACCTGGCCGACCAGGAACAGTTCGAGATCCAGGTGGTGCAGACCTACCTGCCCGAGCCGCTGTCCGAGTCGGCGCTGGACGCGATCCTGGCCGCGGTCATCGCCGACACCGGCGCCAGTGGTCCGCGTGACATGGGCAAGGTGATGGCCGAACTGAAGTCGCGCACCGCCGGCCGTGCCGAGATGCAGGCGCTGTCGGCGCGGGTCAAGGCGGCGCTGGCGGGCTGATCCGGGCTGTCGATTCAGATCCCGCTGTCGCCAGCTCCCGGCTGTCGTCAGCCAAGTCGCAGGGCGGCCGGTTGCCGCGGGTCAAAACGTCGATCCACGCTGCGCTGCCATCGCGCCGGCGAATCAGCGCGTCTTCGGCAAGCCTGCCAGCAGCGCCTCGGCTACCGCCTGCGGCTGGCGCATCCAGGCGAAATGATCGGCGGCCACGCCCAGCTCCGCGGCATCCAGTTCCAGCCCGCAGGCGGTGGTCGACGGCATCCTGGCCACCAGGCCTTCCAGTGAACTGGCCGGCGCCATCCAGTCGCGCGCCATCACCACCGCATCCACCGGCAACTGCAAGGCGGCCATGGCGGCGTCCAGATCAATATCCAGGCCGGCGGCGCGGTAGCGGCCGGACTGGCCCACGCGCGACCAGTCGGTGATCAGCCCGCGCGCTTCGTTGCCAGCAAAGCCGACCCGGCGCCCGGGCAGATACCCGGTGAGGCGCGACAGCCAGCGCAGGCCGGCATAAATCGCCGGCAGCAAAAGGCGTTGGGGATGGGCAAAGCTGCGCCAGTGCGGCGTGCCGGCAGCCACCAGCCACAGGCGGTCATAGACCTCGCCACCGTGGCCGGCGGCGGCGAGCGCGGCATGGCAGCAGGCCAGTTGCCCGCCCAGGCTGTGGCCACCGACGATGGTGGTGGTTGGTGCCGCGTCGCCCAGGCTTGAACGCAGGAGCCGGGCACTGGCCGGCAGATCCTGTTCCAGCAGTTCCCGGTAGCCCCAGTTGCTGCGCCGGCCGGCACGCAGGCTGCTGCTGCCCAGGCCGCGCCATTCATGGATGAAGCTGGCGACCCCGCCGGCGGCCAGCGCCTGCGCCAGCGGCAGGTAATGGCGCGCGGCAACCCCCAATGCCGGCAGCCACAACAGCGCCGCACGGGCCTGGGCCGGCTGCACGCCGAGCACTTGCCAGCGATGGCCGTCGCTGGCGCGCAGCGGCAGGATCTGCACATCGGCGGTCATTGCGCGGCCGCCAACCAGTCTTCGACCGCGGCCGGATCAAAAGGCCAATCCAGTTCGCGCCCGGCAGCGTCGATCAGCAGCGGGATGCGGATGCCGTAGCGCTCTTCCAGCGCCGGGTCGCGTTCGATGTCCACGCGCTGGAACTGGTCGATGCCGGCCTGGGCCAGCACCCATTCGGCTTCCAGGCACAACAGGCAGACGGGTCGTTGCAGCAAGCGCAGCGGCGCGGCCGGTTCGGGTCGGACAGATTGGGGCATGGCGGCAGAATGATCGACGGGATGCCGACCTTAACCCGGCGCCGGGCGGAAGGCAGCAACGGCGATGCCGTCAGTGGCTGGTGTATTGCAGCGGGCAGGCGCCAGGTCGCCGGGGCCGCACGCGGGCGCGGCGCCGGGTTGGCTGATCTGCTTGGCCGATCTGCCTGGGCGTCAAAGGCCGCGCGGCGCAATTGCCCTGGACCGCGCAACCTTTCCGGAAAAAACTTCCTCCAGGGCTCCCCGCCCTGGAGGAAGTCAACATGGCCGGCTCCGCTACGGATGGACCGCCCACTCTCCTCCTTCCTGTTATGGATAGCGGCAAAAGAGTGTCGATCCCATCACGGAATTTTCATCGGACCGAAAAATAGCTGGCACGGGCTTGTTGGCGCGGTGGTGGCGGTGCCGGGAAACGGCGCCGCCACGGCGGCGGCTGCTGGGTTGGGTCAGCCGCAGCGAAACAGCGGCCGGTCGCGCTGGTCGGCGTAGTGGTGGCTGCGGGCGTAGCCGCTGCTCTTGCCGTAGCCGGTGCCAGGCTGGCGTTGCCGGCGCTCGCCATCGCGGTAGCCGGAAGGTTCGGGCGCCGCGACCCGGTCCACGGGCATCGGCGGGCTGAGGGGAAGGTGATTGCTGTGCTGGAAGGTCATGGCAGGCTCGCGGTGGATGGTTTGGGGACTGCGATGCCTACGTTACGCGGGCGCCGCGCATCGGCCGCGGGCCGGAAGTCATTGCCGCAGAGCGGTTGCTGGAATCGGTTCAGCGGGCAGCAGGTTTGCCCTCGCCGTCGCTCGGTCCGTCAGGCCGGGTGACTGCGTCTTGGCGCAAGCGACGCCGGCCTGCGGCGGGCCTGATGCGGGTCAGATGCGGGTCAGATGCGGGTCAGATGCGGGTCAGATGCGGGTCAGATGCGGATCGACCGCTGCCCACCGACGGATCGGCAGACCTACGGTCTTTTGCGTCGGCGACTCAGCGCACCAGCACAGCCGCACCCGCGTCGACCTGGTCGGCAGCCAGCCAGCCGCGCTCGGCAAGCGCCTCGACCAGGGCGCGGGTCAGCGCCGGCCGGTCGGCAGCGTCGACATGGGAATGGTCGGGCAAGGGCAGGGCACGCAGCGCCGGCACGTCCAGGTAATGCAGGGCATGGATGCCCGGCCGGGCGGCGAAGGCATCCCAGTAATCGGGCCGCGGCATGTAGCGGGTTTCCAGCTCGGTGAGCCGGCCGGCCACCGGCAGGTTGACGAACACCACGCGCCCGCCACGCGCCTGGATCGTCGCCACCCAGGCTTCCACCGGGGCCAGATCGGCCAGCCATTGCGCCGGCGATGGCGCCGGGAAGGCGACCAGCTTGTCGGCGGCGCCGGCATCGAAGTGGGCGGCCAGGCCGGCGGCGTCGGTGCGCTGGAAATGCAGGGCGCCGGTGCGGTCGCGCTGGTGCTCGACGTAGCCGGGCCGATGGCCGTCATGCTGGCCGGTCGCCAGCCGTTTCAGCGTCGGCCACAGGCCCAGGTCCGGCCGCGCCAGCACGCTGGTTTCCTGCCACGGCGTGAGCAGGCGACGGTGCAGTTTCCAGGCCCGGGTCCAGTCGCGCTGCCAGTAATCCAGCCAGGGTTGCTGCATGTGCCAATAGCGCGGCAGCAGGCCATGGCTGTCGACATCGCAGATCACCAGGCCGGCGAAATCCTCGTCTTCGGCCAGGTCGCGCAGGGCGGCGAGCGGGTGATGGCCGTTGATCGCCAGCATCACCGGTCGCTGCGTTGGTGCCTGCTCGCGCCAGGTGGGCAAGTCGATGCCGTAGACCGAACGCGAGGCACCCAGGAACACCGCCGGCCAGGAGTCCCCCGGCTTGCTGGCTCGATCGCGCTGCAGGGCCCACAACTGGCGCGAATCGGTCACTTCCGGCGCGAAACCCCGGTCGCGCCAGCCGGCTTCCCAGGCCGCCAGCAGCATTGCTGCCAACACGAGGGCCAGCAGCCAGGCAATCGCCAGACGCCGGCCTGCGGGCCCGGCCGTGGCGCCGTCGATGCGCTCCAGGTCGCCGTCCGCGTCTGGCCGCGAGCCGTGGCGCGGCTCAGAACTGGAAATAGATGAAGGCATGGGTTTCCCCCGGCGACAGGACGGTGGCGCTCAGCAGGGCGGCCAGCAGCAGGGCCAGCGCCGGTACCGGCAGGCGCATCGCCACGGCTTCGAAACTGGTCCGGCGGCTGAGCCAGTGCACCAGCACCAGCGCCGCGAAACCGCCGATGGCGAACTGCTGGTCGATGTTCGCTGCCGTTCCCGACGAAACCAATAACTGGCCGGCGTAGGCAATGGCATGGCCCAGATCCGGCGCCCGGAATGGAATCCAGGCCAGCACCACCAGCAGCAGCGTGAACAGCCCGTAGCCGATCGCCGGCAATGCCGTCAGGGCTTCCGGCCGGAAGCCGGCGCGGTCGCGGGCCAGGCGCTCGCCGGCTAGGTACAGCCCGTGCAGGCCGCCCCAGGCAATGAACTGCCAGGCCGCGCCATGCCACAGCCCGCCCAGCAACATGGTCAACATCAGGTTGCGCCAGGTGCGCCAGTGGCCGCGCCGGTTGCCGCCCAGGCCGATGTACAAGTAATCGCGCAACCACGAGGACAGCGTGATGTGCCAGCGGCGCCAGAAATCGCTGAAGCCCAGCGCTGCATAGGGCTGGCGGAAATTCACCGGCAGCACGAAGCCCAGGCAGCGCGCGGCACCGATCGCGCAGCAGGAATAGCCGGCGAAATCGCAGAAGATCTGCCCGGAAAACGCCAGCACGCCGGCCCAGGCCGCAATCGCACCGTCGGGCAGGGCATCGACCGCGAAGGCAGCATTGGCCACCGGCGCGAACAGGCCATCGGCCAGCACCACCTTCAGGAACAGGCCCCACAGCAACAACGTCAGGCCCGGCCCGATGCCCGCCCATGACGGTCCGCGCGGCACCTGCAACTGCCGCTCGAACTGCGAATAACGCACGATCGGCCCGGCCACCAGTTGCGGGAAGAAGGCCACGAACAGACAGAAATCGCGCAGCGATGGCGTCGGTTGCACCTGCCGCCGATAGACATCGATGGTGTAGGACAGCGACTGGAAGGTATAGAAGGAAATCCCCACCGGCAGCACCAGGCTCCAGCCCGGCGCCGTCAGCTCGATGCCTGCGCCCTGCAGCAGCCAGGCCAGGTTCTCGTGCAGGAAGCCGCCATACTTGAACAGCGCCAGCACGCCCAGGTTGGTCGCCAGGCTCAGCGCCAGCCAGCCCTTGCGCGCCCGCGGCGCAGCCTCCGCCGCGATGCGCCGCGCCAGCCACCAGTCCAGCACGCTGCTGCCGGCCAGCAACAGCACGAACGCCGGGCTCCACGCGGCATAGAACACATAGCTGGCCGCGAGCAGGAAGTTCTTGCGCAGCCCCCAGCCACGCGCCAGGCCCGCCCCGGCCAGCACGCAGGCGAAAAACAGCAGGAAGGACAGCGAATCGAACTGCATGATGGCGGCGCAGGAAGCGGGGCGGGAGTATCGCACCCGCCCCTGCCTGCGGCCAGCCGGCAGCGGCCGGCAGGCCGGTGTCGGTGCTGCCGAAAAAAATATTGATTGAAGATATTGGCACCCCTATAGTCCGGCCGTCCGGGGCCAATCTGGAAGGTCTCCAGGCAGGATCTATAGCCACCAACCTCAAGGGGTCACCATGAAACGTCAACGAGATTTCCGACGCAGCCGACTGCTCGCCTGCGCCGCCGCCGGCCTGCTGGCGGGCACTGCCTTTGCCTACGATGCGCAACCGCTGGGTGGCACGATCACGCCGCAGACCCTGGCCGAGAGCCTGCTCACTGCCGGCAGCGGCATCGTGATCAACAGCGTCGATTACCAGGGTGCCGACATCGCCAGCGGCCTGTTCACCGGCGGCCAGGCGATCTTCGGCATCGCCAGCGGCATCGTGCTCACCTCCGGCAACGCCCAGACCTTCGGCTCGACCGCAAACGGGCAGCCAGGTGCGCCCCTGCTCAAGCCGCTGACCACCGGCACGACCAACGACGCCTCCGTGCTGACAATCCGGTTCACGCCCAGCGGCGACCAGATCCAGTTCTCCTATGTGTTCGGGTCCAGCGAGTACCCGCAGTACGTTGATTCGGAATTCAACGACGTCTTCGGATTCATCGTCAATGGCGAAAACCGGGCCCTGATTCCGGGCACCAGCACGCCCGTGGCCATCAACAACATCAACTGCGGCGACGCCGGTGGCGCCGGCAGCCGCCCACACTGCGCTCTGTTCGTTGACAACCGCGCCGGCAACCAGGGCATGAACGCCGACGCGCTGGGTGGTTGGACCCAGGTCTTCAATCTCACCGCGCAAGTCAATCCCGGTGTCGAGAACGAACTGATCCTGGCAATCGCCGATGTCGTGGACAATATCCTGGACTCGGCAGTGCTGATCGCCGGCGGCACCCTGGGTGTGTGCGGCGGCCCAGGCCAGCCACCGTGCGGCGGCGGTCCGACACCGCCCCTGCCCGAATACCAGCCCGTCCCCTTCATGACCCCGGCGCCACTGGCGCTGCTGGTGCTGATGATGGGCGGCGTGGCGGCACGGGCCCTGCGCCGCCAGCCCCGCCGCTGAGCCATCGGCTCATTGACCCGCTGCTCTCCCAGGCAGCGCAACGGAGCATCGATCCGCCACGCGGATCGGTGCTTCGGTTCATTGCGCTGATGCAGGGTTGTCCAGCGGGTTACGGATGCCGGCGGGAAGAAGCAGTCGGCACTGCGCGTGGTCGGCTCGTCGGCAAGCCATCCCGGTCTGTTCGGCGGCTGCCGAAGATCAACGGGTCTCGGGCCGGCAACATCCAGCGGATCGACCGCCCTCAGGCGCCCGCCTGTCCAGCTCCGATCTACCGCATCGATTGGTAGCGATTGCTTCATTCGCAGCGGAGCTTGCGGCTCAACGGTCGACAGGATTGCACCCGCTCGATGCGACGGCGAACGCCGTCCGAGTACGGTGACGTTGCCCGACGCCAGTCAGTGGAGCCTGAACCTGGGCGCCTTCTCCAGTGCCGCCATCGACTATCCGGCCACGCCGCCGCCCGGGGAGATCATGCGGACCTGCTTCCTGCTGCCGACTGCCTTCGGTCCCCATATACATACCGGCTCGATCACCCACCCTTCCGGAGCGACCGGTCAGTTCACCGTGCAAATGACCGAACACGGTCGCAGCCATGTCCCCGTGAGCTGTTCCAACGTCACCCGTCGCCACAACGACCCCAACGACGATGTCAATCTGTACCCGATCAATTGGCACGCCTGGTCCCTGAAGACCAAGCTGGTCACCGGCCCTGGCCTGTCACCCATGCAGTGGAACTACACCTACCAACCCAGCATAAGTGTCCACTTCTTTCCTGGCTCCACCATCCAGTATCCCGATTGCCCGCCGCTGACCGATTGCAGCGTGCCGCCCTGCCAGTCCGAGGCCTGTGCGGGCAGCACCCGGACCACGGTCAATGGCCCCGATGGCGAGTGGCTGCGCTACCACTATGGCAACACTTATCGCTACAACGAGGGCAAGCTGCTCAAGGTGGAAAGCGGAGCCGGCGAAACCAATATCCTGCGCACGGTCAATCACGGCTACGACCTGAGCCAGGTGGCCCAGGCCTATCCGGCGCGTTACGGCACCAGCCCACGCGACCTGGGTGACGGCTTCACCGCCGAGTACCATCGCCCCCAGACCACACGTCAGACGACCCAGCAGTGGGTGGTTTTCACCCATCAGGTCGACGCCTTCAACCAGTATGCCCAGCCCACGCAGATAACCCGTTCAAACACCATGGGCTTCAGCAAGTCCGAGCAATTCGGCTACTGGAACAGCCTGCCACTGTGGGTATTGGGCCAGACCCAGAACGTCTACGACGTCAGCAGCGGCCTGTGGCCTTTGGCGCGCCTGTTCGACAATGCCACCGCCTTGCCCTCGCAGACCTACGAGTACGGCAAGCTCGTCGAACGCCGCAGCTATCACACCAGCGGTACCCAAAAAGGCCTTCCCTACGAAATCTACGACGGTGGCAACGTCAAGCGCACGCGCCTGAGCAATTACCATCGTGGCGTCCCCCGGCTGGTGACCTTCCACGACAACACCACGCAATCGGCGGTGGTCAATAGCCGCGGTGAGATCAGCTCGGTCAGCAACGAACTGGGCCATACCACCCACTACCAGTACGACGCCATGGGCCGGCTGAGCCAGATCACCTACCCGACTGGCGATTTGACCGCCTGGGCGCCCACCACCCTGAATTTCACCCGCGTGGCCAGCACCGAGTACGGCTTGCCTGCCGGCCATTGGCGGTTGACTGAAGCCACGGGCGCCTACCGCAAGATTACCTATTTCGATGGCCTGTGGCGGCCGGTGCTCAGCCGCGAGTTCGACAATGCCAACGAAGCGGCCACCCGGCGCATGGTGCAGCGCAAATTCAACCATCGCGGCCAGGAAACCTTCGTCTCCTACCCGCAGGCAAGCATCAGCTCATATACGGCCCTGGTGAACGGCGTCGCCACCACCTATGACACCCTGGGCCGGGAAGTCCTGCGCAGTGCCAACTCGGAACTGGGTCTGCTCAACACCCAGACCTCCTACCTGCTCGCATTCCGGACCCAGGTGAAGGATCCGAACGGTAACTTCACCACGGTCAGCTACCAGGCCTACGATGAGCCCAGCACTGACTGGCCACGCCTGGTGCAGCATCCGCTGGGCATCACCACCACCATCAACCGCGACTCCTGGGGCAAGCCCACCAGCATCACCCGGAGCGGTTCCTGGACCGGCGGCCACCAAAGCTTCACGCGCACCTACGTCTATGACGCCCACCAACGCCTGTGCAAGCTCATCGACCCCGAGTCCGGCGCCACGGTGCAAGGCTGGAACACCAGCAACCAGATCGCCTGGACGGCGCGCGGCCAATCCCTGACCAGCCCCAGCGACTGCCAACAAGCCAGCGTCCCAACGGCCCAGCGCTCCACGCACAGCTACGATGCCCGCAACCGCCTGACCTTCATCGACCATCCCATCGGCACCTCGGATGTCAGCTACGGCTACTTCGCAGACGGCGCCCTGCAAACCGCGGCCACGGCCACCTCCACCTGGAGCTACAGCTATGACAAACGTGGCCTGCTGCGCAACGAAACCCTGGCCACCAACGGCCTGAGCCTGCCGGTGAACTACAGCTACACCACCGTCGGCCATCGCGCTTCGGTGCAGTATCCCGATGGTGCGACCGTCAATTGGCTGCCCAACGCCCTGGGCCAGGCCAGCCGGGCCGGCAACTTCGCCACCAACGCCAGCTACCACCGCAATGGCGTCCTGGCCGGCTTCACCTACGGCGATGGCCATGTCTACAGCCTGGCGCTCAATACCCGGCAACTGCCCTTGCGGCGCAGCGAGCTACGCAACGGCGTACAGTTGCTCAACTACGCCTACACCTACGATGGCAACGGCAACGTGCTCACCCTGCTCGACCAGCGCCCCGGCGGCAACGAAACCCGCACCCTGGGCTATGACGCCCTCAACCGCATGATCCAGGCCGATGCCCCCGGCCTGCTGGGCTTTGAGACCTACCGCTACGACGCCCTGGACAACCTGCGCAAGGCCGAGTTCGTCGGCGCCACCCGTGCCGACCTGCACATCACCTACGGCATCAACGCCAGCAACAACCGGCTGAGCAGCATCGAACTGGCCCAGGGCGGCACGCCGTACCAGCACAACTACAGCCACGATGCCCGCGGCAACCACACCACCGGCACCACCGGCATCCAGGCCTACACCCGCAGCTTCAACGCCCTGAACCAGATGACGGCGGTATTCCTGCCCGGCCAGACCGACTACTACTGGTACGACGCCCACGGCCGGCGCACCACCGTGCAGCGCAACCACCAGGTCACCACCCAGCTCTACAGCCGCGAAGGGCAACTGCTGTACGAGCGCAGCCCGGCCGGCGTCGGCACACGCCATGTCTACCTGGGCGGGCGCCTGGTGGCCAGCACCACCGGCAGTACCACCACCTGGCAGCACACCGACCACCTGGGCAGCCCGGTGCGGCGCACCAACGCGGCCGGCACGCAGACCGGAATCACCATCTTCGCGCCCTACGGCAGCCTCGTCGCCGGCACGGTATCCCAAGGCCCCGGCTTCACCGGCCACGTCAACGACACCGGCTCGGGCCTGGTGTACATGCAACAACGCCACTACGACCCGATCGCCATGCGCTTCGTCAGCGTCGATCCGGTGCATGTGGATAGCGGCAGTGGAGGGAACTTCAATCGGTATTGGTATGCGAATAATAATCCAGTAACTTTAATTGATCCCGACGGGATGATGGCATGCAGTGGCGATGACTTCTTCAAGTGCCAAGATCAAATCCAGGAAATCGAACGACAAAGTAAATTTCCTTTAGAAAAAGGCAGCAGTCAATCGCATAACGCTAGTAGTGAATGCGCGGAATGCGATGAGGTCATGGCGACTCGACGAAATATTATTCAGGGATGGGGTGATACACTGGGTGACGCTGGAATATTTGCTGCCAAAGAAGGTGCAATGCTTGCCGGTGGAGGAATATTTGGTCGACTTATAGGAAGAGTTGGCGGACTGCTTAGCTTCGGCAGGAAGTCTGATAGAGCTGTTCCAATGGGGGCTGGTCGTAGCCCAATGCATGTACCTGGGCCACAGAATGTACCAACCACAATCGCAGGCCGTCGATATACAGGCCATGCGCTTGATCAAATGCAAGGCCGGGGCATAATGCCGTCCGTAGTAGAAGATACCATCCAAAGGGGGGTGCAGACTTCTGGTCGTGATGGCGCAAGAATCTACTCAACAGAACAGCTCCGTGTAATCATCAATCCCAATGGAAGCATAAAAACGGTATTCCGGCAGTGATTAATATTTCAATTAAGGGTGATGGTGGTTTGGTCGCTATCGACGTTCTTGGCTATGAGAGCCCAAACGCAATTAATGATTCTGATGCGAACTGGCTTGCCAGCAGAGTTGTAGTCGCAGTAGGGCCATTTTGTGCCAAACTCGACGCAGTGCTAACGACGCATGATTTTATTCACTTTGAGCGCGATCTGGCCTCGATGCTACGAACTCTAACCGGTAAGGCAGAATTTCAAACCGATGAGGAGTCTCTGCGCTTTGCAATTCATATGGGGCCGCTGGGCGTGGCTATGGTCAATGGCATCGTACGGTCTATCAGTGAAACGCGAGCGAGCATGGAGTTCTCGTTTCCAACTGACCAGACATATCTGGACAGGGCGAGGTACAGTCTGAGTGATATAACGAAATGCTTTCCTGTGCGAAGTCATGACGTTTAATGCCTCAGCTGATTAGCCCCAATCCTCAGCCACGAAAGTTGGCTCCGTCGCGATCCGTGTGGAAACGCCCTGATCATGCCGCTGTCGCAGTCAGCCATGGATTGCGTGGCAAGTGCTTGAGCTTGGCGCACAGCAGGCAGGCAATTGCGATGAGGTTGTCGTGGGTGGCGTAGCCCGTCGCGCGCGCCTTGGCGGCCTGGATCTCCCAAAGAACGGGGTCACAAAAGAACGGGGCCAGGTTCTTCCCTATGTAGCCCGCAGCGAGTGAACCTGACCCCGTTCGCCACAATATTCTCACCTGATTAGCCCCTGACCTTCAGCCGGATGGTCGCCAAGCATGCAAGGTGCGCAGCGATTCTCTGGTCAAACGGCGGTTCACATTTCAAAAGAACGGGGTCAGGTTCACTTCCCCCCCCCCTCTGCGATAGTTGTCCACGTCTTCATGCTGCAAACGGCGGCCACGGCCACCTCCACCTGGAGCTACAGCTATGACAAACGTGGCCTGCTGCGCAACGAAACCCTGGCCACCAACGGCCTGAGCCTGCCGGTGAACTACAGCTACACCACCGCCGGCCACCGCGCCTCGGTGCAGTATCCCGATGGCGCGACGGTCAATCGGCTGCCCAACGCCCTGGGCCAGGCCAGCCGAGCCGGCAACTTTGCCACCAACGCCAGCTACCACCGCAATGGCGCCCTGGCCGGCTTCACCTACGGCGATGGCCATGTCTACAGCCTGGCGCTCAATACCCGGCAACTGCCCTTGCAGCGCAGCGAGCTACGCAACGGCGTAAAGTTGCTCAACTACGCCTACACCTACGATGGCAACGGCAACGTTCTCTCCGTGCTCGACGACCGCCCCGGCGGCAACGAAACCCGCACCCTGGGCTATGACGCCCTCAACCGCATGACCCAGGCCGACGCGCCCGGTCTGCTGGGCTTTGAGACCTACCGCTACGACGCCCTGGACAACCTGCGCAAGGCCGAGTTCGTCGGCGCCAGCCGGGCCGACCTGCACATCACCTACGGCATCAACGCCAGCAACAACCGGCTGAGCAGCATCGAACTGGCCCAGACCGGTACGCCGCACCAGCACAGCTACAGCCACGATGCCCGCGGCAACCACACCAGCGGCACCACCAGCATCCAGGCCTATACCCGCAGCTTCAACGCCCTCAACCAGATGACCGCGGTGTTCCTGCCCGGCCAGACCGACTATTACTGGTATGACGCCCACGGCCGGCGCACCACCGTGCAGCGCAACAACCAGGTCACCACCCAGCTCTACAGCCGCGAGGGGCAACTGCTGTACGAGCGCAGCCCGGCCGGCGTCGGCACACGCCATGTCTACCTGGGCGGGCGCCTGGTGGCCAGCACCACCGGCAGTACCACCACCTGGCAGCACACCGACCACCTGGGCAGCCCGGTGCGGCGCACCAACACCGCCGGCACCCAGACGGGCATGACCATCTACGCCCCCTACGGCAGCCTGGTCGCCGGCACGGTGTCCCAGGGCCCCGGCTTCACCGGCCACGTCAACGACACCGGCTCGGGCCTGGTGTACATGCAGCAACGCCACTACGACCCGATCGCCATGCGCTTCGTCAGCGTGGATCCGGTGCATGTGGATACCTGTAGGGTCCCGGCCGAATGCATCCATTTACAATAAGCCCGACCACCCCATCGGCACCTCGGATGTCAGTTACGGCTACTTCGCCGATGGCTCGCTGCAAACGGCGGCCACGGCCACCTCCACCTGGACCTGCACTGATGATTCTGCAACTGCTTCCCTACCTCGTCCTTGGCGCTGCGGCTGGCTGGCTGGCGGGGTTGCTGGGCATTGGCGGCGGGCTGGTGGTGGTGGCGGCGCTGGTGTGGCTGTTGCCGTTGCAGGGCGTGCCGGCGGCGGCGTTGATGCAGGTGGCGCTGGCGACGGCGCTGGCGAGCATTGTGTTCACGGCGATTTCCTCGACCCGGGCGCACTGGCGGCGGGGTGCGGTGCGTTGGCCGCTGGTGGCCTGGCTGGCGCCGGGTCTGATACTGGGCAGTGGCGTCGGGGCGGTGTTGGCGACGTGGCTGCCCAGCCGTCTGCTGGCGGTGTTCGTGGCCGGCTATTGCCTGCTCAGTGCCTGGCAGTTGGCCTGGGGGCGGACGAGGGCGGCGACCGAGAGTGCCGCCATGGTCGGCCGAGGGCTGCTGGCGGTGGCCGGGCTGGTGATCGGCGTGGTGTCGGCGATCGTCGGCATTGGCGGTGGTTCGATGACGGTGCCGCTGCTGGTCTGGCGCGGGGTCGCGCCGGTGAATGCGGTGGCCACGTCGGCGGCCTGTGGTCTGCTCATTGCTCTGGCGTCGGCGGTGGTCTATGGCCTGTCGCCGAGGGCGCAATCGATGGCGTTGCCCGAGTTCATGCTCGGCTATGTGTTCTGGCCGGGGGCGCTGGCGATTGCTGCGACCAGCGTGCTGACGGCGCCGTACGGCGCGGCCATGGCGCACCGGCTGTCGCCGATCCGCCTGCGCCGGATTTTTGCCGGCTTCCTGTTGTTGATCGCGATGATGATGTCGCTGGCAGCGGTACGCGGCGGTTGAGCCGGACGTTTATTGGCCGCAAAGGCGCTTCTGGCCGCGTGCCACCGGCAGCGGAGCCGGCTTCGTCAGTCGCCGGCTGTGATCTTCGGCGCGCAGAACCGGCACTCGACCGGCAGGCGCGCGGTGAGGCTGATCGGCAGGTGGTCGGAGAGGCCGAACACGGGTGCTTCGCAGTGCATGGAGCGTAGCGAGCGCGAGAGCAGGATGTGGTCGATGTCGCGCACCGGTGCCCAGCTCGGGAAGGTCGCCGGCGGTGATTGCGGCGGCGCCAGGTGGCTGGACTGGTACAGGTGCAGCATCTCGGGTGCGTTGGCCGGGCAGTTGAAGTCGCCCATGACTACGACATGGCGATGGCCTTCGATGATGGTCTGCAGAAAATCGATCTGGCGCTGGCGCGCGCGTGGCCCCAGCGACAGGTGCACGACCACCACCAGCAATGCATCGGGGCCGTCGCCGAAACGGGCCCAGAGCGCGCCGCGGCCGGGCAGGGTGCCGGGCAGGGCGTAGTCGCGCACTTCGCTGGGCTGGTGGCGCATCAGCAGGGCGTTGCAGGTGTGGGCGAGGTTGCCGATGCGGCGATTGGTCTGGACACTGAACCAGCCGAAGTCCGATTCCTCGGCCAGGTATTCGACCTGGTTGACGAAGCCCGAGCGCAGGCTGCCGGCATCGGCTTCCTGCAGGGCGACGATGTCGTAGCCGGCCAGCAGGTTGGCCAGTTTCTTCAGGTTGCGCTTGCGTGCGCCGTGCGGCAGCACATGCCGCCACGGCCGGGTAACGTACTGGTGGTAGCGGTCGAAATGGGCGCCGGCCTGGATGTTGAAGCTGATCAGGCGCAGATCCGGAGCGGTCTCAGCCGCCCCGGATGGCGTTTCGGCGCGCACGTGCGCGGGTGCTGCGGTCACGTGCTGGCTGGATCGATGATCAAGGCGTGGCGGCTGCCGCTTCCTGGGCAACCAGATGATCGACCACGGCGAGCATGCCCTGGAAACCGCCAACCGACGGCACCCGGTACTTGCCGTTGACGATGATCACCGGCGTGCCATCAACGCCGTAACGCTGCGCCTGCTCGCGGGCGCGGGCGATCTTGGTCGTGGTCGAGGACGACTTGGCCGCCTGCAGGAAGCGGTCGCGATCGATGCCCTGGCTGCCGGCGAAGTCGGCGATGGCCTCGATCGTGGTCAGGCGCTGGCGCTGCTCATGCAGGGCCTGGAACAGCGGCCGGTGAAGCTGGTCGAGCACGCCCAGGGCCTGGGCGGCGAAGTAGGCGCGGCCGAACGGTTCCCAGGCCGGGCTGAAGATCGCCGGCAAGCCGCGGAACTGGACATGCTCGGGCATATCGGCCTTCCAGGCGGCGACATGCGGCTCGAAGTTGGCGCAGTGCACGCAGGCATAGGAGAACACTTCCACCACCTCGATCTTGCCGTCGGCAACTTCGGTCGGCTGCGCCGGCTCGATGGTGTAGTAGTGGCGACCCTCGGTGTACAGGGCCTGGGCCTGGGCGGCCAGCGGCAATACGGCGAAGAGGGCGGCAAGGGTGAGGGAACGCAGGTTCATGTAGGGCTCCAGGGCAAACGGATACCCGGCCGGGCCGGGTCGAACTGACACTGACCGGAAGCTGCCGGTCAGGTTCCCGGATCGTTGGAATCGTCGCTGTCCGGTTCGGCTGCGGTTGTGTCTTCGTCCGGCTGCGCCGTGTCGGCTTCATCGGCTTCATCGGCCGGCTCGGCATCGATTTCTGGAGCAGCGTCGGCGCCCGCGTCGGCGGCGTCTTCGGCGTCCATGTCCGGCACCGGGGCGTCGGCCGGATCCAGTGCCTGCGTGGCCGGCACCAGCGCTGATTCATTGCGCGCTGCCGCCAGTTCCGCCTGGGCGGCCGGGTCGGCGCGATGCAGGCCTTCCATGTAGGTGGCCAGGGCATCGATCTGGACCGGCTGCAGGCGCTGGGCGATGGTCACCATGATGGTGCTGGGATCGTTGTCGTTGCCGTAGTGCTGGCCGGAGTGGAAGAAGTTCAGGCGCGCGGCGTTGTAGACCGCATGCTGGCCGGCCACGGCCGGATAGCCGGCGCCGGGAATGCCGCGTCCGCTCGGGCCGTGGCAGGCCTGGCAGGCGGGCACGCCGGCAGCGGGCACGCCACCGCGGTAGATGGCTTGGCCAAGATTGGCGTAGGTGTCGTCCACGCCTGCGATGCCTTGGATCGGGCTGTCGTCGGCAACGCCCGGCGTGGTCGTCAGTGTGGCGAAGTGTGCGGAGATGTCGGCGATATCCTGGTCGCTCAAGCCGACCACGAACGGCTCCATGAGCGCGTTGACGCGTCCGCCATCGCGGAACATGACCGTCTGCCGGTAGACATAGTCGGCGCTTTGTCCGCCCAGGCTGGGCCATTCCGGCGCCGGGGAATTGCCATCCATGCCGTGGCAGCCCGAGCAGGGAATCGCCTTGTTGGCGCCAACCTGGGCATCGCCCACCGGGGCATCCATTGCCTGTACGCCGCCGGCGACGATCATCGCCAACCACACAAACAGCCGCTTGCTCATCACTGTGCTCACTCCACCAGTACCGACACGGAAGGCGGATTTTAACCCGAATATCGCGGCAGGGAACGCCCGTTCCGGCGCGGCCATGCCCAGGCAGCGATCAGGCCCTGCGCAGACAACGACCAGACAACGGCCGGGCAACGATGAAAACGGCCGTTCGCCGCGGCCGCTGTGCCCTTATCATGGCGCCATGAGCAACCCTTTCACGCGTGCACGCTTCCGCCTCAGCGGCGAAAACCTCAGCCACCTGCCTGCCGACAGCGGCCGGGAGCTGGCCTTCGCCGGGCGCTCCAATGCCGGCAAATCCAGCGCCATCAACACCCTGACCGGCATCGGTGGCCTGGCCCGGACCTCGCGCACGCCCGGCCGCACCCAGCACCTGGTGGTGTTCGACCTGGACGAGGACCACCGCCTGGTCGACCTGCCCGGTTACGGCTACGCCAAGGTGCCGCGCGCGATGCGCGAGCACTGGGGGCGGGAACTGGGACGTTACCTGAACGAGCGTGCCAGCCTGGCCGGCCTGGTGGTGATCATGGACAGCCGGCATCCGCTCAAGGACAACGACTGGCTGCTGCTGGAAGCCTGCGCTAGCCGCGGCCTGCCGGCCCTGGCGCTGTTGACCAAGGCCGACAAGCTCAACCGCAGCGACCAGCAGCGGGCACTGCAGCAGGTGCGCAAGGAACTGGCCGCAGCCGGCGCCGGCGATACCGCCGTGCGCCTGTTCTCATCGAGCAAACCGGAGCGGCTGGATCGTTTGCGTGGCGAACTGGCCGACTGGCTCTGGCGCCAGGTGCCGCCGCCGGCCTCAGTCGCTACCACCGCCACCGCCGCTACCCCGGGCGCCGCCGAATCCGGATAGCGTCGCCGGCCGCCGCGCCGTTGCCGCCGCATCAGTATCCGTAATTGATCAGCACATGCAGCGGCAGCTGCGCCGGCCAGCGCTGGCGGCCGCCCAGCGCGCCGATCTCGATCAGCAGGCTGGCGCCGAGCAGTTCGCAGCCGGTTTCGGCCAGCAGTTGCCGGGCGGCATCGAGGGTGCCGCCGGTGGCGAGCACATCATCGACCAGCACGACGCGCTGGCCGGGGCCGACGGCGTCGGCGTGGATTTCCAGCCGGTCGTGGCCGTATTCCAGCGCGTAGTCGATGGCCAGGGTTTGCGCCGGCAGCTTGCCCGGCTTGCGGATCGGCACGAAGCCGATGCCCAGCTCCCGGGCCAGGGCGGCACCAAGGATGAAGCCGCGCGATTCGATGCCGGCGATGGCATCCGGGCGTGGTCCCTGCCGCCAGGGATCGGCCAGGCGGGCGATGGTCATCGCCAGGCCATCGGCATCGGCGAGCAGCGGCGTGATGTCCCGGAACATGACGCCCGGAACGGGGAAGTCCGGTACGTCGCGGATCAATTGTTTCAGGCGTTGCATCGGTGCTGGCCCTCGCGGTGCTTGCTTGCGCGGCGCTGGCCCGGGTGGCGACCGTGCCGCCGGCCACCCTGGCACGCCGCGGCTGCCCGGCAGCGCGCCGCGCTCATTGAGGATCACCCTCTTCGCCATGCGGCAATGGCGTGCGCCGGTGCGCCAGGCGGATGGTGCCGATGAAGATGCCGCCCAGGGCCAGCGCAAGTCCCAGCCACTCAAGGGCACTGGTCTGGCGCTGGAACAGCAGTACATCCAGGACAAACGCCAGCGCCGGCTGCAGCAGCAACAGCAGGCCGACGGTGGAGGCCGGCAGGCGCGGCATGGCGCGGGTGATCAGGACCCAGCCCAGACACTGGCCGACGATGCCCAGGCTGACCAGCGCCAGCAGCGAACGATTGTCGGGAATCGCCAGCGGCGCCTGCTCGATCAGGGCGGCCAGGCCCAGGAAGGCGGCACACAGCAGCGAATTGATCGCCAGCAATTGCGCCGCCGGGATGGCGCTGGCGCCGCGTTGCTGGGCGTGGCGGAAACTGAGCAGATAGACGGCATAGGCCAGGCCGCTGAGGATGCCCAGGATGATGCCGGTGCGGTAGGCCGGGGCGAACATGGCCCAGTCCATGCCGACCAGCAGCCAGGTGCCCAGGAAGGCCAGCAGCAGGCCGGCCAGGAAGCGGGGCCCGAGCCGTTCGCGGTAGAGGATGAAGCCGGCCAGGGCCATGAAGAACACCTGGAAATTGCTCAGCAGCGTGGCCAGGCCCGGCCCGGTGGTCAGGATGCTGCGGTGCCACAGCGCCAGGTCAATCGCCATCGCCGCCGCCGGCAACAGCATCCACCACCAGATCGCCGGCGTTGTCGGCCGCCATTGCCGCAGCAGCACCAGTGCCAGCACCAGGATTCCGCCGCCGAAGGCCATGCGCCAGAACCCGGACACCGTGGGCGGGACATCGGCGTAGCGCACCAGGATGCCGGTGGTGCTGATCAGGCTGGCACCCAGCGCCAGCATGACCAGCGCGGCGCGATCGCTGCGTTCAGCGCTCATGGCCGGCGGTGCGAAGTCGAAGGGACAGCCGTCGACTGCGAGCGTTGCGCCCGCATCCGCCCTGTCGGGCACCTTCCTCGGGCAGAAGGGAAGGCGCATACGTTGGCGGCTCTGCCAGGCAGAGAAGGCCAGGCGCACAAGTTGGCAGCGGCGGGACCGGTCATGGCACGCGGGTTTCCGTACGGGAGAGTGATTTTGCCGGCGCGGCCGGCGCCTGTGAGCTGTTCACGCGCGCATGCCACCGACATGGTGAAAATGGCTTGCCCGGCGCATGATGGGCCATGGTCTTGCCCGGCCACAAGGCGGGCGCGATCAGCATCCGGTCCGGCCGGCTGGCCAGGCCAGCGCCGTCCCCTCGGGCGGCGATCACGGCAGGGCATTGTTATCGGCTGGCAGTTGCCGGCGTACAGGAGGGAAGGCTGATGGACAAGAACGCGAAAATCATCGGGCAGCGCGCACGCGCGTGCATGCCAGGCGTGTTGCTGGCCGGCATGGTTGTGTTTGTCGCTGGCGGCCTGGGCGTGGCCCCGGCGCTGGCGCAGCCGGACGACCCGGAAGTGCTGCCGCCGGCACGCCAGGACATGTCGCGGATGCCGGGCCGGGTATCGGGCGAGGCGGTGATGCCCGGTCGCGAGGCCTTTGATCGCAGCCAACCGCAATTCACCATCGGCCGCCGCGACCGCAGCCAGGAAGCCGAGGCCGTCGAGGAGATGGCGCAACTGGTCGGCGAGGATCGCAGCCTGGCTTATGAGTGTGACCTGGGTGAGCGCGTCGAACTGGTCGGCTCCAACAACCAGGTCATCATCCAGGGCCATTGCCTGGGGCTGAACATCGTCGGCGACCGCAACCAGGTCCAGATCGAGGTGGTGGACGATGTCCGCATCGAAGGCGACGGCAACGATGTCCGCTGGGGCCGCGGTTTCACCCTGGCCAAGCCGGATGTGCTGCAACTGCGCGGCAACAATTCTTCCGGGCCGCTGGCGCGCAGCGACGTGCCCTGACATGGCGGTTGGCGGATAGCCGCCGCCTCGGCCCGACAGGACGGATGAGGGCGAACGAACGTACGCAGTGATCTACGCCGGGATCAGTCGTGCGCGTTGCGATTGCTTCCGGAATTGTCACCGGGTGTGGGCATGGCCGACCCGTCCAACCCGCCCGGGCCAGCGTCGGCGGCGGTCCAGATGCGCCGCCAGATCGGCCCCAGGTGACGCTGCGCTGCAAAATCCATGGCCAGTTGCTCGGGCGCGATGGCCTGCCAATCGTCTGGCTGCTGCTGGGCCACGGCGAACTGGAACACATAGCCGCCGGCCGAGCCCATGCGCAGGTCCGACAGCACCAGCCGGCCGCCGCGTTCCTCGGCGGCCATGAAACCATGGTTGAACCAGGCCAGGCGCTGGCCGGCCCGGGTTGCCAGCCCGGCCTGGCGCAGATCCGGGTCGATGTCATGGTGGCGGAAGCGCACCGGGCCGCGGTCGGCGATCAGCGAGTATTCGCCTTCCAGGTAGCCCTGCGGCGTCATCACCACGATCCGCCAGAGCAGGGTGTTCAGTGGCGTGGGCACCGAGAACCAGGGCGCGTCAGCCAGACCCAGAGCGGCAAGTGTCGGCTCCACCTGGCGCTCAACCAGGGCCTTGGCCAGCAGCGACCAGCCCAGGTAGGCGCTGCTCAGTGCCAGGCCGGCGGCAAGCACGGTGCGTGCTGCCGGCCGGGCACCGAGGATCGCCGCCGCCGGCAGCGCCAGCAGCCACCAGATGGTGTAGCCCGGATCGATGATGAACAGGCTCGACCACATCACCGGCGGCAGCGGCAGCGGCCACCAAAGCTGGGTGCCGTAGACGGTGAAGGCATCGAGCAGGGCATGGGTGACCAGGGCCAGGCTGATCGCCCACCACCAGGCCCGTGGCGCCTCGCGCACCGGTTGCCAGATGCGCCGCAGCCACCACCACAGGGCGGTGGCCAGCAATGGCAGCACCAGCAGCGAATGCGACCAGCCGCGGTGGCTGGTCATGCGTGTGACCGGATCGTCGCTGAGCAGGAACAGGGGCAGCGAATCCAGGTCGGGCAGGGTGCCGAGTGCGGCGCCGGCCAGCAGGGCGCGTCGGCGATGGCCGGGGGGAACGCACAGCGCGGCGATGCCGGCGCCAAGGGCGATCTGGGTCAGGGAATCCATGGCCGCGAAGGATAGGCCAGCGGGCCGGCTCCGGCAGCCGTTGATGCTCGCCAGCGAACGCCCGGGTCAGGTACCCGGCGCTTGATGCTTCGGCGGATTGGCCGGTTGATCCTTGCGGCCGTGCCGGCTTGGCGATGCCGATCCCGGCAATGTCAGGCCGCTCAGCCAGCATCAGCCCGACAGTAAAGACCGGCCTGCCGGCGAGGGAACCGGCAGGCCGGGCAGCGCGGTTCAGTCCTCGGGGGACTGGCCGCTATAGCGTTGGGCGCTGGCGCCCTGGACCGGCCCGATGACGGCGTCCTCGTGCACGTGCAGATCCACCTCGCGCTCGAACACCAGTTCGCCATCGACACGCGCGCCCGGGCCGATGACCACGCGCGTCAGGCGCCGGCTCAGGCTGAAGCCACCCGGCTTGCCGACCTTGATGCCACCGCCGATGTGGCTGTTGGCGCCGATCAGCAGGGAACCGTTGACCGTGCTCAGGCGCCCGCCGATGGTGGCCGCGTCCAGGGTGATGGTGCCGTTGACGTTCTCCAGGTCGCCGTCGACGCGCGCGCCCTGCGCCAGGGTAATCGCGCCATTGACGGTTTCCAGGTCACCGGAAAGCTGGGCGCCTTCGGCCAAACGGATGGCGCCATTGACGCTTTCGACGCTGGCGGCCTGGGCATTGCGCTCCAGGCGGATGCTGCCGTTGACGGTTTCCACGGCGCCGGCGCGGGCACCGGTTTCCAGCTTGATCGAGCCGTTGACCGTGTTCACCTTGCCGGCGGTCTGTCCGGATTCGACGGTGATGCCGCCGTAGACCTTGCTGATGTTGTCGGCAGCCTGGCCGCTGACGGCGACCGCGGCCGCGAGCAGGCCGGTGATCACGGCGGTGGGCAACAGTTTCATGGGCAGCTCCTTGTGGGCAGTGGCTGGGGCTTGGCAGCGACGTGGCGCGGGTCGACGGCGCCGGGTGTCGTGTTCATCGCCGATGCTGACAGGGGCCGGTGTGGCGCGCATGTGCCGGAGGTCCCGTGTGCCGGAGGCGGCGATGTCGGCCCTTGCTGGCCCGGTGGCGATTGTTGACCATGGCCGTTGATCCCGCCGCCGGCTCGGCAGGGCGGTGCAGCCGGTATCATCAAGGGCTGTCGTATTCGGATACTGGTGCCCGCTCCGTGACCTCATCGCCAACCCCGCCGCGCCCGCTGTTGCTGTTGATCCTGGATGGCTTCGGCCATCGCCAGGACCCCACCGACAATGCCATCGCCGCGGCTGATACGCCGAATTGGGACCGGCTGTGGTCGAGCCGGCCACGGACGCTGATCAACACCTTCGGCCGTCATGTCGGCCTGCCCGAGGGCCAGATGGGCAATTCCGAGGTCGGGCACATGAATCTGGGTGCCGGCCGCATCGTCTGGCAGGACCTGAGCCGGATCGAGGCGGCGATCGCCGATGGCAGCTTCGACAGCAACCAGGCGCTGAATCAGGCGATCAGCGCGGCTCGCGACAGCGGCGGTACCGTGCATGTCCTGGCCCTGGTCTCGCCCGGCGGTGTGCACAGCCACCAGGCCCAGGTGTTCCAGTTTCTGCGCCTGGCCGCCGCGCGCGGCGCCGGGCCGGTCGCCGTGCATGCTTTCCTTGATGGCCGCGACACGCCGCCGCGCAGCGCCGAGGCGTCGCTGCGCAAGCTGGCGGCGGTGTGCGCGGAAACCGGCGCGCGCATCGCCAGTGTCAGCGGCCGTTACTACGCCATGGACCGGGACCAGCGCTGGGACCGGGTCGAGAAGGCCTGGCGCGTGATCGCCGAGGCCGACGCCAGCGCCGGCAACCGCTTCGATGACGCACTCGCGGCATTGCAGGCGGCCTACCAGCGCGGCATCGCCGACGAATTCGTCGAGCCGGCAGTGATCGGCGCCGGCGCCCCGGTGCGTGATGGCGATGCCGTGGTGTTCATGAATTTCCGCGCCGATCGCGCCCGGCAGTTGAGCCAGGTCTTTGTCGAGGAGGGTTTCGATGCCTTTTCGCGACGGCAGCCGGCGCTGTCCAGCTTCGTCACCCTGACCCGCTACCAGGACAGCCTGCCGGCCACCGTGGCCTTCCCGCCGCAGACCATGGCCAATACCTTGCCCGAGGTGTTGGCCGCGCACGGCCTGGCCCAGTTGCGCATCGCCGAGACCGAGAAATACGCCCATGTCACCTTCTTTTTCTCCGGCGGCCGCGAGGCGGTCTATCCCGGCGAGGAACGCATCCTGGTGCCCAGCCCCAAGGTCGCCACCTACGACCTGCAGCCGGAGATGAGCTGCCCGGAAGTGGTGGCCAGGCTCAAGGAGGCCATCGCCAGCGAGCGCTTCGATGTGATCATCTGCAACCTGGCCAACCCGGACATGGTCGGCCACAGCGGTGACTTCGATGCCGCGGTGAAGGCGGTCGAGACCGTGGACTGGGCCCTGGGCGAACTGATCCCGGCAGTGGCCGCGGCCGGCGGCGAAACCCTGGTCACCGCCGACCACGGCAACCTGGAAATGATGCGTGATCCGGAAACCGGACAGCCGCACACCGCCCACACCATCGGCCCGGTACCGCTGGTCTATGTCGGCGAGCGTGAACTGCGGCTGCGTGATGGCGGCGCACTGCGCGATATCGCCCCGACCCTGCTCGCCCTGCTCGGCCTGCCGCCGCCCGAGGAAATGACCGGCAGCAGCCTGATCGAGCCGGCGCCGCAGCCGGCCGTCTGACGCCCGCCCCCCGGCAGCCGGTGACGAGATTGCCACCTGTGCCGAAGCCGGCCGACCTGGTCCGGCGTAGCTGCCGGCTGCTGCTGGCCCTGGCATTTGTTATGGCCACCTGGCCGCTGCCGGCCGTTGCCAATGATTCCCCCCAGGCGCGTGAACGCCAGGCCGAGCAGGCCGAGCGCGAGCTGGTCCGCCTGCGCGCCGACATCGATGCCTTGAAGGCCGAGCTCGGCCGCGGTGAGCTGGCTGAAGTCGATACCGTTGCCGCCCTGGCGCAGGCCGAGCGTGCGGTTTCCGACCAGCAGCGCCGGCTGCTGCAGATCGACGAGCGCATGGCTGGCCACCAGGGCGAGCTCGATTCCATCCACGAACGGCGCGAACAGACGCAGGCCGATCTGCAGCGGCAACAGGTGGCGCTGGCGGCAGTACTGCGGCTCAGTTACGCCCGCAGCCGGCAAGCGTCGACGCGTCTGCTGCTGGCGCCGGAACGAACCCCGGCGCTGGCGCGTACGCTCGGCTATGGCCGCGCCCTGCAGCGTAGCCGCATGAGCCGGATCAACCAGTACGCAGGCGCCCTGGCCGAGCTGGCAGCGCTGGCCAGCGCCCAGGCCACGGCCCTGGCCGGCTTGCAGCAGGAACAGGCCGAGGCGGCTTCGGCACAACAAACCCTGGCGGCGGCGGTCAGCCAGCGCGAGGCGGCGCTGGATGCGCTGCGCCTGGAACTGGGCGACCAGCGTCGGCGCCTGGCCGCCCTGGGCCGCGACGAGCAACAGCTCAATGGACTGCTGGAGCGGCTGCGCGATATCTTCGCCGACCTGCCCGAGGATCTGGCCGGGGCCGAGCCCTTCCCGGGCCAGCGCGGCCGCCTGCCCTGGCCGGCGCAAGGCCGGGCCGAACGCAGCGACAGTGGCGGCCTGCGCATTGATGCCGAACTGGGAGCACCGGTGCAGGCCATTGCCCATGGCCGCGTCGCCTACGCCGACTGGCTCAAGGGTTACGGCCTGCTGCTGATCGTCGATCACGGCGACGGCTACATGAGCCTGTACGGCCACAACGATGCCCTGCTCAAGGCCGAGGGCAACTGGGTCCAGGCCGGCGAAGTGATCAGCCGGGTCGGCCGCAGTGGTGGCGAAGCGCTGCCCGGCCTGTACTTCGAGCTGCGCGAGCGCGGCCGGGCGATCGATCCACGGCCGTGGCTGCGCCGGCGCTGAGGCCCGTGCCTGGTCCGCCGATGCTGCCGCCGGGCGGAGAAAACCGGGGACGTCATTACCGCCCGGAAGCCGGCCACGCCAGCACCGGCGGCCGAGCGTTTTCGCCGTTGCCAGCGGGAACATTGGTCAAGGCTTGATCAGCATCGGCCCGGTGCGGTTCAACGGCGGGTCGCCGCGGCTGAACCGGAAGCCGGCCCGAACCGGTCGGGCAATCTGCGGCCCCTATAATCCGCGCCATGGATCTGGCCGGAATCGACCGTTTTGCTGATTGGATCGGCGCCCATCCCTGGATTGCCGGCGGCCTGATCTTCCTGATCGCATTTGCCGACGCCATCATCCTGTTGGGGATGCTGGTGCCGGCGTTGCCGTTGCTGTTCGCCGTCGGCACCCTGGTCGGCACCGGCCATATCGACGGCGTCTACGCCGTGATATGCACCGCCCTGGGCGCGTTCGCCGGTGACGGCCTGAGCTTCTGGATCGGCCATCGCTACGGCCCGCAGCTGCGCCAGCGCTGGCCGTTCGCCCGGTATCCGGAGTGGCTGGAACGGGGCGAGGGCATGTTCCGCCAGCACGGCACCAAGGCGATCCTGATCGCGCGCTATGTCGGTGCCGTGCGCCCGTTCGTGCCGGCCATCGCCGGCATGCTCAAGCTGCCGCTGCGCCGCTATGTGCCGGCCAGCGCGCTGGCGGCATTTTTGTGGGCGCTGACCTTCCTGTTGCCGGGCTGGGTGTTCGGCACTTCGCTGGAGCTGTTCGCCGCCATCGCCGGCCGCCTGGTGATATTGATCGGCATGCTGGTCGGCCTGCTGGTGCTGATCTGGACGCTGGTGTTGTTCGTCTGGCGCCGACTGGCGCCGCGTACCAATGTGCTGCTGGCGCGCTTGCTGGCCTGGTCGCAGCGGCATCCGGTGATCGGTCCCTACAGCACCACCCTGATCGACCCCAAGCGTCCGGAATCGCCGTCGCTGCTGTTGCTGGCGCTGTTGCTGCTGGCCGCCCTGTGGGCATTCGCCACGCTGCTGGTGGCGGTGGCCGCCGGCGAGGCCGGGCCGCTGGCCCTGGACCAGGCCGTGCACCGCACCATGCTTGCCCTGCGCCACCCGCTGGCCGACTCGGCGCTGGCGCTGGCGGCTTCGCTGGGCGATTGGCCGGTGCTGATGCCGGCCTGCGCCGGTGTCGTCGCCTGGCTGCTGTGGCGGCGGCGCTACAGCGCGGTGTGGCACTGGCTGGCGGCAATCGCCTTTGGCGTCGCGACCACGGTGCTGCTGGGATACCTGCTGCATCTGCCGCGACCGCCGGCGGCGGCCAACCTGGGCGGCTTCGGCTTCCCGGCGGTATCGATGACCCTGGTCATCGTCGTGTTCGGTTTCTTCGCCGTGCTCATCGCCCGCGAGTTGCCCGGCCGGCGCCGAGTCTGGCCCTATGTCGTCGCCGGTCTATTCGCCGGTTTGATTGGTTTTGCGCGCCTGTACCTGGGCGCCAACTGGTTGTCGGATCTGCTCGGCGGCATGCTCTTCGGCCTGGCCTGGGTGGCCCTGCTCGGGCTCGCCTATCGGCGCCGGGTCGACCGTTCATTCTGGATCCGGCCGCTGGTGGTGGTGTTCTTCGGCACCCTGATCGCGGCCGCCTGGTGGTATGGGCCGCGCCGGGTCGAGGCCGTGCTCGACCGCTTCGATCCGCTGCCGGTGGTCGAGGTGATGAGCTTGCCGGATTGGCTGCAGGCCGATGCGGCCGGGCCGCTGTCAGCCTGGCGCAACGAGCTGCGCGGGCGCTCGGTGTGGCCGCTGAACCTGCAGTACGCGGGCGACCCGGCAGCGCTGGCGGCGACCCTGGCCGGGGCAGGCTGGCAGGTCGCCGAGCCCGGTGGCTGGCAGGATCTGCTGATGACCCTGGACGACGAGGCCACGGCCGACACCCTGCGCATCCTGCCGGCCTCGCACTACGGCCATCCGCAGGTGTTGATGCTGGTGGCCGCCGCGACCGAGGATGCCGATGCCCGCCGTGTCCTGCGCTTGTGGCGCACCGGCATCCGCCTGGAAGGCGATACCCCGGTCTGGGTCGGCAATGCCCAGACCCTGCACTTCAGCCACCGCTGGCGCTGGCTGCATTACTGGCGCCTGGACGAGGATGATGGCGCCGCCCTGGCCCGTCTCGCCGCCGATGCCCGCAGTACCGGCCTGCGCCTGCAGGCGCGGCCGGCCAGCGACGGAGACTCGCCGGCATTGCTGCGGTTGCGTGAGCCGGCTGTCGCCGTTGACCTTGACCAGGCTGGCGGGCCGGTGGACCAGGGCGATCAGGGCGCAGCGTTACCGCAGATCAACCAGCAGCCGTAACCTCCGGCACCAAATCAATGCCAGTTCCGCCAAGGTGCGGGCTCGTTGCAGATGGCGCCGATCAGATCCGGTAGGCGACGGTCTTCATCACCTTCGAAGCCAGGGTCATCAGATCGGGCAGGGGCCGCGGCAAGGGCATGCCGCCGGCGGCCTGGGCATCGTCGGCGTGGCGGATCTCGTCGGCCTGCATCTGCGCCAGGATGCGCTGGCTGCGCTCGTCGTGTTCTGGCAACTGCGTCAGGTGCTCGGCCAGATGGGCTTCAACCTGGCGCTCGGTCTCGACCACGAAGCCCAGGCTGAGCGGGTCGCCGAGCAGGCCGGCCACCGCGCCGATGGTGAACGCGCCGGAATACCACAGCGGATTGAGCAGGCTGGGCCGGTCGCCCAGTTCTTCCAGGCGGTCGGCACACCAGGCCAGATGATCGGTTTCCTCGACCGCAGCGGCGAGCAGGTGCCGGCGCACGGCCGGATCGCGGGCAGTCACCGCCTGGCCCGAGTACAGGGCCTGGGCGCAGATTTCGCCGACATGGTTGATCCGCATCAATCCGGCGACATGGCGGCGCTGGCTCTCGTCCAGTTGCGCCACCGGCAGTTCGCCGGCCGGGTTCGGGCGCGTCGCCTGGGGCCGGGCGAACAGGGTGCGCAGGGCGCGGTCGGCTTCGGCCAGGGCGCGGTCGAGCAAGGCCGGTTCGGCGCGATGGGTGGCGGGGTGGGACATGGCAAGTCCTCCTGAAAAAATCATCTGCCGGCGGTCAACTGCTGTAGCGCTGCACGGCATGGACCACGTCGGAGTGGCGCACGCGCCGGATCACCGCGGCCAGATGGCGGCGGTCGCGGACCTCGATGGTGAACAGCAGGACCGCGGTTTCCAAGTCGCGCTCGGCATACTCGACGTGGGCGATATTGGAATCGACACCGGCGATGGCGGCGGCGACATTGGCCAGCACACCGGGCTTGTTCATTACCTCGATGCGCAACGCGACGCGGTAGTCGCCGACGACGTCGCGGTCCCAGGCGATGGCGACCAGGCGCTCGGGTGTCTTGCGGTACTCGGCCAGGTTGCGGCAGCTGGTCTGGTGCACGACCACGCCCTTGCCGGCTGACAGGTAACCGATGATCTCGTCGCCGGGGATGGCATAGCAGCAGTTGCCGAAGCTGAACACGCCGCGCTCGCGGCCGCTGATCAGGATCCGCTCACTGCCGCCGTTGCCCGCCACCGGCCCGGTCCGTTCGACGCCGGTTCCGGCCAGCAGCTGGCCGACGACCTGGCCGGCCATGCGGTTGCCCATGGCGATATCGGAAAGCAGGTCCTCCAGGCGCTTGAACCGGGCTTCCTGCAGGTAGCGCTGCAACGATTGCGAGGACAGGTCTTCCAGGGAACTGCCCCGGGCTGCCAGGGCGCGGTCGAGCATCCGGTGGCCCAGGTGCACGGCGTCTTCGTATTGCAGGCGTTTGAGATGATTGCGGATCGCGGTGCGCGCCTTGCTGGTGCTGGCGAACTCCAGCCAGGCCGGATGCGGCTGGGCGCTGGGCGCAGTGACGATCTCCACCGTCTGGCCGCTGTCCAGGCGGGTGCGCAGGGCGGCCAGCTTCTTGTCGATGCGGGCAGTGACCGCGTGGTCGCCGACATCGGTGTGCACGGCATAGGCGAAATCCAGCACCGTGGCGCCGCTGGGCAGGGTCAGGATGTCGCCGCGCGGCGTGAACACGTAGACCTCGTCGGGGAACAGGTCGATCTTGACGTTCTCGACGAATTCCAGCGACGAGCCGGTGCCGGCCTGATGTTCGACCAGCCCGCTGAGCCATTCCCGGGCCCGGTTGTGGGTATTGCTGGTACTGCCGTCGGCCTTGTAGGCCCAGTGCGCGGCGATGCCGCGCTCGGCGATGGTATCCATGTCCTCGGTGCGGATCTGGACCTCGATCGGGGCATCGAACGGCCCGATCAGCACCGTGTGCAGGGACTGGTAGCCGTTGGCCTTGGGAATGGCGATGTAGTCGTGGAAGCGGGCCTCGACCGGCTTGTACAGGCTGTGCACGGCGCCGAGCACGTGGTAGCACTGCATGGTTGCCTCGACCACGATCCGGAAGCCGTAGACATCCATCACTTGGTCCAGTGGCCGGCTGTCGCGCAGCATCTTGCTGTAGATGCTGTAGGGCGATTTGATCCGGCTGGCCAGGCGGTGCCGGATGCCCTCCTGCTTCAGGCAGCGGGCCAGGTCGTGCTCGATCTGCCTGATCGCCTCCTGGCGGTCGCCCTGCATGCGCTGGATATGCTTGGCGATGACCCGGTAGCGGGTTGGATACAGGGCGCGGAAGGCCAGATCCTGCAGTTCACCCTTGACCGCGTTCATGCCCAGGCGCTGGGCGATAGGCGCGTAGATGTCCAGGGTTTCGCGGGCGATGCGGCGGCGCGCCTCGGTGGCCATGCTGCCCAGGGTACGCATGTTGTGCAGCCGGTCGGCGAGCTTTATCAGGATCACGCGCAGGTCGCGCGCCATCGCCATCACCATCTTGCGGAAGCTTTCGGCCGTAGCTTCGGCACGGTCCTGGAACTGGACCTTGTCCAGTTTGGTAACGCCGTCGACCAGATCGGCGACTTCGCTGCCGAATTCGGCCTGGATGTCGGCGCGGGTGATCGCCGTGTCCTCGATCGTGTCATGCAGGATCGCGGCAATGATGGTGTCGGCATCCATGCCGATATCGGCCAGGATTTGCGCTACGGCGACCGGATGGGTGATATAGGGTTCGCCGCTCTTGCGGGTCTGGCCCTGGTGGGCGCTGGCGCCGATGTGATAGGCGCGGCGGATGGCCTGGATGCGGTCGCGGCGCAGGTGGCGCCTGAGGCCTTTTTCCAGCGCCCGCATGTCCTCGGGCAGCGCACTGGGCGTGGGCATGACGGCGTTCAGGAGCGCGTTCATGCCGGCCTCAGCGGCAGCTGCGCGCGCCGGGGCGATGACAACAGCTCCCGCCTTGGCGCTGTCGCAGTGCCAGGCTGGCCAGGTCAACCAAGCCGGCCATGACGATGGGCCCCGAAATTATCCGGCGGCCACCGCGACAGGGGGACGGCATGGCCATGCAATCAGGCCTCGTCGGCGCCTTTTTCCTCGTCCAGTTCGGCAGCCGCCCATTCCAGGGCCTGGCGCTCGGCGCGTTCGCGCTCGGCGGCGTCGATCTGCTCGATCATCGGCGAATCGACATGCCGGCCGGCAATTTCGCGCAGCGCCAGCACCGTCGGTTTGTCGTTGTCCGGTTCGATCATGGCATCCAGGCCCTTGGCCAGTTGCCGGGCGCGCTTGGATGCCATCAGCACCAGTTCGAAGCGGTTGTCCACCACTTCCAGGCAATCTTCAACCGTAATACGGGCCATCGTGTTGATCCTTTGAAAAAGTGAAAATTCCGAGCCGGTCGCCGGCGCGGCTGGCACCAGATACTGGCAACGATCGCCACCGTGGCAACCGTGCGGGCCAACCGTTGGGGAAACAGCGGCCAGCGAAAGGCCGACTGCAAAATGCGCGGCGTCGGCGCACGGACGCACTGGCGGGACCAGCCCCGACAATGCTCTGATTCTAGCCACTGCCTGCTGCATCGCGCAATGGCGCCGGCCGCGCGCTGCGGCCCGGGGCCGGCCTTGGCCGTGGCCTTGCCGGCGCTGCCTTGGCTGCCGCCGTCAGGGTTGCAGCAGTTCAGCGATCAGCCCGGCCTGGCGCTGGCTTTGCACCGCCCGGCTCAGGCGCTGGGCGCGGATGATGGCACTGATGTCGTCCAGGGCGGTGTCGAAATCATCGTTGACGACGATGTAGTCGAACTCCTGGGCATGAGCGATTTCACCGCGTGAATTGGCCAGCCGCCGGAGCACGGTCGCCTCCGCATCCTGGGCCCGGTGGCGCAGCCGGCGTTCCAGTTCCTGCTGCGACGGCGGCAGGATGAAGATGCTGCGGCAGTCGGCATTTTGCGCGCGCACCAGCCTGGCACCTTGCCAGTCGATCTCCAGCAGGACATCACGGCCGGCGGCGAGCAGCGGCTCGACGGCGCGGCGCGCGGTGCCCTTCAGGTCGCCGTGGACCTCGGCGTACTCGAAGAACTCCGCGGCCTGGATCATTTCCCGGAACCGGTCGTGGTCGACGAAATGGTAGTGCTCGCCGTCGATCTCGCCCGGGCGCGGTAGCCGCGAGGTGTAGGAAATCGACACGGCAATCGACGGGTCGCGCGCCAGCAGCGCCCGCACCAGGGAGGTTTTGCCGGCACCCGAAGGCGCCGCCACGATGAACAGGGTTCCGCTTGCGGCCATTGCAGGTCCGACGCTCTGACAAGAGGACAAGCTTAACGCGGATGACGGCGGCGGGTCGGAGCGGGCAGCGCCGGCTCCCAGGCCGCTGCCTGCGCCTGACCGTGGCAGCCGTAGCTTTGGCGCAGGCTGCAGCCTGGGCCCTGCCGGGCTGTTGCCTTGAGGTCTTGGTCTGCGTCTGACGACCAAAAATCGCGACCCCGATCACGGTTCAGGCAGGTTCTGAGCCCGCCGCGACGGCGAATGTCGCAGCGCAGTAACAACGCCCCTGCGCTTCTGGCAGACTCCCGTCACCGTCGGTTCAGCTTTGGTTAGGTTTTCTGGTCGGGCGGCCGTGAATACAACAACTTACATACTGAGGGAAACCCGAATGAAACATGTTTTAACCTTCCTGTTGTGCGCCGTCCTGCTGGCCGCCACGGCCCAGGCCGAGGACCGGCGCTGCCTGATTTCGTTCGATGCCGCCAGCCTGGATGTCTGCACCGGCCAGGTCGACACCGTGGTGCCGGAACTGGCGCCGTTGGCCGACCTGCACGCGTTCGCCGATGCGCCGGTGCGCCTGGTCAAGTTCGATGCCCCGATCCGCGCCGAGCAGCGGGCCGCGCTGGAGGCGCTGGGCGGGCAGGTGCTGGGCTACGCGCCGCACTATGCCTACCTGGTGCGCATGTCGCCGGGCCTGGACGAAACTGCCCGCGCCTTGCCGGGCGTGCTCTGGGCCGGCCCCTTCCTGCCGGCGTTCAAGCTGGACATCAACCTGGCCCGCGACCTGGCCAGCCTGGCCAAGGGCGGCTTCGAGCAGACCATCGCCGGCCGCGGCGGCGTCGAGCGTCTGGGCATTGCCCTGCACCCGGGCGCGGGCGCGCAGATTTCCGGCCACGCCCTGCTGGCGGTTCCCGGCCTTGAACTGCAGGCCACCGAACGCGGCGCCGAACAGCGCCTGGTGATGCGTTTTGACGCCGGCCAGCTCGCCGACAGCGTGATGGCGGTGGCGCGTAATCCGGATGTGGCCTCGGTCAGCCTGCGCTGGGACAACGAGTTCATGAACTCACAGGCCGACTGGCTGCACCAAAGCGGCTCCAGCGCCGGCCCGAACCCGCTGCCGATCTTCGAGCAGGGCATCTTCGGCTGCGGCCAGATCGTCGCCGCCGCCGACTCGGGCCTGCACGTGGCGCACTGCTCATTCAGCGACGCCGACTATGGTGCACCGGTATCCACCGCCTGCAACCAGGGCAGCAACTGCCCGCCGGTGACTCCCGATTTCGATCACCGCAAGATCGGCGCCCACTACAAGTGGGATGCCGCCAGCGGCAGCCCGGCCGACGGCCACGGCCACGGCACCCATGTCATGGGCTCGATCATGGGCAACAACCCGGCCAATGCCGTCGACTGCGAAGACCTCACCACGCCCGGCGGCCTGACCGACCTGGACGGCACCGCCCCGGGCGCCCAGATCATTTCCCAGGAAATGGGCTCCGGGCTGCAATACCTGAACAGCCTGGGCGGCACCATCTACCATGCCGCCGAGATCGCCTTCGGCAACGGCGCCCGCATCCACAACAATTCCTGGGGTTCCAGCTGCCGTAACTCGCTTGGTATATGCACGTCGGGCTGCCAGGTCGAATACCGCCAGACCACCCGCGATGCTGACCGGGCGGTCTGGGACTTCCCGGAGCTGGCGTTGTTCGTGGCCGCCGGCAACAGCGGTGGCCTGGGCGGCGACAGCGGTTGTGGTCCCGGTGCCGATGTCGGCGCCGCCGGCAATGCCAAGAACGTGTTCTCGATCGGCAGCAACGTGCGTGGCACCAGCGGCAACAACATGTCCGGCTTCTCCTCGCGCGGGCCGACCAGTGACCGCCGCAGCAAGCCGGACATGACTGCCCAGGGCAGCAGCATCGTCTCCGCCCAGCGCAACGCCTGCGGCACACGCAGCTCCAGCGGCACCTCGATGGCGACGCCGACCGCCGCCGGCCTGGCCGCGCTGGTGCGCGAGTACCTGCAGCGCGGCTTCCATCCCAGCGGCATGGCCGTGGCCGAGCACGGCATCCAAGCGCCTTCCGGAGCCCTGATCAAGGCGATCATGATCAATGGCGCCCAGGAGATCACCGGCAGCGGCACCACCGGCGGCGCGCCCAGCCAGTCCCAGGGTTGGGGCCGGGTCAACCTGGGGAACTCCCTGTACTTCCAGGGCGACAGCCGCATGCTGTGGCTGCATGACGGGAAGGCCGGCCTGCAGACCAATGCAGTCGATTATCACCTGCTCCACGTCGAGGCCGGCGAGCCGCTGATCGTGACCCTGGCCTGGCACGATGCCCCGGCCCTGGTCAACGCCAACCCGCACACGGTCAACACCCTGCGCCTGGAAGTCGAGGAGCCGGACGGCACGGTCTGGACCCAGAAGCTGCCGGCCAGCGGCGGCCTGACCGACCCCAATCCGTTCCAGGATACCGGCAGCGACAATTACGACCTGCTCAACAACGTGCATCAGGTCCGGATCGATGCGCCCGATGCCGGCGCCTGGCAAGTGCGGGTGCGCGGTATTCAGGTCGCTGAAGGCCCGCAGCCCTATGCCGTTGTCGCCACCGGCGCCATCGCCGGCCTGACCGATCCTTCCTTCCTGCTCGGCGCCAGCCCGCAGGCGGTGGCCGTGTGCAGCGGCGAGCCGATCGAATTCGAGCTCGGCCTGCGCAGCTTCGAGGGCTTCAATGATGCCGTGACCCTGTCGGCCAGCGGCCTGCCCGCCGGCGCCAGTGCCAGCTTCAGCCTCAACCCGGTGCTGCCGGCCGATCCGGCCACGGCGGTGACTCTGGCCATTGATGGCACGATTGCCGCCGGCAGCCACGGCTTCATGCTCGAAGCCGACAGCAATGGCCCGGCCTTCCCGGCCGTGCACCGTTTCATCAACCTGGGCATGACCATCGATGCCGATGTGCCGACCCCGGGCGCGCTGCTGCTGCCGGCCAATGGCGCCAGCAACCAGATCCAGCAGCCGCAGTTCAGCTGGGAGGCGTTTGCCGGTGCCGTCGAGTACCGCTTCGAGCTGTCGGCCACGGCCGATTTCGCCAGTCCGCTGGTGGATGTAGTGGTCGCCGGCACCAGCTATACGCTGCCTGACTCCCTGGCTAACAGCAGCGCCTATTACTGGCGGGTGAGTGCCAGCAATAGCTGTGGCACGGTGCAGTCCACGCAGGTGTTCAACTTCCGCACCGTGCCGGCGCCGGGCGACTGCGATGCCGACAGCGAGCCGGTGATCGTGTTCCATGAGGACTTCAGCGGCGGCCTGGGCGGTTTCACCACCAGCGGCAGCACCGGTCCGGCGACATGGGCGCTGTCCACGGCACGGCCCAGCCCGGCACCGGCTTCAGGCGGCAATGCCGTGCTCGCGGTCAACCACGGTGCAGTCAGCGACCAGCGCCTGGTCTCGCCGCCGATCGAACTGACCGCCGATCATCTGCCGCTGACCCTGCAGTTCTGGAATCAGCAGACGCTGGAGGACCGCACCGGCGGCTGCTTTGACGGTGGCCTGCTGGAAATGTCCAGCGACGGCGGCGGCAGTTGGCAGCAGGTGACCAACGCGCAGATCCTCAACCGCGCCTACGACGGGCCGATTGATACCGGCTGGAGCAATCCACTGGCGGGCAGGGATGCCTGGTGTGGTGATCCGCGCGACTGGGAGAACTACCTGGTCGACCTGAACAACCATGTTGGCCAGACGGTGCAGTTCCGCTGGCGCCTGGGTACCGACTCCTCGGTGAACCGCGAGGGCTGGTACGTGGATGACATCAAGGTCCAGGGCTGCGCCGCCAGCAAGCCCCATGACCGCTACTTCGCCGATGGCTTTGAGTGTGGTCCGGGCCGTCCCGGCTGCGACGCGAAGTAAGGCGCGGTGACCGTGGGCCGGTCGGCAAGCTTGGTGCTGCCGGCCGGTCCAGCACCGTCCGGCTGAGCAGTTGATTGGCCAGCCAGACAATGACCATCAGGGCGGGATTTCCCGCCCTGATGCGTTTTCAGGTTTCAGACGATGACTGTGTCGGCGTGGGCGCTTGCGCTGTTCCGGCATGACGGTACCGTCATGGCGCCCGTGCCAGCTCGCGGCCGCGCATGACGGAAAGCGTTGCCACCGACCGGCTGAAGCCGCGCTCCGCCAAGCACTCAGCCGCGTGCCGATGCGGTTCCAGCGGCGATGGCCGGCAGTGCGTCCAGGCGCTCAAGCACGGCCAGGGTCGGCTGCGACAGGTTCAGGGTGTAGAAGTGCAGACCCGGTACGCCGCCGTCGATCAGGCGCTGGCACAACGCCGCAACCACATCGGCGCCGAACTCGCGCAGCGAGCGGACATCGTCACCGAAACAGTGCATCCGCTGGCTGATCCAGCGCGGGATTTCCGCCCCGCACAGTTCCGAGAACCGGCGCAACTGGCTGAAGTTGGCGATCGGCATGATGCCGGCCACGATCGGCACATCGATACCCAGCTTGCGGGCATCGTCAACGAAGCGGAAGTAGGCGTCGGGATTGTAGAAATACTGGCTGATGGCGCCATCGGCGCCAGCGTCGATCTTGCGCTTGAGGTTGGCCAGGTCGGAGTTGGCATCGGCCGCCTGCGGATGGGTCTCCGGGTAACAGGCGACTTCCACGCGCAGCAGATCGCCGCAGTGCTCGCGGATGAAGGCGACCAACTCGTTGGCGTAACGGAAATCGCCGCTCACCGCCATGCCCGAAGGCAGATCGCCGCGCAGGGCGACGATGCGCTTGCAGCCCAGGGCGTGGTAGCGATCGAGCAGGGCGGCAATCTGCGCCCGCGTGCCGCCAACGCAGGACAGGTGCGGCGCGGCATCAAAACCGTGTGTGCCATGCAGGTGCGCCACGGTGTCGGCGGTGTAGTCCAGAGTCGAGCCGCCGGCGCCGAAGGTGACGCTGACGTACTCGGGCGACAGTGCCTTGAACCGGCCGGCGGCGCGATCGAGCTGGCGGCGCTGGTCATCGGTCTTGGGCGGATAGAACTCCAGGCTGATGCTGGCCATGTCGGTGGGCTCCTGGTGGCGGAAAGGCGTGGCGTCCCCGGTGCCGGGTCCATCCCGGCTGGCCCGGCTTGGCCTGACATCGGGGTTGCGGGCGGTCTGCCAGCGTGGCTTGGCTCGCAGGTCCGCCAGTCAGCGCATGCAGCCGCCAGACCGGCGAGGCCTCCCTGTCCCGGCTGAGAGCCAGTCTATCGCTTCATCGCGATGAAAGGAAACAGTCGAGTTGCGCAGGGTTCTCAACCGCCGATGCGTAGTCGCGGCGGTGGCAGGCGCCCGGCCTGCTTGGCTTGGGCCAGGGCCAGATAATGGCCATGCAATGCCGCGGCACGGGCCGGCACCTCAGCCAGCGGACCGCTGGCATCGTGGATATCGTCGGCAATCGCAAGGCGTTGATCGCGCCCGGCCTGGGCCGCCAGCATCGCCTGCGCCAATGGGGCCTCGATGCCGTCGCGCTGGCGCAGGCGTGCCAGTTGCGTGGCTTCAGGGACATCGACCACCAGCACCCGATCGACCCAGGCATAGGCGTCGCCGGATTCCACCAGCAGCGGGATCGCGAGCACGCCGTAGGGTGCCTGCCAATGCTCTACTGCCGCCCGCAGCCAGGTACGCACCAGCGGATGCACGATCGCCTCCAGCGCCTGGCGCGCCTGCGGGTCGGCGAAGATCCGCTCGCGCATGCGGGCACGGTCCAGGCTGCCTTGTTGATCCAGGACCTCGGCGCCGAACTGGTCGACGATCCTGGCCAGACCGTCACTGCCCGGCGCCACCACTTCGCGCGCGGCGACATCGGCATCGGCGATCGGCACGCCCAGATCGGCAAAGGCGGCGGTGAGCGCGCTCTTGCCGCTGGCGACGCCGCCGGTGACGGCCACGATCAAGGGCAAGGCTGGCCCGGTGGTGGCCGAGCTTGGGCCAGCGGCCGCAGGAGTGGCTGACGGCTTTGGGTTTCGGGGAGCGTTGGCCGGGTCGGTCATGAAAGGATGGCTGGGCTGAGGGTTCTGCTTGCAGGCAGGTAAGGAAACGGGCTGACAGCCCGACGCTTGGCGCAGCTTACAGCGCGCATCGCCACGCCAGCGGCGTGGTCCGCGTCCGCCCGCGCGGTCATCTGGCAGCGGGCCCATTCACGCCGGGAACGCATCCAGCCCGGCTATGGTCCGGCGCGGCCCACACGTTTATCCTGTTCATTGCGACCGTGCCCATACCGGGCCGGCGCCATCCGCCAGCGAGGTGCAGCGATGTCCGATCCGCGCAAGTTCCGTATGCTTCCGTTCCTGATCCTGATGGTGGCAATGATCGCCATGCCTGCATTTGCCCAACCCAGCAACGCACCGTCCGCCGCCACCGCATCCGGCACCTTGCTGTCGGTATCTGCCCAGGGCGAGGCCAGCCGCGTGCCCGACATCGCCTCGATGTCGGTTGGCGTGGTCACCCGGGCCGACGAGGGCGAGACGGCGATGCGTGACAACGCCACGCGCATGAACCGGGTGATGGCCTCGATCAAGGCCGCCGGCATTGCCGAGGCCGACATCCAGACCACCGGTGTCAGCCTGCATCCGCAGTACCGCCACGTGCGCGACGAAGCGCCCCGGGTAACCGGTTACGAAGCCCGCAACACGGTGCGGATCAAGGTCCGCGACCTGTCGCGCCTGGGCGATGTGCTCGATACCCTGGCCCGGGAAGGTGCCAACCAGATCCATGGCCCGAGCTTCGAGATCGACGAGCCCGAGCCGGTCCATGACGAAGCCCGTCTGGCGGCGCTGGCCAAGGCCCAGGCGCGGGCCAAGACCTATGCCGATGCCCTGGGCCTGCAGGTGCGCCGCATCGTCAGCATCAGTGAAGGCGGCGGTGGTTTCCATCCGATGCCGATGATGGCCATGGCACGGTCTGCCGATATGGCCGAATCAACGCCGGTGGCGCCGGGCGAAAGCACGGTTTCGGTGAATCTGGATGTGGTGTTCGAGCTTGGTCGCTGATCGCGGCCGGGTACCGGGCCGGCGCATGATGCGCCGCTGCGTCGGTGGCTACCGTCGGCGGGCCGCCTGATGACGGCGGCGCCGCCAATGCCGGAAGGCAACGGTGCCGACGCGCCAGGGCGGCTGCGTCGGGGGCTGCTGTTTGCCCTGAATTTCTTCAAGCATCCGCGCATGGTCGGCACTTTTGCGGTCAGTTCGCCGGCCCTGGTGCAGCGCCTGTTGGCACCGGTGGACTGGCAGCACTGCCGCACGGTGGTCGAGCTGGGTCCGGGCGTGGGCACCATCACCCGGGCGCTGTTGGCGGCGATGCCCGCCAACGCACGCCTGATCGCGATCGAAACCAATACCGACTTCGTGCGTGAGCTGCGCAAGACACTGCCCGACCCGCGCTTGCACGTGGTCGCCGGCAGTGCCGCCGATCTGGCCGAGCATCTGCAGGCGCTGGCCGTGGCTTCGGTAGATGTCGTGGTTTCCGGAATACCGTTCAGCACCATGCCGCCGCCGGCGCGTGAAGCGACCCTGGATGCGGTCGCCCGAACGGTGGGCGACCGCGGCCAGTTTCTGGTCTACCAGTACTCGGCGATGATCCGGGAACCGCTGCAGCGCCGATTCCACCAGGTCCACAGCGAGCGCGAATGGCGCAACCTGGTGCCGGTGCATCTGTTTCGGGTCAGCCAGCCGGTTGCCATACCCTGAGCATCAACCCGCAGCATTGAGGCGGCAGGCGGCGGTTGGGCTGGCGCCGGCCCGGCCCGGCCACCAATCCGGCTTCGGGACATGGCCATGGCCGCCAGCAAAAAACCCGATACAGATAGGTGTCGCATTTTGCGCACAGCCGGTGTAGACTGCATGCGCTGTGATTGTCAGGGTCACGGTGGGTCGTGGCCCGATCGGCAGTTGCAAACGCTCCGTATCTAGCTTCACGTGTTCACTCCCTGCAAGCCGGCACCGCCGTCCGAGTTACCGGGCGACGGTTTTTCTTCTACAACGCTGCAAGGAGTTTCACCCATGTCCGATCGTCAGTCCGGCACAGTCAAATGGTTCAACGATGCCAAGGGCTTCGGCTTCATCACGCCGGAGAGCGGTGAGGACGTATTCGTCCACTTCCGCGCTATCCAAGGCAATGGCTTCCGTTCGCTGCAGGAAGGCCAGAAGGTCAGCTTCGTGGTCGTTCGCGGCCAGAAGGGCCTGCAGGCCGACGAAGTCCAAGCGATCTGATCGACGGCAACGTTCGATCCTGAATCGGAAAACGCCGGCTGGGCATCCCAGCCGGCGTTTTTTTATGGCTGGCGTTTTTTCAGGTCAGCGCTTTCAGGCAGGCGGGCTATCCAGTCATGTTCTGCCGCACGCCCGCCCGCTTTGGGTCGCCTCATTCCCCAGGCACGGGCGGCGCCGGATGCAGGTGGCCGCAGGCCGGGCAGGTGCGCTTGTCAACGCTGCCATGGAAACGGGCGAATACCGGCGGAAAGTCGGTTTCGATATCGCTCAGCACGAAATACTCTTCGTAGACCTTGCCGTGGCAGGCGGGACAGTACCAGAGCAGGCCGTCTTTCTCCCCCGGCTGCCGGCGTCGCTCGATCACCAGGCCGACCGAACCCGCCATGCGCTGGGGTGAGTGCGGAACCCGCGGCGGCAGGTAGAAGATTTCGCCGGCACGGATCGGCACATCAACCGGACCCTCTTCGGTCATCGTTTTCAGCACCATTTCACCCTCAAGCTGGTGAAAGAACTCGCCGCCCTCGTTGAAATGGTAATCGCTGCGCTGGTTGGGCCCGCCCACCACCATGACAATGAAATCGCCGTCGTAAATGCACTTGTTGCCCACTGGCGGCTGCAGCAGGTGGCGGTGTTCGTCGATCCAGCGCTGGAAATTGATCGCTTGCATGGCAACTCCGCTTGGCTTGGAGATGGCTGACGGCCGCGGCGGCGCCGTTACCGTGCCGCCGCCGCGTCCGGCAGCACGGCAATGCACTTCAGCTCGATGGCAATCGGTGTCGGCAGTGCGGTGACGCCAACCGTGGTCCGGCACGGCGCGCGCGCCGGGTCGGGGAAATACTCGGCCCAGAGGGCGTTCATGGTGGCAAAGTCGGCGGCCATGTCGGTCAGGAACACGGTGACATCGACCAGGTCTTCCAGGCCGGCACCGCTGGCCGCCAGCACCGCCCGGACATTGGCGAACACGGCATGGGTCTGCTGGCCGATGTCATAGCCCAGCAGGCGGCCATCGGCGTCGTAGTCATTGCCGGCAATCTGGTTGCTGCCGGCCTGGCGCGGGCCGATGCCGGACAGGAGCAACAGTTGGCCAAGCTTGCGCGCATGCGGGTAGCTGCCCACCGGCCGCGCTGCGCGGGATGTCTGGATGCCGTCGTTGGCTGTCGGGTTTGCCATGGCCGCCATGGTCTACGATTGCCGGCGCCATTGCCACTGACGCGGTGGCCCGGACGCCTGCACGGCGCCGCCGGGGGCTCAATCGCAGAGCAGGGCGCCGTCGTCGTTGACCACGGTGATCTCCCTGATCAGCAGTTCCACCACCGGTTCGGACCAGTACTCGAACATGCTGCCGTTGCCCGCCACCGGACAACTGGAGATATAGGCCTCCTCGCCGCTGCCGAGCAGACGGACGAACAGTCGCAGCTTCACCGGATCTTCGCCGTTGTTGCTGATCTGGGCGGCGATCGAGCCGTCAGTTCCCTGTGTCAACTCGAAGCTGATGATGGTGTGGCGTGCCTCGTCGCGACGCCTGGCCTCACGCCACTGGCGGAACTGGCCGCGGGAGAACTCGGGCACCGCCTGCACTTCCTCGCCGAGCAGTACCGAGATGCTGTCGGCCAGGATCGCCGGCCGGTGCACCGGCAGGTGCTCGGTCATCACCTGGCCGTCGGCCATGCGTACCGAGGTCTGCACCTGGCGCCGGCAGTCCGGCGTAGCCGTGCAGTAGCGGGTCATTTCCGGCGACCCGGCCAGGGGCGGATTCTGGGCCAGCGCCGGTGCCGCCATCATCGCCATTGCCATCGCCAGCAACATCAGCAAGGCCGCGGTGCGGCCGATACGTTCGGGAATAGTCATGGCTCCTCCCGCCATTTGACGCAGACATTTCGTGCTTCGGTGAAAAAACGCAGGGCTTCCAGGCCGCCCTCGCGGCCAACTCCGGACGCCTTCATGCCGCCGAACGGCGTGCGCAGATCGCGTTCCAGCCAGGTGTTGATCCAGACCACACCGGCCGCCAGCCGTGCCGCCAGGCGATGGGCGCGGCCGACATGGCCGGTCCAGACGCTGGCCGCCAATCCGTAGCGGGTGCCATTGGCGATGGTCAACGCTTCGGACTCGTCGGTGAACGGAATCAGGCTGGCCACCGGCCCGAAGATCTCTTCCTGGTTGCTGGCGCAGTCCGGACCCAGGCCCTCGATCACGGTCGGGGCAACGAACCAGCCCTGGGCACAGCGGCCGGGCGGATGCAGGGCATGGCCGCCGGTCAGGATCCTGCCGCCGTCGGTGCGGGCCTGGTCGATGCTGGCGATGATCTTGTCAAAATGTGCCTGCGACACGACCGCGCCGAGATCAACGCCAGGCGTCAGCGGATCACCGACGACCAGGCGCGAGGCGCGCTCGACGAAGGCATCCCGGAAACGCTCGTAGATCGATGCCTGCACCAGGATGCGCGAACCGCACAGGCAGATCTGGCCCTGATTGGCGAAGGCGGCGCGGACCGCGCCGGCAACGGCGGCATCGAAATCGGCATCGGCGAAAACAAGGGTCGGGTTCTTGCCGCCCAGCTCCAGCGACACCTTGCGGAAGTGCGGCGCCGCCTGGCTGGCGATCGTGGCTCCGACCTGGGTGCTACCGGTGAAGCTGACCGCCTGGATCGCCTCATGCCCGGCCAGGGCAGCGCCGGTGTCCGGTCCCGGCCCATGCACGATGTTGAGCACGCCCGCCGGCCAGGCCAGCGCCTGGGTCAGCTCGCCGAGCATGAAGGCGGTGGTCGGGGTCACCTCGGAGGGTTTGGCAACAACGGTGTTGCCGGCCGCCAGCGCCGGTGCGATCTTCCAGGTGAACAGGTACAGCGGCAGGTTCCAGGGCGAGATCGCCGCCACCGCGCCCAGCGGCTGGCGCAGGGTGTAATTCAAGCTGCCCGGACCGTGGTGGCTTTCGCTGGCGAACTGCTCGCCGGCAGAGGCAAAGAAGCGCAGGTTGGCGATGGCACGGGGGATATCCAGCGTCCGCGCCAGTTGCAGCGGCTTGCCGGTGTCCCTGGATTCGGCCAGGGCAAATTCCTCCAGCCGTGCCTCGATGGCATCGGCGAGCCGGTACAGGCAACGGCCGCGCTCGCTGGCGGGCAACTCCGCCCAGGCCGGGAACGCCGCCTGCGCCGCCGCCACGGCGGCATCGACCTGGGCAGCGTCGGCCGCTCGCAGATGGGCATGGATCTGGCCGGTGGCCGGTTCGTGGACAGGCAGCTCGGGGCCGTTGCCCTGGCAGGCCTCGCCCCCGATCAGATGTTCAAGCCAGTGTCCCATGGTTCAAGGGTAACGGCTTTTTCACCCGCGGACGGGGCCGCGGTGGCAATTGACACACTTGTTACGTGCGCGATCGTGGCTTCTGCCGCAGCTTGCCCCGGCGTGTTGCCCCAGGGTCCGGCGCCGGGCTGCGGCTACAGGGCCCGGGTCCGCCCGCCATCCACGGCCAGCACCACACCATTGATATAGGCGGCGGCCGGCGTGCACAGAAAAGCGATCGCCGCGGCCACTTCCCCGGGCTGGCCGAAGCGCCCGGCGGGCACCAGGGCGCGCATGCCGGCAGCGACCTCGTCCTGGCTGCGGCCGCTGCGCTGTGCATTGCCGGCAATCAGGCTGGCCAGGCGGCCGGTTTCGGTGAATCCGGGCAGCACGCTGTTGACGGTGATGCCGTCGCCGGCCAGCTCGCCGGCCAGGGTTTTGGCCCAACTGGCCACCGCGCCACGCACGGTGTTGGACACGCCCAGATTGGCGATCGGCTCGCGCACCGAGGTGGAAATGACATTGACCAGGCGGCCG
This sequence comes from Lysobacterales bacterium, assembly GCA_023228845.1. Lineage (GTDB taxonomy): Bacteria > Pseudomonadota > Gammaproteobacteria > Xanthomonadales > UBA2363 > Pseudofulvimonas. The sequence goes on along the minus strand of JALOAK010000003.1, from coordinate 99,565 downwards.
TAGCCGGATTCCCGCATGCCCGGCAGCACCGCCTGCAGCAGGGTCTGGCCGCCGATCAGGTGGCGCTGGAAGGCGGCCGTGAACGCGGCCGGGTCGGCATCGGCGGCCGTGCCAGCCGGTGGGCCGGCGGTATTGTTGATCAGGATATGCACCGGCGCATCGATCACCAGCGCCTGCACCTGCGCCGCCAGCGTGGCGGTGGCGTCCATGTCGGCGGCGACCAGGCCGTGGCGCTGGCCGCCGTGGCTCCGGGGCAAGGCGTTCACCACGTCCTGCAACACCGCCTCGCGCCGCGCCAGCACGGTGACATCGGCGCCCAGCGCCGCCAGTTCCATGGCCGTGGCCCGGCCGATGCCTTCGGAGGCACCGCAGACCAGGGCGTGCTTGCCGGTCAGATCCAGATCCATGAGCGCTGCAATGTCCCGTGCCGGAAGGTGGCGGCCATCATAGCGGGCCGGCCGTGGTCGGCCAGGATCGCTCGCGGCTGGACCAGGCCCAGCTGGCCTGATGGCCGTAGACGCCGGTGCAGGGCCGGGCCGGCTGAAGACGGCTCGATGGCCGTCGCCGGTCGAATCGTGATCCAATCCCGATCCAGTCCGGGCATAGGAAATCAGGCAGTTATCGGCAATATCGAAAGTCTTGATGAAAATTGTTGGTTCAAGTTAACATGCGCTCGCGTCGGGTGACGACGACGCCCTGCATATACCTAGAAACATGATCCTGACAGGCGGCTCCGGGCCGCCTGTTTTTTTGTCCCGGTACGCGCACCGCTTGACACGGACACAAGGACTGGGCGAACACTACGCCGCTCGGGCACGCCAGCCTGCCCCTGCGGCCCGCCGGGGCGTGGTCACCATGAGGAGCGTATGAGCAAGCATCTTTTGATCGTCGAGTCGCCTGCCAAGGCCAAAACCATCAACAAGTACCTGGGCAAGGACTTCGAGGTTCTGGCCTCCTACGGCCATATCCGCGATCTGGTGGCCAAGGAGGGTGCGGTCGACCCGGACAATGACTTCGCCATGCGCTACGAGGTCGACGAGGGCAGCGAAAAGCGCGTCGACGCCATCGCCCGAGCCGCCAAGAAGGCCGAAGCCCTGTATCTGGCCACCGACCTTGACCGCGAAGGCGAGTCCATTTCCTGGCACATCATCGAGGTGCTGAAAGAGCGCGGCCTGCTGGAAGGCAAGCGCCTGCACCGGGTCGTGTTCTCGGAGATCACACCCAAGGCGATCCGCAGCGCGGTGGCCAATCCGCGCGAGCTGTCGATGGATATGGTCAATGCCCAGCAGGCGCGCCGCGCGCTGGATCATCTGGTCGGCTTCACCCTGTCGCCGCTGCTCTGGCGCAAGGTGGCACCGCGGCTGTCCGCCGGCCGGGTGCAGTCGCCGGCGCTGCGCATGATCGTCGAGCGCGAAGAAGAGATCGAGGCGTTCAAGGCGCGGGAATACTGGAGCGTGCAGGCTGATCTGCGCCAGGGCGATGCACCTTTCCAGGCCCGGCTGGTGAAGCTGGACGGCAAGAAATTCGAACAGTTCGATCTGGGCAATGCCCAGGTCGCCGAGGCGGCACGGGCCAAGCTGGCGGCAGCGGCCAGCGCCCAGGGTTCGGCGCCCGAAGCGATCGGCGTGCTCAAGGTCATGTCGGTGCAGCGCAAGCAGCGCCAGCGCCGGCCGGCACCGCCGTTCATCACCTCCACTCTGCAGCAGGAGGCCTCGCGCAAGCTCGGCTTCAGCGCCAGCCGCACCATGCGCACCGCACAGACCCTGTATGAAGGTGTGGCCATCGGCGATGAAGGCGTGCAGGGCCTGATCAGTTATATGCGCACCGACTCCACCAGCCTGTCCAACGATGCGCTGGCCGAGCTGCGTGAAGCCATCGGCCGCTTCTACGGCCAGGATTTCCTGCCGCCGGCGGCGCAGTTCTACAAGACCAAGTCCAAGAACGCCCAGGAGGCGCACGAAGCGATCCGCCCGACCTCGGCCCTGCGTCGGCCAGAATCGGTGCGCGCCTACCTCAGCGATGACCAGTTCAAGCTCTACAGCCTGGTCTGGAAGCGTACCGTCGCCTGCCAGATGAAACCGGCCCTGATCGACACCGTCGCGGTGGAGCTGGCCTGCGGCGCCGACCACGCCTTCCGCGCCACCGGCTCGACCATTGCCGACCCCGGTTTTCTGGCCGTCTATGAAGAAGGCAAGGATGCCAAGGGCGCCGAGGATGACGATGAAGGCCGGCGCCTGCCGGTGGTGCGCGAAGGCGAGATCATTCCCTGCCACGCGATCGCCGCCAACCAGCACTTCACCGAGCCGCCGCCGCGCTTTTCCGAGGCCACGCTGGTCAAGACCCTGGAGGAATACGGCATCGGCCGGCCCTCGACCTACGCCTCGATCATCCAGACCCTGCTCAACCGCGACTACGTGCATCTGGAAAGCCGCCGCTTCCATCCCACCGACGTCGGTCGCGCCGTCGCCAAGTTCCTGTCCGGCCATTTCGACCAGTACGTGGACTATGAATTCACCGCCCGGCTGGAAGACGAGCTGGATGCGATTTCGCGCGGCGAAAAAGCCTGGAAACCACTGCTTGCCGACTTCTGGGGGCCGTTCAAGGCCCGGGTGCAGGACAAGGCGGAAACGGTTGAACGTGCCGAGGCCACCGGCGCCCGCGTGCTCGGCACCGATCCGGCCAGTGGCCGCCAGTTGTCGGTGCGCCTGGGCCGCTATGGGCCGTTCGCCCAGATCGGTGTGCGCGATGAGGAAGAGGCGCCGAAGTTCGCCTCGCTGCGACCGGGTCAGAGCATCCACACCATCAGCATGGACGATGCCCTGCAACTGTTCCGCCTGCCGCGCTCGCTGGGCAACGATGCCGAGGGCACCGAGATCACCGTCGGCATCGGCCGTTTCGGGCCCTTCGTCAAGCGCGGTACGGTCTACGCCTCGCTGCGCAAGGAAGACGATCCCTACGAGATCGGCCTGGACCGCGGCCTGGAATTGTTGCGCCTGAAGGAAGAGGCGATCGCCAACCGCATCATCGCCAGCTTTGATGGCGGCCGGGTGCAGATCCTGCGCGGCCGCTTCGGCCCCTTCGCCACCGATGGCACCCTGCTGGCCAGCCTGCCCAAGGATGTCGAGCCCGAAGAATTCACCCTGGAGCAGGCCGAGGCCCTGCTGGCGGAAAAGGGCAAGCCGGCCAAGAAGGGCCGCAGCGCCAAGAAGGCGGCCAAGAAAGCAGCCAAAAAGGCGCCGAAGAAGGCGGCCAGCAAGAAAGCCGTGACCAAGACCGCGGCCAGGAAGACTGCCGGCAAGAAAGCCACGGCAAAGAAGGCGGCAGCAAAAAAGACGGCTGCCAAGAAGGCCGCTGCCAAGAAGGCCACGGCCAAGACCGTCGCCGCCAAGGCAGCCGCCGGCGGCGACCAGGACGCGGCCACGGCCAAGGCCGTGCCATGAAGCTGATGTCGACGGCGATGCTTGCCGTCCACGTCGTCGCCACGGCCTGAGGTCAACCCAAGTCACATGGCCGACCCGCCTGGCCCGGTGTCCCCTGATCCGGCACGCTCCGGCCTGACCGGGGATCTGGCGCAAGCGGTCGCCGTGCTGCGCGCTGGCGGCCTGGTGCTGCATCCCACCGAGGCGGTCTGGGGCCTGAGTTGCGATCCGCACAATGCCCAGGCCGTCGCCGCCGTCATGGCGCTCAAGCAGCGCCCCGGCAGCAAGGGCCTGATCCTGGTGGCCGCCAATTTCCAGGCGCTGGCGCCCCTGCTGGCGCCGATTCCCGAATCGTGCCGGCAGCTTGCCTGCGCCAGTTGGCCGGGCCCGCATACCTGGGTCTGGCCGGCTGCCGAGAATGCTCCGGCCTGGCTGGTCGGTGAGCGTGGCTCCCTGGCCGTGCGGATCAGCGCGCATCCAGCGCTCGCCGCCCTGGCCGCGGCCTTCGGCGGCGCCCTGGTCTCGACCAGTGCCAACACCAGTGGCCAGCCCGCCCCCCGGCACCTGGACCAGGTCGAGCCGGCCATCCGCGCCGGCGTCCAGCACGTCCTGGCCGGCGCCACCGGTGGCGGTCAGCGGCCCAGCACCATCCGCGATGTGCTCACCGGGCGGGTACTGCGCGACTAGAAGCCGTTCGGCCGGCTCGATCGCCTTGGCCATCGATTACGCCGGATCGCCTGTGCACAGCCCACTGGCGATCCGGCGACTGCCCGATCCGCCAACCTCAGCGCGCCACTGCCAGCAGGGTCTGCGCCAGCTCGGCCGGATCGACCGGCTTGCGGTAGAAGGCCCGGGCGCCGGCCGCGCGGCACCGGGCTTGGTCGTCGGCATCCTGGCGCGCGGTGATGATGATCACCGGCGGGGTGCGTTCGCCCAGTCGCCCGCGGATCATCTGCAGCAGCCGCAGACCGTCCAGCTCCGGCAGGTCCAGGTCGAGCAGGATGGCGTCGAAGCGGGTGTGGTCCAGTTCGGCCAGGGCGGCCAGGCCGTTGCCGCGGTCGGTGACCCCGGCACCGAGTTGGCCGAGCTGGATCGACATCACCTCACGCAGTACAGGATCGTCCTCGATCAGCAGCAGGTGCATGCCAGCGAGCGTTTCCGGCCGCGGCTCGGTTTGTTTGACCGAGCTTGTGGCGGCTTGCCCCAGGTCACCGGCAACGCCAGCGCCGTGGCGGCCGCCGGCCAGGCGCAACACGCTACCCAGTTGCCAGGGGCCGGACAGGACCTGCAACCCGGCCAGAGCGGCCGGTGGCACGGCTTCCAGGGGCAGGGAGGCGATGACCTGGTCCACTGGCCGCGCCAGTTCCGCCAGCCGGGCCGGCAGCGCATCGGGATCCTCGCAACGCAGCAGGACCAGACCATCGGCCTGACCCTGCCAGTGACTGGCGCGGGCGCCCAGGCTGCGCAGGCTGATGACCAGATCGTCGGCCTGTTGCCGGTCGTCATCGTGGACATGCAACGGCGGCAATGCATCGGGATCGATGTCCGGCCAGACGCCGGTGCTGTCGGCGGTGTCGTCATCGGTGATCGGATCGACGCTGGCCGGGGCCGGCGTCAGTGGCAGGCGCAGCCAGAAGCTGGCGCCGCGCGGTTCCAGGTTGTCGACGCCGACCTGGCCGCCCATCAGGCCGGACAGGTCGCGGTTGATCGCCAGGCCCAGGCCGGTGCCGCCGCTGCGCCGGCCCAGATCGTCCTGGGCATAGCGGTGGAACAGGCGGCTGCGCACGTCCTCGGGCAGGCCGGGGCCTTCGTCCTCGACCCGGAAGCGGGTGTGTCCGCCATCCTGGTCCAGGATCAGGCGGATGCGGCCACCGGCTGCGAACTTGATCGCGTTGTTGAGGAAATTGAGCAGGATCTGGGTCAGGCGCCGGCCATCGGCGAGCACGACCAGGGCGACGCCCGGCTCGATGCGCACCGACAGGCGGCTGCCGGCGGTTTCGGCGGCGGCAGCGACATCGACGATCAACTGGTCGGCCAGGTCGGCCAGATGCACCGGCTGCAGGACCAGCTCCAGCTTGCCGGCTTCGATCCGGGAATGATCGAGCAGGTCGTTGATCAGGGTCAGCATGTAGCGGCCGGCGTTGCGCACGGACTGGGCGTAGTGGCGCTGGCGGCCGTCCAGCGGCGTCCGCAACAGCAGATCGTTCATGCCCATCAGGCCGGCCATCGGCGTGCGCACGTCGTGGCCGATGTCGGTCAGGAAGCGGGTCTTGGCCTGGTTGGCCTGCTCGGCCCAGAGCTGGCGTTCCTCGGCCAGGGCCAGGGCTTGCCGGCGCAGCAGACGACGGCGGGAGGTGCGGTGGGCAGCCAGCAGCAAGGCCGCGGCCGCCAACGCATACAGGGCCCAGGCCCAGGGCCGGCGCCAGGGCGGCGCCTGCACCTGGATGGAAAGCTGGAGCGCGTTGGCGGCGGCCTGGTCGCTTGCGCTCAGGGCCTGGACCTCAAGCTGGTAATGGCCGCTGGCCAGGCGCTCGAACAGGCGCTCGGGCTGGCCGACCTGCTCGATCCAGCCATGGTCGTGGCCCTGCAGGCGGAAGCGGTAGCGGTGGCTGCCCGGTTTGATCAGGCTGCCCAGACGCACGGCGACACGAAGTTCGCGGTCGTCATGGCCCAGCTTGAGGCCGTCGCCGTTGGCCAGTGACAGCGTTTGCGGCCGGTTGCCGCGCACGATGCTGGCCTGGTACCAGCCCAGGCGGGCCACCGGCGACGGCGCGCGCAGGGCGCGGGTGTCGATCACCACCGGGCCGGTCAGGGTGCCGGCGGCCATCAGGTACGGGCCGAGCCGCACCGGCGGTGTGGCGCTGAACTCGGTATTGGGCAGGCCATCTTCCTCGTCGTAATGCTCGACCCGGTCGTGGCCCGGGTCGTAGGCGTACAGACCGCGCGGGGTGGCGGCCCAGACGATGCCGTCGGCGTCGGCGATCAGCCCGCCGATGCGCAGCGCCGGCCAGCCGCGCGCCGGCCCTGGATGCTGCCCGGCATGCAGGCGGCCGTCTTCGACCCGGTAGCCAAGCAATTGCCCCTGGCTGTGCAGCCACAACTGGCCATCGGGCGAAAAGTCCAGGCTGTCGACCGGGCCAGCGGGCGAGTCGGGCACCGCCCGCACCGGCTGGTCCGGGCCGGCGGCATGTAGCAGGCCGTGGTCGCAGGCCATCCAGATGCCGCCATCGGCATCGAAACGGATGTCGCGGACCTCGGTGCAGGGCAGGTCGCGGGCGCGGCCGAGCGGATTGAGGCGCAGTCCCAGCTTGTCGCTGTCGACAATGGCGATGCCGCCGCCACCGAAGGCGGCGATGAGGTGTCCGTCGGGGTGCTCGACCAGCAGCCGCGCCTGGATCGTCGGCAGGGACTGGCCATCATCATCGTGGCTGAACACGCGCAGGTTGCCGCTGTCCAGTTCATAGCGCGCCAGCGAACCGCGGTGGCTGGTCCACAGCGCGCCGTGGCGGTCGTGCAGGGCGGTCAGGAAGCTGCGGTCGGGCAGGGGATCATCGGCGTCGGCCGGCAGCCAGCGCCGCACCAGGCCGGTGCCGGCGTCCAGTTCGGCGATCGGTGAGGAGCCATGCACCACCACCCAGAGGCGGCCGGCGCGGTCGCGGTTGACCATCTGCACGCGGCTGCCGGGCAGCCCGGCCGGATTGTCCGGATCGGCCAGGTAGGCGCGCACCGCACGCCAACGCGGCACCAGTTGGGCGACGCCGCCGCCGAGCGAGGAAAACCACAGGCTGCCCTCGTCGTCGCGCAGGGCGTCGGTGATGCGCGGCTCCTGCAGCACCAGGGCGCGCCCGGGCCGGGCGCGATGGATGACCATCTCGCCGGTGCCCGGATGCCAGCGCCGGATGCTGCTGTAGCTGGCGTACCACAGGGCGCCATCGGGCTCGGCGGTCAGGGCGGTGCCGCCAGTGGTGGCCAGCGCCGCTGGAGGATGGGGTGACGGTGTCGCGTCCGGACCAGTGGCCACGCCGCGCATGCCGGTCGAGGAGGCCAGCCAGAGCACGTCACCGACTGGAAGAATGCCGTTGATGTTGACCAGGGCCGGCAAGCCATCGTGCTCCGGGATGGCGATGGTCTGGAAGCGATCGTCGTCGTGATCGGTGAGGTGGCGACACAGACCGCGCGAGGTGCCGATCCACAGCTCGCCGCCTTCGCGCTTCAGCGACAGGATGTGGTCGCCGCACAGGCTGTCGGCGCGCTCGGGATCGTGTTGCCAGCGGCGGAAGCGCGGCCCGGCCTGCATGTGGATCAGGCCGGTGCCGAAGCCGCCCAGCCACAGCCCGCCAGCGCCGTCGCCGGCCATCGCCCAGATGCGGTTGCCGGGCAGGCTGTCGGCATCGTCCGGATCATGGCGCCAGTGGTCGAAGCCGCCATCGGCCGGCCGGTAACGCACCAGGCCCTGGTTCATCGGCGCCGCCCAGACCTGGTTGTCCTCGTCGACCAGCAGGTCCTCGACGATGTTTGCCGGCAGGCTGTCGGGATCGTCCGGAGCGTTCTGCCAGACCCGGAAACCGATGCCGTCGTAGCGTGCCAGGCCGTCCAGGGTCGCCAGCCAGATATTGCCGTCGGCGTCCTTGGCCAGCTTGTTGACCGAACTGGACGGCAGGCCATGGCGCGTGCCCAGGATGCGGAACAGCGGCCGCTCGGGCAGGGACTGGAACTGCACCGGGCCATCGTCGGCCGATGTCGATGCCGCAGGCGAAGCCCAGGCCGTATCTACCTCTGCGGGCTCCGTGCTCGCCTGCAGCCAGGACGGCATCGCCAGCAGCAGACAGGCCAGGGCGGCCCAGACCAGCCCGATCTGTGGTGCACGTCGCGGCTGTCGGCCGGCCGCCACCGGCATCCCTTCGCCGCGGATGCCGGCAAACGGGAACGGCACCGGAACGGTGCCGGGTACAGCCGTCAGACAACCGTTGCGGCAGGCGGTGGGCAGGCGCGTGACGACCATCGGTATCCCCTTGTGATCGGCCGTGATTGTGGACAAGCCTACGCGCTGGCGCCGCCATCGCCAAGTTCGGCTTGGCCGCGCGCTGCGTGCACCCGGCGGCGTCAGTGCAACGCCGCAGGTGCCAATGTCAACAGTGCGCGCCGATCACCACCGGGCGTCGGGCCGCCGTCTCAGCCGTGATAGCGCGGGCTGAACTCGTGCACGGCGTCGACCAGGGCGCCCAGATGTTCGGGCGGCACGCCCGGAGTGATGCCATGGCCCAGGTTGAAGACATGACCGTGGCCCTGGCCATAGTCGGCCAGCACCCGGGCGACCTCGTTGCGGATCGCTTCGGGGTTGGCGTAGAGCAGGGTGGGATCGAAGTTGCCCTGCAGGGCGACCCGGTCGCCGGTCAGTTCGCGGGCATGGGCCAGGCTGATGGTCCAGTCCAGGCCCAGGGCATCGGCGCCGATGTCGGCCAGCGCCGGCAGGTGGGTGTTGGCGCCCTTGGAAAACATGATCAGCGGCGTGCGCGTGTCGCCTTCGCCCAGATCCAGTCCCTGCGCGATGCGCTCCAGGTAGCGCAGCGAGAATTCACGGAAATGGGCCGGTGGCAGGATGCCGCCCCAGGAATCGAACACCATCAGCGCCTGTGCGCCGGCCCGGTGCTGTGCCGCCAGATAGCTGATGATCGATTCGGCAAGTGTTTCCAGCAGCTCGTGCATCAGCGCCGGCTGCTCGGCAAGCAGCGCCTTGCTGCGCCGGAAATCGGTGCCGCCCTTGCCTTCGATCATGTAGCAGGCCAGGGTCCAGGGGCTGCCGGCAAAGCCGATCAGCGGCACCCTGCCGGCCAGTTCCCGGCGGATCAGGCGCACGGCCGCCGGCACATAGCCCAGCTCGTCTTCCGGATCCGGCACCGAGAGCGCGCGGATCTGCTCGGCGCTGCGCAGCGGCCGCTGGAAGCGCGGGCCTTCGCCCTCGATGAAATCCAGGCCCAGGCCCATGGCATCGGGGATGGTGAGGATGTCGGAGAACAGGATCGCCGCGTCGAGCGGGAACCGGGCCAGCGGTTGCAAGGTCACCTCGCAGGCCATCTCGGGATTGCGGCACAGGTTCATGAAGCTGCCGGCGCGGGCGCGGCTGGCGCGGTACTCGGGCAGGTAACGCCCGGCCTGGCGCATGATCCATACCGGGGTGCGGTCCACCGGCTGGAGACGCAGGGCGCGCAGGAAACGGTCATTGGCAAGGGCGGGGGTGTCGGTCATGGCAAGGTCGCTATCACAGGCAAGGTTGAAGACGGAGTCAGGCTGATTGCGGCGGGCGCTCGCCTTCGGCCCAGGTGATGCGCATGCCGCGCCGGATTTCCCGGTCGCGGGCCGCTTCGAAGGCGGCGATGGCGTCGGCATGGTCCAGGTGCACGCTGCGGCGCACGCGGCTGCGGCCGCCCATTTCACCGCTCTCGCACAGCAACAGGTAGCCGCCCAGCAGGTCGGCTTGCAGGGTCAGGCGGCAAAACGTGGACGGCGCGCCGGCGGCCGGCGGCTGCTGCAGGAGCATGCGCATGGGCCTAGTTTAGCCCTTGGCCCGGCTTATCGGCTAAGGGCACCGGCAACCAATGCCCGTTGCCCAGTGGCATGGCCCAGCGGCGCCCGATGGTCAACCGGCCAGCACGGCGCGCAGGTCGGCATCGTCGGCCGCCTGGCTGACCAGGGCCTGGCCAATGCCGCGCCAGAGCACCAGGCGCAGGCCCGCCGCCGTCGCCTTCTTGTCCAGGCGCATGTGCTGCAGGATCGTTTCCGGCGCCAGCACCGGTTCGGCGCGGGTCGGCAGGCCCAGGCTGGCGAGCAGGCGCTCCAGGCGGCGGCCGTCTTCGGCCGGGGCCAGCGCCAGCTTCTGGCTCAGCCGCGCCGCCTGAAGCATGCCGATCGCCACTGCCTCGCCGTGCAGGTAGCGGCCATAGCCGGTGGCGGTTTCGATGGCATGGCCAAAGGTGTGGCCGAAATTGAGCAGGGCACGCTCGCCGGCCTCGCGCTCGTCGCGGGCGACGATCGCCGCCTTGTGCCGGACGCTGGTGGCGATGGCCTGGGCCAGTGCCGCCGGATCGCGCGCCAGCAGAGCCGGGGCGTGGGCTTCCATCCAGGCGAAGAAATCGGCATCGGCGATGGCCGCGTACTTGACCACCTCGGCCAGGCCGGCGCGCAATTCCCGTTCCGGCAGGCTGGCCAGGGTGTCGGTATCGGCAATCACCGCGGCCGGCTGGTGGAAGGCGCCGACCAGGTTCTTGCCCTGGGCCAGGTTGATGCCGGTCTTGCCGCCGACCGAGGAGTCGACCATGGCCAGCAGGGTGGTCGGTACCTGGACGAAGGCAATGCCGCGCATCCAGCAGGCGGCGGCGAAGCCAGCCAGGTCACCGACCACGCCGCCACCCAGGGCGATGATCAGCGCATCCCGGCGTGCGCCCAGTGCGGCCAGGGCCTGGAAGATGTCGGCGCAACTGGCCAGCGACTTGCTGGCCTCGCCGGCCGGCAGCACTAGGCGGCCCAACTGGCGGTCATCGGCACCGGGCAGGGTGGCCAGGACCTGATTCAGCCGCTCGCCGTACAGGTCGATGACGGTGTCGTCGCTGACCACAAGAACTTGCCGGCCGGGCAGCAGCCCCTGCCAACTGGCCGGGTCGGACAGCAGGCCGGGGCCGATGGCCACCGGATAGCGGCCACCGGCGGTGTCGACAGGGATTTGCAGTTTCATGGCGGGGCTCCGGTGGCCGGCTGGCTCAGGCGCTCGGCCAGGCGGGCAGCGATCCAGGCCGGCCGGCCCTGGCCCGACGGCCACACCAGATCGGCCAGTTCGTTGTAGTGGGCTTGTCGTTCTCGCGCCAGGCGGACCAGTTCCTGGCGGCGATCCTGGACCTGCAACAGGGGCCGCTGGCGGTCGCGGGCCAGTCGCTGCATCTGCTCGTCGACGCTGATCGACAGCAGCACGATGCCGGCGTGGGCTCGCAATAACGCCCGGTTTTCCGGCCGGACCACGATGCCGCCGCCGCAGGCGATGACCCGCGGTTCGGTCAGGGCCAGCACCTGGGCCAGGGCGCGGCTTTCCCGATCGCGGAAGCCGTCCTCGCCCTCGAGCTCGAAAATCAGCGCGATATCGGCACCGGCCTCGGCTTCAATGAGCTGGTCCAGGTCGACACAGTCCCGCTGCAGCGCCTGCGCGAGCAGGCGGCCGATGCTGCTCTTGCCGGCGCCCATCGGGCCGATCAGGGCCAGGTGGCGGTCGTCGGCCATGGTCGGTGCGATGGTTGTGGCTTGGTGGCTGGATGAGTCGACGGGCATCCCGAACAGGGCGTGGCGGCGGCGGGCAGGTGAGTATGCGCCAGTCAGTGGCCTGACAGGTGCACAGCCGCGCGCAGTCAGAGCGCGGTCGCCGGCCGCGCCTGCGCTACACTTTCGCCATGCTGCGCTTCACCGTCCTTTTCCTTTTCCTGCTGGTCGGGCTGTTCGTCCTGTGCCTGCTGCCGGTGGCCGAGCGCCATTTCGTCGAACCGTTCACCGCCGGCCTGGCCAGCATCTGCACCAGCCTGGTGTCGATGTTCGATGCCAATGTGCTCACTTACGGCAAGATCATCCAGAGCACCAGCAACGGCTTTGCCATCTCCATCGAGCGCGGCTGCAACGGCATCGAGGCGATGATCGTGCTGACCGCCGCCGTGCTGGCGTTCCCGGCACCGTGGAAGCATCGCCTGGTCGGTCTGGCCATTGGTTTTGTCGCCATCCAGGGTCTGAACCTGGTGCGCATCATCAGCCTGTTCTACCTGGGCCAGTGGAGCATGACCGCGTTCGAGTGGTTCCACCTGTACATCTGGCAGGCGCTGATCATCCTGGATGCGCTGGTTGTCTGGCTGATCTGGCTGAAGTACCTGCCGCCGCAGCAGCCCGCTGCCGGCGCACCGGCCACGGCCTGAGCTGACGCCCCCGGCGCCGCACTGTCGACGCCACCCGCCGGCCGGGTTCCATCATTGGCGCGCATTGGCCCGGCCGCAGCCGGCTTGCTACCGCTGGTCGCTGCTTGCTGCTAGGCTCGACCGGCCGGACACCATTCTTGATTGCATTGAGGAGTCAGCATGTCGAACCAAATCGCGAAAGTCATCGAGTTGTTCTCATCCTCCACAACGAGCATTGAAGATGCCGTTGAGCGGGGCCTGGCGAAGGCTTCGGAAACCGTGAAGGGCATCCAGGGTGCCTGGGTCAACGATATCAAGGTGACCACCGATAGCGCTGGCAAGATCGCCGAATGGCGCGTCAGCCTCAAGGTCACCTTCATCGTCGACTGACCACCATTTGAAGGGCGCATGATCATGGGGGAACCGGCTTCGTTGACAGTCGGTTTGATCGAGGATGACCCGGACCAGAGCGAGCTGCTCGCGCACTGGTTGCAGTCGGCCGGCTACCGTTGCCACAGTTATGGCAGCGTGGCCGAGTTTCGCCGCGGTCACGGTCGCCATCAGTGCGATCTGCTGCTGCTGGACTGGGAACTGCCTGACGGCGACGGCCTGAGCCTGTTGCAGGAAATCCGGCAGGAACCGGCGACCTCGGCGACGCCGCTGCTGATGCTGACCGTGCGCGCCGATGAAACCGACATCGTCCAGGCACTGCGCGCCGGTGCCGACGACTACATCGTCAAACCCGCCATCCGCGCCGTTCTGCTGGCTCGGATGGCCTCCGTCCTGCGCCGCAGCCAGGGCAATGTCGAGGTCGAGCCAATCGACCTGTCCCCCTATCGTTTCGATACCGCCCTGGCCCGGGTCAGTATCGGCGAGCAGGATTGCGATCTCACCCAGCGCGAGTTCGATCTGGCCCTGTACCTGTTCCGGCGCCACGGCCGCGTCGTCAGCCGCGAGGCCCTGCTGGAGAACGTCTGGATGATCGCGGCCAACGTGCCGACCCGGACCGTGGATACCCACATCAGCCGCCTGCGGCGCAAGCTGCAACTGGATGGCAGCCATGGCTGGCGTCTGGTTGCCGTCTACCAGCATGGCTATCGTCTGGAACGTCATGCTGCCGGTATCGAGGTGCGCGGTCTTGGCCGGTCGGGATGAACCGGTTGTCGCGTTGATGGCGAGCCAGGCTCCGCTCTTTCCGGCACCGGCGGCAGCGCTGTGACCTTGGCCGGTGCGCACGACGCCGGGTCGATCCCAGGCCCGCTTCCCGATGCCCTGGTGGCGCAGTTCCACGAACTGATGGCGCGCGCCATCGCCGCCGGCGAACCCGAGCCGACGGCAATGAGCCTGGCCACCGTGGCTGGCGACGGCCGGCCCTCGGTGCGCATCGTGCTGCTCAAACACCTGGACCGCGATGGCCTGGTGTTCTACACCAACACCCTCAGCCGCAAGGGCCGGCAGTTGGCCGGGCAGGCCTGGGCCGGCACCGCCATGCACTGGAAACATCTGGACCTGCAGGTGCAGGTGCGCAGCGAAGGCCGGGTCGAGCCGGTCAGTGACCAGGAAGCCGATGCCTACTTCCAGTCACGCCCGCGCGGCAGCCAGATCGGTGCTTGGGCGTCATTGCAGTCCGAACCGCTGGCCGACCCGGCACAGTTCCAGCAGCGCATTGCGCAAGCCGAAGACCGGTTCGGCGACGGGCCCGTGCCGCGGCCGCCGCACTGGTCCGGCTATCGCCTGCGCCCGGACCGGATCGAGTTCTGGTTCGGTCGTCCCTATCGCCTGCATGAGCGCATCCTGCACACCTGGCAGGACGACAACTGGCGGCAATCGCGGCTGTATCCTTGAAAACCGCTGGGCCGCTGTGACCGATGCCTGCGCTGGCCAAATACCCAGATCGCACGCCTGATCCCGCGCCGGTCGGGAACCCGTCACGGCCGGGCGGGTCATTGAGCTTGGCCACCCATTCTTGGCCACCCCTCGGCTGACCGGCCGGCCCGAGCGCCGCCGCAGCGACAGATCCAGGTTCCCCAGACGCTCCTTCAGGTATCCATCCATGACCCACCGCATCAGCTTCCTCCTGGCCGCCGCCCTGGTGCTCGGCGCCTGTTCACCCGCTGCCGAGCAGGCTCCAGTAGCGAGTACGCAAACGACGCCGGCCACGCCTTTGCCGATGGACGGCGCCGGGTCTGAAGCCGTGGCGCGCGTGCAGGGCGTTGAAATCTCCCGGGCGTGGCTGGAGGCCATGGCACGTGCCCGCAACCTGTCCCTGGATGATCCCGAGCAGCGCGGCCGGGCCCTGGACGAGCTGGTCGAATACCTGCTGTTGGTCGAACACACCCGCCGCAGTCCGGAGCTGGATTCAGCCGACGCCCGTGCCGACATCGAGCTGAACGCGCTGGCCGCCCGAGCCAGCGCCATCCTGGCCAATCTCAACCGCGATCCCGACGAGGCCGCGCTGCGCGCCGAATACGACCAGCAGGCGCAGATCAATGGCGACCGCGAGTTCCATGTCGCCCATATGCTGTTCACCGAAGCCGAGCCGGCGCTGGCTGCCAGCCAGGCGGTTCATGCCGGCCAGGCTTTCGACGAGGCGATGACCGGCTGGCGTGACCAGGCCCAGCAGGCGGTCGATCTGGGCTGGGTCAAGCTCGGCCAGTTGCCGCCCGAGTTCGCTGCCGTGCTGCCTGGACTGGAGGCCGGCCAGACCGCGGCCGAGCCGGTGCAGACCGCCTACGGCTGGCATGTCATCCACGTCCAGGCCTCGCGCCCGTTCCAGCCGGTGCCCTACGAACAGGTGCGCGAAGGCATCCGCCGCATGCTGGTCGCCCAGCAGGGCCGCGAGATCATCGAATCGCTCAAGGCGCAGGCCACGATCGAGGTCGCCACGCGCTGACAGCCGCGCTGCCCAGCGGCCACCGCCAGCCGCTGCCGGCTCCGGCGGCGCTGATATACTGCCCGGCTTCGCCCAGCCGCCGATCCTGACCAACGGACACCCGTGGCGCCGGGCCGGCCGGTGCGTGGCACCGATGACTTCCGCGAGGCATCCACGCCCATGCGCCTTAGCACCATCAAGCTGGCGGGCTTCAAGTCCTTTGTCGACCCCACCACCCTGCACCTGCCGACCAACCTGACGGCCGTGGTCGGCCCCAATGGCTGTGGCAAATCCAACATCATCGACGCCATCCGCTGGGTGATGGGCGAGAGCGCCGCCAGCCGCCTGCGTGGCGACTCGCTCACCGATGTCATCTTCTCCGGCTCCAATGCGCGCAAGCCGGTCGGTACCGCCACCGTCGAGCTGATCTTCGACAACTCCGACGGCACCATCGTCGGCGAATACGGCCATTACACCGAGATTTCGGTCAAGCGCTCGGTCAGCCGCGATGGCAGCTCGATCTATTTCCTCAACGGCACCCGTTGCCGGCGGCGCGACATCACCGACCTGTTCCTGGGCACCGGCCTGGGCGCACGCAGCTACGCGATCATCGAACAGGGCATGATCTCCGAGATCGTCGAGGCCGCGCCCGAACAGTTGCGCGTGCACCTGGAGGAGGCGGCCGGCATCTCCAAGTACAAGGAGCGTCGGCGCGAGACCGAAAACCGGATCCGGCACACGCGCGAGAACCTGGAGCGCCTGGACGATCTGCGCACCGAGATCGGCAAGCAGATCGACCACCTCAACCGCCAGGCTCGGGCCGCCGAGCGCTGGCAGGAACTGAAGGCGCAGCAGGCGCTCAAGCAGGCCCAGCTCAAGGCCCTGGAACTGCGCCAGGTGCAGCTCGATCTGGGCGGGCAGAAAACGGCATTGGCGCAACAGGAAACCGACCTGGAGCGGGTCATCGCCGACCAGCGCCGGGTCGAGAGTGCCCTTGAAACCGTGCACGCCGCGCAGGCGCAGGCGGGCAGCCGGTTCAATACCGTCCAGGCGGAGAGCTACCGCGTCGCTGGTGATATCGCGCGCTTTGAACAGACCCTGGAGCACCAGCGCGAGCTTGGCACGCGACTGGAGCGCCAGCAGCAGGAAACCGCGCACAGCCTGGCCGACGTCGACGGCCACATCGGCGCCGACCAGGCGCAGATCCAGGCCCTGCGTGAGCAGGTGGCCGAGAGCGGGCCGCGTCTGGAAAGCGCCCGCGAGCAGGCTCAGACGGCCGGCAGCGCCCTGGCCGATGCCGAGGCCGCCCTGGCCGATTGGCAGGGTCGCTACAACCAGCATGCCGCGGCAGCGGCCGAATCCACGCGCGCGGCCGAGGTCGAACGCGCCCGCATCGAACTGCTTGATCGCCAGTGCCTGGATGCCGACCGACGCCTGGGCCTGCTGGCCGAAGAGGCCGGACGCAACCAGGTCGATACCCTGGCCACCGGCCTGGCGCAGACGCGCGAGGAGGAAGCGGGCCTGCGCACGCAACTGGACACCGCCACCGCGGGCCTGGAACAGCTCCGGCAGGCATTCGCAGCCGTTGAGCGCGAGGAACAGCAAGGCCAGCAGGAACTGGCCGAAACGCGCAAGCGCGAGCAATCCCTGCGTGGCCGGCTGGCATCGCTGGAAGCCCTGCAACATGCCGCCCTGGGCGAAGACCAGCCCGAACGCCAGGCCCTGATTGCCGAACTGGGGCTGGCCGGCGGCCAGCGTCTGGGCGAGGCGCTGCAGGTCGAGTCCGGTTGGGAAGCGGCGGTGGAAGTGGTGCTGTCGGGCTGGCTGGATGCCGCCATCCAGGACGATCCCGGCGCCTTTGGCGATGCCCTGGACAAGCAGTCCGGCCAGGGCCTGACCGTGATCGCACCGGCCTTGGCCGATGACATCAGCCCGGCGCAATCCGGCGCCGCCGCGAGCACCACCCTGGCGGCCAAGGTGCGCGGACCGGCCGCGGCCCTGGCCCTGCTCGCCCGGGTCGACATCGTTGCCGACCTGGCCTCGGCCCGGCAGCGCGTTGCCTCACTGGCACCCGGCCAGTCCCTGATTACCCCGGGCGGGCTCTGGCTGGGCCGCGATTTCGTGCGCACGGTGCGCGGCGATGGCGCCCAGGCCGGCGTTCTCGCGCGCGAGGCCGAGCTGGCGGCGACACGCGCCGAGCTGGCGTCGCTGGCACAGCGGCAAGCGGCCCTGGAACAGCAACTGCTGGCGGTGAAGGAACGCAAGCACGAGGCCGAGATCGCCCGCGATGACGGCCAGCGGGCGCTGTACCAGAGCCACCGGGCATTGAGCGAGATCGCCGGCCGCCTGAGCAGCGGCCAGGAGCGCCTGGAAAATGCCCGCCAGCGCCAGCAGCAGATCGCCGATGAAAGCACGCGCCTGCAGGCGCAACTGAGCGCCGACCAGGAGACGGTAAAGGCCGGTCGCGGCCGCCTGGAACAGTCACTGGCGCGGATGGGCGAGCTGGATGGCGCCCGTGCCGCCCTCGATGACGAGCGCCGCCAGTTGCTGGCCCGGCGCGAGGATCTGCGCCTGGCCGCCGACCGTGCCCGCGGCGAACTGCATGCCATCGACCGGGAACTGGAAGCGCGGCGCTCGGCACTGGCTTCGCTGGAACAGGCGCTGGGCCGGCTGGACGCCCAACGCAACCAGTTGCAGACCCGCGCCGCGCAACTGGTCGAGCAGATCGATCAGGCGCAGGCGCCCCAGGCCGAGCTGGTCGCCGCGCGCGAAGCCGCGCTGGCCCAGCGCCTGGTCGTGGACAAGGATCTGACCGCCGCGCGCGAGGCACTGGAAGCGGGCGAGGCCGAGTTCCGCCAGCTTGAGCAGAACCGGCACCGGCTGGACCGCGAATCCGGCCAGGCCCGGGAAGCGATCGGCCAGGCGCGCATGCGCGTCCAGGCCCTGAGCCTGCGCGCCGAAAGCCTGTCGGCCGATGTCGTCGAGGCCGGCCATGATGCCCAGGAACTGTGCAACCAGCTCCCCGATGCGGCCGATCCCGACCAGTGGGCCAATGAGCTGGCCGAGATCGACCGCCGCATCCGCCGGCTGGAGCCGGTCAACCTGGCGGCGATCCAGGAGTTCGAGGAGCAGTCCCGGCGCAAGGACTACCTGGATGCACAGAACGAGGACCTCACCGAGGCGCTGACGACACTGGAAACGGCCATCGCCAAGATCGACCGCGAGACCCGCAGCCGCTTCAAGGACACCTTCGACCGGGTCAATGCCGGTATCCAGCAACTGTTCCCGCGTCTGTTCGGCGGCGGCCATGCCTACCTGGAACTGGTCGGCGACGATTTGCTCACAACCGGTGTGGCGATCATGGCGCGACCGCCGGGCAAGCGCGTGTCCAACATCTCGCTGCTGTCCGGTGGCGAGAAGGCGCTGACCGCGGTGTCGCTGGTGTTCGCCATCTTCCGTCTCAACCCGGCGCCGTTCTGCCTGCTCGACGAGGTCGACGCGCCGCTGGACGAGGCCAATGTCGGCCGCTTCTCCGAGTTGGTCAGGGAGATGAGCCAGGAGGTCCAGTTCGTCTGCGTAACCCACAACAAGGTCACCATGGAAGCGGCGCAGCAGTTGTGCGGCGTCACCATGCGCGAACCCGGCGTGTCGCGCCTGGTGAGCGTGGACCTGGCCGAGGCGGCGCAGTTGGCCGGCGTGAGCTGAGCGCCATCCAGGCCGACTGCCGGCGGCGACCGGTGTCAGCGCGCAGCCACCATCACGATCGCGGTCGGCCAGTGCGGCGGCCTGCGTTTCCTGCAATCATTCCACCTTGCCACCTGGCCATGGACTGGTATCGACCATGATCAACGACCAAATCGGCCTCGGCCTGCTCATCCTCGTCATCGGTTTCGCGGTGGTGTTGCCCTTGGTGTACTGGTGGAGCACGCGCCAGCCGCCGGCGCGCGACCAGCGTCGCATCCGCGCCAGCAATGGTCGCGGCGGCCATGGCCGCGAGCCGCGCATCGAGCCGGTGATGGGTGGCGCCAGCAACCCGGCCGATGGCGATGCCGGCATCAGCGACGGCCCCGGTTTCGATTCGACGGCTGAGCGCGGCGCTCAGGATGAGCTGTCCTGGACGCAGGAAGATCCTGCCCAGGCCTCGACCGGTGCCGAGCACGCCGATACCGATTCCCACACAGATGCCGACACCGGCCACGCCGATCCGGCGGCCGCGGCCGCGGCCAGCCAGCCGGACCTGGCCAGCCTGCCCGAGGCGGCACGTTCGGATGTCGGTGCCCGGCCGAACCAGAGTTTCGAACGCATCGTCAGCCTGTTCGTGCGCGCCCGCGGCGGCCATCTGCTGCGCGGCGACGATGTCATGGTGGTGGCCGAGAAGGTCGGCCTGGTCTACGGCAACATGGGCATCTTCCATCGCCTGGTCGATGGCCGCGAGAAGGATGGCCCGGTGTTCAGCATGGCCAACATCGCCAAGCCCGGCAGTTTCGATGTCCGCAACATGAGCGCACTGGAAACGCCCGGGCTGAGCTTCTTCATGACCCTGCCCGGCCCGATGCCGGCCCTGGATGCCTGGAACACCCTGCTGCCGGTGGCCCAGCGCGTGGCCCAGTTGCTGGAAGCCGATCTGCTCGATGATTCGCGCAATCCGCTGGTCGAGCAGGCGATCGGCTTCATCCGCAACGAGATGCGCCAGTACGACCGCGAGCAGGACAAGCACAACATCCGGCCGGGCCGCTGAAGCGCGGATTCTCTCGGCAAGGGAATCGGGCACCAGGGGCCGCATCAGGCAGGCCGTGATGCGGCCAGGCGTCCACGCTCACGCCGGGCAACGGGCCGTGGCCGCTAGAATCATCGGCTGCCACAACTTTCCCGGAGCGGATGGTCATGAATGATCTGGTTCTTTGGCACAACCCGCGCTGCAGCACCTCGCGCCAGGCGCTGGCCCTGCTGCGCGAACGCGGCGTTGAACCCAGGCTGGTGCTGTACCTGGAGACGCCGCCGACAGTCATGCAACTGGAGCGGGTGCTCGGCTTGCTCGGACTGGAACCGCGCGAGCTGATGCGCGCCAAGGAAGCCGTCTACCGCGAGGCCGGGCTGGACGATCCAACCCTGGATCGCCCGACCCTGATCGCGGCCATGGTGGCCAATCCGATCCTGATCCAGCGGCCGCTGGCGATCAGCGGCGACCGCGCCGCACTGGGCCGCCCGCCCGAGCGCGTCCTCGACCTGCTGCCGGCCTGAGCGGCGGCGAAGGCGACCTTGCCCAAGCGGCCCACGCCAGCTCCAAGCCGGCGTCTGCTGGTGGCTTGGCGGGCGGCCTGAATTGGCGCCCGGATTACGGCACTGCAAGTCGACGGGGATGTTGCGCAGGGATCACAAACGCGCCCGGCGCCGATTGACCGGGCGCGGCGCAGCCCCGACCGTCACCACGGCCACCGAGGTGGCCGCAGCTCTGGCGGGGGTCAGGTGTCAGGCATCAATCCGGGGAACCGTCCGGATTGTCCATGCCCTGGCGCAGGATGACATCGCCGTGCGGTTTGACGAACTTCAGCGTCATCCGGTTGGACTCGCCGATCGCCTCATACCTGGCAGCCTCTTCACCTTCGGCCACGCGCAGCGATGGCGGCAGGTTCCAGACACCATTGGGATGATCGCCGGCATCGGCCGGGTTGGCATTGATGTCGCTGCGCGCGGCCAGCTCGAAGCCGGCCGCTGTGGCCAGGTCGATCACCGCCTGTTCGGTCATGTAGCCCGAATCCGGACGCTCACCGGCTGAGTCGGCAGCCACGCTGTGCTCGACCACGCCGAGCACGCCGCCGGGCTTGAGCACGTCGAAGAAGCCTTCGAACATGCCCGGCGCGGCGCCGGAGCCGACCCAGTTGTGCACGTTGCGGAAGGTCAGCACCAGGTCGGCGCTGTTGTCGTCACCAAAGCGGGGCTCGCTGACCGCGAACTCGTGCACGCGCACCTGGTCGTACACCGTCGGCGCTTCCGCCAGCAGGTTGCGGAAGCCTTCGTTGGCACGCGTGTAATAGTCGCGGCTGCGCTCATTGGCGGCGCTGGCCGGATCAATCACGGCGGTGACCAACTGGCCGTGGCCGCGCAGTACCGGCGCCAGCACCTGGGTGTACCAGCCGCCACCCGGCGTCACCTCGATCACGGTGGCATCGGGCCGCAGGCCGAAAAACGCCAGCGTTTGCGCCGGATTGCGCCACTGGTCGCGGGCGCGGTGTTCCTCGCTGCGATGCTCGCCGGCCAGCGACTGGCTCAGCAACGCATCAAGGCTGCTCGCCTCGGTGTCACCCTCGGTGGCCGCCGGTACCGGATCGGCAACATCGGTCGCTGGCGGCTCGGACGGCGACAGCGGTGCCGTTTCCGGGGCCTGGCTGCAGGCGGCCAGGGCAACTGCCAGGGCCAGCGGCAACAAGCGCATGCTCTGCGTGTTCATCGGTGTTCTCCTTGAAGAAAGTACGGGCGTCAAGGGCTGGAAAATTAGCACACCCGGCCCGTTGCCGTGCCTTGGCGGCTGCCATCGTCGGTGGCCTAAACCAGGCGCCTTGCCAGCAACCACAGCAGGGCGCAGATCCGGGACCAAGGGCACTGATGAGCGATCCGACCCGCCTGATATGCTGCCGGACATGGCGAACACACGGTATCGTTTCCGCGACCTGGTGCTGGATCCGGCCGCGCGGGAGCTGACCCGCGATGGCGAACAGGTCGCTTTGCCCGGTCGCTCGCTGGATTGCCTGATCCATCTGATCAGCCATCGCGAGCGCGCTGTCGGCCGCGATGAACTGATTTCCGCGGTCTGGGGCCGCACCGAGGTTACCGACAGCCTGCTGGCGCAGACCATCCTGCGCCTGCGCCGCAGCCTGGGTGACAGCGGCAGCGAAGGTGCGATCCGCACGGTGGCTCGCTTTGGCTACCGCTGGGTCGAGGACACGGTGGTCGAAACCGAGGAACCCGACGGAGCCGTTGCCGCGGTGGCCGCCGTCGACGCCGCCCGGACTGGCGCCAGCGCCGATGCGCCACCGGCGCAGCGCGTGGCCCTGGGGCCGGTGGCCGATGCCGGCGCCGATGCCGGTACAGATGCTGATCCAGATGACGGTATGGCCGCGATGCCACCGCCTGCGGCGACATCCACAGCGGCGGCCGCTCCTGCCGGTGCCCCGGTTGATGGCATGACGACCACTCCGGTTTCCCGCCCGGGACGGCGCTGGCTGCTGGCCGCACTGGTGGTGCTCACGCTGGCCTGGATCATCGGCGGGCAGATCTGGATGCGCGGTTCGCACGACCCGGCGCCGGGCAGTGCTGACATGCCGGCAGCCGGCAATGCCGGTGGCCAGGATGACGCACACAGCAGCGCCCGGCAGCCGGCAGTACTGGTGCTGCCGGTGCAGGTAACGGGCACGGCCACCGACCAGGACGAATGGGCCTGGCTGCGGCTGGGCCTGATGGACATGATTGGCAGCCGTCTGCGTGCCGGTGGCATGCCGGCCATGCCCAGTGAGAATGTGCTGGCCGTGCTGGTTCAGCCCGGGGCTTCGATGGCCGCCCTGGCCGAGCGTTTCGGCAGCCTGGTGATCGAACCGGCGATCGGGCAGGAACACGGTCGCTGGCGTGCCAGCCTGGCGACCAGTTCCGGCCTGGCCACCGAGGCGACGGCTGACGATCCGGTGGTGGCGGCGGTGGCGGCCGCCGACCTGCTGCTGATCCGCCTGGGCCGGCAGATCCCGGTCGCGACCGGCTTGGCGCCGATCGCTCCCGAACAGCTTGTATTGCGCCTGCGCGCGGCGATCCTGGCCGAACAGTTCGATACCGCCCGCCAGCTCATCGCGCAGGCGCCGGAGGCGCTGCGTCACCTGCCCGAGGTGCAACTGGAGCATGCCCGGCTGGACCAGGGCCAGGGCAAGTACCCGGCCGCCGAACAGCGGTTGGCCGAGTTGCTGGCGCAACTGCCAGCGGAAGCTTCACCCGAACTGCGCGGGCGGATACTGGCCGGCCTGGGCGGCATCCGTTTCCGGCGCCTGGACCTGGACAATGCCGCCGAGGCCTTCGCCGAGGCGATCGAACTTCTGGAGGGCAGCGCCGAACATGCCGGCCTGGCCCAGGCCTTCGTCGGCCGCGCCGCCATCGCCTCGCGCAACGAGGATCTGAATGCCGCCACCGCCGACCTGGGCCGGGCGCGGATCGAGATGGAAGCCGGCGGCGACCTGGTCGGCATGGCCCAGATCGACATGAACCTGGCCCTGATCCAGATAAAGCGTTATCGCCCGGCCAGCAGCCAGCCATTGCTGCGCGAGGCCGAGCACCGGTTCGTGGCGATGGGCGCGCGCGAACAGCTTGCCTATGTCCGCTATCTGTCCGTGGGTGTGCAACTGCAACTGCTGGAACTGGAGCGCGCCGCCGCCACCATGGCCTCGTTGTGGCCACCTGAACAGCACACCGGCAACGAGCGCCTGCGCTGGCAGTTGGCGTTGACCCGGTCCTTCGTGCTCGCCGCCACCGGACGCCTGTCGGCCGCCGAGGCGGAGCTGGCACGGATTCTGGCCGGCGCCAGCCCGCCCGATGACGCCGCCGTGGTGATCGGCGCCCGTACCATGCAGGCCCAAGTGGCCAATATCCGTGCCGTCAGCGTGGCTACCGTTGACGGCCTGCAGGCGGTGCTGACCGATGACCTGCGGCGGCTGCGGCCAGATCTTTACGTGGCGGTATGGGCTGCCTATCAGCGCAGCCTGCGCCGGATTGGCCGGGTCGGCGAGGCGCGGTGGCAGACCGATGCCTTCGCTGCCTGGGTGCAGGCCAATCCCAATCCCTGGCGCCAGGTTCATCGCGCCCTGGCGTTGGCCGAGCAGGCCTGGCACGAGCAGCCCGATGGCCAGGCGCTGGCGCTGTTCGCGCAGGCTTTCCATCTGGCCCAGCAACTGGCCGTGCCCGAAGATCTGGTCCATGTCGCCGAGCCCTACGGCATGGCCCTGCTCGAGCGCGGTGATATCGACAAGGCGGCCGCCGTCATCGGCACCATTGCCGCCTGGGCCGACCAGGATCTGCGCGCGGCCTGGGCCCAGGCGCAGTTGTTCCGGGCGCAGGGGCGCGATGAAGCCTGGCAGCGTGCGCTTGAGCGGGTTCAGGCACTGCGCGGCGAGCGGCCGCTTCCCGGCAGCGACTGACCGGCCACGTCTGGCCGCTTCGCCATGCTGGCCGCGGGGCAGTGGATGTCCAGGCTGGCGCCTGTCGCCACACGGCGAATTTTCCTGGCCATGGGCGACGAACCAGGCACTTGGCCGCAACGCTGTCGCCAAGGCCCTGCCTGACGTCATTCGTCATCGCCGGCGCATGGTCACACAGCGATCGGGCTGCATTTCATCGTCCGGTGACCGCCCTGTCATCGTTTGGCCATCGCCTGTCATCGAACTGGAATGCCCTCGGCGGCGATTGCCCACAGGCTGGGGATGGCTGGCCGCGGTGCCGGCCGATCACCGCACACAGGTTCACCGCACAATTAGGGAGTACCTCGATGAGACCACTGACCATCCCCCTGCTGGCAGGCGTCCTGCTCGCACTGTCGGCATCGGTGCCGGCAACTTCGCTGCAACTGCCAGGCAGTGCCACCTTGCCGGCTGCCGAACTGGATCTGCTGTCTGTTTTGCCGGCCCCGGCTGGTGCGGCTGCCGACCAGTTGTTCAACAGCGGCTTCGAAACCGTGGCCCAGGTCTGGCACACCAGCCACTACGACGACCTGCCCGAACAGTTCGCCGGCACCAGCTTCGACTACAACGGCGTCCACTATCGCGACCTGAACATGGTTTCGGGCTTCTGGCTGGGCGATCAAACGCCATTCAATCCCGGCCCCATCGCCGAGGGCGGTCTGGGCAACCAGTTCATCATCGAGGACGCCGGCCTGCTGTTTGATGATTTTCCGGAGTTCGGCAGCGCGCCGAATGTGCTCAATCCCGGCGACCTGTACTTCTTCAACCCCGGCCCGAACCTCTCGCTGGGTGCGCTGGCCAGCCTGTGGATGGATCTGCACCAGCCCGCCTACGGCGTCAACGTCGAGGTGGTCTATTACGAAAACGGCCCGTGGCACGGGGTCGAGGTGACCTTGCAGGGCTATTTCGAGGGCGAGCCGGTGGCCGCGACCAGCTTCCAGTTGCTCAGCGACGACCTGGACGGCCGCGACAATATCGGCTTCCGCACCCTGAGCCTGCCCGGCGACACCGCCATCGACCAGTTGCACCTGCATTCGCGCCGGATCTCCGACGGCACCTACACTGCGCCGCGGATCATGCTCGACAACCTGGCCCTGGGCCGCTGGCTTGAGGTCGACACCACGCTCAGCACCTATGACGACCTGCCCGAGCAGTTCGCCGGCACCAGCTTCCAGCACAATGGCGTCAGCTATCGCGACCTCAACCAGGTCAGTGGCTACTGGCCCGGCGACGGCTTCGATCCGTTCGGGCCCGGCGCGGTCGAGGACGGCGGCCTGGGCAACCAGTTCGTGATCGAGGATGCCGGCCTGCTGTTCGAGGATTTCCCGGAGTTCGGCAGCGCGCCGAACGTGCTCAATCCCGGCGACCTGTATTTCTTCAACCCCGGGCCGAACTTCTCGCTGGGCGCGCTGGCCAGCCTGTGGATGGATCTGGATGCGCCGGCGCTCGGCGCCGCGGTTGATCTGGTCTATTACGAAAACGGGCCCTGGGGCGGCATCGAGGTGAGCTTGCAGGCGTACCGGAACGGCCAGCCGGTGGCAGCCACCTCGTTCGAAATCACCAGCGATGACCCCGACGGCCGCGACAGCATCGGCTACCGCACCGTGAACCTGGAGGCCGGCGTGCCATTCGACAGCCTGCACCTGGCCTCGCGGCGGCTGTCAGACGGCGCCTACACCGCGCCGCGGATCATGCTCGACAACCTGCGCTTGCAGCAGCTTGGTTCGCCCTGATCAGGGTCTTTGGCAAAGTCCATGATCCGGCTTAACGGCAACAGGTAACAAACTCCTTTCGCGCCATATTTACGGCGCTGCTGGAAAAATGGCGACACGTTGGTGCCGGATCCGCGGCCGATGGCCAGCCACCACCGGCCCGGATACGGCCAGCCATGCAGGTGCTGAGGGCAAACCCGGGTGGGAATCGCCGCGCAGACGGACGATCCCACCCAACCTGCGCCGATCCGGCGCAATCTGGCGCCTGCGGATTCGGGCATGGCCAGGACCCTCCCAGGCACGCCATGAGCCCGCGACTGGCGGGCCAACGCTCACTATCCCGATGTATCCGACGCGCTTGCTGCGTCGGCCAGCCGCGGCCGGCTGATCCTTCCGCGAGCGCCGCTGCACCTGCCAGCGGCCGGCTGCCGCCCGGCCAGAATCGCCCCGGCAACCACGCGGCCGACGCCCGCACGCGGCCCGGAACCCTGCCCGGCAATATCCGCGATAATGGCTGCTGGTATCCATTGCAGTTACGGGAGCAGCCTCTTGAAATCCGAACACGGTCTTGGCACCCGCGCCATCCATGCCGGCCAGGCGCCGGACCCGAGCACTGGCGCCATCATGACGCCGATCTACGCCACCTCCACCTATGTCCAGTCCAGCCCCGGCGTGCACCAGGGCTTTGAATACACGCGTAGCCACAACCCCACGCGCTTCGCCTACGAGCGTTGCGTCGCCGATCTGGAAGGCGGCCGCCACGGCTACGCCTTCGCCTCCGGCCTGGCCGCCACCGCCACCGTGCTCGACACGCTGGACGCCGGCAGCCACGTCATCTGCATGGATGATGTCTACGGCGGCACCTACCGGCTGTTCGAGCGCGTACGCCGCCGTTCCGCCAACCTGGAATTCAGCTTCGTCGACCTGGGCGATGCCGAGGCCCTGGCCGCCGCCGTGCGCCCGAATACGCGCCTGATCTGGGCCGAAACGCCGACCAATCCCATGCTCAAGGTGCTGGATATCGGCGTGCTGGCGCAATTCGCCCGCAAGCGCGATATCCGCCTGGCGGTCGACAACACCTTCGCCACGCCCATCCTGCAGCGCCCGATCGAGCAAGGCGCGCACCTGGTCATGCACTCGGCCACCAAATACCTCAACGGCCACTCCGACATGGTCGGCGGCATGCTCGTGGTCGGCGACGATCCCGAGCTGGAAGAACAGCTCACCTTCCTGCAGAACGCCGTCGGCGGCGTCCAGGGTCCGTTCGACAGCTTCCTGGCACTGCGCGGCCTGAAAACCCTGCACCTGCGCATGAAGGCGCACTGCGAAAACGCCATGCAGATCGCCCAGTGGCTGGAAAGCCACCCGGCGGTCGACAAGGTGATCTACCCGGGCCTGGCCTCGCACCCGCAGCACGAACTGGCCAAGCGCACCCTGGACGGCTTCGGCGGCATGGTCAGCTTCTACGTCAAGGGCGGCATGGAGCCCACCCGGCGCATGCTTGAACGCTGCAAGCTGTTCGCCCTGGCCGAATCCCTCGGCGGCGTGGAAAGCCTGGTCAACCACCCGGCCATCATGACCCACGCCAGCATCCCGCCCGAGCGCCGCGCCGAACTGGGCATCACCGACAACCTGGTACGCCTGTCGGTCGGCATCGAAGATGTCGCCGACCTGCGGGCGGAACTGGATTCGGCGTTGTCGGATTGACCGATGCGGCCGGAGCCGGGGACTTTGGGTCCCGGCTCCGGTTCGTTTATGAACCAGCACAAAGCTGTATTGTGCAGGCCACATCATGACAAGGGGGTTGGTGGATGAAACAGCTGTTGGGAAAGCTGAGGAATCTGGTGTCCAGGCCTGTAAGGGACAGTGGAACGACCGATGTGGGGCAGTCCCGGGTGGCGGACCATTGTGATCCCGCAGGGCCGCAGTTCGCGGCCATGAAGCACGACAAGCTGGTCCGCATCCGTGGCCTGCTCCGGCCGGACTGCAATGCCCGCTTCGACACAGCCGGGGTAGTGGACTGCCTGCCCGAAGCGCTGCGGAAAAAATACGACATCGTCGATACCGACAATGTTTCCAGCCACGATTACGACCCCATTGCCCTGGGCCTGATCAATGGCGCGCCTGAGGGCATGCTGCTGGATTGTGGCGCCGGGTTGCGCAGCACGTACTACGCCAATGTCGTCAATTACGAGATCGTTGCCTATCCCACCACCGACGTACTTGGCGTTGGTGAGGTGCTGCCGTTCAACGACAACAGTTTCGACGGCGTCCTGTCATTGAATGTGCTGGAGCATGTCAAGGATCCCTTCCTCTGTGCCCGAGAGATTTGCCGGGTGCTCAAGCCGGGCGGGCGCCTCTATTGCGTCGTCCCGTTCCTGCAGGCGCTGCACGGGTACCCGCACCATTACTACAACATGACCCATCAGGGGTTGCGCAACCTGTTCGATGGCCGGCTGGAGGTGCAGGACCAGCATGTCGCGGCCAGCGGCTTGCCGATCTGGACACTCAACCACATTCTCAACCGCTGGCTGACCGGCCTTGCGGGACCGGAGCGGGACGAGTTCTTGCAGATGCGTGTGCAGGACCTGATTGGCAATCCGTTGGATTATCTGAATCAACCTTTTGTCGCCGGACTTCCTGCCGAGATCAATTTCGAGCTGGCCAGTACAACATCGTTGATTGCCCACAAACCACACGAAAAAATATAAGTACGGGCCTCTGTATATTGTTAACTCATGAATGCCGATTTTTCACCGAAGGCAGGCAATGATCCTCCTCAATGATTTGAAGCGCGCGGCGCACGCCGAGGCGCAACAGTTGTTCGAAGCGGCCCAGCGGGTGTTTGACAGCGGTTGGTACGTGCTCGGAAGGGAAGTCGCCGCCTTTGAGCAGATGTTTGCCGACTATTGCGGCGTCGGACACTGCATTGGCGTGGGCAATGGTACCGATGCCCTTGAGCTGTCGATGCGCGCCTTGGGTCTGGGGCGTGGTGACGGCGTGGTAATGGCGGCCAATGCCGGCATGTACGCGGCGACGGCAGCCATGCAGGCCGGCTGCCATCCGGTCTATTGCGACGTCGATGAGACAACGATGCTGATCTGTCCCGATGCCATGGCGCGGCTGGACGACCCGTCGATCAAGGCCGTGGTGGTCACCCATCTGTACGGTCTGCTGGCCGCCATGCCGGCGCTGCTGGCGGTCGCTCGCCGTCGCAACTGGTCGGTGATCGAAGATTGCGCGCAGGCCCATGGTGCCCAGCGCGACGGCCGGCGGGCGGGTGCCTGGGGTGATCTGGCGGCTTTCAGCTTCTATCCGACCAAGAACCTGGGTGCTGTCGGTGATGGTGGCGCCGTCGTCACGGCGGATGCCGAGCTGGCGGCGGCTGTTCGTACCCTGAGCCAATACGGCTGGGGGACGAAGTACGAGGTGCTGCGCAGCGGCGGGTGCAACAGTCGGCTGGATGAGCTGCAAGCCGCCGTGCTGGCTGCCCGTCTGCCGGCACTGGATCAGGCCAATGCGCGTCGTCGTGCCATTGCTGGTCGTTATGCCGCCGCAATTGCCGGCACCGGACTGCTGATGCACCACGGAGCGGGCGATGACCATGTCCACCACCTGTGCATTCTGCGCTGCACCGAACGCGAAGCCTTCCGCGATTTCCTGCATGAGCAGGGCGTCGCCAGCGACATTCACTATCCCGTGCCGGATCATCGCCAGCAGGTATGGGCCGGCCAATACAACCCTGTGCAACTGCCGGTGACGGAGCGGCTGGCACGCGAAGTGGTGACCGTGCCCTGCCACCCCTGGATGACGGATGCGGAGGTCGAAAAAGTTGCGACACACCTGGCAGATTGGAGGCCGTGATGTTCTCGCTGATCGTGCCGGTATACCGTAATGAGGAGTCGATTCCGCGCCTGCTGGCGGCGATCGCTTCGATCCGTGCCGACATCGACGACGACTTCGAGGCGGTCTTTGTCATCGATGGCAGTCCGGACCGCAGTGCCGAGCTGCTGGCGCAAGAGCTGCCGGATTGCGCGTTTGCTTCCCGGCTGGTGCTGCTGAGCCGGAACTTCGGCTCATTCGCGGCAATCCGCGCCGGTCTGCAGGCGGCCAAGGGCGAACATTTCGCGGTCATGGCGGCCGATTTGCAGGAGCCACCGGAGCTGATGGTGCAATTCCATCGCGAGCTGATCACCGGCGATGTCGACGTCGTTGTCGGCACCCGCCGCAGCCGTGGCGACCCGTGGTTGAGCCGGATGTTCTCGGCACTGTTCTGGTCATTGTTCCGCCGCCTGGTAATGCCGCAGGTGCCACCCGGCGGCGTGGATGTATTCGCCTGCAATCGTGCCTTCCGCGACGAGTTGCTGGGCATGAACGAAGCGCGCAGCTCCCTGATCGGCCAGCTCTACTGGCTGGGTTTCCGGCGCACGACGCTGGAATACGACCGCCTGCCGCGCCAGGAGGGGCGCAGCGCCTGGGGCTTCCGGCGCAAGCTCGACTACCTGTTCGACAGCCTGTTCGCGTTCTCCGATCTGCCGATCCGGATGCTGATCATGCTCGGATTCATCCTGCTGGCGATCGCCTTCGTGTTCACCATTCTCGCTGTGGCCGGGCGTTTATCTGGTGCGATCGAAGTGCCTGGTTACACCGCCACGTTGATCGTCATCCTGGGCTTCGGCGGCCTCAATGCCCTGGGCCTGGGAATCGTTGGCGTCTACGCCTGGCGCGGCTATGAAAACTCCAAGGAGCGCGCCTTGGCAGTGGTGCGCGTGCAGCGTAATTATCCCGGGCGTGACCCGGCCAGCCCAGAGTTCCGGACATGAGTGAGACGGCTTTCGTCCATCCGCAAGCCCTATGCGAATCCAAGACCATCGGCCCGCGCACCCGGGTGTGGGCATTTGCCCATATCTTGGAAGGCGCGCAGATCGGAGCCGACTGCAATGTCTGTGATCATGTCTTCATTGAAGGGGCAGCGGTGGTCGGCGACCGGGTCACCATCAAGTGTGGCGTCCAGATTTGGGATGGCATCGAGCTGGAGGATGATGTCTTCGTCGGTCCAAATGCCACCTTCTGCAATGATCCGTTCCCGCGCAGCCGCCAGCACCTGAAGCAGTACCCGGTGACCATCGTGCGCAAGGGCGCATCGATCGGGGCCAATGCCACCCTGCTGCCGGGTATCACCATTGGTTCCAATGCCATGGTCGGAGCCGGTGCCGTGGTCACCAAGTCGGTGCCGCCGAACGCCATCGTGGTGGGCAATCCGGCCAGCATCGTCGGCTATGTTCCGGGCGCCGCCACCGGTCTGTCACAGCCCACTCCTGGGCCCGGACCGGACGGCGATGCCGTGGTCGACCTGGGTGTCAACGGCGCCTCGCTGCACCGGCTGCCGCAGGTCCGCGATCTGCGTGGCAATTTGTCGGCGATGGAGTTCGGGCAGCATGTGCCGTTCCATGCAAAACGGGCATTCATGGTCTACGACGTGCCCAGCCGGGAAGTGCGTGGTGAGCATGCCCATTGGCGCTGCAGCCAGTTCCTGATCTGCGTACGCGGCAGTTGTGCAGTGGTCGTTGACGATGCCCGGCAGCGGCGCGAAGTGTTACTGGACCGTCCGGACCTTGGCCTGTTGTTGCCGCCGATGACCTGGGGCATCCAGTACAAATACTCGGCCGATGCCCTGCTGCTGGTGTTCGCTTCCGACCCCTACGATGCCGACGATTACATCCGCGATTACGATCAATTCCGGCAGTTGATGGAGCAGCGCGGGTGAGCCGGCAACCGGCTGGCAACACCGTGTTGCCGGGCGCGCGCCGGTTCTCCCGTTTCGTGGTCACCGGTCTGGTCAATACCGTTGCCTCCTACCTCGTTTACCTGTTGTTGTTGCCGGTGGCCGGGTACAACCTGGCGTATGTGATTGCCTTTCTGGCCGGACTGTCGGTCAGCTATCTGCTCAACCTGCGCTGGGTGTTCCGGGTACCGGCGAGCTGGGCGCGCACCTTGCGCTTTCCCCTGGTCTATCTGCCGCAGTTGCTGCTCGGGCTGGCCATCAACTACGGCCTGATCGAAGCGCTTGGCGTCGACCCGCGCCTGAGTCTGCTGTTTGTCATCGCCATCACCGTGCCTTTGAATTACCTGATAGCCCGGTGGGTTTTGGCTCCCGGGCAGGTGGCGGATCATGCTGCAGACTGATCAGACCCGGACGACCATGAAAAGACGGTCCTGGCGCTTGCAAGAGGGCTTTCAGTCACCTGCCCGCCTGTTCCTTGTCTTGATCCTGACGGGGATGGCTGCGCTGCTGTTCGCGCAGCGACCACAACTGCTGGTGTCACTGGTGAGTGAGGGCGGTTACGCGCAGGTCTTCTACTCGGCAGATCAGGCCTGGAGTGAAGCCGGATCGGTGCGGGAGGTGGTTTTGCCCGGTGAACGGACCGTGCGGTTCGGCTTGCCATTGCGGTTGCCTGCCGAACTTCGGCTGGATCCCAGCGAGAAAGCAGGCACGCTCCAGTTGAATCGGGTCAGGTTCAAGTATCTGTTTTTCCGGGCGGATGTGCCGTTGAGCTCCATAGAGGCGGTGAACAACGTTGCCGTGGCTGTCGATCAGGAGTCCCTTCAGGTTTCTGCTTCAGGGTCGGATCCACAGTTGCGGGTTTCTGTTCCTTACTGGCTTATTTTTTCCGGGTTCGCTTTTGGACTGCTCACTACGCTGTTGCTGGCATGGGGCATGATGTGTTTGTGGCCGCGCCAAAATGGGCTATGGCTCGGACTGGCTTGGTGCTCGGTGGTAGTCGCCTTCGGCCTGGCAGTTTGGTTCCCGTTCATCAATGCTCCAATCACGCCATTCCTGGATGATTGGCGGTATTTCATGCCTGGTGCCTACTCTCTGGTCGATGGCGGCTGGCAATGGTTGGCAGTTGCCAGCAACGACACCTATTTCCTTACCGGTCAGTTGATCGATTGGGTGGTTATCACCGTTACCGGCGGAAGTCTGGAAGCGCTGCGGCTGATCGGGCTGACGTTGCTCGCGCTGTTTCTGGCTTTTGCCATAACTCTGGCAATACGGGTTTGCGGGTACTTTGCGCCGGTAGCTGTGGCTGGTCTTGCCATTGCCGTTGGTGGCAATTCCTACTGGGGCGCCCAGCTTATCGCCTACCATCAATTCCTCCCGGTATTGTTCCTGTTTGTGGTTCTTCATTATGGTGAAGGCAGGGTCGGAGTTTGGAAAGGGCTGGCGCTGGGATTGCTCGTTGTTGCTGCCGGTCTGTCCTACATAAGCGGGCCAATCCTGTTTCTAGCAGTTGCGCTGGCTTATCTGTTGGTTTATCCTGATGTTTTGCGCTGGCCGCAGCGCAGGGCCCTGTTTTGGCTGATATTGCTGTTTGCACTCGCGACAATGGTGGTGCAGCTCGTACTCGTGGTCGGGGCCCAGGGTTCTTTGCTTGACCGCAATCACGCAACCGCCACGGTCTATCCGTCCAGCATCAATTACTGGCTTTATCTGGCCGGCTTGTTTGGTGCTGGCTTGGGCGTGCGCGGGACCGCCTTGAGCCTGGATCTTCTAGCCCTGTTGTTGAGTGCTGTGCTGGGCCTGACTTTCCTGCTTTTCCGGCACCGACATGTTGATAACGAAAAGACCCTGTCTTGGGAGCGGTTTGTCGGGCTGGCGCTATTCGGTGGATCTTTTGCCTATGCCGCCATCGTCACCTCAGGTCGCGCTGGCTTCGTTCCAGACTATGCCGGTGCCAGTGATGTTGCCGGGTTTGCCAAAATCAGGTTTCATTACTGGTGGCTGGCGGCGATGCTGCCAATATCATGGGCTGTCGCACTGAATATTATCGCCACTAGATGGGGTTTTTTCAAGAAGGGCGTGCCCGCACTGGTTATGGTGCTGCTAATGGTCAAGGTGGTTCACGTTAATGTTTGGGATCCGCGCGCAAACCAGCGGCAGGTGGAGTGGGAGCGTGCCGGTATTCAATGCCTGCGTGAAGAGTTGGCTGCCGCTGCCGGGCGAGTGCCGATTGATTGCCCTTCAGTTTATCCTGGCGATATAGCTCCCGCGATATGGGCCATCCATGACCATGATTTACCTTTCGGCCGTGAACTGCTCCAGATAACTGAAGACTGATTCAACTGGCGGCCTAGAACCGCAAGCGCCGGAACACCATCTCCGGGATCAGGGCGATCACTGCCATCACCGGCCGCCAGAACCACGGCAGGTAGACCACGCTGCGGCGGCGGTCGATGGCGCGGACGATGCCGCGGGCGATGGCGTCGGGCTGCGCCCACAGCGGGCTTTTGCGGAAGTGGCGGGTCATCGGCGTGTCGACCAGGCCGGGCTTGATCGTGAGCACGTGGGCACCGCTGCCGGTCAGGCGCTGGCGCAGGGCGCTGGCGTAGGTGCTGACGGCGGCTTTGGCCGCGCCATAGGCGCCGTTGCTGGCGCGGCCGCGGTCGCCGGCAACGGACGAGATCACCGCCAGGGTGCCGCTGCCCTGGTCGGCCAGACGGGTGGCCAGGGCGTTCATCAGGGCCAGGGTGCTCAGGCCGTTGTCGGCCAGGGCCTGCACGGTGGCGGCCGGCGAGCGGTCGCATTCGGCCTGGTCGGGCAGGGTGCCGTGGGCGAGCAGGGCGATGTCGATGCCGCCCAGTTCGGTGCCTGCGGCATCCAGGGCGGCGGCGTGGGCGTCCAGCTCGTTGGCATCGAGCAGGCCGGTGGTGACCACGGCGCCGTGGGCGCGCAGGTTGGCGGCGATGGCCTCCAGGCGTGGCGCCGAGCGGCCGAGCAGGTGCAGGCGGGCGCCGCGCGCGGCCCACAGCCGGGCACTGGCTTCGGCGATGGCCGAGGTGGCGCCGATGATGAGGATGCGGGTCATGGTGCAAGGCTCACAGCTTGGTGGGTAATGTGATGCTTCGGGCTTCCTCCTTTCTGGAAGGAGGGCTGGCGAGGATGCAGCCTGCGGTCGTGGCGCGGGCTTTTTCGCCGCGCGCTGCGCGCCCGGCGCATCCCCCTCACTCCCCCTTCGCGCGCGAAGGGGGAAGCAAAAGCCTTGGGTTGCGGGCATTGGCTCATGGTGGCGGTTTGGCATCGGCCATCACCCGGCGCCAGAAGCTGGACGAAAAGGCCGGATCGACCAACGGGCAAAAGCGCTGCCAGGCCGGGAAGAACTGACGGAAATGTGCGCCGGACAGGTGCGCATCCTTGGCCGGATAGACCGCGCCGCCGGCTTCGGCGACGATCGCATCCAGGTGCGCCAGCAGGGCCACTGTCGGTTCGCCGCGGAACGGAAAATCCAGCGCCAACGTGGTGCCCGGCCGGGGAAAGCTGAGCAGGCCGGGCGAGGCCAGCGGGCCGAAAGTCTTGGCCACGGCCAGCAGCGGCGGCTGGCCGCTGGCGGCGATGGTGGCCTGGATCTGCACCAGGGAATCGATGGCCACCTGCGGGGGCAGCACACATTGATGCTGCACGAAACCGCGGCGGCCATAAAGCCGGTTCCAGTGGCCGATGGCATCCAGCGGAAAGAAGAACCGGCGATAGTGCACCGGTGCCGGATCAGTCCGGGCGCGGCGCCAGCGCTGGCCATTGAGCACGCGTACGGCGCCGGCGCGCGGCAGGCACAGCGGCGGCGTGAACGGCACGCCCGCACGAGCTTTCGGTGGTGCCGGGCCGTCATCAAGCGCAGCGAAATCGCCATGGCTGAACACGCCGCGCCACGGTTGGCCCGACGGCACCAGGGCGTCCAGCCAGGCCACGGTGTATTGGGCAGCGGCGTGCGCCCGCGACAACTCGTGGAAGGCGTCCCAGCCGGTGAAGCGGGTGTCCGTGGCCAGCAACCAGGGGCCGGGTACCGGCACCAGTTGCAGCTCAACCCAGGTGATCAGGCCGGTCAGGCCCAGGCCGCCGATGCTGGCGGCGAACAGCTCGGCATGGTGGTCGGGCGAGCATTCCAGGCGCGTGCCGTCGCTGCGCAGCAGTTCGAAAGCGCGCACATGGCAGCCGAAGCTGCCGGCCTGGTGGTGGTTCTTGCCGTGGATGTCGTTGCCGATCGCGCCGCCCACTGTCACCTGCGCGGTGCCCGGCAGCACCGGCAGCAGCCAGCCTTGCGGGACGGTGAGTTCCAGCAGCCGGTCGAGCAGGATGCCGGCCTCGCAGCGCAGGATGCCGCGTTGGCAGTCAAAGGCGATGACCCGGTCCAGGCCGCGCGTGAGCAACACCGTGCCACCGTGGTTGAGGCCGACATCGCCATAGCTGCGGCCATTACCGCGCGCCAGCATCGGCGCTGCGGATGCCGGCGTCGGCAGTGGCTCATCGCGCCAGTGCAGCGCCTGCACCCGGGCCGGTGCGGCCTGCGGATGGTTGCCCCAGGAAGGCAGTGCGGGTGGCGTGGCCGAGGCCGTATTCCCGGTGGTGGCCGGCGTGCTTCCGGCTTTTGACGCATGGGTGGAAACCGGCAGCGGGTCGCCGCCGGGCGCGACGTCATCCGGGCGGTCAGCGCCCTGCGGGCCGGTGCCGGGGCCGGCGTGGCTCACAGCGCCGCCACGGCAATGGCTGCTGCCAGCCCGGCCACGATCAGGCTGGCCTTGTCGCGCACCGCGAACAGCATCGGGTCGTCATCCATCTGGCCGCGGTGGGTGAGGATCCACATCCGCCCGATCCAGTACAGCAGCAGCGGGCACAGCAGCCACAGCAGCGTCGGTTGCCCATACAGCGCCGTGCCTTCGGTGCCGCTGTTCACGTACAGCGCCAGCACCAGTACCGACAGGAAGCCGGCCGCCACGCCCAGGCTGCCGACCATCGGCAGGTCGTCGCTGCGGTAGCCGCGACCGGCCACGTCGGCGACGCCGCTGTCGCGCATCACCAGCAGCTCGGCATAGCGCTTGACCAGGGCCAGGCTCAGGAACAGGAACATCGACAGCGCCAGCAGCCAGAACGAGGCCGCCACCGGCACCGCCACGGCGCCGGCGATGATGCGCGAGGTGTACAGGGCCGCCAGCACCACCACATCCAGCACCGGCACCTGCTTGAGGCGGAAGGTGTAGGCCACCGTCAGCAGCCAGTAGCCGGCCAGCGCCCAGATGAAGCGGTCCGGCAGTTGCAGCGCCAGGGCAAAGGCCGCGATCAGCAATACCGGCGCCAGCAACCCGCCGGCCAGCGGCAACTGGCCGGCGGCGAACGGCCGCTGGCGCTTGCGCGGATGGGCGCGGTCGGCGGCCAGATCCATCAGGTCGTTGAGCAGGTAGACGCTGGAGGCGCACAGGCCGAAGGCCAGGAAGGCGAGCAGGGCATGGCCCAGGGCATCGGTGTCGAACCACAGGTGCGCACCGAGCAGCGGCACGAACACCAGCAGGTTCTTCACCCACTGATGCAGGCGCAGCGCGCGCAGCCAGGTCCACAACGTTGGCCGTGTACCGGCGATGACCTGCACCGGCGCCCCGGCCGCCTGTGCCTGCGCCGCCCGCAACACCCGCGTCGGCGCATTGACCACCACCGCGCCGCGCGCCTGCTGCCACACGGCCAGGTCCGCGGCGCTGTTGCCGGCATAGTCGAAACCGCGCTCGCCGTAGCGCTGCACCAGCGCCAGCGCCTTTGCCGGCCCGGAAAGATTGCGCGTGCCATCGCTGGCGATCACCGCATCGAACAGCCCGAGATGGCCAGCCACCGCCTGCGCCACCGCCGCATCGGCCGCCGTGCACAGCACGATCTCGCCCTGCCCGGGCCGGCCATGGCGCTCGCGCAGCCAGGCCAGGAACGGCGTGTTCAACGGCAGCGTGGCCGGGTCCACCTGTACCCGCGCCGCCACCTCCCGCTTGAAGGCCGCCTTGCCGCGCAGCAGCCACAGCGGCAGCACGAACAGCCACAGCGGCTGGCGCCGCAACAGCACCAGCAGCGATTCGTGCAGCGTATCGCTGAGCACCAGGGTGCCATCCATATCAACGGCAAGCGGCAGGGGCGCGGATTCGGTCACGTCGCGGAGGCGGTCCGGCAGGCAAAGGGCAAGGACGGGAATGATAGTCGGTGCGCCGGGACGGGCAGGCGAGCCGGGGTGTGCCGGCGGCAAGGTAGTGGCAGGTCAGCCGTATTGATTGATCCCGGTCGGGAAGAATCCCTTTGACTTGGCGCCATCCGGGGCCGATTATACTGATCGGTAACATTGATCCTGTGAGACCACCATGATCTCCGAATTCTCCCGCTCGGGAACCCCCGGGCTGATCAACTCGGTCGCCGATGTCGGCGCGGTCATCCGCGCCACCCGTCAGCAGTACGGTCTGAGTCAATCACAACTGGCTGGCCTGGCCGGCACCGGCCTGCGCTTCATCAGCGAACTGGAGCGGGGCAAGCCCGGTATCCAGTTGGCCAAAGCACTGGACGTGATCGCCACGCTCGGCCTGCAACTGCAGATCGGGCCGGGGCAGCCATGAGCGATCGTCTCGATGTTTACCTGCACGACCATAACGCTGGCCTTTTGACCATCGATGGACCTTTGCGCAGCCCGGAAGAATGGGCGTTTACCTATGCTCCCGATTACCTCGCCCGCCCCGATTCGGTCGCACTTTCAGCGAGCCTGCCATTGCGCGAGACGCGTTTCGAGGGCGCTGTTGTCCGCAACTGGTTCTGCAACCTGTTGCCCGAAGGTGCCGTGCGCACCGCGATCAGCAACCGTTTGCGTTTGCCGGTTTGGGATGACTTCGGATTGCTTGCCGCCATTGGCGGCGAGTGCGCAGGCGCGGTAAGCCTGCATGGTCCCGGGGCTGCCACGGCAGCGGTGCTGCCCCCGCTCGATTCTTTATCCGACATGACTTTGTCCGACATGGACGATGGCGCCCAGGAGGGCGGATTTGCCCTGCTGGGCACGCCTCTGCGCCTGTCGTTGGCCGGCGCCCAGGACAAGATCGCCATTGTCCTGGACGCGTCCGGCGCGCTGCGATTGCCAGCGTTCGATGAACCCAGCAGTCACATCCTCAAGCCGGACTCGTTTCGGTTCCGTCATCTGTGTGATCTGGAAGCCTTCGGTCTTGCCCTGGCCGCGGCCGTGGGCCTGTCGGTCGCATCCGCCAGGCTGGTTGTGATTGGCGGCGACCGACGGGCCTTGTTGGTAGAGCGCTATGACCGGGCGCAGGCGCCTACAGGCGGGTTGATGCGTCTGCATCAGGAAGATTTCTGTCAGGCACTGGGCTATCCGCCGGAGCTGAAGTACCAGGCGCAGGGTGGACCAAGCCTGGTGCAATGCCTGGAGTTGGTGCGCCGGCTTCGATTGGGGCCGGTGGCCCTGCAAGGTCTGCTCGACTGGGGTGTCTTCAACGCCCTGATCGGTAATGCCGATGCCCATGCCAAGAACCTGGCCCTGCTCTGTGGGCGGGATCGCCGTTGGCGGCTGGCGCCGTTTTACGATCTGGTGCCAACGATGGCCCTGCCAGAGCGGTTGGTCGAACGCAGTCCGGCCTTGCGCATCGGCAATGCCGCACGCATCGACGCGGTGACCGCCGACGATTGGCGTGAGTTCGCCGGCGAGGCAGGATTTGCAGCGCAACTGGTGGCTGCCCGGGTTGAAGCGCTGTCCGGGCAGGTACTTGTGCAGGCTGGTGCGACCCGAGACAGGCTCATCAGCGAAGGCGGCGACGCGGCGGAACTGGGCCGGGTGGCGGCACTGGTTGAGGCTAACGCCCGACGGATGGCGCAGTCGGCCGGCAACTGATTACGTCTGGTCTGCCGAAAGCAGGCTAAACCGGCGCGGTAGCGGCGCAGGCTCTTTGCCAGGTGCTGCGGTAGCCGTGCTGGCTTTTTCACCGCGCGCTGCGCGCCCGGCGCATCCCCCTCACTCCACCTTCGCCAGCGAAGGGGGAAGCGTTACTTGCCGAGGAGTAGGCTAAAGACCGGACCGGCCCAACTATTAGTGACCGGCTCGATGTCTTCCTGCATGGCCATAACGCTGGTCTGTTGGCCGGGTGAGCAGCCGGTCAGCCGGTCAGTTGGTCGCGGGTTGAAAGCTCAGCTTCAGGCCCAGCGCGCGTGCCACTTTCAGCACCGTGGCAAAACTCGGGTTGCCCTCGCCGGACAGTGCCTTGTACAGCCCCTCACGGGTCAGACCGGTATCGCGGGCGAGCTGGCTCATGTTGCCCGCGCGCGCGACCACGCCCAGCGCATGGGCGATGAAAGCAGGGTCGTCACCGCCTTCGTCCACGCAGGTTTCCAGGTACAGCGCGATCTCCTCCCCGGTTCGCAGGTAGTCGGCGGAATCGTACCGGCTGAATTTTTCACGGTTGCTCGGTGGCGATGCGGCAGAACTGGTCCAGCGGCCGTGCCGCGAGAGGCATCGGTTCATGTCGACGGTTT
This sequence comes from Lysobacterales bacterium, assembly GCA_023228845.1. Classification (GTDB taxonomy): domain Bacteria; phylum Pseudomonadota; class Gammaproteobacteria; order Xanthomonadales; family UBA2363; genus Pseudofulvimonas. The sequence goes on along the minus strand of JALOAK010000003.1, from coordinate 59,109 downwards.
CGCCTGCAGCCGGTACATCCGGCCCGGGGTCAGCACAGTGGCGCCGTCGTCTGAAAGAAGGCGCACGTGCGGCCCGAATAGCTCCGGTAGGAGCGGTTCCTCGTGCTCGAACTGCCATTCCTCATCCGGCTCAAGACCGAGGTCGACACGTGGCGTGGCTCCGAGCACGAAGCACATGTCGGCAAGCATCCTCAAGGTCATGTTGCGCGAACCGCTGAGTACCTGGGAGACATGGCTCTTGCTGATTCCCAGGCGCTCGGCCAGTTCAGACTTGCTGACTCCGGTCCGCTCCAGGACCGCCCACAGGGCTTCGGTCACTTCAATGATCAGCGTTTCCTGGGCAACCAGCCTGGCATTGGCCTGGCTGGCTTGTGCCCACTGGTCCAGAAAGTCGGTCATCGCGTTGCCTCCTCAGTCAGTCGTGCTGGAGGCTGAACGGCGCGGACAATCAATCTGTGCGCCCCCAGGCCAGCGTGTCGGCCGCTGCCCGCTCAGTTTCTGGTTGAGCATCGCTTGCTGTCCATGGCTTTGAGCACGGCTTCGCGCTCGCCGCGCACCATCGACAACTCCGAGGCTTCGATACCGTCGCCTTGTCCGTAGCCGATCCAGAATGCCTGCACCTTGCTTGATTGGCGGCGCTGGTCCTGGGCCTGGACGAGTTGTCTTTCCCTGCGCGACAGGCTGTCGGCTTCCACCGTCAATCGCTCGCACTCAAAGTCCTCGTACTTCAGGCCACTGACATAGGTGCCGGTGATCTGTGACGACTGCGTTGGCAGGTTGAAGCAGCCCGAGAGTACAACAATGGAAATGACGGCAGGAATCAGGTTTGTCAGTTTCATGATGATTTTTCTTGCGTGGTGGGTGCGCCAATACAGGGCAATCGACGAGGCGGCGCCTGTTCTTCGCGCCCTGTGGAATGAGCAGGCCTGGCGGGAGACGGTGGCCAACTGCGGCCACCGTCATCCACGCCAGTGCTTGGCCTGATCAGTGTTCAGGCTGGGGATTGAAACGCGTCATTTCCGTGCCGCCGGCTTTGGCCTGGCCGGAGGGCGGCGGCGCGAGACGGTGCCGGCTCAGATCAATCGGGCCGAATGGGCGGGTGGACTTTTCAGCGGCCGCGTTGAAGTCGCTGAGGGTGTTGCTGCTGGCGGTGGTCTGGCCCAGGCCGCTGAGGTCGGGGTGGACGACGACGGTGCCGATGTTGACGTTGCGGTCGCCAATGACCAGGGCGCCGGGTTCGTTGGGGTAGAAGCCGCAGAACTCGCCGGGATCGCAGACCCAGTAGTCGTAATCGTTGTCGGATGTGGCGATCAGCACGTACGCACCTGGAACTAGGCCGTTGATCTCAAAGGTGTAGCGACCCTGGTGTCCCGAGCCATAAAGTTCGTCAAAGACTCGGCCGGTGAAGGCGTCGATGACTTGCAGATAAAGCATGCCGGCATCGCCGCGAGTCTGGGGTTGGCCGACGCGCATGCTTAGCTGCACGGATACCGGAGACTGGCTGGCCGGTGCGGTGGTGAAGGCGATGTTGCCCTGGTATTCGCCGGGCGTGAGTCCCTGGCGACTGATGCGTACCTCGTAAGTGCCGAAGCCATCGGCGTCTGTCTGGATCGGTGTCAGCGACTGTATCCAGGACATGTTCGCCGACCACTGGGTGGGGATCAGCTGGCCGCTTCCGGACTTCCGCAGGCGGATGGTGAGGCGGTCGTTGGTTTCACCAAAGTCCACCGAGGCCGGCTCGACCACGAGGACGGCCGGTGCAGGCGCGCCGCCGGCCAGTTCCATCGCCGCCTCGACCGCCTTGCGGGCGTCGATCAGGCCATGGCCGAATTCGCTATCCCAACCGGATGGGCCCAAGTCGCGGGTGAGCTTGCCGGCAGCCAGCAACTGGTCAAACTGCGCAGGTGTCAGGCCGGGATGTACCGACTTCATCAAAGCGACCACGCCGGCGACATGAGGAGCTGCCATGGAAGTGCCGGGGAGGTGCCCATATCCGGGAATGACAGTGCTGTAAACGCCATCCTCCTTAGAGGCGATCCTTCCTTGGAAGGTGCGGCAACCACCGTACGGATTGTTTGGCGCAAACCTTGGAAATCCGTATATCGTGGGTTCGTCTTTGTCCTCGGGCGCGGTTTCACCACCCGGAGCTGCGACATCGATGTGGCCGCCGCAGTTTGAGTAGAACGCGGCATCTTCACGGCGATTGGTAGCTGAAACACTCACCACGTGCTGGCAACCGGCCGGTGATACCGCGTAGCCGGAGGTATCGTTCCCGGCTGCCGCGATAACGATAAGGCCTTGGCTGCGGGCTTGGTCGATGGCTTCTTGATAGCTTGAAGGACAGGAACCTGGCCCTCCCAGGCTCATGTTGATGGTGCTGGCTTTGCGAGCAGGCAGTGGTACACCGGCTTGACTGGCGAGTCCGGCCGCATAGCGAATTGAGTCGGCTACATCAGACACGGTAAAGCCACCTTGGTCTCCCATATGGCTGTACGCGTTGATCGGCATGATCTTCGCGTGCGGTGCTACGCCCTTTCCGCCGCGCCCGTTTCCAGCCACGGCCGCAATTGTTCCTGCAACATGCGTCCCGTGGTCGCTTCGTTCAGGGAATCCCCGCGCTGGCGGGGAGATGCTTTGACTGAACGTAATGCCCAGGTTTCTCAAAATATTGGCATTGAGGTCGGGATGGTCGGCAACTCCGGTGTCAATCACGGCCACGATGACATCGGGCGAGCCGGGGGTGATCGACCATGCCTGCGGCGCGTTGATCTGTCCGTAGTGCCACGCCTGACGCCAATCATCCGGATCGGAAGGCAATGACTGCAGGTACATCACGCCATTCGGCTCCGCATACCGCACATCCGGCCGGGCCTGCAGGGCCTTGATGGTTTCGATCAGCTCACTGCGCCGCTCTTCGCCGGCGCGGCCGAGGCCGTAGCCGCGCTGAGACAGCAGCTGCTGGGTGCGGCCGGTTTCGATGCCGGCGGATTTCATCAGGCTGTCGGCCGGGCCGAAGTCGTCCAGTGACATCAGCACCGGGCCATCGATGGCGGCGCGCTCCAGCTTCAGGCCCAGTGCCTGGGCGCGGGCCTTCTGGTGGCTCTCGATGGCGGCGTCGGATTTGTGGTGGGCCTGGTCGGCGTCGTCTTCATCGAAGCGGACGATGACTTCACCGGGCACGAAGTCACCAAGGCTGGACAGGGCCTGGAAATCCTGCGGCACGGGCGCGAAGCTGGCGGCCAGGGTGTAGTTGCTGGCGCCGCGGTAGGCGACCACCAGCACGTCATAGACGCCGGATTCGGTGACCTGCCAGAACTCGTTGCGGCTGGTGGTCTGTGACGTGTAGACGGGTTCCTGCGTGTTGCTTGCGGAGTAGATCAACAGGTCCAGGTCCTTGGCGCCGGGATTGGCTTCATCCCAGTCGGAGATGATCAGCTGCACCGATTGCCCGGCGGTGAGGTTCATGCGGAATTCGTCGACTTCATCGCCAACATCTGCAAACCGCCCCTGGCCGCCGACACCTTCCGCCGAAGCAAAACCGCTGATGGCGGCCGGATTGCCCTGCACGCGCTGGGTCTGGCTGGGGGTGTCATTGGGTCGGAGCGTGCTGTTTGGGTCGTTGGTGTCGCCGTCGCTGACCGAGTAGGGCGCCGCTTCCAGTTCGCCGGCGAGCGAGCGCAGGCCGCCGGGGAAGGCGCAGGGGTCGGCATTGTTGATGCCGACCAGTCGCGTGACGTTCGACAGGCCGCCATTGCCGAACGGCGCCACGCCGCCGTAGGCCATGGTGGCGTGGTTGCAGCCGACGAAACTCAGGGCGAAGGCGCCCCAGTCGTCGTTGCGCACCTGGCCGGGATTGAAGTTCGGCCCGAAGCGGCCGCCGACCGGGCGATGGGCGGTTTCGGCGAAGATACGGTTGCCGTCGACCTGGGCGATGGAGATCAGCCAGGCGGGTTTGCCATGCTGGTCGTAGGTGAACCAGAACACCAGGGCGGAGCTGTCATCGAGCAGTTCGACGATCCAGCCTTCGCCGTCACGATCCGGATCGAACCAGGCGCCGTTGATGCCCCGGTGCAGGGTGCCCGAGAACGGCGGCGCGCTGGCGCCGCCGCAACCGAAGCCGGCGGCCTGGGTGAGCCGTTGCAGGTGCAGGGTATCGGCCGGCAGCTGGCCATGGCCGCTGTAGACGGCGGTGCCCTGGCGGCAGTCATCGAAGGTGATGCGCAGGGTGCCGGCATCCTGCACCCGGACGGCATCGGGGTCGTAGCCGGGGCCGAAGCGTGGCCCGGAGACCTGGTAAAGCTCGAAGTCGGCGCGCTGGCCGGTGATCTCGCCCACGCCCTGCATCCAGAACTGGTTGCCCTGGGTGTCGAAGGTGAACCAGGTCAGCAGCATCAATTGCCCACCCAGATGCTGGATGGTGAAGCCCTGGCCGCTCTTGGCCGGGTCGTACCAGGAGCCGGAGATGCCGGCGTCGATCGCCGCGTGCAGGTGGCCGGCAACGAGCAGCGCCAGCAAGGCGAAAAGTCGGCGGATGGTCATCAATATTTTCCCTGGGCAAGATCAGTAGATCAGCCTATGAAATGGCGGCGGATAGTTCAATTGAATTTCTGGTTTGAATTGCAACGTTTTGTAAACTCGTTTCTTCCTGGCTCGCCATGCCAGGCCTCTTGGCCCGGCCGGACCGGCCAAGAGGCGGTTTCATTGCGGTGACACGGCATCCCGACGACAGCGGGCTGGCACAGGGCAGTGAGCCTCAGCTTCGCGCCCAGGATCGGCCCCCCGGAAAACAAAACGGCCCGGCATGCATCAGCAGGCCGGGCCGTGTTGGTCAGCAGGGCGGCGCCATTACCGGGCCGCTCAGGCGTAGAACATTTACAACGCCGCTTCCAGCTCGGGCAGGATCTTGAACAGGTCGCCGACCAGGCCGATGTCGGCGATTTCGAAGATCGGCGCGTCCGGGTCCTTGTTGATGGCGACGATGGTGCCGGCGTCCTTGATGCCGGTCAGGTGCTGGATGGCGCCGGAGATGCCCACGGCGATGTACAGCTCGGGGGCGATGATCTTGCCGGTCTGGCCGACCTGCATGTCGTTGGGCACGTAGCCGGCGTCTACAGCGGCGCGCGAGGCGCCGACGCCGGCGCCGAGCTTGTCGGCCAGCGAGTAGATCACCTTGAACGCTTCACCCGAGCCCAGGGCGCGGCCGCCGGAGATGACGCGGCTGGCGGTCTGCAGGTCGGGGCGGTCGCTCTTGCCGGCTTTCAGTTCCACGAAGCGGGTGTGGCCGGGCAGTTCGACGTCCAGGTCCAGCGCCTGCACGGCGGCACTGCCATTGCTGCCGGCGGCCGGGAAGGAGGCGGTGCGCACGGTGGCGATGACGGGGGCATCGGCCGGTGCGGTGACGGTGACAATGGCGTTGCCGGCATAGATCGGGCGCTTGAAGCTGTGCGCGTCGATCACTTCCATCAGGTCGGAGACCTGGCCGACGCCGAGCAGGGCGGCGACGCGCGGCATCAGGTCCTTGCCGAAGGTGGTGGACGGGCCGAAGACGTGGCTGTAACCGTCGGCGGCCTTGGCTACCTGTGGTGCCAGGATGGCGGCCAGCGGCTGGGCGTTTTCCGCCCGGCTGACGGTCAGCACGGTGCCGACGCCGTCGATCTTGGCGGCGTCGGCGGCGATGGCATCGGCCTGCTCGGCCAGCACCAGGATGTCGATCGCCTGCGGCGAGAGTTTGGCGGCGGCGCTGACGCACTTGGCGGTGCTGGGGTTGAGCTGGCCGTCCAGGTGTTCGGCGATGATGAGAACCTTGCTCATGGATCACTCCGGGGAAATGTCGGTGGCGGCGGCCGATGGTGCCGCCGGTAGGCGATGGCGGTGGGCGTCAGACCAGGCCGCGCTGCTTGAGCGCGTCGACCAGGCCGGCGACGTCGTCGACCATGACGCCACGGGCGCGGGCCGGCGGCGGCTCGTGCTGGCCGGCGGCGATGAAATCGCCCGGTTCCACGCCCAGGTCGGACAGCGGCAGGGTTTCCAGCGGCTTGCTGCGCGCCTTCATGATGTCGGGCAGCTTGATGAAGCGCGGCTCGTTGAGGCGCAGGTCGGTGGTGACCACGGCGGGCAGGTCGATCTCGATGGTTTCCAGGCCGGCGTCGACTTCGCGGGTGACGCGGGCGACCTGGCCATCGATGGCCAGTTCCGAGGCGAAGGTGGCCTGCGGGCGCTGCCACAGGGCGGCCAGCATTTGGCCAGTCTGGTTGGCATCGTCGTCGATCGCCTGTTTGCCCAGCAGCACCAGGCCGGGCTGTTCCTTCTCGATCAGCTTGAGCAGGGCGCGGGCGGCGGTGAGCGGTTGCACCGGGCCGTCGCTGACGATGTGGATGGCGCGGTTGGCGCCCATGGCCAGGCCGTTGCGCAGGTGCGGCTGGGCGTCGGCCGGGGCGATCGCGACCACCACGACTTCCTCGGCGATGCCCTTCTCGCGCAGGCGCAGGGCTTCTTCCAGCGCGATCTCGTCGAACGGGTTGGGCGAGAGCTTGACGCCATCGGTGACCACGCCGGAGCCATCGGGTTTGACCTGGATGCGGACGTTGAAGTCCACCACGCGCTTGTAGCCGACAAGTATCTTCATCGTAGTAACCAGCCTTCTTACGGCAGAATGGGAGCCCTTCCCGGTGCTGCCCGGGCCGGCCATGCGGGCCGGTATGGACGGATGACCGCCTATTGTAACGGCCACCCGGCCGGCCCCCAAGTGTGTGCCGGCCGACGGCGGCTTTCCACACTTGCCCTGGAGGTTTGGCCAATGGACAACAATACGCTGCGCGCCGGCTTCATCGGCCTGGGCGCGATGGGCCAGGCGATGGCCCGTCATCTGCACGGCGCCGGTTTTCTGGCCGCGGTCTGGAACCGCACCGCCGCCAAGGCCGGCGCGCTGGCGCAGGAACTGGCGGTGGCGGCACCGGAAACGCCAGCACAACTGGCGCAAAGCTGCGATGTGGTGTTCGTCTGCGTCGCCGCCGATGCCGATGTGCTGGCGGTGATCCAGGCGCTGGAGCCGGGCCTTCAGCCGGGCAGCCTGGTGGTCGACACCTCGACCGTGTCGCCGGCGACGGCGCGTACCGCGGCCCAGCGGCTGGCCGCGCGCGGTGTCGGTTTCGTCGATGCGCCGGTCACCGGCGGCGTGGAAGGCGCACGCAATGGCACGTTGTCGGTGCTGGTTGGTGGCGGCGCCGCCGATGTCGAACGGGTGCGGCCGCTGCTGGCCAGCTTCGGCCAGCGCATCGCCCACTTCGGTGCCGTCGGCGCCGGCCAGGCAGCCAAGGCGGTGAACCAGGTGATGGTGGCCGGGATTGCCGAGGCGGTGTGCGAGGGCCTGGCCCTGGCCGAGCGCCTGGAACTGGACACCGATGCCCTGATCGACACTTTGGGCAATGGCGCGGCTGGTTCGTGGTTTCTGCAAAAGCGCGGCCGCACCATGCTCGCCGACCAGTTCGAAGGCGGCTTCAAGCTGGCCCTGCTGCACAAGGATCTGGGCATCGTCCAGGCCATTGCCAGCGAGCTGGGCGCGCAGCTTGCCACCACGCAGGCGGCCCTGGCCGACTACGGCCAATTGCTTGCCGACGGTCATGGCGACGAAGAAATCTCGGCCCTGATCCGGCTCAAGCGGCGGCAGGTGGGCAGCGGCTGACCGGGCATCGTGGTCTGCCAGTCGTGCCGGCGCACCGGCGGCGCTTCCGCCGGACATGGGGTTCTTGCCAGCCTGGCCCGGAGCCCTGATCTGCCCTGATCTGGCCACTGATCCGACCAATGTTGTGCGCTGGTTCGCAGATCGACACCGGCTTCACCCGGGCGGCGAAAATGGCTGGGCATAATGCCCGCCCGTCAGTCAACCGTGGCCCTGGGCCGGCGGTCCGGCTGGCCTCGCCCCGAGTCGATCTGGAGAGCCGCAATGTTGTGCAAACCTGTTCTGGCCGCCGCTGCGCTGGCCATCGCCGGGCTGGCCCACGCCCAGCTTCCGCCCGATCTGAGCCTGCAGCCGGTGGTCACCTCCGGTCTGGGCTCGGCTGTTGGCCTGCGCCACGCCGGTGACGGCAGCGGTCGCCTGTTCATCTTCGAACAAGGCGGACAGGTCAGGATCCTGGCCGATGGCAGCTTGCAGCCAACCCCGTTCCTGACCATCAACGCGGGCACGCCGGGCGGCTTCACCTCCAGCGGTGAATCGGGCCTGCTCGGCCTGGCCTTCCACCCGCAGTTCGCCAGCAATGGCCGGCTGTACATCAATTACACCGACGGCAATAACGACACCCGCATCGTCGAATACCGGGTTTCGGCCGGCAATGCCAATGCCGTCGATACCAGTACCCGGCGCGAACTGCTGCGCATCGCGCAACCGGCCTGGAACCACAACGGCGGCAATGTCCTGTTCGGCCCGGATGGCTACCTGTACATCGGCATGGGCGATGGCGGCGGCAACGGCGGCAACGGCCAGGGCCACAGCCAGAACCCGGCCAATCTGCTCGGCAAGATGCTGCGCATCGATGTCGATGTCGCTACGGCCAGCCATCCCCATGCCTGCGGCGCGACCGGTAGCCAGCCCTATGGCATTCCGGCCGACAATCCCTTTGCCGCCGGCGGTGGTTGCGCCGAGATCGTCTACGTCGGCCTGCGCAATCCCTGGCGCTGGAGTTTCGACCGCGCCACCGGCGATCTGCTCCTGGCTGATGTCGGCCAGAACGCGCGTGAAGAGGTCAACTTCGTAGCCTTCGCCGAGCTCAACCAGATCAAGAACTTCGGCTGGAAATGCTTCGAGGGCAGCGCCACCTACACCGCCTGCACCGGTGGCATGGCCTGGCCGCATACCCTGCCGATCCTGGAATACCCCCATTCGGGCACCCCGCATTGCTCGATCACCGGCGGCTACGTCTACCGCGGGCCGATCACCGGCCTGCAGGGAACCTATATCTATGGCGATTACTGCTCGCGCCAGATCTGGTTCGCCACCGAGGATGGCGGCAACTGGACTGCCAACACCTGGGGCGGACCCGCGCCCGGCAACATCCGCAGTTTCGGTGAAGACGAGGACGGCAACATCTACGTCATCCGCGCCGGTGGCGTGGCGGTGTCGATGTTCCACTCCAGCCAGGTCGGCCCGGTGAACTTCACCGTCACCCCGCTGGCCGGTAGTGGCGGCAGCCTTGATCCGGATACGCCGCAGCAGGTGGACGACGGCGATACCGTCGCCTTCGACGTGCTGCCTGATGCCGGTTACCTCATCGATGAGGTGACCGGTTGCGGCGGCAGCCTGGACGGCACCGTCTACACCACGGCAGCGGTGACCGAGGACTGCCAGGTCAACGCCAGCTTCGTCGACGACCCGGACGTGATCTTCCGCAACGGTTTCCAAGCGGCTGATTGAGCCGTCAATGCCGAACATCGGGCCGGTTGCAATCCGACCTGTAGTTCAGCCGGTTCAGTCAGTTCGGCGGGGCCGGAATCGGTCCCGCTTCCATGTCGGCATTGCCCCGGCTTGATCTGGTCCAGCCGGGATGACCCGGCCTGCAGCAGGCATGTGCCGACCGCAACCTCCTGAAATGCCCGCTACTGCTGCTGCCGACGCATGACGATGGTGTCGACGCCGTTGTCGGTCAGTTGTTGCTTGGCGCGTTCGACATCGGCGGCGCTGGCGAAGGGGCCGACGTAGACGCGGTGGTAGGGCGTGCCGTCGATATTGGTGGTTTCCACGCGCGCGCTCATGCCCAGCAGGGCCAGGCGCGCCTTGCGTTCCTCGGCCGGGCGCGGGTCGCGGAAGGAGCCGGCCTGAAGCAGATAGATCAATGCCGATTGCGCCGGCGGCGTGGTCACGGCAGTGGCGGGCGCTTCACCGGTGGTGGCGGCCGGAGCCTCGGCGCGGACCTGGGCGCGCAATTCCGAATCGGGAATCAGCACCTCCATTTCCGGCAGCACGGTGTAGAAATCGAACTCCTGCCGCGCCGGCGCGGCCGCTGCCGGTTCCGGTGCGGCGCTGTCGGCCACCGGCTGCGGCGGGCTGCGATCGTCGCGCAAACCGGGCGCCAGTCCGGCCCAGATCACCAGTGCCGCCAGCACCAGGCCGAGCAGCATGCCGATGGCCAGCCACAGCCAGGCCGGGAGGGTTGAGCCACCGCCGCGGCGGGCGTGGGCGGAAGAGGGGCGTCGAGCCATGGTCAATGGATTCCATGAAGAGACTGAAGGGATGGGCGTGTACACATGCCGGCGGCTTCGCCATGACCTGCCGGGGGCAGACGTTGGCCGGCGGTCAGTTTGGGAGTTTCCGCCGCCGGCTGCGTGGCGGTGTGACCGGGGCCGGGTGTCGTGGCCGGGTCAGTCGCGCCCGTCGCAGTGGCGATGCCGACGCCAGAGGGTCATGGGCGTCGGCGCTGCGGCCCGAATTGTGTCACATCGACTCCGGTGCCGAGACGCCGAGCAGTTCCAGGCCATTGGCCAGCACCTGGCGCACGGCCGCGGCCAGGGCCAGGCGTGCATCACGCAGCGGCACCGACGAGGTCAGGATCGGCTGGCTGGTGTAGAAGGCATGGAAGGCGGTGGCCAGCTCGCGCAGGCCATTGGCCAGCAACTGCGGTGCGCGCTGGTCGGCGGCTGCGGCCAGCCATTCCGGGAACCGGGACAGCGCCGTCAGCACGGCGGCGTCGGCCGGGCCATCAAGCTGGTCGATGGCGGCCAGGCCGGCGGCCTGGTCCCAGGCCAGATCCTTGCTGGCGAGCTGGCGGAACAGGCTGGCGATGCGGGCGTGGGCGTACTGCAGGTAATAGACCGGGTTGTCGCTGGATTCGGCCCGGGCCAGGCCCAGGTCGAAATCCAGGTGCTGGTCGTTGCCGCGCATGACATAGAAGAAGCGCGCGGCGTCGTTGCCGACGTCGTTGCGCAGCTCGCGCAGGGTCACGAACTGGCCGGAGCGGGTCGACATCTGCACCTTCTCGCCGTTCTCATAGAGCACCGCGAACTGCACCAGGCGGATCTCGATGCGCTCGGGATCATGGCCCAGGCCCAGGGCCGCCGCCCGCAGGCGGGCGACATAGCCGTGGTGGTCGGCGCCGAAAATGTAGATGGCGCGCTGGAAGCCGCGCTCGAACTTGTTGTGCAGGTAGGCGATGTCGGAGGCGAAGTAGGTGTAGGCACCGTTCTCCCGGCGCACCACGCGGTCTTTCTCGTCGCCGAACTGGGTGGCGCGGAACCACTGCGCACCCTGTTCGATATACAGATGCCCGGCCTCGTCGAGCCGGCCCAGGGCGCGTTCGATGGCGCCGGAGGTGAACAGCGAGCGCTCGGAGAACCAGGTGTCGTAGCGCACGCCGAAGCCGCCCAGGTCGTCCTCGATGTCGGCCAGGATGTGGTTCAGGGCGGCGTTGAAGAACTGCGCATAGCCCTCGGGGCCGAGCAGTGAGCGGCTGCGCTGCACCAGGGCATCGATGTGGGTTTCCTTGTCGCCGCCCTGGCTCTCGTCCGGCGGCAGGGTGGCGGCGATGTCCGCCCAGGCGTGGCGGTGGCGCTCGCCCAGGCCGTCGACCAGTTGCCGACTGATCTCATGCACGTAGTCACCGCGGTAGCCGTTGTCCGGGAAGCGCACGGGTTCTCCGAGCAGCTCCAGGTAACGCAGCCAGGTCGAGGCGGCGAGGATGTCCATCTGCCGGCCGCCATCGTTGACGTAGTACTCGCGCTGGACATCGTGGCCGGTGGCGGCCAGCAGGTTGGCCAGGGTGGCGCCATAGGCGGCGCCGCGGCCGTGGCCCACGTGCAGCGGTCCGGTCGGGTTGGCGGAAACGAATTCCAGGGTGATCTTCTCGCCCCGTCCGGGCCGGACATGGCCGTAGCGCGGGCCCTGTTCCAGCACCCGGGCGACGACCGCCTGGCGGGCGCCGGCGCTGAGGAAAATGTTGATGAAGCCGGGGCCGGCGATTTCGATGCGCTCGATCGCCGGATGGCTGTCCAGCCGTTCCACCAGAGCCTGGGCGATCGCGCGCGGCGGCATCGACAGCGCCTTGGCATTGACCATCGCGGCATTGCAGGCAAAGTCGCCGTGTTCCGGGCTGCGGCTGCGCTCGATGGCGAAATCGGGGTTGGCGTGGCTGCCAGCTTGTCCGGCGGCCAGTTCGGCCAGCGCCTGGGCAAACAACTCGTGCAGGATGGTTTTCACAGGCTCAGCGACCGTGTTCAGGTGAGCCGGGCAGTGTAGCGCCCCCATTGCCGCGTTGCAGCATCAACGCGGCATGATCGATGTGGAGCCAGGACCCTCTATTGAAAGTTCTGGGGGGCGGGCCCGATGCCTGCATCGCGCTGCTGCATCGCGGCGTTCAAGACGGGCGCAGGGCCGCAAAGACGACGCCGTGGCGGCAAAGACGCAACCATGGCGGCGCGGCAGGTTCAACGACCAGCCATGCTGCATTGGATGTCCGAGCAATCACGCGCAGGCCGCGCGCGTAGTTCTCGCCCGCAGTTGGTCACCGCTCGCCGCAGCTTGTCGGCACAGATCGTGCCCGGTCGCATTCGGGTTGCCCGCTTCCTGCGCGGTGTCGACAGTGTCTCGACCCACCGCCACCGGAGCCAGCGATGATCGACCAGCACGCCACCTTGCCAGCGCAGCCGCAGCCGCCGCCGCACACGAAGCCACCAACGCCGCCAGCCAGGTGCGGCCTGGCCCGTTGCGCCTATCGCCAGGCCGGATGCTGGATCGGCGCCGCGATGCTGCTGAGCTTCGCTGCCGGCATGTACTCCAACTTCGGGCTGCAACGCGAGCTGTTCGCTGCGCCCGGTTTCATGCTGCAGGCCGCCGGGCAGCCGGTCGTGGTCGGCGTGATCGTGATGCTCGGGATCATCGCCGGCCTGCTGACCTTGTCGGTGGCCACTGTCTTGCACCGGCTGTATGGCCAATCTCGACCGCGGCTGACCCTGTTCCTTGTTGCACTGGTCGGTGCCAGCCTGGCGGTCAACGTTCTGGAAGGCGCGACGCTGCTTGCCATGCGCAGCCTCAGCGAAGCCTTTGTCGCCGCCGGGGCAGGGGCCGAGTCGACATTCCAGCCGGCCCGCCAGGTACTGCGCGGGCTGCGCAACGGCATCCACTTTCCCGCCAAGCTGCTCGGCGGCTTCGGCGTGTTGCTGATGTTCGTTTTGCTGCTGCGGCAACGGGGGCTGCCGCCTGCGCTGGCCGGTTTCGGCCTGTTCGCGGCCGGCCTGCAGATGCTGCGCAGTCAGTTCTGTGCCCGGCTGCCAAAGCCGCCGTAGAACAGGATGTCGCGTTGTTCGAATGCGCCCAGATCGTGCAGACCCCAGATTTCGGTGATCCCGTTGACGCGGTAGCCACGCGGGTTCATGTTGATGTCGGCGATGGGTTCGAAGCTGAAGTTGTCGCAGACATCGATGCCCGGCGAGCGGCCGCGGCTGCGGAATTGCGAGTCCAGCAGGGGATCGCTGGTCTGGACGTGGGCGGTATCGCCCACCTGGCTGAGGGTGTGGCTGAGAAGGCAGCCGTTGTGGTTGAAGGTCGCGCCGGCGTTGAGATAGGCCAGCGTCTTGCCCGGGGCCCACAGGATGCTGCCCTGGACATCGATCTGCTGGGCACTGGCGTGGAACAGGCGGCTGACCGTGTTGGCCAGCACGGTGCTGTAGTGCACTTGCAACGCATGATTGGGGCCGGCGCCGTGCACCAGCACCGAATTGCTGCCGCTGGCGGTGTTGTTGCGCAGCACCGAGGCCTCGATCGTCAGCCGCTCGCGGCTGCCAACGTAGATGAGCGCGCTGCCACCCTGGTCGTTGTTGGTCTCGATGACTGTCCGCTCGATGCGGGCGGTGCCGGTCGCACTCGACGGCAGGCCGCCTTCCGATTCCATGTACAGCGCGGCACCACGCGGGGTGTTGGCCACGCCCTGGGTGCTGACCCTGTTGCCGGCGATGCGCGAGCAACGCACCGGCAGGATCACCGCCAGGCACCAGCCGCCGGCCTGCCGATGGCTGAGATTCAGGTCGGCGCCGTTGATGGTGTAGATGCCGCCGCCGCGGCTGTGCGCGGTATTGCTGGTGATATGCGTGCTGAGGAAGCTGGCGCTGGTGCGTCCTTCCGGAAGGCCGCGGATGTACACGCCGCCACCCACGTTGGCTTCGTTCTGCGAGATCAACAGTTGCGGGATCGGCAACTCTTCCTCCAGTTGCAAGACCGTACCCATGTCGACGTAGATGCCGCCGCCGAAACCCTTGGTGACGCTGAACCCGTCGGTGCCGGCGACATTGCCGGTGATCTCCACCGGCAGCGCCGTGTAGTTGTTGAAGATCAGGCTGGCATTGCTGGTGGCCATGCTGATGCCACCGCCGTTGCCGCGCGCCTGGTTGTTGATGATGCGGCCGTTGAGAATGCCGACTCTCGCCCCTCCGGCGGCGTGGATGGCGCCGCCATTGCCATTGGCGCCCGGACCGGTGGCCCGGTTGTTCTCCAGCAGCGGCCGTTCCACGTTGGTGTCGCCGCCGTTGAGGGTGAGGATGGTGTTGTTCTCGCCGAGCCCGCTGAGCAGTGCGATGGCGCCGCCGCTGCTGGCATGGTTGTCGATCAGGCGTACGCGGTTCTGCACATGCAAGCTGATTTTGCCGATGGCGTAGATGCCGCCACCCCACTGGTTGCTGCGTCCGCCGGTAATGGTCAGCCGGCGCAGGCGGATATGCCGGCGCGGCGTGGCGCTGCTGGCGGTGTTGCTGAACTCGAAGATGCGGGCCAGGGGAACGGTACTGATCTTGCGCAAGGTGGTGGTGCCGGTGGCCGTGGCGGCGTTGCAGGCGCTGTAACCGCCCTCGATGATCAGGTCGGCCGCCGGATTGGATACGGTCACGTTGGCCACCAGCATTTCGCTGACCGCCAGCTTGATGGTGTGCTGGCCGCCGGCCGTGGCTGCGGCCGTGTTGAGCGCGGCCTGGAGGGTGCTGTGGGTACAGCCGTTGCCGACGCCGACGGCGTAGGTCGCGGCATGGATGGCCGGGGCGGCGGTCAGCAGCGCCAGCAGCGCCAGCGCGCAGGAAAAACGAAGTGGAAAGGTCATGTCAGGCTCCAGTTGCAGACGGTCTGCAATCAGCAATCGCAAGAACCGTGGAAACCGTGCCAGGTCGGTGGCAGGACGCGGTGGCGAGCACGCCAGCCCTGGCCGCTGAACCGGCGCCATCACGCATGACCTGGCGAACTGGCCGGTTCGGCCCGCTGCCGACGGCGTTGCCAGGCACATCACCAGGCACCGATCGCCGGCACTGACCCTGGCCGGCAACCAAGCCGGCGGTTGCGTCACGAAACGGCAACCTTGCCGTCATAGGCTGCGCGCCCAGTGAAGCCGGTTGCGCAGTGAGGTGTCCTGCCTGGCCGGCATCCCCGTTTCTTGAATCCGACGACGTCCACGCCGTCGTTCCTGCACAGGCCCGACCATGATCCGACCCGCTTTCACCCTGGTGTTGCTCACTGCCGCCATCCGCGTCGCCCTGGCGGCTGAAGCCCTGCCGTTGGCGGCGGCCCATGATCCGGGTGCGCAACCGGTGGCCAGCCAGGCGGCATCGCAACAGCCGGCGCTGGCCTGGCTGACCGGCATCGTCAGCGGCGCCGACGGCGCGCCGGTGCTGATGGCCCAGGTCAGCATTATCGGCACCGACGCGTTTGCCTACACCGATGAAAACGGTCATTTCGCGCTGCAGGCAGCGTCGGGCCGCCAGCGCCTGGAAATTCAGGCCGATGGCCATGCGCCGCTGCAGTTGCCGGCGCTGGAACTGCCGGCCAATGGCATCCTGGAACGGGATTTTCAGCTCGTCGCGGCCAGTGCCGACGCCATCGTCGGCAGCGGCCCGTTGACTGCCGGCGTTGCCGGATCGGAGTCGACCGGCGCCGGTATCGACGGCCCCGGCGATGCCGGCGATGCCGATGAGCGCGAGCTGGAAATGATCCGGGTCGAGCAGCAGCGCATCGACAACCAGTCCTCGGCCGCGGCTGTGATGGACCGGCGCTACTCACCGCAGGTGCTGGAAACCATCAGTGCTGAGCAGATTTCACGGGCCGGCGATTCCGATGCCGGCGCCGCGCTCAAGCGCATCACCGGCGTCACCCTGGTCGGCGGCAAGCATGTTTTCGTGCGCGGTCTGGGTGAGCGCTATTCCAGCGTGCTGCTCAACGGCGCCCAGGTGCCGTCGCCGGATCCGACCCGGCGCGTGGTGCCGCTGGATCTGTTCCCGACCGATGTCCTGGCCGGCATCCAGGTGCAGAAGACCTGGTCGGCCGATCTGCCCGGCGAGTTTGCTGGCGGCAGCGTGCTGATGCGCAGCAAGGGCGCCGAGGCCGACGACTTCCACATGCGCCTGTCGGTGAGCGGCAAGTACCTGCATGGCACTACCGGCAAGGACGGCCTGGTGCACGCCGGCGGCAGCCGCGACTGGCTCGCCGATGGCGTCGATGCGCGTGCCTTTCCCGATGGGATTTCGCCGCTGCCGCTGGACCCGATCGAGCGCCAGCAGGTCGGTCACGCGGTGGCCGGGCGCGGCTACCGCACCTGGCAGCGCTCGATCGATCCGGGCGTGGGCCTGGGTTTTGGCATCGGCGATTCCTTCCAACTGGGCGACTGGACCCTGGCCTACGGCGCCTCGGTGCGCCACAGCCATGACTGGGCCAGCCGCCAGGAGCATCGGGCCGCCTACGCCCTGGGCATCACCGGCCTGCAACCGCGCATGGAATACACCCGCCAGCGCACCGAGCGCAGTATCGACCTGAGTGGGCTGGGCACGCTCAGCGCGCGCTACGGCAACAACCACGAACTGGGCCTGACCCTGCTCAACATCCGCCAGGCCACCGACGATACCCGCATTGATCATGGCTGGGATACCCAGCCCTCGGATCTGGAACAGCTCTATCAGTTGGAATGGGTCGAGAACGCGTTGCGCGTTTCGCAGTTGCACGGCCGGCACGGCTTTCCCGGCCTGGGCTGGCTGGAGGTCGACTGGCTGTACTCCAAGGCCGACGCCTCGCGCGATGAGCCCAACACCCGCTACTACGAATACGAGCGCCTCCCGCAGACCGGCGAGTACCGCTTCGGCCGCGGCTCGTTCAGCAACGACCACATCCTGGGCCGGCTCGATGACGACAACCAGGAGCTGGGCCTGAATCTGGCACTGCCGGTGCAGTTCAGCGACGATCTGGCGGTGGTCTTCCAGGCCGGTGCCAATCGCATCGAGCGCGATCGCGATGCCCACACCCGGCGCTTCCGCTTCCGCGGTTTCCGCCCGGCCGATGCGCCGCCGGATGTCTGGGACGTGCTCACCTCCGAGTACATCCATCCAGGTGGCCTGGTGCTGCAGGAATCGACCCAGGCCACCGACGCCTACAGCGCCAGCCAGACCCTGGATTCGCGCTACCTGGCGGTCGAGCTGGACTGGGCCGCGCGCGTGCGCGTGAACCTGGGTGTGCGCGAGGAAGACAACCGCCAGGAAGTGGTCACCTACCAGCAGTTCGCGCCCAACCCGACGCCGGTGATCGCCAATATCGATCAGGTCGACCGCCTGCCCAGCGCCGCGGTGACCTGGATGTACAGCGACAACGCGCAGCTACGCCTGGGCTACAGCGAAACCCTGTCGCGGCCGGACTTCCGCGAGCTCAGCCGCGCCCAGTACGTTGATCCCGAGCTGGATGTCACCATCCGCGGCAACCCGGACCTGGTGCAGACCGACATCCGCAGCTACGACCTGCGCTGGGAGTACTACTTCTCCGATACCGAATCATTCTCGGTGGCGCTGTTCAAGAAGGATTTCCGCAACCCGATCGAGCGCGTCAACCTGGCTGGCACCAGCGTGCTGCTGGAGCTGCGCAATGCGCCGGAAGCCGACAGCCATGGCATCGAGCTGGACTACGCCGCCAGCCTCGGCGGCCTGCGTCGCTGGAACTGGCTGGATCAGTCCTGGTTCGGTCGCTTGCCGCTGGACGACCTGTATCTGGGCTTGAACTACACCTGGATCGAATCGGAAGTTGACCTGGGCGATGAGGGCGGCATCCAGACCTCGGGCACGCGCGCCCTGCAGGGCCAGTCGCCGTATGTCACCAACCTGCAGCTCGGGTACCGCTCACCCGGCGGCCGGCTTGAGACGACCTTGCTTTACAACGTGTTTGGCAAGCGCATCGCCGAGGTCGGCGTGCAGGGCCAGCCCGATGTCTACGAGCAGCCATTCCGGCAACTGGACCTGACCGCCTCCTGGGCGCTGGGCCCGCGCTGGCAGCTCAAGGCGCAGGCACGCAACCTGCTAAACCACCAGGTCGAGTTCAGCCAGGGCGGCCTGCCGACCCTGCGCTACCGCCAGGGCCGGGAGTTCGGCCTGGGCCTGGAATGGGCCTGGTGACGGCAACCGTCGCCGCCGTGGCCGCCAGCGCCTGAAACGCCCAGCCGCCGGCCGATGCGCCGGCCGATGCGCCGGCCGATGCGCCGGCACGTTGCCACCAGCGGGCTTTTCGATAGGCCGTAGCCTGTCCCGAGGCGTCGTATCCCGTGCGCCTGAGCGTGCGAACTATCGGCGCGCGAACTCGGCGCGCGAACTGTTGCTGTCTTCCTGCCGGCAGCCCGGCGGCTCGGCAGCCCGCCGGCTCGGCGGCTCGGCGGCTCGGTGTGGTCCGGCGGCGCCAGTCGGCGTATGCCCGCCGCCACGTCACTGAAACCTGATTGCCATCTACCTGCCATCGGCCGGTAACCAGGCGCCGGAACAATGGCCCCCGCCGACCCGGTGCCGCCCGCGCGGAGCCAGTCGTCAGCACACTTTCCCAACGAGGTAGACCCCGATGAAAGCTCCTGTCCGTACTTCCCTGGCTGCCGGCATCTGCATGAGCCTGGCCGCCGGCTCCGCCTTCGCCCAGGTGCAACTCTCCGATGCCTTCGATGGCAACTGGTGGAATCCCGACGATTCCGGCCGTGGTGTCCTGGTCGACTACATCGCCGACGAGGCCGCTCCCGGCCGCGGCGTGCTCTGGTTCGCGCTCTACACCTATGACGATCAGGGCAACCCGACCTGGGTCAACGTCCAGACCGACCAGATCAGCAATGTCGCCAGCGGCGACATCCAGGCGACGATCTACCAGACCGAAGGCGGCAGCTTCGACGATGCCCACAATCCGGGCAACGTCGCCGTCAACGCGGTTGGCAACGCCATCGTCAATGTCGACGGCTGCGAGCGGATCACCCTGGAGCTGGCGCCGGACGCCGGCAGCGGCCTGGGCGGCGCCACCAGCTACGAGCTGCAGCCCTACGCCGGCAACCAGGTGCAGTGCTCGGTGGTGGCCACGCAGTGCCCGGCCGGCACCACGGCCCAGGGCGCTGATGCCTGCCTGCTGCCCAACGACATCGAAGGCAGCCTGCGCCTGCCCAAGGGCAAGGACTACATCGTCCACGGCCAGGTCTCGGTGCATGACGGCGGCGTGCTCACCGTCGATCCGGGCGTGACCGTGATCGGGTCGGACGACCCCAGCTCGATCAACTTCATCGCCGTACTGGCCGGCGGCCAGATCATCGCCGACGGCACCCGCGACGAGCCGATCACCTTCACCGGCCCCGAGCCGGTGCCCGGTTCCTGGGCTGGTCTGGTCCTGGCCGGCCGCTCGATCTGCAACGACGAGATGGAAGAGGAACTGGCCTGCGAGTTCGAGGCCATCGAAGACGTCAAGTACGGCGGCCAGCGCTATGACGACAACAGCGGCATCCTGCGTTATGTCCGCATCCTTTGGGCCGGCCAGGAAATCCGTCCGGACGAAGAGCTGAACTCGCTGACCCTGTGCGGCGTCGGCAGCGGCACCACCCTGGAGTACGTGCAGGTGCACGGCGGCCTGGACGACGGCTTCGAGATGTTCGGCGGCAGCGTCAACGGCCGCTATCTGGTCGCCACCCAGGTCGGCGACGACATGTTCGACTTCGACGACGGCTACTTCGGCAAGCTGCAGTTCCTGCTCGGCTGGCAAGGTTCCGAGAACTACGACCAGACCCAGGACAGCCACGGCATCGAGTCCGACAACTCCAACCCGGCCCCGCATCTGGAGCCGCGCACCCGGCCGGTGGTCTCCAACATCACCCTGATCGGTTCGGCCAACGGCAGCGAAGGCGCGCGCATCCGTCGCGGCAGCGGCGGCATCTACCACAACGCCGTCATCCACGGTTTCGCCAACTACTGCCTGAACGTCAACGGCGACGACTCCGCCGCCCTGGGTCCGGATTTCCTGGCCTTCAACAACAGCTACATCGGCCAGTGCGGCCAGGGCCCGTTCACCGGCGCCGGCGAAGCGTTCTGGAACGCCGGCACCGGCAACCGCCAAGGTGACCCGATGCTCAACGGCTGGATGCCGCGCGCCGGTTCGCCGCTGCTGGGCGGTGGCGCCACGCCGCCGGCACTGGCCAACGCGGTCGCCGCCGATGGCTCCAACGACGACTCGTTCTTCCTGCGCGTCGACTACATCGGTGCCTTCGACGGCATCAACGACTGGACCGCGGGTTGGCTCTACAACCCCGGCGCCCAGTAAGCAGCAAGCACCACTCTCCAAGCGCCAATTGAAACCCGGGCCCCGTGCCCGGGTTTTTTCTGTGCGCGTGATCCAGTTGGCGCGAGGGTCAAGCGCCGCTGGCGGTGTCATCCAGCGCCGGCAGCGCTTCGGTCAGGCCGGGCAGGAAGTCGGCGCCGTGCGGCACCTGCAGGGTGGCGCCGTCGAAGGCATCGCCGATCGGCTCGATGCGGCCGCCCAGGCAGCGGCCCAGGAAGGCTTCGGTGACCGCCTGGAAGCTGAGCCGGTTGGCCGGGCGCACGAAGCCGTGGCCTTCATCCGGATACAAAACGTAGGTAACCGGAATCTCGCGCGCGGCCATGGCGGCGACGATCTGGTCGGATTCGGCCTGGACCACGCGCGGATCATTGGCGCCCTGGGCGATCAGCAGCGGCTTGTTGATCTTCTCGACATGGTTGATCGGCGAGCGCTCTTCCAGCAGGCGACGGCCTTCCTCGGTTTCCGGGTTGCCCATGCGGCTGTGGAAGGTGGCGCGCATCGGTGCCCAGTAGGCCGGGATGCTGTCGAGCAGGGTGATCAGGTTGGACGGGCCGACGATGTCGACGCCGCAGGCGAAGGTGTCCGGGGTGAAGGTCAGGCCGGCCAGGGTGGCGTAGCCGCCGTAGCTGCCGCCCATGATCGCGACCTGGTCGGCGCGGGTGATGCCCTGGTCGATCGCCCACTGCACGGCGTCGATCAGATCGTCATGCATCTTCCGGCCCCATTCCAGGTCGCCGGCGTTGACGAAGCCCTTGCCAAAGCCGGTGGAGCCGCGGAAGTTGACGCTGAGCACGGCGTAGCCGCGGTTGGCCAGCCACTGGTGCTGCGGGTTGTAGCCGTAGGCATCACGCGCCCAGGGGCCGCCGTGGACCAGCAGCACCAGCGGCACCGGCTCGCCTGGGCGGGCGATACTGTCGGCATGGCCGGCGTTGTCGGCGTTGTCGGCGGCGTCGACGCCTGCCGGCGGCAGGGTCAGGTAGCTGACCAGGCGCAGGCCGTCGCGGGCGGGAATCTCCAGCGCCTGCATGCCGGCCAGGTTGTACTGCGCCAGTTCCGGGCGGCTGTCGAACCAGAATGCCAGCGCGCGCTCGTTGCGGTCGTAGCGGTACCAGCGGCTGCCGGCATCGGCGGCGGTCAGGGCCACGATCCACCAACGGTCATCCAGGCTGCGGCTGGCGACATGGATCTCGCCCTCGGGCAATTGCGTGCGCAGGAAATCCAGATCCGGCTGGATCGCCTCATCCAGAACCGTCCATTCGGTGCGCAGGTAGTTGGCGGCAACGGCCTGGACCTTGCCGGTGGCCGGGTGCGCGAGGATCTCGCCGACATCGGCGCGCGGATGCTCGAACAGCAGCCGCGGTTCGGCACCGGCATCGTCGCCGTCGATGGCAAACAGGGCGGCGGTGTCGCGGCCGCTGCTGTCGAGCAGGTACAGGGTCTGGCCGCTGTGGTCGTAACCCAGCGGCGCGGTGGTCATCGCGTCCTCCTGGCCGATCTGGCGCAACAGTTGCCAGTCCTGGCCGTCACGGGTGAAGACCTCGAAGCCACCGTCGGCGGTCTGCGCCATGGCCAGGCGCGGCTGGAAGTCGTCGTCGATGACGAAGCCGGCGAAGCGGTCGTTGTCGATGATGCGGCTGGCCTCGCCGCTGGTCAGGTCGATCGCGACCAGATCCATGAACTGCGGATCGCGGTCGTTGATCGACACCACCACGGTGCCGGGATGGCGCTGGCTGAGCCCGGCGATGCCGGCGCGCGCGCCTTCGGCGGTGAGCACGCGGTCGGTGCCCGATTCCAGGTCCACGGCATGGATGCGGAAGTTCTCATCGCCACCGGTGTCCTGCGGATAGAGCAGGTGGCGGCCGTCGTGGGCGAAGGCGAAGCTGCGCACGCCGCGGTTGCGGTCATCGGTCAGCGGCTGCGCCTGGTCGGGGGCATCGACCGGTGCCAGAAACACGTTCAGCACACCCTCGCGCGGTGCAATCCAGCCCAGCCAGCGGCCGTCCGGGCTGACCTGGCCACTCATGCGGCTGGGATTTCCGAACAGCACGGTGCGCGGAATCAGCGGGGTCTGGGTACTGGGCTGGGTCACGGCCTGGGTCTCCTTGAGGGTGGGCGCTGCCTCGCCCCCGTGTTGCGGTGAGCAGGCAGCCAGGCTGGCGGCGGCCAGCAGCAGGGAAAGATGGCGCATCGGTGCACTCCACAATGGTTGCGGCGGGAAGCCGGTTGGGTGGTTCTCCGGTCGCTTGATTTTAGTGAGATTGCGGCCGGATGAATGTGCCGGAAGTCGGTGTCGCATCGTCAGTCGCCGGCCAGGTGCCGCCTCGTGGCCGCGGCCTGACGGCTGCACACGGCTCCACGATTCCTGCCATTTCGCTTCGGGCGCGGGCCTATCATTGCCGGCTGCTCCATCCCCGATTGTTTCCGCAGGAGAAGTCGATGCGCACCCTCGTATTGCTGGCAGCCACGCTGCTGGCGCCCCCCGTGCTGGCCGCCGACGCGCCCGCGTGGGATGTCAACCAGATCCAGGGCAAGGCCGTCGAAGCCCGCTTCGATACCGACGAAGGCACCTGGATGAACCTGGATGTCAGCCCCGATGGCAAGACCATCGTCTTCGACCTGCTCGGCGACCTGTACACCCTGCCGATCACCGGCGGCCAGGCCCGGCGCATCACCTCCGGTCCGGCCTTCGACCTGCAGCCGCGCTTCTCACCCGATGGCACGCGCATCAGCTTCACCTCCGACCGCGGCGGCGGCGACAACATCTGGCATGCCAGGATCGATGGCAGCGATGCCCGCCAGGTGACGAAAGAAAACTTCCGCCTGCTCAACAACGCCGCCTGGACGCCGGATGGCCGCTACCTGGTCGCGCGCAAGCACTTCACCGCCCGGCGCTCGCTCGGTGCCGGCGAGATGTGGATGTATCACGCCGGCGGTGGCGGCGAAGGCGTGCAACTGACCGAGCGCAAGAACGATCAGCAGGATGCCGGTGAACCGGCGCTCTCACCCGATGGCCGCTACGTCTACTTCAGCGAGGATGTCAGCCAAGGCCCGACCTTCCAGTACAACAAGGATGCCAACGGCCTGATCTATGCCATCCGGCGCCTGGACCGGGTCAGCGGCGA
This sequence comes from Lysobacterales bacterium, assembly GCA_023228845.1. Taxonomy (GTDB): domain Bacteria; phylum Pseudomonadota; class Gammaproteobacteria; order Xanthomonadales; family UBA2363; genus Pseudofulvimonas. The sequence continues at coordinate 35,427 of JALOAK010000003.1, read as the reverse complement.
GCTGATCGACCTGGTGCGCGTGCAGGGCGGCGCGGTGCGGCCGCAGCCCTCGCCGGACGGTTCGCAACTGGCTTTCGTGCGCCGCGTCCGTGGCCAGTCGGTACTGAGCCTGTTCGATCTTGAAAGCGGCCAGATCCGCGCCCTGTGGGATGGCCTGTCGCTGGACCAGCAGGAAGCCTGGGCGATCTTCGGCCCGTACCCGAATTACGCCTGGACACCGGACGGTGAGGACATCGTGATCTGGGCCCAGGGCAAGCTGTGGCGGGTGGCGGTGGAAGATGGCACGCCCAGCGAAATTCCGTTCACCGCCACCGTCGACCAGCGCATGTCCGAGCCGGTGCGTTTTTCCTATCGCCTGGATGATGGCAGCTTCGATCCGAAAATGATCCGCGATGCCGCCACCAGCCCGGATGGCCGTACCCTGGTGTTCCATGCCGTCGGCAGCCTGTGGCAGAAGGCCCTGCCCAACGGCCGGCCGCAGCGGATCAGTTCCGACAGCCATTTCGATTACGAGCCGGTATTCAGCCGCGATGGCCGGCAGCTGGCCTTCGTGCGCTACAGCGACGAGGACCAGACCGCGATCATCGTGCGCGATGTCGCCACCGGCGCCGAGCGCGCCGTCACCAGCCGCGCCGGCTTCTACTTCGCGCCAGCGTTCTCACCCGATGGCAGCGCCCTGGTCTACTCGCGTCAGGCACCGGGCGGCCTGCTCGATTACCGCTTCGGCCTGGACACCGGCATCTGGCTGCAGCCGCTGGCCGGCGGCGAGCCGCGCCGCATCAGCCGCAACGGCTACCAGCCGCAGTTCGCCGCCGATGGCCGGCGCGTGTTCTACATGACCGGCGGCGGCATGGAGAAAAAGCTCAACAGCATCGGCCTGCATGGCGAGGACCCGCGCGAGCACTTCAACCTCAAGTACGTCACCTCGGTGGCGATCAGCCCGGACAACCAGTGGGTGGCGTTCACCGAGCTGTTCAATGCCTATGTCGCGCCGTTCACCGATACCGCCGGCGCGGTTGATCTGAACAAGGACAGCAAGGCCTTCCCGGTGGCCCAGGTCAGCGCCGATGCCGGCTCGTACCTGCACTGGTCGGCCGATTCGCGCAAGCTGCACTGGCTGGTCGGCGACGAGTACTTCAGCCGCGAGCTCAAGGACAGCTTCGAGTTCCTGCCCGGCGCGCCACGCACGTTGCCCGAGCCGGGCGATGCCCGCGGTGTGCGCATCGGCCTGAGCGTGCCGGTGCACGCGCCCGAAGAAACCGTCGCCTTCACCAATGCCCGCATCGTCACCATGCGTGGCGAGGAGATTATCGAAGGCGGCACCCTGGTGGTGCGTGGCGACCGCATCGCTGCGGTCGGCCCGACCAGCGACGTGCAGGTGCCGGCCGGCGCCCGCGTCATCGATGCCGGCGGACGTACCCTGGGCCCGGGCATCATCGATGTCCACGCCCATGCCAACCACTTCCACAGCGGCCCCAACCCGCAGGCCAACTGGAGCTACTACGCCAACCTGGCCTACGGCATCACCACCATGCACGATCCCTCGGCCAGCACCGAGGCGGTGTTCACCCAGGCTGAGCTGGTCCGCGCCGGCATCAACGTCGGCCCGCGCGTGTTCTCCACCGGCACCATTCTTTATGGCGCCGATGGCGCGTTCAAGGCGGTGGTGAATTCGCTCGACGACGCGCGCTCGCACCTGCGCCGGATGAAGGCCAACGGCGCCTTCAGCGTCAAGAGCTACAACCAGCCGCGCCGCGACCAGCGCCAGCAGATCAACCAGGCCGCGCGCGAGCTGGACATGCTGGTGGTGATGGAAGGCGGCTCGACCTTCTATCACAACCTCAACATGATCGTGGACGGTGCCACCGGCGTGGAACACAACCTGCCGGTGGCGCCGCTGTACAACGATGTCATCCGGATGTGGGCGGCGACCAACGTCGGCAACACGCCGACCCTGGTGGTCAGCTACGGCGGCGTCAGCGGCGAGTTCTGGGCCTACCAGCACGATGAGATCTGGAAGAAGGACAAGCTGCTGCGCTTCTTCCCGCGCGAGCAGCTCGATGCCCGCTCGATCCGCCGCCAGACCATGCCCGACGAGGAGTACTACCACCCGCACGTGGCGCGCTCGCTCAAGCAGTTGCACGACGCCGGCGTGCCGATCCAGGTCGGCGGCCACGGCCAGATGCAGGGCCTGTCGCCGCACTGGGAAATGTGGCTGCTCAGCCATGGCGGCTTCAGCAACCACGAGATCCTGCAGATCGCCACGCTCAACGGTGCCCGCTACCTGGGCCTGGAGCGCGACCTGGGCTCGCTGGAGCCGGGCAAGCGCGCCGACCTGGTGCTGTTCGGCGCCGACCCGCTGGAGAACATCCGCAACAGCGAGGAAGTGGACTACGTGATGGTCAATGGCCGCCTGTTCGATGGCCAGACCATGGCCGAGATCGGTGGCCGGCAGAGCCCGGCGCCGCAGTTCTACTGGCAAAAGCACGGCGCAGCCGCCGCCACCGCCGCCGGCCTGGGCCTGCCCGGCCCGACCGCCGAATGCCTGTGCCCGAAATCCCACGGCAGCCAGCCGCTGATCGACTTCAGCCGGTTGCAGTGATTGGGTAAGACAACAGCCGCCGGTGCCGGGCGTTTGGTTTCCGGCACCGGCGGTCACTTGTCGAAAGTAGGCGCGAGCGCAGCGATGCCGACCGGTCCATTGGCATCCGTGGTGGAGTTATCGCATCAGCCGGATCGTGCAAGGATGTTGCTTGCACTGGAATGACCGGGTTGAGAGCTCCCATGCCCACGCTGATCGAACGCGCCACCCTCACCGCCTAGGGCCAGCTCACCTTGCCCACGTCCATCCGCCAGGCCCTGGGTGTCGATGCCGGTGACAAAGTGGCATTCGAGCTGCACGACGACGGCCAGGTGATCGTCAGCCGTGTCTGCGGCGCCCATCGAGACCCCGCAATCAATGCCTTCCTGTCTGTGCTGGCGCAGGATATCGAAGCGGGCCGGCATGTCCGTGACCTGCCCGAAGACCTCGCGCGCGCCATGCTCGACGAGGCCGGATACGCCCTTGACGGCAAGATCGAAGAAATTGATGGCGACGTGGCGCTCTGATGCAACGCCACGGCTGGACGCTGCTGTTCCACGATTGCCTGGTGCAGCAACTCCAGCGGTTGCATGCCGCCGCGGATCGTGCCCGGAAGAAGGATCCGGAAGCGGCAGAAGCCAACGCCAGCGTCAAGCTGTTCCGGGCCTTGTCCCCGTTGATGGATGGAAGCTGTGCCGAGTGACCCGTCGCGCCAGGAATACCGGCCAGGCAACACCCTGGGCCAGGCCCATCGACATTGGCGCCGGGCAAAAATCGGTCGCCGGTTTCGGCTGTGCTTCCGCTACGACTCGGCCACCCGTGTGATCATCTTCGCCTGGGTCAACGACACACAGACGCTGCGTGAGGCCGGCAGCCGCAGCGACCGCTTACGCGCTGTTCGGCAAGATGCTGGCCCGGCTGAAACCGCCTCTCAGCCCGCGCCGGTATCGGCGCTGCGGCCGGCCATGCGGGTGAGGGTCTGGTCGCGCCAGTGGTACTGGTGCACCAGGGCCATGAGGATGTGGCCCAGGATCAGGGTGAACAGCGCCCAGCCCATCAGGCCGTGGCTGGCGCTGGCCGGGGCGATCAGCCAGGGCACGGCCTCGGCGCGCTCGCCGAAGACTTCCACGCCCCAGATCACCAGCGCGCCGGTGCGGCCGTATTCGCGCATCAGGGCGACGGTGGGGATGTAGAGCATGGCCAGGTAAAGCACCATGTGGCCGGCACCGGCGGCGCGGCCCAGCCAGGTGGCCGGATAGCGCGGCCGGCGGCGCCATTGCGCCAGTGCCCAGAGGGCGCGCAGGGCGATCAGCACCATCAATACCGTGCCGATGGCCTTGTGGTCGCTGGCGAACAGGCTGGTGAGCTCGTGCCGGCGACCCAGCGTGACCTTGAAGATCATGCCCAGGAACTGCCAGGCCAGCAGCAGGGCGATGGTCCAATGCAGGAAGCGGGTGATGCGGCCGTAGCGGGCCGGGGAATCAAGCCACGTTGAGGTCATGCCGGTATCTCGGGAAGTCAGGGATGAAGTCGGGGATTACGGGCCGGCAAGCTTAGCCGGATCATCGCGGCGGCGGCAGGCAGGGGCTGGCCGGCGCATTGCCTGCGGTGGCCGGAAACGCCGGCGGCCTGGTTGGGCGGGATGGCGATGGCGCAGCACGATGGTAGCTGGCAGCGGTTTTGGCTCGCGGTGACGCCTCGTCCATCATCAACCATGTTTGTCATCGCGCGTGCCCAGGGGCGTCCAGAGTTCTATCGCTGTTCGCTCTCGATGACGATCCATCCATTGCGCCTTCGCCTTTGCCGCCGCCCGGATTGCTGGCGCGGGCGCTGCCGCCGCGATGCGGCGAGCGGGCATAATGGCGCTCTTGTCCTGCCTGCCGGGGTTCGCCCGATGTCGCCCAAGCTGCCGTTGCCCATGCCGATGTCATCGCCGCCTTTGCCGTCATCGCGATCATCAAGGCTTCGGTGGCCGGGTCTGCGCCGCTGCCTGTGGCAGGCGTTGCTGGTTGCGGCCGTGGTGCTGCTGGCCGGCTGTGGCTTCAAGCTGCGCGGCGAGGTGGCCTTGCCGGCGGAGATGCAGTTCCTGCGCCTGGAAATGGTCGAGACCGGGCCGCGCATCCGCCCTGGCCTGATCGCGGCGCTGGAACGTGGCGGCGTCACCCTGGTGGAGGCGCCCGACGCCACCGTGGCGGTGCTGCGCATTCCGGTGAATGTCACCTCCACCCAGGCACTGACCATCAGCCAGCAGGCGCGGGTGAGCGAGTACACCGTGCGCCATCGGGTGGAGCTGGAGATGCGCGATGCCAATGGCCAGGTGCTGCTGCCGCGCGAGGAAATCATCCTTGAGCGCGACTTTGTCTTCGATCGCCGCGATGCCCTGGGCGTGGCCGGCCAGGAAGAAACCCTGTTGCGCGACCTGGAACGCGAAATGGTGCGCTCGATCCTGCGCCGGATCGAGCGCCTGGAGCGGGTGCTTGATGATGACTCCTGAGTTGCCGATGCCGATGATGCCGATGATGCCGGTATCCATGCCGCCGGAGCGTCCGGCAGCATTGGTCGTCGTCGTCGTCCGGGTCGCCGATCCAGCCGGGGCGGGCAGCCTGCCCGCCGCCACCGCCAGCGGCGATTGACGGAACCGGCCGCACATGCCCGCCGCCAACCTGAGCCAGCTTCACACCCATCTCAAGCGCGATCCGCCGGCGTCTATATACCTGCTGGCCGGTCAGGAGCCGTTGCTGCTGCAGGAAGCCGCCGACGCCGTGCGCGCGGCCGCACGCCGGCATGGTTTCGACGAACGCACGGTGCTGGAAGCCGACGAGAAAAAATTCGACTGGGGCAGCCTGGCCGCAGCCAGCCAGCAGGGTTCGTTGTTTGGTACCGGCCGCAAGCTGATCGATCTGCGTCTGCCCTCGGGCAAGCCCGGACGCGAGGGCGCGCCGGTGCTGATCGCCGCCGCCCAGGCGCGCAATCCCGATGTCATCGTGCTGATCACCTGCATGGAGTGGGGCAAGGTCCTGGCCAAGGCCGCCTGGGTCGAGGCGGTGGCCAGCGGCGGCTGGTATGTGCCGATTTGGCCGATCAAGCGCGACGAGTTGCCGGACTGGATCGCCGCCCGTGCGCGCAGCCGAGGCCTTGACCTGGCCGCCGATGCCGTCGACCTGCTGGCCCTGCGCACCGAAGGCAACCTGCTGGCCTGCGCCCAGGAGATCGACAAGCTGTTGTTGCTCGGCGAGTCCGGCGCGCTCACCGCTGCGCGCCTTGAAGGGCTGCTGGCCGAGCAGTCGCGCCTGGATGTGTTCGCCCTCAGCGATGCGGTCATGGCCGGCGACACCTTGCGCGCGCTGCGCGTGCTGCGCAGCCTGCATGCCGAGGGCGAGCTGCCGGTGCCGGTGCTGTCGTGGCTGGGCGGGCAGGTGGAACTGCTGGCCCGGGTCGGCCATGCCCACAGCCGTGGCCAGCCGATCCGCCAGGCCCTGCGCACCGAACGCGTCTGGGACTCGCGCATGGCCATGTACGAGGGCGCCTTGCGCCGCCTGGGCGCGGCCGGCATCCGGCGCGGCCTGCAACGGGTGGCGCAGCTTGACCGGGTCGCCAAGGGCCAGGCGCCGGGCGATGCCTGGCTGCTGCTGGAACGCCTGGTGTTGATCCTGACCGCCGCGGGTCGCGGCCGGCGCGCGGCATGAGCCGGCCGCTGCCGGTCGCCATCCTCGGCGGCACCTTCGATCCGGTCCACTACGGTCATCTGCGGGTGGGCTGGGAAGTGGCCGAGCAACTGGATTGCCTGGTACACCTGATGCCATCGGCCACGCCGCCGCACCGCGCCGAGCCCGGCGCCAGTGCCCAGGACCGCGCGGCGATGCTGGCCATGGCCCTGGCCGGGCAGGAACGCCTGGTGCTGGACCGGCGCGAGCTGGACCGCGCCGGCTACAGCTACAGCGTCGACACCCTGCGCCAGTTGCGCCAGGAACTGGGGCCGGAGCGCCCGCTGGTGTTCGTGATGGGCGCCGACGCGTTCCGCGCCTTGCCCAGTTGGCACCGCTGGCGCGAACTGACCGACCTGGCCCATCTGGTGGCCATGACCCGGCCGCGGCAGCGCCTGGACAAGCTCGATGCCGAGCTGCACCAGGCGATGGTCGGACGCTGGACCGGCCTGGCCGAGCGTCTGCACAACGAACCCTGCGGCCGGGTGATGGTGTTGCGGGTGACGCCGCTGGCGATCTCCTCCAGCCTGATCCGCGCTGCCCTCGCCGAGGGCCGATCACCCCGCTTCCTGCTGCCGCAAACGGTGCTGGAGCACATCCACCGCCGCGGCCTGTACCGCCCGGATTGAGTCTGGCCGGCAGGGATTTGCCATCGCCCCGGCCGTGCGCCGTGCACTGGGGGACATTGCCGCGGTCACGCTATACTGCGCCAATTCCTGCCATGAGGTTCAACGGCTTGACAGCCAACGACACGACCGCCGGCGATCTGCCGGCCCCCGAATTTTCCGCCCTCACCGCTGCCGCCATCCACGCCATGGAAGAACTCAAGGCGGTGGATATCCGGCAGATCGACGTGCGCGATCGCACCAGCATCACCGACCTGATCGTGATCGCTTCGGGCACTTCCAGCCGCCACGTCAAGGCCATCGCCGACGAAGTGCTCAAGCAGGCCAAGGCCATCGGCGCCGTGCCGCTGGGCGTGGAAGGCGAGCGCGAGGGCGAGTGGGTTCTGGTCGATCTGGGCGATCTCATCGTCCATGTGATGCTGCCGCGGGTGCGCGAGTTCTACGGCCTTGAGCGGCTGTGGTCGCTGGCCGAGGAAGCCCGCCAGGGGAACCAGGACGCGTCATGAGCACGCCTGCCGGCCACCGCGCCGGCGTGCCTGTGGCCGCGACGGGCAATGCCTTGCCCTGGCTGTGGCTGTCGCTGCTGCTGTTGATTGCCGATCAGCTCAGCAAGCATCTGGCCCTGGCCACGCTGGACCTGCACCAGCCGGTGCCGGTGCTGCCGTTCCTGAACTGGACCCTGGTCTACAACCCTGGCGCCGCTTTCAGTTTCCTTAGTGATGCCGGCGGCTGGCAGCGCTGGTTCTTCACCGTGCTGGCCTTGGTGGTGAGCGGGCTGCTGGTGTTCTGGCTGCGGCAAACGCCGCGGCGCCAGGTGTGGATCGCCATTCCCTATGCCCTGATCCTGTCCGGTGCGATCGGCAATGTCATCGACCGGCTGCGCTTTGGCCATGTCGTGGATTTCATCGATGTCCACTGGCAGGGCTGGCACTGGCCGGCGTTCAATATTGCCGACAGCGCGATCTGCGTCGGCGCCGTGATGCTGATCGCCGGGCTGTTGTTCGTGCCGGCGACGCGACGCTGACGGCGACCGCCTCAGGAGTCGGTCTGCGCCATGCGCTGCAGCCGGTAGAGTTCCTCCAGCGCCTGCCGTGGCGACAGCGAATCCGGGTCGATGGCCAGCACGGCCTCGACCACCGGCGACGGTGCCGGCGGTGCGAACAGGCTCATCTGCGAAACGTCGACATCGTTGGCTTGCGGCCCCTGGTCAAGTAGCCGGTCGCTGCGTGATTGCAGTTGCGCCAGCACCGCGCCAGCCTGCTCGATGACCGGCCGCGGCACGCCGGCCAGGCGCGCCACCTGCAGGCCATAGCTGCGGCTGGCCGCGCCTTCCCTGACCGCATGCATGAACACCAGGCCGTCGCCGTGCTCGACCGCATCCAGGTGCACATTGGCAATGCCCCGATAGCGGCTGGCGAGCACGGTCAGCTCGAAATAGTGGGTGGCGAACAGGCACCAGGCATGGTTGACCGTGGCCAGGTGCACGGCGATCGCCTGCGCCAGCGACAGGCCGTCGTAGGTGCTGGTGCCGCGACCGACCTCGTCCATCAGTACCAGCGACTGCGGCCCGGCGTTGTGCAGGATGTTGGCGGTCTCGCTCATCTCGACCATGAACGTGGATTGTCCGCGCGCCAGGTCGTCGCCGGCACCGATGCGGGTGAAGATGCGATCGATCGGCCCGATCCGCGCCTGCTCGGCCGGCACATGGCTGCCGATGTGGGCCAACAGCACGATCAGCGCCACCTGGCGCATGTAGGTGCTCTTGCCGCCCATGTTCGGGCCGGTGACCACGAGCATGCGCCGGTCCGGATCCAGGTGCAGGTCGTTGGGCTCGAACGGCCCGTCCAGAACCTGTTCGACCACTGGGTGGCGGCCGCGCCTGATCTCGATGCCGGGCTGCTCGTCGAGCACCGGCGCGCTGTAGTCCAGGGCCTGGGCACGCTCGGCCAGGGTCGCCAGTACATCCAGTTCGGCCAGCGCTGCGGCGGCTTCGCGCAATGGCTGCAGGCGCTCGACCAGAACATCGAGCAGGCGCTGGTAAAGCTCGCGCTCGCGCATCAGGGCGCGCTCGCGCGCCGACAGCGCCTTGTCTTCGAACTGCTTCAGTTCCTCGGTGATGTAGCGCTCGGCGTGCTTGGTGGTTTGGCGCCGGGTGTAGTGCGCCGGCACCTTGTCGCCATGGCTGCGGCCCAGCTCGATGTAATAGCCGTGCACGCGGTTGTAGCCGACCTTGAGCGTGGCGATGCCGGTGGCGGCGCGCTCGCGCGCTTCCAGCTCGGTGAGGTAATCGCCGGCGCGGGTATCCAGGCCGCGCAGTTCGTCCAGCTCATTGTCGTAGCCGTCGGCCAGCACCCCGCCATCGCGCAGCAGCATCGGCGGCGTGGCCACCAGGGCCTCGCCGAGCAGTGCCTGGATGTCGGCGTGTTCGCCCAGTCGGTCGAGCAGGTGGTCGACCAGATCGCTGCCGCTGCCGCTGCCGGTGGTCATGCCGATGGCCGCGTCCTGGGCGGGCAGGGCATCGGCAGACGATGCCTGCAGCAGGTTGCGCAGCGACGGCAGCAGGGCCAGGCCGTCGCGCAGGGTGGCCAGATCGCGCGGTTGCGCCGAGCGCAGCCCGACTCGGGACAGGATCCGCTCCAGGTCGCCGCAGCCACGCAGGGATTCGCGCAACGGTTCGTACAGCCGGCCGTCGATCAATCGGCCGATGGCCTGCTGTCGTGCCAGCAGCGGGCCGCGGTCGCGCAATGGGCGGTGCAGCCAGCGGCGCAGCAGGCGCCCGCCCATCGGCGTGACGGTGACATCGATGATGCCCAGCAGGGTGTGCTCGCGCCGGCCTTCGGGATGGGTATCCAGCTCCAGATGCCGGCGCGTGGCCGCGTCCATCATGATCGCCTCGTCGGCCCGCTCCAAGGCCAGGCCGGTCAGATGCGGCAGGGCCGCTTTCTGGGTGTCCTGGACATAGGCCAGCAAGGCGCCGGCGGCAGCGATCGCCAGTCGGGCATCGGCGCAACCGAAGCCGGACAGGTCGCGGGTGCCGAAGAATGCGGCCAGGGCGCGGCCGGCACTGTCGCTGTCGAAATGCCAGGGCGGGCGTTGTTTCAGGCCGGGCAGGGCGGCGATGGCGCTCGATTGCGTACTGCCCTCGGCGACCAAAGTCTCAACCGGTGACAGCCGCGCCAGTTCCGCCACCAGCGCCTGGTCGCCAGCGCCTTCGCTGACCAGGAAGCGGCCGCCGGCCAGGTCCAGCCAGGCCAGGCCGAAGCGCTCGCCTTCGCCATGGATGGCCAGCAAAAGCTGTTCGCGGCGGTCTTCCAGCAGGCCCTCATCGGTGACCGTGCCGGGCGTGACGATGCGCACCACCTTGCGTTCCACCAAGCCCTTGCTGGCCGCCGGATCACCGGTCTGCTCGCAGATCGCCACCGATTCGCCGGCCCGAAGCAGGCGTGCCAGGTAGCCTTCGGCGGCGTGGTAGGGCACGCCGGCCATCGGGATCGGCGCACCGGCACTGTTACCGCGCTGGGTCAGGGTGATGTCCAGCAGCCGCGCCGCCTTGCGCGCGTCGTCGTAGAACAGTTCGTAGAAATCGCCCATGCGGAAGAACAGCAGGATCTCCGGATGCTCGGCCTTGATCGCCAGATACTGGCGCATCAGCGGGGTATGGGCGGCGCGGTCAACGTCGGTCATCAGGATTCAGGCAGGGCAGGGTGACGGCTTCGGCGCGGGCTGGCGCCGGGCGGTTGCGGCCAGCGGCCGGGCGAAAGGTGGGTGCGGAAGCGTGCGGCTATCCGGTAGCTGCGCGAAGACTGGCAATTGCTGCTATTGCGCCGAAGCCTTTCGCTCCGGACACGGGGGCGGCGGATCCATTGCGCCGCTGGCCGGCCCTCTAGCATAGCAACCGGCCCAGCAAGCCTCATCCGGCGCGGACAGTAACGGCAGCGGTTGCCGGGAGCGACCAGCCCCGACCACGGATTGCGTGCCGGTGCGAGGTCTGCGGCTATGCTCCGCCCGCATTTGACTTGCGATCCATCGGTGAGAATGTCATGGACACGAACCATGTTGGCAGCGACGTTATCGGCCTTGCCCAGGTGAAGATCAGGGCCGTGCTGTTCGCCCTGCTGGCTGCCGCCCTGCTGTTGATGACGCTGGCCTGGCAGATTCCGATGATGCTGTGGGATCACCTGGACTTGCTGCCGATCTATCGCGGTTGGCTCGACGGCAGCCTGTCCGGCACGGGCTTCTGGGATATCCACGGCGGCCATATTCATACCAGCGCCTATGCCGTGCTGCTGGCCACCACCTGGCTGGCCAATGGCCAGGTCTGGCTGGATGGCGTGGTGAGCTGGGCGCTGTTGCTGGTGTTTGCCGCCCTGGTGGCACGTTTCCCCGGCGCCACCGATTGCGCCGCTGGGCAACGCCTGCCGCGCGCGCAGCAGGGGCTGTTCATGGCCGCCATTGTCCTGATGAGCCTTTACCCGGGCCATCTGGCCAACCTGCAGTGGGGCTGGCAGGTGGCGGTGTTCCTGTGTCTGGCCGGCGTCGCCACCGTCATCTGGCTCCTGACCCGTCAACCACTGCACTGGCGTATCAACTTGGTGGCGCTGGCAGCGGCGCTCGTCGCCATCACCAGCTTTGCCACCGGCATTGCGCTGGCGCCCACGGCCCTGTTGCTCATTCTGCTGCGCGCTGGCGCACCACTCCGGCAGCGCCTGCTTCCGGCCCTGCCCTGGTTGGCCTTGCTGGCCGTGGCGGGCTGGCAGGCCCTGGCTATCACCGGCCGGGCGGACATCGTTCCTGCCAGCCCGATGGCCGTGCTGGTCTATGCGCTCAACATGATCGGCGGCGGTATCAGCCGGTTCGCGACCGATGCCGCCCCGTGGCTGACGCTGCTTGCCCTGGCCTTGATGGTGCCGGCCTGGTGCCGCTTGCGAAGGCTGAGCCAGGCGCTGCCGTGGCTCGGCCTGGCAGTCTTCGCCGTACTCGCGGCGCTGGCGATCGCCGGTGGCCGGACGGCCACCTACGGCACCGATCATGCCTTCGTCACCCGTTACGCGAGCTTCGCCTCGGTCTTCTGGCTGGGCTGGCTGGGCCTGATGCGGCTGTGGTGCGCGCAACTGGCGCCGCAGGGCAGGCGAGCCGTCATGGTCGCGGTGACGGTGGTGGTGGTGTTTGCCAGCGTCAACGCCCTGCACCTGATCAGCAAGGCGAGCCGGCTGTCGGCTCGGACCGAAATTGTTGCCGCCACGATCCGCGACCAGTTCCCCGCCGTGGACCCGACGTTGCTTGCCGAGATCTACTTCCAGCAGCCTGAGGTCGCGCTGGCGCGCCTGCGGATGCTGCAGCAACTGGGTTTTCCGCCATTCGATGAGCAAGACCGACAGTCGTCGCCGTGAGCACATCGCCGCTGCGCCGGCTGGCCAGCGTTTCGAAGACCCTTGTTTTTTTACACCGGCTGCAGGAATTGGCGGCGCCGGGCTGACGCCGGACACGCTGCCGAAGCCGGGTTGTACACTGCGCCGGCAATGACCATGAACCCTGATTCAAGCGCCGACCCGGTGCCGATACCTGTGCCGGTGCCGGCCGCCTGGCATGAGCGGCTGGTGCGGCTGGTGCCCGGCCTGACGGCGGCGGATTTGTCGCTGGCGATCCATCCCGGCGACCAGATGTACAGCCACTCGCTGGCCCATCACGGCCAGCCCGACATCGCCCTGAGCCAGTACTTTGCCATCTCGCTGCAGCAGTTCAGTGTTGCCCGCCAGGTGGTGCGCAGCCTGTTCGGCGCCGATGCCGGCCGGCTGCAATGGCTGGATTTCGCCTGCGGCTATGGCCGCCTGCTGCGCCTGCTGCCGGCACTGGTGCCGCCGGCGCAGACCTGGGCCAGCGATATCCAGGCGCCGGCGGTGGCCTTCGTCGAACGTACGTTTGGCGTTCAGGGTCTGCTGTCCAGCGCCGATCCGGAGCAGTTCGCGCCGGCAGAGCGTTTTGATGTGATCTGGGTGGCGTCGTTGTTCTCGCATCTGCCCGGGCCCTTGTTCCGAGCCTGGCTGGCGCGCCTGATGCACCTGCTCAGCCCCGATGGCGTGATCTGCTTCAGCGTCCGCGACGCCAGCCAGTTGCCGCCGGGCATGAGCCTGCCCGAAGGCGGTCTGCTCTACAGCGGCGACAGTGAGAACGCCGAACTGGACCCGGACATCTACGGCACCACCTGGGCCAGCGAGGCCTACGTGCGCCAGGCACTGGCCGGGCAGCCCTATGCGCGCCTGCCGCGCGCCCTGGCCAACGAGCAGGACCTGTATATCGCCGCTGCCAATCCGGCTCGCGATCTGTCGGCACTGACGGCGATCCGGCGCGGCCCCTGGGGCTGGCTGGATCGGCGCCGGCTGGATGCCGATGGCGGCCTGGAACTGGAGGGATGGGCCGGCTCGCTGGATGATGGCCAGGTCGACCGGGTCGAGATCCGTTTTGGCAGCCAGGCGCGCTCGCTGGCGTGCACGATTGACCGGCCCGATGTCGCCCACGCCTTCGCCGATCCGCGCATGGCCCGGGTCGGCTGGCGTTGCCGTTTGCCATGGCCGGGCCAGGTCTCCGAGGCCGACGCGGCGGTGAGCCTGGAAGTGCAGGCGGTCAGCCGCCAGGACGAACGGATCGTGCTCTACGCCGGCCGGGCGCTGGACGAAACCACGGCCGCGGTGGCCTGAGATGACCGCATTGACCGGCGCCCCTGCCGGCGCAGCGACCTGGCCGGCCGACGACGACAGCCTGCAGCATCTGGCGCGGACACTGGCGAACGCGCTGCTGGCCCGAAAGCTGCACCTGGCCACGGCTGAAAGCTGCACCGGCGGCTGGATCGGCCAGGTGCTGACGGCATTGCCCGGCAGCTCGGCCTGGTTCGAAGGCGGCGTGGTCAGCTACAGCAACGCCGCCAAGCAATCCCTGCTCGGCGTGCGCGAACGCACCCTGGTCGAAGAAGGCGCGGTCAGCGGCACCTGTGCGCAGGAAATGGCGGCAGGCGCCGGCCAGCGCTTTGGCACTGGCGTCGCCGTGGCCGTGACCGGTATCGCCGGCCCGGACGGTGGCAGCCTCGACAAGCCGGTCGGCACGGTCTGGATCGGCTGGCAGTTGCCGGGCCAGTCAGCGCAGGCAACCCGGTTCCTGTTTGCCGGTGATCGCCAGGCAGTGCGCCGGCAAACCGTGGCGGCGGCGCTGTCCGGTCTGGTGGAGCGGCTGGAAGCATTGGAGTTGCCAGCACCCTGAAGGCTGCTTCGATGATCGGGACGTGCCGTGATCTCCCGTGCACCACGGCCGTCCTGACGCAGGCCGCATCCGGCGGATCAAGGCAACCGGGTCGAACACCGATTGCCAGGCAGATTCCCGTTGACCGCAACGCCGTTAGTAGCAATACTGCTAACCATGGCCTTGACCTCGACCCAGCAGCAGATGCTGACCCTGATCGCCGAGCACATCCGCGATGAGGGCGTGCCGCCGTCGCAGGCCGAGATCGCCCGCAGCTTCGGCTTCAAGGGCGTGCGCGCGGCGCAATATCACCTGGAAGCGCTGGAGGCGGCCGGTGCGATCGAGCGCGTTCCCGGACGCGCACGCGGCATCCGTGTGTGCCATCCGGTGCCAGGCGGACAGCAGGTCCTGGCGTTGTCCGGCACTGCTGCCGATGATCCCGACGCCGTGCGCCTGCCGGTGCTGGGCCGGGTCGCCGCGGGCGAGCCGATCGGCACGGCGATCGAGCATGACCGCCATCTGCTGCTGGACCGGTCGCTGTTTGCGCCGTTCCCCGATTACCTGTTGGAAGTCCACGGCGAATCGATGCGCGATGAAGGCATCCTGGAAGGCGACCTGATCGGCGTGCATCAGACGGCGCAGGCCGATCCGGGCCAGATCGTCATCGCCCGCATCGATGGTGAGATCACCGTCAAGCGGCTGGCGATCGAGGCCGGCCAGGTTCGCCTGCTGCCGCGCAATGGTGAATTCGCCCCGATCGTGGTCGAACCTGGCCAGGAGTTCGCCATCGAAGGGCTGTACTGCGGGCTGGTGCGCCCGCACCGGATCACGCAGCGGCCGGCGCACCGGGTCCGGCGCCGATGACTGCGCCGGGCAATTCCCAGGCCAGCCCGGGCGCGGCACCGATGACCGCCAGCGGCCCGATCGTCATGCTCACCCTGGCCCTGGCGCGTTTGTCGCAGCGCTTGCGACAGCGGCCCGCTAGGGTTTACCCATCCCGGCACACCGCCCAACCCCATTGACCACAAGGAACCTGACCATGGACGACAATCGCAAGCGGGCATTGACCGCCGCCCTGACCCAGATTGAAAAGCAGTTCGGCAAGGGCGCCATCATGCGCATGGGCGACCGGCCCAGCGATGGCGTCGATGCCGTTTCCACCGGTTCGCTCGGGCTGGATATCGCCCTGGGCATCGGCGGCCTGCCGCGCGGCCGGGTGGTGGAGATCTATGGCCCCGAATCCTCGGGCAAGACCACACTCACCCTGCAGGTCATCGCCCAGGCGCAGAAGGCCGGCGGCAGCGCTGCCTTCATCGACGCCGAGCATGCGCTTGATCCGGCCTATGCCGAAAAGCTCGGCGTCAACATCGACGATCTGGTGGTTTCGCAGCCGGATACCGGCGAGCAGGGCCTGGAAATCGCCGACATGCTGGTGCGCTCCGGCGCCTTCGATGTCGTGGTCATCGACTCGGTGGCGGCACTCACGCCCAAGGCGGAGATCGAGGGCGAGATGGGCGAACTGCAGGTCGGCCTGCAGGCGCGGCTGATGAGCCAGGCGCTGCGCAAGCTCACCGGCAACATCAAGCGCAGCAACTGCATGGTCATCTTCATCAACCAGTTGCGCATGAAGATCGGCATGATGATGCCCGGCCAGAGTCCGGAAACTACCACCGGCGGCAACGCGCTGAAGTTCTATGCCTCGGTGCGCCTGGATATCCGCCGCATCGGTGCGGTCAAGCACGGCGACGAGATCGTCGGCAACCAGACCCGGGTGCGGGTGGTGAAGAACAAGATGGCGCCGCCGTTCAAGACCGTGCTGTTCGAGATCCTCTACGGCCAGGGCATCTCGCGCGAAGGCGAGCTGATCGACATGGGCGTGGAACACAAGATCGTCGACAAGGCCGGCGCCTGGTACAGCTACAACGGCGAGCGCCTGGGCCAGGGCAAGGAAGCAGCGCGCCAGTTCCTGCGCGAAAACCCGGACGCCGCCAACGAGATCGACGCCACGTTGCGCGCAAAGCTGCTGGTGCCGGTCAGCGGCAGCCGCCAGGCAGCCGAGGAAGCCCCGCCGGAACTGGAAACGGTGAAGTGATTCTCCGGGCCCTGATTCCTGGCACGGTTGCCGGCGGCCTGCGCCGGCAACCGTCCGGTCATGGCCGGTGAGGGCAAGCCCGATCCGGCCTGTGTGCCGGATGTGGCGCCCGCCGACGATGGCGCGGCGCCGCGGGCGGCGCCAGCGCCAGAGGTAGAACTGGCGCTGGCGCCGGATCCAGCCGACGAGCGGCTTTTCTTGCCCGATGTGGATCCGCAGGCCTACGCCCGGGCCCTGTCACTGATCGCCCGCCGCGAACATTCGCGGCAGGAACTGAACGACAAGCTGGCCGCGCGCGGCATTGCCCGGGACGACATCGACGCAATCCTTGACCGCCTGCTGGCAGCCGGCTACCAGAGCGACGAGCGCTTCGCCGGCATGCTGGTGCGCAGCCGCGTCGCCCAGGGCCAGGGGCCGGTGCGCATCCAGGCCGAGTTGCGGATGGTGCACAGGATCGACGATGCAATCGCCCGGCAAGCCCTGGACGAGGAGGACGCGGACTGGCAGGCGCTGGCGCTGGAACTGTGCCGCCGGCGTTACCGGACTGCGGCTACCAGCCAGGCCGAACGGGTCAAGCGCGCCAACTTCCTGGTCCGGCGCGGCTTTCCGCCGGGCATCGCCCGCGCTGCTGTTGACGCGGGCCCCGAATCCGACTGAGCGCTGCAGCGATCCTGCCTGCGCGGATGTGCGGCCCCGATGCATGTGCCGTTGCAAACGGGGGTCCGATGGGGTGGCCATCAATCATCGACCCGGCGATCCGTCCGCCCGGCGACGGACGTCGATCTTGTGTCGAGACCGGGCTGACATTCCGGCATGGCCCGGGCTCGACCGCGGCTGCGCAGCGGCCCGGTTCTGATCGCGCAGGCTGTCTTTTGCCCATCTTCGGCGTTGCCTGCCAGCGACCGCGCCAGGCTCATGTGCCGGTGGAATCAAGCCACTCCTTCCAGGCTCAGGTGTCGCTGGAATAGGCTCGACGTGGCGCGACGGATGTTTTTTCGTCATGCTTGACCGTTTCAGAAGCCACCTGGCCGGCCGCCATGCAGCCGGCGATCTGCCACCGCGCGCAGTCCCTTTTTTTCGAATCCCGCCGTCATGTCCTCTACCCAACAAATCCGCCAGCAGTTCCTCGACTTCTTCCGCGACAAGGGCCACCAGATCGTGCCCTCGGCATCGCTGGTGCCGGCCAATGACCCGACCTTGCTGTTCACCAACTCGGGCATGGTCCAGTTCAAGGACGTGTTCCTGGGCGCCGAGAAACGCGACAACCCGCGGGCAGTCGATGTCCAGCGTTGCCTGCGCGCCGGCGGCAAGCACAATGATCTTGATTCGGTCGGCTACACCGCCCGTCACCACACCTTCTTCGAGATGCTGGGCAACTGGTCGTTCGGCGATTACTTCAAGAAGGAGGCGATCGCCTGGGCCTGGGAGCTGTTGACGCAGGTCTGGAAGCTGCCGCCGCAGCGCCTGCTGGCCACCGTCTACCACACCGACGAAGAGTCCTACGCGATCTGGCGCGATGTCATCGGCCTGCCCGAAGAGCGCATCATCCGCATCGGCGACAACCAGGGTGCACCGTTTGCCTCCGACAACTTCTGGCAGATGGCCGATACCGGTCCCTGCGGGCCGTGCACCGAGATCTTCTACGACCACGGCGAGCAGTTCGCCGGCGGCCCGCCAGGCTCGCCGGACGAGGACGGCGACCGTTTCATCGAGATCTGGAACCTGGTGTTCATGCAGTTCGACCGCCAGCCCGACGGCAGCCTGGCGCCGCTGCCCGCGCCCTGCGTGGACACCGGCATGGGCCTGGAACGCCTGGCGGCCGTGCTGCAGGGCGTGCACAGCAACTACGAGATCGACCTGTTCCAGGCGCTCATCGCTCACGCCGCCGAACTGACCGGCACCGCCGACCGCGAGAACAAATCCCTGCGCGTGATCGCCGATCACATCCGCGCCAGTGCCTTCCTGATCGTCGATGGCGTCCTGCCCGGCAACGAGGGCCGCGGCTATGTGCTGCGCCGGATCATCCGCCGCGCACTGCGCCATGGCTGGATGCTGGGCACCCGGCAGCCGTTCTTCCACCGCCTGGTGCCGACCCTGGTTGAGCAGATGGGCCAGGCCTATCCGGAACTGGCCGCGCGGCAACAGACGATCATGCAGGCGCTCAAGGCCGAAGAGGAACGCTTCGCCGAAACCCTGGATGCCGGCATGCGCATGTTCGACGAGGTTGCCGCGCGCTCGCCCGACGGCATCCCCGGCCAGGACGCCTTCCGCCTGTATGACACCTACGGCTTCCCGGTCGACCTGACCGCCGACATCGCCCGTGAGCGCGGCCTGTCGGTGGACATGGCCGGTTTTGAGGCGGCGATGGAACAGCAACGCGAAACCGCGCGCGCCGCCGGTCGCTTCGGTGGCGGCCCGCGCCTGTCGGCCGAGCTGGCGGCACAGCTTTCGCCGACTGTTTTCCTGGGCAACGAGCAACTCCAGGCCGATGAGCTGTCGGTGCTCGCCCTGTTGCACGGTGATGAACCAGCGGCAGCCATCCAGCCCGGGGACGAGGCCATCGTGATCCTGGACCGGACGCCGTTCTACGCCGAATCCGGCGGCCAGGTCGGCGATCGGGGCTGCTTGTTCGCCGACGGCATCGAGTTCCAGGTTCGCGATACGGTCAAGCTGGCCGGCCAGTTCCATGGCCATGTCGGGCGGCTTGTCAGTGGCAGCTTGCGTCGTGGCGAGCAGGTCACCGGCGCCGTCGACCCGGCCCGTCGCGAAGCCGTCGTGCTCAACCACACCGCTACCCACCTGCTGCATGCCGCGCTGCGCCAGGTGCTGGGTGACCATGTCCAGCAGAAGGGCTCGCTGGTGGCGCCGGATCGCCTGCGTTTTGATTTTTCGCATTTCCAGCCCGTGACCGTGGCCGAGCTGGAACGCATCGAGGTCATGGTCAACGACCAGATCCGCGCCAACCATGCCGCCGACATTGGCCACATGGACATGCAGGAAGCGCTGGCTGCCGGCGCCATGGCGCTGTTCGGCGAGAAGTACGGTGACCAGGTCCGGGTGCTCAGGTTGGGCGAGTTTTCCATCGAGCTGTGTGGCGGTACCCACGTCAACCGCACCGGCGACATCGGCCTGTTCAGGATCCTGTCCGAGGGTGGTGTTGCCGCCGGCGTGCGCCGCATCGAAGCGGTGACCGGCGCCCAGGCGCTGACGCTGGTGCGCCAGCAGCAGGCCCGCCTGGATGCGGTGGCCGGACTGGTCGGCGCCCGCGCCGAGGATGTCGTCGACAAGCTGCAGGCCCTGCTCGACCGCCAGCGTCACACGGACAGGGAAATGGAAGCACTCAAGGCCAGGAGCGCGGCGGCGTCGGCCGGCGACCTGGCCGCCCAGGCAGTCGACATCGACGGCATCAAGGTGCTGTCGGCGATCATCGACGGTGGCGACGCCAAGTCGCTGCGCGAGCAGGTCGACTACCTCAAGAACTCCCTGGGCGATGCCGTGATCCTGCTGGCCGCGCGCAATGACGGCAAGGTGCAACTGGTCGCCGGCAGCCATGGCGCGGCCCTGGGCAAGATCAAGGCGGGCGAGTTGCTCGGCCATGTTGCCGGCCAGATCGGTGGCTGCGGCGGCGGTCGACCCGATCTTGCCCAAGGTGGCGGCGAGGACAGCCCGGCCCTGGCAGGCGTGCTGAAAGCGGTACCGGACTGGGTCCGCCAGCGCCTGGCATGAGCGCCCGTGCGCTGCCGCCGCCAACGCCGGCAGCGGCCTGGCATCGTGCCATCACGGCTGTGCAAACGCCGTCGCCAGCGCGCGCGGCCTTGTTGCCACTGCCCGGGTCGCTGGCTACTATCGGCGCCAGTGGCGGCCCAGTGTCACGCCCCAGGTGCCAGTGCGATGCGGCACGCGATACCACGCGTTAACAGCGACATACAGCAAGGATGGCTGAATGCTGATCCTCACACGGCGGGTAGGTGAGACCTTGATGATTGGTGATTCGATCACCGTCACCGTCCTTGGCGTCAAGGGCAACCAGGTGCGGGTGGGCATCACCGCGCCGCGCGATGTCTCCGTGCACCGCGAAGAAATCTTCCAGCGCATCGGCGATGATGATCACGCTGGCGATGGCGGCCAGCCGCCCGCCTCCGGCGTGACGGCGGCGCCCAGGCCTTCGGATCCGGCTGGCAAGAGCGGCTGACGGCGATCGTGACGCGGGCTCGCTGCTGCGCCTGCTTGCCGAGCGGACTGGCTGTGCCGACGATGCTGCCTCCGGTTGCGGAAAAGTCCTTTGACCCGCTTCGCCTTTAGCCGTTATCCTTGCCCACCTGCCAAGGCCTGACAGCATGATCGACGCTGATCTGGCCTGATCTGATCCGGCCTGGCAGCAAGCAACAGCAAAATCCCGGAGAGATGCCCGAGCGGTCGAAGGGGCTCCCCTGCTAAGGGAGTATGGGGGTTAAACTCCATCGAGGGTTCGAATCCCTCTCTCTCCGCCAGTTTCAAGACAAAGGCTGCCCATCCGGCAGCCTTTGTCGTTTGCGCCGATGCTGTCGGTAATTGCCGATCAGGCGCTGGTTTGTTTCCCGGAATCGTCGGCAGCGCCGGTGCTCTCATCGATATCGATATCGGCCTCCACATCGCCCGCTGCTTCGGTGGCAACCGGCACGGCCGCCGGCCAGTCCAGTTCACGCAGCACGCGGAACAGCTCCCGGCTGGCGCGCGGCGGCGCGCCGCTGTCGTGCTCAATGCGGGCCTGGCGCATCAGGTGGCGCAGTTGGCTGCGGTCGGCGTCCGGGCAGGCATCGACAACCTCGGTGAGGACCGGGTCTCCGCCTTCGATCAAGCGCGTACGCAAGGTCTCCAGCCGGTGCAGTTGCGCCGCCTCGCGCATGGCTTGCGAGCGCTCGGTATCGAGCACCGCGCGGATCGCTTCCAACTCCTCGTTGTCCAGGCGACGCAAGTGCTTGGCCAGGAACTGCGCCTGGCGCTTGCGCGCTCCGTGACTGTTGATGCGTCGTGATTCGGCCACCAGTTCGGTCAGGTCTTCGTCCAACTGCAACTTCGCCAACAGCCCGGCCGGAGCTGCCATCAGCGCCAGCGCCAGTTGCAGCACATCCAGCGCTTCGCGGCGACGTTGGCTGCGCGATGGGCCGGTGGCGCGTTTGCTGATGCGCTCGGCGGGCGCGGCCGGTTCGTACTGATCATCATCATTGCTCATGGCCGCGAGCTTACAACTGACAGCCGGTGAGTGCGGACAAGGCGAGCATGCGAGCGCGTCTTTACGCGGCGGGCGACGTATACTGTCGCAGATGGACAGCCCCTGTTTTCAATCCGCCTGCACGTGGCCGAGGTGGCAGCGCCGAGCTGTTTCGCCGGCCCGGGCCAAGCGGCTGGATCGATCGTGCCAGCCGTGGCCTTGCGCTGCGCCAGCATCATCTGGCTGGCGCACGCTGACAGCGATCACCTTGGCCCTGACCCTTGCCCTGGCCTCAGCCCTGGTTCCGGCCACTCCGGCGGCGGCTGATCCGCAGCCACTGACTGCCAGCGACGACCACGTCAACCACTACGGCATCGGCGCTGCCGGCGGCACGGTCTCTGCCGGCCCCTGGCGTCTGTCCCATACCGTGGCGCAAATCGCGGCCGGCACGGTGGCGGCCGGTCCGTGGCGCCTGAGTTCCGGCTTCCAGGCGCTGTTTCCGGCTGCTGCACACGCCAGCGACATCATCTTTCAAGACGGTTTCCAGGCCCCAGTGCCGACAGCCGGTGACGAGGACTTCCTGCCATGATTCGTGTTCTTTCCTGCCTGCTTGCCGGTGCTATCGCCGTCTGGATGCCCGCCGGCACCTGGGCGCAGGGGCAGTCGCAATTGCCTGATTTCAGTTATCAGGGCCGGCTGGAGCGTGACGGCGCGCTGTTCGATGGCAGCGCCGATTTCCAGTTCAGCCTGTGGACCGACAGCACCGGTGGCAGTCAGATTGGCCAGACCCTCTTCGAGCCTGATTACCCGGTGATCGGCGGCCTGTTCACGGTGCAACTGGCGTTCCCGGGGGCGTTCACCGGCGAGCAGCGCTACCTGGAGGTGGTGATCGACGGCACCGTGCTGCCGCGCCAGCCGGTGGCCACCACCCCGGTGGCGCAGTATGCGCTCAGCGGCAATGCCGGCCCGGCCGGCCCGGCCGGGCCTCCCGGCGAGCCGGGACCGCCGGGCAGCACTGGTCAGGCGGCGATGACGGCGCTGGGCAGCGGCCAGCTTGTTTTGGCGGCCGGCGCCGGCTACCAGCTTATCCCCGGGCTGCGCCAGGTGATCAACGTGCCGGCAAACGCCAGCGTCTACATCAGCACCGATGGCGGCGCCCAGCACACGCTGACCGGTGTCAGTTTCTCGGCCATTGATGTTGCCGTTTTCATCAATGGCGGCCAGAGCACGGGCGCTGGCAACCGCCGGGTGATCTTGTCCAATACCCCGGCGGTCGGGCAGATGATCGGCAACTGGAGCATGAGCCTGGTCCAGGCATTGCCCCCGGGCCAGCATGTGATCGAGGTGCGCGCCAGCAATCCCGGCCCCTCGCCGGTCCATGTCAGCGGCACCGTGCCCCAGGTCCGTGGCCAGCTATCCCTGCTGGTGATCCGCCACTGAGGGCCCGCCTCGGGTGCTGTTGCGTCAGCCGGTCGCCAGGCCGAGATGTTGGCTGCCAAGGCCTGGCTGGCGCTCGGCACCGATGACCATCTGGCCTGACTGCCGAAGTCCGTCGCCCCGGCGCCGTGAGACAATCGCGCGATGAGCACTTCCCAAGCAATTGACGCGTCCCGGGTGGACGCTGATGACGAGCGCCTGGCGCGTCTGGCCGAGCTGGCCACCACCATCCTGGCCCGTTGCGCCAGCCGTGGCGCGAGCCAGGCCGAGGTCGGCCTGAATGCCGATCTGGGCTTGAGCGTGACCGTGCGCCTGGGCGAGGTGGAGACCATCGAGCGGCGCCAGGATAGCGGTGTCGGCATCACGGTTTATTTTGGTCAGCAACGTGGCTCGGCGAGCACCGCTGATCTGGCCGACAGCTCGATCGAGTCGACCATCGAACAGGCCTGTGCGATCGCCCGTCACACGCAGCCTGACCCCTGGGCCGGACTGGCCGATCCCGAGCGTCTGGCGCGCGACTGGCCGGCGCTGGACCTGTGGCATCCCTGGCAAGCCGAGGCCGAGCAGGTGGTTGACCTGGCCCTGCGCTGCGAGGCGGCGGGCCTGGAGCTGGACCAGCGCATCGACAATTCTGATGGCGGCAATGTCTCGCTGGGCCATTCGCTGGATGTTTATGCCAACAGCCATGGTTTTCTCGGCGCCGAGCGGCGCAGCATGCATTCGATTTCGTGCTCGCTGGTGGCGCGCGCCGAAGATGGCGGCCTGGAACGCGATTACTGGTATGACGCGGCCCGCGCCGGTGCCGACCTGATGGCTGCCGAAGCCATCGGCCGCCGTGCCGCCGAGCGCACGCTGGCGCGGCTGGGTGCGCGCAGCCTGTCCACGCGCCGGTGTCCGGTGCTGTACGTGCCGGAGACTGCCCGCGGCCTGATCGGACACTTCCTGGCCGCCATCGGCGGTGGCGCCCAGTACCGCAAAACCTCGTTCCTGCTCGGCCAGGTCGGGCAGGTGGTGATGTCGCCGCTGGTCTCCATGATCGAACGCCCGCACTTGCCGCGCGGCCATGGTTCCAGTGGTTTCGACGACGAAGGCGTGGCCACGGCCGACAGCGTGCTGGTCGAACGAGGCGTGCTCAGCCGCTACCTGCTGGACAGCTATTCAGCGCGCCGCCTGGGCCTGACCAGCACAGCCAATGCTGGCGGTGTACACAATCTGGTGGTTGCCCCCGGGCAGGATGATTTCGCGGCGCTGCTGGCGCGGATGGACCGCGGCCTGGTGGTGACCGAGTTGATGGGGCAGGGCGTGAACCCGGTCACCGGCGACTATTCGCGCGGCGCCACCGGCTTCTGGGTCGAGAACGGCCGCATCGTGCATCCGGTCGCCGAGGTCACCATCGCCGGCAACCTGCGCCAGATGCTGGCCGGGATCGTGGCTGTCGGCGCCGATGTCGATCGGCGCAGCAACCTGACCACCGGTTCGATCCTGATCGACGAGATGACGGTGGCCGGAAGCTGACGCTGGCGGCAAGGCCCGCGGCCAGCCGGCACGCCGGGTCCCGCCGTCAGATCCAGCCGCGTGAGGCCAGCGACACCGGCTCGCCGTCGCCGATGACCAGATGGTCGAGCAGGCGCACGTCGACCAGGGTCAGCGATTCCTGCAGGCGCTGGGTGATCAGGCGATCGGCCTGGCTCGGCTCGGCGACCCCGGACGGATGATTGTGGGCCAGGATGACGGCGGCGGCGTTGTAGGACAGGGCGCGGCGGACGACTTCGCGCGGATGCACCGAGGCGCCATCGATGGTGCCGCGGAACAGCTCCTCGCAGGCGATCGGCCGGTGCCGGGTATCCAGGAACAGCACCGCGAACACTTCGTACGGGTAATCGCGCAGCCGGGCCTTGAGGTAGCGGCCGCTGTCTGCTGGATTGAGCAGGGCCGGGCCGCGGTCCAGATCCTCGGCCAGGCTGCGCCGCGCCAGTTCCATGCAGGCCAACAACTGGCAGGCCTTGCTGGCGCCGATGCCCGGGGCCTTGAGCAGCGCCTGGATCTCGGCACCGAGCAGGCCGCGCAGGCCGCTGAAGTGGGTGAGCAGTTGCCGCGCCAGGGCGACGGCATCGGTACCGCGGATGCCGGTGCGCAGCAAAATCGCCAGCAGCTCGGCATCACTCAGGGCGGCAGCACCGCGGGCCAGGAGCTTCTCCCGGGGGCGTTCGTTGGCAGGCCAGTCAAGTAGTTTCATGCCGCCATGGTGGCGCCACCGGCCGATCGCCCGCCTCCGGGCCGGACCGGTGATCGGCTAAGCTATTGCCGATCTGGATACAGGAATTTTCCCGAAAATGACGAGGCTGGCGGGGCGGCGAATATTGCTGGGCGTGTCGGGCGGCATCGCCGCCTACAAGGCCGCCGTGCTGGTGCGTCGGCTGGGCCAGGCCGGCGCCCAGGTGCGTGTGGTGCTGACCGCAAACGCCGCGCGTTTCGTCAGCGCCGCCACCTTCCAGGCGCTGTCCGGGCAGCCGGTGCGCAGCGACCTGTGGGACGAGCAGGCCGAGGCTGCCATGGGCCATATCGAGCTGGCGCGCTGGGCCGACCAGGTGCTGATCGCACCGGCCACGGCCAACCTCATTGCCCGCCTGGCCCATGGTCTGGCCGACGATCTGCTCACCACCCTGGTGCTGGCCTCATCGGCACCGCTGCTGCTGGCGCCGGCGATGAACCAGGCGATGTGGGCGCACCCGGCGACGCAGGCCAATCTGGATATCCTGCGCGCGCGCGGCGTCACCCTGCTCGGGCCGGGTGTCGGCGACCAGGCCTGCGGCGATGTCGGTGCCGGCCGGATGCTGGAACCCGACGCTATCGTCGCCCAGTTGGCCGGGCCGGCCAATCAAGCCGAGCCGCTGCTGGCCGGTCGCCGCGTCCTGGTCAGCGCCGGGCCGACACTGGAGGACATCGACCCGGTGCGCTTCATCGGCAACCGCAGTTCCGGACGCATGGGTTTCGCCATCGCCCAGGCGGCGCAGGCGATGGCGGCCGAGGTGATCCTGGTGGCCGGGCCGACCGATTTGCCGACCCCGGCGGGAGTGCGCCGCATCGATGTCCGCAGCGCCCTGCAGATGCACGATGCCGTACTCGGCCACGCCGACTGGGCGCAGGTCTATGTCGGTGCCGCGGCGGTGTCGGATTACCGGCCGGCCGCAGTCGCCGCGGACAAGATCAAGAAGACCGACGGCGACGAAACCCTGGTGCTGGAGCGAACGCCCGACATCCTGGCGGCGCTGTCACAGCGGCCAACGCGGCCCTACCTGCTCGGTTTCGCGGCCGAGACACGCCAGGTCGAGGATTACGCCAAAGCCAAACTGGCCGCCAAGGGCCTGGACATGATCGCCGCCAACCAGGTCGGCAATGACCTGGGTTTTGCCAGCCAGGACAACGAGCTGATCGTGTTTACGGCCGCTGGCGAGCGCATCGCCCTGGGCCGTGACGACAAGCAGGTGCTGGCGCAGCAGTTGCTGCGCGAAGTCGCGGCGCGGTTGCCGTCAACGCCGTCGATCCCGGCCGACGCAGGCTCGCCGACGGCGACCGGGGCCAAGCCGTGATCCGGCTGCCGGTGAAGATCCTCGATCCACGGGTTGGCCGGGACTTTCCCCTGCCTGCCTACGCCACCGATGCCAGCGCCGGCATGGACCTGCGCGCCTGCCTGGATCAGGCTCGGGTGCTGGCGCCCGGCGAAAGCGTGCTGGTCGCCACCGGGCTGGCGATTCACATCGCTGATCCGGGTCTGTGCGCGCTGATCCTGCCGCGTTCGGGCCTGGGTCATCGCCACGGCATCGTCCTGGGCAACCTGACCGGACTGATCGATGCCGACTACCAGGGGCCGCTGATGGTGTCGCTGTGGAATCGCAGCAGCGAGCCCTATACCGTGCAGCCAGGCGAGCGCATCGCGCAACTGGTGCTGCTGCCGGTGGCGCGCGCAGCGCTCGATATCGTTGACGGCTTTGCCGCCAGTGATCGCGGTGAAGGCGGTTTTGGCCACACCGGGCGGCTGTGACCGCGCCCTGGCAGTTGCCATGCGTGCCGTTGTTGCCCTTGCGTCGTCGGTGCTTGCCTGCAGCCCATCGATCCGAGCGCCTTACCAATTTCCCTGTCCTGATGAGCAACCATGAAGCTACCTGATCCCAGTATCTTCCGCGCCTACGACATCCGCGGCGTGGTCGGCACCACCCTGACCGAGGATGGCGCCTACCTGATCGGCCGTGCCCTGGGCAGCCAGGCACGCGAACGGGGCATCGACGCGATCTGCGTCGGTCGCGACGGGCGCCTGTCCGGCCCGGACCTGGCCGCGGCGCTGTCGCGCGGGCTGCTGGATTGCGGCTGCGACGTGATCGATGTCGGCGCCGTGCCAACGCCAACGCTGTATTTCGCTACCCATCAATACGGCACCGGCAGTGGCGTGATGGTCACCGGCTCGCACAATCCGCCCGACTACAACGGCTTCAAGATCATGCTCGGTGGCGACACCCTGTCCGGCGCAGCGATTACCGGCCTGCGCGAGCGCATCCAGGCTGGCGGCTTCGTCGATGGCGAGGGCAAGCGACGGGTGGTGGATGTGCTGCCCGATTACCTGGACCGGATCGCCGGCGACATCGAACTGGCGCGGCCGCTGAAGATCGTCGTCGACGCCGGCAATGGCATCGCCGGCATCATCGCCCAGCCGCTGTTCGAGCTGATCGGCGCCGAGGTGGTGCCGCTGTTCTGCGATGTCGACGGCAACTTTCCCAACCACCATCCCGACCCGGGCGATCCGGCCAACCTGCAGGATCTGATCCGCACCGTGGCTGACACCGGCGCCGATATCGGCCTGGCCTTCGATGGCGATGGCGACCGGCTCGGTGTCGTTACCCCGCAGGGCGAGATCGTCTATCCCGACCGCCTGCTGATGCTGTTCGCCCGCGATGTGCTGTCGCGGGCACCTGGCGGCACCATCATCTACGACGTCAAATGCACCGGCCATCTGGCCGGGCAGATCGAGCAGGCCGGTGGCCGGCCGCTGATGTGGAAGACCGGCCATTCCCTGATCAAGGCGAAAATGAAGGACGAGGATTCACCCCTGGCCGGCGAGATGAGCGGGCATTTCTTCTTCAAGGAGCGCTGGTACGGCTTCGACGATGGCCTGTATGCCGGTGCCCGCCTGCTGGAAATCCTGGCCGGCCAGGCACTATCGGCAGATGAGCTGTTTGCCAGCCTGCCCAAGGGCGTGAGCACGCCCGAGCTGAAGGTGGAAATGACCGAAGGCGAGCATTACGCCTTCATCGAGCGCTTCAGCCAGGACGCGCAGTTCGAGGATGCGCAGATCAGCACCATCGACGGCGTGCGCGCTGACTGGCCGGACGGCTGGGGTCTGGTGCGCTGCTCAAACACCACACCCTGCCTGGTGCTGCGCTTTGATGCCGACAACCCGCAAGCGCTGGCGCGGATCCAGGCCCAGTTCCGGCAGCGGCTGCTGGCCCAGGACGCGACGCTGCCACTGCCGTTCTGAGCCCGGCGCTGGTCTGAGCGCGACGCCGTTCTGAGCCCGGTGCCGTCAAAAGGCGACGCCGGTCAAAAGCGCGGCCCAGGCGTCAGGCGTCAGGTGTCAGGTGTCTGGAAAATATAAGGAGTACCAAGGGCGTCCCTGCCCTTGGTGCCCCGGAACCGGCATCGCTTGGATAATGGCGGCTCCTGTTGCGCAGTTCCCTTGCGCCTTGAGTGCGGCGTTCCCCACCGCATCTCCCCTAGTCGTTCGACGACCGATGTGAAGTCCTGACGCTGACCGCGGTCAGCTCCCGGAAGCGGCGCAATTCCAGCGCCTGGCTGATCAGCACGCGCTCGTAGCGGGCCTCCAGCTTGTCCAGCTCTCGCATCTGTTCATCCAGCAGCGCCTGGGCGCGGGCGCTGCCGGCGCTATCGCCGACGGCCTGGCCGTCCTCGACGATGCTGCGCATGCGTTTGGCATTGGCCTGGCCGATCGCCATGCTGCTGCGCAGGTTGGACAGGAAGTCCTCATGGCTGCGGCGCAGGTCCATTTCGTCCTGGAAGCTGGCGACCAAAGCTGTGTCCCGGTTGGCAGTCCTGAGCATTTCCTGACGCTCAGTGACAGTTTCCGACGATTCGGAAAGGTCAAGCTGCCGGATGCGGATGCCGTTGTGATTGAATTCCTCGCGCCGCTGGGCGTCCTGCCCCATCGGCAAGCGATCGCCGAAGTGCATGTTTCCATTGCCATCCAGCCATTTGTAGAGCCGGGCATCACTGGCAACGGCGGTGCTCGCGGCGAGCATCAGGGCCAGGGTGGGAAGGGTGATTTTCAGGAATGACGTTTTCATGGCACTTGGACTGTAGCCAGTAGCGTGCCAAGTTTTCGTGCCGGCGCAGGATGCTTGCCGTAATGCGCTGGAAACTGCCAGTGGTGCCGTCGCGTCGGAGCTGTCAGATGCCGAACTGTTTCTGGTACCCGGCCAGGGCGGCGCGGTGCTCGGCCAGGCTGTCGTTGTCGGCGGCATAGGCGAGCAGGTCGTCCAGGCCGGCTACCGCCACGGTGGCCAGGCCCAGTTCTTCGTGGACTTCCTGGACGGCCGAGCGTTCGCCCCGGCCCCGCTCCTGGCGGTCCAGGGCAATCAACACACCGCTGGCAAGGCCGCCTGCCGCCTGGATCAGGCCGACGGCTTCGCGGATGGCGGTGCCGGCGGTGATGACATCATCGACGATCAGCACGCGCCGGCCCTGGACCGGCGCGCCGATCAGCACACCGCCCTCGCCGTGGTCCTTGGCTTCCTTGCGGTTGAAGGCCACCGGCACGTCGCGGCCGGTATCCCGGTAAAGCGCCAGCGCCAGGGCGGTCGCCAGCGGCAGGCCCTTGTAGGCCGGACCGAACAGCAGGTCGAATTCGATACCGGCATCAAGCAGGGCGCGGGCATAGCAGCGCCCGAGCGTGTCCAGCGAGCGGCCGCTGTCGAAGCGGCCGGCATTGAAGAAGTACGGGCTGATCCGTCCGGACTTGAGGGTGAAGCGGCCAAACGACAGCGCACGGCAGTCGATGGCGGCGTCGAGGAACTGGATCTGGTGTGGCTTGAGCACGGGTCGGCCGGTGGTGTGTTGGCGGTTGGCCAGTATGCCGCGGGCAACCGGGCGTGGGTGAAATCGCTGTCGGATCGGGTCATCATGCCCTCCGCTTCGCGTCCTGCCGTTCACGTCTTCGAGGGTCTTCATGCGCATCATCAGCTTCAACGCCAATGGCATCCGCTCCGCCGCCAACAAGGGCTTTTTCCAGTGGCTGGAGGCGCAGCAGGCCGATGTCGTGTGCCTGCAGGAGACCAAGGCCCAGGAGCACCAACTGGTCGACGCCTGCTTCCGGCCGGTGGGCCATCACTGCTTCTATCGCGATGCCATCACCCGCAAGGGCTACAGCGGCGTGGGCATCTACAGCCGGCGCGAGCCCGACGAGGTGCGCACCTCGCTGGGCTGGGCGCCGTTCGATGACGAGGGCCGCTACATCGAGGCGCGCTTCGGCAACCTGTCTGTGGTGTCGTTCTACATTCCGTCCGGCTCGTCGGGGGAATTGCGCCAGCAGTTCAAGTTCCAGGTCATGGCCTGGCTCAAGCCGATCATGGATCAATGGCTGGCCAGTGGTCGCGACTATGTGCTGTGCGGAGACTGGAACATCGTCCGGGCGCGCAATGACATCCGCAACTGGAGCAGCAATCAGAAAAATTCCGGTTGCCTGCCGGCCGAGCGTGCCTGGCTCAACGGCCAGATTGCCGATGACTGTGGCGATGGCTCGCCGCAGCCCGAGCATGGCTGGCACGACAGCTTCCGCGCGATCAAGCCCGAGGCGGTGGAATACACCTGGTGGAGCAACCGTGGCCAGGCCCGCGCCAACAACGTTGGCTGGCGCATCGATTACCAACTGGTGACGCCGGCCCTGGCGGCCCGGGTCAGGGACTGCTCGGTGCAGCGCGAGCCGCTGTTTTCCGACCACGCGCCTTATACGGTCGATTACACATGAGTGCTGCGATTGGCTGGCGTCGACGCCTGCCGGCCGGCCTGCGCCCGTACACCGAGCGCGAACCGCTGGCAGCCCTGATGCTGGGGATATCTTCTGGCTTTCCCTACGCCATGATCGGCGCCACGCTGACCACGCGCCTGGCCCAGGACGGCATCGACAAGCGCAGCGTGACCGCGTTCTCGTTGGCGTTCCTGGTCTACAACTTCAAGTTCCTGTGGGCACCGCTGGTCGACAGCGTGCGTCTGCCGCTGCTCGGCCGCCTGGGCCAGCGCGTGTCCTGGTTGTTGCTCGCCGGCACCCTGGTGATGCTCGCCGTGGCCTGGCTGGCGCTGCTGGATCCGCGCGCCAGCCTGGCGATGATGGCGATGGCGGCGGTGGCGGTGGGCATTGCCGGCGCCACCTATGACATCGTCATCGATGCCTATCGGATCGAACTGCTGCGTCCGGAGCAACTGGGGACCGGCTCGGGCATGTCGCAGTACGGCTGGCGCATCGGCTCGGTCGCCGCCGGTTCGCTGGCCCTGTATGTGGCGGCGCGGCACGGCTGGACGCTGGCCTACCTGCTGTGCGCCATGTTTGCCTTGCCAGCGATGCTGACCGGTCTGCTGGTCGGCGAACCGGCCCGGCATGTGGTGGTGGCGGTGCATCGTGGCTGGCGCCAGGCCTGGCATGCGGTGATCGGCCCCTTGGCCGAGTTCATGCGCCGGCGCGGTTCGATGCTGGTGCTGCTGTTCATTTTGCTGCACAAGATCGGTGACACCCTGGCCAACCTGACCTTGCGCCTGCTGCTCAACGACCTGGCTTTCAGCAACGACGAGATCGCCACCTACGACGTCGGTTTCGGCTTCATTGCGATGCTGGCCGGCATCTTTGTCGGCGGGGTGATGTACGCCTCGATGGGCATGAAGCGCTCGGTGCTGGTGGCGCTGGTGCTGATGGCGGTGTCCAACCTGAGCTTCGCCTGGCTGGCCGCGGTCGGCCATTCCAATGCCCTGCTGGCGTTCACCATCGGCTTTGAGAACCTGGCCAGCGGCATCGGTGGCGTGGTCGTGGTGGCGTACCTGTCGGCATTGTGCAACCTGGCGTTCACGGCCACCCAGTACGCGCTGCTCTCGGCCGCTGCCAGCATCGTCGGGCGCCTGCTTACCGGCACCACGGCCGGCGCCCTGATCGAGGCGATGGGCTATGTCCAGTTCTATCTGCTGACCACGGTCGTCGCCTTGCCGGGCGTGTTCCTTTACCTGTTCATGCTGCGCGCCGGCCTGATCGACCAGTCACTGGGTACGGCCGGCCGCGACCAGGGGCCGGCGTCTCAGGCCGGATAAATGCCGCCCAGGATGCGCGGGCCGCGGGCACCGGTGACCGCGGGCAGGTTGCCGGGGCGGCCGGCCAGGGTTTCCCGGGCCAGCCAGGCAAAGCCCATGGCTTCCATGTAATCAGGATCGATGCCGTGGGCGGCCGTTGTTTCCAGGATCACCGGAGCGCGCCGGTCAGCGGCGGGCGCGGCTGGCAGGACGGCGGCCAGGGCTTGCTGCAAGGCCGCCATCAGCACCGGGTTGTGGACGCCGCCGCCGCAGGCCAGCACCCGGCTTGCGCCGGGCATGTGCTGCGCCAGTGCCTGCGCGACCGTGGTCGCGGTCAGGCTGACCAGGCTGGCCTGGACATCGGCCGGTGACCAGTGCTGCAGCTCGCAACGGCGTGACAGCCAATCCAGGTTGAACACTTCCCGGCCGGTGCTCTTGGGTGCCGGCAGGGCGAAGTAGGGCTCATCCAGCCAGCGTGCCAGCAGTTCCGGCCGGCTTTGGCCGCGGGCGGCAAAAGCGCCGTCGCGGTCGAACGCGGTGCCCAGGTGACGCTGTGCCCAGGCATCGAGCAGGCCGCTGGCGGGGCCGGTGTCGAAACCGGTCACCGGTTGCCCGGGGTCGGCTGGCAGCAGGGTCAGGTTGGCGATGCCGCCCAGGTTGAGCACGGCGCGGTCCTCGTCGGGACAGGCGAGCACGGCCGCATGCAGGGCGCAGAGCAGCGGCGCGCCCTGGCCGCCGGCAGCCAGGTCGCGGCGACGGAAGTCGGCTACAACCGTGCAGCCGCTGCGCTCGGCGATCCGGCTGGGGTCACCCAGTTGCAGCGAGAAGGGCCGCTGCGCGTGGGGTCGGTGCCAAACAGTCTGGCCGTGCGAGCCCAGTGCCCTGACCCGATGAGGCTCGATGCCAATCTCGGCCAGCAAGGCCACAGCGGCAGCGGCGAAAGCGTCGGCGACGGCCGTGTCCAGGGCGCCCACTTCATCCAGGCGGGTGCTGCCATCACCCTGCGCCAGTTCAAGCAAGCCTTGGCGCAGGCCGGACTCGTAAGGCTGGGCGTGGGCGCCGACCAGGGTCGGAGTGCCCGATGAGAAGTCCACCAGCGCGACATCGATAGCGTCGGCGCTGGTGCCAGAGATCAGGCCGAGGAAGAGTTCATCGGCCATGGTTGCCGCC
The DNA here is from genome assembly GCA_023228845.1 of Lysobacterales bacterium. Lineage (GTDB taxonomy): Bacteria > Pseudomonadota > Gammaproteobacteria > Xanthomonadales > UBA2363 > Pseudofulvimonas. The sequence continues at coordinate 2,060 of JALOAK010000003.1, read as the reverse complement.
TGGTCTTAAGGTACCGAGGCGGTGGCGCGCAGGCTTTCCAGCAGCTCCAGCTGCGCGGCGATGGCGACTGTGTCGCGCTGGAAACGGTCCAGTGCCGGGCCCTTGAGCGGCTCGGGCTTGGGCAGGGTGACGGTCAGCGGGTCGCGATGGCTGCCCTTGACCCGGAATTCGTAGTGCAGGTGCGGACCGGTGGCCAATCCGGTGGCGCCGACATAGCCGATGATATCGCCCTGGCGCACGCGGCTGCCCTGGCGCGCGCTCTGGTTGAAGCGGGACATGTGCGCGTACAGGGTGGTGGTCTGATTGCCATGGTCCAGGATGATGGTGTTGCCATAGCCGCCCTGGCGACCGCGGAACTGCACGCGGCCATCGCCGGCGGCATAGATCGGCGTGCCGGTGGGTGCGGCGTAGTCAACGCCGCGATGGGCACGAACGCGGTTCAGCACCGGGTGCTTGCGGGTCAAGGAAAAGCGCGAGCTGATCCGGGTGAAGTCCACCGGCGTGCGCAGGAACTCGCGGCGCAAGGGCCGGCCATCCTGGTCGAAGTATTCGATCTTGCCGTCGGCATGGACATGGCGCAGGGCCAGCACGCGCCGGCCGCGATTGATGAAGCTCACCGCCAGCACATCGCCATCGCGCACGTGTTCGCCATCACGGAAAACCTGTTCGTAGATCACCGCGAAGCTGTCGCCAACGCGCAGGTCCTGGGCAAAGTCGATGTCATAGCCAAGAACCCTGGCGACCTTCAACACCATGTTGTAGGACAGGCCGGCCTCCTGGGCGGCGGCGGACAGCGAGCTTTCGATCACGCCGGTGCCGCGCTCGACGCGATACTGCACCTGCCGCTCCAGCAATTGCTCATCCAGGCTGCCGTCATCAAGCAGGCGAATCAGCACCCGGGCATCCTCGCCGCGGTCGAACATCATGGCATCCAGACGACCGGCTTCGGCGGCGTGGAAGGCCAACCGGGCACCGGGACGCAGGCGGCCGGCGATCTCCTGGACATGGGATGACGCCAGGGCTCGTTCCAGGGTGTTGGCCGGGAAACCCTGGCGCTGGAAAATGCCACCCAGGGTGTCGCCGCGCGCGACCTCGACCGTCTGCCAGGTGCCTTCCTCGTTGTCATAGGCCAACTGCAGGGCCTCGCCGGCACCGAGCTCGGTGACGCCCGGATCAATGCTTTGTGTCGGCTGCGGCAACTCAAGTGCGGTCTGCACCAGATAGGCCGGCGTATCGCGCTTGGCCACGGCCAGCCCCGGCAGGACGCCGAGCACGGTGATGCTCAGCCCGGTGACAACGGCACAGCTCAGCCAATGGCGGCGGCGCAAGGAGCGGGGCAGATGGCGGCAGGCGCTGAAGAAATCGGGCACGGCGGTGCGGGGACGGACAGGGTCTGACATGCGTTGGCGAGGTTGTTCTGATGCGGAGGGACGACGGACGGCCTGGCACCGAAGTGCCGGCTGACCGTTGCGGATCCGTTGAAGAAAGTTCGGTTTCACGCTGGGTGCACCTCCTTGACGGACCGGCGTACCTTAGTCAGGGCGCAAGCCGCGCGTCAATGATTCCTTTCTTTAACATGCATTTAACGCCGAGTTCGTCCCCGTCGTCTGAAGGGTCGAGCCGGGTGCGCTGGCGCTTGTCGTCGGCTTGGCCTACAATGGCGGCCTGCAGCGGGGATGGGCAACCATCCGCTGCCTGCACAACGTAGCAACCCCCGTAAAGATGTATGACGCATCCCGCCACGCCGGCAACTTGCTTGCCAGCGTGGTCGTCCGCTCCGCTGCTCTTCGGCGTCGCGGCTGGAAAAAAGGATCGCCACAGGGGCTTGACACCCCGGGAAGTTGGTCTATACTGTGCGGCTCCCCTGAGCTGAAGTGCTCGGGTCCGGCGAGAGGCCGGAGGCGCGGTCACCTGAGAAGGTTTGGGTGGTCATGGCGTCTGGAACGAGATCTTTGACAGTGTGCGCAGGTGACTTGTGCGGGCGCCTGTATCGGGTGATGTTTCAAATCGATACAGAGTGTCCCGAACTATTGAGTCACGTCAGTGACACCTTGACAGTA
>JALOAK010000015.1 GCA_023228845.1 Lysobacterales bacterium | reverse complement strand
ACCCGGGGGCTTGCGGCGACAGGTTCCACAGCGGGAAGAGCACCTGGTTGATCTCATCCATGCCGCGGCCCGGTTTGGCGGTGGGGACAGCGGCGATCAGACAGGAGCGAGGGCAACGGGATCACGACGGTGGTAGCAGGGCTGGGATGGCGGCCATTATCCCCGTGCGGCCGCGGGAGCCCCGACCCCGGCAGTCCGACAGCAGGTCGAGCGCGGGATCATGGGCCGTGGTTTCCACGTCGAGCAGGCCGAGCACCGAATGGAAGACGTGGTCGTGGCTGAGCACCTGCATGGCACGCGCGCGCAGGCACGATGGCGATGCGCCCAGGCGCCGCTGCAGACCCGCCGACAGCCACATCACCATCGGCACATGGGTTTGCTGCCGGGGTGCCAGTGCGTAGGGCATGCCGTGCAGGTACAGCCCGTTCTCGCCCAGCGATTCGCCGTGGTCGGACACGTACAGCAGGCCGGTATCGAAGCCCGGCTGCCGGGCGGCCAGCCAGTCCAGCGTCCGCCCCAGGAAGCGGTCGGTGTAGGCAATGGTGTTGTCGTAGGCGTCGCGCAGCCCGTCGGCGCTGCAATCGGTCAGCGTCTGGCTGCGGCACCCCGGTCCAAATGGCTTGAAATCCGGCGGCGTCCGGCGGGCATAGGCCGGTCCGTGGCTGCCCATCTGGTGCAGCACCAGCACCACGCCCCTGGCCCGGCGATCCGGCTCCAGCGCGGCCAGCCGTTCGTCGAGGCCGGCCAGCATGGCCTCATCGTGGCATTCGCCACCGGCGCACCAGCGCGGGTCGTCCAGCGTCCGGGTGCTGGCATGCGGCACCCTGTCGCACACGCCTTTACAGCCCGACTGGTTGTCCAGCCACAGCACCGCCAGGCCGGCGCGCTGCAGCACGTCCAGCAGGTTCTCGTGCCGGGGCCTGTCGTCACCGCCCTGCTCGCGGGTCAGCGGTGAGAAGATGCAGGGCAGTGACACCTCGGTGCTGGTGCCGCAGGCGCCCACGGCCGGGAAATTGACCAGACCGCGCTCGCGCTGCCAGTCCATCAGCACCGGCGTCGTCGGTCGCCCATAGCCGTTGAGGCCGAAGCGGTCGGCCCGGGCTGTCTCGCCGATCACCAGCACCAGCAGCGGCGGGCGTGCCTGGCCGGTGTAGGAGGCACCCAGCCGCGCGTCCTCGCCAACGGGCTTGAGGGTTCGCCCCTGGGCGGGCAGGCGGTCGGCGGCCAGGCGCCCCAGGGCGTACACCGTGTTCAGCGGGTTGATCATGTAGCGCACTGTCTTCTGGTTGCGCATCAGTGACGCCAGGCCCTGGTAGCCGGCCAATGCCGCCACAACGGCCAGCAGCAGGCCGACCATGAGGCCCGCCAGGTTGCGCCCAGCCTGCCGGTGCAGCGCCGCCAGGCGCACAGGGGCGCGCCAGAGCCACCACAACGCGGGCGCCGACAGCGCCGTCACCGTCGCCACCAGGCGCAGCGACAGGAGGTCACCGGCCTCACGCGCGTCGGTGCCCAGCACGTTGGCCATCATGGTCGGATCGATGACCACACCGTAGGTCCACATGAAGTGGGACGACACGGCCGCCGCCAGCACCAGCAGGCTGCCCATCCCGCGGTGCACCCCGGGCCAGGTCAGCAGGGACAGCAACGCGAAGCTCGCCGAGGCGACCATGGCAAACAGGGTCAGGATCAGCCCGGGACCCCCGCCCCCCTGCAATGCCTGCCACAGTGGCAGGTTGCCCGGCCCGGCCAGCCACAGCGCCAGACAGGCGTTGAGCTGCCAGGTTGCCGGGCCATGCAGCCAGGATGGCAAGAGAACATGAACCGGGGCACGCGGCCCGTGTGGGGAATGGCCGTGATCGGCAGCAAGCGTGTGGGAAGACGGCATGGAAGCAAAGCGATGCGTGGGCCAGCACATGCTGGCCCACGCAGGCTAGGCCGCCGTCATTAAGTGGCCCTTATGCGACCCGGCAAGGCGGGCCAGACCAGCGCATACCGCGTGGTCATCGGTGCGTGCGCGGCACCGGTCTCCAGCCGGGCCCCCATCCGGGCGGCCACGCGCCCGACCAGCCGCAGCCCCAGGCCCAGCCCGTCCGACGACGGGGTGGCGCCGAATGCACCCGGGCGCTGGCCGTCGTCGCTGACGGCGACACCGATCGACACCGCATCGGACCAGACGTCGATCCGCACCTGGGTGCCCCGGGGGGTGTGACGGATCGCGTTGTCCACCAGGTTGCGCAGCGCCAGCGCCAGCAGGGTGGGCGAGACCGGCAGAGGGACGGGGCCGTCCGGCCGCCGCAGCGACAACGCCTGCCCCCTCTCGTAGGCCGGTTGGACATGGTCCTCGGCCACCGCCGCGGCCAGCACGCCCAGGTCGGCCCCCTCGCCGGCATCCGCCATGGCCCGCTCGGCCCGGGCCAGATCCAGCAACTGCTGCAGAATGCGCCCGGCACGCACCGCGTCCTGCTCGATACCCGCCAGCGCTTCGGGCGTCGGTGTCCGTCGTGCCTGCGCGGCGCCGAGCGCCAACGACGCCAGCGGCGTTCGCAACTCGTGTGCCACGTCGGAGGCAAAGGCACGCTCGCGCATGACCTGCGCCTGCAGCGAATCGACCAGGCGGTTGATGGCCTCCACCGTGCTGGCGAACTCGCGGAAGCGGTGATCGTTGTCCAGCCGCTGCCCTTCATGGGTATCGAGCGCCGCCACGTCCGAGGACAGACGGGTCAGCGGCCACAGTCCCCGACGCACCGCCAGCCACAGCACCAGCATCAGCACCGGCAGGATCACCAGCACCGGCAGCACCACGTGCTCCGCCAGTTCCGCCCCCAGGTGATCACGCTCCGTCATGTGAACCAGCACGGCCGCGCTGCGACCCTGGCCATCGCTGGCCACGTACATGCGCCACTGGCCGGCCGCCCGCTCCTGGGCGGCCTCGACGCTGGACAGGCCCGGCGCGGGCGCCATGTGCAGCCCCAGAGGTGGTGCCAGGCCGTGCGTGTCCTCCACCAGTTGCCCGCCCTCCCAGCGCAGCACCGCCAGCTCCAGCGCATAGTCGCGCCGGTGCGATGCACGGTTCTCCGGCGTGTCCAGCGAGGACTGGTCCTGCGGCGCCAGCAGCAGGCGCGCCACCGAGATCAGTTTGCCGTCGGTGATCTCGCGCGCCTCGTGGCGGCCGCTGTTCCACGCCGCCGCGGCCAGCGTCAGCCAGACCATGACCAGCGCACCCGCGGCCCAGGCCCACAGGTGCCTTAGCAGGGAGGGCCGGCCGCCCGCCCTCATGCCGGCTCCTCGGGAATGAAATACCCCACCCCCCGGACCGTGCGGATCAACCCCTCGCCCAGCTTGCGACGCAGGTGGTGCACATGAACCTCGATGGCATTGCTCTCCAGCGCGTCGCCAAAACCGTACAGGGCCGACTCCAGGCGCGGCTTGGACATCGCCCGGGGACGCTCGTGCATCAGCGCCATCAGCAGCGCGAACTCCTTCACGCTCAAACCAACCAGCTCGCCGTCGCGCCAGACCTGCCGTGCCGCCGGGTCGATCACCAGCGCCCCATAGGCGATCTGCGGACGGCCGCGGCCCGCCGCCCGGCGCGTCATCGCGCGCAGGCGAGCCAGCATCTCATCGGCATCGAAGGGTTTGACGATGTAGTCGTCCGCGCCGCTGTCCAGCCCGGTGATGCGGTCGCTCACGCCGTCGCGGGCGGTCATGATCAGCACCGGCATGTCGGGGTGCGAGCCCACCGGGCTGTCCGCTGCGCCGGGGGGCTTGCGGCCACGCCAGCGGGTCAGCAGGTCCAGGCCATCGCCATCGGGCAGACCCAGGTCCAGCAGCATCACGTCGAACGGCTCGACTGTCAGCGATGTCCAGGCCGAGGCCAGCGTTCCGCACAGGTCCACGGCGTGCCCGGCCGCGCGCAGTGCCGCCACGATGCCCCGGCCGATCCCCGGATCATCCTCCACCACCAGTACCCGCATGCCGATCGTCCTTTCTCCGCCGCCCGGCCGCCATTGTGCGCCCGCCAGGCGATCAGGCCGCCTGCGGTACCTCGCCGCGCCGGGCCACATAGGGGCGGTACCAGTCGACGAAATGCCGCACCCCCACGTCCAGCGACGTGGCAGGCGCGAAGCCGGTGAGCGCCTGCAGGCGCGACACGTCGGCCCAGGTGTCAGGCACGTCACCCGGCTGCATCGGCAGCAGGCGCTTGTGCGCGGTCTTGCCCAACGCCCGCTCCAGGCTGGCGATGAAATCCATCAGCATCACGGGCGCACTGTTGCCCACGTTGAGCACACGCTGAGGCGGTGCCTCGCCCTGGCGCAGCGGCGGACGGCGCAGCACGCGCACGATGGCCTCGACCACGTCGCCCACATAGGTGAAGTCGCGCCGCATCTGGCCGTGGTTGTAGACGTCGATGGTCTCGCCCGCCTCGATGGCGCGCACGAAACGGAAGATCGCCATGTCGGGTCGGCCCCAGGGGCCGTAGACGGTGAACAGCCGCAGGCCGCTGGCCGGCAGGCCGTACAGGTGGCTGTAGCTGTGGACCATCACCTCGTTGGCCTTCTTGCTGGCCGCGTACAACGACACCGGCCGGTCGGTCACCTTGTCCTCGGACAGCGGCATGGTATTGCCCGCGCCATACACCGAACTGGACGAGGCATAGACCAGGTGGGCCACGCCCGCATGGCGGCAACCCTCCAGCACGTTCATCATGCCGGCGAGATTGCTGTCCAGATAGGCCAGCGGGTTCTCGACCGAGTAGCGCACGCCGGCCTGCGCTGCCAGGTGCAGCACCGCGTCGAAGCGCTCACGCTGGAACAGCGCCGCGGTCGCCGCACGGTCGGCCAGGTCGAGCCGCTCGAAGCGGAACCCGGCCTGCGCCTGCAGCACGGCCAGGCGGTCCTGCTTGAGGCGGAGGTCGTAGTACGGCGTCAGGCTGTCCACGCCGAGCACCTCGGCACCATCGGCCAGCAGCCGCTGGCACGCATGGAAGCCGATGAAGCCGGCGGCGCCGGTAACCAGCACGCGGCTCGGTAGCAGGGTTTCGGGAGTCGTCATGGTTCGAGAATATCCAGGCGCCGGGGTTGCCAGGTGTAGCGGCGTACCTGCTGCGGCGGTGGACAATCGGACCGCATCGCCGACGCATCGAGCAGCACCCATTCGCGCCGGTGCGCCGCCACCAGCGGTTGTGCACGCGACAGATCGAAACAGGTTAACCGGTCGCTGCCCGGCAACAGCAGCCAGCGGCCCGGCCGCTCACGCATCCATTGCCAGGCATTGCGCTCCTGTTCCGCCAGCGGGGCCAGGTAGCTGAAGTGCGTGAGCGGGCGGCGGGCGTACAGCAGGAACTGCTCCTTGAAATCCAGCAGACCCAGTTCGACCGACGCCGGCAGGCGTTGCTCCAGGGTGGCCATGGCGGCCCTGGGCGAGCGGTGCGGGTCCGTCGCTGGCCAGGCCCACAGCGCGACGATGAGCCAGCTGGCCAGGGACACCGCGGCCAGCTGCTCCAGCAGCGGGCGCCGCCAGGCAAGCGCCAGCACCACCAGCGACACCCCCCCCAGGACCAGCAACGGCCACGCGAGATCGGCCAGTTCCTCGGCATAGGCGACCGCCTTCTCACCCAGGACACCGGGCTGCCACAAGGCCAGCGCGCCCAGCGTCAGCACCGTGCCCCCCAGCACCAGGGCCGCCAGCCGCAGAACGGCCACCGTCACACGCGTGCCCTGTTCGGCCACCGCCCGCTGCCAGAGCACCGCCATCACCAGCGCCAGCATCGGCAGCGCCGGCAGGATGTAGACCTCGCGCTTGCCCCGGCTCAGCGAGAAAAAGACAATGACGAGCACCACCCAGGCCAGCAGGATGCGCGCCTTCGGGTCCTCGCGCAGCACGCGACCCAAGCGCCGCCACTGGGTCAGCAACAGCAAGGCCAGCGGCAGCCACACCGTGGGGATGGCCGCGGTGAGGAAGTAATGCCAGGGCTTGAGGTGACCCCAGGGATTGGCATAACGGCCCGCCGTCTGGCGCAGCAGGATGTTGTCGCGGTAGGCGCGCAGCTCCTCGCTGCCCGAGGCGGCCACCTGCCACAGCATCGGCCCCAGCCACAGCGCCAGCGTGGCCAGCAGCGCCACCAGACCCAGCCAGTTGCGCCAGCCCCAGACCCTGCCCGGGATATGGCCGGGCAACGCGGGTGGGCGCGCTGCAGCGCCCCACAGCGCCAGCGGCAGCAGCAGCAGCACCGGCAGAAAACCCACACCCTTGGTCATGATGCCCAGGGCCATGGCCACGAAGGCCGTCAGGTACCAGCCCCAGGCCGGCCCGAGCAGGAAGTGCCGCAGCAAGCCATAGCAGCCCAGGGTGATCCAGAAGCACACCAGCGCATCGATCTGCGCCGTCTTGGCCTGCAGCAGGAACTGGGGGGTGATCAGCAGCAGCAGCAGGGCCGTGCGCGCGACGTCGCCGCCCCAGAGCCGGCGCCCGATGTCGTGCACCAGCCAGAGCGTGCCCAGCCCCGCGATCGCGCTCGGCAGCAGAAAGGCCAGCTTGAGCTGGCCCGTGACCAGATAGCACAGCGCCACCAGCCAGACGAACACCGGCGGCTTGTCCGGATAGGGCTCGCCGCCACGCATCGGGAACAACCATTGGCCCGACTCGACCATCTCGCGCGCGATCTGCGCAAATCGCGGCTCATCCGCCGGCCAGGGGCCACGCAGCCCGATGCCCGCCAGCAGCACCACGGCCGCCAGCACCAACAGTGCCCAGGCAGGCAGAGGTTTTCTATGCATCATCATCCAACGATCCATTGAACCGTACCAACCGCTGCTTGAAGCCATGGTGGTACAGATACCAGGCCAGCACGCTGGACATCGCCAGCAGACCCAGGCTGACCCACAGCTTGGTGTTGTCCTGCAGGGCCATGCCCCGCCCCGCATAGGCGAACAGCAGCGACTGCGGCAGGTAGCCCAGCAGGCTCCCCGCCAGCACTTGCCGCAGGTTCAGCCCGGCCAGTGCCGCGGCGATGTTGGTCAGCAGGTTCGAGCCCACGGGCATCAGCCGGATGACGCAGATCCACAGCCAGGTGTCGTCGGCCAGGATCTCGCGCACCCGCTCGATGCGTCGACCGTGCCGCTGGCGCAGCCAGTCCAGACCGGTCAGGCGCACCGCCACCATGGTCAGCAGCGCGCCCAGCGCCGTCAGCAACGTCGCCAACAGGCCGCCCCACCAGCCCCCGAGCAGATAACCGCAGCAGAAGGCCAGCACCTGGCGCGGCGCGCCCAGCGCGGTGTAGACGATGGATCCCAGCGTGAACACCGGCCAGGCAATGGCCCGGTGCTGGCTGAACAACTGGCGCAGCAGATCCTCCTCGGTCACATCACCCAGCCACCCGGCATGCAGGGCCACGAAGGCCAGCGTCAGCACACCGGTCAAGACCAGCGGTTTGACCAGCAGCTTGGCGTCGGATTTCATGCCGACGTGCTTTCCACCTGCTCCAGCAGCGGCTGCTTGCTGCGGCGGATGAGCCAGCGAACGCCGAACATGTCGACGATGCCGACCCACAAGCGGTTCCAGGCCGTGTACTTGGACACGCCGGCCTGCCGGTGGCGGTGGTTCACCGGCACCACGGAGATCTTGCCTCCCAGCCGCAGCACCAGCGCCGGAATGTAGCGGTGCATGTGATCGAAGTACGGCAGCACCAGCCAGGTGCGGCGCGGGATCAGCTTCAATCCGCAGCCGGTGTCCGGCACGCCATCGTCCAGGATGCGGCGACGCACCGCGTTGGCGATCTTCGACTGGATCTTTTTCCACTCGGTGTCGCGCCGGTTCTTGCGGTAGCCGGCGATGCAGAAGTCCTTACCTTGCGCTGCCATCTGTCCGGCCTCGGCCAGCAGCGCCGGGATGTCGGCCGGGTCGTTCTGGCCGTCACCGTCGATCGTCACCAGGTAGCGGCCGCGCGCGTGGCGGGCGGCCGTCATCAGCGCCGTGCTCTGGCCACAGCTGCGCGCATGGCGCAGCAGTTGCGCGGGTGCGCCCAGCTCACGGCAGCGCTGCAGGAACACCTGGCCCGTGCTGTCGCCACTGCCATCGTCCACCAGCACGACCTCGTAGGAACACACCGGCCCCAGCGCCGCCGCGATCTCGGTGACCAGCGCGCCGATGTTGCCCGCCTCGTCCCTGGCAGGAATGAGGACGGAGACCTGGACCACGGACCAGGCATCGAGGCTGTCGGGAAAGGGAGAGAAATCACGCATGGCTGGCGCGCGCCGGCCTTCGGGTGGGCCCGACCGGCACTGAATGGAATGTAAAGACGCGAAATTTTCGCATGATGCACCCGAAGCTTAAGGCTCACTTAAAGCGGTTACCCCAGCATGCGTCCATGCAGCACGCCCGCCTTTCCCGTCCCGCCGCCCTCTGGCTGACCTGCCTGCTGGCGGCCCTGGCCTGGGACGCCAGCAGGCTGGACCTGCCCGTCATGCGCCTGATCGGCGATGCCAACGGTTTTCCTTTGCAGCATCACCCCTGGCTCAGCCGGTGGCTGCACGATGGCCTGCGCCAGGCCGCGCTCGCGCTGCTGGCGGTCCTGCTGCTGAGTACCCTGTGGCCGGGCAGACGTCAGTCTCGCCGGGAACGTTGGGCGGTCCTGCTGGCGGTGCTGGCTGCCGTGTGCGCGGTCAACCTGCTCAAATGGCTCAGCCTCACCAGTTGCCCCTGGGAGCTGGCGGCCTTCGGCGGTGAAGCGCGCTACGTCTCGCACTGGCGCTGGGGCCAGGCCGATGGCGGCAGCGGACGCTGTTTCCCGGGCGGCCACGCCTCCAGCGCGTTCGCCTACATCGGCCTGGCCTTGCCCGGCCTGGCCGGGCGGCAACGCAGGGGCTGGGTCTGGCTGGGCACCGTGTTGTTCTTCGGTGGTGTCGCCGGCCTCACCCAGACGCTGCGCGGTGCCCACTACCCCAGCCACACGCTGTGGACCCTCGTGGTCTGCCTGAGCGCGGCACTGCCCGTCTGGGCGGTGCTGACGCGCCGCTCACCAGCCCAGGCCCAGCCGCAGGGGCAGGTAGACCGCCATACCGACCACGATGGTGCCGAGCACGCCCCGCTGCCAGAAAAACCAGGCCGC
>JALOAK010000009.1 GCA_023228845.1 Lysobacterales bacterium | reverse complement strand
ACTGTTCGAAAATGCCTCTGGATGTGCCTTGGGCCGTCCAGATACCGCGAAGCGCACATCGTGGCCCGCAAAAAAACGCATATCAGGCATGCAGCAGCGGCGCGCGACTATGGACCACGGATTCAGGCCTTAGCCTTGATCGCCATCATTTGCGTTAGCCGTAAAGATGGTGTCCCCAGTCAGAGGTGCGAGGAGCAACAGCACCGCCTCAACCCAGCGCTGGAACTAGCGAACGTTGCTGCTTCGTGTTCGCGCGGGGCACGTCGCTGTAGGTCAAGGAAGAGGCGTCGATGCGGCGGTCATTCCTTGGTCTTCCGCGGATTGAGGTCAGAGCGCGATCTGCATGCGGGCACCGACGGCTTGGTACCTCGCGCCAATGTCGCCGCCGCTATCCGTCCGCTTGTCCACCTTGCCGTTAATATAATTAAATATGAAGCGCATATTGCTGTTCACATACCAGTTCAGGCCGAGCGTGAGGTTCTCCTGCCGGCCGCCGAAGATGTCCCTGTCGTTGAGATCAATCATGCTGTAGCGCGCAGCAATCTCCCATGCGCCCCAGTCGCCCATCCTCCAGTCGAAGGGACGACTTGGCGCAACGCTCCCATAAGAGCCGGAGCTTGCGCTGTAGCGTCGCGTCTCGCCGGTGAGGATATAGCCGCCTTGGATGTAATAGCCGCTGAAGTTGAGGCTGGGCCCGTTGCCAGGGGGCCGCTCGACGTTGAAATCGAAATACTCGCCCTGGAAGTGGAAGCTGCCCAGTGTTCCGGCCAGTTCCGCGCTCAAGGCGCGCGCGGAGTCGATCGGAAGACCTCCGGTGCCCAAGACGCGGTTGCCGTCGATGCGCATCTCGATCCGGTCTCGCAGGTTCAGTTCCGAGGCGCCCGTCGGCGCATCGAATAGATACTGCACATCGCTGCCGATCAGGAGCGAGGCTCTGTCGGTCAGAACCGGCAGGAATACTGCCCGCCCGGTCACGGCAGCCTGCCTTGCATCGTGCGACGTCCTGCCGGAGGCCGGTCCCGTCAGAAAGGCGCCTGCCCACCATTGCCGCTCGTTGGCGGTAATGCCGAAGCCTGAACGCGTGGCGGCGCCGATGCCGGCGGCGACTTCCACGGGCGCGGCTCGCTCCATAAAGGTGATGTTGTTGTTACTTGTCGCTCGGTCGAGCGAGTAGCGCACGCTGAGAATGCCGGCCCAGATCTTGAATGGTTCGAAACCACTATAGGAAAGGTAAGCTTTATCTAGGACCACGCCGGACCCGCCGCCGGACCCGCCACCCTCAAATTCGATGCTGTATCCCCAGTCGTTCAGGAACGCGCCGATGACCCCGAACTTCGCTCGGCGCGCGATCACGCCGCCGACAAGATTCTGCGGCGTCGTGGCCGTGGTGTTCGGCCGGTAGTTGTAGCCGCCGAAGTCGAGCTGCAGGCGGCTCGTGAGCGAGATGCAGTTTCGCCCGTCGGAACTGCAGATCGTCGGCTGGTTGCTGGAGGATACTCGAATGCTAGGTGCGTCGGCGGGCGGCTCCGTTTTGGCCGCAGCCATCTGCCCAGTGGCCCCTCTGGCTTCCTCTCGCCCCTCCGCAACGTCCCGTTTCAGGGCCTCGACTTCGTTCCGCAGCTCGTTGATTTCCGCCTTCAGCGCCTCCAGCCGGGCGCTGGCGGAATCCTGCGCGGCGGCGGGTCCGCCGGCGAGGATCGCAGCGACAATCGCCGTCGCCGTGAAGATTCCGCATCGTTTCACGCAATTACATTTACGCGGGCGAGGACAAGAATGGTCCGGTGCAGGTTCCAAACCACTTCGCTTAATGTGCCTGCTCACGAAGATCCTGCTCGTACTGAATTGCCCAGTCCCCGACACACGCTAGTCTTCCAATGGTTTTGGAATGGACCGCCCTTTGTCCTTTTCAGCCACGATGAATTCGAGAAAGCGGAGTCTCTCCGTTGAACTCGGATTCCAGTGAGCATGAATGGTGCCGGCCGGAACGAGCAGACTGTCGCCAGCGCGTAGAGTGACTGGCGGTTCACCTTCCTCCTGCCAGATGCCAGTGCCGGAAAGGATGTGGAAGGTGACCGCAGCCGGATGAAGGTGCCGTGGATTGATGCCACCCGGCTCATATTCGACGTGATAGACGGCGACTTCCTGGTTAGCCGTATCGGGCACGGCTGTCTTCAGCAGCGGCGCATGCGGGATCACGCCGATTCGCCTTTCCTGAGCGGAGGCCGGTTGGGTGTAAGCCATACATAAAACTCCTGTTATCGCAATGACGATGCTGAAGAGAGCGCCTTTGGTCACACATTGCCTCCCAACCTTCAGAGATGCCCAAAGGCCGGGTCCGACTGGAACCGGACATTGCGCTGGCGATAGCCAGTTGAAAACAGAGCCTGAATTAGCGAAGTAGTGCATGTGAGCCTCCGTAAGAAATTTGATTCTTTCAAGGCATATTAAGGTAGTAGGCATTGTCAGACAAACGACTTTAACTTACCATTCCCCCAAGAAAAAATTGGGGTCTCACATGATGCGACAGTTGCCCTCGCTGAACGGACTGCGGGCTTTTGAGGCGGCTGGCCGGCATGGCAGTTTCACTGCCGCGGCAAGAGAGCTGAACGTCACCCAAACTGCGGTAAGTCGCTTGGTCCGTCTGCTGGAAGATCGTTTTGGCTTTCCTCTGTTTCTGCGACATGCGAACGCACTTGAACTGACGGCGCAAGGGCAGGCGCTGCTGTCCGGTCTGACTGATGCTTTCGATTCCATTGCCCGGCTCACCGAAAGCGTTACGGCAATGCGTAGTGGCCCGGTGCTGACGGTTGGAGTCGGTCCAACCTTGGCGATCACTTGGTTGATCCCGCGACTGGCAAGCTTCTATCGCAGCCATCCCGACGTCGAAGTGCGCATGGCGACGGGTGGCGCAACTCGTCCGGTACGCGATGACTGGACCTGCACTATCCGACGCGATACCGACGCGTTGCCAGGCTACGATGCAGAACGCCTATTCCCGAGCGCCGTCGTGCCGGTCTGCACCCCTAAACTCGCATCGACGCTGCGCTCGCCTGACGATTTGCGCGACGCGATTCTCATCGTCGTGTCCGACATGCCCAATGAATGGCCGTACTGGTTCGAGGCTGCGGGCTTGCGTTCTCCCGTGCACCCCGCCAGTGAAGTGTCGTTCGAGAGCAATGTCATGGCGATGCAGGCAGCGCTCGACGGGGTCGGAGTCGCTATCGCTCAAATCCCTTACGTCAGCGACGCCCTGGCAGCGGGCCGGTTGGTCGCGCCATTCCCGATCGTCGCGCACACAGTCGGGAGTTGGCTTCTAGAATACCGCGCTATTCGAAAGGAAGATCCGGCACTTCTAGCTTTTCGCGCTTGGTTGCACCAGGAAGCTGATCTGGCGCGTCAAGTTGAGATCGTGCTAGGGCGTGCGAACACAAACGGAAGCGCTCGGCGATCAGCAGGCCACCCGCCGCGCGATTGACGCCGGCTTCGAGACGTGGAGCTGCATGGGGCATCCGACACTAGACGGATATGCCCTTGGTACGTCCGATTTCCCACGACACGCCACCGCCTCGCACCGTGGCGGCGATCTGCTGTCCCAGTCTCTGTTCGATCACCGGCCGCCACGGGACCAGACGGAACCCAATGCCGTCATCGAGCATCGCATAGCGCCCGCTGGCAAGTATGATGCTGCGCCGATAGATGCCGGCCACGCGCTGCCCGTCGGCCACTGAGCGATGCTCCAGCCCGGTTTCGGTGGCAATGTCCTGCGCGGCCTGCGTCAGTTCCCGATTGCGCAGCGTCGCCAGCAGGTTGCGCGCCAGGATCACCCGCTGGCCGCGCCGCTCGGCCAGTCCCTGTTTGGCCAGGAAATCTGCCCGATTCTGTAGCGCGTCCTTGACCTCGCTGCCAAAGCCAAAATCTCCAAATCTCTTGCCGCCACCGATCAACTGCTGATCCAGCCAGGTAGCCCCGATCACGTGAGCCTGCCGCTCGATGGGCAGGTGCGATTTCAACTCCACGGCCACGCCGCCCAGGCGCTGCGCGTCATACTGATGCCCGCGTGCGGGCAGATCGTCCGGCACCTTCCACAGCCCCTCGGCCACACGCTCCACGATACCGGCCCGGCGCAGGGCTTCCAGCCGACGGACATGGGCCGCAACGACTTCCTGCGGATCGCGGCCGGCCTGCGCCTGACCTTGTGCAATCGCCAGGTGATGATCGGTGCGATACAGCCCATCGCTCGCCAGCGCGGCGATGTTCCTGTCCGCCGTCCGCACCTCGGCGGAACCGTGCACTTCCACCACAGCGCCGGTCGGGTAGTTGCCGGGTGCGTCGCGGGCGTTGAGCGCGACATAGTGGGCCTTGCCATCCACGCCGTCGATGATCAGATAGCCCCGGTCGAGCAGTTCGTCGGCCAGCCCCTTGGCGGCCACCCGGCCGATGACGGTTCGGCCGTCCTCACCTGGCTCGAAGACAGCCAGCTCGCGCGGCTGGCCGCTCATGGCCCGTTGCATGGTGCGGATGATGTCGCCGCGCTCGCCCATCGCGCGCAGCGTTGGTTCCGCGTCGGCATGAACGGCCCACACACCAGGCTGGCTTTCACTCGCTAGTCCCATGCGCTGCAAGCGTTGCAGGCGGCCAACCAGCAGCAGGCGCTGGCGTTGCAGCCGGGGTTCGTTGAAGTGTTCGACATGCACCAGGCCGTCCGCCGCTTCACGCTGTAGGGTACGGTCCAACCCCGTCCACCGTTCCTGTTCCACCTCGCGCGCCATGCTGCGCTGGATCTCCAGCTCGGTGCGAGGCCCGAGCCATTCGGTGGCGAGTTCGGCGGCACGTTCGCGCATGCCGCGCGTGATGTACTCCTGCGAGATGATGAGGTCTTTGCCGGTGTCGTCCTTGCCGCGCAAGACGACATGGGTGTGCGGGTTGTCGGTGTTCCAGTGATCGACGGCAACCCAATCGAGTCTCGTGCCCAAATCGGCTTCCATGCGGGTCATCAGGTCGCGGGTGTAGCGCCGCAGGTCTTCCAGCTCGGCGGCATCTTCCGGCGAGACGATGAAGCGGAACTGGTGACGGTCCTCGCGGCCACGTTCCTCGAAGGCGGCCAGGTCGGCGTCGTCGGTGGTCGTGCTGTACGCCTGCCCCGGCTCGCCGTCGCGGCCGACGCCTTCGCGCTCGATGTAGCGCAGGTGCGTGATGGTCGAACGCGCGCCGGCCTGCTTGAGATACACCAACCGCACCTTGACGGTGGCGCGGCGCGAGGTCGCGGACAGCGACTGCCCGGTGAAGCGCGCGGCGACGTGGCCGCGCCCCAACCGCGAACCGGGTGCCTTGCCGCGTTTGCCGCCGGTGGCATTGGCCGCTTTGCTGGCCTGGCGCAGCACCTTGGAGACGAAGGCATCGCCGCGCTGCTTCGGCGCGCCGGGGCGCAGGCGGAAGCGGTCGGCGTCGTCATTGCTGCGCCGGCTCATGCGGCAGCTCCGGCGAAGTGCAGCGCACCACAGGGCGTGATGCACGCGGTTTCGCCAATGCCCGTGCGGCATTGACGCTGCTCGCGGCACGGTGCCGCGATAGGGCGCGTGCCGCGCCAACCCCACGTGCAGACTGGCTTTGTGCGCACCGTGGTGCCGCACCCTTCAATCTTGCCCTGCATCTTCCCCCGGCCTGACGGCACGGGGGGGGGCGATGCCCCGGCGGCGCTGCGCATAGCGCAGCTTGGCCGCCGGCGAGCGCCCGCCATGCCTGCGGCATGGCGCGCTCAGGGCAAGCTGTCTGCACGGGGGAATGCCGGTTGCTGCGCGGTGCGAACGCACACGCGCTGCACCGGCCTGAACACGGGAACGACATGCCGAACGGCGCGCTGCTGTGCGCCGTCACGGCTGTGGCTCCAGGCGGATCGGTCGCGCCACGCCGAGCACGGCGACGGCGCTGACCGGCCCGAAGTAACGGCTGTCGAACGATGCCGGGTTGGTGTTGCTCAGGAGGAACAGCTCATCATCGGCGAGCGGACGGCACTGTGGCCAGGATGACAGCGGCCGGCCCCAGCGATCGGTGCGCAGCACGGCGGCTATGGGCACGCCGTCGATACGCACGATGCCATTCACGATGCAGACGTGTTGCGGCGCGACCGCGCCAACACGTTTGAGCAGCGGAACGTGCGACGGCAGATAGCCGCGCTGCGCGGCGAGCGCGGCGGCGTCTGCCGGCAAGGTGGTCAGCACGATGCTGCCAACGTGCAGCGCGTGCGCCGGTTCGATGCGATACCAGCCGACCGGCACGCTGTCGGACGGGTTGTAGACGATGCGCGCCGATGGCTGCACGAAGGCCGCCCAGGCCAGCGCAGCGAGGCCGCAGGCAGCGAGTGCAGCCAGTGCGAGGCGCGCGCGATGGCGCGAGCGAGGAACGGCGCTTGTGGTGACGGTCGTGATGTTCATTGCAGTGCCCTCCCGGCCAGCCAGGCCGCATGACGTTCGGCGGTGTAGTCCGGCAGCGGCAGGCGTGCGGCGAGACGGTTGCCGAGCGTGCGCCAGTACGCGGGCGACACGTCGGCGGGGTCGATGCCCAGCGCTTCGATGGCGTCGATCCGTGCGAGCACGGATCGCGTTTTCTGTTCGCCTTCGGCGTGCAGCAGCAGGCGCGCACCAGGACGAATGCCGGGGATGTTCTGCATGGCATCCAGCGGCGTGCAGGCTTGCAGCACCAGGAGCTGCCAGCGCACGGTGCCGTAGTCGTTCGATTCCCAGCGGATGCGGCAAAAGACCGCCGCCGGCAGGAACACCGCGCAGCGCCGCCAGCGGTCGAGCTGCACGGTGCGAGCTGGATGGCCGAAGCGCAGATAGAGATTGATGCGCTGCTCGATGTAGGCGAGCGACACGCGCGTGAGCGGCACGCGGCTGTCGAGTGATGCGAGCGGCTGCGGTGAAGACGGTGGCGCAGCCATGACCGCCTGCGTGGCGGGGTTCATGGCGTGTGCTCCGGGAACTCGCGTTCCAGCAGCGCACGCAGCAGCTCGGCTACCGTCACGCCCTGCGTGAAGGCCGATACCTTGATGCGGGCGCGCATGGAGGGCGTTACATCGAGGGTCAGGCGCGCGGTGTAGAGGTCGCTTTTCTGGACGCCGTTGGCGTCGCCTTGGCGAATCCAGGCCTCGGCCTGCGGATTCGCCGGCGGTCGCACGCCGATGGCGATGCGCTTGCTACTCATGGCGACCACCTCAGCAGCTCGTCGGTCAGCGCCGTGATCTCGCGTGCAGCAGCGCTGTCTGGCGCGGTTTCTCGTGCAAGCCGCCCAGCGGCCACGCTGTCGGCGAAGACGATGCGCTGGCGGATTTCCGCGTGCAGTGCGGGCAGCGGCTGCTCGGCGAGTGCGCCACGCGCTTCGCGTCCGATGACGGTGCGCACCACACGCCGGTTGATGACGAAGGCCGCGCGAAGCGCTGGCCTGAACAGTTGCGCCTCGCGGATCAATGCCACCATCTCGGCGCTGGCCCACAGGTCGTAGGGACTCGGTTGCACCGGCACCAGCACGCGGTCGGCCGCCAGCAGCGCGGAGCGCGCGAGTGCGGCGATGCGTGGCGGGCCGTCGATGACAATGTGATCGCAGCGGCGTGCCAGCTCCGGCGCTTCCTGGTGCAGCGTTTCGCGTGCGAGGCCCACGGCGCTGAACAGCCGTGGTAGCCCCTGCTGGCTGCGCCGTTGTGTCCAGTCGAGCGATGAACCTTGCGGGTCGGAATCCAGCAGGATGACCTGTTGACCGCGCAGCGCGAGTTCACCGGCGATGTGGGTGGCGAGCGTGGTCTTGCCGACACCGCCTTTCTGGTTGAGCAAGGCGACGATCATGGCGCAGCCCTCCTTTGCGGAAGGCGGCTCGATGAACGGCCTGAAAAACGCTGTTGCTGTTGACCTTCGGCGGTTATCCACCGCGCCAATAACAAGCTCTTGTTATTCGTTAGAGAGCTTTTAAAGTTAGATATAAAGTTAAGGGCCGGAAAAACCCTTGCGGCCGCTGAAGTTAGCGGCGATTTGCGCGCCTGATAGCACGATACCGCTGCGCCTGATAGCACGAGTCCCGGCGCGCCCGATAGCACGAGCCCATTCACAGCTTGTCCCGCTTTCATCCCCACGGTTATCAACGTGCCGTGGACGGCACGGGACGAAAGGCGAGGATTTCCGGTGTGCCGGGCCAGCGTTCGACGGACAGCACGTAGCCGGGCAGCGACTGGCGCGCGGCCAGCAGGCGCAGGTCGCGGGCGAAGTCGCGCGGCTGCGCCAGGCTGCCGGACTTGCGGTACAGGTAGGGAAAGTCGAACTGCCAGCCGTCGCGCTGCTTGCCGCCGTGCTTGCGCACCAGGCGGTACAGCCAGCGCTCGATGCCGCCGGTGAGCTTGAAGTAAGCCGGGTCGATGGTGAGCACCAGGGCTTCGTCCAGCACGCCGGCAAAGAACCAGTCCGGCAGGATGAGTTCGAGGCCGAGCGGCACGCCCTTGGCGTCCGTCCGCTCCTTCCACTCGTTGATCCACGAGAAGCGGTGCAGGCGCCGCCCGGTCGTCTCGCGGATCGAGGTGGCAATCGTGGTCGATTGCAGGCGATCCAGCGCAGCCTTCAAGCGCTGGTAGTCGCGCAGCGACGTACCGCGCCCGATGAAGCGCAGGATCTCGTAGGGCGTGGCCTGCATCCTGCGCGATGGGCGAATGCCTGCGTCGCGCGCTTCGACGATCTGGCTGGCGGCCCAGATGAGGATGTCGGCATCCCAGATGGTGGCGATGCCGTGCTCCTGCGTGCCTTCCACGCGCACGGTGACGCCGCCGGAGCGGAAGTCGATCGGCGCGGTGCGGCGCGATTTCGCCAGCGAGAAGAACGGATAGGCCATCAGGTCTTGTGCGTCGCGCGGCGCCATGTCGCCCGGCAGCGCACGGAACAGGTCGAGCTGTTCGCGCTCCTTCTCCGAGCTGGACACGACGAGGGCCACCCGCGCGCCGGCTGTCAGCGGCCATCGCGGTAATCGCCGGCATGGCGTTCGGCGTACTCGGGATCGGACGTGGCCTCGAAGCTGCGCGCATCGGCCCAGGCGTCGAGGTCGGCCACCGCGTACATGACGCGGCGGCCGAACTTGCGAAAGCGCGGGCCGCCGCCGATCACGCGCTGCTTTTCCAGCGTGCGCGGCGACAGGCGCAGGTAGTCGGCGGCTTCGTCGTTGGTCAGGTAGCGCGAAGGCTGGGCGGGCTGCTGCTGGGCAGCGGGGGCGGCTTGCGGCCGCAGCGGTGCGGGTCTCATGGCGTGAACCTCCATCGGTCTGAATCGCCGACCACAACAGCGCGGCCGGATGGAGGCAGTCTCAGAAAAGAAAGGCGCTGTGCTCAGGGACGTTTTGCGAGGGATGCGAAACGTCCCTGCGTGTGCGGATGAAGCTGCGCGAGACGGCGGTAGCCGCCGCGCATCAAGGTCTGGCCCCGCCGCACCAGGCGGCGCACGCGAGCGCGCAGTGCGCCATCCGCGTGCCAGTCTCGGGTGACGGCCGCCGCACCGAACAGCACGTCCGCCACGGTGCGCAGGGATGCGCCGGCCAGCGTGCCGTCGAGGGCCTGCAAGGTGCGCAGTTCCAGCAGCGCGGTCGTCGAGGGACGCGGCCCGGCCAATGCTGTCGGTGCGGTCGCCACCAGTTTGTCCAGCTCGCCCACCAGTGCGCGGCAACGCGAACAAGGATCGGGCGATGCGCGCACGGCATAGGCGAAGGCCATGCCATCCGCCAGATCGGACGCGAAGGCCAGGTGCAGACAGCAGCCGGCCCAGCGCGTGGCGAGCACCAGCCGCCGTCCATCGTGGATCAGGTGCTTGCGACCTGGCAGATGCCAGAACGCAAAGCGTTCGGCATCGGGCGGTGGATCGGTGTCGGGATAGAGCTGCACCACACTGTCGTGGTCGGGAAACCAGGCCGGGTGCGCGTCGCGCGCATCCAGGGCCGGGTCTTCCAGCAGGCGCAGGCCCCAGTGCTGGGCCGCTCCGGGATGACGGCGACGGCGCAGCCAGTCGCGCCGATAGTCGGGGTGGCGGCGCAAGTATTCCCATGCCAACGCGGGGCCGTCCAGGTGCAGGACGTAAAGGTAAGCGGCACCGGGGCGCCAATGATCGGACTCTGCCATGACGCAGCCTCCTGTCGGACAGCAGGGCTCGTCGCCACGGGCGTCAGGGGGAGCTACGGCTTCATCGGCGTATCGTCACGGGTACTCGCTAAACTGGCGGTGTCAAGACCGATTGGCTCCAGGGCATTGCACAGGTCGTCCGAATGCGACGGCTGCGCGAACAATGATGGTGCGCAGCAATGGACACGATGCCGCAAGCCGCAGCGGCAATCAGGACTGTTTTGGTCATGCCCGCACTTCGCCGGTGCATGAGTGGCGATTGATGCGCGGGCGGTCTGAACTCAGACCGAAATAGACACAGTGCGCCGCGCTTGGCAGCGCTGTGCTGGCCCGCGATTGCGGGCCAGCGGGGCCGGTCAGTCGATGATCGACCCGTTGCGCTGTGCCAACCGCGTGTATTCCGACAGCGTGCGTGTGGCGACGAAGTACAGATCACGTTCGACGGGCAGCTTCAGCGGCCCGACGATGGACGCCAGCTCGGACAGCCGCACGGTGCCTTCCTCCGGCATACCCAGGCCCAGGTCGCACAAGCCGTAGGCGGTGTCGCCATCCTCGGGATCGAGTTCGGTCAGCAGCCAGGTTGCGTGTGCGTCCGGGGTGAACAGCTTGACCACCGGCAGCGGGTCGATGCCCGCGCCTTCGGCGCGAGCGCGGCCGTTGGCGAGCAGTTGCGCGCGTTGTTCGTCGGTAATGAGTGTCTTCATGGTCGCTTCCTCTTGAAGGGTTCGCTCCACGGCGGAGCGAGGCGACAGAAGGCGCACGCGCCAAGCGCGGCCGTCATACCCCAACACGGTCCGGTGCGGGCCGGGGTTGACGGCAAGCGGCGTGCGCCAGGCTCGCGTGCTTGTTCGCTGTGGGGTGAACCGGGA
Source organism: Lysobacterales bacterium (assembly GCA_023228845.1). GTDB lineage: Bacteria > Pseudomonadota > Gammaproteobacteria > Xanthomonadales > UBA2363 > Pseudofulvimonas. The sequence continues at coordinate 159,120 of JALOAK010000009.1, read as the reverse complement.
AAGCGGCACTGATTCGCACGAAGCCGACGATGCACGCATGTGCTTGCACACCAATCCGCAAAGCCGGATTCGTGGAAGTACGGAAAACCTTGAAGCAGGCGAAGCGTATTTGCAGAAGCTCACGGAAGCGCACTCGCGGCAATCACCGAATCAACGGAAGCACGAAGGCGGCAATCCGCCTTTGCGCATCCACCCAAAGCCGGCCCGGCGGGCCAGCAGCAAGTGCTCGAATCGTAGGGTAAAAGCGAGGAAAGAGTTATCTTTAACGTGGTTTTAATTGTGCCGTGAATCGACGCTTCTGTGTATGCAGAAGCGTCCAATCCAGCGCGGCCGACCGGCCGGCGCCACCACCTTCGAGGCCGAGCCGGCACGGGCTTTCGGCGAGGCGGTGCGTGCGCTGCGCACGGAGCATGGTGTGGCGCAGGAGGCGCTGGCGCATCTGGCCGGCGTCGAGCGCTCGCACATGGGCAAGGTGGAACGCGGCGAGCACATGCCGACGCTCGCGCTCATCCTCAAGATCGCGCGAGCGCTCGGGTGCAGTTCGACCGAGCTGATGGCGGAGACGGAACGCCGCCTGGCGGCATCCGAGTCGTAGCGAGAAGAGCGCCCCGCCACGGTGGGCGGGGCGCCGGGGCGGCTGTCAGGCCGCCGGTTTGCTGCGCGACCAGATCAAGTTGTGCGAGCCGTCTTCTTCTTCGATCAGGCGGGCGTAGATCGTCGCCGGGAACGACGGATCATCCAGCGTCACCGACAGGTAGGGCCGCTCGGCCTGGCTGACTTTCTTCCATGCCGCGCCGATGTCGTAGCCGCCCGCCGCCTGGATGCGGAAGTCGGGGGCATTCTCGCTGCCTTTGTCGTTGGGGACGAACTTGACCTTGACGTTCAGCGTCAGGGTGCGGACCGTGCCGGTGAAGCCGTCGTTCTGTGCGGTGAAGGTGCCGATGTTGGCCATGATGTTTGCTCCTTTCGGGTTGCCAAGGTCGCGCCCATCGCGTCCTTGTTGTGATCCGGTCGGCGGGGGACGGGCGGGCTGCATCGCGTAGCGGCCGCAACAGCGTGGAGGACCGGGAGGCGCAAAGAATTTGTCCCGCGAGGAATGCGCGCAGCGCAGGGGAAATTGTTTGCGCCGGACGGTTGCAGCCAGGAAGCCCGAGGCGCAGCCGTGCCCCTGCCAGGATTCACAACGAACCAAGGACGCAACGGGCCGAACTGACCCGAATGGAGCGATGGCCGGCTCGGCGCTCCGCATGAAGGCTTCGCCGGCACGCGCCCTGATGCCGGCAAGGTCTGACCCGCAGCGACAGGCGGGAATGTCCTCTGCATCCAGTGGTGGACGGCTTGAGGCGTGTTGTGGATTCGTCATGGCAAAGGCCGTGGGGCATGTCGGTGAACAGGCCGGCGTGACGGCCCGGACAGCCCACCGTCAGCGTCGAGGACGGCACGCTTTCGCACAACCCAGCGCAGCCAAGTCAGGCGTAGCCCCGCGCACCGCCCACCGTGGCGGGGCGCTGTGGAAACCTGGCCCGCTTGCGGGCGCCGATTGCCGAACCGCGCACAAGGCATTTGTGCGCCGCCACGTCGCCGCCTGATTCAAGGCGGCGACGTGGCGTTTTTGCTTTGGCCGTTGAGACCGGGCGCGGCAGATGTGCCGCGCCCGGATTTTGAAGTGCAGCAAAAAGCCCCGGCGCGGTTTGCGCCGGGGCCATGCTTCACGCGGCTACCTCATGCCGCCCGCGTTTCCGCCGCTTCGGTGTTGGCCTCGGCGTCAGCTTCCTGCGGCGCTGTGTCTTGCGCCGTGCCGCACTCTGCCACGAACAGGGCGGGCATCCAGCCTGTGCCTTCGGCCAACCGCTCGGCCTCGCTGGCAATGTCGGTCTTCTTGAGCTTGGACAGCCGGGTGACGTGCGACGGTGCGAACTGCTGCACGGCTTCCAGAATCACGGCCTTGGACACATGGTTGAAGTAACCTTCGGCGGTCGGTTTCCACCATGCGGCCATGTCCAGTCCGACCGTCTGCGCCAGTTCCGCGCCGGGCTGGTGCTGCGTGGCGCGTGGCGTTACCACGTCCACGGTGGCGGCGACGCATACGGCCAGCAGCCGCACCAGTTCGTCCTGCGGCAGTGCCAGCAGAGTGGCGAACAGGTCGGCATCATCCTGCGGTAGCCGCTCGCCCCATGCCTGTTGCAGTTCGCGCAAGGCGACGGCGGCAGGCGATTCCGGCCAGTCGGGCGCGTAGGCGTCCAGCCTGTCTTTCACGGTGAGGCGCACGCCAAGCGGCAGGGTGTGGCCGTAGTGGCTGTCCTGCAAGACGGTCTGCACCATGCCATGCACCAGCGTGGCCAGTGCTACCTGCGGATGCCGGGCCACTTCGATTTGCAGCGCGGCGGTGCGGTGCGCACTCAGACGCTGCGCCAGCCGGTCGGACAGGTTCGCGGCCTTCGGCGGTTCGGTGTCCTCGCCTTCATCGTCGTTCGCGTCTTCCGTGCCGGTGAAGCCTTGGCGCAGCTTTTCCAGTGTGCGCAGTGCCTTGGCCTCGGCCTCGCGCAGCAGCCCGCGATGAATCGCGGCTTCGCCGTCGCGGTCGATGGTGACGATGGCACCGGCGACGGCGCGCACGTCCGGGGCATAGTCCTGCAAGGCGTCCTGCACGGCTTGCAGTTCTGCGGCCACCGGCTCGCGCTGCTGTTCCAGCGCCTCGGCCTTGTCTTCGTCCTCGGCGTCGTAGGCGTCTTCCAGCGCCGCGTCAATCCTGTCGAGGCGGGCTTGCAGCGAAGCGATGCGGCGGGCCTCGCGGGCGTTCGGTTCGCGTTGCTGACGCGGGGCGTTCTGGAACGCCTGCCGTTCGGCGTAGCTCAGGTGCGGCACAGCTTCCACCCATGCCCAACCCTCGGCGCGCACGTCCTCGGCCAGCGCATCCAGCTTTCCGCGCACCAGCTTTTCCAGCAGCGGGGCATCGACCAGATAAGTGCCGCTGTCATCGTCTGCGAACAGGTCGCGGCGAGTGCCGCCACCTGCCGCCGTGTAGGCGTCCAGCCCGACGAAGCGCACCAGCGGGTGCGTGGCGTCGATTTCGCGTTCGGTCAGGCGCTCGCGCAGCGCGGATGGATTGCGCTGCCAGTTCGGTGCGTCATAGAACGCGGTTTCCTGCGCGGTGTGGTCGTCGTTGATGGCAAGGGCCATCAACTGGTCGAGCGTCACAGCATCGGCGCGATAGTCCTCCATCAGGCGCGGCGAGACGTTCGCCAGCTTCAAGCGGCGCTGCACCACCAGCGGGGTGACGCTGAAATCGGCGGCAATGTCCTCGATGGGGCGGCCTTCCTTGACCAGCGCGGCGAATGCCTCGAACTGGTCGGCGGGGTGCATGGCCTCGCGCTGCACGTTCTCGGTAAGACTCACGGTGCGGGCGCTGCTATCGGCCACCAGCAGGCAAGGCACTTCAAAGTCACTGGCAATGCGCTTCTTCTTTGCCAGCAGCTTCAGCGCCGCAAGGCGGCGGTCTCCGGCTTCGACTTCGTAGTGCTCGTCATCCTCGGACTGACTGACGATAAGGTTTTGCAGCAGGCCGACGCGCTGAATACTCGCGGCCAGTTCCGGGATGGAAAGGCGGCGGTTGGTCTTGCGCACGTTGCGCTTGGACGGGCGAAGCTGCGACAGCGGCACCAGAATCAGGTTCTTGGTGGGGTCGGCCACTTCCAGCGTGGCGGCGGTGTGGATGGCACGGGTTTCGGTTTGGGTTACGGCGTTCATAGTGATAGCTCCTATCGGTCAAGGGATGCAGCGACGAAGGAAAGCGGCAAGGGCTGCTGCCTGCCCCTGCCGCGTGGGGTTCAGGCTTTCAACTGGCGCATGCCATCGGCGAGTAGCCACAGGGCGCGGTTCAGGCGCACGGACTGGTCGATGCCCTGCACGGGGCGCGTGCGCTGGCGGCGTCCGTTGGCGCTGCGGCCCATCAGTCCGCCTTGCGTCAAGTTCTCCTGCGTGCGGTTGAACACGCTCCACAGGTCGGGTCGGCGGTCGTCGAAGCGGCGCGAGGCCAGCACTTGGCTTTCGGTGATGGGTGCGGGCTTGTCCGGGTCGTCGTACTTGAGGGCCAGCGCGGCGCGGGCGAAAACTTCGGCCTCGCCGCTGTCCAGCGTGATGGCCTGCATGGCATCGCGGGATTCCTGCGCACGCTCGAAGCCATGCAAGACTTCATAAGCGCCCTCGATGACATGGCCTGCCACGTCGCCTTTGTGGGGCACGCGCACGTCCGCCACGGTGTCGCCGCAGACAAGGCCATTGCTGCACACGAAGCGGAACATGCCCGCCAACATTTGATAACTGCTCGTTCCGTCATGGGAATTGAGCAAGATGATTTCATTGGCTTCGCTGCCGGCAATCTGGCTGGCGTGGCGCAGCCGGATCATGTGCTTGGTGTGCTCGCGCTTGCCTTCATCGCGCACGCGGGTCTGGCACACCATGAAGGGTTGGAACCCTTCGCCGCGCAGTTCGGCCAGCACGGCGGCGGTGGGGATGTAGCTGTATCGCTCGGAGCGGCTTTCGTGCGGGGCTTCCGCAAAGATGGATGGGGCTACGCGCTGGATTTGCTCATCCGACAGCGGATGATCTGCGCGCAGCATCGGGGAACGGGATGCGAAACGGGATGCAAGTTGCATGGTGCTTACTCCTGACAAAAGGTTTGCTGTTGAAACCCCACCGGATTCCTAGATTCGGAGCCCGCCTTTCGGCTTTCCGGTGGGGTCGGCGCGGAGACCTGGGCCGGCCTCGTTGCCACCGTCTTTCCTGAGTTCATCGCCCGCGACGGTCAGGAGCGCGCGAACGGGTGCCGTCAAGGAAACAAGCGACGGGTTGGTGCGGCCCGCAGCGCAGCGAGGACACGGCCCGGCGCGCCTTGACGGCACACGGGCGCGGGCTACAGTCGCGGATGAGGTGATGAGCGAGGGAAGACGGCGGTTGTGGCAACGGCCGCAGATGGCGCTGACCCCGCGCAAGCGAAGCGCGCAGCGCCGCAGGCGCGAAGGCCGATCAGGTGCAACCTGTTCGGCAGCTTTTCAGGGGCGCCAAGCCACGCGCGGCGGGGATCGGCTGCAAGCCGTTCCCCTGGAGTGCAAGCGCAGTGCGCAGGCCCGTGAGAGCCGAAGGACTCAACACCAGTCGCAGCAAAAAAGGGGCCGAAGCCCCCTTGGTTAAAGCAGCCCCCGTTCGGCGAAGGACTCTGTGGACTCGCCGCCGACAACGATGTGATCCAGCGTGCGCACGTCCACCAGTGCCAGCGCATCCTTGAGCCGCTGGGTTATTTGCCTGTCGGCCTGGCTCGGCTCGGGATTCCCGCTCGGATGGTTGTGCGAGAAAATCACAGCCGCCGCATTGCACCGCAGCGCCTCTTTGACCACTTCGCGCGGATGAACTGATGCACTGTCGATCGTGCCATGGAACATTTCGACGTATTCGATCAGTCGATGCTGACTGTCGAGGAACAGCACTGCGAACACTTCGTGCTCGAAGCCGGCCAGCTTGGTGCGCAGGTAGTCCTTGACCGTTGCCGGTGCAGTGAAAGACGCTCCACGCTGCATCTTATGGTCGATGGCCTGGCGCGCGGCAGCCAGTATCTGGTCAGTGGAAGCCGGCAGATAGCGCCCCTGCGCGTCACGCACCAGCAGTGAGGAATCAATAGCGAGAGAAAGTTGCGACATGATCGTGCTCCGGTTGCACGGGCGGAATTGCCCGGAACCGGCGCCAGCACGGCGCAGCGCAAGCAGTCAGGGGTCGCAGACGGCCGCGGCCGCAAGCGTGCAGGCACGCGCAGCCCTTGACGGCGAGAACGCCGTGGTACGGTGAAGGGAAACAGCAAGACCGCCCATCCCACTTCCCACGAAGGCACGGATGGGCAAGCGGAGCGCGCAGGCCCTCAAGGGCCGGAGGCGTCAGGGATCAAAGCCGGATGGCCGCGATTCGGTACGAAGCGCGGGGCGCAGCCCGCGAGCCCGACGGCGGAACGCCGGGACGCAGAGATACCACGATCAGGACTGCTTGTTATCTGTCTTGCGTTGCTCAGGCAATCGGCGACGTGGATGCCCGACCTGTTCAGATCCAGCAATTCGATTTGCCCTGAATTCTTGCTGGCGCAAAAAAAATGCCGAACGATGATGCTTCTTCCGGCTCACGTTCGAACTTATCGAGCCAGCGCAATTCAGCGCGCACATGACGGCCGCACTAGATTCCAAGTTTCTGAAAGAATATCTGACTGCGCATCTTCGCGTCTTTCAGCACCTTGTCCCAGCTTATGACCTCAACATAGAGATTGATGTTGCCCATCCACTGGAACCAGCCGAGCCTGTCGGGCATGGGCGTAAAGTTCTTCTCGCGCTCAAGCCAGGTTTCTACCTTGGCCGTCAGATCGCACACAATGTAGCCGTAGAACGGTGTGTTCTCAGCAACAAGTATCTTGCGGCCTTCGGGTGTCTTGTACTTGCCGTCCCGGATGTCGTTCACGTAGCGCACGATCTGCTGGACCGGGTCCTCTCGGGAGGACGGGTTCACGAAGTCGTCACGCTGAGGCTTCTTGAACTCGAAGATCGTAATCGGGTTGCTCGCTTCGTTATCGCCTCGGAACAGTACCCGCTTGTTGTAGACCAACAGGTCAGGACGATCAGTATTCCCACCGTTGAGGGGGAGGTCAGAGGAAACGTAGGTGGTGAAATTCAGCCTTTCGTCTACGATCCAGAGATTGTGATCGTGAAAGGACGTGATATCGGTGTCACCCTTGCGTGGAAAGATGATGTCGTGGACCACACCTTCGGAGGAATACGTTCCAGATTCATCTGTTTCAAGGCTCTTGCCGAAGATGTCTAGGATTTTTCGGCGTAATGCGATGTAGTGAATCAGATCATTCTTGCTGGTGCCGGAGATTTTATTGACGATCTCGATCACGCTGTCCTGCACATTCTCGAAATTTGTCTCGGCCATCAGCTTCGCTACATCGCGCTTGATGGCGATCTCCTGCGCAAACTTCTCCTTCTGCAACCGCGTTTCGATCTCTTCATTGCTTGGGTTATAGGGCATCCCGCTCAGGTCGATCTTTTCCAGGATGGCCTTGTGCCACGGCGCTTCTTCATCGACGTAGGACTGCACACGCTCTTTCTTCTTTTCCTGCCGGAACGTGATATCTGCACCCATCGCCTCACGGGCGATCGTGGCAGCGTCCTGCTCAATCTGGGTTTGCCCAATTCCGAGAATCAGGTCGCTGTCCATTTGAAACTCAAACCCGCCTCGCTCCAGCGAAACATTCCGGTCGAGATAGGGTCCGAATACGTAAGCTTTGATGATGTAATTGCGTGTGCTGTCTACTTCACCGTTTCGATCTTTCTCTAAGAACTCGTCTACGAACTCTGGGATGTATTTGTGGATCGCAGACCCTGAGACTTCCCGCTTATGCGCGACAAGGCTGATTCGGCTTTTCTGGTTGCGCGGGGAGTAGAGTTTAAACACGCGGACCAGGAACTCCTCTTCCGTATCGGAAGCCTTGAGCGTGAAGGTCTTGCGATCAATGCCGATCTCCCGGATGACGGCAGACAATTCGTTGCTCACGAAATCGTTCAAGCGGATCGCGCTACTCCCGTCCTGCTCCGAAAGAACAATGTCGGGGCAGACGTAATCCTGCGTGATGAAATACGGCAGCAGCCGCTCCACGAGGCTGCGGGCGATGGTCGAAAGCTTCTTGTCGAAGGCGCGTCCCGTCTTCAGAGGCGCCAGAGTGACCACAGTGCCAGTGTCCTGCTTGTCGCTTGGTGTGACCTTCTCGCGCACGATAATCTCGTGTTCCTTGCCCATTGAGAAGCTGCGTGCTTTAAGGACGGCACCATCGCGATAGATACTCTTGACGTGCAGGTCCTCGAAATATTTAAGTCCAGTGAAACGGCCGAATCCCTTACCGCCTTCGGCAATCTTGAGGTCGGTGTAGAGCGTGTCGAAGGAGTTGCGGTGCGCGTCATTAAAGCCGATACCGTTATCCTCGATGTCGAAGCCTGTGACCTCCGGTAAGCTTCCATCCAGCTCGACCTGAGCGTTCCGTTGCGTGCGGACCTGGACTTTCCCATCTTTGCGGCCAGCCTCGTCAATTGCCTGAATGGCGTTAACGATCATCTCGACAACGGGCGTGTAGACGGTCGTGTTCGCTCGAATATTCTCGACGGCGCGTTTGATATTTACGTTGCTCATGCGGATGCGGTCTCAATGGGTTTTTTGCGGCGCTTACGTATCGCCGTTACCCAGTTTTCCAAAGCTTCGATGTCGGCCTTGAGTTCTGCCGGACCGGGTACCGGCGCACGAGCCGCCGCGGCTTGATCATGGCCAGGCAGCCATTTCGAGCATTTCGTCATAGCCGCCTCGACGGTCTTGCAGTCCTCGGGAGTGATGTCGGCGATCTGAGAAACTTGTTGTGTCTGAACACTCGGCCTATAGCGTTCGACCACGCCGCCCAATAGGACTTCTTCGAGGGCGCGCTCCCATGCTTCCCGCAGCAAACCGTAAAGATACTTGGCGTCTTTCTCGTAGGCGTCCTGATGACCGTCACGAGAAAGCTTGTCGGCGGCTTGCCAGCCGCTTTTCAGGTAGCCGATCTTTTTCTTGACCGGCAGCGCAACCCACGGAAGCTCTTCCGCACACACGCCTGCACCCTTGGAAAGGAACCGGACGTGTTGGTCAAACAGATCGACGCCCAGCTCTTCCGCGAATTGCTTTAGGAGCAGCAGGAAGACGACATCGTGGGTGAAAACGATAACCTGCCGGGTGTTGGCCTCCAACACCAAGCGCCGAGCCACACCCTGACGCCATTGGTAATCAAGCGAGGACACAGGATCATCGAACACGATGCCAGAGAGGTCATCAGCAGTGCTGAGTTCCGCAAAGAATGCGGCGATGGATAGGCAGCGCTGCTCGCCCTCGCTCACAACTTTTGGCAAGTCAACGCCAGGTGCGCGCGTAAGAGCAAGCTTGTGGTAGAAAACGCCGTCCGCACCGCCAAGTTCCTTTAACTCGACCTCGACGTGACCGAAAGACAGATTGACCAGTTCATCTTTAAAACTCTGCTTGAGCTTCTGCGATACGACAGCCTTCGTAACAGCAGTGCTCTTCTGCGTAATCACCTGTGTCTTGGTTTCGTCAATGCACAGCCCATAAGCGGCGTACTTCTTCCGACGCTCGATATCATCAAGAACAGTCTGTTGATGTGCTGCCAGAATTTTACGGGCACGCAACTCCTGTACTTCGGTGGTCATGCGCTTGCGGGTTTCATCGGTAGCGCTGGTGCGCAGCATCTTGATCCGGGCCTCGATTTCCCCGGCCAGCGCCTCGGCGTCACGAGAGGCCGACACGAGGGCGGGACACTCGGGGGCCAGGTCCTTGTCTTCGGCGATGGCTGCGGTGACAGTCCTACGGCGGTTCTCGTTGGCTGAAAGCGCTGCGGCTATTGCGTCCGCAACGGCCTCATGCTCGATGCGGATTTCCTTGAGCGCTTCGTCAACGGCTTCGGTTGTCGTCCTGAGATCAGTGAAGCCCTTTCGCAAACGTGCGAACTTCTCCCTGATCTGCCGGAGTTCACGTTCCGTTGTCGAAGCCACGAACGCTTCAAATTGGCTGAGCCTATGGGATGCTGCGTGATCGAGATCCTGTTGGCACAGGACGCAATGAGCGCCGTCTTTTACGACCGGATATGCCTTGTCTGGATAGGCTAACTCCTGCGAGAACTGACGCGCCGCTTCCCAAAGCGCGATCCAGGGATCGGTGCCGGTTCCAGGCAGCACCCCTTCGGGAAATGTTGCCTCCCGCAGCCGTTTTGCTTCCTCGCTCTTGCGGCGGCCTTCTGTCCGTGCATCGAACACGGCAGCCACGGCCTCCACCGAAAGCGCCGCTTCCACCTCCTTGAGGTGCCGGGCCAGTGTCTGAACCCGACCCGCGCGCAGGGTGAGTTGCCGGATCAGCTTTTCGGGATCATTGGCCTGCAAGTCGAGCAGCGACTTCTCCAGAAGCGCAAGCCGAGCCTCGTCCTCCGGGGAGAGACGCGCGAGTGCCTCTACGGCGTCCAGCTTGGTAAGGGAGCTAATGTTCGTTAGAAACTTCGCAATTGCTGTACCTTCGGGGACCTGTGCCTGAACAGCGGTGAGAGCGTTTGACGCAAGAGCGCGCTGTTCGCTTTCGAGTTCTGCGCGAACGGCCTTACACGCCTTCACGAGCTTGTCGAACAGGTCCAAGCCGAAGGGCCGGAAGGCAACATCGGTTTTTTCGGTCAGGTAGACGGAAGCGCACTGTGTATCGAATACGCTCACACGCGAAACGAACTCATCCTCACCGGTTCCGGTCCATTCCCGTGGTTCAGGCTCAGCTCCGATCTTGTACTTGATCGCAACCACCGGCGCGAGCGGTGCTGTGCCGGAGACAACATTGCCCAGGATTTTCTCTTGCCCCCGCGCCCGGCAGGCACCCTTGAGGATTCGGATATAGCCCGTCTTGCCTGCGCCGTTATCACCATAAACCACGGTGAGACCGGGTGCGAACTTGAGTGTCTGGTCCTCGGCCAGCGCATTCACACCGCGATGATGGAAGATTGATACCAGAGAAACAGGGGCAGCACCCGCTGTTGTGTCGGACACATGCTCCTTGGCGAAGTGCGCGATTTCCTGCTCCTCAGCGAGGCCATGCGCACTCTTGCAAACCTCGGTAAGTGCGCGGATGTCATCGTCGAAGAGTTCTCCATTGAGTACGAGCCGACGCAGCGCGTCGCGTTGCCACGCTGGACGGCCTTGAGACCATTCAAGTATTTCTTGTAGGACCGTCATACTCCCCTCGCTGCATTGCGTCCTTTATGGCATAGCCAATCTCATTGTTCGCTTCACCGTGTATCGTCCTCAATGGGCCGAAGAACCGTACCTTCAGGCTGATCCAGAAAGCGCCGGATGGCCAAGCGCACAACGTACTGGAGCGGCAACGGCGGACGTTGCGCTTCAGCCAGCTTGCGCAAAGCCTCGTAGTCCTCAGCATCAAGGGAGACTGTGAAGCGCTTGAGCGGTTGCGATTGAGGCATAAGCGTCGGACCAACCAATATGAAACTCGATCACCAGCTTACACCGAAATGCACCAAAACGCACCGAAGCGTCAAGGCGCGCCGATGCGGACTACAGTCGCGGATCAGATGATGAGCGAGGGAAGATAGAAGTTCTGGCAACGGCCGTAGATGGCGCAGACCCCGTGCAAGCGAAGCGCGCAGCGCCGCAGGCGCGAAGGCTCATGGGGCCGGAGAGTTCGACATAAGGCGCAGCAAAAAGGGGGCCGAAACCCCCGGGATCACAACAGCCCCCGTTCGGCGAAGGACTCTGTGGACTCGCCACCGACGACGATGTGATCCAGTGTGCGCACGTCCACCAATGCCAGCGCCTCCTTGAGCCGCTGGGTTATCTGTCTGTCGGCCTGGCTTGGCTCGGGGTTCCCGCTCGGATGGTTGTGCGAGAAGATCACTGCCGCTGCGTTGAACCGCAGTGCCGTCTTCACGACTTCGCGCGGGTACACCGCCGCCGAGTCGATGGTGCCACGGAACAGCTCGGCGTACTCGATCAGCCGATGCTGGCTGTCGAGGAACAGTGCCGCGAAGACTTCATACTCGAAGCCGGCCAGCTTGGTGCGCAGGTAGTCCTTGACCAGCGTCGGCGATGTGAACAGCGCACCGCGCGGGATCTTCTGGTCGATGACCTGGCGGGCCGCCTCCAGGATCTGATCGGCGGTGGCCAGCATGTAGCGCCCCTGGCTGTCACGCACCAGCAGCGAGGAATCGAAAGCGAGAGAGAGTTGCGACATGATCGTGCTCCGGTTGCTCGGGCGGAATTGCCCGGAACCGGCGCCAGCACGGCGCAGCGCAAGCTGTCACAGGGTCATGGACGGCCACGGCCGCAAGCGTGCAAGGCACGCGCAGCCCTTGACGGCGAGAACGCCGTGGTACGGTGATAGGGAACAGCAAGACCGCCCACCCCACCTCCAACGAAGGCACGGATGGGCAAGCGGAGCGCGCAGGCCCTCAAGGACCGGAGGCGTCAGCCGAGCAGAGCGAGGGAACGATGAAAGCCCGAATGAGGCGAGACTCGCGCAGCGAGGCTCGATGCGCAGCGCGACGGCGGCACGCCGGCACGCCGGGACGCCGGGACGCCGGGACGCCGGGACGCACCGTTATCGCTTGCGAGTCTTGGGACGAATCGTTGCGTGAGATTCCAGCAGACGCCGCGTGTTCTCCAATTCCTTTTGCAGCAGTTCGGCATCCGGCAACACGGTTCGATAGTTTGCTGCCATGACCTTGCTGGGCAAACCTTCCAACGCATACCGCGCCAAAGCGTGACCCTTGTCCGCGCACAGGATCAGACCCACGGGCGGGTTCTCGTCGTGAAACGTCCAGTGCTCCTTCGCATAGTTGCAGTACAAGTGCATCTGGCCCACATCGGCATGCGTCAGGGCACCGAGCTTCAAGTCAATGATGACGAGGCAGCGCAGCCGCCGATGGAAGAACAGCAGATCGACCCGATACCAGGTCTGGTCGATGCGCAACCGCCGCTGTCGTCCAACAAATGTGAAGCCCTCACCGAGTTCGAGCAGGAAGTCTTGCAGCCGATGGATCAGGGCCTGTTCAAGATCGGACTCCGAATACTCGTCCTTGAGGTCCAGAAATTCCAGCACATACGGGTCTTTGATCGCGTCGTCGGGCGTGACGGCATCTTCCGGCTTCGGCACGGCGCCTTTGACCAGCATCGCCGTCTTGTTCTTCGACAGCGCCGTGCGTTCGTAGAACTGGCTGCCGATCTGCCGGTCGAGCTGGCGCACGCTCCAGCCACCGCGCAGGGCTTCGGCTTCATAGAACTGGCGGGCATGGTCGTCCTTGACTGACAGCAGCCGCACGTAGGCCGACCACGGCAGCGTGAAGGCGTGCGCCAGATCGGACAGGCTCAATTTCCCAGACACTGCCTGGGATTTCTCAGAAGCCACTTCGTTTCGCAATTTCCCAGACAGTGTCTGGGAAATCACCGAACGGGGATACGCGAGAAAGAAGCGCCGCATGTTCTCCAGGTTGTTGACACCGAAGCCCCGCCCGAACCGCCCAGTCAGGTCACTGGACAGCCGTTCGATCAACTGCTCGCCGTACCCCGCACGGCGCTTGCCCTGCTGCTCGGCTTCCACGATGCGGCGGCCAATTTCCCAATAGCTCGCCGTCATCAACGCATTGACGCTGCGTGCTGCCGCCTGGCGCGCGGCATCGAGCAATTCGACGATGCCGCTGTGGATGCCGGCATAGCCGGCTGGGACGGCGGCGCCTTTCGCGGTCGTCGTGGAAAGCGTTCCCTTGCTCATGCGACCACCTCCGCAGGGCGCTGCTCGCCGGTGATTGTCTTGCGACGATTCGCCACCAGTTCGGCCGCCTTGCGTATCGGATCGTCCTCGGTATGGACATAGCGCATGAACATCACCACGGTCTTGTGCGCCGTCAGCGCCATGCCGACCTTGACCGGGATACCCGAATTGGCAATGTCGGTCGCCGAGCGATGGCGGATGCCGTGCGTACCCACATGCGTCGCGCCCGCCGCCTTGAGCGCACGGCACCAGCCGCCGTAATACTCGCCCGTCGTCAGGTGCTGCCCCGGATGGCGTGGCGACGGCAGCACGTAGGGATTGCCTTTCTGCCTCGGCGCCGTCGAAAGCAGCCGGTAGGCTTCCTCACTCAAAGGCTTGGACATGCCACCTGTCTTGCTGTCAGGCCAGACCACCCTCCGGTTCTCCAGATCGACCCATTCCCATTGGAGCGTGACGATTTCGGAGCGGCGGCCGGCAAACTCGAATTGCAGACGGATCGCCAGAGGGATGACGTAGTTCTCCAACCCTTCGGTCTCGATCTTGTCGAGCTGCCGGAACAGCTTGCCCATGTCCTCGTCACTGATGAGGTGGGTGGACTTGCCTGCAGGGAACATCGGGACATGGCGGCAAGGATTCGTGCCGTCAGGCCGATAGCCCCACACCTCGGCCAAGTTGAACATCTTGCGCAGGATGCTGAACGCCTTGTTCGCCTCGGTCTGCTTGTACGAAAGTTTTTCCATCAATCCGGCAACGTCAGGCCGCTTCACGTCGTGAACCTTCTTGCGGCCCAGCAGCGGGATGATGCAGCGATCGATGACGCCTTGATAGCCGACCTGGGTGCTGGCCTTGTTGCGCTTCTTGGAGTAGTCCTCCATGAATTTCTTGCACAACTCCGCAACAGTGGGTGCCTTGCGCGCCTCGGTCTTGGCGGCACCAGGATCGCCGCCTCGGCGAACCTCAGCCAGCCAGTTCTGCGCCAGCGAGCGGGCCTGTTCGACGGTCAGTTCTCCGTACATGCCCAGCGCCGGCTTGCGCCGTTCGCCGGCATTCGTCCGGTACTGGAGCATGAAGACCTTGCGACCGGCCGGTGTAACCTTGCACAGGAAGCCGGGAACAAGCGTGTCACGCAGCTCGATGGGCTGCGCCTGGGGTTTTGCCGCATCGACTGCGGACTTGGTGAGTTTGATCTTAGCCATGATGACTCCTCGGAAAGACGCGGTTTCCAGGAGCCTGTTAGGAGCCAAGCGGACGGAAGCCGGGTCAAGTTTCGGAAAGCACCGGCATAGGATGAACTCACGTAAGCTATTGATAAACCTGCCACAACGGGCTGTGGCGTAGTCCAGCGAAGTTCGGTGCTGGAGTCATGCTGAAACAAAAAAAGCCTGTGACGGTTTCTGTGACACTTCCGGGTGTCACAGGCAAGATTGGCGCGACGACCCAAGCACTCAACGATCTCAACTTTCGTTTTCCGGGCACGGCACCAGTACCGTAGCAGGCAGGTGCCGGAGCGCCGGGTGATGGGCCGGGTGCTACTGAGTGCCCAAGCCGCCATCGATGCGATCGTTTGCTCCGGTGAGGAAGGTTCAGTCATCAGAACCCACTCCAGCCCGTTCGGCACAAGGCGAAGAGGCTGGTGAATCGTGGGCATGCCCCGGTCGGCAGATGCGCTGCCTCGGAATTCTGGTCAGATTAGGCAGCGGCGTCAGGGTAGTTTGAAAGTCCGCAATCAGGCTATTCGCTGGTTTTCGGACAAACACACCTGTAGGCCTGCTAGATTACGGACATTCTGAGGGCATCGGAGGGTCCAATGGCACAAATTCCGGACACACTCCCTGAACTGCTGATTGCCGACAATGCCGACCCGACTGCAGCTCGGCGCATCCGGCGCCTGGCGGCGACCGGGCGGCTACGCAAACTGTACGCCGGCCTGTATACGTCCAATCTGGACAGCCCGCTGGAAGCGATCGTGCTACGCCATTGGCGGACCATCGTTGGCCACCTGCTGCCGGGCGGGGTGATCTCGCACCGTTCCGCGTTCGATGGCAAGCCGCACGCGGGCAGCTTGGTGATCACCCGAGGCAGAACCCGCCGCGACCTGGAATTGCCGGGCTTGACGGTACAGGTGGTGCCTGGACCGGGACCCCATGCGAAACCTCCGGCCAACGACAGCCGGTATGGCGCCCTCTACCTGGCCAGCGACCCGCGTCGCTATCTGGAAAACCTCACCCGCGGACGTGGCTGGCCGGGCCGCGTGCTGCCGCAGGAGGCCATCGAGGAATCGCTGGATCGCATCCTGATGATTGGTGGCGAGCACCGGCTCAACCAATTGCGCGACCAGGCGCGTGCGATCGCGCCAGCGCTGGGCTACCCGACCCAGTTCAAACGTCTGGACGGATTGGTGGGAGCTCTGCTTGGCACTCAGGCAATAAAGAAGTTGACCGCACGGCAGGCTCTGGCGCGTGCGGCCGGACGACCCTACGACCCGTCCCGACTGGAAATCTTCGATGCGCTGTTCGCCACGCTCAACGCAGCCGTCTTGCCAGACATCCCCGACCCTGCTCCGTCCGGCAGGGCGCGCGAAAACTTCGCGTTCTTCGAGGCGTATTTCTCCAACTACATCGAAGGCACGACGTTCACGGTGGATGAGGCCGAGAACATCGTATTCCACGGCCAGATCATCGAAAACCGCAGCGAAGATTCACATGACGTGCTGGGCACCTTCAATGCCGCGATGACCTCTCCCTGGCGCGACCAGCCGCCGCGAACCGTCGAGGATTTCCTGTTCTGGTTGCGTGGTATCAATGCCTTGGTGATGCAGGCGCGCCCCGACAAACGCCCCGGGGAGTGGAAGCACAAGCCCAATCAGGCGGGGAACACCCTGTTCGTCGCGCCGGAGCTGGTTGCCGGCACGTTGCGGGAAGGATTCGAGCGGATTCAGGCGCTGGCGCAACCGCTGGCGCGGGCAATGATGGCCATGTTCGTGGTTGCCGAGGTCCATCCCTTCATGGACGGCAACGAGCGCACTGCGCGTCTGGTCATGAACTGCCTGCTCAGCTCCCAGCGCCTGAGCCGGATCATCATTCCCACGGTCTCTCGCGAGGACTATCTGCTGCCGCTCAAGGCGCTCAGCCACAATGCGGATTCCGCCCCGCTGCTGGCGTCACTCACCCGCATCCAGCGCTGGTCCGCGGCGGTCGACTACGAGCGGCCCAGGTCCCAGGTGAGGGAAATCATGACGCGGTGCAATGCTTTCCATGAAGATCTGCGTCACTATCAATTGGTCTTTCCGTAGTGACTTCGCCCCCCGGCAATGCCGATAGAGGGCGATGGCGGAACCGCTCAGCCCGAACCCGGACCAGGCGCATTGCCACGGCCGGGAATCGGACACTGACAACGGGCCGAATGCAAACCGTGGGGCTCTCGCGGCCCCGCTGTGCAGTCACTCCCCGCTCACCGCACCTGCTGCATCCGCTCGCCGGCGATGCCCAGGTCGCGGTACGGCTCGAAGTTGGAATCGTTGGTGAGGAAGTGGCGGCCGTCGGAGAGCTGCCAGGCGTGGCTGTAATGCATCGGCAGGTCGACTTGTCGGCCGCTGCCCGGATCGCGCCAGGGCTGCACTTCCCGGATGGTGTCGATGAACGCGTTGTTCGTGCGCTCGTTGCTGGCCATGCGGTTGTTGAAGGTCTCGGTATTGAGCCGGCCGACCTCGGCGATGGTGTCCATGTTGATCCGGTGGCGGTCAGCCTCGCCGGCCATGGCGATGGCGCTCATGCGGCCCTCATGCCAGGCCCGGATCTGGCCGGCGCTCCACTCGCCAAAGAGCCTGTTCCAGTCCTCACCCGGCTGCAGCGAACCGGTCACCTGCTGGATGAAGCCGAAGTCGAGCTGGCCGTCCGGCGCGCGTACCGCCATGGTGACGCTGGCCACGGCCAGCAATCCGCCGCCGGACAACGTGGTGTGGTTGATGGTGGCGATCAGCGATTCGCGCATGTCCACGCCCTGCACGCTGTAGGCGATCAGCAGTTCTCCGCCATATTCGGGAATGGTGGCAGCCGGGTTGAGCAGGTCCGGGCGCTCACGGAAGGAGAGCACGCGCATGCCCGGGCGCAACTGGCCGGCGATCTGCTCCAGGTAATCACGCGGCATGTTCATGCCTGCCGGCGGGCAGGCAAAGTTGGCGGCCACCGTCCGCGACGACACCTGCCAACCCATGCCCGGCAGAATGGTGATGCCGTACAAGCCGTCGGGCGAGTCGGCATTGACGACCACGCGCGGCCCGTTGAACGGGCAGTATGTGGACTTGTCCCAATCCACCCGGTGCTGGTGCTGCCAGCCGCGCGGCAGTTCCATGCTGAACATGGGTAGCGGCCGCCCGAAGCCGGTTTGATCGACTATGTCGACGCGCTGCAATTGCCCGATGTCGGGCGGTGAAGGCTGCGCCGGTTGCCGACTGTGCGCCGGCATCGCCTGCGGATCGAAGAAGATGCCCTGGGCATGCGCCTGCATCGCCTGGGGCGGATCATTTCCGTAGCCGGGCGCGGGTGTTGGCGTCACCACGGCACCGCCGTAGTTCGGCGCGGTGGTGACGGCTGCAAAGGCACGTTGACCATCGTCATCCCGGGTTGATTGGTCGTGGATGACAGTGGCCGCCAGCAGCAGCAAAAGAACGATCACGATCGCTTTCCGGTGGGTCTTGAGTTTCATCGCGCAGGCTCGGTTGCGAAGGATGCCGGCCGGAATGTCCCCGCCGTTCATCCCCTTCTGCGTCAATCCCGCGGAATTTGGCGCATCTGCCAGCGGCGATACCGGCCCTGGCCGGCGAAGTCACAAAAATTGACGCTGCTATGCGGGCCGCCTTTCAATCGCCTGGCTGCCGGTCGTGGCCGCAGTTTGTCTCGATCAGCCATCGGCCGGCCTGGGCCTTGCCGCCTCCGGCCACGTGCTAGTTTGGTTGCCGGGCACTCCTGCCCGATCGACGGAAGCGATCCCATGGATATCGAATTCCTCAGGCCGTTCCTGCTTTGGTCGGTGGCGGTCAATTACGCCATCCTGATGATCTGGTTCCTGGCCCTGGTCTTTGCCAAGGACTGGATCCGCCGGCTGCATGGCCGCTGGTTCGATCTTTCGCCCACCACCTTCGATGCCCTGCACTACGGCGGCATGGCGGTCTACAAGATCGGCATCATGCTGTTCAACCTGGTGCCCTTGCTGGTGCTGTACATCATGGGCGAAGGCGGATAGCCGGCCGTCAGCCAACGACAGACGGGAAGCGCCATGGTCCGGATCCTTGGCGCGCCAACGCCAGCTCGCCCTACTTGGGCCAGCGCAGATGAAACTCGTCGATCATGTACGGATGCGCGTGCTTGCCATCGGGGGTCAGGTGCTGGATGAGGTGCGGATGGTCATCTGACAACTCGGGGTGGCTGTGTTCAAGCACCAGCGGATCGTGCCGCGGCCAGACGCGCCAGGCGATGATCCATCCGAGCACGGCAAGCCCGCTCAGGGCGACGAAGGCACTGCCCAGCCCGATGCTGGCGCCGACCCAGCCGGCGATCGGATAGGTCAGCAACCAGCACACGTGGGACAGCGAGAACTGCGCCGCGAACAGAAACGACAGATCATCCGAGGTGGCCGAGCGTCGCAACAGCCGTCCTGCGGGGGTGACCAGGCCGGCGTAGGCTGCGCCGAGCAGGCACCACAGCACAATGAGCACCGTCCAGCCCATCGCTGCCTGGCTGGAAGTCCACAGCCAGGTGGCCAGGAACAACGCGCCGGTCATCAGCGCAGCGGCGCTGAGCATGATGCTCCGGTCGCGCACGCGATCAAGCAACCTGGGCAGCAGCAGCGCCACCACCATCGAGCCGCCGCCAAACGCTGCCAGCGCCCAGGCAACCTCACGCTCACCGCCTTGCAACGGGCCGCGCACGATCACGACCGTGTTGACCAGCACCATGGCGCTGCCGGCCGCGGCGCACAGGTTCAGCGCAAGCAGGCCACGCAGTCGCGGCGTGCGCAGGTAGATGCGCATGCCGCGAAGCGCGCGGGTGAAGGCACCGCCCTCGGCCTGCGTGGCACGTACCACGGGAAATGTCGCCGCCAACACCAGCAGGGCCGAGACGATGAACCCCACCGAGGTGCCGGCAAACAGCCCGTGGAAACTGATCACCGTCAGCAGGGCAGCAGCCAGCATCGGGCTGAGCAGGTTTTCCAGATCGTAGGCCAGGCGCGACAGCGACAGGGCGCGGGTGTAATCGCGCTCATCCGGAAGCACGTCGGGGATCACCGCCTGGAACAGCGGCGTGAAGCCTGCGGACGCGGACTGCAGCAGTGCGATCAACACGTAGATGTGCCAGATCTCGGTGACGAACGGCAGCATCAAGGCGACGCCGGCCCGGACCAGATCCAGCGCGATCAGTACCGCCTTTCGTGATCGCGGCGGCACCAGGGCACCGGCCAGCGGCGACAAGGCAACGTACACAACCATCTTGATCGCCAGCGCCGTGCCGAGCACCGAGCCGGCCTGATCACCGGCCAAGTCATAGGCCAGCAATGCCAGAGCAACCGTCGCCAGGCCGGTGCCGACCAGCGCAACCACCTGGGCGCTGAACAGACGACGGAAGGTGCGATTACGCAGGATTTCGAACATGGCTTGTACTCCGGAGAATCCACTCGGGCCAGGTCAGTTGGCCGTCCTGTGCAGCCAGCGGTACAGCACCGGCAATACCAACAGCGTAAGCAGCGTCGAGGATGTTATCCCGCCGATCACGACGGTCGCCAGCGGCCGCTGGACCTCCGAACCGGCGCCAACGTTGAAGGCCATCGGAACGAAGCCCAGGGATGCTACCAGCGCCGTCATCAGCACTGGTCGCAGGCGGGTCAATGCCCCCTGCACCACCGCCGTGTCCAGCCCTACGCCCTGCTCACGCAGCTTGCGTATGAAGGTAATCATGACCAGTCCGTTGAGCACGGCGACGCCAGACAGCGCGATGAAACCGACACCGGCGGAGATCGAAAGCGGAATGCCCCGCAGCGCAAGCGCAAGCACGCCTCCGGTGAGCGCCAGCGGCACGCCAGTGAACACGATCGCCGCGTCCCTGGCCGTGCCGAAGGCCATGAACAGCAATGCGAAGATCCCGGCCAGCGTTACCGGAACGACCAGCGACAGGCGCTGGCTGGCCGAGATCATCTGCTCAAAGGTGCCGCCGTAGTCGATCCAGTAGCCGGTCGGAAGCTCAACTTCCGTCACCACACGATCCTGCAACTCTTCGACAAAGCTGCCTAGGTCACGATCGCGCACGTTTGCGGTTACCACCACGCGGCGCTTGCCGTTCTCGCGGTTGATCTGGTTCGGGCCGGTGACGGTCTCGATCCTCGCCACCTCTCGCAGCGGCACCGTGCGCGGAGCGCCTGCCGGCCAGGTGGCACGGCGTCCCGACTCGTCGGCGCTGAACTCTGCCGGCAAGGGAATCGGCAGGTCGGCCAACGCGGCCGGATCCTGTCGCAGATGTTCTGGCAGTCGCACCACGATGTCGAAGCGACGGTCGCCCTCGAACAACTGACTGGCGACCTCGCCGCCCACGGCCGTGGCGACAGTGTCCTGCACCGTGCCCGGGTTCAAGCCATAGCGTGCCAGAGCCACCCGATCGGGCGTGACCGTGAGCATCGGCAGACCGGTGGTCTGTTCCAGCGCCACGTCCGCTGCGCCGGCGACCGACTCGGTGACCTCCACGACCCGTTCGCCGACTTCCACCAGCGTGTCCAGGTCGTCGCCGAATACCTTGATTGCGACCTCCGCGCGCACGCCCGAAATCAACTCGTTCATCCGCATCTGGATCGGCTGGGTGAACTCGTAGTTGTTGCCGGGCAACTGCATCACCGCGGTCTCGATCTCTGCGACCAGCGCGGCCCTGGACTTGCGCGGATCCGGCCACTGCTCCCGGGGTTTCATGATAAGGAACGTGTCGGCAACCGACGGCGGCATCGGGTCTGAGGCGACCTCCGCCGTGCCGATCTTGCTGTAGACGCGCTCGACCTCCGGAAACTGCGCGATCCGGTTTTCCAGGGTGATCTGCATCCGCACCGCCTGGTCCAGTCCCGTTCCCGGAATGCGCAGCGCATGTAGTGCGATGTCGCCTTCGTCCAGGTCCGGGATGAACTCGGTGCCCAGGCGCGTGGCCAGCAAGCCGCAACCGATCACCAGTAACAGCGCGCCAGCCACCACGATGTTGCGGTGGCGAAGCGACCAGTCCAGCGCCGGAGCGTAGAGGCGTTTGGTCCACCGCATCAGGCGGTTTTCCTTCTCTTCGACGCGGCCGCCCAGGAACACGGCCACGGCCGCTGGCACGAAGGTCAGCGACAGCAGCATTGCGCCGGTCAAGGCCAGCACTACTGTGATCGCCATCGGGTGGAACATCTTTCCCTCGATCCCGGTAAGCGCGAAGATCGGCAGGTAGACGGCGGTGATGATGGCCAGGCCGAACAGGCTGGGCCGGATCACCTCGGCGGTCGCCGAGGCGGCCACGTCGTGACGTTCCTTTTCGTTCATCACCCGGCCCAGCCGGTGCTGCATCTCACCGAAGCGGCGCAGGCAGTTCTCGATGATGATCACCGCGCCGTCGACGATCAGGCCGAAGTCGAGCGCGCCCAGGCTCATCAGGTTTCCCGAGACGCCGCCGCGGACCATGCCAAAGACGGTGAACAGCATGACCAGCGGGATCACCGCGGCGGTGATCAGCGCCGCCCTGAAGTTTCCCAGCAGCAGGAACAACACCACGATCACCAGCAGGGCGCCTTCCACCAGGTTCCTGGACACCGTGGCGATGGTGCGGTCGACCAGCGCGGTGCGGTCGTAGACCGGATTGGCGGCGACACCTGCCGGCAGGCTGCGGGCCGCCTCCTGCAACTTGGCGGCCGCTTCCTGCGCTACCTCGCGGCTGTTGGAACCGACCAGCATCATCACCGTGCCGAGTACCACTTCGCGCCCGTTCTGGGTCGCCGCGCCGCTGCGCAGTTCAAGTCCCTCGCCGACCGTGGCGACGTCGCCCACGCGAATCGGCACGCCGCCGCGACGGTCGAGCACGATCGCGCGGATCTCGTCGAGCCCGGACACCTGGCCCGGTACGCGCACGAGGAACTGCTGCCCATTGCGCTCGATATAACCCGCGCCGATGTTCTCGTTGTTGGCCGCGACCGCGGTCACCACGTCGTGCAGGGTCAGGCCGACCGCGACCAATCTCGCCGGATCGGGTGTGATGTGGATCTGACGCGCATATCCGCCGATGGTGTTCACCTCCGTCACGCCCGGCGTGTTGCGCATCTGCGGGCGGATCACCCAGTCCTGCAGTGTGCGCAGATCGGTTGCCGTCCACGGCGTACCGTCGTCCTTGCGCGCTTCGGGGTCGGCCTCCACCGTGTACATGAAGATTTCGCCCAGGCCCGTGGCGATGGGTCCCATCGACGGATCGATGCCTTCCGGCAACTGCGATGACACCTCCTGCAACCGCTCGCCCACCAGTTGGCGGGCGAAGTACAGGTCGGTGCCGTCTTCGAACACCACGGTGACCTGCGACAACCCGTAGCGCGAGATCGACCGGGTGTAGTCCAGGCCCGGGAGACCGGCGATCGCGGTCTCGATTGGGAAGGTCACCCGCTGCTCCGCCTCTAGCGGCGAGTACCCGGGGGCTTCCGTGTTGATCTGCACCTGGACGTTGGTGATATCCGGGGTGGCGTCGATCGGCAGCTTGGTGAAGCTCCACATGCCCACGCCCACCAGCACCAGCGTCAATGCCAGCATCAGCCAGCGATGCGCGATGGCAAAGCGGATGATGCCCTCGAGTGCGCCGCGCTGGTCAGTGGTCATGCGAGGCCCCGGACTTCTCGATGTCGGCCTTCACCAGGTAGCTCTGCTCGACGACCACCTGTGCGCCCGGCTCCAGTCCGGACAGGATCTGCACCCGCTCGCCATCGCGCTTGCCCAGCTCCACCGGCCGTATCTCGTAGGTGTCGCCGACCCGCACGAACACCACGTCCCAGTCACGGAAAGTCTGCAGCGCCGCCAGGGGCACCATCAGTTCGACTGGATCGCGGGCCACGGTGATGCGCGCCTTGACCGCGCTGCCGGGCCGCCATTCGCCATCACCGTTGTCGATCGTGGCGCGGGCCACGGTGCTCTGGCTGGCCGTGGCGAGCCCGGGCAGCACGCGTTCCAGCGTCGTCTCCACGGTGCTGCCATCACTGAGCCGGGTTACCGTTACCGGCACACCGGGGCGGATGTGCTGGGCGTCGGAGCCGAAGATATGCAGGTCGACCCACAGCTCGGCGAGATCGACAACCTCGAACAGGGGCGCGTTCTCCGCCGCGATGCCGCCGACCGTGCCCTTGCGCTCGGTGACCACGCCCGTGATCGGGCTGGTGAGTGTGTAAGTACTCAGGCTCAGGTTGCTCTCGATAGTCGCCAGCGGCTGCCCGGCCCGCACCGGGTCGCCGACGTTGGCGCGCAGGCTGCGGATCGGGCCGGGGAAACGTGCGGTCACGCTGGCCACCCGCCCTTCGACCGGCGTCAACAGGCCCTGGACTTCGTGTTCGTCGACGATGATTCCGGCACCTGCCGGCGCCACCCTGATCCCGGATTGCTCGGCGACGGCCGCGGCGATTTCGGTGCGGCCTTCGTAGCTGGGGTAGGCCCAGCGCAGCGGCTGGCCGTTAATCGTGGCCCGCACTTCGACGTAGAACGAATGCGGCTCACCAACGATGCTCGGTGCCATCAGGCTGCCATCGGGCTGCGCCGTCAGCACATGGTGCTCAATCACGTTGCCCAAACGCTGGAGGCTCACCTCGACGCTACCCGCACTGCCCGGCAGCGGCTTGCCGTTGCGATACAGCCAGGCTTGGTATCTGGGCGGCGTGCCGTCCTCGGCGATCGCAAGCTCCACCATGTAGCCGCTTTGCTGCAGCAGGCGGCCACCATGATCGCCTCTGCCGGCGTCTTCGTCATGGCCTTGTTCACCCTCTGCGTGATGGTCATGTTCGTGGTCGTGGCCGTGGTCGGCTCCGTGGTCGCCAGCGCACGCGACAAGCAGCAATGTGAGCGCGAAGGCGGCCACCAGGGGCCGGACTGTGGACGCACTGATCATGGGATGGCTCCTTCGTTTGATGGCGCCGGAGCGGCGACGAACGCCTGGCCGGTCAACCGCTGGATTTCGATCAGGGCACGCTGCCCTTCCAACGCCGCGTCGAGCTGTTGGCGCAAGGCCGCGGTGCGTTCGGCCTGGAGCGATGCCCACTCCAGATAGCTGGCGGCCCCCGCGCGGTAGGCACGGTCCGAGGCGTTCTCTGCACGCTCCAGCATCGGCAACACGTCCTCACCGAGGCGGGATACTTCCAACTGGGCGACGCGATAACGTCCGTGGGCTTGGGCAAGCGTCGAGTACAGCGACAGGCCAGCGGCTTCGCGTTCGATTTCCAGCCCGGCCAGTTCCGCCTCCGCGGCACGGATACCCGACCGTGCGCGACCGGATGAACCCAGCGGAATCGAAATGCCCGCGGTCAAGCCGAAGTCGTCGCTGGCCTGCAGACGACGAACCCCGACCTGCCAGTCCACATCCGCCTTGCTCTCGGCGCGCGCCAGATGCAGCCTGGCTTCGCCGATGCGTCGCGCGTCCGCAAAACGCGCCACTTCGGGAGTGCGTTCCAGCCACTGCGCCAGCGTGGCAAAGTCCGCCACATCGACCAAGTTCAGCGCGTCGGCCTGCATCACTTCGAAGTCCGGTGACTGCTCGCCCCACAGCGCCGCCAGATGCTGGCGCGCGGCGATGCCCTGCTGTTCGCTGCGCGCCAGATCCAGCGCGGCGCGCGCCAGGGCCGCCTGCGCAGTCAGCAGCACAGATTCTGGTGATGCACCTGCCTGATGCCGTTGCCGGGCAGCCGCCACCGTACGCTCGCGTTGGCTTATATCCAGCCGCGCAATAGCAGACTGCGCACGCGCGGCAACCACCGCCAGGTAGCGGCGCGCCACTTCGGCGAGCAGATCCAGCCGGCGTGATTCGCGTTCAACGGCCAAGGCGTCGATCCGGCTCTGCACCAGCGTGCGGCGGGCATCAAGCTTGCCGCCACGTTCGAAGACGGAGGCAAGGGTCAAGGTCAACTCGGCACCACTCAGGCCACTGGCATCGCCTGTGCCCAGCGCGTTTTCGATGCTGCCGCCGGCGACATACGCCGGCCGCAGGGACGCGCGATCAAGCTCGGCCGCGAAGGCTTGCCTTCGTGGGCCGAACAGGCGCAGGTCCGGATGGGATCGGGCGACGCGCTCGAACGCGTCGTCCAGGGTCAAACGGTCGGCGGCAGCCGCCGGCCAGGCCGCGGCACAGGCCGCGACGCACACGGCAAGGACCGTGAGTCGCAATTGCATGGGGGTTCTCCGAGTGAAGCGGAAGGCTGAAAGTTGGCCGGATTGGCCAGTCGCGCCTTACGCCTGGATCGGAGGTCGGAACGGAGCGCCACGCCGCAACGAATGCATGGCCGCGGAGGCCAAATCGAAGGCGTGTGGGTCGTTCTGGGGAGTGCCGTGGGCTCCCGGAATCACGGTCTCAAAGCCAACCACCTGCGCGCAGCAGTGTGCGAGGTGAAGCAGGGTGTGCAGGATTTCTGCCGATTCGCCGTCATGGGGCTGCGGCGCGTCATGATGTCCGCTGCCGTCAAGATGCAGCGCGGCGTGTTCGGGATGATCAAGCAGCTCATGAAGATCCCCGGTCGCTGCGAGCACCGGCTGCATCATCATGCACAGCGCGAGCAGGCCCAGCAGAACCGTTCGAAACCAGCGCTTGTGGCGGAGAGCCCGACTCATTGCAACATCGTAGCTCCGCGGGGGCCGGCATACAATTTCCTTGGCACTCCTCGACTCCCCGGCCGGTGCCGACAAGCCGTTGAGTTGTCTGTCGCGTGTCCAGGCCGGTGTCACGCCGCGCCGGGATAGTGCTGATAACCTCCAGTACGTCGACTCGCGTCAAGTGATCTCGCGGGTGACACTCCCAGACCCGCTGAGGACCTCATCATGATCCGTTCGATCCTGCTATTGCTGTCAAGTCTGCTGCTCGCAGCGGGCTGCACTCCCCAGAGCCCTGAGCCGCGCCCGGCCGCAAGCGTCGAAGTCGCGGCACCCGCACAAGCAGAAGGCGAAACGCATACGCTCGAACGCAACGTCGTCCAGACCGAGATGCAGCTCCTGACCACGGTCCTGGAGAACGCCGTGCGCGGAATTGGCGAGGGCGATGTCAGTCACATCGGCGATGAGCTTCATCAGCTTGACGATGCCAAGCATGCCACCGAGGCAGCGGTAGAAGACGGGAGCTATACACTCCCCCGCAACAGCGACCAGCTTTCCACTTTCCTGGCGATGGACAATGCCTTCCACGGCCAGCTCGAAGCGATGGTCCACGCCAGCAGCGCGAACGATGTTCCCGCGATGGCACGGGCCATGGGCGACACGTTGAACGCCTGCCATTCATGCCACGCATTGTTTCGGGACCCCTGACCCCATTGCGTGAGCGCCGGCGCCCGTTTACGTCGGGCCGCCTGCGCCCCCTGTTGATGATCGCGCCGGCTTCACGGGGCTCACCTGGGTTGGCCGTCGCGATGCTGATACGAGAGCAACCGAGTTGTTGACCTGTCAATGACGCCCGATGAAAACGACGGCCGAGCCATGAAATCACTGCAGCTCAAAGTTCCGCCACCGCTGGTGGTCTTCACCTCGGCAGCGCTGATGGCTGGCCTGGCCTATGCATTCCCAGGCGCTGCGATCGACCTGCCAGCGCGCTGGGTACTGGCGCTGGTGTTGGCCGCGATTGGCTTCGTTTGCATTGCTGCCGGCATCATTGAGTTCCGGCGACACGAAACGACCATTGATCCCCGGCAACCACAACGCTCGTCCTCCCTTGTGGATACCGGAATCTATCGGTTCACGCGCAACCCGATGTACCTCGGCTTCCTGGTCGTGCTGACCGGTTGGGCGGTCTACCTGGGCAATCTGCTGCCCTTCATCGTCTTGCCGATGTACGTCCTGTATCTGGGCAAGTACCAGATCGGCCCGGAGGAGCGGCACCTTGCCGCGAAGTTCGGAGACCGCTACGACGCCTATCGAGGCAAAGTCCGGCGCTGGTTATGAGCTGCGAGCGCTTCTAGCTCAGGCGACTCACTGGCGTCCAGATTGGTCGGGGCTGCCCTGGCCGCACGACTTGACGAACGGCCCGCTGGTTCGACATCCATAGGGCAAGCAGGGTCAACAAAGGCCGTCCCCATGCGCGACCGGAAGATTGATAAGCCGGCTCTGCCGCCGCGATGACAGCTAGCGCGAGCTGCCCCTGCGCGGCCAGCCGGTAAGCATCGCGCCGCGTTGGGAGAGCTCACTGGGCCATGCCCGGCAGATGCGCATCGAGCGCCGCACCGGCTTGTTTGAAGGCGGCGCCAACCCGCGCGCTGATCCCTTCACGCCACTGATGCCACAGTGCATCGGTCAATCCTGGAAAGCAGAGCCATGACACAGCACCATCACCACGACCATCAAGCGCATGGCGACGCCCATGCCGGGCACGACAAGCATGCCGGCCACAGCGTGGCGATGTTCCGCGACAAGTTCTGGCTGACGTTGCTGCTGGCCATTCCCACGGTGATCTGGAGCGGGATGATCCAGCACTGGTTCGACTACACCGCGCCACAGTTCCCGGGCTCGGCTTACCTGCCGGCGGTGTTCGGAACCATCGTTTACTTCTACGGCGGCTGGCCGTTCCTGCGCGGCGGATACCAGGAATTGAGCCATCGCCTGCCGGGCATGATGACGCTGATCTCGCTGGCGATCACCGTCGCCTTCGTCTACAGCGCCCTGGTCACGCTCGGCCTTGTCGATGGCCTGGACCTGTGGTGGGAGCTGGCCACGCTGGTGGCGATCATGCTGCTGGGCCACTGGATCGAGATGCGTTCGATCAGCCAGGCACAGGGCGCGCTGCAGGAGTTGGCCAAGCTGCTGCCTGATATGGCGGTGCGCCTGGATCAGGCCGGCACAACCAAGGACGTGCCGGTCACCGA
Source organism: Lysobacterales bacterium (assembly GCA_023228845.1). Classification (GTDB taxonomy): domain Bacteria; phylum Pseudomonadota; class Gammaproteobacteria; order Xanthomonadales; family UBA2363; genus Pseudofulvimonas. Next base: position 130,665 of record JALOAK010000009.1, on the reverse strand, counting down.
ACTCAAGCGTGGTGACCTGCTGCTGATCCGGCCCGGCGCCAGCATTCCCGCCGACGGCGTCGTGACGGAGGGCGCCAGCGCGGTCAACGAATCGATGATCACCGGTGAGTCCAGGCCGATGGACAAGTCGGCGGGTGACCGGGTGATCGCCGGCACCGTCAACGGCCAAGGCTCGCTGCGCGTGCAGGTAACCGAAACCGGCGATGAGACCGCACTGGCCGGCATCATGCGCCTGGTCGAGCAGGCGCAATCATCCCGCTCGCGCGCCCAGGCCCTGGCCGACCGGGCGGCGTTTTACCTCACCATCGTCGCCATTGTCTCGGCCGCCATCACCGCCATCGTCTGGCCGCTGCTGGGTGAACCCTGGAGCTTCACCATGGAGCGCGTGGTGACCGTGCTGGTGATCGCCTGCCCGCATGCGCTGGGCCTGGCGATTCCGCTGGTAACCGCGATCTCGACCACCATCGGTGCCCGCAATGGCCTGCTGGTGCGCGATCGCCGCGGCCTGGAAGAGGCCCGGTTGCTGGACACGGTGGTGTTCGACAAGACCGGAACGCTGACCCTGGGCTCGCATCGCGTGGTGGACATCACCACTGCCGAGGGCTTCACCGACAACGAAGTGCTGCGCCTGGCCGCGTCGGTGCAGCGCGATGCCGAACATCCGATCGCGCAGGCGCTGATGACCAGCGCCGGGGAACGCGACATCGAGGTTCCGATGTCGCAGGAGTTCAAGTCCCTGCCCGGTCGCGGCGTGCGCGCCGTGGTCGAGGGGCGCCGGCTTCACGTCGGTGGCCCGGGGCTGCTCAGACTGCTCGCCGTCGAACCGCCGCAAACACTTCGTCGGGCCGCCGAGTCAGCGGCCGCCAATGGCCAGTCCGCCACCTACCTCGTGGAAGGCGATCAGGTGCTCGGCGTCTTCGCCATCGCCGACGCCATCCGTCCCGAATCCTTCGATGCGGTCAAACGTCTGCACGACAGCGGGCTGGAGATTGTCCTGCTGACCGGGGATTCCACCGCGGTGGCCAACGCGGTCGCCAAGGAACTGGCCATCAATACGGTCTTTGCCGAAGTGCTGCCCGAGGACAAGGTGGCGAAGATCCAGGAGCTGCAGGCCCAGGGCAAGCGCGTGGCGATGGTCGGTGACGGCGTCAATGACGCGCCGGCGCTGCTCACCGCCGACGTCGGCATCGCCATCGGCGCCGGCACGGACGTTGCGGTCGAGGCCGGCGACGTGGTGCTGGTGCGCAGCGACCCGCGCGATGTGCCGTCGATCATCGAGCTGAGCAAGGCGACCTACCGCAAGATGATCCAGAACCTGTGGTGGGCCGCCGGCTACAACATCCTCGCCATTCCGCTGGCCGCCGGCGTCCTCGCGCCCTGGGGAATCCTGCTGCATCCCGCGTTCGGCGCCGTGCTGATGTCGCTGAGCACCATCGTGGTGGCGCTCAATGCGCAGTTGCTGCGCCGGGCGATGTAGCACGGCGGGTTGACCCATCCCGACGTACTGGCGGGTCGCCCTGACTGCTGGCTTCTTGATCCGGATCAATGATGCCTGGCAGGTGCCGGCCCGATACTTTCAGCGCGGCCCGGGTCATCGTGTTTAACGGCCAGAACCCGGCGCAGACGCTGTCCGTGGAGACCCCCATGTACGCACGCACCACCGTCGTCCTGACCCTCGCGCTGGCGGCGGCCGGCGCGCAGGCCAACGACACCTGGCAGACCAGCGGCGACATCCGCTTCGGCTACCTTGCCGCTGAAACCCGCGCCCGTAGCGGCGCCACGTCGGATGCCGACAGCTTTCGCGCCCGCGCCAGGTTCCGCCTGCGCGGCGAGCTCGGCGCCGGCTGGCACGCCAGCGGCCGCGTCGCTGCGCGGCTGGATAGCAACCAGTCCGACGAGGAGTTCTGGCTGCGGATGTACGCACCCGGCCCTGCCGGTCTGCAGGACGGCCAGGCCACCATCGACGAGGCCTGGCTGGAATATCGTCCCGCGCAATCGCCCTGGAGCCTGCGCGTCGGCCGCTTCCAGACCGCGTTCGGCATCGACGACATCATGAAGAAGTCGCTGGACCAGAACGACAGCCCCAATTTCGACATCACCTGGACCGACGGCCTGTGGTGGCAGTGGCGCGGCAGCGACTGGACCACGCATGTGATCGCGCGCCACAACGATCGCAGCGGCCCCACCGGCACGCTGCGCCGGCCGCTGGATTTCGCCGACGCCGGCTCGCGCGCCGGCCTGTTCCTGGCGACCGAATCCAGGACCGCGCTCGGCCCGCTGGTGCAGCGCATGCTCACCCTGACCTGGCTGCCCTCGGCGCTGCGCGCCAACGGCCTGGTCGACCCGGCGCTTGAAGACTACTTGGCGGTGACCGTCAAGGCCGCCGCGCAGTGGCCGCTTGGTCAGGGCGATACGACGTTCCGCCTGGGCGGCGAGATCGGCTGGACGCCCGACACGCCGCGCCGCGAGGCGATGAACTCCGGCACCGGCAACGCCGATGCGCTGTCCTGGCAGGCCTCGTTCAACTTCATCGACGTTCTGCCCAACCACGACTTCGGCATCGTCTACGGCCGCGTCGCCGACGGCTGGCTGCTGTCGAGCGACTTCCCGCCCAACAACGAGCTGCTTGAGGCGCGCTGGGTCTGGCAGGCGACACCGGCCTGGCAATTCGACGCCCGCATCCGCCGCCGCGAGGAGATCGACCTGCCGGCCACCGCCGCGGGCGCTCGCCGCGACGATGACCTGTACCTGCGGGCGACCTGGCGCTTCTGAGCAGGTCTCGGCGCATGGAGTTTGGGCACAGCCGCAGGCACGGCCAATTGCCTGCGGCAAGCTGGGCACGTTGTCGCCGATCCGGGCGAACGCCGCAGCTTCCATCGACCGGCACCGCCAAGGCCCTGCTCGGGGCAGGACCTTGGCGCGCGCCTCATGGCTTTGCAGTGACCGCCACAGGGCCGATTACCTGGACAGCCCGCGCTGGCGCCGTCGCGCCAGCGGCATGCCGATCAGGCCGAACAACGCCACCAGCCAGGCCAGGGCCCACGGATTGTTTACCGGCACCGGCATTGGCACGAGAACCTCGAAGTTGATGGCCGCCGAATCGGCCGGAGCATGGGCAGCATCGCCGGCATAGCTGGCCCAGGCCTGGTGCGGGGCGTTGGCGAACGGCCCCGCCACACAACTGCCGCTGCCGTTGGTCAGCGCGATGGCGGCGCAAACCACCACGCCGTCGACCAGGATGTCGACGCTGCCGCCGGGGATCAGCGCGCCGGCGCCGCTCACCGTGGCGGTGAAGGTGACCGTGCTGCCGGGTGAGGGTGAGGCCGGTGACATCGTCAGGCTGACGCTGGCGCTGAGCGCGGTGTTCTCCAGCGCGAAGCTGGCTGGCGTGGATACTCCGCCGACCTGGGCCTGCACGGTGTAACTGCCGGCGATGCCGTTGGCAGTGACGCTGATGCTGGCCAGGCCGTCGCCGTCGGTGGTGGCAGTAGCCGCCGAGAGCACGGCGCTGGCGCCTGTGCCGGGCGCGCTGAAGGTGACGGTGATACCGGCCAATGGCGCATCGGCGGCGTCGGTGACCTGCACGGTCAACGCCTGGGCGAAACCGCCCAGCACCGGCGTGATCTGGCCATCGCCGGCGTGGATGGTGATGGCCTGGGCCAGGTTCTGGGCGAAGCTGGCCGTCACCTGGCAATCAGCGGTGATGTTGCCGGCGGTCCAGGTGCCATCGCCGTTGTCGACCGGGCTGCAGGTGTCGCCGGCCAGGACGCCGTGATAGCCCGCGTCCGCGGTGACATTGAAGTGGGCGTCATCGCCGTGATCGACGGTTTGCGAGGCGGGTGAGATCACGCCATGGCTGCCGGACACGCTGGCCGTCACCGTCAGGTCACTGGTCACGTTGTCGAACGGCATATCCCAGCCGGTGAAGGCCTGGCCTGGGCGGTCGGGATCCGCCGGTGCGGTTGCCGCATCGCCGCGGTCCACCGTGGGCCAGGATGCCAGGATCGGGGTTCCGTGCGTGGGATCTCGGCACATTGGGGCTGCCGAGCCTCGCCGTCCGTGTGCATTTCGTGCTGATGCTTCGTGCTGATGCCCGGCAGCGGGCCGAGCGCAGCCCTGCGAGTCGAGGCTGCATCCTGTCATCTGCCAGTTTTCGCCCTCGGCCCTTCGCGTGCGCCAAGAGCCTGCCCCGGACCCGATCCGAGGGCAGGCTTCGTCGCCGGTGGGCGGTCACGCGGCCGTAGCGGGCGGCGCACGCGCTTGCGGCCGATAGTGCGCGTCCTAAAGCGTGGCGTGCTTTTCGAAGCCGATATCCATGCCACCCATGCCGTTCGCTGGGTTTCCGAGCAGGTTGAACGCAGCTGGGAAGAACTGCGCGACAGCAAGCGCGCGTGACCGCATGTGCTTCGGTACCTTGGTCGGCAACGACAAGGCATTCCAAATTGCATACGATGCAACAGTCGGCTGTTTCTCCCTCCTGTGCGGACAACTTCTGCTAGCATCACCCATGCCCACGGTCGGGCAAGGGCTGCGTTGTGAGGATTCTGCCCAAGGTGTTGTGTGCTGTTGCGGTCACCGCCGCCAGCACCACCGTGCAAGCCTTCATCGACCCGCCCGTCGTCAGCCCCGAAGATCCGACCGACATCACGCCGATCACCATCTCGCTGCGCTATGGCGGGTGCAATGCGCTGCTCGACCACCAGGTTATCAGTCAAGGGTCCTGGATGGAGATCACGATCACTAAGGAAGCGCGATCACCATCTGATTGTGAGGATGGCAAGTCCCAGTACGAGATTCCGCTTGGTTTGCTGCCTCCGGGGTACTACCAGTTCGGTATCTATCTGCGGGACAGCGAGCCACCCGATGCGCCCGTGGTGCATTTTGAATCTGGTTCTTTCACCGTAACGGGTTCCGTAGCGTACTTCTCGGATCTGGAGGTGGAGCTGATCGCCATTCCTTCGACCTATATGCCGCCGGGCACGGAAGGGCGCGTCATAGCGCGCTTCACTAACCACGGTCCCGATGTGACTGATCGCGTCGCCGCAAACACGCCGCTAGGCATCCAGTTCGGTCACCAGGTTCCCTATGAGATCTACCTCGGCCCTTTCACCACTTGCGACGTCTGGTTCTCGACGCTCTCCCCGCCGCCGGGTGCGCCGGTCGAGGCGACGATGGTCTACAGCCTTCACGAGCCGCTGGACGTAGGGGAGACACGGGAATGCGTGATCGGCTTCGACAGCAAACCGACCGCCGCCGGAACCTTCACTTTGCAGGTAATGCTTTTCCACGGAACGGTGCTGAACTACACCGACCCCAATCCCCAGAACAACGTTGCCGAGTTGAACTTCGTGTTCGACGACCGGCTAGCCGCTCCTGTACCAGGTCTGCGCTGGCCGGGGCTGCTTCTGCTTGTGCTGTGCTTGATCCTCGCCCCGATCCTGAGAGGCCGCCATGTCTAGAACCGCCATGTTGCTTGTTGTCCTGTTTGCCATTGCCGGCCCTCCAGCGCTGGCCGGCGAGCCCACGGCGTTGTTTCTGAAACTCCCTGGCGGTGGTGCGTTTGGACCACCGATGCTCGACCCGCCTGGCGTCGCGGCCATTGTGGAGCACCAGGTAAACCCGAACATTGACCTGCCCCCTTTCTCAGGGCCACTTGCTACTTAGTAGAGTCCAGGTTGGGGAGCATACCGCTCCGGTGGGTCAGATTTCGATCGGCGGTTGAACCGGCCAAACAACCTTTGTTGCGCAGTGCGGCGGCGAACTCGGCAGGCGTGCATTTGGGCAGGGAGCTGTGCGGGCGCACCTCGTTGTAGTCCTTGCGCCAGATGGCGATGACCGCTCGCGCATGCTCAAGCGAGATGAACCAGTTTTCGTTCAAGCACTCGTCCCGGAACTTGCCGTTGAAGCTCTCCACATAGGCGTTCTGCGTGGGTTTGCCAGGCTGCGTGAGCACCAGCGTCACGCCGTTGGCAGTCGCCCACTGGTCGAGCGCCCGGCCGGTGAACTCGGGCCCCTGATCGGTCCTGATCGCCGCAGGATAGCCGCGGAAGCGGCAGGCCGCGTCCAGGATGTCCGCAACGTTCTGGCCGTTGATCCTTCGACCGACGGCAATTTCCACCGCTTCCCTGGTGCAGTCATCCACCACCGTCAGGCACTTGATGGGACGCCCGTTGGCCAGCGCGTCGAAGACGAAGTCCATCGACCAGGTGTGGTTCGGCCCCGACGGCACCTGCAGCGGGCGCCGCTCGACGGCCACGCGATCGCGCTTGCGGCGCTTGCGCACCGCCAGGCCAGCGTTGCGGTAAAGCCGGTAGTGATCCGCTTGTGGTTGGCGGTCCAGCCCTCCCGCTCCAGCAGGATGTGCAGCCGTCGGTAGCCGAACCGGCGACGTTCGCCCGCCAACGCAACGAGCCTGGACTGCAACGACGCGTTCGCCATGCGCGGCTGGTAGTGCAACACGCTGCGTGACAAGCCCAGTACCCGGCAGGCCCGCCGCTCCGACAGACCCAGCTTCGCCCGCACATCCGCGACGGCAGCCCGTCGCGTCGGCGGGCTCAGTATTTTCCCCGCGCCACGATCCTCAGCGCTTCGTTGTCCAGCATCGACTCGGCCAGCAGCTTCTTGAGCCGGGCGTTCTCCACTTCCAGCGCCTTCAGGCGCTTGGCGTCGGGCACATCCATGCCGCCGAACTTGCGCCGCCACAGGTAGAACGACGCGTCACTGAAGCCGTGCTTGCGGCACAGCTCCTTGACCGGGGTGCCGGCGGCCGCCTGCTTCAGGAAGCCGATGATCTGTTCTTCGGTGTATCGCTTCTTCATGTCCGTCCTCTTGTGAGACGGACTCTACTAAGATCACGCTGGCCCGGATATCGGGGGGCAGGTCACTATCGCTACAGCGCCAAGACCCTTCAGTACCTTGCTCAGGGCGTCGCCAACTTCCGTGGGGCAACGGCACCGGCCGATCGCATCTTGTTCTCTGGTTTCGAGCCGAAGTAGGCCCTCGCTTCTTGGCCGTCGGCAGGCTTGGCCGGCGGGGGTGGCGCAAGGCGGGGCTTTCGGAATTTTCCGATGCCAATTCGCGCCGGCCGCCGATGGGCAGGTGGGTTTGCATGGCCGCGCACGGCCGCAACGCACGCGCGATCGCTATATCGGCGCTCGGCAACGATTCTGCCGCACAGTCGATAAACGGCGGCCAAGCGCCAACGGGCTGAGCCCCTGAATCGACCAGCCAATGGACGTGGCTTGATTGCATGCTTCATGGCCGACGTGATACCGGCCCTCCCTGCCATGACCAACACCAACGTCGTGCGCCTGCCGTGTGCCGACCCCCTGCCGACTAGCAAACGCACGGTCACCGAGCGCCTTTCTGCAGCGCTTTTCCGATGGTTTGGCGTGTACCAAAAATCCTCTGCCGCGTTCGCAGTTGTGCCCGACTCTACTTCAACTGCGCTGGCGATGACACGCGCCGCCCCAGCCACCGGGCAAAAGGCTTCGAACGCGATGGCGTGATGGCCGGGCCGGAAGTGCCCGCATTGCCGCTGCCGCGAATTGCTTCAGATCCCGGAACCGAGGCTGCCCAAGAACCCTGCGCAAGTGGACGCCTTCACACGGGCGGTCGGTCGCCCTGCCCCTTGGCGCGCAGCGATTCATACAGTTGCGCTGGCCCGAGCAGGATGTGCTTGAGTCCGTCCCGGACACGCTCCGATCCCAGCGCCTGGCTGCTCATGGTGCTGTGGGCGTCCAGGGCATCCATGATCGCGTCCAGCAGCGCCCGGCTCAGGTCGGGGGAGTTGGCGAACTGCGCCTTGCTGTTGTCCGCGGCCTGCCGCACCAGGGTTTCATTCTCCAGCAGCTTGCCCTTGATCACGCCGTTGACGTAGACCAGTTGATCGCCATCGGTGAGGTCACCTTCGAACAGGCCGTTCACCCGCTCGATGATCTCGGCCAGGTACGCCTGCTGCTTCTCCTGCACCTGGCCGCTGCCAACCGCATCCACCGGCTGCAGTTTGTAGGCCTCACCCGCCGCCAGGTCCAGCGTCTGCCGGCCACGGTTGCGCAGTGTGTGGTGGGTCAGAACCACTTTTGACAGGTCCACCGTTTCCCGTTCGCGCCCGAACTCAAGCAATTGACGGCACAAGCGTCGACAGCCGCTGCCGAGATGGTGAGGTGACGCGCGTGGCCTGTTTGCATGGTTGTATTTCCGGCGCGATGCCGGGCTCCCTTTTCTGCCGGGCAAAGGCCTGGCGCTGTCCATCTGCCGGTATCGACCGATTACCCCTCACGCAGGGTCACCAGGCGCCACCCCTGGCGCTGACCGCATGACCGGCGTGAAACAAATATCCCCTGCCGCGTGTGCGACTGCGTGAACCTTACTCTATGTCCGCAACCTATTGCATAGGCAACGGCAGCGCCCTGAACGCGTGCCGGGGAAACCAGCGCGGCGACGGCGATTTAACTTGCCTAATTCTGGACCGGAGAACCGATCGTGAAGCTCATGTAGAACCGGGTCGAGGTGTCGTCCGACTGCGCCGATACCCGGCCGCCGTGGGCGTCGACGATGGTCTTGACGATGGCCAGCCCAAGGCCGGCGCCATCGCCCTTGCGCTGCCTGGAAGGGTCGGCGCGGTAGAAGCGGCTGAACAGGCGCGACAGATCCCTGGCCTCGATCCTTGGCCCGGGGTTCTCCACGCAGATGCGGATGGCATCGGTGCCCTGCTCGACCGCCACGGTGACCGCCTGGCCGGCCGGTGTGTAGCGGATGGCATTGGTCAGCAGGTTGCTCAGCGCCCGCCGCAGCAGTTCCCGGTCGGCATGGATGCGCACGTGCGCACCGACGCGCTGCAAGGTCACGCCGCGCTCTTCCACCCAGGCATCGAAGTACTCGAACAGGCCCTGGATTTCCTCGGCCAAATCCAGTTCCTCCACGCGCAGATTGTCCGGCGAGTTCTCGGTCTGGGCCAGGAACAGCATGTCGTTGATCATGCGATTCAGCCGCCCCAGCTCTTCCAGGTTGGAGTAGAGAATCTCCCGGTACTCATCGGCCGAGCGCGCCTGGCCGACGGCGACTTCGGTTTGCGTGGTGAGGTTGGTGACCGGCGTGCGCAACTCATGGGCGATGTCGGCCGAGACATTGGCCAACTGGCCGTAGCCGTCCTCGATCCGGCCGAGCATGGCATTGAACGAGGCAATGGTTTCCTCCAGCTCGATGGGAACCTCCGTCGGGTCCAGCCGCAGGTGCAGCCGCGATGAGGTGATCGCGCGAATCTTGTCGTTGGCGCGCCTGATCGGGATGTGGCCCCAGCGCACCGCGATCCAGGCCAGCAGGAATGCCAGGGCCATGACCGCGAGCACGGTCCAGCCCTGGATGCGCCGGAAATCCCGGATGAAGTCCAGGTGCACGCCGATATCCATGGCCACGGCGATCGTGTAGTCCTCGCCCAGCCGCTGCCCGGCGCCCACCTGCAGGACGGCGCCGCGGTAATGGTGGCCGCCTTCCTGCCACACCGTCATCGGCTCTTCGGCCGCCCATTTGATCGGCGCCTGACGCGCCACGAAGCGCCCCAGGTCGGGGCCGTTGGCGGGCGCGTACAGGGTTCTTCCGGCGCCGTCGGCAACGAAGTAGTAAACGCCATGATGCCCGCGCACGGCGCGTTCAAGCGCCTGTGGATCCTGCTCATGGGCCATCTCGGCCAGCGCCTTGGTCACCGAGCTGGCGATGACGCGCAGTTCTTCCTCGTCCATCTCGGCAAAGTGCAGATCCAGCGAGCGCAGGCTGATGCCGTTGAACACCACGAAGACCACGGTCATGGCCAGGCCCACCAGCCAGGTGACCCGCCAGGCGAGCGAGACCGGTCGCCGCGAAGGCGATGATTTCCTACGCGTCATCCGGGACATCCAGCGTGTAACCCATGCCCCGGACGGTATGGATCAGCTTGCGCTCGAAGTCGTCATCGATCTTCGCGCGCAGCCGCCGGATGGCGACATCGATGACGTTGGTGTCGCTGTCGAAGTTCATGTCCCAGACCTGCGAAGCGATAAGCGAACGCGGCAGCACCTCGCCCTGGCGGCGTGCCAGCAACTCCAGCAGGGCGAACTCCTTGTTGGTCAGATTGATGCGCTTGCCGCCGCGGACTGCCCGCCGGCGCGGCAGATCAAGTTCCAGATCCATCACCTGGATCCGGTCGTGCTGGGTCGGCAGGACGCCGCGCCGCAGCAAGGTGCGGACCCGGGCCAGCAGCTCGGCAAAAACGAACGGTTTGACCAGATAATCATCGGCGCCCAGTTCCAGGCCCTGGACGCGATCATCCACGTCCGAGCGCGCGGTCAGGAACAGCACCGGCACCTGGTTGCCGGCGTTGCGCACCGAAGCCAGAATGCGGCGACCGTCGATGTCGGGCAGCATCACATCCAGGATGATCAGGTCGTAGCTTTCGGTCATCGCCATGTGGTGGCCGTCCAGCCCGGTGCGCGCCAGATCAACCACGAAGCCGGCTTCCATCAGACCCTGGCGGACATAGTCGGCGGTCTTGTTCTCGTCTTCTACGACCAGCAGTTTCATGCTTTACACCTGGCGGGTGCCGTTGGTTTCAGGGGGAGGATTCTTGCTGACATCGGCGGTGTCATCGGCGATGACATCAGCATCGGCCTGCGCATGGACACCTGCTGACGGTAGCCGGGCCATCCTGCCAGCAGCATGACGTGAACATTACGGCCATGTAAGGTGCCGGTCACCCGGCCGGCAACGCGTTGTGCCTGCCATGGCTGGCCACCTGGCGGCAGGCTTTTGCCGACGGCGCATGGACAGGTGCCGAGTGCCGCGCCATCGGCTATGCCGCCAGCCTTCCGGGAAGCCTGCCGCCGAGATCAGCCGCCGCCCTGCTCAGGCCCGCCTGTCAGAGCAGGAACACCCTCGGCCTGGTATCCGGCTTGCGTACCGGCCAACGCGGGCACAGAACCTCGACCACTTCCATCAGATCGAACAGCGCCACGAACGGATTCTCGTGCGGCCCTGGCGGGTACGGCATGCCACCCTCGTGAAGAAGGACAGGCACGGCGCCGTGTGCTTGCCTGATCTGGTCGAGGAGTCGGGTCATGGCTTGGCATGTGGACCATGATGGCTCCGGCGCCAACTGTCCGGCCGTTGGCGCCATTCAGTCCTGCCTGGGCTTTCAAGTGTGCGCGGTGGAGCGCCAACCCGGCAGACCCGGGCTCGCGTTTGACCGCGTCTGGAGCGCCCCCTTGGCATCGAAGGCACTGCTTTCAGGGAGCCTCAGCCATGACCACACCCCGCAATGATTCCAGCAGCGGCCTGTCCACACGCGCAGTCTGGGCCGGCGCGCCCGAGCACATGCCCGAGGACATGACGGTGATGCCGGTGTTCCACGGCGTGACCTACGCCTACGATGACATGGCGCAGTGGCGGGCGGTGGCGACGGGCGAGCGGCCGGGCCACGTCTATTCGCGCAACACCAATCCGACCGTGGAAATCTTCGAGGGCAAGCTGCGCGCGCTTGAGGGCGCGGAAGCCAGCACCAGCTTCGCTACCGGCATGGCGGCGGTGAGCAACACGCTGTTTGCGCTGCTTGCACCCGGCGACCGCGTGGTCAGCATCCGCGATACCTACGGCGGCACCAACCGGATCTTCAACGAGTTCCTGCCGCGCTGGGGCGTGGACGTGGTGCTGTGCCAGACCGACGATGCCGAGGCGATCGAACGCGAAGTCGCGGCCGGCTGCGCCCTGCTCTACCTGGAAACGCCGACCAACCCGACCCTCAAGGTGCTTGATCTCAAGCGCCTGTCGCGCGCCGCGCATACCGCCGGCGCCAAGGTGGTGGTGGACAACACCTTCGCCACGCCGATCAACCAGAACCCGCTCGCGCTCGGCGCCGACCTGGTCCTGCACAGCGCCACCAAGTTCCTGGGCGGCCATTCCGATGCGATGGGTGGCGTGGTCTGCGGCCCTGAAGAGCTGGTGCGGCGCATCTTTCATTTCCGCGAGATCAACGGTGCCTCGCTCGACGCGATGTCGGCGTTCCTGCTCACCCGCGGCATGCAGACCCTGGAACTGCGGGTGCAGCGGCAGAACGCCAGCGCGCAGCGGATCGCCGAATTCCTGGCCGGCCATGCGGCTGTTGAAGCCGTGCACTATCCCGGACTCGACTCGCATCCGGGGCACGCGGTTGCCAAAAGCCAGATGCGCGGCTTCGGCGGCGTGCTGGCGTTCGACCTGCGCGGTGGCGAGGCGGCCATGGAACAGGTGGTCGGCAACTTGCGGCTGGCACACCGCGCTGCCAGCCTGGGCTCGGTCGGTACTTTGGTGGGGCCGCCGTCGCTGACCAGCCACGTGGAACTCAATGCCGAAGAGCGCGCCGCGGCCGGCATTCCCGAAGGGCTGGTGCGCTACTCGGTCGGCATCGAGAACGTCGACGACCTGATCGCCGACCTGGCGCAGGCACTCGCCGCCATCGGCTGATGCCGACGGTGCAGAGGCTGGCCTAGAACCACAGCCGAACGCCGGCCAGCCAGCGGCTGTCGTGGCTGCCATGGCCGGCGCGCGCGCGCAGGTCCGCGGTGCCGCCGTGGCTCCATTCGCGCTCGAAGCCGAGGTAGGGCGCGAACTGGCGGCTGATTTCGTAGCGCAGGCGCAGGCCGGCCTGGACCGTGCTCAATCCCGATCCAAGCAAGCGTTCCGGGTCGGATTTTCCATACGCCGTTGCCCCGGCTTCCCAGCTCAGGATCAGGCGGTTGGTGAACAGCGTCTCGTACTCGGCCTCCAGGTTCAGCGCGCTGCGTCCGCTGGCGCCGATGTAGCCGGTGGCCTCGATCTCGAAGAAATAGGGCGCCATGCCCTGGACCCCGAACGCGGCCCAGGTCCGCGACGGGCCGTGGCCGAAATCCTGGCGAATGCCCGCGACCAGGTCCCACCAGGGCCGCACCGGACGGCCGTAGAGCACTTCCAGCCGGCCGCTTTCCACATCGCCGTCCAGGGCGTGGCCCTTGGTTCGCAGCCACAGGCGGTTGAGATCGCTGCCGATCCAGGCCGTTGCTTCCCAGCTTATGTCGGTGCCGCCGCTGGCGTCGGAGGTTTCCAACTGGTCGACCAGCCAGAACGAATGCCGGCTGGCGCCGTGCTGGTGGTGATGGTGCAGCTCGGGGAAGGCGGCAGCGCGGTCGGCGTCGGTGAGCGCAGGAATGGGCTCGCGCAGGCCGTGGTCGGGATCGTGCGCGTTGTCTGCGCCGTGCGCGCGGGCGTCGTGATCACCATGCGCGTGAGCGCCGGCATGGTCGCGGTGCTGGTGATGAGCCGCGTGCTCGCCGTGATCCATCGGAGCTGGATCGGCGTGGCGATGGCCGTGATCTGCATCGTGCGTCTGCTCTGCATGATTGCCATGGGCATGATCGTGGCCATGGTCGCCGTGCTGGCCGTGATGCGTCGCGGCTGGATCGCCATGGTGCGCGCCGTGATCCGGATCGAGCATGTGGCCGGCATGATCGCCATGCTCATGATCATGGCCATCCGCAGCCCGGTGATCGTGCGGCACATGGCCATGATGGCCGGCCTGTTGCCCGGCATCGCGCGCCTGCACAGGTGCCGCCAGCACCGCGGCCAGGGCCAGCCACAACAGCGACCGGGCCGGGCTCATTCTTCCACCCGCACTTCGCGGAACATGCCCGATTCCATGTGATAGAACAGGTGGCAGTGGTAGGCCCAGCGGCCAAGGGCATCGGCCCGGACCCGGTAACTGCGCCTGGTGCCCGGTGGCATGTCCACGGTGTGCTTGCGCAGATGGAAATTGCCCTGCTCGTCCTCCAGGTCGCTCCACAGGCCATGCAGGTGGATCGGGTGGCTCATCATCGTGTCGTTGACCAGCACGATGCGCATGCGCTCGCCGTAGTTGAGCCGCAACGGCTCGGCATCGTTGAAGCGGATGCCGTCGAAAGACCAGGAAAAGCGCTCCATGTGCCCGGTCAGGTGCAGTTCCACCGTGCGCCCGGGCTGGCGGCCATCCGGATCGGGGAACAGGCTTTTCAGCTCGGCATAGGTGGCGACATGGCGACCGTTGTCGCGCAGGCCGATGCCCGGATCGGCAAGCCGCGGTTCGGGTGTCATGGTCTGCATGTCGACCAGGGGATTGTTGTGCTCGCTGGCGGGGTGCTGCTGCATGCCACTGCCGCCGTGGCCCGCGTGGCCGCCATGACCTGCATGACTGCCGTGGCCGCCATGCGCACCGTGATTGCCATGATCGCCGTGGCCGCCGCCATGCGCGCCATGATCGCCATGGCCCATGTCGGCCATGGTCAGCAGCGGCCGCGGATCCACTGCCGGCACCGGCGCGCGCAGCCCTTCGCGGACCGCCAGCGTGCCGCTGACGTAACCGGTGCGGGCATTGTCCTGGGCGAAAATGGTGAACGCATCCTGCCCGGTCGGCTCGACGATCACGTCATAGGTTTCGGCCGCCGCCAGGCGCACCTCGTCGACGGTGAGCGGATGCACGTACTGGCCATCAACGGCGACCACGGTCATCTTCAGGCCCGGGATGCGCAGATCGAAATAGGTCATCGCCGAGCCGTTGATCAGGCGCAGGCGAATCTTCTCGCCAGGGCGGAACAGCCCGGTCCAATTGCCCAGCGAAGTGACGCCGTTGATCAGGAAGGTGTAGGTGTGGGCGTTGACATCGGACAGGTCGGTCGGCGTCATCCGCATCCGGCCCCACTCGCCGCGGTCACGCAATGCTTCGCGCAGGCCGTCCTGGCGCGCATCGCGGATGAAGTCGCCAACGGTGCGCTTGTAGTAGTTGTCGTACTCGGAGGATTTCTTCAGCCGATCCAGCAGCCGGGCCGGATCCATATCGGTCCAGTCCGACAGGAAGACCACATAGTCGCGGTCATAGGCGAACGGCTCGGGCTCGATCGGATCGATGATCAGCGGGCCGTACATGCCGCCCTGTTCCTGGAAGCCGGAATGGCTGTGATACCAGTAGGTGCCGCCCTGGCGGACATCGAATTCGTACAGGAAACTCTCGCCGCGCTCGATACCATCAAAGCTCAGGCCGGGCACGCCATCCATGTTTGAAGGCAGCAGGATGCCATGCCAGTGGATCGAGGTCGCGCCGCCGTGGATCGAGCCCCGCGGAAGTTCGTTGCGCACCCGCAACTGCACCCGCGTGCCCTCCCGCCAGCGCAGCAGCGGGCCGGGCAGTGAGCCGTTGATGGTGATCGCCGGCCGCACCTTGCCGGTGTAGTTGACCAGGGTCTCGCCGATGCCCAGATCAAACTGCGTGCCGGCCAGTACTTCGATCTGGCCCGGTGAGCGCAAGGCCCAGCTTTGCCTTGACCAGGCGCCCAGGCCGAGCACGGCTCCGCCTGCGGCCAGCCCCTGGACGAATTGTCGACGGCTGATGCCAGGGCGGCTGATGCCAGGGTCTTGACCGGTGCAATCACGCAACTTGAATGACATCCACGATCTCCACAACCGGCGCGCACAGCGGCGCGCGCACGAAACGATACGGCCTGGCCCAGATCGGGCCAGGACAACAGTGTGCAAGGTAAATGTCGGGCCCTGTCGCCGGAATGACCCGCGCATTACATTCGCGTCATCTTCCTGTCATCGCCCTGGCCGCGCCTGCTGCCCGAACCGGGGCACGGCGGGCGATGTCGATGACGCCGACATGACAGGAACGTAATCAACCGGTCATGCCGCCGACAGCGGCGCGGGTATAGGCTGGAAGCCGATCTTTGACCTGGGAGTCGCCATGAAAACCCGTCTTGCCCGCCCTGCCCTGTGGCTGGCGCCGCTGGTATTTTCCCTCGCCGCCTGCGCCCAGGAAGCCAGCACACCGGCGCCGGCCGGCGACGCCGCAACAAGCCTCTCCGCAGCACCGAGCCCGGCACCGGACCCGGCAACGCCAGCGGCGGAGTTGCCGCTGATGGTGGTCCACAAGACCCCGTGGTGCGGCTGTTGCGAGCTGTGGATGGAGCACATGAAGGCCGCCGGATTCCAGATCCAGGCGCACGACATGGATGATCTGGCGCCGGTGAAACAGCGCCTGGGCGTGCCCCACGCCAAGGGCTCGTGCCACACCACCGAAATCGGCGGCTACCTGGTGGAAGGCCACGTGCCCGCCGAAGACATCAAGCGCCTGCTGGCCGAGCAGCCCGATGCCCTGGGCCTGGTGCTGCCCGGCATGCCGCTGGGCTCACCCGGCATGGCCGCGCCCGATGGCCGGACACAGCCATTCACCGTCGAACTGGTCCGGCGCGATGGCAGCACCGAGCCTTATTCCCATCACTGACCTGCGTTCAGCGGTAACGATGATACGGGCCGGCTGACGCTCGGCCCGTATAGCCAGATGCGGCAACGTGATCTGCCGTGGCAGCGAACGTCGACGAGCACGGGCTTGCGCCAGTGCGGCCCGGTCCGTCAGTCGGCGACCTGGCCGAAGCGGCCGGCGTTGTAGTCCTGGATCGCCTGGATGATTTCGGCCTGGCTATTCATCACGAACGGGCCGTGGCCGACCAGCGGTTCGTTGATCGGCTCGCCCGACAGCCACAGGATGCCGGCGTCGGAGTTGGCTTGGATCGTGACTTCGCCGCCGCTGCGATCCAGATGCACAAGCTGGCCTTCGCGGGCGATGGCCTGGCCATTGACCATCACCGTGCCGTGCAGCACCACCAGCGCCAGGGTCCAGCCGTCGCGGCTGGGCAGGCGTGCGCTGGCGCCCTGGCGGATGCGCAGGTCGAACACCGCCATCGGCGTGAAGCTGCGCGCCGGGCCGCGCTGGCCGTCGAATTCACCGGCAATGACGCGCACCTGGCCGGCACCGTCGGCCAGGTCCACGACCGGGATCTGGGCGGCGAGCAGCGTCTGGTAGCCGGGCGCGGTCATCTTGTCGGCAGCCGGCAGGTTCACCCACAACTGCACCATTTCAATGCTGCCGCCACGGCGGGTGAACGCTTGCGAGTGCAGTTCCTCATGCACGATGCCGGCGCCGGCGGTCATCCACTGCACGTCGCCCGGGCCGATGATGCCGCCGGCGCCGGTGGAATCGCGATGCGCCACTTCACCTTGGTAGACGATAGTGACGGTCTCGAAGCCGCGATGCGGATGCTGGCCGACGCCGCGCTGCTTGGTGCCCGGTTCGAACCGCGTCGGTGGCGCGTGGTCGAGCAGCAGGAACGGGCTCAGATGCCGGCCCAGCCCGCTGTAGTTGAACAGCGAGCGCATCGGAAAGCCGTCGCCGACCCAGTGCGGCGGCGGTGCGCTGTGCACGCCAAGTATCCGGTTCATGCGTGCTCGGCCGGGCGACACCCGGCCTGCCCGCAGTGCAGGTCGCCCGGCACCAACACCATCACAGCTTCTGCAGCAGGCGCTGAGCCAGACCTTCGGCCAGACGGCGGTTTTCTTCCTTGTCGGAACTTGCCTTGACGTTGATATGGAACAGGTCCCCGCCCGCCAGGAAGCTGAGCTGGGACATGCGGCCGCCCCAGCGCGCCATGTCGCCAATGCCGGGCACATCCTCCGGGTCCATGTAGACCGAGGTGCTGGTGTTGAAGTTGTCGACACTGACGCCGCGAGCCACCACCAGCATCACCTTGGCCGGTTCGTGGATGTCGATTTCGCGGCCACCGGCCTTAATTGTGCGCAAGACAAGATCCTCGCCCCACTGGTAGTTGCAGGCCGGGAACGAGCCGCCGCTTTCTGAGACCTCCAGTTCCATGCCGTCGGCAATGGAAAAGGATTGCCGGAACTCGGCCTCGCTGAAGATGCCGCAGGCACTGTCCAGACCCTTCAGGCCCGAAGGCGCGGCGGCCTGGCCGCCGGCAGCGCCCGGATCGGAGCCGCCGCAGGCGACCAGTGCAACACAGGACAGCAAAAGGAAAATCAGCGTGAGCTTGCGCATACCGGAAAACCTCGAAGGCGATGACGTGATGGAAGGAGAATACGTTGACGGCTGCCAGAACCGGACAAAAGCTTGAGCACAGCGCGGCCGGATTGGACCGCATCGAACTTGGTAACGGCACGAGTGTGGTGACGCGGCCAGATGCGTGCAAGCGCCCTGAGCCTACGCAGGTGCAGGTGCCGATACCGGCGGCCAATCAAAATTCCCGGCCGCTGGAAAAACATGCCCGCCATCGGGCCTTTGCACCGCGGTAACGGCCATTGCTGCGATCATCGTGCCAGCCGGCCATTTCCTGTGGCTGCCAAGGAGACTGCCATGATCGAACTTATCATCCCCTCACGCCGCCGCGACCTGGGCAACTTCGAGGTCGGCCGGGTGCTGCCCTATGCCAAGCGGCGCATGGTCGGCCCCTATATTTTCTTTGATCGCATGGGCCCCAAGGATCTGGATCCGGGCCTGCCGCGCGAAGCCGACGTACGCCCGCATCCGCACATCGGCCTGTCGACAATCACTTACCTGTACCAGGGCGAGATCATGCACCGTGACAGTGTCGGCTCCGAGCAGCCGGTACGCCCGGGCGAGGTGAACTGGATGACCGCCGGCCGCGGCATCACCCATTCCGAACGCTTCGAGCGGCTGCGCCGTGAGGGCGGGCCGATCGATGGCATCCAGGCCTGGGTGGCCCTGCCCGATGAGCGCGAGGAGATGGATCCTGGCTTCTGGCATTACCCCAGCCAGGCGCTGCCGGTGTTCGACGACGACGGCGTCACCGGCCGATTGATCGCGGGCCGCTTGGCCGGCATTGAATCACCGGTGCAGGTCGACTCGCCGCAGTTCTATGTCCACTGGCAACTGCGCGCCGGCGCCCGGGCGTCGCTGCCGGCCGAGTACCGCGAGCGGGCGCTGTATGTCGCCAGCGGTGAGGTTGAAGTGGCCGGCGAACCCGTCGAGGCCGGGGCGATGGCGGTGCTCAAGCCAGGCAAAGCGGTCACCGTGGCCGCCCTTGGCGATGCCGTGGTGATGGCCTTGGGCGGCGAGCCGGTGGGACCACGCTGGATCGACTGGAACTTCGTGTCCTCATCCAAGGAGCGCATCGAGCAGGCGCGTGCCGACTGGGCCGCCGGCCGGATGAAACTGCCCGACCTGGACAACGACGAGTTCATTCCACTGCCGCCCAAACCCGGAGCGATGCCCGAACCGATGTCCTGACCGCGACCAGGCAAGGCCGGCAGGCGATGACCACCGGCCATTGCCCGGCCATTGCCCGGCCCCTGCCAGGCCATTGCATGGAACCATCGCCAGCACCGGGCGGCACGGTGCCACCGTGTTGCCCGGCAGCCACGGTTCCTCGTCCGGCCACGGCTTGGTGTACGGTGCGCGGCGATGAATGACCCGCACCCCCGACCGCGGCGCCTGCAACGGCGCGCGCATGATCAGGCCGCCGTTGCCGCCCACATCGCCCAGGGCCTGTCGCCGCCGCTGGCCCGGCTGGCGGCGGCGCGGGCACTGGCGCCGGAGGCGGTTTGGCCCTGCGTCAGCACCCTGCCCTCGCCCGAGTTGCTGCCCGATATCGGGCCGGCGGTGGCGCGCATCTGCGATGCCATCCAGGGCGGGGAAATCCTGGTCGGCTGCTTCGACCACGATGTCGATGGCGTTACCTCCGGCGCCGTGCTCTGGTTGGCCCTGACCGGAAGCTTCGGCGTCGATCCGGCCCGGGTCCATGTGCTCACCTCGCACAAGCTCAGCGAAGGCTATGGCCTGTCCGATCCGGTGGTCGAGCGCATTTTGTTGCTGGCGCCACGGCCCAGCCTGTGCATTACCGCCGACCAGGGCTCGGCCGATGAGCCGCGCATCGCCCGCCTGCGCCAGGCCGGTGTCGAAACCGTGGTCACCGATCATCACGCCATCCCGGCCAGCGGCATTCCGCAATCGGCGCTGGCGACGGTGAATCCGGGCCGGGCCGACAGCCGCTTCCCCGATACCGCCATCGCCGGCGTTGGCGTGATGTGGCTGGTGATGTCGGCGGTGCGTCACGAGCTGATGCGGCGCGGGCATATCAAACGCGACACGCCATTGCTGCGCCACCTGCTGGATCTGGTGGCGGTGGGCACCGTTGCCGATGCGGTCAGCCTGGCCAGCCCGAGCAACCGCTGGTTCGTGCAGCAGGGCCTGCCCCTGATCGCCGCCGGCAAACGGGTCTGCTGGCAGGTGCTGCCGGAGATCGCCGAGTGCGCGCTGAAGGGCGGGCTGACCGCGCGCGACATCGCCTTCGGCATCGGCCCGCTGATCAATGCCCAGGGGCGCATGGCCGACGCCCGCGAGGGCATTTTGTTTCTGATCAGCACCGATGTCGCCCAGGCCGGCGCCCTGGCCACGCAGTTGCGGCTCAACAATGAAGCACGGCGCGAAACCGAAAAGGTGCTGGTGGCCGAGGCCGTGGATCTGGCCCGTGCGCAAGTGGCCCAGGGGCTGGCCGGCCTGACCATCCATCTGGCCAAGGGCTCGCCGGCAGTGCAGGGCATCGTCGCCAGTCGCCTGGTCGACCGGCACCTGCGGCCGGTGATCTGCCTGTCACCCAGCCCGGCCCAGGCCGGTGTTCTTACCGGCTCGATCCGCACCGTGCCCGGCTTCGATGTCCTGGCCGGCCTGCAGGCAGTGCATGCGCGGCATCCGGAGCTGCTGCTGTCGTTCGGCGGCCATACCGCCGCGGCCGGCCTGCGCATGGCGATCGATGGCCTGGACGTGTTGCGTCAGGCCTGGCATGAGGTGGTGCTGGCCGCGGACCTGGCCAGCGACGTTCCGATCCTGGTCGATGGCCTCATGCAGCAGCCGCCGCACTGGCCTCTGGTGGCACTGGTGAACCGGATGGAACCGTTCGGCCGCGGTTGCGAGGGCCCGGTGTTCGAAACCCGGGCCGAGATCATCCGGGTGCAGATCTTCCAGCAACGCCATGTCTGCCTGACCCTGCAATGGCCCGGCCATGCCGGCCAGGTGCGGGCGATGTGGTTCGGCAATGCTGATCGCTACGCCCGCTTGGTCGGAGCCGGCCCAAGTGGTGGCCAGGGCGCCGGCTGCGGACGGCGAATCCACATGGCGGTGCAACTGGCGCCTTCGGTGTTCCGCGGCGAGGCCCGCTGCGAATTGTCGATCGTGGACGTGGTGGCCGTGCTGGCCGCCGGTGATCAGGACGACCAGCCAGCGGCAGTGGCGCTGCCGGCCGCGACCGTCTAGCCGCTCGGCGGCGCCGGCGGTCACTGCGTGGCCGCGCCCGTCGTCGCCGCGCCGCGCAGATGTAGACTCGCGACACGATGGACGGAGCCAATCAATCCACGGACTGCCAGGGCGCTGCGGGTGCCGGAACCGCCGGCGGCCAACCGCTGCATCCGTCCTGGCGGCGCTGGTTGACCGCGGCCGGCCACTGGCTGCTGCCGCCACGCTGCGTGTTGTGTGGTGCCGTCCCCGATGCCGGCCCGGGCGCCCTGTGTCTGGGCTGCCGAAGCGATCTGCAGGCCAACGAACCGGCCTGCCCGCGCTGCGCCGAACCGCTGGTCCAGCCCGAGCCGCTGTGCGGGCACTGCCTGCGCCGGGAGCCGCCGTTCGCTGCCGCCTTCGCCGCCTGCCGTTACGCCTGGCCGCTGGACGGCCTGGTGGCGCGGTTCAAGTTCAGTGGCGATGTCGCCGCCGGCCGCTGCCTGGCGGAACTGTTCGTGGCCCGGCTGGCGCAGACGCCAATGCCACGCCCGGATGTGATCGTGCCGGTACCGCTGCACCGGCACCGCTTGCGCCGGCGCGGCTATGACCAGGCGCTGGAGCTGGCGCGGGATATCCGCCGCGGCACCGGCATCCCGATGGCTGCCGATCTGTTGCAGCGGCGGCGTGCCACCCGCGCCCAGACCGACCTGGATCTGGCCGGCCGACGGCGCAACGTGCGCGGCGCGTTCGCGGTAAACGAAGCCGCCCGACGGCGTCTGCCAGCGGATCCGCAGGTGGTGCTGTTCGACGATGTCATGACCACCGGCAGCACCCTGGCCGAGTGCGCGCGCAGCCTGCGCCGGGTCGGCATCCGGCGGATCCAGGTATGGGTGATCGCGCGGGCGCCGGCACGCAGGTCCGGTGTCGCCGTGGGTGCTGTTTCGGGCATGGCCGGCACGCCGGAATGAGCTGAACTCAGCGCGCATTTTGCCCGGTTTCGGCACCGGCTCACGGCCCTCCATGGCAGGGGAAAAACCGGGCGATTTCGTTCACGGATTCTTGTCCTGGCAGGTGCTCTTCTGTGCCCGCCTGGCGCATTCCGCACCAGGCCTCAACGGCAAAAGGAGTTCCACCATGCCCGGCAAGAAGCAGGGCCAACAAGGCCCACAGGACCCGAAGAACCAACAGGGCAAACAGGCCAAGCAGAGCGAGCAAGGCAAGCAGGCCAAGCAGCCGACCAAGAAGTGATCGTGGCGCTGATCATCCTGCGATGATGCAGCCAGTTCGCCCCCATCCGGGGGCGTTCTTTATTTGCGCCAGGGAATTTTCGCCGATGAAACGGGCCTCAGGACGAGCCGGCCTCATCGAGCGGATTGTCGAAGAACTCGACGCAGCCGGTGGCCAGCGAATACTCGGCACCGACCACCACCAGATCGCCACTTTCGGTCAACGGCTCCAGGATCGGGGAACCATGGCGAAGCTGGTTCACCGAGGCGCTGACATTGGCGCGCACCGCGTGATGCACCAGGGCATCCAGATCGTGGCGCAACTCGGTATGCAGCAACACCTCGACCGAGGGCCGAACCCGGTTGACGATCGAGCCCAGGTTGCGCGAGCGCTGTCCGGACGGCCGTTGCAGTTCCTTCAGCGTGCTCAGGATGGCACCGCAGTGCGAATGGCCCAGCACCACCACCAGGCGGGTGCCGAACTGGGCAGCGGCGAACTCGATGCTGCCGATCTGCGACGGCGCCACGATATTGCCGGCCACCCGGATCACGAACAGGTCACCGATACCCTGGTTGAAAATGATCTCGGCCGGCACCCGGGCATCCGAGCAACCCAGGATGATGGCGAACGGCTGCTGCTGGGAAACCAGATCGGCCGGGCGCAATGACCGGCCCAGCAGACCATCGCCCGGCGTCGGCGCCGCCTGGCCATCAACGAATTCCCGGTTGCCCTGGCGCAACCGGTGCAATGCCTCCCGCGGTGGAATCATGCGCGGCCCGTCCTTGTCGCTGGCGCGCCGAACTGGCGCCGGCGAATCCTACCGCAGGCGCGCGCCCGGCCATGTGTTTTGCCGGCGCCCAGACGCAGGCCAGGCGCCCCGGCCTGGGCGCCGGAAGCGGCGAGCCAGGCCCGGCCCGCGCCTATAATGGCGCCATGGCCAAGCTGTATTTCTACTACTCGGCGATGAATGCCGGCAAGAGCACCACGCTGCTGCAGAGCGCGCACAATTATCGCGAGCGCGGCATGCGCACGATGATCCTGACGCCGCGCCTGGACCGGCGGGCCGGGATCGGCGTGGTCAGCTCACGCATCGGCCTGCGCGCCCAGGCCCACGCCTTCGAGCCGGAGGAGAATCTGCTCGGCCTGGTCCGCGCCGACATCCAGCAACATGGCCGGCTGCACTGCCTGCTGGTCGACGAAGCCCAGTTCCTGCATCGCGACCAGGTCTGGCAATTGACCGACATCGTCGACGAGCTGGATGTCCCGGTGCTGGCCTATGGCCTGCGCACCGATTTCCGCGCCGAGCTGTTCGAAGGCAGCCGCCACCTGCTGGCCTGGGCCGATGAAATCTCCGAGATCAAGACCATCTGCCACTCCGGCAGCAAGGCGACCATGGTGGTGCGCCTGGATGATGCCGGCCGCGTGCTGACCGAGGGCGAACAGGTGCAGATCGGCGGCAACGAGCGCTACCTCTCGGTCAGCCGGCGCGAGTTCAAGCGCCTGACCCGGGGCGAAGCCATGGCACCCGCCAGCCAGCCGAGCCTGCCGCTGGAACTGGCGCTGGGCCTGGACCTGGACGAGGCCATGGCCGGGCCAATGCCGGCCCCGGCGCCGGTCAAATCCTGAGGCAAGCTGGCGCGCCAGCGTTACCGCAGCCGCCAACGCAATCGCGCGCGGCAGATCAGGCCGCTCAGCGCTGGCAGCGCGGGCAGTAGCAACTGGCGCGATTGCCCAGGCGCAACGAACGCAGTTCCGTGCCGCACTGCCGGCATGGCTGCCCTTCCCGGCCGTAGACCTGCAATTCCTGCTCGAAATAGCCCGGCGCACCATCGGGATTGAGGAAATCGCGCAAGGTGGTACCGCCACGGCCGATGGCCTGCGCCAGGATCAGCTTGATCGCATCGGCCAGCCGCTGGTAGCGCTGGCGCGAGATGCGGCCGGCGGCACGCAGCGGATGGATGCCGGCAGCGAACAGCGCCTCGGCAGCGTAGATATTGCCCACGCCGACAACGATGCGCTGATCCATGATGAAGGTCTTGACCGGCGCCCGGCGGCCGCGGCTGCGCAGCCACAGGTGGTCGCCGTCAAACTCATCCGACAACGGCTCCGGGCCCAGCCCCTGCAATAAGGAATGCACCTGGCCCAGCGGCTGCCAGAGCACGGCGCCGAAGCGGCGCGGGTCGGTCAGGCGCAGCATCCGGCCATCATCCAGAACCAGATCGAAATGATCGTGGCGGCCGGCAATCAGGCCGGACGGCAGCACCCGCAGGCTGCCGCTCATGCCCAGATGCAGCAGCACGCTGCCCCGGTCCACGGCCAGCAGCAGGTACTTGGCCCGGCGCTCGACGCCGGCAATCCGCTGGCCGGGCAGGTCTTCGATCAGCTCGGCCGGGATCGGCCAGCGCAGTGCCGGCACCCGTGCCAGCGCACCGGTGATGCGGCGGCCGCGCACATGCGGCTGGATACCGCGGCGGGTGGTTTCAACTTCCGGAAGTTCAGGCATGGCGGCAGCGTGGGCAGTCGTCCGGCCCGGGTCAAGCCGGTGCCACTGGCAATCCGCGATTGGCCATCGACGATCCACGCGCCGGCGCTTGCCGCCATGCCCCCGGTGCGGGTAAATGGCAGACCGGCACGCTGACTTGGCACCGGCCCGCATACAGATTGGGGCGCCTCATGGAAATGGATTCGGGCTGGATCCTGTTGCTGTTCATCCTGGTCGGTTTCCTCGCCCAGCTCATCGACGGCGCCTTGGGCATGGCCTATGGCCTGGTGTCGACCTCGGTGCTGCTGGCGCTGGGCATGCCGCCGGCGCAGGCCAGTGCCGCGGTGCATGCGGCGGAAATGGTCACCACCGGCATTTCCGGCAGCGCCCACGCCTGGTTCGGCAACATCGACCGGCGCCTGCTCTGGCGCCTGGTCCTGCCCGGCATGGCCGGCGGCATCGTCGGGGCCCTGCTGGCCTCGCACCTGCCCGCCGACTACCTGCGCCCGGCGGTGCTGGCCTACCTGCTGGCGATGGGCGGCTTCGTGCTCTGGCGCGCGTTGCGGCCGCGGCCGTTGAACCGGCAACCGCGCCTGGTGCCGGCAATTGGCTCGGCGGCCGGCTTCCTGGACGCGCTGGGCGGCGGCGGCTGGGGTCCGATGGCGACATCCAGCCTGCTGGCGCAGGGCGCATCGCCGCGATACACCATCGGCAGCGTCAATGCCGCCGAATTCTTCGTCACCACCGCGATCACCGCCGCCTTCGTCAGCCAACTGGGCCTGGATTTCGGCCTGGCCACGCTGGGCCTGCTGCTGGGCGGCGGCCTGGCGGCGCCGCTGGCTGCCTGGGTGGTGACGCGGGTGCCACGGCGAGCCCTGCTGCTCCTGGTCGGCGTGCTGATCGTGGTCATGGCCGCCGTGCAGCTTGTGTTGCTGCTGCGCTGAGTGCGTACGGGCGCCGCCCGGGTAAAACAAGGCTTTTCGGCCCGGGTATCCGCCGCGCTCCGCCCTGCCCGAAGGTCCAGCCCGACCGGCCACGCGGCCGTGGCAGAATAGGCCGGCGCGGGCGTTGCGCCACCACCACACTTTCCGCACCGGCCCGTTGGCCGGACCAAGGCAAGAGGATTTCCATGAGCGAAAAAATCTATCCGGATGCGGCCGCGGCCCTGGCCGGCGTGATCCAGGACGGCCAGACCCTGGCGGTCGGCGGCTTCGGCCTGTGCGGCATCCCCGAGGCGCTGATCGCCGCCCTGCGCGATACCGGCAAGACCGATTTCACGGTGGTCTCCAACAATGCCGGCGTCGACGGGTTCGGGCTTGGCGTGCTGCTGGAGACCCGGCAGATCAAGAAAATGATCTCCTCGTACGTGGGCGAGAACAAGGAATTCGAGCGGCAGTTCCTGGCCGGTGAACTGGAACTGGAGTTCACCCCGCAGGGCACGCTGGCCGAACGCCTGCGCGCCGGTGGCGCCGGCATCCCCGCCTTCTATACGCGCACCGGCTACGGCACCGTGGTCGCCGAGGGCAAGGACACGCGCCAGTTCGACGGCGACTGGTACGTGATGGAGCGCGGCATCCGCGCCGATGTCTCCCTGGTCAAGGCCTGGAAGGCCGACAGCACCGGCAACCTGGTGTTCCGCAAGACCGCGCGCAACTTCAATCCCAACTGCGCCACCGCCGGCAAGCTGTGCATTGCCGAGGTCGAGGAGATCGTCGAAGTGGGCGCGATCGATCCCGATCATGTGCACCTGCCCGGCATCTATGTCGATCGGATCGTCATCAACGCGCAGCCGGAAAAGCGCATCGAACAACGTACGGTGAGCAAGTGACCATGGCCTGGAATCGAGAGCAGATGGCGCAACGCGCCGCCAAGGAGCTGCGTGACGGCTTCTACGTCAACCTGGGCATCGGCCTGCCGACCATGGTTGCCAATTACATTCCCGACGGCATGGACGTGTGGCTGCAAAGCGAAAACGGCCTGCTCGGCATCGACCGGTTTCCCTACGAGGACGAGATCGATGCCGACCTGATCAATGCCGGCAAGCAGACGATCACCGCGCGCAAGGGCGCCTCGTTCTTTGCCAGCGCCGACTCGTTCGCGATGATCCGCGGCGGCCACATCAACCTGTCGATCCTGGGTGCGATGCAGGTTTCCGGCCAGGGCGACCTGGCCAACTGGATGATCCCCGGCAAGATGGTCAAGGGCATGGGCGGGGCGATGGATCTGGTCGCCGGCGTCAAGCGCGTGGTGGTGCTGATGGAGCACACGGCCAAGAGCGGCGAGCACAAGATCCTGCCCGAATGCGCCCTGCCACTGACCGGCGTGCGCTGCGTGCACCGGATCATCACCGACCTGTGCGTGCTCGATATCACGCCCGAAGGCTTGAAGCTGGTCGAGCTGGCGCCGGAGATCACGCTCGAGGACGTGCGTGCCAAAACCGGCGTCGAGGTGATTGCCTGATCCGGGCAGCGCGACTGCCTGCGCGGCTGCCGGCCAGGTCGGGCGTGGTCCGCGTGCTGGCCGGGCTGTTGGCGGCGCTGGCGGCAACGGCCGGAGCCAGCGCCGCCGACACAGAAGCGGCCGGCAGCCGGGAACAGGTTCTGGAAACCGTGCTGGTCACCGGCGCCCAGCCCGGCCCGGGCCTGTGGCAGGTAGTCCACGGTGACCACCGGATGTGGGTGCTCGGCACGTTGAGGCCGATCCCGCGTGATATCGACTGGCAGGCCGACGAGGTGCTGGAGACACTGGCCCAGTCCAGTGTCGTGCTCAGCGCACCCAGCCTGAACGTTGACACCGGCATCGGCATGGTCCGCGGCGCCCTGCTGCTGCCGTCCCTGCTCAAGGTGCGGCGCAATCCGGGCAGGGCGCGCCTGGCCGATGTCCTGCCCCCGGACCTGTATGCGCGCTGGGCCGGGCACAAGCAACGCTACCTGCCGCGCAACCGGCGCATCGAACGCTGGCGGCCGATCGCCGCCGCCGGTGAGCTGCGCGAAGCGGCAGCCAAAGCCAGCGGCCTGGTCTTCAGCAACCCGGTCTCGCCGCTGGTGCACCAGGCAGCCAAGGACCAGGACATCCCGCTGCAATCCACCACCTATCGCATCGAGGTGGACTTCGACAAGCCGCGCAAACGGTTGCGCGAACTGGCCAAAACGCCGCTGGACGACCACGACTGCTTTGCCCGCACCCTCGACGCCATCGAAACCGATGTCGCCCTGCAGGGGCGGCTGGCCAATGCCTGGGCGGTCGGCGACCTGGACGAACTGCGCCGCCTCAAGCGCATCGAGCCCACCGACACCTGCCTGCGAGCCGCCCTGGACAGCGCCGTGTTCGCCGATTTCGGCCTGGACTATGACCAACTGATTCAGGCAATGCGCGAACACTGGCTCGACCAGGCCGAACGCACGCTGGCCGAACACGCCACCAGCCTGGCCCTGATGTCGATCCAGCAGGTGCTGGCCGACGATGGCCTGCTGGCCCTGCTGGCTGCGCGCGGCTACACCGTGATCGCGCCGGATCAGGTTGATGAGGACTTTGAACCTGTTGAACCTGTTGAACCGGATGCGCTGGATGATGCCGGCGATGGCGCCGCGATCGATGCCGCAGCCGAGAGCGCCCGACCCGACCATTCCGAACTCGCTGAGGGCGCGGCAAAAAGCTGAACGCTCTTCTGCAACCGGGGGCGGTTGGAACGAGGGCTCAAGCCATCGCAACCGATCTTTCCGGCACGGGATCATCAGGCTGCGACGCTATTGTGGCGACGCACCTGCCTGCCATCCTGGCAGGCATAGATCCCTCATCCGGCGCTGCGCGCCACCTTCCGGGGGGAGAAGGCAAATGCGCATCGGCGACGGTCGTGAACATCGCGCTGCTGCGCGACGAAGAAGCCATCTGCCGGCGTGATGGCATCGGCACGGGCGGTTGGTTAAAGTCACCGCACTCAATCGGGGATGAACATGCTGGGATTTGAACTGGGGCCGGACAGCCCGCTGGCGCCATGGTGGCCGCTGATTGCCGCCGTGCTCGGCGCCATCGTCGGCAGCTTTCTCAATGTCGTGATCCTGCGCCTGCCGCGGCGCATGGAGTGGAGCTGGCGGCAGCAGGCGAGCGAGTTTCTGGGCCTGGCGCCCGATCCGGCGGCAGCGCCAGCGCCGCCCGGCCTGGTCATGGACCGCTCGCGCTGCCCGTCCTGCAACGCCGGCATCACCTGGTGGCAGAACATTCCAGTGCTGAGCTGGCTGCTGCTGCGCGGGCGCTGCGCCGCCTGCCGCACGGCCATCTCCTGGCAGTATCCGCTGGTGGAACTGGTCACCGCCCTGGCCTCGATGGCCGTGGCCTGGAAGTTCGGGTTCACCTTTGAAGCCCTGGCTGCACTGGGCTTCACCTGGACCCTGATCGCCCTGACCGGCATCGACTTCCGCACCCAGTTGCTGCCCGATCAGCTCACCTTGTGCCTGATGTGGGCCGGCCTGCTGCTGGCCCTGCGACCGGTGGGGCTGACGCCGGGCGAGGCCATCGCCGGCGCCGCCATCGGCTACCTGAGCCTGTGGAGCATCTTCTGGCTGTTCAAGCTGCTCACCGGCAAGGACGGCCTGGGCTATGGCGATTTCAAACTGCTGGCCGCCCTGGGCGCCTGGCTCGGGCCGATGGCGCTGCTGCCGATCGTGCTGATCGCCAGCATCAGTGGCGCCCTGATCGGCGGTGTGTGGCTGGCACTGCGCCATGGCGGGGAATCCAAGCCGTTCGCTTTCGGTCCCTACCTGGCCATCGCCGGCTGGATCCAGCTCATGGCCGGCGACTGGCTGCTGCGCCATTACTACGGATGGCTGGGAATCTGATCGGGCTGTGATCCGGTGATCGGTGCAGGTGACGACACGGCTGTTTGAGCTGCATTCGGCGGGGAGCCGACATCGGGCTCGGGCATCCTGGCTTGTGCGGTCGCGGCCAAGCCCCGCTGCCTGTATCCAGTCCGCGGCGAAGGCAACCGGAGCGGTGGCCTGTGACGCAGCGGCGAGGCGATCTTGCTGCAACCGCACCTCTGCGGGCACCGGCTCGGAAGGACCTCCGTGCGAGCCGGCTTTCACACACTCCTCACGCTACACTCACTGTTCAACCTCGCTTCCGGCCTGGTGGCCTTGACCGCCTGCCGCCGGCGCCCTTCTCTGCTCCTGATGGAGATTCCTGTATGAGCCAGACGCTGACCGACCAACTTTTCGCACAGCTTTCCGGTGCGCCGATGCAACAGATCTCCCAGCAGCTTGGCCTGGGCCAGGCGCAGACCGCCGGCGCCCTCAGTGCCGCATTGCCGCTGCTGATGGGCGCGCTGGGCCGCAATGCCAGCCAGCCGCAGGGCGCGCAATCCCTGCTCGGCGCCCTGCAACGTGACCACCAGGGCGGTGGCACCGATCTTTCCGGCCTGCTCGGCGCCGTGCTCGGCGGCGGCCAGAACCGGCAGGCCAGCAAGCAGACCGACGGTGCCGGCATTCTCGGCCACATCCTGGGTGGCCAGCAGTCCAACGCCGCATCCAGCCTGGGCCAGGCCACCGGCCTGGGTGCCGACAAGGCCGGCCAACTGATGCAGATGCTGGCGCCGATCGTGATGGGCTTTGTTGCCAAGCAGATGTTCCAGGGTGGCAGTCAGTCCGCGCCCAGCGCGCAGACGCTGGGCTCGATGCTCGGCCGGGAACAGCAGCAGGTGCGCCAGCAAGGCGGCCTGGGCGGCGGCCTGCTCGGTGCCGTGCTCGACCAGGACGGCGACGGCAAGGTCGACCTGGGCGACCTGCTCAAGATCGGCGGCAGCCTGTTCGGCAAGCGTCGCTGACGGCGAACCCGGCCTCAGGGCGCTTGTCTGATGCGCAGGCATTACGCGCCCTGGTCAGCCACTCCTCAGCCGGCAAAGCTTCCCCCTCCGCTTACGAAGGGGGATTGAGGGGATGCGCCGGGGGCGAAGCACACGGCGATAACAGCCTGTGCCGCTGCACGTCACAGCATCCACCCGAGCCTCCTTCGCACGCCAACGAGGCAGTCCTGGCTGCTCTGCTGACGGATGGCGCTGGTCAGGCAACCCGATGCACTGCGGCAACATCCCGGCGCGATGTCGGCCTGGCGACAAGGTTGCCAAGGGCGCCGGGATCCGCGCGCAGTCGGCACGAAACAATCCCCCCGGTACAGGCTGATGCCGTACCAAGGGGAATTGCCGGCAATCCTGTTATTAAAGAACGAACGGCTGGAAGTTGCTGGCGAACAGCGTGTCGCTGTATTCAAAGGCGCCGATATCGACCTCGCCGTCAACACGCAGGAATGGCCAGCCGCGCTGATCATGGATCAGGCCTGCCGGCAGCAGCGTCGACAGGCCTGCATCGCGTGCCGGGCTGTCGGCCGGCAAGGCATGCGTGAGCGTGTACCAGCCGCCATTGACGGCCAGCGGCTGCAGCCGGGGATCGGCGGTCAGGGTATCGGCCGGCAAGGTAACCGTTGCCGGATCCCAGCTGCGCACCAGATTGTAGCCACCGGCCACCGTGACCGGCCCGGTGGCGATGACATCACCGCCGTCGTTGTCGGCAATGAGCGTATTCGCCGCCGACAATGCCGTCGATGACGAGGCCGCCACCACTGTTGCCGGCAAGCGTGCTCGCCATCAGGGACAGGCTGCCCGTGCCCATGAGCAGCGCCCCGCCTCCGGCGCCATCGGCACGGGTAGCCTGGTTGCCGGACAGGGTCGAGTTCTCGATCGACAGCTGGTTGTTTTCATGCTCGTCAACGCCGTACCGGCCGATCCCGCCACCGCGTGCGGCCTGGTTGCCGCTGATCTGGCTATCCCGGACCCGGCCTCCGTACTTGCTGCTGCCGGCCGGGCCGGCCTGATCGCCATCGACGACACCACTGATCCGGCTGCGCAGGACACTGCCGGATGCGGGCGTGGCAGGGCCCGCCAGCCAGTGCTGGATGCCGCCAAACCCGGGCAGGCGGGCCAGCTGCGCCGGTGGCAACGGCACTTGCAGCGGCGTGGCTGCCGGCAGTTCCAGGCCGATGCCGCCACCCACCGAATCGCCCGTGCCGGAAATGACGGTGTTGTCGCTGATCCGGGCAATGCGACTGTAGACTTCCGGCGCGAGCAGGCCACCGCCGGCGACCGGGCCGGCATCGGCCTGGACCGAATTGCCACTGATCACCGACTGGCTGGCAAACAGAAAATACTTGCTGGCGGCCGCACCGCCACCGGACAGCTCTCCCTGATCCGGGCCGGGTGCCTGCACATCGACACGGTTCCCGGTGATCGTGGAATAGGCGGCAAAGAATGAATACTTGGCAGCTGCGGCCCCGCCCCGGGCCAGCGTCCGGCCGGTGACCGAGTTGCCGCTCCACAGGCTGTACTCGCTGCGGACATTCTTGGCACTGACCGCGCCGCCCAGCGCGATGCCGTCACTTTCCACATGGCAGTCGTGGATCCGCGACCGGTACAGATAGGCATCGCCGGTACTCATGGCGATGCAGCCGCCGGCCGCCAGCACGCTGCCGACGTGGCGGCCGCCGGTGATGGTCAGATCCTTGATCATCAGCTGGTTGTTGTTGCCGCCGACGAACACCGGCGAGGCATGCCCGGCATCGATGGCCAGCAGGTCACGACCCGGCCCGCGCAACCGGAACTCCCAGTCGTGCGTGCCCAGCTCGGGCAGCACAATGGCACCGGTGGTCAGGGTGATGCGGCTGCAGGTGAGCTGGGTCATGTCGATGATGGCGTGGCGATCGACCCCGGCCACCGCTTCGCGCAGGCTGCCCGGCCCGGAATCGTTGCAGTTTTCGACCATGGTCGGTTCCGGATCGGGATAGCCGCGTTCGCCGTGGCGCCCGGCCTGCCAATACTCGACAAGGGCCTGGCCCTGGGCCGGATGTCCAGATCTCAGGCTGGCCGGCGGCTGCGCCTGCCCAGCTACGGCACCAACTCCGGCGCCAACTCCGGCGCCGGTTCCGGCCAGGGCCAGAGCCACGGCCACGGCGATGGACAGTGGCCGCCGGCGCAATGCCTGGCGCGGCCCTGGGTGTGCTGGATGGATTGTGGTCATGATGATTCCTCCCCTTGATTTTCATGACGTGGACGGCGGTGGATGCCGGCCATGCCGGCACCGCCATGAATGGCCCGAAGCGGCCCGGCACGGGTACCCCGGGCCGGGCCTGGGCCGTGGCCAGCCACCGGTGCACCCCTTGCACACCGGTGACGCCTGTGGACACGCCGACGCCGATCCAGCCGGCGCCGGCGCCGATGCAGCTACTGGATCACCACCCGTGCAACTGCCAGCCATTGGCGAACAGGATGTCGTTGTACTCGTAGGCGCCCAGATCCCTGGCGCTGCCGTACTGGCGCAGGAACGGCCAGCCGCGCTGGTCCTGCGGGGGCAACGTAATACCGCGCCCATCCGGGGGGATCTCCGCGCCGCCGGCATCCAGCGCCGGGCTGCCCGGGCCCAGGGCATGGGTGCGGGTCTGCCAGCCGCCATTGATCGCCAGCGGTTGCAGCACCGGGTCGGCGCTGATCGTGTCGCCGGGCAGGGTCAGCGTCAGCGGATCCCAGGTGCGCACCAGGCTCCTGCCGCCGCTCACTGCCAGTGGTCCGGCGGTGGCAATGTCATCGCCGGCATTGTCGGCGAGGATGCTTTCGTTCAGATGCAGGAACTGCACCGCGCCGGTGATCGGCTCGACCCGGATACCATCGCCCTGGTTGTCGGCCAGCGTGACCCAGTCCAACGTCACGTCGGCAGTGGTCACGGCGATGCCGCCGCCCAGGCCGCCGGCGCCAAGCTGGTTGCCGGAGATGGTTGAATTGGCGCCCCGCACATTGCCGATCGGTGCATCGGTGATATCGCCGTGCAGGCCCAGGCCGCCGCCAAAATCGGCGCGGTTGCCGCTGACCTCGCTGTTGCCCACGCCCAGGTAGGCCGGATCGATCGGCGACGGCCCGCCACCACCGGCCACGGCGCCATCGTGGCTGACCCGGCTGCGACGCCAGGTGCGCCACAAGTTCTGCAACCGGGCGCTGTCCAGATCGACGCCGGCCAGGCCGGGCACCCCGGCCAGGTCGGCCAGGTCGGCCGGATCGATCTGCGGCAGCTGCGATTCGACACGGTGGAAGGCGCGGGCGCCGCCGCCGACGGAGATGCCGTCCCCCGAGACGACGGTATTGCCGGCCAACTGCGAATACATGGCCATGATCCTCTGGCCAAGCAGGCCGCCACCGCCGACATCGCCGGCCTGGGCCTGCACGCTGTTGCCGCCGACCACCGAGTTGATCGCCAGCACCTGGTACTTGCTGCCGATACCGCCGCCACCCATGTAGCGCGCCTGGTCCGGGTCCGGCGACTGCGTGGCGACACTGTTGCCGGAGATGGTCGAGCTGATCAGCATGGCGTGGTATTTGCCCGCGACACCGCCACCCAGCACCCTGTCGTTGCCGGACACGGTATTGCCGCTGACTTCCGAATACTTGGCCATCACCATCTGGGCACTGACGCCGCCGCCCAGGGCGAAATCACCGCCTTCGACCTGGCAATCGCGCACTGTTGATTCGATCAGGTACAACTGCCCGGCCGGCATGGCGATGCAGCCACCGGCGGCGAACTGGCTGCCGACGTTGCGGCCGTTGGCCACGGTGACGCCGGACAGAAGCATCGTGCTGTACTTGCTGCCGGTGAATACCGGCGACTGGTGGTTGCCGTCGATGGTCAGCCGGTTGGCGCCGGGCCCTTCGATCGCCACGTACAGACCCTCGTAGCCACGGCTGGGCAGGTTCAGTGCACCGCTGTCCAGGGAAATCCGGCTGCAGGTCAGTTGCGTCAGGTCGACAATGCCGTTTTCAGTCATCCCTGCCAGCGCCGCACGCAGGCTGCCGGGGCCGGAATCGTTGCAGTTCTCGACCTCTACGACCGGAACACCACCACGCTCGGACCGGGCCCGGTTTTCCAGCCTCTGCAAGGCACCGGCAAGGCGCGGATCGGCCAGTGCCTTGCCGAGCATCGAATCCGGCTGCGTGCGTGCCTGGGCCAACAACCTGGCGGCATCCAGCCCGGCTCCCGGCCGCTCGAACCGGTCCGGCACGGCGGCGTGCACCTGGCCGCCTGCCAGGGCAAGTGCCAGGGCGATGGCGGCGCAAACCGGCCTGCGCGACAGACGCGCAGGGCCTGCCGGATCGGCAGCCGCAAAATGGTTCTGCATCATGATCGTTCTCCTCCATTGAACATCTGCAATACCGGCTGCTGTCGACCGGCCCGTTGTCCCGGCCGGCGGCGGACCCCCGGCCACGATGCTGCCTTGCAGTACGCCGACAGAATCCATGCCGGCCTTTCCCCGCAGTCGTGGCACTGGCGCCGCACCTCCATACGGACCAGTGGCTGGTGGCCACAGCGCACCGCAGTGCGCATCAGGCGGCCACGACCGCTTTGGCCGGATATTACTCCGATGGGCCGGCCTGTCCAGCGGCTGCAGCCAGGTACGGCCGGCATCGACGCCGGCGCCCCGGCAAGCACCCGCCCGGCCGCTACAATGGCTGCCATGCTGATCATCGACACCCACGCCCACATCCTGCCGCGCGACTGGCCCGACCTGGCCGCCAAGTATGGCGACGCCCGGTTCCCGGTCATCCACCACACCAACGACGGCCGCCACCGCATCTACCGCGAAGGCAGGTTCTTCCGCGAAGTCTGGGCCAATGCCTGGGATGCCGAAGCCCGGATCGCCGATTACGCCCGCTTCGGCGTCCAGGTGCAGGTGATCTCCACCGTGCCGGTGATGTTTTCCTACTGGGCCAAGGGCCACCATGCGCTGACCCTGCACCAGGCGCTCAACGACCACGCCGCCGAGCTGTGCCGGCAGTGGCCGGCCCACTACATCGGCCTGGGCACGGTGCCGATGCAATCACCAACCCTGGCCATCCGCGAACTGGAACGCTGCATGGATCAGCTCGGCCTGGCCGGCGTGCAGATCGGCAGCCACATCAACGACTGGAACCTGGACGCACCCGAATTGTTCGAGTTCTTCCAGGCCGCCGCCGAGCTCGGCGCCGCCGTGATGGTGCACCCCTGGGACATGATGGGCCGCGAATCCATGCCCAAGTACTGGCTGCCCTGGCTGGTCAGCATGCCGGCCGAACAATCGCGCGCCGCCTGCAGCCTGATCTTCGGCGGCGTGCTCGAGCGCCTGCCGAAACTGCGCATCTGCCTGGCCCACGGTGGCGGCAGCTTCCCCTACACCATCGGCCGCATCGAGCACGGCTTCCGCATGCGCCCGGACCTGGTCGCCACCGACAACCCGCGCAACCCGCGCGAGTACTTCGGCAAGCTCTGGTTCGATTCCTGCGTCCACGACGATGCCGCCCTGCGCTACCTGCTCGACACCGTCGGCCACGACATGGTCATGCTCGGCACCGACTACCCGTTCCCGCTTGGCGAGCAGGAACCGGGCAGCCACATCCGCAACCTGGGCCTGCCCGAAACCAGCCAGGCCCAGCTCTTCCACGGCGCCGCCCTGGACTGGCTCGACCTGCCCGCCTCGCGTTTCGCCAGCGGCTGATTCCACACCACCAGCGCACGCGGCACACGGCTGTTCAAGAGCGCTTGCCGCGGCACCGGTGCCGGCCTAGACTGCCATGGCAAACCTTGCCATAGGATCGCGACATGGCCACCATGAACATCTCCCTGCCCGACGAGCTCAAGCAGTTCATCGACAGCCAGGTCGCCGAGGGCGGCTACACCTCCAGCAGCGAATACCTGCGCGAACTGATCCGCAAGCAGCGTGATGTCGAAAGCCTGCGCTCGCTGCTGCTGGATGGTTTCAACTCCGCGCCGACGCACGTCGTCGATGACAGCTTCGTCGCCGAAATACGCGCCATCGCCGAAGACCGGGCAGACCCGTAAATGCCCGGCAAGCGCGTCGTCATGACCGCTCAGGCCCGGCAGGACATTCGCCTCGCCACCGCCTGGTATCGCCAACAGGGCGGCAGCACACTGGCGTTGCGCTGGGTCGATGCCGTCACCGCCGCGCTGCACCACATCAGCCTGCACCCGAAAACCGGCTCCACCCGCCACGCCATCGAACTGAAGCTGGACGGCCTGCGCCACTGGCCGGTCAGCCGATTCCCGCACCTGGTCTTCTACCTCGAAGGCGAACAGCAGATCCACGTCGGCCGCGTCCTGCACGGTGAGCGCGACATTCCCGCCTGGCTGCGGGCAACTTGAAACCTGCCGTGTTGCCAGCGGCCTCCTTACTGAAGGTTCCCGGCTGCTCGCGACATGTCTGCCTGCCTACCCTGCTTCGATCTGATCGACTGGAACGAAAGCCCATGAACAAGCGACCCATCGAAACCGCCGGCAATGTCGAGCTACGCCTGACCGCCGTTGCCCTTAGGCGGTCTGCGAGTCGTGCGCGCGAACTGGCCATCCAGACCGACACCACCCTGATCGTCCGTGGGCACGAGCGCGATGACGACGTATCCGAGAGCCAAGGTCCGGACACTGTCGATGGTGCCGCCACTGACAACGCACGAACGCAGCAATGACTGTTCTCGTCGCCAGAATCTGCCAAATCCAGCGGCTGGAAAGTTTCAGGAGCTACGTCAAGCACAACCACGAATCCAAATCAGCAACCAGCCGCCTTGTTGCACGATTGCCCGTTGGCGCGTGGCAACATGCTCGTCGCCACGGTGTGTGTCGAGGCACCGGCGTTCAATGTCCCGAAAGTCAGTCATGCTGCAACCAAGCACCCGCAGCACGCAGCGCACGTCGACTCGGGCTTGAAATCATGGGGAAACCTGACTGCCAAGGGAGAGGCGGATGTCAGACGAAGCCATCAAGAGCTACCTGAAGTCTATCGAGCAGGCGTTGAAGGCCGGCAATGCCACCGAGCACACGCATCGGCCGGCGCTGAAAACCTTGCTTGAGGCCTTGGGCGGCAACCACGTCCGGGCCACCAACGAACCCAAGCGCATTGCATGTGGCGCCCCGGACTTCATCCTCACCCGCGGCGTCGTTCCACTGGGCTACGTCGAAGCCAAGGACGTGGGCATCGACCTGGGCCGGGAAGAGCGCAGCGAGCAGTTGCAGCGCTACCGGGCATCGCTGGGCAATCTCGTGCTCACCGATTATCTGGGGTTTCGTTGGTACCTGGACGGCGAGCTCCAGTTGGAAGCCAGCTTGCCGGCCCCGGACCGCAACGGCCGGATTCGCTGGCAGGCCGATGCCGCGGCGCAAGTCGGCCAACTTCTGCAGCAGTTCATCAGTGCCGACATCCCGCTCAAATCAACGCCCAAGGACCTGGCCACGCGCATGGCCGGTATGGCCCGGCTCATTCGCGACCTGATCCGCAAGACCTTTGCCGCTGAAACGCCCGACGGCGAGTTTCACCGGCAGCTCGAGTCGTTCCGTCGGGTGCTGATCGAATCCCTCAGCGCCGAACAGTTCGCCGACATGTATGCGCAGACCTTGTGCTACGGCCTGTTCGCCGCCCGCTGCAATGCGCCCTCGGCCGGCTTCGCCCGGCAGATGGCGTCCAGCGCGCTGCCCAGAACCAATCCCTTCCTGCGCAGGCTTTTCCACACCATTGCCGGCCCGGACCTGGACCAGCGCATCGCCTGGGCCGTCGACCAGCTTGCCCAGCTTCTGGCGCGCGCCGACATGGCGGCGATCCTGGAAGACTTCGGCCGCCGCACGCGCAGGGAAGACCCGGTCGTCCATTTCTACGAAACCTTCCTGGCCGCCTACGACCCCAAGCTGCGCGAAGCACGCGGCGTCTACTACACGCCCGAACCGGTGGTCGGCTACATCGTGCGCAGTGTCGACGCCATCCTGCGCCGGGACTTCAACATGAACGAAGGCCTGGCGCACGCCGGCAAGATCAAGCTCAAACGACCCAAGGCCCAAGGCAAGGGTGAGGAAAGCTACGAAACCCATCGCCTGCAGATCCTGGATCCGGCCACCGGCACCGGCACCTTCCTCTACACCGTCATCCGCAGGATTCGCGAGCACTTCCACGGCAATGCCGGCGCCTGGCCCGGCTACGTCGCCGAGCACCTGCTGCCGCGCCTGTTCGGCTTTGAACTGCTGATGGCGCCGTACGCGGTTGCGCACATGAAACTGGGCCTTGAGCTGGAGCAGACCGGCTACGACTTCGCCAGCGACCAGCGCCTGGGCGTGTACCTGACCAATTCACTGGAAGAGGCCAACGAGATGACCGGCCTGCCCTTGTTCACCCAGTGGCTGGCCGAGGAATCGCGGGCCGCATCGGCGATCAAGCGCGATGCCCCGGTGATGGTGGTGCTGGGCAATCCGCCGTATTCGGGCCAATCGGCCAATACCGGCGAATGGATCACCGGCCTGATGCGTGGTTTCGACGGCCAGCGCGAAACGGAAAACTACTTCCAGGTGGACGGCAAGCCGCTTGGAGAGCGCAACCCGAAGTGGCTGAACGACGACTACGTGAAGTTCATCCGCTTCGCCCAATGGCGAATCGAACAGACCGGATACGGAATCCTGGCCTTCGTCACCAACCACGGCTACCTGGACAATCCCACCTTCCGCGGCATGCGCGAGAGCTTGCTGCGCGGCTTTGATGAACTTTACTTCCTCGACCTTCACGGCAACACAAAGAAGAAGGAGAAGGCTCCGGACGGCGGCAAGGACGAGAATGTCTTCGACATCCAGCAAGGTGTCGCGATTGGCATCTTCGTGCGCCACAAGAACCAGGCCCGTGGAGACAGCCATCGCGCGACGGTGTATCACGCCGACCTGTTCGGCCTGCGCAAAGCCAAGTACGAGATGCTTGATGCGACCGACGTGGTCTCGACTGAATGGTGCGAGTTGGCACCCAACAGCCCCAGCTACTACCTGGTCCCGGAAGACGATGAGTTTCGCGACGAGTATCAGCGAGGCTGGAAGATCACCGACGCCATGCCGCTCAACAGCGTCGGGATCGCCACGGCGCGAGACTCGCTGACCATCCATTTTTCCCCCGACGACATCTGGAATACCGTGCAGGATTTCCATCAGTTGCCGGAGGACGAGGCGCGTTCAAAATACCGGCTGAGGAAAGATGCCAGGGACTGGAAGGTCGCCCTTGCCCAGAATGACCTCATCAAGAGCGGCCCAACGAAGGACCGCGTTACACCCGTTCTGTATCGACCCTTTGATGTCCGTTTCACTTACTACACGGGTAACTCCAGAGGATTCCATTGCATGCCGCGATCGGCGGTAATGAACCAGTTCTTCAACCGAGAGAACATCGGCCTGGTGACCTCGCGACTGACCAAGGGTGAAGAATTCGCGCATGTGCAGGCGACCCGCGACATCACCGAAGTCATCTGCATGTCGCCGAAGACCTCGAACAACGGTTTCGTGTTCCCGCTATGGCTGTACCCCTCCGACGACGCGGGCCTGCTCAACGGTGAACACAAACGCGCCAATCTGGCGCCGGAGTTTGTTGCAGCGATTACGCAGGCTCTTGGCAAAGAGCCAGATCCGGAAACCATCCTGGCCTGGATCTATGCCGTGCTCCACGCTCCTTCCTACCGCACCAGGTACGCGAACTTCCTCAAACGCGATTTCGCCCATATTCCTCTGACCACCAGATCAAGTCTGTTCGATGCCCTGGTCGCCCTCGGCCACGAGCTGGTCGCCCTGCACACCATGGCAACCACGCTCCCGCGCATCACCACCTTCGATGTCGTCGGCAGCAACCAGGTCGACAAGATCCGCTGGGCCGAAGGCACGGACGGCTTGCGCCGGGTCTACATCAACGCCGAGCAGTATTTCGGCCAGGTGCCCGACACCGTCTGGAACACCCATATCGGCGGCTACCGGGTGGCCGACAAATGGCTCAAGGACCGCCGCGGGCGCCAGCTCAACTACGACGATCTGGAACACTACCAGTCAGTCATCGCGGCACTGGCCCGCACGGTGGAGATCCAGGCGCAGATCGACCAGACCATCGAACAGGCCGGCGGCTGGCCGCTGGCATGACCGCGACACCTCCGCTTCTGCAAGGACAACCATGAATCCGATCGACAAGCAGGCACAGCAGCGCGATGGCGCCGATCCCCTGGCGCCGTTCCGCGAGCAGTTTTTGATTCCGCGCGGCGATGACGGGCGCGACTGGGCTTATTTCTGCGGCAATTCGCTGGGCCTGCAGCCGCGTGCGGTGAGTGCCGCGCTGGCGCATGAGCTGCGCTGCTGGGGCGAATTGGCCGTGGAAGGCCATTTCAAGGGCGAGCTGCCGTGGATGGATTACCACGAGTTCGTGCGCGATGACCTGGCTTTGGTGGCCGGCGCGAAACCGTGCGAAGTGGTGGCGATGAACTCGCTGTCCACCAACCTGCACCTGCTGATGGTCAGTTTCTACCGGCCGACGAAGCAGCGGCCGGCGATCCTGATCGAGGCCGGTGCGTTTCCGTCCGACCGCTATGCGGTGGAATCGCAGATCCGCTTCCACGGCTTCGATCCGGCCAGCGACCTGATCGAGCTGGAACCGGATGAACCGGCCGGGACGATTTCCGATGCCGCCATCGCCCGGGCCATCGCCGGCCATGGCGAGCGCCTGGCGCTGGTGCTGATGCCCGGCGTGCAGTACCGCAGCGGCCAGCGCTTCGACCTTGCCGCGATCACCGCGCAGGCGCATGCGGTCGGCGCCATCGCCGGATTCGACCTGGCGCACGGCTTTGGCAATGTGCCGCTGGACCTGCATGATGCCGGCGCCGATTTCGCCGTCTGGTGCCATTACAAGTACGGCAATGCCGGCCCGGGCGCGGTCGCCGGCGCCTTCGTGCACGAGCGCCATGCCGACAGCGACCGGCCGCGCTTTGCCGGCTGGTGGGGCCACGACCGGGAAACCCGCTTCCAGATGGGTCCGGATTTCGTGCCGGCACGCGGCGCCGATGGCTGGCAGTTGTCCAACCCGCCGATCCTGGCGCTGGCGCCGTTGCGGGTGTCGCTGCAACTGTTCCGCCAGGCCGGCATGGACCGGCTGCGGGAAAAATCCATCGCCCTGACCGGCTGGCTGGCCGAGCAGGTGGTCAACGAGCTGGACGATGTGCTGGAAATCGTCACCCCGGCCGAGAGCCATCGACGCGGCGCGCAGCTTTCCTTGCGCGTGCGCGCCGGGCGCGAGGCCGGGCGCGAGCTGTTCGGGTTTCTGGCTGGCCAGGGAATCATCGGCGACTGGCGCGAACCGGACGTGATCCGGATCAGCCCGGTGCCGCTGTACAACACTCACGCAGACATCGCCCGCTTCATCGAGGCGGTGGCGCAATGGCGGCGACAGGGCGGGCAGCGCAACGGCTGAGCCGCGACAGCGCACGGCAGTAGCGGCGCGCCGGGAAAGAACGCCCCGCTTCAGCCTGCCGCAGGCTCGCTCTGGCCCTCTTCCTGGAAGAAATCAGCAACATCGGCCAGCCGCTGGCTACGGCGCATCGGCGGCAACGCGGCGAGCAGGCGCCGGCCGTAGCCGCGACTGTGCAGGCGCCGGTCAAGCACGGCGACCACGCCACGGTCCTCGACGCTGCGGATCAACCGGCCGACGCCCTGCTTGAGCATCAGCGCCGCCTGCGGCAATTGCCAGTGGTTGAACGGATCGCCGCCTTCGGCGCGGATCGCGGCCATGCGCGCAGTCAGTACCGGATCGTCCGGCGCCGCGAACGGCAGCTTGTCGATGGCCACCAGCGACAGCGCCGGCCCGGGCACATCCACGCCTTCCCAGAAGCTGGCCGCGCCGAGCAGGATGCCGTTGCCGGCCTTGCGGAAATCCTCCAGCAACTGGTGCTTGCCGGCCCGGCCCTGCACGAACAACGGGTAATCGCTGTGGCGCGGCAGAACCCGGGCGACATGCTGCAGCACCCGGTGCGAGGTGAACAGCAGCAGCGCCCGGCCACCGGACAGGGTGACCAGACGCGCCAGCTCGGCGCTGATGGCATCCAGCCACTGCGGGCTGTTGGGTTCGGGCAGCTCGGCCGGCAGATAGAGCAATGCCTGGCGCGCGTAGTCGAACGGGCTGTCCAGGTTCAGCGTGCGCAGGGGCGGCTGGTTGGCGCTGTCGGCGGCGGCCACCAATGACGGTTCGGCATCCTCGAAATCGGCATCGACCAGGTCCTGCCAGGGCGCCGCTGCGCTCGGCAAGGGCGCCGGCAACAGGCCGAGCCGGCGCTGGAACAGACTGAAATCACCGGCCACCGCCAGAGTCGCCGAGGTGTGAATCCAGGCCGCGCGCGATTGCTGGCGAAACTGCGCCAGCGGCTCGGCCACGCTCAAGGGCGTCAGCACCAGGCGGAAGCCGCGCTGGCTCAGCTCATACCAGCGGATGCCGTTGGCGATATCGAGCCGGGGTCGATCGATGGCGGGCGGCCGGGCCGGTTGGTGCGCTTCATGGTCGGCCGGGCCGTAGCCAGCGTGGTCGTGGCCGGATTCCCGGTCCGGCGATGGCGACGTTGGCGATGTTGGCGAAGATCGGGAATCGGGCGCGCCATCGAGATCATCGATCGCGCCGCGCTCATCGCACCACAGCCGCAGGCGCTTGCGCAGATCCAGCAGGCGATCGCCCAGGTTGTCCATGCCCGGGCTGCTGCCGGCCAGACCGGAAAGTACGGCGGCCAGGCCGGTCAGGCCGGTGTCGATGCCGGCCAGGTGTTCGCTGGCCTGGGCATGATCGAGCACCTGCTCGGCACCGGCGCGCTGCGGCAGGCTGTCCATGGCCAGGCGCAAGCGGCGCAGGCGGGCTTCCAGCTCGTCCAGGCCGTTGCGCACCAGGGCCAGGGCGCCGGTGACCTCGCCGCATTCCACCAGCAGATCGGCGGCCCATTCGCGCAGCATGCTGTCGCTGAGCGCGGTGCCCAGAAACTGCGCCGCGGTCTCGGGGAACTGGTGCGCCTCGTCGATCACGAAGGTGGCCGCGCCTGGCAGGATTTCACCAAAGCCCTCCTGCTTGAGCGCGAAGTCGGCCAGCAGCAGGTGGTGATTGACCACCACGACATCGGCGTCCTGGGCGGCGCGCCGGGCCTTGACCACGAAACAGTCGGCAAAGTCCGGGCATTCCCCGCCCAGGCAGTTGTCGCGGCTGGAGGTGACGCGCAGGCGCAGGGCCAGATTGTCCTGGGCCATCGGCGCGAACCCGTCCAGATCACCATCGCGGCTGCGCGCGGTGAACTCGCGCAACTGGGCCAGAAGATCGGCATCGGCGCGCTGGCCGTGGCGGCCGCCTTCCTTCCAGCTTTGTTCCAGCCGGTACAGGCACACGTAGTTGCCGCGGCCCTTGAGCAGTGCCGACCGCGGGCGCAGCCCCAGGCTGGCGCAGACTCGCGGCAAGTCACGCCGGAACAACTGGTCCTGCAGCGCCTTGGTGCCGGTGGAAATGATCACCCGGCGCCCGGACAGCAGCGCCGGCACCAGGTAGGCGTAGGTCTTGCCGATGCCGGTGCCGGCCTCGGCGATCAGGCAGGCGCGGCTGGCGATGGCCTCTTCGATGGCCGCGGCCAGGGCCTGCTGTGCCGGGCGCGCTGCAAAACCGGCTTGGCTGGCGGCGAACGCGCCGGCGTTGCCGAGCACGTCGGCCGCGGTTGATGCGCCGCC
Organism: Lysobacterales bacterium; assembly: GCA_023228845.1. Lineage (GTDB taxonomy): Bacteria > Pseudomonadota > Gammaproteobacteria > Xanthomonadales > UBA2363 > Pseudofulvimonas. The sequence goes on along the minus strand of JALOAK010000009.1, from coordinate 86,276 downwards.
ATCTTCAAGCTGCAGGTCCAATGCCATTCGGGTCATGGTGCCAGTATGCCGCCGCGCGCGCGCCGATGCCGGTCCGGGCAGCGGCTGGCCGCAGAAGCCGCCATCGACGTGGCCGGCATGGCCGGCCGCTTCAGCGCCTCGCCGGCAAGCGCCAAGGCCGCGCCCAGGGCCCGTGTCCAGACCAGGGCGGCGCTCACGGACGTCGACGGCATTCGCCGCCGGACAAGGCCCGCCACGCGGCAAGCCCGGCACGGCGGCCCTGGAACAGCAGGTCGATGCCGGTCTTCAGTCGGCCGGCACGGTGCGCGGCAGTGCCCAGTCGCGCAGGGCCTGGACCTGCTCGGCCATCAGCACCGACAGCGGCCGGGCCTCGCGCAGTTCGTCCAGCAGCAGCGCCTGGTCCAGCGCGGTGCCCTCGGCGTGGGCGGCGTACAGCCCGCTGACGATGGCCTGCTCGATCTCGGCGCCGGAAAAACCGTCGCTGGCGACGGCCAGGGCTGCCAGGTCGAAGGCATCGGACTCGAGCTCGCGCTGGGCCAGGTGCAGGCGGAAGATGTCCTGCCGCACCGGCGCCGAAGGCAGGTCGACAAAGAAGATTTCATCGAAGCGGCCCTTGCGCAGCAGCTCTGGCGGCAACTCGCGCACGGCATTGGCGGTGGCAACCAGGATCACCGCCTTCTTTCGCTCGGCCATCCAGGTGAGGAAATAACCGAGCACGCGGCGCGAAACGCCGCCATCGCTGTCGCCGGAACTGGCCAGGCCCTTCTCGATCTCGTCGATCCACAACACGCACGGCGCAAGCTGCTCGGCCGAGGCCAGGGCGGCACGCAGGTTGGCTTCGGTTTCGCCGTGGTACTTGTTGTACAGGGTGCCGAAATCCAGGCGCAGCAGTGGCAGCCCGAAACCGCCGGCGATGGCCTTGGCGGCCAGCGATTTGCCGCAACCCTGCACGCCCAGCAGCAGCACGCCGCGCGGTGGATCCAGGCCCGGCGGCGGCTCAGGCGAGAGCACGATGGCGCGCCGGCGCCGGACCCAGCGCTTGAGCCGCTCCAGCCCGGCAACATCGCTGAACTGGCCGGTGTCGTATTCGAAATGCAGGTGGCCGGAGCGGTTGAGCAGGTTGAACTTCAGCCGCGCCAGCGCCGGCAGGTCGTTGCCGTCGAGCACGCCATCGCCATGGATCAACTGGCGCACGATCTGCCGCGCCTCGCTGGCATCCAGGCCCTCCAGGTTGCGCACGATGGCGCTGACCGTCTCCGGCTCGACCTCAACCCGGCGGCCGCCATGGGCGCCCGGGTAGCGCTTGATCTCCTCGGCCACGATCCGTGACAGGGCCTGGGCATCGGGCAGGCGCAGCGGCACGCGCACCGCCAGTCGGTCCAGTTCCGGCGGCAGCTCCATGCGGTGGCCGACCAGCACCAGGGTGTGCTCCGGGCAATCCTCGCGCTGCACGATCTCGCGCAGGTTGCGCTGGGTGACGGCGTAATTCAGATACGGATGCAGGTCGAACAGGACATAGGTGCCGGCCAGCCGTGCCTCGCGGATTGCGCGCAGCGTGGAGCCAACATCGGGAGCCGGCCGGTCCTCGTCCAGATCGATATCCAGCCGGCGCAGACCATCGGTGATCGACCAGCGGTACAGCGGCCGCAGCACCTTGTCCAGCAGATGCCGGAACAGGTCGACCACGCGCGCCTCGTCCGGCGTATCGATCAGGATCAGCGGCGTCTGGGCGCGCAGCAGGGCGGCAATATCGCGGGTTTCAGCCATGGTCGCTTGCACGGGAAGGGGCGGCAACGATAACAAAACCGCTTCGGCACGGGGCGGCACCCGGGCTGCCGGCCGGCGCGGCTGTCGGCCCCTGTCCTACCAGTCGCTGCGCCCGGGCAGCAGCCCGGACAGCTCGGCTTCGGTGAGGTTGCGCCAGCGGCCGGGCTTGAGTCCTTCCAGGCGCACGTTGTCGATGCGCACCCGGCGCAACTGGGTGACCCGGTAGCCAAAGGCGGCGGCCATCAGCCGCACCTGCCGGTTCAGGCCCTGGGTGAGCACGATGCGGAAGCCGAATTTGGCGATGCGCGAGGTCCGGCACGGCAGCGTCATCTGGCGATGGATGCGCACGCCCTTGGCCATGCCGCGCAGGAACTGGTCGGTCACCGGCAGGTTGACGCCAACCAGGTATTCCTTCTCCTTGCGGTTTTCCGAGCGCAGGATCTCGTTGACGATATCGCCGTTGCTGGTCAGCAGGATCAGCCCTTCGGAATCCTTGTCCAGGCGGCCGATCGGGAAGATGCGCTGTTCATGGCCGACAAAGCCGGTGATGTTGCCGGGCACCGATTGGTCCGTGGTGCAGGTGATGCCGACCGGCTTGTTTAGGGCGATATAGACATGTTGCCGGCGGCCCGGCGCCGCCCGACGCTGCTGCAGCGGTTGGCCATCGACGTGCACCGTGTCGCCGGCACTCACGCGCGTGCCGATACCGGCAGGCTGGCCATTGACCCGGACCCGGCCGGCCGCCACCAGCCGGTCGGCCTCGCGCCGCGAGCAGGCACCCGAGTCGGCGATCCACTTGTTCAGCCGCACGCTGTCGGCGGGCTCCTGCGGCGATTTTGGCTCAGTCATGGCTCGGCATCGTCCTGCCACAGCGCCCGCCAGCCGTCATGGCCGAGCCGGCGCAAGGTGGCGATGTTGCGCCGGTAGATCTCATCGGGATCGGCCAGCACATCCACGGCCCGGCTGATGTCATCCTCGCGCAGCAGGTGCAGGATCGGATAGGGCGAGCGATTGCTGCAGTGGCTGACATCATCGGCGGGCTCATCGGCAAAAAGAAAATCGGGATGGAAGCTGGCGACCTGGAGCACGCCTTCCAAACCCAGGGCGCACAGCGCGGCATCGGCCTGGTCCTGGAAATCGTTGAACGCCAGGAAATCGCCCAGCACCCGCGGATGCACCAGCAAGGTGGTCTGGCACACGGCCGGATCGGCGTCGGCCAGGTAGGTCAGCTCCTGGCTTAGATCCGCCAGCAATTGATCGGTATCGGTGGCCTGGCTGATGCGCAGGCGCAGCCGGTTGTTGACATGCGGGGCGCGCGCGAACGGACACAGGTTCAGGCCGATCACCGCCTTGTCCAGCCAGCGCCGTACCTGGGTCTGGACGGTGGCCTCGTCGATCGCGATCACCGCGCTGCTCATGGCGGCGCTGCCCGCAGGTGACTGCCGGCAAGCTGCATGCAAAAAAGACCGGGACAACCCGGCCGGTGACGAATCAAAGCCATGGCCAATGATCGCAGCAAACAGGCTGCGGCGCCGGAAAACCAGGAACCACGGCAGCGAATCAGTAGCGGTCGACGCTGGGCGGCATGCAGTCGCGGGCGCGCTCGCGCGCCTGGCGGGCGCCGTTGGGCGCGTACTGCAACTCGCGCGCCTCGGCGATGGTGAACCAGCTTCGCGCGCACCATTCGCCGACCTGGGCGCTTTCTTGCCAGGACTGGCGCGCCATCTGCTCGGCCTCCGCGGCAGCGCCGCGGGCCAGCAGCAGTTCGGCATAGCGCTGGCGCGCTTCGGGATCGTCCAGGGCATCGCGCAGGGCGGCTTCGGCGGCGGCGCGATCACCGCGCATTTCGGCCTGTTTCGATGCCTCGATGGCTTCGCTGATGGCGGCGTCGCGGATCAGTTCCACGGCAAACGGTGCGCGATAGGCCACGGCCTGATCGCGGATCAGCGCCAGGACATTGGCCGGCGCCGTGGGCGCGGGGCTCACTGTCGGCGCCGGTGGATTGCCAGCGCAGCCAGCCATCAGCGCGACGACGGCCAGCAGCAACGCGGCCATCGTCAACATGGGTATGGCCGCGGTCAGCACCGGTCGCTGGCGGCGGCTGGTCACGGACGTGGAATGAGGCATATCGATCATGGCCAACAGTGTCGGGGCGCGGATGTCATGGTGGCGTTGTTGTCGCCGGTCAAGGCTGCCGGCCCGCCGTGGGCGGCGCACGGTCACCACCGACGCGGCGCAGGAAATCGCCCGCGGCGTTGTCCAGGCAACCGCCCAGCCGCGCCTGCGCCGGCGTGTAGCCGGGCACGAACGGCAGGCTGCGGGTATCCGGGCAGCGCGCCGGCAACGCCCGGCCTTCGCTGTCGATGCTCTGCCAGGCCAGGGCGGCACGGCTGTCCACCGCCAGCGGCACCTGCGGCAGGCGTTGCATCAGGTCGATCCAGACCGGCAGCGCGGCGCTGGCGCCGGTGATGTTGAGCGCCTGGTTGGCATCGTTGCCAACCCAGACCACAGCCAGCAGGTTGCCGCTGTAGCCGGCGAACCAACTGTCGCGGCCGTCGTTGCTGGTGCCGGTCTTGCCGGCCGGTTCGAACCGGGCCAGCGGCGTGCTTGCGATCCGGCGCCCGGTGCCGATGCGGCCGGCTTCCTGCAGGGCATGGCCGACCAGTGCGACGGCGGCCTGGTGGCTGCCGCGGCCCGGCGCCGGCCGCACCTGGGCCAGGGTGCGGCCGTGGACATTGAGTACGCCGGTGACCACGCGCAACGGCCGCGCCTGGCCACCGGAGGCCAGGTAGCCGTAGAGCTTCGCCACCTGGGCCGGGCTCTGGTCGAGCGCGCCCAGCACCAGCGATGGATTGGGCGCCACCGGCGCGCCGCCATCGAGCGAGGACAGCAAGGTGGCGATCGTTTCCACGCCCACCGCCAGGCCCAGTTGCACGGTCGCCAGGTTGTGGGATCGGGCCAGGGCATCGACCAGCAGCACTTCACCGTGATGGCGGCCGTCGTAGTTCTTCGGTTCCCAGCTTCGGCCGCCGGGCAGCGATACGCGTACCGGCACGTCATCGAGAATGCTGGCCAGCGACCAGCGCGAGGGTTGCGCCAGCGCCGCCAGGTAGACGAACGGCTTGACCAGCGAACCGATCGGCCGCCGCGCCCGCAGCACCCGGTTGAAGCCATGCACGGCCGGATCGCGGCCACCGACCGCGGCCAGAACATCGCCACTGTAGGGATCGGTGACGATGGCGGCGGCTTCCAGGCGCTCGGCATTGGCCAGCTCGGCGACGCGTTCGCGCACCGCGGTTTCCGCCGCCGCCTGCACCGAGGGCGCCAGGGTGGTGTGGATGGCCAGGCCCTCGCTGGCCAGGGCGATGGCATCCAGGCCCCGACCCAACTGGATCCGGACCATGTCCATGAACGCCGGGTGGCGATTGCGCGCCAGGCCCGGCTGGGCGGTCACCGCCAGTGGCTGGCTGACGGCGTAACGGCGTTCGGCCTCGTCGATCAGGCCGGTCTGGGCGAAATGACCGAGCACCAGGTCGCGCCGCTGCTGCGCCCGCTGCGGATGCCGGCGCGGATTGAGCCAGGACGGCCCCTGGATCAGGCCGACCAGCAGCGCCAGCTCGGCGGTGCCCAGTTGTGACAGCTCGCGGGCGAAATAGAACTCGGCCGCCGCCGCCATGCCATGCACCGCCTGGCCGCCGTGCTGGCCCAGGAAAACATCATTGAGGTAAAGCTGAAGGATCTCGCCCTTGTCCTGCCGGGCCTCGATCAGCACCGCCAGCAGGGCCTCGTTGGCCTTGCGCGTCCAGGTCTGATCCAGGGTCAGGAACAGGTTGCGCACCAGTTGCTGGGTGATGGTGGAACCGCCCTGGGTGCGGTGGGTGGTCAGGTTACGCCAAGCGGCACGGATGATGGCGCTGGCGTCGACGCCGTGGTGGTGCTTGAAATCCCGGTCTTCGACCGCCTGCACGCCCATCACCAGCAGCGGCGGCATCTCGGCCAGGCGCAGCGGCCGCTGCTCGCGCTGGCGCGGGCCGTAGAAAGTGGCGATACGGGCCGGATCGATGCGTGCTTCGGCCAGGGCGGTGCCGGCCGGATCGGTGATTGCCGCGACCCGGCCGCCGGTGATCGCCACGCGCAGTTGCTGTTCCGGCCAGGCGCCGGCCGGATCACGGAAACCGCGGGTGTGGATGGCGAACTGCCCGCCATCGCGGCTGTACTGGCCTGGCCGCGCCGAACCGCCGGACTGGTATTGCGAGGCCTGCAGTTCGGCTGCCAGCGCATCCGGCGTCATCGCCATGTTGGCGCGCAGGATCAGGGCGCGCGCGTACACCCGGCTGGGCTGGCTGCTGGCGGTGAACTCGGCGAAGCGCTGGGCGATCTGGCGATCCAGGTACCAGCCATACAGCACCACGAAACCCACCGCCAAACCCAGGCCGAACAGGCCCAGGCGCAGCAGCGAGCGGGCCAGCCAGCCACGCCCGGGCGCTGTTTCGCCATTGCCGCGACCGGACCTGCGGGCACTGCCGCGGCCTCCGTCGCGACGGCTTTTCGGGTTTGCCGCCATGCTTGGCTGTCAGCGCCTGCGGTGGTGGTGACCGGGGCGATCAGCCACCGGCGGCCTGGGCCATATCCAGGCCAATCGGACAGCTCACACCGGTACCTGCCAGGCCGCAGTAGCCGTGCGGATGCCGCGCCAGGTACTGCTGGTGCTCGTTCTCGGCGTAATAGAACGGCGACGGCGACAGAACCTGGGTGCTGATCGTCGCCAGGCCGGCGGCGGTCAGGCGCTGCTGGAACTGTTCCCGGCTGGCCAGCGCCAACTCGCGCTGCTGCTCATCAAGCACCTGGATCGCCGAGCGGTACTGGCTGCCGATGTCGTTGCCCTGGCGCATGCCCTGGGTCGGGTCATGGTTTTCCCAGAACGTGCGCAGTAGTTGGGCGTAGTCCAGGTGAGCCGGGTCGTAGATCACCTGCACCGCCTCGGCATGGCCGGTGCGGCCCGAGCAGACTTCGGCGTAGGTCGGATTGGGCGTGATGCCACCGGTGTAGCCGGCGGCGGTGCTGACCACGCCGGGCAACTGCCAGAACAGGCGCTCCACGCCCCAGAAGCAGCCCATGGCGAAAACCGCCCGCTGCATGCCGGGAAAATCCCCGCGCAAGGGCGTGGCCAGGACCAGATGCTGGTTGTCCAGCGGCAGCGGTTCGGCGCGCCCGGGCAGGGCCTGGTCGGGATCGATCACGGCATCGTCGAATGAGGGGTTGGGCTCGCCTTGTGGCTTCATATCTGTACTCCTGGGGCGCGGCGATAGTACGACAGGGCGGCTGAACCCGATATGCCGGCATCAGGCTTGCCGGCGGCGCGCCGACAACGGCCGGCCGGCATCAACCGCGCGGGCTGTGCAGTTCCTGCATGGCCGCTTCCAGCTCGCCGGTGATTACGCGGTCCAGCACGGCCAGCGCGTCGTCAATGGCGGCGACGATGGCGGCTTGATCCTGCACGCCAGGCCGGCCCAGCACCCAGGGCGTCACCCGGTTCTTGTCGCCGGGATGGCCGATGCCGATGCGCAGGCGATGGAAGCGGCCATGACCGAGCTGGCCCATGATGTCGCGCAGGCCGTTCTGGCCGCCGTGGCCACCGTCGTACTTCAGGCGCGCGACGCCGGGCGGCAGGTCCAGATCGTCATGCACGATGAGCATGCGTTCGGGCTCGATCCGGTAGTAGTTGAGCAGCGCCTGCACGGCGCGGCCGCTGTGATTCATGAAGGTGGTGGGCCGGGCCAGCCAGACCGGTCGGCCGGCAAGCGTGGCCTTGCCGAGCAGGGCATGCAGCTTGCTGTCCACGCCCAGGCGCACGCCCTCGCGCGCGGCCAGGGTCTGCAACAGCCAGGCGCCGGCGTTGTGCCGGCTGTGTTCGTATTCGGCGCCGGGATTGCCCAAGCCGACGATCAGCTTGATCTGGATGGCCACGATGGCGCGACTCCCTGGCAAACGGCATCCGGGCAGCGTCGGGGTGCCCGGATGCGGCGACAACAATGGCGGCGGCCCATGCTGCGGCCGCCGCGGGTTTGCGTAGGACTCAGGCTCAGGCTTCCTTGTCGTCGCCTTCGCCTGCGACGTCGTCCTCGCCTTCGACCGGATCGATTTCCTCGCGCACTTCACGCGCCATCACGATGGCCTGGTCGTGGTCGGCACCCAGCTTGAGCTGGGGGATTTCCACGCCTTCGGGCAGCTTCAGGTCGGACAGGTGCAGGATCTGGCCGACGGTGAAATCGGACAGGTCAACGGCGATGAACTCGGGCAGGTCGCGTGGCAGGCAGGCGACTTCCACTTCGGTCATGGTGCGGGAGATGACCACGCCCGCGGTCTTGCCGGCCGGCGAGACATCTTCGTTGAGGAAGTGCAGCTGCACCGGGGTACGGAGGATTTCGTCGGCCTTCACGCGCAGGAAATCCAGATGCAGGATCTGCTGCTTGTGCGGATGCCGCTGCATGTCACGCAGCAGCACCGGCTGCACGTCACCGTCCAGGCTCAGGTCCAGGATGGCCGAGTAGAACCACTCGTTCTGGGACAGCAGCCAGACGGTGTTGTGGTTCATCTGGATCGACACGGGCGGCAGATCGCCGCCATAGACGATGGCGGGAACGGTGCCTGCATGACGGAGGCGGCGGCTCGCACCCTTCCCTCCCGCATCACGCAGTTGCACTTCGATCTTGTGGCTGGTTGCCATGGTTGTTGCCTCTTTTGTTTCAGGTGCCTTTCGGCGTCATGCCCCCGCCGCGACCAGCGGGGGGTCGGAAATCCGCAGCGGTGTTGGCCGCTGCGGGGAAAAGGATCTGCGGGTGGATGCCGGCCTCAATCCACGTACAGCGAGCTGACCGACTGGCCGACGGCGATGCGGCGGATGGTCTCGGCCAGCAGCTCGGCAACGCTGAGCTGGCGGATGCGCGGGCAGGTGGCGGCGCGGGCGCTGAGCAGGATCGAGTCGGTGACCACCAGTTCGTCGAGCACGGACGCCTCGATGTTGTCGATGGCGGCACCGGACAGCACCGGGTGGGTACAGTAGGCCACCACCCGGCGCGCGCCGCGGCCCTTGAGCGCGGCGGCGGCGGCACACAGCGTGCCGGCGGTATCGACGATATCGTCGACCAGCACGCACAGCTTGTCCTGCACGTCACCGATGATGTTCATCACCGTGGCCTCGTTGGCGCGCGGCCGGCGCTTGTCGATGATTGCCAGGTCGGCATCATCCAGGCGCTTGGCGATGGCGCGGGCGCGGACGACGCCGCCGACATCGGGCGAGACCACGATCAGATCCTTCGAGCCCTGCTGGCGCCAGATGTCGGCGAGCAGGATCGGCGAGGCATAGACGTTGTCCACCGGCATCTCGAAGAAGCCCTGGATCTGGTCGGCGTGCAGGTCCAGGGTCAGCACCCGGTCGGCGTCGACCGCGCCGATCATCTTGGCTGCCACCTTGGCCGTGATCGGCACCCGTGCCGAACGTGGCCGCCGGTCCTGGCGGGCATAACCGAAATAGGGCATCACCGCCGTCACCGTGCTCACCGAGGCGCGCTTGAGGGCATCGATGATCACCAGCAGCTCCATGAAATGATCGGCGGTCGGCGCGCTGGTCGACTGGATCACGAAGGCTTCCTGGCCGCGCACGTTCTCCTCGATTTCGACCTGCACCTCGCCATCGGAGAACCGGCCGACCTGGGCTTTGCCCATGGGCACGCCCAGTTGCTGGCAGATCGCCTCGGCCAGCGGCCGGTTGGCGTTGCCGGTAAATACCAAGATGCCTTCAGGAGTCATGAGCTTCGCGTCTGCTTGCCGTGACTTGCGGGATCGGGCCGCAGGCCACCTGAATGGAACGACCGCGCCGGCGATCGCCTGAAACTCCGGCGCAGCGGCTTGCTGCACCGTACCTGGAACTGGCTGGGGCGGCAGGATTCGAACCTGCGAATGCCGGGATCAAAACCCGGTGCCTTACCACTTGGCGACGCCCCAACACGTCTTGTTCTGGCCTGCCCGGCCTGATCCTGCCACTACCGGCAGCCGCTGCCACCGGTGTTCGCGTCCATTGTCGGCCGTGATTCAGGCCCGCGGCCAAGCGCCGGCCATCATCGGCCATCACCGGCCAGCAACTGCTGCAGCGGCGAGCGGTTGACGCCGCGTACCGCCCAGGCCGGCCAGGGGCTGTCGGCGACTATCGCCTGCGCCGTGGCGGCATCGGCCACCGGCACGAATACCGCCGAGCCGCTACCACTCATCCGGGCCGGCCCATGCTGGCACAGGAAGGCCAAGGCCTGGCCGATTTCCGGGTGCCGACGCACGGCCACTGGCTGAAGGTCATTGCCGGCAGCGGTCTGCAGAAGGGCCGATATTGTCGAAGCCGGCGTGTTCCTTGTCAATTCAGGCGCTTGGAAAATGTCCGCCGTGGCGACCGGCAGCCCCGGCCAGACGACCACGAAATCGGCCCCGGGCAGCGACACCGGCGTGAGCTTTTCGCCCACGCCCTCGGCGAAGGCGCTGTGGCCATGCACGAACACCGGCACATCGGCGCCGAGCCTGGCGCCAATCTGCGCCAACCGCTCGACCGCCAGGCCGGTGCGCCACAGGTGGTCCAGGCCGACCAGGACGGTGGCGGCGTCGCTGCTGCCGCCGCCCAGGCCGGCACCGACCGGAATGTGCTTGTCGATATGGATGCGGGCACCCGAACGGACACCGCTTTCCCGCTGCAAGGCCAGCGCTGCACGCACCGCCAGATCCTGCCCGGCCGGCAGGTCCGGGCAACCGCCGCTGCGCTGGATGGCACCGTCATCGGTCACGGCCAGGCCGATCCGGTCGCCCCAGTCCAGCAGTTGGAACACGGTCTGCAGCAGGTGGTAGCCATCGGCGCGACGGCCGATGACATGCAGGAACAGGTTCAGCTTGGCCGGAGCCGGCAGCCACACAAGGCCATCGGCGCTGGCGTCCGGATCAGCGCCGGGGCGGGTCATGAGGCACGGCCCAGTCCTGGATCGACAGGCGCACGCTGTAGGGCGGATTGCGCGCCTCGATGCGCAGCGGCCAGGCGCTGTCGCCCAGCCAGCCGCGGTACTGCACCCGCCAACCGCCCTGGAGCAGCCACTGCCAGCGGCCGAAAGCATCCTCGGCGCCTTCCTGGATCGCCATGTCTGCGTGGGCCAGGCCGCGCACCCAGTCGCGCAGGGCGGTCACCGGCACCTGCCAACCCAAAGCCTGGTACAACAGGGCTTCGGCCGAACCGGCCTGTTGTTGCCCGGAACCGTCATCGAGCACGGCGCCGTGGCTGTCGCCGCTCAGGCGCCAGGTGCGCTGGCTGACCGGCTGGCGCAGTTCGACCTGGAAGGCATCGCCGTCCTGCAACCAGAGGAAACCGGCACTGCCACCATCGCGGCCATCGCTGACCGCCAGCCGGCCACTGATCCGGAAGCTGTCGGCCAGCGCCGGATCCACGCCCTCGACCGACCGCCAGCGGGAATCATCACGCACCGGCTGGCTGCTGCAGGCAACCAGCGCCAGCGCCGGCAGCAACAGGCACAGCAACCGACACCATGGCGCCGCGCGCATGACCATCGCTGCGGGCAAGGCAACGGGTTGGGCCGATGCCGGCGCCATCGTCAAGAGCGCATCCACGAAAGCCGGCCGGTTCAGGGCTGTTCAACCCCGAAACGCTCCAGGGTTGCCTTCAGCACCCGGTTGTCCGGGTCGCTGTCGGCGGCCTGGCGCCAGACCACTCGTGCCTGCTCGCGGTCGCCCAACACCCACAGCACTTCACCCAGGTGGGCGCCGATTTCGGCATCGGGCTGGCTGGCGAAGGCCACTTGCAGATAGCGCAGCGCTTCTTCGTTGCGGCCCAGCCGGTACAGCACCCAGCCCATGCTGTCGATGGTGGCGATGTCTTCGGGATCCGCTTCCAGCGCGCGCTGGATCAGCAGCAGGGCTTCTTCGTGGCGATCGGTGCGGTCGGCCAGGGTGTAGCCGTAGGCGTTGAGGAACATCGGATTGTCCGGATCCAGCTCGACCAGGCTGCGCAGGTCGGCCAGGGCCGGCTCGACCTTGTCCTGGCGCTCATAGGCCAGGGCGCGCGAATAGCGCAGGCGGATATCGGCGGGCAGTGCTTCCAGGCCTTCGCTGAGCACCGCGATGGCGTCATCGGCATGGCCGGCCCGTTCCAGCAATTCGGCCTCCAGCAGATAGCTGTCGCCGAAGGCCGGATCGTCGGCATCGGCCGTGGCACGGATCCGCGCCAGGCGAGCACGGGCATCATCGAGCCGGCCATCGCGCTGGTCGAGCACCGCCAGGCGCTGCTGGGCGCGGACGTGGCGCTCGCCATCTTCAGGATCGACGCGGTCATACCAGTCCACCGCCTCGGCGCGCCAGCGCGCTGCCTGGGCCGGATCCTGATCGGCGACATGTTCGGCCACGGCCTCGGCAACGCCGGCCATCAGCAGCAGGCGGTTGGCCGGATGCGGCGGATCCAGACTCTGCAGGGCCTGCTGCACCTCGCTGACCTGATCCCAGTCGCCCGCTTCCAGGGCGTAGGCGGCGCGCAGGGCCAAACTGTCGTCCTCGGCCGGCAGGTCGGCCAGCGCCAGCGCGGCACCGCGGGCATCGTCGAACTCGTTCTTCAGCAGCACGGCATAGGTGCGGCGAATTTCGGGGCTGTCCGGGTTCAGTTGCAGCGCCTGGTCCAGCACCTGGCGGGCGCGCTGCGGATCACCGGCGGCATTGGCCAGGCGGGCGCGCCAGAACCAGACCTCGGGCGATTCGGGCAGGCGCGTGGTGCCCAGACCGGCCAGGGCTTCGGCCAGGTCATTGCGCTCCATGGTCAGCCCCGCCTGGCTCAGGCCGATGACCACGGCGGCATCGGCCGGCAACTGCGGCGAGTCGGCCAGCCGCTGCAGCACCGCCAGGGCAAGGGCGCGGTCGGGTGCGCTCTCCAGCGCCGCCGCCGCCAGCCGCGCCGCCACCACGCCACCGGGTTGAACCAGGGTCAGCAGATGGCTGGTGGCGGCATCGGCATCGCCTTCGCCCAGGGCCAGGGCGGCGTGTGCCTGCTGCAGTTCGGGCGAGCCCGGGCCAGCCAGTTCCTGCCAGCGCTGCAGGGCGGTGGCGGCATCCTGCCAGCGCTGGGCGGCCAGGTTCACCCGGGTTGCGCGCCGGGCTACCTCGATCCGCTCACTGGCCAGGGCCGCTTCCAGATAGGCTTGTGCGGCGCGCTCCAGATTGTCCTCGCGCAAGGCGAATTCAGCGGCCAGCAGATGGTCCAGTGGCAGCATGTCCAGCGTTTGTTCGGGAATCGACAGCCGCCAGTCATCGCCATCGGGCAATGACGATCCGGTTGTCGCCTCCGGACGCGTGGCACCGCCGGCACAGGCCGACAGGGCAACAACCAGCACCAGGATCAGCGGCAATTGCCGCCTGTAGGCCGGCAGCAAAGGCAGCGGCCGCGGAATGGTAACTGTTCGCATAGAAGATCCTTGGCTTGAAGCGGGCGAGTCCCGCCCGCACAATCACATTCTGCCAAAGCCTGGCGCGTACTGCGTCGTGGCCCAGCCAAGACATGAGCTTACTCGTACTCGGGATCAACCATCGCAGCGCCCCACTGGCCTGGCGCGAACGGGTCGCCTTCAGCGACGCCGCCGCGCGTGCTGCCTTGCCGGTGCTGGTCGGCATGCCCGGCGTCCGGGAAGCGGCTCTGGTCAACACCTGCAACCGCACCGAACTGATCACCCGTGCCGATGCCGGCATCGAGGTGGATCTGGTGCGCTGGCTGCACGAGCACCAGGACCTGACCGCCGGCAGCCTGGATGAACTGCTCTACATCCATCGTGATGGCGACGCCATCCGGCACCTGTTCAAGGTTGCCAGCGGGCTGGATTCGATGGTCCTGGGCGAAACCCAGATCCTGGGCCAGCTCAAGGATTCCTGGCGCCTGGCGCAGGAACAGGGAGCGCTGGGCTCGGCCCTGGAGCGCCTGTTCCAGCAGGCCTTCTCGGTCGCCAAGCGGGTGCGCACGGAAACCGCCATCGGCCGCCATCCGGTGTCGGTGGCGTACTGCGCCGTGCGCCTGGCCCAGGACGCTTTCACCGATCTGAGCAAGGCCACGGTGCTGCTGATCGGCGCCGGCGAAACCATTGAACTGGCGCTGCGCCATCTGGAACAGATCGGCGTCGGCCGGCTGCTGATCGCCAACCGCACCATCGAACACGCGCAGGCGCTGGCGGCCCGCAATGGCGCCTTCACCCTGCCCCTGGCCGACCTGGACCGGCACCTGCACGAGGCCGACATCGTGCTCAGCGCCACCGGCGCGCGGCAGCGGATACTCAGCAAGGCGCAGGTCGCCGCGGCGCTGAAGATCCGTCGCCGCCGGCCGATGTTCCTGCTCGATCTCGCCGTGCCGCGCGATATTGATCCCGAATGCGCGCGCCTGGAAGACGCCTTCCTGTACGCCGTCGATGACCTGAAGGAAATCATCGAACGCAACATGGACCAGCGCCGCGCCGGTGCGCGCGAGGCCGAAGCCCTGATCGACCTGCAGGTCGACCACTTCCAGGCCTGGTGGCGCGCCCAGGGCAGCGTCGGCCCGCTGCGCCGGTTGCGCGCTGAAGGCGAACAGGCGCGCAGCCAGGCCCTGGCCAAGGCGCTGGCCGAACTGGCCGCCGGGCGCAGCCCCGAAGAAGCGCTGGAACTGCTCGCGCACACGCTTACCAACCGCCTGCTGCACGCGCCCAGCAGCCGGTTGCGCCAGGCTGCCGAACAGGGCGACCTGGCCCTGCTCGACGCCGCCGAACGCCTGTTCAAGATCGACGACCAACCGTGATTCCGGCGCGCATCCGCAGCCGCCTGGAAGCCCTGGCCGAACGCCATCAGGAAGTCGGCCGACTGCTCGCCGAACCGGACGCCGCCGAGGACAGCAACCGCCTGCGCGACCTGTCGCGCGAGTACTCGCGCCTGGAACCGCTGACCCAGGCACTGCGCGCCTACGATGGCAACAGCCGGGAACTGGCCGCGGCCCGGGAGCTGCTCGCCGACCCCGACTTGCGCACCATGGCCCAGGAGGAAGTCGCGGCACTGGAAGATCAACGCCAGACCCTGGCGCAGCAGCTTCACCTGGCGCTGATCCCGCCCGATCCGGCCGACGAGGCCAACATCTTCCTGGAAATGCGCGCCGGCACCGGTGGCGACGAGGCCGCGCTGTTCGCCGGCGACCTGCTGCGCATGTACGGCCGCTACGCCGAGCGCCGTGGCTGGCGCCTGGAGCCGGTCAGCGAAAGCCCCGGCGACCAGGGCGGCTACAAGGAAGTGATCGTGCGCATCGAGGGCGAGGGTGTGTACTCGCGGCTCAAGTTCGAATCCGGCACCCATCGCGTGCAACGCGTGCCGGCCACCGAATCCCAGGGCCGCATCCACACCTCGGCCGCCACCGTGGCGATCCTGCCCGAGCTGGATGATATCGAGCAGGTGCAGTTGAACCCGGCCGATCTCAAGGTCGACACCTTCCGCGCCTCCGGCGCCGGCGGCCAGCATGTCAACAAGACCGACTCGGCGATCCGCATCACCCACCTGCCCAGCGGCATCGTCGTGGAATGCCAGGACGAACGCAGCCAGCACAAGAACCGCGCCCGCGCCATGGCCCTGCTCGCCGCCCGGCTCACCGACGAGCAGCGCAGCCGGCAACAGGCCGAACAGGCGCAATCACGCCGCCTGCAGGTTGGCTCCGGCGACCGCAGCCAGCGCATCCGCACCTACAACTTCCCCCAGGGCCGACTCACCGAACACCGCATCAACCTGACCGTCTACACCCTGGACGAAGTTCTCGACGGCGACCTGGACACCTTGATCGAAGCTCTGGCCCGCGAATACCAGGCCGAGCAACTGCAGGCGCTGTCTGCCTGATCTGCATCTGATTTGAACACCGCCACGAGCCTCACGTCTTCAGCCATACAAGCAGATACTCGCTTGACCAAAGCAGGCCGTTCGACAGGTTATGCGCCAGTACCGGCGCCAGCAAGCTCCCCGTGCGGTGGTAGGCCCACGAATAGAACAGCCCCAGTGCGAAAGCCAGCACAAGCTGCGGCACATACAGATGTGTGACTTCAAATGCCGGGAAACTGACACCAATATGGGCCAAGGTGAAAACAGCGGCAGAAATCCAGCCCGCCCACGGCATCTCGACTGACCGCCAGCGTGTCATTCCAATCCAGAATAGGCCGAGAAAGGTGTGAAACAGGCCACGGAACAGAATCTCTTCCGACAAGCCGACAAACACAAACCCGAACGCCAATCTGCCCATGATATTGCCTGCATCCAGTTCCTCAACCAAGGTCCGTGCAGGCAAGAACAGAAGCTGGACGACAAAGCCGATGCCTATGAAATAGACGCCGTAGTAATACAGGAAGCGCCATAGTATTCGGAACGATTCCTGGTAATTACGAAAGTTCAGACCCCAGTCTTGCCAGCGTCCTCTCGACAGGACTGCGATCGCCGCCAACGCGCACATCATCTGGACAAGATGATGATCGAACGCAATCAGCCACCAATCATCAGGCAGATCCAGAAAACTGCGAACGGCCAGCACATCGGTGATGTACTGGATCGAATAATACGAAACCAGCACGACCAAAACCGCCAACACGCGTATGATCAAGTCTTTGCGGCGGCGCCACGAGCTATCGGTTGCTTCTGGCATCGGCGTGTTCTCCATACACGGCGCGGAAATACATTCGTCCGAACGTCGAGCCACGTTTGCGGGCAGCTCTCGGCGCAGTTAAACGTCTCGATTTATTCGCGTAGCGAAGTCAGGCACCACCGCGACGTGCGGCCTCCAAATCGCTGAGGAACCTGTCCTTGTCGCGAGGGGAGATCATCAGCGAGGCGCCGCGCCCATAGTCGATACGAAGCCGGTCCAGTGACAACGCCGGGCTTGAAAGCGGGTTGCCAGTGGGGGTGACCCCGGTGATATCGGCGACGGGAACGCGCCACTTGAACGGGCCGCTCTGAACGATCAGCCGGTCTGGCTGCAAGGTATAGCGCGTCGACAACAGCAGCCAGATGGGCAGGGCTGCGCCGATGCCTGCGATGAACACGCCAAGCGCCCACGCGATGGCAGAACCCTCAGCCACGGTGACGGCTGCGCCGAACAGGGAAGCACAGCCGGCAATCGCGAGCACCGCAACCAGCCATGTATCGACTTTGGACTTGTAGACCACCACCGCACTCCCCATGTCAGGCCGGACACGACGCGGCCTCGGCCTGAATGCCTTGTCAGGTGCTGTCCTTCACTGTTGTTGTTTTGCCATTGGCTTGAACAGACGCAATCCCTGCGTCTCGTGACGCCACCGACGCATACATTTGACTGGTTCCGATGACCTGGTGATTGGCTGCCTTGAGGTTGAAGTAGGGCTTGCCGTTGCTCGCCTCCTTCTTCTCGTACCTGGAGGCGTCGGCTGAGTTCGATTGCACGGAGGCAATGCCGTTCCTTGCCGAAGCCTGGGATTTGTACAGCTCGCTGGTGAGGATGGTTTCAGCGTTGCCAGCCTTCAGAACGAAGCGAAACTGCCCGTCCGAGCTTTTACCCAGTTCAAACCAACCTGCCATCATGTTTCTCCTTGTATCAACGATGAGGGAAATCCAGTTGCGTGCTTGTGTTGAGCCGCCCGCTGCGGTGACGGCTGACAGCTGACAGCTGACAGCTGACAGCTGACAGCCGGAAGCGTATCAGCACTGGCGAACGAAAAAATTCAGGAACGATGCGCGGTCGGCCTCGACGAATGCTCAGGCGCGCTCATGCAGTACCACCGTGAACTGCTCTTGCGGCGTTGGCGCCACGAAATGAGCCAGCGGGAGATCAAACGTAGCGTCATCCTTGGCTGCCACCGATATACGTCATGGGCACGTAGGGTGGGCAGCAGTGAAGTTGTGGCGCCCCGGAGGAGACAAAACCGAAGCTTCGATAGACGGCAACGGCCGAAAGCGATGAGTTTACCGTGTAGGGTCCGGGGCCATTGACACGGAGAAGATGCTGCCACAGCAGACGTCCAATGCCCTGCCTGTGAAGCTCAGGCCGGACGAACAGATGGTAAAGGTGAGATCCGTCCCGGGTGGCAAGGTAACCGCAAAACTCCGTGCCGCGCTCGGCGACAAAGTGCGAATAGTTCAGGGCCAAAAGGCGCTCCGCCACCGCAGCCTCTGGCAGGCTCTAGGAATATGCGCGCTGCCGAATCAGCCGTATCCGGGACCACGAGCGGAATCATGGTCTTCAGTAGTCCGCAGATGGCAGAGGCATCTGCAGGCCTTGCTTCCCGGATCCGTACTGTGTCCATAGCAGTTGAAAACCTACGCTGCTCCGCCCCGGCGCGTTGTTGGCTTGGATGAGTCGTCAGCGGCGGGGCGACAAAGTAGATGGAAGCCAATCCAGATGAACCAGAGAATCTGACCAAGCCCAAATATCATCCCCAGGTCGCCGAGCGCAGGCACAATGGTTAGGAGACCGGCAACGCCGACCACGACGCCAAGATAGCTCAACGTCGTTGACAACTTTCTGGAGCGCAATGCCGCGACGCTGATCAACAGCACCCACAACCCGCCAACGATCTCGACACCGCCCCCAAGACCGAGTTGTATAGCATTTACCGCATGCCATAACGACACAGCCTGTTCAAGGTCTTCGGCATGAAGCGCAGCCACACTTTCCAGCCCGACGCTCGAAACCATGCCGCTGGCGATCACAAGACCCGCCCAGATCAGGCCGAAAGCTGTTGCCACTTGCATCAATCCCGGCAGATGATTCTTGAGCCGTTCGTGAAGTGCCGTAGCCAGGATGACCAGTGCGATGCCGAAGACCACGTAGATGAAGTTCATCCAGATCTGGAAGCCCAGCTTCCTTTCCAGGATGAAATCGAGCCGCTGCTCAGAGCTCCAGCTCTCTGTGTTCCCAGGATTGAGCAACGTGGCCAGAACAGCAAATCCCACGACATACGCCAGCGCCTGGAGCACTGCGGCGATGCCACCTGCTCTTTGTAGATCGACCATGCAGTACTCGTCCTTCAGCCCTAAGAGTTCAATTGAATGGCTTCTGCTGTGATCTCAGAGCGTGCCATTGGTCACGATGCGCGAAAACCTTCCCAGAGCTCTTGAGATGCCACGTCAGGCCTTTGCCTGCCGACCGGGAGTCAACACCCAGTTGCTGGAAGCTGCGCAGCGAAGCGGCGCGTCCAGCTACTGCATGGCCAATAACGCGTCAGCACCCGCATAGTTGTGTTGCTCTAACCGCTGCAACCACCGCGACACCAGATCGTACCCAAGCAAGGTGCTGGCTGCGGTTTGAAAGGCCTGCGGCTGTTCCTGCCCTACAGCAGACCGCATGAGCGCCGTGGAAGGCTTTTCCAAGCCGCGGCCAGCAAGAGTCTTGAGAAGGGCGTCGAGGGTGTGCCGCATCTCGGGAGTGCCGTATTGAATTGGCACAAAGTCTGCAGGGAGCTTTTCAGCTTTGATAAGAACGGCTACGAATTGCCAGGTGAGCAAATCTACAGCAGCGTTTACAAAGACCGAGTCCTCACCATACAGGTCGAGAAACGCATCCGAAAGGTGAGGCCCGAAGCCTTGCTGAGGGTCTATCTGGAGGGTACCGGCAGGTCGTTCGCTTTGCACGTCTCATTGATCTCGCTGTGGGGAGCCAGCGGCGTTAAGCAGCGGGCAGAAAATAATGTGAGGTACACGATGGCCCGTCTCCCGCTGTGAGGCATTGTCAGGCGGCAGACTCGACTTGCCAGCCAGGAAAGACCAGAACGGCCGGATGGCAATGCAGTGCGACAGCCAAGGTTTTTGCGCGCTCAACCCCGAGGTTGACCCGACCATTCTCGATGCTGGAAATGGCTGTCTGGGGAATGCCGCAAAGCGAGGACAACTGTGTCTGGCTCAATCCCCGGAGCTCGCGAACGATGCGCACAGACTCCCCGGGAGTCACGTCCACGCGCTTGTTGGCAGGAATGTAATTGCGCATATCAGCGTTTCCGGTAGTCATGGGTGTGACACGAACGACTTGGACAAGGAGCTTGTCAGCTTGAACCGTGTAGATGACCCGCCATTGCTCGTTCAATCGGCAGGATCTGTGCCCTTTCCACTCGCCGCCCAACGCCTCGTCCCGAAAGCCCTTGATTGCCCGCAGGCCTTGAGGCCCGGACAACATGGCGATGTCCTTCCACTTCTCGTATCGCTTCAAGATCTCGACCGGGATGCGGCCGGATGAGAGTTCCTTGTCGGCTTGGCGATGCTCCAGGAATGGTATGTCAAGCCACAGCCAGAGGGGTGAAGCCGCAGGGTTCACCCAGCTATCTGACCCTGCTCATCCACCACCAGGCGCAGCCGTTTGCTGCCGTAGTAGAACGTGGCCCGGTACAGGCCGGCGTCGTCGCCGGTGCCGCGCTCGCAGAGCACGGCGATCTTGCGCTGGGCCATCAGTTCGCGGAAGCGCGCGACCTCAAGGCCTAGACTGCGCGCGACCAGGGCGCCGTCGATCTCGATCTGCGGCGGGCTGGCCGGGCCGGTATCAGGGCGGGTGTGATTGTCATCGATGCGGCTCATGGGGCCAGTGTGCCGGCGCGCGCCGGCGCGGGCACTGATGTGGGTCAGGAGGCCGGCACGGTGTGCCACACGCAAGGCTGCAAGCATCGGCTCGGCAGCCCGGCGCAATCCGGCGATCGCCCGGGTACGGGATCGCGGATCGCGGGTGGCAGGTCACGCCCGCCCAGCCCTCAACGCGCCTAATCGCGCCAGAAGTTGTTGGCCTGCGCCACGGTCTGGAAATGGATTGCCACCGTCTGCGAGGCCTGGATCAACTGCGCCGAGTCGTGCGCGTACTCGGCCCGGCCGGCGTGCAGTACGGCCTTGTCATGCTGGGTCTGGCTGACGCCCAGGCGCGCCAGCTTGAGCGCCAGGCGGAAGCCGTCTTCGGGCGTGGCGGTGATCAGGCTGGGCAGCTCCAGGGGATTGCGCTGGCCGGCAACCACTTCCGGCGCACTGGTTTCAGCGGCCGGCGGGGTGGCCTGTTCGGAAGCGGGTTCGAGCGCCTGGGCGACCGGCGCGAACGCCAGCAGCAGCAGCGCGGACAGGCCGGCGATGGCCGGCGCGGCGAAGGGGGCAAGGCTTGGTTTCATGGTCGGTCTCCTGCACAGGTCGCTGATCGAAATTGCTGATCGGGCCAGGCGCACGCTGGCGCCAGCGATGGCCTTGCCGCGGCCTCCCTGCGCTCACCTGCCGCACATGGGCCGGGCGCAGGCAGCCGCCGCTTGGGCCTGCATCCATCCTACTCCTGCCGCCGCGCATTGCTGCCCAAATGCCGCCCAACGGGCCACCTGGGCGGGCTACGGTGACAGCGCCGCTGGCTGATCCGGATCAGTGCGCGGCAGCAGCCGGCAGGCGAAACTTGCGACCAGGCTGGACCCAATCCGGCCATGGAGCAGCCCTCATGGAATTCCACATCCACCTCGATTCCCGGCCGGACCTGACCGCACTTGGCGCGGTTCTGCAACGGGCCGATCCCGCCGCGCTGGTCGATTTCCAGGCCGACACCGGCAGGCTGCGCATCGCCACCTGGCTGGAAGCCGCGGATATCGTCGAGGCCTTCGGCGATATTGACCACCCGCTTGCAGTCGCCGACATCGAACTCCAGCCCTCGGTGTGCTGCGGCGGCTGCAGCGGCTGAACCTGCCGCCCGCGCTGGCCGTCATCCGGGCCGGCAGGCATTGGTTGTCGGCCGCCCTGCCCTTCACCGCGGTTGTGGATGGGCCCGCAGCAACCACGATGCCGCCACCACGCCGACCAGGCCGATGAGGCCACCGGGCATCACGCCCAGGGCCATGGCCACGATCAGGCCGGCGAACAGCGCCACGGCGCCAGCCAAAACCGGCAGCAGAGCATCGGCGGGCTCGCGCCGCGGCCGGCGGCTGCGCTCGAAACCGACCACGGCGGCCAGCACCGGCGCCACCATCAGCGCACACAAAACCAGCCACAGCACGCGGCCGAGCCAGAAGCCGGGCGCCTCCGGCCCGGGTGCCGCCAGCGCGGCGGCCAACCCGCCGGCAATTGCGGCGATGACACCGGCATCGGATGCTGACTGTGCCCCGCGCTCCAGCACTCGCAGCAGCGATTCGGCGAGCCAGGCCGCCGGCAACTCGGCCAGCTTGTGCCACAGGTACAGCGGCATGCCCAGAGCCGCGGCGATGGCGATCACCCGTGTCGCCTGATGCCGGGCCAGGAACCTGCGCGCCGGCCGTTCGCACAACAGCACCAGGGCGACCTGCAGCCAGATCACACCGATCAGGGCCAGGCTCGGCGGCAGCATGTTGTTGCCGGCCAGGGTGACGCCGACCATGGCCACCGGATAGCCGCTGCTGGTGGCCAAGACCAACCAGACCACCGCCAGCGCCAGCAAGCCGGCACCGGCGCGGGCACCCGCCAGGCGGCTCTGCTGCCAGGCGATTCCAAGCTGTTGCGGTATCAGCCACACGACCAGCAGGTTGAGCCAGCCGATGCCCGGCGGCGCGGCGCTGACCCGGGCGCCGAGCTGGGCCAGTTGTGCCGGCGAGGTGATGCCGGCCCGGATCAGGTCGGCCAGCGCTGCCAGCAGCACCAGGGCAGCCACTGCGCGCAAACCGAAACGCCGGTCGGCGCGCACCGCCCACGGCAGCAGCGCCTGCACCGCCAGCAGCATGGGCAGGAACCACAGGTGGATGGTCAGCGACTGGTTGAAGGCGGCCAGCAGGCGGCCGCCGGTGACTTGTGCCACCAGCGCAAGCGCCGCCAGCAGGGCCAGATAGGTCACCGCCGGCCGGGCCAGCGCCAGGGCGCGACCGGCCCACCAGTGACGCTGCTGCTGGCGGCCCGCCAGGCGGGCCAGGACGCCGGGGACCGAAACCGCTCCAGACACGAAAACGAACACCGGCACCACCTGCACCAGCCAGGTAAGCGCATCGGCGGGCGGCCACTGGCCGAGCAGATGCCCGGTTGCCAGCAGGCGGCCGTCTTCCAGTTGCGGCAGCGTCGCCAGCCAGTGGCCGAGCACCACTACCAGCAAAGCGCCGGCGCGCAGCGCGTCGGCGTACAGGTCGCGCTGGCCTGGTTTCAGCATTGATCGCTCCGCGCCGCTGCTGTCATCGCTGTGCTCTCCTGGTCGCCGCTGATCGCCGCTTCCGTGGCGTTGTCGCTACCGGTGCCGGATCGGCCGGCCTTGGCGCCAGCATAGCCACCCGGCGCCAGCCAGTGCCGACGCTGGTGTTTTGGCCGATGGCCATGTCGATGCCAGCACCGGGGCCGGTGCCGATGTTTTTGCCAGTGCGGTGCCAGCGCAGCGCCGGCGCCGATGACCCGTAAAATCCCGGCCCACCGCCAGCCCCTCCCGACGATACAATTACCGGCGGCCCAGCGTTTGCCACACCCAGACTGCCATCCTGCCTTCCCGGCGCTGCCGGCACTTCCGACCACGGCCCCGTTGCCCGTCCAACCCCTCCCCGGAGACCGCGCCATGAGCCTGACTCTCGCCCGCTTCACCCTCGCCGTCCTGCTCGCCACCAGCATGGCCACCGCGGCTGCCACCGATGCGCGGAGCTGGGTGCGCGTGCACGGCGCAGCCGACCAGCTCGACGCACGCCTGCACTCCGGCAACGTCATTGATTACGGCGCCTTCCGCTGGCTGCCGATGGCCAGCGCCGATATCGACGCGCTGCGTGCCGAAGGCCTGGAAATCCATGTCGTCGAGCGGCCGTTCGAGCTGGATCTGGGCGGCCAACGCTTCGACCCATTGAACTTGACCGCACAACTGAGCGCGGCGCCGTTCGCCGGCTGGCAGGCGACACCGGAGCCGGACTGGCGCCTGGTGCAGTTCCAAGGCCCGGTGAAACAGCAATGGCTGGATGAGCTGGCCGCCGCCGGCATCGAGCCGGTGCAGTACATCCATCCGCATACCTATGTGGTCTGGGCCGACGCGACCGCCCAGGCCCGCGCTGGGCAACTGCCCGGCGTGCGTTGGCAGGGCGAGTTCCTGCCCGACTACCGGTTGCCGCCGGTGATGCGCCGCGATGGCGAGGGCCTGATCGCTGTCAGCCTGCTGGCGCGCCCCGGCCTGGCCGATCTTGACCAGCGCCTGGCCGCCCTGGCGGTGACAGTGCAGGACCGTGGCCGCCTGGATCGCCATCTGGACATGCTGACGGTGCAGGTCGCCGCCAGCCGCCTGCCGCAACTGGCGTCCCTGCCCGGCATCTACGCCGTGCAACCGGTGATCGAGCCGTTCAACCGCAGCGAAACCAGCGTGCAGATCAACTTCGGCAATGTCGACGCCGGCGGCCTTGCCTACCCGGGCTACCTGGCCTTCCTCGAGAACCTGGAACTGGATGGCAGCGGTGTGATCATGGCCTGCGTCGACAGCGGTACCCAGGCCAACCATCCCGACCTGATCAACCGCATGCTGCCCTGCACCGGGCCGACCTGCGGCAATGGCACTCAGGGTGGCGATCACGGCACCCATGTCGCCGGCATCATGGCCGCCGACGGCAGCTCCGGGCTCACCAACAGCCATGGGTTGCTGCGCGGCCTGGGCATGGCGCCGGGCGCGCAGTTGATCGAGCAGCGCTACACCTTTGCGGCCGGCACGCCCGCCTATCTGAACCGGATGCGCGATTCGGTGCGCAACGGCGCGGTGCTGTCCAACAACAGTTGGGGCGGCAGCGGGCCGGCCGGCTACGAGTCCACCGCGCGCCAGGTCGACATCGGCAGCCGCGATGCCGATACCGACGCCACCGGCGACCAGCCGCTGCTGTATGTCCTGGCGATCGACAATGGCGGTGGCGGCACCAGCTCGCAGGGCATCCCCGACGAGGCCAAGAACATCTTCACCATCGGCTCGGCCTGGGCCCAGGTCGATGCCAACACCCAGGATCTGCGCAACGAGCATATTTCCGCCAACAGTGGCCACGGCCCGGCCCTGGATGGCCGCTTCATCCCGCACATGATCGCCAACAGCCGGTTCACCGATTCCACCGCCGGCAGCAGCGGCTATGTCATGCAGGGCGGCACCAGCCAGGCCGCGCCGCATGTCGCCGGCGCCGCCGGCCTGTTCTTCCAGTACTACCGGGAGCTGGCCGGGGCCGATCCCAGCCCGGCCCTGGTCAAGGCCGCGTTCCTGCCGGTGAGCCAGGATCTGGTCGGCAACAACGATGCCAACAACAACCCGATCGGCGCTCGCCCCGATCGCAAGCAGGGCTGGGGCCGGATGCGCCCGGCCGCCGTCCTGGCACCGGAGCTGCCGGTGGTCTATGTCGACCAGGAACACGTGTTCGACGCCACCGGCCAGAGCTGGCAGCAAACCTGGGAAGCCGGCGACCCGGATCAGCCGATGCGCCTGATGCTGGTGTGGACCGACGCTCCCGGCCACGGCCTGGGCAGCAGCACGCCGGCCTGGAACAATGATCTGGATCTGCGTGTGCAGGCCGATGACCAGCTCTACCTGGGCAATGTTTTCACCGATGGCTGGTCGGCCACCGGCGGCAGCGCCGAGCACCGCAACAACACCGAAGGCGTGTTCCTGCGCCCGGACCAGCACGGCGGCGTGATTGCGGTGGAGGTGCTGGCCGCCGACATCAACTCCAACGCCCTGCCCAATGCCGGCGCCAGCAACGCCCAGGATTTCGCCCTGGTCTGCTACAACTGCCAACCTGCGGGCAGCGCTCCGGGCGCCGACCTGGCGCTGAGCCTGGCCGATGTGCCCGACCCGGTCATCGCCGGCAATCCGCTCACCTGGGTGGTCAATGTGGTCAACTTCGGACCCGATGACAGCGGCGAGATCACCGTGGTGCTTGAGCTTCCCGATGGCACCGACTACGGCCAGGCGCGCACCGTGGATGGTGGCAGCGGCCGCGACTGGACCTGTCTGCCGGATGCCGGCCAAGTGACCTGCACCCTGGCCACTGGCACGCCCGCGGCCAGCCTGGCACCGGTGCTGGAGATCGACGCCCTGGTCGACGTGCGCACGCCGGCCGGGCTGATCACCACCATTGCCCAGGTCAGCGCCATCGCGGCCGATCCGGACACCGGCAACAACCACGCCAGCGAGACCACGCAGGTACTGGCTTCGCCGGAAATCCTGCTGCGCGATGGCTTCGAGTGCGGGCCGGAGCGGCCCGGCTGCTGATCGAAACGGGCCGCGAATGCGGCCCGTTGAAAGTGCCGGTGCGGGATATCCATACTGGCTGATGGCGCCGGCGGATCATCCGTCCATCGGCAATCAAGCCGTGCCAGTCGACCAGGACCAACTATCCAGGGAACGGAATGCATATCCTGGGTGGCTCGCCGTCACCGGGTGGCTGCTCGTGGGGACCACAGACATCCGGTTGTGGTGGATGCTGCGCTGGCGGCTGCCAGACCATGGCCTGCATCTGGCGCCTGTCCTCTTCGCTGCCGTAGTGCGGCAACCGGTCGATACGATAGAAGAACTCTTCGGACCGCATGGTTCTGCGAGGATTGCCACTGGCCTGTTCGATTTCATCGTCGGCGTAACCCATTTCGCTCATCAGCAGTGACAGGTCGGGCATCTCTCCGATACCTCTGTTTCGCTGTTCGACGAGTTGGCGACAATAATGGGGTCCAAGAAGGGAGTCACGCTCCATCCAAACAGGGATATTTTCTATTTGATCGCAAAGATGTATGTTCTGTGTTTTAAGTGCCACTTCTAGATAACAGTCGGACCTGATGCGAATATATCTGGCTCCGGGGCCTCCCCAGGCGGAAAAACTGATGGCGCTGGAGGAAACCAGTAGACACGGCTTCGGTGAAGCAATTTCTCTTGCAAGACTATGATACTGCTGTTCAAGTGGCTTTGGCTCCCTGGCGCCTGCGGCAAGCATTTTGATCGGATGCAACAAATCGCCGCAGCCAGACAGCAGCACGCAAATAAGCAAGAGAAAAAGGGGCCTGTGCATTCTTAATCCCTCAACGGCCCATGATTGCAGCCGCCGCACGCCACTGGAACGTCTCAAAACCATTGGCGAATAGGCGATCGTCATGCATGACTGTTACCAAGATACCGTCTTGGAAATTACCGTTCTGGGCGATGATCGCAGTGGTTCCATGGTCGACCGAGGTAACTCTTCCATTTTCATCAACCGTTGCGATCGATGGATTCGAACTAAAGTATACCGTTCCCGTGGACGGATGGGTGAGGTCGCGGTCGATATCGTCGTCGTAGAGGCCTTGGACCGAGAGTTGGAGATTATCACCGATGCCGAACAGATAGCCTGTGCTGTTTAGGATGTCCACCCCGAGTAAACTGGCCGACACAGTGACTTGGACAGATACTTCAACGGGCCCTGTAATATTTCCGCTTGCATCCTTCCCTAACACCGCGAAGGCCATCGCGCCAGCATGTTCTAGTGGAATCCACACGTTCTGTTCGAAGGGCGGCTGTTCGATCAAGGCATGAGAATCGCTACCTATCACCAGAACCTTATTGAGGCCGAAACCATCGGCTGCAACGACAGTGAACTGCACAGGCTCACCGGCTGTTGCCGGGCTCCCATCGCCAGGAACAAGTACTTCGATGCCGGAAGGAATCACCTCAATCCTAGCTAGCCGTTCAGACAACGTCGGCGCTACGGCGGACCACTTATCCAGGAGGGAGGAGGTCAGGATCGTGGGCTCAGGGAAATATTCGAACATAGACCCGAGCCTATGGCTGTTTAGCAGCTCCATGACGCCCGCAGCATAGTTCGTGCTTGAGGGTGCAAGTGTGTGCATACTGTCGGCGCCCGAATAGAGGGTGCTGGCGAGTGGGCTGAGCCCACCGGTCTGGCTGCCACGCGCCACTATCAGGTCGTGTTCTTCGCCATCGAACAGTAAATTCAGAGCGCCCTCGACGAAAAAATGTAGCACGGCATACGTTAGCGCATCCACCGTTGGTGCGTGTCTCAGCTGCTCCCCGACATAGGCCGAACCACCGGTGCCAACCAATGCGTGACCGGGAATGAGTGTGGCTGGAATCGAGGTTATTCCGGCACTGTTTTCGACCAGGTCGTCGATAGCGCCTTCGTCGATTGCGCGTTTGATGAGACGCATTACCATATTCATGGCCAACCGGGCTTCAATGGGAAGCGAGTCGCGTACACCTGCCGTTACATTGGCGAAGGGCGACCCATGGTGTGGAGTGTTGATGGTGATTAGTTTGTTTATCCGGTTGCTGGCATGGGAATTGTAGAGCCTGCCCAGATTTCCGCCCATGCTGTGTCCAACAAAATCAACTCGTGATGACAGAACATTCTCTTCATGAAGTTGAAAGCATGACTCCATCATCTTTCCTTCTGGGGTCTTCGAATTGACGGCGAATCCGCGGGCATGTGTAGCCGCATAGTTCACGGGAAAAGTTCGAGTTCTTTCATCACGATGAATAGGTGAGTCGCGCCAGACTTGGGCACGTGACCACAGCCCGTGCATCAGGACCACCGGAGGTCGCAGGATACGAAAAGGCCGCGTCGTGCAGTGTTGCAACGGACCGCCTACATTGCGAAAGCAGGTCTGAATCGCAAACTGGCGCTCGGCATCGTCCTCGTCGCCTCCACGATTGAACTCCTCCGGGGCGAAGAAATGAGCATAGGCGCCCCAGAAGCCGGGAACCAACTGTTCGGTGATCGGCAACAGAACCAGATCCAAGCGGTCGTTGGTGCCGGGTCCGCCCAAGCCGCCGTCTTCAGGTGCGGAGCCACCAATCAGGGCGTATTGCACATAATCAAAGCGAGTGGTATTGAGGATCGCATATGGCCATTTCGTCTTGCCATCGGCGACTACACCAAATGCGCCAGGCCCAGGTGGCACCGGTTGGCGCATTGGGAAAGGTCCTGTGCTGCTATAGGCATGAGCGCAGGATCGCCAGAAATGATCGTCGCCTTCGCCGAGCAACATCATCGATGTGATCTGCAGGTTGCTCAACAAGACAGTCGAATCGAACAACCCGTCGCCGGCATCGCGGATTTCCAGTTCGACCATGATCGGGCCCTGGGCCATGAAAGGCAGGGTCAAGGTCCGCCAGCCGGTGGTTCCGGCTGCCGGGAGCCCCAGGCCGAATTCGGCATCAAGCGCCAATGGGTCGGGCGTGAACAGGTCGAAGCCGCTGCCCTGATAAGGTTTGGGGGTGACGGGGTGGACAAGGGGGCTGCCGGCGTTCAGATCGAAAACAGCCTTTCGTCCTTCGGCGTCGGTAAGCGTGGCGGTGAACCGGTCTTCGTACAAGCTACCGACGAACGCGGGGTACTCAGCGGTGAGAAAAAGGTAGTCGAGCGACAACTGCGCCGTGCCCGGTGGCGGGTCAAGCACCAGTGTCAGGGTGGCGCCGTTGCCCCGTCCGTCTGCAGAGCGGTAGTCTTGTCCCGGTACCGGTTGCGTGCTGCCGGCAACGCCAGTGCTCAGCACAACAAAGTGGCTTCCCTGTGTCGGGCGGATAGCGCCTAACTCCGGCAACACGGCCACGGACAGCGGCGGCGCCTCCAGGCTCACGTCCAGAAACTGCGCGTTAGGAATAGACAGGGCTTCGATCAGATTCGCAGTTGTTGCCGGCCGTTGGGAGGCCGGGGCCGCCATCAAGATATGGCTGCCACTTTCAGAAAGCCGATGGCGCAGGGCCATGACGGAATCGTCGATCTCCGAGCTGCATGCGAACGGTGCGGCTACCAGCGAAGAGACTACAGCGATAAACAGGATGAGTGCGCGCATGACTGTTTCCTGGATGAGCTGGGGACGGATCTGTTTTGATAACTTTTCGAGAAATCCCTTAAGGCCTGGGATCTGGCCACCCCTGAAGGGCTCCGCCTCACGAATGCGAAGGTGAAGATAGCGGGAAAAATGATCTCAAACAGTTAACTATTATGCACTTTTGTCTTTTCGTGGCGCACCCCAATGCGACCGCTTCGACCGCCACTGGGGAATGCTGACCTTGAAGGTCTGCGGACAGTAGACTGCGCGATGGCTTCGAGTGCGGGCCGGAGCGGCCCGGCTGCTGATCGAAACGGGCCGCGAATGCGGCCCGTTCAAGGTGCCGGTGCGGGATATCCGTACCGGCTGATGGCGTCGCATTAAGCGCTGCGGGCAGCCGGCCGGCGCCTTGTACGAAAGAAACCGCGACCGGGCCGGCTGCAACAGAGCAAATCCTGGCCGTCGCCAAGCCATCGCCGGGCCGAAACCCGGCCCATGCACCGGCCCATGCTCAGGAAAGGCCCGACACCACCAGGTGCTGGCCGTGGATCGCGCCACCGGCTTCGGAGGCCAGGAAGCCGATGGTCTCGGCCAGCGTCACCGGTGCCACCCAGCGCGCTGGGTCGGCATCGGGCATGTCCTGACGGTTGGCCGCGGTATCGATGATGCTGGGGGCGATGCTGTTGACCGCGATGCCCTGCTCGCGCACTTCCGCCGACAGGGTTTCGACCAGGCGCTGCAGCGCGCTCTTGGCGGCGACATAGGCGGCCATGCCGGCCGCGCCCTGGGCGGCGGCGCGGGCGCTAACGGCGATGATCCGGCCCTGGCCGCGTTCGACCATGCCCGGTACCACGGCGCGGGCGGCGGCGACGAACGACCAGGCGTTGAGTGCCAGCATGTGTTCCCAGGTGGCGCGCGACAGCTCAGCCACGCTCTCGCCCATGGTGAAGCCGCCGGCGGCGTGCACCAGCACATCGATGTCGCCAACCCGAGCCAGAACCTGCGTCATGACATCCTCGTTGGTGACATCGGCGGCCAGAAGCCGATGGCCGGCAGCGCCGTCCAGGTCGGCGAACGCCGACTGCAGCAGGGCCAGCTCGCGGTCGAGCAGCACCAGCCGCGCACCCTGGTCGAGGAAATGGCGGGCGACGACGCGGCCGAGTGCGCCCGCGGCGCCGGTAATGACGACGGTTCGATTCATGATTGGGGAATTCCTGGGTTGCCTGAAGATTGGCCCAGTGTAATGGCCGCTGCCCGCGGAGCCGGCGTCCTGCGGGCCGGGCGGGGCCAACTGTCAGGCTTGTCCGCAGCGAAATGCACACAGGCTGCGGGCCGGCGTCAGCCCTCGGGCATTGCCGGAGCCGCCGGCTATCCGCCCGCCATGGCAGCGACCGGTGTGCCGATGCTCAGCCCGACGCTCAGCTCTGTGCCTTGCCTGGCGCGGCAGTACCGTGGCCGTGGCCGTGATGATGATCGTGATGCCGATGCTCGCCGTCAGCTTCGGCATCCAGATGCCCGGCCGGCAGGTGGCCGCAACAGGCATCGTGGACATGGCCGTGGCTCAGGCGCAGGTTGATGATGTGCGCCAGGCCGACCAGCAGGCCGCCGGCGGTCATCACCACCGCATGCCAGATCGGTTCTTCGTGCAGATGCGTGGCGGCGCCGGCAACCAGCAGGCCCAGGCCGGGCAGCAACAGCCAGAAGGCCCGGAACACGCGGTGCCGGCGGTAGCCGATGACCAGGCTGGTCAGGCCCAGCAGGCAGGCGAAGATGACGAAGCCGGCTTCCAGGCCGGACACGCGCCAGGCGCCCAGTGCCGGCAACAGCGCCAGCAGCAGTGGCCAGGTGGCGCAATGCAGGGCGCAGGCCCAGGCGGCACCGAGGCCGACCCGGTCAGCCAGGCGATGGCCGCGCTCGGACGGCATCACACGCCCCCGCCAAGGCTGCCGGCACCGGCGCGGTAACCGCCGGCGATGCCCTTGCTGGCCTCGGCCACGGCGTCATGCGGATGCAGGCTTTCGTAGTGGCTGACCCGCGCCCAGAAATCGGCGACGTGGTCGTCGCTGTCCAGAGCCGACTGGATGCGTCGCGCGGCATCCTCGCAGAACATCAGGTTGCTGCCGTTGAGGTGGGCAAAGGCCTGCTCGTCCTCGCGTTTGACCGCGGTCTGCACCGGCGTGCCCAGCGCCTGCTCGATGCGGTCGATCAGGGCGATGATCGGAAACTGGTCGAAGGCCGGCTTCAGCCGCACCTTGATGTCGGCGGCCGAACGCTGGCTGTGCGGGGTGGCATTGATGCCCTGCTCGGTGCCCAGCCAGTCCAGGACACGGCCGGCGTCGACCTGGCCGTCACCGGCGAAATCCTCGCGGAATCGCTGCTGGATGAGTTGCCGGGCCAGCGCCGCCGAGCACGGGCAGGTGCTGGAGTACAGCACCTGCAAACCAAGCTCGAGCTGGAAATGTCCGTCCTCAAGCAGGCCGGTGATGCTGACCGGATACGCCTTCCAGCCGGAGTTGTCGGAAATCAGCGCCGCACGCCGCGCCAGGTATTCAAAGTGGATGCCGACCTTGGCCCGGCTGGCCAGGCCGCCCTGGGATTCCAGGAACAGCGTCAGCAGGCGGCGCAGCGCGGCCGGGGTCAGGACTTCGGCGCCCAGGGCGCGGTCCAGGTGCAGGTACAGGCGCGACATGTGGATGCCGCGGACATCGCCGCGCTGCAGGTCGACGGCGGCATCAATACGGGCCGGAAAGCGGACCGCCTGGCCGTCCTCACCTGCCAGGGTCACCGGCGCATGGATCGCGCCCATGCCGACCCAGTCCAGCCGTCCCTTGACGGCCAGGCCGGTTTCGTTGGCAACATCGGGAAGCACGGACGGCACGGGCGACAGAACGGACATGATCGGGAATACCTCGATGGAAAGCGGTTGGCAGCCGCACGATAGCAATGGCAAGCGCCGCCGCTGCCGGGCTTTTTCGCGGCGCCGGCAAGGGCACGGTGCCCGGCACCGGTGCCTGGAGACCATGCCAATCAGGGGCGATGGCCGCGGAACCGAAATGATGGGAAGACGCAGTGGACCGCCGGCGCAGAGGTTTGGGCAGGCCCGACATCATCGTCAACGGACGATCAGAAAACGGTATGGGGCCGGATTATCGCTGATCAAGTCTGATCCAGGCTGAACTGCGCGGCCCGGATGGACCGCATGGGCGGTTGCCGGGATGTGCGCGGTGTTGCTGAGATTACCGCCGTTCAGTGCCGGAAACCCTGCTGGTGACACGGTGCTGGCCTGACTCTGCCGGCAGCAGAACCTGCCGCCGGCGCCGGCGACGCCCGAGCCGGCAATCGCCAAAATCCGGCGTCGCTGGCCGTGGCCGGCTTGCGGCTACTGTGCCTGATCGGCAGCCACCGGCTCGGCTTCTTCAACATCTTCGGCCGCGTCTGCCGCCGCTGCCGGCATGGCGAAGCGGGCGTCATCAATGTCGACGTTGAGCTGGTAATCATCCACCGTCATCACCTGCACGAAGGGCATGCCCTGGATCTGCTGCTCCAGCCGGTGCGGAATGGTCAGCGCATCGACCTGGCGGTAATCGGACATGGCAACGTCCATCTGCATCGGCTGGCCCTCGCGTTGCGTGTGCACCTGCCACTTCAGGTCCAGGAAGCGCTCGGCATCCAGCCAGATCACCAGGCGGTCGCCATCGGCCAGCCCGACATCCAGCCGCCAGGCCTCGACGCCGTCGATCTCCTCGCTGCCGACCAGGCTGACGCTGTGGCCCTTGGCCTGCCAGTCGACCAGGGCGCCATCCATGTCGGCCTGGTTGCGGAAGCCACGCAACTCGTCGGCCGACATCGGCGCGGGTTCGACGATGCCCATGAACGGCAACACCTGCCAGCCGCTGTCGCCATCCACGGCCTGGATGCCGGTCATGCCATAAACCTGAAATTCCAGCCGCAGCTTGCCCGGCCGCTTGGCTTCCATCGTGTATGGCGAGACATTGCCGGCGCTGTCCATGCTGCCGCTGATGCGGGAGCTGTCCACGGCCTTGATCGCATCCAGGCCGCCGCGGGCCTGATAGTGCCGGGCCAGGACTTCATCCAGATCCAGCGCCTGCGCCGGCAGCGCGGTGAACGTGACCGCCACCGCCGCCGCCATGAGCACGGCCTTGCCGGCTGCGGAAATTCCAAACCAGTTTCGATTCATGGGTTTGCTGCCTTCAATATGGATGGGTGCCGGCACGATAGCGCAACCACCGTGCCTGGCCAGTGACAAAAAAAAAAGGTCCGGTTTTCGCGTGGCCGGCCGGAATCAGCCAGGGGACTTGCGCGTTGGCACGCAACGACCGCAAAGTCGCCGGCCCAACCGGTCAAGGCCGGCCGCTGACGCGCCACACCGCCAGGGCGGCGAGCACGCCGGGCAGCCGGCGCCGTCCCGACCAGGCCTGCTGCGGCTGCCGGACGACATGTCGGGCCAGCAACTGGGCCAACCGTGCCTGGCTGCGCCGGTAACCGGAAGCGCGGGCCTGGCTGCCGCGTCGGCGGGCCTCGGCAAGGGCAGCGGCCAAGACTGCGGACAGTTCGCCGGCATAGTCGGCGACAGCCGCCGCCACGGCCGGATTGTCAGCGCCGGCAGCGACCGAACTGCGGTCCAGGCCGTGCCGGGCCATCTGCGTCAGTGGCAGCGGCAGGCGACCACGGCTGGCGTCCTGGGACATCGCCGGCAGGCGCTCGGCGAGCAGGGCCAGGCCATGCAGATCGGCGTCACCGGCGATGACCGGCAGCCAGGCGGCGCTGGCCTGTTGCTGGGCCAGGGCGTAGGCCTGCCAGCGCAGCAGGCGCGCGCCCAGATCGGCATCGCTGGCATCGACCGCAAGTCGGGCGGCGGCCAGCAGCCATTGCCGGCCGGCATCCTCGTCGAAACGTTTACCCGGCAAGGCGGCAAGCACGCGGGTCAACGGATGCCGTGGCTGGCCACGGCCGAGCAGGGTCATTTCCTCGTGCCACCAGGGCAGCTTGACCGCGCTGACGCGGCTGTCGGAGCTGTCCAGTGCGGCCGAGCGCAACTGGTAGCCGAGAGCTTCCAGCCACTGGCGCACCGGCCGCTGCGGCGCCGGCTCGAAGGCGCCGGGCAGGCGATGCCAGGGTTCGGCGGCCAGCCAGGTGTCGATGAAACCCCGGGCGGCGTTGTCGTTCTGGTTCCCGTCCGGTCCTTCCGCAGGGCCGCCAGCAGTGGCGTTGTCGGGACCGGCACTACCAACGCCATCTGGCCCGGATGGCCGATGCGCAGCGGACGCGCTCATGGCTGCGAGCTGCCGCCGGTGCCGGTGTTGAGCGCTGGGGCAGCGGGTGGCGCGTCGAGCAGCGGCAGCAACTGGCCGGGCTGATCGATGACCACATCCGGTTGCCAGCCGGCGATGTCATCGGCGCTGCCATAGCCCCAGGTGACGGCGACCGTGGTGCAGCCGGCGGCACGACCGGCGAGGATGTCGCGGGCATCATCGCCAACCATCAATGCGCGCTCGGGCTCGACGCCGAGCTGGGTGCAGGCGGTCAGCACCGGCAGCGGATCGGGCTTGCGCCGGGCCAGGCTGTCGCCACCCAGGATGGCGCCGAAACGCCGGCTCAGGCCCAGGTGATCGAGCACCTGCTGGGCCAGCAGGATCGGCTTGTTGGTGACCACCGCCAGTGGCAGGTCGCGGGCGGCCAGATCATCGAGCAGGGCCGCCATGCCATCGAAAAGGCAGGTGCGGCTGCAGACATCGGCCAGGTAGATGTCCAGGAAATCATCGATGTCGGCCCGGCGCCGGACCTCGTCGGCACCGGCGAAACCGGGCACGCCCCAGTCCAGCATGGCGCGCGAGCCGCGCGACACCAGTGAGCGAAAACCGTCCATCGCCACCGCTGCCAGGCCGCGCTGCGCACGCAGGCCATTGAGCGCGGCGAGCAGGTCCGGCGCGGTATCCAGAATCGTGCCGTCCAGATCGAACAGCACCGCATGCACCCGCTGCCGGTTCACGCCGGGCGCGCAGCGGCGAACAGGTAGTTGACGCCGACGTCTGCACCCAGCCAGGCGCGGCGCCGGAACGGGTCGTAATGCATGCCGCGCAACTGGCGCTGGTCAAGGCCGGCGTGGCGGCACCAGGCCGCCAGCTCGCTGGGCCGGATCAGGCGCGCGTATTCGTGCGTGCCGCGCGGCAGCAGGCCGAGCACATATTCGGCGCCGACGATGGCCAGGGCGAAGGCCTTGGCGCTGCGGTTGATGGTCGACAGGCAGAGCACGCCACCGGGACGCAGCAGGCGGGCGCAGGCCGCGACGATCGCGGCCGGATCGGGCACGTGCTCGACCATCTCCATGCAGGTGATGAGGTCGTAATGGCCGGGCCGCTGCCCGGCGTGTTCCTGCACCGGTTGCAGCCGGTAGTCGATGCTCAGTTCTTCTTCGGCGGCATGCATGCGCGCCACTTCCAGCAGCGGCGCGGCCAGATCCAGCGCCGTCACTTCGGCGCCGCGCCGGGCCATGGCCTCGGCCAGCAAGCCACCGCCGCAGCCGACATCGAGCACCCGGACGCCGTCGAGCCCACCGGCCGGCGCCTGCGCGGCATGCTGGGCGACGAATTCAAGACGCACCGGATTGAGATCGTGCAGCGGCCGCATCGGGCCGTCAGGATCCCACCAGCGCGCGGCCAGGCGGCCGAAGCGCTCCAGCTCGGCTGGATCGACGTTGCCGCCAGCGCTGGCGTTGTCGGTTGCGTCGGTGCGATTGCTGTCGATCATGGCCATGGTCATGCCGCCGGGGCGCTGATGCGCCCGTGCCAGGTGCGTGCCCGTTCCAGGATGTCCTGGACATCCATGTCGACCAGCTCGCCGTCGCGCACCCGGCGCCGGCCATCGAGCCAGACCTGGCGCACGTGGTCGCGGCTGGCGGCATAGACCAACTGCGAGACCGGATCGTAGACCGGCTGGGTGGACACGCCGGACAGGTCGACGGCGATCAGGTCGGCGCGCTTGCCCGGCTCAATCGAGCCGATCGCCCCGTCCATGCCCAGCGCGCGCGCGCCCTGCAGCGTGGCCATGCGCAGCACCTGCCGCGCCGGCATCGCCGCCGGATTGCCGCTGACCGCCTTGGCCAGCAGGCCGGCACTGCGCATCTCGCCGATCATGTCCAGATCATTGTTGGAGGCCGCGCCGTCGGTGCCCAGGGTCGGTTGCACGCCGGCCTGCTGGAGTTGCGCCACCGGACAGAAACCGCTGGCCAGCTTGAGGTTGGATTCCGGACAGTGGATCACGGTGACCTTGTTGCTCGCGCACAGCTCGATCTCGGCGCTGGTGAGCTGGGTCATGTGCACCGCCAGCAGGCGCTCGTTGATCAGGCCCAGCGCCTGCAGCCGCGCCAGCGGCCGCTGGCCATACTGCTGCAGTGATTCGTCAACTTCCTGGGCGGTCTCGTGCACGTGCATGTGCACCCGCAGATCGAGTTTTTCCGACAGCTCGCGCAAGCGGCGCATCGAGTCGTCGTTCACCGTGTACGGCGCATGCGGCACGAAGCAGGTCGACAGCAGCGGCTCGCCGGCCAGATCGGCGTGCACGGTCAGTGCCTTGTCGAAATATTGGTCCGGGTTGGCCGCCCAGGGCGTGGCGAAATCGATCACCGGCAGGCCGACCATGGCCCGGAAACCGTGCTTGCGGTAAGTGTCGGCGATGGCATCGGGAAAGAAATAATGCTCGCTGCAGCAGGTGGTGCCGCCCAGCAACATCTCGGCAATGGCCAGCTCGACACCGTCACGCACGAACTGCGGGCCGAGCACGCGCGCCTCGGCCGGCCAGATGTGCTCCTTGAGCCAGACCATCAGCGGCAGATCGTCGGCGATGCCGCGCATCAGCGTCATCGGGTTGTGCACGTGGCTGTTGACCAGGCCCGGCAGCAGGGCATGGCCGGGCAGGCGCACATGCTCGGCGGCATCATAGCGCTCGCGCGCCTGCGCGGCCGGCAGCACGGCGACGATCGCGCCGCCATCGACGGCGACGGCGTGGCCGCTGAGCACGGCATCGTCGGGCTCGATGGCAAGCAGCCATTCCGGCTCGATCAGCAGATCGATCCTGTGCATTGAAACCTCAAGTCTGCGTTTCGGAACGCCATTCTACGCGACGCCCGTGCGGGCGCAGGGTGATGGCCGCGGGCGATTGTGCTGCCGCTGGCTGCCACTTGCTGCCATGCCGGCAGAAGGTGCCGACCGGTGGTGAGGGAATCCCGGCAAAAACGGCGCTGTACCAGACACAGGCCAAGAACCAGGCCGCGACCGAGCCAACGCCGGGCGCCGCAGCACCGCCGAATACCAGCATCCATTGCGAACAGGGGAGCCACATGATCACCACGACCGCACACGGCGTTCGCCGCCCGCGCGCCACGTCCATCGGCAGCATGCATCGGCGCTGGCCAGTGTTGATGTCCGCCCTGATCGTGCTCGCCGCACTGGCCGGCCAGGGCCACGCCGGCACTGATGCTCCGGCCGGCACCCCGGCAACGATCCTGTTTGAAAGCACTGCCGTGCCGACCACCGAGCCCGGTGGCGGCCTCAGTGTCATGCCCACCTCGTTCCCCGGCCACACCTTCCGCCTGACCGAGCGGGCCCATGTCACCGCCTTGGGCGGTCGGCTGATCGGCATCCCCGGACGCTCGGTGTTCGCCGGCCTGTACCAGGTGGATACACCGATGACCTCGCCGGATGTGCCCGCTGACAGCACCCTGCTGGCCACCACCCTGCTGAGCACGACCAGCCATGACATCCAGGACGTCAGCGGCCCGGTTGATCTGGTGCTGGAGCCGGGCTGGTACGCCATCGTTCTCGGGCTGAACCGGCATGGTGCCACCGCCGCCAATCACAATGTCTCCCTGGCCAATACCGGCATGCCGGTGACAAGCCAATCGCGCGGCCCCTACTCGGTGAACCCGGTCACTGGCAATATCACCACGCACCAAGCGCGGTTGCGCCTGTTCGTCTCCGGCCACTGGCTGCCGCCCGAGCCGGTATCGACGCGGGCATTCATGATCGAAAGCGCCCGCCCCTGGGCCTGGACCAGTGGCGGCACCAACATCAATGCCAGCAATACCTATGTCATGCGCTTCAACCTGGAGCGCAGCACCCGCATCGACCAGGTCGACACCTGGTTGATGGGCTCGTCGGGCACGCTCTATGGCGCCATCTTTCCACTCGCCGGTTCCTGGGCCAGGCCGCCCTTGCCCACCAGTGCCGGCTTTGCCGACCAGGCCATCGCCAGCACCTTGATTGCTGGCCAACCCGGCTACCGCAAGGCCAGCGCCTCCTTCGATGATGTGCTGCTGCCGCCCGGCGAGTACGCCCTGGTCCTGGGCTCGGGCCACTTCGGGGCCAGCGGCAGCGCCACCATCCTGCGCGCCGAGGACCACGTTCTCGGCGTCCAGATGCTGCTGTACCCCGGCAGCGGCCCGGTCTGGTTCAACACCGACCCCAGCGCCATGATGCGATTGACCGGCACCGCGCCCGACCTGGTCGGCGACCAGGCCAGCCTGCAGTTCGGCCCGACCCTGGTCGACGATCAGGACAGCCGCGTGCTGACCCTGCACAACCAGTCGCCGGACGTGGAGCTGCTGCTCGGCCCGATGCAACTGCAAGGCCCCGACGCCGGCCAGTTCTCATTGGCGCACGCCAGCGCCTGCGCTGTCCTGCTGCCCGGCGACAGTTGCCAACTGACGCTGACCTACCATCCCGACCATGTCGCTGCCGGCGCCGAAGGCCATCAGGCGCAACTGGTGGTCGACAGCAATCAGCAAGCGGCACTGCTGGTGGTGGACCTGTCCGGCAGCGCCCTGCCCTCGGCCTGGATCACGCCGGTCGCCGCGGCCAACGGCACCATCAGCCCGGACACCGCGCAACTGGTCGGCATCGGCGCCAGCGCCAGCTTCCAGATGCAGCCGGCTTCCAACCACCACCTGGCCGCCGTGGGCGGCACCTGTGGCGGAAGCCTGGATGGCCTGGTGTTCACCACCGCGCCGGTGGCGGGCGACTGCACCGTGGCGCCGGTATTTGCCATCGACACCTGGCAGGTCGAAACCATCGCCACCGGCAATGGCACGATCAGCCCGGCGGGCGTCATCACGGTGGAACATGGCGATACGCCCAGCTTTGTTCTCGCTGCCGCCACCGGTCATCACATAAGCAGCATCAGCAGCAGTTGCATCGGTGAATGGATCGGCAATGCCTACATCCTGGCGCCGGTTACCAGTGATTGCACGATCTACGTCTTCTTCGCCATCGACACCTTCCAGGTCAGCGCCAGTGCCGGTGACCACGGCAGCATCAGCCCGGCGGGCATGTTCACTGTCGACTATGGCGACACGCCCAGCTTCGTCGTCACCCCCGACACCGGCCATCACCTGGACACGCTCAGCAGCGACTGCCCGGGCACGCTGGCCGGTAACGTCTTCACCCTGGAACCGGTCATGTTCCACTGCACTCTGCACGCCAGCTTCGCCATCGACACCTTCCAGATCGGCGCCAGCGCCGGCGACAACGGTGCGATCAACCCGACGGGCATGCTGACCGTCGACTACGGCGACACGCCCAGCTTCACCGTGACACCCGATACCGGCCACCACCTGGACGAGGTCAGCGGCAGTTGCATCGGCACACTGGCTGGCGATGTCTTCACCCTGGAACCGGTCACGGCCGACTGCGCGCTGCACGCCCGCTTCGCCATCGACACCTTCCAGATCAGTGCCAGTGCCGGTGACGACGGCAGCATCGATCCGGACGGCACGATCACGGTGGACTACGGCGACACGCCCAGCTTCACCCTGACACCCGATACCGGCCACCACCTGGACGAGGTCAGCGGCAGTTGCATCGGCACGCTGGCTGGCTATGTCTTCACCCTGGAACCGGTCACGGCCGACTGCGCGCTGCACGCCCGCTTCGCCATCGACACCTTCCAGGTCAGCGCCAGCGTCGGTGACCACGGCAGCATCGATCCAGACGGCACGATCACGGTGGACTACGGCGATATGCCCAGCTTCACCGTGACACCCGATACCGGTCATCACCTGGAGGAAGTCAGCGGCAGTTGCAGCGGCGCACTGGACGGCGATGTCTACACTCTGGATCCGGTGACGGCCGACTGTGCGCTGCACGCCCGCTTCGCCATCGACACCTTCCAGATCATTGCCAGCGCCGGTGACAACGGCAGCATCGATCCGGACGGCACGATCACCGTCGACTACGGTGACACGCCTGCGTTCTCACTCCTCCCCGATGCGGGCTATCGGGTTGAAGGCGTCCGGACCAACTGCCAGGGCAGCCTGGCCGATGATGTCTACACACTGGATCCGGTCAGCGCCGGCTGCACCCTGCATGCCAGCTTCACCCTGGCCCCGGCCAGCGTGCTGACAATTGTCTCCGGCAGCGGCCAGTCGGCCCGGATCAACACCGGCTTTGCCGAGCCGCTGGTGCTGGCCGTCAGCAACGATGCCGGCCTGCCGGTACCCGGTGTCAGCGTCAGCTTCCAGGGGCCTGCCAGCGGTGCCGGCGCCATCATTCCCGGCCAGGCCAGCAGCAATGAGCAAGGCCAGGTGACCGTGGCCGTCAGCGCCAACAACGTGCCCGGCAGCTACGCGATCCAGGCCAGTGTCGCGGGCATCGCCGAGCCAGTGGTTTTCGAACTGACCAACCTGCCGCCGGCAGTGACGCTGGCGCTGGACATCGACAACGGCCTGGAACAC
This sequence comes from Lysobacterales bacterium, assembly GCA_023228845.1. GTDB lineage: Bacteria > Pseudomonadota > Gammaproteobacteria > Xanthomonadales > UBA2363 > Pseudofulvimonas. The sequence goes on along the minus strand of JALOAK010000009.1, from coordinate 45,013 downwards.
CTCGCCTACGGCTCGCACGCCGCCTGGCTGGTGACCCTGCGCAACACCGGCCAGGACCCGGCAACCCAGGGCACCGTGCTGGTGCCGCTGCCAGTGCAACTGGACCTGACCCAGGCCGAGTGGTTCTGCCTGGACCTGGACAGCGGCTGCCGCGCCTCCGGGACCGGCTCGCTCGACGATGACGGCCTGGCCCTGGCGGCCGGCGGCCAGGTGCAGTACCTGATCAGCGCACCGGTGCGCATCGATGCCGCCGGCGACGAGGTGGTGGTGCAGGCCTATGCCGAAGCCGAACATCATCATCCGGTCAGCGCCAGCGCGCGCAGTTGGCTGGTGCTGTTCCGCGACGGCTTCCAGATCCTGCTCGATAGCGACCCGGTTTCCGAACAGGATGAGGAGTAATGACTGAGTAATGATTGGGTAAATGGCTGACACGGGCTCGGCAATGGCGCTGCTATCGTCAAGCGTGTACATCCATGCAACAGTGCAAGTGGCTGGCGGCGGGGCCGCCGCCCGGACATCGGGAGACCCGGAACTGCTCGCATCCCTCGCGGGCATTCGGACCAGAGCCTGGATGTCCGGCGCGCCTTTGGCGCAGGCCCCGCCGGCCAGCCTTCCTGCCGCCACGGGCGGGATGGTGGCCCATGTCCTGCTCGACGCGCCAGCCGACGATCCGCATCGGTACCAACAGGTCAGCCGAGAACCCGGATGCCTGCGCCAGCCACGACGAACGGTGCATCAACGCACTCATCAGCGCCGAGGTCTCGGCCTGTTTTCAGCGTCAACTGACCGTGCATCTAGAAGCGGTAGCCGATGCCCGCCTGCCAGTACTGCCGCTTTTCGCTTGGGCGGAACTCGACATGGCCCTGCCACGGCCCACCAAATCCCTGCATCAGCCGAAAGCTGCCTTCCAGAAGCGAACTGGAGCCCCGCTGGCCGGCCGGCAACTGCCTCACCGCCGTGTAGTAGCCAGCGTCGCGATAACTGACGCCGATTGCCAAGCGGGTTGCATCGAATAGATCGACGTCGATACCGGCGCCGACGATCCAGGACGTTTCGCTGGCCGATTCCCGGTCCAGAGGCAAGGCATCTTCATGCGGCCAGTCCTGAAATCGCCAGGTTCGGTTCGAACTCGACCAGTCCTCATGCACCGCGCCCAGCTCAACCCATGCTGCAATCCTTTCGCCCGCCCGATGACGCCACCCGAATCGGGCGTCATAGCTGCGGTAGCGCTCGTCATAGGCGAATTCCCGCAGGAAAGTCTCGCATTGACCGGGGTCGGGGCCAGGTCCGCCACCACCGCAGATGTTCATGGGACGTTGATGGCGATTAGACAGGTCCAGGCGTTGCCCTTCCACGACAACATAAAAATGCGACCAGTCATGCCGCAACGACAAGGCCACCCCGTTGCCGTCGTCGACACTGCGCCAGTCGTTGTGCGCCCAATCCGGATCAGGCCCGTAATCATTGCGACCGTCGATATGGACATAACCGGCCTGGATGCGGGTCTGCGCCTGCACCATGGCTGCCGACAGGAACAGGACTGCGGCCAGTGCGCCGTGGGACCAGAAAAGCGACGATGGGGAATGACCAGCGTTCATGGAAACACCTCTCAGCAGGGACCAGGCGCCGGAGCCAACCGGCTCAGCGGAATGGAGCCGTTCTGACCATAACTTGTATGGGCTTCACCAAAGCAAAAAAAGGGTGTAGGCAGCAAGTTTCGACAGGCGCCGGGCAGTAGACAACGGCCCCGACGTGGCTACCATGACCGCGCGCCGGTCCGGCGCTCGCCAGGGGACGCTGCATGTCGGGAATCATTCCGGTGCTGGGCATCATCGCGCTGATTGCGGCGCTGGTTCTGGTCCAGTTGCTGCGCACCGCGCTCGCCTGGCCTTTCCCGGTCCGGATCCGCTTGCGGGTGCTGGCACAGGCGCCGGCGCCAGCGTCGTTTGCGCCGCTGTTCGAGCACAGCCACGGCCAGCTTTCGGCATTGGGCTTTTCCGCCCTGGGCTGGACCTTGATCGAGCAGGAGCCCGAAGGCATTCCCGGGCCACGCCTGGCGCGGCTGTATCGCAGCGATGACGGCCTCGTGCTTGCGCAGGTGATCGCCCCCTGGTCCGAACAGGAGCCGCACGCCTGCCGCATTCACCTGGTCAGCCAGTGCCGCGATGGCCGGCTGCTGTTCACGGCACCGACCTTGCTTTCGCCACTGGCGACGCCGCCAGCGCTGGCAGTCACCCGGATGGCGGCCTGGCCGTCGCTGGACGTGCAGTTGCTGGCGCACCGGGAATTGCTGGCGGCGCAGGACGGCGCCATTCCCTGGTCTGATCTGGCCGCTGCCGGCGAGCGCTTGCAGGCCTACGAGAACGCCGTCTGCGAGCACGCCTTCCAGGCGGGACAACTGCGCCGCCACCACGACGGCAGCCGGCGCTTGGGTTTTGTCCGCGCCCTGGCAACCGTGCTGACCGCCTTGCGGCAAGCGCCCTCGCCCCTGGCGGCGCGGCCGGATATCCAGGTGCCGGCAGCGCACGCGCTGGTGTACTGGCGACACCAGCGCCAGGCCGCCCGACATTCACCGCGGCTGCCGGTGCAGTGGGGCCTGTTCCTACTAAGTGCGCTGGCCTTCGCCGCCCTGGGCGCCTGGTTCTGGACGCCCGGCTTCGCCGTGCTGCTGCTGGCGGTGATCGCCCTGCACGAGGCCGGTCACTGGTGGGCAATGCGCGCCTTCGGCTATGGCAATGTGCAGATGCTGATGCTGCCGCTGGTCGGCGGCGTCACCATCGGCCACGAGCAGGAACCCTCGGCGCGGGCACGGGCCTGGATCAGCCTGATGGGGCCGCTGCCGGGCATCGTGCTCGGCCTTGCGCTGTTCCTGGTCGGCGTCGATTTCGGCGATGGCTGGCTGTGGCTGGCCGCCCTGCTCCTGCTGCTGATCAACCTGTTCAACCTGCTGCCGATCCTGCCGCTGGATGGCGGCCATCTGCTGCACCTGTTGCTGCCCGAGCGCGCGGCCAGTTTGCGCCAGGTGTTCGATGCCCTGGCGATCCTCGCCCTGGTGCTGCTGGCCTGGTCGCTGGATGCCTGGTGGCTGGCACTGCTGGCCCTGGTGCCGTTGACCAACCTGCGCAATGGCGGCCGTGACCGCCGCCTGCTGGCAGATCTACGGCAAGCGAACACCGAGCAACCGCCGCGCTCGGAAAACATGGCGATGGCGCAGACGCTGGCCATCGTGCGCGCCGATGCCGCCGCGCCGGCCGCGTTGGCGGCGCAGATCGCGCTGGCCGAGCGCACGCTCAGCCAGGCCCGCGTGCAGCCCATGCGCCGGCGCAGCGTGGTGATGTTGTCGGCGCTGTGGCTGGCTTGTTTCGCCGCCACCGCCGCCCTGCCGCAGGTGCGCGGTTTGCTGTCGACGTTCATGGCGCCATCGTGGTCGGCGCAGCAGATCGAATCGACCATGGCCGCCCTGCAGGCCGACGCCCGGGCGATGTCGACTGGCGAGCTGGTGCAAAGTCTGGCGGTGACGCTGCACAACGACGACGCCAGCGGCAATGAACCGGCCTTCGCTGCTGCCACCGATACGCAACTGGAAACGTTGCAGCGCGACCTCGGGCAAGCCCTGCCTGCTGACTGGCGCGCCGTGCTGAGCTCCGAGCACGGCGCGCCGCTGCGTCAGTTCCTGGCGCTGGGATCGCCGGACCAGTTGCGCCCGCTCGGCCAACGCCTGGACTGCCTGGCGCTGATCGAACGGGAAGCGCAGTGGCCCGGATTGGCCAGCGGCGAGCCGGTGGAATTCACCTTGGTCGATGCGACAACTGGCGAAAGCGAACAGATCCGGCTGGAACAGGAAAGGCTGCATGCCTGGCTGGCGCCCGGCGAGTGCGCACCCGATGCCCATGTAGTGCGCTTGCTCGACCTTACCGACGCCGATTGGCGGCAATGGACCCTGTCACTGGATGAGCCTTTCGCGGTGCGCGAAACCGGTTTGCGCGCCCGCCTGGAACAGCTCCATTTGAGTCTGCGCCTGGCGCAGCGCCTGGGTGGCCGCTGACGCTGCCACACGCGGCAATTGCACATCCGAACCAGGCTGGCTGCCTCACGGAAACTTTTGTCATGGCCGCGAATGCGGGTATCCGGTGACACCGTGAACAAGGTATCGGCACCGGATGACCACCTTCGTTGGCCAGCCGCAGTGAACCCGCCCCGCTATGGCTGCCACTGGATATCGGGTAGACGCTCGATGCCTTCGCGGCGCTTGGCCTCGGCGACCATTTCCCGGACCTCGGCCAGCAAGGCCTTGGCGTCGTAGACGATGCCGTCCTTGATCGTGTAGCGCACGCCGCCGACGCGTACCGGCTGGTTGTCGGCACTGACCCGGATGGCGCCGGTGCCCAGCAGCACCTTCAGGTCGGCAAGCGGGTTCTCGGCCACGACCACCAGATCGGCGAGCTTGCCGACCTCGATCGAGCCGACCTGGTCGGCCACGCCCAGCGCCTCGGCCCCGGACAGGGTGGCGGCGCGGATCACTTCCAGCGGATGGAAACCGGCTTCGCGCAGCAGCTCCAGCTCCTCGATGTAGCCAAAGCCGTAGGTCTTGTAGATGTAGCCCGAATCCGAGCCGGCGGTGACGCGGCCGCCGTGGTTGTTGTAGTCCTCGACGAAGGCCATCCACAGCCGGTAGTTGTCGCGCCAGGACACTTCTTGCTCGCTGCCCCAGGCAAACCAGAACGAGCCATGGGCGCGCCGGTTGGGCTGGAAGAAGCGCCATAACGACGGCAGCGTGTAATCCGGGTGCCATTCGGCGGTGCGGGCGCGCATGTAGTCGCGCGTGGCCTGGTAGATGCCGAAGGTGGGATTGAGGGTGAAGTCCAAAGCAATCAGCTCATCTCGCACGGCGTTCCATTTTTCGCTGCCCGGACGGGCGGCCTGGCGCCACAGCCGGCCGGCGTTCTCGAAGCGGTGCTGCTCGTCGCCGTAGTTGTAGTCGGCCGGATAGTCCTGCACGGTGCGGTCGGTGAACAGCGCCTCGGGCAGGCCGTACCAGTGCTCCATCGAATCCAGGCCCCAGCGCGCGCTGGTGAGCACATTGACCCGGCGCACATCCATCTGCGCGTGGTGGGTCATGGTGCGCAGGCCACGTTCGCTGGCCTCCTGGATCGCCGCCTGCATGATGTCGGGCCGGTAGCCGAAGAACTTGATGCCTGCGGCACCCTTGCCGGCCACCTGGCGCACCCAGTCACGCGCCTGCTGCGGTGTGGTGAATGGCCCGTCGTGGCCCATGCCGAAGAACACATAGGGATGCAGGCGCGGCGCGATGATGCGGTTGCTGTCGCTGCGCCGCTTCTCCGACAGGCACCAGTCCAGGCCATTGCCGCAGCCGGGCTCCCGCACCGTGGTGACGCCGTGCGCCAGCCACAGCTTGTAGACGTACTCGGCCGGCGTGCCCTGGGCGGCGCCGCCGATGTGGCCGTGCATGTCGATGAAGCCGGGCAGCAGGTAATGGCCTTCCAGATCGATCTCGCGGCCGCCTTGTTCAAGCTGCGGTCGTCGCGCCGGGTCGATGGCGACGCCGGGATAGCCGATGCCGGCGATGCGCTCGATGCGGTTGCCACGGATGACGATATCCAGCGGACCATTGGCCGGCGCACCGGTGCCGTTGATGACGGTGACGCCACGCAGGATCAGTTGCGCATGCGGCCCGTCACCTTCACCGGCGCGACGCTCCGGCGCGGGCTCGATCGCGGCCAGGGCCGGGGGCGCCAGAAAAACCAGGGCAATCAGCAGGAAACGGCTCATCCAGGGTCACCAAGGCAATGGACGGATCGCACAGTATCGCCCACTCCGGGTCCATGGCCGCAGCAGCGGTGGCCGTTCCCGGGTGCCTTCACCGTTGCTTGTCTCCAGTGGCCGGTGACTTGCCCGGTTGCTGGCCATCAATTCCTCAAACCACCCCCGGAGTGCCGAAGCGATGATGAAGACCACCCCGCTATTGCTGCCGCTGCTGTTGTCCTGCGCCACCCTCGCCCAGCCGCTGGCCGCAACGCCGGCCCAGGCACCGCTGGACTGCGCCGGTCTGGCCCACAGCGCCGAGGCCGAGCCGCCCGGCTGGGCTGCCCAATGTGCGCCCCGGACCAACGCCCCGGTGCCCGGCCCGTGGCGTGCCTCGGCATTGGCCCCAGACGATCTGGCGTTCGCCTACAACCTGACCGCGGCCAACGGGGGGCCTGACAGGGGGCTGCATGCCTTCCTTCTTGATGACTTCCCCGGGGTCAGCCTGATCGGAGATGCCGGCATGCACATCTACGCCCTGGACTTTGATCCCACCGGAACCATCCTGCACGCGATCGACAACGATCTGCGCGCGCTGGGCACCCTGGATATCGGGACCGGCCAGTTCACATCGACCGCTCCGGTCAGCGGTGTACCGAACAATGCCAACTTCACCGGCCTGACCATCCACCCGGTGACCGGAGCGGCCTATGTTTCCGACAGCGTCACCGGCGGCAACAGCACCCTGTACTCGATCGACCTGGACACCGGCGTTGCCGACGTCATCGGCGATATGGGCGTGCCCCTGATGATCGACATCGCCATGAACTGTGCCGGCGAGCTGTACGGCCACAGCATCACGACCGACTCGTTCTACCGCATCGACCCGGATACCGGCGCCGCCGACCTGGTTGGTCCCTACCAGTTCAGCACCAACTTCGCCCAGGGCATGGATTTCGACAACGCCAGCGGCAAGCTGTATGCCTCGCTCTACATCGGCAGCGGCCGCAACGTGTTCGGCACCTTCGACCTGGATACCGGGGCCTTCAATCCGCTGTCCGTCGATGACCCGCTGGGTGAGTGGGAACTGGCCATCCCGACCAGCTGCGAGAATATCTTCGCCAACGGCTTCGAATCCCCCTGGTAACCGCCTGCGGCATTGTCGGGCCGACGCCAGCCATGGCCACCGCGGCCGGCCGTGCGAACCGGATGGCTGCACGGCTCACCCGTGCCGGTCGGCAGCCGCCGGCCGGCGCAGGATGAACTCCCGGTCGCGCGCCTGGCCCACCGGGAACAGGTATTCCCCGACCGGCTCGAATCCCCAGCGTCGATAGAAGCGCTGGGCGCCGTGGTTTTCCGACCACACGCCCAGCCACAGCACACGCGGACCATCACGCAGCAGCCAGTCCATGGCTGTCTGCATGAGCCGGCCGCCATGGCCCTTGCCCTGGTGGCTGGCCAGAAGGTAGAGGCGGCGCAGCTCGCCGTCACCCGGGGCGACTTCAGGGTGGGGCAACTGGCAAGGCCCGGCGGCGACCAGACCCACCGCCTGCCTCGCGTCTTGCAGCAGCCAGACCGCCTGCTGCGGATCGGACAGTTGCGCCCGCTGGCGCCCGGCGGCAAAGACCTCTTCCAGGAAGGCGGCCAGATCCTGCGGCTGGTAAAGATGGCCGAAGGCCTGGCGGAAGGTGGCCGTGGACAGCGCCGCCAGGGTGTCGGCGTCGTCGGGGCCGGCCCGGCGCAGGTGCGTCATCGGCGGATCACCGGCATATCCCCGGACCTGGGGCGGGCAACACTGGCCCAGCGCCGATGATCGCCTGACCGAAGGCCGGCAGACCGCCCATCGCTCAGCCTTCGGCCACCAGCCGCATCGACAGGTCGATGGCGCGCACATGCTTGGTCAGGGCGCCGACCGAGACGTGGTCCACGCCCAATTGCGCGACCGTGGCCATGCGCTCCAGATCCATGCTGCCGGAAACCTCAAGTGCGGCGCGGCCGGCGGTGATGGCGACGGCGCGGACGATGTCCTGGTGGCTGAACTCATCGAGCATGATCCGCGGCGCACCGGCGGCCAGCGCCTGTTCCAGCTCGGCCAGGTCCTCCACCTCCACTTCGATGAAGCGGCCGCCGCCCAGCTCGCGCGCGCGGCTCACGGCAGCGGCGATCGAGCCGGCAGCCGCGATGTGGTTTTCCTTGATCAACACGGCGTCATACAGGCCGGCGCGGTGATTGTCGCCACCGCCGGCGCGGACCGCGTACTTCTGCGCCAGGCGCAGGCCGGGCAGGGTCTTGCGGGTGTCCAGCAGGCGGCTGCGGCTGCCGGCCAGCGCTTGCACATAGTCGCTGGTGACGGTGGCGGTGCCGGACAGGGTCTGCAGGAAGTTCAGCGCGCAACGCTCGGCGCTGACCAGGGCACGGACATCGGCATCGATGGTGAGCAGCACCTGCTCCTGGGCGACGGCGTCGCCATCGCGCGCGGCCAGTTCGAAACGCGCCTGCGGGTCCAGCGCGGCGAAGCAACGCAAGGCCCAGGGCAGGCCGCACAGCACCGCATCCTCGCGCACCCGGATCTGCGCCCGCGCCGACCGCGCCGGCAGCAGGGCGGCACTGAGATCGCCGTCGCCAAGGTCTTCAGCCAGGGCCCGGTCGACATCGGCATCGACCAGGGCATCGGCGGGCGCCGTCAGGCCGGGTATCCGGCAGGCGCCCAAGGCGCCGGCAAGATCCAGGCCCCGGGCCGGCTCGGTCGCCATCAGTCGGGCAGATCGTTGAACTGCACGGTGCCGATGGCCTCGTCGGCGAGCAGCACCGGGATGCCGTCATCGACCGGATACAGCACCTGGCCGTCGTCGGTCTGCAGGGCGTCGTCCAGGGCGCGGGTCCGCGGCTGGCCATCCACGGTGAGCACGGCGCCGGCGGCGATGGCCTGGTTGATCGCCGCCAGGCGCTTGCGGCCAATCGCGCGCAGCGGCCGTTTGCTGACCGGGCAGCAGAGAATATCCAGCAGGCGTTGATCCACCATGGTCGGGGCCGGGCAAGTTGCGGAACAGGCGCCAAGCATACCCAGCCGCGGCCGTGCTTGACCATGCGCACAGCGACATCGGCGAACTGGGCTGACCAGCGGCCGGGACGGCGCCGGCGATGCCGGGCGGCCGATGGCATGGGCGGCAGCCAGCCGCGTATAATCGCCCCCGTGTCGACTCCGCCTCCCGCCGATGCCGCGCCCCGCCGGCGTTGGCCAAAACGAATCCTGACATGGTCCCTGGTCGCGTTCTTCGGCCTGGGCCTGCTTGGCCTGGGGACGGCCGCCACCTTGTACTGGCTGATCGCCCCGACCTTGCCGTCGGTGGCCTCGCTGCGCGAGGTCGAGTTGCAGGTGCCGCTACGGGTGGAGACCCATGACGGCCTGCTGATCGCCAATTTCGGCGAGATGCGGCGCATCCCGGTGCGCATCCAGGACGTGCCCGCCTGCGTCAGGCACGCCTTCCTGGCGGCCGAGGATGCGCGTTTCTACGAACATCCCGGCATCGACTGGCGCGGCATCTTCCGCGCCGTCTGGTTGCTGGGCACCGGTCATGAAGGCCGGGTTCCGGGCGGTTCCACCATCACCCAGCAGGTGGCGCGCAACTTCTTTCTGAGCTCCGAATACAAGATCAAGCGCAAACTGTCGGAAATCCTGCTGGCACTGCGCATCGAGCGCGAGCTGGAAAAAGACGAGATCCTGCAGCTTTACCTGAACAAGATTTTTCTGGGCCACCGTTCCTACGGCATCGCTGCCGCGGCCGACTTCTACTACGGCAAGACGCTGGACCAGTTGGTCCTGACCGAGTGCGCGATGCTGGCGGCGCTGCCCAAGTTCCCGTCCACCGGCAACCCGATCAACAGCCCGGACCGGGCCCTGGTGCGGCGCAACTACGTGCTCGATCGGATGCTGGAGGTCGGCTACATCGACGCTGCCAGCCACGCCGGGGTGATCGACCTGCCCGACCACGCCCGGCCTCATGAATCGCCGGCGGAAATCAACGCCCCCTACCTGGCCGAGATGGTGCGCGTGGAAGCCCTGGCACGCTTGGGCGAGCGTGCGCTGGAAGACGGCTACACCGTGGTCACCAGCATTGACAGCCGCATGCAGCACGCCGCCAACGAAGCGGTGCGCGAGGGCATCATCAACTACGACCGGCGCCACGGTTACCGCGGCCCGGAAGCGCAGCTTGACCTGGCCAACAGTGATCCGGCCCTGCGCTGGCGGCTGGACCCGCTCGCCGGCCGCTTCAATATCGCCGGCTTGCATCCGGCCCTGGTGCTGGCCGCCGACGAGGCCTCGGCCGAGCTTGAATTGCGCGGCGGCGATGTCATCGGGCTGGACCTGGAGGCGGTGAAGTGGGCGCGCGAGTACCGCAGCGTCTCCGCCCGCGGCGCGGAACCTGCGCGCGTGGATAGCGTGCTCAAGCCCGGCGATGTCGTGCGCGTGTTCATCGACGAGGACGACGCCTGGCAACTGGGCCAGATGCCGGACGTGCAATCGGCACTGGCTGCCATGGATGCCGAATCCGGTGCCGTGCGCGCCCTGGTCGGCGGCTTCAGCTTCGCCATGAACAAGTTCAACCGCGCCACCCAGAGCGCCCGGCCACCGGGTTCCAGTTTCAAGCCGTTCGTCTATTCGGCCGCCTTCGACCGCGGCTTCAATCCCGGCAGCATGGTCAACGATGCGCCGATCGTGCTGCCCGACCCGTCGCAGCCGGACGGCTGGTGGCGGCCGCGCAACGACGACGGCCGGTTCATGGGTCCGATGCGGTTGCGCGAAGCCATGGTGCGCTCGCGCAATCTGGTCTCGGTACGCCTGCTGGAAGCCATCGGCGCCCGCCCCGGCCGTGACTACATGCTCCAGTTCGGTTTCGCACCCGAATCGTTGCCGCCGAACCTGTCCCTGGCCCTGGGCACCAGCGCCGTGGCGCCGCTGACCCTGGCGCGCGGCTTCGCCACCTTCATCAATGGCGGCCGCCTGGTCGACCCCTGGTTCGTCGAGCGCATCATCGACCGCCACGGCGATGTCGTGTACCAGGCCGAGCCCCTGCTTGCCTGTGATCCCTGTCCGGCCCAGGTTTCGTCCGAGCAGATCGCCCCGGAAGTGATCGACCCGCGCAATGCCTGGCAGATCCAGAGCATGCTCAAGGACGTGATCGTGCGCGGCACCGGCTCGGGCGCCCGGGTCATTGGCCGGCCGGATATCGGCGGCAAGACCGGCACCACCAACGAATTCCGCGATGTCTGGTTCTCCGGCTTCGGCGCCGATCTGGTAGCCACTGTGTGGGTTGGCTTCGATGATTTTTCGCCGCTTGGTCCAGGCGAGTTCGCCTCGCGCAACGCCTTGCCGATCTGGACCAGGTTCATGCAGGTGGCGTTGCAGGGCATCCCGGAAAAGGAAATGCCGGTACCCGAGGGGCTGGTCCGGGTGAACCTGAACAAGCACACCGGCAGCCTGACCGCCAACAGCGATGACAACACCATCACCGAACTGGTGCGGCGCGAGGACATGGATCTGCTGCGCCACGGCCAGGGCATCCTGGGCGGTGTCACGGCCGAAGAAGAAGCCGCCTACGACATCTTCTAGCGCCTGATCTTCCAGCGCCTGCCGCAGCGGCTTGCCAAAACATCCAGGTCACGTCCGCCATGGACAATCGGCCCGACATGAACACGATCACCGACGACGACAAGTTGCACCTGCGCATCGCCCGGCTGGCGGCGCGATTGATGCACGAACAAGGCATCCAGGATCCGCTGCAGGCGGCACGCAAGGCGGCCCGCCAGCTCGGTGCCGATCCTCTGGCCACGCGCCCCGATGCCGGGCAGATCCGGCATGCACTGGACGAGCACCTGCGCCTGTTCTCGGTGCCGGCGCCGGCGGCCGAACATAGCCGCATCCTGCGCCAGGCGATCGAGGCGATGACCCATCTGGCGCCCTTCCGGCCGCGCCTGGTCGGCAGCCTGCTCGACGGCGTCGCCGATCCGCAAGCGGCGATCACCCTGCACCTGTCCAGCGATGATCCCGAGGCCGTCGGCCACTGGCTGGTCGACCGCGGCATCGCCTACCGCTGGCTGGACCGGCGCTTCCGCCTGGACCGCCGCCAGGTGCTGACCGTGCCGGTGCTGCAGGTGCGCATCGACGATCAGGAATTCGAGCTGGCGGTGTTCACCCTGGACGGCCCGCGCCAGGCGCCGCTGGACCCGGCTACGGCACGGCCGATGGCCCGGGCCAGCCTGGCCCGGGTGCGGGAACTGCTGGCGGCGGTGGAAACAGCGGCCCAACCCGGGGACTGACCGGCGCCCAAGCTGTCGCTGCCCGGCTGCGGCCAGGGGTCGGCTAAGGCAGCGGCCCGCTCAGGCAATGGTTGTCGCCGGCTGGCGGCGGTGTGGCCAGCGGTCGCGGCCAGCCGATGTCGTGCAACAGGTCCACGCTCAGATCGAGCTGGTCGAAATGGTGGCGGCCGATGGCGGGTGCCATCAGCAGGCCGGGCTGAGCGGCGCTGTGGAAATGCGAGACCGAGGAACCGGACTCGGCAGCGGCCGGCGCGTACATGCGCAGGCAGCCGGCGGCGGTGCCGGCCAGTTCGTCGGCGCGGTCAAACGCCACCTGCAGGCCATGACGGACCCGGCCACGCCGCAAATCCGCGCCAACCCGGCGCGTGACCATCACCACCGGAATCGTGATTGAAGGATCGCTGCCGGCCATGCCCGGCGGTGTCTCGTCGGTGTTGTTGACGATCACCACCGCCACCGCGCCGTGGGCCTGGGCGTGGGCCGCCTTCTCCACGAAGGTGCAGGTGCCGCGATCGATCAGGGCGATCCGGCCGGCCAGACGCTCGCCATTGGCGAATGGCACCTGGCAGCCGTCGCCCGGATCACCGATGCCGTCGTTGACCGCCAGCACCGGCGCCGACAACTCGTCCGGCCAGGGTGCGCCGAACTGCGCCAGGCCCAGCTCTTCGATAACCACCGGGCCGCGCGCGCCCTCGGCGACCAGGACCGGTGCCGTCGCCAGCACCTGGTCCAGGCGCCGGTTGACCCGCTCGCCGGTCCAGACCAGATGCGGGTCGTTGCGCGCCGAGGCCACCCGCTCGGCGGCGGACATCATCCGCCAGTGCCGCTGCAAGGACAGGTCGTACAGGTAGTGCGACCAGACGCTGGCAATGCCGCTGGGATAGCTGCCGTCCTGCAGATCCATCGTCGCCGTGAAGCCCAGGCCGTGGGCCAGCTCATGCAGCGCCACCGGCAGCAGGGCGATGCGGTCGTCGGGCACCAGCTGGTCCCGATCCAGGCCATACCACCAGCCGCTGGCGCCATCGCGGCAACCCAGGTCGATGGCCAGGTTGAAACTGGCCTGGATGTCGGCCTCGTTTGGCTCCAGTTCGACCCCGGACAGGGCGTTGGCCAAGGCAATCGGGTACAGCACATCGGAGCGTGGCGCGCCCGGCACCCGCCAGGCGACGAAGGTCGGTCCGGCCCAGCCCAGCACGCTGCGTTCCGGCTCGCAAGGCAGGTTGGTCATTTCGATCTCGACCCGGATCGGCACCGTGCTGGCGATCTGCTGCGCCCAGAGCGCAGCCGCCTGCTGCACCACGCGCAAGCGCTGCTGGCCGAGCGTGGCGGCGCCGTTGTTGCCGGCGGCCGGATCGGCCGGGCGCGGATCATTGAAGCCGCGTCCGGGTGGATCGATCACCACCAGGGTGAACTGGGCGCTGGCCGGAGCGGCCTGGGCCAGCACCGGGCCAGCACCAACTGCGGCCAATGCCAATGCCAATGCCAACGCCAACGCCAACGCCAGCGCCCGGACACGCATCATCGCCGTTGGCTTTCCTGACGGGCGGGCGCCGCGCCGGCGCAGCACCGCGCCCAGTCGCCGGCTGCCGCCCGGATCAACGCCGGACATGGCTGCCACCGCGGTCGCCATCAGCGCTGCCCCGGGCATGCACCGGCAGGCGGAAATCCTGCGGCTGCCCGGGCCGGACCGCCTCCAGGCGCGAGCTGCAGCGCAGGGCGCCGACCCCGTCCTGGACCGCCCATGTCGTGTATTCCCGGCCCTGGCCGCCCAGGTCGATCAGCACGGTGCCATCGGCAAGCTGCTTGCGCTGCATCAGGGCCGGTTCCCAGCCGGGTGCCGAGCGCTGCCACAGGTGCTGCCGCAGCTTTTCCTGCTTGTCCGCCCGGCTCGGCGGTGCGTATTCGACGGTTACCGAAGGCGGCGGCGTCCAGTCGGCGACGGATTGGCCGGTGCGCAGCTCCGGGGCGCGCTCGGATGCGGTGATGGCGGCCGCAGCCGTTGCCACCGGCACACCGTCCACAGCCAGCGCCGATACCGGTATCGCCACCATCCAGACCAGGACCCCGGCCAGCACGCAGCCGGCGCAAACACGCGAAATGGCAGACATCTTCCAGCTCTCCAGCAGCGGCCGGCCATGGTAGCAAACAGCGCTGGCGGCACCCGGCCGACCGGCGCCAGCCGCAGGCCCATCGGCCTTGGCCGTTTTCCCAGAAGGCATCGGCATTGGCTCCGAGCCGCGGCCGGGGCGGCCGCCGATGGGCCGGTCGCAGGTGCCCGCCTAATCTGTCCACGTCGGCAAACACACCGGCAACCCACATCAACCTACTGCTCGACATCCATCCGGAGAAATCATCATGAACCTGTTCAAGAACCTGTTTGCTGCTGCCCTGTTCGCCTTCGCCGCCGTCGCCTTTGCCGGCGAGCCGGTCAACATCAACTACGCCGATGCCGAGCAACTGGCGCAACTGCACGGCGTCGGCCCGGCCAAGGCCGAGGCGATCGTCGAATACCGCGAAGCCAACGGCCCGTTCCTGCAGGTCGAGGACCTGGCCAAGGTCAAGGGCATCGGCCTGGCCACGGTCGAGCGCAACCGCGACATGATTGCCCTGGGCCGCGGTGGCCAGCGCTGACCCGCTCAGCCGCCACAGCACCTGACAACGGGGCCGAATCGGCCCCGTTGTCGTTTCCGCACCCCCGACTTCGCCGGCGCCCGGCCCGGCGCGATTCGCCGCCAGCGTTACAATGCCCGCCCCACCCGCACGGTGCCTCGACGCCGTCCGCGGGTGCTGCTGTTTTTGCCGGCGCCGGATGGCCCGGCGCGATCCGCCAGTGGCGGCATCGTCCGCAATCGTGCCGAAGACCGAGTCCTGATGATCAAACCGAGCTTTCCCCTGCCCCGTGGCGGCCAACAGGTCGCCTGGGTCCAGCCACTTCCCGGCGCCTCGCTGGCCCTGACCCTGGTTGAAACCGCACGCCGCCATGACGGCCCGCTGCTGGTGGTCACTCCCGATCCGGCCAGCGCCCAGACGGTGGAAGCGGATTTGGCAGTATTCGCCAGTGATCTGCCGGTGGCGCAGTTCCCGGACTGGGAAATCCTGCCCTACGACCTGTTCGCGCCGCATCCGGGCATCATTTCCCAGCGCATCGCCGCCCTCAATGCCCTGCCCGGCATGCGCCACGGCATCATGGTGTTGCCGGTGGCGACCCTGATCCAGCGCCTGCCGCCGCGCAGCTACATCCACGGCCGCAGCCTGCAGGTGGCGATCGGCGACCGGCTCGACCTGGAAGCCGAGCAGCAGCGCCTGGGCCACGCCGGCTACCGGCACTTGCCGCAGGTCACCGAGCCGGGCGAATTCGCCGTGCGCGGCGCGCTGATCGACATCTTCGCCATGGGCCAGCGCGAACCGGTGCGCATCGAGCTGCTCGACGACAGCGTCGATTCGATCCGCCATTTCGACCCGGAAAGCCAGCGTTCGACGGTGAAGATGGAACGCATCGATGTCCTGCCCGGGCGCGAGTACCCGCTCGACAAGCAGGCCCGGCGCGATTTCCGCGATGCCTTCTTCGACCGCTTTCCCGATGCCGATCCGCGCCGGGTCGAGCTGCTGATCGACCTCAAGGACGGCCTGGTGCCGGCCGGCCTGGAATCCTATCTGCCGCTGTTCTTCGAGCAGACCCAGACCCTGTTCGACTACCTGGATGAGCAGGCCCTGCTGGTGCTCACCGGCGAGGTGGCCGCGGCCGCCGAGCAGGCCCTGCACCAGGCCGACAACCGCTACCAGAACAGACGCCATGATTCGGTGCGGCCGATCCTGCCGCCGGCCGAGTTGTTCCTCACCGGCGACGAG
This sequence comes from Lysobacterales bacterium, assembly GCA_023228845.1. Lineage (GTDB taxonomy): Bacteria > Pseudomonadota > Gammaproteobacteria > Xanthomonadales > UBA2363 > Pseudofulvimonas. The sequence goes on along the minus strand of JALOAK010000009.1, from coordinate 29,083 downwards.
CTACGCACCCGGCTCAATGAGCACCGGCGCATCGCCCTGGTGGAACACCACACGCACCTGCAGACGGTGCCGGTGGCCGCCGCGCCAACGGTGCCGGCTGCGGTCCGTGGCGACGCCCCCGGCCATGCCCTGGCCACCCTGCTGCGCGGATTGCCCGGCGATGTCCTGCTGGCGGTGGATTCGGCCGGCCGGCGCGAAACCCTGATCGAGCAGTTGCGCGAGCATGACATCGAGCCGGTGCCGCTGACGCAGTGGGCGCAGATCGAGGCCGGCCGGCATCCCGGCAACATGCCCGCGATTGCCGCCCTGCCGCTGTCGGCCGGCTTCAGCTTGTCGCAAGCCGGGCCCGATGCCGGCCTGACCGTGCTCACCGATGCCGAATTGTCCGGCGAGCATGCCCGCCCCGGCCGCCGCCGGCACACTGTCGCGCGCGATCCGGAAGCCATCCTGCGCGATCTGTCCGACCTGGCGCCGGGCACGCCGGTAGTGCACGAAGACCACGGCATCGGCCGCTACCAGGGCCTGGTCAAGCTGGATACCGGCGGTCTGGAAAACGAATTCCTGGCGATCGAATACGCCGATGGCGACAAGCTGTATGTGCCGGTCGCCGCCCTGCATCTGGTCAGCCGCTACACCGGCGGCAGCGCCGAGACCGCGCCGCTGCACCGGCTCGGCAGCGAGCAGTGGTCCCGGGCCAAGCGCAAGGCGGCCGAGAAAATCCGCGATGTCGCCGCCGAGCTGCTGGAGATCCAGGCCCGGCGCGCGGCCCAGCGCGGCCAGGCGATCAGCCTGGATCGCAGCCTGTACGCCCGCTTCATCGAGGGCTTTCCGTTCGAGCCGACGCCGGATCAGCAAAACGCCATCGACGCCGTGCTCACCGATCTGGGCCGCAATGTGCCCATGGACCGGGTGATCTGCGGCGATGTCGGCTTCGGCAAGACCGAGGTCGCCCTGCGCGCCGCCTTCGCCAGCGCGATTTCCGGCCACCAGGTTGCCCTGCTGGTGCCTACCACCCTGCTCGCCGAACAGCATTTCCGCGCCTTCCAGGACCGCTTCGCCGACTGGCCGGTGAAGATCGAGCTGCTGTCACGCTTTCGCAGCGCCAAGGAAATCAACCAGGCGCTCAAGGGCGTGGCCGACGGCAGCATCGACATCGTCATCGGTACCCATCGGCTGCTGTCCAAGGATGTGCGTTTCCAGCGCCTGGGCCTGGTCATCGTCGACGAGGAGCAGCGCTTCGGCGTGCGCCAGAAGGAGCGGCTGAAGGCGCTGCGCGCCCAGGTGCACCTGTTGACCCTCACCGCCACGCCGATTCCGCGCACCCTGAACATGGCCATGACCGGCCTGCGCGACCTGTCGATCATCGCCACCCCGCCCAAGGCCCGCGTTGCCGTGCAGACCCTGGTTACCGGCTGGGATGCCGGCCTGGTGCGCGAAGCCTTCGCCCGCGAGCTGGGCCGCGGCGGCCAGGTCTATTTCCTGCACAACGATGTCGCCAGCATCGAGCGGCAGGCGCGCGAGCTGGCCGAGCTGGTGCCCCAGGCCAGCATCCGCATCGCCCATGGCCAGATGCCCGAGCGCGAGCTGGAACGGGTGATGGCCGATTTCTACCGGCAGCGCTTCAATACCCTGATCTGCTCGACGATCATCGAATCGGGCATCGACGTGCCCAGCGCCAACACCATCCTGATCAACCGCGCCGACAAATTCGGCCTGGCGCAGCTGCACCAGTTGCGCGGCCGGGTCGGGCGCAGCCACCACCGCGCCTTCGCCTACCTGCTGGTGCCCGACACCCGCGCCATCACCGCCGATGCCCGCAAGCGGCTGGAGGCGCTGGCCTCGCTGGAGGAACTGGGCGCCGGCTTCATGCTCGCCACCCATGATCTTGAGATCCGCGGCGCCGGCGAGCTGCTGGGCGAGGACCAGAGCGGCCAGATCGAGGCCATCGGCTTCAGCCTCTACACCGAGCTGCTGGAGCGCGCCGTCAATGCGATCAAGGCCGGCAAGGTGCCGGATCTGGAGGATGGCAGCCACCATGGCGCCGATGTCGAGCTGCACCTGCCGGCGCTGATCCCGGACGACTACCTGCCCGATGTCCATACCCGGCTGATGCTGTACAAGCGCATCGCCACCTGCCGCGACGACGACGGCCTGCGCCAGATGCAGGTGGAGATGATCGACCGCTTCGGCCTGCTGCCCGAACCGGTCAAGAACCTGTTCGCCGTCGCCGGCCTGAAACTGCGCGCCACCGCCCTGGGCATCAAACGCCTGGAATTCGGCGAGCACGGCGGCCGGGTCGTGTTCCAGGCTCAGCCGTCATTCGAACCGATGAACCTGATCGGGCTGCTGCAGCGCGAGCCGCAAAGCTACCGCTTCAACGGCAAGGACACCCTGCGCATCCAGACCGAACTACCCGAAGCCAAACAACGCCTGGCCGCCGCCCGCGTCCTGCTCGGCCGCCTGCACGGCGAGGCGGCTGCGGCCGCCTGAGCCGGAACGCCCGGCGCGACAATACTGGGGCTGGATCAACCTGTCGCCGGGTCGATAACGCCGGCCACGGCAGGATGGCGCCGGGAATCAGAAGTACCGGCGTTCCTCACCCTCGCCCTGCCCGGCGACGGCCTCGACATTGCCGGCACAGCGCCCGCACAGTTGCGGGTGCTCGGCGTGGCTGCCGACCTGGTCGCTGTAGTGCCAGCAACGCACGCACTTGCCGGCGTCGCTGGCCAGGGCCTGGATGCGCACCTTGGAGCCATCCTCCAGCGCGACTTCGGTGGCCGCGTCAAGGCTGTCGATGGCCGCCAGCTCCAGCGACGAGGTGATGAAGAAAAAGCACAGCTCGCCGGCGACAGCGCGCAAGGCCTCCAGGCGCGCCGCGGGCAGGCCGATGCGCACCTGCGCCTGCAGCGAGGCACCGATTTTTCCATCGTTGCGCATGCCTTCCAGCAGCCGCGCCACGGCCGCACGCAACTGCAGCAGGTAGGCGAAGCCATCGCTGTCCAGTGCGGCATCGGCCGGCAGCGCGGCCAGGCCGTCATACCAGGTGGCGAACAGGGGGGAATCCTGCCGCGGTGTCGATGACGCCGGTGCCGGCATCGCCTGCCAGATCTCCTCGGCGGTGAACGACAGGATCGGCGCCAGCCAGCGCGCCATCGCTTCGACGATGCGGTACATCGCCGATTGCGCGCTGCGCCGGCCGTGGCTGTCGGTCGGCATGGTGTAGAGCCGGTCCTTGGTGATGTCCAGGTACAGCGCACCCATCTCGTTGCTGCAGAAATTCTGCACCCGCTGCACCACCTCGTGGAACTCGTAGCGCTCATAGGCGGCGGCGACGGCGGCCTGCACCTGATCGGCGCGGGCCACGGCCCACTGGTCCAGCAGCAGCAGCTCGTCGTTGGCCAGCAGGTGCCGGGCCGGATCGAAGCCATCCAGGTTGCCGAGCAGGAAGCGGGCGGTGTTGCGCATCCGCCGGTAGCCGTCGGCGACACGCTTGAGGATGACATCGGACACCGAAATTTCGTTGCGGTAATCGGTGGCCGCCACCCACAGGCGCAGGATGTCGGCGCCCAGGGTCTTCATCACCTGCTGCGGCGCCACGACGTTGCCCAGCGATTTGGACATCTTGCGGCCGTCGGCATCAACGGCGAAGCCGTGGGTGAGCACCTGCTGGTAGGGCGCCACGCCATGCATCGCCACCGAGGTCAGCAGCGAGGACTGGAACCAGCCGCGATGCTGGTCGGAGCCTTCCAGGTACAGGTCGGCGCGGGCCGGCCGGTCGCTGCCATTGCGCAACTCCGGGCGCTGGCCGATGACGCAGTGGTGGCTGACGCCCGAATCGAACCAGACATCCAGAATATCGGTGACCTTTTCGTAGCGCGCCGCCTCGTCGGCCGGCAGCAGCTCGGCGATGTCCAGGTCATACCAGGCATCGATGCCGCCGCTGCGGACACGCTCGGCGACCTGGCGCAGCAACTGCGCCGAGCGCGGATGCGGTGCCTGGCTGTCTTTGTCGACCAGCAATGCAATCGGCACGCCCCAGGTGCGCTGGCGCGAGATGCACCAGTCCGGCCGGCCCTGGACCATGGCGCTGATGCGGCCCTGGCCCCAGGCCGGAAACCAGCCGCGCTGATCGCCGATGCGGCCGATCTGCGCCAGGGCATCGGCACGCAGGCCGGCCCGGTCCATGGCGATGAACCACTGCGGGGTGGCGCGGAAGGCGACCGGGCTCTTGTGCCGCCAGCAGTGCGGATAGCTGTGCTGGATGTCGGCGTGCGCCAGCAGCATGCCGCGCTCGCGCAGCAGCTCGACGATCACCTCGTTGGCCTTCCATATGTGCTGGCCGGCCAGCAGCGGCGTGCCGTCAACGTAGACACCGTTGCCGGCGACCGGATTCAATGTTTCCAGACCGTACTGGCGGCCGACAGCGAAGTCCTCGACGCCATGGCCGGGGGCGGTGTGCACGGCGCCGGTGCCATCCTCGGCGGAGACGTGATCGCCCAGGATCAGCGGCACCGTGCGCTCCAGGAAGGGATGGTGCAGGCCGGTGGCGGCATCGGCCTGGTCCGGGCCGGTGGTCAGCGCGCTGCCCTTGGCGTGGCCGAGCACGATCGGCGCTTCCAGGCCGTAGCGCTGCCCGGCTGCGGCCACCAGATCGGCGGCCAGCAGCAGCAATTGGCGACGGCCGGCGCGGGCCGGGCCTTCGACCAGGGCGTAGTCCATCGCCGGTCCCAGGCTGACCGCCATGCTCGCCGGCAGGGTCCACGGCGTGGTGGTCCAGATCGGCACGGCGACAACAACGTCGGCATCGACACTGACGCCAAAGCGGGCGGCCAGCGCCACGCCATCAACGGCGTCGTAGGCGACATCGATCGCCGGCGAGGTCTTGTCGGCATATTCGATCTCGGCCTCGGCCAGGGCCGAGCCACAGTCAAAGCACCAGTGCACCGGCTTGAAGCCACGCTCGATATGGCCGCGCTCGTAGATCTGCCCCAGGGCGTCGAGCATGTCGGCTTCGTAATCAAAATCCAGGGTCTGGTAGGGCTGGTCCCAGGCGCCGAGCACGCCCAGGCGCTTGAAGTCCTCGCGCTGGCGGTCAATCTGCACCAGGGCGTATTCACGGCACTTCTGGCGGAACTGGCGGGCATCCAGCTTGTGGCCGACCTTGCCGTGCTTCTTCTCCACGGCGACCTCGATCGGCAGGCCATGGCAGTCCCAGCCGGGCACATAGGGCGCGCGGAAGCCGGCCAGCAGGCGCGACTTGACCACCATGTCCTTGAGGATCTTGTTCACCGCATGGCCGATGTGGATGTCGCCATTGGCATAGGGCGGGCCATCATGGAGCAGGAACAGCGGCCGCTGCGCGGTAGCCTGCTGCAGGCGGCCGTACAGGTCGCTGCGGTACCACTGGGCCAGACGCCTGGGCTCACGGGCCGGCAGGTCGCCGCGCATCGGAAATTCCGTGGCCGGCAGGTTGATGGTGTGTTTGTAGTCCTGGCTCATGGTCGCGTCTTCAATCAGTCGTCAGTCGTGCGTCATTCGGGGCCGGTCGGCCGCCGGCGAGCAGTTCGCGAGCGCGCCGGGCATCGATGTCCATCTGGGCCACCAGGTCTGCCAGGTTGTCGAAACGTTCTTCGCTGCGCAGACGGGCAATGAAGTCGACCCGCAGGCGCTGCCCGTACAGGTCGCCGGCATAGTCGAACAAGTGGGCTTCCAGCACCAGCGGGCCGCCGCCGACAGTCGGGCGCGTGCCCAGGCTGGCGACGCCGGGGTAGTCCTGCAACCCGGCACCGGTCACGCGCACGGCGAAGATGCCCTGGAGCGCCGGCTTGAAACGCACCGCCAGGTTGGCGGTTGGATAGCCCAGTTCCCGACCCAGGCGTTTGCCGTGGATGACCCGGCCCGCCAGGGCATACGGCCGACCCAGGGCGGCCTGTGCCGCGGCCAGGTCACCGGCAGCCAGCGCCTGGCGGATGGCTGTGGCGCCGATACGCTGGCCGGCGCCGTCAACCACCGTGTCGGCGACATCGACATCGAAACCATGCTTCGTGCCCAACTGCCGCAGCAGCGCAATGTCACCGCTGCGCTGGTGGCCGAAACGGAACTGCGGTCCGACGCAGACCAGCCGCGCCGACAGGCCACGCACCAGCACGCGCTCGACGAACCCGGCCGCCGACTCGCTCGCCAGCGCCTGATTGAAGCGCAGCAACCCGACGGCATCGACGCCGGCCTGGCACAGCATCTGGTAGCGCATCCGCGCCGGTGTCAGCCGTGCCGGCGGTTCACCACGGGCGAAAAACTCGCGCGGCAAGGGCTCGAAGCTGAGCGCGACCGCGCTCAGGCCACGCTGTCGGGCACGCGCGGACGCACCGGCAAGCAGGGACAGGTGGCCACGATGGACGCCATCGAAGGCGCCGATCGCCACCACACTGCCTGCCGGGAAACGCGATACATCGCCGACCTCGCGGAACCATCTGGACATAGCCGCCGATTATAGCGGTCCGCGCCCCGGCAACAGGCAGGCGGCAGGTGGCGACATGGCGGCATGACGGTCAGCCGCAGCTGGCGTGCCCGGCCGGTCAGGCCGTCGGTGGCTCGCGCAGATGGCGCCAGCGCATGCCTGCCGCCAACAGCACCGCGACATAGGCCGCGACCGCAGCCGGAATCAGCCAGCCCAGATGCAGCAGCCGCGATACCGGAGGCAGTTGCGCCCATGGCCCGAGCCACTCACGGCCCGCCCACAGCAAGGCCGCCATGGCCATGCAGGCCAGAACGATCAGCGACAGGAAGCCCAGGCTGCCGGCCGCCGGCCGGTAGAGCTGGCGCCGGTGTAGCCAGAAAGCCAGCAGGCCGGCATGGAGCAGGCCGCAGATGCCGGTCGACAAGGCGATGGCGGCATGGGTCCCGGTGGCACCGGCGGCCCGCAACGGCAGCACCAGCGCCGTCACCAGCACCAGATTCACCGCCACCACAATCAGCGCCGCGCGCATGGGTGTGGCGGTGTCCTGACGCGCGAAAAAAGCCGGCGCCAGCACCTTGCTGAGCATGAAGCCGGGCAGGCCCAGGCACAGCGCGACCAGCGCCAAGGCGGTCATCGCCGTGTCCTGCTCGGTGAAGCGGCCGTGCTGGTACAGCGTGGCGCAGATCGGCTCGGCCAGGACGATCAGGCCGGTGGCCGCCGGCAGCGCAATGATCAGCACCAGGCGCACGCCCCAGTCCAGCGATTGCCGGTAGCCGGCGTCGTCACCGGCAGCCTGGCGCCGCGACAGGGTCGGCAGCAACACCGTGCCCAGGGCGACGCCGATCATGCCGATGGGAAACTCCAGCAGGCGGTCGGCCATGTACAGCCAGGTCTGGCTGCCGGCGATCAGCAGCGAGGCAAAGGCGGTGCCGACCAGCAGGTTGATCTGCGCTGCCGAGGCACTGAGCACGGCCGGGCCCATCAGCCGCAGGATCCGGCGCACGCCCGGATCGGCCGGGCGCCAGCGCGGCCGGGGCAACAGGCCCAGCCGGGCCAGCGCCGGCACCTGCACCAGCATCTGGATCGCCCCGGCCGCGAATACGCCCCAGGCCAGGGCCATCACCGGCACCGACAGCAGCGGCGCCAGCCACAGGGCGGCGGCGATGATCGCCAGGTTGTGCAGGATCGGGGTCAGCGCCGGAATGGCGAAGCGGTTGAAGCTGTTGAGCACGCCGCCGGCCATGGCGGTCATCGAGATGAAGAACAGGTAGGGGAAGGTGATGCGCAGCATGTCGCTGGCGGCGCTGTGGCGTACCGGGTCGTCCAGGTAGCCGGGCGCAAACACGGTGACCAGCGCCGGCGCGGCGATCATGCCCAGTCCGGTGACCACCAGCACCACGGCGCACAGGGTGCCGGCGACCCGATCCAGCAACAGCTTGAGCGCGGCGCGGTCGCCCTCCTGGCGGGCGGCGCTGAGCACCGGCACGAAGGCCTGGGCGAAGGCGCCCTCGGCAAAGATGCGGCGCAGGAAATTGGGAATCCGGTAGGCGACCACGAAAGCGTCGGTGAGCCCGGTGGCGCCGAACACGATCGCCTGGACCATGTCGCGGGCATAGCCGGACAGCCGCGACAGGAAGGTCAGCGACGAGAACACCAGGGTGGAACGCAACAGCTTCATCAATACCCCTGCGATGACGCCGGCCCGGCCCCGGCTGCCGCGAACTGCACACTGACCGACCGGCGCCAAGTACCGGCCGAGCCCGCCTTGCCGGTGAAAAACCCAAAGGCCGGACCGGGCCAGACCGCAGCCTGGCATTGTCGCCGTTCGTTCCACGCCCGTCATCCGGCAGATCGCCTACGCGCCAGCGCGACCATTGAACCGAACGCTGCTTCGAACCAGCGCCGGGCGCGCGACTTGACGGCTAAGGCCCAGGCTGGCCTGCGATCACATGGATATTGACCCGACCTTCGCACCGGGGCATAATTGGCGGTCTTTATCACCCACCCGAACCCATTTCCCGGAGATTGCCCCCTTGGCCAACATCAAATCAGCCCGGAAGCGCGCCAAGCAGGCCGTCAAGCGCAACGAGCGCAACACCAGTGCCAAGTCGATGATCCGCACCGCCGTCAAGAAGGTGGTTCTGGCGATCGACAACAAGGACGCCGAAGCCGCCCGTGCCGCCCTGCTCGCCGCCGAGCCGCTGCTCGACCGCTACAGCAGCCGTGGCCTGATCCACCGCAACAAGGCTGCTCGCCACAAGAGCCGCCTGAGCGCGAAGATCAAGGCGCTGGCCGCCTGAGCGAGCGCCAGCTCGCCATCCAGATACCCGAAAGTGCCGGCCCTGCCGGCATTTTTTTGCACCCGGTTTGATGCCGTTGCCGAATCTGCCCACCCCGGGTGGTGCCGCAATGCCCGGCAAGGCGTAGCCGGGTCGTCAACCCGAACGCTGCATGCTGTTTCCTGCGTGCTGACGCCGCGCCCTCAGCGCGGGCCCGACCCCGCATCGCCCGCGTCCCTGGCCGCTTCGGCCTCGTCCTGGCGCAACTGGTCCAGCAGATCCATCGCCCGGGTACAGATCTCGACGGTGCCCTGCCGCGACAGGGCCGAGATCGCGAACCAGGGCGCTTGCCAGCCCAGCTCCTCGATCAGGGCCGCGGCCTGCGCCTGGGCCTGGTCGGGCGGCAGCAGGTCGATCTTGTTCAGCACCAGCCAGCGTGGCCGCTCCAGCAGTTCCGGATTGAAGGTCCGCAATTCATCTTCGATGATCCGCACCTGGTCGGCGGGATGGCTGCCGTCGGCAGGTGCCATGTCGACCAGGTGCAGCAACAGCCGGTTGCGCTGGACATGGCGCAGGAACTGGATACCCAGGCCGGTGCCCTGCGCCGCGCCCTCGATCAGGCCGGGGATATCGGCAATGACGAAGCTGCGGTGGCGGCCGACCGAAACCACGCCCAGCTTCGGCGCCAGGGTGGTGAACGGATAGTCGGCGACCTTGGGCGTGGCCGCCGAGACGGCGCGCACGAAGGTGCTCTTGCCGGCATTGGGAAAGCCCAGCAAGCCGACATCGGCGAGCAGTTTCAGCTCCAGCCGCAGCCGGCGCCGGTCGCCTTCGCCACCGGGCGTGGACTGGCGCGGCGCCCGGTTGGTCGAGCTTTTGAAGGTCATGTTGCCGCGGCCGCCTTCGCCGCCACGGGCAACCAGCAGGGTCTGTCCCGGCTCGGTCAGATCGCCGATCACCTCGTCGGTATCGACATGGGTGACAACCGTGCCCACCGGCACCTGGATACGGACATCGTCGCCGCCGCGACCGGTCATCTGGCTGCTGCCGCCGTTCTGGCCGCGCTCGGCCCGGAAGGTGCGCTGGTGGCTGAAGTCGATCAGGGTATTGAGGCTGTCATCGGCGACCAGCCAGACCTCGCCGCCATTGCCGCCATTGCCGCCATCGGGGCCGCCGAACGGGATGTACTTCTCGCGCCGGAAACTCACGCAGCCGTTGCCGCCATTGCCGGCTTCAACCAGGATTTCGGCTTCGTCAACGAATTTCATGATGCCTCCGCCAACCGGCGCGCTGGAACTGTCTTGACTGGGGATCCCCGGTGCCAGCCGCGGCGGATGCCATCGGACCGGCCCGCAAGGATACTGCGGCAATGAAAAACCCCGCACTGGGCGGGGCTTTCCAAGTCGTATCGGCTACTGCCGGCTCAGTCGGCGACGACGTTGACCGTGCGCCGATTGTTCGGACCCTTGCGGGTGAACTCGACCTTGCCATTGGCCAGGGCGAACAGCGTGTGGTCGCGGCCCAGGCCGACGTTGGCGCCCGGATGGAACTGGGTGCCGCGCTGTCGCACGATGATGTTGCCTGCTTCGATTGCCTGGCCGCCATAAATCTTGACGCCCAGCATCTTCGGGTTGGAATCGCGGCCGTTGCGCGAGGAACCTACGCCTTTCTTCTGTGCCATTGCGAATCCTCCTGCTTACTGACCGCCGGCAATGCCGGTGATCTCGATTTCGGTGTAGTGCTGACGGTGACCCATCTGCTTGCGGTGATGCTTGCGGCGACGGAATTTGATGATCCGGATCTTGTCGGCGCGGCCGTGGCCGAGCACCTTGGCGGTGACCTTGCTGCCTTCGATCAGCGGCGCGCCAATGGTGATGTCGTCACCATCGGCCAGCAACAGAACATCACCCAGCTCGATCTCACTGCCGGGGTCGGCTTTCATCAACTCAACGCGCAAGACTGCGCCTTTTTCGGCGCGATACTGCTTGCCGCCGGCGGTAAATACAGCGTACATGGCGCAAATCCTTGGGGAGCAACGCGTGGGAAAAGACCGCGGATTCTAGGCCGCCCAACCCCGGGAGTCAACACCGGTATCAAACAAAACCGGGCTCAGCCGCCGCCGGCGCTGTCGTTTCCGGCACCGGCGTCGATCCAGGCCAGGGTCGCTTGTCGGCCGCTGGCGCTGCCGTCGCGGCGATGGGAATGGAAGCACCGGGCGTCGGCGGCGGTACTGAACTCCCCGCCCAGCACGGACTGGATCCCGGCCTTGGCCAGACGCAGCCGGGCCAGCGCATACAGGTCGCACCGCCAGTGCCCTGGCCGGGTGGCGTGGAAGGCGGCCGCGGCGCGGTCGTCGTCGGCCAGGAAGGCATCGCGCACCGGAACATCCACTTCGTAGTCGGCCGGGCCGATGGCCGGTCCGAGCCAGGCCAGCAGGCGGCCGGCGCTGACACCGGCATCGGCCAATGCCGCCAGGGCAGCTTCGATGACGCCACCAGCCAGGCCTCGCCAGCCGGCATGAATGACCGCCAGCCCATCACCGTCGCGGCTGGCCAGCACCAGCGGCAGGCAATCAGCACTCAGCACCGCCAGCACCACGCCCGGCGTGCGCGTGATGGCGGCATCGGCCACCGGTTCGGCCGCCATTGCCCTGGGCCGCAACAACGGCCGGGTGACTGCCAGCACGCCGGTGCCATGCACCTGCTGCAACCAGACCGGCTGCGACGGCAGGGACAGCGCTTGCGCCAGACGGCGCCGGTTGTCCTGGACCACGGCCGGATCATCGCCACTGCGCAGGCCCAGGTTGCTGTGCTGCCAGGGCGGGACCGAGCTTCCGGGCGCCTGGCGGGTAGTGGCAACAGCGTGGATGCCGGCAACGCCCGGCAGGTCGGCACGGATGAAACCCGGATCAGCGTTCATGATCGCCACCGCCTGCTCGCTGGCCTGATCGTTGGCCGCGACTGGCTACCGGCAGCAAGTGCTTTTTTCAGCAGCGATGAGACCACGGCCTGGACCCGGCCTGGACGCGGCGCGGGCACGTCTCAGCCCGCCCGAATCGCTTCGATCAGCGCCGCCATGTCGGCCGGCAGCGGCGCCAGCGCTGCCACCGGCTGCTCGCCATCGGGGCTGACAAAGGCCAGCCGGCAAGCATGCAGGGCCTGGCGGCGGAAATCGCGCAAGGCGGTCTGCAGGGCCTGGCTGGCGCCGCGCGGCAGGCGCAGGCCGCCGCCATAGAGCGGATCGCCGACCACCGGAAAGCCGGCATGGGCCAGATGCACGCGGATCTGGTGCGTGCGCCCGGTTTCCAGCGCTACCGCCAGCACGGTATGGCCCGGCAGCCGCTCGTGGACCCGATAGTGGCTGACCGCCGGCCGGCCATCCTCGACCACGGCCTGGCGCAGGCGGTCGCGCGGATGACGGCCCAGAGGCGCCGACACGGTGTCGCCGGCGATCACCTCGCCGCGCACCAGGGCCAGGTATTCGCGCTCGATCGTGCGCTCCTGCAGGGCAGCGCTGAGCCGCTCATGGGCTTGCGCCGTGCGCGCCACCAGCAGGGCGCCGGTGGTGTCCTTGTCCAGCCGGTGCACCAGGCCGGCGCGCGGCAGCGCCGCCAGTTCGGGATCATGGTGCAGCAGGGCATTGACCAGGGTGCCGGACGCCTGGCCGGCACCCGGATGCACGGTCAGGCCGGCCGGTTTGTCGATCACCAGACAGGCGGCGTCACTGTGCAGCACGGCCAGCTCGATGGCTTCGGGCGCGTCGTTCTTTTCGCTGACGATTTCGACCTGAAGCTGGATCCGCTCACCGCCGAGCAAGCGCTGCGAAGGCTTGCTGGGCCGGTCATCGACAGTCAGCGCGCCGGCGCGTATCCATTCACTCAGCCGGCTGCGCGAGTACTCGGGGAACAGGCCGGCCACGACCTGGTCGAGTCGGCTGCCGACAGCGTCTTCAGGCACCGTGGCGCTGGCCCGCCGCTGCTGGCCATCATTGCCGGTCTGTGGGCCGGTCTGTGGACCGCCCTGTGGGCCGCCCTGGGGACCGGACTGAACCGGCTCGGCCGGCGCCGCCGGCGTGGATCGCCTTTCCGTTATCATCGCCGCTGGATTTCCTGGTTGGGATCGTTCGATACCATGCGCCTGTCACGCTCCATATTGTTGCTGCTGCTGGTCCTGATGTTTGTCGCTTGCGGACGCAGCGGTCACCTGGCGAGGATTGAAACCCTGCCGGTGGACGAGATGTACGACATTGCCAATGCCGCCCTGCAGCGTGGCAACCATGATCGCGCCATCCGCTACCACCAGCGACTGATTGCGCGCTTCCCGTTCGGCACCTTCACCGAGCAGGCGCATCTGGAACTGGCCTATGCACAGTATCGCGCCAGACGGCCCGACCAGGCGATCTCGACCATCGATCGCTTCCTGCGCACCTACCCGACCCACCCGGATGCCGACTACGCACAATACCTGCGCGGCCTGGTGAACTTCGAGCGCGAGGCCAGCTTTGTCGGCCGCTACGTGAACCTGGACCAGGCCCAGCGCGACCAGGCCGCGACGCGCCAGTCGTTCTCCGATTTCTCCCGCCTGCTGCGCGATTATCCGGACAGCATCCATGCCGCCGACGCGCGCCAGCGGATGATCTTCCTGCGCAATGCGCTGGCCCGGCACGAAGTGCTGATCGCGCGCTACTACCTGCGCCGCGGCGCCTTTGTTGCCGCCGTCAATCGCAGCAAGCATGTGCTGGAGAACTACCAGCAGGCACCCGATGGCGGCGATGCGCTGGCGATCATGATCCAGTCCTACCAGCAGTTGGGCGAGCAGGAACTGGCCGATGACACCCGCCGCGTGCTCGAGGCCAACTACCCCGATCATGCCTTCCTGCGGGGTGAGCCGGCGGTGCGTCCCAAGCCGATCTGGCGGCGCCTGGTGCCATTTGGCTGAGGCCGGCCGGCGCCCTGCCGGCACTGCCCGTCACGCTGCGACCGGCCGCGACCTGCCGCAACCAGAACCCTGGCCAGCGTGGCCATCACTACCGTGTGCCGGCCTTGTCCTAATCCAGCATCGGCGCCATTACCGTCCAGACGTTGTCAAGAATCGCCGGCTGCGCGGCGGCATTGGGATGCAGGCCATCGTCCTGGATCAGCAGCGGATCCAGCGCCACGCCTTCGAGCATGAACGGCACCAGGCCGGTATCCAGTTCCTGCGCCAGCCCGTCGTAAACCTGGCGCAACTGGTCGCGATAGCGCGGCCCGTAGTTGACCGGCAACTCGATTCCCAGCAGCAGCACCTGGGCGCCGGATTCACGCACCAGATGCGCCAGGCGGTCGAGATTGTCTCGGATCTGCGTGATCGGCAGGCCGCGCAGGCCGTCATTGGCGCCAAGCTGGATGGCGACGAGCGCCGGGCGGTGCGCGGCCAGCAGATCCGGCAACCGGCTCAGGCCGCCGGCCGTGGTCTCGCCGCTGATGCTGGCGTTGACCACCTGCGCCCGGCCCGCCGCACGCGCAGCCAGCAGCGCCACCCAACCGGCGGCTTCGGGCATGCCGTGGGCGGCGCTGAGTGAATCACCCAGAACCAGCACGGTCGGCTCGCGCGCCTGCGCATCGGCGCCGGTGGCAAGACCGGCGAAACCGGCAAGGCCGGCGACCAGGGCAAGAAAAACCAGACGGAAACGAATCATGGTGCAGAAAGATCCAGTAGGCCGGGCAGCAGCCCGCAGCGGAACGAACGATGGCGATGCCGGCCAAGCGCTGATCCAGGCCCGGAAACTGGGCAAGCAGGTGGCAGGTCCCGACGGCGGGCTCACGATACTGGAGGACATCGACCTGACCCTGAACAGGGGCGCCAGCCTGGCCATCATCGGCCGCTCCGGCTCGGGCAAGACCACCCTGCTCAGCCTGCTCGCCGGCCTGGATGTGCCCAGCCATGGCGGCGTCTGGCTGGCCGGCCACGAACTCAACGCCATGGACGAGGAAGCGCGCGCGCGCCTGCGCCGGCGCCTGGTCGGCTTCGTGTTCCAGTCGTTCCAGTTGATTCCGACCCTGGACGCCACCGAGAACGTGCGCCTGGCGGCCGAACTGGCCGGTCTGGATCGACCCGGCGAACGCAGCATCCAGGCGTTGCGGCAGGTTGGCCTGGATCACCGCCTGCACCATCTGCCGCGCCAGCTCTCAGGCGGCGAACAACAGCGCGTCGCCCTCGCCCGCGCCTTCGTGCATTCGCCGCCGGTGCTGTTCGCCGACGAACCGACCGGCAACCTGGACGGCGACAATGCCGCCGCCGTCACCCGCCTGCTGTTCGACCTGCAACGCCAGGCCGGCACCACCCTGGTGCTGGTCAGCCACGACCTGGAACTGGCCGCCCGCTGCGACCAGCAACTGGCCCTGGTCGAAGGACGGTTGGCCCCGGCAGCACCGGAACCCGCCCCGGCAGCGCCTGCGGCGATGGCGCCGATGCCGCCGCCATGAACCTGCCGCGGGTAATCGTGCGTGGCCTGCCGGCGCAGTTGCGCCAGAGCGAGACCCGTCTGTTCCTGGTCGCCCTGGTATTCGCGGTGGCGGCCCTGGCCAGCGTGCAACTGGCCGCCAAGCGCACCCTGGATCTGCTGCAGGAACGGGCGGCCGCGATCAACGGCGGCGATCTGCGCCTGTCCTCGCGCTCACCGATTGCCGACGACTGGCGCCAGCAGGCCCGGGCGATGGGTCTGCGCAGCGCCGACAGCCTGAGCTTTCCGACCATGCTGTTCGCCGGTGACGGCCAGCAACTGGCCGATATCAAGGCCGTCTCCGGGGATTATCCGGTGCGCGGTGAACTGCGCGTGCGCCTTGCCGGCCAGGCCGCCGACAGCGTGGTTGCGGCGCCGTCGCCCGGCCAGGCCTGGGCCGATCCGCGCCTGCTGCAAGCCTTGGCCGTCGACCTTGGCGACATGGTGGAACTGGGTGCGATCCAGCTACGGCTGGCCGGTGAAGTGATCGAAGATCCCGACGGCAACCAGTTGTTCGCGATGGCGCCGAGCCTGATCGTGGCCCAGGAAGATGCCGCCCGCGCCGGCCTGCTCGGGCCGGGCAGCCGACCCGGCTACCGCCTGTTCCTGGCCGGCCCGGCACGCGCCATCGACGACTATGCCGCCTGGCTGGAGCCGCAATTGCAGGGCGGCCAGCGCCTGAGCCGGATCGAGGATGCCGCCGAACAACTGCGCGGCACCTACGAGCGCGGCCGAAGTTTCATCGACCTGGCCGTGCTGCTGACCCTGGCGCTGACCGTTCTGGCCATGTGGCTGGCCCTGGCCCGCCTGGCCGAGCGCGAAGCCGCCGGCGCGGCCCTGATGCGCTGTCTGGGTGCCAGCCGGCATGAGGTGCTGTTGCTGCCGCTGGGCCAGATCCTGCTGCTGACCCTGCCGGCCGCTGCGCTCGGCCTGGGCCTGGGCTGGCTGGCCGAGGATCGGCTGGCACAGTCGCTGGCCGCACGCCTGGACAGCCCGCTGCCGCCAGCCGACCTGCTGGCGGCATTGCCGACCCTGCTCGCCTTGCTGGCATTGCTGCTGATGTGCGTGCTGCCGCCACTGGCCGGCCTGCTGCGGGTGCCGCCGCTGCGTGCCCTGCAAGCCAGCGCCAGCCAGCCTGGAAATCCGGTGCGCTGGCTGGCCCTGCCCCTGCTCGGCCTGCCGCTGGCCGGCCTGTTGCTGGGTGGCCAGCCAGGCCTGGTGCTGATCGTGCTGCTGGGCCTGGCCGGCGCCGCCGCCCTGTGTGCCGGCCTGGTCTGGCTGTGCCTGCGCCTGCTGGCCCTGGCTTTGGCCACAAACTCCGGCCTGGGCCGGCTGGCGGTGATGCGCCTGGTGCGCCGGCCGTTCCTGGCCATCCTGCAGGGCACTGCCCTGGCCGTGGCGCTGACCGCATTGCTGCTGACCGTGCGCATCGGCCCGGACATGCTCGGTCGTTGGCAACAGCAGTTGCCGGTGCACACGCCGAACTGGTTCGTGCTCAACATCCAGCCCGGCCAGCGCCAGGCCGTGCTCGATCACCTCGGCGCCGCCGGCGCCAGCAGCATCGGCATGATGCCGGTGGCCAGCGGCCGCTTCGTCAGCATCAACGGCCAGCCGGCCAGCAGCCACGAAGTCGCCGAGGGCGGCGCCCAGCGCTGGCGCGACGGGCCGATCAACCTGAGCTGGAGCGAGCAGTTGCCCGCTGGCAACACCCTGGCTGCCGGTGATTGGTGGACGGCCAGCGACAGCGAACCACTGCTGTCACTGGAGCAGCAGTTCGCCGAACGCCTGGGCCTGGCGGTCGGCGACCGGCTCACCCTGGCGGTGGGCGACCGGCAACTGGAGGGCCATATCGCCAACCTGCGCCAGACCCAGTGGGATTCCTTCAACGTCAATTTCTTCGTCATGATCAATCCCGCGGCCGCGGCCGCGATGGACCATGCCTACATCACCAGCTTCCACCTGCCGGCCGATGCCGCGAGCGCCATTGCCGGCCTGACCGGCCAGTTCAGCAACCTGTCGCCGATCGATGTCGGCGCCATCCTGGAGCGCATCCGGCAGATGATCGGCGAACTGGCCGGGGCCGCCCGCGGCCTGCTCGGCCTGGCCTTGTTCGCCGCCATCCTGGTGTTGCTGGGCGCCTTGGCCTACGCCCAGGCCGAGCGGCGCCGGGAAGCGGCCCTGTTGCGCGCGCTGGGCATCGCCCGCCACGAATTGACCGCCCTGCTGGCGGTGGAGTGGCTGCTGCTGGCGCTGACCGCCGCCATGGTCGCTACGGCGCTGGCCGCCGGTACCGGCTGGTTGCTGGCGCGGCAGGTGTTCCGCTTTGCCTACCTGCCCGGAATCGCCCTGCCGGCAGTGGCGCTCGCCGTCGCCCTGGCCGTGTGTGCCGTCGCCGCCATCGCCGCCGCGCGCACCGCCACCCGCGTGCCGCCGGCCGAAAGCCTGCGCCTGTGATCCAGGCCGGAAGCCGGCGCCCGCCGGATCCTGGCCTGGCCGGGCCAGTGCCCAGGCCCACGCCAGCCGCTGAGTCAACGCCATCGGCGGCGGCACGTGGATGCCGCGACCACGCCGCGGATGTGCCCGCCAGCCGCGCCGGCACGGTTTTTGACAAGGCCGGGGCAATGGCCGTAGGCTACGCTCCGGCAACCCCGATCCCGCCCGCTGGCGCCATCACGACGTCATCCCGCAGGACCCTGCCCGGACGGCTTTCACCGTCCACGCTTCCGGGGACGAACCGCGTCCCCCTTGATTGATCCGTTCGCCGCTGCAGGGGCCGCCATCCGGCACGCCCGGGCCGCCACCGCTTGCGATCTCCGCCTGGCCGAGTGCCGATGAGCATCGAAACCGCCACGACCGCATCGCCGTCGTCCATGCCCCAGCAGCAGGAAATGCCGCTGGCGATGGTGCTCGGCCAGCCGTTGGTGAAGATGCCCGAGGACCTGTTCATTCCGCCCGATGCCCTGGAGGTGATCCTGGAGGCATTCGCCGGGCCGCTGGACCTGCTGCTGTACCTGATCCGGCGCCAGAACCTGGATATCCTGGATATCCCGATCGCCGAAATCACCCGCCAGTACACCCACTACATCGAGCTGATGCAGGAGCTGAAGCTGGAGCTGGCCGCCGAGTACCTGGTAATGGCCGCCATCCTGGCCGAGATCAAATCGCGCCTGCTGCTGCCGCGGCCGGCGACCGAAGAAGCGGTCGAGGACGATCCGCGCGCAGAGCTGATCCGCCGGCTGCAGGAATACGAGCGCTTCCGCCAGGCCGCCCAGGACCTGGATGCCCTGCCCAGGCAGGAGCGCGATTTCATGCCCGTGCACGTGGACACCGGCGAGCACAAGGTCGTGCGCTTGCCGCCGCCGGTGGAACTGCGCGAGCTGCTGCTGGCGCTCCAGGACGTGCTCAAGCGCGCCGAGCTGCTGTCCCGCCACGAGATTCAGCGCGAGACGCTGTCGGTGCGCCAGCGCATGTCCGATGTCCTGGAACGGCTCGGCGACGGCCATTTCCACCGCTTCGACACCCTGTTCGAGCCCGGCCAGGGCCGGCGCGGCGTCATCGTCACCTTCCTGGCCCTGCTCGAGCTGGCCAAGGAACACCTGATCGAGATCGTCCAGGAACAGGCCCTGGGACCGATCCACCTGTGCGCCGCCGGTGACAATACTGTCGCCGCCGCCGATCTTCCCGATTCCGAATTCGACGACCCACCCGGCACCGGCACATGGAACCAGAGCGCCTGAAGGCGATCATCGAGGCGGCCTTGCTGGCCTCGCCCCAACCAATGCGGCCGGACCAGTTGGCCGAGCTGTTCGATGCCGGGCTGCGCCCGGACCTGGCTGCCATCGGCCAGGCACTGCTCAGCCTGGCCGGCGACTGCGAAGGACGCGGCATCGAGCTGGTCGAAGTCGCTTCGGGCTTTCGCTACCAGGTGCGCGGCGAAGTCTTTCCGCACCTGGGCGCGTTGTGGACCGAGCGTCCCAGCCGCTACTCGCGCGCCTTGCTGGAGACCCTGGCGCTGATGGCCTACCGGCAGCCGACCACGCGCGGCGAGATCGAGCAGATCCGCGGCGTCTCGGTCTCGACCAGCATCCTGCGCACCCTGGAAGAACGCGGCTGGGTGCGCGTGGTCGGTCACCGCGACGTGCCTGGCAAGCCGGCGCTGTATGGCACCACCAAGGCTTTTCTGGATTATTTTTCGCTGCGCAGCCTGGACGAGCTGCCGCCCCTGTCGGCGCTGCGCGACCTGGAAGCGCTGGAACCCCAGCTCGACCTGGAAGGCGCCATCGGCGCAACCTCGCCGGCGGCCAACGATGCCGCGATCGCTGGCAATGGTTCAGACGATGGCGAAGCCGACATTGACGGCGATGCCGGCGATGGCGATGGCGACCAGCGCGCAGAAGCCAGCGGCGCGGACACCGATGCCGGCAGCCCGGCAGAAAGCAATGCCGACGACGCCGGCACGTCGCCTTCTACCGCTACCGATACTGGCATTGACGCCCGCCGCGCCGACGAAGCCGAAGAGGCCGACGAGGCCAACAACGCCGACCAGGCCGACCAGGCGCAAGCCGCAGCCACCGACACATTCCCCGAACCCGATCCCACCAGCGATCCGGATGACGCCGGCCACCCGGCCCGCACCCCGGATCCAACCGTCGACCCCGTCGACCGCTACTGAAGCCAATCACCATGACAACCGAACGAAAGGTCCTTTCCCTGCGCCGCGCCGGCAGCCACCTGCCGGCGATCACCGAGCGCCTGCACAAGGTGCTGGCCAATGCCGGCCTGGGCTCGCGCCGGGCGCTGGAAGAGCGCATCGCCGCCGGCGAAATCCGCATCAATGGCGAAGTCGCCCAGCTCGGCGCCCAGCTCAACAGCGGCGACCGGGTGGAACTGGACAACCGCCGCTTCGCCGCCGTGCCCTGTGCGCCGGAGGAAACCCGGGTGCTGATGTTCCACAAGCCCGAGGGCCTGGTCACCAGCAATGACGATCCCGAAGGTCGTCCGACAGTGTTCGAAAAGCTGCCGCGGCTGAAGGGCGCGCGCTGGGTCAGCGTCGGCCGACTGGACATCAACACCACTGGCCTGCTGCTGATGACCACCGATGGCGAGCTCGCCAATGCCCTGATGCATCCGCGCCAGGAAGTGGAGCGCGAGTATGTCTGCCGCATCTTCGGCGAGGTCACCGACGAGCATCTGCAGCAGCTCACCGCTGGCGTCGAGCTGGAAGACGGCATCGCCGCCTTCGATGAGATCCACGAGATCCACCGCGACGAGAAGCACGCCTGGTACCGCGTCGTGCTGCGCGAGGGCCGCAACCGCGAAGTGCGCCGCCTGTGGGAAGCCATGGGCCTGACCGTAAGCCGGCTCAAGCGCATCCGCTACGGCCTGGTCGAGCTGCCGCGCGAGCTGCGCCGCGGCCATCACCGGGGCCTGGATGCCGAACAGGTGCGTGCCCTGCGCCACAGCGTCGGCCTGGGCGACACGCCGCAGTCGCTGACCCTGGAGCCGATCCTCGGCCAGCGCCGGGCGCCGGTTCGGCCGAGCAACGAATTCCGGCCCGAGCCGCGCCAGCAACGCGCCTGGACCGGCTCCAGCTATGAGGAAGAGCGCGAAATGCGCGCCTTCGACCGGCCTCTGCTCGACGATCGCCCGGCCCGGCGGCGGCCACGTCCGGCCGGTGCCGGAGCCGGCGCGGCGCGCAAGCGCGGCGGCAAGGTCGTCGCTGGCCGTGCTCCCGGCAAGTCCGGCGGCCACAGCCGCAGCAGCGGTGCGCCAGGACGGCCCGAACGGGGCAATCGCGCGCCCGGCCCGGGCGCCGGCAACCACGTGCGCAAGCCGCGCCAGCCCAAGACCATGACCGGCCCGATGGACAGCAACGAGATGCTGTTCCGCACCTGGTATCCGGGCTCCGAGACCGGCCGTGCCCACGGCAGCGATGACAACCGCGGCAACCTGGCGGTGACCCGCGCGCCGGTCGATGGCAACCGCATGCCGACGACCGCCGATGGCAATCGTGGGCCCCGGCCCGCGGCTCCGGCCAAACGCAGCAACCGCAACAAGCCGCAGCGCCCGCGCGGTGCCAAACCGGCGCCCCGGGGCAAGGGCGGCAAGCCCGGCCAGGGCGGACAACAAGCCGGCCAGCCCGGCCAAGGCGCAAAGGCCGCGCCGGGCGCTGGCGAGGATCGCAATGCCGGCCGGCAACGGCGTGGACCCTTCCGGCGGGTGCGCAAACCGGGTGGCAACCCCCCGGCGAGTGGTGGCGGCAAGGAATGAGGCAGCACACGATCCGGACCCGTCCGGTCGCACTCTACCCGCTGGCATCGGTTATTTTCCCGGCCGGCCACTGTCGCCTGGCTGATCGCCCCTTGCCGATCGCTGGTCAGTACGGGCCGGCGCGCGAGCTGGCAAGGTGAGCCCGGTGCAACCGGCCAGCGGCGCCGGCAACGTCGATGCCAACGCCAAGGGCAACGCCACCGACAACGGCGGCCACGACCCGGCCAGCGCGACCGATGCCGTCTGCACGCGCGGCCCGCCGACGGCACCGTCGGCGCGCCCGCCCCTGTTGCGCGTGCGCGGCCTGGCTTTCGGTTACGACGACGAACCACTGCTCGACAACGTCGACCTGGACCTGGAAGCCGGCCGCGGCAGCATCCTGTGCGGTGCCAACGGCAGCGGCAAGAGCACCCTGCTGCGGCTGCTGGCTGGCCTGGTGCGGCCCGACGAAGGGCTGATTGAACGCGCCCAAGACAGCCGCGACGAACCGTTGCCGGCGGCTTGGCTGGGCCATGCCCTGGGCCTGAAAACGGGCCTGACGGTGGGCGAATCCCTGCATTTCGCCTGTCGCCTGCACGGTGCCGACCAGCGCATGGGCCCAAGCCAGGCCCTGACCAGCGTGGCGCTTTCCGGCTATGAGCAGGTGCCGGTGCGCGAGCTGTCGGCCGGCCAGCGCAAGCGCGTGGCACTGGCCCGCCTGCTCCTGGTCGACGCGCCGATCTGGCTGCTCGACGAACCCTACGCCAACCTGGACCCGGACGGCTGCCTGCTGGTCGACCGGCTCATCGACCGGCACCTGCGCAGCGGCGGCACCCTGGCCCTGAGCGTGCATCGGTCCGACCAGGCCGGCTTTGCCGGCCCGCGCCAACTGGTCATGCTCGACCGCCTCGCGGAGAGCTCGTGATGGCCGCCTTCCTGGCCGTCCTGCAGCGCGACCTGCGCCTGGCCATGCGCCGCGGCTTCGACCTGTTGCAGCCGCTATTCTTCGCCGTGCTGGTCTGCCTGCTGACCACGCTTGCGGTCGGCCCGGAGCCGCCGCTGCTGGCGCGCATCGCCGCTGCCATCGTCTGGCTGGCGGTGGTCCTGGCCATCCTGCTGGCGCTGGACAGCCTGTTCCGCCCCGATGCCGATGACGGCAGCCTGGAACAATTGATGACCGCCCCGGCCGCCCTGCCGGCCCTGGTCCTGGCCAAGGTGATGGCGTTCTGGCTGACCGCGGCCCTGCCGCTGATCCTGGCCACGCCGCTGTTTGCCATCATGCTGCACCTGCCCACGCAGCAGTTGCCCCTGCTGTTGCTGACCTTGCTGCTGGCCACGCCCACCCTGGCCTGGATCGGGGCCGCTTGCGCCGCGCTTACCGTGCACGCGCATCGCAGCGGCATGCTGCTGGCCCTGCTGCTGCTGCCGCTGGCGGCGCCGGTACTGATCCTGGCCATGGGTTGCCTGGACGCCGCCGGCCAGGATCTGCCGGTACGCGCGCCGCTGCTGCTGCTCGCCGCCGGCCTGGTCGCGGCCACCACTTTGGGACCTTTCGTCTGCGCCACGGCCCTGCGCCTGGGCCAACGCTGAGGCAAACGCGGCCCCTGAGACGGCCCGGGCCAAGCCCGGCCAGCAGCAACCATCACGTGCCGGGATAACAGCGACCGTGCCGCCGAAAAATGGGACTCGATGGCCTCGATGTTGCAAATGTTTTCATATGGCCGTATTCAGCTCTGGTAGCTTTCCTTACGGGCATTGGCCAACCTTTGCAGGCTGGGCGTGCGACGGGGCTGATCGGCCACTTGGACGCAGCAGGCGCAAGGCCAAGGGCTCGCAAAACAGAATGCTACGCCTGTGCGGCGGTCGACCCCCGGGGATGGGAACCGGTTGATCTGAAGTCATGAAGTGTTGTGCGGGGAGGGTGATCTGGCATGCGAGACAAGAAGCGCGCACCGATCCGGCTCGGCCAGTTGTTGCATGGTCTTTATTCTGCGCTGCACGAGGGCACCGGCTTCGAACAGCCGCTGCGTCTGGCGGCGGCCGCCTTCCGCTCCCACATGAGCGGCCTGCACAGCGAGGATTTCAATACCGGCCGCGGCTCGCTGACCCTGATTGGCAGCCTGTCCCAGGACGACTACCTGGCTTATGCCGAGGCCTACAGCCGGCGCTGGAGCGGCCAGAACCTGTGGATCGAGCGCAGCCTGGACGGGTTCCTGGGCCAGGGCTTCCAGCACGGCGAGGCGGTGGTCAGCGAACAGGAACTGGTCACCTCGCCCTATTACCGGCATTTCCTGCGGCCACTGGATGTGCACTACGGCATGGGCATCAATATCGGCGGCGGCGACCCGGGCAAGCTGGTGCTGGCCTCGTTTCATCGCGACCGCAACGATCACGGTTTCGATGATGGCGATATCGCGCTGATCAAGGCGCTGCGTCCGCACCTGATCAATGCCCATGCCATCCACCAGCGCATCCAGCAGGCCGAGGACGGCCATCGCTCGTTGCAGGCTTTGTGCGACCACGCCCGGCTGGGCATGATCCTGGTGGACAGCGAAGGCCACCTGCGGCATTGCAATCCCAGTGCCCTGGCGCAACTGGAGCGCCGCGCTGTCCTGGCCGCCGGCGGTTGTCGCCGCAGCGGCTTGACCGAGAGTTTCCGCCGCCGGCTGGTTTCAGCAATCGCGCAGTTGTTCGCCGATCCCGCCTGTGCGCCATCGATCCGCATCGATGCCGGTGGCGCCGGAGCCGGTGGCCAGACGCCGGGCTGCGCCCTGGTATTGCATCTGCATCCATTGCCGCCGCAGTTCCATGGCCGCCAGGGTCAGGCGCCGCATGTGCTGGGCTTCCTGTCCGAGCTGGATCCGGCCGCGGATACGGCCTCGGTGCTGCCGATGATCACCGCCGTGCTCGGCCTGACTGCTGGCGAGGCCCGCGTTGCCCTGGCCCTGCGCGAGCGCCCCGATGTCGAGCACTGCGCGCACGTGCTGGGCATCACCCTGTCGACGGCGCGCAGCCATCTCAAGCGCATCTACCAGAAGCTGGGCATCAGCCGCCAAGGCGAACTGCTGCTGATCGTCGAGCGCTGCCTGCACAGCCGGCCACGGGGCTGAAGATCGGCGCGCCGACAAACGGGCACCCTTGATCAAGCGCCAGCCGGTTGCTGCGGCAAACGCCGCGGACGCAGGCTCAGACCGTTTCGGGCACCTGCACCGAGCGGCCGCGACCGATGCCGTAGTAGGCCAGGCCGGCGGCTTCGACATCGGCCGGTTCGTACATGTTGCGGCCGTCGATCACCACCGGCTGCGCCAGCCGGTTGCGCAGGCGGGCAAAGTCCGGGCTGCGGAATTCCTTCCACTCGGTCACCACCACCAGGGCGTCGGCGCCGTCCAGGGCGGTCCATGGATCCGGGCACAGTTCCAGATCCTCGCGCTCGCCGTACAGGCCGCGGGTGACCGCCATCGCTTCGGGGTCGTAGGCGCGGACCCGGGCGCCATCGCGCCACAACTGCTCCATCAGGCGCAGGCTGGAGGCCTCGCGCATGTCGTCGGTGTTGGGCTTGAAGGCCAGGCCCCAGAGCGCGATCGTGCGTCCGCCCAGGTCACCAAAGTGGTTTCGCAGCAACTGGTGCAGGCGATCCTTCTGCCGGTCGTTGACCGCCTCCACCGCCTGCAGCAACTGCGGCACGTAGCCGATGCTGCGGGCGGTACGTTCCAGGGCGCTGACATCCTTGGGGAAGCAGGAACCGCCGAAGCCGGCGCCCGGATAGATGAAATGAAAGCCGATGCGCGGATCCGAGCCGATGCCCAGGCGGACATGCTCGATGTCGGCGCCGACGCGTTCGGCGATATTGGCGATCTCGTTCATGAAGCTGATCTTGGTCGCCAGCATCGCATTGGCGGCGTACTTGGTCAGCTCGGCCGAGCGCACATCCATGACCACGACCCGGTCGTGGTTGCGGTTGAACGGCGCATACAGGCGTTGCAGCGTGGCGATGGCGTCGGCATCGCTGCTGCCGATGATGATCCGGTCCGGCTTCATGCAGTCGTTGACGGCATCGCCTTCCTTGAGGAACTCGGGGTTGGAAACCACCTGGAAGGGCAGGTCCACGCCACGCGCGGCCAGGGTTTCGGCGATGGTCTGGCGCACCCTGTCGGCGGTACCGACCGGCACCGTGGACTTGTTGACCACGATCACCGAAGTCTGCATGTGCTCGCCGATCGTGCGCGCCACTTCCAGCACATGCTTCAGATCGGCGCTGCCATCTTCGTCCGGCGGCGTGCCCACGGCGATGAAAATCACCTCGCCATGGCCGATAGCCTGGCCGGCATCGGTGGTGAACTGCAGCCGGCCGGCCTGGTGGTTGTCGACCACCAGCGGTGTCAGGCCGGGCTCGAAGATCGGGATGCGGCCCTGCTTCAGGCCCTCGATCTTGTCGGCATCGACATCAACGCAGACCACCTCGTTGCCGACATCGGCCAGACAGGTGCCGGTGACCAGCCCGACATAGCCGGTGCCGAAAATGGAAATGCGCATGCGTTAAACCCCTTCTAGGTATTCGCCCTGCGGCGCGCCCCTCCCGGGCGGCACCGATGGCATCGGCACGGTTGCCTACCCGTGGCCAGCCCAGGCCGTACGTTGGCCGATCAGGCTTGTCGGCCAGCTCCAGTGTGTTGCGACAGGCGGAAGGCGGCCGCGCCGATGATGGCCGGCCGCCTCTTCAGCCATGATGGCAACCGCAAGCCGGCTGCCATCACGGCGCCGACATCACTCGCCGGCGTTGACGATTTCCAGCAGCTCGACTTCGAAGCTCAGCGTGGCATTGGGGCCGATCGGACCCGGCGTGCCCTGCTCGCCGTAGGCCAGTTCGGAGGGAATGGTGAAGCGGTACTTGCTGCCCACCGGCATCAGCTGCAGGCCTTCGGTCCAGCCCGGGATGACACCGTTGAGCGGGAATTCGGCCGGCTCGCCGCGATCGATCGAGCTGTCGAACTTGGTGCCGTCCAGCAGGGTGCCGACATAGTGCACGCGGACCCGGTCGGTGGCCTTGGGCTTGGCACCGTCGCCACTGCTGATGACTTCGTACTGCAAGCCCGAGTCGGTGGTGGTGACGCCGGCTTTCTTGCCATTCTCGGCCAGGAAAGCCTCGCCTTCGGTGCGGTTGTTTTCCGCGGCCTGGACGCGCTGTTCCTGTGCCTGGGTCTGCATGCGCTGCATGAACTGCTGGCGCACCTCGGCGGCCTGCTCCTGGCTGAGCTGGGTGTCGCCGCCGGTCATGGCATCACGCAGGCCGCGGACCAGCACATCGACATCGACCTCGTCCTTGAACTGGCCCAGGTTCTGGCCCACGTCCATGCCGATCATGTAGCTGACCTTGTCCTTGTCGGTGGCCAGATCCTGCGCCTGCACGGCCGAGACACCGGCGGCCAGGATGGCCGAGGTGACCAGCACCTGCTTGAGGGAAAGTGACATGGGTAATGCTCCTGTAAGGAAAAAGTTGGGAAGACCGCTGGGCCGGTTCGACCGGCACCTGGACAAGGCGCACCTTCAACCCGGGCCTTTGTGGCTGTAACGGGTAGCCGGCGCAGTCGAACCAGCGGGTTGGGCTGCCGGCTATTGTGACGGTGGCCACGCCGATGGGCAATCAGCGACGGGCTGGGACCGCGGTTGCCGGTACAGGTTCCGCGGCCGTGCAAACACTGGCAGGCAACGGTCATGCGCCGGGGTTGGCAGCCCGGAAGGTGACCGGGTGGCCGCCAGCCGGTCGCCGCTCAGCCGCCGCCATCAACTGCGCCATCGACGCCGGCCGGCGCCGCCAGTGCCTGCTCGATCGCCGCCAGCAGCCTGGGATCATCCGGCGTGACCCGGCTGCCGAAGCTGCCGACCACCTCGCCACTGCGGTCGACCAGATACTTGTGAAAGTTCCAGCCCGGCAGCTCGCCATCGGACTGCGCCGCCAGCGCCTGGTAGAACGGCGTCACCTCATCGCCGGTCACCACGATCTTCTCGAACATCGGAAACTGCACGCCGAAGGTGTTGATGCAGAACTCGCGGATCTCCTCCTCGGTGCCCGGCTCCTGGCCCAGGAAATCATTGGCGGGAAAGCCCAGCACGCTGAAGCCGCGCTCGTTCAGCCGCGCATGCAAGGCTTCCAGGCCTTCGTACTGGGGCGTGAAGCCACATTTGCTGGCGGTGTTCACCACCAGCAGCACCTGGCCCTGGAAGCGCTGGCACAGGTTCACCGGCTCGGGCTCGGCCAGCGGCCGGAACTCGACATCCAGCAGCGGCGCCTGGCAGATCGACGGATCGCTATCGTCGGCCAATGCAAGCGCGGCCAGGCCGATGGCGCCGGCAGCGAAGAAAACCAGGAATGTTGAGCGCAGGAAGGACATGACAGGCACCAGGTGAGGAATTGGCTAGCCGGTCACGTTACATGCAAAAGGTGTCAGGACGACATGCAGGTCGCGGCGGCGGCCGTGCGTCCGGAGCGAAAAACGTCCGGCACCCCGGCCATCCCGGGTGGCCCGTTCAGCCCGCGGCCGGAACCTCATCATCACCGGCGGCGGCAGAGCCGGCTTCCGGCCCGACACTGCCCGGTTCCGGCAACAGCGCCAGGGCGTTGGCATCGATGCCGGCCACCTGCTCGGCCAGCGCCCGGGTCACCAGCAGATAGCGGCCACGCACCTGGACCACACCCAGATCACCGCGATTGAGCTGCTCGAGCTGTTCATCGCTGACATAGACGCGCCGGATCTTGCCGCCGTACTCGAAGTTCCGCACCTGCTCGGCATCGGCCAGGTTCAAGGTCTTGCCATCCAGCACCGCCAGCACCTGCTCGCGCAGCCGACGACGCTGCTCGGCCACTTCACGCTCGGCACGCAGTTTTTCCTCGCGCTCACGCTGCTCGCTGCGCGAACGCAGCGCATAGGCCTTGGCCAGATCGATCTCGCCACCATCGCGGGCCGGTCGCGGCTGCGACGGGCGTTGATGTTTGCCGGGCGTGCGCGCCTTGCCGCCGTCACCGCCGGCATTGCGACCGGCCTCGCGCTTTGCCGCCGCGCCCTTGCCGGCCGCCTGGTGGCGCCGGCCGTCCTTGTCCGGGCGGGCACCCTCGCGACGACGACCCGGGCCGCCACCCTTGCCAGCGTCCTTGCTGCCACGGCTGTCGTCAGGCACCGGTTTGAAATTGGCCAGCACCCCGCTTTGGCGGAGCGCATCACTTAAGGAATTACCCATGATCTGCAGCGTAGAGCGGAGATGACGGCCGGCATCATTGCCGAGCCACCGGCGCCGCGCAAGCCCGGGTTGATCGGCACACCATGCCAGCTGTTGCTAGCGCCTGGTCACACGCACCAGTAACCCACGCGCCGCAAGACCGACACAGACAAGTGTGCTAGGTTGTGAAGCGACATGAACAGAAAGTGCGACGCATGTCACAGTGAGACATTCAAGCAGATCTCATCGGGAGAGCACAACATGAATTTGTCCATGATAAGAGGGGTTTGCGAAACCCTGATATCATAGTAAACTACTAGCATACGCCACACTTGGACCTGCGCATGTCCACGCACCGCGCCCTCGGCCTGTTTGACCAAGACACCCGCCATCGCAAGCTGGAATC
>JALOAK010000008.1 GCA_023228845.1 Lysobacterales bacterium | reverse complement strand
CCTGGAGGGATTCGAACCCCCGACCAATGGCTTCGGAAGCCACTACTCTATCCGGCTGAGCTACAGGCGCGTTTTTAAAGGACTTTTTCCTGGCGAGCCGCCGAAAATGACCAACGGCTCTGTGACACCTTACAACGCCCGCAAGCCCGATGAGTAATGGCTTCGGAAGCCACTACTCTATCCGGCTGAGCTACAGGCGCGCGGCCGGCTATTTTCCCTCATCCGGGCGCCGGATGCGAGCCCTGACCGCTGCCAACGACACCTGAGCCTGGCAGGGGCGCGGTGATTCCAATGACAAGTGAGCCTGTGGACCAGTGACGGAGCCGCTGCGCGCGCATGCAAGCACCCTTTGGCAACACGGCGCTTTGTCTCACAGGCGACGCTGCGTTCGGCGGCTAGCCACTTGGCCCGCGCTTGGCCGTTGCCGGTGCCGGTGCCGTTGCCGGTGCGGGTGCGCTCGCGCCACGGCCGCTCAACTGCCGGATGACGCCAGCGCCAGGCATCCAAGCCCGCGCCGCTACCCGTGAACAGATGGCTTGCTGTTCCTGACCCCTTGCCGACCAGGCAGGACCGCCTCGCCTTGGATTGCCCCAAGAAGGCCACAACATGGCAGAGGGACTCCAACCGCCCGCAGCCAGTGCAGATCGCCTGCGCTGGTTGCCGCAGGGCAACGGCTTGCCAGTGATCCAGCCGGCGCCGCCCGGCCATCGCCCGCTGCCCAGGCCGCGGCCCGGCCGCTTTCAACAAGGACACCACCGATGACGCCGACGCCACTTTCCATCCTCGAACTGGTACGCATCACCGAACAGACCGATGCCCGCCAGGCGATTCACAATGCGCGTGATCTGGCCACCCATGCCGAGCGCTGGGGCTACCACCGCGTGTGGGTGGCCGAGCACCACAACATCCCGGGAATCGGCAGTTCGGCCACGTCGCTGGTGATCGGTTTCATTGCCGAGGGCACGCGCACGATCCGGGTCGGCGCCGGCGGCATCATGCTGCCCAACCATGCCCCGTACATCATTGCCGAGCAGTTCGGCACGCTGGAGCGGCTGTATCCGGGCCGGATCGACCTGGGCCTGGGCCGGGCGCCGGGCACCGACCAGCGCACGCTGCGGGCATTGCGCCGTACGGCGCAGGCAGCCGAGAGCTTCCCGCAGGATGTGGTCGAGCTGCAGGCTTTTCTGGCAGCGACGGTGCCTGGCCAGGGCATCGAGGCGGTGCCGGCGGCGGGCACGGATGTGCCGCTGTGGATCCTGGGTTCCAGCCGGTTCGGCGCGATGCTGGCGGCCGAGCTGGGCCTGCCGTATGCCTTCGCCTCGCACTTTGCACCGCAATTGCTCGATGAGGCGCTGGACATCTACCGCAGCCGCTTCCAGCCCTCGGCGCAACTGGATCGCCCTTACGCGATGGTCGGCGTCAACGTCATTGCCGCCGATACCGATGACCAGGCGCGCTACCTGGCGACCAGCCAGCAGATGTCGTTTGCCGACATCTTCCGCGGCGCCCGCGGCCTGAGCCGGCCGCCGGTCGATGACATCGAAAACTACTGGTCGCCGATGGAGAAGCAGCAGGTGGCGGCGATGCTGTCGTGTTCGGTGGTCGGCTCGCCAGACACGGTGCATGAAGGGCTCCAGGCCCTGGTTGCGCGCACCGGCGCCGACGAGCTGATCATCGTGTCGGACATCTACGATCACGGCGCGCGGCTGCGTTCGCACCAGATCATCGCCGAGGTCGGCGGCATCCTGCCGGCGGACGCGAAGGCGGCCGGCTGATGCCGATGGCGTGCCCGTGAGTGACGACGTCGAGCTGCCTGTGCTCGGCAATCAGGCTGTCGCCGACGAGGCGACGGCGTCGCTGGAAACTCAGCCGCGCCCGGTGATTACGCCATCGGCCTGGCCTGCTGCCGGCAACCCGGACAATCCCGGCCATTCCGGCAGCGCCAGTGTCAGCGCTGAGACCGGCATCGCCAGCCTGGTCATCGCACAACAACCTCTGGACCAAGCCGCCCTGCGCCACAGCTTCGCCGCCTTTCCGACCGGCGTCACCCTGGTGGCGGCGCAGGTGGCCGGCCAGCCGGCAGGCATGCTGGCCAATTCGTTTACTTCGGTATCGCTGGATCCGCCCCTGGTATCGCTGAGCATCGGCCGACATTCGCCAACCCTGGCCAGGCTGCGTCGCGCGCCGAGCTGGGGCATCAGTGTGCTTGGCGCCCAGCAGCAGGCCGCGTTCCGGCGCCTGGTGCGCCACGCTGGCGTGCGCTTTGACGGCGTCGACACGATCGGTGCCGAGGACGGCAGCCTGCGTTTGCCGGGTGCCGCTGCGCATTTCCGGGTCAGCCCGCAGGCAGAACTGGAAGCCGGCGACCACGTGATCATCGTGCTGCGCGTGCTTGCGCACGAGCGCGATGCCGGGCGGGCGCCTCTGGTCTTCCACGGCAGCGGACTGCAGCGGTTGCAGCGATAGGACGCTACCTTGGCGCAGTCCGACAAGCTTGCGCAGTTCAGCCGGCGCCGGGCCGCGGCCAATCGCTTCGCCCAACGCACGATCCAAGGCATGACCGGGAGCGCATCACGAAGCGGCAAGCGGCCGCGCGAGCGATCCACGGAAAGCACAAACAAAAAGGCCGGCACACGAGGTGCCGGCCCAATGACCGCTGCCCGGGCAGGGAGGGAGCCCGTACAGATGCAGCGATCTGTCTAATCCCCATCCGGATGCGCGGCCGGATGGGGGAAGATCAGGACCTGATCAGCGCGCGGTCTTGCGGACCTTGGCGCCGACCGCCTGGGCCTGCTCTTCAATCGTTTCAGTGGTGGCCTGGATGTCGCTGGCGTACAGGGCGCCAATCGACTCATTGGTCTTCAGGGTCACGGCGACCACTTCCTGGCCGTTGGCGACCAGCTTCTCGGCCGATTCCTTGGCCAGGTTCAGGCTCTTGGGCATCAGCGTCTTGACCGACTCGAAGTCGCGCGCGGCGCTGGCTTCGGTAACGAAACCGACCATGGCCTCAACGCGGTCTTCCAGGGTCTTCAGGTTCAGGCTCAGGCTCTGCTCGAAACCTTCCACGGCCAGACCATGGGCCTTGATGGCGGTATCGGTGAAGCGCTTGCCCAGGTTCAGCCACTGGCTGTTGATCTGCTCTAGCGACATGGTGTTGACCTCGATGGGTGTTGGGAGTGTGGGCATAGCCTAGCAAGGCTTCTGCTGCATTGCAACAAAAACTGATCGAAGTCGGTTGGATCGGCTGATCGGTTTAGTTTTCAGTCAGTTGCCGACGACGGCCGATGGCCGCTCAGCACCCGCCGGAGACTTTCGGGGTGCATTGCAGCAAACAAGGCATGCGCCCGGCGTGGCGGCTCTCAGGCCGGCGGGTTTGGGCCGCGATAGCTGCAGCCGGAGGTGCAGGTTTCCTGCACCACCACCTCGGCCAGTCCGGGCAGGCGCGGCTGCAGCCGGTCCCAGACCCAGATCGCCAGATTCTCGCTGGTCGGGTTCTCCAGCCCTTCGACATCATTGAGGTAGTTGTGATCGATCAACTGGTACAGCGGGCGAAACGCGGCCTTGATATCGGCAAAGTCGATCACCCAGCCGGTGTGCGGATCCAGCGGGCCTTGCACATGAACCTGGATGCGGAAGCTGTGCCCGTGCAGGCGCGCGCACTTGTGCCCGTCGGGCACGTTCGGCAGCCGGTGGGCGGCCTCGATGGTGAATGTCTTGTGGATACGCATGGTGATGATTCTACGACAGCGGCGTGCCCGCCAACGCCGTCGCCGGCCGCCGAGCCGGCCGGGCGCGACTGCGGTTCAGCCCAGGCTTGCAGCATCCGCGATAATGGCCGCCATGAGCACACCCACCCTGCCTTCTGCCAGCTATCCCTGGATCCGGATGCGGCGCATGCGCCACGATGATTTCTCGCGCCGGCTGATGCGCGAGACCCGCCTGGCCGCCGATGACCTGATCCTGCCGGTGTTCGTGCACGAGCTGTCCGGCACCGCGCCGGTACCGTCGATGCCCGGCGTGCTGCGGTTGGATATCGATACCCTGTTGCACACCGCCGAGCGCGCCCTGGCAGCGGGCATTCCGGCGCTGGCGCTGTTTCCGGTGACCGCGCCGGAGGCCAAGAGCACTGACGCCCGCGCCGCCTGGGCCGACGATGGCATCGCCCAGCGCGCCATCCGGGCGCTGAAACAGCGCTTTCCGGAGCTGGGCGTGATCACCGATGTCGCCCTGGACCCGTACACCAGCCACGGCCAGGACGGCCTGGTTGGCGCCGATGGCCATATTCTCAATGATGAAACCATCCAGGCGCTGGTGCGCCAGGGCCTGAGCCATGCCCGGGCCGGCGCCGACATGGTCGCGCCCAGCGATATGATGGATGGCCGCATCGGCGCCTTGCGCCAGGCGCTGGAACAGGCCGGGCTGAGCCATACCCGCATCCTGGCCTATTCGGCCAAGTACGCCTCGGCCTTCTACGGTCCGTTCCGCGATGCCGTCGGTTCGGCCGCGGCGCTGGGCAAGGCCGACAAATCCACCTACCAGATGGATCCGGCCAATGGCGACGAAGCCCTGCGCGAGGTCGCCCTGGACCTGGCTGAAGGCGCCGACATGGTGATGGTGAAACCGGCGCTGCCCTACCTGGACATCGTGCGCCGGGTGAAGGAGCGTTTCGGCGTACCCACCTTCGCCTATCAGGTCAGTGGCGAGTACGCGATGCTCAAGGCCGCCGCCGGTCATGGCTGGCTGGATGAGCGCGCCACGGTGCTGGAAAGCCTGCTGGCAATCCGCCGCGCCGGCGCCGATGCCATCCTTAGCTATTACGCGCTGGACGCCGTCACCTGGTTGCGCGAAGCTGACTGAGCGCCCGCGATCGACCGGCTGCCGGCGTCGTTGATGTCACCGCGGCACTGAGAGCAGCGCCCGGCAACCGCCCACCCTTCAAGGAGTCTTGCCATGCACGAGGCACCGGTTCTGGCCGATGACGGTGGCAACGACCCGGGCGCGACAAGGCCACGCTACGCCCTGTTCGGCGATCCCATCGAGCGCTCGCTGTCACCTCGAATCCATACCCTGTTCGCCGCCCAGACCGGCATCGCCATGCACTACTCGGCGATCAGCGCGCGGCCGGACACCTTTGCCGCGCAACTGGCGCAGTTCGAGCGCGACGGCGGCCGTGGCGGCAATGTCACCGTGCCGCTGAAGACCCTGGCCGCCGGGCTGTGCCGCAGCCTGGCGCCGGCCGCGCAACGCTGTGGCGTGGTCAATACCCTCATCGCGCTGTCCGGTGGCGGTTTCCACGGCGACAATACCGATGGCGCCGGCCTGGTCGCCGACCTGACCCGGCGCCGTCAGCTCGATCTGCGCGGCCGGCGCACGCTGCTGCTGGGCGCCGGCGGCGCCATTGCCGGCATCATGCCGGCGCTGCTTGATGCCGGTGTCGGCGAAATCGTCATCGCCAGCCGCCGGGCCGAACCGGCCGAACAACTGGTCGCACGCATCGGCCTGCCGCGACGCATCCACACCGCCTACCTGAATGCCCTGGCCGACGCCGGCCGGTTCGACCTGGTGATCAATGGCACCTCGGCTGGTCACCAGGGCCAGGCACTGGCGCTGCCCAGCCGCCTGGTGGCGCCACGCGCCATCGTCTACGACCTCAACTACGGCCGCAGCGCGATTGATTTCCTGGCCTGGGGCCGGGCCGACGGCGCGCACGATGTGCTGGATGGACTGGGCATGCTGGTCGATCAGGCAGCGCTCGCCTTCGCTCTTTGGCACGGCGTCGAAGCCGATGCCGATGCCGTCCACGCGCAACTGGCCGGCAGTGGCCATGCCGCGCATACCGACTGAGCGCACGCGGCTTTCCAGTCGATGCCAGGCGCTGGCACAAAGACACAAATGATCAAGGCAAGGAAGCGGCGCGAACGTCTCTGCGATAGCCAATTTCGGCGAACGTCGGCGATCGTGACGACAACTGGACAACAACAGGCCGGAACTGCACACTTGCCCACTTCCATCGCTGCCGCCGACCCCGCTTGGCCAAGCTGCTCCTGCTCAACGGACCCAACCTGAACCTGCTCGGCATGCGCGAGCCGCAGGTCTATGGCCGGACCACGCTCGACCAGATCGAAACCGAGCTGGCGCAGCGCTGCGCCCAGGCCGGCCACAGCCTGGCCTGCCTGCAGAGCAATGCCGAGCATGTGCTGGTCGAGCGGGTGCAGGCGGCGGCGGCTGACGGCACCGCCTTCATCCTGGTCAACCCGGCCGCGTTCACCCATACCAGCCTCGCCCTGCGCGATGCCTTTGCCGCCGCCGCCGTGCCGTTCATCGAGATCCACCTGAGCAATCCGCATGCGCGCGAGCCGTTCCGGCACCACTCCTATCTGTCCGATCTGGCACGCGGTGTGGTCTGCGGCTTTGGCGTGAACAGTTACCGCTTTGCCCTGAGCGCCGCTCTGGAGCAGTTGGCCGAGCAGCGATGACCCGGCGGCCGACGCCCGCGACCCGGCCGTGGCGCCGGCCGCGCGCGTCCGGCCCCTCCCCGATTCCGGCGGCCAAGCAGCCCGCCTTTCTTTGACAGGAACTACCGACATGGATCTGCGCAAGATCAAGAAACTGATCGAAATGCTGGAGGACTCCAACCTCTGCGAGCTTGAGATCCGCGAGGGCGAGGAAACCGTGCGTCTGAGCCGCTTCCCGACCCAGATGCCCGCTTCGATGCCGGCGATGGTGCCGGCGTCGATGGCGGTCAGCAGCGCTGCGCCAGGCAGCCCCGGCCCGGCTGCGGGTACAGCAGGCGCTGGCGGCAGCGCCGCGGCCACCCCGGCCAGCGACGAGCCGCAGGTGGAAGGCGATGTCGTGCGCTCGCCGATGGTCGGCACTTTCTACGGCGCGCCCTCGCCGGGCGCCGATCCGTTCGTGCGCGTCGGCCAGGCGGTGAAGAAGGGCCAGACCCTGGGCACCATCGAGGCGATGAAGATGTTCAATCCGATCGAGTCCGAGCGCGACGGCACGCTCAAGGCGATCCTGATCGAGAACGGCCAGCCGGTCGAGTTCGACCAGCCCATGTTCGTGGTCGGCTGACCGGCCATGCCCGCACGCAGAATCCAGAAGATCGTCATCGCCAACCGCGGTGAGATCGCGCTGCGCATCGTGCGCGCCTGCGCCACGCTCGGCATCAAGACGGTGGCGGTGCACTCCACGGTCGATCGCAACCTCAAGCATGTGGCGATGGCCGACGAGAGCGTGTGCATCGGCCCGGCAGCCAGCGCCAGCAGCTATCTGAACATTCCGGCGATCATTTCCGCCGCCGAAGTCACCGACGCCGAGGCGATCCATCCCGGCTACGGCTTCCTGGCCGAGAACGCCGATTTCGCCGAGCAGATCGAACAGTCCGGTTTCATCTTCATCGGCCCGCGCGCCGAGACCATCCGCCTGATGGGCGACAAGGTCACCGCGATCGCGGCGATGAAAGAGGCCGGTGTGCCGACCGTGCCCGGTTCCGACGGACCGCTCGGCGACGACGGCGATCGCTGCCTGGCGATCGCGCGCAAGATCGGCTACCCGGTAATCATCAAGGCCGCCGGCGGTGGCGGCGGCCGTGGCATGCGCGTGGTCCACACCGAGGCGCACCTGCTCAACGCCATCACCATGACCCGGCAGGAAGCCCAGGCCGCGTTCGGCAATGCCCAGGTCTACATGGAGAAATTCCTGGAACACCCGCGCCATATCGAGATCCAGGTGCTGGGCGACGGCAACGGCAACGCCATCCACCTGGGCGAGCGCGACTGCTCGATGCAGCGCCGGCACCAGAAGGTGGTCGAGGAGGCCCCGGCGCCGGGCATCAGCGACGAAGAGCGCGCGCGCATCGGCCAGACCTGCGTCGCCGCCTGCCAGCGGATGACATACCGCGGCGCCGGCACTTTCGAGTTCCTGTACGAGCAGGGGCAGTTTTATTTCATAGAAATGAACACGCGTATCCAGGTCGAGCATCCGGTCACCGAGCTGGTCACCGGCATCGACCTGGTGCGCGAGCAGATCCGCATCGCCGCCGGCGAGCCGCTGGCCTACCGGCAGGAGGATGTGGTGCTGCGCGGGCATGCGATCGAATGCCGGATCAATGCCGAGGATCCGGACACCTTCATGCCCTCGCCCGGCACCGTCAGCCGCTTCCATGCCGCCGGCGGCCCCGGCGTGCGCGTGGATACGCACCTGTACGACGGCTACCGCATCCCGCCCAACTACGATTCGATGATCGGCAAGGTCATCACCCATGGCGTCGACCGCGCCGAGGCGATCGCGCGCATGCGCATTGCGCTGAGCGAAATGGTCATCGACGGGGTCAAGAGCAATGTGCCGCTGCAGCAGCGAATCATGACCG
This sequence comes from Lysobacterales bacterium, assembly GCA_023228845.1. Lineage (GTDB taxonomy): Bacteria > Pseudomonadota > Gammaproteobacteria > Xanthomonadales > UBA2363 > Pseudofulvimonas. The sequence continues at coordinate 171,795 of JALOAK010000008.1, read as the reverse complement.
ACGAGGGCTTCAAGGCCGGTGGCATGAACATCCACTACCTGGAAAAGCGCCTGGCCGAGCAGCGCGGCGGTCCCTGACGTCATGGCTGGCTGGTTGTCGATCACGGTCCAGACCCTGGCCCGCCACGAGGAGCGCCTGAGCAGCGCCTTCGAGGACGTGGGCGCGCTGGCAATCACCCTGCTGGACGCCCGCGACCAGCCGATCTACGAACCGGCGCCGGGCAAGACGCCGCTGTGGAACCGGCTGACGATGCAGGCGCTGTTCGCCGCCGACGCCGATGCCCGCTCGTTGCTGTTCGCGCTCAATGCCCTGCAGCCGGGCCTGGATCTGGCCCGGGCAACGATCGAGCACATCGCCGACCGCGACTGGCAGCGCGCGTGGATGGATGATTTCCAGCCGATGCGCTTCGGCCGGCAGTTGTGGATCGTGCCCAGCGACCACGAGTTGCCCGAGCCGGCGCGGGCCGACGACGCCGTGGTGCTGCGCCTGGATCCGGGCCTGGCTTTTGGCAGTGGCAGCCATGCCACCACCGCCCTGTGCCTGGCCTGGCTGGAAGGCACGGCGCTGGCGGATCGGCGCGTGCTTGATTTTGGCTGCGGCTCGGGCGTGCTCGCGGTCGCTGCCGCGCGCCTGGGCGCGAGTCAGGTGATCGCCGTCGACAACGATCCCCAGGCCCTGACCGCCACCGCCGACAATGCCGCCGCCAACGGTGTTGCCGACGCCATCAACATCGCCGCTGCCGAGGACTGGCAGCCGGCCAGCGACTGCGATGTCGTGGTCGCCAACATCCTGGCCAACACCCTGATCGAGCTGGCGCCGCACCTGTGTGCGGCGCTCAAGCCCGAGGGTGTGCTGGCATTGTCGGGCGTGCTGCCCGGGCAGCAGGAGGAGGTCATCGCCCGCTATCGCTCACTGGGCATCGAGTTGGCCGCGCACGAACACGACGGCTGGCTGCTGCTGGCGCGCCGTGACGACCCGGCCGCGGCCGGGTTGGCGCACAGCCTCGTCGAAAACACCAAGAGCACCGGCCAGGCCATGACCGACGCCAGCGGCCACGACAGCGCCGCCGACGCCGAAAGCCTGGGCAACAGCAACGCCGAAACCGATACCGACCTCGACGCTGGGCACCAGGCCGCTGCCGAGGGCTCGGCCCAACCGGCCGCTGCCGCGATGAAGCAGGCCCATTGAATCGATCGCACTGGCAGGCCGCGCCGGCCGGGCCGCTGCCAGCCGGTCGAGCGCTCGCAGCCGCTTGACCGTTGACCCAGGCCACCGGCTGCCGTAGCGATTGGCCCGGCGCTGCGGCGCGAGCCACCATCCCGGCTAAACTGGCCGGGCCATGGCCTCCCGCATCGCGTCCATGTATTGCCAGTGTCCGCACTGCCTTACCGTCTACCGGCTGCTCGCCCAGGAGCTGGCCGCCGGACGCGGCCAGGCGCATTGCGGCAGTTGCGGCCAGGACTTCGATGCCCTGGCCACGATCACCAGCGAACTGCCGCCCGAACCGATCCAGCGCCTGTACCTGGTCGAGCGCGAGCCGAAGCTGCCGACCCTGTCGCAGGCGGTGCTGCGGCCCAAGCAATGGCAACCGTCACTGTTCAACCCGGCCGGCGATGCCAGCGCAAAGTCCAGCGCCGACGAGCTCGCCAGCGCTGATACCAGCGCCATTGGCAGTTCTGATAACAGCACGCCACCCGCCAACGACAGCACTGCCGCACCGGCGCCCGCGCACGAGTTTCTGCGTAGCCATCGCCGGCGCAGCCGGCAACGCCCGGCCTGGCCCGGATGGCTGGCTGTCGGCGTGCTGTCGGTGGTGCTGCTGGCCCAGGTCGCCTGGGCCGAGCGCGCGCGCCTGCTCGGCATCGACACCTACCGGCAGTGGGCGCACAGCGCCTGCACCTGGCTGGGCTGCACGATCACCGATCAGGACTCCAGCCAGCGGCCCAGCCTGGTAATGGTCTCGCGCGACATCCGCAAGCACCCCAATGTCGACGATGCCCTGCTGATCAACGCCCTGATCAGCAACCGCAGCGGCCACAACCAACCCTGGCCGATGCTGGAGCTGCGCCTGTCCGACCTGGACGAGCAGGCCCTGGCCATGCGTCGTTTCCTGCCGCGCGATTACCTGTCCAATCCGGCGCGCATCGGCGCCGGGATGCCGGCGGACACGACCTTGCCGGTCGAGCTGGAAGTGGTCGATCCGGGCACCGAGGCGGTCAGCTTCGAGTTCCGCCTGCTGCCACTGCCCGCCGGCAGCCATTGACCGCTGAGACCACGCCCGAGGGCGCCAGCGTGCGGCTCGCAGCCTGCCGCTGAAAGGCCCCGCCGGGCTGTCCCCGATCAGCGGCACACCAACGCCAACCGTTGCACTGGCGCCAGGAATCAGGCAGCCAGCGACGGTCGCTTTTCGAGGTTCCCGGGCCGCTGTCACAAATGCCCGGAATGCACATGCTCATGGGGCTGTCAAGGTTTCATCGACCCGGGCCCGGCGCTAGACTGGCAAACCGCTGCCGAGCATGGCCGCGGCGACCGGAACTGTCCGTCGCCGCGTCCAGCGCTGTGATCCTGGTCCAGGAGATCGTTGTCGTGAACGCTGTCGTGCCCCTGCCTCTTCCAAACCGCCAGACGCCTGCGGCTCAATCGACGCTGGCTGAAAGCGTCGGCGATGCCGCGCGCCGCTACCTGGAGGATATGGGGCCGGTGCCCACCGACGATGTCTACGAAACCTTCCTGGCCGAACTGGAGCAGCCGCTGCTGCGCGAAGTGATGGCCTGGGCCGGCGGCAACCAGAGCCGCGCCGCCCAGACCCTGGGCCTGAGCCGCGCCACGCTGCGCAAGAAGCTGCAACGCTACGGACTGCGCTGAGCGGCCAGGTTCACCGGCGCCATTGCGGCCAATGCCGAGCAACGCCATCTCGGCACCTGCGCCCGACCGCCACCGATTCCCCGCCACCGGGCGCCAAGCGACCCCAGGGCTGACACCATGACCATCGATTCCGCCGACCGCCGCCCGATCCGGCGCGCCCTGCTCAGCGTTTCCGACAAGACCGGCCTGCTTGATCTGGCCCACGGCCTGTCCGGCCACGGCATCGAACTGGTGTCCACCGGCGGCACTGCCCGAGCCCTGCGCGAAGCCGGCCTGGCGGTGCGCGATGTCACCGAGCTGACCGGCTTTCCGGAGATGATGGACGGCCGGGTCAAGACCCTGCACCCGGCGGTGCACGGTGGCCTGCTCGGCCGCGCCGGCGTCGATGACGCGGTGATGGCCGACCATGGCATTGGCGCCATCGACCTGCTGGTGCTGAACCTGTATCCGTTCGAGCAGGTCAGCGCCAAGGCCGGCTGCACCCTGGCCGAGGCGGTGGAGAACATCGACATCGGCGGCCCGGCGATGCTGCGCAGCGCGGCCAAGAACTTCGCCCGCGTGGCCGTGGCAACCGCGCCCGACCAGTATCCCGGCCTGCTCGGCGAGCTCGATGCCCATGACGGCCAGTTGTCGGCCGGCACCCGTTTTGCGCTGTCGGTGGCCGCGTTCAACCGGGTTGCCCAGTACGACGCGGCGATCAGCAACTGGCTGTCGGCGGTTACCGACACCAGGGCCAACACCGGCGCCGACACCGGCACCGATGCCAGCACCGACGTGCCCGCGCGCGGCACCTTTCCGGCCCAGGCCAACGGCAGCTTCGTCAAGCTGATGGACCTGCGCTACGGCGAGAACCCGCACCAGCAGGCCGCCTTCTACCGCGACCTGCAACCGGCACCCGGCTCGCTGGCCACCTTCCAGCAACTGCAGGGCAAGGCGCTGAGCTACAACAACATCGCCGATGCCGATGCCGCCTGGGAATGCGTGCGCCAGTTCCAGGCGCCGGCTTGCGTCATCGTCAAGCACGCCAATCCCTGCGGCGTGGCGGTGGCCGCCGGCGTTGCCGAAGCCTATGGACAGGCCTACGACACCGATCCGACCAGCGCCTTTGGCGGCATTATTGCCTTCAACCGGCGCCTGGATGCCGCTACCGCCAGGACCGTGCTGGAGCGCCAGTTCGTGGAAGTGCTGATCGCACCGGACTACGACGACGACGCATTGGCCTACGCCAGCCGCAAGGCCAACGTCCGCCTGCTGCGGATCCCGATGGCACCGTCCTCGCCGGGCTTCATCGACGTCAAGCGCGTCGGCTCGGGCCTGCTGATGCAGACCGCCGATGACCGCGTGGTGACCCGCGACGAGCTGACCGTGGTGACGAAGCAGACACCGACACCGGCGCAGTTCGACGACCTGCTGTTTGCCTGGAAGGTGGCCAAGTTCGTCAAATCCAATGCCATCGTCTACGCCCGCGACCAGCGCACCATTGGCGTGGGCGCCGGCCAGATGAGCCGGGTCTACTCGGCGCGCATCGCCGGCATCAAGGCCGTTGACGCCGGGCTGGTGGTGCCCGGCTCGGTGATGGCCTCCGACGCCTTCTTCCCGTTCCGCGACGGCCTGGATGCCGCTGCCGAAGCCGGCATCGCCGCGGTGATCCAGCCCGGCGGTTCGATGCGCGACGGCGAAGTCATCGCCGCCGCCGATGAGCACGGCATCGCCATGGTGTTCACCGGCGTGCGCCACTTCCGCCACTGAGCGGCCGCCAGCCGCACTGGTGCCGCGGCGAGCCCCTGGCACGCTGTCCGGAGCGCTGTACCGACGCCAGCGCTGCGCGCGAGCCGCGGTCACAGCCACGACCACGGCAGCGGCTAGAATCGCGGCCATGACCAGTCAACAACGCCGCACCAAGATCGTCGCCACCCTGGGCCCGGCCACCGACAGCGCCGAGCGCATGCGCCGCCTGCTCGAAGCCGGGGTCGATGTCGTCCGGATCAACTTCTCCCACGGCGATGCCGACGAGCATCGGCGCCGCTGCCAACTTGTGCGCGAGACCGCCGCGGCGCTGGACCGGGAAGTGGCCGTGCTCGGCGATCTGAGCGGGCCGAAGATCCGCGTCGAGCGCTTCGCCGACGGCCCGGTGCAGCTCAAGGCCGGCGCCGCCTTCACCCTGGATGGCAGCCCGGATGCGCCGCCCGGCGATGTCAGCCGCGTTGGTGTCAGCTATGCCGGCCTGGCCGATGACGTCGCGGTCGGCGACACCCTGCTGCTGGATGATGGCCTGGTCAGCCTTGAAGTGACCGAGGTGGCCGCACCGCTGGTCCACACCCGCGTGCTCGCCGACGCCGTGCTCTCGGACCGCAAGGGCCTGAACCGGCTCGGCGGCGGTCTGTCCCTGGCGGCGCTGACCGACAAGGATCGCGACGACATCGTCCTGGCCACGCAACTGGGCATGGATTTCGTTGCCGTCTCGTTTTGCCGCAGCGGCGCCGATATCGAGCTGACCCGCTCGCTGCTGCAGGCCGCCGGCAGCGGCGCCTATGTCATCGCCAAGATCGAACGCGCCGAGGCGATCACCAACCTGGTCGAGATCGTCGATGCCAGCGATGCGGTGATGGTCGCGCGCGGCGATCTGGGCGTGGAGATCGACGATGCCGAGCTGCCCGGCCTGCAGAAGAAGATCATCCGCGTCGCCGTGCAGCGCAACCGCGCCGTGATCACCGCCACGCAGATGCTGCAGTCGATGGTCGATTCGCCGATCCCGACCCGCGCCGAAGTGCTGGATGTGGCCAACGCGGTGATCGACGGCACCGATGCGGTGATGCTCTCGGCCGAATCGGCAGTCGGCCGCCATCCGGTGCAGTCGGTGGCGACCATGGCGCGGATCTGCGCTGCCGCCGAGCGCCAGTTCGAGCCGGCCGTGGACCTGGCATCGGCCGACCGCGACCTGGCCCGCACCGACCAGGCCATCGCCCTGGCGAGCATGTTCCTGGCCCGCCAGATCGATGTCCGCGCGATCCTGGCGCTGACCGAATCCGGCGCCACCGCGCGCTGGTTGTCGCGCTACCGCATCCAGGTGCCGATCTACGGCCTGTCGCGCAGCGCTGCCGCGCGCCGGCGCATGGCCCTGCTGCGCGATGTCTTCCCGATCGATTTCCAGGCGCCGCCGGGCAACCCGCAGTTGGCCGCCCGCGCCGCCGTGCAGCGGCTGTTCGAGCTGGGCCACCTGGCCGAAGGCGAGCGCGTGATCCTGACCACCGGCGACCACACCGGCGCCCTGGGCGGCACCAATACGCTGAAGCTGCTGCGCGTTGGCCCCGGCGGCGTTGCCGAAGGCCTGGGCAACCTGTAAGCCGGCCGCTTGGCCGGCCGCAGCCACGCCGCCGAGCAAGACCGCCGCCCCCTCAAGCCCGCAAGCTCCGGCGCGAGCCGGCCAGCAGGGGGCAGGTACAATGGCCGCCCGTCCCGCCTGCGCTGCCGTCACCGTGCCGAAATCGCTGTCCCGCAAGCCGCCGTCCCTGGCCGGCCAGTACCTGGAACTGACCAAGCCTGGCGTCGTCGCCCTGCTGGTGTTCACCGCCCTGGTCGGCATGCTGCTGTCGGTGCCCGGCCTGCCGCCGTTGTCGGCCATGGTCTGGGGCCTGCTCGGCATCGGCCTGGCCTCGGGCTCGGCGGCGGCGATCAACCACCTGCTGGACCGGCGCATCGACGCGATCATGGCGCGCACCGCGCACCGGCCCCTGCCCAGCGGCCACCTGGGCACGCGCCAGGTGCTGGCCTTCGCGCTGACTTTGGGCGCGGTGGCGATGGCCATCCTGGTGGTGTTCGTCAACGTGCTGACCGCCTGGCTGACCTTCGTCTCGCTGATCGGCTATGCGGTCATCTACACCCTGTATCTGAAGCGGGCGACACCGCAGAACATCGTCATCGGTGGCGCCGCCGGCGCCGCGCCGCCGGTGCTGGGCTGGACCGCGATCACCGGCGAGGTCCATGCCCACGCGCTGCTGCTGTTTTTGATCGTGTTCGTCTGGACGCCGCCGCATTTCTGGGCCCTGGCCCTGTACCGGCGCGAGGATTACGCCCGCGCCGACATCCCGATGCTGCCGGTGATCTACGGCGAGGGCTTCACCCGCTGGCACGTGCTGTTCTACACCATCTTGCTGGTGATCGTGACCGTGCTGCCGTGGCTGACCGGCATGAGCGGCCTGTTCTACCTGGGCGGCGCCCTGGTGCTGGGCGCGGGCTTTTTGTACTACGCGGTGCGCCTGCTGGATCCGCCCGATGAACAATTCGCGATGCAGACCTTCCGCTACTCGATCATCTACCTGATGGCGCTGTTTGCCTTCCTGCTGGTCGACCATTACCTGCTGCCGGCGGCGCCCGAGCTGGTCTGGCAGTTCGAGCCGGGTCGGGCGATCGGCGACTGAGGTCGTCGGTCGGGCACGGGTTCAAGCAACGGGCCCGACCAAGCCAGCCCTGCCAGGCCAGCGGCGGCGAGCCTGCATCGTCCGCGCTAAACTGGCCGCCTTCACGTCCGTCATCCCGGCCGCCAGCGCCCGCCGGTGCCAGCCCGCTGGCCGGGCCCGCCCTGGTGGCGCGTGCCGACCGGCACCGACCCTGACCCGAGATCCCGCCATGTCCACCGCTCCTCAAATCCAGGCCACCGTGCATCCGCTGTATGCGGTACCGCTGCTGCAGGGCATCATTCCCGATGCCCAGGCGCTGAACCGCGATCTGGCGCAGTTGTTCCTGCGCCGCGAAGCCGAGGGCGAGCGCTGGCGCAACAAGGAAACCTACGACACCCAGCACGGCATCTTCGAAAGCGATTTCAACCTGCACGAATGGAAGGAACCGTGCGTGCAACACCTGTTCACCGCCATCCGCAGCACCCTGCTGACCTTCATCCAGGGCATCAACAGCTACAGCGACGAGCAGATGGCGCAGATGGTGTTGGACATGCATTCCTGGTTCCACATCACCCGCAAGGGCGGTTTCCAGGGCACCCACATCCATTCCAATGCAAGCTGGTCGGCGATCTACTGCGTCGATGCCGGCGACGACGATCCCAACAGCGGCGCGGTGCGCTTCCACGATCCGCGCCAGAGTTTCGACATGCACCGCGAGCCGGCCAATGACAACCTGCAGGTGCCCTACCGGATCGGCCACTGGCAGCTCAAGCACCGCCCCGGCCAGTTGATCGGCTTCCCCTCGTATCTGGCGCACGAGGTGTTTCCCTACACCGGCGAGCGCCCGCGCATCATCATCGCGCTCAATGTCTGGAGCCGTTGGCGCACGTGAGCGCCGCGCTGCCGCCCGGCGCCGGGCGCCCGGCCGACAGTCAGGCCGCAGGCCCGGCTGGCGACGACGCCGGTCGCTCGGCCTGGTCGCGGTTGTGGCAAACCGGCGTGCTGCATTCGTGCGCGCGCGGCTTTGCCGACAACTACGCCGGCGAGATCGCACAGTTCTGGCAGCAGCAGGTGCACAAGCTGCCCGACGGTGCCCGCGTGGTCGACATCGGCACCGGCAACGGCGCCCTGCCGCTGCTGGCCAGCCAGGTCGCCGCCCAGGCCGGTCGGCAACTGGACATCCACGGCGTCGACAGCGCCGGCATCGACCCGGCGGCGGCCGCCGGCGAGCGTGCCTCGGCGTACCGCGGCCTCAGCTTCCATCCGCACACGCCAGCACACCGGCTGCCGTTCGACGCTGGCAGCGTCGCCCTGGTCACCTCGCAATACGCCTTTGAGTACATGCCGCTGCTGCCGGTGCGCGATGAACTGCTGCGCGTGCTCGCCGCCGATGGCACCATCGCCATGATCGTGCACAGCGATGACTCGATCATCGCCCGGCAGGCACCCGGCCAGGCCGAGGCCTGCCGCTTCCTGTTCGACGAGCTGGCGCTGTTTGAACGCAGCCGCGCGCTGTTGCAGGTACTGGTCGGCGCCAGCGGGCCGGATGGCAGCGCCGATCTGGCCGCCCTGGCCGGCAATCCCGCCGCCGAAGCCGCGCGCGCCGGCTTCAATGCCGCTGCCGGCCGGCTCTCGCAGCGGCTTTCGCACACGCCCGTGGACCTGCTCGGCCGCGCCACTGCCCACCTGCGCAATGTCCTGGCTGCCAGCGGGCAATCCCCGGCGCAGGCACTGGAACTATTGGACCGGGCCGAGCAAAGCCTGCTCGATGAGCGTGAGCGCCTGCGCCAGTTGCAGGCCGCGATCCAGAATGATGCCGGCCGCCAGCGCATCGCCGCCGCCTTCCGTGACCATGGCCTGGCGGTGACCCTGGCGCCGCTGGATGTGCGCCCGCCCGCTGCCGCAGCCAGCCGCGCCGGCCAGGCAACGCCAGCGACAGTGCGCATGGGCTGGAGTCTGGTCGCCCGCCGTGCCTGATCAGGCCCGGGAATTGCACCGGCAAGGCCGGCTCGACGTCGCCCTGGGCGCCTACGACAAGGCCCTGCAAACACATCCCTCAGACCCGCGCCTGCGCCACGACTACGGCCTGGCGCTGATGCAGTCCGGCCGCTTCCACGATGCCGTCGCGCAACTGCAACAGGTGCTGGCGGCCCTGCCGCAGGCGCAGGAAAGCCGCCTGCTGCTGGCCCTGTGCCTGCGTGCCCTGGGCGCTCACGACGCGGCTCTGGCACAGGCCCGGCACCTGCCGGCGCAGGGACCGTACGCGGCTGTCGTCGCTCTGGTGATTGGCAGCAGTCAGGTGGCTTTGGGTGCCGCGGCCGCCGGTGAGCCGGCGCTGCGCCGGGCCGTGGCGCTGGAACCGGCCAACGCCGAGGCCTGGCATTGGCTTGGCCAGGCACTGCAGGCACAGGGCCGCTGGTCCGAGGCGGCCCAGGCCTATCGACACTCCCTGTCCGCCAATCCCGATGAGCTGGCCAACCTGGCGCTGTGTGCCGAGCAGGCCGGCGAGCTTGACCAGGCACGCCAGGCCTATGCGCAGATGTGCCAGCGCCATCCGCGGCGTGCCGACCTGCACCTGCGCCTGGCCCACGTGCAGGCGCAGATGTGCCTGCTGGCCGACGAGGCCGCGACCACGCAGACGCTGGAAGGCCTGCTCACCGGCGATCAGCCCCTGGCGCCGGAGGACCGGCCCGAGGCCTTTCCGCTGTCGTATCTGCGGTTGTCGATGCCGGCACGGCTGCGCGCCCTGTCCCGCTACCGCGAACGCATCCAGGCCAAGGTGGCGGCCTGGACCGCGCCCGCAGATGGCGCCAGCGATGCCGATTCAGCCACCGCCGTCAATGCAGCCGACGCCGCCAGCGCGGCCGCCAGCCAGACGGCCAGTGCAGCACCGGCAGCGCAAGCGGCAAGCCAACCCGCCACGATCACCGCCACGATCACCGCCACGATCACCGCCACGGCGCAAGCCGCAACCGACGACCAGCGCATCCGCATCGGTTATCTGTCGCCGGATTTTGGCGACCACGCCGTCGGCCGCCTGCTGGCCGGGCATTTCGCCGCCCATGACGCCAGCCGCTTTGCCGTCTACGGCTACAGCCTGCGCCGACACGCCGGTGCCGTGGCCGAGGCGATCAGCAACGGCTGCGATGTTTACCGAGACTGCAGCGGCCTGGACAGCCAGGCGGTCGCCGCGCGTATTCGCGCCGACGGCATCCAGGTGCTGATCGATCTGGGCGGCTACACCCACGGCGCCCGCCCGGAGATCGCCGCGTTGCGTCCGGCGCCGCGGCAGTTCACCTGGCTGGGCTTCATCCACGGCATGGATGCGCCCTGGTTCGACGGCAACCTGCTGGACGCCGGGGTGCAGCCCGAGAACGCCGACTGGCCGTTCCGCGAACCGGCACTGATCTTGCCCGGCACGCTGTTTCCCGCCGGTCCGCTGCCGGCTGGCCAACCTGATCGGGCCGGTTTCGGGCTGCCGGCCGGGCGCTTCCTGTTCGCCAGCTTCAACAACAGCTACAAGCTCGACCGGCCCCTGCTCGCCGCCTGGCAGCAGATCCTGGCGCAGGTGCCGCATGCCGATCTGGTGCTGTATCTGCCCGGCCATGCCCGCGCGGGCTTCCTGGCCGCCTGGCGCGAGCTGGGCGCCGATCCCGCCCGGCTACACCTGGCCGAGCGCCTGCCGTTCGACCAGCAGGCCGACCGCGCCGCCAGTTGCGACCTGTTCCTGGATGCCTTCCGCTACCAGGCTGGCTCCACCGGCATGGCCGCCATCGCCGCCGGCCTGCCGGTGTTGTGCCGGGCCGGCCAGACACCGCTGGCGCGGCTGAGCGTGTCATTGAACCGTTTCCTGGGCCTGGACGAGCTGGTCTGCGCCGATACCGACAGCTACATCCGCCGCGCCGTCGCCTTGGCCGATGCCGGCGCGATCGACAGCCTCAAGCAGCGGCTGCGCATGGCCAGCCACGACACCGGCCTGTTCGATCCGCGTCGCGCCGCGCGCGCCATCGAAGCGCTCATCGTCGAGATCATCGGCCCGCAGCACTGAGCCAGCCGCCAAGCCCACAGACAAGCTGACGGCCGGCCGTACCGGCGAGCGCCCGGCCCGCAGCCGCCGTCGACGCCCGCAGTGAAACTGCTGCCTTCGCCTTTGAACGCGTGTATCCGGTACGAAATCGGACCACGCGTTCAGGGCAGCAGCGGCAGGCGTGATCGAATCCAGCGCGTTGTCGCCGGCCGAGCAGCGGCTACTGCCCGGACGGCGTGCTCCGCTCCGGCGGCACCGCCGGCACCATGTCGAAGGCCAGGCTGATGCGCGTGCCCGGGCCCTTGAACGGCACCGTGCGGTGATAGAAGTACGAGGGGAACAGCAGCAGGTCGCCGGTCTGCGGCTGGTGCCGGGTCTCGTTGAACGGCACCTTCAGTTGCAATTCCTCCGGGCCCTTGCCGAACAGGATGGCGCCGCCCTGTTCTTCGCTGGCACCGCCGTCGTCGAGATAGAACACGCCGCTCATCCAGCCGCCCGGATGGATATGCGGCTCTTGGTGGCCGCCTTCATGCAGCACGGTGGCCCACATGTTCAGGTGCCAGCGGTCCATCAGGCCACGCAGCCAGGGGTGCTCGACATCGGCATCGGCGCCGGTCAGTTCGGTCAGGCGCCGGCTGATCAGGGTCTTGACCGTGTCGCCAAAGGGCGCGAACGGTGAGCCCGGCGACAGGTCCAGAAACGCGGTCTGCTCGCCCTGGCGGGTGGTCTTGCCCGACGGTTCCCACTTCAATTCCGGGTGCGCCAGCACGGCAGCACGCAAACCTTCCGGATCGTCCAGTTCCAGGCGCAGGTGCTGGGTGAAGGCGATGTTGAACAGATAGTTCACCACCGGGCCATTGCCCGCTTCGTTGTAGGCCAGGTAAAGGCCGGCAATCGCCGTCTGATCGCGCGCGTCCAGTTCCAGGCTGCGGCGGAAGGCATTGATCGCTTCATCGGCCTGATCCGCCGCAAGCAGGCACAGGCCGTGGTCGGCATTGCTGATGGCGCTGCGCTCATCCAGCGCCAGGCTCTTGCGGATATAAGGCAGCGATTCTTCGGGCCGGCCGGCCATGCGCAGGGCATTGGCCATGGCGCGCAGGATCGCCGGCTGCTCGGGCGCAATCGCCAGCGCGCGCTCCAGGTTGGCCAAAGCTTCGTCGTTTCGGCCCAGGCGCAATTGGCTCAGGGCGGCGTTGAAATGGCCTTCAATCTGATCGGGAGCCTGCTCGGCCACCTGCTGGAAGTCAGCCAGGGCGCCGGTCGGGTCGCCCTGATGGAAGCGGATCGAGCCGCGGTGCAGGCGTGCCGGCAGGTGGCTCGGCTCCTGGGCGAGCACCGCTTCCAGATCCTCCAGCACCTGCTTGCCACGGCCCAGTTGTCGCCGGACCAGGGCCCGATTGAAGCGCAAGGCCGGCATATCGGCCAACGTCAGGGCTTCATCCAGCACCCTTTCGGCATCGTGGAAGCGCTGCTGCGCAAACAGCACGCCGGCCAGTTCCTGACAGGCGGCCAGATCCTGCGGCTGGGCTGCCAGGTGCCGGCGGTAGAGATCCTGCGCGGCAGCCAAGGCACCACTGCGCCATGCGTGGCGGGCCTGGGTCAGATATGGGGTGTTTGCGTGCATTGGTCGGGTCTTCCGTAAGGGTCTTGAAGGTGGCCTGGTCAGGGATTGGGCGCTACCGGCAACGGCGTGGCGGCAGTATCGGCCCGGGCATCGGCGGCGGCCAGCGTATCGGGGTCGATGCTGCCCAGGAAAGCATCGGCGGCGGGACGGTAGCGCGGCCAGGTGTTGATGCCCTGCCGGTTCAGCGGTTGCCGCACCTGCTGATCGCTGTAAGTGGCCACCTGGGTGCCGCGGCGCCAGAACTCCAGCATCGCCGGTTGCCAGTCCAGGCCGAGCGCCGCCAGAACTGGCGTCAACAAGGTCTCGGGCTGATCAACCAGGGCCTCGTAGTCGATGGTGAAGCAGCGCCCTTGGGCCTGCTGCGCGATCGCCGCCATGTGGCCGTCAATGGCGCCAGCATAGGCGGCCAGATCCTGCGCCCGGTTGGCGTACTGCTGGCCGTACTCGAAATCATGCAGGTAGATCGACAGGGCGCAATCCAGGCGCTGCCGGCGGATATGGATCAGCACCGCGTCCGGAAACAGTTCCAGGATCAGCCCGGCATATTGGACATTGGCGGGCAACTTGTCGATCACGGCGACCGCGTCGCCAGCCAGATCGGCCACGGCCGCCAGGTACCAGGCCCGGCTGAACTGGCGCAGTGTTTCATTGTCTGCCAGCGGCTGGCGGCAGGGACCGCGCGCCAGCACCGGCAACAAGCCCTGCTCGCCAGCATTGCCGATGCGCGAGTGGCTGGCCAGCAAGGAGCTGAGCAGGGTGGTACCGCTGCGCGGCAGGCCGACGATGAACACCGGCCGGAGGTGCCCGGGATCGAGGGCACCGGTGCCAGACTGTGGCTGGCGTTGCCGGTCGATGGCCAGGCCCTTCAGGAAGCCGACCTTGTCCCATGGCCCAAGGCGTCGCCATTTCAGTTCATGGGCGTGATCGGCACAGACGAAGGCACGCTGTGGATCACGCCGGCGCCAATAGCTGGCCAGGGTGAACAGGGCCTTCTCGCGGCCATAGTCATTGCCGGCGCCATCGGCCAGATCCTGCAGGGTCGCCTCCAGGCCTTCGGGATGATGCCCGGGCGATTCGAATTCCACGTACTTCTGCCACACGTCCACCGAATGCGGGAACTGCCGGGTCAGGGCCTGGTAGCAGGCACGGGCGGTATCGGTCTGGCCCACGGCCTGGGCCACCTGCGCCACCAGCATCAGCTCATCGCCATGCAGTTGCCCGGCCGGGTCATCGTGGCGCGCCGAGAGCACGGCCCAGACCGGCCCGGGGCGGTTGGCCAGCAACATCGTCTGCTGCCAGTGCTGCAGTACGGGGACGTTGCCAGGCGCCAACTGGCGCAGTCGATCCAGGCAACGCAGTTGGGCATAAGGATCAGCAGCCACCCGGGGCTGGCGCAGCAGTGCCTGCAAGGCCCCGGCGGAAGCCGACAACAGGGCGGCCTCCAGATCAGCATCGGGGTGTGGATGCCAGCCGATTAGCTGTCCTGAGCACTCGTTCAACATCACTGTCATGGAAACAGGGGAAACCCTACTGCGAGGCGAGATATGTATGGCTAATCATATGCACAACATACATGGACTAGACCGCGTTACCACCAACACTTCGTGGATCGAAGCCAATGCCCTTCAAGTTCACTTCTTTGCCGCATGAAAAAGAAGCGGCCTGAAAACAGGCCGCTCATCCGCCGTGATCCGCTTGGGCATAATCCGAAGGTCTTTTGAACTCGCTCGTACCAGAAGAAAAAACGGCCCGCACAAGGCGGGCCGTTCAAGGTTGAAGCTAGGTTGCTATTGGATCAGAAGTTCTGCTCGTAACGCACGTACGGCACCCGACCCCAGACGTTATGCAGGGTGTTGTCGTAGTACGGAGAAGCATCTTCCATCGGCGGATCCTTGTCGGTGAGGTTACGCACACCGAGGGTCAGCTTGCCGTTCCAAGGCGTGCCCCAGCTACCCTGGATGTCATGCGTGACCCAGGACGGATAGCCGCCGTAAACACGAGGTGCGGGCAGCGGATCACCGTTGTCGCCGATGTAGTTGAGGTTGTAGCCGAAGCCGAAGTCGTTCATGCCCCAGTTGATGGACAACTGGGCGCGATCCTTCGGACGACCCCAACTTCCAGCCAGTTCCGTGGGGGCGGCTGCACCCAGGAAGCTCTGGTCATAGTTCAACTGGTGCGAAGCGGTCAGGCGGAAGTTGAACGTACCGATGGCGTCGGTCAGCAGGCGGTAACCGACCTCAAGATCAATACCGTCCACTTCGCGGTAGTTGGAGTTGGCGATACGGGTGCTGTACTCACGCAGCGGACCCGGCATCGACACGCCGTTGGGAGCAACGATCGGTGCGCCACGAACCGCGTCGAAGCCCGGCAGGCCCTGGTCGGCAAAACGCAGATGCAGGCCCAGCGGCAGGGTACCGATGACGTTGTCGATCTCGATGTGGTAGTAGTCCAGCGCAATCGAGAAGTTCTCGTTCGGACTGAACACCACGCCCACACCGTAGTTCTCGGACTCTTCCGGCGTCAGGTTCGGGTTGGAACCGGTCAGGCGACGGAACTGCTGCGCACCGCAAGGATCAACCGGGTACGGCTGGTAGCTCTGGTCACCGATGGCGCCACGGACCTGGGTCAGGGCGGCACAGGCCAGTTCGTCACCGCCCGGGTGCGGCGGATCAGCAGCCGGTACCGGAGCGATCGGGTTGTTGGAGGAACCCGACGCGCCGTACAGGTTATCCAGGGTGGGGGCGCGGAAGCCCTTGCCCCAGGTGGCCCGGAACAGCAGCGAATCAAGCGGACGGAATTCCAGCGAAACACGCGGCGAGAACTTGGAGCCGACATCGTTGTAGCTGTCGTAGCGGCCGGCCAGGGTCAGGCTGAGGGTTTCCAGGATCGGCACCAGGGACTCGAAGTAGACACCGTAGGAAGCACGCTCACCGCCGGAGTTGGAACCGGCCGAGCCGAACACGTTGCCGGCCACGCTCTGCGCGTCCAGTTCGAAGGTCAGGCGGTCATCGCGGTATTCGAAACCGGTGACGAAGCCGACCGGGCGGCCGCCCAGCTCGAACAGGTCGAAGCCGATGTTGCCGTCCACGGCCACGGTGCGCTGCTCGGTGTAGGCCAGCACGGTATGGCCGACCAACGGAGCAGCGGCGGCGACGCTGGGATGGTTCGGATCAAACGGGTTGTACTCACCCGAGTCCAGCAGCGCCTGCAGGGTGCTGCCGATACCGTAGTTGTAGTTGATGCTGTTCAGGGTGGCGCGGCCGTGGCTGAAGGCCAGCTCCCAGTCGGCACCGCCAAACAGATCGCTGATGCCGGCAACACCGGCGACCACGTCCCGGTACTGGGTCTTGCGGACCGAGTCGCGGGTGCCCAGCGGCGTGAAGCGGTAGTACAGCGTGCCAGCTTCGCCGGCGAAGTTGTACGGGTTGTCGGCGGCGATGGTCGGGAAAGTGTCGACCGGCGCGGCGGCGTAGATGCCCAGGCTGTTGGTGTTGGACTGGATGGAGCGGAAGAAGAAGTCCAGGTTGTCGGTGAGCTGGTAGTTGCCCTTGACGAACAGGGAATCACGCTGCAGCGAGGACTCATTGGCCGAGGTCTGGCCATGGTCGAAACCACAGTAGCCATCGGGGCGCATCACGCTGTTCTCGAACGACTCACAGTTCGCCGGCGAGACGATACCAACACCCGGAATGAACAGATTGGCCACCGAGTTGAAGGCGCTCAGGCCAGACGGATACCAGAAGTTCTCGGGCACCGGATCACGCAGGATCGCCGCGTTCATCATCATTTCGCGGGTGGCGTGGTCCAGCGACAGGGTGATGTTGCCGCGGTCGGAAGACGCACCGGTGACGATGTAGGCGGTCTGCTCGTCCGGACGGCCGTCACGGGTCGGGCTGGCGTAGCCGACACCGACGGCCAGGCCTTCGTAGTCACGGCGGGTGATGATGTTGATGACGCCGCCGATGGCGTCGGAACCGTAAACGGCCGCGGCACCTTCACGCAGGATCTCGATGCGCTCGACAGCGGCCATCGGGATGATGTTCATGTCGACCGAGGCGCCGCCGGTGGAACCGGAGGTGGTCATGCGACGACCATCCAGCAGCACCAGGGTGTAGGCCGAACCCAGGCCACGCAGGCTGACGGAAGCGAACGAACCGGTGTTGGAACCGGACGATTCACGGAAGGAACCGGCCGAGTTGTACACGTTGTTGCGCAGGAAGTCGGCAACGGACAGCTCGCCGCTGACGTCGATGTCGGCACGCTCGACGACGGTGATCGGGCTCGGGCCTTCAACGTCGGCACGCTTGATGCGCGAGCCGGTCACTTCGATGCGCTCCAGGGTGCGCTCTTCGGAATCCTGGGCGACTGCGGTACCGGCGATGCCGACCACGCCAACGGCGCTTACGGTCAAGCCGGCGCAGATCGCCTTGTAAAGCTCTTTGCTTGTAAGTCTCATTAGACACTCTCCAACGTCATGGGTTGACTTCGGGACTAAGGATGCCCGTCCATGGGCGAGCCGAAACGGCCGCAGAAACCATGGCGGGCCGAGTCTAACAAGATTTTTACAAGCCGGGCAATCTTTTTTGCCCCGGTTCAGGAAGGCGCGGCGCGCCGCCCCGACCGGCCGCCGGCAACGCCAGCGTGGCCGGGCCGGGCAGGCATGGCCTGGCCGGGGATCGCGGCACACAGGGCAGCAAGGGTGGCGGCATCGCCCGGCGGTTGGACAGGCTTGCGACATACCTTATATAGGTGGTCAACCCGGCGTGCTCGATGATTCGCCGGCCCTGGGCAGACAAGACCGCCATCAAGACCGCAGACAATGGCGCCGACAACGGGCCAGGCGGCCGGCCAGGCGATTGTGGCGAGGCGATCAGCATGGGTGGCGCAGGCACCGGATACCGGCGCAGCCGAACCGGCCCTTGACGTGCCTGGCGGCCGGCACCATGGGGGCGGTTTGATGCCCGGATCAAGGCTGGCGATGCCCCAGAGCCACGACGATGGAACGTGGCCTAGGCTACGCTTTCACACTTCCTAGACGTAATTGACCGTATAGACAACGACTTGCGTCGCCATGGCGCTGCCCGGGTGCAGTTAAGCATAAGTTAAACGGCGTGCGATTCCGGATGAAATCGCCGCTTTCCTGGGATACACTGGCCGCGCTGTTCATTGCCCCCTGCTGGGCGCCAGCAACAATTACTCAAATAGGAGACTCCGATGAAACGTAACCATCTGATGGCGACCCTCGCCCTGGGCCTGGTAGCGGCCACGGGCGTGGCGCAGGCCAGCAATGGCTGGTACATCGAACCGCGTGTGGGAGGGGTGCTCTTCGACTCCGGCCGCAACCTCGATGACACCCTGCACGCTGCGCTGGGCCTGGGCTGGTACCTGACCCCGAACACCGCCCTGGACCTTGAGTTCAGCCACAGCGACGCCGAGTACGACCACTTCTCCAACCTGGAGATGGAAATGTACGGCTTCGGCATCGGCCTGCGCCACGAGTTCGGCGAAGGCAACTTCCGCCCGCACATTGGCTACGGCCTGGGCTGGCTGCGCGACAAATATCCCAGCTACATGGCCGACGGCAAGCAGAACGAAGCCTTCGCCAAGGTTGGCGTGGGCGCGAGCTGGTGGCTGAGCGACAACACCGCCATCACCGGCGATGTTGCCTACCGCTACAGCTTCCAGGGCAACGGCGTGGAATCGGTGCCGGCCGCTGACGGCCGCCCGGTGGCCATCATCGACGACAAGTTCGGCGATTTCGTTGCCACCGTCGGTCTGCGTTACGTCTTCGGTCGCAGCCAGCCGGCTCCGGTCGAGCCGCCGCCGCCGCCGCCCCCGCCGCCGCCGGCCGAGCCGCATTGCTCGGAGCTGGACAGCGATGGTGATGGCGTCAACGATTGCGATGACCGCTGCCCGAACACGCCGGCCGGCACCGTGGTTGGCCCGGATGGCTGCGAGATCCAGGTTGCGGTTGACCTGCGTGGCGTCGAGTTCGACTTCGACCGCTCCACCCTGCGTCCGGAATCGCGCCAGACGCTGGACGAGGCCACCGAAGTGCTGCGTCAGTATCCGGACATCCGCGTTGAAGTGGCTGGCCATACCGACAGCATCGGTACCGAGGAGTACAACCAGGGCCTGTCCGAGCGCCGCGCCGCTGCGGTGTACGAGTACCTGGTCAACAACGGCATCGACTCCAACCGCCTGAGCTCGCGTGGCTACGGTGAACTGCAGCCGATCGCCGAGAACTCGTCCCGCGAAGGCCGCCAGCGCAACCGTCGCGTTGAGCTTGTGGTGCAGTAATGCGGTAGCGGTTCTTTGAAGGAACCTGGAAAAGCCCGGCACCCGCCGGGCTTTTTCTTTGTCTGCGGCAAGAGCGCGCCGAGCCCGGCCATGGCCTGCGCGCAGGTGCCTTGATGCCGGCGATGGCCGGTATGGCGCCGGTTCTGCGTTTCCATCAGAGGGTGCGCGGGCCGGGTTTCCGGAGCACACCCGGCAGGTAATCGCCGTCACCGTGGCCCGTTCCAGCCGGCGCGCCGACGGTGGCGATCCCTCACCGCTGTTGCGTGACAGGCAAGGCTGGCCATGGCAAATCCGCTGCGCTGCTTGATTCCGATCCTGGCGATGTTGCTGTTGGCCATCGTGCTGTTGGCCTGTACGGGCGGGCATGAGGCCGAGCCGGGCACCGCCGCTGCGCCGGCCGCCGGCGCGCGGCAACTGGTCACGCCCCTGCCGGGCAACGTGCTGCCGCCATTTCCCTACCACCTGGCCGCCGATGTGGAACTGGCCGCGGGCATGATCAGGCGGCGCCGGATTCATCTGGATGTGCCTGGCCTGGAACTGGACAGTGCCGTGCAGCAACTGGCCGGGCAATGGCGCGATGCCGGCCTGGATGGCAGCGATATCCAGGAAGGCAACGGCCGGATCACCGCCGAGCTGTGGCTGCCCGGGGACAACGGCGCGCGCGGCCTGATGGCGCCTTCCTATGGCGGCCTGTATGTGCTGCTGGTCGGTCTGATCGATGATGACTCCGGCCAGCCTCAGTTGCAGATCACGGTGCACTCGCCATAGGCAATCCCGCAAGCATCGTGCTGGTGCGCCGGTTCCACATCGGCGGGGATGACGGCTGAGTGTGTGCTGGCAGACGCGATCAGGAGCGCGGCCGATTGAAGCGATGCCCTCTCGCGCTGTCTTCACGGGCGCACCTTCACGCTGTCAGGCATCAGTTTCCGCCCACCAACAAATGAGGCACCGGCATGCATCCCACAGACCAAAACACCCGAGTGGTTCGACCCGCAGTCGCCGCGGCGCCCGTTACCGGATCCGAGCAGAGCGCGGTGTCATGGGCCGCGGTGTTCGCAGGGGCCGCGGCGGCAGCGGCTTTGTCCCTGGCGCTGCTGCTTCTTGGCGCCGGGCTGGGGCTGTCCATGGTTTCACCGTGGTCGTTCGAGGGCGTCAGCGCCGAAACCTTCGGCTGGTCGACTATCGCCTGGATCACGTTCATTTCGTTCGCGGCCTCCGCCCTGGGCGGCTACCTGACCGGGCGCCTGCGCACCCGCTGGCTGGGCGTGCACACAGACGAAACCTATTTCCGCGATACCGCCCATGGCTTCCTGGCGTGGGCGGTGTCGATCTTGCTGACCGCCGCGCTGCTGACTTCGGCGATCGGCGCGATCCTGGGTACGGGCATGAAGGTCGCCGGTTCGGTGGCCGGTGCCGCGGCCGGTACCGCCGGCAGTCTGGCTACCGCCGGCGCCGGCGCTGTGGCCTCCGAGCAGGACGACGGCCAGCTTCAGTACTGGGTGGATACCCTGCTGCGGCGGATGCAGGGCACATCACCGGCGTCACAGCAGGCCGCGCCACAGCGGGCTGCGCCGCCGATGTCCGATACCGGCGATGAGCCGGGCATGGCCACGGGCGTGGCTTCAGCGCCAGCCTTCACAACCCGTGGCGGCGCGCAGACCGATAGCCGCAGTGCGGACGACTCTGCCGGCCTGGGCGCCGAGATCGCCCGCATCCTCAGCTACAGCCTGCGTAGCGATGCGCTTGATCCGGACGACAGCCAGTACATCGCCCAGCGCGTCGCCGAGCGCACCGGCCTGAGCCAGGCCGAGGCCCAGCAGCGCATCACCGAGGTTGAAGCCCGGATGCGCACCGCCCTGGACGACGCCGAAACCGCCGCCCGCGAAACCGCCGATGAAGCCCGGAAGGCATCCGCCTACGCGGCCCTGTGGCTGTTCATCACGCTGCTGATCGGCGCCTTTACCGCCAGCCTGATGGCCACCTTCGGCGGCCGCCAGCGCGACCTGTAACCGATCCCCACCACCTCACTAACGGAGGCTTGCCATGCGCTACCTGCTGCTTTGGATACTCGGCATTCCCATCCCGCTGCTGATCCTGTTTGCTGTCCTGACATGATCTGACAGTTGGCCAAGGATGCAGTAACGACAAGGATCCCCCGACCGGCTGGTTGGGGGATTTTTTTTGATCGCCGCTGCGACCAGAGGGTGGTGATTCGTTGCCGCGCAGATTTCCCCGTCGCATCGTGTTGGCGAAGGAATTTTCTCCGGCTTGGCGACTGAGGCGGGGCCTGTTGATCGGCGTTGACGAACGGCGAAGGCTCGCCGGCCGAAGCTGGTTTGGATCAACGGCGGATTGCGTATTCCGTGTTCAACGGCCGCCGCTGACACTGCCCGGCCCGCACAGACCGGCAGCGCCTTGGGCACACCATCACTTTCCCGTGTTCAGTGATCCGGTTCGGGCAAGCCAGCCGAGCCGCCAATCACGAGCCGCCGCGATTGAGCCGCGCTTTCAGGTCGGCAAAGGGATTGGATGTCGCCGGCGCCTGCGCATCCTCGGCGGTCAAGGCGCTGCCGCCGGTGTAATCCAGTTGCCGTGAGTGCTCGTTGTCGTGGCAATACACGCACAACAGCTCCCAGTTGCTGCCATCGGCCGGGTTGTCGTCGTGGTTGTGATTGCGGTGATGCACCGTCAGCTCCTGCAGGTTCGCTCGGGTGAACTCGCGCGCGCAGCGACCGCAAATCCACGGATACATCTTCAGGGCGCGATCGCGATAACCATGGCCGCGCTGTTCGGCGCTGCGCCGGGCTTCGGCAACGATGCGGTCGAGTCGGTTGTCGTCTGGAGTGGCCATGGCGGCCAGTGTATCCGCAGTGCCGGCGCCGGCAAGCGTCATCGGCAATCGCCATGGTCCGGAGCGGCCGCCGCTACAATTGCGCGTCCCCACCGCTGGCGCGCTCATGGCACCCAACTCGAAGATCTACAAGGCCGAACTGCAGGTCACCGACATGGACCGGCAGTATTACGCCAGCCATAACCTGACCCTGGCGCAGCATCCGTCAGAAACCGCGGCGCGGCTGATGGTGCGGCTGATCGCATTCGCCTTGTACGCCGACCAGCGCCTGGAGTTCGGCCGCGGCCTGAGCGACACCGACCAGGCCGACCTGTGGCAGCGCGACTACACCGGCGAAATCGAACGCTGGATCGATCTGGGCCAACCCGACGAAAGCCGTATCCGCAAGGCCTGCGCCCGCGCCCGCCAGGTGGTGGTGGTGAACTACAGCGGCAACGCCGCCGCGATCTGGTGGCAAAAAACCGCGCCGACACTATCGCGGCTGAAGAACCTCACCGTGATCGACTTCGCGCCCGATGACATCGAAGCCGCCACCGCCTTGCTCGAACGCGGCATGCGCCTGACCGCGATGATCCAGGATGGCGAGCTGCAACTGATGAGCGACCGCCTCAACGTCGCGATGACGCCGCAGGTGCGGATGGGTTGAGGTGGCGGTGCCGGGGGTTTCTGCGAGCCGTTCATCAGGCGGCGCCTGCCGGTCGAAACGTTGAACGTTGCTGTCGAACGTTGCTGACGAACCCGGCAAGGCACCGGCTTGCTGGCTGCGGTCAGCGCGGGTCTTCGTCGTTGTTGGTCTTGTCGCGCATGGCCAGCCGCTCCGGCGCCAGCGCGCCGCTGCGCCAGGCCAGATCGATTATCTCTTCGAAGAAAGCGATCTTCGCTTCCGTACTCAGCCCCGCCCAAACCCGCAACTGCTCGCGCTCAAGGGTTTCAGGGCTGAAATCCTGCGCGGCCGACATCACGGGTTCCTCGTCGGCCGGGCAGCCAGGAGCTGTCGCAGCTTGTCGATGTCGTCAAGATCCCGCGGCCGTGCCGAGCGTTGCTTCATCTGGACCGATGATGTCGGCAGCCGCGGCCAGCTAACCAGCTAACGGGCGGCAGTCGCCAGCTTCTTGAGGATTTCCGGAGTCTCGAACCGGGATGGGCACAGCCTGTGCAGGGGCCTGAGGTTCATGGAATGGAGAGCTCAATTGGACAGGACATGCATGGATATCGCCGCCGCTTGATGCACAGGCCAGTGAGGTCGACAACCGGTTGCGGCCATTGAGTCCACTGCCAACGAGCCGGTGTTCAGGACCCGCTGCCCTGCAGCAACTTCACCACGCTGGAGAAATCCAGGTGACCGTTGCCGGCGGCGCTGTTGAGGGCGTAGAGGTTGCGCGCCAGTTCGCCCAGCGGGATGGCGGTGCCGGCGGCCATGGCGGCTTCGGCGGCCAGGCCCAGATCCTTGAGCATGAGATCGTTGCCGAAACCGCCGGTGTAGCCGCGTGCGGCCGGGGCGTTTTCGAGCACGCCGGGCCAGGGGTTGCAGACTTCGGTGGCCCAGCTGCGGCTGGTGCTGACCGCCATCATCTGCGACAGGGTGGCAGCATCCAGGCCATTGGCCACGCCCAGGGCGATGGCTTCGCCGGTGGCGGCCATGATCACGCCCAGGGCCATGTTGTTGCACAGCTTGGCGACCTGGCCGGCGCCGGCCGGGCCCATGTGGAAGATGTTCTTGCCCATCGCTTCCAGCAGCGGCCGGGCGCGGCCCAGGGCGACGTCGCTGCCGCCGACGATGAAGGTGAGCGTGCCGGCGCTGGCACCGGCGACGCCGCCGGAGACCGGCGCATCGATCATTTCCAGGCCGCGCGCCGCCGCGCCGTGCGCGACCTTGCGTGCCGAGGCCGGGGCGATGGTGCTGCAGTCGATGACCAGGGCGCCGTCGGCGATGGCGCCGAGCAGGCCGTCCTCGCCCAGGTACAGGCCTTCGACGTGGCGGCTGGCCGGCAGCATGGAGAGGACGGTGGCGGCACCGGCTACGGCATCGGCGGCCGACGCGGCGGTGCCGACACCGGCGGCGCTGGCGGCGGCGAGGGCGTCGGCGGACAGATCAAAGGCGTGCACGTCGTGGCCGGCCTTGGCCAGGTTGGCAGCCATGGGGCCGCCCATGTTGCCCAGTCCGATGAAGGCGATGCGGCTCATGGCTGTTCTCCGTAGTGGTCGAATCAGGGGGTGAAATCAGGATCGGTAGTGTGCAGCGCCAGTGGCAGTGGCCGTCAGTGGCTGCCCAGTTCGGCCAGCGGATGGCGGTCGCGTGACCAGGCCGGTGCTTCCAGGAAGCGGGCGGCGAAGGCGGCATCGGCCTCTTCGAGGGTAGGCGGCTGCCAGTTGGGTTTGCGATCCTTGTCGATCAGCAGGGCGCGGATGCCTTCGGCGAAATCGCCATGGGCGGCGCAATGCAGGGCGACGATGTATTCCATGCGGAAGGTGTCGGCCAGGCTCATGCCGGCGGCGCGCTGCTGCAGGTCAAAGCCCAGACGCGCCGAGCCGGGCGAACCGGCGGCCAGGGTCTGTTGCGCCCGGGCCAGCCAGGTGTCGTCGCCGGCATCGATCGCCTGGATGGCGGCAACCACGTCTTCCAGGCGTTCCTGGGCGCAGATTTCGGCGATCAACCCGGCGTGCTGTTGCAGCGGCCCGGCCGGTGCCGGCTGGGCGAAGCCGGCGAGCAAGGTGTCGAGCAGGCCGTGATTTTCCAACGCCTGGTCGCTCCAGTCCCGGGCCAGCAGGGCGGCCAGCACCTCGTCGCGGCTGGCTTCAGGCAGATGGCTATCGGCCAGGCCGGCATGGATGGCATCACCGGCCGACAGCGGCGCGCCGGTCAGGGCCAGGAACACGCCGGCCCGGTCGGGCACCCGGTTCAGCAGCCAGCTGCCGCCGACATCGGGGAACAGGCCGACGCTGATTTCCGGAAAGGCCAGCCTTGAGCGCTCGCTGACGATGCGGTGGCTGGCACCGGCCATCAGGCCGATGCCGCCGCCCATGACGATGCCGTGGCCCCAGCACAGGATCGGCTTGTCATAGGTGTGGATGCGGTGATCCACGCGATACTCGACCTTGAAGAATTCGGCCGCGTAGCTGTTGTCCTGGATGCGGTTGCTGCCCGATTTGCGCCAGTCGAGCATGCCCTGGTACAGCGAATGCAGGTCGCCACCGGCGCAGAAGGCCTTTTCGCCGGCACCTTGCAGCACCACCATGGCGATGTCCGGATCGCCGGCCCACTGGCCGAGCTGGGCATCGAGCAGCTTGGCCATCGACAACGACAGGGCGTTGAGCGTCGACGGCGTGTTCAGGGTGATGATGCCCACGCGCCGGCCGTTGCTGCCGGCCGTGCGGGTGTCGAACAGCACCGGCATGTCGGCGGGGCTGGTCATCGGTTGGTCCACTGCGGGGCACGCTTTTCCAGGAAGGCGCTGACGCCCTCGGCCTGGTCGGCGCTGTCGAACAGGTCGACGAACAGTTCGCGCTCGGTCATCAAGCCGGCGGCGTGGCTCTGGCTGCGCGTGGTCTGCACCAGTTGCTTGCAGGCGGCCACGGCGATCGGGCTTTGTTTGCCGGCCCGGGCGGCCCACGCCTTTGCCTTGGCCAGGGCTTCACCCTTGCCGACCACTTCCTCGACCACGCCGATGCGCAGGGCGGTGGCGGCGTCGATGCGCTCACCCAGCAGGATCATGCGCTTGGCCCAGCCTTCGCCGGCCAGGCGGGTGAGGTTCTGGGTGCCGCCGGCGCAGGGCAGCAGGCCGACGCTGGCTTCGGGCAGGGCCATCTGCGCCTGCTCCTCGGCGATGCGCAGATCGCAGGCCAGGGCACATTCCAGGCCGCCGCCCATGGCGTAGCCGTTGATCGCGGCGATCGACACGCCACGGAAGCCGCTGAGGGTTTCGAAGGCCTCGCCGAAGCGGCGCGCGGCCTCGCGTGCCTGCGCCTTGTCGCCATCGGCGAATTGCTTCAGGTCGGCGCCGGCGGAAAAGAATTTCTCGCCTTCGCCGGTGATCACCAGCGCCCAGATATCGCGGTCGGCATTCAGTGCCAGGACCAGGTCACGCAGGTCGGCCAGGCTGTGCACCGTCCAGGTGTTGGCCGGCGGGTTGGCCAGGGTGACGACGGCGGTGTGGCCGTCGATCTGCAGTTTCAGGCCGGTCCAGTCACGGCTGCGGTAGTCGCTCATCGCAATTCCTCATCGGTATTGATCAAGTGGCGCGCAATGATCACGCGCATGATTTCGTTGCTGCCTTCCAGGATCTGGTGCACGCGGGCATCGCGCAGCAGGCGTTCGACCGGATACTCCCGGATGTAACCGTAGCCGCCATGGAGCTGCAGCGCCTCGTTGCAGACCTGGAAGCCGGCGTCGGTGGCGAAGCGCTTGGCCATGGCGCACCAGACGGTGGCATCGGCGCTGCCGGCATCGAGTTTGCGTGCCGCGGTGTGCACCATCTGGCGCGCGGCGACCAGTTGCGTGGCCATGTCGGCAAGCCGGAACTGCAGTGCCTGGAACTGGCTCAGCGCCTGGCCGAACTGCTTGCGCTCGCGCATGTAGCCGCGGGCGGCATCGAGCGCGCCCTGCCCCGCGCCCAGGGAACAGGCAGCGATATTGATGCGGCCGCCGTCCAGGCCCTTCATGGCGATCTTGAAGCCCTCGCCCTCGTTGCCGAGCAGATGGTCGGCGGGCACGTGCACGCCGTCGAAGGTGATGGTGCGCGTGGGCTGGCTGTTCCAGCCCATCTTCTCTTCCTTCTTGCCGTAGCTGATGCCGGGCAGGTCGGCCGGCACCGCGAAGGCGCTGATGCCGCGCGGACCTTCACCGCCGGTGCGTGCCATCACCACCAGCAGATCGGTGGCGCCGGCGCCAGAGATGAAGGCCTTGCTGCCTTCCAGCACATAGTGGTCGCCATCGCGAACGGCGCGGGTCTTGAGCGAAGCGGCATCGGAGCCAGAGCCCGGTTCGGTCAGGCAGTACGAGCCCAGGCGCTCGCCTACCGCCATTTCCGGCACCCAGGCCTGGCGCACGGCGTCGGTGGCCCAGCTCGCCAGCATCCAGGTGACCATGTTGTGGATGCTCAGGTAGGCGGCAGTGGACGGGTCGGCGGCGGCCAGTTCTTCGAAGATGAGCGCGGCATCAAGCCGGCTCAGGCCGATGCCGCCGGCCTCTTCGGGAGTATAGATGCCGCAAAAGCCCAGCTCGCCAGCCTTGGCGATCGCCTCGGTGGGGAAGGTGCACTGGGCATCCCAGTGCGCGGCGTGTGGCGCCAGTTCGGCGGCGGCGAAATCGCGCGCCGCCGAACGGAACGCGGCCTGCTCCTCGCTCAGCGCGGTGACATCGTCGATGGCGCCGCTCATTTCAGGCTGATGGTGGTGTTGACGCCGTGGCCGAGCGTGGAATCGTCGAACCAGCGCGCGGTGACGGTCTTGGTCTGGGTGTAGAACAGCACCACCTGCTTGCCGTACGGGCCCAGGTCACCGAGCTTGGAGGCGCGCGAGCCGGTGAACGAGAACAGCGGCACCGGCACCGGAATCGGCAGGTTGATGCCGACCTGGCCGACATCGATCTCTTCCTGGAAGTGGCGTGCGGCGGCGCCGGACTGGGTGAAGATCGCGGTGCCATTGCCATTGGCGTTGGCATTGATGATTTCGATCGCTTCATCCAGCGTGTCGGCGCTGAGGATCACCAGCACCGGGCCGAAGATCTCCTCGTCGTAGATGCGCATGCCGGGCTTGACGCCGGAAAAGATGGTCGGGCCGACGAAGTTGCCCTGCTCGTAGCCGGGCACCTGGGGGTTGCGGCCGTCCAGTTCCAGGGTCGCGCCCTGTTCGACACCGGAGGCGATCAGGGCTTCGATGCGCTCGCGCGCGGCGCAGGAGATCACCGGCCCGACATCGGTGCCGTCCTCGACGCCGGCATTGACCGTGAGGGTCCTGGCCTTGGTCACCAGGTCGGGAATCCAGTCGCCGGCCTCGGCCACCAGCACCACCGTGGAGGCGGCCATGCAGCGCTGGCCGGCGGCTCCGAAGGCGGCGCCGACCATGGCGTTGAGGGTCTGTTCCTTGTTGGCGTCGGGCAGGATCACGGCATGGTTCTTGGCGCCCATCATGCACTGCACGCGCTTGCCGGCCTGGCTGGCGCGGTTGTAGACGTGGGTGCCGACCGGGGTCGAGCCGACGAAGGACACGGCCTTGATGTCGGGGTGGTCGCAGATGCCGTTGACCACGTCCGGGCCGCCGTGGACGACGTTGAGCACGCCCTTGGGAATACCGGCTTCCAGCGCCAGTTCGACCAGGCGCATGGTGACCATCGGATCCTGCTCGGAAGGCTTGAGCACGAAGGTGTTGCCGGTGGCGATGGCCATCGGGAACATCCACAGCGGAATCATCGCCGGGAAGTTGAACGGAGTGATGCCGGCGCACACGCCCAGCGGCTGCAGCAGGGTGTAGGTGTCGACGCCGGTGGCGACATTGTTGGCCAGCTCGCCCAACTGCAGGTTGCCAATCGCGGCGGCATGCTCGACCACTTCCAGGCCGCGGAAGACATCGCCTTCGGCATCGGGCAGGGTCTTGCCCTGCTCGGCGGTGAGGATCGCGGCCAGCTCCTTCATGTTGGCGCGGATCAGTTCCTGGTACTTGAGGAAGATGCGCGCGCGGGTACCGATCGGGGTCTTGCGCCAGGTCTTGAACGCTTCGCTGGCGGCGGCGACCGCGGCATCGACCTCATCGGCGGTGGCGAACGGCACCCGCGCCAGCACCTGCTGGTTGGCCGGATTGATGACATCGCGCCACTGCGATGTTTTCGACTGCACGAACTCGCCGTTGATCAGCAGCGGGATGGATGGAACGGATGCGGTGTTCAAGGCGCTGGCCTCCGATAAGGATGCGATGGAACCGGTTCGCCACAAGATGACAGGCCGCGACAGGGTGCCGGCGGCAAAGCTGCGAACGGACAGGCCATTTTCTGCCAACGGCGCCGGGGTCACAAGTTCGGGCAGGGGGCGGTGGCGGGATTGGGCTGCTGGCAGTGCGCGCGGTGGCTGCGGTCCATCGCCGCGGCGGTGTCGCGGGCACACCGGCACCGGCGCCTGGCAAGCCTCATCTGGCGCGTTTCCGGTGCGCATTGCGATAGGACAAGAAGTGGTCGCACCTGCGCCACCTTCGTCCTTCGCCATCGACCGGAGTTGTTCATGCACGCATTGTTCCGTTTCGCCGCCCTCGCCGCTTTCGGCCTGGCCGCCCTTGCCAGCAGCGGGCCGGTGGCCGCGGCCACTTATTCGGTCGGGATCGCTGGCGGCTGCAGTCACATTTCCCTGGCCGAGGCCCTGGCCGCGGCCCAGGCCAATCCGGATGGTCCGCACCTGATCAAGGAGCGCAACCAGGAGATCCTGGTCGGCGGCGTAACCATCACCAATCCGGCCGCCGACATCACCCTGGAAGGTGGCTACGCCAACTGCTCGGACAGCGCACCGGTCAGCAATGGCCGCCTGGTCATTCTCCAGATGAACCCGGGCCGGGTGATGACCCTGATTGGCGCTTCAGCCGGAATGCCGCGCCGGACCATCACCTTCAAGCGCGTGACCATCACCGGTGGCGATGCCGGCAGTGAGGATGGCGGCGGCATCCTGGTGGGCAGCGCCCTGGAGTTGCGCCTGTCCGATGGCGCGGTGGTCACCGGCAATACCGCCCGCGATGGCGGCGGTGTCGCGCTGGCTTCGCTGACACCTTATACCGACAGCAAAGCGCGCCTGGTGCTGGAAGGCAATGCCCTGATCGAGAGAAACAAGGCGACCCGGCATGGCGGCGGTATCCATGCTTTCTGGGGTGCCGAGATCGTGCTCAATCACGGCGAGATCGGCCGCAACCAGGGCATGGCCGGTGGCGGCGGCATCTTCCTGGATGGTGAGGACACCGCTCTGGAAATCAGTACTGGCGGCAACCAGATGGTCAGGCTCAGGACCAACTACACCGCTGATGAAAGCACACCGTTCTCGTCAACCAGCGGACACGGCGGTGCCATCTACAGCCGCCGGGCACGGATTGTGGCCAACACCGTTGGCAACCCCGGCACGCTGCGAATCTGGATCGACAACAACAATGCCAATCATGGTGGTGCGATCTACGTCGATGGCCACAGCGACGGCAGCTTCACCTCCGTGCAGTTGCGTGGCAGCCGTATCGCCAACAACTATGCGCGTGGTCGCGGCGGCGCCTTCTATTCGCGCAACTCCGTGGATTGGGTGGTCAGCCATGACAACATCGGCCGCTGTGAGCACCGGATCCCGATCATGGTCTGGTACATGCCCTGCTCCTACGTGCTGAGCAATGTCGCCGGCAATGAAACCACGCCCAACACGGCCGGCGGTGGCGTGTTCTATCTGCAGCACAACCCCGGTGCGCCGCGCGCCATTGCCCGCGTGCGCCGGACCCTGTTCGAGAACAACCGCGACCACAACGGCCTGGCCGCCATCGTTGCCGCCGAGGGTGCCAACGAGTACTTCATCGAGCGCAGCGTGTTCAAGGACAACGCCGCCACCGGCAATGCCGGCAGCGCCAATCCGGCGGCCTTGCTGCACACCGCCACGGCAGATAGCTGGCTGCTCTACAGCACGGTGATGGCCAATGATGTCCAGCGCCTGTTCGTGTTCGGTGGCAGCAAGCTGACCACCCGCGGCAGCATCTTCTGGAACCCGGGCCGGTTGATCTGGAACCGGCCGCACGCGGTGATGGACCACGGCGATTGCCTGATCAGTCACACCGCTACCAATATTCCTGCCGGCATCTCCCTGGCCGATCCGCTGCTGGATGAGGATGGCCGGCCGCGCAAGGGCTCGCTGGCCTGGGATCATTGCGATGGCTCGGTCACCGCCGATGCCGAAGGCCGGCTGCCCTACGACATCCCGGGTGTCGACGATCACTGGGGCTACAACGACCTGGGCGCCTACGAGCAGAGCGACATCATCTACACCCACGGCATGGGGCCCTATCCCGGCAACTGAGCACCGGGCCGGCGGAGCCAGCGTGCGGCCCCCAGGAAATCACGGCCGGTGGCGCTGTCCTGCCGCCTTCAGCGCAGAAAGGCGACCAGGGCGGCGCTGAAGGCGTCGGCCGATTCGATATTGACGATGTGCCGGCCGGGCAGCGACAGGTGCCGGCCATCGGC
The DNA here is from genome assembly GCA_023228845.1 of Lysobacterales bacterium. Lineage (GTDB taxonomy): Bacteria > Pseudomonadota > Gammaproteobacteria > Xanthomonadales > UBA2363 > Pseudofulvimonas. The sequence goes on along the minus strand of JALOAK010000008.1, from coordinate 140,550 downwards.
CACGCCCTGGGCAATCGCTTCCAGATCGGCCGGCGTGCAGACCGGATCGTCATCGCCGGATATGGCCAGCAGCGGATTGGCGATGCGCGCCAGATCGGCGCGCAGGTCGGCGCCGGCCAGAACCTCGCAGCAGCCGCAATAGCCTTCCACCGAGGTGGCGACGAAGCGGGCCAGGATGTCCTCGACGATTTCCGGTCGGGCGCCGATGAAGGCCGGCGTGAACCAGCGCTGGGCGGTGACCTGCGCCAGTGGCGCCAGGCCCTCGGCGCGCACCTGGGCGCTGCGTGCCTGCCAGCTTTCGGCGCTGCCGATCCTGGCGTCGGTGGCGCAGACCACGAGCTTGCCCAGGCGCTCGCCGGAATGGATGCCCAGCCACTGCCCGACCAGGCCGCCGATCGACAGGCCGCAAAAATGTGTGCGCTGGATGCCCAGATGATCGAGCAGGGCGAGCACGTCGCCGCCCAGATCGGCCAGCGTGTACGGTGCCGGCGGCGCGCTGGACTGGCCGTGGCCGCGGCGGTCGTAGCGCAGCACGCGGAAATCGGCCGACAGGGCATCGGCCTGGGCATCCCACATGCTCAGATCGGTACCCAGCGAATTGCACAGGGTCAGCCAGGGACGATCACTGTCGCGGTCGCCGTCGATGCGGTAATGCAGGCGGTGGCTGGCAAGTTCGAGCAGGGCCATGGCTCAGACCCGCTCCACGGCCAGCGCCAGGCCCATGCCGACGCCGACACACAGCGTCGCCAGGCCGCGGCGTCCGCCGGTGGCTTGCAACTGGTGGGTCAGGGTCAGCGCCAGGCGGGCGCCGCTCATGCCCAGCGGATGGCCCAGGGCGATGGCGCCGCCGTTGGCGTTGACGTGGCCGGCATCGTCGGGCAATCCCAGGCCGCGCAGCACGGCCAATGACTGGCTGGCGAAGGCTTCGTTGAGCTCGATGGCATCGAAGTCCTCGATCGTCAGGCCCAGCCGCGCCAGCAGTTTTTGCGTCGCCGGCACCGGGCCGATGCCCATCACCCGCGGTTCGACGCCGGCGGCGGCCATGCCCAGGATGCGCGCACGCGGGTGCAGGCCATGGCGCTTGATCGCGTCCTCACCGGCGATGACCAGGGCGGCGGCGCCATCGTTGATGCCCGAGGCATTGCCGGCGGTGATCGAGCCGCCGGGGAACAGCGGCTTCAGGCCGGCCAGCGCCTGCGCCGTGGTCGACGGCCGGGGATGCTCGTCACGGTCGACCTGGGTGGTCTCGCCGCGGCGGCCGGCGGGCACGGTCACCGGCATGATCTCCTCGGCGAAGAAGCCACGTTCCTGCGCGGCGGCAGCGCGCTGCTGGCTGCGCAGGGCGAAGGCGTCCTGGTCCTCGCGGCTGATGCCGTGGTCGGCGGCGACGTTCTGGCCGGTCTGCGGCATCGATTCGGTGCCAAAGATCGCGTCCAGGGCCGGATTGACGAAGCGCCAGCCCATGGTCGTGTCTTCCAGTTGCTGGCCGCGGCCCCAGGCGCTGGCGGACTTGCCGATGACCAGGGGCGATCGGGTCATCGACTCGACACCACCGGCGATGGCCAGGTCGATCTCGCCGGTGGCGATGGCCCGCGCCGCCTGGCCGACCGCTTCCAGACCGGAGGCGCACAGGCGGTTCAAGGTCACGCCGGGGACCGAGGTGGGCAGGCCGGCCAGCAGCAGGCTCATGCGCGCGACGTTGCGATTGTCCTCGCCGGCCTGGTTGGCGCAGCCGTAGAACACTTCCTCGATCGCGGCCGGGTCCAGCTCCGGGTTGCGCTCAAGCAGGGCGCGCATCGGCAGTGCACCCAGATCGTCGGCGCGCACTGCCGAAAGGATGCCGCCGTAGCGGCCGATCGGCGTGCGTACCGCGTCGCAGATGTAGGCGTCTTTCATGGCTGCAGTCCTTTGGAAAAGGTGTCGGGATGTTTGCCTGGCCGGCCTGGCCAAGAATGCGCCGGCCGGCGTGGTGTCTGCGTATTGGTGTCGTGTCCTGCCGCTGCGGCACAAGCAGCGGCCGGCGCTCAGGCCATGGTCAATGGCAAACCGGTGAGCTGGCGAACCTGTTCCAGGCTCACGCCCTCGACCAGCTCGATCACCGTCGCGCCGTCGGCGCCGGCAGCAAACACGCCGACATCGGTGTAGACCCGCGATACGCAGCGCAGGCCGGTGAGCGGATAGGTACATTCGGGCACCAGCTTGCTCTGGCCCTGGCGGGTGAGCAGTTCCATCAGCACGAATACCTGCTTGGCGCCGATGGCCAGGTCCATGGCGCCGCCGACCGCCGGGATGGCATCGGGCGCGCCGGTGCTCCAGTTGGCCAGATCGCCGTGCTGGGAAACCTGGAAGGCGCCGAGCACGCAGATGTCCAGATGGCCGCCGCGCATCATCGCGAACGAGTCGGCGTGGTGGAAGTAGGCGCCGCCGGTGAGCAGGGTCACCGGCTGCTTGCCGGCATTGATCAGGTCGGGATCTTCCTGGCCAGGCGCCGGTGCCGGGCCCATGCCGAGCAGGCCGTTCTCGCTTTGCAGGAAGATTTCCTTGTCGGCGGGCAGGTGGTTGGCGACCTGGGTCGGCAGGCCGATGCCCAGGTTGACGTAGGCGCCCTCGGGAATATCGCGGGCCACGCGCGCGGCCATCTGCTCACGGCTGAGGCGGTTCATTGGTCTTCTCCTTGGGCGGCAGCGGCAGTGGTACGCGCGGCGCCATCCGGCCCGCAGCCGCCGATGGCGACAACGCGCTGGACGAAGATGCCCGGCGTCACCACCGCTTCGGGATCCAGCCCGCCCAGCGGCACCAGCTCACCGACCTGGGCGATGGTGCAGCGCGCGGCCATGGCCATCAGCGGGCCGAAGTTGCGCGCTGCCTTGCGGTACACCAGGTTGCCCCAGCGATCGCCGCGGTGCGCCTTGATCAGGGCGAAGTCGGCGTGGATCGGGTATTCCAGCACGTAGTGCCGGCCGTTGATTTCCCGCGTTTCCTTGCCTTGCGCCAACTGCGTGCCATAGCCGGTGGGCGTGAAGATCGCGCCCAGGCCGCTGCCGGCGGCGTGGATGCGCGCCGCCAGATTGCCCTGCGGCACCAGTTCCAGCTCGATCTCGCTGGCCTGGTAGGCGGCATCGAAATGCCAGGAATCGCTCTGCCGCGGGAACGAGCAGACCACCTTGCGCACCCGCTTGTTGGCGATCAGCGCGGCCAGGCCGGTGTCGCCATTGCCGGCGTTGTTATTGATGATGGTCAGCTCGCGCGCGCCGTGGTCGATGAGGGCCTGGATCAACTCATCGGGCATGCCGGCGGTGCCGAAGCCACCGATCATCACGGTGGCGCCATCGGTGATGTCGGCGACGGCCGTGGCGCAACTGGATTGCGATTTGTCGATCATCTCAAGCCCTCCCTTGGTTTTTTGGCTCAACCGTTGGCTCGACGGCGCTGGGCCACGACCTGGTTGTCGACGCCATCGACCAGTGCCGTCAGACGGAAATCGAATTCGATTTCGCCGAACGGACCGTCCATGTCATGGGCCTTGATGCTGGCCTGGTCGCTGCGCTCGGTCACCTGGCAGATCAGGCCGTCGCGGGTGGCGTGGGCGAAGTCGTCGTTGACCAGCGGATCGTGCGCCAGGTTGATCTGCGTGGTCAGCTTGCGGTGGCCGGGCGCGCTGATGAAGAAGTGGATATGCGCCGGGCGCTGGCCGTGGCGGCCCAGGGCTGTCAGCAACTGCTCGGTCGGGCTGCCCGGCGGCACGCCGTAACCGGCCGGGACGATGCTGCGGAAGCGGTAGCGGCCCTGGTCGTCGGCAATGATGGTGCGGCGCATGTTGAACGGTTTCTGCTCGCCGGTGGGATCAAAATGCGAGTAGAAGCCACGCGTGTCGCAGTGCCAGACCTCGACCTGGGCACCCGCAACCGGCTTGCCATCGGCGCCGACCACGGTGCCGTGCATGACCAGCGGCTGGCCGTCCGGATCGCTGCCATCGTCCAGGCGGGCAAAGCCCTGCTCGACCGGCGCGCCGGAAACATACAGCGGGCCTTCGATGGTGCGCGGCGTGGGATTGTCGATACCCAGCTGGGCGTCGATGGCATCCAGGCGCAGGTCCAGGAAATGGTCCAGGCCCAGGCCGGGCGAGATCAGGCCGGCCTGGCCGGCGGCGCCCAGATCGTTGAGCCAGGCAATGGCCGCCCAGTATTCGTCCGGCGTGATGTCCAGCTCGTCGATGGTGCGGAACAGGTCGGACAGGACCCGATGGATGATCTTCTTGACCCGGGGGCTGCCCTGTTCATTGTCCAGGCCACTGACCTGCTCCAGGAATTCCCGGACTTGCCGGCTGTCATGGATCTTCACGCTCATGATGCTGCTCTCCTGCATTCGTTGCGGTTGCATGGTTTGCTGCTTCCAGGACGGCCACATCGGCGCACCTGGTTGATCGGGGTGGCGGTCGCCCAGTGACGGGCCGCCGGGAATGATGGCTGGCTGTCAGCGATCGTCCTCGCGCACCGAGGACGGGTGCCGGCACAGCGGCGTCACCGCCAGTTGCATGTACGGGAACAACGGCAGGCCGGTCAGCAACTGGTGCAGCTCCTCGACGCTGTCGACATCGAACACGCTGTAGTTGGCGTACTCGCCGGCGATGCGCCAGATGTGGCGCCACTTGCCGCTGCGCTGCAGATCCTGGGAATAGGCCTTCTCGCGCGCCTTGAGCTCATCGGTCTGGGCGGCGGGCAGGTCATCGGGAATGCGGACATCCATCCGGACGTGGAAAAGCATGGTCAGGCCTCCTTGGCCATCGCGGCCGGGTCAGCGGCCGGGTCGTTGTTTGTGCTGGTTGCGGCGACCGGCGCCAGGGCAACGCTGTGCCGGCTGCGGTCGCGGCGGAAGAACTGCACGCGCTCCTCGTCCAGCTCGATGCCCAGGCCGGGGCCGGCCGGCACGGTGAGCTGGAAATCGCTGTAGTCCAGCGGCGTGGCCAGGACTTCCTCGGTCAGCAGCAGCGGCCCGAACAGCTCGGTGCCCCACTGCAGCTTGGCGAAGGTGGCAAACACCTGGGCCGAGGCGATGGTGCCGACCGCGCCTTCCAGCATGGTGCCGCCGTACAGTTCGATGCCGGCGGCATCGGCGATCGCGGCCACGCGCTGGGCGGCATGCAGGCCGCCGGATTGTTCGATCTTGACTGCGAAGACATCGGCGCCGTTGACCTTGGCGATGGCAAAGGCCGATTCGGGACCGTGCAGGGATTCATCGGCCATCAGCGCCACCGGGAAGCGGCGCACCAGACGCGACAACGCCGCCGCCGAAGCCACCGGTTGCTCGACCAGCTCGCAGCCGGCATCGGCCAGCGCGGCCATGCCGCGTGCGGCCTGCAGCTCGCTCCAGGCCATGTTGACGTCCACGCGCACCGCGCCGCGATCACCCAGCGCGCGCTTGATCGCGGCCACGTGGGCAATGTCCTCATCCAGCGGCTTCGCGCCGATCTTGAGCTTGAACACGCTGTGCCGGCGCAGCGCCAGCATCTTTTCGGCCTCGTCGATGTCGCGCGCGGTGTCGCCCGAGGCCAGGGTCCAGGCCACCGGCAGGCGCTCGCGGCGGCGGCCGCCGAGCAACTCCGACACCGGCAGGCCGGTGCGTTTGCCCTGGGCATCGAGCAACGCCGTTTCCACCGCGCTGCGGGCAAAGCGGTTGTCCTTGATCGCGCTGTCGATGCGCGCCATCAGCGCCTGCGGCCGGCTGGCATCGGCGCCAACCAGCAAGGGTGCGAAATAGGTATCGACGGCCAGCTTCATGCCTTCCGGGCTTTCGCCGCCATAGGCCAGGCCACCGATGGTGGTGCCCTCGCCGATGCCGGTGATGCCGTCGGAACTGTGGATGCGCACCAGCATCAGGGTCTGGCCGTTCATGGTCGCCACCGACAGCCGGTGCGGACGGATGGTGGGCAGGTCCAGGAGCAGGGTTTCGACCCGTTCGATGACGGGGGCGTGGGGGGGCGCGTTGCCGGAGAGTGTATTCATGACAGCCCTGTTATCGCCCCTGGCGGCGCGCGAGTCCAAGACTATTTCCGCCTTGCTTCATACCCAAAAGGTATGATTGGCCCGCAACTGCTTATTACTCGCCATTGTTGCGCCGCATCATCCGGCCAGGGTATTGAACCATGGATCTGCGCCAGCTCCGCTATTTCGTTGCCGTTGCCGGCACCCGCAACTTCACCCGCGCGGCGGAAAAGCTGCATATCGCCCAGCCTCCGCTGAGCCGGCAGATCCGCCTGCTCGAAGAGGAACTGGGCGTGACCCTGTTGCTGCGCAATACCCGGCCGCTGCGGCTCACCGACGCCGGCCGGCTGTTCCACGAACAGGCGCTGCAGATCCTGGGCCGGGTCGAACAGATGAAGGCCGCGACCCGGCGCGTGGGCAAGCAGGAGCGCAGCATCCTGTCGATCGGCTTCGTCGCCTCGACCCTGTACAGCGGCCTGCCGGCGCTGGTGCGCAAGCTGCGCCAGCGCGCGCCCGAGCTGGATATCCAGTTGCTGGAAATGATGTCGCTGCAGCAGATCGAAGCGCTCAAGGCCGGCCGCATCGACGTCGGCTTTGGCCGGGTGCGCAGCAATGATCCGGCCGTGGAGCGCACCGTGCTGCGCGAGGAGCGGCTGGTGCTGGCGGTGGCCCCGGGCTCGCCGCTGGCCGCCAGCACCGGCCCGGTCGCGATCCCGGAACTGGCCGGCCACGACCTGATCGTCTACCCCAAGGAACCCCGGCCCTCGTTCGCCGACCAGGTATTGAGCCTGCTCGACGACCACGGCGTGCGCCCGGCCAGCGTGCAGGAAGTGCGCGAGCTGCAGGTCGCCCTGGGCCTGACCGCGGCCGAGGCCGGCATCTGCATCATTCCGTTTGCCGCCAGCCAGCAGCGTCTGGACCTGCACTACCGCCTGCTCGGCGACCAGCGCGCAACCTCGCCGATCATCCTCAGCCACCGGGTCAACGACGACTCGCGCTACATCGGCCTGGTGCGCGAGCTGATCGGGGAAATCCACGATGAGGGTGCGCCCTGGCTGCCGGGGCAGGGGTCGGAGGCTGGGTCGGAGCCTGGCTCGGCCGCCGCCGGAGGCAGCGCCGGTGATGGTTCGGATGCCGGGCCAGACCAGGCGTTGGCAGAGGATTGACGAATTGCAAGGGTGCCGGCGGCCATCGCTGTGGCCGTCGCGCATCGGCTGTTGATCATCGAACACCGCCTGGGGCCGGTGCCGCATCCGGCCGCTGACCGACGACTCTGGCGGCCTTCAAAGCAGGCCCCGGCATCCACTGAATCAGGGCGACAGCCGGCACGCGCCGCGTGCCGCGACAATCGGTCGCATTCCGGCGAGCGCCCGGCAATGGTCCACTGGTGGCCCCTGATCCATTGCCCGACCGACCCGGCTTTGTTGCCACCCGCGATGACCATTTATCCCGTCAATTACCCCGCCATCAGCCGCACGCAAACCCGCGTCGGCGCGCAGCCGGCAGCCCGGCCAGTCCTGCCATCGACGACCATCACCGGCGCCATTGCCGATGCCGGCGCCGGCCGATCACCCAGATGCAATTCACTGAGCCAAACGCCGACAACGGTGCTGACCCTGGCCTTGGCCCTGGCGCTCGCTGGCCTGGCGGCATCGGCCCTGGCCGACGCCAACCCGTCCGAGGCCGCTGACCCCTGGCTGGAGGTGATCGTGGTCACCGGTGCCGCGCCAGTCTCGGCACAGTCGTTCGAGCTCGATCCGAAACTGCCGCGACAGCCGATCCCGGCCAGCGACGGCGCCGATTACCTGAAGACCATTCCCGGCTTCAATGCCATCCGCAGCGGCGGCAGCAATGGCGATCCGGTGCTGCGCGGCCTGTCCGGCTCGCGCCTGAACCTGCAGGTCGGCGACGGTGCCCTGGTCGGCGCCTGCCCGGCACGCATGGACAACGCCCTGTCCTACGTCTCGCCGCAGACCTGGGACCGGGTGACCGTGGTCAAGGGCCCGCAGACCGTGCTCTGGGGCCCGGTCGGCATCACCGGCACGGTGCGCTTCGAGCGCGACCCGCCGCGCTTTGCCGAACCGGGCTGGCAACTGGAAGGCAGCCTGGTCGGAGGCAGCCGCGACCGCTTCGACCAGGTCATCGACGCTGCTGCCGGCACTGCCCGCGGTTACGCCCGGCTGAGCGGCAACCACGGCGAAGCCGCCGATTACCGCGATGGCAACGGCGACCTGGTGCCCTCGCGCTGGCGCAAGTGGAACACCGACCTCGCCTTGGGCTGGACCCCGGATGCCAATACCGTGATCGAGCTCAGTGTCGGCAACGGCGACGGTGAAGCCCGCTACGCCGGCCGCGGCATGGACGGCTCGCAGTTCAAACGCAATAGCACCGGCCTGCGCCTGCAGCGCGTCAACCCGGGCTCGACCCTGGCGGAAATCGAAGCCGCCCTGTTCCAGCACCATGTAGATCACGTGATGGATAACTACAGCCTGCGTCGGCCCGACCCGCACGGACCGATGCCGATGGCCATGGTCCATGCCGTCGACCAGCGCAGTACCGGTGGCCGCGCCGCCCTGACCTGGTCCTGGCCGCAGCTGGAACTGGTCACCGGCATCGACCAGCAGGACAGCCGCCACCGCGACCGCGGCGGGGCCGGCATCGACGCCCACCTGGGCCAGCCGTGGACGCCGGACGCCCTGTTCAGCCAGTACGGCGCGTTCGCCGAAGCCAGCCTGGAAGGCGACGGCCCGGGTCGCTGGGTCGCCGGCGGCCGCCTCGATCGGGTCCGGGTGCGCGATCTGCGCAGCGGCAGCGGACACATGCCGCACGCCAGCAGCGGCCAGCGCCGGGCCGAAAGCCTGACCTCCGGTTTTCTGCGCTACGAGCACACGCCTCAGCAGCGGCCGCTGGGCTTCAACATCGGCGTCGGCCATGCCGCGCGCATGCCCGACTATTGGGAGCTGTTTTCCGCCAACCAAGGTCCGGACGGCAGCGTCAACGCCTTCCTGGGCCTGCGCCCGGAACGCAGCACCCAGTTGGACATGGGCCTGACCTGGCAGCGCGGCAATGTCGAGGCCTGGGTTTCGGCCTACGCCGGCCGCATCGACAACTTCATCCTGTTCGATTACCGGCAGCACGGGCACGACGATGATCACGGCGGCGGCGGTGATCACGGCCATGGCCATTCCGGGCACGACGGGCACGATGAACATGACGACGTCGGTGATGATCACGACCACGGTCACGGCCATGGCACCGCCACCCAGGCGCGCAACGTGAATGCCCGGGTCGCCGGCGCTGAACTGGGTGTGGAATGGCGGCTGCTGCCATCACTCAAACTCACCGGCTCGCTCGCCCATGCCCGCGGCAGCAACCGCGACGACCACCAGCCGCTGCCGCAGATCGCGCCGCTGGAAGCACGCCTGGCCGTGGAATGGCAGCGTGGCGACTTCAGCGCCGGCGGCCTGCTGCGTGCGGTCGACAGCCAGACCCGCAGCGCGCCCGGCTTCGGCAACGTGGTCGGCCAGGACCTGGGCGACAGCAGCGGCTTTGCCGTGTTGTCGGCCAATGCCGCCTGGCGCATCAACGGCAACTGGCGCGCCGCCGCCGGCATCGACAACCTGTTCGACCGGGCCTACGCCGAACACCTGAACCTGTCCGGCAACTCGGCCTTCGGCTACCCGGCCGAGCCGGTACGGATCAATGAACCCGGGCGCAGCGTCTGGCTGAGCCTGGACTTCAGCTACTGATCAACGCGTGCGCCGGATGGGCGCGATCCCGGTCGTCGGCACCTGGCCGACACCGCCACGCCGGTCGACATGACTGCCCGGCTGGGGCATGGTCGGATCCGGCCAGGATGGCAGCGGGTCGATCCCGCACTGCAGCCGTGCCCCGACACACGGCTGGCCATCAGCCCTATCGATGCCACCCAAACCGGAGGAACCCCTGCATGAACCATGCCTTGTACCCACTCAAGCCCATGATCCTGACCCTGACCGCGGCCCTGGCCCTGGCCGCCTGTGGCGGCGGCACTGACAGCGACAGCGCCCGGTCGGCCAGCGCCGGCGCCAGCAACGCCGGCAGTTCCGGCAGCGCCAGTACCGTGGATTGCGCCGCGGGTGATCCGGCCAGTGCCGATGATCCCTGCCTGATCAACCGCATCGACCAGCTGCAGGCGCTGGATCCATCCGGCCATTACGCCCTGGCTGCCGACATCGATGCCAGCGGCACGCTGGACTGGAACGACGGCGCCGGCTTCCAGCCGCTGGCGTCATTTTCGGGCAGCCTGGACGGGCGCGGCTTCACCATTGCCGGGTTGCTCATCAACCGGCCCGACGACAGCAATGTCGGCCTGTTTTCCGGATTCGCCGAAGGTGCCAGCGTCCGCGAACTGCGCTTCAGCAATGCCCGGATCACCGGCGACCGCTTCGTCGGCACCCTGGCCGGCAACGTCCGCGCCGGCCAGATCCACCATGTCCATGTCGACGGTTCGGTGATGGCCGGAGAATGGGCCGGCGGCCTGGTCGGTGCGCTGCACGATGGCGCCCTGGTCAGCCACTGCTCGTCACGCGGCCAGGTGCAGGCCGATGGCGCGCGCGTGGGTGGCCTGGTCGGCCAGAACGACGGCACCATCAGCCACTCGTTCAGCCTGGCCGCGGTACGCGGGCGGACCTCGGTCGGTGGTCTGGTCGGCCGCGGTGGCGGCCGCATCGATCACGCCTACAGCCTGGTCGACACCGCCGACAATCCCGATCACCGCGTCGAGGGCGCCCACAGCGGCTCCCAGGTCGGCGGCCTGGTCGGAGAGATCGAGGCCAGCGCCCGGATCAGCCATGCCTGGACCGTCAGCCACGCCGGCACCGACAGCCAGCGGCGCTACGCCGGTCACCGCCTGGTCGGCAAGGACTGGGGCACTGGCGAGGGCATCGACGCTTCCTGGTGGGGCGGCAACCAGTCGATCCGGCCCGGCTCCGACGCCAGCGCCCGGCGCCTGGATGCCATGCAGCAGGCGACCACCTACGAAGGCTGGGATTTTGCCGATACCTGGCGGATCGACGAAGGCAACGGCTACCCGGACCTGATCGCCAATCCGCGCTGACGCCGGAAAGCTCAATCCACGCCGCCACCCGGCTGTGGCGCTGACAGCCGGCGCTGCGGCCGGCTCCCGGGCCATGCCTCTGGTCAGCGGCAGGCCGGGCCGACACCGGCCGGCCTGCGGACCGTATGGCGTTGGCCACCGGGGCAGCCGGGAGGTTTTGCGCCAACGATGACGATAACGATTCGACAGCATTCCTGTCCGGCACCGATCGCGCTCCGGCCCGATGGCCGCTGCGGCCGGACCGGCAGCATCAGCCAGGCCCCAAAGTAGCGCCATGGATCATCGTATCGACCATTCCTTCCTGGCCCTGCTGGCGCGCCTGCGCTGGGTGACGGTGACGGCGCAGGTGCTGACCATCGCCCTGGTCACCGGGCCGCTGGCGGTGCCGCTGGATACCACGCCGCTGTGGCCGGCGGTGGCGTTGCTGGCGACGTTCGCGGCCTTTGCCAGCTGGCGGCTGCGGCACGGCCGGCAGCGCCCGCGCGAGGCGGTCTGGCATCTGGCCGTGGACATCATCGTGCTGTCCTGGCTGATCGCCTGGTCGGGCGGCCTGACCAATCCGTTCGGGTCTTTGTTCCTGCTGCCGATCGCCCTGGCGGCACTGGCCCTGCCCAACCGCCAGGTAATCGCCGTCGCCGTCCTGGCCTTGGTCGGGTATGCAGTGTCGGCCTGGATTGGCAAGCCGCTGCCATATCCGCACCACGACACTGGCCTGTTCGACCTGCACCTGACCGGCATGGCGGTGAATTTTCTGGTTACTGCCGCCGTGCTGATGGCGTTCTTTGCCCGCATGCGCCAGATCCAGCGCGAGCAGGAACAGGAAATCAGCCAGCTGCGCGAGCGCTTCACCCGCAACGAAGGGATTCTGGCGTTGGCCACCCATGCCGCTTCGGTGGCCCATGAATTAAACACGCCGCTGGCGACCTTGACCCTGCTGCTGGACGAGCGCATCGACAACGATCCGGGCGCAGCCGACGAGGGCCTGCGCACCATGCGGCAACTGCTGGATGTGTGTCGCGACCGGGTCCGCAGCCTGTCGGCCTCGGCCGACCCGGCCAGTCATCAGCCGGTGCCACTGGCCTCGGTAATTGCCGGCTGGCGCCTGTTGCGCCCGGGCGTTGAGCTGGCCGTGCAGCGCCTGCCCGAACCCCGCCTGGCGGTGGCGCCGGGCGTGGCGCACCTGTTGCGCGCCCTGCTCGACAACGCCGCCGAGGCCAGCGCGCGCCGCGACAGCGACAAGGTCGAACTGGCCCTATGGCTGGATGGCGGCCTGCTGTGGGGCCGGATCCGCGACCACGGCCCCGGTTTCGCGCCAGAGCGCGCCTTCCTGCCCGGCCTGTTTGAAAGCCAGCGGCCCGATGGCCTGGGCCTAGGTCTGACCCTGTCCCACGCCACCGTCGAGCAGCTCGGTGGCCGCTTGCGCCTGCTTGCCAACGAGCCGGGCAGCGCCGGTGCCTGTGTCGAGCTGTGCCTGCCGGCCCCGGCCTTCGGCAAGCTGCCGGACTCGGCGGCGACCGGCTGATGCTGGGCCTTATCGTTGATGACGATGCCCTGTTCGCCCGCACCCTGGCGCGCAGCCTGGGCCGGCAGGGCATCGACACGCTGACCGCGGCGAGCATCGACCAGGCCCTGGCCCTGGCGCACACGCAGCGGCCGGATTTCGCCCTGGTCGACCTGAACCTGGTCAACGAATCCGGCCTGGCCCTGATCGCGCCCTTGCGCCAATGCCGGCCCGACATGCGCATCGTGCTGCTGACCGGCTATGCCAGCGTCGCCACCGCCGTGGCCGCGATCAAGCGCGGCGCCGATGATTATCTGGCCAAGCCGGCGCGGATCGGCGCCATCCTGCATGCGCTGGGGATGGGCGCCGCCGATCCGCATGACGGGCACGCGACTTGGGATGACTTGGTCGCCGGAGCCGGTGGCGATGCGGCCAATGGCGCCGCTGTCGGGCCGCGAGCCCCGGATCCGCCAGCACCGGCCTGTGACGGCATGACGCCGCTACAGCGCATCGAGTGGGAACATATCCAGCAGGCCTTGCAGGAAACCGACGGCAACATCTCGGCCGCCGCGCGCCTGCTGGGCATGCACCGGCGCAGCCTGCAACGCAAACTGGCCAAGCGTCCGGGGCCGGAACGGCCGCCGCCGAAAGATGCCGACGCGGACACGACCTGATGACGCCAGACTTCTGCCAATGCGGGCCGCACGCCATCCAGCCCTGGCACCATCCGGATCGTCCCAGACTGGTTGTCCGTGATTGGCAGGCAGTTGTGCGCCCGAGCGGCGACCTCGTCTGTAGAACTAGCGCAGCTCCCGCCTTGTAGTGGCATTTTTGCACTGCGTGCATCAATGCAGTCAATGAGTTACGTGATTAGCTGCGGAACTTGGGTGGACTGAACCTGTCCTGGCGGCATTGGCGATCGATCGTGTGACATGAGCGGATCGTTGCCTGCGGTGGCCGATGAAGACCACATCGCCATGCATCGGCGGGCCGGACGTCGGCCGTTCAATCCTGGGTATCAGCACAAGCTGTTGCCGAGGCAGCGCCTCCATCGGCAACAACGCCGCGAACGGGTGCCCGCCGGCTATTCCACCGTGACCGATTTGGCCAGGTTACGCGGCTGGTCGACGTCGGTGCCGCGCAATACGGCGACGTGGTAGGCAAGCAGTTGCAGCGGGATGGTGAACACGATCGGGGCGATGAAGTCGCTGCCGGCGCTGATGTGCAGGACCTGGCCGCGGGTGCCGTTGAGGCTGACCGGGGCGTCGCGGTCGGCGAAGACGAACAGTTCGCCGCCGCGCGCGCGCACTTCTTCCAGGTTGCTCTTGAGCTTTTCCAGCAACTGGTTGTTGGGCGCCACGGCGATTACCGGCATGGCTTCGTCGACCAGGGCCAGGGGGCCGTGCTTGAGCTCGCCGGCGGGATAGCCCTCGGCGTGGATGTAGGAGATTTCCTTGAGCTTGAGCGCGCCTTCCAGGGCGATCGGGTAGTGGCTGCCGCGGCCCAGGAACAGGGCGTGGTCCTTGTTGACGAAGTGCTCGGCCAGGGCGGCGATGTCGTCCTCAAGGGCCAGCACATCGGCGACCACGCGCGGCAGGCTGGCCAGATCGTTGACCAGTTCGGCATAGCGCTGCGGATCCAGGCCGTTGACCCGGGCCAGCTCCAGCACCAGCAGCGCCAGGGCGGTGAGCTGGGTGGTGAAAGCCTTGGTCGAGGCGACGCCGATCTCGGGGCCGGCGCGAGTCATCAGCACCAGGTCGGACTCGCGCACCAGGCTGGATTCGGGCACGTTGCAGACGGCGAAGGCGGCGAGCTGGCCGCGGTCGCGGCTCTGGCGCAGGGCGGCCAGGGTGTCGGCGGTTTCACCGGATTGGGAGATCGCCACGAACAGGGTGTCGGGCGGCATCACCGTGTCGCGGTAGCGGTACTCGCTGGCGACCTCGACCGCGCAGGGGATGCCGGCCAGCGCTTCCAGCCAGTAACGGGCCACCAGGCCGGCGTGGTAGCTGGTGCCGCAGGCGACGATCTGCACGAATTTGACCTGGCTGAGCAGGCGCTGGGTATCGGTGCCGAAGATGTTGGGCAGGATGCGGTCGGCAACCAGGCGCGATTCCAGGGTTTCGGCGATGGCGCGCGGCTGCTCGTGGATTTCCTTGAGCATGTAGTGGCGATAGTCGCCGCGCTCGACGGCATCGGCGGTGAGCTCGCTGAGCTTGACCGGGCGCTCGACCGGCGCACCGTCGGCGCCGAACACCTGGACCTGGTCGCGGTTGATCTCGGCGACATCGCCTTCCTCCAGGAAGATGAAGCGGCGCGTGCTGCGGATCAGCGCCTGGACATCGGAGGCCAGGAAGTTCTCACCTTCGCCCAGGCCGACCACCAGCGGGCTGCCCTGCCGAGCGCCGACGACACGGCCGGGATCACGGCTGCTGACCACGGCGATGGCATAGGCGCCACGCAGCCGTTGCAGGGCGGCGAGCACGGCGTCGCGCAGATCCAGGTTGCCGCGCAGGCCGGCGTGGACCAGGTGGGCGATGACTTCCGAATCGGTGTCCGAATCGAACTGGAAACCGGCGGCCCTGAGTTCCTCGCGCAGCTCGTCGTGGTTTTCGATGATGCCGTTGTGGACCACGGCGACGACATCGCCGGAGGTGTGCGGATGGGCATTGGTAGTGTTGGGCACGCCATGCGTGGCCCAGCGGGTGTGGGCGATGCCGGTGTGGCCGCTGAGCGGCTCGCGTGCCAGCAGCGCTTCCAATTCGCGCACCTTGCCGGCGGTGCGCGCGCGGCGCAGGCTCGCGCCGTCCTCGATCAGCACGCCGGCCGAATCGTAGCCGCGGTATTCCAGCGCCCGCAGGCCCTCGACCAACAGGGGGACAACATCGCGCTGGGCGCAGGCGGCAACGATTCCACACATGGTCGAAAACTCCGGTCGGTCGATGGCACGGGTTGGCGGTTGGTTGGGGATTATTGCCGATGATTCGCGGCGCGCGCGCCGCCTCGATGCGTCCATGCAATGGCGGTTCATGGCGGCCGCTGAGCGCTGCCGCGCCAGCCCGAAGGCAGGCGGCGACGAAACATCTGGTGAAACTTCCCCGCTGGCGATTATAGGCGCTTGACTTGCCACTCCCGCTCGCCCGCCGGAAGGTGAGGGCGAGCGGGCCTGGGCATCCGGTTTCGGCGTAGCGGCTTGCCGGCAAACCTTCCTGCTGCCACGCGAGTGCGCCCCCAGCCGCCCTGCGGGCACCTTCCCCGGAGGGAGAAGGAAAAGCAATCGCACTGCCGGCAATCGGGACCAACGAGCTGCGGCGAAAAAGCCGCTCTCCTTCTGGGAGGGACTATGGCGCCGGGTGGGCTGGTCGCCAGTCTGTGAGCGGCGGGCCGGTACTGGCGACGGCATCGGCACTTGCGGCGCAGGCCTGGTCGAACCAGGGGCCGGCGCTGGCGAGGAACCAGAGCATGGCGGTGAGGACGGCGCCGAGGGCCAGGCGCAGGTGCAGCGGGCCGGGACGTGCCGGGCTCGATACGGGTTCTGCTGCCGTTACGGTTTTCGCTGCGTGGCCGCTGGCGTTGGCGCCGCTGCCGGCATCGCGGCCGTGGTCACGCGCACGATGCCGGCCGGCCAGGGCATGGCCAGCAAACAGGCATAGCAGCGGCAACAGCGGCAGCAGGAAACGGGTTTTGACGTGCAGGACGGCAAACAGCGCCATCTGATAGCCGGCGAAGGCGGCCAGCAGCCACAGCCAGGGCGCGCGCCATTGCCGCCACAGGGCCAGCCCGAATGCGGCCAGGCCGAGCAGGGCCAGGTGCCAGCCGCGCGCGATCAGGTCGATGGCGCCGACCAGATGCGGTGAGGCCAGGCGATAGGTCGACAGGTAGCCGCGGCAGGGCTCGCCGGGCAACTGCGCGACCAGGCTGTTGCGGGCATCGAACAGGCGGAAATACTGCTTGCCCAACTGGCCAGCCACGGTCGCGGCCAGGCCCTGCTGTTCGACCAGAGCCGCAGCCTGCTGGCGGGCGAAGGCGACGCGCTGGTCGTGCGTTTCGCCGCTGGCCAGGTAGGCGGAAAAACGGTGGCCAGTTTCATCGAACACGAAGTCGCCACGCCAGCGGTCGGCCAGGCCGGTCCATAAATTGAACCAGGAGGAATCGGCGATCATCGGCCGGCCGGTTTCCTGCCAGCCGCGCACCAGGGCCGGCGCGCAGACCAGGATCGCCGCCAGGGCGAACACGGCCAGGCGCAGCCCGCTGGCCGGCCATTGCGGTCGCCAGTCGGCCAAACCGGCAAGCCAGGCACGCCAGGACTGATGATGGTCTGGCGCGGCTGTCGCCGCCGCCACGTCATCGACGGCATCCGGATCAACCTCCGCGCGAATGGCGGCCACACCCTCACGCCGATGCCAGGAAACCAGCGCCAGCAGCAACAACGGCCAGAAGGCGGTGAGCAGGCTCTTGGCCAGCAGGCACAGGCCCAGGGCGAGGCCGGCGCCGGCGACCCAGCCCAGGCTGTCCAGGCCCGGTTGCCGGTGCCGGCCGTCGCCATGGCGCCAGAGCCGGACCAGGCACAGGGCCAGCAGCAGGCTGGCCGCCAGATGGATGATTTCCGGCCACAGCCAGGTGGCAAAGGCGATGGTGAGCGGATTGACCGCCAGCAGGATGCCGGCCCAGGTGGCGGCGCGGCGGTGGCCGGTGAGCAGGGTCACGATGCGCGCCAGCATCACGCCACTGGCCGCAAGCAGGCCGAGCTGGACCAGTTGCACGGCCAGCAGGTGCGGGCCGGCAATCGTGTAGACAGCGGCCATGAACAGGCCTTGCAGCGGCGGCCAGACCAGGTGGCGATCGAACCAGTCGCCGCCGGCCAGGATCGCCAGAGCGGTCTGCTGGTAGTTCTGCTCGTCGCCGGCCAGGCGTTTGCTTTCCGGCCACCAGTACAGGGCCAGCAAGGCCAGGCACAGCAGCAGCCAGACCAGCGCCGCGGCAGCGACCAGACGGCGCTGCGACGGATCCGGCGCCGCCTGCCCGCCTTGCCTTGTTGCCTGCGCTGTCGCCATTGTTGTTGTCCTGAACGATCCGGTACGCACCAGCCCAAATCCCGGCCGAACCGGCGCGCCAGCATGCCATGGATGCGAGAATCACCGCCCCCGATTTGCCGGCCACGCCCTGCTCCATGCCCAGACGCCAACGCATCCGCCACGAACTGCGCGACACCGTGATCCTGGCCCTGCCGCTGATCATCGGCCAGTTGTGCGCGATCGGCCTGAACGTGGTCGAGATCCTGCTGGCCGGTGCCAATGGCGGCCAAACCCTGGCGGCGGTCGGCCTGGGCGCGGCGATCTGGTCGGTGGTGATCCTGGGCGCGCTCGGGCTGATGCTGGCGGTGCCGCCGTCGGTGGCGCAGCTTGTCGGCGCCGGCCGCCAGCACGAGATCGCGCCGCTGTTCCGCCAGGCACTGTGGCTGGCTCTGGCTGCCGGGGTGCTGATGGCGCTGCTGGTGCAGGCCACGCCGTGGCTGCTGATGCGCGCCGGCAGTGACCCGGCGATCATTCCGGAAACCGTGTCCTTCCTGGCGCCGCTGGCTTTCGGCGCGCCGGCACAGTTTTTGTTCTTTTTCGCCCGTGGCCTGAGCGATGGCTTGGGTCTGACCCGGCCGACGATGTGGTTCAGCGCCCTGGGCGTGGTGGTGCTGGCGCCGCTGGGGCATGTGCTGATGACCGGCGCCTTCGGCCTGCCGGCGATGGGCGCCTTCGGCCTGGGCCTGGCCTATGTCATCACCCTGTGGCTGCAGGCCGGCGCGCTGCTGCTGTACCTGGCCAGGCACCGCAACTACCGGCATCTGGGGCTGTTCGAACGTTTCGATCCGCCGCGCTGGCGGCCGATCGCCGGCCTGCTCGCCATCGCCCTGCCGATGGGTTTTGCCATCTGGATGGAAGGCGGCTTGTTCGTGGCCACGGCAATATTGATGAGCCAGCTCGGGCCGGTGGCGATGGCCGCGCACCCGATCGCGTTGAACGTGGCCTCGGTGGCGTTCATGGTGCCGATGGGCATCGCCCTGGCTATCACGGTGCGCGTTGGCCACGCGGTCGGCCGCGACGATGTCTCCGGCGTGCGCCATGCCGGTTTCGTCGGCATCGGCCTGGTGCTGGTCACCCAGTGCATCTCGGCCACGGTGCTAGCGCTGGCCTCCAATCCGCTGGCCTCGATCTATACCGACAACGCGCTGGTGCTGGCGACGGCGGTGCAGTTGCTGGTGTTCGCCGCCATCTTCCAGCTTTCCGACGGCATCCAGGTGGCCAGCAATGCCGCCCTGCGCGGGCTCAAGGACACCCGCATCCCGGCGCTGATGGCGGCGTTCTCGTACTGGGGCGTGGGCATGACCACCGGCTGGTGGCTGACCTTCCGCGCCGGCATGGGGCCGGCCGGGCTGTGGCTGGGCCTGATCGCCGGGCTGTCGGTGGCCTCGCTGCTGCTGTTCGGCCGCTTTGCCGTGCTGGCGCGCAATGCCAGCTGGAAACGGCTGGATCACCGGGCCAGCGTCTGACCGGCCACCGGCCAACCGTGACTTCCTGCGCTTGGCAGGCCGGAAGCGGCCAGCCTATGCTGCGCCTGAATCCCTCATTTTCTGCAAGGTCTGTCTGCGCCCATGTCGAACGTTAAGCGTCCCGGTCCGGTCCGTCGCACCCTGGTGGCGTCCTGGCGCGTGCTGGATTTCAGCCGCCGTTTCATTCTTACCATCGCGTTTTTGCTCCTGGTGGCCGTGTTGCTGGCGGCGATGTTCAGGGCCGGGCCGCAGGTCGGCTCGCGCACTGCCCTGGTAATCGAGCCGGTCGGCGTGATCGTCGAGGAATACACGATGTCGCCGCTGGACCGGATGTTTGCCCAGTTGATCGGCGACGATGTGCCCGAGGTGCAGCTTCGCGATCTGATACGGGCCCTGGATGCCGCGGCCGATGACCAGCGCATCGAGCGGGTGGTGCTGCGCCTGCACCGGCTGATCGGCGGCGGAGTCGCCGGCCTGCGCGATATCGGCGCCGCGATCGAGCGGGTCAAGGCCAGCGGCAAGGAGGTCATCGCCTACGGTGACGCCTTCACCCAGGACGGCTATTACCTGGCTTCGCGCGCCAATCAGGTCTATATGGACCCGATGGGCATGGTGCTGCTGGAAGGCTTCGGCCGCTACCGGCTGTACTACGCCGAGGCCCTGGCCAAGCTCGGGGTGGAAGCGCACCTGTTCCGGGTCGGCGAATTCAAGTCCGCCGGCGAACCCTACATCCGCAACGATGCCTCGGCCGAAGCCCGCGAAGCCGACCTGTACTGGATTGGCGATCTGTGGCGGCAGTACCTGGCCGACATCGGCGCCGCCCGCCAGGTGACGCCCGAATCACTGCAAACGATGGTCCAGGAGCTGCCGGCGCTACTGGCAGCCGCCGGCGGCGACCTGCCGGCGCTGGCGCAGCAGGCCGGTCTGGTAGACCGTCTGCTGAGCTGGCCGGAAGTGGAGCGCGAACTGATCCAGGCCGGGGTCGCCGACGAGGACGGCCACTCCTTCCGCCAGGTCGACATGGGCACCTGGCTGACGGTGCTCGAGCGCGAGCGCAAGCCGGCAACGGCGCCGGTGGCCATTGTCGTTGCCCAGGGCGCCATTGTTTCGGGCGATCCGGGGCTGGGCGTGATCGGCGGCGATGCCATCTCCGGCCTGCTGCGCCAGGCGCGCGAGAACGACGACATCAAGGCGGTGGTGCTGCGCATCGATTCGCCCGGCGGCCAGGCGTTCCCGTCCGAACAGATCCGGCGCGAGATCAGCCTGCTGCGTGAGGCCGGCAAGCCGGTGGTCGCATCGATGGGCGATGTTGCCGCCTCGGGTGGCTACTGGATCGCCATGCAGGCCGATCAGATCATTGCCGACCCGGCCACGATCACCGGCTCGATCGGCGTCTTCGGCCTGTGGCTGACCGCCAGCGAAGGCCTGGCCAAGCTGGGCCTGAACAGCGACGGCGTCGGCACCACCTGGGTGCCGGCGGCGTTCGATCCGACCCAGGAATACGACCCGCGCATGGGCCAGGTGATCCAGGGCATCGTCGACGACGCCTACCGGCAATTCATCGACCTGGTCGCCAGCGCACGTGGCGTCAGCGCCGAGGCCATCGACGAGGTCGCCCGCGGCCGGGTCTGGAGCGGCGGCCAGGCGCTGGAGCGCGGCCTGGTCGACGAGCTGGGTGGCCTGGTCGAGGCCATCGCCAAGGCCCGCAGCCTGGCCGGACTGGATGCCGATGCCGGCTTTACCTGGATCGAGCGCGAACTGTCGTCGATGGACCGGTTCCTGGCCGGCATGGGCGAATCGGCCCTGGTCCACGGCATGCACAGCCACGGTCTGCTCTTGCCGGCCTCGTGGTTGCCGACCCAGGCCCGCGACGATCTGCGCCAGATGCGCGAGCTGTTGCGCCAGCGCAATGCCCGTGGCTGGGGCATCTATGCCGACTGCCAGTGCGGACTGTACTTAAGGCCATGACCCCGGCCGCCGCGCCCGCACCTGAGCTGGCAACTGCCGGCACCGGCGCTGGCCGGCGGCAGCCATGAGCGCCAGCGCGCGCTGGCGACTGGACGGGCAGATGGCGCTGGTCACCGGCGCCAGCCGCGGCATCGGCCTGGCCTGTGCCCGGGAACTGGCCGGGCTGGGCGCGCAACTGCTGCTGGTCGCCCGCGACGGCGACCGCCTGGAGGCGACCGCCGGCGAGCTGGCCGAGGAATTCCCCGACAGTGCGCCGCGGGTGTTCGCCGCCGACCTGGCCGATGCCGAACAGCGCCTGGATGTGATGGACTGGCTGCGCGATCTGGGCGCCCAGCCGCATGTGCTGATCAACAATGTCGGCGACAACATCAGCCGGCCGGCGCTGGCTTACGACGCCAGCCAACTGGACTGGCTGATCCGCACCAATGTCCTGTCGGCCTGGGAGCTGAGCCGGCTGTGCCAGCCGCTGCTGCGCGAGCACGGCGTGGCCAGCATCGTCAATATCGCCTCGGTCTCGGGCCTGGTGCATGTCCGCACCGGCGCGCCCTACGGCCTGACCAAGGCGGCGCTGATCCAGATGACCCGCAACCTGGCCTGCGAATGGGCCGGCGATGGCATCCGCGTCAACGCCGTGGCGCCCTGGTACATCCGCACCGCCCGCACCAGCGGGCCGCTGTCGCAGCCGGCCTATTACGACGAGGTGCTCGAGCAGACACCGCTGCGCCGCATCGGCGAGCCGGAGGAAGTGGCCGCGGCCGTCGCCTTCCTGTGCCTGCCGGCGGCCAGCTACATCACCGGCCAGTGCCTGGCCGTGGATGGCGGCTTCACCAGCCATGGCTTCTGAGCTGACCGGCCACTGACATGCGCACCAAGACCGACATCGTCCGCGACTGGCTGCCGCGCTACACCGGCACCGAGCTGGACGGCTTCGGCCGCTATGTGCTGCTGACCAATTTCAGCCATTACGTGGAGTGGTTCGCCGCCAGCCACCAGGTCCAGGTCGCCGGCCGCGACAAGGCCATGCCCAACGCCCACGCCGACGGCCTGTCGATCATCAACTTCGGCATGGGCAGCGCCAACGCCGCCACGGTCATGGACCTGCTCTCGGCGGTGGCGCCCAAGGCGGTGCTGTTCCTGGGCAAATGCGGCGGCCTGCAGCGCAAGAACCGGCTCGGCGACCTGATCCTGCCGATTGCCGCGATCCGCGGCGACGGCACCAGCAACGATTATTTCCCGCCGGAAGTGCCGGCGCTGCCGGCCTTTACCCTGCAGCGGGCGGTGTCCTCGACCATCCGCGATGCCGGCCATGATTACTGGACCGGCACCGTCTACACCACCAACCGCCGTGTGTGGGAACACGACGACGCGTTCAAGGCCTACCTGCGCAAGATCCGCTGCATGGCGATCGACATGGAAACGGCGACGCTGTTCAGCACCGGCTTTGCCAACAAGATCCCCACCGGCGCCCTGCTGCTGGTCTCCGACCAGCCGATGGAACCGGAAGGGGTGAAGACCCAGGCCAGCGACCAGCAGGTGACCAGCCGCTTCGTCGGCAGCCATATCCAGATCGGCTGCGCGGCGCTGAAGGAAATCCGCGAGGAAGGCCGCGCGGTGCGCCATTTGCGCTTCTGAGCCGCGGCCATTCAGCGGCGGGAATGTCTGTTGCTGGCCGTGGGTGCAGCGCCCGCGCAGCCCAGGACCGGACAACCGGCAGGCATGGGAAACATGCGATGGCGCTATCATTTCCGATTGACCCGGGCATGCCGCCGGGTGTCACCGGCCCCCGGCCGCATCTTCTGGAGGAGACCCAATGAAGCCCGTGTATACCCTGCTGCCGGCCCTGCTGCTGGCCCTGTTGCTGGCCGCGCTGCTGGCCGCCTGCGGCCGCGACCCGTCCGGCCCGCCGGCGCCGCTGGCCTTCGCGCCCGCCGATACCGCCTATGTCTTCGGCAACCTGGAACCCGCCCCGGACGAAGTGGTGGAACTGTGGCGCGAACTGCTGGCGCCGCTGGACAGCGCCTTCCGCCAGACCCTGGCCCAACTGCGCCAGACGCGCGGCCCCGGCACTGATGGCGATGACGCACAGGCACGCATGTGGTCGATGCTGGAGCTGGTCGAGGACAAGCTCAGCATTGAGGGCTGGGAGAACATCGGCATCCACGCCGATGCCCTGTGGGCGCTGTACGGCATCGACCTGATGCCGGTGCTGCGCGTGGAAGTGGCGCAGCCGGACCGCCTGCGCGCCTTCATCGCCGAGCTGGAGCAACGCTATGGCCAGCCGTTCCCGGTGGCCAGCCTGAGTGACCAGGAGTACTGGCGCTTCACCATGCCGGACAAGGAAGCGGCCGGCGCCATCGTCATGGCGATCATTGACCGGCATCTGGTGCTGACCGCCGATCTTTCCGGCACCGATTTTGCCAGTGCCGATTTGGCCAGCGCCGACCGGGCCAGCGCCGATGTCGCCGACACTGACGCCGGCCTGGCGCGCTTGCTGGGCCTGGATGCGCCCGGCCAGTCGGTACTGGACAGCGGCGAGCTGGTGGCGGTCAACGATCAATACGGCTTCAGCCCGTATGGCACCGTCGTGCTCGACCTGCGCCGGACCATGGCCCAGTTGCTCGGGGACGAGAGCCGGGAAACCTGGTTCAGCCAGTTGCTGGCCAGCAAGGACACCCCCCTGAGTGCCGATTGCCGGCGCGAATACCAGGGGCTGGTGGAAAAGACGCCGCGCCTGGTTTCCGGTTACACACGGCTGGATCGCCGGCATCAGGAGTCGGCAGGCATCCTGGAAATGGATCCGCAACTGCGCCAGTCGATGGCCGGGCTGGCGTCGACGGTTCCTGGCCTGGGCCAGTCCCGGACCGGCATGGAAGTGGGTGTCGGACTGAATCTGGAGCGGCTGGGCAGTTTCCTGCAGGCCCAGGCCAGCGCCATCAAGCAATCCCCGTTCACCTGTGAGCACCTGCAGGGGCTCAATACCGCGGCCGATTCGATGGGCACCGCCACCGCCGGGCTGTACGGCGCCTCCGGCCTGTTCAGCGGCCTGCGCATCCATCTGCAGCGCCTGACCCTGGATGCCACCGGCGCGCCCGACCAGGTCGAGGGCAGCCTGATCCTGGCCAGCCCCAGCCCGGCCGCCCTGATCGGCATGGCCCAGGGCTTCATGCCCCAGTTGACACAGCTTGACCTGACCCCCGGCGGCGAGCCGGTAGCGCTGAATCTGGACGGCATCCCGGGCGGCGAAGCCATGCCGCAAGGCTGGGCGGCCCTGGGCGAATCGGCGCTGGGTCTGGCCGTGGGCGCCGACAGCCGGCAGACCCTGGTGCGCGACCTGGCTGCCGACGGGCTGGAGCCTGCGCCCCTGTTCTACATGGGTTATGAGGGCGCGTTCTATGCCGGCCTGATGAAGCAGATGCGCATGCAGGAACAGCGTGAGGACGCGCCGGTGGACGAGCATGCCGACGAAGCAGGCGCTGCCATCGCCGCCCGCGCCGGCCAGAACAGGAAGGAGTTCGAGATGCTCATGGCGCCCTTGCTGGTTGCCCTGGACGAGCTCTATACCGCCTTCAGCTACGTCGCCGTGGAACTGGTGGTGACCGAACGCGGCCTGGAAGTGCGCCAGAGCATGGCCGTGGACTGAACACCCCGGACAACCATTGCCCGACGCTGTTGCGGGCATTGCGCTGTTGTGGGCACTGCCGGGAACCCGCCGTGATCTTCGCGGCGGGTTTCTTGCATTCAGGCCCGGCTACAACGGCCGCAGGCGGCGCAGGCGCCGGTAGATCACCGGCCGGCAGGCCAGCGCGAACAGGCTGCCGGCCAGGAAACCGGCGGCATGAGCGACCCAGGCGACGGCGCCGAAGGTCGGATTGAGATAGGCCAGCAGCACCTGCAGCAGGATCCAGAAGCCGATCAGCCACAGCGCCGGAATGCGCACGAATTCCAGGAACACACCCAGCGGAATCACCAGCCCCAGGTGCGAGCGCGGGAACAAGGTCAGGTAGGCGCCGACGATCGCCGATACCGCGCCGCTGGCGCCGACGATGACACTGAGCTGGTCAGGCATGGTCGCTGCGGCGGCCAGGTTGGCCAGGGCGCCGCCGACCAGGAACAAGGCCAGGAACAGGCCGCTGCCCAGGCGCTGCTCGGCGGCCAGGCCAAAGATCAGCAGGAACAGCAGGTTGCCGATCAGGTGCAGCAGGTCGACGTGGATCAGCAGCGCGGTCAGGGTCGCCAGCGGCCGCAGTTCGGCGAAATAGTCCGCCCAGCCGGCGCCTGGATCGAACAGCCGTGCCGGCATCAGGCCCCAGCGGCTGACCGTGCGCAGGAAGCGGTCCGGCTCCTGGCTGGCCAGCCAGATGAAGGCGAACACCACCAGTACCAGCAACAGCGGCGTGGCCCAGCGCAGTTCCCGGGATGGTCGGTGGTCAACCTGTACGAACATGGCGCCAGCCTGACCGGGCCGGTGCCGCCTTGCAAGCCGGACCGGCGCAGCCAGCAATCGGGCAGACCGGGGCTGGCACCAAGCCCGGACAACTTGCCGGGCGCCGGCGGCCATGCACAGCCGGCGACCGCTTCAAATGCTCCCGATTGCGCCGCTCAGGGCCGTGAAGGCAGCAGGAACCGGGTGCCCTGGTACTCCATCGCGACACCGTCCGGGCGGATCGCCAGGATCCGCAGGCCGTTGTCCAGTTCGTCGCCATCGCCGGCGCGGGCGCCGTTGAGCAGCACCATGCGCCGGGCCGGATCATCGCTGTACAGATGCATGGTGAGGTTCATCGCCGGCAGGGCACTGCGGGTAGCGAAGGGCAGCTCGTTGATCAGGGGCATGGATTCGTTGCGAATCGAAGCCTGCTCCGCGGCGGGCGCGGCGTCGCTGCTGATCACCCGGGCTGGCGGCGGTGTTGGGGCGGGCGCGGGCACCGGGACGGGCGCAACAAACCGGGGCGCATCACCAGCGGCCCGAGCACCCGATGTTTGCGGCGCTGCCGGTGCCGTGCCGGGATCCAGTGCGCCGCCGGGTTCGGCATCCGCCGGCGTCGCGACCAGCCCGGCTTCTTCGGCGGCCATGATCGCGATCGCCATCTCCTCGATCATGTCGTCGGTGATCTCGTCGGGATCCTCGCCCAGTGCTTCGGCAAGCATCCGGATCTCCTGCTCGGCGCGCGCCGCCTGCTCGGCAGTGACCGGCCGGCTGGCAGCGGCATCGCCGGCCAGTTCAGCCCGGGTGATCTCGCCCCGGCGCAACTGCGCCAACTGCCGCAGACGGTCCATCTGCGTGCCCTGGTCGGTCTCGGCACGGGCCTGTGCCTGCGCCCGCAGGCGGCGCACGGCGTCGGGTATGCGGTCGGTGCCGGCAAGATCCAGGTTGCCGGGTGATTCGGTGGTCCGGCTGGGCTGGCCGTAGGCACTGTCAGGATCAGTCTCGACCGCGTCTGCTGCCGGCGCACCCGGATCGCCGCTGCTGGCAGCTTCAAGGCCAGCCCGGGTGGCCGCCGTCCGCGCCGAGCCGGCTGGCTCAGGTTTCGGGCTGAACATGCCAAACATCCAGGCCAGCGCCAGTGCCACCAGCACCGCCAGAACCAGCCACCACCAGCGCCGGCGGCGGGGCGGCGGTTGCCGGCCGAACTGCATGGGCGAGTTCCAGCCCGGCGGCTGGGCGCGCTGGCGCTCGGCTTCGGATTTGTTCAGGGCATCGAGGATGGAGGACATGGCGGCATTGTATCGGCAGGGTTGGCAGGGGGCGGCAGCTACCGGGAGGACGCTGCCGCTTCGGGTTCAGGCCCGGCCGGTGCCTGCGCCGGCTGCGCTGGCGGGGCCAGACGGGGCCCGGAATCCAGATAGGCGGCCAGCGCCCACCAGGTCTCGGGGCCGACCACGCCATCGGCACTGAGGCCGTGGTGCTGTTGCAGGCGGCGGATGCGATCAGGACCATTGGACAACGGCGGCAGCGATCGGTTCGCCTCGAACCGGGCCAGGGCCTCGCCGGTCCAGGCCGGCAGCGGTGGATGGCCGATGGTGGCGACCGCACCTGGCAGCTGCATCAGCGCCAGGTACTCGCCCGGCCAGGCATTTTCCAGCAGCGCCCGCGGCAGGGACACCGGCGCGCCATCGCCGATGACCCGGGCCTGATCGCGATCCAGACCGGCCAGGGCCAGCGGCCGGATGCGTTCGCCCACCGGGATCAGCAGCAGCACCGGCCGGTCCAGGGCGGCGAGCTGCCCCAGGGTGCCGCGGCTGCGCAGGCAGTACAGGCCGCCGCCGAGGCGGAATGGGCAATCGGCCAGGTCGTGGGCATCCAGCGCCGGATCGGCCTGCCACAGATCGAGCAGGGCGTCGGCGGCGTGGGCATCGGCAACCGGAGTGCGCCACAGCCGGGCCAATGCCGGGGCGGGTGATTGGATTGCCAAGCCTGTTCCGGGTGCCGGGCCGGCAGCGGCGGCCGGGACCGTGCCGTCAACGGCCGCTGCCGTGACGAGCTCGGCGTCCAGAACGCGATCGGTGCCGGCAACGCCCCCGGGATCGCCTTCCGGCGCCGGCGCTGACCACCACGGGGCCAGCGCTGCCAGGGCGATCACCGCCAGCAAGGCCAGGGCCGCGACGGCGACCGGCCAGCGCATCCTGGCTGCGCCGGCCGACCTGGCCAGCGTTGCCTGGGCCAGAACCTCATTGGCGGCCCGGGTGACCACCGCCGCCGGCAGCCGCTCCAGGTCGGCGCCATAGCCGATCAGCAGGGCCCGTTCGGCGATGACATTGATCAGCCGCGGCACGCCGCCGGAATGCCGGTGCAGGGCGGCCAGTGCGCCGGGCTCGAATGGTGATCTGGCCAGGCCGGCGACGGCCAGGCGGTGGCGGACATAGGCCGCGGTCTCCTCGCTCGACAACGGGGTCAGGTGGTAGCGGGCGGTGATGCGTTGCGCGAGCTGGCGCAGGTCCGGCCGGGCCAGTACGGTGCGCAGTTCCGGCTGCCCGAGCAGGACGATCTGCAGCAGCTTCTGGCTCGCCGTCTCCAGGTTGGTCAACAGCCGTACCTGCTCCAGGCTGGCCACCGGCAGCTCCTGCGCCTCGTCCAGCATCAGCACCACCCGGCGGCCGTCGGCGTGGGCCTGGAGCAGGAAGCGGTTCAGGGCATCGACCAGGGCCTTGCCGCGCCCGCGCGCCGGCCGCGGTCCGGCATCGATATCGATGCCCAGCTCTTCGCACAGCGCTTCCAGCAGCTCAATCGGCTCCAGGCGCGGATTCAGGATCAGCGCGACCTGGGTGTTGTCCGGCAACTGCGCCAGCAACAGCCGGCTGAGCGTGGTCTTGCCGGTGCCGACCTCGCCGGTCAACTGCACGAAGCCGCCGCCACCGCCCTGGCTGATGCCGTAGACCAGATGCGCCAGGGCGTCGCGATGGCGATCGGACAGGAACACGAACCGCGGATCGGGCGTGATCGAGAACGGGCTTTCGGCCAGGCCGTAATGCTTCAGGTACATGGCGTGCAGCTTATCCGGATGGCGGCCGCGATCGCACGCGGTGGTGCCCGCCCGCATCGGCCTGTCAGCGGCCGTTGATGCCGGCATTGATGTCCGGATCCGGCCAGTGTTCGCGCCCGGCCCGGTGCTAGCCTTCGGCCATGAGCTGCACAGGACCCCGGCCAGAAACCGCCATAGTGCCCGAGCCGGCGCTGTGCGAGCGCGCCCGGCTGAGCCGCGATGCCCGCTTCGACGGCCTGTTCTTCACCGCCGTGCGCAGCACCGGCATCTATTGCCGGCCGGTCTGTCCGGCGCCGGCGCCCAAGCCGGGAAATGTCAGCTACCTGGCCAGCGCGGCCGCGGCCGAGGCTGCCGGTTACCGGCCCTGCCTGCGCTGCCGGCCGGAACTGTCACCGGGCCAGGGCGGCTGGCGCCGCGGTGAATCGCTGCTTGCACGAGCGCTGGCACTGATCGAGGACGGCGCCCTGGCGCAGGCACCGCTGGCGGTGCTGGCGCAGCGGCTGGCGGTGGGCGAGCGCCATCTGCGACGCCTGTTCCAGCAGCAACTGGGCGTGTCACCCGGCGCCGTGCATGGCACCCGACGCCGGCTGTTCGCCAAGCAACTGCTGACCGAAACCCGGCTGCCGGTGACCGAGGTCGCCCTGGCCGCCGGCTTCAGCAGTCTGCGCCGGTTCAATGACGATTTCCGGCAGGCCTATGGCATGAGCCCGAGCCAGTTGCGCCGTCACGGTGCTGACAGCGACAGCGCGGCGCCCGGCAGTCAGGCGCTGACCTTGCGCCTGGCTTACCGGCCACCGTTCGATTTCGACGCCAGCCTGGAATTTCTGCGCCAGCGCGCCCTGGCCGGCATCGAACGCGTCAGCGATGGCGTCTATGAGCGGGCCATCGGCACGGCGCAGGCGCCGGCCAACCTTCGTGTCAGTGCCTGGCCAGGTGGCGAACCGGCGCTGGCGTTGCATCTGCAGGGCGTGCCGGCAAGCCAACTTCAGGCCACGGTGCGACGGGTCCGGCGCATGTTCGATCTGGATGCCGAACCGGAGCGGATCGCGGCGGCCTTGTCGGCCGATCCAGTCTTGCGGCCACTGCTGCGGCAGCGACCAGGCCTGCGCCTGGTCAGCGGCTGGGATGGTTTCGAGATCGCCATCCGGGCGGTAATCGGCCAGCAGATATCGGTGGCCGCGGCGCGGACCGTGACCGGCCGCCTGCTCGCGCGCCACGGCGTGTCCTTGCCTCCACACGCGCCGGGCGGATTCAGACATCTGTTTCCCGACGCCGCCACCCTGGCCGGCGCCGGGCTGTCCGGGCTGGGTTTGACCGGGCGCCGGATCGCCACTGTGCAGGCCATGGCCACGGCCCTGGCCGACGGCCGGCTGGCGCTGAGCGCTGACGCCGGGCTGGAACGTTTCATCGCCGACTGGACCGCGCTGCCCGGCATCGGCGACTGGACCGCCAACTACATCGCCCTGCGCGCGCTCGGCCATCCTGATGCCTTCCCGGCCGGTGATCTGGTGTTGCGCCGGCAACTGGCCGGCGGCGGCGCCACGCTGCCCGAAGCCGACGCCCGACAGCGCGCCGAAGCCTGGCGGCCGTGGCGCGGCTATGCCGTCCTCCACCTGTGGCGGCAGGCCGCCACCAGCGCAACAGGAACCACGTCATGACCATCTTCCATACCCGTATCGACAGCCCGGTCGGGCCGCTGAGCCTGGCGGCCAGCGCCCAGGGCCTGCACGCGATCGAGTTCGAGCACAGCCGGCATCCGGTGCGCCGCGATCAGCGCTGGCAGGAAGGCAGCCACCCGCTGCTGGCCCGGGCAGCGGTGCAACTGGCCGAATATTTTGCCGGCCAACGGCAACAGTTCGACTTGCCGCTGGCGCCGGCCGGCACGGCATTCCAGCAACAGGTCTGGCAGGCGCTGCCGGATATCGGCTACGGCCTGACGATCAGCTACGGCGAAGTGGCCCGGCGCATCGGCCGGCCGAGCGCGGTGCGCGCCGCGGCGGCGGCGATCGGTCGCAATCCGCTGTCGATCATCGTGCCCTGCCACCGCGTGGTCGGTGCCAATGGCGCCCTGACCGGCTTTGGTGGCGGCCTGCCGTTGAAGCGTTTCCTGCTGGCACTGGAGGCCGGCACCGGCCCGGACTGAGCGGGATGGCGGCCGCCGGCAACCTGGAACCAGCGCCGGGTGGCCGCCGGCTCAGTCAGTGCCGTCCTGCTTGCCGGCGTGATCGCGCACCCAGTCGGCGAAGGCGTCCATCCAGTCCTGCAGGAACTGGCGGCTGTTCGGGCCGATGCCGCCGTCCTCGTCGAACAGGGCATCGGTGGCATGGATGAAGGCTTCGGGCTGGCCCAGGGTCGGCACATCCAGATAGGCCAGGATGTTGCGCAGGTGCTGCTGCGCCATGGCCGTGCCGATGGCGCCGATGGAGGCGCCGATGACCCCGGCCGGCTTGCCGGTGAAGGCGCTCTGGCCATACGGGCGCGAGGCGTGGTCGATGGCGTTCTTGAGCACGCCGGGCACCGAGCGGTTGTACTCGGGGGTGACGAACAGCAGGCCGTCGGCGGCACGGATCTGGTCCTTGATCCGCTTCACCGGCGGCGCCTGGTTGTCATCGTCATCCTGGTTGTACAGCGGCAGGTCGTCGACGCAGACCGGATCGAAGGCGAAGTCCTCAGGCGCCAGCCGGGTCAGCGCCAGCGCCAGTTTCTTGTTCCATGACTCTTTGCGGAAACTGCCCACGAACAGGGCGATGGTGTACTGGCTCATGACGGTGCTCCGGGATCAGGACGGGTAGTCCGGCCGACGCTAGCGCGAGCGGTGGCAAGATCGCGTCATGGTTGCTGGCCTTCGTCCGGGACAGTGGCATCGCGCGTAGGCGTGGTCTGGTCCGGTTGCAGCGCACGCAGGATGCGCTGGCCGGCGCGGCCGTCGGCCGGCTCGATGCCCAGGCGCTGCTGTTCGGCGACGATCGCGCGTCGGCTGCGGTCGCCGATCAGGCTGTCGACCTCGCCGATGTCATGGCCCAGCGCCAGCAGGTGGTGCTGCAATTGCCGGCGCTGCTGCCGCGACAGGCCCGGATCGTCGGTCGGCCAGGGCCGCGCCGGCAGCACCGGACCGCCGCGCAGTTGTTCGGCAAGGAAGACGATCGCCAGGGCGTAGCTCTCGGCAGCGTTGTAGGAGAACACCGCGTCGTAATTGGCCAGCACCAAAAAAGCAGGTCCATCGCGGCCGGCCGGCACGATCACCGCCGCCCGGGTGGCGCCGTCCAGGCCGGCGCCGGTCAGGGCCGCGCCATCGGGCAGGCGTACGCCGCGCTGGCTCCAGGTGGCGACCGTGGCCTTGTTGCGGCGCCCGGCCTGGCCGAGGTTGAAGCCGTCGGGCAGGCGTACTTCCCGGCCCCAGGAACGGCCCGGACGCCAGCCGGACTGGCGCAGGTAGTTGGCCGTGGAGGCCAGGGCATCGGCAATGCTGCCGACCAGGTCGCGGCGGCCGTCGCCGTCGAAATCCACCGCCACGCGCCGGTAGGTGCTGGGCATGAACTGAGTCTGGCCGAAGGCGCCGGCCCAGGAGCCGCCCAGTTGCGGATCGGTCAGGTCGCCGTCCTGGAGCAGGCGCAGGAAGGCGAACAGCTCGCCGCGGAAGAACGCCTGGCGGCGGCCATCGCAGGCCAGCGTGGCCAGCGAACGCAGCACCTGACGCCGGCCGGTGATGCGGCCGTAATCGCTTTCCACGCCCCAGACCGCAACCACGGTGGCGGCATCGACGCCATGGGCGGCTTCGATCCGCGCCAACAAATCCGCATGCTCGGCCAGCATCGCGCGGCCATCGGCGACCCGCTCGGCATCGACCAGGGCGGCCAGATAGTCCCAGACCGGGGTGGTGAACTCGGGCTGGGCATCGAGCAGCACCAGCACCTCCGGGTCCGGTTCCAGGCCGTCGGTGAAGCGCCGGAAGCTGTCGCCATCAACGCCGGCGGCCCGGGCCGGTGACGACAGCGATTGCAGGCAGGCGCGGAATGCCGGAGCCGCCGGCGCCAAGGTCGACGCCGACGCCGTGCCTGTCCTGGCCGGGCTCGAGGCCGGATCAGCGTGGGCGGCCAGGCCGGGCAGGATGGCCAGGACGGCGAACAACATGACGGCGCGGACGATCATCGGGAATTCCTGATATCTGGACAGGCAGGTCGGGTGTCGGCAGGCGCGGGGCGCGGCCAGCGGCCAGGCGGGCAACGGCGTGCGCTGATCTGGACGGCAGCTCGCCGGCCGGCACGCAGGCTAGGGCATCGGCACGGCCACGGCCAGCAGGCGAGGCTGGCCGGCAGCGGAGCGCCGACCGGGGCTGCCGACACCGGCAACAGTTGTCGCTGGCGGCTGCCTTGGCCATGATGCCGGACATGGACCTTGCCGATGTCAACGCCACAGGCCCGTCCCGCCGGCAGACCGGGAACCTGCTCGGCCCTTGCGATCCGCCGCCGTTCCGTTGCCTGGAAGGCGCTGATCAGCGCGCCCTGCTGCTTTGCGACCACGCCGCCCGCCATGTCCCTGCGGCGCTGGCGGGCCTGGGCCTGCCGGCGGCCGAGTTCGAGCGCCATATCGCCAGCGACCTGCATGCCGACGAACTCACTGTGCTGCTGGCCAACCAACTGCGGCTGCCGGCGATCTTCCATGGCTACTCGCGCCTGGTGGTGGACGCGAACCGCTTCCTGGACGACCCGACCCTGTGCCCGGCGCACAGCGATGGCACCGTGGTGCCGGGCAATGTCGGCCTGAAGGCGCAGCCGCGCCAGCAGCGCTGGCAGCAGCTTCACCAGCCCTATCACCGCGCCATCGCCAGTTGGCTCGACCAGCGCGCGGCGGCCGGCGCATTCCCGGCCCTGATCGCCATCCACACCTTTACCGCCGGTCTGCGCGATGGCGGCGAACGACCCTGGCAGATCGGCGTGCTGTGGAACCGCGACGGCCGCATGGCGCTGCCGTTCATGGCCGGGATGCGCGAGCAGGGCCTGACCGTGGGCGACAACGAGCCGTATTCGGGTCGCGACGGTTTCGGCTACACCATGGCGGTGCACGCCGAAGCGCGTGGCTTGCCGCACCTGCTGATTGAAGTGCGCCAGGATCTGCTGGCGACACCGGCGCAGCGCCAGGAGTGGGCGACACGGCTGGCGCGTGCGATCACGCCGCTGCTCGACAACGCTGCCCTGTTGCGACCCTGGCAGGAAGCCGACGCGGGCGGACAGACGCCTGCCGGGACCGGAGACGCCAGCCACTGACCACGAGTGCGGCTCGATCAGGCCGTGACTGCAAGCCCAGCTTAAGGAGGAGAGCATGGACACCGGCAGCCCCCAGTTCAGCGTCGGCATCGAAGAGGAATACCTGCTGGTCGAGCGCGACAGCCGCGACCTGTGCAGTCGGCCCAAGGAGGCGATGATCGAGCAGATGCAGCGGCGCGTGCGGCCCGAACAGGTCAGCCCGGAACTGTTGCGCTGCCAGGTCGAGGTCGGCACCCGGCCGATGACCAGCTTCCGCGAACTGCGCAAGGACCTGGCCAATCTGCGCCGGCTGGTGATCGAGACCACGGCCGAATACGGCCTGGCACCGATCGCCGCCTCGACCCATCCGTTCGCCGACTGGAGCCCGCTGCCGCACACCGACAAGGAGCGCTACAGCCGCCTGACCCTGGACCACGGCCAGGTCGCCCGGCGGATGCTGATCTGCGGCCAGCATGTCCATGTCGGCATCGCCGACGATGGCCTGCGCATCGACCTGATGAACCAGGCGCGTTACTTCCTGCCGCACCTGCTGTGCCTGTCGACCTCGTCGCCGTTCTGGCGCGGCAAGGCGACCGGCCTGAAGAGCTATCGCCTGGCGGTGTTCGACGAAATGCCGCGCACCGGCCTGCCCGAGACCTTCCACGGCTGGGGCGACTACACGCGCCACGTGCAGGTGCTGATCGATGCCGGCGTGATCGAGGACGGCAGCAAGCTGTGGTGGGATATCCGCCCGTCCTGGCGTTACCCGACGCTGGAGATGCGGGTCTGCGATACCGCCACCCGCCTGGATGACGCGATCACCCTGGCGGCGCTGTACACCTGCCTGCTGCGCTTTTTGTGGCGGATGAAACGGCGCAACATGACCTGGCGCCGCTACGCGGTGATGCTGATCGCCGAGAACCGCTGGCGCGCCCAGCGCTATGGCATCGAAGGACCGCTGATCGATTTCGGGCGCAGCTCGCTGGTGCCCTACGCTCAGCTTCTGGACGAGTTCCTGGACATGATCGCCGACGATGCCGTGGCCCTGGATTGCGTGCGCGAGGTCGAGGCCGCGCGCGGCATCCTGCATCGCGGGACCAGTGCTGACCGGCAGCTCCAGGTCCACGCCGAAGCGCTGGAACGCGGCCTGGATACCGATAGCGCCATGCATGCGGTGGTCGACTGGCTGATCGAGGAAACGGCAACCGGGGTGTGACGGCGACCGCCGGGAAATTTCCGGCAATCACCGGCAGATCAGACTCGGGATCGCCTGATCCAGGCGGATCAGGCGCTTGCCGGCTGCTCCGCGTCGCCATCGGCCGGGCATCAAGCGCCGCCGCCGGCCACGGATGCAAACGCCGGGCCATCACCCTCGTCGACAGGAATGTCGGCGACCGCGTGCAGCAACAGATCGACGGCGGCCAGGCCGTCGCGTTCCAGATCGAAGGTGGCCGGATCGAGCAGATGCATGCGCACCGAGCCGGCAATGATCACATGCAGGCTGCGCCCGCACTGCTCGGGCGAATGGCCATCGCGCATCTGGCCCAGGGCCTGGGCGCGGCGGAATGCGGCGACGATGCGCGCCTGGGTTTCGCGCATGCCCGAGGTGCGCAGGCGGCTGATGGCATCGTCGTTGACCGCGACCTCGCTGCGCAGCTCGATCACTTCCACCGCGCTGCGCACGCGCTGATCGTGCACCAGGTCGGCGAAGGATTGGCACAGCATCCGGCGCAGGTCGCGCAATGGCGTGGTGCCGTCGGCGCGCGAGACCCGGTCCAGGCCATGGAAGAACGGCACGCTGACGCGGTTGATCACCGCTTCGAGCACTTCATCCTTGTTCTTGAAATGCCAGTAGACGGCGCCGCGGGTGACGCCGGCACGGGTGGCGATGGCCTCCAGGCTGGTCCGGAACAGACCCTGCTCGCGGAAGCAGTCCTCGGCGGCATCGAGCAGGCCTTCCCGGGTGGCTTCGGCTTCGCGCCGGGTGCGGCGGGCCATCAGCGCTCCGGTGCCAGGGGCGCGGCGGGAAGGTCTGGAATGGCGTTCAGGAACCGTTGTCCTGAAAAATCCTTTTGCCGGCAATAACTTGCCGGTCGCGGCACCTGACCGGGCCGGAATTCCCTGCAGCGATGCTGGTTTGACAAACATACATACATGGCTGTATGTTACGCCATCTCAGCCCTCCGGTCCAGTCCGCGCCAGCGCCACAATTCACTGAATGCAACGCTGTTGCGCGCAATGCTGGACCGCCTGCTGCCCATTCCCGCTTTCCGTACAAAGGACTCGCCATGCCCACGTCCGCCTGCCGTCGTGCCCAGGCCCTGCCGGCCATTATTCTTGCCGCTCTCGCGCTGCTCCTGACCGCGTGCGGCGATGGCGCCGAGCCCGTGGTCCAGGGCCCGCCCGCGGTCACCGTCGCCACCCTGAGCAGCCAGCAGGTGACCTTGACCCGCGAGCTGCCCGGCCGTGTCCAGCCCTGGCTGGTGGCCGAAGTGCGGCCGCAGGTCAGCGGCCTGATCGCCGAACGCCTGTTCACCGAGGGCAGCGAAGTCGAAGCCGGGCAGCCGCTGTACCAGGTCGACGATGCCACCTACCGCGCTGCCGCCAACAACGCCCGCGCCCAGCTTCGCCGGGCCGAGGCCGGCGCCGAAGCCGCGCGCCTGCATGCCGAACGCATCGACGAGCTGGTGCGCATCGATGCCGTCAGCCAGCAGGACCAGGACAATGCCGTCTCCGGCCTGCGCGTGGCCCAAGCCGATGTCGGCGCCGCCCGCGCGGCGCTGGATGCCGCCAATGTCACCCTCGGCCATGCCCTTATCCGCTCGCCGATCAGTGGCCGCATCGGCCGCTCCTCGGTAACCGCGGGGGCGCTGGTCACGGCCAGCCAGCCGCAGGCGCTGGCCACCGTGCAGCAACTGGATCCGGTCTATGTCGACCTGACCCAGTCGGCCACCGAACTGCTCGACCTGCGCCGGGAGCTGGCCGAAGGCCGCCTGGAAAGCAGCACCGAGCTGCCGGTGACGATCCTGCTCGATGACGGCACGCCGTTCCCGCAGCAGGGCACGCTGGCGTTCTCGGAAGTCAGCGTCGACCCGGCCACCGGCAGCTTCGGCCTGCGCGTGGTGGTCGACAATCCCGAGCACATCCTGATGCCGGGCATGTACGTACGCGCCGTGGTCGGCAGTGGCGTGCGCCAGGACGCGATCCTGGTACCGCAGCGCGGCGTCACCCGCGATCCCAAGGGCGATACCAGCGTGATGCTGGTCAACGATGAGGGCGTGATCGAGCACCGGCCGGTGGTGGTCTCGCGCACCGTCGGCGATCAGTGGCTGGTCGAGGACGGCCTGGCCGTGGGCGAGCGCGTGGTGGTCGAGGGGCTGCAGAAGATCCAGCCCGGCATCGCCGTGGACGCCAGCGAATTCCAGGGCCGGCAGGCAGCGCAGCCGGCACCCGCGGCGCCACCGATCCCGGTCACCGCGCCGCCGCAGTCAGAAGCAGACAATGATGCTGCCGATCCGGCCGCGTCGACGCCGGCGGCTGCCGACGCCCCCGCAGCCGGCGATCCCGGCGCGCAGTCCTGATCGGAGATCCCCATGGCACGTTTCTTTATTGATCGGCCCATCTTCGCGTGGGTCATCGCGATCATCATCATGCTCGCCGGGGCGCTGTCGATCGCCAACCTGCCGGTATCGATGTACCCGACCGTGGCGCCACCGGCGGTCGAGATCCGCGCCCTGTATCCGGGTGCCTCGGCGCAAGTGGTGAGCGACTCGGTGACCCAGGTCATCGAGCAGAACATGAAGGGCCTGGACGGGCTGATGTACTTCAGCTCGCAAGCCTCGTCCAACGGCATCGCCACCATCACCCTCACCTTCGAAACCGGCACCGACCCGGACATCGCCCAAGTGCAGGTGCAGAACAAGCTGCAACTGGCGATGCCGCTGCTGCCCCAGGACGTGCAGCGCCAGGGCGTGAACGTGGCCAAGTCGACGTCGGGCTTCCTGCAGGTAATCGGCTTCGTCTCCGAAGACGGCAGCATGGACCGGGTCGACATCGCCGACTACGTCAACGCCACCCTGGTCGACCCGCTCAGCCGGGTGCCCGGGGTCGGCAACATCCAGGTGTTCGGCGGCAAGTACGCGATGCGCATCTGGCTGGATCCCAACAAGCTGCACACCTACCGGCTGGCGGTGCCCGAAATCGTCGCCGCGATCCAGGGCCAGAACGCGCAGGTCGCGATCGGTGCCCTGGGCGGCGCGCCGGCGATCGACGGCCAGCAGATCAATGCCACCATCAATGCCCAGGACCGGCTGCAGACGCCCGAGCAGTTCCGCGACATCGTCGTGCGCGCCGACCCGGACGGCTCGGTGCTGCGCCTGGGCGATGTCGCCCGGGTCGAGATGGGCACCGAGATGTACGAGTTCGACACCCGCTTCAACCGCCAGCAGGCGACCGGCGTGGCGATCTCCATGGCCACCGGTGCCAATGCCCTGGACACCGCCGCCGGCGTCCAGGCCGCGCTGGATGAGCTGGTGCCGTATTTCCCGCCGGGCATGAAGGCAGTGATCCCGTTCGACACCACGCCATTCGTGCGGGTGTCGATCAAGAGCGTGATCATGACCCTGATCGAGGCGATCGTGCTGGTGTTCCTGGTGATGTACCTGTTCCTGCAGAACTTCCGCGCCACGCTGATCCCGACAATCGCGGTGCCGGTGGTGCTGCTGGGCACCTTCGGCGTGCTCGCCGCGCTGGGTTTTTCGGTCAACATGCTGACCATGTTCGGCATGGTGCTGGCCATCGGCCTGCTGGTTGACGATGCCATCGTGGTGGTGGAAAACGTCGAACGGATCATGTCCGAGGAAGGCCTGTCGCCGCTGGAGGCGGCACGCAAGTCCATGGACCAGATCACCGGCGCCCTGGTCGGCATCGGCGTGGTGCTGTCGGCGGTATTCGTGCCGATGGCGTTCATGGGCGGCTCCACCGGCGTCATCTACCAGCAGTTCTCGGTGACCATCGTCACCGCCATGGCGCTGTCGGTGCTGGTCGCCATCGTGCTCACTCCGGCGCTGTGCGCGACCATGCTCAAGCCGCTGGACAAGGGCGAACACCATGACAGCGGCACCGGACGCATGGCGCGCTTTTTCGGCTGGTTCAACCGCGGCTTCGACAACACCAGCGGCAAGTACCGCCGCGGTGTGCGCGGCCTGCTCGCGCGCCCGGGCCGCTCGATGGCGATCTTCGCCGCAATGGTGGTGGTCATGGGCCTGCTGTTCGTGCGCCTGCCCAGTTCGTTCCTGCCCGACGAGGACCAGGGCGTGCTGATGACCATGATCCAGCTTCCGGTCGGCGCCACCCAGGAACGCACCATCGAGGCGATCAAGGAACTGGAGAACCACTTCCTGGAGAATGAACCCGACGCGGTCGAATCGGTGATGGCGGTGCAGGGCTTCAGCTTCGCCGGCATGGGCCAGAACAACGGCATGGCCTTCGTCAAGCTCAAGGACTGGTCCGAGCGCGGTGACGACTCGCTCAGCGCGGCAGCAGTAGCACAGCGCGGCATGGCGGCGATGAGCCAGGTCAAGGACGCGATGATCTTCGTGTTCGCACCGCCGGCAATGCCCGAGCTGGGCGTGGCCGCCGGTTATTCGTTCTTCCTGCAGGACAACGCCAGCATCGGCCACGAGGCACTGCTGGCAGCGCGCAACCAGCTTCTGGGCATGGCCGGGCAGAGCGAATCGCTGGTCAACGTGCGCCCCAACGGCCAGGAAGACACGCCGCAGTTGCGCGTCAACGTGGATGTGGCCCGGGCGGCGGCGTTGTCGCTGCCGCAGGCGGCGATCAACCAGACCCTGGCCGCGGCCTGGGGCGGCCAGTACATCGACGATTTCATCGACCGCGGCCGGGTCAAGCGGGTCTACGTGCAGGCCGATGCGCCGTTCCGGATGACGCCGGAAGATTTCAACCTGTGGTCGGTGAAGAATTCACTGGGCGAAATGGTGCCGTTCTCGGCCTTCGCCACGACCTCCTGGGAATACGGTTCGCCGCGCCTGGAACGCTACAACGGCGTGCCGGCGATGGAGATCCAGGGCGAGGCCGCGCCGGGCGTTTCCACCGGTGATGCCATGTCCGAAATCGAGCGCATGGTGGCGCAGTTGCCCGAAGGCGTCGGCATCGAATGGACCGGCTTGTCCTACCAGGAGCGCGAGGCCGGCGCGCAGACGCCGCTGCTGTACACGATGTCGCTGCTGATCGTGTTCCTCAGCCTGGCGGCGCTGTATGAAAGCTGGAAGGTACCGACGGCGGTGCTGCTGGCGGCGCCGATCGGCATCCTCGGCGCGGTGCTGGCGGCGACCGCGTTCGGCCTGGACCGCGACGTCTACTTCCAGGTGGCGATGCTGACCACGGTCGGCTTGGTGAGCAAGAACGCGATCCTGATCGTGGAATTCGCCAAGCAGAACCTGGAAGCCGGCATGGAGGTGATCGAGGCCACCATGCAGGCGGTGCGCGACCGGCTGCGGCCGATCATCATGACTTCGCTGGCCTTCGGCCTGGGCGTGACGCCGCTGGCGCTGTCGACCGGTGCCGGCTCGGGTGCGCAGAACGCGATCGGCACCAGCGTGCTGGGCGGCATGATCGTCGGCACCCTGATCGGCGTGTTCTTCATCCCGCTGTTCTTCGTGGTGGTGCAAAGGGTGTTCAGCCGGCGTCCGGCGCCGGTGGTGGCCGGCCCGGCGGCCAGCCTGGACAATCGCGACACCCTTGCTACGCGTACAACAGGAGACGAGCGCCATGTCTGAGCGCAACCCGGCAACCCTGGCCCTGCTGCTGGCCGCCCTGGTGGCGTTCACCGGCTGCGCGACGATGGCGCCGGCCCTGCCCCAGGCGCAGGCGCAGATCCCGGCCACCTGGCCGTTGCCCGAAAGTACCGGCGAAACCAACACTGACGCGGCGCAACTGCCGGTGGCCGACATCGGTTGGCGCGATTTCTTTGCTGATCCGCGCCTGGCCGATGTCATCGCCCTGGCCCTGGAACACAATCGCGACCTGCGCGTG
Organism: Lysobacterales bacterium; assembly: GCA_023228845.1. Classification (GTDB taxonomy): domain Bacteria; phylum Pseudomonadota; class Gammaproteobacteria; order Xanthomonadales; family UBA2363; genus Pseudofulvimonas. Next base: position 99,690 of record JALOAK010000008.1, on the reverse strand, counting down.
GCCGCGCTCAATGTCGAGCGGGTCCAGGCCCAGTACCGTATCCAGCGCTCGCAGCGCTTGCCCTCGATCGGTGCCGAACTGCTGCTGGAGCGCAGCGGCGGCGACGCGCCGGTGACCGAGGTCTACCAGGCCGGTGTCGGTGTCGCCGCGTTCGAGCTGGATCTGTTCGGCCGCGTGCGCAGCCTCAGCGAAGCGGCGCTGGAACGCTACCTGGCCACTGACGAGGCCCAGCGTGCAACCCAGTTGTCGCTGCTGGCCCAGGTCGCCGGCACCTGGCTGGCGCTGGCCGCCGACCAGGAATTGCTGCGCCTGTCCGAGGCGGTGATGAGCGCCTATGGCCAGACCCTGGAACTGGGCCAGCGTCGCTATGAAGCCGGTGCCACCTCGGCGCTGGAGCTGGAGCAGATCCGCACCCAGGTGGCGACGGCACGCGCCGATGTCGCCCGCCTGCGCGGCCAGGTCGGGCAGGGGCGCAATGCCCTGAACCTGCTGGTCGGCCTGCCGGTGCCCGCCGGCCTGCTGCCCGACGACCTGGTCGAACCGGTGACCCGGGTGGCTGGATTCAGCGCTGCCGACGATGCCGCCGCCGCGGGCTTCACGGCGCTGGCCGCGGTCCCTGAAGGCCTGGATTCGCAGTTGCTGCTGCGGCGCCCGGATGTGCGCGCCGCCGAGCACCGCTTGCGCGCCGCCAATGCCGACATCGGCGCCGCCCGCGCGGCGTTCTTCCCGTCGATCAGCCTGACCGGCTCGGTCGGCTCGGTCAGCGATGAGCTGTCCGGCCTGTTCGACAGCGGCACCCGCTACTGGGCCTTCATCCCGCGCCTGAACATCCCGATCTTCCAGGGTGGCCGGCTGCGCGCTTCCCTGGGCATGGCCCAGGCCGACCGCGACATCGCCCTGGCCCAGTACGAGCAGGCGATCCAGGCCGGCTTCCGCGATGTCGCCGATGCCCTGGCCCTGGGCGAGTCACTGGCCGAGCAGTTGCAGGCGCGCGAGGATCTGGTCGCCGCCGCCGGCCGCGCCGAAACCCTGGCCCAGGCGCGCCACGATGCCGGCCTGGACAGTTTCCTGGTGCTGCTGGATGTGCAGCGCACGCTCTACGCCGCGCAGCAGGCCCTGGTCGCCACGCGCATGTCCGAGCAGGCCAACCGGGTGACCCTGTACCGGGCGCTGGGCGGTGGCTGGCTGGAAGACAGCGCGCTCCCACTGCCGGCTGCGGCTGCCGCCGACAACGACAGCGACTGAAGCCCGAACCGGCCCGTTGATCGCGACGCTGCGCTCGGCGGGCCATCGTCATAGCCGCGCCTGGCGGCCGCCGCGCACCAGCCCCGCAGCGGTGCCGTGTCACCATACGCACCCGCCACCACCGTCCCTGGATCTTCGCCATGCCCTTTGCCAGTGTCCCCGAGCTGCTCGACGAGCTGCGTGCCGGCCGCATGATCGTGGTCATGGATGACGAGGACCGGGAGAACGAAGGCGACCTGATCATGGCCGCGCAGTCGGTGCGCGCCGAGGACATCAACTTCATGGCGCGCAATGCGCGCGGCCTGATCTGCCTGGCCCTGACCCGCGAGCACTGCCAGCGCCTGCAACTGCCGCTGATGGTGCGCGACAACCGCAGCCGGCACAGCACCAAGTTCACCGTCTCGATCGAAGCCGCCCAGGGCGTCAGCACGGGTATCTCCGCCCACGACCGCGCCCATACCGTGCGCACCGCGGTGGCCGCCGACGCCGGCGCCGGTGACCTGGTCCAGCCCGGCCATATCTTCCCGCTGATGGCCGAGGACGGCGGCGTGCTGGTGCGCGCCGGCCACACCGAGGCCGGGGTCGACTACATGCGCCTGGCCGGCCTGGATCCGTCGGCTGTGATCGTCGAGGTGATGAACGACGACGGCACCATGGCCCGGCGCCCGGATCTGGAACGCTTCGCCCGCCACCACGGCCTCAAGCTGGGCACCATCGCCGATCTGATCCGGCACCGGATGCAGCACGAAACCAGTATCGAACGGGTGTTCGAGCGCGAGGTCGATACCGCCCATGGCTCCTTCCGGCTGATCGCCTACCGCGACCGGATCGAGGACCGCATCCACTACGCCCTGATCCGCGGCGTACCTGACCCGGCCAGTCCGGTGCTGGTGCGCGTGCACGTGCACAACCCGCTCGCCGACCTTCTGCAATTGCGCGATGACGGCGGCAGCATTTCCCTGCATCAGGCCCTGGCCCGGATCGCCGCCGAGGACAGCGGCGCGGTACTGATCCTGTCGGTTCACGACCAGGCCGATGCCCTGGCCAGCTTCGGCGGCGGCGACGGCGAGCGCGATGGCGGCGCCGTGCCCGAACACGTCCAGCAGTGGCGCCGCACCGGCCTGGGCGCGCAGATTCTGGCCGATCTGGGCCTGACCCGGCTGCGCCTGCTCGGCACCCAGCGCCGGCACCCGGCTTTGGCTGGTTTTGGCATCGAGGTGGTAGACTTCGCCGCGCCCTGAGGGCGTGCCAAGGCGCCTGCAGGCAAGGCCGTCGCGCTGGCCGCGCAGAGCTTGGCGGACCGGCGTTTCGACCTGATCGCTTCGGGTCTTGTCCGGGCTCGCCCGGCAGGGTCGCCACCGCCATCGCCGCCCCCGGCCGAACGATCTGCAGCGCCCACCCTGAAGCCTGATCCGAGGCGCCCGAGCCGCTACCTGGCCATGCCGGCCAGGCGCCTGGCGCCAGTCACCGCGCCGACACCGGTTGGTTCCGGTCGCGATGTCGCCATCTTGTCCGTCATCCCCTTTCCCAATCCTGTCGAGTCGCCATGTCCAGCCGTCCGCAATCACCGCCGCCCGGCGCCTTCGCCATCGTCCATTCGCGCTACAACGACGAAGTCGTCAACGCCCTGGTCAAGGGCGCCCGCCAGATCCTGGGCCAGCACGGCGTGCAGCCGGGCGACATCCATGTGGTCGAAGTTCCCGGTGCCTGGGAACTGCCGCTGGCCGCGGCCTATCTGGCCGATGACGAGGAAGTGGTGGCGGTGATTGCCCTGGGCTGCGTCGTGCGCGGCGACACCCGCCACTTCGAGCATGTCGCCGACGAATGCGCGCGCGGCCTGATGACCGTGCAACTGGAGTCGGGGATTCCGGTGGCCAACGGTGTGCTGGCAGTCGAGCGCTACGAGGACGCCCAGCGCCGCGCCGGTGGCGAGCTGGGCAACAAGGGCGAGGAAGCCGCCCTGGCTGCCCTGGCCATGGCCCGGCTGGCCGCCAGCGTGTCATGAGCGCAGCTCCGCTCAGCCGTGAACAGCGCAGCTTGCGCACCCGCGCCCGACGCCGGGCGCTGCAGGCGGTCTATGCCTGGCAGCTCAGCGGCTACTCGATGACCCGGATCCAGGAGCAGTTCGCGCATGAACAGGAAGCGGAAACCGCCGACCTGGACTATTTCCAGGCGCTGATCTTCGGCGTCGAAGCCGACCTGGCCGAGCTCGACAAGCTGCTGCGACCGCTGCTCGACCGAGAGATCGAACAAGTCGACCCGATCGAGCGCTCGGTGCTGCGCATGGCCGCCTGGGAGCTGTCCCGGCGCCTGGATACTCCGGGCCGGGTGGTGCTCAACGAAGCACTGGAACTGGCCAAGCGCTTTGGCTCCAACCAGGGCCATACCTTCGTCAACGGCATCCTGGATCCGCTGGCGCGGCAGTTGCGCGGCAGCGAGCTGACCACGCCCGGCTGACCCCGTGTCGCAGTCCGAGTTCGCCCTGATCGACCGCCTGCGCCAACGCCTGGGCGCCATCGCGCCGGGGCAACTGGAGCTGGGCATGGGCGATGATGCCGCCCTCTGGCGGCCAAGCGCAGGCATGGATCAGGTCGCCTGCTGCGACACCATGATCGCCGGCCGGCATTTCCTGCCCGACGCCGATCCGGCCGACATTGCCTTCAAGGCGCTGGCGGTGAACCTCAGCGATCTGGCCGCCATGGGCGCGACAGCGCGCGCTGCCCTGCTTGCCCTGTGCCTGCCGCAAGCCCCTTCGGCGCAGTGGCTGGATCGCTTCTGTGCCGGCTGGTCGGCTCTGGCCCAGACCCATGACCTGGCCCTGGCCGGCGGCGACACCACGCGCGGGCCAGTGCTGGCGCTGACCGTGACCTGCTTCGGCGAGGTGCCGCACGGCCGCGCCCTGCGCCGCGATGGCGCCCGTGCCGGCGATGGTCTTTACGTTTCCGGCACGCTTGGCGATGCCGCCGCCGGCCTGGCCATCCAGCGCGGCGAGTTGGCGCTCATCGGGCCGGCGAGTCAGGCCTTGCTCGACCGGCTGCAGCGGCCGACGCCACGCCTGGCCCTGGGCCTGGCGCTGCGCGAGCTGGCCAGCAGCGCCATTGATGTGTCCGATGGCCTGGTCGCCGACCTGGGTCATGTCCTGGCCGCCAGCGGCGTCGGCGCCGTGGTTCACCTCGACGCCCTGCCACGCTCACCCGCCCTGCAGGCCGCACACGCCGCCCAGGACCTGTCGGCACAAGGCTTGCTCGATTGCCAACTCCATGGCGGCGACGATTACGAGCTGTGTTTCACCGTGCCGCCAGCGCGCGAGCCGGCTCTGTTGGCACTCGCGCAGGCGCAGGCACTGGCCATCACCCGCATCGGCGAGATCAGCGACGGCAACGGTCTGCGTCTGATCGACCGCCAGGGCCGCGAACAGGCAGCGGCCAACCGTGGCTGGGATCATTTCCGCGCATGAGCATTCCGACGCAACCCCGGATCGAGCCGCGCACCCTGCTGCGCCATCCCGCCGGCTGGCTCGCCCTGGGCCTGGGCAGCGGCCTGGCACCGCTGGCGCCGGGAACGGTCGCTTCGGCGCTGGCGGTATTGCTGTGGATCGGATTTTTGGCCTTGGCCGCCCCGGCCTGGCCACTGCAGGCAGCGGTATTTGCGCTGGCCCTGGCGCCGTGCATCGTCGCTTCCGGCTGGGCGGCGCGGCGTCTGGGGCGCAAGGATCCCGGCTGCATTGTCGCCGACGAATTCGCCGGGCAGTGGCTGGTGCTGCTGCTGACACCGCCGGCCTGGCCGTGGTGGCTGGCCGCCTTCGTCCTGTTCCGCATCTTCGACATCGGCAAGCCCTGGCCGATGCGTCGCCTGGAACGCCTGCCCGGTGGCCTGGGCATCGTCGCCGATGATCTGGCGGCCGGCGTCTACGCGGCGGCGCTGATCGTGCTGGCGGCCTGGCTCTGGCCACCGGCGCTGTCATTGCCCTGACCCCGCCGGCGGCGACAATGGCCGCTTGTTCCCCGCATTGCCGGAGCCTTGCCGATGAGCGCACCCAACCCAACCCTGCCGCGGCGCCTGTTGCCTGCCCTTGCCGCCAGCCTCGCGGCGCTGCTGCTGGCCGCCTGTGCCGGCCCGGCAAGCCATGATCCGGACCACGCCCAGGCTGGCGAAGGCCGCGCCACATTGACCGTGCTTGCCACCAGCGACCTGCACGGCCATGTCCTGGGTTACGACTATTACCGCCTGCGCGACGACCCTGCCATTGGCCTGGACCGGGTCGCGACCCTGATCGCGCAGGCGCGCGAGCGCGATCGCCACAGCCTGCTGGTCGATGTCGGCGACACCATCCAGGGCAGCGCCCTGTCGGACTGGCAGGCGCGCGTGCAGCCGCCGGCCTGCGACCGCACCCTGGCCATCTACGAGGCGATGTCGTCCCTGGGTTTCGACGCCGCCACCCTGGGCAACCACGAATTCAACTACGGCCTGCCGTTCCTGCAGCGGGTCACCGGCCTGCCTTACGACGACAGCGCAAGCACCTGCCGCGGCCCGGATTTCCCGATTGTGGTCTCCAACCTGAGCAACATCGACGGCCAGCCGCTGTATCCGCGGCACCTGCTGCTGGAGCGCACCCTGCCGGTGGTTGCCGCCGACGGCCGGTCGCAGCCGACGGCCATCCGCATCGGCATCGTCGGCTTCGTGCCGCCCAGGATCATGGATTGGGATCGCGGCCACCTGGAGGGCCGGGTGGCCGTCGACGGCGTGCTGGAATCGGCGCGGGAGCAGGTGGCGAACTTGCGCCGGCAGGGCGCCGATATCGTGCTGGCCCTGGTCCATGGCGGCATCGATGCCCGGCCGTACACGGCGCAGTCGGAGAACGCCGCCTGGCACCTGGCCGCCACCGGCCAGGTCGATGCCATGGTCATGGCGCACCAGCACCAGCGCTTCCCGGATCCGGACAACCCGCGCCGCGCCTTCGCCGATGTCGACGGCGTCGACCACGAGCGCGGCCGGGTGCATGGCATCCCGGCGGTGATGGCCAGCTACTGGGGCAAGGGCCTGGGCGTGATCGAACTGTCACTGGTGCACCGCCAGGGGCAATGGCAGGTGGACGCCGCCGGCAGCCGCAGCCAGGTGCAGACCATCGATGCCGCTGCCGATGCCGATGGCCGCAGCGGTCCGGTCGATCCGGACCCGGCGCTGCAGGCACTGGTGCAGGCCGAACACCAGGCCACCCTGGCCCATGTCAGCCAGCCACTGGCCAGCAGCGACTTCACCCTGGCCAGCCACTTCGCCGATGTCGGCGAGGTCAGTGCGCTGCAAGTAGTGAACATGGCCCAGGCCGACTTCATCAGCACGCATGTGCAGCAGCATCTGCCGCAATACCGCGACTTGCCGGTGCTGTCGGCGGCGGCGCCGTTCCGCACCGGTTTCGCCGGTCCGGACGACTACACCCGGGTGCCGGCCGGGACCCTGGCGGTGCGCCATGCCGCCGACCTGTACCTGTATCCCAACACCCTGGTGGCCGTGCTTATCGACGGCGCCGGCCTGAAAATCTGGCTGGAACAGGCGGCCCGCCGCTTCAACCAGATCGACCCCGCCCTGACGAGCCCGCAGGATCTGGTCAACAGCCGCTTCCCGGGCTACAACTTCGATGTCATCCACGGCATCCAGTACGCCATCGACCTGAGCCGGCCGGTTGGCGAACGCATCGTGTCTGTGACCTTCCAGGGCCAACCGGTGACCGCCGAGCAGCGTTTCATCGTCGCCACCAACAACTATCGCGCCGCCAGCGGCCGCGCCTTCGGGCTGGATGAGTCGGCGCTGATCGTCGATACCCGGCTGGAGAGCCGGCAGGTGCTGGCCGACTGGCTGCGTGGCGAACAGAAGCTGACCCGCAGCCGCCATGGCACCGATCTGCCCTGGCAGTTTGCGCCGCTGCCCCTGGCCGGCCAACTGGTGTTCGACACCGGCGCCGATCTGGAACCACCCGCTGCCGGCGGCCTGCCGTCGACCCACCGACTGCGTCGCCTGGATGATGCCCAGGCGGGTCGGGCCCGTTACGCCCTGGACCTGGGCGGCGCCGACTGAACGCGACCGGCCGCGGGCCTGCGTGACCGGTGCCGGCCGCCGGCACGATTGCAGGGGCGAGTGCTATTGCGCCACTGGCGGGCGCCGGCTCGCCGAGCCGGTGCCTTGCATTCCGCCCCGGCGGGCTGCGGACGCGGCTCAGGGTTGGCCGCGGTGCAGGTGCGGGTTCCGGACCCGGTTCCGCGATATCCTTGCCGGCCCCGGTACCGCGAGGAGCGGATAGATGACCACCGTGTTGATCTGGATCCTGATTGCCCTGGTCGTGTTCGCCGTGTTCAAGGGCGTGCGCATCGTGCCGCAGGGTTTTGAATACACCGTCGAGCGCTTCGGCAAGTACGTCTACACCATGCAGCCGGGCCTGGGCCTGCTGCTGCCGGTGGTCTACGACGTCGGCCGCAAGATCAACATGATGGAACAGGTGTTGGACATCCCATCCCAGGACGTGATCACCCGGGACAATGCCGTGGTCAAGGTTGATGCGGTGTGCTTCCTTCAGGTGCTCGATGCCGCCAGTGCCGCCTACGAGGTCGCCAACCTGGAGCAGGCCTTGACCGCTCTGGTGCAGACCAATATCCGTACCGTGATCGGCTCGATGGATCTGGACGAGTCGCTCTCGCACCGCGAGCAGATCAACGCCCAGTTGCTCGGAGTGGTCGACCACGCCACCAGCCCCTGGGGGGTCAAGGTCACGCGCATCGAGATCCGTGATATCCAGCCGCCGCGCGACCTGGTCGATTCCATGGCCCGGCAGATGAAGGCCGAGCGTGACCGCCGTGCCGTGATCCTGGAGGCCGAGGGCCAGCGGCAATCGGAGATCCTGCGCGCCGAGGGCGAGAAGCAGGCCGCCGTGCTCGAGGCCGAGGGCCGCAAGGAAGCCGCCTTCCGTGACGCCGAGGCGCGCGAACGCGCGGCCGAGGCCGAAGCCACGGCCACGCGCATGGTTTCCGAGGCCATCGCCGGCGGCAATACCCAGGCGATCAATTACTTCATCGCCCAGAAGTATGTCGAGGCGCTGCAGGCCTTCGCCCATTCACCGCAGCAGAAGACGCTGATCCTGCCGACCGAGACCAGCGCCGTGCTCGGCAGCCTGGCCGGGGTCGCCGAGCTGTTCGGCAACCGTGACGACACGCCTCCGCCGGCCGCACCGCCGCAGCCACCGCGGCGCGGCTTCGAGATCGGCTGACCGCGCGCCGCCGTGTAGGAGTCCCCTGCCATGCCTGCCATCTACTGGTTGATCCTCGGTCTGATCCTGATCGTGCTGGAGCTGTTCAGCCCCGGCGCCTACTTGCTCTGGCTTGGCCTGGCCGCCCTGGCCACGGCGCTGCTGGCCTGGCTGGCACCGGAGCTGGAACTGCTCTGGCAGACGATCGCCTTCGGCCTGCTCGCCGTGGCCTGGATCCTGGGCTATCGCCATTGGCGCCGACGCTTCCCGGCCATCGAAGCCTCCGACCGGCCGCTGCTCAACCAGCGCGCCGCCCGGCTGGTCGGCCAGGTCCACGTGCTGGCCGAACCGCTGGTCGATGGCCGCGGCCGTTTGCAGGTGGGTGACACCTACTGGCGTCTGGCCGGCCCGGACATCGCGGCCGGCCAGCGGGTACGCATCGTCGCCACCGAAGGCATGGTGCTGCAGGTCGAACCCCTGGCCTGATCAACACGGCTGGCGCCAGCCCGACCCCGATCAAGGCGGCGAACCGGCCGCTGGCGGCGTCTTTGCCCCGGGCACGGACCGCCTGGCGACACGCCGCCGCCAGGCGCGCCAGCGTCGATTCGGCCGCGCGGGGTGGAAACATGGATTATGATCTCGCCCCGGGGGCAGTAAACTTCCACAGCGCAACCGGGCCAGATCTGCCTGCAACGGGAGGACGTCGATGCCTGCAAGCTCCACGCACAATGCCATCTCGCGCCAGTGGGAGCTGCTCAAGCTGCTGCCCTCGCGCGGTTTGGGCAGCACCACCGCCAGCCTGGTCGAGCGTCTGTCCGGCCTGGGTTACCGGGTCGATGTCCGCACCGTGCAGCGCGACCTGGTGCACCTGTCGACGATGTTCCCGATCTGTGCCGAGGAATCGTCCAAGCCCTACCTGTGGCGCTGGATGGAGGGCAAGGAACTGTCCATTCCCGGCCTGGAGCTGGGCGAGGCGGTATCACTCAAGCTGCTGGAAACCTATCTGCAGCCGCTGCTGCCGGCATCCCTGCTGCGCGCGCTGGAACCGCGCTTCCGCCTGGCCGCCAGCAAGCTGGAACAACTGGAAGGCAATGCCTCGGCGCGCTGGCTGGAGCGCACCCATGTCGTCATGCCCAGCCTGGGCCTGTTGCCGCCGGTGGTCGACGAGGCGGTGCTCGAGCAGGTGCAGGAAGCCCTGCTCGGCGACCAGCAGTTGCTGCTGGACTACCGCAATCTCAGCGCCGACCAGCCGCGCCAGCTCCTGGTCCACCCGCTGGCCCTGATCCAGCGCGGCGCCGCCTTGTACCTGGTGGCGACCATTGGCGACTACCGTGATCCGCGCCTGCTCGCCGTGCACCGGATGAGCCAGGCGCAGAAGCTGGACGCGCCAGCACGGCGCCTGAAAGGCTTTTCCCTGCCCGAGTACCTGGCCAGCGGCGCGCTGGAGTTCGGTGATGGCGGCACGCCGGCGATCCGTCTGCGCGCCTGGGTCGATGCCAGCCTGGCGCGGATCCTGGAGGAAACCCCGCTCTCGGCCGACATGCACCTTGAGGCCAGCGGCAGCGGTTATGAACTCAGCGCCGGCGTCAACGACACCTGGCAACTGCGCTGGTGGTTGCTGTCACTGGCCGGCCAGATCGTGGTCCAGGAACCGGCCGAGCTGCGCGAACGCATCCGCCAGGGACATCGCCAGGCGCTGGTCGCCTATGACGCCGGCCAGGCAGCGGGCGAACGCTGACCGGCAGCCAGCCCGCGCCGGTCGCCGTGGCCAAGCGCTGTGCTCAGACGCGGTGCTCTGCTCAGGCGCTGTCCAGACCGGCCAGCCAATCGTCATCGGACTCCCGGTTGACCCCTTCGAACAGGAACGTGGACAGGTAGCGCTCGCCGGTGTCGGGCAGCATCGCCAGCATCTGGCTGCCGGCTGGTGCCTGCGCTGCCATCGCCAGCGCGGCGACGACGGTGGCGCCGGCGGAAATGCCCACGAAAATTCCTTCCTCGGCCGCCAGCCGGCGCGCCATGTCGCGCGCCTGGACATCGTCGACGGCAATAGTGTGATCGAAGATCGAGCGGTCCAGCACCTCGGGAATGAAGTCCGGGGTCCAGCCCTGGATGCGGTGCGACTGCCAATCGTTGCCGGCCAGCATCGCCGCGGTTTCGGGCTCGGCCACCACCAGTTGCAGCTCGGGCCGCGCCGCCTTGAGCACGCGGCCGGCGCCGCTGAGGGTGCCGCCGGTACCCCAGCCGGTAACGAAATAATCCAGCCGCCGGTTGGCGAAGGCGCGCAGGATCTCGGCACCGGTGGTGCTGGCGTGGTAGTCGGGATTGGCAGGATTTTGGAATTGCCGGGCCAGGAACCAGCCATGTTTGCGCGCCAGATCTTCGGCCCGGCGCACCATGCCGCTGCCGCGCTCGGCGGCCGGAGTCAAGATCACCCTGGCGCCATAGGCACGCATCAGCAGCCGGCGCTCGATCGAGAAGGTCTCGACCATGACCGCGACGAAGCGGTAGCCGCGGGCGGCGCAGACCATGGCCAGGGCGATGCCGGTATTGCCGCTGGTGGCTTCGATCACGGTGTCGCCGGGCTTGAGCAGGCCGCGACGTTCGGCATCCAGGATGATGCCCAGGGCCAGCCGGTCCTTGACCGAGGCGCCGGGATTGAACGATTCAACCTTGGCGTAGAGCCCGACGTGTGCCGGCCCGATACGGTTGAGGCGGACGACCGGCGTATTGCCGATGGTGGTGGTGATGTCCTCGTGGATCATGGCTCCGGCTCCGGTGGCGGTTGCGCCTGCACGATAGCAGGCGCAACCGGTGCCGTCGGTGCGGATCTGTGGCGATTACGTCTGCCCTGGACGGCTGCGGGCAGCGCAGCCGGCGAACGCTGCGCGCGGCGGACAAGCAACGCTCTGCACCACGGCCGGCGGTATGCCCGCCGACCGGCCTGCGGTCAGGACGGATCGGGCTCCGGCCAACCCCACGGCGCCGGGGGTGACGGCACCGGTTGGCTCAGATCGAAATCAACCTGGAAGCCGCGCTCGGTGCCGACCCGGTTGGCGGCATAGACGAAGCGCTGGCCAGGATGGATCTCGACCAGCCAAACGCTGCGCAGGCCGCTGCCGGCAATCACCCGGCGGGTGTGGTCGTCGGCCGGAAACATCTGGCTGTCGGCGCTGCCGGCATTGACCGTGCGGCCACCATAATCACTGACCGCCTCGGGCGTGCCGTCGGGCTGGCGATGGTCGTGCGCAAATGCGATGCCGTCGTCGTCGCGGCTGAAGATCCAGGTCCGCGAACGGTCGTCGTCAATGACCAGGGCGATGCGCACCTGATGACTATCGCAATGGCGCAGATGCATGCGCACCTCGCGGTCACGGAAGGTGGCATCGTCGGCCGGCGCGCGCACCAGTTGGCCGGCGAAGGCCTGGCCGCACAGGTTCTGCAAACTCGTCCACCAGGCCTGCTGGTGGCCGGCATCGGCGCTGTTCTGGTCAGCTTTTTCGGCGGCCAGCGGCAGGCTGACCAGCAGCGCCAGCATGGCCAGCAGGCCAGCGATCAGGGCTGGGCGGTATTGGTGCATGGCGGTGTCGTCCGTTGGCGCAAGGGGCCGCCAGCATCGCATACCGGCCCGATCTGGTCCGTCCAGGCGCCAGCCTCCAACACCTCAACCGGCAGCCGGTGATTCGGCCAGTGCCGGCCGGACCCGGCGCAGACGCAAGGCGTTGGCCAGGACGAAGACACTGGACAGCGCCATGGCGCCGGCAGCCAGCATCGGCGACAGCAGAATGCCCCATAGCGGATACAGCACGCCGGCGGCGACCGGGATCAGGGCGACGTTGTAGGCGAAGGCCCAGAACAGGTTCTGGCGGATGTTGCGGATCGTCGCCCGCGACAGCGCGATGGCGTTGGCGACGCCCTGCAGGTTGCCCGACATCAGCACCACGTCGGCGGTCTCGATGGCGATGTCGGTACCGCTGCCGATGGCGATGCCGACATCGGCCTCGGCCAGGGCCGGGGCATCGTTGATGCCATCGCCGACGAAAGCGACCACGCCATGGCGCTGGCGCAGCGCCTGCACGGTCTCGACCTTGCCGTCGGGCAGCACCTGCGCCACCACCTCGTCGATGCCCAACTGGCTGGCGATCGCCTGCGCGGTGCCGGCATTGTCGCCGGTGACCATGGCCACCTTCAGGCCCAGCCGGTGCAGGGCCTGGATGGCAGCGGGGGTCGTGGCCTTGACCGGATCGGCGACCGCGATGATCGCCGCCAGGCGGCCGTCGATGGCGGCATACAGGGGTGATTTTCCTTGCCGCGCCAGGCGCGCGGCGGTGTCGGCAAACGCGGCCACGTCCAGGCCCAGGCTGCGCATGAAGCGATCGGCGCCGACTTCCACGCGCTCATCGGCGACCTGGGCGCGAACGCCAAGGCCGGTCAAGGATTCGAACTGCGCGGCGTCGGCCATGGCCAGCTTGGCCTCGTCGGCGGCCTGCACGATGGCGCGGGCGATGGGATGCTCGGACTGGTTTTCCACCGCCGCCACCGCGGCCAGCACCCGGTCACGATCGAAGCCGTCGGTGACCTCCAGATCGGTCAGGCGCGGCTGGCCCTCGGTCAGGGTGCCGGTCTTGTCGACGGCGACCACGCGCGCCGCGCGCAACTGCTGCAATGCCGCGCCCTTGCGGAACAGCACGCCCATTTCGGCGCCGCGGCCGGTGCCGACCATGATCGAGGTCGGCGTCGCCAGGCCCATGGCACAGGGGCAGGCGATGATCAGCACCGCCACGGCATTGACCAGGGCGAAGGTCAGCGCCGGTTCGGGGCCGACCAGCAGCCAGACCAGGAAGGTCAGCGCCGCGACCGCCATCACCGCCGGCACGAACCACATTGTGACCTTGTCGACCAGGGCCTGGATCGGCAGCTTGCTGCCCTGGGCGGCCTGCACCATGGCGATGATCTGCGCCAGCACCGTGGCGCTGCCGACGGCGGTGGCGCGCAGCAGGAAGCTGCCGGTCTGGTTGATGGTGCCGCCGACCACGGCCGCGCCGATGGTTTTTTGCACCGGTACCGGCTCGCCGGAGATCATCGATTCGTCGACCCAGCTTTCGCCTTCGATGACCTCGCCATCGACCGGAACCCGCTCGCCCGGCCGCACCTGGACGACATCGCCAAGTACCACCTCGGCGACGTCGATGTCGACCAGGGCGCCGTCGCGACGGACCCGGGCGCTGCGCGGCTGCAGGCCGGCCAGATGCCGGATCGCCTGCGAGGTGCGACCCCGCGCGCGCGCCTCCAGATAACGCCCGAGCAGGATCAGGGTGACGATCACCGCGGCGGCCTCGTAATAGACATTGACCGTGCCCGCCGGCAACAGGGCGGGAGCGAACGTGGCCACCACCGAGTAGCCGTAGGCGGCCAGGGTGCCGACCGCGACCAGCGAGTTCATGTCCGGCGCCAGCCGTGCCAGGGCCGGGAAGCCGGCCTGGTAGAAGCGCCGCCCCGGGCCGAGCAGCAAGATCGTGGTGAGCAGGAACTGAAGCAACCAGCTGGCCTGGGTGCCGATCGTGGCCTCGATCCAGGCATGCATGCCCGGCACCAGGTGCGAACCCATCTCGATGACGAACACCGGCACGGTCAGCACGGCCGCCATGATGACGTCGCGACGCAGCCGGTCCTCGCCGAGCTGGCGCTCGGCATCGGCTGCCGCCAGCCCTTGTCCCGGCGCGAGGTCTTCGTCCACCGGCTGGCCGGTGTAGCCGCTGGCCTGCACTGCCGCCAACAATGCCTCGGGCGCGAACTGGCCGCTCACCGTCGCCCGCTCGGTGGCCAGGTTGACGGCGGCCTCCGCCACCCCCGGCACCGCCATCAAAGCCGCTTCGACCTGGCCGACGCAGGAGCCGCAATGCATGCCCTCGATGGCCAGTTGCACGGTCTGCGCCGGCACCGCATAGCCGGCCTTGGCCACGGCCGCGACCAGGCCCGGCATCAAGGCGGAGCGGTCGGCATCGGCTGCGGGTTCGACCCGGGCGTGGCCGGTGGCCAGGTTGACCGCCACGGCTTGCACGCCGGCGACCTTGCCCAGGGCCGCCTCGACCCGGCCGACGCAGGAGGCGCAGGTCATGCCCTGGATCGGCAAGTCCAGCGGTGCGACGTCGCTGGCGCGGCCGGTTGATGTATCGGCGTTGGTGGCATTCATGAACGATGTCCTTGTCGGTGGGCGGGCGCGGCTGGAGCCGTCCGGCGAAAGATCGACAGCGATTCGGCAACCGCATGTGCGGACAGTGGCCGACGGCGGCTGCGCTCCGGGCCTGGCAAAGTCCGGTGCCTGCCTCACATCTGGGCCCGCCGGCGCCAGCTTCCAAGCTCGGCTGCCCGGCCCGCTTGCCATGATCCGGCGTGGCGGCATGGCCAGGCATTGGCTTTGCCGCGACAATGCCGCAATGCCCGCGACCGGCTTACTGGCCCAGCTCGGCAACCAGGAAATCAACGAAACGGCGCACCCGCACCGGCATGTTGCGCGACTGCGGGAACAGCGCGTGCACGGCAATCGGCGGCGCTTGCCAGTCGGTCATCACCGGCACCAGCCGGCCGGCGGCGACGGCGGGCGCGCAGATGAATTCGGGCAGCACGACAAAGCCCATGCCGGCCTGGGCCATCAGCGCCAGGAAATCGCCGTTGTCGGCCATCAGCGGTCCGCGGGTGCGCACCCGCCGCACTTCCTCGCCACGCGAGAAGGCCAAAGTGATGCCACCCTGCAGGCCGCCGTAGTTCAGGAACGGCAAGCCGACCAGGTCTTCCGGCTCGGAAGGAGTTCCGTGACGCTGCAGGCAGGCCGGCGACGCCAGCAGGTGCCGGGGAGCGGGCATGATCTGGCGCGCGGCCAGCGAGGAATCCTTCAGGTCGGCAATGCGGATGCTGACATCAAAGCCGCCACTGACCGGATCGATGAGCTGGTCGCTGAGCCCGATGCGCAGTTCAACCTCGGGATTGTCCTGGTGGAAGCGCGGCAGCAACGGTGCCAGGACATGGGCGCCGAAGGAAATCGGCGCATTGATGCGCAGGGTGCCGCGGGCGCCGCCGGCACCGCGGACCTGCTCCTCGGCCTCTTCCAGCGCCGCCAGCAGTTCCTGGGCCGATTCGTAGTAGATAACCCCGGCATCGGTCAGATGCAGGCTGCGCGTGGTGCGCATCAGCAGTTGCACGCCGAGCATTTCCTCCAGCGCGCGGATCTGCTTGCTGACCTTCGAGCGCGGCACATCCAGCACCCGCGCGGCGGCGGCAAAGCCGTTGGCACGCACGGCCTCGACAAACATCCGCATCGCTTCAATCCGATCCATGTCACCGACCTCCTGATCGAGGGCCGACTATCCCGGATCGCGGCCGCCGATGCGAGACCCGGGGACGCTGGCCCGGCGGCACCGGCCCCGCCCCGACCCGGCCTGACATCGGTGACCCGTCATCAGTCATCGGCTAAGGTTCAAGGATGGAGGGGAACCACCCGTGCAAGCCACCTGCATCCACATCGCAAAGGGATCGACATGAGCAAGCCCAAAGACAACCAGCACTCCACCACCAGCTTCGGCGCCCCGGCCGTCAGCGACCGCAACAGCCTGAGCACCGGCCCGGACGGCCCGATTCTGCTGCACGATGTCCACTTCCTGGAGCAGATGGCGCACTTCAACCGCGAAAAGGTGGTCGAACGCCAGCCGCACGCCAAGGGCGGCGGCGCCTTCGGCGAACTGGAGGTGACCGAGGACATCTCCCGCTACACCCGCGCCGCGCTGTTCCAGCCGGGCACGAAAACCGACCTGCTGCTGCGCTTTTCAACCGTCGCCGGCGAGCAGGGCAGCCCGGACACCTGGCGCGATGTGCGCGGCTTCTCGCTGAAGTTCTATACCAGTGAAGGCAACTACGACCTGGTCGGCAACAACACGCCGATCTTCTTCGTCCGCGATCCGATGAAGTTCCCGCACTTCATCCGCAGCCAGAAGCGCCTGCCCGACTCGGGCCTGCGCGACAACCACATGCAGTGGGACTTCTGGACCAACAATCCCGAGAGCGCGCACCAGGTCACCTACCTGATGGGCGTGCGTGGCCTGCCGCGCACCTGGCGGCACATGAACGGCTACGGCTCGCACACCTATATGTGGATCAACGCCAGCGGCGAAAAGTTCTGGGTCAAGTACCACTTCCACACCGAGCAGGGCATGGCCTTCTTCAGCAATGCCGAAGCGGCGCAGATGGCCGGCATGGATGCCGATTTCCATCGCCGCGACCTGTTCGACGCCATCGCCCGCGGCGAACACCCGCGCTGGCGCATGTCGGTGCAGGTGATGCCCTTCGCCCAGGCCAGGGATTACCGGATCAACCCGTTCGACCTGACCAAGACCTGGCCGCGCGCGGACTTTCCGCTGATCCCGGTCGGCATGCTGACCCTGAACCGGAATCCGGAGAACTTCTTCGCCCAGATCGAACAGGCCGCGTTCTCGCCCGGCAACACCGTGCCCGGCATCGGCCTGTCGCCGGACAAGATGCTGCTCGGCCGCGCCTTCGCCTACAACGATGCCCAGCGCAACCGCATCGGCACCAACTTCAACCAGTTGCCGGTGAACCAGCCCAGGTGCCCGGTCAACACCTACATGATCGACGGCGAGATGAACTACCACCACACCGGCGATGCGCCGGTGTACGCGCCCAACAGCGGCGGCCGGCAATGGGCCGACCAGACCGGTCCGGTCGAGGATGGCTGGGAGGCCGATGGCGACATGGTGCGTTCGGCCTATACCCTGCGCACCGATGATGACGACTTCAGCCAGCCGGGCATCCTGGTGCGCGAGGTCTTCGACGATGCCCAGCGCGATGCCCTGGTCGAGACCGTCGCCGGCGGCCTGCTCGGCGGCGTGCGCAGCCCGGTGCTGGAGCGCGCCTTCGAGTACTGGAAGAACGTCGACGCCGACATCGGCCGCCGGATCGAGGAAAAGGTTCGTTCCGGCAGCGCGCCGGAGCCGGCCGCCGGTATGGGCGAGGCCTGATACCACGCCGGGGGAGTCTTGGCAGCCGGGTCCGGCCACGCGCCGGGCCCGGCTTTTTCGTGGCTCAGCGCCGCCGTTCCCGGGCGGATATCAGTCGGCGTTCGCCGGTGGCCGCGGCGGCGCTGCGGGCTGGCCGCGCAGGCGCATCGGCAACATCCGGCGCAGGGTGTCATCGCGCTGCACGAAGTGGTGATAGAGAGCGGCGCCGGTATGGGCGGCGACCAGGGCCACCAGCAGCCAGAAGCCCCAGAAATGGATCTGCCGGGCGATCTCGGCCAGGGCGGCATCGCGACCGGCGATCGCCGGCAGGTTGAACTGCTTGAACCATTGCAGCGGAAAGCCGGAGGCGGAATTGAACAGCCAGCCGCTGAGCGGCATGGCCAACAGCAAGGCATACAGGGCGACATGGGTAAGGTCGGCGATGCGCGCCTGCCAGGTCGGAGTGCCGGGCAATGCCGCCGGCGCGCCGGCGAACAGGCGCCAGACCAGGCGCACGGTCACCAGCGCCAGCAGGGTCAGGCCCAGCGACTTGTGCAGGGCTGAGGCATTGATCCGGGCGATGCCGATCGGCATCTCGACCATGGTCAGCCCAAGCCAGGCCAGCCAGACAATCAACACCACGATGGTCCAGTGCAAAATCTGGCTGAGCCAGCCCCAGCGGTGGGTGGAATTGCGCATCTGCATGATCGGGCTCTTCTTGTTGGCTTGGGGCCGGCACGGAATCCGGCCAGGGTGTAGCGTGGCGTTGCCGCTGGCCAACGGTCTGGACTGGCCCCGCGGCGGTTTAGGTGCCGCCAGCATCGGCCTGCAGTGTGCGGGCACCGGCGGCGGCCATAAAGGCTCATTCGCCGACATCATTGTTTCCGCAAACGGTGCTATCGGGCCATCGGCGTCGCCGATAGACTGGCTTCACTGTCGGGTGACTGGCCTTGTGCCATCACCTTTGCCATGCAATTCCATGAGGAGAAACATCATGATCGTGCGACATTCGCGTATCGCCCTGGCGGCCGCCATCACCCTGGGCCTGGCCGCCACCGCCGCCCAGGCCGAGCCGGTCACCTACACCATCGACCCGACCCACACCGACGTCATCGCGCAGTGGAACCACTTCGGCTATTCCAACCCGACCGCCCACTTCGGCCAGGTCCACGGCGAGATCACCTATGACCCGGACAATGTCGCCGACTCCAGCGTCGAAGTGGTGCTGCCGCTGTCGGGCATGAACTCGTATTCGGCCGATTTCGATGCCCACCTGCGCAACGAGGATTTCTTCGAGGTCGAAACCTGGCCGGAAGCCACGTTCAAAAGCACCTCGGTGGCCGCGGCCGGCGACGGCAAGCTCAAGGTCACCGGTGACCTGACGATCAAGGACATCACCCGCGAGGTGGTGCTGGATGTGACCGTGAACAAGATCGGACCGCACCCGATGAGCGGCCAGCCCACGGCCGGTTTCGACGCCAGCGCGCAGATCAAGCGCAGCGACTTCGGCCTGGGCCTGTTCGCGCCGCATGTCAGCGATGAAGTCAGCTTGCGCATCACCACCGAGGCCGGCGCCAAGTCGGTCGAAGCCGGCGACGCTGACGACGCCGACGCCGGGTCCGATGACTGATTGGCTCGCTGCACCATGATCGACAGCGCCGGCATCCGGGTCACCAGTCAATGCCGATGCCGGTGAACCCCGGGGCATGAGCGTTCCGGGGATGACCGGATGACGGCCGGCCCGGCCCGGCCCGAGCGCGATGGCGACTGGGATGTGATCGTCATCGGTGCCGGCGCCGCCGGGCTGATGTGCGCGATCAGCGCCGGTGCCCGCGGCCGCCGGGTGCTGGTGCTCGACCATGCCAACAAGATCGGCAAGAAGATCCTCATGTCCGGCGGCGGGCGCTGCAACTTCACCAACACCGGCACCACGCCGGCGCAATACCTGTCGGCCAATCCGCACTTTTGCAAGTCGGCCCTGGCCCGCTACACGCCGGCCGATTTCATTGACCTGGTCGACCGCCATCACATTGCCTGGCACGAGAAGGAGCTGGGCCAGTTGTTCTGCGATGGCTCATCGAAACAGATCGTGGCCATGCTGCTGGCCGAAGCCCACGCGGTGCAGGCGCAGGTGGAAACCCATTGCACGGTGCAGGCGATCGAAAAGCTCGACCATGGCTTCGCCCTGCAGAGCACGCGCTTTGGCCGTCTGCACTGCCAGTCGCTGGTGATCGCCAGCGGCGGCCTGTCGATCCCGACCATGGGCGCCACCGGCTTTGGCTATGACATCGCCCGCCAGTTCGGCCACAGCGTGCTGCCGACCCGGGCCGGCCTGGTGCCGCTGACGCTGTCGGGCAAACCGCTGGAGCGGATCCAGGATCTGGCCGGCGTCTCGCTGCCGATCCAGGCCAGTTGCGGCGATGCCGTGTTTCACAACTTCATGCTGATCACCCACCGCGGCCTCAGTGGCCCGGCGATCCTGCAGATTTCCTCGTTCTGGCAGCCCGGCGACGCGTTGCGCCTGGATCTGTTGCCCGACCGCGATGCCGGCACCTGGCTGCGGCACGAGCAGGCCACGCGCGGCAATGCCAGCCTGCGTACCGTGCTGGCCGAGATCATGCCGCGCCGGCTGGCGCAAAGGCTGTGCGAGGTCTGGCTGCCGGACCGGCCGCTGAAGCAGTACACGCCGGCGCAACTGGACCAGGTCGCCGAGGTTCTGCATGCCTGGCCGATTGTCGCCAGCGGCACCGAGGGCTGGCGCACCGCCGAGGTCACCCTGGGCGGCGTCGACACCGATGGCCTGTCCTCGCGCACGCTGATGTCGCGCACCGTGCCCGGCCTGTTCTTCATCGGCGAGGTGGTTGATGTCACCGGCTGGCTGGGCGGCTACAACTTCCAGTGGGCCTGGGCTTCCGGCCATGCTGCCGGCGAGGTCGCCTGAGCGCGGGAGTCGGGTCAGCGCGAACTGCAGGCCCGGTGCTCAGGCTGCCCGGCCGCCACCTTGCCGGCGCTTGAGATGGACCAGCAGCAGCGAGACCGCGGTCGGCGTGACGCCGGCGATACGCGCTGCCTGACCCACCGACTGCGGGCGCACCGCCTCCAGGCGCTGGCGGATCTCGTTGCCCAGGCCGGTGATGCTGCCGTAGTCGACATCTGCGGGAATGACCATGGCCTCGTGCTTGCGCGCCCGCTCGATCTCCTGGTCCTGGCGCTGGAGGTAGCCCGAGTACTTGGTCGCGATCTGCACCTGTTCGGCCACCAGCGGATCATCCGCGCCCGGGCCCAGGCTGGCGACCTGCATCAGGCCGGCATAGTCCACGCCGGGCCGGCGCAGCAGGTCCAGCATCGAGGTCTCGCGGCTGACGGCAATGTCCAGATCACGTTCGATCTCGGCCGCCAGGCAATTGCCCGGCGCCGCCCACAATGCACCCAGGCGGGAGGTCTCTGCGTCGATCGCCTCGCGCTTGGCAGCGAAGGCCTGCCAGCGCTTGTCATCGACCAGACCCAGTTCGCGGCCGATGCCGGTCAGGCGCAGGTCGGCATTGTCCTCGCGCAACTGCAGCCGGTACTCGGCGCGCGAGGTGAACATCCGGTACGGCTCGATGGTGCCGTTGCTGGTCAGATCATCGATCAGCACGCCGATGTAGGCCTGGTCGCGGCGCGGCGTCCACGGCGCCAGATCCTGCACCGCGCGCGCCGCATTCAGGCCGGCAACCAGGCCTTGCGCCGCGGCTTCCTCGTAACCGGTGGTGCCGTTGATCTGACCGGCGAAGTACAGCCCCTGCAGCGCCTGCGTTGCCAGCGATGGATGCAGGGCGCGCGGGTCGAAATAGTCGTATTCGATGGCATAGCCGGGCCGGGTGATGTGGGCGCGTTCGAAACCGGGAATCGAGTGCACCAGAGCCATCTGGACATCGAACGGCAACGAGGTGGAGATCCCGTTGGGATAGACCTCGTGCGTGTCCAGCCCTTCCGGCTCGACGAAGATCTGGTGGCTGTCGCGCTCGGCAAAGCGCACCACCTTGTCCTCGATTGACGGGCAGTAGCGCGGGCCGACGCTCTCGATGGCGCCGCTGTACATCGGCGAGCGGTCCAGGCCGGCGCGGATGATGTCGTGGCTGCGGGCGCGGGTATGGGTGATCCAGCAACTGACCTGGCGCGGATGATCGGCCGGCGAGCCGATGAAGGAAAACACCGGCCGCGGCTCGTCGCCGGGCTGCTCGGCCAGTTGCGAGTAATCGATGCTGCGGCCGTCGATGCGCGGCGGCGTGCCGGTCTTCAGGCGGCCGACCGGCAGCTCCAGCTCGCGCAGGCGCTGCGCCAGCGTCGTCGCCGGCTGCTCGCCGGCCCGTCCGCCACGGTAGTTGGCCTGGCCGATGTGGATTTTGCCGGCCAGGAAGGTGCCGACGGTGAGCACCACAGCCGGCGCGTGGAACTCCAGGCCCATCTGCGTGCGCACGCCGATCACCCGGTCGCCGGCCAGCAGCAGATCATCGACCGCCTGCTGGAAAAGCTGCAGGCCCGGCTGGTTTTCCAGCGCGCGCCGGATGAAGGCGCGGTACAGGCCGCGATCGGCCTGGCAACGGGTCGCGCGCACCGCCGGGCCCTTGCTGGCATTCAGGCGCCGCCACTGGATGCCGGCGGCATCGGCGGCGCGGGCCATGATCCCGCCCAGGGCGTCGATCTCGCGCACCAAGTGGCCCTTGCCGATGCCACCGATGGCCGGGTTGCAGCTCATCGCGCCGAGCGTATCCAGGCTGTGGCTGAGCAGCAGCGTGCGCGCGCCGGCACGCGCCGAGGCCAGCGCCGCTTCGGTACCGGCGTGGCCGCCACCGACCACGATCACATCGAAATTATGTTGCTGCCTGTCCATTGCCTTGAATGTCATTGCCAGCCGGCAAGTTTACGCGGCCGCGGCGAGCGGGGCCTGAATCGTGGCTTGGTGGCGCCGCTGGCAGTGAAGCGCCGAAGGCGTGACGGGTGCAGACGCTCAGTCGCCGGCCGCCTCGGGCTCGTAGCGGTAGCCGACGCCATAGACGCTGTGGATCAGCTCGCGTCCAGGCAGTGCGGTGTCGAGCTTGCGCCGCAGGTTCTTGATGTGGCTGTCGACGGCGCGGTCGGAGACATCGCGGTAATCGGTATAGATGCGGTCGAGCAGTTCGGCCCGGCTGTAGACCCGGCCGGGGCGTTCGCGCAGGGTGCGCAGCAGCTCGAACTCGACCCCGGTGAGGTTGACCGGGCGGCTGTTGATCTCGGCGCGGCGGGCTTCGGTATCCATGCGTACCGGATCGCCGCGGCTGACATCATCCGGGCTGGCGCTGGTGCGACGCAGGACGGCGCGGACCCGGGCAATGACCTCGCGCGGGCTGAACGGCTTGCAGATGTAATCGTCGGCGCCCAGGTCCAGGCCGAGCAGGCGATCGACCTCCTCGGTGCGCGCGGTGACCATGATCACCGGCACGCGGGAGACCTTGCGCAACTGCCGGCACACGGCAATGCCATCCATGCCCGGCAGGTTCAGATCGAGCAGGATCAGCGCCGGCTCATGTTCCTGAACCGCTTCCAGGGCCTCGTCACCGCGTTCGATGATGACCGGGAAAAAACCGGCGGCGTGCAGGTAGTCGGCCAGCAGGCGCGACAGCTTGGGTTCGTCCTCGACGATGAGGACAACGGGGCGGTCATCGATGTCGGTCATGACCCGATCATGCCTGATTCACGGCCGGTGTGGCTCACGGGTGGGCAACACCAGGGCCATGCGCAGCCCACCCAGGGCGGAGGCGCTGGCAACGATGCTGCCGCCGTGGGCTTCGGCAATGCGCTGGCAGATGGCCAGGCCCAGGCCGGATCCGCCCTTGGCCCGGGAACGGGCCGCGTCGGCGCGGGTGAACGGGTCGAACAGCGTCGGCAAGGCCTGCTCCGGAACGCCGGGCGGACTGTCGTCGACGGTCAGCTCGACGCGATCCTGATGCTGGCTCAGTTGCAGCTCCAGGCGGCCGTCCGGGTCGGTGTAGCGCAGACTGTTTTCCAGCAGGTTTTCCAGCAACTGGCGCAGGCGCCGGGCATCGCCCTGGACCAGTACCGGCTGTGGCGGCATATCGGCGACCACGGTCAGCGGGTGCTGGCGCAGACGGCCGGCATTGGCATCCAGGCAATCGCGCACCAGCTCGGCCAGGTCGACCGTTTCCATGCGGTAATCCAGGGCGCCGACATCGGCCAGGGCCAGTTCGCGCAATTCCTCGATCAGCGCACCCAGGTGCTGGGTTTCGGCATGCAGGGAGGCCACGGCATCGCGGTCGAACGGCCGGATGCCATCTTGCAGCGCTTCCAGTTCGCCCTTGAGCACGGCCAGCGGCGTGCGCAGTTCGTGCGCGGTATCGGCCATCCAGCGTTTGCGCGCGGCGTCGGCCTCGGCCAGGGAATGGGCGAGGAAATCGATGTCCCGCGCCAGCTCGCCGATCTCGTCCTTGCCGGAACGACCGACACGAGCGCTGAAGTCTCCGCCGGCCAGGCGCCGGGTGGCTTTGCCGATGCGCTCGATCGGCCGGGTCCAGGCCCGGGCCAGCACCGCGGCCGAGATCACCAGCATGATCGCCATCGCCAGCGAGGCCCAGAGCAGGCCCTGGCGCTGGTCGGCCAGGAAGGCTTCGGCGACGCGCGAGTTGACCTGGCTGACCTCGTGCATACCGACCCAGCCGACGGTCTGGCCGCCGACGGTGACCGCCCGGTGGCGGCCGGTATCAGCGTATTCGAAACGGCCGACAACGACCTCAAGCTCGGGCGTGAACACCACCAGGCGCGGCCACAGCGGTGACCAGGGATCACTTTGCCGGTGTCGGGTGGCACGCTGGCGCTGCTCCCACTCGGGGTCGACGCGATCTTCGGCCTCGTCGATGTCGCGGGCGCGGACCAGGATCGAGCGCCAGACGCTGTTGTCGTCGCGCAGGGTTTCCCAGTCGCCGTGCTCGATGTAGTGCTCGGTCAGGGACAGGGCGATCGGCGGCAGGCGCTCGGCATCGGCGGCGTTGACGAAATCGACAAAGCCCTGGCCCAGGCGCCAGTTCATCGTCACGGCCAACGCCGCCAGGGCGAGCGCGCCGGCGGTGGCCATGGAGATGAGCAGTTTGCCGTAGAGTTTCATCGGGTGATCAGGCTGCCTGGCAGGGAGTGGCTGCCGGCGCCCGGCCGTCGCTGAGGGACGGATCGCCGCCGGCTGCGGCACCGACGCCGAAGGCGACGGCGGGACGCGCCATTATCCAGCGCCGGCACCAACCCAGGTGGCAGGAACTGTGGAGCGCAGGCAAGGGTCGGCCGGCGGGCACCGGCGACTGCAGACGACGCGGCCAAGCCTGATCGGGTCCGGACGGCGACCCGTCTGCCGGTTCAGTTTCCCGGAACCGGCAAGGCAAGGATTACACCGGCGGCGTCCAGGTGTCCTTCTCGGTCGGCCGCAGCAGCCAGCGGCACAGGGCCGGCAGGAAGACGATGGCGGCGACCATGTTGACCACGAACATGAAGGTCAGCATCAGGCCCATGTCGGCCTGGAACTTCAGGTCCGAGAAGATCCAGGTGGCCACGCCGACCGCCAGGGTCAGGGCGGTATAGAAGATGGCGATGCCGGTGGTCTTCAGGGCGATGAAATACGATTCCGACAGGGTCCGGCCCTGATTCAGCGCCTCGCGCATGCGCGCGAAGATGTAGATCGCGTAGTCGACGCCGATGCCCACGCCCAGGGCGATCACGGTCAGCGTGTTGACCTTCATGCCGATGTCCAGCTCGACCATCAGCGAGTGGCCCAGCTCGGTGACCAGCAGCAGCGGCAGCACGATGCACAGGGCGGCACGGATGCTGCGGAAGCTGAGCAGACACATCA
This sequence comes from Lysobacterales bacterium, assembly GCA_023228845.1. Taxonomy (GTDB): domain Bacteria; phylum Pseudomonadota; class Gammaproteobacteria; order Xanthomonadales; family UBA2363; genus Pseudofulvimonas. The sequence goes on along the minus strand of JALOAK010000008.1, from coordinate 74,336 downwards.
GGAACACGGCGGCGTAAAGCAAGTACAGCATGCGGTGCTCGACCGCGCGCACGGTGTCGTTGGTCGCCGCGAGCACGCCGATATTGCCGGTGGCCAGGCGCAGGTTGACCCGGTCGTCGTTGAATTCCTCGCCCTGGTCGAAGGCGGCCTGGTAGTCGGTGGCCAGGGTCTGGCGCAGGTTTTCGCCTTCGAACCAGGCGTTGTTGTCGCGCCGGAATTCGCGCACGGCGTCGATCACCCGGTCGATGGTTTCCGAGCGGTGATCAGCCAGGAAGGCGGTGATCGGAATCGCCGAACAGTCGCCGTTGAGCAGGCCCGAGTCGGTCTCGAAGCCCTGGGTGGCCAGGCGCAGGGTGTCGGAATCACGCGGCAGCACACGCCAGTGGATGGAGCCGTCGTTCCAACCCGAGTTGGCGATCTTGGCCGCCTGCGGCAGCGAGATCACCTGCTGCACGCCTTCGACATTGGCCAGGTGCCAGGCCAGCCGGTCGATGGTTTCCATCACCGGGTAGCTCATTGTGCAGGCATCGGGCCGGGCCTCGGCGATGACATTGAGGATGTCCACGCCCAGGGCGAACTTGGCGGTGATTGCGCGCGCATCCTGGTTGTAGCGGGCTTGCGGACGCAGCTCGGCGACGCCTTCCTCGGCATCGCCGACCATGACCTTGTCGCCGTGATTCTCGGCAAAGAACCACATGGTGACGCCGATCAGCACGACCACGGCGGCCAGTCCTGGCCGGCTGAGCCGGGACAGCGCCGCCCAGATGCGGTCGAAGCGGGTCAACTGGCGCAAGCGGTATTCGCGCTTGCGCTCCATGTTGCGCAGCCGGGTGTAGCTGAGCATCACCGGCAACAGCACCAGGTTGGTGATCAGGGTCAGGCCGACGCCGACAGTGGCGGTGATGGCGAGCTCGAAGATGATCCGGATCGGGATCAGCAAGATGGTGGCAAAGCCGATGCAGCCGGCGAGCAGGGCGACCGAGCCTGGAACCAGCAGGCGCCGGAACGCCAGGCGTGCAGCCTCGGCCGGTGGCTTGCCCACGCGCGAGCGCAACTCCTCGGCGGTGCCGTCCTCAAGGCCGCCGAAGAAGATCTCGCCGCGGAACCGGTTGATCATCTGTTCGCCGTGGCTGACGGCGATGGCGAAGATCAGGAACGGCGTCAGCATGTTCATCGGATCGATGCCAAAGCCCATCAGGCGCAGGGCACCGAGCATCCAGACCACGGCCACCAGCGAGGCCAGCACGGTCAGCGTGGCCAGTTTGATCGAGGTCGAATAGATGAACAGCAGCAGCCAGGTGAAGACGATGGTGACGGCGAAGAAGACGATCACCGAGCGCGCGCCCTCGGCAATGTCGCCGACCATCTTGGCGAAACCGATGATGTGGACGGTGTGGTTCTCGCCTTCGTACTTTTGCCGGATGGCCTCGAAGCTGGCGGCCACTTCCTGGTAGTCCAGGCGGGTGGCGCCGGAATCCTCGGGAATCAGGTCGGCCCAGACCATGGCCCCTGACCAGTCACGCGCGACCAGGCGGCCGAGGATGCCGGCCTTGACGATGTTGCTGCGCAAGGTGGCGAAGTCTTCGTCGGTGGCCTCGAAGCCGTCCAGGTTGGGCGTGAAGTCGTCGGGAATGACGTTGCCGCCGGCAAAGCCGTCCTCGACCACCTCGACGAAGCGGACATTGGGCGTGAACAGCGAGCGGGCGCGGGAGTCATCCACGGCCGGGATCGCCAGCACATCGGAGGTGATGTCCTCCAGGGTGGAAAAGAATTCCTGGTCGAACATGTCGCCGTCATTGGCGATCACCGCCAGCAGCACCCGGTTGGCGCCGCCGAACTCTTCCTCATAGTCCAGGAAGGTCTGCATGTACTCGTGCTGCAGCGGGATCTGCTTCTTGAAGCCGGCATCGACATGCAACTGGCTGGCGAACCAGCCCATGACCACGGTAATCAGGATGCAGATGCCCAGCACCACGGGCCGGTTGTTGAATACCGCCCGTTCGGCGAAGCGGGTGAACGGACCCGGGGCTTCCAGCGACTGGTTGTGGCTCATGGCCGTCCCTCCCACAGATCGATGCCGCGCTCGCCGGCGAGCAGGAACCTGCCATCGGCCAGGGCCACGATACCGGCCAGGGTCGGCGTCTCACCATTGCCGTCGACGAAGGTGCTGGCCGAGAAGGTATCGCTGCCGGCGGGCCGATGCAGAACCCGGCCCTGGCCACCGACCAGGATGATGTCGCCATTGGCGGTGACCAGGCCGTCGAACAGGGTCGCCTGGCTGGCACTGTCCAGCGGCCGCCAACTGTCGCCGCCATCGCTGCTTTCCAGGACCCGGCCGCGCAGGCCGAAGGCGAGCAGGGTGCCGTCGGCACCGGCCAGCAATCCATACATGGAACCGGCGTAGGGCAGAGCCAGTCGCAGCCAGCTCTGGCCGTCATCGTCGGAACGCCAGGCGCTGCCGCGCTCGCCGACCAGGAGCAGGCGGCCGTCATCGAGCCGGGCCAGGGCGTTCAGATGCGGATCGGCCTCATCGCCCAGCAGCAGGTCGTCGTCGCTGAACAAAAAGGCATCCGACCAGGCGTCGGCATCGTCATCAGTTTCGATGCCGGGGTCGGCCAGGTAGTCGCCCAAGCCGGCGGTATCCGGGCCAGCGTCGGCATTGGCCAGCGTGTCGACGGCAGCGCTGTCGGCATCCTCGCGCAGCACCATGTCCTGGTCCTGCCAGGTTTGGCCGCCGTCGTTGCTGAACAACATCAACGTGTAGGCGCCGACCGCGATCACGCGCTGCTCATCCAGGAAAAGGACATCCAGCAGGGGCGAACCATTGCTGGGCGAGCGCCGGTTGTCCTGCGAGTACGGTTCTTCGCGCACCCGCTGCCAATGCTCGCCGGCATCGTCCGAATGCAGGATCACGCCATCATGGCCAACCGCGACCAGAGTGTTGCCGGCGGCGGCCAGCGCAGTCAGGGTGGAACGGGTCGGCACCTGGATCTGGCGCCACTGGTTGCCCTGGTCGTCTGACACCAGGACATGGCCGCGTTCGCCGACGGCGACATGGCGGCGGCCGTCGGCCAGTGCGATGACATCAAGCAGCAGGGCGTCCGACGCGCGCGACAGCAGCTCACTGTCGCTGAACACCGGATCGGGCCATTGCCATGCCGGGGCCGCGGCCTGGGCCTGGGCCTGGGCGCGGCCAGGAGCTGGGTCAGGGTCAGGTGCTTGCGCTGCCAGCGGGCCGGCGGCGATGACGAGGGCCGCCGCCAGCAGGGTGGGCACGGCAAACGCCCGGGAAAAGGCAGTGGACATGGCGATCGGTCCCGTCAAGTCAACGCGTTCGGCATCAACGACGAGCCGGCGCGGTGGCGATGCGCCAGCGGCAGCCGGTCACGACGTGCGCGTCGTGACCGCTGCGGTGGCATGGAAGGCCTTTAGCGGACGCCGCGGGTACGCAGCGCCTGCGGCGAGAACTGGTCCAGGGAGAACTGGCGCGAGAAGTCAATGCTCTCGGCGTTGTCCACGCATTGGACCAGGTAGCGGCCGTTCTTCAGGTCGTGGTGGTTCTCCATCGAGGTCCAGAACAGCGGCTGGTCGTAGTACTGGATCGACGGGGCCTCGGAATAACGCCACAGATTGCCTTCACCGTCGTAGTGGTCGGTGAGCAGGATCTGCCAGCTATCCTCGTCGATGTAGTAGGTGCGACGGCTGTTGATGTGGCGCGCGCCCGGCTTCAGCGTGGCCTCGACGACCCAGACCCGGTGCAACTCGTAGCGCAGGTAGTCCGGATCCAGATGTCCGGGCTTGATCAGTTCCTGGGCCGTGGCGGCATGGGCCTTGTAGCTGTTGTAGGGCACGTAGATCTCGCGCTTGCCTGCCAGCTCCCAGTCGAAGCGGTCCAGGGCACCGTTGAGCATGTCGGTCATGTCGTTGGTGCGCAGGTTGTCGGCAGCGGTGCCCGGGTTGTCATAGGCGACATTGGGCGCACGGCGCACGCGGCGCTGGCCGGGGTTGTAGACCCAGGCCTGGCGAGGCGTGGTCTGCTGGTTGAGGGTTTCATGCACCAGCAGAAGCTGGCCGGCCAGGCGCGGCGGTGCATCGACCGACTGGAAGAAATACAGCAGGACGTTGTTGATGTCCTCGACGTTGCCGCCCTCCATCGAGTAGGGCACGTAGAACTCTTCGCGCAGCTTGGCCAGGTTGTAGCCGCCGCGGGCGGTGACCGGCGCCTGGTTGTTGTCGCGCGAGGCGGACTCGCCCTTGTACTTGAGCTTGTGGTTCCAGATCACCTCATAGCCGTTCTGCGGAATCGGGAACGGGATGCTCTCGGCGGCGTTGATCACGCCGTCGCCATCGGCCACCAGTTGCGCGGTGGTGGCATTGCGCCGGGCCATGTCGTACTGGCGCTGGGAGAAGGCGGCACTGCGCCGGGTCGGATAGATGTTCATCCGGAAGGTGTCGTAGCGGGCGAACATGGCGCGCTGGCCTTCGGACAGGTTGGCGGCGTAGTCGTTGACGTTGTCCGGGCCGATGGTGAACTGGACCTGGTCATCGGCAAACGGGTCAATATGGGCCTGGCCGGGCTGGAAGCCGGCCGGCGCCGTGCTGACACCGCCGTCCCAGTCGGGAATGGCGCCGCCGTTGCCGGCCCGCTCGGCGCCCATCGGCGTCAGGTCCTGGCCCAGACGTGCGGCCTCGGCTTCGGAAACGGCGGCGTGGCCGGGGGCGGCCACGAAGGCCGCGACCAGCGCGGCGGCCAGCAGATTGAGTCGGATACGCATCGTCGTGCTCCTGGAATATCAGAACGAGTAGCGGGCGGAGAGGCTGACGAAGTCGCGGTCGGCCAGCGAATTGAACATGCCGGCGCCGAAATAGCGCGAGTAGCTCATGTCCAGCGCCCACTGGTTGAGGTAGTTGGCTTCCATGCCCACGGTATAGGACTTGCGATCCTTGATGAAGTTCGCGCCCGGTCCCGGGGTGATGCCGTTGACATCGTGGCTGAAGGCCACGCGCGGCGAGAGCGTAAAGGCGCTGCCGAAGGCATTGCTGTAGTCGGCGCGGAAAGCCAGCCGGTAGCCCCACGAGAAGCGGTTGGGGAAGCCGCCTTCCTGGGTGATCGGGTTGCGCAGATGGCCGCCGCTGACATCGGGTCCGCCGCCGGTATCGGTGCCGTCGCCGTTGTAGCGCAGCACGTCCTGGCCGGGCAGGTCGGCGACATTGGTGGCGCCCACTTCCAGCACCGAGGCGATCTGGTCCGAACCCAGAATATTGCCCGGCCCGAACACCTTGGTCAGGGTGAACTGACCCTGCCAGACCTCATGCCGGCCCCAGCCACGGATGTACTCGCCCGGGGCGAAGTTGCCCAACTGGCTGTGGAAGCGCAGGCCCGGTTCGGGGATCAGCGCATTGAGCGGGCTCAGGCCGGCGAACAGCAGCTCGACATCGTCGTACTGGTAGGGCTGGCCGTCCTTGAAACTGAGCTCGCCCTGGAACGCCAGGCCCCAGGGCAGGGTGGTGTTGGCGCTGATGCCGATCAGGTCGATATCCTCGGGATATTCGACGATGACCCGGCCCGAGCTGGGTGCGCTGCTGGTCACCGACTGGCCCGACAGCAGCGGCAGGCGGCTGTGGTAGCGCAGGTAGAACAGGCCGAACTCGGTATCGCCCAGATGCGGCGCGAAGTAGCGCAGGGCAACGCCGTACTGGCCGCTGTCGGACGGGCGCCGGTCTTCGGCGCGCGGCAGGGCCGCCGAGCAGCCGGCGGCGACATGGGTCGGGCTCAGATCGGTGCGGTCGCTGAGCAGGTAGCCCGACGGGCCACTGTGGCAGACCTGCCAGAACAGATCCGGATTGATCACCGGCTGCGGCACGGTACCGAAGTTGAGCATCGCGTAACGGCCGCCGGCCGGCGCGAAGTCGTTGGTGGCGAAGTAGCTGCCGACCGGCTCCGGATCGGTCTGCATGAACTTGAACATGTACAGCGCTTCCAGCGCCAGGTTGTCGGTGAGGTTGAACGAGGCCCAGAGCATCGGCACCGGCAGGAAGGCTTCCTTCAGTTCCGAGCCGGCCACGCGCAAGGCCGAGACATCGACCGGATTGATCTGGTTGATGCCGCCCTGGATGAAGGTGCTTTCGCCCCAACTGACCACTTGGGCGCCCAGGCGGGTGGCGCCGCTGATGCCGTCGGCCTGGCCGAAGTTCCAGAACACGAAGGCGTCGAGCAGGCGCGCCCGGCTGCCGACCCGGTCCAGCGCGTCGGCGGCCATGTCGTCACGGTCCTCGTACTCGAAGTCGTAGAACGCCGAGCCGCGCAGGAAGGCGCCGAAGTTGCGCCAGTTCAGCGACAGCTCGCTGGTCATCTTGACCGTGTTGGAAACGATGTCGCCCTTTTCCCACTTCAGGTTGGCATCGTCGCCATTGACCGACCAGCGGCCGGGGGCGGCGCGCTGCTCGGCATTGCTCATGAACATGACATCGGGGTTGAGGTTGGCCTTGCCGATCTGGTCGTCACCGGGGTCCTTGGCGCGCCAGGACACGCCATAGCTGACCGTGGTGTCGAGCGAACCGGTCCATTCGCCATTGCTGAAGTCCAGGGCCTGGACACCGGCGGCGGAAGCCGCAAGCGCCAGCGCGATGGCCATACTCAGATTCTTGCGCGTGGTCATGACTGCTCCGCCTCTCATTCAATGACACTGGTGTCGGAAACCAGCACGGCGGTGCCGTGGCTGGCGACAAAACTGGCAATCTGGCGCTGCATCTCCTGGGTGACCGCTGGCGCGATGCTGGGGTCAAGCAGGGAGCCATGACCGCCCTGGCTGAAGCGCACGGCGGCATGGACGCCAGCCGGGTCCTGCACGGTCTGGTCGATCACCTCCAGGCCAAAGACGCGGATCAGCGCCTCGGTACCCGACAGCGGCGCCCCGGCAACCGAATTGGGCACCACGGCATCGCCGGCCACCTGATGCAGCAGGACGGCGTTGTTGGCGGAAATGAAGCCGTAGTTGACCGGATCACCGGCATCGATGGCGGTCTGCGCCACGGCCATGAAGGTGTCATACAGCGGTGTGCCCGCCTGAACCCCGGAGGCGGCCAGGCCGGCCCGGATGCGCGGACCAAAGGTCTGCGAGCCATCGAGCATCCGGGCGATGCCGCCGCCGGGCACCGACAGCGCGGCGACGTTGACGTGTTCGGACATGGCCACGAATGGCGCGCCGACGATGCCGCCCAGGGACATGCCGACCAGGCTCAGGCGCGAGCCGTCCAGATCGCCGACGCCATCGCCGTTGAAGTCGAACAGCGGCGCGGTCGCCGCCAGCGACATCAGATCCACTTCGGCCTGCCGGATGTTGTCGCGCGAGCTCAACAGGCTGCCCAGGTTGATGAAATGGGTGCCGGAGGGATCGGCCTGGCCATCCGGGCAGATCGGGCCGGCGGCACAGCCGCCCAGCTCGTTGTCGACCAGGTCGACATCGAAGGTGCGCTCGACGGCGCCGAGCGGGAAGTTGCCGATATGCAGCGGATGGCCCGGCGGCAGACCGTGCAGTGGCAGGTCGATGGCAACCATGGCGATGCCCTGGCTGGCCAGGGTGCCGGCCAGGGCCAGGCCCTGGCTGCGATTGCCGGTGATGCCGTGCTGGAACAGGGTGGTCGGCCAGCCGGCGGCCGGACGGGCGCGCTGGGAATTGGCATTGGGCAAGGTCGCCAGCACCGGCACCCGTTGCACCGACTTCAGCCGCGGCAGCGGGTTGGCATAGGTCAGGTGGGTGGAGGTCGGATCCAGCGGCAGGGCATCAAACGGCGGCACGTAGGCGCCGGGCTCGGCCTGCCAGAAGCCGGTCAGCACCGCGGTCGGGTTTTCGGCGTTGGGCGCATCCAGGTAATAGGGCAGGTCGATGAAGCCGATGAACACGTCGGCGATCGGCGGCAGCGCCGGGTTGAGGTCGGCCAGGGTCATGCCGGTTGGCACCAGGGCATGGCTGCGCGGCTCGATCGTGGTCGCGACCATGCCGGTGACGACGCTGATGCTCTGCGTGGTGGCGACCCAGGTCAGGACGATGTCGTCGCGGGCAATGCCCTGCGAGGCGGCGGCCATCTCCTGGCTGTTGACCAGTTGGCGCAGGCCTTCAAGGCTCGGGCAGGCGGTTTCCGGCAGCAGCGGATCCAGGCGCTGGTCGCCATTGCACAGCGGCGTGGTGCGCTTGGCCAGGAAGTAGGTCTGGTCCGGCGTGGCATTGTTGCCGCGGGCATCGGTGATGCCATCGGTGACCACCGCCATGTAGCTGGTGATCTGGTTCAACGGCCGGGTCGGGACGATGGCGATGGTGCGGCCAGTGGTGTCGCTGGGCGCCTGGGCGACCACATATTCCTGCGGCGACAGCTCGCGCACGACGCCGGTGACACCGCCACCCGGGCCGGTCAGGTTGACCTCGAACACGCGCACCGTCTGGCCGGCGCGCACGGTATCGGCCCTGGGCGGCGCCGACAGCTCGAAGCGCCAGGGGGCGACGGTGCTGAAGCCGTCCAGGGCGTTGAGCACCACCTGCGGATCGCCGTAGTTGGTCGGATCGGCGACCGGGATGTTCAAGGTCAGGTCGGTGGTGCCCTGCAACAGCAGGTTGACCGGGAATGGCAGCACGCCGGCGCTGGGATCAAAGCGCGGCGTGATGACGCCGGTAACCGGGCTGCCATCGTCGTTGGTCGGTGGCGGTGGCGGCGGGTTGTTGACCTGCGGGCTGTTGCCGCTGCCGCCGCAAGCGGCCAGCGTCAGGCAAAGCAGGACGGCGGCTGATGACTGGATGAGGCGCATACGGAACTCCCTGGCGCAGGTGTGGACTTGCAATGAATTGTGTTCAATACGGTGCCGTATCATGGCAGCGCCTGAACGGCTTGGCAACGAGCGGTGAAGGCAAAAAAGCACGACTGATCAGCATGTTGCGTCGCACCATGGATGCACCGGCTCAAGTCGGCGGGAAATCCCCGGCAACTGGCTGGAAGCCCGCGGCAACAAAGCCCAGCAACCGTTGCGCCGGGCCGCCGTCGAATTGAAGATCCTGCGCCATGCGCTCGATGATCGCCGCCCGGGCGCCGTCGAGCAGGCGCAGACGCCTGGCTGCCGACAAGGCCAGGCGGGATGCGCTGGCCGGCAGGGTGATTACCCGGCAATCGGGCGCGGCCACCGCCACCAGCCGGCGCACCATCTCCAGATAGGTCAGGATCTGGCCGCCAGGCAGGTCCAGGCAATGACCGTTGGCCGCCGGCTGGCGCCAGGCCAGGATCATCGCGCGGGCGACCTCGGTGTTGCGGATCGGCTGGCGGCAGCCGGTGGCGAAACCGGGCACCGCCAGCCAGCGCCGACGCCGGGCCATGGCCGCGATAAGTGTGAGATTGCGATCCCGACCCTCGCCCCAGACCAGGGTCGGACGCAGGATTGTCCAGGCGATCCCATGCCTTCGGCAGTGCGCGATGATGCGCTGTTCGGCGTGCTGCAGGGTTCGCGCCAGCACCCGTTCGCCCGCCTCCGGGGAATCCTGCTTGGTCGCCACGCTGGTCGATCCGATCGCGACCAGGCGGCGCAGGGCGGGTGCGCCATCACGCTCCAGCCAGGCCGCCAGGGCATCGAGCGGGCCGGCGCTGAGCACGGTTGCGCAGGCCGGCCAACCGGCCGCAGCCGCTTGCGGGTTGGCATAGAGATCGAAATCCGGACCCAGCCGCCAGGTCGCCAGCCCGGCCAATTCAGGCGCTGGCTGCGCGGACCGGCTGGCGGCATGGATGTGGACCCCGGCCGTGTGCAGTTGGCGCAGCAGCGCTGCGCCGATCAGGCCGCTGGCGCCCAGAACCAGGACGCCATCGCGATCGGCCTGGACGAGCGGGCTGGCGAGCGGAGGTTTGTTCATGCCTTGGCAGTTTCGGTCAGGGTCAATAGTCGCAGCACGGTTCTGGGCGATGCCCTCGGCCACGGCAGGATTGACGGGAAATCAGCGTTTGGCCGGCAGAACGCTCCGGCCATCGTGCCATCACAGTCATCGCCATCAGCCTCGGCGACGCGGGTGGCCGCAATCGTGGCGAGCGGTCACAATAGGATGATCGCACCGACAGCCGGCCAGCAGGACCTCTCATGCCACAGATCAAGGAAGCCACCGTCCCCGATATCGGCGGATTCGAGGATGTGCCCGTCATCGAGTTGCTGGTTGCCGTTGGCGACACGGTCAAGGCCGACCAGGGCCTGGTGACCCTGGAATCGGACAAGGCGACGATGGAAGTGCCGGCACCGTTCGCCGGCGTCATCAAGGAATTGAAGGTGGCTGTCGGTGATGGCATCGGCGAAGGCAGCGTCGTCGCCATGATCGAGGTCGCGGACGAGGACGGCGGCCCGGACGGTGACCAGGACGCTGGCAAGAAGGGCGACGACGCCAAGTCCGCCACTGAGGCCAAGGCCGATACGCCGCCGGCCGACGCCGGCAAAGCGGACGCTGCTGACACCGGCGCCGGCAGCGACAAGGACGACGACGACAAGGACCGCGGTGGCAAGGCCAAGGCCGATGCCAAGGACGATGCCGACAGCGCCGCCGCCAGCAACGACAAGGCCCAGACTCAAGGCCCGACAAGCTCACCCCCGGTCAGTTTCGATGCCGACCAGGTGGCGCCGGCCAAGGTGCCCTATGCCTCACCGGCGGTGCGCGCCTTTGCCCGCGAGCTGGGCGTGGACCTGGCCCAGGTCAAGGGCAGCGCCCGCGGCGGCCGGATCAGCCGCGAGGATGTCTCCGGCTTCGTCAAATCGGCGCTGGCCGGTGACGGTGCCGGCGCAGCGACGGCCCGCGCCGGTGGCGGCCTGGACCTGCTGCCCTGGCCGAAGGTGGATTTCAGCAAGTTTGGTGAGATCGAGTCAAAGCCGCTGTCGCGGATCAAGAAAATCTCCGGCGCCAACCTGGCGCGCAACTGGGCGATGATCCCGCACGTCACCCAGTTCGACGAGGCCGACATCACCGGCCTGGAAGCGCTGCGCGTGCAATTGAACAAGGAACACGCCAAGGCCGGGATCAAACTCACCCTGCTCGCCTTCCTGATGAAGGCGGTGGTGGCGGGCCTGAAGAAATTCCCCGAATTCAACGCCTCGCTGGATGCCGACGGCGAGGCCCTGGTGCTGAAGAAGTATTTCCATATCGGTTTCGCCGCCGACACGCCCAATGGCCTGGTGGTGCCGGTGATCCGCGATGTTGATCGCAAGGGCATCATCGAACTGGCCGAGGAAACTTCGGAGCTGGCGGCCAAGGCCCGCGACGGCAAGCTCGGTCCGGCGCAGATGTCCGGCGGCTGCTTCTCGATCAGCTCGCTGGGCGGCATCGGCGGCACCGCGTTCACGCCGATCATCAACGCGCCGGAAGTCGCCATTCTGGGCGTTTCACGCTCGGCAATGAAGCCGGTCTGGAACGGCGACAAGTTCAAGCCGCGGCTGATGCTGCCGATGTCGCTCAGCTACGACCACCGCGTCATCGACGGTGCCGCCGCCGCCCGCTTCAGCGCCTGGCTGGCGCAGGTGCTGGCCGACATGCGCCGGGTGCTGCTGTAACCGGCGGCGCCCGCTTTTCCCCCACCCGACCACGGCCCAGCGCTCATGACCATTGAAATCAAGGTGCCGGACATCGGCGACTTCCAGGACGTTCCCGTCATCGAGGTGCTGGTGCAGCCCGGCGATGTCGTCACCAAGGATCAGGGTCTGCTGACTCTGGAATCGGACAAGGCGACGCTGGAAGTACCGGCCCCGGCCGCGGGCACGATCCGCGAAATCAAGGTCAAGGTTGGCGACAGCCTCAGCGAAGGCGATGTCGTCGCCGTGCTGGACGCCGGTGACGAAGCCGGTGATGAGGCCGGTGGCAAGTCCCAGGCCAACGCCGGCAACGGCGGCGGCAAGGCCGCGCCCGCCAAGGCCGGTGCCAGCGACGACAACAACGACGGCAACAACGACGACCAACCCGCCGATGACGGAGGCAAGCCGGCACCTGCCGCTGCCGGGTCCAGCGGCCGCAAGGCCGACATCGAGTGCCGCCTGCTGGTCCTTGGTGGCGGCCCGGGCGGCTACACCGCCGCCTTCCGCGCCGCCGACCTGGGTGTGGATACGGTGCTGGTCGAGCGCTACGACACCCTGGGCGGGGTCTGCCTCAATGTCGGCTGCATCCCGTCCAAGGCCCTGCTGCACGCGGCCAAGGTCATCGACGAAGCCGGGCATGCCGCCGACCTGGGCATCAGCTTCGGCAAGCCGAAGATCGAGCTGGATGCGCTGCGCAGCAACAAGGACAAGGTCGTCGGCCAGCTCACCAAGGGCCTGGCCGGCATGGCCAAGCAGCGCAAGGTACGCACCGTCACCGGCGTCGGTCGCTTCATTTCGGCCAACGAGCTGGAGGTCGAGGGCGCCGAGGACACGCAATTGCTGCGTTTCGAGCACGCGATCATCGCGGTCGGCTCGCAGGCGGTGAAGCTGCCCGGCCTGCCCTGGGATGATCCGCGCCTGATGGATTCCACCGACGCGCTTGAACTGGCCGATGTTCCCAAGCGCTTGCTGGTCATCGGCGGCGGCATCATCGGCCTGGAAATGGCCTGCGTCTACGACGCGCTGGGCAGCGAGGTGACCGTGGTTGAACTGGCAGACCAGCTGATTCCCGGCGCCGATGCCGATCTGGTGCGGCCGCTGGCCCAGCGCATCGGCAAACGCTATGGCGGCGGCATCCACCTGAAGACCAAGGTCACCGGCATCGAAGCGCAGAAGAAGGGCCTGAAGGCCAGCTTCGAAGGCGACAAGGCGCCCGATGCCCAGCTCTACGACCGCATCCTGGTCGCGGTCGGCCGGCGCCCGAACGGCGACAGCATCGGCGCCGACCAGGCCGGCGTGCAGGTCACAGAACGCGGCTTCATCCCGGTTGACCGGCAGATGCGCACCAATGTGCCGCACATCTTCGCCATCGGCGATGTCGTCGGCCAGCCGATGCTGGCACACAAGGCCACGCACGAGGGCAAGCTGGCGGCCGAGGTGGTGGCTGGCGAAAAACGCGAATGGGTCGCCCGGGTGATTCCCTCGGTGGCCTATACCGATCCGGAAATCGCCTGGGTCGGGGTCACCGAGGCGGAAGCCAGGGCCAGGGGCCTGCAGGTCGGCGTCGGCAAGTTCCCCTGGGCCGCCTCCGGCCGGGCGATCGGCATCGGCCGCACCGAGGGCTTCACCAAGCTGCTGTTCGATGCGGCCAGCAACCGCGTCATCGGTGCCGGCATCGTCGGCGCCAATGCCGGCGAGCTGATCGCCGAAGCCGCGCTGGCGATCGAGATGGGCGCCGAGGCCGGCGACATCGCCCTGACCATCCATCCGCACCCGACCCTGTCCGAGTCGGTGGCGATGGCGGCCGAGGCCTACGAAGGCACGATCACCGACCTGTACCTGCCGAAGAAAAAGTAGACCGGCGCCGGCAGCGCCATGGCCCTCGGCGCGCGCCGGCGACCTGCGCGCGCCACGCCGGCAGGATGGCGGTGGCGCTGAGCGGCGCCACCGGCACCGGGAACGGCAACAGCGGATCAAGCCAGATCAATTCGGCAATCTCCGCCGCAGCCACCGGCGCGCCTGCCACCTGGCAGGCCCAGGCCTGGGCTTGGACCCGGCGACCGGGTTCGTTCACCGCCCAATGCTCGAACCGGCCCAGCCCGATCGCCGTGTCGGCGCGCAATTGCAGGCCCAGCTCCTCGAACAATTCCCGCGCCAGCGCCGCCAATGGCGCTTCGCCCGGCTCGGGCTTGCCGCCGGGCTGGATGAAGGTGTCCGAACCACGCTTGCGCACCAGCAGTACCTGGCCGGCGGGATTGGCGATCACCGCGACCACGATCCGGATCGGTGGCAGCGGCGAGCGCTCGCCGTCGTCAGCGACGTCGGCGAGGTCAACGGCCATGTGGCGCCGGCTCGAAGCCGTGATTCAGCAATGATCCATCGGGCATTTCGGGCATTTCAGCGCGCGCATCGCCGCTCACTTCGCCGGCCGCCGCCCGGCGCAATGCCGCCAGCGCCGCGGCGACCACCGGGTCGGCGTCCTCGTCCTCGGCGACCGGCTGCAGCCGACCCTGCTGGACATCGGCCACTGCGATGTCCGGCGCCACGCCCTGGCCCTGGATCACCCGGCCATCGGCGGCCAGGTAATGGGCGGTGGTGACCCGCGCGGCATGGGCCTCATCGAGCACGAAGACGTTCTGCACCGAGCCCTTGCCGAAGCTGCGCTCGCCCAGCAGCACGGCACGGCCATGGCTTTGCAGCGCCGAGGCGACGATCTCGGCCGCCGAGGCGGTCTCGCCATCGATCAGGATCGCCAGCGGCAGGTCGGTCCAGGCACCGCCGGGGCGGGCATCGTAATGACGCCGGGTGCCGGGCATCCGCCCGTGGATGCTGACGATGCGGCCGCGGTCCAGGAACAGCTCGGTGATCGCGACGGCGGCATCCAGGGCGCCACCGGGGTTGCCGCGCAGATCCAGGATCGCGCCTGCCAGACCAGCGCCGCCGGCCCGACGCAGGCGGGTCAGTTGCCGGTGCAGCTCGGCGGCGGTGTGCTGCTGGCACTGCTCGATGCCGATCAGGGCATAACCGGGAGCCAGCAATTGGCCGCGAACCGTACCCAGGCGGATCCGTGCGCGCACCAGGTCGATTTGCAGCGGCTCTTCATTGCGCAGCAGGCCCAGGCGGACGCGGCTGCCGGGCCGGCCGCGCAACTGGCGCAGGGCATGGGCAAGGTTGGCTTCGTCAACCTCGACCTCGTCGATGTGGGTGATGAAATCGCCCGGCTGCAAACCGGCGCGTTCGGCCGGCGAATCGGCCATCGCGCCGATCACCTGCAGGATGCCGGCACCGGAGATCACTTCCACCCCGAGCCCGTCATAGGCGCCCAGGGTGTCGTCGGTGAGCACTTCCAGGGCATCCAGGTCCAGGTAGCCGGTGTAGCGGTCCAGGCTGCCGAGCATGCCGCCGATCGCGGCCTCGATCAGCGCTTCATCCTCGACCGGCTCGACATAGGCGCCCTTGAGCACCCGGTAGACCTCGACGAAGCGCCGGATCGCATCCAGATCCGGGCCCAGGTCCTGGTCATCGGCAACCAGGCTGGCGGCGGCGTCAGCCACCTCGCTGACAGCCACCGGCTCGGCCAGCGCCGGCAACGGCCCGGACGCCATCACCGGCAGCAACAGGGCCAGCAACAGCGGCAGGCGGGCGGAAAAAGTCAGGGGCACCATGGCGGCGGCAGTGTACTCCGGCGCCGCATCACAACGGCCCCGGCCCGTGGCGCTATGGCGCGGCATCGGCCAATGATCGCCATTCAGTACCGGGTTTCGCGCAGCGACAGGCGCACCTGCTGGTGCCGGGCCTGGATCGATTGCGACGGCGGCTTGTCAAGCAGGCTGACCGCGACGATGGCCACGGTGGCGGCGATGAAGCCGGGCACCATCTCGTACAGGGCGAAGCCGGTGTGGCGCCAGGCCACGACCACCACCGCGCCGGTGATCATCCCGGCCAGGGCGCCGTTGCGGGTCATCCGCTGCCAGCTCACCGACAGGATCACCACCGGACCAAAGGCTGCGCCGAAGCCGGCCCAGGCATAGGCGACCAGTCCCAGCACCCGGCTGTCCGGATCGCGCGCCAGCCACAGCGCCAGCAGGGCCACCATCAGCACCATGGCCCGTCCGAACCAGACCAGCTCGCGATGGCCGGCGCGCGGGCGCACGAAACCACGATAAAAATCCTCGGTCAGGGCGCTGGAGCAGACCAGAAGCTGCGCCGACAGCGTGCTCATCACCGCCGCCAGGATCGCCGACAACAGGATGCCGGCAATCCAGGGATTGAACAGCAGGGTCGACAGTTCGATGAACACCCGCTCCGGATTGGCCGTCACCGGCGCGGCCACCTCGGGATTGACCGCGAACCAGGCAATGCCCAGGAAACCGGTCGCCAGCGAGCCAGCCAGGCACAGCGTCATCCAGGTCATGGCGATGCGCCGGGCGGCGGGAATGGTGTTGACCGTTTCGGCGGCCATGAACCGGGCCAGGATATGCGGCTGGCCGAAGTAGCCCAGGCCCCAGGCGATCGCCGAGACGACGGCGATGACGCCGCCGGTGCCGACCCACGACAGGCGGGACGGATCAACCTGCTCGATCAGGGCGACGCTGGCGCCGGGCCCGCCCAGCTCCATCAGCACGATCACCGGCACCAGCAGCAGGGCGAAGATCATCAAGGTGGCCTGGACGACATCGGTCCAGCTCACGGCCAGGAAGCCGCCGACGAAGGTGTAGATCACGGTCACCGCCGCGCCCCACCACAGCGCCTGGCCGTAGGGCATGCCGAACACGCTTTCGAACAGGCGGGCACCGGCCACCACCCCGGAGGCGCAGTAGATGGTGAAGAACACCAGGATCACTACTGCGGAAAAAATGCGCAGCAGCTTCTGGCTGTCCTCGAAGCGCTGGGTGAAGAAGTCGGGCAGGGTCAGGGCGTTGTTGGCGCGCTCGGTGTAGACCCGCAGCGGGCCGGCGACATGGCGCCAGTTCAGCCAGGCGCCCAGGACCAGACCGACCCCGATCCAGGCCTCGGACATGCCGGTCAGGTACATGGCACCGGGCAGGCCCATCAGCAGCCAGCCGCTCATGTCCGATGCGCCGGCGGCCAGGGCGGTGACATAGCTGCCCAGCGAGCGGCCGCCGAGAATGTAATCGTCGAAGGTAGTGGTTGAGCGCCAGGCCCAGAAGCCGAGGCCCACCATCAGCAGCAGGTAGGCGGAGAAGGTGATCAGCAACGGTGTATCGGCAGTCATGAAGGCTCCCTGGAAGAGGCAGCGACCGGCGGCGACCGGCCGCCTGGAGGCGGCGAGGAGCGGGCGCGGTATTGGCCACGGCCTGGGACGCGGATCGACCGCGTGAACCACCGGGCAAGGCAGCGCCGGGACCGGGCATCGGCCCGTACCTGCGATCCGCACCTGCAATGAGAACGGCCGCGAGCATAACGCGGATAGCCGCCGGCCCGCAGCGCCCCGGCAGGGGCGCTGCCGCAGGCGCTGCCGGGGCGCGCACCTGAGCGGCCGGCGCCGGTCGTCACTGTGTCCGCGACACGCCGGCAGTACCATGTCGGCCCGGTCATCAGCCCAAGGGCCGCTCACGACATGCCACACCGCACCTGGATCACCCGGGCCATCCGCATCATCGAGGCCGATTTCAACCGGTCCGCCGATACCCACCTGATTCCCTTTCCGCTGCCCGGCTATCCCGGCATCGATGTCTACTTCAAGGACGAGTCGGTGCACCCCACCGGCAGCCTCAAGCACCGGCTGGCGCGCTCACTGTTCCTGTATGCCCTGGTCAACGGCCACCTGCATGAGGCCAGCACGGTGATCGAGGCTTCCAGCGGCTCCACGGCCGTGTCCGAAGCCTATTTCGCGCGCCTGCTGGGCCTGCCGTTCATCGCCGTGATCCCGGTCGGCACCTCGCCGGAGAAGATCGCCGCGATCGAATTCCAGGGCGGCCGCTGCCACCTGGTCGACAGCGCCTGCGGCCTGCATGAGGCAGCCTGGGAACTGGCCCGCCAGGTCGACGGCTGGTTCATGGACCAGTTCCTGCACGCCGAGCGCGCCACCGACTGGCGCGCCAACAACAACATCGCCGAATCGATCTTCCGGCAGATGGGCCAGGAGCGGCATCCGGTGCCGACCTGGATCGTCTGCTCGGCCGGCACCGGTGGCACCAGCGCCACCCTGGGCCGGTATGTGCGCTACCAGCGCCATGACACGCGCATCCTCTGCGCTGACCCGGAGTTTTCGGTGTTCTTCGACCATTACCGCCACAGCCGCTCGGCGATGGCGTCGGCGACGCCGCCGGAGACACCGCCGCCGGCGTCGCGCATCGAGGGCATCGGCCGCTCGCAGCCGGAAGCCAGTTTCATCCCCGGCTGCATCGACGCCATGGTCAAGGTGCCCGATGCCCTGAGCCTTGCCGCGATGCGCCATGTCAGCCGGCAGCTCGGACGCCGCGTCGGTGGTTCCACCGGCACCAATTTCGTCGGCGTGCTGCATGCCGCGGCGAAGATGCGCCGGCAGCAGCAGCGCGGCGCCATCGTCACCATCCTGTGTGACAGCGGCGAGCGCTACGCGCACAGCTATTACCACCCGGCCTGGTACGCCAGCCAGGGCATCGATGTCGACGGCGCCGATGCCGCCATCCAGGCCGCGCTGGAAGGTTCCGCACTGGCCGGCGTGGAAGCCTGCGGCCGGATGCCGGGCAAGGGTCCAGCCACCACGACCGAGGCCGGGACCGGCGATGACCGCTGATCGGTCACCGGCAGAACCGGCGGCCGGGCACCGCCTGCCCGAACCCGATGCCGATGCCCTGGCCCACAGCCAGCACCTGGCCGCGCACATCAGCGAGCAGATCACCGCGCACGGGCCACTGCCTTTCGACCGGTTCATGGACCTGGCCCTGTATGCGCCGGGCCTGGGCTACTACAGCGCCGGCGCCCGCAAGTTCGGCGCCAGCGGCGACTTCATCACCGCGCCCGAACTCGGGCCGGCCTTCGCCCATGCCCTGGGCCACTGCCTGCAGCAGACGATGGCCGCGATCGCAGACTGGCACCTGCTGGAGGTCGGTGGCGGCAGCGGTGTGCTCGCCGCCGACCTGCTCACCGCCCTGGCGGCAAGAAATGTCCTGCCGGCGCGCTACCTGATCCTTGAAGTCAGTGCCGATCTGCGCCAGCGCCAGCGCCAGACGCTGTCCGAGCGCTGCCCGGAGTTGATCGACCGTGTGCACTGGCTGGATGCGCCACCGCAGCAGCCCTGGCAGGGCGCGCTGATCGCCAACGAGGTGGTCGATGCCCTGCCGGCGACCCGCTTCCAGCTCGACGAGGACGGCGTGTTCGAGGAAACCGTGACCATCGACCCGGACCGGCCGGATCGGTTCGTGCGCGGCCGCCGGCCGGCAGCGGAGGGACTGGCGGCGATGATCCAGGACCGTCTGGGCCCGTTGCTGGCCGACCTGCCACGCCCCTACGCCAGCGAACTGCACGGCCAGCTCGACCCCTGGCTCGCAGGGCTCACCCAGGGACTGCAGCGCGGCCTGGCCTTGTTCATCGACTACGGCTATCCACGCAGCGAGTACTACCTGCCCGAACGCCGCGACGGCACGTTGGTCTGCCACTACCGGCACCGCGCCCATGACGATCCGCTGATCCTGTCCGGCCTGCAGGACATCACCGCCTTCGTCGATTTCACCGCCCTGGCCGAGGCCGGCGAGCGCGCCGGGCTGGACCTGGCCGGCTACACCTCGCAGGTGCAGTTCCTGCTTGGCAACGACATCGAAGGCTACCTGGCCAGCCTGGACGCGTTGTCGTTTGCGCAGCGCCTGGCGGCCGTGCATCCGGTCAAAGCGCTGATGCTGCCCGGACAGATGGGCGAGCGCTTTCAGGTGATGGCCTTCAGCCGCGGGCTGGAAACCGCAGCCACCGGATTCGACCACGACCTGAGGCACCGGCTGTGAGCGCGAACGACGCCCCGGCGGCGGCCCAGACGGCCCGGCAACCGGTCCGGATCTGGCTGTGGCCGGTGCCCGGTGGCGACCCGGTGGCGCCGACCGGAAATGCCGCGACTGGCGATCGCCGTGCCCGCGTCCATGGCCACCGGCGCACCGTCGCCGGCCTGGTCAATCGGCAACTGGCCCAGGCCCTGCCCGGCGTGGATCTGACCGCCATGCGCCGCGGCGCCAATGGCAAGCCCTACCTGCCCGAACCGTATGGACACTGGGGTTTCAATCCCAGCGACAGCGGTGGCTGGCTGCTGCTGGGTCTGGTCGAGGGCGCGGATCTGGGTGTCGATCTGGAACTGCGCCGGCCGCGTGCCAGCGCCCTGGCCATCGCCCGGCGCCACTTCCCCGCTGCCGAAATCCACTGGCTGCAGCAGCAGGCCGATACCGACCACGCCTTCCTGCGCCTGTGGACGATGAAGGAGGCGCTGTACAAGGCCATCGGTCGCGGCCTGGGCTATGGCCTGGGCCGTTCCTGCTTCCAGCCCGATGCCGCCGGCCGCCTGCGCCTGGCCGGGCTTGACGGACCGGCGGCGCCGGCCGGCGCCTGGCACTGCGCGGAGCTGGACCTGGGCCCCGGCCATGTCGGTGCCGCGGTCTGCTCGGGCGCCGCCCGGCCGGTCGACATCCTCACGCCGGTCCGGCCCTGAAACCTGGGGCAGCGCTGCGGCCATGAATGCCTCCGACTCCTTGCGCCCGTACCGGCCGATGCTGTGGCTGGTGGCGACCGCGGTGTTCATGCAGATGCTCGACACCACCATCGTCAACACCGCCTTGCCGGCGATGGCGCGTGACCTGGGCCAGTCGCCGCTGCGCATGCAGGCGGTGGTGTTCGCCTATGCCCTGACCGTGGCGATGCTGATCCCGGCCTCGGGCTGGCTGTCGGACCGCTTCGGTACGCGCCGGGTGTTTTTCATAGCGGTGCTGGTGTTCACCGCCGGCTCGCTGGCCTGCGCCCTGGCACCCAGCTTCAACTGGCTGGTCGCCGGCCGCGTGGTGCAGGGCATCGGCGGTGCCATGCTGCTGCCGGTCGGCCGGCTGGCGGTGCTGCGCACGGTGCCACGGCGGGATTTCCTGGCGGCGATGACCTTCGTCACCGTGCCCGGGCTGATCGGCCCGCTGATCGGGCCGACCCTGGGCGGCTGGCTGGTCGATGTCGCCAGTTGGCCGTGGATTTTCCTGATCAACCTGCCGCTGGGCCTGGCCGGCGCCGTCGCCACCCTGCGCTGGATGCCCGACCTGCGCGTGGCCGTGGCCGGCTTCGACCTGGTCGGCTACCTGCTGCTGGCCTTCGCCATGCTCGCCATCTCGCTGTCGCTGGATGCCCTGTCCGGCCAGGGCTCCAATCGCGGCGGCTCCCTGGTGCTGCTGATCGGCGGCCTGGTGGCCCTGGCCAGCTACTGGCTGCACGCGGCGCGCTCGCCGGCGCCGCTGTTCCCGTTGTCGCTGTTCCGCGTGCGCACCTACGGCGTCGGCGTCATCGGCAACCTGTTCGCCCGCCTGGGCAGTGGCGGCATGCCCTACCTGATTCCGCTGCTGCTGCAGGTCGCCCTGGGTTATCCGGCCGCCCATGCCGGCATGATGATGATCCCGATCGCCGCCGCGGCGATGTTCTCCAAGCACATCGTGGTCCCCCTGGTACGCCGCTTCGGCTACCGCCAGGTGCTGGTGGTCAACACCGTGCTCACCGGCCTGGTCATGGCCAGCTTCGCGCTGATCGAGCCGGGCCGGCCGCTGGCCCTGCATGTGGCGCATTTCGCCCTGTTCGGCGCGGTCAACTCGGTGCAGTTCACGGCCATGAACACCCTCACCCTGCGCGATCTGGGCGGCGAGCAGGCCAGCGCCGGCAACAGCCTGCTGTCGATGGTGATGATGCTGGCGGTGAGCCTGGGCGTGGCGGCCGCCGGTGGCCTGCTGGCGGCGTTTTCCGGTGCCGCCGGTGGCGACGGCGACGCGGCACCGGTGCTCACCGCCTTCCGCTGGACCTTCCTGTGCGTGGGCACGGTGACCGCGATCTCGTCGGTGATCTTCGCCCAGATCGGCGACACCCGGCGCATCCCCGACCAGGTGGTGGAAGCCAGCGAGACCGGCTGAGCGCGGGCTATGACGATGTGCCGGCGGCGGCAAACCCAGACATGGCCGACACAGCCCGGGTACCGGCACGCCAAAGGCAATACCCGCTGCCGCTGCGGGCCGGTCATCCGGCCAGCGACGCCGCCATCGCATCGGCGCGTATTTCAGCGTTGACCCACTGCCATCGGTCGCGGCACCCGGCGGCTGCCTGGGCCGAACAGGTGCGGCAGTCCCGCCGCTACCGGCCGGCAACCGGCTTGCAGGCCACCAGGTCGATCAGGGCCGACATGCCGGCATGGCCGCTGCCTTCGTGGATGACGCTGTCGTGGCTTGCCAGGTGCAGGATGTCCAGGCCGGCAAAGGCCTGGCGCAGCATCGGCTCGGTATAGAGCTTGTCGCCATCGGGCGGGCCGCCGGTGCCGTAGTCCAGTTGTCCGGTGCGGTAGCCCTGCAGCAGGAGCAGGCCACCGGGCTTCAGCGCCCGCTGCATGCCGGCGAAGATCGCCTGGCGCAGGGCCGGGCCGGCGAACTGGATGAAGATCGCCGCGACCAGGTCGAATCTCTCCGGCGGCCAATGCCAGTGGGCCAGGTCGGCCTGCTCGATGCCGATCGCCACGCCCCGGCTGGCGGCCAGGGCCCTGGCCTTGGCCAGAGCCACCGCCGAGCCGTCCACGGACAGCACCTCCAGGCCCTGCTGTGCCAGCCAGACACCATTGCGGCCCTCGCCGTCGGCCACCGCCAGGGCGGTCATGCCCGGCCGCAACCGCGGCGCCTGGGCAGCCAGAAAGGCATTGGCGTCGGTTCCGAACAGGTAGCCGTCATCGGCGAAGCGCTGGTCCCAGCGGGCGATGCCGGCGGCGGTGTCGGTGCCGGTCATGCCGCGCCCTGGCTGGAGCCGGCAGTGGCGCCGGCAGTCGATCCGGGGGTCTGGCCGCCGCCCTGCGCAGTGCCGCAATAGATGCCGTACAGGGTCGCCATCACCTGCGCCGCCGGGCCGGGCAGCAGCGAATAGAACACCATTTGTGCCTCGCGCCGGGTGGTCACCAGGCCCTCCTCGCGCAAAACCGCCAGGTGCTGGGACAGGGCCGACTGGCTCAGGTCCAGCAACTGGTTGATCTCGCCGACCGAGCGCTCGCCGCCGGCCAGCAGGCACAGCACCTGCAGGCGGCGCTCGTTGGCCAGCGCCTTCAGCAACTGCGCCGCCTCGCCGGCATGTGCCTGCATGGCCGCCAGATCGAAGTCATCGGCCAGCGTGAGGGAATCCGGTTGCTTGCTCATCAACTTCCTTGGGCGTGTCCTGGTCCGTAGCGGGTGGGATGCGGTCACGAGCGAGGCCGCGAACGCCGGGCAACATATCAGTTGACTCTAATATGAGCAACCGCTAATTTAGCGATGCCGGATACCGGCGTCCAATCCACGCAAGGAGATTGCCCCATGAACCTCGACCGCGCCATCCTCGCCTTTGCCGGCGTGATGATCCTGGCCAGCCTGGCGCTGGCCCATGTCCTCTCACCGTGGTGGCTGCTGCTGACCGCCTTCGTCGGCCT
Organism: Lysobacterales bacterium; assembly: GCA_023228845.1. Classification (GTDB taxonomy): domain Bacteria; phylum Pseudomonadota; class Gammaproteobacteria; order Xanthomonadales; family UBA2363; genus Pseudofulvimonas. The sequence goes on along the minus strand of JALOAK010000008.1, from coordinate 51,153 downwards.
GAACCTGCTGCAGGCCAGCGTCACCGGCTTTTGTCCAGCGGCGATGGTGTTGCGCAAGCTGGGCGTGCGCAGCGGCTGCGCCTTCCGGTAAGCCACGGCGATGACGCAGGCACAGGTCCGACGCGCCGACGTTGCCGGCATCGTGCTGCTGCTGGCGCTGTCACTGGCCGCCTGTGGCGGCGACGGTGCCGGCCCGCCGCGGCAGCCGGCCATCGGCGAACTGGCCACGATCATCGTCGCGACCGGCGCTGATGACGCTGGCCGCAACTGGCAGGGCGTGGTCGAAGCGGTGCAGCAGGCGACACTGTCGGCGCAGACCAGCGGCCGCGTCGCGCAAGTGCTTTACGACGTCAACGATCGGGTCAGCGCCGGCGAAGTGCTGCTGCGCCTGAGCGCGGTCGAGCAGCAGGCCACCGTCGATATGGCCGGCGCCCGGCTGCGGGCGGCGGAAGCGGCCGCCGTCGAGGCCGAGGCCAGCCTGCGCCGCTACCGGGAGCTGTCGCGGGCGCAGCATGTCTCGCAGGCCCAGCTCGACCAGATGCAGTCGGCCCGGGATGCCGCCGTGGCCGCCCGCGCCGCCGCTCGCGCCGAGCTGGCCAGCGCCCGCCAGCAGCTTGACTACACGACCCTGCGCGCACCCTATGACGGCATCGTCGCCAGCCGGGTAGTCGAGCCGGGCGAGAGCGTCGTCGTCGGGCAACTGCTGATGACGGTGTTTGCACCCGACGCGCTGCGCATCCAGGTCGCCATTCCGCAGGCCGATGCCGCGTCCCTACGCGCCGATGCCCGGGCGCGCGTCCATCTGGACGACGGCCGCAGCCTCGCTGCCGCCCACGTGGTGGTGTTCCCGGCCGCCGATCCGGCCAGCCATGCGCTGAAGGTGCGCGTGCAACTGCCGGCGCTGGATCCGGCGCCGACACCGGGTACCAGCCTGCGGGTCGGTTTCCCGGCCCTGCATGGGACGCCACATCCGCGCATCCCGGCCAGCGCCGTGATCCAGCGCGGCGAGCTCAGTGCCGTCTACGTCATGGCCGATGGCCGCCTGGCGCTGCGCCAGTTGCGCCTGGGCAGAATCTCCGCCGGCCAGGTCGACGTGATCGCCGGCCTTGCCCCGGGCGAGACCATCGCCGCCGACCCGGTGGCAGCGCGCCAGGCGCTGGTCGCCGCGCGCGGGGGCCACTGACATGGCCGCGCACGGCGCGCCGCGCCTGGGCATCTCCGGGCGCATCGCCGCCACCTTCCAGGCCAACCCGCTGACCCCGATCCTGGCCCTGCTCGGCCTGCTGCTGGGCGTGGTCGCGGTGATGATCACCCCGCAGGAGGAAGAGCCGCAGATCGACGTGACCATGGCCAACGTGATCGTGCCCTTCCCGGGCGCGGACGCGCGCCAGGTGGAGCAGATGCTGGCCTATCCGCTGGAGCAGGTGCTTTCGGAGATCGAAGACGTCAAGCACACCTATTCGGTCAGCCGCCCGGGCATGGTGGTGGCCACGGTCGAGTTCGAGGTCGGCGTGAAGCGCCAGCCGGCGCTGGTGCGGCTGTACGACAAGGTGTTTTCCAACCAGGACTGGCTGCCGCCGAACCTCGGCGTCGGCCAGCCCATCATCAAGCCCAAGGGCATCGACGACGTGCCGGTGATGGCACTGACCCTGTGGACCGACGATGCGCAGCGCGGCGCGCGCGAGCTGGCGGAAGTCGCGCACACGCTGGAAACCGAGCTCAAGCGTATCCCCGGCACCCGCGACGTGTTCACCATCGGCGCGCCCGAGCGCGCGCTGATGGTGGAACTGGACGCCACCCGCCTGGCCAGCCACGGCCTGACGGTGGAGGACCTCGTCGGTGCCCTGCAGGCCGCCAACCTCGCCCGCCAGGCCGGCGAGCGCGTCGGCGCCGACGGCGTGGTCCAGGTCACCTCCGGCAGTTTCCTCGCCGATCGCGACGACGTCGCCGGCCTGGTACTGGGCGTGGCCGGTGGCCAGCCGGTGCGGCTCGAAGACGTGGCCACGGTCACCGACGCCGCCGACGCGCCGTCCAGCTACGTCTGGCACGGCGCGCCCGCCGGCCGCACCGGTCCCGCAGACGGCGTCGCGCCCGCGGTCACCCTGGCCATCGCCAAGAAGCCCGGCAGCAACGCCTCGGACATCACCCGCAGCGCGCTGGAACGGGTCGAGGCCCTGCGCGGCCAAGTCATTCCCGAGGGCGTGGAACTCACCGTCACCCGCGACTACGGCCTGACCGCCAGCGACAAGGCGCGCACACTGATCACCAAGCTGGTCTTCGCCACCGGCTCGGTGGTGCTGCTGGTGCTGTTCGCGCTCGGCCGCCGCGAGGCGATCGTGATCGGCAGCGCGGTGGTGCTGACCCTGGCCACCACCCTGTTCGCCTCCTGGGCGATGGGCTTCACGCTCAACCGGGTCTCGCTGTTCGCGCTGATCTTCGCCATCGGCATCCTGGTGGACGACGCGATCGTGGTGGTGGAGAACATCCACCGGCACATGGCCGGCTCCAATGGAACGCGCGGTGGGAAAACGCTGCGCGAGGCGATCCCGCCGGCGGTGGACGAGGTCGGCGGCCCGACCATCCTGGCCACCTTCACGGTGATCGCGGCGCTGATGCCGATGGCCTTCGTCAGCGGGCTGATGGGGCCGTACATGCGGCCGATCCCGGTCAACGCCTCCGTCGGCATGCTGCTCTCGCTCATCATCGCCCTGGTGGTGACGCCGTGGCTGTCGCTGAAGCTGCTCAAGCGCCACGGCGGCGGGGATCCGGCGCTGGCCGGCGCGGACGGCGGTCATGCCGGGGGCGATGCCGGCCACGGCCACGCCGAAGGCAGCATGGCCGCGCGCCTGCACGCGCTGTTCGAGCGGGTGATGACGCCGTTCCTCGATCCTGCCCGCGGCGCCCGCCGCCGCCACCTGCTGTTCGGCTCCATGGCCGGACTGGTGGTGCTGGCGGCAAGCCTGGCGGTGTTCCAGCTCGTGGTGCTGAAGATGCTGCCGTTCGACAACAAGTCCGAACTGCAGGTGGTGGTGGACCTGCCCGAGGGACGCACCCTGGAGGACACCGCCGCGCTGCTGACGGACCTGTCCGCGGTGCTTGAACGGGTGCCGGAGGTGCGCGACTGGCAGGCCTACGCCGGCACCGCCGCGCCGATCAACTTCAATGGCCTGGTGCGCCAGTACGACCTGCGCGCCGGGGCCAACGTCGGCGACCTGCAGGTGAACCTGGTCGACCGCCGCGAGCGCAGCCGCAAGAGCCACGACATCGCCGTCGCCCTGCGCCCGGAACTGGCCGAAGCCGGGCGCCTGCACGGCGCCTCGGTGAAGGTGGTCGAGGTGCCGCCTGGCCCGCCCGTGCTCTCGCCGATCGTGGCCGAGGTCTACGGCCCGGACTACCAGCGCCAGCGCGAGATCGGGCTGGCGCTGGAGCAGCGCTTCCTGGCCACCGACGGCATCGTCGACGTGGACACCAGCGTCGAGGCCGATGCGGCGCGCGAGGTGCTGGTGATCGACCGCGAGCGCGCCGCGCGCCTGGGCGTGTCGCAGGCGGCCATCGCCGACACCATTGCCGCCGGGCTGTCGGGCCATGACGCCACGTTCGTGATCGACGGCAGCTCGAAGCACCCGCGCCCGGTCCGCCTGCGCCTGCCGGTCGCCGACCAGGCATCGCTGGACGGCGTGCTGGCGCTGCGCGTGCGCGGCGGCGACGGCCAGCTCGTGCCGCTGTCGGAGCTGGTCGGGGTTGAGCATGCCGGCTGGGACGGTGCCATCCACCACAAGGACCTGCTGCCCGTGGTCTACGTGATGGGCGATGAAAGCAGCCGCATCGACAGCCCGCTGTACGGCATGTTCAACCTGGTGGGCCAGGTGTCCGACAACTTGGTCGAAGGCCAGGCGCTCTCGCAGCACTACATCGCCCAGCCGGCCGACACCGCCGGCTTCGCCATCAAGTGGGACGGCGAATGGCAGATCACGTACGAGACCTTCCGCGACATGGGCATCGCCTACGCCGCCGGCCTGGTGCTGATCTACCTGCTGGTCGTGGCCTGGTTCCGCAACTACCTGGTGCCGCTGGTGATCATGGCGCCGATCCCGCTGACCGTAATCGGGGTCATGCCCGGCCACGCGCTGCTGGGCATGCAGTTCACCGCCACCAGCATGATCGGCATGATCGCGCTGGCCGGCATCATCGTGCGCAACTCGATCCTGCTGGTGGACTTCATCAACCACGAGCTCGCCCGCGGGCGTCCGCCTGCCCGGGCAATCATCGATGCCTGCGCGGTGCGCGCCCAGCCGATCGCGCTGACCGCGCTGGCGGCGATGGCCGGTGCCTTCTTCATCCTCGACGACCCGATCTTCAACGGCCTGGCGATCTCGCTGATCTTCGGCATCCTGGTTTCGACCGTGCTGACCCTGGTCGTGATTCCGCTGCTCTACTACGCGCTGCTCATGCGCGGCCATCGGCAAATGCCCGTGCCGTGATTCGGCAGGTGCCTGGACACCGCGGTGCTTGCCACCTGCCCGAGCGCTTCGAGGCTCGCTGCCTGACCGCGTATCGTTGATCGCATGAACTCGCTGGGTCCGTTTCCAATCACCGCCGTCGTCGTCGCACTCTCACTGCTGGCCGGATGGTTGCTGGTGCGTGTGTGGGCCAGGCGACTGCCGGAGTCACCGCACAGGATCGCCGGTGCGCGGTTTCTTGATGCGGCGCTGGTGGGACTGCTGGTCGCGCGCCTGGGCTTTGTTCTGCGCTGGTGGCCCGAGTACGCGGCCGCGCCGATGTCGATCATTGCCATCGGCGATGGCGGCTTCCTGTGGTGGGTCGGCCTGCCCGCTGCCGTGGCCTTCGCCTGCTGGCGCACCGCAGGCGCCCGGCCGCTGCGCAAACCAATCCTGGCCGGCATCGCCGCCGGCATGCTGGCCTGGCTGACGTTGACCGGCACCTTGGCCCTGCTGCAGCGCTCGGCGCCGCCGTTGCCGGATCTAAAACTGATCAAGCTCGACGGCAGCCCGATCAGGCTCGATGTCTATGCCGCACAGCCGATCGTGCTCAACCTGTGGGCCACCTGGTGCCCGCCGTGCCGGCGCGAGATGCCGGTGCTGGAAGACGCGCAGCAGCGCTATCCAGGCGTCGCCTTCGTGCTGGTCAACCAGGGCGAAGGCCGCGAGGAGATCCATGCCTTCCTGCAACAGCAGGGCCTGGCGCTGGATCACATTCTGCTCGACCGGCATTCGCAGACGATGCGCGACACCGGCGCGCGCGCCTTGCCCACCACCTTGTTCTTCGATGCCGGCGGCCGCCTGGTCGACAGCCACATGGGCGAACTCACCCGCGCCAGCCTGGCCAGCACCCTGCGCAAGCGCTTCGGCATTGCTGCCGAGGCGTCCTCAGCGGGCGCCGGCCAGTAGCCAGGCGCTCATTCCGACTCACTGCCTTCGTGGGCCACGTCAAAGCGCTCTGCCAGCGCGGCCAGGCGCCGGTCCAGCGTCCACAGGCGCGCGCGCGGCGTGAGCAGGGTGGAGGCCAGCAGGGCCACGTCGACCATGCCGCAGCCCTGGCCGTGGAGCTGCTCGCGTTCGATGAAGTCCAGCAGCTCGTCCTGGCTGGCCTGTACGGCCGGGCGCAGCCGGGCAAGGTCAGCCAGGGTACGGCGGCGCGGTGCCGGCGGAGTGCCGCAGGCCAGTTCGGCCAGCACCCAGGGATGGATCAGCACGGCATCCATGGCCAGCAGGCGCACCAGGCCGGGCTGGCCGCGGCGGAAGTGCTGCACCCAGACCGATCTGTCGACCAGCACCTTCATTCCCCGGGACGGCCCTCATGTACGCGCGGCTCGGCGCGGCGCGGCACATCGGCCATGTCCGGAACCGCGCCGCCCAGCGCGGCCAGGCGCTGGGCGGCGCGTACGCGGATGAAAGTCCGGATCGCTTCGCGGAACAGGTCGGCCTTGTCCATGTCCGGGTCGGCCAGGGCCAGCGCTGTCTCGTAGTCGCTGTCGTCGATGGTGACGGTGGTTCGCATGGTTTTGCTCTTGAATCAAGAATGATGCAAGAACGCATCATAACAGGCATCCGCATCCCTGCCGGGCGGCTGTCGCCGAAGAACGTTCACCGGCATGGGATTGCACGGGCAGCCCGATCGATATAACCTGCGTTATAACAGTTGAAATCCGGAGCCACCATGAAACTCAAGATCACCACCGTCGGCAATTCCGCCGGAATCATCCTGCCCAAGGAATTGCTTGCCCGCCTGCGCCTGCAGAAGGGCGACGAGCTGTTTGCGCTGGAAACGCCGGACGGAGTCAGGCTGACTGCCTTCGACCCGACCCTGGCCGAACAGATGAAGGTGGCCGAAAAGGTCATGCGCAACCGGCGCTCACTGCTCAACAAGCTCGCCCAGTAGGCGCAGGCCATGATCGTATGGATCGAAAAGCCGTTCGCCCTGGCCATCCACGATCGCCAACTCAGCGAGCATGGCGGCAGCGCTGGTGTGCGCGATGAAAGCCTGCTCGATTCGGCCCTGGCACGCCCGCAGCAGTTGCATGCCTATGGCGATCCGCCGCCGGACCTGGTCGACCTGGCCGCGAGCCTCGCCTACGGCCTGGCGCGCAACCACCCCTTCGTGGACGGCAACAAGCGCACCGCGGCGGTCGCCTGCGAAGTGTTCATCGAACTTAATGGTGGCCTTCTGCACGCCAGTGACCTGGAGCTGTATCCGGTGTACATCGCCCTGGCCGAAGGCAGCCTGCCCGAAGCCGAATTCGCGGCATGGCTGCGCCAGCGCATCCGGCGCGAGGCCGGCCGCGACGTGCACGAGCCGGAGGCCGGCTACGCCCGCGCCAGAGCCAACCCATCCCAGGAGCAACCATGAACACGACCCTTGCCCACGGCTGCCTCGCCGTCCTGACAGCCGCCCTGCTTGCAGCCTGCACCGGCAGCGCGCCTGCGCCCGGCGTGTCACACGACGGCGGCGCCTCCGCGGCAACGTCCGATACCTGGTTGCAGGGCACGGTGAACGAGCGCCTGGATACGATCGCCGACCAGTTGCGCGGCTTCGGCACGGCCATGGTGGAAGTCGACCACCGCTACCGCGAGCTGTACTTCGCCGGGCAGGACCGCAACTGGGACTACGCCGCCTACCAGATCGCAGAAATGGAGGAGGCGATCGAATACGGGCTGCAGCGGCGCCCGGCCCGTGCCGCCAGCGCGGCCATGCTGGAGCCTGCCCTGGATCAGGTGAAGGCCGGCGTCTCGGCGCAGGATGCCACTGCCTTCGAGCAGGCGTTCGCCACCCTTGCCGCAAGCTGCAACGCCTGCCATCTGGCCGAGGACGTGTCCTTCATCCGCGTTGCCACGCCGGCGCAGCGGGTCAGCTCGATCCGGTCCGATCCGGAATCCAACGCGCCGACGCCCTGAGCGCTCGGCGACGAAGCACGCAGGCACGCAGATCCCGCCGCCAGTACCGGCAGCTACCGGCCCGGCGGCGGCCCATCCGTCCCACCGCCGCCGCCAGCACCGCCACCGCCATCACGGCGCTCATCCGGACCCGGCGAGTGGCCACGCTGTTGCGCCACCGGCAGCCGCCAGCCACGCAGAATCGCCAGCGCGCGTAGGCTGAAGCAGAGCAGGGCACCGATGCCCATTGCCACGCCGGGCGGCCAGCCCAGGCGCATGCCGACCACCACGGTGGCGGCACCAAACAGGGCGGCGATGGCATAGAACTCGGCGCGCAGGATCACCGGCACCTGGGCCACCAGCAGATCGCGCAACACGCCGCCGCCGACGCCGGTAAGCATGCCCAGCAGGATCGACGGACCGACATCCATGCCATGAACCATGGCCTTGTTGGCGCCCAGGGCGGCGAACAGGGCCAGGCCGCCGGCATCGAACCATTGCACTGGATTGCGCAGGCGCTCGATGTCGCAGCTTCGGAAGAAGGTGACCAGGCCGGCCAGGCAGGCGGCGGCCAGGTAACGCCAGTCGACCAGGGCGGCGGGCACCAGGTTCATCAGCACATCGCGGATGATGCCGCCGGCGCTGCCGGCCGCGAATGACAGCACCAGCACGCCGAACAGATCCAGGCGATGACGCACGCCCAGAGTGGCGCCGCTGAGTGCGAACACGAAGGTGCCGACCAGGTCGAAGCTGAGGATCAACGGGTGCATGGCTCTCCACTCCCCTTGGCAAGGGTCGGCCAACGGCCGGGCGGTCAGCGCCGGCAGGGCTGCCGCCGGCCATGGTAGCCGGAGAGTCCGCACACGCAGATAGGCGCGCTGCCTGATCTGCATCAGCGCGGCTGCGGCAGCCATCGGCGAGGATGGCCGCGCCGGAATCAGCCGGCAGGCAACGAAAGGATTTCCCCATGCAGTTTGAACTGTCGTCCGGCAACCCCGACCCGGCCCGCCTGGCCATGGCCCTGCACCAGCTCGACCCGCAGGCGCAGATCACCCTGGATGCCGCCCAGGGCCACCTGGAAGTGTTCTCCACCGCCAGCCGCGACCAGATCGTCCATGCCCTGGAACAGATCGGTTGTCCGGCCCAAGCGCTGGATGAGGAAGTGCACGTCAGCGGTGGCAGCACCTGTTGCGGCGGCTGCAGCTGAGCCTGACCCGGGCAGCGCCCGGCCGTGCGGCAAAGCCGGTGCCGCGACGCCGGGCACGCCGCGACCGCGCCAGATCATTGACTGAACCGTGTCGCCCCGGGCCGGGCCGCCACTCCGCCCCGGTCCGACTTACCAGCCGCCCTGCTGCGGCGGCGGTTGCTGCGGCGGCGACGAAGGATAACCGGCGCCCTGCCAGCCCGACGCCGGCGGCTGCCCGCCCGGCTGCTGTTGGCTCATCGCCATCTGCTGCACCGCCTGCCAGGCCTCGATGCCGCCGCGGTACCAGTACACCTGCGTATAGCCCATGTTGATCGCCCGCAGCGCAGCGTTGTAGGACATCCAGCAGTAGGTGCTCTGGCAATAGAAGACCATCGGCAGCGCCTTGTTGCCCTGGCTGACCTGCTGCAGGTACTGGCCGAATTCCTGCTGGGTCTGATCCTGGAAATTGCCTGCCTGCGCGGCGCCAACCGCGTTCTGCGCCATCGGCAGGGTCGGGCCCGGGCCGAGCACGTGGAACACCAGCAGGCCGCCGCTTTGCATGCCCTGCTGGTACATGGCCAGCAGGCGGTCGGTGGTGATTACCTGGCCGCCGGGAATCGAGGTGGGCGTCGGTCCGTGCGTGTTCGCCTGCAACTCGCGCTGCGGCGGCACGCCGTAATCTTGCAGTTCCATGCGCGCGAACTGGGCCGCGGCATCGTTTCCTGGCCCGGGTTGCATTCCCGGCTGCATTCCCGGAGCCACGCCCGGAGCCATTCCTGGATTCATGCCCGGCTGCATGCCGGCTGCGGGTGCACCTGAGGGTGGCGGATAGTTGGCTGGTGGCTGCGACGCCCAGGGATCAGGCTGGCCCATGCCCGGCTGCCCGGGTGCAGGCGTCGTCGCTGGCGTCGGCGGCGGCATCGGTGTCGTCGGCAGGGCCGGCGCCTGGTTGAAGTCCTGCTGAGCATGGATACCGGCACTGGCGGCAAGCAGACCGCCGGCAAGTACGGCGGCAACGGCGGGACGAAAGACAAGGCTCATGACGGTCTCCTGGAAAGTTGCGGGCCGGGATGCTCTCCGGCGGCGGACGGGACGGCCCACCTGTCAGGACATGGCGTGGAAAACGGCCGGACTGGCTCATCGCCGCCTTGCCCGGCCTGCCGCGTCCGGCCATCACCCGCAGCCAGGTACCGGCCCGGTGAGCCATTCGGCGCCGTGATTGCGCATACAGAAAGGAACGGTCGCCAGCGGCCGGCCCATCCCTGCACAGGAACACCCCGCCATGAGCCAGCCCATCAACGCAACCGTGCCGGCAACGGCGGCTTCCGCATCCGGACTGGGCATTGTCCGGCGCGGGTCCCGATGGCTCCAGGCCGGCCTGCTGGCTGCCGGCCTGGCGACTGCCGGCGGCTGCCAGCAGGCCCACGACATGTCCGGACCGATCGGCGTTTCCGCACCGGCCCTGACCGAAACCGCCTTTCCCCTGGACAGCGGCCCGGCCGGCACCGTGACAGCCCCGGCAGGCAGCGGCCTGGGTGAGGCCGTGCAGGAGCATGCACGCGGCGTGTTCTTCGACTGGCGCCCGGTGCGCGCACAGGCGCAGCGCCTGGCGCAGGATTCCAGGCCCCACGCCAGCCAGTTGCAGCGCTTCGAGATTGTCGACAGCGCCGGCTTCGGGCAGGCGATGCCGGCCCTGCACATCAACCTGCCAGCGGGCTGGCGCAAGCAGGCCAAGGTCGAATGGGACAGCTCCGCCCTGTGCTTCTGGTACGGGCCGCAGGTCCATCTGGAGGCGACCTCGGCCGATGGCCTGCACGGCATCACGGTGCTGCCGACCATGGCCTGGCAGATCGCATCGATGCCGGTCGATCAGTTCGATCCCTGCCCGACCGCGCCGATGGCCACGGTCCGTGATTACCTGGACTACCTGGTCCTGCACACCCGGCCCGGCGCACAGATACTCAGCTACCGCGACCGGCCGGACCTGTCCCGGCCCAATGCGCAGTTCCCCCGTCACGCCGGCGAGGTGCTGCTTGCCTACACCCTGCAGGGTCACCCAATGCGTGAATCGCTGGTGGCGGCGATCACCCTGACCCGCCTGGCCCCGGGCGGCTATCTGGTCAATGCCGACCTGGCCATGGCGCTGCGAGCACCCGATGGCCTGCTCGATTTCGCCATCGCCGAGCAGGTACGCAGCTCCATGACCTACACCGAACAATGGCAGCAGCACTACATGCAATGGGTCCAGCGCCAGTCGCAGGAGGCCCAGCGTCTGGCGCAGACGGCGATCCAGGCCTGGCACGAACGGCGCATGAACCAGATCAACCTGGCCGGCATGACCGCACGCCACAACATCCGCATGGACACCATCGCCGAGATCGGCCGCATCAATACCGGCATCGTCAACAATCGCGCCGCCAGCAACGAGCGCAGCCACACCGCCTTCATCGATGCCATCCAGGAAGTGCAGCCCTGGCACGACCCGGCCAGCGGCCAGCAGGTCGAGCTGTCGATGCACTACCGGCATGCCTGGCAGTTGAACGACGGCCGGCAGTTCCTGACCAACGATCCGGATTTCGAGCCCGGCCGCGACTTGGGCATCGCCGGCCATCAGTTGCAGCCGATGCGCTGAAGCCGGTGGCGGTTTTGGCCGGGCCGGCGTGGGCCAGGTCGATACTGACGAGTTTCGGCGTCCGGTTTCAGCCGGCCGGCGCTTCGGCCTCGATACCGGCCAGGCACTGCGCCAGAAAGTCGATCATCACCCGCACCTTGGCCGGCGGCCGCCGGTCGGGCGGGTACAGGGCGTGGATGCCGCCCAGATCGATCACCGGCCGGTCCAGCGCCAGCGCCACCAGACGGCCACTGGCCAGAGCCTGGGCGACGATGAAGCGCGGCTGGTAGATGATGCCCTGGCCGCCCAGCGCCGCCGCCAGCAGGGCATCGCCGTTGTTGGCCAGCAGGTTGCCATTGACCGGCACCCGCAACTGGCCGTCGGCGCCGAACGCCCAGTGCCGCCGGTCCTGCATCGGCGACAGCGTGTAGCCCAGGCAGTTGTGCTGGACCAACTCGGCCACCCGTCGCGGCACGCCGCGCCGGTCGAGATAGTCCGGGGCGGCGCAGACGACCATGGTGCAATCGGCCAGGCGGCGTGCGCGCAAGGGCAGGTCATCCAGACGGCCCACGCGCACGGTCAGGTCCCAATGCCCGGCGACCGGATCCACCACGGCATCGCCCAGGCCCAGTTCCACGGTCACGTCCGGGTGACGGCGGCTGAACTCGGGCATCAGCGGCGCGATATGGCGCTGGCCGAAGGACAGCGGCACGCTCATGCGCAGCAGGCCGCTGGCCTTGACCCGCTGCGAGGCAGCGGCCGCCTCGGCTTCGTCGATCTCCGGCAGGATGCGCAGGCAGGCGTCCAGATAATCGGCGCCGACCCCGGTCAGGGTCAGGCCGCGGGTGCTGCGGTGGAACAGCTTCACGCCCAGCCGGGCCTCCAGCGCGTTGACATGCTTGGTCGCCATTGCCGGCGACATGTCCAGGTGCCGGGCCGCTGCCGACAGGCTGCCCTGGCTGGCGGCGCGCACGAACACGCGCATGCTGGTAATCCGGTCCATGGCGGGCAGCTTACTACTGTGGGTATGAACTGTTGACGCGAAATGCCCGATTCTGTTGCTCCTGGTTGCTGGCCATACTGGTGCCCATGGACAACCTCAGCCCAACTCCCGCACCCATCCCGGACAACGATCAGGGCAGCGACGGCAACCACGCACGAATGCCGACCCTGTTCATCCCGCACGGCGCCGGCCCGTGTTTCTTCATGGACTGGAATCCGGCCGACACCTGGCACGGCATGGCCGCCTTCCTGCGCGGCATCGCCGATATCCTGCCGGCGCGGCCGCGCGCCATCGTGCTGGTCTCCGGGCACTGGCTGGAGCAGGATTTCAGCCTCACCAGCCATCCGCGCCCGGAACTGATCTACGACTACCAGGGTTTTCCCGAGCACACCTACCAGCTTCGCTACCCGGCGCCGGGCGAACCGGAACTGGCTGCGCAAATCGCCGCCAGGCTCGACCAGGCCGGGCTGGCAGTCGCCATTGACGCGCAGCGCGGTTTCGACCACGGCATGTTCATCCCGCTCAAGCTGGCCTTCCCCAAGGCCGACATTCCGGTGATCCAGTTGTCGCTGCGCAGCGACCTGGACCCGGCCGCGCACATCGACGCCGGCCGCGCCCTGGCGCCGCTGCGCGAGAACGGCGTGCTGATCGTCGGCAGCGGCATGAGCTTCCACAACATGCGCGGCTACGGTGACCCGCGCTACACACCGCTGTCGGCAAGATTCGATGACTGGCTGACCGAGGCCGTGGCCAGCGAGCCGGCCCGACGCCAGGCACTGCTGCGCGACTGGGCCAGCGCGCCCAGCGCCCGCGACAGCCATCCGCCCGGACGCGAGGAGCACCTGCTGCCGCTGCTGGTCGCCGCCGGTGCGGGCGCGGATTCCCCGGGCGACAAGGTCTATTCGCAGGTCGTGATGAAGACCACCCTGTCCGCCTTCCGCTTCGGCTGATCACCGCCTGCCCAACGACACCGACACCCTTACCGAACCCGTTATCGCCCCAAGGAGATTCCCCATGAAGATCGATCTTTCCGGCAAATCCGCCGTGGTCACCGGCTCCACCGGCGGCATCGGCCTGGCCATCGCCACCGGCCTGGCCCAGGCCGGTGCCACCGTCACCATCGTCGGCCGCACGCAACAAGGTGTTGATGCCGCATTGGCTGAAATCGGCAGCGCCTCCGGCCGCGACGATGTCGGCGGCGTGGTCGCCGATGTCGGCACTGCCCAGGGCTGCGCCACGCTCACCGCCGCGCGCCCGGAGGCGGACATCTTCGTCAACAACCTGGGCATCTACGGCGCACGCGAATTCTTCGACATCGACGATGATCTGTGGGACCAGTTCTGGCAGGTCAACGTGATGACCGGCGTGCGTCTGGCGCGCCATTACGCCCGGGGCATGCGCGAGCGCGGCTGGGGCCGGATCCAGTTCGTGTCCAGCGAATCGGCACTCAATATTCCCACCGAGATGGTCCACTACGGCGTCAGCAAGGCCGCCGTGCAGGGCCTGTCGCGCGGGCTGGCCAAGGTGCTGGCCGGCACCGGTGTCACCGTCAACACGATCCTGCCCGGCCCCACCCGCACCGCCGGCTCGGTGCAGATGATGGCCGACCTGGCCGCCGAGCGCGGCGTGACTCCGGTCGAGATGGAAGGCCTGTTCCTGGCCGAGAACCGCCCGTCGAACCTGCTCGGCCATTTCGCCGAGCCGGAGGAAGTCGCCAACCTCAGCGTCTATGCGGCCTCGCCGCAGGCCAGTGCCACCACCGGATCGGCGCTGCGGGTTGACGGCGGCACCGTGGAAACGATCGCCTGAGATGCCTTCATGACGTTAGCTGGTAAAAGCCACCCCGCGTCGCCCGCCCTCATCCGGCGCTGCGCGCCACCTTTTCCCGGGGGGAGAAGGAATGGCCCGGCTGCCTGCAACCTGACTGCACCCTGCCTGCTCCAAGGAGAACACCATGAACAAACGCAAGCTTGGCCAGACCGGCCTGGAAATCGCCCCGCTGGTCTTCGGCGGCAATGTCTTTGGCTGGACTGCCGATGAAGCCACCTCGTTCAAGCTGCTGGATCGCTTCGTCGAGCGCGGCTTCAACGCCATCGACACCGCCGATGTCTATTCGGCCTGGGCGCCGGGCCTGTCCGGCGGCGAATCGGAAACGGTGATCGGCAACTGGCTGGCCAAACGCCGCCGCCGCGACGACATCGTGCTGATGACCAAGGTCGGCAAGTGGCAGCCGCGCAAGGGCCTGTCGGCGGCCAACATCCAGGCCGCGGTCGAGGCTTCACTCAAGCGCCTGCGCAGCGATCACATCGATATCTACTTCGCCCACGCCGACGATCAGGACGTGCCGCTGGAGGAAACCCTGGATGCCTTCGACAAGCTGGTCCAGGCCGGCAAGGTGCGCGCCATCGGCGCCTCCAACTACGACGCCGACCGCCTGGCCCAGGCGCTGCGGATCTCGGCCGACAAGGAACTGGCCAGCTACCAGGTGCTGCAGCCCGGCTACAACCTCTACGACCGCGGCTACGAGGACGCCCTGGCGCCGCTGGCGCAGCAGCATGAGCTGGGCGTGGTCGCCTACTTCGCCCTGGCCAGTGGTTTCCTCACCGGCAAGTACGAGTCGGTGGCAGACCTGACCGGCAGTGCCCGGGCCGGCTTCCTGGAAGGCTTCTTCGATGCCCGCGGCCTGGGCCTGCTGGAAACGCTGCGCCGGACCGCCAGCGAGCTGTCGGCCACGCCGGCCCAGGTGTCGCTGGCCTGGCTGATGAGCCGGCCCAACGTCACCCCGATCGCCAGTGCCACCAGCATCAAGCAACTGGACGAACTGCTCGCCGCCGCCGATCTGGAACTGCCGCCGGAAGCGCTGGACGCCCTGGACGAAGCCAGCCGCTGAGCGGCGCCGGCCTGACCGCCCGGCGCCCGGGACAGTGCGGCCACGGGTATCTTTGGCGGCAAGCCCGGTCCATGGCAGGGCCGGGCACCCCGGGGCGCGGGCAGGCGCCGCAGCGCCGGCCGGCACGGCACCGCCAACGCCCACTGCGACAAGGAGCAGGTCATGAAACCCGATACCCCCGAACGCTATGGAACCATCTCCCGCCTGCTGCACTGGGGCATGGCCGTTCTCGTGATCTGGCAGGTACTGAAGATCTTCGACCGCATCGATGACGGCGAGCACTGGGTCGGCCAGACCCTGGTGCCCTGGCATGTCTCGATCGGCACCCTGATCCTGCTGCTGGTGCTGATCCGCATCGGCTGGGCCCTGCGCAACCGCCGCCAGCGGCCGCCGGCACCGCAGCCGCCGCTGCTCGGCTTCGTCGCCCGCGCCGGCCATGTCCTGCTCTATGTCGCCCTGGTGGCGATGCCGGTGACCGGCATCAGCCTGCTGGTCGGCAACGGCTTTGGCCTGGAAGCCTTCGGCCTGCAGCTCATCCCTCGCGGCGAGGAGATTGCCTGGCTGGCGGCTCTGGGCAGCAACCTGCATGTGCCGCTGGCCTGGCTGCTGATCGTGCTGGTCGTCGGCCACCTGGGCGCTGCCCTGTGGCATCACTTCGTGCGCAGGGATGGCGTGCTGCGGCGCATGCTCTGAGCGGCCGGCAACAACCACCGGCCAGGGTTGTCATCGGCAGCCCTGGCCCAGGCGAATCCATCGTCAGGCCGCGGTGTCCGGCCCGGCCAACGGGCCGCACCTCAAAAGGTCACCGTGCGCAGCAGGCGCGTGCGTTCAGTCCACGGCCCGGCGGCCATGGTGTCCGCGGGCCGGGCCAGGGTCTGGCCGTCGGCAACCGCTGGCAGGCCGGGAATATTCGCGCGTAGCTGCAATTGCACCCTGGCGCCGGCCGGCACCGCGAAGTCCAGCATGGCGCCTTGCGCAGGCGCGGCGTACCAGACGATCTCCAGGCCCTGACTGGCGATGTCGTCAGGCGCCGGCTGGCCGTCGATGCGCAAGCCGGTCACCGGCAGGTCGGCGGGAAATCCGATCACGGTGGCCTGGCTGTGCACCGGGCTGGTGATGCGCAGGCGCAGATGGCGCAGGCCGGAAGCGGTGTCGGACTCGGCCACCAGCTCGGCGTCCGGTGCATCCTCGCGCAGGACCGGCGCCGGATGCAGCCAGGGATCGCCGCTTGACGCCGGCAGCGGTGGCGCCCAGTCGGGCAGGGGCGCGCGGCGCGGTGTCTGGCCCAGATGCTGGCGAATCCACGGGCCGGGCTCGGCATCGGTCGAGGCCCAGTAGGCCTGGCCGCGGCTGACATCGGCGACATACTCCAGCGTGTCCGCCTGCCGGCGTTGCTGGTCGAATCCGGTACTCGCCAGGGCAAACGCGAGGACGCCGACGCCGGCCAACAGCAGCGCGCCCGGCACCGCCCACGCCAGCAACCGGTGGCGCAGGATAAACGCCAGCGGCAGCAACAGCAGGCCCAAGGCCAGCACCAGCAAGGCGATAGCGACTGGTGCCGCCGACATGCCCATGGCCTCCTCCAGGCCGGCAATCATTGGCGCCAGCAAGGCGATGACCGGCCACGCCGACAGCGCCAACAAGGCAGCGGCAAGGGCCGGTCGCCGGTCCTGATCCAGCGCCAGCACGGCCAGCCCGACCAGCGCGAACAACAAGGGCCACAGGAAGATCCAGCTCGCGCCCGGCAGCCAGGCAGCGCTGGCCAGGGCAGCCAGCCACCACAGCAGCAACGGTGCCAGCGCCATCTCCGCCGGTCGCAAACGGCGCCGCAACCAGACCAGCGACGCGGCATGCACGGCGAAGGCGATCAGCGCCAGAGCGATCAACCAGCGCTGGCCGTGATAGGGCGAGCCATGGCGGAAGCCGGCCAGTTCCGGCAGCCAGGGAGCAATGCCGGCCCAGGCCAGCGCAACCAGCAGCGGCAAGCCGAGCAGGGCGGCGAGCAGGTGCACCAGGCCGAGGCTGGCGCCGCGCAGGCGCCAATGGCCGCGGCGATGCAGGCGCAGCAACAGGCCGGCCATCAGCGCCGTGGCCAGCAAGGCCAGCGGCAGCGCCCAGGTCAGCCGATAGTGGACCAGGCCCAGCCCGGGCGCGGCAAAGTAGATGCGTTCGGCTTGCGCCAGCGTCGACAGCTCCTGGTCACCGAAGGCACGCGTCAGCGCCAGCAACTGCTGACCATGATGTTGCAGGGTTCGCGGATCAGCCTGGTCCAGGTTGTCCAGCGCGGTGTGGTAGTGGCTCAGGGCCCGGATGTTGGCGAAATCCATGCCCAGGTGGCCGGCGTCGCGGAACACGCTCAGGTCGGTGTCGTTGGGCATCAGCCGGAAGATTTCGTTGGACAACGAATCGGCCAGGGCGCCGGGAACGGCGCGCGCCAGGGTCCGCACCATGCCGCCGTTGGCGCCGGCGGTGCGGAACATGTACACCGGCCCGGCATGGCCGCGCCCTTCGGCGTTGAGCACCACACCGGTGTCGGCCGCCCATGGATGGCCTTGGACCCAGGCACGGGCACCCAGCAAACCGACCTCCTCGGCATCGGTGATCAGGGCGATGACATCGTTGCGCAGCGCCGGGCCGGCGCGCAGCGCGCGCACCGTCTCCAGGATCGCGGCGACGCCATTGCCGGCATCGTTGACGCCGGGCGAGTGCGGCACCGAGTCGTAATGCGCCATCAGCACCACGGCCGGCCGGGACCGGCCATCGCCTTCGTCACCGCCAGCGCGCGAACGGCTGTCGCTGCCCGGCAGGCGGGCAACGATATTGGCCACCCGGGCCACGGTCAGCGTGGCGCCGCTGCCGTGCATCACGGTGGTGCGCTGCCGTTGCGGCTCAAGGCCCAGCTCGCGCAAGGCATCCAGCAGGAAGGCCTGGACCTGGGCGTGGGCAAGCGAACCGACCGGGCGCGGCCGGGCGGCGATCACCTCCAGGTGCGCGCGGGCCCGTTGCGCCGAGAACGCCATTGGCGGCGCCGTCGCGGCGACCACGGCCGGCGGCTGCAGAGACGGCGACAAACCACTCCACCAGACCGTGCAACCCACCAGCACCAGCAGCAGCGCAACCGCCGCCGACCGGCCACGGACTGGGGCACCGGCATCGACCTTGACCATCGCTTTTCCCCGTATCTCGCCAACAAACGGGGCCGAGTATGCGCCCGGCACTGCGCCAGCCTCCAGCGCCGTGACGCCGCCGCACCCTGTGCCCGGCACCGGGCCGGTATCATCGGCGCTGGCAATCTTTTTAATCACGATGGGCGCGCGCCATGGCCTACTGGCTGATGAAAACCGAACCCGACGGCTTCTCCATCGACGACCTGGCCGAGCGCGGCCGCGAGCCCTGGGATGGCGTGCGCAACTACCAGGCGCGCAACTTCATGCGCGATGCCATGCGCGTTGGCGATGAGGTGTTCATCTACCACTCCGCCTGCAAGGTGCCCGGCATCGCCGGCATCGGTCGCGTCGCCGGCGACAGTTATCCGGACCCGACCCAGTTCGACCCGGACAGCAAGTACCACGACGCCGCCAGCAAACCTGAGGAGCCGCGCTGGTGGCTGGTTGATATCGATTACGTGCGCACGCTCAGACGCCTGATCCCGCTGACCGAACTCAAGGCGATGCCGGCGATGGAAGATTCGCCCCTGGTCCGGCGCGGCAACCGCCTGTCGATCCTGCCGGTCACCGGGGGCCAGTGGCGCGCCGTGCTGGCCGCCGAAAAGAACAAGGTGGGCTCATGAGCGCGGCCGAAGACGGCAAGCGCGCCGCCGCCGAGCGGGCACTGGCACAGGTCGAGGACGGCACCGTGGTCGGCGTCGGCACCGGCTCCACGGTGCGCTATTTCATCGAAGGCCTGGCCCGGCGCCGGGACGACATCCAGGGCGCGGTGTCCAGCTCGCAGGCCAGCACCGAGTTGCTCGAACACCACGGTATCCCGGTGCTTGATCTCAACGCGGTCGGGCCGATCGGCCTGTACGTTGACGGCGCCGACGAATGCGATGGCCAGCGCCGCCTGATCAAGGGCGGCGGCGGCGCGCTGACCCGCGAGAAGATCATCGCCGCGGCCGCCGAGCGTTTCGTGTGCATCATCGATCCAGGCAAGCGGGTCGATGTCCTGGGCCGCTTCCCGCTGCCGGTGGAAGTGATCCCGATGGCGCGCAGCCACGTCGGCCGGCAGTTGCTGGCCATGGGCGGCCAGCCGGTCTGGCGCCAGGGCGTGGTCACCGACAACGGCAACTGGATCCTGGATGTGCACAACTGCCGCTTCCCGGATCCAGCCGACAGCGAAACGAAGATCAACCAGATCGCCGGCGTGGTCACGGTTGGACTGTTCGCCCTGCGCCCGGCCGACCAGGTGCTGATCGGCGCCGACGGCAGCCTGTGAGCCGCACCGGCCCGATGGCACGTTCCCGACCGGTGCCCTGAGGCCGTGTCTGCAGCCGTGATCCAGGCCAAGGCCCTGGGCTTGCGCTACCCCGGCGGCCGTGAAGCCCTGACCGGGCTGGATTTTTCCGTCGACCCCGGCGAGATGCTGTTCGTCACCGGCCGCTCCGGTGCCGGCAAGAGCACCCTGGTCAAACTGCTGGCCTGCCTGATCCTGCCATCGCGCGGCCAGCTCAGCGTTCTCGACCAGGAACCGGCGCGCTTGAAGCGCCGCCAGCGGCCGCTGCTGCGCCGCCGCATCGGCCTGGTATTCCAGGACCATCGCCTGCTGCCGACCCTGAGCGTGGCCGAGAACGTCGCCCTGCCGCTGCGCGTGATCGGCAGCACCGAGGCCGAGATCGGCAAGCGCGTGCGCGCCGCTCTGGACCTGGTCGGCCTGGCCGGCCGCGAACGCGCCCTGCCGGCGACGCTTTCCGGCGGCGAGCAGCAACGGGTCGGCATCGCCCGGGCCATGGTTCACCGGCCGCCGCTGCTGCTGGCCGACGAGCCGACCGGAAATCTGGACCCGCAACTGGCACTGGAGATCATGGCCGTGTTCGCGCGCCTCGGCAGCCACGGCACCACGGTGCTGATCGCCAGCCACGACCTGTTCATGATCCGGCAACTGCAAAAACGCGTGCTGGTGCTCGATGACGGCCGCCTGATCGACGACTTCCGCCCGGCCAGCGACGGCGACGAGGGCCTTGCCGACAATGCCGCGGCCGACCGGTCGGCACCCGTACATGTCCCGGACCCGGAGCCGTCGTCGTGAGCACGACCGACAACGGCTGGACCGCGGCCGGCAAGACCCGGCGCGCGCGTCCACCCCGGCCCTGGCAGCGCTGGCGCCGACGCCATCGCCAGGCCCTGGCCCATGCCGGCCGGCGCCTGCGCGAGCGGCCCGGCGCCCATGTCTTCGCCCTGGCGCTGCTGACCGTTGCCGTGCTCGCCGTATTTTTGCTGTGGCTGGGCCTGCACCAGTTCCAGCATCTGGGCCGGCCGCTGGACCAGGCACGCACCTTGAGCCTGTTCCTGGATCCGCAACTGGACGAAGCCGCCGCCGCGGTCCTCGCCGATGAACTGGCCGCCGACCCGCGCGTGGCCGTGGTCGAGGCGATCAGCCCCGAACAGGGCCTGGCCGAACTGAGCCTGATCCGCGCCGACCAGGGCGTGTTCGAAGCCCTGCCCGACAATCCCTTGCCCTGGGTGCTGGCCGTCGATCCGGTCGATCGCGGTGCCGCCACCGACCTGGCCGAAGCCTGGCGGCAGCGGCCGCAGGTCGAGTACCTGGCCGACGAAGGCGAGTGGCATGACCGCGCCGCCGCCGTGCTCGCCATCGCCCGCGCCGTAGCCCTGCTGATCGCCGGCCTGGTTGGTCTGGCGTCGTTGTTGCTGGTGGCCACGGCGGTGCGCACGATCCGCGTCGAGGGCCGCGAGGAACGCGCGCTGCAACGGGTGTTCGGCGCCACCGAGGCCGACCTGCGCCGTCCTTATCTGTATCTGGGCCTGCTCTACGGCCTGCTCGCCGGCCTGCTGGCGATGCTGTTGGCCGGCGCCCTCCTGCTCGCCCTGCAGCCGGCATTGGCTGGCCTTGCCGCAGCGTTCGACCTGTCCCTGTCCCGGCATGATCTGCCCTGGATGATGCTGCCGGCGATGCCGCTGCTGGCCGGCCTGGCGGCGGTCGCCGGCGCCTGGCTGGGCTGCCGCTTCGAGCCCGATCTGGAGGCCGCGCAATGAGCGCCAGCCAGACGACCGACGCATCAGCGGACGCCAACGCCAGCACCAACGCCGATGAAGCGGCCGCGCGAGTCGTGCTGCACGAAAGCTGGAAGTCGCGGCTTCTGGATGTCTTTGCCAGCCCGCAGATGCAGGCCCTGCGCCAGTTCCTGCGCGCCGAGCTGGCCGCCGGCAAGACCCTGTATCCGCCACCGGCGCAGATCTTCGCCGCCCTGGACAGCACGCCGTTCGACCAGGTCAAGGTAGTGATCCTGGGCCAGGACCCCTATCACGGCCCGGGCCAGGCGCACGGGCTGTGCTTCTCGGTACAGCCGGCCGTGCGCCCGCCGCCGTCGCTGGTCAACATCTTCAAGGAAATCGAGACCGACCTGGGCATCGCCCGACCCGGCCACGGCTGCCTGCTGCACTGGGCGCGCCAGGGCGTGCTGCTGCTCAACACCGTGCTGACCGTGGAGCGCGGCCATGCCGGCGCCCACCGCGGCAAGGGCTGGGAGGTGTTCACCGACGCGGTGATCGAGCGCCTCAACCGCGAGCGCGATGGGCTGGTGTTCATGCTCTGGGGCTCGCCGGCGCAGGCCAAGGGCCGCTTGCTGGATGCCGGCCGGCATCGGGTGCTGCGCGCGCGCCATCCCTCGCCACTGTCGGCCCACGCCGGCTTTTTTGGCTGCCGCCACTTCTCCCAGGCCAATGCCTGGCTGGAACAACACCGGCTGACTCCGATCGACTGGTCGCTGCCACCGTTGTCGTCCTGAACCGCCTGATCTGGAGCGCCGATGATGAAACGAGTCTGTGTCTACTGCGGTGCCCGCACCGGCCGCCGCGAGCGGAATGTCCAGGTGGCACGGGCCATGGGCCGGGAAATCGCCGGTCGCGGCCTGACCCTGGTCTTCGGCGGCGGTCATGTCGGCCTGATGGGCGCGCTCAGCGATGCCGCACTGGCCGCCGGCGGCGAAGTCATCGGCATCATTCCCGAGCAACTGGTCACCGCCGAGCTGGCGCACCGCGGCCTGACTCGCCTGGAAGTGGTGCAGTCGATGCACGAGCGCAAGGCGCGCATGGCCGAACTGGCCGATGCCTTCATTGCCCTGCCCGGCGGCTTCGGCACCCTGGACGAGACCTTCGAAATACTGACCTGGGCGCAACTGGGCCTGCATGGCAAACCCTGCGGCCTGCTGGAAGTCGATGGCTTCTACGCGCCGCTGCTGGCCTGGATCGACAGCGCCGTGCAGGCCGGTTTCGTGCCCGCCCACCACCGCGACATGCTGCTGGTGGACGAGGACTGCGCGCGCCTGCTCGACCGCCTGGCCCAGGCCGGACCGCCACCACCCGGACCCTGGCCGGACATCGGCGAGCAGGGCTGAGCAAGGCACGCCTGGCGAGCACCGCCGCGCCGCAACCCGAACCGCATAATCAAGGAAGCCGAAATGACCTCACCGCCACCAGTCCGGCCACGGCTGATGTTTACGCGCACCGTTGCCGCGCTGCTTGCCGCGCTGGCCGGAGTCGCCGGCGCGAATACCGGCCCGACTCCGGTTCCGGTTCCGGATCCACTCACCGGAAACCCGCACGCCGTCGTCGATGGCCCCGGCAACGATTACCAGGTGGCCGTGCTTGAACCCCGCGAAGATCCCGATCAGCGCATCGCTGTATTCGAGCGTCTGGGCGCCAATGACTTCGGCGGCCTGTGGCTGACCCGCTCCGACGATGGCGGCAAGAACTGGCACACGCCGACCCTGCTGCTCGGCACGGCCGCCAACGAGCGCCATCCCAGCCTGGTGCAGGCCGGACCGGAGAGCTTCCTGCTCGCCTGGCTCAGCAGCGCCGGCGGCTACCGCATCCACCTGGCCTAGGCCGGCGCCGACCTGGATTTCCAGTCGCTGGGTCCGGCCCTGCTGGGCTGGCCGTCGGCCGGCGAGATCAACCCGCAACTGCTGTTACTGCCGGACGGACGCCTGCTGCTCGCCTACCAGCGCATCAATGGCGGCGCCCACATCGCCGTCTCCGTCGATGACGGCGCGAGCTGGGACCAGGCACGCACGCAGATCAGCCCAGGCCTTGCGGCCCTGCCACGCCTGGTCCAGCGTCCAGATGACGGCTTGCTGCTGGCCATGTACCAGACCGGCAGCAACCCGGTGACGATCTGGTCACGCACCAGTACCGATCCGCTGGCCTGGAGCAGGCCGCCGCACGCGCTGGCCACCGGCTTCAACGACCACGATCCCTGGCCGGTGCTGATGGACGATGGCCGTTTCGCTGTGCTCTGGGCGCGGTTCGCCAGCGGCGCCTTCCAGATTCATTCGGCGCATTCGGACAGCGGCGCCCATTGGTCGACAGCCGTGGTGCACCACCCGCGGCCAGGCTTGGCCAATGTCCAACCGCATGTGCCTGACAGCCAAGGCCACGCCGGGCGCGTCGAGCTGTACTGGGGCGCCGCGCAATCGGCGGGCATGAGCAACTTTGACCTCTGGCGCCAGCCGGGCGCCGTGGTCGTCGAAGCCATCTTCAGCGACGGCTTCGACTTCGCCTTCAAAGGCCATTGAAAGCGCCAGCCGGGCCCAGTGGCTGACCCGGTCCGGTCACGGCAAAGCGGTATAGTTGGCCGTTTCCGCCGCTGCGGTGCAACACCGCGGTCAGG
This sequence comes from Lysobacterales bacterium, assembly GCA_023228845.1. GTDB lineage: Bacteria > Pseudomonadota > Gammaproteobacteria > Xanthomonadales > UBA2363 > Pseudofulvimonas. Next base: position 27,228 of record JALOAK010000008.1, on the reverse strand, counting down.
AACCTTTCAAGGAGTCCATGCATGAACCAGAGCCCATCCGCCATCGGCACCCCCGGCACGCCCTGGGGCGCGGCTGAAATCGCCACCTGGCGCGGCCAGCACGCGCGTGCGCTGCGCAGCTACCCCGATGAAGTGGTGACCGCCATCCAGGCCCTGGCCGACCGCTTCGAGGTGGTCGAGTACGGTGAGCTGGAGCATGCGCCCGACCGCTTCACCCTGTTCGCCCTGCGCAGCCGGGCCTGGCGCAATGACCTGCCGGTAATGCTGATCACCGGTGGCGTGCACGGCTACGAGACCAGCGGCGTGCAGGGCGCGTTGCAGTTTGCCCGCGACCATGGCGATGATTATCAGGGCCGCGCCAACCTGCTGATCGCGCCCTGCGTCAGCCCCTGGGGTTACGAGCGCCATCAGCGCTGGAATGCCGACGCCATCGACCCCAACCGCTCCTTCGGCGAGCCGCCGGCCTGCGCCGAAGCCGCCGCCCTGATGCGCCTGGTGGCGCCGTTGGCCAGCCAGGTGCTGATGCACATCGACCTGCACGAGACCACCGACACCGACGAGAGCGAGTTCCGGCCAGCCTTGGCGGCGCGCGATGGCACGCCGTTCGAGCCGGGCAGCATCCCCGATGGCTTCTACCTGGTCGACGACGCCGACAACCTGCAGCCGGCGTTCCAGGCGGCAATCATCGAGGCGGTGTCGGCAGTGACCCACATCGCGCCGGCCGACGAACACGGCCAGCTCATCGGCTCGGCCATGCTCGCACCCGGCGTCATCGCCTATCCGTGCCGGCCGCTGGGCCTGTGTGCCGGCATGACCAACGCCCGCTTCCGGACCACCACCGAGGTCTATCCCGACAGCCCGCGCACCACGCCGGAGCAGTGCAACCAGGCCCAGGTTGTCGCCGTGCGCGCCGCCATCGAGCACGCCCTGGCAAATCCGGCCAACGCATCGGCAAAACAGACCTGATCCCGGCCTCGCCTGATCTGTCCGAGGCCATCCTCCAGGTCGTTCGAACTGTTGGCCAGCCGGGTCATCCAGCGCCTTGGAGCACCATCAACCAAGCATGGATCCAACTGAACAGCGATGACCATGACCTGTTTATCGTGGCTACAACCCCGTCCTTGTCACCACAGGCCAGTCGTTGCTCCTTTCGTCTTCTCGTCAAAGAATCGACGAGCGATAGCGGGTGGCCTGCCGCTCCTCAGCGGCTCAGACCCGAGAACAGAACGACAGAACGGATGATGCACTACCCTCTACGGTGAAAGGAGGGATGGCCATGCCAAAGAACTGGGTTTCGTTGGTCGTGTCGATCGGGCTGGCTGCCATCGTTCCGGATGTCCGCGCGGGTGAACTGCCCGAGCTCTTCATCGCCATCGAGCCTGACCCCGAGCCTTCGCCGCCGGATGGCCGCTATCGGGAAACCTTCACGGTCGCGCTGAACATGGAGGCACTGAAAGAGCCGGCGCATCGCATCATGCTCAACCTGCCCGGCCGTGAGCAGGAGGTGGTCGAGCTCCAGCATTGGCAACCGCGACGCGGCTACATCCAGATCCTCGACCCCGAGGATCCGAGCGGGCAGAACACCATCACGATCCCCGACCCGAGCGCCAGGCCGGAGGATTTCTGGTGGCGCTGGTACGGAAAGTCGGCCCATTACACGGTCGCCCTCACCACCGTGGACGGCATCGTCGCCGGACGGATTTCGAGCGGCCTGCATCGCTACGCGGTGGAACCGTTCAAGGCGCCGAGCATCCAGCTTGGCCTGATCAACAGCGACTTCTGGCAGACCCATCCGAGCGACGGCGAGGGCGGCGAACGCGCCCGAGCGGACACCGCGCACCCGACCCAGGCCGGCCCGGCCGCTGCGGCGCTTTCGACCCGCGATCGGGGCTGGCCGGGCGACTGGGATCCGAGTTGTCCCGGATCGCCGCCGGACGGGCAGTACGTCATCGACGTACTTCTGTTCTACACGCAGGGCATACTTGATCGATACTTTGGCAATACGTCTTCCGTCCATGCCGGCTTGCAGTCAGCGCTGGACGACGCCAACCAGGCGCTGCGCAACGGCGGGATCCAGAACGTGACGTTCTCGCCGCGCGGACCGGAATTGCTTCCCAACCCGGGAATCGATTTTATCTACGACGAGGCACCTATCGTTCAGGCCTTGCATCGTCTCGCGGGCGTGGCAACGGCTCCGCCTCCAGTGTTCTATACGTTTCCGGGCAATGTCTACGTTGCGGCACGGCGGGACGCGATGTGGGCGGATATCGTCGCTCTCGCCCGTGATGACCTGTCTGGACAGCAGACATGCGGTTACTCGGTCGTCAATCGATGGGTGGCCAACAACGACTACCCAAGAGAGCCCGGCCCGGACTTCGAGAAGTTCGCCTACCTCGTCTTCGATCCGGGCTGCGGTGCCGACCGCCTGAACCTGGCGCACGAGCTGGGCCATCAGCTGGGCATGGAACACGATCCGGCGAACTACTGGGCGCCTGGCTCGCTTCCGTCCTGTCCCTGGTCGTTCGCGCACAAACGAAGCGCGGGCGACCCTCGTTTTCGTTTTCGAACCGTGACCGCCTACTGGCAGAACATTGGCCACCGGCCCGGTCCAGGAGACTGCGGCAGCGACAGCAACTGTCCACTGATCGACTCGTTCTCGACGCCGTTGCTGGAATGGGCGGGCGATCCGGCTTCGGGAGGACCGCCGCCGTTCGGCCTGCAACCGGTCGGTACCGTATCGGGCGCCTGGCCCATCGGCATCGCGAGCGCGAGCCATCCCAACCGGCCCGCCCATGGCGTGGACACCCTCCGCCGCATCGCCCCTTTCGCGCAGGACTATCGTGCCCGCCCCGAGCTCATTTTCGCCAATGGCTTCCAGTAGGCACCTTCTCGCGGTCGTGGCGTTCCTGCTCCTGGAGGCCGGAACGGCGGTCGCGCTGGACCCGCAGCCGCCGGAATTGGTGTCGGTGCGCTGGGATACGGGCGAGCCGTCCTTCGGCGTGTGTGCAGTGCCCCGCTTCGCGCGCAACAGCCGGTTCCTGGCCTTCGGCTGCCTGGCCGACCAGTTGGTTCCTGGCGACAGCAACAACCAGACGGACAGCTTCCTGCTGGATCGCCAGACCGGCACGATCGAGCGCGTCAGCGTTTCCAGCCAAGGCCAGCAGATGCACTACCCGAGTGCCGGCGGTTTCGCGTCGACGGATGGCGATCGGGTGGCATTCGTGGGGTTGGGGCCGCTGCACCCGGACTACGGTCCGCCGCCTCCGAACGACCTCGGCCCTTCCGCGGCCTACCTGCGGCATCGCTCTTCCGGTCAGACCGACCTGATCAGCCGGGCCGCAAACGGCCAGGCGCTGTTCGGGAGCGTCGCCCTGTGGGACGCACGGCCCGATCGCAACGAGATTCTGTTCACATTCCACGGCGATCCCCGGATCAGCGAGTATCAGGATCTCTTCGGTGTCGCCGGCCAGCTCTGGATCCGGGACTGGGTGACCGGCGAGTACGAGCTGATCTCGCGCACGCCTGACGGAGCGCTGTCCAATGGCGGCGGGGGACTCGCGAGTTTTTCCGAAACGGGCCAATACGTGGTGTTCACCAGCCGTGCCGATGATCTAGGACCGCCCGCTCAGTTGGGCGACACCAACGTGTACTGGCACGATCGTCTGACCGGGCAGACCGAGCGTTTGACCTATCCGTGGCAGGGCGGCGAGTTTCAGCAGAACCACAGCGTCTCGCCCACCCCACCCCGTGTCTCCCGTGACGGCCGCTTCGTTGCGTTCACCACCACCAGCGCCGAGATCCACCCGGACGTCGCCGTCCCCAGCGGAACGCACGTCTACCTGATCGACCGCCAGACCGGGCAGCTCGACCACCTGTCGGCCACGCCGCATCCGAGCTACAACACCAGCGTCGGGATGAGCGCGGACGCTCGCTATGTCGCCTGGGCGACGAGAAACTTCAGTTTCCTGGGGCCACCGGACCCGCCGGCGGACATGCGCGGCGTCTGGGTGCTGGACCGGCACACCGGCCAACGGGTCAACGTGGCCGCTCCGCTGGGTCCGTTGTACCTGGACAACGAAGTCAGCGTGGGCATGGCGCCGGACGGCTCGGCGGTCGCCTTCACCTGGCGCATTGCCGATCCCGACCGGCCGATCCTGTCCAATACGCAGCTCTACACGGCGCAACTGCGCGGACCAACGCCGCCGGTACCGGCGCCGGTGCCGGCCGTGTCCGCGTGGCTGCTGGCCCTGCTCGGCGTGTTCATCGTGCTGCTGGGTACGATCCGCTTGCCAAACCAGCGAACCTGCGTGCGATGATCGAATTTTTGCCTGGTCTCCTTCTCGCGGTCGTGCCGTTCCTGCTCGTGGACGCCGGAAACGGGCATGCGCGCCGTTTGTGCGCTGGCCATGGCCGGGACTGCCGCCGGCCGATGAGCGGCCAGATGGACCGCAACGAATGGCTGCGGCGCACGCGCGCACGCCGCCGTGCCCTGCAGGCCGTGTATGCATGGCGGCTCAGCGGCGGCGGCATGGCCCAGGTGCCACAGCCGTTCCCACACCAACAGACCGGGTGACAGCCTTGAGCCAGACCGACGACACCGCCCTGCCACCCTGCCCGGAGTGCAGCGCCACCTACACCTGGAAGGACGTCGGCCGCCTGGTATGTCCCGAATGCGGGCATGAGTGGTTGCCCGATGCCGGAGCCGGGACCCGCGACAGCGCTGCGGTGCCGTCCGGCGCTGACGATGCTCCGGTGGTGCGCGATGCGCACGGCAATGTCCTGGCCGATGGCGACACCGTCACTCTGATCAAGGATTTGAAAATCAAGGGTTCCAGTGCCGTGATCAAGGTCGGCACCCGGGTACGCGGCATCCGTTTGGTCCAGGGCGATCACGATATCGATTGCCGCATCGAAGGCATCGGCCCGATGCAGCTCAAGTCCGGGTTCGTCAAGAAGGCCTGAGCGGCGCTGCTGGCGCCACGCCCGCCGCTTCCCGGCCGGGCGGGCTTGCCGAACCAGCCAACGCCCCCAGATGGGATGTTGCAATGCAACGCCGCGCGCTCATGGCCGCCGCCTGCCGCGCCCAGAACAAGAACAACCGCAATGGAGATCCCATGTCACTGAAATTGAACGTGATCGTCGGCAGTACCCGCCCGGGCCGCCGTGGCCTGGCCGTGGCCCAGTGGCTGGCCGAACACGCCGCCAGCCTGGGTAGTTTCCAAGTCGAGCTGGTCGACCTGGCCGACTTCAATCTGCCGCTGCTCGATGAAGCCGCACACCCGGCAATGCAGCGCTACGAGCACGAGCACACCAAACGCTGGGCGGCCAGCGTCGCCGCTGCCGATGCCTATGTCTTCGTCACGCCCGAGTACAACTATTTCCCGCCGGCCAGCCTGGTCAACGCGCTGCAGGTGGTGATGGGCGAGTGGAACCGCAAGGTCGCCGGCGTGCTCAGCTATGGCGGCATCTCCGGCGGCCTGCGCGCGGCGCAGCAACTGCGCCTGTTGATCGCCTCGACCAATATGCACTCGCTGCCCCAGGTGGTGCCGGTACCGAACGTGCCCGCGCTGATCGACGACGCCGGCAAGTTCAATCCGGTCGCCGCGACCGTTGACGGCAGCACCGCCATGCTCAACGAACTGCACGCCTGGGCCGGCGCGCTCAAGACCCTGCGCAACCCATCCTGATCGCAGCAAGCCGGTGGCCTGGCCATCGGCCGCTGCCCGCCAAGCCGGTTCCTGAAACAATGCCCTGCCGCGGCAATCCGCCTGAATCCGATCGGATTGCCCGGCCCACCTTTTCCGACCAACGATGGATGATTCCCACGCCATGCCCGCCATGCTGCGCAGCCTTTTAATGACTTCCGCGATCGCCCTGGCCCTGACCGCCTGCGAGCGCGCCGACAACGAGACCACGATGTCCACCGACACCACGCCAAGCCAAGCCACTTCCCAGGACACGGCACCCGCCGCGGCCGATCCGTCCGGGCTCGCCGCCAATCCGTTGATGGTCGCCAGCGAGCTGCCGTTCCAGGCGCCGCCGTTCGACCGCATCGATGACGGCCACTACCAGCCCGCCATTGAGGAAGGCATGCGCCAGCACCTGGCCCAGGTGCGCGAAATCGCCGACAACGCCGAGCCACCGACCTTCGCCAACACCATCCAAGCCCTGGAGCGCAGCGGTGAACTGCTGACCCGCGCCGCCTCGGTGTTCTTCGCCATGACCTCGGCCAACACCAACCCCGAACTGCAGGCCGCCGAACAGGCGCTGGCGCCGAAGTTGGCCGAGCACTCCGACACCATCTATCTGGACGCGACGCTGTTCGGCCGGGTCAAGGCGCTGTACGACCAGCGCGAGCAACTGGACCTCACCGACGAGCAGCGCTTCGTGCTGGAGCGCAGCCATGAGCACTTCGTCCGCGCCGGCGCCCTGCTCGATGCCGACAGCCAGGCCGAGCTGCGCACGCTCAACAGCGAAGAATCCTCGCTGACCACGGCCTTCTCCAACAAGCTGCTGGCCGCGACCAAGGCCGCCGGCGTGCTGGTCGACGACGTCGCCAGGCTCGATGGCCTTGACCAGGCTGCCATCACCGCTGCCGCCGAAGCCGCCACCGCCGATGGCCATGACGGCCAGTGGCTGCTGGTGCTGCAGAACACCACGCAGCAGCCGGTGTTGGCCGCGCTCAGCGACCGCGAGCTGCGCCAGCAGGTGATGGCCGCCTCGCTGGAGCGTGCCCAGCAGGACGACGACAACGACACCCGCGCCACCATCCAGCGCCTGGCCGAACTGCGCGCCCGCAAGGCGCAGCTTCTTGGCCACGCCAACTACGCCGCCTGGAGCATCGCCGACCAGATGGCCGGCAGCCCGGACGTGGCCCTGAAGCTGCTCACCGACACCGTGCCTGCCGCCACCGCCCGCGCCCGTGCCGAGCTCGCCCGCATCCAGGCCGTGGTCGATGCCCAAGGTGGCGGTTTCCAGGCCGGCGCCGCCGACTGGGACCACTACGCCGAGCAGGTGCGCAAGGCCGAGTACGATCTGGACGAAGCGCAGATCCGCCCCTACTTCGAGCTTGACCGGGTGCTGCATGACGGCGTCTTTTACGCCGCCGAACTGCTCTACGGCATCACCGCCAGGGAACGCACCGACCTGCCCGTCTACCACCCCGACGTGCGCGTGTTCGACATCTTCGACGCCGACGGCAGCCAGTTGGCCCTGTTCTACCTGGACCCGTTCCAGCGCGAGAGCAAGATGGGCGGCGCCTGGATGGGCAACTTCGTCGAGCAGAACGGCCTCACCGGCACCCTCCCGGTGATCTACAACGTGGAGAACTACACCAAGCCCGCCGACGGCCAGCCGGCGCTGCTCAGCTTCGACGACACCACCACCTTGTTCCACGAATACGGCCACGCCCTGCACGGCATGTTCTCCAAGACCACCTATCCCAGCGTGGCCGGCACCAACGTGCCGCGCGACTTCGTCGAGTACCCGTCGCAGTTCAACGAGCACTGGGCGCTGCATCCGCAGGTGTTCGCCAACTACGCCCGCCATCACGAAACCGGCGAGCCGATGCCGCAGGAACTGGTCGACAAAATCGTCCGCGCGCGCACCTTCAACCAGGGCTACGCCACCACCGAATACCTGGCCGCCGCCCTGCTCGACATGGCCTGGCACACCCTGCCCGCCGATGACGCCAGCAAGGATGTGGAAGCCTTCGAACGCGAAGCCCTGGCCCGATACAACGTCGATTTGCCGGCCGTGCCGCCGCGCTACCGCAGCAATTACTTCAGCCACGTCTGGGGCGGCGGCTACGCGGCCGGCTACTACGCCTACTTCGCCGCCGAAGTGCTCGATCACGACACCTTCCAGTGGTTCGGCGAGAACGGCGGCCTGACCCGCGAGAACGGCCAGGTCTTCCGCGACAAGATCCTTGCCATCGGCCACTCGCGCGACCTGGCGCAGGCATACCGCGACTTCCGCGGCAAGGAGCCAAGCGTCGAGCCGCTGCTTCAGCATCGCGGGCTGAAGTAAGGCTCCGGGCCCGCGGGCATGGTGCCTGCGGGTTCCCGCCTTTTCACTTGTGCGCCCGGGTGTCGTCATCGCCGCACCCGGTTTTCCCCCGGCCTGTCCATCCCGGACATCGGCCAGCGCTATCCGTTTGCAGACCGGCCACGATTCAGCGCGCAAGCCATCGTTTGCAACCCCGAAAAGCAAGCAATCACTTGCATACCCGAAAGGCAACTGATAGCTTGCATATTTCCTGCTGTCTTCGTTGCCGCCCATGCCTGCCGCCGGTCCGTCCTATGTCATCCGCGTGCCGCACCAACTGGGGCCGCTGTTGCGCGCCCTGCGCCGCGACAAGGGCCTGACCCAGGCCGATGTCGCCGGGCAACTGGGCGTCACCCGGCAGGCCATCAGCGAGCTGGAAAACCGGCCGGAATCGGCCAGCTTCGAACGCCTGATGAAGCTGGCCACCGTGCTCGGCGTCGAGATCGCGCTGCAGCCCCGGGGCGCCTCGATGCCAGCCGACGCGCCGGAGTGGTAGCCGATGGCTGCGCTGCGGATCTGGATGAATGGCGAGGAGGTCGGTCTCTGGCAGCAGGAAGATCGCGGCGGCCGTCTCAGCTATGCGCCGCAGTGGCTGACATCGCCGGCGGCCCGGCCGCTGTCGCTGTTCCTGCCCCTGCTGCCGCCCGACAGCAGCCACCGCGGTGAGATGGTCGGCAACTATTTCGAGAACCTGCTGCCCGACAACAGCGAGATCCGCAACCGGATCCGCGACCGGTTCGGCCTGCATTCGGGCTCGGCATTCTCACTGTTGCAGGCGATCGGGCGCGACTGCGTCGGCGCAGTGCAGCTACTGCCCGAAGGTGCGGTACCCGATGACGTCCATGCGATCCGCTCAAGGCCATTGGATGATGCAAAGGTGGCCGAGCTGCTGCGGGCAGTGACCGCCCGGCCGGGGCCAGGCCACTTCGCCAGCGATGACGAGGCCTTCCGCATCTCGATCGCCGGCGCGCAGGAAAAGACCGGACTGCTGCGCCATCAGGGCAGGTGGTGCGTGCCATTGGGCAGCACGCCCAGCACGCATATTCTCAAGCTGCCGCTCGGTCTGGTCGGCAACATGCAGGCGGACATGGGCGATTCGGTCGAGAACGAATGGCTGTGCCTGCGGCTGGTGGCTGCGTTCGGACTGCCGGTGGCCGATGCGCAGATCGCGCAGTTCGACGGCCAGCGCGTGCTCGTGGTCGCGCGCTTCGATCGCCGTCTGGCGCCCGATGGCAGTTGGTGGATGCGCCTGCCACAGGAAGACATGTGCCAGGCCTTCGGGCTGCCACCATCACGACGCTACCAGAGCGATGGCGGCCCCGGCATCGAGCGCATCATGGATCTTCTGCGCGCATCGGAAGAACCCGGCGACCGGGCCACCTTCTTCAAGGCGCAGATCCTGTTCTGGATGCTGGCCGCCACCGATGGCCATGCCAAGAACTTCAGCTTCCACATCGGCACCGGTGGACGATTCCGCCTCACTCCGCTGTACGACGTGCTCTCGGTGTACCCGATCCTGGGCCGCGGGCCCCGGCAACTGGACCCGCATCGCGCCGAACTGGCCATGGCGGTGGCCGGAAAGAACCGGCACCGGCGGCTGCGCGACATCCGTCGCCGCCACTGGAATGCCACCGCCAGAACCTGTGGCGTGGCAGGCGGCGCCGAACCCTGGATCAGCGAACTGCTCGACCGCGTCGAGCCGGCAATTGCCAGCGTGGAAAGCCAGCTACCTGGGGATTTCCCGGCACCAATCGCGGCATCCATCCTCGCCGGCCTGCGCAATGCAGCAGCGCGCCTGGCGACGATGGATGCGGGGACCTGAGACGCGCGAGCAACCCCGTCGCGCACAACAACTGCAGATCGGCCGTAAGCGACTCTACGCGCCTATTCCACGCCGAGAAGAAACTTCAGGCCATGGCTGAAGCCGCGCGGTGCGACACTGAGGTGATCCTCGTCGGCGAGTACATCCAGCTTCAGGCGCAGCGACGGATAGTTTCGTGCCGCCAGGGTTGCGGCCATCGCGCGGGCGTCAGCCACCATGTCGTAGCGTTTGCCGAACGCGGGTGACTCGTACTCGCCAACGTACATGTAAACCGACGCCGGCAGATCGGAATGGGCGGCGGCGTAAGCGCGCTCGATGTCATCGATGACGTTGCTGTCGTACCAGAACGACGGGCTGCCGAGCACGTAGCCGGCGAACAGGTCCGGTTGGGTGAACAGGATCTGCGCGGCCAGCAGGCTGCCATAGGAATGTCCCAGCAGCAGCCGTCGGTTCTCGTCGCTGCGGTACCGCTCCGCCACGAACGCAATGACCTGGTCGCGCAGATAGTCGGCATAGGCAACGGCCTCGCCATGGAGGTCACCACCGGCAGGCTGGCCGTGGCGCGGCGTGGTCGGGGTGTAGTCGCGGCGGCGGCTGCGCATGGCGCTCTCGCCCAGCGAATAGGACAGGCCGACAACAATGAAGTCTTCGATCGCCGGGCCTTCCACGTTCAAGCGCCTGGCAATGCTCCGGACCACGGGAAAGGCGTACTCGGCATCGGTGACATAGAGCACGGGATAACGCCGCTCGGGGTGTTCGGCGTAAGCGGCAGGCACGGCGACGAACACCTGGTAGTCCCGCCCGGACACCGGATCCGGCACGTTCCAGACCTCGCTGTCGATGATCTCGTAGGGAAGACCCTGCCCGCGCTGGCCGGTGAGCGCGGATGCCGTGGGCGGCGGTGCGATCGCCTGCGTCGCGGCGCCCGTGGATTGATCATGGACCGACGTGGTCCCGGGGTCATCGGTATTTGCGCAGGCCACAAGGCCGAGCAACGCCGTGATCAGAACAAGCGGGATTTGCATCCGCCACCTGCCGCTGGCCCAGGCTTCCGCGCGAGCATCGTGCCGGGCCTGGCTGCCGCGTTGATGGCCGATCACTGGCGCGTTTCCAGCAGGCCCGGCTCGAACGACAGGCCGTGACCAATGTCGTCGATGCAGATGCGCGCCCTCGTTGCCAGACGCGTCCAGCGTTGCGGCCTCGACTCGTCTTCCGAGATATGGCCAAGCTGCGTCCACGCCCGGCCGGTGAGATAGTTCACGCTGGTCTGATTGATATCGCCCGAACCCCGGTGCACGTCCGTCTCGTCATAGCCCACCAGGCGCATGCATTCGCCCTCAAGGCGGAACGTGTAGGTCACATCGCGGCGGCTCCAGCCGCCGGCGCTGGTCCAACTGTGCAGGCCCAATGTCCAGGTGCGGTTGTGCCGGATCTGCACCGCCCCGGCCGCGTCCTCCCCCAGGTAATCCGCCATCACCGGCGACTGCGGCCGCGGAACCAGCGCATGGTCGGCCATCACCCGGCGCCAGCCACCGTCCGCCGTCGCGACCGCCGCCACCAGCATGCGGGGATTGGTATCGAAGCTGGCGGGGCCTGAAACCGGGTCGTCGATAAGGTTGGCCGGATCCTCCATGCGCAGGATCAGCAGCGCGTCGTCGCGCTGGTCACCATCCAGCCGGCCGCGCACCTGGTGCTCCAGCCGCCAACCCGGGGGCACGAAATCCACCGGCGTGCGCGCGTGTTCGGCGATCTCCGGGTAAGCCACCTCCGGCAGGTCAAAGGCGTGCGCTTGCGCTGCAAGGAACAAGCCGGGCAGGCAGAGCGACAGATGCAGGATCTTGCAGCGCATGGGATTCCCTTTTCGAAGGCGTGTGCTTGCGCGGCCCCGAGCGCAGTCCGCAGTCCGCGCTGGATTGTAATGTGCTGCTTGGGACGGCTTGTCGCACGCCAGCGATCGTGACACTGTCCGGACCCGATGGAACCGGGAAAACGGAGATCATCTTCTGGATACGGGCACGGACAGACATTCGCTGGCGGTGCTGGGCATCGCCGAGGTTGAAGAGCGCATTTACCGGCATCTGGTGGCGTGCAACGGCGTGACGCAACCGGAGCTGGCGACGGCGCTGGGCCTGGGCCGGCAAACCTGTGCGCGGGCATTGGACCGGTTGCAGCTCAGCGGCCTAGTCCGCCATTCCCCGGAAAGCCCGCGGCGCTTTTTCGCGGCGCCGCCGGATCTGGCCATCGAGGCCTTGATCCTGAAGCAGCAGGAGGCGATGCAGCGCGCCCGGGTCAGCGCCCGCAGCTTGCAAGAGGCGGCTGTCAGCGCACGCCAGGGCGGGGCGCCCGAGCAGATGGTGGAACTGATCGCCACCCGCGACGGCGAACGCCTGGTGTTCGAGCAGCTCTACCTGGGCGCGACCACCGAGGTGGTGACACTGATGCGGCTGCCGATGCGGGTCTCCAGGATGGAGCCGCCCTACGACGTCAGCCTGCAGCAGCACACGCGTGACCGAGGCGTGCGCTTCCGCACGCTCATCGACGGCGACTTCCTGGAGGCGCCCGGCGCAGTCGGCTACCTGCACGCGGAAATCGCCGCCGGGGTCGAGGCGCGCACGGTGCCGCACCTGCCGTTCAAGCTGGTGATGGCCGACCGGCGGGTGGCGATTATTCCGCTGAAGCTGGAGCAAAGCGACAGCCACATCCTGGTGGTGCGCTCATCGGCCCTGCTCGACGCGCTGTACGCGCTGTTCGAGATTCTCTGGCAGCGTGGCATGCCGGTCGGCACGCCGGCCGGGCGCAGCATGGCGGATGCGCCGGACCGGTTCGGGCTGGGTGCCGACGGCCAGGCATTGCTCGGCCTGATGACGCTGGGCATGAACGACAAGGCGATCGCCGCCGAGCTGTCGATCTCGCTGCGCACGCTGGAGCGGCGCGTGCAGATGCTGATGAAGACCTTGGGTGCGCGCACCCGCTTTCAGCTCGGCTACCTGATCGGTCGTCTGCCTGAAGATTGATGGCGGATTTCCGCCATGTCGGAAATCCGAAGCCAGAAGCCATTGTTACGTGATCGCCCTGCGTCGACACTCGGCAACGCAATGCATGGCCGGGGGGATGTGCGTGCGATCGCCGGACAACCACCGCGGCCCCGCCGCAGCGGCTGTCCCGGACATGCCCGGAAAGGGCAACGTCATCAAGCAATGGGATGGAACCGATGAGCAATTACACAGACAACCACGCAGCCACGCGGCGGCGATTGCAGGGGCGCAACCCCGCAATCGCCGGCCTGTGCCGGCTGCCCCTGGCACTGGTCGTGGCCGCAGCGGCCAACGGCGGCGCCTGGGCACAGCAGGGCAACCACCACTGGCCGGCTGCAGGCCAGGGCCTGGCAAGCGCGCCCTTGATCGAGCGCGGCGACGGCTCGTTGCAAGTCTTCGATGACCGCGACGCGCTGCTCGCGGCAGCCGCCGGAATCAACCTGGTGCACGAGGATTTTTCCCGCAGCTTGGTGCCCGCGTTCGGGCAGCGAGTCTGCTACCAGGCGGTAGGCCACCGCGCCAATGACCCCTGTTTCGCTCCCGGCGACCTGCAGCCGGGCTTTGGCGTGCGCAGCAGTCGCGGCAGCATTTTCGACGAGAACACGATCGACATCGACATCGTGGCTCTGGGCGAGGGCTTTCTTGGCATGCCTGACACGGTGATCGGCAACAACGTGACCGACTTGCCCTACAACCCCATGCGCATCGACTTCCAACCCGCCACGACTGTGGTCGGTATGGATGTCTATGACGGCATGCTCGGCGGGCCGGTGCAGGTCGACGCCTATGCCCTTGATGATTCCCTGATCGGTACCTTCACCGTGCAACCGGCCGACATCAACGTGGCCGCCTTCGCCGGCATGATTAGCGATGTTCCGATCCGCCGGGTCGATATCAACGCCCCGTCCGATGGCGGTGGCGAGCTGATCGGCCGCTTGCTGTTCGGTGGTGGCGTTGGCGAACTGGCGGCGGTCGATGGCGATGTCGACCTGGGCACGGTTGCCGTCGGCGCCACCGCTGGCGCGGCGCTGGAGCTGGCCAACCGCGGCCATCTGGCACTGGCCGATATCCAGCTGCACGCAGTGCCGGCGCCATTCGCGATCGCGGCCGATGGCTGCAGCGGTGCCGATCTGGCCGGGGGCGAGAGCTGCACCCTGGAGATTGCCTTTACCGGTGCCGGCGCGGGTGTGTATCTGGCGAGCTGGCAGCCCATTGGCAACGAGGGCCCGGCGATCGAGCTGCGCGCCGATGTCGTAGCACCACGGCTGCAGACCGCACCTGGCCATCTGGATTTTGGCGAGATTCCGGCCGGCACAGTTTCTTCGACCCAGTCGGTGACTGTCAGCAATGGCACCGGCGCGGCCATCGGCACCGGTCTGCCGGTGCTGGTGCCGGCCCCGTTCAGCCGCGCCGGAGGTGATTGCCCCGAAGCCGGCATCGAGCTGGCGCCGGGCGCCAGTTGCCTGTTGGAGATCGCATTCAGTCCCCAGACCGCTGGTGAATACGACAGCGATCTGACCTTGTACAACGCTGATGGCGACCCGGGTGGCATCAGCCTGGCCGGCCGCGGCGTATCGGGAGGTACCCCATGAACCGCATCTTGATCCTGAGCGCCAGCCTGGCAGCCGCCGTGGCCGCTGCGCTTCCAGCCGCAAGCCAGGCGGCCGGCATCACACCTTTGCAGCAGGCCGAGATCGAAGCCATGGCGGCGCAACGCGGCGCCAGCTTCGTCAGCGAAGACTTCGAACTGAGCATGACGCGCTTCCTGCCGCAGACCGAGTTCGCCTCGTGCACCGAGCCGGTCAGCAGCCGCTCCGATGATGCCTGTTTCGCACCCGGGGATATGGCTCCCGGCTTCTCCGTGCATTCCAGCCACGGCTACGGCGTCCTGTCCATGGGCCGCGACATCCTCGGCTTTCCATCGCTGACCATCGGCGCCTGGCCGTATCGCCTGAGTCCGTCATCGATCAACTACACCCGTATCGAGTTCGAGCGTGGCCCGACGGTGGTGGCAGCCGACGTGTTCGGTTTCCGTATCGCTGGCGGCAATGCCACCGGCGAGGTCGCACCGGTGACGGTCGAGGCCTTCGACCAGGCCGGCCTGTCGCTGGGCAGCTTCGTGGTGACGCCGCCGGCACACAACCTGCCGGCCTTCGCCGGCTTCAGCTCGCCGGTACCGCTGGGCGCAATCGAGTTCGGGCCGCGGGAAGAGGCGGTAGGCGTGCAGATCGACAACCTGCTGTTCGGCGGCATGGCGCAGGATCCGGTGCTGGCCAGCACCCGCCTGGCGTTCGGCGCGCAACCGGTGGGCGAGGTCGAGGTGCTGCCGGTGCAGGTAGACAATCCCGGCGATCAGCCCTGGCTGCTCGATGACCCGGTGCTGCACGGCACTGCCTTCAGCGTCGCCGAGGAGGATTGTTCGACGACTCCGCTGGCACCGCGTTCACAGTGCACGATCTGGCTGGCGTTCGAGCCGGGCTGGGTTGATACCTTTTTCGGTCGCCTGCAGGTAACCGGTGACTTCGGCGGCGCACCGCTGCAAGTCGAACTTCACGGCATCGGCAGCATGCAGGAGGCAACGCGATGACACGCACCAAGCACAACCACCGCCGGGGCACGCGCGCGGCACTGGCCCTGGCCCTGACCGCCGGCATGGCGCTGGCCGGCACCGTCGCCGCGGCCGGCCCGGCCAGCAGCGCCTGGCAGGACCGGGGGCAGGCCGGACCGGCGGGCGGCGAGGCGGTCCCGGCCGCGGCCCCGGCACCGCGCGACACCGGCAACCTGCAGATGTTCGCCACCCTGGCCGAGTTCCAGGACGCGACCGCAGGCTGGGACCTGGCGTTCGAGGATTTCTCCGCTCGCCCGGCCAATTCGGTCTCGCCCTGCTACGAACCGGTCAACAGCGACCTGGGCCAGCCGGGCACCAACTTCCTGGCTCCGGTCTGCTTCACTCCCGGGCAACTGGTGCCCGGCTTCAGCCTGCGCAGCAACCTGGGCACCGGCAGCCACGGTTACGGCACCATGGCTTTCACCCCGCCCACCGGCGGACTGACCTCAGTGGTCGTGGGCGCCATGTCGCCGGCATCCACAACCCTGGTCGACTTCCATGACGGGGCCGTGGCCGTGGCCATGGATGCATTCGACTGGCAGGCCGGTACGCCGCTGAGCTTTGAGGTTCTGGGCGAAGGTGGCCGCCCGCTGGGCAACTTCACCCTGTCCGGAACCGCGCCATCGCTGGGCGTGTTCGCCGGCTTCATCAGCCCCGAGCCGGTGTACCGGGTCGAGGTGCGCAGCCTGTCCGGTGCCAGCCAGATGATCAGCAACCTGCGCTTTGGTGGCCAACCCGGCGGATACAGCGTGAACTCGGAGGCACTGCACTTCGGCGCCACCGCGGTCGGCGACGCCGTCAGCGCCAGCGTGTTCCTGCAGCAGACCGGCAACTTGCCGGTGCAGTTGCCGGTGCTGCCGGCCGGGACCGCGCCGTTCTCGATCATCCAGGACGATTGCTCCGGCCAACTGCTGGCGGTCAGTGCCACCTGCCAGGTCAGCTACGGCTACACGCCCACACTGGCACAGGCCGACCGCTTGATCCTGCCCCTGCCGCTGGCCAATGGCACCCCCAGCGACACCAGTCTGCTGCTGACCGGCCGGGCCGTTGCGCCGCACCTGCATCTGGATGCCACGAGCATCGCGTTCGGCGATTTGCCGGTCGGCCAGCAGGCCACGGCCAGTGTCGTGCTGGCCAACCACGAGGCCGTGCCCTTGCAGGTGCATTCGATCAGTGCCGCCAGCGCGCCATTCGCCCTCCTTGCCGGCCCTGATGCATGCCCGCCAGCGCCGTTCGACCTGGATCCGGGGGAAGCCTGCGAGCTGACCTACCAGGTCACGCCGACCGGACCCGAGGCGCAGCGGGCACGAGTGCTGATCGACAGCAACGACCCCTCGTCGCCGCGCCGCCTGCTGCTCCAGGTCGGGATCCAGGACCGCATCTTCAGCCACGGCTTCGAAGCCCTGCCCTGATCCCCGGTCGTTCCTGAGGCCGCACCAGCCCCGGCCGACCGTGCGTCGCCGGGGCTTTTTCGTATCCGCAGCGCGCGCCTGCCGCCGACGGGCAGTCGCCTGCCTGGATAGGCCGCAGCGGGTTTGCCGCCATCGCGCGCACCATCTCCTGCTGGTGGCGGCGGCTGCCGGCGATCAAGGCCTGCAGCCGCCGCTGCCGCCGCAGCGCCAACCCCAGCGGCAATTGGCCGCTCACGCCGCGCAATACGCCGATCAGCGCCACGTGCCCGCCCACGGGCGCGGCCGGCGGGCGCAGTCGGCGCAAAGCCCCGCCCTCCTGGCGGCGCACGCGTCCTGCGCCCGGGCAGAGCCGGCAGGGCGATCAGACCTGCAGTGCACGCACCGCATCTTCCACCACGCCGTGGACAATCTGCCGCAGCAGCCAGGCCTCACCTGCATCCACCGGGCCGTCCGCGCCTTCGCTGCAGGCCTGGGCGAGCGCGTGGCCATGGCTGCGCACCGCTTCGATCATCTGCCCGGCCTCGCGCTGCGCTGCGCTTTCCGGCACGCCGATGGCCGCGGCAAACGCCACCACGTCATCCCGCCGCACGCTGCCGAAGGTGCGGGCGGTGCCCATGGGGATGACGAGCCCGGCATCCGCCCAGTCCGGCGCGCGGTACACGGCGGTGCTCAGGAGATCGTAGTGCGGTGCGAGATCCAGTCCGTGGCCGCCCGGGTCCGGCAGCAGGCTCAGGTTCTTCAGATGGGCGTCGCCGTTGCCGATCAGCAGGTTGAACAGCTGCCAGCGGAACAGCGCCAGCCTGGTGGCCGCGGGTCGGCGGCACAGCGCCACCAGTTCAACCAGGCGTGCTGCGGTGGCCTCCCGATACTTGAACACCGGGTCGAGCGACAGCGCCTGGCACGCATCAAGCGCATACAGGCGGCGGACGTCCAGCCCTTCTCCTTCCCGGTCGAAGCGCCGGACCAGAAACACGGGCTCGGGCACGCGGCGCAGGCTGACCTGCGGGACCGGGAGGCCGCAGGCCGCGGCCAGCCGCATGCAGAACCACTCGTTGGCCGCGCTGTGCGGGTAGAGATCGGTCCGCTCGTGGTCCGGCTTGAGGATATGCGTGGACGCGGCGGCGCCCACCGGCTCCCAGAGGCGGTCCTGGTGCAAAACGACCGGGAGCTTGTGCCGGGCGCCGGCCAGCGACATGCGCTTGGGCGACCTGGCCGCCAGCGGCGCACGGGGAAGGGCGCGGATACGCGCGGAGAGTTCTTCGTCAGGCAGCGGCTGGAGCCCCGGCCCAGGGAGGCCGCTGCCGCCCGGCAGCAGCACCAGGGCGCCCGCGGACTCGGGGCCGTAATGCTGGAGCAGCCCGAACGCATCCGCCGGATCCACGCCGGCTGACTGCGCCATCAGCTGCCGCGAGCCTTCCTCGGGCAGCAGGTTGTCGAAGAACCACTGCACCGGGCGCAGGCTGGCGCCGTCGATGATCTCGCCGTCGGCGCGGGGAAGGGCGGGCGACAGGTCAAAGCCCTGCGCCTGCCATTCCGGGGTGTAGCGGAACGCCCAGATGTTGCCCCGCTCGCGCAGCTGGCCCACCTTCCGGCGGTCGATCCAGACATCCAGGCTGCGCGGCGGCGGTGGCTCCGGAGCTTCCATCACCCGGACGCCCCGCCCACCGCCTTGCGCACCGCTTCCGCGGCTTCCGGCGGCACCTCCAGCTCCATCTGGATCCCCAACTCACGCAGCACCTGCATCACCCGGCCGAGGGCAACGCCTTCCTTGCCGCGCTCGATGTTCATCAGGGTGACGTGGCTGGAGCCGGTCATGGCCGCCAGATCGTCCTGGCGCAGGCCCTGTGTGCGACGCACTGCGCGCACAATCCGACCCAGTTCCTCGGGGCTTTTCACGGAACGGCGCATGGCCCGATGCCCATCTAAAGAAGAGTTTAGATTAGCGCTGAAGGAGCGGTTGGGCAACCATAATCTAAACAGATTCTTAGATTATCGGCTGGCGCCGAGCGGCGCACCAGAATTCTAATCAATTGTTTAGTTTCCAGCGGGCGCTCCACGAAAGGGTTCCGAGCTGCCCGGCGCCTCAGATATCCAGCACGATCTTGCCGAAGTGGCGGCCGCTCTCCTGGTGCCGGAACGCGGCCACGATGTCCTCGAGCGCGAAGTGGCTGTCGATCACCGGCCGCAGCCTGCTGGCCTCCAGCGCGCGCACCATCTCCTGCTGGTGGCAGCGGCTGCCGACGATCAGGGCCTGCAGTCGCAGCTGCCGCCCCAGCGCCAGCGCCACCTGCAACCGGGCCTCCACCCCGCTGAGCACGCCGATCAGCGCCACGTGCCCGCCCACGCGCGCGGCCAGCATCGACTGCGCCAGGGTGTCCGGCCCGCCGACGTCGAGCACGATGTCCACGCCGCGGCCATCGGTGAGGCGGCGCGCGGTCATGCCCCACTCCGGATCCTCGCGGTAGTTGATCAGCTCGTCCGCGCCCAGCGCGCGCAGCCGCTCCAGTTTGTCGTCGCTGGAGGACGTGGCGATCACCCGCGCCCCCGCCAGCTTCGCCAGCTGCAGCGCGAACACCGACACCCCGCCGGTGCCCTGCACCAGCACCACGTGGCCGGGCTTGAGCCCGCCATCGAAGAACAGCGCCCGCCACGCCGTCAGCCCGGCAGTGGTGAGCGTCGCCGCCTCGGCATGGCTCCAGCCGCGCGGGGCACGGGTGAACGCCGTGGCCGGCGCGGTCACCTGCTCGCGCGCGTAGCCGTCGATGCCGTCGCCCGGCACCCGGCCAAAGCCCTCCACCTGCGCCTCGCCATCAAGCCAGTCCGGGAAGAACGTGCTCACCACGTGGTCGCCGACAGCGAACTCCTCGGCGCCTTCGCCCACGGCGATCACCTCGCCGGCGCCATCCGACATCGGGATGCGCCGCTCCTGCGGCCCGGTGAGGCCCTTGACCACCATGTAGTCGTGGAAGTTGAGCGAGCTGGCGCGCAGGCGGACGGTGATTTCGCCGGGGGCGGGATCGGCGGGCTGGGAGGTTTCGACGGTGACGCTGTCGAAGCCGCCGCCGGCGGGGATGTAGATGGTCTTGATGGTCATCGTGGGGGACTCCTTTGAGGTGCGCAAAGCAGCATGCGCGCATGCACGTATTGTCGGTGAGAACCGGACGCCGCTGGCCGGAGCAGGCACAATGCAACAGCGCGTTCCGCGCGCAGCCGTTCGACAGGGGAGCAACGGCAGGGGATGAAACTGCTGCGTATCGCCATCGTTGGCTACGGCACCGCCGGGCAGGCCGCCGCCGTGCTGCTTGCGCGCGACGGACACGACGTCTCCGTGTTCGAACGCGTGCCCACGCCGGGGCCGGTGGGCGCCGGCTTCCTGCTCCAGCCCAGCGGCCTGCAGGTGCTGTGGCGCATGGGCCTGCTGCCGGCGGTGCTGAAGCACGGCGCGCGCGTCGACCGCCTGTTCGGCGACACGCCCTGCGGCCGTCCGGTGATGGACATGCGCTACGACGGCATGGACACGCGCCTGCATGGCGTGGGGCTGCAGCGCGGCGCCCTGTTCTCGATCCTCGACGCCGCGTGGACCGGCAGGCCCGAGCGCCTGCGCCCGGGCTGCGACGTCGTCGACGTGGACGCCGAACGGGGAATCCTGCGCGATGCCTGCGGCGCCAGCCACGGCCCGTTCGACCTGGTGGTGGTGGCCGACGGCGCCGCATCGAACCTCCGCAGTCTGGTGGCGCCGGCCAGCGTGGACCGGCCCTACCCCTGGGGCGCGCTGTGGTGCCTGCTGCCGGCGGGCGGCTGGCCGCACGCGGACGAGCTGCGCCAGCGCTACGTGGCCGCACGCAAGATGATTGGCCTGCTGCCGGTGGGCGGCCGCCCGGACGACCCCACCCGCCGGCTCATTCTTCTTCTGGAGCCTGCGCACGGACGCCTTCGCGCAGTGGGAAGCCAATGGCCTGGCCGCCTGGCTGGACGAGCTGCACCGGCTGTGGCCCGAGGCGTGCGACGTGTTCGCCCACCTCACCGACCCCGCCCAGCTGGCCCACGCCCGCTACCGCGACACCATCATGAAAACCTGGCACCGCGGCCGCGTGGTGCTGGTGGGCGACTGCGCGCACGCGATGAGTCCGCAGCTGGGCCAGGGCGTGAACATGGCGCTGCTGGATGCCGAAGCGCTGACTGCCACGCTGCGGGATGCCGCGTCGATGGAGACCGCGCTGCAGGCGTACCAGCGCGAGCGCCGCGCGCACGTGTGGATCTATCAGCTGTGGAGCCGCTGGCTGACGCCGGTGTTCCAGTCCGAGCGGGATGCTGTGGCGAAGATGCGCGACCTGGCGTTTCGGCCGATGGGGCGGATGCCGGGCGGTAGGGGGCAGATGTTGCGGGTTTTGACCGGGACGCAGCGTGGGCTGGTGGGGAGGCTGGGGTTGGAGGAGGAATTTGTTGATGCGCTGGGGAGCGCGGGCCCAGCGAACTGGAGCGCATCTTCCGCTGGCGCAGATGCAGTCGAAGCTGCGGATTGATCCGCGCCACTATTGTGAGGCGGGGCCGGCACCCGTCCGAAACGCGCCGGTCAGCCGGGAAACTCCCCGTCCACATAAAGCCAGCGCCCGCCTACGCACTCGAACCGGCTCACCTCATGCAGGCGGACGGCCCGCGCGCCACCGGCCTTGCAGCGGGCGACGAATTCGACCTCGGCGGTGCCGTCGCCATGGTCCACGTGGCGCTTCACGTCCAGACCCAGCCAGCGAAGGCCGGGGGTGTCGTCCAGTTCGAATGGATCGGGCCGGGTGAGCGGGTGCCACGTGTCCACCAGGTAGTCGCGCAGGCCGAGTGCGAAGGCGCTGTAGCGCGAGCGCATCAGTGCTTCGGCGGACACGGCAGGCGCGCCTTCATGCAGCGGGCGGCAGCAGGAGGCGTAGGTAGCGGAGGGGTTGCAGGGACAGGGTGTGGGCATGGTCTGACCGCAAATTGCTCGACGGCGCGCGGCTAGGGCAATGGTGGCAGGCCCAACTCCATCAGGAATGCGTTGTGCCGGACCCTGGCCTCGGTCACCTCTTTTTCGATCGTCACCAAATCGGCATGCACAGCGGCAAGATCGATCTCCTTCTCCGGCTCAGCGGTACTGACATAGCGCGAGATGTTGAGGTTGTAATCGTTGTCGATGATCTCCTGCATCGGCACGCGCCGGGCGTAGCGTTCGATCCCCTCTTCGGGACGCTGGCGGTAGGTATCGACGATCTTTGCGATGTGCGCATCGCTCAGGTGGTTCTGCCGCTTGCCCTTCACGAACTCCTCGGCGGCGTTGATGAACAGAACATCGTCCGGCTTCTTGCACTTCTTCAGCACCAGGATGCAGACCGGAATGCCGGTGGAATAGAACAGGTTGGCCGGCAGCCCGATCACCGTGTCAATGTGGCCGTCATCCAGCAGCTTGCGGCGGATGGCCGCCTCTTTTCCGCCGCGGAACAGCACGCCGTGCGGCAGGATGATCGCCATCACCCCGTCGTCCTTCAGGTAGTGAAGACCGTGGAGGAGGAAGGCAAAGTCGGCGGCACTCTTCGGCGCCACACCGTGGTTCTTGAATCGCGGATCCTGGCTGGTCGCGTCCTTCGGCTCCCAGCGGTAGCTGAAGGGCGGATTGGCCACGACGGCATCGAAGGCCGGCTTCTTCGCCGGGTTGGTCTCGCGCAGCCAGTCCCAGTCGTTGGCCAGGGAGTCGCCGTGGTGAATCTCGAACTCGGTGTCCTTCACCCCGTGCAGCAGCATGTTCATGCGCGCCAGGTTGTAGGTGGTGATGTTGGATTCCTGGCCGTAGATCCGTCCGATCTGCCCTCCCGCTCCCTTCATGCGGTGGCGCACATTGAGCAGCAGCGAGCCCGACCCGCAGGCGAAATCGAATACGCTGCCCAGCGACCTGCGTGGACCGGCGGACGGGTCCTGGCTGTCCAGCGTGACGATGGCCGAGAGGATGCTGGAGATGCACTGCGGCGTGTAGAACTCGCCCGCCTTCTTGCCGCTGCCGGCGGCGAACTGGCCGATCAAATATTCGTAGGCGTCGCCCAGCGTGTCGGTGTCGGTGGAGAACCCGGCCAGGCCTTCGGCGATCCGAGTGATGATGGTGGCGAGCTTGGCATTGCGTGCGGCGTAGTCCCGGCCCAGCTTGTCCGAGGCCAGGTTGATCTCGGAGAACAGCCCCTGGAAGTGGCTTTCGAAGGACTGCTCCTCGATGTACTTGAAGCCCCTCTGCAGCGTGTCGAGCAGATCGCCATCCTGCGTCCGCGCCAAGTGCACGATGTTCGCCCACAGGTACGGCGGCTCGATCACGTAATGCGCCTTGCGCCGCATCTGCTGCTCGAACTGCACAACGTCGCCGGGGTTGTCCGCATACCAGACCGACAGCGGCGTCCTGCCGCCATTGCCGATGGCATTCGGGTCCGGGTAGTCCGCACCCAGTTCGCGCTTCGCGGCCGCCTCGTAGTTGTCCGACAGATAGCGCAGGAACAGGAAGGACAGCATGTAGTCGCGGAAGTCGTCCGCGTTCATGCTGCCGCGCAGCTGGTCGGCAATGGCCCACAGGGTGTTGCCGAGTTGTTTCTGGTCGTTTTCGGTCATGGTTGATGCCCCGGTTCCCCACCCTCGCCAAACAGATCGATATACGCCTGATAGCGGAACAGCCGGTTGCGCCGGTAGCCCGTGGCCTCGACCAACACCCCGAGCTCCACCATCCGAGAGACCAGATTGTTCGCCGCGGTGTACGAGGTCGCGGTCAGCGCCTCGACATCGGCGACGGCGACGATCGGCCGCTGGTACAGGTGCTCCAGCACTTTGTGCCCATTGCCGGCGGCGCGGCCCAGGCCTTGCGTGACGCGGGCGCGGTGGTCTTCGCGCAGAGCGAGGATGCATCGCGCGGTGTCGGTGGCCTCCAGGCTCACGCTGGCGACGCCGCGCAGGAAGAATGCCAGCCAGCCTTCCCAGTCACCGGTGTCGCGTATCGCCTGAAGCCGCTCGTAGTACTCGGCGCGATGGCGCTTGAAGTAGTGCGACAGGTACAGCACCGGTTTGAGCAGGATCTCACGCTGGCAGAGCAGGAAGCTGATCAGGAGGCGGCCGACGCGACCATTGCCGTCGAGAAACGGGTGGATGGTCTCGAACTGGGCATGGGCCAGCCCGATCTGGATGAGCGCCGGGATATCGCTCTGGGTATGCAGGAAGGTTTCCAGCGCGCCGAGCGCTTCGGGCACTTCGTGCGGTGGTGGTGGTACGAAGGTCGCTTCGTTCAGGCTGCAACCGCCCGGGCCGATCCAGTTCTGTGTGCGGCGCAGGTCGCCCGGCGTCAGCTGCGCACCGCGCACGCCCTGCAGCAGGCGTTCGTGGATTTCACGGATCAGCCGCACCGAGACCGGGAGATCGGCCAGGCGCGCGAGCCCGTAGTTCATCGCGTTGACGTAGTTGACCACCTCGTCAACGTCGCGCGGCAGCCCGGGCGAAAGGATGTGCGCTTCCGCCGCCAGCAGGTCCTGCAGCGAACTTTGCGTGCCCTCGATCTGGCTCGACAGCACGGCCTCCTTGCGCACGTACATGAAGACGAACAGGTCGGGGTTGGGCAAGGTCTGGATCGAGCCATCGAGGCGACCCAGCGCGCGGTCGGCTTTCGAAAGCAGGCCCTGCAGCTCACCTTCGAGCCTGACTGGCGGCTGCGGCGGCAATGGCGCCGGGGAAAACGCGCGATAGCCGGTCGGCTGCGCAATGTAGCGTCCGGCACGATGGCGCAGCGGTCCGGCGACTTCGGGCGGCGTGCTCATGCGAGGCTGACGTGCATATGGCGGTGACCCCGGCCCATATTGAAGGCTGACAGCAATATAGGAGCGAGCCGGCTCCATATGCAAGGCAACCTCGCATCAACTTGCGAGCCAGCCCTCAGCGTCCCGTCCCCAGCGCCACGCGGCGAGCGCACGCGGTAGCCCACGGCAAGGATGGCGTCGAGGTTGTAGAGCGTGACCGGTCGGCGCACGTCGCGCCCGCCCTCGCGCTGAACCACCGAGGATTTCTCGGCGGTTCGTTCAGGTTCCAACTCCTTGTCGGAAAAGATATTTTTCAGGTGCAAGCTGATATTGTCGGTGGTGACGTCGAACAGCTCTGCCATCTCCGCCTGCGTCAGCCAGACCGTCTGGCCATAGGCGCGCAGCTGGATGCGGCTGGCGCCGTCCTCGGTGGTGTAGAGGATCAGGCCGCTCATGAAGGCAACGCACCCCCTCTCGGCACAAAAGCGACCACCAACCAACCTAACCCGTTGACGTTACTGTCCTTTTCTCTGAATGCTCTCTGCATTTCTCTAATTTCTCTCTGCATCCGGCTGTACCAATCGCCAGCAGGGAGCAGCGTCCGAGCCGGTATTGACGATTACGCTCTGCCGCCGGAGCCGCGTGAGCAGGTTGCTGATCTTGTTGTACTTCTGTCGCTCATCCAGAGCATCGCTGAGCTTGTCCATCAACAGCCGGTTGATCTCGGCACGATCCGCCTGCTTGAACTTGTCCAGGTAGTCCACCAGCAGCTTGGCGTAGAAGGCATCGTCCTGCGCTCGCGTGCGGATGTAGTCGACCTTGCTGGCGGTGGCCTCGGCCACCGACGCCGACACATGGAAATTCGGCTTGCGGCCTTCGATCAGCCCGCCGCGGCGCAGCCGTGCGGCCGCTTCATCCGGAATGGGCAGGTGTTTCTGCACGCGGTCCAGGGCCAGCACATCGGACAGGGGCAGGCCGGTCTTCTGGATCAGCAGGCGCGTATAGGCCGGATCAACCACACCGCCGTAGATCGTGAGCCGGACCGTGTCCGGCTGGGTCAGGTCGTAGTCCGGCAGCGGAAAATAGCGCCGCGCCTGTCCGGCGTAGATCGAATGGATGCCGTAGCCCATGGTGTCGATCATGTTCAGCTCGACCATCGCCTGCGCGAGCGCCGGATTGCGATAGCGGCGCGGGGTCTTGTCGCCGGAAACGTAGTCGTCCGGCTGCCCTTCGAAAAAACCGCCTTCGTTCTCGAACACCAGCCGCTCAGGCCACTCCGTCACCACCACGCGTCCATTGCGGGTGTAGTCCTGATGGGCGATGCAGTTGTGCAACCCCTCCAGCACGATCTTCTGGTCGTACTTGGACACCTCCACCGGCAGCAGCTCGTCCTGTGGCAGCAGACGCAGCTGGATGTTGCGGATGCGCTGGTACAGGTGGGTGGTGCTCAACAGGAAGGGCGGGCCGAAGTGCTCGTAGGCGCGCTCCTGGCCTTCGAGCTTCCAGCTCAGCTGGGCAGGGTGCGGCGACAGCCGATGTGCCGCCTCCGGCTTGCCGAGCAGCAACAGCGCGGCGCGGGTGATACGCCCCTCACGGGTCACGCGCGCCCGGTCCAGCAAGGCTGCGGGCGACCAGCCTTCCACTTCACCCGGCTGGAACCGGTTGGCGTACTTCTGCGCAAAGGATTCACGCGCCCGGCGCAACGCCACCGCATCCAGGTCGTCCAGCGTGGCGCCTTCCACCACCTGCGCGGTCCAGTCCTGCGCCTGGGTCTGCTGGCGGAGGCCATCGAGCTTGTCCAGCCCCAGCGAGGTCAGGCTTTCGCCGGCACGGGCGTAGTAGTGGCCTTTCCACGCAATCGGGATGCCCTGCGGTGCGGCCGGCACGTCGAACAGCAGCACACGGCCATCGGCATGCGGCAGCTCGTGGATATTGCGGAACGTGATGCGCGGCTCGGCGTTCTGGGCGATCTGCATCTTCAGCGACTGCAGGTGATCAGGCTGGCGGCGGTAATCCGTGCCGACGACGCTCCGCGTCTTGTCCTGCACGCCAAACACCAGCCATCCTCCGCCCGCACCGCGCAGGTTGGCTTCATTGGCCAAGGCGGAAAAGTAGCGGCCAATCTCGTCCGTGCTGTAGTCGTGCGCAGCCTGTTTGAACTCCACCACCTCGCTTTCCCACGCGGCCAGCAGGCGCGTCAGCAGCGCAGGCAGGTCGTCCGCCATCGCGCCTTGCGCCGTCATGTCGTCTCCGGGGCGGGGAACAGCTGCTGCATCAGGCCCTGCTTGTGGGTCTTGAGGGCGGCGAGGTGGTCGGCTTCGGCGCGGATGCGGGTGTCGAGGGAGGCGAGGCAGTCGGCGATCCGTTGTTGTTCCTCAAACCCAGGAACACACAATCCTGAATCCGTGGTCCATAGTCGCGCGCCGCTGCTGCATGCCTGATATGCGTTTTTTTGCGGGCCACGATGTGCGCTTCGCGGTATCTGGACGGCCCAAGGCACATCCAGAGGCATTTTCGAACA
>JALOAK010000011.1 GCA_023228845.1 Lysobacterales bacterium | reverse complement strand
ACCAACACGGAATCCAGACTCACCATCACGATGGCAGGAGGGCCGGCGCCGACAAGCGTGGTCCGGTCACGGCCGGATCAATCAGGAATGAGGGCCGGAGTCCAAATCGGGTTTGTTCAAACCCCTCAAGAGAAAATCGTGACCGCTAAAATTAAGATCGCCTTTCAAATGGTTATGCCCAATCTCAACTACTCTAACCGCATCGGTGTATCGAAGTATCATATTTGGATCAACCAGCGCAACGGTTGGATCATTGATACCACCAACTGATGGATAGGTAAAAGAAAATTCACTCGATGCCAGCTCGACGATAAACCAATTTGCCTCCCGGTTGGCAATTATCCCTGCCCTTCCCCATCTATCTGCCGCCGCCAACCTAGCCTCACTTAAATCTCCCCACGGGCCCCCATCATCAATAATATAGCCGGATCTTGAATTAGCGTTGTCCAACAGCCGACCTGATTAGCCCCGACGTTCAGCCCTGAACGTGGCTCACCGGTCACAGAAGCGGCTCCAAACAAGGCTTGCGGCGCATCATGGTTGTGGCCAGGCGCGGCAGCCTTTCGCACAAAAGGAATCGGCGGTGGAGACGATCAGCTACCTTGGCTAAATCGCGCTGTGAATGGCTCATCTCTTGCGGCGGGTGGCTGAAGATCAGGGCTAATCAGGACAGCCGATTGGCTTGACGCCTATTCCCTTGAAGCTGATTAAACGCATACTGCATCGCCCCCGTTACCGCGCCATTGACGAACTTGCCTCCGGTGGCTTCCGACAAGGTCCCGCCGATTATCGTGGCCACGAAGAAGTCGCCTGTATCCGAGCCGGCATGGATGTTGGCCGATAACGCCTTGCCCATTCCCGCCTGCACGAAACCATGCCCGAACTTGCCACCCTGCAGGCTTGCCAGCGTGCCGCCGGCCGCGCCGTGCAGGAAGGATCGGCCCAGGTTGAAGCTGTCCACCGAGTCCTTGCCGACACCGAGCCATGTATCGGCACCTTGCCCCACGCCCCAGAATACCAAGGCACTCAGTGAGCCTTGCACCGCACCCCTCAGACTACCCGTGGCCACGGCACCGGCCGCCGCGCCGCCGGCGGCCGTGGCGCCGGCGGCGGCCCAGCCCTTCAGGCCCGCGGCGTAGTTGCCGGTGTAGACGGTGATGACGATCGCCGCGATGCCCCGTGCCCACCGCTTCTCGCGCTTGCCCAGGTAACCACTGGGGTCGGTCCAGGCCAGCGGGTTGTTGAACACGTAGGTGTAGCGGTTGAAGCTCTGGCTGTTGGCCGGATCCTGCACGAACGGGTCGGCCTGGATGAACCGGCCCAGCACCGGGTCGTACAGCCGGCCGTTCATGTGGATCAGACCCAAAGCATCGACCTGCTCGTGGCCGGTGTAGCCCTGCCGGGTGGTCTGGCTGCTGTCAAAGGCCCATTGCTCGGGCAGGCTCAGCGGCGCCCCGCTCGCCTGGCGCCGCTGCCCGAACGGATCAAAGCTCATGCGGTTGCCCTGGCCGGTGGCCGGGCCCAGCGGCTGGCCGCTGGCATCGGTGACCGCGTAGGTGCTGCCCTGGGCATCCTGGAACAGGAATTCGCGCCGCTTGACCAGCACGCCCGATTGCCGGGCCACCTTGATGATCACTCCGCCCACGGTGCGCTTGCCATGTCTTGAACTGGCGCGCGGCAACCGCCCGGGCTGGTCCCCGGCGCGGTCCATGCTCACATGGTGTGCGTGGGCCGGTCGGAGTTGACCATGGTTGCCAGCAGTGTCTCGATGCGGGATCTGGCGGCTTCGCCGTCGGGGGCGTCGTTGAACTGGATGCCGATGCCGGCGCCGCCCGGGGAATGTGCTTGCGCCGGGGTCAGCCAGATCACCCGGCCGGCCACCGGCAGGCGCTCCTGGACATCTTCCAGATGCAGCAGGACGAAGATCTCGTCGCCGAGCCGGAAGGGCTGGCTGGTCGGAATGAACAGGCCGCCACCGCGAACCCCGGACATGTAGGCCTTGTACAGGGCGGCCTTGTCCTTCAGGTTCAGCGGCAGGATGGCTTGCCGGGCGGGTGCAGGCTGCATGAGGCGTGACTCCAGCTTAGGTCGGCGATGACTTTTGACCCGGTCAGGCGACACACCTTGACGTCGCTCCGGGCGCAGATCGGCAGTCTCCCACAAGCCCGTTATCGCCAGCAAACCGGCGCGGCCAGGTGGCGCCGCCACAGCCTCCAGCCCGGAGCGGGGCAATCAGGCGGTCAGCGTGCCGGAACCTGCCAAGCCGCCAGCCATTCGTAGAGCAGCCAAACCGGCCGCAACGGCGTTTGCAGATGCCGGCGCAGGCGCAGGGCGGCGGCACTGGCATCGGCCAGGGCAAGGGCCGAGCGCGCCGGCACCGGCACCGTGCCCAGGGCGACGCCGGCGCGCTGCCAGGACCAGACCCGCAACCAGGCAATGGCGTCATCGACATGGCCGGCGGCATCGGTGGCCCAGCGGCTGGCCACGGCCAGGGCGGCAT
Source organism: Lysobacterales bacterium (assembly GCA_023228845.1). Taxonomy (GTDB): domain Bacteria; phylum Pseudomonadota; class Gammaproteobacteria; order Xanthomonadales; family UBA2363; genus Pseudofulvimonas. The sequence goes on along the minus strand of JALOAK010000011.1, from coordinate 52,205 downwards.
CACGGCCACTGGCCAGGGCGACCAGGTCGTCGGCGACCGTGTGCAGGCGCTGGCTGCGTTCGGGCTTGGCCCAGGCGCTGATCTGTCCTGGATGGCTGGCGGCCAGATCCAGCAGGCCGGCAACCACGGTGCCGCCGCTGGCGCGCAACCAGTCTTCGACCACGGCGCGGGCCGGCGCCAGCACCTGGTAGACCTGGCAGCGGCTGCGCACGGTCGGCAGCAGCCGCGCCGGGGCATCGCTGACCAGCAGCAGGTGCACGCCGGGCGGCGGTTCTTCCAGGATCTTGAGCAGGGCATTCTGGGCGGCACTGTTCATCGCCTCGGCCGGGTCGATCACGATCACCCGATGGCCACCGGTGTGGCCGGTCAGCACGGCCCAGTCGCTCAGGGCACGGATCTGGTTGATTCGGACATAGCGACTGTCTTCAAGAGGCTGCAGGATCAACAGGTCGGGATGGCTGCCGGCGGCCAGCCATTGCCCGGCCCGGCTCTGGCCGTGACTCTGGTCGCGGTCACTGCCGGCATCGCCAGCATCGCCAGAATGGGCAGCGGTCGGGTCGAGCAGATGCGCGATCATGCGCTGCACCAGGCGCCGCTTGCCCAGGCCTTCGGCGCCGGCAATCACCAGGCCATGACCGAGGCGATTGCTGGCCACGGCCTGTTGGAAGTGCTGCCAGGCCGGCAGCAACCAGGGCGCCAGGGTGTCGGTGGTGGCCGACGTGTCGGTGCTCATGGTGCCGCCAGCGCGCCGGCCTGTACCCGGTCAATGAACCGGTCCAGTGCCTGGCGCAGGGCGTCGGCGACCGCCGGCAGCGGCTGGCCGGCATCGATCACCTGGAAGCGCTGCGGCTCGGCCGCGGCACGCTGGCCGAACACGGTGCGCACGCGCTCGAAGAAGCAATCCGGCTCGGCCTCGATGCGATCGCCGCGGCAGCCGTTGCCCTGGGCGCGCTGTCCGGCGCGGGCCATGCCGTCGGCCACCGGCAGATCCAGCAGCAAGGTCAAATCCGGGCGCGTCTGGCCGACGGTGAAGCCTTCCAGGGCCTGGATGATCGCCTCGGGCAGGCCACGGCCACCGCCCTGGTAGGCGTAGCTGGAATCAACGAAGCGATCGGAAAGTACCCAGGCGCCACGCGCCAGCGCCGGCCGGATGGTCTGGCGGACATGTTCGGCGCGGGCGGCGAAGACCAGCAGCAGCTCGGTTTCGGCATGGCGCACCGGCAGGTCCGGATCCAGCATCATCTCGCGGATGCGTTCGGCCAGCGGGGTGCCGCCCGGTTCGCGGGTCAGCACCACTTCCAGGCCACGCGCGGCCAGGTGTTCGCGGCAGGTGGCCAGGGCCGAGCTTTTGCCCGCGCCCTCGCCGCCTTCCAGGCTGATGAAGCGTCCGCTGGCCGGTTCAGTCATTGCCGTTTTCGCTTTGCTGCGCGGCCCGGCGCTGGCGTGCCGGCTCGATTTGATAGCGCTGCACGGCGCGCCGGTGCTCGTCGTAGTTGGGAGAGAAATGATGGCTGCCGTCACCGCGGGAAACGAAGTAGAGCGTGTTGCCATCGGCCGGATCGGCGGCGGCGCGCAGGGCGGCCCGGCCCGGCAATGCGATCGGTGTCGGCGGCAGGCCGGCGCGGGTATAGGTGTTGTAGGGCGTGTCGGTGCGCAGATCGTTCCGGCGCAGGTTGCCGTCAAAGGCACTGCCCAGGCCGTAGATCACGGTTGGATCGGTCTGCAGGCGCATGCCGATGGCCAGGCGCCGGGAAAACACGCCAGCTATCTGGCGCCGCTCGGAGGGTTTGCCGGTTTCCTTCTCGATGATCGAGGCCAGGATCAGCAGTTGCTCCGCGCTGTCCACGGCGGTTGCCGGGCTGCGCTGCTGCCAGGTCGCCGCCAGTTCCTGCTGCATCGCCTGGTGGGCGCGGCGCAGCATGGCCAGATCGGGGGTGCCGCGGGTGTAGGCATAGGTTTCGGGCAGGAACCAGCCTTCCGGATGCTGATCGGCGGCGCCGAGCGCGGCCATGATCTGGGCATCGGATTGATCGGCCAGGGTCTGGGCCAGCGGCTCGGCCGTGGCCAAGGCCTGGCGCAGTTGGCTGAAGGTCCAGCCTTCGACGATGGTGAAGCGGTGCTGGATCACCCGGCCGCTGGCCAGCAACTGCAACAGGTCGGTCGGGCCCAGCCCCGGTTGCAGGGAATATTCGCCCACCTGCAGCCGGCGCAAGGTATCGGTCTGCCAGGCCAGTGTCAGCCACCAGGATTCACGCCAGGATGGGGTCAGGCCGTCATCGGCCAGGCGCTCGACCACGGTGCGAAATGAATCGCCGGCTTGCACGTTGAACACCCGCGGTTGGTCCAGGGCCAGCGGCGCGACGACAAAGCGCTGGTAATCGGTCCAGGCCACGGCCCCGGCGACGGCGATCAAGACCAGCAGCAGCAAAAACAACTTGCCGATCCAGCCGGCAGCCGCGCGCGGCGCCTGCCGGTGGCCGAACGGCGCCGGCAGCGGCAATGGCGATGGCAGCGGTAACGGGGAACGGGACACGATCGGCAACAGACTGGGCTTCATTGCGGGGCGACGCCTGGCGGGCGACCGATGCCAAGCGCGGCCAGAGTGTAGCCCAGCCTCATCGTCACCGGCCCGGGCTGCAGGCGCCGACGGCCGATCCGGCCAACTGGCATGACCCCGCGCACGGCGTTGGAAAGGAACAGCTCGTCGGCGCTCTCGACCAGGGCCCGATCGATGTCGGTTTCGGCCACCGGCAGCCAACGCCGGGCCTGAGCGAGCAGCCAGGCGCGGGCGACACCGGCAACGCCGCAGCGATCGATCCGCGGCGTCAGCAGGCATCCGTCATGGACCACGAACAGATTGGCCGCCACGGCGCTGATGACGCGGCCATCGGCATCGCAGACCAGGCCCTCGTCGATCTTTGGATCGCGCCATTCCGAGCGCGCCAGCACCTGTTCCAGGCGATTGAGGTGTTTGATTCCGGCCAGGCTGGGCTGCGCCGCCAGGCGCAGGCGGCACCAGCGCAGGCGCAAGCCCTGCTGGTAAACACGTTCCGGAACGTCCGACAGCGGATGCCGGATCAGGATGCTGCGCACGGCATCGGCTGGAACCGCGTTGCCCTCTTTTCCGGCTGCTGAGTCGCGCGGCGACGGTATTGATTTCGCTGCCGGTGCATAGCCGCGGCCGCCGCGACGGCTGACGATGATCTTGATCAGGCAATCATCGGCGCCAGCCAGTTGCCGCGCCTGGGCCAGCAGGTCGGTCGCGGCCGGCACGGCCAGGCGCAAGCGCCGGCCACCCCGGGCCAGGCGCGCCATGTGTCCGCGCCACAGCGGCGCGCGGCCGGCGATGAAGGCGATGGTCTCGAACAGGCCGTCGCCATAGGCCAGGCCGCGGTCGTCGACCGGCAACAGGTCAGCGGCGATACCGTCGACCAATGACGCGATACCCATGCGGCCGGTCATGGCGCCGCGCCGAGCAGGGCCAGCATGCCGGCGGCCTTGGTGCGCGTTTCGGCCAGCTCCTGCACCGGCACCGAATCCACGACGATGCCGGCGCCGGTGCGAAAGCCCAGGGTGTTGCCGTGCAGCCAGGCGCTGCGGATCAGGATGTTCAGGTCCATGTCGCCATCGTGACCGAGCCAGCCGATGGCGCCGGTGTAGGGGCCACGGCCGACGCCTTCCAGCTCGGCGATGATCTGCATGCAGCGCACCTTCGGGCAGCCGGTGATGGTGCCGCCGGGGAACAGCGCGCGCAGGATCGCCCCGGGCGTGGTGCCCGGGCGCAGCCGGCCGGCCACGTTGGAGACGATGTGATGGACATGGGCATAGCTTTCCAGGGCCATCATCTCGTCGACGACCACGGACCCGGGTTGGCACAACCGGCCCAGGTCATTGCGCTCCAGGTCGATCAGCATCACGTGTTCGGCCCGTTCCTTGGGATGGGCCAGCAGTTGCTCGCGCAGGGCCTGATCCTGGGCGGCATCCTGCCCGCGCGGGCGGGTGCCGGCGATTGGGCGGGTCTCGATGCGGTCGCCACGCACGCGCAGCAGGCGCTCGGGCGAGGCACTGAGGATGCTGCTGCCCTGCCAGCGCAGCAGCGCCGAAAACGGTGCCGGCCCGAGCTGGCGCAGGCGCCGATAGAGCGCGACCGGCTCGGGCGAGTCGGCGAACCGTGCCTGCCAGCCACGCGACAGGTTGACCTGGAAGACATCGCCGGCGTGCAGGTACTCAAGGATGCGCTCGACACCGGCCAGGAACCGGCCGGGATCGTCTTCCAGGATGGCTTCCGGACGCGGTAGCGGCGGCATCGGTGCCGCCGGTTGCCCGGCCAGCACTTGCACATCGTCCAGCAGGCGCTGGCGCAGATGCTCATGGCCCGGCTCGGCCCGGCAATGGCTGCGGCCATTGATGCGATCACGCCACCAGGCTGCCGGCGTGCGGATCGCCAGCGCCAGCGGCAGGTCGGTGCCGGCGAAGGCGGGCAAGTTCAGGCTCGGCTCGAACTGGACCACGGCCTCATAGCCCAGATACAGCAGCCAGCCGCCGGCAAAACCGGCGGCGTCAGGCGGCGGTGTAGTTGACTGGCTCGGTTGCTGCGCTCGCCAGGCGGCATCCAGTGCCGCGCCGAAATCATCGCCCAGGCAACGGCCATCCTGATCGCGCACAAGGCCATCGGCGGCCAATGCCAGGAAGCGGCCATCGGCGATCGGCATGAAATCGTGGCGGCCGGTGACCGGATTGCTGGCCGAGCTTTCCAGCAGGGCCGGATAGCGCTGCGGCCAGCGGGCCAGCAAGGCCAGTGGATCCAGCCCTGCCGGCAACGCCGGCTGGCCCGCGGAAAGGCTCATCGCGCCGCCACCGGCAGCCGCGCGGCGGCGATCAAACGCGCCGGAACACCAGGGTGCCGTTGGTGCCGCCAAAGCCGAACGAGTTGGACATGGCGACATCCACCCGCGCCTCACGCGCGGTATGCGCAACCAGATCCAGGCCGGCCACTTGCGGATCGGGCTGGTCCAGGTTGATCGTCGGCGGCACCACACCGTGCGTGATCGCCAGCGCCGAGAACACCGCCTCGACACCGCCGGCGGCACCCAGCAGATGACCGGTCATCGACTTGGTCGAACTCATCATCACCTTGCCGGCATGGTCGCCAAAGACGCTGCGCACGGCCTGCGCCTCGGCGACATCGCCGGCTGGCGTGGAGGTGCCATGGGCATTGATGTAATCAACCTGGTCGGGATTGATGTCGGCATCGGCCAGGGCATTGGCCATGCAGCGGGCGGCACCGTCACCATTTTCGCTCGGCGCGGTCATGTGGAAGGCGTCGCCACTCATGCCGAAACCGGCCAGCTCGCAATAGATGCGGGCGCCACGGGCACGGGCGTGCTCGTACTCCTCCAGGACCAGCACACCGGCGCCGTCGGAGAGCACGAAACCGTCACGGCCGACATCCCAGGGGCGGCTGGCACGCTCGGGCTCGTCGTTGCGCGTGGACAGCGCCCGCGCCGAAACGAAGCCGCCGACGGCGGTGGCCGTGGTCGAATATTCGGCGCCACCGGCGACCATGGCATCGGCATCGCCGTAGGCAATCATGCGCGCAGCCAGGCCGATGCTGTGCGTGGCCGTGGTGCAGGCGGTGACCACGGCCACGTTCGGGCCCTTCAGGCCCTTCATGATCGACAGGTGTCCGGAGGCCATGTTGATGATCGCGCTGGGCACGAAAAACGGTGAGATCTTGCGCGGGCCACCGGCCAGATAGGCCTCGGTGGTGCGCTCGATGGTGCCGATGCCGCCGATGCCGGCGCCGATCGCCACACCGATGCGGGCGGCATTGGCGTCGGTCACTTCCAGGCCGGCATCGTCCATCGCCATCGAGCCGGCGGCGATGCCGTAATGGATGAACGGATCCATCTTCTTCACGTCCTTGGCCGCGATCCACTGCGTCGGATCGAATCCATGGACTTCACCGGCGATGCGGGTGGCAAAGGCCGAGGCATCGAAATGGGTGATCGGGCCGATGCCGCTGCGCCCGGCCAGCAATGCCGACCAGGCCGAATCAAGGGAGTTGCCGACCGGGGACAAAAGGCCCATGCCGGTAACGACGACGCGACGCTTGCTCATGATGGAATCACCCGCCATGGAGTCGGAAAACCGGTGCCGGGCACCGGTCGGGAAAGGGTTTGCCGGCGCGCCCGCTGGCTGACAGCGGGGTGCCTGTGGCAGCGCCAGGCCGGGCTTGCCGCCTGCCGGCCGCAACCGGCACCAACTGGCGGAATCTCCTCGGCCGCGGCCTGACACTGCCCGGACCGGCGCCACCAGCGATGGCGCCCCGGTCCGGCAAAGAGCACTCAGCTCTTGACGTGGGCCTTGACGTAGTCGATGGCCTGCTGGACGGTGGTGATCTTCTCCGCTTCCTCGTCGGGAATCTCGCACTCGAACTCCTCTTCGAGCGCCATCACCAGCTCAACCGTATCCAGCGAGTCCGCGCCGAGGTCGTCGACGAAGGATGCGCTGGGGGTCACTTCATCTTCCTTGACCCCGAGCTGCTCGACCACGATTTTCTTGACGCGATCTTCGATGCTCATGTGTAGGACAACCTCTGTTCAGGAACGAAGCGGCGATTGTAGTGCATGCCGCGGCGATTGGTGTCCAGTGGCAGTGCCCGATACCGGCTTGACAGCCGCCGCCGTTTCCGGCCAGCGTCGCCGGCAAGGCGAAACTTGTCCAGCATATTCAATTGCCTGCGAACGGCACCCTAGAAGTCCGGCAGCTCAGGCCATGTACATGCCGCCGTTGACGTGCAGGGTTTCGCCGGTGATGTAGGCGGCCACCGGCGAGGCCAGGAAGGCCACGGCATGGGCAATGTCGGCGGCCTCGCCCAGACGTCCCAGGGCGATGCCATCGAGCATCGCCTGGCGCTGCGCGTCGGCCAGGCCGTCGGTCATGTCGGTCTGGATGAAGCCGGGAGCCACGACATTGACCGTGATGCCGCGGCTGCCGACCTCGCGCGCCAGCGACTTGCTGAAACCGATGACCCCGGCCTTGGCCGCGGCATAGTTGGCCTGGCCGGGATTTCCGGTCAGGCCGATCACCGAGGCGATCGAGATGATCCGGCCCTTGCGCGCCTTCATCATGCCGCGCAGCACGCCCTTGCTCAGGCGGAACACCGAACTGAGGTTGGTGTCGACGATCGCCTGCCAGTCGTCCTCGCTCATCCGCAGCAGCAACTGGTCGCGGGTGATGCCGGCGTTGTTGACCAGAATCGACACTGGACCGATGTCCTCCAGCAGCGCCTGGCAACTGGCCGGATCGGCCACATCCAATACCCGACCCCGGCTGCCGGCCGACAACGCTGCCAGGCGCTGGCCAACGGCTTCGGCGCCGGCGGCGCTGGTGGCGGTGCCGATGACCTGGGCGCCGGCGCGCGCCAGGGTATCGGCGATGGCGGCACCGATGCCGCGGCTGGCGCCGGTGACCAGGGCGATTTCACCCTCAAGCGTGTGGTTCATGCGGTTCTCCTGCGATATTTTGTGGCACGGCGGTGGGGGGTGGCACAGCGGGGGGGTGGCACGGCGCGCACGACGGGCGCGGGCACGGCGGGCGACCGGGCGGTCATGACCAGTCGTCGAGCGCCGCCTGGAAATCGGCCGGCGTGCCGATGGCGCGCACATCCAGCGACTTGTAGGTGCGCTTGACCAGTCCGGTCAGCACCTTGCCCGGGCCGCACTCGGCGATGCGCTGGCTGCCGCCGGCGACCAGCGCCTGGATACAGTCGGTCCAGCGCACCGGCAGGTAAAGCTGGCGCACCAGGGCATCCTGGATCGCCGCCGGCTCGGCATGGCGTGCGGCATCGACGTTGTGGATCACCGGGATCGACGGCGCCTGCCAGTCCAGATCGGCCATCACCTGGGCCAACTGCCCGGCGGCCTGGCGCATCAACGGCGTATGCGAGGGCACGCTGACCGGCAGCTTCACCGCCCGGCGCACGCCGCGCTCGGCCAGCAAGGCCAGTGCGCGTTCAAGGGCAGCGGCATGGCCGCCAATGACGACTTGGCCGGGGGAATTGAAATTCGCCGGCACCACGATGTCCTCGTCCGAGGCCTGGCTGCAGACTTCGGCGACCAGCTCGTCCTCGGCACCGATCACCGCCGCCATGGCGCCGGTGCCGGCGGGCACGGCAGCCTGCATCAGGCGACCGCGCTCGCGCACCAGGCGGGCAGCATCCGCCAGGTTCAGCGCGCCGGCAGCGACCAGGGCCGAATACTCGCCCAGGCTGTGGCCGGCCAGCAGCGCGGGCAACGCACCGCCACGCTGCTGCCACAGCCGCCACACGGCGACGCCGGCGGCGAGCAATACCGGCTGGGTGAATTCGGTCTGGTTCAGGCGCTCGTCGCCGCCGGCGTCGGCGATCTGCCACAAGTCCACGCCGGCCCCTTGCGAAGCCTCCTGGAAGGTCTGCTCAACCAGCGGCTGGTCGGCGGCCAGTTCGGCCAGCAGGCCGGGCGTCTGCGAGCCCTGGCCAGGAAAGACGAAGGCCAGGCCGGCCTGGGGATCGGGATTGTTCATCGGAACTCCATCATCGATTGCCATGGAAACAGGCGTTGGCCGCAGCGCAGGCCAGTTTCACCCGGGGCCGGCGGCAAGGTCCACTGCCCTGCCCGGTTGTGCGTGCGCCGGACAGGTAGCCCGCTGGGATATTCGAGCCGATGTGATGCGTAGCACCGGCGGCGTGCGCGCAGCGGCACCGTCCTCGGCGCTTTGAGCGCGCTGGGCGCGTGGCTGCGCCATGCCGGTTGAGACAAACCCCGGTTGCAGCGAAGCTGCCAGTTGCCGCCGAGCCATCGTGGCGCAACGCTAGGGATGCGCCCATCCAGCGATCACAACCGGATCTCAGTAACGCAGCAGCGCCGAACCCCAGGTGACGCCACCGCCGAAGGCTTCCATCAGCAGCAGTTGCCCGCGCTGGATGCGGCCATCGCGAACCGCCTCGTCCAGCGCCAGCGGCACCGAGCCGGACGAGGTGTTGCCGTGCCGGTCGATGGTGACGATGACCTTGTCCATCGGCAGGGCCAGATGCCGGGCGGTGGCGGAGATGATGCGCAGGTTGGCCTGGTGCGGCACCAGCCAGTCCAGCTCGGACTGCTCGATGCCGTTGGCGGCCAGCGCCTCCTCGGCGGTGCGCGCCAGGGCGCGGACGGCGACCTTGAACAGCTCGTTGCCGGTCATCACCACCTTGACGCCGTGGTTGTGCTCGTCCTTGAAGCCGGCCGAGACCCCGACCGGGTTGTAGAGCACATCCTTGTAGGCACCGTCGGCATGCAGGTGCGTGGACAGGATGCCGGTGTCGGCATCGGGCTTGAGCACCACCGCGCCGGCGCCGTCACCGAACAGCACGCAGGTGCCGCGGTCTGTCCAGTCGATCATCCGGGTCAGGGTTTCGGCGCCGATCACCAGGGCGCAGCGGGCCTGGCCGCTGCGCACGAACTTGTCGGCGATCGACAGCGCATAGATGAAGCCCGAGCAGGCGGCGTTGACATCGAACGCGGCGCAGCCGTTGGCGCCCAGACGCGCCTGCACCAGGCAGGCGGTGCTGGGAAAGATCAGGTCCGGGGTGGTGGTGCCGACGATCAGCAGATCGATATCGCTGCCGTCCACGCCAGCGGCTTCCATGGCCCGGCGGGCGGCGATCTCGGCCAGGTCGGCCGTGGTCTGCCCTTCGGCGGCGATGCGGCGTTCGCGGATGCCGGTGCGGTCACGGATCCATTCGTCGGAGGTGTCGACCAGTTTTTCCAGGTCGGCATTGGTGAGCACTTTCTCCGGCAGATAGCTGCCGGTGCCGGCAATGCGTGAGTGGATCACGGTGGCGCAACCTCCCTGGGAATGGACCGGCCTGCGGTCCAGGTGCAGCGCTCAACAACCGGGAAGGTGCTGGCGCCAGCGTCGGCAGCGATCCCCTGTTCGGGATCTTGCGCCGGCCCTGGCCGGTGGTCCGGCCGGGGCCTGGTCATGCTGCCCGGGTGGGCGACCCAAGCCGATGCCGTGACGGCAACCAGCCAGGTCGGCGGCGATGCCGGGCTGCGCCCGGCCAGCCGGGAACTCAGTCGTCGTCGCTTTCGTCGACCACGACCTTGTCGGCGATCACCTGGCGGCCGCGGTAATAGCCATCGGCGGTCATGTGATGACGGCGATGGGTTTCACCGGTGGTCGGATCGGTGGCCAGTTGCGGCGCCGACAGGGCGTCGTGGGAACGGCGCATGCCGCGACGGGAAGGGGTTTTGCGGCTTTTCTGTACGGCCATGACTAGATTGACTCCAAACGTAATGTATTCAACGGTATTTCACTGCACTTTCAGCGACTTGAGCGCCGCAAACGGATTTTCCCGCCGGCTTTCGGGTTGTTCTTCAGCGTCAGAACCGGCTGCCGGCTCGCTGCCCGGTCGCGCCGGAACCAGCGGCAAGGCCAGGATCAACTCGTCCTCGACCAGATCCGCCGGTGCCACCATGCCATCGCCGGGAACCAGGCACGGCTCGTACCCCGGCGGCAGGCCCGCCTCTTCGTCCTCACGCCGGATCAGGCCCAGCCGCTGCCGGACCGCCACCGGTTGCCGGTAGACCTCCAGGCTGCGCTGGCAGACCAGCGGCAAGGCGCCGTGCACATACAGCTCGACGAAGGCCTGGCCCAGATCATCGTTGCCGAACTCCAGCTCGAACTCGACCTGGCCATCGGCTTGCGCCAGGCTGTCGCGCAAGCGCGTGAACGCGGTCAAAGCCAGGGTACCCGCGTAGGCGTACCGGCCCGATACCGCGCGCCAGACATCGATCTGATCGGGCAATCCGTGCAACATAAGAGCGGCATGGTACTTGGCGCCGAAAGCGCCCGTCAATCAAAGCCTTCAGACCAGCGACGGCGGCCGCCGCGGCCGTTCAGGGGCGGATGTCGATGGCCTGCGTGGCCAACGGCCAGATCCGGCCATCAGCGCGCACGACACTGACCTGCACCTGGCGCCGCCCGGCTGCCAGCCCGGTGCTGTCAAGCACGAACTGGAAGCCCAGCCGGGTGCCGGCAGGATCCTCGACCTCGCCCCAGTGGTCGGCCGGCCAACCGCTCTCGTGCTCGCGCTGGCCGCTGGCCACCGGCACGCCATCCACGGCGACACGGACTTCATCGATGCCCAGGCCGGGCTGCAGCGCCCAGCCTGTGACCCGCAGCGGCTCACCGCGGCGCAGATGGCGCGCGCCTGCCGCCACCTCGATCCAGCCCAGCGGCGGTAGGGCCTGCAACTGCCGGCACTGCGCCTGCGGCTGGTAGGCCTGGTAGCGCCAGCGCACGAAACGCTTGCGGTCACCATGCAGGGACAGCACCTGATCCAGTTCCAGGCCGGAGAAACGGCGGCACAGGTCCTGATACCACGACCAACGGTCGCTGAAGCGGCGTGCGGTCTCCTCGACCACCAGCCAGCCCGGTTGCGACGGCTCGGTTGCCAGCGCCGCCTCGTCCACGGCCCAGATCGCCAACTGGGTGGCGCGGCCATGGCGGACATTGCGGACATCGTCCAGCACCCGCAGGCGCTCGCGGCTGTCGGGCAGGTAGAAGGCAAGATTCGCAGCGAGCATGAAGTTGTCGACGACGATGCGCTCGGGCAACGGCGTCTGGCCCAGCCAGTCGGCACTCTCACGCCAGCCGACGAAATTGGCCGGAAAACGCTTGCCGGCGGCCCAGACACCGGCCCGGTCCGGCACCAGAGCCGCGACCAGCCAAAGCAGGACGGTACTGGTGGCCAGCACCGCCGTGGCCACCGTGGCCAGGCGCCAGGCCGGTTTCAGCCGGCCGATGTCACGCGCCAGCACCGGCAGCAACAACAGGTAGGCCGGCAACGGCCAATGCCAGCGGAAACGCTCGCCATCGGCAAAGAAGCCCAGGCCGATGAACAGCAGCCAGACAATCACCGCCACCGGCACCAGCACCTGCTCGGGACCGCTCAGCGGTCGCTGCGCCAGCCGCCGCCACAGCGCCCAGGCCAACAGCAGCAAAAGCAGCGGACTGGCCATCAGCAATTGTTCGGGCAGTTGCCACAGGCCCTGCCACTGCCAGGCCCAGGGATGGCGCTCGACGAACTGGAAGCGCAGCCCGCTGAACTGGTGGGCGTAGTTGAACCACAGCAATGGCAGCAGGCCCAGACTGGCCACCGCCGCCGCCAGCCACGGCCCGCGCCCGGTCAATGCGCAGCGCCCTGCGGGCGTGGCCACCAGCACCCAGGCCAGCGCCGGCAACATCACCGCGAAGCGGTAATGGCACAGCAGACCCAGGGCGATGCTGAAGCCGAACGCCAACCATTGCCGCAGGCGGCCGTCGCGCAGCGCGCCGACCAGGGCATCAACCGCGAACAGGCTGATCACCGCCAGGGCGACATCGGGCACCGCCAGGATGCCCAGCAAGGCCGACAACGGCATCACCAAGGCCAGCAGGCCAGCCCACCACTGCCAGGGGCCGGCGCCGGAGCCGGAGCCGTACCAGCGTCGGCTCAGCCACACCAGTTGCCAGGGCAGCAGCAGGCCCAGCAGAAGAAACGGCAGGCGTACCCCGATCTCACCCGGAACCAGACCCGAGCCGGCGGCAATCATCCAGGCGGTCAACGGCGGCAAGTCCGAATAGGACCAGGCCAGGTGCCGGCTTTCCCACCAGTAGAAGGCTTCGTCGCCGAACAGCGGCAGGCCGGCCGCCAGGGCCAGCTTGACCAGCGCCAGCAACAGCCAGGCGATCAGGAATCGCGTTCTAGTCATCGTCACCCATCGCTGCAGGAGGTGGCCGTGGCCATGACATCAGCCAGCTCGGGCCTTGGCTCGAACCTTGGCTCGGAACGTGGCGCTGACCCGGACCGGCCCGACCATCGTTGCCATCATCCAAGCCGCTACCGGCCCGGGGCGCTGCTACAATGCCCCGCGCTCCGGATGGCCGCGACCGCGGCACCCGGACCAGCCGGCAGCCATGGCAAGCGGACAATGCCACAGCGCCGGCCGGAACATCGGCGGCAGCGACGTCCAGGCCAGGGCTAGATCGCACAGGCCACGGCCGGCCGGCAGTGTCGCCGATCGCCCTGCTGCGCAGCAATGCGCGCGGGCGCGCTCATGCAGCGCCATGGCACGCAAGCAAGGCCGGCCAGACGATAGCCGTCGGCATGAACGGCATGAAATCAGACAACGGGCTGCAACATGGCCCGACCCGGACCAGGCGCATCCGTGCCTGGCCAAGACAGGTCCACGACCGGCGGCAAGCCGGCGCGGATCCGGTTCCACCCCTTCAACCGATCGGAGTCAGCAATGCTGTTTGAGAAAATCGGCACATCAGGCCACGAGGAAGTTGTTTTCTGCCACAACCCTGATGCCGGGCTCAAGGCCATCATCGCCATCCACAACACCGTTCTTGGGCCCGCCCTGGGCGGCCTGCGCATGTGGCCCTACAAGACCGAGCAGGATGCCCTGGACGATGTCCTGCGCCTGTCGCGCGGCATGACCTACAAGGCCGCCGTGGCCGGCCTTAACCTGGGCGGCGGCAAGGGCGTGCTGATCGGCGATCCGAGCAAGGACAAGAGCGAGGCGCTGTTCCGGGCCCTGGGCCGGTTCATCGATTCCCTGGGCGGGCGCTACATCACCGCCGAGGACGTGGGCATCGATGTCAACGACATGGAATACGTGCTCAAGGAGACGGACTACGTCACCGGCGTGCACCAGGTCCATGGCGGTTCCGGCGATCCCTCGCCGTTCACCGCCTACGGCACCCTGCAGGGCCTGCTGGCCGCGCTGCAGCAGGTGCATGGCAACGAGGACGTGGGCAAGTACAGCTTCGCCGTGCAGGGCGTGGGCCACGTCGGCATGGAGTTCGTCAAGCTGCTGCGTGAGCAGGGTGCCAAGGTCTTCGTCACCGACATCAACAAGGAAGCGGTGCAGCGCGCCGTCGACGAGCTGGGTTGCGAAGCCGTGGCCCTGGACGAGATCTACGATGTCGACTGCGATGTCTACTCGCCCTGCGCCTTGGGCGGCACGGTGAACCTGGACACGATCCCGCGCCTGAAGGCGAAGATCATCTGCGGTTCGGCCAACAACCAGCTGGCCACCGAGGAATGCGGTGATGAGCTTGAGAACCGCGGCATCCTGTACGCCCCGGACTATGCCGTCAACGCCGGCGGCCTGATGAACGTGTCGATCGAGCTGGAAGGCTACAACCGCGAACGCGCGATGCGCATGATGCGGACGATCTACTACAACCTGGGCAAGATCTTCACCATCGCCAAGCGCGACGGCATCCCCACCTATAAGGCGGCCGACCGCATGGGCGAGGAACGCATCGCACAGATGGGCAAGATCAAGCTGCCGCACATGGGCAAGATGGCGCCCCGTTTCCTGGGCCGGCAGCGCGGCAACCAGTAATGCGCATTCCGGCACTGGGCGAAGAGATCGACCTGCTGCGCGAAAGCGTGCACGCGTTCGCGCAGGCGGAAATCGCGCCGCTCGCGGAGGCAATCGATCGCGACAACGCCTTCCCGCAGGAGCTGTGGCCCAAGCTGGGCGAAATGGGTCTGCTCGGCATCACCGTGCCCGATGAGTACGGTGGCAGCGGCATGGGCTATCTCGCCCACCTGGTGGCGATGGAGGAAATCTCCCGCGCCTCCGGCAGTGTCGGTCTCAGCTACGGCGCCCACTCCAACCTGTGCGTCTCCAACCTGTACGCCAATGCCAATGACACGCAGCGGCGCAGGTATCTGCCCAGGCTGTGTTCGGGCGAATGGAAGGGCGCACTGGCGATGAGTGAGCCCGGGGCCGGCTCAGATGTCGTGGGATCCATGGCCTGCCGGGCCGAGAAGAAGGGCGATCGCTGGATCGCCAACGGCAACAAGATGTGGATCACCAACGGCCCCGAGGCCGATGTCCTGATCGTCTACATGCGCACTGCCGGCAAGGATGCCGGCAGCCGCAGTATCACCGCCTTCATCGTCGAGCGCGGCATGAAGGGCTTTTCCACCGCCCAGAAGCTGGACAAGCTGGGCATGCGCGGCTCCAACACCTGCGAGCTGGTGTTCGAGGATTGTGAAATCCCCGAGGAGAACGTGCTCGGCGAGGTCAACCAGGGCGTGCGTGTGCTGATGCGCGGCCTGAACACCGAGCGCCTGGTGCTGACCGGCGGGCCGCTGGGCCTGATGCAGGCGGCGATGGATACCGCCCTGCCCTACGTCCGCGAGCGCCGCCAGTTCGATGCCCCAATCGGCAGCTTCGGCATCATGCAGGCCAAGGTGGCCGACATGTACACCGCCCTGGCGTCATCGCGTGCCTTCGCCTACCAGGTGGCGCGCGACTACGACGACGGCCGCGACTCGCGCGTGGATGCCGCCTCGGTGCTGCTGCATGCCACCGAAGCCTCGGTCAATGTCGCCCTGGAAGGCATCCAGTGCCTGGGCGGCAACGGCTACATCAACGAGTACCCGACCGGGCGCATCCTGCGCGATGCCAAGCTGTACGCGATCGGTGCCGGCACCAACGAGATCCGGCGCATGCTGATCGGGCGCGAACTGTTCGCCGGCAACGACTGACCGCAGCCCGGACGACTGGCCACCCTCGCCGGCCGCATCGCGCCCACGGCCACCGACTGCCGGTGTGCCGATACCCGGTCCGTTGATCGGGTTTCGACACAGCCACCTGCACCCTTTGTGCCGGTGACCACTGCGCCCGCTCCCGACCTGGAGCGCGCGGCAAAGCATGTACCATGCAGCCCCACCATCGATGGAGACGGCATGTCGCAGACTGCTACTGAACCCGTCGCCCAGGACCTTGGTTCACTGTCGGCCGTACTGGCCGAGATCGACCGCATCGTCCTGGGCAAACAGCACGAAGTGCGCCTGGCACTCGCCTGCCTTCTGGCCGGCGGCCATCTGCTGATCGAGGACATCCCCGGCGTTGGCAAGACCACCCTGGCGCACGCGCTGGCCCAGTCCCTGGGCCTGGACTTCAACCGCGTCCAGGGCACCAGCGACCTGCTGCCGGCCGACATCGTCGGCGTGTCGGTGTTCGACCGCGGCGACAGCAGTTTCCGCTTCCATCCCGGGCCGGTGTTCTCGCAGCTTCTGCTGGTCGACGAACTCAACCGGGCACCGCCCAAGACCCAGAGCGCGCTGCTGGAAGCGATGGCCGAAGGCCAGGTCAGCATCGATGGCGTGCGCCGCGAACTGCCCTCGCCGTTCTTCGTCATCGCCACCCAGAACCCGCTCGACCTGGTCGGCACCTATCCGCTGCCCGAATCGCAGTTGGACCGGTTCATGTTCAGCCTGCACCTGGGCTATCCCGATGCCGAAGCCGAACGGCAACTGCTGGCCGGCAACTACGATCCGCTGCGCCTGGCCGATGCCCGCGCCGTGCTCACCGCCGCCGGCCTGGCCGCAGAGATTGCCCGCACGCGCGAAGTTCCCGCCCGCCCGGCGCTGATCGCCTACATCCAGGCCCTGCTCCAGGCCAGCCGCCAGCATCCGCAAGTGCGCCTTGGACTGTCGCCACGGGCCGGGCTGGCCGTCCTTGCCGCGGCCCGTGCCTGGGCACGCCTGGCCGGCCGCGACCATGTCACACCCCAGGACGTGCAGGCCGTGTTCGTGCCGCTGGCCCGGCATCGCCTGCATCCGCGTGTCGATGCGCCGGTTGATGGCCACGGCCTGGCCCTGCAGTTGCTGGATGACACGGCAATTCCCTGAGCCGATGGCCACGGCCACCCGGCGCCGGCCGGGCCGCCGGACCGTACCGGCATGAACGCCACGATGGCCAGGCTCCAGAGCCTGCTGCCGCGCCCGACCCGCGGCCCCTTGCCGCTGTCCGCACCGCAGCGGCGCATCTACATCCTGCCCAGCCGCTTTGGTCTGCTCTTTGGCCTGGCGACCCTGTTCCTGCTCCTGGGCGCGCTCAACTACAACAACAATCCGGCCATCCTGCTCGGCCTGCTGCTGGGCTCGGCAGCGCTGGCCAGCTCGGTGATGACCGTGCGCCACCTGGCCCGCTTGCGCGTGGTCGCCTTCAAGGCCGGCGATGTCCATGCCGGTGAGGCTCAGGCCTGCCGACTGGTGCTGGAACCGGCACCGACGCGCCGCCGCGGCCGCAGCCCGAACCGGGCACACGGCCACGTCCGCGCCGAGGTCGTGCTCCGGCACGAGGCCGCCAGCACCCGTGCCTTGCCCGACGTCGACGGCCGCATCCATCTGCATTGGCGCTGGCCCAGTGTTCGCCGTGGCCGCCGCGCGCTGGGCCGGGTCCGGCTGGCCAGCGAGTATCCGCTGGGCCTGTTCCGGGCCTGGTGCGATCTGGAACCGGAAG
This sequence comes from Lysobacterales bacterium, assembly GCA_023228845.1. GTDB lineage: Bacteria > Pseudomonadota > Gammaproteobacteria > Xanthomonadales > UBA2363 > Pseudofulvimonas. Next base: position 34,863 of record JALOAK010000011.1, on the reverse strand, counting down.
TCAGCGCGCTGGTGTTTCCAAGCCTGGAAACGCCGCTGCCTGCCTGGCCGGACAACCCGCAAAGCCAGGCCGGCACGCCGCTGCGACGCCAGGGCACGCCCGAGGAATGGTATGCCCTGCGCGAATTCCAGCGCGGTGACGGCCTGCGCGAGATCGCCTGGAAGGCCAGCGCCCGTCATGACCGCTGGCTGGTGACCGAGTCGCGCGCCGGCCAGGACGCGCCAGCACTGGAGTTCGGCCTTGATCAGGTCGCCCACCTTGAACGCGAACACGGCATCCAGCGCCTGGCCGCCTGGGTGGTCGCCGCCGATGCCAGCCACCAGCCCTGGCGCCTGCGCCTGGCCGGCACCGATATCGGCCCGGATGCCGGCAATCAGCAACGTCGCCTGGCCCTGGGCCAACTGGCGGAACTGCCATGAGCGCTGCCGGCAAGGTCGATATCGCCACCGGGCGCCGGCTCGACGGCGGACAGTTCAGCCTGTGCTGCCTTACCGTCCTGGCCGCCCTGTTGCCGCACGGAAGCTGGTTGCCGCTGCCGTTCCTGATCTTGCTGCTGGTCCTGATCGGGTTGCGCTGGTTGCAGCGCTGGCGCTGGCCCCGGGTCTGGCCGTGGTGGTTCCGCAACGGCCTGATGGTGGCGCTGCTGGTGGCCGCCTGGACCAGCATCGGCACCATCAGCGGCACCCAGGGCGCAGGCTTCCTGGCGGCCATGCTGGTGTCCAAGCTGTACGAGGCCGAGCGCGCGCGTGATGCCCGCTCGGTCGCCACCTTCGCCAGCTTCCTGGTCATGGCCCAGTTCCTGTTCCATACCCAGTTGTGGGCGATGCTGGCCGGCGTGCCCGGTCTGGTGCTGGCGCTGGCAACGCTGGCCGCCCTGAACGAACCGCTGAGCGCCAGCCTGCGCGCCTGGCGCCGTCCGATCGCCACGGCCAGCCGCCTGCTGCTGCTGGCGACGCCGATCGCCTTGATCGCCTTTGCCCTGTTTCCGCGCCTGGAATCACCGCTGTGGGGCAATACCGGCGCCTTCAGCCGCGGCCAGCTCGGCCTGAGCGATCGCATGGAGCCGGGCCAGATCGGCGCCATCGCCCTGGATGACCGGCCGGCGATGCGCGTGCGCTTCCCCGATGGCGCGCCGCCCCCGCCGGCGCTGCGCTACTTCCGTGGCCTGACCCTGTGGCAGACCGACGGCCGCAGTTGGACCCGCCCCGGCTGGATGCAGACCCGCCTGGATGACCTGCCGCCGGTGCCCGATTACGGCATCCGCCACGAGATCACCCTGGAACGCGACGCCGCACCCTGGTTGCCGGCCCTGGACCGGCCGCTGGCCGCACCAGCCGGGCTGGCCTTCGCCATGGATCGCAGCCTGCCAATCCCGCGCCAGACCGGCAACAACCTGCGTTACGAAGTGGTCTCGGACCCGACATTGACCCTGGAGCCGTTCCAGTTGCGCCCCTACCTGCGCTCGCTGGCGCTGAACCTGCCCGAGGACCGCAACCCGCGCAGCCTGGCGCTGGCGCTGCAGTTGCGCAGCCAGTATCCCGATGACCGCCAATACGCCCAGCGCCTGCTCGACCTGTTCCGGGAGGATTTCAGTTACACGCTGGAACCGCCGCCGCTGGGCGCGCACTCGGTCGACGAATTCCTGTTTGATACCCAAAGCGGCTACTGCGAGCACTACGCCTCCGCCTACGCCACCCTGCTGCGCGCCGCCGGCATCCCGGCCCGCGTCGCGCTCGGCTTCCAGGGCGGCTACTGGAATTCGGTCGGCGAGCACCTGGTGGTGCGACGCTCCGATGCCCATGCCTGGGTCGAGCTGTGGATCCAGGGCAGCGGCTGGCTGCGTGCCGACCCGACCGCGGCCGTGGCACCGGACCGGATCGAGCGCGGCAGCGCCAGCGTCGCCGGCCTGGAAGCGGGTTTGCTGGGCCGGCCCGGCAGTGCCTGGACCTGGCTGCGCGACCGCTGGGATTTCATGGAAATGCGCTGGACCGACTGGATCGTCAACTACCAGGTCGCCGACCAGTCGGCCCTGCTGCAACGCCTGCTTAATCGCCTTTCCAGCCTGCGCTGGACGCTGACACCGGCCGGCATCGTCGCCGGCGCGGTACTGGGCCTGCTGCTGTGGCTGGGCTGGCGCCGTTATCGCAGCGGCGCTGGCGCGGACGATCCGCAGGCGCGCTGGTATGCCCGTTTCCGCGCCGTTCTGGCCAGTGTCGGCGTCGATTCGCGGCCCTCCGAGCCGGCGCTGCAGCTCGCCGCGCGTGCCGGCAGGCATTATCCCGCCCTGGCCGGGGAACTGACTGCGCTGGCCCGGGATTACCAGCTCGCCCGCTACGGCCCGGCTGACCGCCCGCTGCCGGCCGGCCGGACGTTGGCGCGCCTGTGGCTGCACCTGAACCGGGAACGCCTGCGGCGGCGCAGGCAGACGCCGGATTGACGTCGCCGCTGCTAGGGTCGCAAGTCTGTCCGAACCGCACTTGCAAGGGTCTGCCATGCACTGCCGATATCCCATCCGACTGCTCTGCCTGGCCACGTTGCCACTGGCCGCAGCCTGCACCACCATCCCCACCACGCTGCAGGGCGACTTCGCCCTGGTCACCCCGGCCGTGGTCGCCGAACGCGGCACCACTGGCCAACAGGTGCGCTGGGGCGGCGTAATCATCGAGGCCGAACCGGGCAGCGCCCAAACCTGCGTGCAGATCCTGTCATTGCCGCTGTCCGACAGCACCGCCCGGCCACGGCTGCCGGCGCGCTCGGTACAAACCGACGAGGGCCGGTTCCTGGCTTGCCGCAGCGGCTTCGTCGAACCCGAACTGTTCGCCCCGGGCCGCGAAGTCACGGTCAGCGGCCAGGTGGTGGCGCTGGAAGAGCGTGCGGTTGGCGAATACCTGTACCGTATGCCGCAGGTGGCAGCCGACACCATCCATCTGTGGGCCGAACGCCGGCCGCAACACCAGGCGCATTACAACCTGGGTTACTGGCACGGCCCATGGCCGTACTGGTATGGCGGCTTCTACCACCGCTCGCCGGTCCACTACCACCACCACACACCGATCATCCGCCCGCCCCCGCAGCGGCTGACGCCGCAGCGACCGCCGCCATCACGTCGCGGCGGATCAGACTGAGGACTGGCCCGAGCTGCCGGCCCGCATCTGCCGTCCGGTCTCGGTATCGCCCTCGGATTCGGCTCCGCACCTGGATTCGGCCGGCGCATCCGCGCGCGCCGGCTCGACGGTCTGCAGCAGGTACAGCGGGCGCTGCTTGGATTCGGTGAACAATCGGCCCAGGTATTCACCGATCACGCCCAGGGCCAGCAATTGCAGGCCGCCCAGGAACAGGATCACCGCCATCAACGACGGATAGCCGGGCACCGGATCACCGAAGAACATCGCCTTCACCACCACCCAGATGCCGAAGACGAAGGCCACCAGGGCGGTCAGCAATCCCAGGTAGGTGGCCAGGCGCAGCGGCACGGTCGAGAACGAGGTGATGCCCTCGATCGCGAAGTTCCACAATTTCCAGTAATTGAACTTGCTGGTGCCGCTGTGGCGCGGGTCGCGATGATAAACCAGGGCGGTCTGCCGATAGCCGACCCAGGCGAACAGGCCCTTCATGAACCGGTGCCGTTCGCGCAGTTGTTTCAGCGCCTGATGGGCGCGCCGGTCCAGCAACCGGAAATCGCCGGTGTCGGCCGGGATCGGCGTTGGCGAAATGCGCCCGATCAGGCGATAGAACGCCGTCGCCGTCAAGCGCTTGAGCCAGGACTCGCCGGCACGGACATCGCGCGTGCCGTAGACGACATCAAAGCCTTCCCGCCAGCGCGCCAGCAGCTCGGGAATCAGTTCGGGCGGATCCTGCAGGTCGGCATCGATCACCACCACGGCATCGGCATCGGCATAGTCCAGGCCGGCGGTCATCGCCAGCTCCTTGCCGAAGTTGCGCGACAGCCGCAGCGTGGCCACCCGGCCATCGTCAGCCGCCAGCGCCTGCATTACCCGCCAGGTGTGGTCGGCGCTGCCGTCATCGACATAGATCACGCGGCAGTCCAGGTCCAGCCGGTCGAACACCGTCGCCAGACGCTGGTGGAATTCACGCAGGCCATCGCCTTCGTTGTAGGCCGGAACAACCACGGCCAGAGACTTGCTTACGCCCATGGCGGCGAAGTGTACGTCATCAACCGGGGCCGACAATGGCGCGATCCAGGTGCCGCCAAAGTCGACCCGCTGGCACCGTTGCCATGACGGTCAATCCTCATGCAAAGGCGCCAGATGGGCGGCACCGCCCAGGCTGCGCATCTGCTGCTGCACCCAGCGCGCGCGCTCGCTGACATGGGCGCTGGGCGGCTGCACCCGATAGCGGTTCGGTGCCGGCAACACCGATGCCAAACGTGCCGCTTCCTCGGCGCTGAGGCCGGCCGCCGACTTGCCGAACCAGGCCCGGGCCGCGCCCTCGGCGCCATAGATATCCCGCCCGAACTGGGCGAAATTCAGATACACCTCCAGAATCCGTTCCTTGGGCCAGAGCAGCTCCAGAAGCCCGGTGAACCAGGTTTCAAAACCCTTGCGCCACCAACTGCTGCGCGGCCACAGGAACAGGTTCTTGGCCGTCTGCTGGCTGATCGTGCTGCCACCGCGCCGGCCCTCACCGGCCAGGTGCTCGCGCGCCACCTGGCGCAGCGCATCCAGATCAAACCCGTTGTGGACCAGGAATTTCTGGTCCTCGGCGGCGATCACCGCAAGCTGCAGATGCGGCGAGATCGAAGCCAGCGGCTGCCACTGCTGGTGCAACTGGAAGCCGGTTTCACCGCGCAGCCGCGCCTCGACCATGCGCTGCGCCATGAACGCCGACATCGGCGGATCAACAAAGCGCAACAAGCCGACCAAAGCCGTGGTCGACAACAGCCAGGCCACCGCCAGCACCAGCAGGCCGCGCAACACTCGCCGGTACCAGGGTCTGCGTTTTGACTTGGAGCGTTTCAAGCAGTCGATTCCTCGGCCCGGCCCGGTGGCCGGTCACCCTCATTTTTCCGGCCGGCCAGCGTAGCCGGTTTCCCTGCCGCGGCGCGCGCCGGGCGGGTGCCGGACACGTGCGGCTTGCACTGGCCGGCAAACCGTCGACAATCAGCCAGATTCTTATAAGGCATGGAGCCCATGATGGCCGAACCACTGGACCACCTGCATGACCGCTACAAGGCCAGCCTGGCCGACAAGGCCGACGAGCTGGAGGCGCTGTGGCCGTTGCCGACCAGCACCCCGGCCAAGGACCGCATCCCGGTGCTGCGCCAGGCCCTGCACCGTCTGGCTGGCTCGGCCGGCAGTTACGGCTACACCGAGATCGGCAGCCAGGCGCGTCTGCTGGAACAGTGGTTGTCGGCCTGGGGCGGTGGTGGTCCGCGGGCCGGCGCGCGGCCGCCGCTGCGCATGGTTCAGGCCTTCCTGGTGTTGATCGAGCAACTGCGCAACACCGCGACCACGCCCTGAGTGGCCGGCCTTTGGGTTTTACCCGGCCGGTGCCGACGCGATAAGCTGCGCGCCCTCATTGATCGGCACCGGGAAGGCCCATGTCCAGGCAGCATCCAGCAATTTCATTGATCGGCGTACCCACCGACATCGGCGCCGGCCATCGCGGCACTTCGATGGGCCCCGAAGCCCTGCGCGTGGCCGGCCTGGCCGAGGCCCTGCGCGCCCGCGGCCTGGAAGTGGATGATCTGGGCAACCTGTCCGGCCCGGCCAATCCCTGGACCGGCCCGGTCGACGGCTACCGCCACCTGCCCCAGGTGGTGGAGTGGAACCGCGCGGTGATGGGCGCGGTCGAGAACGAGCTGATGCGTTCGCGCCTGCCGATCATGCTCGGCGGCGACCACTGCCTGGCCATCGGCTCGATCACCGCCGTGGCCCGCTGGTGCCGGCGCAACGAGCGCAAGCTGCGCGTGCTGTGGCTGGATGCCCATGCCGATTTCAATACCCACCAGCTCACGCCCACCGGCAACGTGCACGGCATGCCGGTGGCTTGCCTGTGCGGCCATGGCCCGGACGAACTGGTGCGCCTGGGCGGCAGCGATCCGGCGATCAGCCCGGAAGCGGTGCGGCAGATCGGCATCCGCTCGGTCGACCACGGCGAAAAGCGCCTGGTGCACGAAGTCGGCCTGGACATCTACGACATGCGTTTCATCGACGAGGTCGGCATCCGCAAGGTGATGGAGCGGGTGCTGGATGGCGTCGACGACGACACCCACCTGCATGTCAGCTTCGATGTCGATTTCCTTGATCCGACCATTGCCCCGGGCGTCGGCACGCCGGTGTGCGGCGGCGTTAATTACCGCGAAGCGCAACTGGTGATGGAGATGATCGCCGACAGCGGCCGCCTGGGATCGCTGGACATCGTCGAGGTGAACCCGGCGCTGGATGAGCGCAACACCACGGCGCTGCTGGCCGTGGATCTGGTCGAGAGCCTGTTCGGCAAATCGACCCTGATGCGCCGCTGAGGCGGCGTTACGGCCGGGTCTTAGCGGCTTTGGTTTAACGGCCGCGGCTGGCGGAGGTGGGCCGGCAAGGTTCAGTGACGGATGCGGAAATCCTCGCCTGTTGCGGCGTCGTCTGCGTCGGCATCCGAGCCTGCGCCTTCGGCCAGCGCCACGGGTTCGCGCTGCACCTTGGCAACACGCGCTGACGGCGGCCCTTGATGCAGTCGTCGCTCAAGTTCATCCAGATCGGCGGCCGCGCCCACGGCGCAGGCTTCCACGCGCCCGTCCGGCAGGTTGCGCACCCAGCCGCGCAATGACAGTTCCTGCGCCTGGGCCTGGGTCCAGACCCGGTAGAACACGCCCTGCACGCGACCTTCGACCAGGAAGCGGGCGGCCAGCGGCGGCGGCGTCATGGCTGCTCGTCCGCGGCTGACGTTGTTGCTTGCTCGACGGCCTGCTCAATCATGGCCTGCTCAATCATCGTCTTGTCGACCGGCCCCAGCCAGGCTTCGACCACCGTGCCACCGGCATCGATCAGGTAGGTGACCGGCAGCCCGCGCGGCACTGGAAATCCTGCCAGCGGCTGCCAGGGATCAATCGGCGCGATGGCATAGCGCGGCTGGTGTTGGGCCAGGAAGGCATCCAGTTCGTCGCGCTCGATCTCCTCGTAATCCAGGCCCAACACCACCACGTCATCGCGGTCGGCCAGCTCGGACAGCTCGGGAATCTCCTTGATGCACGGCGCGCACCAGGTGGCCCAGAAATTGATCACTACCCAGCGCCCGCGCTGTTCGGCCAGGTCGAAACGATCGCCATCGAGCGTGTCGACGACCAGGGCCGGTTGCGTACCGACCATGCTGCCGACCCGGGCCTGGCCCCAGGCCGGCGGCGAGATCAGCGCGGTCAGCACAAGGCACGCCATGGCAAGCAAAGCCAGTGCGATCCCCGGCTGCCTGCCGAAGGGCCAACCGGCCGGGTCGATGGCTTTGAATGCGGCCCGGCCCGACGCTGGCACTACCGCCGTGACCTGCGAAAAAAGATGGCTGATGTTCAAGCGGGTTTCTCCTGCGGGCGCGCCAGGTATTGCGCCACGCTCATCTGCAAAAGGGGTTGCATCGCCTCACTGGCGACGGCCAGGCTGTCATCGGCGGCGTCGGGGTCGCCGCTGCGGCGGCTGAGCGGGATCCGGTAGCCGCCGTTTTCGTAGATCTGCGCCAATCGCACCTGGTCCAGGTCGCGGATGATGCGCCAGTAACCGCGCGCGCTCTGCTCCACCACACGCAGGGCCTTGAGGTCGGTCAGGCAGCGCAGCAACTGCTCGTCGCTGACCCCGGGCACATGGTCGTGCAGGTCATCCAGCTTCAGCCCGCGGCCCTCGGCATGGGCACCGGCCAGCGCCGTCAGCGTGCGCAGCAAGGCGGCAAATTCATGGCCAACCGGCAGCTTGCGTTCTTCGGGGTGATAGCGGAACGAGGACAGCACCGACGCCAGCAGCGCACCGAGCAAGACGATATTCCAGGACAGATAGACCCAGATCAGAAAAATCGGCACCGCAGCGAAGGCGCCGTAGATGCGCTGATAGGACGGAAAATTGGTCAGGTACAGGACAAAACCGCGCTTGCCCAGCTCGAACAGCACCGTCGCCACCAGGGCGCCGATGGCGGCATGGCGCCAGCGCACCTCGGTGTTGGGGATCACGGCATAGCTGAGCGTCAATGCCAGCCAGGTGACCAGGGCCGGCACCAGCACCAGCAGGCGCTGGCTCAGGCCCAGGCCGCGATCGAACTCGACGAACAGCGGCAGCGCGAACAGGTAGGTGGAAATGGCCAGGCTGGCGGCGATCAGCAGCGGCCCCAGCGACAGCACCGTCCAGTAGACGACAAAGCGCGACACCGCCGCCCGCGGCCGGGTGACCCGGAAGATGCGGCCAAAGGCATCCTCGATCGAATACATCATCAGCAAGGCGCTGACGATCAAAAAAACGATGCCGACACCGGTCAGGCTGGAGGCATTGGCGGCGAAACCGGCCAGATAGGATTCGATGGTGGCACCGGCCGCCGGCACGAAATGGGCGAAGACATAGCTGCGCAGGCGCTCGGCCCACTGATCGAACACCGGGAACGCCGACAACACGCCGAACACCGTCACCGTCAACGGCACCAGCGCGAATACCGTGGTGTAGGACAAGGCGCCGGCGTACTGGAAGCAGTTGTCGGCGCGGAAGCGCTGCCACAGATAGCTGCCGAAGGCGCGCCAGCGGTCCGGATCGCGCGCCGGCAACCAGTGCCGCCAACGTCGCTTCGCGCTGGTCGCCGCGCCCTGCTCAGGCATCATCGCCTCCGGCGCCGCGCCCGGCGACAGCAAGGCAGCAGCCGTGCGCACACACAGATGCGGATCGGCGGGGCACAGTCGGGCTGAGGCACAATAGCGGCATGAAAGACATCCTGGTGCTCTACTTTAGCCGCAGCGGCCACACGGCGGCGATGGCGCGGCGCATCGCCCGTGGCATCGAAGAAGTCGAGGGCATGCGTGCGCGTTTGCGCACCGTGCCACCGGTGGCGGCGGTGACTACCACCGCGGCGCCGCCCGAGCCGGAGAGCGGCGCACCCTATGTCCAGCGCGAAGACCTGGCCGAATGTGCCGGCCTGATCCTGGGCAGCCCGACCCGCTTCGGCAACATGGCCGCAGCGCTCAAGCACTTCCTTGACGGCACCGCATCGGAATGGGTTTCCGGCACCCTGGTCGGCAAACCGGCGGCCGTGTTCACCGCCACCGGCACACTCCACGGCGGCCAGGAATCGACCCTGCTGAGCATGATGCTGCCGCTGCTGCACCATGGCGCCATCCTGGTTGGCCTGCCCTTCCCCGGCACCGAGCTGGACAACACCGAAACCGGCGGCACGCCCTACGGCGCCAGCCACTGGGCCGGACCACGCGGTGAGCGCGAGCTCAGCGACGATGAAATCCGCCTGTGCCGGCGCCTGGGCCAGCGTGTCGCCCACCTGGCCCGCCGCCTGGCCACTGACTGAGTTTGCCCATGCCCCTGATCATCATCCGCACCGGCCTGCTGGCCCTGCTTGCCTTGCAACTGCTCTGGCACGGGCTGCTGCCACCACCGCGTTCGGCCATGGGCTGGAGCGCCCTGGTAGTGGCGACGCTGCCGCTGTTGCTGGTCCTGCCCGGCGCCTGGCGAGCCCGGCCATTGCCGCTGTTCTGGGCCAATCTGCTTTGCCTGGCCTACTTCAGCCACGGCGTCAGCGAAGCCTGGACGCAACCGGCAATGCGCCCGCTGGCGCTGCTGGAAACCGTCCTGGCCGTGGCCGTCGTCTGTGCCTACGCCGTGCTTGGCCTGCGCTCGCGCCGCGCCGCACGCGCCGCCCAGGCGCAGCATGAGCCCGGCCGCGACAACGCTGCCCAGGCCGGCGCCAACGACACTACCGGCCCGGCCCGGGCACCTTCCACTCCCAACCCGGCAGCCTGATCCAGCCATGGAAAAACTTTGCATCATCACCACCGGCGGCACCATCGACAAAATCTACTTCGATGACAAATCCGACTTCCAGATCGGCGCGCCGCAGATCGGCCGCATCCTTTCCGAGCTCGAAGTCGCCTTTCCGTTCGAGGTGGTGCCGCTGCTGCGCAAAGACAGCCTGCACCTGGACGATGACGACCGCCGCCTGATCCATCAGGCGATCCAGGCACGCCCCGAACGCCAGGTCCTGGTCACCCACGGCACCGACACCATGGTCGAAACCGCCCGCGCCCTGGCCGGCATCACCGACAAGACCATTGTTCTCACCGGCGCCCTCAATCCGGCCCTGTTCCGTGGCTCCGACGCCGTGTTCAACATCGGCTGCGCCGTCGCCGCCGTGCAATGCCTGCCAGCCGGCATCCACATCGCCATGAACGGCCGCCTGTGGGATCCGCTCAAAGTGCGCAAGAACCGCGACGCCAACCGGTTTGAGGCGGGGTGAGGTCGCTGGCCGTGGCTTGTCCTACGCCCCAATAAGCCGAGTTGCAGTGCGTTGCCAAGCACATGGCCGGGATTTCTGCCATGTGCCTAGTTGGACCGGCACCTACAATGCCCGTTTGCTCAGCAACTCGGCCATGCGCGTTTGCCAGCCTGGGCCTGTTGCTTTCCATGCAGCCAGCACGTCTTCTGGTAGACGGATAGTGACCTGGCGCCGTGGGTTGGTAGCCACGGGCCGGCCTGCGCGCTTGACCGTGCCGCGCTCGAGCATGGCATCGGTCAGCTCAGGAAGCTCTGTGTACTCGCCCGCCTTTGTCTTGTGGGCGTCCACGCGCTTGAGGTCAGATTTCAAGGTACGGGCCGATCCGGACTTGTTCGCGTTCATTAGCTTTTCTCATGCTGAAGATGTGACGGACTGCTCCTCTCGGTGTGTAGCCGATCACTACGAGGCGACCAGCGAGATGGCCGAAGCAGATCATGCGCGTCTCGCCATAGTCCTGTCGCGTGTCCTCAACCTCGAACGTGAGGCCAGCAAAGACTGCAGGTGCATCCTCGAAGTCGAGGCCACGCTCATCGAGGGTCCTTTGCCGCTTGGTCGGATCATAGCTGATGCGCATGACTTATTGTAACTACAACAATAGCTGACGCAAGTGCTGGCTATGCCCATCTAGCGCTTGAGTTAAGGCACTCCGCTGCAGCGACGGCTGATAGCCGGAAGCGTTCACAGCATCGATCAACCCATAAAGAATAAGCCCCCAATCAGCGGAGCCTCCGCCCAACCACCGTCTCCGGCTTGAAGCGCCCCCTCGTGAAACGTCCACCGGTAGTTTGGCCTTCAAACGATGCTCCCTGAAGCGCGCCTTGGATATGCCCAAGGTCGCACCATCCAGTCAAGTCGAGTGTCAGGAGACGACCAGACACGTGATAGGCATACCTCAATCGAACGCTCCCATCTCCGATTTGACCGCCAACTAGTTCCAGTTCACTCCAATTGCCAGAGTTACATGTTTCAGCGGATCGATCTGTGACGCGGAAAGTGACGTTTAGGACTGCGACACCATCTTGTCCAACTCGCATGAAGTTCCAGACAATCGCTCGGCATCGAGTGACATACTTGTACTTCTACATAACAGTCAAACGCTTGGAACGTCTCCAATGGGCACTGTAACGGTAGGCGTGGACCTGGCAAAGCAGGTGTTCTCGGTCTGTGAACTGGACGGCGGCGGGCGGGTCAAGCAGCGCCGCATGGGCGAATCCGATGAATGAGAGAGGCTTTCGGGTACGGTTTTTACCCTGGCCCGGATCAGCAACGCCGATCCAACAAGACCGATTACGGAAATGCAGTCTGGCAACGCTTCGATCACCAATCACCCCGCAGCCTAATCTTGGGATATTTCCAGAAGGCGACGAGAGCCGGATGTGTGGATCGTTCCACGCTAGGTCGGGTATCGCAAGTCGGGAGACCGGTGTGCGGCGCGTCCGTCATGGTTGCTTGACCAGGCGCGTGCAGGTTACAGATGTCCGATCCGGCGCATCGCATCGAGGAACCTGTGTCGGGCGGATCCGCCGTTTTCATTCCGGCCAATGGCAAGCGGCATCCGCGCGGCATGGGTGGGCCGGAGGCCGAGACGTTCCTTGACCCGGCTGCGAGCCGCATGGGGATCAACTGCTCTGAAAGATATCGCTGATCAACGCCGCCCGGGATCGCCCGACCAGAGCGCATGTCCCGCTCCGAAGCACAGGTTTCCGGTTCAGCTTTGCCCTTCCGGCAGGTATCCTTGAGGCCGCCTGGTCGCCGATCAACGGCTCCGTAGCTCAGCTGGATAGAGCGCTCCCCTCCTAAGGGAGAGGCCGCAGGTTCGAATCCTGCCGGGGCCGCCAGTTCCAGGCCGTTCCCACGGCCGCTGTCGATGCTGGCAGCCTTCATGGTTTCTGGATCGCAGGCTTGCTATGTTTGCCCGCCTGCCTGCCGCTACGAGCGCCATGACCGCAACCCTCCCTGCCTGCCGCCCTGCCCTGCTTGCGCTTTGCCGGGCCGGCATTGCCGCATCTGCAAACGCCCAACCCGCCACTGCCGGCACCGGTCGGAGATGCTGCCGATGAGCACGCGGGAAGCGCCGGATACGGACCACTTCAACGCCTGCGCCGATGCCCTGGCTGCTGCTGCGCGAATCCTGTCAGCACGCGGCTGGACGCCGGCCACCAGCAGCAATTTTTCCGCCCGCCTGGATCGCCACCATGCCGTGATCACGGTATCCGGGCGCGACAAGGGTGCCCTGGGTCGCGACGACCTGATGCGGGTGGATCTGGACGGCCATCCGGTCGGCACCGGGCTGAAGTCCTCGGCGGAAACGCCGCTGCACACGCAGATGTACCGGCGCGATGCCGACATCGGCTGCGTGCTGCACACCCATTCGCACAACCAGACCGTGGCCTCGCGCCTGTTCGCCGAGGCCGGGGTGATCCGCCTGGCCGGCTACGAGCTGCTCAAGGCGCTGGCCGGCAATACCACGCACCAGACCACGGTGGATCTGCCGGTGTTCGCCAACAGCCAGCACATGCCCGATCTGGTGGCCGAAGTCGACGCCTGGCTGGCCGGCGGCGCGCCGGCCTGGGGCTACCTGATCGAAGGCCATGGCCTGTACGCCTGGGGCCGCGACATCGCCGAGGCGATGCGCCATATTGAGGCGTTCGAATTCCTGCTCGGCTGCGAGCTTGACCTGAGGAGGCTGCAGGCATGAGCCGGCTGCGCATATTCGCCAACGACGACCCCGGGCAGGCCTTGCTCGACACCCGCGACCAGACCGAGATGGCGCGGCAACTGTCGGCCATCGGCGTGCGCTTCGAACAATGGCAGGCCAACCAGCCGGTGCAGCCGGGTGATCCACCCGAGCGGGTGCTGGCTGCCTACCGCGACGATATCGCCGCGCTGATGGCCGAAGGCGGCTATCAATCGGTGGATGTGATCAGCCTGCAGCCCGAGCATCCCGAGCGCGAGGCCCTGCGCGCGAAGTTTCTGGATGAGCACCGTCACAGCGAGGACGAGGTGCGCTTTTTCGTCGCCGGCTCCGGGGTCTTCACCCTGCATGTCGATGGCCGGGTGTTCGAGGTGCTGTGCGAGGCCGGCGATCTGATCAGCGTGCCCGATGGCACCCGGCACTGGTTCGACATGGGGCCACGGCCGTTCTTCGTCGCCATCCGCCTGTTCACCAGTACCGAAGGCTGGGTCGCGCGCTTCACCGGCGACGACATCGCCAGCCGCTTCCCGCGCTACGACAACGAGGCGGTGTCGGCGTGAGCCTGAAAGCGATCCTGACCGACATCGAAGGCACGACCAGTTCGATCCGCTTTGTCCATGACGTGCTGTTCCCGTACGCCCGCCGCGCCCTGCCCGGCTTCATCGCCGAGCACGGCAATGACGAGCAGGTGCGGCCCTGGCTGGTGCAGGTCGGCGACGAGATCGGCACCGATCCGGATCATCCTGACGTCGTCCGCAGCTTGCTGGACTGGATCGACGCCGACCGCAAGCACACGTCGCTGAAAGCGCTTCAGGGGTTGATCTGGGAGCGCGGCTATGCCGACGGCGAGTTCCAGGCCCATGTCTACGACGAGGTGCCCGATTGCCTGCGCGCATGGAAGGCCGCCGGCATGGCGCTGTATGTGTATTCATCGGGTTCGGTGCCGGCGCAGAAACTGTTGTTCGGCCACAGCGTGGCGGGCGATCTGGCGCCGCTTTTCGATGGCTGGTTCGACACCCGCGTCGGCGCCAAGCGCGAGGTCGAAGCCTACCGCGCGATCCTGGCCGACACCGGCCTGACCGGCGCGCAAATGTTGTTCCTGTCCGATGTCGTTGCCGAGCTGGATGCCGCGCGCCAGGCCGGCATGCACACCCGGCTGCTGGAGCGCGATGGCCCGGTGGCCGAACGCAATGGCCACGACAGCGTGCAAGCGTTTGACCAGATCGACCTTGGACACTTCGACCGGCCGCTGCCGCCACCGGTCTGATCCGGCGACATCACCACCTGCGACCTTACTTACGCACCGACGCACCAAAACCGACGCCAACACCGACATAGCCACACCACTGGAGCCGACCCGATCATGCCGAGTCCGACCTTTCCACCTGCAGCGCGCAATCGCCCGCCCGGGCGCATTCGCCGTCTGCCGGCCGGCCTGCTGCTGTTGGTCCTGTTGCCCGGACTGATCGTTGCCGGGGCTGCCTGGGCCCAGGAGGGTGAGCGCATCGTCGATATCCGCATCATCGGCAACGACGTCACCAAAGCCCGGATCATCGAGCAGGAACTGGCCGTCGGCGTCGGCGATGTCGCCACCGGCCAGGCGCTGGCCGACAGCCGCCAGGCGGTGCAGGATCTGGGCCTGTTCCGAAACGTCGAGATCAGCCAGCAACCGGTCGATGGCGGCGTGGCGCTGGTGGTCCAGGTGCGCGAAAAGCGCTATTTCCTGCCGATCCCGCGTCTGGATACCAGTTCGGACCTGGACTACACCTACGGCGCCCAGTTGCGCTGGTCCAACGTCTGGGGCCTGAACCACCGGCTGACCGCTTACGTGGAGGAGACCAAGTATCGCCAGGATCGCAATCTGGACAGCTCGCGCAGCGCGCGCGTGTCCTACCTGGCGCCGTACATCGCCGGCAGCGATTACAGCCTGAACGTGACCGCCGAGCGCACCGAGCAGGTGACCTTGAACCGCCGCAATCCCGGTCCGGACGGCGACAACACCTTTGACGAAACCTTCCAGCACTTCGAGATCCTGGGCCTGCGCAGCTTCAACCCGACCCGCCCGCGCGTTGGCTGGACCCTGGGCACCGGCCTGTTCTGGCAGCAGCAGGAAACCGGCGGAGCGCTGGCGCCGCCCTCGGACGGCACCGCCACTGCCGTGGTCGGCATCGCCAGCTACGACGACATGCGTTTCAACGTGTACAGCAACACCGGCCAGCATCTGGATCTGCGCGCCGAGCTGGCGCTGAACGGAGTCGGCTCGGACTACGGTTACGAGCGCCTGGAAGCGACCTACCGTAACTACCGGGCGATCGGCAATACCCCGCACCAGACCGCGCATGTGATCGCCGCCGGTGGCGTTCTGGCCGGTGGACCGCGCAGCCGCAATACCTTCTCCATGGGCGGCTCATCGCGCATGCGCGGCTATGACAGCGATTACATCGAAGGTGACAGCTACTGGTACCTGGCCGGCGAATACCTGCGCCCGGTGCGCTGGAACTGGCTGCGCATGCTGGCCGTGGCGGAGGTGGGTGGCGCCCGGCGCAACGTGTTCGCCGCCTATCCCGACCGCGACCAGGGCGAGCGCAGCCTGTTCGCCAGCGTCGGCCTGGGATTCCGCGCCCGCATCACCTGGTTCGTCGACATTGATCTGGAGCTGGGCGTGGCGATGCCGCTGGTCGACGGCGACGGACTGCGCTTCTTTGCCCGCAGCCTGTGATGCCCTGAATCGGCTCGATGACGCCCCGGCTTTCACATGGCCATGGCGCGACAACGGGCAACCTGCACGAATCCTTCCCCACAGGTTGATGCCATGAGCAACGGTCCCGGATCGGCCGGCAATATCGTCGCTGCCTTGTGCAGCCTCTTCGTCCCCGGCCTGGGGCAACTGGTGCAGGGCCGCGTACTCGCGGCGGTGATCTGGTTCATGGTCGCCTGCATCGCCTTTGCCATCACCTGGCTGCTGACCCTGAGCCTGCTGCCGTTCGGCTGGTTCCTGATCAGCCTGTTCTCCTGCATCGATGCCGCCATGTACCGACGGCCCGGCTACTGACGGCGCGATGATCGCCATGACCGCGATCACCATCCTGGGGGCATGAGTGCCGGCCCTGCCGTCAGCGCCGACAGCCGCTGCCCCTGGTGCCTGGGCGATGCCGACTACATCGCCTATCACGACCACGAATGGGGACTTCCGGTCGGCGATGACAACCGCCTGTTTCAGGCGCTGTCGCTGGAGGGCTTCCAGGCCGGCTTGAGCTGGCTGACCATCCTGCGCAAGCGCGAGCGCTTCCGGCAGGTGTTCGCCGGCTTTGTCATTGCCGAGGTGGCCGGTTTCGGTGCCGACGATGTCACCCGGCTGCTGGCTGATGCCGGCATCGTGCGCCACCGCGGCAAGATCGAAGCGGTGATTGGCAACGCCAGGCGCGCGTTGGCTGCGATCGACGAACATGGCTCGCTGGCGGCGTGGCTGTGGCGCTTCGAGCCGGTGGCAGACGAGCATCGGGCGGACTTGGCCGGGCAGCCGGATGGATCGGCGGCAACGGTGGCTGCGAACTCCCCGGCCCGACCGCCTGCCGCCGCCGCGAGTCTGGCCCGGGAACTGCGCCGGCAAGGCTGGCGCTTCGTCGGCCCGACCACCGTGCACGCCTTCATGCAGGCGGTCGGCATGATCAATGACCATGCGCCTGATTGCCCCGCGCGCGCTACCTGCGAGCAGGCACGCGCGCGTTTCATCCGGCCGGGCTGAGCGCGGGGTTGAGCAGCGCTGCGACAAACCATGTCGCACAATGCTGAAGCCCAAGGGAACGCGGCGCTTGCAAGCGCCGCCGGCTGGCTCAGGCGCCGTGCAGGCGCTGGCCGGTGACCGCCACCGAACGGCTGCGGCTGAAGATGTAGATACGCGCCGGCGGCAGGTTGAGCAGGGTGAAGCTGTGCTGGCTGGCGCGCAGGCCCAACTCGCGCAGCACCTCGGCCGCGACCGGCACCCGTGGGCCATAAGTGAACTGGATCAGGGTGCCATCGGCCGGCAACAGCTCGAAGGCGCCGGCCAGCACAGAGTGCTGCATCTGCCGGGTCATCGACAAAAGGCCCAGACCACTGACGATGGCCTGCACCGGGCCTTGCGCTACGAACCGGCTGACTTCCTCCACCCGGGCCAGGTCACGGGCATCGGCGCGCACCAGGTGGATGTCCGGGAAGCGCCCGCCCAGGTAGCTGTGCAACTCGGGATTGAATTCCACCGCCAGCAGGTTGGCCGGCTTGATGCCGCTGTCGAGCAGGGCGCGGGTGAAGGTGCCGGTACCGGCGCCCAGTTCGATCACCCGCTCGGCGCCTTCGGGCAGGGCGGTGACGATGCGCTGGGCCAGGAAACGGCTGCTGGGCGATACCGCGGCGGTCGACAGCGGTCGGCGCAACCACTGGCGGAAGAAGGTCCAGATCTCGGTGCGGTTGCCCAGACCGTCGGCTTTCTGCGGCTGCATGGATGGCTTGCTCTGGTCAGGATCGTCGATCATATCCGCTCACGCTCGCGGCCGGACATGCCGCAGGTCACGCGCTTCAATGCGGCACCAGCCGATAGACCTGATGGATGCGCGGATTGCGGCGGAAATCCGGCGGCAGCATCTGCGGCCCCAGGTCGGTGATGGCAAAGCGCTCGGCCAACGCCGCATGGTCAAGCTGGAAACGCCGGAAGTGGTTGGAAAACAGGATCCAGCCATCCGGCGCCAGGCGGTCGCCACAAGCATGCAACAGCGCCACATGCTGGCGCTGGACATCGAAATCATCAGCGCTCTTGGAGTTGGAAAAGGTCGGCGGATCGACATAGATGGCGCCGTACCGGCCGCGCTCGGCGGCCAGCCAGGCCATGACATCGGCCTGCACCAACCGGTGCTGGTGGCCGCTCAGGCCATTGAGCTCGAAGTTTCGTTGTGCCCAGGCCAGGTAGTTGCCGGACAGGTCGACGCTGGTGGTCGAACGCGCGCCACCCGCGGCGGCATGGATGCTGGCGCTGGCGGTGTAGCTGAACAGGTTGAGGAAATCCCGGCCCTGCGCATGCTGGCCGATCCAGTCGCGCACCAGACGATGGTCCAGGTACAGGCCGGTGTCCAGGTACTGGTCCAGCCGCACTTCGAAGCGCAGGCCGGCCTCGTTGACGATCACCGGCGCATCGCTGCGCTCGCGGGTCTGATACTGGAAGCCGCCGCGCTGGCGCTGCCGCTTCTTGATCACCACCTGTTCGCGGGCCAACCCGAACTCGCTGCGCACGGCACGCACCAGCTCACCCAGGCGCTTGCGCGCCACCGGCTCGGGAATGTCTGCGGGGGCCTGGTATTCCTGGACCACAGCGCGGTCGCCGTAAAGATCAACCGCGGCGGCGTATTCAGGCAGGTCGGCATCATACAGGCGCCAGCATTCGATGCCTTCGCGCTGGCGCCATTTGCGCAGGTGGCGCTCGTTCTTGCGCAGACGGTTGGCGACCATGACGGCGCCGTCGCTGAGCGGCTGCTCCGATGCCGCCTCGCTTCGTGCCCGCGCCGAGGGTGGATCCAGCAACAGCAGTTCCACCGCCAGCGCGCCATTGCTCAGCGCATAGCGGCGGCGGGCGCGCAGGCCCAGCGCCCGGCCGCGGCCATCGGCCAGGGTCAGCAAGGCGGCCTGGGAATCGGCAAAGCGCTCGCGCAATACCTGGCCCAGTTGCGGATACAGCTTGGCGATGCTGTCGTCATCGCCCAGGCGGGCACCGTAGGGAAGATTGGCGATCACCAGTGCCGGCGCCGGCTCGGGCGCTTGGGCGCGCAGAGCGTCGGTGTGGCGGAACGAGAGCCGATCGCCGACGCCGGCCGCCTCGGCATGGACCCGGGCCAGTTCGACCAGACGGGCATCCAGGTCCCAGCCGTGCAGCCGATCCGGTGCCAAGGCGGCCAGGCCGTGCTCGCGCCGCTGCCCGGCCTCCTCCATAACGCGCTGCCAGGCGTCGGCATCGAAGTTGGGCCAGCGGGCGCAGCCGGGGGCTCCGCGCAGAAAACCCGGGGCGATGTCGGCCGCCATCCAGGCCGCTTCAATAACCAGGGTGCCAATGCCGCAGAACGGATCCAGCAGGCCGGCGCCGGACGCCGCCAGTTGCGGCCAACCGGCGCGCAGCAGCATCGCCGCGGCCAGGGTTTCCTTGATCGGCGCCTTGCCCTGCCCCTGGCGCCAGCCGCGCTCATGCAAGGGCTGGCCGGCCAGATCCAGGCTGAGAACGGCCTGGTCGCGAACCAGACGCAGGTGCACGCGCAGGTCCGGATCATCCGGATCGACATCCGGCCGGCGGCCATGGCGGGCGCGCAACTGGTCGACGATGGCGTCCTTGACCCGCTGCCCGGCGAACATGCCCTGGCTGATCGCCGAGGCACGGACATGGGCATCCACTGTCAGGCGCTGGTCCGGTGCCAGGTAGGCGGTCCAGTCGATCGCGGCGACGCCGTCATACAGGGCCTGGGCGTCGGCGGCTTCGAATTTCGCCAAAGGCAGCAGGATGCGGCTGGCCAGGCGCGACCACAGGCAGGCGCGCAGGCCGAGCGTGGCATCGCCCTGGAAATGGACGCCGGCCAGGGCCTCGCGCGCCTCGACCGCGCCGATCGCCCGCAGCTCATCGACCAGAAGGTACTCCAGACCCTTGGCGCAGGTGGCGAAATATTTGACTGGCGCGATCAAACCAGCCGGTCCAGGAACTGGCCGAACCAGCCGGCGATGATCTCGACATGGCCGGCCAGTCGATGGCTGTCATCAACCAGGCTCAGCTCCAGTGAGCGAGCCTGGGCCCAGGCGATGACCTGCTCGGCCGGGATCAGCTCGTCATGCCAGCCGTGGACGATGGCGGTCGGCACCGGTGCCAGCTCCAGCGCCCGGCCATAACCGGGCAGGGCCAGCGGCGGTGCCAGCAGGTACAGGCCCAACGCGCGATGCTGCAACGAGGCCAGCCCGGAGGCGAACGCACCCAGGCTGGAGCCGGCCAGCACCAGCGGTTCATCCGGCGTGATCGCCGCGCACAGGCGCTCGATGCGCTGGTCGACGTAGCGCACCTGGCCGGTGGCATCCAGGTCGCGAAAATCAGGGCGACTGGTGCGCCAGCCGCGCGCTTCGGCGACCGTTGCCATGGCGGTGACCTTGGTCGCCTGCGGCCCGGATTCCAGCCCGTGCGAGAGCAGCACATGTCCTTTCATCGGTATCGATCGTCCACACGGAGCGGTGCGGCGCCGGGTCGGCCCGGCGGCAGCCGGCTGGATGCTAGCACGCGGCCATGACCGGCCTGCGGATCAGCGCGTGGTCCTCGCCCTGTCGCGCCGCGCCGGCTGGCCCGACCAATGCCGACGCTTGCGTGGCGCGGCGGCTGCATCGCTGGAGCTAACAACGTTCCGGCCATCACCCAGGCAGCGATCAATGCGCAGCAGCGCTGCCGACCACGGACGCTTGCCCCGCCCGTGCAGGCGCACTGGATGCCGCTGATCGCTGGCAGGCAGATGGCGCGCCCGGTGATCGTGCTCAGGGCAGCGTGCGCAGCCCGGGTTCGCGCTGCCACTGGCGGGTGCTGGCGGCGGCAACGAACGCATCCGGATCGGCGCCATCGACGATGCCCTCGTCCTTGCCGACATTGCCCGCCTGCAGCAGCGGCGCGGCGCCGGCGTCATGCGCAATGGCCTTCAGATGGGCCCAGGCGAACGCGACGAAATCGACCGCGGCCGATTCCTGCGCCAGCTTGGTGCCGGCGTCCTCGGCCAGCAGCACGACGACGGCATCGAACAGTACCGAGGGCGCACCGGCCAACTGGGCATCGGCCGGTTGCCGGCTGCCATCCGACAGCGTCGCGCCACCCAGTTGTGGCGCCACGATCTTCACCCGGGCGCCGGCATTTTCCACCGCAGCGACCAGGCCGCGCAGGGCACTGGCATCGCTGCCTTCATCGATCAGGATGCCGACCGTGCGGCCCTCGAGCGTTTCCCGCATCCGGCCGATGATGCGCACCTCCGGCGCCAGCGCCAGGTCAACCGGGGCCACTGCCGCTTCCGGTGCCGGCGGCAGTTCATCCAGGCCCAGGCCATCGGCCACGCGCCGGGCCAGTGACGGCTCGACATGGATCAACTGGCCAACCATGCGCTCGCGCACTTCAGGGGTTTCCACCTTGGACAACTCGAACACCAGGGCGGCCGCCAGATGCGCCTGCTCGGGCGCTTCCAGGCTGCGGAAGAACATCCGCGCCTGGCTGTAGTGGTCGGCGAAGCTTTCCGGTCGGATGCGGCCCTTGGCGCCGTCGTCGGGCGCCGAGGCATGGCTGCGGAAGCCGGCATCGGCATCGGCGCGCGGGCTGTCCTTCTGCAGCGAGCTGGGCTCGTAGTTGACCCGGCCGCGGGGGATCTGCATCTGCATGTAGCCATCGCGCTGGTGGTTGGCAAACGGACAGCGCGCCTGGTTGATCGGGATCTGGTGGAAATTCGGCCCGCCCAGACGGATGAGCTGCGTATCCAGATAGGAAAACAGGCGCCCGTGCAGCAGCGGATCGTTGGAGAAATCGATGCCGGGCACAAGATTGGCCGGGCAGAAGGCGACCTGTTCGGTCTCGGCGAAGAAATTGTCCGGCCAACGGTCCAGCACCATGCGGCCAACGATCTGCACCGGCACCAGCCATTCGGGCACGATCTTGGTCGGGTCCAGATGGTCGAACGGAAACTGATCGGCCTCGGCTTGCGTGAACAACTGCACGCCCAACTGCCACTCGGGGTAGTCGCCGGCCTGGATCGCCTCGAACAGGTCACGGCGGTGGAAGTCGTTGTCGGCGCCCTGCAACTTGGCCGATTCATCCCACACCGTGGACTGGATGCCCAGCTTCGGCCGCCAGTGGAACTTGACGAAGGTGCTGTCGCCGGCGTCATTGATCAACCGGAAGCTGTGCACGCCAAAGCCTTCCATCATCCGCAATGAGCGCGGAATGGTGCGGTCGCTCATCGCCCACATGATCATGTGCATGGATTCGGGTGTGAGCGAGATGAAATCCCAGAACGTATCGTGCGCGGCGGTGGCCTGCGGAAAGCCGCGGTCGGGTTCGGGTTTGACCGCGTGGACAAGGTCGGGAAACTTGATCGCATCCTGGATGAAGAACACCGGGATGTTGTTGCCGACCAGATCGTAGTTGCCCTCGTCGGTGTAGAACTTGACCGCGAAGCCGCGCGCATCACGCGGCGTGTCGACCGAGCCCTTGCTGCCGGCAACGGTGGAGAAACGCGTGAACACCGGCGTGCGCTTGCCGACTTGCGTGAACAACTTCGCCCGTGTGTATTGCGCCAGCGAGCTGGTCAGTTCGAAGTAACCGTGAGCGGCCGAGCCACGAGCATGCACCACCCGTTCGGGAATCCGTTCGTGGTCGAAGTGGGTCAGCTTCTCGCGCAGGATGAAGTCTTCCAGCAGGGTCGGCCCGCGTGCGCCCTGCTTGAGCGAGTTCTGGTTGTCGGCGATCACCAGGCCCTGGTTGGTGGTCAGTTGCGCACGCTCGCCGCCGGCCTGCTGCTGATACTCGCCGGCATTGCCGCGCGGCGCCTCGGCTTCGGGATCGGCTCCGGCGCGGCGGCCGACGAAGCCTGCCGGCTGGTCCTCAGCAGGCTTGGCGTCATGGCGCGGCAGTTCGCCGGGGGCGGTGGCGGTTGGGGTCCGGGGGCGGGCCATCGGCGTGCTCCTGCAGCGGGGATGTCCTTGCGATGGTCGCGGCCGGGGCGTGATTGCCATGTATCGAATGCATGATGGGGGTGTGCAGGTGCGGGAACTGCTGGCGCCAGGGCCATGGCCGACCCAGGCATGTGGCGCGCGGCAACCACAATCGGCCGTCACCCGCCGGTGCTAGCATGCGCCGATGACCTGCCCGCCGCCCTCGCCGCCTTCCCCGCTGCCGCCGGCCAACTCGATCCATCATCACTGGCTGCCCTATGTTCCGGCCCTGGCAAGCCGCCTGCCGGGCGCGATCGATCTGGTGGTGATCCACTGCACCGAGCTGCCCGACCTGGCCATGGCGCGGGAATACGGCGAGCGTGCGCTCTACCCCAGCGGCACCGGCAACAGCGGCCACTACTACATCGACCGCGACGGCAGCATCGAATGCTGGGTGCCGGAAACGCGCATCGCCCACCATGTCCGCCGCTGGAACGAGCGCAGCGTGGGCATCGAACTGGTCAACCTGGGGCGCTGGCCGGACTGGTACGATTCGCGCCGGCAGCAGCCCGGCCAGAGCTACCCGGCGATCCAGATGCAGTCATTGATCGCGCTGTTGCGGCAACTGGGGCGCCGTTTGCCGGTAGCACCGGCGCTCGCCGGACACGAGGATCTGGACCAGGAGTGGCTACCGGCCAGCGATGATCCGGCGCTGCGGGTGCGCCGCAAGCTGGATCCGGGACCGCTGTTCCCCTGGCCGCAGGTACTGCGCGAAAGCGGGCTGCAGCGCTTGCGGCCGGACACGCCGCCACCGGCCTGAGCGGCAGGCCGCACAGGTCCGCTCGTCGCACGCGCCGCGATCACCGTTGCCGACTTTCGCCCACCTAAGGACACAAGGACCACCCCGACATCATGAGCTCGGCCATTGTTGAGGAGCTGATCAGCCTGCTGCAGCTTGAGCGGCTGGAAGACAACCTGTTCCGCGGCCAGAGCCGCGACATCGGCACCCGCTACGTGTTCGGCGGCCAGGTGCTGGGCCAGGCACTGTCGGCGGCGCAGCAGACCGTCGACGCCAGCCGCCGCGCCCATTCCATGCATGCCTATTTCCTGCGCGCCGGCGACAACGAAAAACCGATCATCTACCAGGTCGACCGGACCCGCGATGGCGGCAGCTTCTCGGCCCGGCGGGTGACGGCGATCCAGCACGGCCAGCCGATCTTCGTTGCCACCGCCTCGTTCCAGCAGCCCGAATCCGGCCTGGAACATCAGGCCACGATGCCGGGCGTGCCGATGCCCGAGGATCTGGGCCCGCCCGAACCGGTGCCGGCCGCAGCCCTGGAAAAAGTGCCGGCGAAACTGCGCCGCTGGCTGATGCGGGCCGGACCGTTCGAGTTCCGACATGTCTGGCCGCGCAACGAGCTGGATGCGCCCAAGCGACCGCCGCAGCAGCATGTCTGGTTCCGCCTGGCCGAAGCCGTCGGCGACGATCCGGTGCTGCACCGCAGCCTGCTCGCCTATGCCTCGGATTTCCATCTGATCGGCACCATTACCCTGCCGCACGGCGTGTCCTACCTGCAGCCCAATGTGCAGATGGCCAGCCTCGACCACGCCCTGTGGTTCCATCGCGAGTTCCGCGCCGACCAGTGGCTGCTGTACTCGTGTGACAGCCCGACGGCGCAGAGCGCCCGCGGCCTGGCCCGCGGCAGCATCTACAGCCGCGACGGCGTGCTGGTCGCTTCCACTGCCCAGGAAGGCCTGATGCGGCTGGTAGACTAGCGCGCTGATTTCCCGCCAGAGCCGAGCATCCATGACCCTGCGTTACAGCCCCCTGCTCCTGATCCTGCTGGCCAGCGCCTGCCATGGCGACGGCCAGCCGCCCGCCGATGTGGTTGAAGCCCCGGACACGGCCACGCTGGAAACCGGCCCGGACACCAGCCCCAACACCGGCCAGCCCCCTGCCGGCAATGAGGCCGCCACCCCGGCAGCCGAAGCAGGCGCAGACGCCGACGGCGATGAGCCGGCTGCCGTGCAGATCATCAACGGCGATTTCGAGACCGGTGACAGCGCGCCCTGGTCGTTCAGCATGCACTCCGATCCCACCTCGTTCACCCTGCACATGGACAGCGAGCGGCCCTTCGAAGGCAACTTCAGCGCCCGCATCGACAGCACCGGCCGGGAACCCTGGGGCGGCATCCGGCAACATCTGGCCGATCCCGCCCTGGCCACCGGCGGCCACTGGCGACTGAGCCTGGCGGCACGCGGCCAGGGCACCAGCGAAGCGCTGTCGGTATTCAGCCGCACTCGCGGCCAGTCCACGCGCACCGTCCCGGAAGAGCGCCTGGACGTGCCCACCGGCGACTATGACTGGCGTGAGTTGAGCTGGGAATTCCAAGTGCCCGAGGGCGCCCGCAGGCTGGAACTGGCGATCACCCACTACGGCACCGGCTCGCTGTGGCTGGACGCCATTGCCCTGGAACGCCTGGGCGACCTGGTGAAGCCGGACGGCGAATAACCTTACAATAAGCGCCTGGCGCCTGGCTCAACACCGTGGCGGCGCCTTGAAAAACAACGGAAGCGTGGCCGAGTGGTTGAAGGCACCGGTCTTGAAAACCGGCAAGGGGCAACCCTTCGTGAGTTCGAATCTCACCGCTTCCGCCATTTGCCCTTGACCGCCAGCCACTTGCTGGGCGGTTCTTGCCCTAGCCACCAAGCTACCCCCCATCCGGCCGCGGTGCCGCCTGGCGGACGTGCGCTGCCTGACAGGTTCAGGCCAACAGCCGTCGCCGCCAGTCATGGGCCAGGAAGGCGGCCAACAAAAACGGGGCCAATGGCCCCGTTCTCGTTAACGCTGACGCTATGTCGCAAGGATCAGGCGTTGGCTTCCTCGTCCTCGGCCACGGCCTTGATCGACAGGCGGATGCGGCCCTGCTTGTCCACTTCCAGCACCTTGACCTTGACCAGATCGCCTTCCTTGAGCTTGTCGGAGACCTTCTCCACACGCTCGGAAGAAATCTGCGAGACATGCACCAGACCATCGCGGCCAGGCAGGATGGTGACGAAAGCACCGAAGTCCATCAGCTTGGCAACCTTGCCCTCGTAGATCCGGCCCGGTTCGATATCAGCGGTGATCTGCTCGATGCGATGACGGGCACTGTCGGCCGCCAGACGGTTGACCGATGCGATGACGATGGTGCCGTCATCCTGGATATCGATGGTGGTGCCGGTTTCCTCGGTAATCGAGCGGATCACGCTGCCGCCCTTGCCGATCACTTCGCGGATCTTGTCCGGATGGATCTTGAAGGTCATCAGGCGCGGTGCGAACTCGCTCATCTCGGTGCGCGGCTGGCTCAGGGCCTTGTTCATTTCGCCCA
The DNA here is from genome assembly GCA_023228845.1 of Lysobacterales bacterium. Lineage (GTDB taxonomy): Bacteria > Pseudomonadota > Gammaproteobacteria > Xanthomonadales > UBA2363 > Pseudofulvimonas. The sequence continues at coordinate 8,649 of JALOAK010000011.1, read as the reverse complement.
GGATGTAGAGCCGGCCTTCGCGCGCCTGCGCCAGGGCCTTGCTCATGATGTCCTCGGTGATGCCGTCGATCTTGATGTCCATCTGCAGCGCGGAGACACCTTCGGCGGTACCGGCGACCTTGAAGTCCATATCGCCCAGGTGATCCTCGTCGCCGAGGATGTCCGAGAGCACGGCATAGCGCTCACCGTCCTTGATCAGGCCCATGGCGATACCGGCCACCGGCGCCTTCAGCGGCACACCGGCATCCATCATCGCCAGCGAGGAACCGCACACCGAGGCCATCGACGAGGAGCCGTTGGATTCGGTGATCTCGGAAACGACACGGATCACGTAGGGGAAGTCGGCGTCGTCGGGCATCACTGCCTGCACGCCACGGCGGGCCAGACGGCCATGCCCGATCTCACGCCGCTTGGGGCCAGCCATGCGGCCGGCTTCACCGACGCTGTATGGCGGGAAGTTGTAGTGGAACAGGAAGCTGTCCTTGCTCTCGCCTTCAACCGCATCGATGATCTGCGAGTCACGACCGGTGCCCAGCGTGGTGACCACGATGGCCTGGGTCTCGCCGCGGGTGAACAGGGCCGAGCCATGGGTACGCGGCAGCAGGCCGACGCGGGCGGTGATGCCGCGCACGGTATCCAGGTCGCGGCCGTCGATGCGCTTGCCGGTGTCGAGCACGGAGTTGCGCATGGTGCTGTATTCCAGCTCGCCGAACTCGCGGGCCAGCTCGGCCGGATCCCAGCCATTGGCCTCGACCTGCTCGTTGAGCTGCTCAAGGGTTGCCTTGCGCGCGTTGGCGATGGCTTCGCGACGGGCCAGCTTGTCGCGGATCTGGAAGGCGTCGGCCAGACGGCTGCCCACTGCCCCAGCCAGGGAATCGACCAGGGTCTGGTTGCGCGCCGGTGCCTGCCAATCCCAGGCGTCGACGCCGACTTCGGCAACCAGTTCGTTGATCGCATTGATCGCCACCTGCATCTGCTGGTGTCCGTACATCACCGCGCCGAGCATGACTTCCTCGCTCAGCAGTTCGGCTTCGGATTCGACCATCAGCACGGCGTTGGCGGTACCGGCAACAACCAGGTTCAGCTTCGAGGTTGCCAGCGCCTCGGGACCGGGGTTGAGCAGGTACTGGCCATCGGCGTAGCCGACGCGGGCGGCGCCAATCGGGCCGCGGAACGGGATGCCCGACAGCGCCAGCGCTGCCGAGGTGCCGATCAGGGCCGGCACGTCACCGGGAATTTCCGGATCCAGCGACATCACCGTGGCGATGACCTGGACTTCGTTGCGGAAGTTGTCCGGGAACAGCGGCCGGATCGGCCGATCGATCAGGCGCGAGGTCAGGGTCTCACGCTCGGTCGGACGACCTTCGCGCTTGAAGAAGCCACCCGGAATGCGGCCACCGGCGTAGAACTTCTCCTGGTAGTCGACGGTGAGGGGGAAGAAATCCATGCCCTCACGCGCCTTCTTGACGCCAACCGCGGTCACCAGGATCACGGTGCCGCCTATGCTTACAACGACCGAACCGCTGGCTTGCCGTGCGATTTCGCCGGTCTCCAGGGTGACGGTTTGATCTCCGAACTGAAACTGCTTGGTATGTCTGGTCACGACCTGGCTCCTGGCTTCGTCAATCAACGGCGGATGCCGAGTTTGGCAATCAGCGTGCGATAGCGCTCGTCTTCCTTGCGCTTGAGATAATCAAGCAGGCGCCGACGCTGGTTGACCAGCTTGAGCAGGCCACGACGGGAATGGTGGTCCTTCTTGTGGTCGGCGAAATGCTTGGTCAGATATTCGATGCGGGCCGACAGCAAGGCGATCTGCACTTCCGGGGAGCCGGTGTCGTTGGGAGCACGCTTGTGCTCCTCGATGATCCGTGCGGTGTCTTCAACACTGAGAGTCATGGGTTTACGGGTCCTGAAAAACGAAACGAAACCGCGCGGATCGGCATGACCCGTGCTGGTTTCGTGCTGATGTGATCGATGGCACTGCGAAGGCAGCCCGCATTCTAACGGTTTTCATACCGCTGCAACAAGCATTTAACATGGCGAAACCGGCGCTTTGCCAGCGGCCGGGCTGGCCCTCAATGCGCTGGCCCGACCAGCAGGCGCTGCGGCTGCAATTCTCCGTTGGCAGCCACCAGCAGCAGGCCGGCCAGGCGTCCGCTCAGCTCCAGCGCGGCGACCGATTGACCCGGTGCCAGACCTGCGCGCGCCGGCAGGCGGCGGCCCTGGCGCAGTACCGCCAGTTGCTCTGGATCCAGCCGGACCTGCGGCCAGTCGCCGACGGCCACTGCCGGGTCAAGCAAAGCCGGAGTTCCGGTCAGTACCTGGTCCAGCCCGGGCATCGCCTGGCCACGAAACGGCTGCACCCACACGCGCCGCAGTTCGGTGACGTGGGCGCCGCAACCCAGCACCTCGCCCAGATCGTGGACCAGGGAGCGGATATAGGTGCCGCTACCGCATTCCACATGCAGATCCAGTTCCTGCGGGCGCTGCGCCAGCAGCGTGAGGCGGTCGATGCGCACGGCGCGTTCGGGAACGGTGATCTCCTCACCGCGGCGGGCGCGCTTGTACAGCGGCTGGCCGGCGACCTTGATCGCCGAATACGCCGGCGGCCGTTGCCGGATCAGGCCACGCAACCCGCTCAGCGCCTGCTCGATCGCGGCCGGGTCCAGGTCGGGAATCGGCCGCTCGCGCACGACCTGGCCATCGGCATCGTAGGTATCGGTGTTCTGGCCAAGACGGCAGGTGACCTGATAGGCCTTGTCCTTGCCCAGCAGCAGTCCGGCCACCTTGGTCGCCTCGCCGAGCAGGATCGGCAGCATGCCGGTGGCCAGTGGATCCAGGGTGCCGGCATGGCCGGCCTTGCCGGCAGCCAGCGCGCGCTTGACCTGTTGCAGGGCGCGGTTGGAGCTCATGCCGTCAGGCTTGTCGAGCAGGAGGATGCCGCTGTCGATACTGCCGGCAGGCGGCCTGTTGAGAATTGCCGCGGCGCTATCCGCCGCAGGGCTGTGGCTGGAATCGACCGCACCGGTGGCCGCCATCGAAGCCATGGCCTCGGCCGACCGCGACGCGGCAGTCAACGCGAACCTTCAGGTCCGTCGTCACCGCTGTCAGGTGTCGGCGTCGGTGTCGGCGCGTCGCTGGACGCGGCGGGGCTGGACGCGGGACCGGACGCCGCGCCGGATTCGGAATCGATGTCAGCGTCGTCGCCGACAACATCGTCAGCGCGATCGCTGGCGCCAGCGTCGCGCAGGAGCTCTTCGATGCGCTCGCCCTGCTCCATCGAGGGGTCGTAACGGAAGCGCAGCTCGGGCGTGATGCGCAGGCGCACGCGCCGGGCCAACTGCATGCGCAGTTCCCGCATCTGCTCCTTGAGCATGGCCTCGGCCGGCTGCGCATCGGCATTGCGCAGGGCCGTGAACCAGACCGTGGCATAGGCCAGGTCGCGGGTGATCTCGACATCGCTGACGCTGATCTGCGGCAGCAGGCCATCACGCACCGCCTGGTGCACCAGGCTGCCGATCTCACGCCGCAGCTCGGCGGCAACCCGGTCGCTGCGTTTGAATCCACTGCGCATCGTCTGTGTCCCTCAGTCCACCAGCCAGGCCGCGATCACAGCTTGCGCTTGACCTCGATCCGTTCGAAGCACTCGATCTGGTCGCCGACCTTGACCTCGTAGCCCTTGACGCCGATGCCGCACTCGGTGCCGCTGCGCACTTCCTCGACCGGATCCTTGAACCGGCGCAGCGATTCCAGCTCGCCTTCGAACACCACCACGTTGTCGCGCAGGACCCGGATCGGCTTGCTGCGCTTGACTGTGCCCTCGACCACGATGCTGCCGGCGATCTGACCGTACTTGGATGAGCGGAAGACCTCGCGGACATTGGCGATACCGATGATCTCCTCGCGGATTTCGGTGCCCAGCAGGCCGGTCACCGCCTGTTTCACCTGGTCGATGACGTCATAGATGATCGAGAAGTAAAGCACCTCGATACCGGCATCGGCGACGATGCGTCGCGCGGTGGCATCGGCGCGGACATTGAAGCCGATCACCAGGGCATTGGAGGCGGCCGCCAGGGTGGCGTCGGATTCGGTGATGCCACCGACACCGGCGGCGACCACGTCGACCTTGACCAGCGGGTTGCTCAGCTCGGTCAGCGAATCGCGCAGCGCCTCGACCGAACCCTGGACGTCGGCCTTGATCAGGATGTTCAGCACCTGCTGATCGCTGGTCTGGCCCATGGTCGCGACGATGTCTTCCAGGCGCGCCATCTGGCTCTTGGCCAGGCGCGCCTCGCGCTGCTTGTGCTGGCGCGCCTGGGCCACGTCCTTGGCCATGCGCTCATTGGCCACGACACTGAGGTCGTCACCGGCATTGGGTGAACCGGACAAGCCCAGGATTTCGACCGGAATCGACGGCCCGGCCTGGGCAGCGGCCTTGCCGGCTTCGTCGAACATGGCGCGGATGCGGCCGTACTCGACACCGCAGACGACATAGTCGCCCTTCTTCAGCGTGCCCTGCTGGACCAGAACCGTGGCCACGGTGCCGCGGCCCTTGTCCAGACGCGACTCGACGACGACGCCGGAGGCCATGCCTTCGGCCACCGCGGTCAGCTCCATCACCTCGGCCTGGATCGAGATCGCATCCAGAAGCTCGTCCACGCCCTGGCCGGTCTTGGCCGACAGCGGCACGAACGCGGTGTCGCCGCCAAAGTCCTCGGCGATCACCTCGTGCTGGATCAGCGCCTGCTTGACCTGCTCGGGGTTGGCCTCGGGCTTGTCCATCTTGTTGACCGCGACGATGATCGGCGTGCCGGCAGCGCGGGCATGCTGCACCGCCTCGATCGTCTGCGGCATGACGCCATCATCGGCGGCCACGACCAGGATCACGATATCGGTCAGCTTGGCGCCGCGGGCACGCATGGCGGTGAACGCGGAGTGGCCCGGCGTATCCATGAAGGTGATGACGCCCTTGTCGGTGGTGACATGGTAGGCGCCGATGTGCTGGGTGATGCCGCCGGCTTCGCCGGAGGCGACCTTGGTGCGCCGGATGTAGTCCAGCAGCGAGGTCTTGCCGTGGTCGACGTGGCCCATGATGGTGACCACCGGCGGGCGCTGGCTGGCGTCGCCTGCCAGCTCCGAATGGGCGGCCAGTTCCAGCTCGACATCGCGCTCTTCGGCGCGCACTGCCTTGTGCCCCAGTTCCTCGACCACCAGCACGGCGGTATCGTGGTCGAGCGGCTGGTTGATGGTGACCATCATGCCCATTTTCATCAGGTTCTTGATCAACTCGCCGGCCTTGATCGCCAGCTTCTGGGCCAGCTCACCCACGGTGATCATCTCGCCGACCTGAACCTCACGGATCACCGGCACGGTCGGCTTGGAGAAGCCATGGCGGTCGCTGCCGGCCGCGGTGCGCGGCGCTTCGGTGCGACGCGCGCCGCGGCGGCGGTTGGGCGCGCCACGGCGATCGTTGCTCAGGTGCAACTGGCTGCGCGGCGGTGCACCGCCTCCGGGGACTTCGGTATCGGTCATGCGGTGTGAACCGCGGGCCGGCTTGGCCCGGCGTGGTTCCTCGCGCGCCTTTTCCGGAGCCCGGGGATGGGCTTCCTTGCGCGCCTTGTCCTCGACCTTGCGCTTGACCGGTTCGGGGTCGGGCGCAGCCGCCGCCTCGACCGCGGCCCGAGCGGCTTCCTCGGCCTGGCGCCGGGCTTCTTCCTCGGCCGCCTTGCGCTGCTCTTCTTCCTCGCGCCGCTTGCGGTCGCTTTCCTCCAGCTTGCGCTGTTCTTCCTGCTGCAGGCGGCGGGATTCTTCCAGCTTGCGCAGCGCTTCCTGGCGCTCGGCCTCGTCATCGGCCGGCTGCTGCTCGGCCAGCACGGCGCGATTGACGTAGACGCGCTTCTTGCGCACCTCGACGTTGACCTTGCTCTTGCCGCGGCCCTGCGGGCCGGCAACGGTGAGCTCGGTGTGTTCCCTGCGCCGCAGGGTGACCTTGGCCGGCGCCGCGGCCGTGGATTTTTCGTCCCCGGGCTTCAGCTTGGCGCGCAGCAACTCCACCAGGCGGGTCCTGTCGGCCGGCTTCACTATCTCATCGGCACTGGCATAGGTCATGCCTTCGGCAGCCAGCTGCTTGAGCAGCGACTGAGCCGATGCACCTACCACATCCGCCAGATTTTGAATCGTTTCAGCCATTTCCTTCCAAGCTCCTGAGTCCGCCAAGTGCCACGTACCGCCATTACCACCGATCAGGTACAGATCATTCGGCTTCCTCGAACCAGTGCGCGCGGGCGGCCATGATCAGGCTGCCAGCGCGTTCCTTGTCCAATCCTTCGATATCAACGATTTCGTCGATCGATGCTTCCGCCAGATCCTCCCGGTTGACGATGCCGCGCGCAGCCAGGGCATGGGCGATGGTCTCGTCCATGCCCTCCAGCGTGGTCAAATCTTCGGCCGGGACTGCATCCTGGCCGCCGCCGGGTTCCAGCATCTGGGTCAGCAGGGTGTCGCGGGCCCGGTTGCGCAATTCGTTGACGATATCGACATCGAATTCTTCGATCGCCAGCAGTTCGGCCTCGGGCACGTAGGCCACTTCCTCGATGGTCGAGAAGCCTTCCTGGACCAGGATGTTGGCGATTTCCGCATCAACTTCCAGCTTGTCCTGGAACAGCTCGCGCGCCGCTTCCTGCTCGGTCTCGGATTTCTCGCGGACCTGCTTTTCGGTCATCACGTTCAAGTGCCAACCGGCCAGCCGGCTGGCCAGGCGCACGTTCTGGCCACCGCGTCCGATCGCCTGGGACAGCTTGTCCTCGGCGACGGCGATGTCCATGCTGTTCTTTTCCTCGTCGACGATGATCGACACGACCTCGGCCGGCGCCATCGCATTGATCACGAACTGGGCCGGGTTCTCGCTCCACAGGATGATGTCCACGCGCTCGCCGTTGAGCTCGTTGGACACCGCCTGCACGCGCGAGCCGCGCATGCCGATGCAGGCGCCGATGGGATCGGTGCGGCTGTCATGCGCCTGCACCGCGATCTTCGCCCGGTCGCCGGCATCGCGGGCGCAACCCATGATCTCGACCAGTCCCTGGCCGATCTCGGGCACCTCGATGCGGAACAGCTCCATCATCAGTTCCGGCGCGGTGCGCGACAGGAACAACTGCGGCCCGCGCGGTTCGGAGCGAACCTCGTACAGGTAGCCGCGGACGCGGTCGCCGACACGCAGGTTCTCGCGCTGGATCGCCTTCTCGCGCGGAATGAAGCCCTCGGCGTTGCTGCCCAGGTCGATGATGATGTTGCCGCGCTCGGCGCGCTTGACGGTGCCGGTCAGCACTTCACCGACCCGCTCCTGATAGGCCTCGACCACCAGTGCCCGCTCGGCTTCGCGCACCTTCTGCAGGATCACCTGCTTGGCGACCTGGGCAGCGATGCGGCCGAACTCGACGTTCTCGACCGGCTCCTCGATGAACTCGCCGACCTGGACATCAGGATTGACCTCGACCGCGTCCATGTGCCGCAACTGCCAGTCGGGCGACTCCATGACGACATCGTCGGCCACCACTTGCCAGCGCCGGAAGGTCTCGTACTCGCCGGAAACGCGATCGATCGCGACCCGCATTTCGGCCTCTTCCTCGTAGCGCTTCTTGGCCGCCGACGCCAATGCCGCCTCCAGCGCCTCGAAAATCACCGCACGCTCGACGCCTTTTTCATTGGCAACGGCTTCGGCCACCAGCAACAGATCCTTGCTCATCGACTCTCTCCGTTGACCGCGGGATCGGTGTTCCCGCGCCCGGCCTGACTCAAAACCCTGGCGTAGTCCGGTTTCAGCCGGATCCTTGCCGCGTGTGCGAAATCAAACGAAAAATCTCCGCCGCCTTCGTCAAGCACCAGGTTGATCCGCTCGCCATCGACGGCGGCGATCACGCCCTGGTACCTGCGCCGGCCATCGACCGGCGCATGCAGGGTGGCTTCGACCCGCTCGCCCTGGAAGCGCAGCATCTGCGCGGCCCGGAAGAACGGACGGTCCAGACCCGGCGAAGACACTTCCAGCGTGTAGTGGCCTGAAATCGGATCCTCGACATCGAACTGCGCCGCCACTTCGCGGCTCACCGCCTCGCAATCGTCAACGGTGACGTCGCGTTCGGGATGATCGATGTAGACACGCACCAATGAACTGCCCGACCGCGGCATGTATTCCACGCCCCAGACTTCCAGGCCGAACCCGGCCACGGGGCCGGCGACGAGATTGGCGATGTGCTGTGCCTTGTCCATTCAGACAGCCAGAAATTCCTGAAGACGGAAACAAAAAATGGCCGCAAGCGGCCATTCCAGAACCCGGCCCGAACGCGGCAGATGCGTTCGACGGCCATGAAAAAAGCCTCGCTGCGGAGGCTTTTTTCAAACCTGGTAGCGGGGGCAGGATTTGAACCTGCGACCTTCGGGTTATGAGCCCGACGAGCTGCCAGACTGCTCCACCCCGCATCAGCGAACGCGCATTGTATTCAGGTTGAGCGGACTTGGCAAGCCCGAGCCTCTTCCAACGACACCTGAGCCTGGAAGGGGCGCTGTGATTCCAATGACAAGTGAGCCTGGAGGCAGGCGAGACGGGGCATCCTTGGAGGATGCTTGTGTCTCTCAATACAGAACCACTTCGTA
>JALOAK010000002.1 GCA_023228845.1 Lysobacterales bacterium | reverse complement strand
ACTGTTCGAAAATGCCTCTGGATGTGCCTTGGGCCGTCCAGATACCGCGAAGCGCACATCGTGGCCCGCAAAAAAACGCATATCAGGCATGCAGCAGCGGCGCGCGACTATGGACCACGGATTCAGGGGAAATGCAGTCTGGCAACGCTTTGATCACCCAATCACTCTGGCGAGTGGCACTGCAACACACGACAACAGGAGAACAGCAAATGCCTCAACGCTCAGGCAAGGTACTCATGCACTCGGGGTTGACGGGAAGCTCCTTACGGAATTGTTAGCAGTCACCCGCGGGGGATCTGGTTGGTGATGCCGAACGGAATGTGTACTGACGGCGCCACCTCACTAGCTGTAGCCAGATGGGTAGACTGGTCATCAAAGAAGATATGAGGCTGCAGAACATCAAGGACTAGCTTCTTCTCAACACCGCCAAGAAAGAATGCATCGTTTGCCATTACACCCCAGCTCTTGAGAGTATTGATGGCTCGTTCGTGAGATGGCGCGTTGCGTGCAGTAACGATTGAAACGCGCAATCTGTTCTTGTACTTAGGATCAGTCTTTCTTCGCTCTTCCTCTGCGCGCTGAATTTTTGATACGCGCACCAAAAAATTTTTAAGAGGACCGCCACCGTGCGGCTCGATCACATTTGCCGTCTCGTGATCGTGAAATTGTTCAAGGTTTCCTTTTTGCATTACCGTTTCTGATGCGTCATCAGCGAGAACGCCATCGAAATCGAAGGCGATCCGGAGGGTGTCATCGTTCGGGTCGTCGATCTTCTTTGAGTCCATCACGTAGCCGGCTGGGAAATCTTTAGCGATTGCTTCTAGTACGTCGCTTTTGTTTGAAGACAGAAACAATGAAATGCTGAGTGCATCTATGTACGCGTATGGAGAGAGTCCTTGCTGAAATATTGCTCGCGTAATACTGAGGCCATAATGCTGGATGGAGTTCATAACTCTCAACCCAGTATCAGGGTCGTTGCGCGAAAGAAGCACGACTTCAATCAGCGGACCGGCGTCATCTGCGCTAAGATCATTTAGAGAAAGCAATCTCTTGATGAATGAGAAGGCCATTCCTGGCGCCAGTGGTACCGACTTATTGTCTTCTTGGTATTTTCGGTATTTCTCTTCGCCGTCGGTGCGAAACACCTTGTCCGATTCAGTTAGGTCGAACATGGCGCTTGACGCAACACCAACGACAAGTCGGTCCTTGAGCTCGTATGGCATGAAAGTCCCCCTGTGACTGCTAACGACAAAGCTCACCGGCGGCAATGGAGCGCAGCGGAATTGCCGTCCGGTGCAGCGCCTTGTTAGGGCGCATTGTACGGCCCAAGGAAGCGCTCGCCATTGAAATGAATAAGGTGTGATGGTGCATCAGCCACCCATACCTCAGTTTCCCATGCAATATCACCAAGGTATCGCCCCATGACAGCCCTGTTCGGAAAGGCGGTCACGTAGACCAGCCCAGCGGTCGACCCGGCGAACAGCGCTGCTAGCTCGGCGTGACGCTTGCCATCGACCGGGCCGTGACTGGTGACAGACTCGACCAGCAACAGCCAGTTCCTCGCTGTGTAATGCAACACCACGTCGGGCATCTTGCCGTGAGAATCCACATCGACGCCCAGGCCGGCCAGCAAGGGCGCGTCGAAGTAGCCCCACTTGTCGCCCGTGTCGCCGGCATAGATCAGTACGCTACCGGGCGCGAAGCGCGGGGCGAAGTCCTCTATGATGGCGCGGATCAGCTCGCTATGCTCGCCGGGGCTGAGGGTGATTTCCTTGCCCGGCGCAATCTCGACCGGGATACGGTTCTGCTCGCGCTCCTTGGCATAGCGGGCAATCAGCGTTTCCCGCTCGGCCAGATAGGCGGTCAGGCTGTCATGCCATGCCGGTGTGCCGAAGGTGCGCAACAGGGCCAGCGCGGCCGGCTCGATCTGATAGACGGCCTTCGGGCTGTTCACCGGCCTGTCGGGCTTGTCCGGGTTGTAAAGAGCGATACCGGCATCGCAGAACTGGTGCATGGTCTGACGGCGGAACGTCTCGCGGGTGTTCGGTGCGTACTCCTTGCCGTAGTGCTCGCGCGCCCAATCCATGATAGGCGTGATGCCTACAAGCGGGCATTCTGCGTTGGCCCACGCCTTGCCCGGCGTGAGGTGCAGCAGGGCCAGCAGCGAAAGGGCGGAACGCTCGTTGTGCTGCGCCCTCGGCAGACCCAGGGCAATGATGATCTGGTGCGCGGCCTCGATGTAGTCGTTCTTGTCGTTCATTCAGTCAGGGTTCCTAGCTTGGCGTCGATCTGTTCTTGCGTGAGCGTTCCTTGCTGCATGGCCCACTCGCCAAGCTCGATCAGGGTTTCACGGCTCGGGTACTTCATTAGCTTGAGGTCGGTCGCATTGACCTGGGTATGACCGTTGAAGCGCCTGAAATTCTCATCAACCGCAGTCGTGTTCAGGAACACGGCCAGCCCGCGCGCCAGCGCCTCGGGCAATCCGCACTTGTTCTCGTGGAACAAGTTCAAATGGTTCTCGAAGCCCAACACGGGCACGTCACCGAAGGTGCTCGGCTCGACCGCGCTCGCCACTATCCGACGCTTTTCTTCCTTGGACGAGAAGCGGCGAACCACGCAGTAGAATCCGCTCGGGTAAAGCCATTTTTCGGTGTCGGCGTTGCGCTCGATGGCGTTCGGCTTCTTCATGCCCTCGATAGGCCATGTGGTGCCGGTGCTGCTGAAATGGCCCGGATACAGCAAGGGAACGGTGCCCTCCCCTGGCATGTCACGCAGGTGCTCTTTCAGCCTGAAATCGACCACTGGCCCAGTGGATACCTTGATGCCCAAATCAGCCAGCGTGCAGCGGATCGCCTCGGATAGCTCGATGGCGTTCTTCTCCGGGGACGTGGGGACGTGAATGAACCGCTCCGGGTCATCGGGGAATACGATCCGGTCGAACAAATGTTTGTGGGTCACAAGGTCGGCGAAGGTGTCGTCGGTCGATGTCGTAACTGTCACCGGCCCCTGCTGGCCGTCCCGCTCCAAGCGAATGATGATGTTCTCTTGCAGAACCTTATCGTCCTTGAATGCCTTGCTGCGCGACTCGAACAGGTGCATGTGGCGGACGACCGCACGCTCAAGGATGAAGTCGCGGAATGGCCGGTAATACGGCCCATTGCAGAAGCTGCGCGGGATGATGGCGACGATCTGCCCACCCGGCGCGGCTTGGGCGACGGCCAGCGCGACGAAAGCGCTATAGAGGTTCACCGTCTCGATGCCGACACGGCGCAAGGCCAGACGGTGGGCAGAATCGCTGTTGATCTTCTTATAGGGCGGATTAAGAATTGCGTGCGAATAGCGCTCAATAGGCGGAGAGAAAAGACTGCCTTCTAATGATTCGACCGCTGCAAGAATAAAATCTTCTTGGCGGATATTGGCTACGAAATCACCCGTATGATTGTACCGGTCTAACGTGGACGCCAAATGGTCTATCAAGGCGATGTCAAGCTCGAAGGCATCTACAGTAACCCGGCTGAAACAAAATCCACCACTTCTCCACCTATCCAGAAAAGCCGCCGACAGCGAACCTATCCCTGCCCCTGCGTCCAGCAGGCGGCAATCATCTGTCCCGTCAGGGAATAGGCTTGCCATGAATGCAGCCGTCCTTTCAGGCGTGAGAAACTGACCGAACTGCGACTTTTTTGCCGCTTCGGTACTCTTTGATAAGGACAATCTTTTTTGTTCAACCGCTGATAACAACTTCGGCGTCTCCTTCTTTGCGCCCTAACGCTTGAGTTAAGCCGAGCTGCGAAGCGGCGTCGGCTTGAACGAGTAAAAAGGAGACTTCCCACTTCAGCGGCAAGCCGCTCGGCATCGAGTGCCATGATTGTGTTTCGACGAACAATCAAACGAAGGGGAAGTCTCCAATGGGCACTATAACGGTGGGCGTGGACCTGGCAAAGCAGGTGTTCTCGGTCTGTGAGCTGGATGGCGGCGGTCGGGTCAAGCAGCGCCGCGACCTGAAGCGTGATGCCTTTGCAGCATGGCTGGTCCAGTTGCCGCAAGGCACGGTGGTGGCGATGGAAGCCTGCAGCGGCGCCCACCACTGGGCCCGCCGCTGCCTCGAGCATGGCCTGGTGCCCCGACTGATGGCGGCGCAGTTCGTCAAGCCGTTCCGCAAGTCGCAGGGCAACAAGAACGACCGCAACGACGCCGAGGCCATCGCCACTGCGGCGCGGCAGGGCAACATGCGCTTCGTGGCGGTGAAGACCGTCGACCAGCAGGCGCGCCTTGCGTGGCACCGGGTGCGCGAAGGCTACAAGGCCGAAGGCCTGGCCATCAGCAACCGCCTGCGGGGCCTGCTCGCCGAGTTCGGCGTGGTGATGGCGCGCAGTGACTTCGCGCTGCGACGAGCGCTTGCCGATGACGCGATCCGGCGGCAACTGCCGCCGATGCTGCAGGGGCTGCTGGACGATCTTCAGCAACATTGGCAGCAGGTTCGCGAGCGCATCGCCGCGTGCGATGCCGGCATCGCCGCGCACGCCAAGGCCGACGTTCGCAGCCAACGCGCACAGCAGTTGATCGGCGTGGGTCCGCTGACCGCCGATGCGGTGGTCGCCACGATCGGGGACGGCCGCGAGTTCACGCATGGCCGGCAGTTGTCGGCGTGGTTGGGGCTGACGCCGACCCAGCACTCCAGCGGCGGCAAGCAGCGCCTGGGCCAGATCAGTCGCCGCGGCGACAGCTACCTGCGCACCTTGCTGATCCAGGGTGCGAGAAGCAGCTTGCAGCGGGCGAACGCGGTCGCGCTGGAGAAGGCCACCGCTGAGCAGATCTGGATCCGCGGGCTGAGCCAACGCATGCCGTTCGGCAAGGTGCTGGTGGCGATTGCCAACAAACACGCGCGCCAGCTGTGGGCGATGCTGGCGCGCGACGAGGATTACGATGCCGAGGCCTGGCTCAGGCACCCGATGGTGCAGAGGCCGGCCAGGAAGAAGACAGACGCCGTGGCCGCCTGACGGCGGCACCGCACACGAGGTTCAACGCCAGAGCGAAACAGGTAGCAAGCGGTCAGACCGTCCCGGAGAGAGCCTGACTAACAAGGTGGCGCCACCACATGACACGGCTGATCCCCGTGCATGGGCGAATCCAATGAATGAGAGAAGCCTTCGGGTGCGGTTTTTACCCTGGTCCGGATCAGCAACACCGATCCAACAAGACCGATTACGGAAATGCAGTCTGGCAACGCTTTGATCACCCAATCACTCTGGCGAGTGGCACTGCAACACACGACAACAGGAGAACAGCAAATGCCTCAACGCTCAGGCAAGGTACTCATGCACTCGGGGTTGACGGGAAGCTCCTTACGGAATTGTTAGATTGCCGTCCCGCGGATGGTCTTGGCAAGCGCATCTGCCTCTGCAAGCAAGGCCAGAACCTGCTCTTTGATCTCCAAGAGGCGCTTATACTCCTCAGGGTCTCGTGGTGGAACGTCCGTTACGCTGTATTTGGCTAGAAATGCGTCAACGTAAGCAACACGTTCTTGTTGACCGGGCAAGTTGAGAGTGGAAATGTAGAGACGCCAGTCTTTGTTGCCTTTGGCAGAGTTGCATGGCTTGCAGCATGGCAACAGATTGCCAAGTCTGTGGCCGTGGCCGCTAAATCCAGAGTCTTTGACAGTGGCAAATATGTGATCCCACGTTTGGGCTTGCGTACCGCAGTAGGCACACAGAAGGTCTTTTTCTGGATCTTGCCCAAGGACGAGCATAGCTTCTCGTACTCGGGCCGCATCGTACGCATCGTGCGGAGCAATAGCTGCTGCAAATGCATGATTGATGGTAGTTTTACGGCGCGCCACCATGACGTACGGCTTCAGATGGCTGCGGATAGACGAGTAATACATCAGAGGCAATCTAACTGAATGTAGACTTGAAAGTGCCGCGTAAGCTGGCAGCCTTGGCAGTGCGAATACGCTTCAAGGTCGGAAAAGCCTTATGTAACACAAGGGGTTGTACCGATGCCGCAACCTATCCCGGCAGCCCAATCTTGCAGTGCTGCCAACGGCTCTCGCATCAGGGCTGTCGGGATCATTGCACGATCATTCTGTCGGAACAACCAACACGGTTTCTGCCGCGGCGCTCGCGGATGGTCGACCACCGCGCCTGCTGGACCGGGTCAGGGCACGAATGCGCCGGCTGGGCATGGCCCGGCGTAGCGAGGATGCCTATGTTGGCTGGATTCGTCGTTTCATTCTGGCCAACGGCAAGCGCCATCCGATCGAGATGGGGCCCGGGAAGTCGAGGCGTTTCTGACTCGGCTGGCGATGGAAGGTGCGGTGGCGGCATCGACGCAGAACCAGGCGTTGTCTGCGCTCTTGTTCCTCTATCGGCAGGTGTTGCAGGTCGAGTTGCCGTGGCTGGATGGCATCCAGCGTGCGAAGAAGCCGACGCGCTTGCCGACTGTCTTGACGCAGCAGGAGGCGGCGATGCTGCTGGCTCACCTGCGCGGTACGCAATGGCTGGTGGCAAGCCTGTTGTACGGAAGCGGCCTGCGCCTGCTGGAGGCATTGCGTCTTCGGATCAAGGATGTCGATGTCGTCAGGCGGGAATTGACTGTCCGGAGTGGCAAGGGCGGCAAGGATCGGCGGACCATGCTGCCGGCATCGTTGGTGGCGCCACTGCAGTTGCAGATCGAGGAAGCCAGGCGGATACATCGGCTGGATCGCGGCGTCGGGCATGGTGAAGTGGCGTTGCCCGATGCGCTGGCGCGGAAATCGCCCGGTGCCGGGATCGAGCCGGGCTGGCAGTACGTGTTTCCGGCATCGAAGCGTTCGACTGATCCGGCCGATGGCGTGATCCGTCGTCATCATCTGGATGAGTCGTCAATCCAGCGGGCCGTGAAGCGGGCGGTACGCGCATCGGTCATGGCCAAGCCCGCCACCTGCCATACCTTGCGGCATTCCTTCGCCACGCATCTGATCGAGGCCGGGTACGACATCCGTACCGTCCAGGAGCTGCTGGGGCATTCGAATGTCGCCACGACGCAGATCTACACGCATGTGCTGAATTGCGGTGGCCATGGCGGCGTGATCAGCCCGCTGGATCGGGCGGGTGACGCGAAGCATCCAGGTTCCTGACGGTGGCGATCGCCAGGTGCGGCGCTGGCTGCGCAGTCAGGCGACCGGGCCGCGCAGGTACATGCCGATGGCCACGCCGAGGAACAACACCATCCCCACCCAGTTGTTGGCCAGGAATGCCTTGAAGCACGCCTCGCGGTCGCGGTGGCGGGTGCGCCAGAGCTGGCTGGCGACGAGGGCGATGGCAATGACCAGGGCGGCGCTCCAGGGCCAGCCCAGTTGCAGTTGCTGGCCGGCGAAGTACATGGCGAGCAGGAAGGTGCCCTGGAGCATGGCGATGGCGACCAGATCCATGTCGGCGAACAGGATGGCGGTGGATTTGGAGCCCATGCGGATGTCGTCGTCGCGGTCGACCATGGCGTAGTAGGTGTCGTAGGCGGTGGCCCACAGGATGTTGGCCAAAAACAGCAGCCAGGCCAGTTTCGGCACTTGCCCGGTGACGGCGGCGAAGGCCATGGGGATGGCCCAGCCGAAGGCCATGCCCAGCCAGATCTGCGGCAGGTGGGTGTGGCGCTTGAGGAAGGGGTAGGTGGCGGCGAGGAAGGCGCCGACCACGGACAGCTTGATGGTGAGCGGGTTGGTCATCAGCACCAGCAGCAGGGCGGCGAGCAGCAGGCCGGCGAACAGCGCCAGCGCTTGCCGCGGCGTGACTTCGCCGGTGGCCAGGGGCCGGTGCCGGGTGCGTTTGACCTGGCTGTCGAGCCAGCGGTCGGCGTAGTCGTTGATGACGCAGCCGGCCGAGCGCATGACGATGACGCCCAGGGTGAAGATCAGCAGCAGGCCGAGCGGTGGCAAGCCTTCGGCGGCGGCCCACAGCGCCCACCAGGTGGGCCACAACAGCAGCAGGAAGCCGATCGGGCGGTCGAGCCGGCACAGGCGCAGGTAGGGGTCGGCGCGCTGGCGCCAGGTGCTCAGGGTGGCGAGCAGGTTGGCGATCTTGTCGTTGTAGTTATCGCGGGTTGCGTTGTCGACACGGTTCGTGGCGGTGCGCTCATTGCCTCGGGCTGATGCATTGTCGGTTGGCCGTGCAGCGGTGCGGGCGGGTGCCGCGCTGGCTGCCTGTGGATTTGCCTGCTCGCGCGCCGGCAGTGGTTGGGTGGTTGTTGCGGTTGGCGTCGACTTCGCGGCGGCGGATGCTGCTGCCGTGCCGGTTCCGGGAGCGGCACTCTTTCCGGCAGCGGATTTGGTCACAGCCGGATTGCCCGGGGCCACCGTTGCGGGCGCCGATGCATCTGGTTTGGCGGGCGCAGGCGGGGACGGTGATGCCTTCGCCGCGGCCGCTGAGACAGAAGCAGCCATCCCGGATCGAACCGGCGACCGCGCGGAGCTGGCCGTTTCCTGGCGTGCCGCCGCACCGGCGCCAGCAGCAGCGGCAACGGCGGGCGCGGACGCCTTGATGCGACGTGCGCGCTTGCTGGCAGCCGCCTTGGTTGCGGTCTTGCTCGCCGTCTTGCTCGCGCTCTTGGCCACGGCCTTGGCCGGCGCTTTGGCGGTCGCCTTGGCCGGAGCCTTGGCGGCGCTGGCGCTGGCAGTGGTGGCTTTCGCTGCGCGCTTGCGCGGTGCGCGTTTCTTCGCCGGAGGCGGTTTGTCCTGATCGTCGCTCATGCGGCCGATTCTAGCCGCCGACGCTGCCGGCGATCGCGACCGGTGCCACGGTCCCGGCGGCGGGCCGGTCGGAAACCGGGCCGGTGCCTGCGCCGGCGTATCCGGACAACGGGCCGGGACCAACACCCGCCCCGCGCCGGGTTCGGCCAATCAACCGGCTAGCCGGCAATCCGGCCGAGCAGCCAGTCGTCCACGCATGGACCGTGCTGGACAGTGCCGGGCCGCACCCGCCCCGCACCTTGCCCACACCGCGCCCCGCAATCCCGCCATCGACCGCGCCAGTACAATCGCGCCATGGATGTTTCGCATTTGCTTGATGAGCTCAACCCGGCCCAGCGCGAGGCCGTGGCGGCGCCGGCCGGCCACCTGTTGGTGCTGGCCGGTGCCGGTTCGGGAAAGACGCGCGTGCTCACGCACCGCATCGCCTGGCTGTTGCAGGTGGAAAAGGTGTCGCCGTATGCGGTGCTGGCGGTGACCTTCACCAACAAGGCGGCGGCGCAGATGCGCATGCGCTGCGACGATCTGGTCGGTGAGGGCACCCATGGCGCGTGGATCGGCACCTTCCACAGCATCTGCCATCGCCTGCTGCGCCAGCACTGGCGCGAGGCGCGGCTGCCGGAGACCTTCCAGATTCTGGATGCCGATGACCAGGTGCGCCTGGTCAAGCGGGTGATTGCCGGCCTGGGGCTGGACGACAGCCACTATCCGGCGCGGCAGGCGGCCTGGTTCATCAATGCCCAGAAGGATGAGGGCCGGCGCCCGGGCGATATCGAGCCGGGGCAGAACCCGACGCACCGTGCCTTGATTGATGTCTATGCCGCCTACCAGGAACAGTGCGACCGCCAGGGCCTGGTCGATTTCGCCGAGCTGCTGCTGCGCAGCCACGAGCTGTGGCTGAACCAGCCGGTGCTGCTGGAGCATTACCAGCGCCGTTTCCGCTGGCTGCTGGTCGATGAATTCCAGGACACCAATGCCCTGCAGTACGCCTGGCTGCGGGTGCTGGCCGGCGACAGCGCGCGGGTGTTCGCGGTCGGCGACGACGACCAGGCGATCTACGGCTGGCGCGGCGCGCGGGTCGAGAACGTGCAGCATTTCCTGCGCGATTTCCCCGAGGTGAAGGTGCTGCGCCTGGAGCAGAACTACCGCTCCACCGGCAATATTCTGGCGGCGGCCAATGCCGTGATCGCGCGCAATGCCGAGCGCATGGGCAAGAACCTGTGGACCGACGATGCCGAGGGCGCGCCGATCGATCTGTACGCGGCCTACAACGAACAGGACGAGGCCCGTTTCATCATCGAGCGGGTGCAGGCGCACATCACTGGCGGCGGGCAGCCGTCTGATTGCGCGCTGCTGTACCGCTCCAACGCGCAGTCGCGGGTGCTGGAGGAAGCGCTGGTGCAGGCGGCGATTCCGTACCGGATTTACGGCGGCCATCGTTTCTTCGAGCGCGCCGAGATCAAGGATGCGCTGGCCTGGCTGCGGCTGACCGGCAACCGCGATGACGATGCCGCGTTCGAGCGCGCCATCGCCACGCCCAACAGCGGCGTTGGCGAGCGCAGCCTGGAACTGCTGCGCCAGGCGGCGCGCAATGGCGAGGTGTCGCTGTGGCAGGTGGCCGCGGCAGCAAGCGGCCGGCGGGCACCGGATGGCGGACCGCCGCCACCGACGATCGCGGCGCGGGTGCGCAATGCCCTGTTCGCCTTCCTGGAGCGCATCGACCTGATGGCGGCCGAGAGCGCGGATCTGGATCTGCACGAGCGGGTCGACCATGTCATCGCCCGCTCCGGCCTGCGCCCGCACTTCAGCCGCGAAGGCCAGCTCAATGCCGAAAGCCGGCTGGAGAACCTGGACGAGCTGGTCAGCGTCGCCAGCCGCTTCCAGCTCAGCCCCGAGGACGAGGAAGCCGGCCTGGGCGAGCTCACCGCCTTCCTGGCCCATGCCACGCTGGAGGCTGGCGAGGCGCAGGGCAATCCCGGCGATGACTGCGTGCAACTGATGACCCTGCACGCGGCCAAGGGCCTGGAGTTTGCGCTGGTGTTCCTCACCGGCATGGAAGAGGGCCTGTTCCCGAGCCAGAAATCGATGGACGAGGATGGCCGCCTGGAAGAGGAGCGCCGGCTGGCCTATGTCGGCATCACCCGGGCGCGCGAGAAGCTGACCTTGAGCTACGCCGAGAGCCGGCGCCTGCATGGCGTGGAGACCTTCAACCGGCCCTCGCGCTTCCTGGCCGAGATTCCGCCAGAACTTCTGCATCCGGTGCGGCCGCGGGCCGAGCCGGTGGCTGGACGGCTGGCTGGCGCAGGCGGCGCCGGCCCGGCCTGGCTGGCGCAGGCATCGACCGGCAGCGATTTCAGCCTGGGCCAGCGCGTGCACCACGAGCGCTTCGGCAACGGCGTGATCGTCGATGCCGAAGGCTCGGGCAACCACGCCCGGGTGCATGTGCAGTTCGAGGACAGCGGCAGCAAGTGGCTGGTGCTGGCCTACGCCAACCTGCGCGCCGGTTGAGGCTCGTGCCGGCTTTCAACCGCAGCCAGGTCGGTGATCTGGATACACCCACGCTGTGCCGCGGCCGGTGGCTGGCGGCAGGCTCCGCCCTGCCGGCGCGTGTCGGCACCTGGGCTCTGACTGGAGTGACGGCATGAGCCGCAACACCCCGCTGTACCGCATCACGTTTTTAAGCCAGGGCAAGAGCATCGAGCTTTATGCCCGGCAGGTGTCGAGCAGTGAGCTGTGGGGCTTCATCGAGGTCGCCGAGCTGCACTTCGAGCCGGCCGGCGAGGGTCTGCTGATCGACCCGACCGAGGAGCGCCTGCGCGAGGAGTTCGCCGATACCCGCCGCCTGCACCTGCCGATGCACGCGGTGCTGCGCATCGAGGAAGTCGAGCGCCGCGGCGTATGCCGCATCCGCGATGCTGCCAGTGGCGACAAGGTGGTGCCGTTGCCGCTGCCCCGGTCTTGACCAGGTCAGGTCCGGTCCCGCTGCCATGTGATCGGGCCGCAGCCCAGGACCGGGCGGCTCAGTACAGATCGTAGGGATCGACATCCAGCGACCAGCGCACCCGGCGTGCCTGGCGCAGGCCGTGAATGGCCGGAATCCAGGTATCGAGCAGGGCGTGCAATGGCGGACGGCGGGCGGCTTCCAGCAGGACCTGGGCGCGGTGATGGCCGGCGCGGCGCGGCATCGGCGCGGGTAGCGGGCCAAGCCGTTCGACCTGCGTGGACTGCGCCTGGGGCAGGGCCAGGACGGCCTTAAAAAACGCGTCCAGGTGTTCAAGGTCGGCGGCCTCGGCGGCCAGCAGCGCCTGCTGCGAGAACGGCGGCAGGCCGGTGTTGCGGCGCTGCGCCAGTTCCTCGGCGGCGACGGCGGCATGGCCACCGGCCAGCCAGCGCAGCCAGAAGCCGTGCTGGGGCTGCCGGGTCTGCACCAGCACGGTGCCGGGCCGATCGCCGCGACCGGCCCGGCCGGCGACCTGGGTGAGCAGTTGCGCCATCGCCTCGGGCGCGCGGAAGTCGGCGCTGAACAGGCCGCTGTCGGCGTCGGCGACGATCACCAGGGTCAGCGCCGGCCAGTCGTGGCCCTTGGCCAGCAACTGCGTGCCGACCAGGATCGCCGGTTCGCCGCGGTCGATGTCGGCGACGGCGGCATCGAGCTGGGCGCCGGAGCCGACGCTGTCGCGGTCGATGCGCAGCACCGGTACCTGGGGGAAATGTTCCTGCAACTCGGCGTGGATGCGCTCGGTGCCGATGCCGCGGGTGAGCAGATCCGGGTGCTGGCAGTCGGGGCAGGCGTCGGGTTCGCGCCGGCGGTGGCCGCAGTGGTGGCAGAGCAGGGCATGCAGGCGCCGGTGCAGGGTCATGGCGCGGTCACAGCGCGGGCACTGGGCATGCCAGCCGCAGGCGGCGCAGGCGAGCATCGGGGCATAGCCGCGCCGGTTGCGGAACACCAGCGCCTGCTCGCCGCGCGCCAGGGTCTGGGTCAGGGCGGTCAAGGCCGCCGAGGCCAGGCCGGCCAGGGCCGGGCGCTGGCCACGCAGGTCGATCAGGCGCTGCTGCGGCGGCCGCGCTTGGCCGGTACGCCGAGGCAAAATCAGGCGCTGCAGCCGCTGTTCGTCGACCAGAGCCAGGCTTTCCAGTGACGGCGTGGCACTGCCTAGCAGCACCGGCACGGCCAGCGCCTTGCCGCGCACCAGGGCCAGGTCGCGGGCGTGGTAGCGGAAGCCGTCGCCCTGCTTGTAGGAACTGTCGTGTTCCTCATCGACGACGATCAGGCCGGCCCTGGGCAGCGGCGTGAAGATGGCCGAGCGGGTGCCGAGCACAACGCAGGGCTGGCCGCTGTCGGCCTGGGCCCAGACGCGCGCGCGCTCGCCGTCGGACAGCCCCGAATGCAGGGCCAGCACGGTCGCGCCCAGACGCTGGCGGTAGCGGCGCAGCGCCTGCGGCGTGAGCGCGATCTCGGGCACCAGCACCAGGGCCTGGCGGCCGGCGGCCAGCACCTGGGCGATGGCGGTGAGATAAACCTCGGTCTTGCCGCTGCCGGTGACGCCATCCAGCAGCACGCCGGCATAGGCATCGGCCTGGAGCAGGGCGGCCAGGTGTTCGCAGGCGATGCGCTGATCCGGATTCAGCGGCGGGCCGGCGATGGCCGGGGTCAGGTTCCTCGCCGGTGGCAGTTCCAGCGACTGCAACCAGTCGCGGCGCAGCAGACGCCGGGCGGCGGCACGCGCCGGCTCGCCAATCTGCGCCACCAGGTCGGCGACCGGCATCGGTCCGGCCTTGAGCGCGCCGAGCACGTCCCGGCCCGGACCCGGTCGCAGGCGGGCCTGTTCCAGGGCCTCGCTGCCGGCCGCACTCAGAGCGACCCCGGGACGGGTCAGCGCCGGCACCTGGCCGCCCCGGCGCAGCAGGGCCGGCAGGGCGGCGTGCAACACCTCGCCAAGTGGATGGTGGTAATAGGCGGCGGCCCAGCGCAGGCTGCGCCACAGCTCGCCGGTGAGCAAAGGTTCGCCGTCGAGCAGGGCCAGGGCGGGTTTCAGCGCCGGCGGTTTCGTGGCCGCATCGAGGCTCGCCGCTGTCGCCCGCGATTGCCCGCCACAGACCACGCCGACCAGTTCGCGCCGGCCAAATGGCACCCGCACCCGGCAGCCGGCCAGCGCGGCTGGATCGGCCTGCTCGTGGCCCGCCGCCGGCAGGTAATCGAACAGGCGCGGCAGCGGCACCGGCACCGCGACCTGCCACAGCCAGCGGCTCACCGCGTGGCACCGCCGCTTGCCCGGCTTGACAGGGCCGGCGGTGCGGGGTGTCCTGCGTTAGCGCGCCTTGTTCCTGCTCCGGTGCAGCTTCCGGCCCTAAGCCCATGCTGTGCAAACGATTCTCGGCTTATCCACACAAGCTGTGGATATCTGTGTGGATGAAGCGGGGCAAAGCGCTCGCCGGGCCCCATCCATGCGGCCTGCCGGTCGCCTTGATCAAACTTTAACCAAAATGAAATGGGCTTGTAAAACAGCATCTTGCGTGGCCTCATGCGATCCTTGCAGGAACAGTGTTGCGGAACTGGCGGTCGCTGCGGCAAGCCGCTCTGCCGCTGTGCACAACAGGCCCGGGTCGGTATGTGACCCCGGCCTCATTGTTGCGGCGCGGGTGGCGCCGGCAGCGGCCTGAGAATGCGCCTGTGGGCCCGGACAGCCGCGCCGAAACGCGCCAGCCCCTCCTGGCGCATGGCCGGCGCGTGCCGCTGCAGGTAGGCGTCCAGGGCGCGGGCATCGGCCAGCCGGTAGCGCACGCAGTAGTCCACGCGCCCGGCCTGCGCCGGATCCTCCACCCGCCAGAGCCGGGCCTGGAGAAAGCCGGGCAGGGCCAGCAGTTGCGCGATGTGTGCCTGCAGCCAGGCCAGGTAATCGTCGGCGATGTCCGCCGCCACCGACAGGTTGACCTCGTAGTCGACGCTGCCCGAGCGCCCGGGCCGGCCGCTGGCCTGTGCCTGGCCGCTCATACCGACATCACGCCGATCATCAAGGCGATGACGGCGGCGGCGACCAGCATCAACAGGTAGAGCACGGCCAGCACGCTGAACTTGAGCAGGGTCGCCGGCCAACCCTGGCCGTAGATGCGCTTCTGGGTCAGCAGCAGGTGGATCACGATCCACACCGGCAGGGCCGTGATCAGCACGCCGGTGGCGGCGGCCACCCAGGCATGGGCCATCTGCCAGCGCGCCAGCATGGCCAGCAGCACCATCATGATCAGGCCCAGGGCGATGGCGCTGTGCCCGTGCAGGGCGACCAGCAAATGTTCCAGGTACAGCCGGCGGCGGAACAGATACGCCAGCTTCAACAGCACCGCGAACAGCGGCGGCATGAAGAACAGCACATACGGGGCGATCTGGAACATCTGCCGCATCAGCAGGTGGCGGTCATGGCTGATGCGCACCAGATTGTGCCGCAGGCGCTCACTGGCGGCTTCGGCGCTGCCATGCAGCCACTGCGGCAGCCAGTCCGGTGGGCTGAAACCGTCCCTGTCGGGTGCGTCACCGGAGTGCTCGATGGACAAGCCCGGGCTTTCGGGCAGCACCGGCTGCAGGGCATCGGCCAGTACGGCACGGCGCTCACGCTCGGGCAGCCAGGCCAGCACCTGTTCGACCCGCGCATGATCCTCGGGCAGGGGTGCCAGGGTGGCGTTGACCTGGCTGCTGGCCAGGCTCAGGCTGAGCTGGACCACGATCAGCAGGACGATGATCAGGAACAGGAACAGGCGTACAGGCGGCACCTGGCGCACGCGCCGGCCGGCCAGGTAATCCCGGCTCAGCCGGCCGGGACGCAACAGCAACGGGCCGATGCTGTTCCACAGGCGGCCGTCGAGGCTGAACATGGTGGCCATGAAGTCGCCCAGCCAGCCCGGTAACGGCCGGACCATGCCCTTGATCGGCTGGCCGCAGGCATGGCAGTGCGGGCCCAGCAGCGGGGCCTGGCAGTTGCCGCACAGCTCGCCGGGCCGGTGGTTGGGCCGGGCAGGTGGCGCCGTGGCGGCGTGATCGGGGCCGGGCGCTGCGGCTGGCTGCGTTGGCGGTTGTGCCGGTTGTGCCGGTTGGGTTGCTGGCTCGGCGGCGGCTTCGGGCGCCGTTCCTGCGCCGGCCGACGCCGCCGGCCCGGCAGCCGGGGCGGCGTCCTGCACGGGCCGGCGGCCGCGGTCTTGATTCGGGCCTTGGGCCGGGTCCTGGGCTGGGTCCTGGGGCGGCGTCTGCGGCGGTTGCGGCCCGGCAGCCCCAGTGCCGGCCGGCGCTGTCGAATCGGGACGGCCTGGCGGCCTGGTGCCCTGCTCGCCGCCGCCAGCGTGGGCTGGATCGTAGGAATCAGGTGCTGGGTTTTCCGGCACGGTCATGGCAGCGGAGCCTGCAGGCAGTGGGCGCAGGCCCTGGCGCCGGCGCGTGTCGGGAAGGATTCGGAGGCAGCGGCCGATGCTCTGGCTGCGCGGGCTGAAACCGCGCCAGCAGGGGGCTGGGGTGGGGTTCCCTCAGCCCGGATCGACTCCGGCTGACGGCTGCTCAGAACTCGGACTTGCGTTCCCGCGACAGTAGCAGGTGCATGCCTTCGGCGGGAGTGATCTGGCCGCGCAGGGCGCGATGGACCAGATGGCTGATCGGCAGTTCGACGCCGGCGCCTTCGGCCAGGCGCATCACTTCTTCGGCGGTGCCGACGCTTTCCACCACCTGGCCGATCCGGGCCATGGCCTGGGCCAGGGGCAGGCCTTCGCCCAGGTGCAGGCCCAGGCGCCGGTTGCGCGACAGGTCGCCGGTGCTGGTCAGCACCAGATCGCCCAGCCCGGCCAGACCCATCACCGTTTCGGCCTGGCCGCCCAGGGCCAGGTTCAGGCGCAGCATCTCGGCCAGACCGCGGGTGATCAGGCCGGCGCGCGCATTCAGGCCCATGCCCATGCCATCGGAAACACCGATCGCCACTGCCAGCACGTTCTTCATCGCCCCGCCCAGGCCGGCGCCGATCAGGTCGTTGCCGGTGTAGGCGCGAAAGCGCGGTGAATGCAGCACTTCGGCGACCTGGTGGGCGAAGTCCTCGTCCAGCGAATGCACGGTGACCGCGGTGGGCAGGTCCTGCACCACCTCGCGGGCGAAGGACGGGCCGGTGATCGCGGCCAGCGGCCGCCCGGGGCCGAGCACTTGCGCAGCAACCTCATGCAGGAAGCGGCCGGTGCCCGGTTCCAGGCCCTTGCTCGCCCAGGCCACGCCGGCATCGGCCGGCAGATGCCCGGCCAGCGCCCGCACCATGTCGGCAAAGCCGTGGCTGGGAGTGACCACCAGGGCGATCCGGCACTGGCTCACGGCCAGCGCAAGATCCGCCTGGTAGCGAAGGCTTTCGGGCAGGGCCAGGCCGGGCAGATAGCGCTGGTTGCAGCGCGTGTGCGCCATCTGCTCCAGTTGCCCGGCATCGCGCCCCCACAAGGTGGTGGCGACGCCGTTGCGGGCCAGCAGGGCGGCCAGCGCCGTGCCCCAGGAGCCGGCGCCCAGGACAGTGACCGGCCCGGCCGGTCGCTGTTCGTTGTGGCTACCGGCCTTGCCGGCCGGCTCCCCTGCCATGGCCCGACGGGCCTCAGTTGCTGCTGTCGGCCGGCGCCTGCGCCGGGCTGCCGGCAGCCTGCTCTTCGGACCGGCGACGCATCTGCTCGGCGAACAACTGGTCGAAGTTGATCGGCTGCAGCACGAACGGCGGGAAGCCACCGTTCATCACCAGCTCGCTGATGATGCTGCGGGCATACGGGAACAGGGTCTGCGGGCAATAGGTGCCGAGCACGGACTGCAGGCCACGCTCGTCGAAGCCGGCCAGGCCGAAGATGCCGGCCTGCTTGATCTCGGCCAGGAACACCACTTTCTCGGCCAGTTCGCAGGTCAGGGTCACGCCCAGGACCACTTCGAAGGTGTCATCGCTGATCCGCTCGACGCGCTGGTTGAGCTCGAGCTTGAACTGCGGCTGGCCCTGCTCCTGGAACACCTGCGCGCCACCGGGCACCTCGAAGGAGGCGTCCTTGAGGTAGATCTTGTGGATGGTGAGCTGTGCCGCAGAAGGCTGCGCCGGGGTGCCGGCGGCCTGGCCGTTGCCGACCGGGTTCTGGTTGGACATGGGAAACGTACTCCTGAAGGTTGATGCAAGAAAAATGGCGGAACCGGCGGCCAACAAGGGCCGGCTGCGGTAGCGCCGCGGATTATCCCACAAGCCCGTGACGCGGACCTGCCGGCCCATGGCAACCACGGACGCAGCGGCGGCGGGCCGGTGAGGACGGTGAGGCCAGGCGCAGAGCCGCCGGCCGGGTTGTCGGGCAGTTCAACCAGGGCCAGCCCGGGTCAGCGCTGACCGGTGACGGCCAATGATTAGCCTTGCCACTCTATAGCTATGGGATCGGGCAGATCCTGCTCAGGCCTTGCCGCGGGTCAACGGCAATTCGGCGGTCTGCCACTGCTGGACACCACCGCCCAGGGTGCTGACCCGGGTGAAGCCGGCCTTGAGCAGGCGCTTCGCATAGCCGCCGCTGCTCATGCCGCTGCGGCACACCACCACCACCGGCCGCTCGCGGACCTTGGCCAGATCCTTGTTTTCCGGATCGAACTGGCTCGGTGCGATATGCCGGCTGCCGGGGATATGGGCCTTCTGGTAGTCGGCCAGGGGGCTGACATCGATCACCAGGGCGTTCTCGCGGTTGATCAACAACGTCAGTTCCGCCGGTGTCAGTTCCTGGTAGCCACGGGTGAAGCGGGCGAACAGGGTGGCGAGCAGAAACACCCCCAGGCCGGCGAAGATCAGCACCAGAAAGAGGTTTTCAGCAACGAATTCGGGCAAGCGTTCCATAGCCGGCGATTATCGGCCATGTGCTGGCGCACTGCCAGCGGCAGCGAGCGCCAGCAGCGCCGTCTGCAAGTCGGCGGTCATCGCCGAGCCGGCGACATGCCGGTGCGCAAAGCCCAGTTCCCCGGCCAGGTCGGCCAGGCGCTGGCTGGCCAGGATCAGCGGCAGTTGCCGGCGCCAAAGATCCAGCCGCTGCGCCGGCAGCACCTGCACCAGGCGCTCGAGCATCCGGCCGCTGGTGACGATCAGCGCCGTGCGGGCGCGGTCGGCCGGCACCGCTGCCAGTCGCCGAGCCGGCAATCGGGCCGGCAGGCGCTGATAGACATGCAGCTCGTGCACCTGGGCGCCGCGTTCGCGCAGGCTGGGCGCGAGCAGGCCGCGGCCATGCGGCGCGCCAACCAGGGCCAGGCTGCCGTCGTGTGGCGCCGCCAGACCGGGCAGGGCGAGCAGGCCCTCGCTGTCGTAGCTGCCGGCGGGAATGGCCACCGGCGTGATGCCGTGCCCGGCCAGAATGGCGGCGGTGCCCGGTCCGGGCGCGAACACCTTGCCCTCGGCGGCGGCTCTGGCCAAGGCGCCATCGGCAGCGAACAGTTCGGGTAATTGCTGCCGGGCAAAACGCACCGAGGCCGGGCTGGTGAACAGCCAGTACCGGGTTGTCGCCACCGCATCGCGGTCGTTGCGGTCAATAGCGCGGGCGCGCAGTTGCAGCAGCGGCAGGTTGCGCATGCCGGCGCCGTTGCGCTGCAGCCAGCGCCGCAACTGCCGGGCCTGGCCGGCCGGACGCAGGCTGATCACCAGCCAGCCCTGGAGCAGGCTCGGGGTCAATATCGGCGCGACGGGTCGGGCGCGGCGGCTGGTGTCGGCGTCGTGGCCGTCGCGGTTATTTCGTTCGACATCATGGTCCATCGGGCCATTATCACCGTGACCGCGCCGACGGCGACAGCGCCGGCCGCCGGCGGTTTTCTGGTCGCCGTCGCCATCGGCAGCCCCAAGGTCTGGCTTGACCGTCCGCCGGTGGCCGGCCAAAGTCGCAGCGGTTCCGGAACCGACGAGGCTTCTGTTCTGGCCGCGACCGGGTCGCGGCTGCTGGCCGGCAAGCGCACACTCAACCCTTGGCGCCGCGGTTTCCCGCCTCCCATCCAACCCTGACGAGTAGCCCATGACCCCGGCGCAACTGCAGCAGTTCATGCTCGACACCATTCCCATGGCGCGGGCGATGGAGTTGGCGATCGACCGTTTCGATGGCGACCAGCTCATCTTGAGCGCACCGCTGGCGGCCAACAGCAACGACAAGGGCTGTGCCTTCGGCGGCAGCCTGGTTTCCCTGATGACCCTGGCCGGCTGGTCGTTGGCCAACCTGTTGCTGGGCGACGATGCCGCATCGGCGGAAATCTATGTCCAGGACAGCCAGGTGCGCTATCTGGCGCCGGTGTGGGAGCGGCTGGTGGTCCAGGCGAGGTTGGCACCGGGCCATGACGCCGAGGAGTGGCGCGGCACCTGGCTGCGCCATGGCCGCTCGCGCCTGGCCGCCGAAGTCGTCTGCCGGCTCGCTGATGGCAGCGTCGCGACCACCCTGGCGGCGCGCTTCGTCGCCATTGATCCACGCCGGCGCCGACCGGTCGCGGCAGCCGCGAGCCAGGCCACGGCCGGGCAGTAAGCGAGTTGCTGCAATAGGATCGGCTCGCGGCGGGCGCCGGCCGTTGCCGCGACTTCATGACGTTCCTTGACCGTCACCGCGATCCGCTTGCCGAATGGTGGATTCGAGCGCGCCGCCGGCGCTTGATCAGCGCCACTGCGGCCAGGACCAGCGCCGCCAGCAGCCCGACTGCGCCCCACAGCATTGCCCGGCTGATGCCCAGTGTTTGCATCAGCAAAGCCAGTTTTCCCTGCACCATCACTGGCGGCGCCACGTCCAGTTCCGCATCGCTGACCTGCCGCCCGGCCAGGAAGCCGGCGATGTGCGCGGCGATGTCCGGGTTGCCCAGCCACAGTTCGTGGTCATGGCTGGCGTTGGCCACGCGCAGGTGGGCGGCAGCGCTGAAGCCGGGCAACAGCGCCTGCGCATTGGCCGGCGGCGTGCGGCCATCGAGCGTGCCGCTGACCAGCAGCGCCGGAACATCGCTGTGCAGCGGCGCGCGGAAGGCCTCGCCCAGATCGATCAGGCCCAGGCCATCGCCGATCATCGGAAAAGGGAAATTCAGCGCATCGCCGAACAGGCTGTCGTGTGCCTGCGCCTGGGCCAGGGCGCGGCGATGCGGGCTGTGTCCGGAGGCCAGTTCCATCGCCAGCGGCATCGCCCGGAACTGGCCGAGCTGGTCGCGCACGGCAAGCACCAGGGTGGCCAGCAGGTCGTAGTCGCCCTGGTCGGCGGTGCGCAAGCTCAGGGGCAGCATCTGCTGTGTGGATCGGCGTCCGAGCGCGGCCGCGATCGCGAGCTGCGCGTCGAAGGCGCCCAAGGTCACTTCCCGGCCCCGGTGCATCAGGCTGCGGCCCTGGCCGGGTTCCTGGCGCAGCCTGGCCAGCACGCGGCCGGTCATGTCGGTCAGATCGTCGAATCCCTGCTCGCGGGCGAAAACTGAAAGGTCGGCGAGCAGGGTGTCGGCGGCCAGCGGAAGTTTCAGGGTGTGGTCTGGCCCTTCAACGCCGATCAACACCACGCGCTCGATGCCGGCAGCGTGCAGGCGCAAGCTTGCCAGCGCCAGGTGGCTGCCGTAGCTCATGCCCCACAGGCTGATTTTTGGCACGCCAAGCGCGCGCCGCAGGTCGTCCAGGTCGGCGGCACTTTCCGCGCTGGTATAGGCGGCCAGATCGACGCCCTCATCGCGCCAATGGGCGATGCAGCGGGCGGCGGTGTCGCTCAGTGCCGCCAGCGCGACTTCGCGCTGCAGTGGCCGGCCGTCGTCGAAGCGAGCGCTGTGCGGGCATGCGGGCGGCGGCTCGGACAGCCCGGTGCCGCGCTGGTCGAACAGCAGAACGTCGGTTTCGCGCCGTACCTGGTCGAACACCGGCCAGTGCGGCCCGCGTGCGGTGCCGACGCCGGAACCACCCGGACCACCAGCCAGATAGACCACCGGTGCCGCGCTGGCATCGCCACCGGTGGCCGGCAGGCGCACCACGCGCAGTTTCAGCCGCGGGCCGTCTGCCCGGTCGCGCCGACGCGGCACTTCCAGAAACGCCACTTCGGCGTCGAATGTGCCGTGGCCTTCGGTCTGGAACTCGTAGGCTGCGAACGCCAGCGTTGTATCCGGTGTGTCGGCGCCGGTCGCAGGCATCGGCGCCATCATCACTGCCAGCATGCAGGCCGCCAGCCAATGAAGCGCCAGTGGCAACGGGCGCGAGCTCAGTTTGGAAGTTTCGTCAAGGCAAGTGGACATGATCGATTCCAGCAGGAGGCAGGTGTGCGGCAAGCATCCATGCTGCCGCCGGGCGCGGCACGCGCCGGTCCGGTCAACGGCTCCAGACGGGGGGCGAATGGCTCCGCGCCGCCGCTACGATGTCAGGCATGACGACCACGAAGATCCTGGCCGCCCCGGCCGTGCTGGTGCTGGTGATCGCTGCCTGGCTGTTGGCGTCCTCGCCCGCGCCGGTGGTGCAGCAGGTGCTGTCGGCCGAGATGGCGCCTGCCGCGATGCCGGTGTCGGGTGGTCTGCCGCAGCAGCCGGCGCAGGATCTGGACTGGCAAGCGCTCGATGCCGGCGTGCTGGCCGGATGGCGCGATCCGCATTGGCTGCGCTGGCGCCTGTCCGCGCCGGCGAACGATGCCGGCCGCCTGCTGCACCTGTCGCTGCGTGCCGCCAGCCAGCCGTATTGGAACGGGCAGCCGCTGGCGGCCAACGGCGCCGTCGGACGCAGCAAGGCCGAGGAACAACCCGGGCTGATCGATATCGTCCGCGTGCTGCCGCCATCCGGACACGCCGGGGCCGACGAACTGATCGTGCTCGCCTCCAGCCAGCATCAGTGGCTGCGCATGGGCAGCACCGATGCCGCCGTCCAGATCGTCTCGGTCGAAGGGCCATCCGTTCTTCGGCCGGCGCCTTGGCTGATCGTGTTCTTTGCCGCCGGCGCGCTCGCCGCCGCCGGCCTGTATTTCCTGGCGGTGCAACGCGGGCAGCCGCGTGCGCACGGCGCGGCGTTGTTGCTGGCCCTGGGCGCCGTCGGTCTGGCGCTGCCGGTGGTCGAAGGCTGGCGCCCGCTGTTGGGCTATGCCTATCCCTGGCACGGCCTGCGCATGTTCGCGCTGCTGGCGCTGCATGTGGCGGCAGCGCTGCTGTTGCCGGCCTATCTGGCGCGCAGCTTCGATGTTGAGGTGCCGATCTCGGCACGCATCGTCTATCTGGCAACGCTGGCGGCGGTCGTGGCCTTTCTGCCCAGCTTCGATGGCCGCGGAGCCGCCGTTTTGCTGCTCAGCCTGCTGGCTTCGGCAAGGCTGCTGTGGCGCGCGCAGGGCGAACACGAGCAACGCCGGCCGATCCTGGTGCTGATGCTGGCCGGTGCGCTGTCGATGCCGGTCGTCGGCCGCACCTTCCTGGACGGGCCGTATTTCCTGCTGCTGGCGGTGCTGATGGGGTTCCTGCTGCTGTGCCATGCCGAGCGGCTGCGCACGCTGGACCGGCACAACGCGCGGCTGCGCGAGGAGCGTGCCCAGCTCGCGTTGCAGCTTCTGCAGCGTGGCATCCAGCCGCATTGGCTGATGAACACGCTGACCTGCCTGCAGGAGCTGATCGAGCAGGCGCCGTCGCGTGCCAGCCGCCTGGTCGAATCGCTGGCCGAACAGTTCGATCGCCTGCGCGAGAGCAGTCGCCACGCGCTGGTGCCGCTGGCCGACGAGCTGGCCCTGTGCCGCAATCACCTGGACATCGTCGGCCAGGCCTTGGGCCAGCCGATCGGTTTCGAGGTCGACGCCGACGACATCGACGACATGGATTTTCTGCTGCCACCCGGGGTGCTCCACGCCCAGGTCGAGAATGCGCTCACCCATGCCGGCGCCAGCGCCTGCACGCAGCAGCCGTTGCGCTTGCGCGTGCATCGCGAGAACGGGCGCCGGGTGCTGGAACTGCACAGCCCGCGTGGCCACGCGGCGCATCGCGGCCAGGGCACGGGCAGCCGCTACATCCAGGCCAGCCTGGCCGCCGCCTTCCCCGACCGCTGGCACTTTGCCCAGGGCGCCGACGATGCCGGCTGGTGCGGCCGGATCGAGCTGGCATGCGCATCCTGATCGTCGAGGACGAACCGCTGATCCGCGAGCGCCTGTTGCGCATGTGCGGCGAACTGGCGCAGGGACGGGCGCGCTTCGACGCGGTCGCTGATCTGGACCTGGCTGGCGACCGGCTGCAGCGCAGCCTCTACGACGGCCTGCTGCTGGACCTGAACCTGGCCGGCGAGGACGGCTTCGAGCTGCTGCGCCAGGCGGTGGCCGGGCGCTATCACTGCGTGGTGGTATCGGCCCATCGCGAGCGCGCGCTGCAGGCGTTCGAGCACGGCGTGCTCGATTTCGTCGCCAAACCGTTCACCCGCGAACGCCTCGGCCTGGCCCTGGAGCGCCTGCTCGATGCCGCCCGTTATCGTCCGGGACTGGCGCGCTACCTGGGCATCTGGCGGGCCCAGGGCACGGCCCTGGTGGAGCTGGCCGAGGTGCTCTGGATCCGCGCCGACGGCGACTACAGCCAGGTGCGCCTGCTCGATGGCCGCAGCGAACTGCACGACAAGCCGCTGGCTGCGCTGACTGCCGTGTTGCCGCCTGATTTCGTCCGCTGCCACCGCTCCTGCCTGGTCAATCTGCGCCATGTCCGTTCACTGCATGCCGGCTCGGGCAGCCGCTACTGGCTGGTGCTGGCCAATGGCAAGGAACTGGCGGTCGGGCGCGCGCATGTTTCCGCCCTGCGCCGGGAGCTTGGCATCGGTTGAGGCGTGCGCTGTCGTGGCCTCGTTTATCGGCAATAATCAGCCGCTCCCCGGATCAGGAGCCATGCATGACCGCCCGCCTTGCCCTGTTGTTGACCGTTGCACTGCTGGCCGCCTGCGGCGGTGTCGGCACCGAGAAGAACCGCATGGAGGAAACCCTCTACCACTACGCCGGCGCCGTGCGTTGGGGTGATGTCGAGCAGCTCCTCGCCTTCCAGGACCCCGAAGTACTCAGCGAAGCACCGCCCGAGCGCCTGACCCTGGAGCGCTGGCGGCAATGGCAGGTGACCGGATACCGGGCCCGCGGCCGCGAGCCGCAGCCTGATGGCAGCATCGTCCAGTACGCCGAGATCGACCTGGTCAACCGCCATACCCAGCAGGGCAGCGTGCTGCTCGATCGCGAGCGCTGGCGCTACGACGAGGACGCGCGGCGCTGGTGGCTGATGTCCGGCTTGCCGGATCTGGATGCGCGCTCGGATCCGTAGCGGCGCTGATGGCGGCTTCGGTGGCGGCGACAGAGCCGGCTACGGCACCGACAACGGTCCGGGCCCTGAATCACGCCGCGCGCACTGTCTGATCGTTGCCTTTGCCGCACTGCGGCCAGGGCATCCGGGCTACACTGCCCGATCGCATCCTTATCTACTGCGACCATGTCGATGGCTGACAAAAAATCCCGCAAGGACACGAAATCGGACCCGGCAACGCCGGCCGTCGACGGCCCGGCAGATCAGCCGGCGCCGACATCAGCGCCTGCCTCGGCGGACGCGGCATCCGATGCCGCGGCAGTGACTGCGCCGCCAGCGGCCGCCGACGGGGCGACATCGAGCGCAGATTCCAGGCCGACGTCCAGCGCCGCAGCCGGCGCCGCAGCCGGCGCCGCATCCAGCCCGGATCCCAAGCTCTCGGCGCCGGCGGGATCGACCGCGTCTGCGGCCGCGTCGGCGCCGAAAGCGCCGCCGCGCACGCCGCCAGCATCGAGCGCCAGCACGCCGGCGCGCCGCTCCGGTGGCGGGTTTCTGGCGTTGCTGATCGCGATCCTGGCCGCGGCCCTGGGCGGTTATGCTGCCTGGCGCGTGGTCCTGCTCGAACGCGCCGACGGCAACCGTTACAGCAGCCTGGGCCAGCAACTGGATGCGCTGGATGTCCGCGTCGCCGATACCGATCGCCGGGCCGCGCGCAGCAATGAACTGGCCGCCACCCTGCGCGAACAACTGGGCGAGAACGAGCGCCTGCACCAGCGCATGCGCGAGGATGTGCTGGCCCTGGCCGACCGCAATGCCCGCTCCGAATCCCTGCTCGCCGAGATGGCGCGCGGCCAGCGCTCGGCGCGCCAGCAACTGGCCCTGGCCGATGCCGCCGCCCTGATCAGCCAGGCCGAATTGCGCCTGCGCCTGTTCGTCGATCGGGCAGGCGCCGGCAGTGCCCTGGCCCTGGCCGAGGACAACCTGGCCCGGGTTGGCAACGAATACGCCGATCTGCGCCATGCCGTGGCCAGCGCGCGCTCGGAGCTGGCCGATGATCCGCGGCCGTCGTCGGCAGCCTTGCTGCGTGAGCTGGATAGCATCGCCGCGGCCCTGGCCGGCCTGGCCATCCGCATCGAGCGGCCGGTCGAAGGCAGCGCCGTTGCCGGCGCCGGTGGCTGGTGGTCACGCCAGTTCGCGCGCCTGGATCGGCTGGTCTCGATCCGGCACGAGGACGAGGCGGTCAGCGGCGCGGTGATGCCGAGCCGGGACGGCGTCCGCCGGGCACTGGACCGGGCCCGTCTTGCAGTACTGGAAAACGATTTCGACAGCCTGCCCGAAGCGCTGCGCACCCTGCGTGCGGCCCTGGTCGGTTGCTGCGAGGCGGAAACCACGAGCGCGCCGCTGCAGCGCCTGGACCGCTTGCTGGCCCTGGACTGGCTGGCACCGCTGCCGGATCTGTCGGCGCTGCGCTTGCGCCTTGAAGACCAGGCCACGATCCAGCAGTTGCCGGCCGCGACCCCAGAATCAGATGCATCCGGCGCAGCCGGCGCGACGCTGCCGGGCCCGGATGACGACACCGGTGACAACGAACAGGAGGGCGGGTCATGAGCATGAAGTGGTTCCTGCGCATCGTGCTGATCGTGGCCGTGCTGGTCCTGGGCGCGCTGCTGTGGCAATGGCTGGTGGCCGATCCGGGCCTGGTGCAGATCCGCGTGCGTGGCTACGTGATCGAGACCACGGTGGTGGTGGCGGTGGCCGCCTTGCTGTTGTTCATTGCCGCTTTGTGGCTGCTGGCCTGGCTGCTGCGCGCGCCGCTGCGCTGGCTCGCCGGTCGCCGTCAGCGGCGCACCCGGCACGCCTTCGCCCAGGCCGAACTGCGCTTGCGCGAAGGCCATTGGGCCAGGGCCGAGAAACTGTTCCTGCGCGCGGCCGAGGACAGCGACTTCCGCGTGCCGGCCTTGCTCGAAGCTGCCCAGGCGGCGCATACGCGCGGCGATGACGCTCAGGCCCAGACCTATCTGACCCAGCTTCTGGATGATCCGGAAGGGCGCCGCCTGGTGGCACTGGAACGCGCCCGCGAAGCCCAGGTGGCCGGACAGCCCGAGCAGGTGCTGCAGCACCTGGAGCCGCTGGCGCCGTTGCCGCCGCAGGGCCATCTGCTGCGCCTGGAAGCGCTGCGCCGGATGACCGGGCGTTCTCCCGATGCCCTGCTTGAACTGGCCGAATTGCAGCGCAACCAGGCCGTCGATGCCCGGCAACTGGCCGGCCTGGAGCGCGGCCTGATCATCGATGCCATCGACGAGGCCACCGACGGCGCCGCCCTGGTCCGGTTCTGGGATGGCGTGGCGCGCCCGCACAAGCGCGACCCCGAATTCATCCATGCCTATGCCCGGCGCAGCAACCAGTTGTCGGTAGCCGATCCAGCGGCGCTGATCGAAGCCCAGTTGCGCCATGACTGGAATGATGATCTGGCCCGGCTCTACGGCCAGCTCGACCAGCCCGAGCCGGCCCGGCGCCGGCGCCAGGCCGAGCAGTGGCACAAGACACATGCCGACAGCGTCGGCTTGAACGTCGCCCTGGCACGGCTGAATCTGGCTCTTGGCGAGCGCCACCAGGCCCATGACTACCTGGACCGTGCCCTGGCCGTGGCCAATGACGCCGAAGCCTGGGAACTGCTCGGCGAAGCCTGCCGGCAGCAGCCCGAGCGTGCACGTGCCGCCCTGGTCAATGCCCTGCGCGCGCAGCGTGGCCTGCCGGCTTTGGCCATGCCCGGCGACGAGTCACAGGATGAGCGCCTGGGCCTGTTCAGTGTTGCCGAGGAACGCAGCGAGCACGGCGTGCCGCGCCTGCCCGACAGCGGCAGCCGCTGACGGTTGTGGCGATCAGACCCGGCGGCCAACGCGCCGGCGCTGCCAGGCCCTGATCCCTCGCTGCTGGAGCATCGGCCCTGAGCCGACGCCGGTCCAATAAGTCATGGCGGTCGATGGCTCCGGCTCTGTGGAGGTTTCCGCCTCCGCCACGGCGCATTTGCGCTCCAAGCGGATGCGCCACTGAGCGCTGCATCGGCCAACGCCAAGCGCGCACTCGCTGAGCGCCCGGCCGGTGTATCGTCGCTGTTCCGATTCAGCCGACCCGACCCGAGGCCCTGCCATGACCGTTGCTCACTGGTGCATCCTGATCGCCGCCCTGCTGCCCTATGTCTGGACCCTCATCGCCAAGCGCTCGCCTGGCGGCGCCGGGCGTTTCGACAACAGCGCGCCGCGTGAATACCTGTCCCGCGTCCAGGGCATGGCGGCGCGGGCAAACTGGGCCCAGCTCAATGCTTTCGAAGCCTTCGCGCCATTCGCCGCTGCCGTGCTGATCGCCGAGAAGGTTGGTGCCAGCCAGGCCAGCATCGACACCGTGGCGATCGCTTTCATTCTTGCCCGCGTCGGCCACGGCCTGTGCTACCTGGGCAATCGCAGCCTGTTGCGCAGCCTGGTCTGGGCAATCGGCTTTGCCTGCGTGATTGCCCTGTTCGTGCTCGCCGCCCGCGCCTGATCGGCACGGCCCGGCCCGGAAGGCCCTCAGTCGCCGGGCAGCGCGGTGGCCGCGGCCAGGATCGGCGCCAGCCAGGCCGCATACTGGCGGCCCGACGGGTGCAGGCCGTCACTGGCGAACATGGCCGGATCAGCGCCGCAGCGGCGCGAGATGCCGGTGATGTCGACATGGGCGATGCCGCGTTCCCGGCAAAGCTGCATCTGCGCCGCGTTGTAACGGTCGATGGCGGCGGCGATGGCCGGCCGGCCGCGAGCGTCATTGCCGGCGAAGGCACTGACGCTCCAGTCCGGGATCGAGACCACCAGCAAGCGGCGATGATCGCCGCCGGCGAAATCGATGCCCAGGTCCAGCAGACGGTTGAAGCCGGCCA
The DNA here is from genome assembly GCA_023228845.1 of Lysobacterales bacterium. Lineage (GTDB taxonomy): Bacteria > Pseudomonadota > Gammaproteobacteria > Xanthomonadales > UBA2363 > Pseudofulvimonas. The sequence continues at coordinate 398,285 of JALOAK010000002.1, read as the reverse complement.
GATGCGTGTCCAGATGATGATCGCGGTACTGGTCGTTGACGCCAATCAGCAGGCTGACCAGGCCGTAGGGCGTGGCCGCTCCAGCCCGCCGGCCATTGTCGTCGGCCAGGGCCGACAGCAGTTCGGCCGCGGTCCAGCCGGTGCGGGCGACCACCACCGGCGCTGCCTCGCCGATCCGTTCAGCCAAGGCCTCGGCCAGCAGCCAGGGCCAGGTCTCGGCGGCCGCGACGCCCTCGCCGATGGTGTAGGAATCACCCAGGGCCAGATAGCCGCGTGCGCTGGTGGTCGGCTGGTCGTGGTCGGCAGGTTGCGCGGCAGTGGCGTTCATCTCGCTTCCATGGCTGGGTGGTTTGGCGCCCGGCACGCGTTGCAATCACAGCTTGGCCCGGGACGCTGATGGAAACCCGGCCTTCCGGATATGTCTACTGTTGTGGCTGCCGTCGTTGTCGCGGCAACGGCGCAGGGTAAACTTCGCGCCATGCGATTGTCGCCCATCCGCTCCCGCGTATCCGTGTCGAGGCCGGCCGCAGTCGCCGTTGACCTGGCGGGCGCTGGCGCCGTTGCCGCCCATGCCCGGCGCGGCCGCCAGCGCTGTCCGGTCCGGCCGGGCCGATCGACGCTGCGGCCATGAACAAACCGACCGGCAACAGCCCCGCGTCTGGCGGCAACGACGACACCGGCGGCAGCGGTGTCAGCGAACCCGGCCACGGCCTGCATGGCATCGGCTGGCCGCTGGATCAGCCTTTGCCGGAAATGGCCGCTGGCGAGCGGCTGGTGCGGGTGATCGAGCAGCACCGCACCGCGCTGCGGGTGCATGATGGCCAGCGCAGCCACCGCACCGGCTACGCGCGCCTGCTGTCCGGGCAACGCCACGGCGAAAGCGTTGATGGTGCCGAGCGCCCCGGCGTCGGCGACTGGCTGCTGGCGGCCAGCGACAAAGGCGGCCTGCGCCTGCTGCAGCGCTTGCCGCGGCGCAATGTCATCGTCCGCGCCGCCGCCGGCGAGCGTTACCAGGCGCAGATGCTGGCCGCCAATCTGGACCTGGCGGTAATCGTCATGGGCCTGGATGGCGATTTCAACCTGCGTCGGCTGGAACGTTATCTGGCCCTGATCGGCAGTGCCGGCGTGCCGGCGATGGTGGTGCTGAGCAAGGCCGACCAGTGGCCAGCCACGGCCGAGCAGCACGCCCAGGTCCAAGCCGTGGCCGGCGACAGCCCGGTACTGGCGATCGACTGCCGCGATCCGGCCCAGGTGCAGCCGCTGGCCGACCAGCTTGGCCCTGGCCGCACCGCGGTATTGCTGGGCTCGTCCGGTGCCGGCAAGTCGACCTTGAGCAATACCTTGCTCGGCCAGGAACAGCAAAAGACCAGTCATGTCCGGCGCAGCGACAGCCGCGGCCGGCACACCACCACCACGCGCTCGTTGTTGCAGTTGCCGGGCGGCGGCTGCCTGATCGATTCGCCGGGCATGCGCGAGCTCAAACTCACCGGCGATGAGAGCCTGGGCCAGGCCCAGTTTGCCGATATCCAGGCACTGGCCGATCAATGCCGGTTCCGCGATTGCCAGCATGGCCACGAGCCTGGTTGTGCGGTCCAGGCCGCGGTCGACAGCGGCCAGTTGCCGGCCCTGCGCCTGGCTCATTTCCACAAGCTGGCGGCCGAGCGCGACCAGGCAGTGGCGCAGCGGCTGGTGCAGCAGCGCCAGGCCCGCCAGGGCTCAGCCAGCGCCAGTGCCGGCGCCAGGCGCGGCGATAACCAGATGCAGGATGATGGCGGTTTCGGTGGCGACTGCGCCGGCCGGGTCCGTGGCCATTCCGATGCCGAGCCTGCCGACGACCGCGCCGATAACAGTCGCGGCACCCGTGGCGGCCGCTCCGGAGCCGGCCGGTGAATTGCCTGCCTTGGCTCATCGGCTGCGCGCGCGGCGACCATCATGGCCACGATGGACACGGCTGAGCTCGACCACCACGCCGAACTCGACGCCCGCCTGGTGGCGGCGGTGCGGCCGATTCGCCTGTTGACTGCCGCAAGCTGGTCCAGCGCCGTGCAGGCGCGCTTCCTGGAGCGCTGGCGCCAGGGTCGGCGCACGCTGCCGACCGTGCATTACCCGCCCTGCGACATGGATGCCACCCGCCAGGAGCTGGATGCCATTGCCGCCGCCGCCGATCCGGATCATCCGCTTGGCGACTACCTGCGCCGCAGTGCCGGCGCCTGGCACATCGCCGCGCAGATCATGGCGGCACTGGGCAGCGACCATGCAGGGCAATTGTCGGCCCGGCTGTATGGCACGCCCGGCCGGCCGCTGCCGGGCAGCGACTGGACCAGCGTCGATGCCGCCGGCCATTTCGTTGTTCTGGCCGACGAGCTGGATGGCGGTGTTGCCGGCAATTTCACTGATCCCGATGCCGTTGCCAGCCTCACGCCCGAGCAGGTGCGCGGGCAGATGCAGGCCGACATCGATGCCGTCTTCGTCGAGCATCCGGTCAGCGTCCAGGTCGATCCGGACCTGGTCGCCAAGGCCGCGGCCGGCGCCAGCCGCGTGCGCCTGCGCGCCAACACCCTGTTCTCGCCGGCCGATGTCCGGCAACTGCTCGAACACGAGGTCATGGTCCATACCCTGACCGCGATCAATGGTCGCGCCCAGCCGAATCTGCGCAGTCTGGCGCTGAGCTCGCCCCGGGTGACCAGCACCCAGGAGGGCCTGGCGACCTTCGCCGAGCAGATCACCGGCAATATCGACATCCGGCGCATGAAGCGGTTGTCGCTGCGCATCCTGGCCATCGAGCGGGCGCGCAACGGCGCCGATTTCATCGAGGTGTTCGAGTTTTTCCTGGCCTCGGGCCAAGACCCGGACGAGAGCTTCGCCTCGGCCATGCGCGTGTTCCGCGGCGTGCCGGTCACCGGCGGCAGCGCCTTCTGCAAGGACGCGGTCTACCTGCATGGCCTGCTGTCGACCCATACCTGCTTCCGCTGGGCGCTCAAGCACCGGCGCATGGATCTGCTGCACTGGCTGTTCGCCGGCAAGCTGACCCTGCACGATGTGATCAGCCTGCAGCCGCTGTTCGAGTCCGGCTGGCTGGCGCCGCCGCGCTACCTGCCGTCGTGGCTGGAACGCACCGGCAACCTGGCCGGCCTGCTGGCGTTCTCGCTGTTCGCCAACCGCATCCGCCTGGATACCCTGCAGATGGACGACGTCGCCCTGGGCATTGCCTGAAGGCGTATGTGCTCCCGAAGGAGCGGCCCGGCCGTTCAGCTTGCAGCGGGCTGCAGGTGCTTGAATTCAAGCGGTTAGTCCCCATCCTGGGCCAATACTGCGCTGCTTCAGGGGCGGGCCCGGGCCGTTGAGGGAACTCCCCAGACGCTTAGCACTCCAAGGGGCCGAGTGCTAAAATCGTCCGCGACCGAATCAAAGGAGAGCTTGATGACCCAGGATCTGGCCACCCGCAATTTCATGATCCCGGCTGCCGTTGGCAGTCTGGATGGTTATATCCATGCCGTGAACCAGGTGCCGATGCTGGCCCCGGAACAGGAGCAGGCGCTGGCGCGCCGCTTCGTTGAGCGCGAGGATCTGGAGGCCGCCCGGGAACTGGTGCTGTCGCACCTGCGTTTCGTTGTCCATGTCGCGCGCGGTTACCTGGGTTATGGCCTGCCCATGGCCGACCTGGTGCAGGAAGGCAACATCGGCCTGATGAAGGCGGTCAAGCGCTTCGATCCGGATGTCGGCGTGCGCCTGGTCTCGTTCGCGGTGCACTGGATCAAGGCCGAAATCCACGAGTACATCCTCAAGAACTGGCGCATCGTCAAGGTCGCCACGACCAAGGCGCAGCGCAAGCTGTTCTTCAACCTGCGCCGGGCCAAGAAGCGCCTGGGCTGGCTCAGCGCCGACGAGGTCAACACGGTGGCGCGCGAGCTCAATGTCTCGCCGGCCGATGTGGTCGAGATGGAGTCGCGGCTTAACGGCCGCGACATCGGCTTTGATGCCCCCAGCGACAACGATGACGACGACGTGCCGCCGGCACCGGCGGCCTATCTGATCCACGAAGGCCTGGATCCGGAACAGGTCGCCGTCGCCGACGATCAGGAAAGCCGCCACCAGGAAACCCTGTACGCCAGCCTGTCGGAACTGGATGAGCGCAGCCGCGACATCGTCGCCCGGCGCTGGCTGAGCGAGCCCAAGATCACCTTGCAGGAATTGGCCGACGAGTACGGTGTGTCGGCCGAGCGCATCCGCCAGATCGAGGCGGCAGCGCTGAAGAAGATGCGTACGCTGTTCGAGGCCTGAGTCCGGGCCGAGACCGGCAATACGCCGCCGGCGAGCACTGTCATCCAGCCGGCATCCCGGCACAGCTCGCGCAACAAACAACGCCCGGTGATCGCCGGGCGTTGTGCTTTCCGGGGGATGCCTGTACGCGCCGGCTGCCGGTCAATCCGGTCGGGTTAGCTGTCCGGTACCGGCCCCGATACCGGCCCCGATACCGCCAGCGGCCGTGCTCAGATCGGGTCCGACCCGCCAACTTCCACGCTGTCGTCCTCGGACGGATCCGGCGTCTCGTCGGTCGGGCATTGCGGACGCTTCTTCAGGCGCAGCGACAGCGCCGCCTTGGCCATCATGTGGGCGCTGATCGGGGCGGTGATCAGCAGGAACACGCTGATCAGTACTTCGCGCGGATGGAAGCTGTTGCCGATCAGGGCGTGATAGAAGATCGACACGATCAGCACGCAGCCCACGCCCAGCGTGGTCGCCTTGGTCGGCGCGTGCAGGCGCTTGAAGAAATCGGTCAGCTTCACCAGCCCGATCGAGCCGACCAGGGTGAAGAAGCTGGATACCAGCAGCAGCAGCGACAGCAGCAGTTCGACGACCGGGTTCATTCGACGATATCCCGGCGCAGCACATACTTGGACAACACCACGGTACCCACGAAGCCGAGCATGGCGATGATCAGCGCGGCCTCGAAATAGATCTCCGACTTCAGGTACATGCCGTCCAGGATCAGCAGCGCGATGGCGTTGATGTTGAGGGTGTCCAGGGCGAGGATGCGGTCGGGCACGCCCGGGCCGCGCAGCAGGCGCCACAGCGACAGCAGCATCGACAGGCCGAGCACGTGCAGGGAAATCAGGATGGTGACCTCGATCACGGGAAGATCTCCTTCAGCGGCGCCTCGTAACGGGTCTTGATCTCGTCGATCAGTGCTTCGGGATCGGTCAGGTTCAGGGCATGGATCAGCAGGTAGCGGCGGTCATCGGAGAGCTCGGCCGAGATCGTGCCCGGGGTCAGCGTGATCAGGCTGGCCAGGGCGGTGATGCCATGGATGTTGGTCAGGTCCAGCGGCATCCAGACCCAGCCCGAGCGGATCGCGGACTGCGGCCCGAGCACCAGCTTGGCGACCTGGATATTGGAGCGCACGATGTCATAGAGCATGACCAGCACCAGCTTGGGCAGCGGCCGCAAGGTGGCGACCCGGGCGAATTCCCGGTCCAGCCGCCGTGCCACCTGCGGGATCAGCAGGGCCAGCAGCAGCGCCAGTGCGATCTGGCCGCTGGTGATCTCGTCGGCCAGCAGCAGACCGAAGATGAAGACCGTCAGGCTCAATGGCAGGGAGGGGAAGATGCCGCGGAAACGTACTCTCATGGTCAGGGCTCCCGCAGGTCCGGCACCTGGCCGCGCACGACCTGGATGTAGTTCTGCGGCGTCACCAACTGCTCACCCGCGGCCAGGGTGTAGCGCATCACCGGTGCGGCAAAAATGGTCATGGCGACACCATACCCGAGCAGCAGCATGATCGCGCTGAGCTCCCGGCGGCGGCCGCGACGCTTGCGCGGCGCTGGCCGGTCCGCCTCGTCCAGGTCTGGCGCGACCTGCCAGAACAGCTTGCTGCCGGCCCGGGTTAGCGCCACCAGCATCAGGAAGCTGGCCAGCAGGATGGTGCCATAGGTCCAGCCGATCCAGCCTTCGGGCGTACCCGCCAGCAGGGTGAGCTTGCCGATGAAGCCGGCCAGCGGTGGCAGGCCGATGACGCTGATCGCGGCAATCAGGTACAGGCTGCCGGCGATGGCGCGGTCGGTCATCGGCAGTTGCACGTTCATGCGGTCGGTGACGCGGTTCTGGCGCACCAGCTCGACGATCAGGAACATCGCGGCGACGGCGAAGACGCTGTTGGCCAGGTAATACAGGGCGGCGCCGATGGTCTCGGCCCGGTTCAGGGCGAAGCCGATGACCAGGGTGCCGGCCGAGGCCAGCACCAGGTAGCCGGCCTGGATGCGCAGACGCACCGCCGCCAGCGTGCCCAGCGACGCCAGCAGCAAGGTGGCGATGCCGGCCGGCAGCAGCCATTGCCAGGCAAAGCCGGCCAGCTCGCCGGCGCTGACTCCGAACATCAGCGCGAACACGCGCAGCACCGAATACAGCCCGACCTTGGTCATGATCACGAACAGCGCCGCCACCGCCGGCTGCGCCCGGCCATAGGTGGCCGGCAGCCACAGGTACAGCGGCAGGATCGCGCCCTTGGAGCAGAACACCACCAGCAGCAGCCCGGCCACCGATTGCACCAGGCGCTGGTCTTCGGCGCTGACATCGGCCACGCGCAGCGCCAGCTCGGCCATGTTCAAGGTGCCCAGCAGGCCGTAGATCAGGCCCAGGGCGATCAGGAACAGGGTCGAGGCGGCGATGTTGAAAGCCACGTAATGAAAGCCCACGCGCATCCGCCCGCCGCGGCCGCCGCTGAGCAGCAGGCCGTAGGAGGCGGCCAGCAGAACTTCGAAGAACACGAACAGGTTGAACAGGTCGCCGGTCAGGAAAGCGCCATTCAGGCCCATGAGCTGGAGCTGGAACAGGGCGTGGAAATGCGGTGCCCGCCGGTCCCAGCCGGTGCCGGCATGCAGCAGGCAGGCAATGGCCAGCAAGGTGGTGGTCATCACCATCAGCGCCGCCAGCCGGTCGACCACCAGGGTGATGCCCAGGCGCGCCGGCCAGTCGCCGATCAGGTAGGCGGTGATGCGTCCGCTGTCGGCTTCGGCCACCAGGGCCACCGACAGCAACAGCAGGCCGGCCATGCCGGTCCAGGCCAGGACGCGCTGCACCAGGATGCCCTGTTTTTCCAGCAACAGCATCAAGGCGCCGATGACCAGGGGCAGGATGATCGGCAGCACCGGCAGGTGTGCGCTCATCGGTCGCGATCCTTGGGTTCATTGCCATCGACATGGTCGACGCGGTTGTCCGAGCGGCCGCGCATGGCCAGCACCAGGATCACCGCGGTCATGGCGAAGGAGATCACGATCGCGGTCAGCACCAGGGCCTGCGGCAGCGGGTCGGTGAAGTTGGCCAGGATCGGGTCAACGCCCGGGCGCAGCACCGGCGGCTTGCCGGTGACCAGGCGCCCGGACGAGAAGATCAGCAGGTTGGTGGCGTAGGAGAGCAGGGTCAGACCCAGGATCACGTCGAAACTGCGCGAGCGCAGCAACAGGTAGACGCCGGCGGCGGTGAGCACGCCGATGGCCGAGGCGAAGGCGAATTCCATCAGGCGCGCCTGCCCCGGAACTCGGCCGGATTGGGCCGCAGGATCGGCCCGCGATAGGCCTGGCGGGTCAGCGATGGACGGATGCCGCCCATGGTCGACAGGATCAGCATGGCAGCTCCGAAAACGGTCAGATAGACACCGATGTCAAAGCCGATGGCACTGGCCAGCGGCACCTCGCCGATCAGCGGCAACACCGGTTCAACGTGGCCGCTGGTCAGGAACGGCAGGCCCATCAGCAGCGGCGCCAGGCCGGTGGCGGCGGCCGCCAGCAGGCCGATGCCGATGCAGCGCACATAGTCCAGGCCAAGCCGGCGCTCGAATGCTTCCATGCCCTGGATGATGTATTGCAGCAACACCGGAATGACCAGCACCAGGCCGGCGATGAAACCGCCGCCGGGCGAGTTGTGGCCGCGCAGGAACATGTAGATCGATACCACCAGGGCCAGCGGGAACAGCAACTGGCTGAGGTCGGCGGCCATCGGCAGCGGCATCGGCGGCCCGGCCACTTTTTCTTCCGGCGCCATCCGGCTGCGTCGCAGCAGGGCGTGCACGATCAGGCCGGCCAGGCCGAACACGGTGATCTCGCCCAGCGTATCGAAGCCTCGGAAATCAACCAGGATCACGTTGACCACGTTGCTGCCGTAGGCTTCGGGTAGTGAACGGGACAGCAGCTCCCAGGCGATGGTCTGGCTGGGCCGGGTCATCATCGCGTAGACCAGCGCCGCCAGGCCGCCGCCGGTGACGATGGCGATGGTGCCATCGCGCCAGCGCCGGGCCGATGAGCGCGCCGGCAGCGATTCGCGTGGCAGGTAGTTCAGCGCCAGCAGGAACAGCGAGATGGTGACCATCTCCACCAGCAACTGGGTCAGCGCCAGGTCTGGCGCCGACATGTAGACGAAGGTCAGGCTGACCATCAACCCGACCGAGCCGATGACGATGACCGCGCGCAGGCGATCGCGGTGCACGGCCAGGGTGGCCAGGGTGCCGACGATCAGGATCAGCCAGCCGACCCAGGCGAGCAGCGGCAACGAGGTCAGCACCGGCCGCGCCGGCAACTCCATCTCGCCCAGCATCGGCGCCAGCGCCAACACCAGTGCCGCCAACACCAGCAGCAGCAGGCTGCGCTGCACGCTGCCGTTGGCAATCGCCTTGGTGAAGCGATTGGCCAGCGCGTACAGGCGCTCGACATTGATCCGGAAGATCCGCCGCCCCATCGACTCGCGCACGATGGCGTGGATGTCGAACAGCCGGCGCAGACCGAAATACAGGGCGATGCCGCCAAGCAGGCCGGCCAGGCTCATCAGCAGCGGCATGTTGATGCCGTGCCACACCGCCAGGCTGTAGCTGGGCAGGGCGTCGCCGAGCACGCCGCGCGCCGCGGTGACCAGGAACGGACCCACCGTCCAGGCCGGTGCAATGCCGACCGCCAGGCAGGCCACCACCAGCACCTCCACCGGAATCTTGATCCAGCGTGGCGGCTCCTGCGGATCGGCTTCCAGCGCCCGCGGGCCGCGGCCGAAGAAGGTGTCGTGGACGAAACGCAGGCTGTAGGCAACGCCGAACATGCCGGCCAGCACCGCGGCCGCGGTCATCAATTGGCGCATGGTCTCGTGGCCTTCGATCTCCAGCGCCTGGGCGAAGAACATCTCCTTGCTCAAAAAGCCGTTGAGCAGCGGCACCCCGGCCATGGCCAGGGCGGCGATGATCGCCAGCGCGCTGGTGAACGGCATGTACCTTCGCAGGTTGCCCAGGCGGCGCATGTCGCGGGTGCCGGTTTCATGGTCGATGATGCCGGCGGCCATGAACAGCGAGGCCTTGAAGGTGGCGTGGTTGAGGATATGGAACAGCCCGGCGACCACCGCCAGGGGCGTCGACAGGCCGAACAGCAAGGTGATCAAACCCAGGTGCGAGATCGTCGAGTAGGCCAGCAGACCTTTCAGATCGTGCTGGAAGATCGCCTGCCAGGCGCCGACCAGCAAGGTGATGGCGCCGACGGTGCTGACGACATAGAAGAACATGTCGGTGCCGGCCAGCACCGGATACAGCCGGGCCAGCAGGAACACGCCGGCCTTGACCATGGTTGCCGAGTGCAGATAGGCCGACACCGGTGTCGGCGCCGCCATCGCATGCGGCAGCCAGAAGTGGAACGGGAACTGCGCGCTCTTGGTGAAGATGCCCAGCAGGGCCAGGCCCAGGATCCACGGATACAGATCACTGTTGCGGATCAGATCGCCCGAGGCCAGCACCACATCCAGGTCGTAGCTGCCGGCGACCTGGCCGATCAGCAGCACCGCGCCGAGCAGGGCCAGGCCGCCGCCGCCGGTCAGCGCCAGCGCCATGCGCGCGCCTTCGCGGGCATCCTCGCGATAGGACCAAAAGCCGATCAACAGGAACGAGCTGATGCTGGTCAGCTCCCAGAACACCACCATCATCAACAGGTTGCCGGCCAGCACCATGCCCAGCATGGCGCCCATGAACAGCAGCAGGAAGGCAAAGAAACGTGGCGCGCTGTCGCGGGCGCTCAGGTAATAGCGCGCATACATCACCACCAGCACGCCGATCACCAGCACCAGCACGGCGAACATCCAGGCCAGGCCATCCAGGCGCACGTCCAGGGTCAGGCCGATCTGCGGCGCCCAGTCGACCACTGCGCGCGGCACCTGGCCGTCCATGACGGCCCCGGTAAACGGCACCAGCAGGGCCAGGCCCAGCAGCGGCGCGGCGGCGGCCAGCCAGCCGATCACGCGCCGCGGCGCCCGGTGCGCCAGGGCCACAATCAGCGCCGCCACAAACGGCGTTGCCAGCAAAAGGTGCAGCATCGTGGTCCTTCACGTTGAGGTGGGAACACCGCGGTCCGGCGGTCCGGGCCGGCCGGGAAGGGCAAGCCTGCCGAGCGGTTTTCGGCTGGAAGTTTAACCGGATAAGCGGCGTTCTTGGTGTAGCGGGGGACTTTCCATCATTACCGCCGGCTGGCGCAGGCGCCGCCGCGCGCTCCGGCCCGTCCCGGCGCCGCCGTGGCCGGCGCCAGCAACCGATGCCGGTTCCGAGGCCGCCTTCGCTGCCGGTTCCAGCACCAGCACCAGCGCCAGCGCCGATGCCAGGGCCGATGCCAGGGCCGATGCCAGCGCCGATGCCAGGGTCCGGTCGTTCGCAGCGGGCCAGCGCGTGCCGGCGGCCGCTACACTGGCCGGTTCCCGCATCATTAGCATTGCTGAAAAGGCCCGCCATGACCTTGTCCTGTGTCGTCACCGAAACCGCTCCTGATCCCAGCCACGCCGTGATCTGGCTGCATGGCCTGGGCGCCGATGGCCACGATTTCGAGCCGATCGTGCCCGAGCTGGTCGCACCGGACTGGCCGGCATTGCGCTTCGTCTTTCCGCACGCGCCGATGCGCCCGGTGACGATCAACAACGGCATGACCATGCGCGCCTGGTACGACATCCGCGCCCTGAGCCTGGACGAGCGCGCCGATGCTGCCGGCATTGAGGAGTCGGTCGCCCAGGTGCATGAACTGATCGCGGCGCAGAATCAGGCCGGCATCGACAGCGCCCGTATCCTCCTGGCCGGGTTCTCGCAGGGCGGCGTGGTCGCCTTGCATGCCGGGCTTCGCCATCGGCAGGCACTGGCCGGCATTGTCGGCCTGTCCTGCTACCTGCCGCTGGCGGAGAATCTGGCGCAAGCGCGCTCGCCGGACCAGGCCGACACGCCGCTGCTGTTGATGCACGGCAGCCAGGATCCGGTGGTGGCGCCGGCGCTGGGCGACCATGCCCGGCGCACACTGGAACAGTGGGGTTACCGGCCGCAGTGGCACAGCTATCCGATGCAGCACCAGATCTGCATGCCGCAGATTGCCGAGCTGCGGCGCTGGTTCGGTCAGCGCCTGGCGCCGGCCGCCGAGGACTGACTCAGGTCCGGGCGGCACCGGCAGGCGGCGGCCAAGTCATTCGCCCTGATCCGCCCGTGCTCGCCCGTGTACGTCACCGTGGCTCGATGCCCGCTCAGCGTTCGCCGGCCTCGGCTGCCAGGCGCACGTCGATGCCCAGGTCCTTGAGCTTGCGGTACAGGTGGGTGCGCTCCAGGCCGCACAGCAGGGCGAGTTTGCCGACGCTGCCGCCGGCCTCGCGCAGCCGTGCCTGCAGGTAGTAACGCTCGAACGCCTCGCGCGCCTCGCGTAGCGGCTTGTCCAGATCGATCGGCACCGTGTTGGCGACCTCGTCCCTGGCGCCCGGCGAAGGGCCGGCTGGGGCGTCGGCGCTGAGCGCGGCATCGGCCTCGTCCAGGCTGACCTGGTCACTGCCGCCCAGCAGCAGCAGGCGCTGCACCAGGTTGCGCAGCTCGCGCAGGTTGCCCGGCCAGCGATGCTGGCGCAGGCGGTTCTGCACCGCGACGCCGAAATGGCGCCAGGGCAGGCGATCGCGGCTGGCGTAGAAATTTCCGTAGTAGTCGAGCAGTTCAGGCAGGTCCTGGCTGCGCTCGCGCAGCGGCGGCACCGTGATCGGCACCACGTTGAGCAGGAAATACAGATCCTCGCGCAGGGTGCCGGCGGCCAGGCGTGCTTCCGGAGCATGGCTGCTGGCAGCGATCACGCGCACATCCAGGCGCACCGGTTCGCGGCCGCCGACGCGCACCAGTTCGCCCCGGCCCAGGGCATCGGCGAGCAAGGCCTGGCAGTCGCCATCCAGCTCGGTGAACTCATCCAGAAACAAGGTGCCGCCCTGGCCGCGTTCGATCAGGCCGGGCTGGATCTGGCCGCCCTGCTCGCTGCCGAGCAGCGCGACCTTGATCTGGTCGGGCGGCAGCGCCGCCGGCGCCAGCACCACGAATGGGGCCTCCCGACGCGGGCTGCGCGCATGCAGCCAGCGCGCCAGGCCCTCCTTGCCGACCCCGGATTCACCATGCAGCAGCAGCGCCGCCGGCCGTGCCGCCAGCCGTTCGAGCTGGTTGCGCAGCGCCTGCATCGCCGCGCTGCTGCCGACCGGCTCGCCCGGCCAGGCCAGTTGCGCGCGCAGGCCGGCGTTTTCCTGGCGCAGGCGGCCGGCTTCCAGGGCACGGTCGATGGTCAGCAACAGCTTGGCCAGGGCGATCGGCTTTTCGATGAAGTCCCAGGCGCCAAGGCGGGTGGCCTCGACCGCGGTTTCGATGGTGCCGTGGCCGGACATGATCACCACCGGGAAATCCAGTCCCGGCCCGGCCCAGCTTTTGAGCAGGCTCAGCCCGTCCTCTCCCGGCATCCAGATATCGAGCAGCACCAGGCTGGGCCGTTGCCTGCGGACACAGGCGCGCGCCGCATCGGCATCCTCGGCGACCTCGACGCGATAGCCTTCGTCGACCAGGATGTCCTGGATCAGGCTGCGAATGTCTGCCTCGTCATCGACGACGAGGATGGGGCCAGCGGTCATGCGCGTTCACCTTGCGGTTGTTGCGGAAAAACGACAGCGAAGCATAGCGCAGCGGCGTGTAGCTGGCCGCTATCGGTGCCGATGTCGCGTCGCTGGCGGCCGGCAGGCTCGGCGCCGTTCCGCAGCGTCTGGCTCGCAGATGCGATCAGCAGCCGGTGCCGGCAGCGGCAACACGGCCGGCCGGCATGGGTATGGGCATCGGCGGCGCAGCACCAACAGCCAGCGGCGACAGTGCCGGAGAACGACCGATGCCCTGGCTGGCGAACAGCTCGGTGGCGCGTCGGGAATACGGGTCAACGGGCGCGCCCAGGGGCGCGAGTGCCGCGCCGCCGCCAGGGCCTGGCCGTCCATCGGACAGCGCCAGCATCGATATCGCCAGTTCCGGCCGTAACCAGTGGGCACCGAGCAGGGCGCTGGTGCCTTCGCCCAGCAGCCGGGCATGGGCCGGCAGCACCGGCAGCAGCAGCTCCAGCGGCAGCAATGACGGCAGTACGGTCAGGTCGATATCGTCAATCAGATTGGCCCGGGATTCGCGCGGATGGAACTTGACCGCCAGCCGTCGCCCGGGCCGGCGCAGTGCGCGCAGGGCCTCGTCCAGGCGTCGATGCCAGTGGCCGGCATCGGGCCAACGGTCTGAGCAGGGCAGGACCAGGACATGGTCGACCACCTGCAAGTGCCGGCGGGCCAAGCCGAACTGGCGCAAGGCGGCCAAGGCCAGCCGTCGCATCGGCCGGTTGTCGTACCAGTGCCGGGGCAGGGGCGACCGGCTGGCCGCTGGATAGGCCGGCGCCCGTGCCGGCAGGGCCAGCCAATGCCGCGCCATCCAGCGGCTACCGCCGGCGTGGTCGGCGCGCTGCCACCAGTGGCCATAGGTGAGCCACTTGGCCAGGGTGTCGATGCGCCGGGAAAGTGGCCGGCGCCGGACATCACCCAGATAGGAATACAGGCCGTCGTCGAGGTACTGGCCGGTGCGCCGGCCCAGGCGGCGGCTGGCCAGGTACAGGGCGAGCTGGGTTTCTGGTTTGCGGTCGTTGCCCAGCCAAACCTGGTCCGGGCGCAGGCGGGCATCGAGGCGGCGTAATGCCGGCAGGGTCTTCTGGCGCAGGCGCCGCTTGCAGGCCAGGCGCAGGTTGCCGCGGCCGGCGGCACGCTGTTCCAGGCGGCGCCCGGGCAGGCGGTGCATGGCTTGGAAGGGCAGGTCGCGCCAGCCGGCGAGCAACGCCTGCAACTGGCGGGCGCCGGCAAAGTCCTCGATCAGGACCAGTTCGCTGCGCCCGCCCTGGGCCAGGGCGGCGCCGGCGCAGGCCAGCGCCATAGTGGGTGTGGAGGCGATGAACAGGCGGGTGGTGATTTCAGCTTCAGGCAAGATCGGTTGCGCCGTGGCGATCCATACCGGCATCGGTGCGCACCAGCTTCAGCCGTCGGGTCTGGGCACGCAAGCGCTCGTTGGCGGCGCGCATGCCGGCTTGCACATAGCCGCGCCCATGGTCCAGGTGCACGCAGACGGCGGAAAAGCGGATTTGCCTGCCGCGCACGCCGGCATTTTCCAGGCGTTCACCGAATTCCAGGTCTTCGGCGCCATAGCCCATGCGCTCGTCAAAACCGTTGACCCGTTCGATATCCGCTCGCCAGGCCGAGGCATTGTGGCCATGCCAGCGCGGCCGGGTCGGAGTCAGGGCATTGAGCAGGCGTTGGCGCCAGGGCGGATGGCGGTCGATCTTCCAGGTGCGCCGCTGCATGCCATTGCCGCGCAGCCAGGCGGCATCGGTGGCGCGGCCATGGCTGATGTCGTCCAGGGTGATCGCCTGGCTCAGGGCCATGGGCAGCTTGCAGTAGCCACCGGACAGAAACCGGCCGGGCTGGCGCAGGCGCAGGTGCACGGCAACGAAATCGTTGCGCGGAATGCAGTCGCCATCAGAAAAAATCAGGTAATCGCCGCCAGCGGCGCGCACCGCCAGGTTCAGCGCCCGGCATTTGCGAAAACCCTCATCGGGCTGCCACACGTGCCGGACCGGGAACGGCAGCTGCGGGCGCAGGCGCTCGATGCATTGCCGGGTGGCTTCGCCGGAGCCGTCATCGGCAATCACCAGCTCGAAGTCCAATACCTGCTGGCAGGCATATCCGCACAAGGTCTTTTCCAGCCACTGGGGATGGTTGTACGTGGACACGATGATGCTGGTTGCCGGCATGGTGGACATTGTAGGCAGCGCAAGCGGATGGGAAAAGTGGTGCCGTGCCGATTGCGCGCGCGCGGCGCCATCATCGCCATGGCCAACACCATCGCCCGGCTGCCATCGCGGCATTGATTTGGCTGCGCATTGCCCCAATCATCACAGGGTCTGCCGGATGATTGCCGGGCCAGTGGCTGCGCTGCCGCCGGCCTTCCCGGTGAGCGCCGTGGCCGCAAAGCAGCGCGCCGGCCGGCAGAAGGTTTGCCGTCCGGATGCGCTGCCAGCCTCGCATCCATTCCACTTCCTACACGCTTTTTTCAGGAGAACACTCATGGCCCATTCCCTGCCGCCCCTTCCCTATGCTGCCGACGCGCTGGAACCGCATGTCGACGCGCAGACCATGGAGATCCACCACAGCAAGCACCACCAGAGCTACGTCAATTCGCTCAATGCCGCGATCGAGGGCACGCAGTGGGAAAAGCTTCCGGTCGAGGAGCTGGTCTCCCGGATCAAGGAACTGCCCGAGGACATCCGCGGCGCGGTCACCAATCATGGTGGTGGCCATGCCAACCACAGCCTGTTCTGGACCGTGATGAGCCCGGATGGCGGCGGCAAGCCGGACGGTGACCTGGCCGCGGCGATCGACGCCGAGCTGGGTGGCTACGACAAGTTCAAGGAGGCCTTCAGCAAGGCCGCGCAGACCCGCTTCGGCAGCGGCTGGGCCTGGCTCAGCGTTACCGGCGAGGGCAAGCTGGTGGTCGAAAGCACGGCCAACCAGGACAGCCCGCTGATGTCCGGCAACACGCCGATTCTGGGCCTGGACGTGTGGGAGCACGCCTACTACCTGCGCTACCAGAACCGCCGCCCGGACTACATCGGCGCCTTCTACAACGTCATCAACTGGCCGGAAGTGGCGCGTCGCTACGCCGCTGCCCGCGGCAAGTAAGCCCCGACAGAAAACCTGTTTGCTCACCGGCCGCCGGATTCTTTCCGGCGGCCGGTTCGTTTTGCAGGCAGCGGTGACGGCCAGGGCCGCCGATCGTGCGGCTTAGCGGTTGCCCAGACCGGCGAGCAGTTCCTCGGCACCTTGCGCACGCAAATCCTGAGCCGCCTGCCGGCCCAGTGCCTGCGGATCCTCGGCAGGTCCATGCACCTGCGCACGCAATACGCGGCCGCTGGCGGCATCGCCGACCAGGCCGTAAAGATCCAGGCCGCCGTTGCCATCCAGTTGCGCGAAGGCGCCGATCGGCACCGTGCAATCGCCGGCCAGCGTCCGGTTCAAGGTTCGCTCGGCGCTGACGCAGGTGGCGGTGTCGGCATCGTGCAGGCAGGCCAGCCACGGCTGCCAGTGGCTGTCGCCATCGCGGCCCTCGACCGCGATCGCGCCCTGGCCAACACCGGGCAGCCACTGCGGAGGCGCCAGCCGCTGGTCGATGCGCGCGCCCAGGTCCAGACGCTGCAAACCAGCGCAGGCGAGCAGGATGGCCTGGTAGTCGCCGGCATCCAGGCGCGCCAGCCGGGTATTGATATTGCCGCGCAGATCGACCAGTTCCAGGTCCGGACGCAGGGCCCGCAACTGGGCCTGGCGGCGCAGGCTGGAAGTACCGACGCGGGCGCCTTCCGGCAGCCGGTCCAGGTGGCCCCAGGCCGGCGATACCAGGGCATCGGCGGCATCGGCGCGCGGCAGGATCGCGGCCAGGGTGAAGCCGGGCTCGGGCACTGCCGGCACATCCTTGAGCGAATGCACCGCGACATCGGCGCGGCCATCGAGCATCGCCTGCTGCAGTTCTTTAAGGAACAGACCCTTGCCGCCCACGCTCGCCAGCGGCCGGTCCAGCAGCTCATCACCGCGCGTGCTCAGCGGCACCAGTTCCACCTCCAGTTCCGGGTGGGCCTGGCGCAGCAGGTCGGCGACATGTTGGGCCTGCCACAACGCCAGGGCGCTGCGGCGGGTGGCGAGTCTGAGAGGGCTCATTGATCAATCCTTGACGACTAAGGTGGGGTCGGCCAGGGCCAGCAGGTGCTCGCGCACGGCCGGCAGGTTGCGGCGGCTGACTTCCAGCGGTTCATCCATGCCGGCGACCCGGACATGGTCGCGCTCGCCGATCCGTTCCAGGGCCCGGACCTGCCCGGCGGCGACCAGGCAATTGCGATGGATACGCAGGAATGCTCGCCCGAACTCGCGCTCGACCGCAACCAGCGACTCCTCGATCAGGTGCTCGCCGGTGGCGGTGACCAGGCACACGTACTTGTCCTCGGCGCGCAGGGCCAGCACGGTATCGACCGGGATCAGGAACATCTCGCCCAGCCGCCGCTCGACAAAATGCCGGCGCGCCGGTGGCACTGTTTGTGTCGCGGTTGTTGCCGCAGACCGCACCAGGCGCCGGGCGCGATCCAGGGCCGCCGCCAGGCGTTCACCGCGCACCGGCTTGAGCAGGTAATCGGCGGCGCCGGCCTCGAACGCTTCGATGGCCCGATCATCGGCGGCGGTAAGGAAGATCACCGCCGGCGCCGGCCGCAGCCGCGCCAGTGCCTGCGCCGTGGCCAGCCCGTCCATGCCCGGCATGCGGATATCCAGCAACACCACATCCACCGGCTGCGCCCGGCAGGCGGCGACCGCCTCGGCGCCGGAAGCCGACTCGGCCAGCACCTGGACATCATCGCGCGCGGCCAGCAACTGGCGCAGGCGCTGGCGCGCGTGCGGCTCGTCGTCGACGATGTGCACGCGCAAAATCATGGAATCGGCAGCCACAGGGTGACGGTGTAATGGCCGCCCTGGCCATCGATCGCCAGGCGCGCCCGCGAGCCCAGCGCATGGCGCAGGCGGTTGCGGATATTGGCCTGGGTGCGGCCGTGGCTGCGCGCGGCCACCGGCCCGGCGAGCGGATTGCGGATGGTGATGGTGACGCCGCGGCCTTCCCGGCGCGCACTCAGCGCCACCGTGCCGCCGGCCGGCAACTGGCTGATGCCGTGCAGCACGGCGTTTTCCACCAGCGGCTGCAAGGTCAGGGTCGGCAAGCCCATGGCCAGCGGCAGCGTGTCGTCCAGGCGCCAGTCCACCGTCAGGCGCGGGCCCAGCCGCAGTTGTTCGATAGCCAGGTAACGCCGGGCCAGATCCAGCTCCTCGCCCAGGCGCAGGCGGCCGCCATCGCGCGCCAGGGCGGCACGCAGCAGGTCGGCCAGATCCAGCACGGCTTCTTCGGCCTGCTCGGGTTGCGTGCTTATCAGGCCGCTGACCGTGTTCAAGGTATTGAACAGAAAATGCGGCTGGATACGCGCCTGCAGGGCGTCGAAACGGGCCTGGGCCTCGCTGCGCACCGCCGACCGCCAACGTTCCTGGATGTGGACATAGCGCAGGGTCAGGGCGCCGAAGACCATCACCAGGGCGGCGCTGGCGGCAACGAAGCGCAAGTCGCCGCTGCTGCCGGTCAAACCCAGTTGCAGCGCCTGGTCCAGGCTGCGCACCGCGGCCGCGCCGGCCAGCCCCAGGGCGCTGACCAGGGCCAGAGCCAAGGGCGCACCCTGGCCAGCCGGCAGCCGGTTCAGATGCTTGCCCAGCAGGCACAGCGCGCTGCAGCCGAGCAGGGCCAGCCACTGGCCATAAACGCTGACCAGGGCGAAGTCGCCCAGGCTACCGACCACCGCGGTCGGCGCCAGCCAGATCGCCAGGACCACGCCCTGGGCCACCAGCATGGCGGCGAACAGCATCGGCAGCCGGCAAAAATCCGGCAGCCAGGGTTCGGCGGGGCGCGTGTTCATGCCCGAAAGTCTAGCCCGGATGGTTTCGGGGAATGCCGGCTGGCGTCAGTCATCGGCGCAAGCGGCATCGGCCGCCGCCGGCCGGCTCAGTCCTGCGCCGGCGGTTCCCGGTGGCGGCGCCGGGTGCCCGGGCCATAGCGCTCGGGCTCACCTTCCGGGCGCAGGCTGAAGCGCTTGTAATCCCAGACATACTGTTCGGGATGGCGCCGTACCAGGGCCTCGATCTGGGCATTCATTGCCGCGCTGGCAACGGCCGGGTCGGGATCGCGCAGGGCGGCATCGGCCGGTTCGAAGTGCAGATCGAAACCGGCGCCATCGGGCAGGCGCTCGGCCCAGGCAAGCAGGGTCGGCGCGCGCTGCGACAGGCGCGGCGCCAGGGTCATGGTCAGCGCCTGCACGCCGAAGAAGGGCACGAACACGCCTTCGCCCAGGCGCGGTTGCTGGTCGGGCAGGATGCCGATGGTGTCACCCGCCGCCAGGCGCCGGATGATCGTGCGCGGTGCGCTGCGGTCGGCCGGGATCTGGCCCATGCCCAGGGCGCCGCGGCCACGCACGATGGCCTCATCCAGGGCCGCCGACGAGGCCGGGCGATAGAGCACGGCGCCCGGTCCGGTCGCGGCCAGGTACAGGTTGAGCAGCTCCCAGGCGCCCAGATGCGGCGCCAGGATCAGCACGCCCTTGCCCGCGGCACGCGCTTGCTGCAGGCGCTCGGCGCCATGCACCTGGCCGATCCAGGCCAGCGCTCGACGCGGCCGGGTCCAGATGGCGAAGGCTTCGAACATGCCCTGGCCCAGTCCGGCCAGCGCCGAATCGACCAGTTGCTGGCGTTGCCCAGGTTCCAGTTCCGGAAAGCACAGGGCGAGGTTGTATTCGGCAATGCGTCGGCCCCGGCCTCGACGCCGTCGGCCCAGCCAGCCGCCGACCGCCTGCAGTGCGGGCAGGGGCAGGGCGGCGACAAGCCGGAAGATTGCCCAGACCAGATGCGCGGACAGGCGCATGCGGCTGGCTGGCTGATGGATGGCGGGTTTGCGGGGCACGGGCAGTCTATTGGCGGCAGGCCGGTCATCGGCTGGCCAGGTCACGGCGGGGCAAGCGCGGTGCAAAGGCGGCGCCATGCACCCGGCGCAGGTTAGCAGAGCGCCGGTCAGCGCCGCCCGCCCGCGCCGCGTAGACTGCCGCCTTCGTCATCCACCATTGAATTGCCCGATACCGACACCATGATCAGTCTCATACAGCGCGTGAGCCAGGCCCGGGTGGAAGTCGACGCGACGGTGGTCGGTGCCATCGGTCCCGGTCTTCTGGCTCTGGTCGCGGTCGAGCCCGAGGACGACGACGAGGTGGCCGGACGCATGCTGGAGCGCCTGCTCGACTACCGGGTGTTTGCCGATGAGCAAGGCCGGATGAACCGCTCGCTGCGCGAGGTTGAAGGTGGTCTGTTGCTGGTGCCGCAGTTCACCCTGGCCGCCAACACCGCCAAGGGCCTGAGGCCGGGTTTTGACGGGGCCGCGCCGCCGGCGCTGGCGCGCAGCCGCTTCCAGGCCCTGGTCGATCTGGCCCGCAGCCGCTGGCCAGGGCTTGAGTCCGGACGCTTTGGCGCCCATATGCAGGTACATCTGGTCAATGACGGGCCGGTGACCTTCTGGTTGCAGGTCGGTTGAATGGCCGTTTCGGCAGGAGTGCGAAATTGCTGGCGAGCAGGTCGATGCGGCACGAAAAAGGCGCGCAAACTGGCGCCGCCGGTGCTGTGGCAGGTGCCTGCGGCAGTTCCGGCCTTGCCGGTGTCCAGGCGACACTGGCCGCTGCGGTGACGCATTCCGCGCCTGGTTTACGTTATCTGTACCGGGGCACATTTTTTTCTGTACTGGGGCAACGGCATCGCACTGCGTGCTGTCGGCGCGGCTGGTACGTTCAATGACCTGCGCGCCATCACGGCCGGCGGCTGCCGGCCCGGGACGCGGGCAGCACGACCCGTTTCGACGGGTGATCCAGGGCTGAATGCCGCACTACCGTCAACAGGCACTTTCGCCTGACGCGCTGGTCACAACCTGACCAGCAACCTACAATAAGCGGTTATTTCGCCCGCCGTTCGCGCGAGGAATCCATGGAGCAAAACGAACAGCCGACCGACTTCAAGTCGTTGATCATCAAGGGCAAGGAGCAGGGATTCCTGACCTACGCCGAAGTCAATGATCATTTGCCCGATGACATCGTCGATCCCGAACAGATCGAAGACATCATCAGCATGATCAATGACATGGGCATCGAGGTGCATGAAGAAGCCCCTGCCGATGCGCCCCTTGCCGGTACCAACTCGGTCGATGACGATGTCACCGAAGAGGCGGTCCAGGCGCTGGCGATCACCGATGCCGAAGTCGGCCGCACCACCGATCCGGTGCGCATGTACATGCGCGAAATGGGCACGGTGGAACTGCTTACCCGCGAGGGCGAAATCGCCATCGCCAAGCGCATCGAGGAGGGCCTGACCGAAGTCCAGGCCGCTTTGTCGTGCTTCCCGTGGTCGATCCAGCTTCTGCTGGAAGCCTACGACCTGCACCGCGAAGGCCGGCGCCGGATGAGCGAGGTCGTGGCTGGCTTTGCCGATCTGGAAGCCGCCGCCGAAGCCGCCGCCGCCGAAGCCGCCCGGGCCGCCGCCGAGGCTGCCGAAGCCGCCGCCGAGGCCCTGCGTCGTGGCGAAGTGCCTGAGGAAGAAGACGTCGAATCCGAAGGCGACGAGGACGACGACGCCGAGGACGAGGACGACAAGGAAGAAGCCAAGGTCAACACCGGGCCGGATCCCGATGAGGTCGCCCGGCGCATGGAGTTGCTGCGCAGCCACTACGAGAACTACAAGGCTGCCCACGCCAAGCACGGCGGCGACGACCAGCGCCGCACGATCAAGCACCGCGACCTGATGGCCGAGGAATTCCTCAAGCTCAAGCTGCCGGCCGTGATCATCGACGAGCAGGTGCGCAAGCTGCGCGAGGTGGTCATCCGCGTGCGCAGCCACGAGCGCCGCATCCACGACATGCTGGTGCACAAGGTGCGCATGCCGCGCAAGGATTTCCTGCGCGCCTTCCCGAAGAACGAAACCAACCTGGATTTCGTCGACAGCCTGCTGCGCAAGCGCCAGCGCTGGGGCACCGCGCTGCGTGAGTACAAGGACGACGTCATCGCCGATCAGGAAGCCCTGATCATGATCGAGCGCTCGCTGCTGCTGACCATCCCCGAGCTCAAGGATGTCAACCGGGCGATGTCGATCGGCGAGGCCAAGGCGCGCAAGGCCAAGAAGGAAATGGTCGAGGCCAACCTGCGCCTGGTGATCTCCATCGCCAAGAAGTACACCAACCGCGGCCTGCAGTTCCTGGATCTGATCCAGGAGGGCAACATCGGCCTGATGAAGGCGGTCGACAAGTTCGAACACCGTCGCGGCTTCAAGTTCTCCACCTACGCCACCTGGTGGATCCGCCAGGCCATCACCCGTTCGATCGCCGACCAGGCGCGCACCATCCGCATCCCGGTGCACATGATCGAGACGATCAACAAGCTCAACCGCATTTCCCGGCAGATGCTGCAGGAAATGGGCCGGGAGGCCACGGCCGAAGAGCTGGCCGAGAAGATGGAGATGCCCGAGGACAAGGTCCGCAAGGTGATGAAGATCGCCAAGGAACCGATCTCCATGG
Source organism: Lysobacterales bacterium (assembly GCA_023228845.1). GTDB lineage: Bacteria > Pseudomonadota > Gammaproteobacteria > Xanthomonadales > UBA2363 > Pseudofulvimonas. The sequence continues at coordinate 375,763 of JALOAK010000002.1, read as the reverse complement.
AGACCCCGATCGGCGACGACGAGGACTCGCACCTGGGCGATTTCATCGAGGACACCAACGTCGAATCGCCGCTCGACACGGCCACCGACACCGGCCTGCGCGAGACCGTCCACGATGTCCTGTCCAGCCTGACCCCGCGCGAGGCCAAGGTGCTGCGCATGCGCTTTGGCATCGACATGAACACCGACCACACCCTGGAAGAGGTCGGCAAGCAGTTCGATGTCACCCGCGAGCGCATCCGCCAGATAGAGGCCAAGGCGTTGCGCAAGCTGCGCCATCCCAGCCGCTCCGAGCAACTGCGCAGCTTCCTGGACGTGGAATCCTGACGCAGCCGGTCCGGCCAGCGGATCTGCAAACCACGAAAAAGCCCGGCCCCGTGCCGGGCTTTTTCGTGCCCGCGCCAGTGCTCGCCAGCCAGCAAAGCCTGCCAGGGCTTGGCCTGAGAGCCAGCAAAGCCGCCCCTTCCAATCTCGCCAACCGAACCACAGCGCAGTGCCTCACTCCCTCATCCGCCCTGCGGGCACCTCCCGGGAGGAGAGGGAAAAAAAGCCAGCTCTGAAGCCCTCTCTCCACGGGAGGGCATGGGTGAGGGCGCCCACGCATCACCTCACAGTTTTCGCGCCAGGTCTCAAACAGGCCACCGGCCAGTCACACCAGGCTGGCCAGGCCGCTGCAATGGCCAGCAACAGCCACGCCATCACCGCCGCGCTTGCACTCACGCCAATCCCGACGATAATGGGGCGGTCACAGTCGGCCTGGGGGGCTGGGCTGGCTGTCCTGGCAAACCGCAAGGGAGGAAGACAATGGCGACGAATCCACGCAAGCCTGCCAAATGGTGGGCGGTTCCCTGTGTTCTGGCATCGGCGCTGCTGATGGCCTCGCTGTCGGTCCAGGCGGCCGAGCAGCACTGCCAGAGTGGCGTCGGCAAGAAGCGGGCGAGCACACCGACAACCGAATTCGTCCTCAACCAGGATGGCACCGTGGTGCACAACCGCACCGGCCTGCAATGGGCGCGCTGCTCGCTGGGCCAGACCTGGGAGGGTTCGCGTTGCACCGGCCAGGCCGCCGTCTACTCCTGGGACGATGCCACCGATGCCGTCGCCCAGCTCAATGGCGCCACCCTGGGCGGCCACAGCGACTGGCGGCTGCCCACGGCGCAAGAGCTGATGTCGATTGTCGAGCAGTGCCGACAGGCGCCGGCGATCAATATCAACGTCTTCCCTGACACGCCCAGGTCCGGCTACTGGACGGGCACCATCCATCGCGGCAGCAGCCAACCCACCTTCGTCGGCTTTCATCTGGGGCTGGAGCAGAACTGGCTCAGCCACAGCAGCTACCGGGTGCGCCCGGTGCGCGCCGTCGAGCGCTGATTCGTCCAGCATCAAAGGGCTTGCCCACGTACAGGTTTCCGGTCATGCTGTTCAATAGTTGAACGCACTGGGGAGAGTGTCTGCGTGACTGGGTCTGGGGAAAGCCATTGGTATGCCGTCTACTGCCGGCCCCGGCAGGACGTGCGCGCCGAGGAAAACCTGCTGCGGCAGGGCTATCGCGTCTTCCGTCCCAAGCTGCGCCGCCAGGCCCGGCAGCGTGGCCGCGCCTGCACGCGCCTGGAATCCATGTTCCCCCGCTACCTGTTCATCCAGTTGCAAAGTGGCCTGCAGGACTGGGCACCGATCCGCTCCACCCGCGGCGCCATCGGCCTGGTTCGCCGCGGCGAGCAGGCGGCCGTAGTGCCCGATCCGGTCATTGAATCCCTGTTCCGCCGGGCCGACGAGCAAGGCGAAATCGACCTGGCCGCCGATGGCGAGCTGATCGCCAACGAAGAGCTGGAGCTGATCGAGGGACCCTGTGCCGGCCTGCGCGCGCTGTTCGTGGCGGCCAAGGGCGAGGATCGGGTCATCGTCCTGCTCAGCCTGCTGCAGCAGAGCCGACAGATCGAACTGCCGCGCCGATCAGTGCAACCGCTGCGCTGGCGCGACAGCGCCGTGCCCTAGATCGACGTTTCAACGTCGCCAGCGATCTCCGGGAATCCTGCCCGGCGCGCGCTGACCAAACGCCAGGCGGCCAGATGGCCTGGCCAACAATCGGAAAAACCTGAAACCGGTGATTGGGAACCGACAACCCAAGGGCGGTAGCGTGCATGGATGACGGCACCCGTTACCAACTGCTGCGCCTGCTGGAGCGCAACCCGGCACTGACCCAGCGCGAGCTGGCCCGGGAACTGGATTTCAGCCTGGGCAAGACCAACTACTGCGTGCGCATCCTGGTGGAAAAAGGCTGGGTCAAACTCGGCAACTTCCGCCGCAGCCGCAACAAGGCCGCCTACCTGTACCAGCTCACGCCCTCCGGCCTGGCGGCCAAGGCGCGAACCACGCGCCGCTTCCTGGACAGAAAACTTCTCGAGCACGAGCAATTGACCCGCGAGATCGAACAGTTGCGCCAGGAAGTGGCGGCACGGCCGGACGCCGGTGGCCACGAATCCACCGGCGACGACGGCCAGGCCGGTCCCGGCGCCGGCGACGAATCGACCCACCTTTCCCGGCCGCGCACGGCCAATGCCGCCACAGGCCGCGCACAGGGCGCGGATGCAACCGTTTCCGTCCGACCACAACGCCCATGATTGCCGATCTGCTGACACGACTTGAGCAACACCAGGCCCGCATCGCCGTCCTCGGCCTGGGCTATGTCGGCCTGCCGCTGGCCGTGGCCCTGGCCCAGCGCTACCGCACCGTCGGCTTCGACATCAACCCCCAACGTATCGCCCGCCTGCAGGCCGGCCATGACGACACCTGCGAAGTGCCCGACGAGGAACTGCGCGCGGCCGCGCACCTGGCATACAGCGCCGATGCCGCGGCCCTGGCCGACTGCCAGGTGTTCATCATCACCGTGCCGACGCCGATCGATGCCAGCAAGCGTCCGGACCTGGGCCCGTTGCTGGCCGCCTCGCGCACCGCCGGCCAGGCGCTGCGCCCCGGTACCCTGGTGATCTACGAATCCACCGTCTACCCCGGCGCCACCCAGGACGACTGCGTGCCGGTGCTGGAGCGCGAATCCGGCCTGGTCTGCGACCGGGATTTCTTCGTCGGCTACAGCCCCGAGCGGATCAACCCCGGCGATCGCGAGCGGCGCCTGCAGCACATCGTCAAGGTCACGTCCGGCTCCACGCCCGAGGCCGCCGAATTCGTTGACCAGCTCTATGCCAGCATCATCCCCGCCGGCACTTTCCGCGCCGACAGCATCCGCGTCGCCGAAGCCGCCAAGGTGATCGAGAACACCCAGCGCGACCTCAACATCGCCCTGGTCAACGAGCTGGCGGTGCTGTTCAACCGCATGGGCATCGACACCAGCGCCGTGCTTGCCGCGGCCGGCACCAAGTGGAATTTCCTGCCGTTCAAGCCCGGCCTGGTCGGCGGCCACTGCATCGGCGTGGACCCGTACTACCTCACCCACAAGGCGCAATCCATCGGCCACCACCCGGCGGTGATCCTGGCCGGGCGCCGGGTCAACGACGCCATGGGCACCTGGGTCGCCGGCGAAATCCTGCGCCTGATGGCCCAGCGCGGCGTCTACCAGCCCGGCGCCCGCGTGCTGATCCTGGGCCTGGCGTTCAAGGAGAACTGCCCGGACCTGCGCAACACGCGCGTGATTGATGTCATTGGCGAGCTGCGCCGGTTCAACCTGCACATCGATGTCCACGATCCCTGGGTGGATGCCGATGCCGCCCGGCACGAATACGGCCTGGACCTGGTCGCCGAGCCGCAGGCCGGCGCCTATGCCGCCGTCGTCCACGCCGTGTCCCACCACCAGTTCGCCGAGCGCGCCGCCAGTCTGCGCGACAGCCTATGCGCCAAAGGCGTGCTCTACGACGTGCGTGCGACCCTGCCGCCGGAGCTGGTGGATGGCCGGCTTTGATGGATCGATACCGTCGCAGGCGAAGCCTCGCCCGGCTCGCGCCGACAGGGCAATGAACACGGACACGCAAACCCCACCCGACGCCAAGCCATCGCGCTGGCGCATGCTGGTGTCCATCCTGACGCCGGCCGAGCGCCGCCGTGGCCTGCTGATCCTGTTCATGATGGTCGGCCTGGCCTTTCTGGACACCATCGGCGTGGCCTCGGTATTGCCTTTCCTGGCCGTGCTCGGCAACCCCGAGATGGTGCACAGCAACGCCGCCCTGAACTGGCTCTATGTCAACGGCGGCTTCACCGACACCGACCGCTTCCTGTTCGCCCTGGGCCTGGGTTCGTTCCTGCTGCTTACCCTCTCGGCCACGTTCCGCATCTTCGCCACCTACGCCAGCACGCGCTACGTGCAGATGCGGCGCTACTCGCTCAGCCAGCGGCTGCTGACCAGTTACCTGCGGCAACCGTATACGTTCTTCCTCAACCGCAACTCGTCTTCCATGTCCAAAGGCGTACTGTCGGAAGTGGATATGGTCATTACCCAGGTGATGACCCCGCTGATGAACCTGGTCACCTACCTTTTGCTTGCCGTCGTGATCGTGGTGCTGCTCGTGGCCGTCGATCCGTGGCTGGCCCTGCTGATCAGCTTCACGGTGGGCGGCATGTACGCAGCCGTCTATCTGGCCATCCACCGGCGCTTGCGGCGCATGGGCAAACTACGCGTGGTGGCCAACGAGAAGCGCTTCAAGGCGGCTGCCGAAGCGTTCGGCGGCATCAAGGATCTGAAAGTGCTCGGCCGCGAGTCGGCCTATCTGAGGATGTTCGCCAAGCCGGCACACGAGTTCTCCCGTCTTCAATATATCCAGGCGACTTTGCAGTTGGTGCCCAAGTACCTGGTCGAGGCGATTGCCTTTGGCGGCATGCTGGCCATGGCATTGGTGCTCATGGCCCGCAGCGACAGCCTCGGCGAGGTGCTGCCGATGCTTGGCCTATACGCCTTTGGCGGCTACCGCCTGCTGCCGGCCGCACAGAACGTCTACGGTGCCCTGAACACCCTGCGCTTCGGCTGGCCGGCACTGGAAACGCTGCACGCCGACCTTGTCACAGTGGACTCGCAGTCGGCCTTCGATGCAACGGCCACACCACCGGCCATGTCCGTCAACGACGACATCCGCTTTCGCCACGTCGACTTTGTCTATCCCGGCAGCAGCAAAGCCGCCCTGTGTGGCATCGACCTGGCCATCCCGGCGCGCAGCTCGGTCGCCTTCGTCGGGCCCACCGGCGCCGGCAAGACCACCATCATCGACCTATTGCTCGGCCTGTTGCGGCCGAGCGCCGGACATATCGAAATCGATGGCCAGGTCCTGGACGACGCCCACATCCGCGCCTGGCAGCAGAGCATCGGCTACGTGCCGCAGAGCATCTACCTGGCCGACCAGACGGTCAGCGCCAACATCGCTTTCGGCATTCCGCCGGAGAAAATCGATCAACAAGCCGTTGAGCGCGCCGCCCGCATTGCCAACATCGACCAGTTCATCCGCAGCGAACTGCCCGATGGCTATGCCACCGAAGTCGGCGAGCGCGGCATTCGGCTATCGGGTGGCCAGCGCCAGCGCATCGGCATCGCCCGCGCCCTGTACCACGATCCCTCGGTACTGGTGCTGGATGAAGCCACCAGCGCGCTGGATACCGAAACCGAACGCGCGATCATGGATGCCGTCAACCACCTGAGCGGTCAAAAGACCATTGTCATGATTGCGCACCGGATCAGCACCGTGCGGCGTTGTGACCAGATCGTGGTTCTGGAGAGCGGCCAAATCAAAGCCACCGGCAGTCACGAAGAACTGCAACGCAGCAGTGTGGTGTTTCAGCGGCTGAGTGCAATCTAAAAGAATGTCAACGACAAGTGCCATGACAACGGGATCTAAGGGCGGGATCGTTGTCGACGTGAATCGCATCCGTGATAGCTCAAGTCTGGTCTTTGATTGCGATGGCGTGATCCTGAACTCGAACGCCATCAAGACCCAAGCGTTTCACCAGGTCGCCCTTCCGTTCGGGGTCGACCATGCCGACAGCCTGGTCGCTCACCACCTGCGCAATGGGGGCATCTCCCGCTTCGAGAAGTTCAGGTATCTTGCCGACCAGATTGGCGTCCCCCAATCTGATCAGATCTGGGTGAACCGAAGGTGCGAGGAATTCGCCCGATACGTGTCCGAAGGTCTGCTGTCGTGCGAGATCGCGGATGGCTTGGCAGAGTTGCGCACCCTTTTTCCTTCCAAGCGCTGGTTCGTTGTGTCCGGGGGCAAGGAGAGTGAGCTTAGAGAAGTATTTCGCCAACGCGGCATTGCCGACTTGTTTGAGGGCGGAATCCACGGCAGCCCGGCCGACAAGCACACCATCCTGGCCAGGTTGAAGGCGGAGAGCGGGTTGCTCGATGGTGTCTTCCTGGGCGACAGCCGCTTCGACCACGAGGCGGCGATCCGCGCCAATCTTGATTTTGTGTTCGTACACGGCTGGACCGATCTGAAGGACTGGAAAACGTACTGTCTTCAAAACCAGATTCCCGCAGTTGAAAGTCTTGGAGATCTGGCTCGCCTTTGCAACGAATAGATCCTGTCCCAACCACCCAGGCGCTCGTAATTCGGCGGCTCAGGTTTGGACACGGTTCCCGGCACACTGGCTTGCGGGTGTTATTGAACGGAGAAACATCTAAGTGTTGAATGGAAAGTCAATTCTAATTACCGGTGGCACTGGATCGTTTGGCAAGGCCTTCGTTGCGGAGGTGCTGAAAAGTTATCCTGACGTCAAGCGCATCGTGGTCTTCAGTCGCGACGAACTGAAACAGTTCGAGATGGCCCAGATCTTCGATCCCACCGAGCATCGCTGTCTGCGCTATTTCATCGGGGATGTCCGTGATGCGTCGAGACTACGGCGTGCCATGGAAGGCATCGACATCGTTGTCCATGCTGCCGCTTTAAAGCAGGTGCCGGCAGCAGAATATAATCCATTCGAATGTATCCAGACCAATGTCATCGGTGCCCAGAACGTCATTGAGGCCTGTCTGGATACAAAGGTTCAAACGGTGGTTGCGCTGTCTACAGACAAAGCGGCAGCGCCAATCAACCTGTATGGCGCCACCAAGCTTTGTTCTGACAAACTGTTTGTGGCCGCGAATCTGATCAAAGGCTTCAGGGACATTCGTTTCTCCGTCGTCCGATATGGCAATGTGATGGGCAGCCGTGGTTCAGTTATTCCGTTCTTCCAGCAGCGCAAAGCTACCGGTGTCCTGCCGATAACCGATCCTGAAATGACGCGATTCAACATCAGTCTGGCAGAAGGGGTGGAAATGGTTCTCTGGACCATCGACAACTCACTCGGCGGTGAAATACTCGTGCCCAAGATTCCAAGCTATCGCATTACGGATGTGGCAGAGGCAATCGCTCCGGAGTGTCAGCAGAAGGTGGTCGGCATACGCCCCGGGGAAAAGATCCATGAAGAGATGATCACGGCCAGTGACAGCTATAACACGGTGGATCTGGGGCGCTTCTATGCAATTCTGCCCTCCGGCGGTCGATACTCTGTTGACAGCTACTGCGCCTCAACCGGTGCCGTGCCCGTCCAACCGGGCTTCAGCTATAACAGCGGAGCAAACGATAGCTTCCTTGATGTCGCCGAGCTTCGCGAGCTGATTGCGACATTGGATTGACACCTTTGTCATTACCTTTGTGACCTACAACATCGACGCGGCACGTTCCAACCCGATCTTCGGCTTACCAGCGACAGAGCTTTTGGTCGACGACACCCGTCATAGCTGGCACAGGATGGAGGTGGTCGCCATCAATCGTTTGGCGGATGGAATCTACCGCTTGCTGATTGACGCAGAAGAAGGCAGCGCACCGGAATTCATCTCCGGCCACTACGCGTTGCTTGAACTTTCCGACGGCTTGGCTCGTCCCCTGTCAATCGCCAGTGCCCCTGGCTCCAAGCAAATGGAGTTTCATGTCAAGCACATTCCCGGCAGCGAGTTCACCACGCGGCTGTCGCGTGCAATGCTCGTGGGCGATACAGTGCGAGTGGCAGCGCCGTTAGGGAACGCCTACCTCCGGATGGACTCCCCGCGGCCGATCCTCCTGGTAGCCGGCGGTACGGGGTTCGCTCCGGCAAAGGCGATCATTGAGCATCTAAGTGCGATTTCCGATCCACGCCCGGTGCGACTTTTCTGGGGAGTGCGGCGCATGGAAGAGATCTATGCGACGGACATATTGAACACGTTGGTAGGGCAGCACCATGATTTCGCCTGGTTGCCAGTACTTTCCGAGCCTGATATCAACTGGTGCGGCGCATTTGGATATCCCCACGAGGCCGCGCTTGCAGTCACCTCTGACCTTGCTTCATATGATATCTATTTGAGTGGACCGCCTTCGATGATACCTGCCGCAATCGATGCCATGCTTGCTGCAGGAGTTTGCCGGGATCGTCTTTTCTACGACAACTGTTGACGTCCGCAGCCAGGTTGGTCAGGGAGGCTTCTCATTTGCTCCGGTTCCGACGATTCACCCTGCCGCAGCTTCAGGTTGCCAGCCAGGGCTTGCAGGCTTCGAACTGTCTGGTTTGGAATCGGTGTGGAGCGTGCCGTGAACTGGCCACTCTTGCCTTCGCTTAGGGAGTTTTGCTGATGAAGACCTATCAGAGCCATTTGAAGACCACCGGAGCACACGGCACCCTGCCGATTCCGAACCGGAAGCCGGTTTTAAAGTCCTCGGCAATTTTTCCCTGTATCGTGCGGGATGATCTCGATACCCGTATACTTTACATGGGCTACTGGCTTATCAAAAGGAATATACCGGAAGTGTCTTTGCTCAAGACCCTTCGGGACGATAGCGGCAATATTCTGTTTCGAGAACTGCAGGTCATTGGCGATGTCCGTGCGTACCAGGTTTCTGTTGCCGACATCCTGCGTGAGCTGCAATATCAGAGCACATTGTTTGTAGGCTCGATTGAGCTTGAGATATTCTCAACCCGCGATCTTGTTTTTCCCTACCCCGCCTTCGTGCTCAATTACGTGTCTGAAACCGCTTCGACGGTGGTCCATACTACCGGGCGAATATACAATGATCTTGAAGACCTGAAAGAGAACGAAGACATCAAGGTTGCTGAAGCAGGTTTTGACATCACTCCACGCAAGGATGTTGATCCCTACTTTGCCTTCGTCAACGGCACAGTTCCAACGGTTGATGCCAGAATCCGCCTCGAGCTGGTCAACGCTGCTCAGCAACGGCGTAAAAAGACCCTTGAACTGGGCGATCTGGGGGCCTATCAATCATGCTACGTGCGCTTTCTGGACGATGAGGATCGGGCGTTCCTGGGTGAGTCGAAGGGCACGGCCATTCTGCACCATGATCTCAAGGGTTTTTTCCCCCGATTCATCGCAGGTCACATCCTGGACTCGGCGAATGTCATCAGTCTGACCCATACCTTCTATGATACGACGGGGCATCGATCCGAGGATGCCTACTGGCACAACTCGGATAAATCGCGGTTCGAAGACTCTGCGATCGCGTTTCCGGTCAGGATCGACGGTGATTGGTATACAGAGTTTGTGGTCTATCCAAACCATTCACCGGCGGCGATGCATTTTGACATCGTTCTCTGCACTTCCGATGGCCGGCGGGTGGCGCGGGTCGACAATATCTTTGCCGTCGGGCCTGAAGATGCCCGGTTAGCCCACGTTGACATCAATGCCCTGTTTTCGGATGTGCTGCCGGTACAGGAAGGTGAGCAGCGCTACTGCGCACTCGTTATCGTCAGGGCCGAAGGGCCGATCCCGGCAAGATTGAAATTCGGGTTGAATATAGGCGAGCGAAAAGGGGCAGACATTTCATCAAATATATGCTTCAACGCGCGCGTGCCCGATCCGGCAATGCTGAGCAAACCGTTCGCATTTCGATGGGCACCTCTGGAAACCAGAGGATCATCGACTCTGGTCTTGACCAATCATTCTTTCGAGCGCAACTACCAACGCCCGGCAAACGTCAAGCTACAGTTCTGGTCGCAAGACAGTGTGCCGTCGATCGAGAGGCAGGTGCGGATTGCCGCAGATGGAAGTTACTGGTTCAGCCTGGATCAGGATGAGGAAATCCGGAGCTTTTTTGCAGGTGGGCCGGGATGGGTCACCTGCGAGTGCGACAATCCCTTCGTCAGCGGTTGGTATCTGATGGATGCCGGCGCTGGTGTCATTGGCGCTGACCATGCCTTCTGAGCCTATCAAGGTGCAGCCAAAGGGTTCATCCAAAGCAGGAATTCGAGCATGATTCCCTATGGCCGCCAGGAGATATCGCAGGAAGATATTGATGCGGTCGTTTCAGTTCTGGTCTCCGACTATCTTACCCAAGGTCCGGCAGTGCCGCGCTTTGAACAAGCGGTTGCCTCCCATGTCGGCGTTCAGTATGCGCTGGCAGTCAACAGCGCCACATCTGCGCTGCACCTTGCCTGTAGAGCTCTCGATCTTGGTCCTGGCGATTGGCTGTGGACCAGCCCCATAACCTTCGTCGCATCGGCAAACTGCGCCCTGTACTGTGGCGCGCAAGTGGACTTCGTCGACATTGACGACCGCAGCTACAACCTGTGCCCCGACAAGCTGGCGGCTAAATTGGAGCAGGCCGAACGTGAAGGATGTCTGCCAAAAATCGTTGTGCCGGTGCACATGTGTGGCCAGTCTTGCGACATGCAGGCCATTCACGAACTGAGTCAACGATATGGCTTTCGAATCATTGAAGACGCCTCGCATGCGATCGGTGGAAAGTACCAGGATGATTTCGTAGGGGCCTGTCGCTTCAGTGACATAGCTATATTCAGCTTTCATCCTGTGAAAATCATTACGACTGCCGAAGGTGGCATGGCGCTCACCAACGACAGGAAGTTGGCTGACCAGATGGCGCTCCTGCGCAGTCATGGAATAACACGCGATCCGGAGCAGATGACGCACGAGCCGGATGGTCCCTGGTATTATGAACAGGTGGCATTGGGTTATAACTATCGTTTGACTGATATCCAGGCGGCTCTCGGCCATAGCCAGTTGCAACGACTCGATGGCTGGGTCTTGCGCCGTCACGAAATCAAGGCATTCTACGACCAGGCTTTGGCGGGTCTTCCGCTCACGATACCGTGGCAGCATCCTGATACCTGGTCCGCATTGCACCTGTATCCCGTGCGCCTGCAACTGGAAAGAATTTCCTTAAGCCATCGACAGGTATTCGAAGAGCTGAGGGCACAGGGGGTCGGCGTCAACGTTCACTATATTCCGGTCCATCTTCAGCCATATTACCGTTCAATGGGCTTCCTCCCGGGTGACTTTCCCCTTGCCGAACGATACTACGCACAAGCCATCACCCTGCCCATCTATCCGGGTCTGTCCGAGCAGCATTTGCAGCGTGTCGTCTCCGTGCTCACGGGTGTATTGGGGCCATGAACAAGACTACTGACCGGAGCCTGCCCTACCTGATCTGCGAACTGGCCAACACTCATGCTGGAGATGCCGCGGCGGTTGAAGAGCTGATCGATGCCTTTGCCGGCCTTGACTATGCCGGCAAAGCAATCAAGTTCCAGGTGTTCGGTGCCGACACGATCGCATTGCCGGATTTTCCCTGGTACGGCGTCTATCAGCAACTCGAGTTCGACCCAGCAACCTGGTCGCGTTTCTTCGACCGGGCGTCGGCCCATGGGGATGTCTGGGTCGACGCCTTCGACGTCTACGGGATCGAGATCATCGGCAGGAACCTGAACCTGATTGCCGGCGTTAAACTGCAATCGTCGGTGCTTGAAAACGAAGAAGTGCTGTCAGCATTGCGGATGATCGATCTGTCATCCAAAAGCCTGCTCATCAACGTTTCCGGGTTTGATCTGGACCAGATCAGCGGCCTTGTCGACGTATTCCGGACAATAACCGAACGGCTTGTCCTTCAGATTGGCTTCCAGGGATATCCAACCGCGATTGAGGACACCGCGTTACAGAAGATTCCGATCCTTCGGGCTGCGTTTCCAGACCTTCAGATCGGGATGGCCGATCATGCCGACGCCGGCAGTGATTTCGCGCAGCTCGCGCCGGTCTATGCGTATCTGGCGGGTTGTTCCAGTATCGAGAAACATTTTTGCCTGAACCGTGCCGAGGCAAAGTACGACGGCTATTCAGCGCTGCAGGCAGATGAGATGCAGCGGCTGTGTCACCGGTTGGCCGATCTTGCACAGGCACGGCACGGCTTGTTTGTTTCCGCTTCAGAACAGAACTATTTGGAAAAGTCCGTACAGGTCCCTGTGCTACGGGTCAGTCAGCTCGCGGGCAGTCAGATTCCTCTTCGTGACTTGATGTTCCGCAGAACGGCACAGAAGGGCATCTCCTGGCCACAGATACATACCTTGCAGAGTCAGGGCATGATCCTTTCGGGTGATCGTCCTGCCCTCGGCACGATTTCTGCAGAACACTTCCGTCCAGCCCAAGTCGCTTGCATTGTCGCCTGTCGGATGAAATCGTCACGCTTGCCGCGCAAGGCCATATTGCCGATCGCCGGCATTTCCTCGGTGGAACGCTGCCTGTACCAGTGCCTGTCGACCCAGGGTGTGGGGCAAGTGATCCTCGCAACGTCGACATTGGACGAAGATGCTGTTCTATCCGAGCACCTGTGTAGTGGCGCCGTGCGCTTCTGGGCGGGGGACCCGGATGACGTCATCTCCCGCTATGTCGGAGCCTGCGATCATCATGGTGTCGATGTCGTGGTTCGGGTGACGGCCGATTGTCCGTTGGTTTCCAGTGAGATCCTGGAGACACTACTGGATTCCCATTTCCACTCGGGCGCCGACTACACGGCCGCAACCAACGCCGCAGTCGGGACCGCTGGCGAAGTCATCAATGCCTCGGCGTTGCGGTTGGTCATTGAGCGTCTTGGACGGGCGCCGCATTCGGAGTACATGACCTGGTACTTCCGCAACAATCCGGAATTGTTCCGTATCAATCTGGTTGATCTTCCGCGCGAGCTCGTTCGCAACTATCGCCTCACCCTCGACCATCCTGAGGACCTACAGCTCTTCGAGGCGGTTTTGGCGCACCTGGAGCCGAAGACGGCCTACACGTTGGCGGAAGTTTTCGGAGTGCTCGACTCACATCCCGAGATCGCCGCGCTCAACGCACATATCGAACTGAAGTACGTCGTCGATCAGGAATTGATCGCCATGCTCAACGAGAAAACGCGGATACCACCGCACCCGGACGCGAAACGATGAAGGTCGTGATCCGGGTCGATGCATCGCTCGACATCGGCACGGGGCATGTGATGCGCTGCCTGACCTTGGCCAATGCACTGCGCGAGCGCGGTGCAGAATGTGAGTTCATCTGCCGTGAGCATGCAGGGCATTTGGCAGAAAAAATTGAATCTTCAGGCCACAGCGTGCATCTGCTCGCGCCAAGGGATCACCTTGCCTGTGAGAGCGTTCGCTGCGCCGATGAATTGGCCCATGCAAGTTGGCTGGGCTGCGCATGGCATCAGGATGCCGCAGATACCATTGCCGCGCTTGGCCCTGCAAGCTGCGACTGGCTGATTGTCGACCACTACGCCCTGGACGCTCGATGGGAAGGGCAGTTGCGCCCTCATGCCAGAAAGATGCTGGCCATCGACGATCTTGCCGATCGCCCACATCAAGTCGATCTGCTTTTGGACCAGAACCTTGGACGCGTGGCCGCGGACTATCAACCCTATATATCTTCCACGACCCGTTGCCTCGTAGGGCCGGAGTACGCCCTTTTGCGGCCGGAATTCGCGCGCCTGCGGGAGTACAGCTTGGCCCGCAGACAACAGGCACCAATCCAACGAATTGTGGTCTCGCTGGGCGGAGTGGATCGGGACAACATCACCCGCCGTGTGCTTGAGGCATTGGCATCGATGGAGTTGCCGCATGAGATGAAGATCACCGTCGTGATGGGAGGCCAGAGTCCGTGGCGGGAAACCGTGCAATCACAGGCTCGCCACCTGCCGTTCTCTTGCCAAGTATTGGTCGATGTAGAGGACATGGCCCAGCTCATGGCTGACACGGACCTTGCCATCGGCGCAGCCGGTAGTTCAACATGGGAGCGTTGTGTGCTTGGACTTCCTTCAGCGATCATCGTGCTGGCTGAGAACCAGCGCGCAATCGCCGCGGCACTGGATCGGATGGGTGCAGCGTTACACGTCAAGCACATTGAACAGGTTCCTGTCGTTATCCAACAACTCCGCGACAAAAGCTTTCGTCAAAGCGTTTCCCGAACGGCCAGCAAAATCACAGATGGCTTGGGGGTTACACGATTGATCACGGCCATCGGGACAATGTCTTGAGCGCTGGCATGGCGTTGCGTGCACTTGAGGAAAAAGATCTTGAGATGCTTTTCGACTGGCGTAATTCAGAGAATGTACGGCGTTTCATGTTCTCGACACATCTCATTTCGCCCGCTGAGCATCTACAATGGTTCGAAGCGATCCGTGCGGACCCAAGACGTCACCCGATGATCTTTGAGCATTACGGAGTGTCCTCGGGTTTCGTGAATATCGGCCCTGTGCATGCGGGCGGGGTGTCTAAATGGGGTTTCTATGTTTCACCTCAGGCTCCGCGCGGCATAGGTCGGTTGATGGGAGCCAGCGCCTTATCCCACGCATTCGCGACGTTGAGGTTGCACAAAGTGTGCGGTGAAGCCCTGGCGGGAAACATGGCCTCATGCCGGTTTCATCTGAGCCTGGGCTTCCGTCAAGAAGGAATGCTTATCGACGAGCATTTCGATGGCGATGCGTATCAGGATGTTGTGCGATTTGGTCTTCTCGCGGCGGAGTGGCAGGCTTCAAGGGAGGTCATCGATGCGGAAGAAAGCTGAAATTTGCATCGACGAGCGACGTATAGCCTCCGACCTGCCGCCCTACGTCATCGCCGAGATGTCAGCCAACCATAACGGTAGCATTGAAAATGCTTTCCGTATCATTGATGCCGCAAGGCATGCTGGCGCTGATGCCGTCAAGATGCAGACCTACCGGCCCGACACCATTACTTTGGATTGCGACAGTCAAGAGTTCCGCATCCACGGAGGCCTGTGGGATGGCAGAACCCTGTACGAGCTCTATGAAGAAGCTCATACCCCCTGGGACTGGCACCGGCCACTGTTCGAGCACGCCCGTAAGCTAGGCATAACTATTTTCAGTTCGCCTTTCGACAACACTGCCGTCGATCTGCTCGAGGAACTTAACGCCCCGGCCTACAAGATCGCCTCCTTTGAAGCGGTCGACCTGCCTTTGATCCGATATGTGGCCAGCACCGGCAAACCGATGATCATCTCCACCGGCATGGCAAATATTGAAGAAATCGAAGAGGCCGTCGATGCAGCCCGCGATGGCGGCTGCGAGCAGATTGCGATCCTGCACTGCGTCAGTGGATATCCTGCGCCTGCATCGGACTACAACCTGAGGACGATTCCCGATATGATCGCCCGGTTCAGAATACCGGTGGGTTTGTCGGACCACACCCTGGACAATACGACTGCGATCACCAGCGTTGCGTTGGGTGCATCCATCATTGAAAAGCATTTCACCCTGGATCGGCGTAGTGGCGGGCCTGACGACAGCTTCTCGCTGGAACCGGATGAATTGCGTCAATTATGCAAGGGTGCGCGCACCGCCTGGGAATCGCTGGGCGATGTCGATTATGGTAGGAAATCCAGCGAAACAGGAAATGTCAAGTTTCGACGGTCCCTGTATTTCGTCAAGGACCTCGCCGCCGGCGAGGTGATCAGGGCCGATGCTGTTCGCAGCGTCCGCCCGGGCTTCGGCTTGGCCCCGAAGTATCTCGAGCGGGTGGTCGGCACGCGTGTAAAAGTGTCAGTTCAAGCCAATACCCCTGTTGCCTGCGAAGATCTGGATTTCGGCGCCGAACCGATTGGCGCCTGGCGACCAAGGTGAGTTCGCTGGCCTTCGATTACGCCGCACGCAAGCGTCTTGAGTCTGAATTGGATGCAATCGCCTACGGGCCTTTCAATCTGGGACCCTGTGTCAATGACTTGCTGCACCAGGTGCAGCATGGGCGTGGCCGATGGCAAGGGTGGCGCAGGGTGCTTGTGAACATGCTCCACGTCCTGGGCGTGGTTCTGTCTCCGGTGAGCGCGTTGTTCAAGGTGAGGCCGTCGCTTCCGGTGAACGACGTGGGTGGCCGCTTTCTCTTTACCAGTGTTGGACCGCTTCCCCACTATCGGGAAATGATGGTGCGGGTATTGGGCCGATTCCAGCGGGATGAGGTCATCGTGATTGGCTCTCCTTATAGTGGTGCCAATGAGGCCTTCGCTCCCCACCGGTTTCAGTCGCGTATGGCTATCCAGCGACGGTTAAGCTGGCGCGAAGTTGGCCATCTGCTGTTCCTGCTTGGATCCGCGCTTCCGATACTGATTCAATTCGCCCGCAGGTACCAGCTTCGGGTTGATTTCATTGTTTCAATGGCGGCTGCACTCAGCTTGGCGGCCGGCAATGTCAGCAGCTTTCGCCGTTGGCTGTTGAAAGCCCGGCCGTCAAGCGTGACGACTGAATACGACCGGTTGTCCTGGACCGCTGCTTTGGTCCTGGCTGCACGCAGCTTGAACATTCCTACCGTGACACTTCAGCATGGCGCCATCGGTGGTCCTTGCTGGGGGCCGTTGGTGGCAGATAAAATCTTGTGCTGGGGTCAGTACAGTCGTCAGCAGTTGATCGATAATGATGGTGTCCCGGAGGATCGAATTCGACTGGTCGGCAATGTCTTGTTGCCCGAAAGGCGAACGTTTGCGCAGGGGGAGGGGCTGCGCCTGCTTGTGGCGACCAACCCGGTTGCCGTAGCCGTACGACGTCGGCGTTTGGCACTGATTGCCGGAGCGCTCGAACCAGGTGAAGCTGTGCAGGTCCGTGTCAAGTTGCATCCATCCGAGAAGATTACCGACTATGGTGAGTTGCCGGAGAAGCTGGCGGGAGTTGAGTTTCTTGATCATGGTGCGGGTACGGGTGACGCACTCGTGCCAGAGTCAGACCTGCTGATCTGCGGCAACAGCTCACTGGCGCTGGTCGCCATGCATTTGGGCATTCCCGTGTTCTTGCTGGCAGAGCGGCGCGAGGAACTCGGGGCCGCACAGCGGTGGCTGGACTGGGACGCAGCACGATTCGTGGCGAATTCCCGGGATGTCCGATGTGCCGTTGAGGATGTTGCTTCCGGTTCTCCAGCTATTCAGTCCCAGGTTCAACGGGCGGCGGAACTGGCTGCGAAGCAATTCCACGCTGCCGGTGCGGTCGCGGCAATGTTGATTGAACAGCAAATACGTCCTCGCGCAAGCTTGCCGCAACAGAATCCTGATCCCGTTCGGCAACCCTGAATTCTTTTGTCCGCCAATAAATTATAAGTGAATCTGATGGAAGATAAGATTTTCGGCTTCGACCGTGCTG
The DNA here is from genome assembly GCA_023228845.1 of Lysobacterales bacterium. Classification (GTDB taxonomy): domain Bacteria; phylum Pseudomonadota; class Gammaproteobacteria; order Xanthomonadales; family UBA2363; genus Pseudofulvimonas. Next base: position 358,398 of record JALOAK010000002.1, on the reverse strand, counting down.
CATCCTGGGACTATGAAAACGGCTTCTACTTGACATCCGATCCGAGCCGTTTGCCCAAGATTCTCGCTCATTATGAGCTGTATCGTTCCATTGTTGGCCTGCCCGGCCACGTGGCCGAGTTCGGCGTTTACAAGGGTGCTTCGCTTGTGCGCTGGTGCAGTTTCCGTGATGTGCTGGAGGCCAGTCACTCTAGAAAGATCATTGGCTTCGATGCCTTCGGAAAGTTTCCCGACCAGCCGAATGCTCAGGATCAGGATTTCGTGCGAAGCTTTGAGCGTGCCGGAGGCGACGGTATTCCGGCGGACGAACTTGAAAAGGCCCTGAAGTTGAAGCGCTTCGTCAATTTCGAGCTGGTGGCCGGCGATATCTGCGAGACCTTGCCAGAGTATGTCGACAATCATCCTGAACTCAAACTTTCACTGGTGCATATCGACGTCGATGTCTATGAACCAACTACCGTGATACTTTCGCAACTCTACGACCGGGTGGTCCGAGGCGGACTGATCGTCATGGATGATTATGGAATAATTCCTGGCGAGACTCGCGCTGTCGATAAGTTCTTTGCCGAAAAAGGTGGGGTCTTGATTGAGAAGTCCTCGGTCACACACACACCGAGTTACATCAGGAAACGCTAAAATTTCTGTTGCTCCAGGTGAAATGAGATGATGATAAGTGCGAACAAGGCGCCCACTGGCCCGCTGCTTCTGGACTGCACCCTTCGCGATGGGGGCTACTATACGCAGTGGGATTTCAATCCCGCCTTGGTACGTGACTACCTGGATGCCATGTCGGCAGCCTGCATCGATTATGTGGAGCTTGGCTTGCGGGGTTCCAGGAACGCAGCCTTTGCCGGTGCGCACGCCTACACCACAGATGACTATCTTCGGAGTCTGTCGCTGCCGCCAAAATTGAAAGTCGGTGTCATGGTCAATGCCGGAGACATCCTCGACGATGGTAAGGGCGGGGCAGGGCGGATTGGCCAATTGTTCGCGCCTGTGTCGCAATCACCGGTCTCTCTGGTACGACTGGCCTGCCATGCTCACGAAGTGGCCGAGGTTATGCCGGCGGCCCGTGAGTTGAAGGGACTGGGTTACATCGTCGGGGTCAACCTGATGCAGATTGCCGGCCGCAGCGACGATGAGGTGGTGGCGCTTGCCGCCTGCGTTGATTCCGAAGTGGTGGATGTGCTGTATTTTGCTGACAGCCTGGGCAGCCTCGGTCCGGAGCGCGTTGTCGAGCTGATCGGCCTACTGCGTCGTGGCTGGTCAGGGGACCTGGGTATCCACACCCATGACAACATGGGCCGAGCCCTGCAGAACACTGTGGCTGCGGCCGATGCTGGCGTCCGTTGGCTGGACAGCACGGTGACAGGCATGGGTCGCGGTCCAGGCAATGCGGCCACCGAGTATGTGGTGCTTGAGTTTGCCGACCGCCGGAGCAATCCCGGAAATCCACTGAAGCTGCTTGAGACCATCCGCCGCCATTTTGGCCCTCTGAAGGCCAAACATCAGTGGGGCAGCAACCCGTATTACTATTTGGCCGGCAAGTACGCCATCCATCCGACCTATGTCCAGACCATGCTTGGCGACCCGAGATTCCAGGAAACGGAGATCCTGTCGGTGATCCGTCATCTGCAGGACACCGGCGCGTCGAAGTTCGCGGCCGAGGTCTTGCAGACGGGTCGACACCGATATACGGCCAAAGTCGAGGGAACATGGACACCGGAAAGCCTGGTCGCTGGTCGTGAGATTTTGCTGCTGGGCGCCGGCCCTTCACTGGCCAGCCACAAGGCCGCAGTTGAGTCCTACATACGGGCAGCGCGACCACTGGTGATGGCGCTGAATGTCGAGCAGGTGATCGACGAATCATTGGTGGACGTGCGCAGTGCCTGCCATCCCCTGCGCCTGCTGGCCGACTGGGAGCGCTATGGCGATCTTGATTGCCCGTTGATCTTGCCCTTGGCGCAGCAGGATGAGCGCTTCCGCGAAGCCGTTGTCTCGGTCCGTTGCCTGGATTTTGGTCTGACCGTGGCACCTGGTTGTTACCAGTTCGGCGCATCAAGCGCGGTGGTGCCGCACATGCTCGTGGCCGCCTATGCCCTGTCGATTGCCGCCAGTGGCCGTGCTGAAAGGGTTCTGCTCGCCGGGTTTGATGGCTTCACAGCCGGTGACCCGCGGCAACAGGAAATGCAGGATACGCTTTCGTTGTTCCAGACCAGTGCGCCCGCAGTGCCAGTGTTCTCGATCACCCCCACCCGCTACGATCTGGATATCCGGTCGGTCTACGGCCTGCTGTCTTGACCTACGCCGTAGTCATCCCTGCCCGCTATGCCTCAACCCGGTTGCCGGGCAAGCCGTTGGTGCCAATTGCGGGCGTGCCCATGATCGTGCGCACCTGGCAGCGCTGTATCGAGGAGGTCGATCCTCAGCACGTGTGGGTGGCTACCGATGATGACCGGATTGCGCAGGTTTGCAGCGAGAACGGAATTCAATGGCGAATGACATCGTCCGATTGCCTGACCGGTACGGATCGCGTGGCCGAGTTCGCCCGTTCAATCCCAGCCGACACTTACATCAATGTTCAGGGCGATGAGCCCCTGTTCAACCCTGACGATCTGCGTGTGCTCATCGAAGCGGCTGCCAAGCACCCGCACGATGTTCTGAATGGCTATTGCTCGATCCAGGACGGCGACGAGTTCTTCAGTGGCGCTGTGCCAAAGGTCGTGTTTCGGCCGGACGGGCGGCTGCTCTACATGTCACGGGCCGGAATTCCGGGCAACAAAACCGGGCAGTTCCGCCTGGGATATCGACAAGTGTGTGCCTACGCTTTTCCGGCGGAAGCACTGCAGCAGTTCGCCCAATTGACGCAGAAGACTGCCTTGGAAGAGCAGGAAGATATCGAGATCCTGCGATTTCTGGAAATGGGCTTCGAAGTCAGGATGCTGCCGATGTCGGCACATTCCATCGCGGTCGATCTACCTGAACATGTCTCCCGTGTTGAGCAGCGAATCCAGCAAGGGTTGTGAGGTGGGCGTGAGCCGTTGTGCATCCCGAAGTGGCCGGATCTTGGTCACCAATCACTGAGCGCCAATTGAATGGAACGAATCGTTTTCGTCATCAATACCGAATACCATCTACTGGTAGCCTGCAGCCTGATTTGTGATGAGTATCACGATCGGAGCCGCTTCGCGGTGCAAGTCGTGGAGGCCGGTTCCGCCAATAGCCCGCGACGTCGAAATATCGTGAATCGAAGCGCTCTAGGTGTGGTGTACGACGAATGGGATGTAGACAGCCAGGGAACAGCAGATGGCAACGGACTAGGTGACCGCGTCAACAGTTTGCTTGAAGCGCCAATCGATACCCTGGTGATCTTTCTTGAGCACCACCCGCTGAACATTCTTCTTGCACAACAAGTGCGTCGAAAGGTTGGAACGGTTGCGCTGGCTCCGGATGGAGTGAGGCCGTACTATCAGCTCAACTTTGGCGCGCTGCGTCAACTGGTTATCCGCTTCAAGCGGTTCTTTCAGGTTCGCTCCGAACTGCGAGCCTTGAACCTACCTCACCGCTTTCCATACCTGCCACGCAACGGATATGGCGAGGCAGCGTATGTGGATCAGATCTGGGCAGTTCATCCAGAGCACGTCAAGAACAGGAGCGGCAAGCCTGTACGCAGGATCAGCGTGCTGTCCAGTGCCAAGGCATGGGATACCGCCGCTGCACTCTTCGATTTTGAGCCAGGCGCTGATACCGGGTCAGCAGAAAAGGTGGCGTTCTACGTCAACAACCTGCTTTATGACGAACAGCTATATGATGAAGAAATCAAGGTGCTGCGACACCTGTATGAGGTTTCCGGTGGACGTCTTTTCATCAAGCTGCATCCACAGACTCCGGCGGTACACAGAGACAGGATGGCAGCCACGGGCGCGACATTGATCGAGACCAGTATCCCGGCAGAACTGTATATTGCCCGTCTGCGTCATTCCATTGTCGTGAGTGGCTGGTCTGCTTCCCTTACAATCGAGAACCCAAGCTGCCACTTTTACTGGCTGACTGAATACTTTCGGGAGCTGGGCTGCATGTATGCACCGATAGATCTGGTGAACCCAACTACATACATACATGAGGCGCGCAACTTGGACGATATCGTTTTCCCGTCCGGCGGCTGATTTTGACATATCGATGAAAGCAGCTTACACGTTTGACGACGTGACGGTGCAAACAGTTTGGAATCCAATCGTAGACCGCTCCCCGGAAAATCTCCAGCCAACTCCAGCATCTATAATATAGACTGCCAGTATTTGCAATGCGATTCCATAGAATAACCCATGACCTGGCACCACCCGGTGCGCGTCGGGTGCCAATGGTTCTGATCGGACTGGCCTGCAGTGTGCTCCTGGCAACAGTGTTTGACACCTGGGTCATCAGTCAGATCCCGATTCTACGCACAATGGCCGGCGTACTTGGCGTTGTTCTTGCGATTTGCTGGATGCTGTATCGGATCCGGGGCATTCAAGTCAGGCGTGGCGCCATGATCTGGATGCTTGTCCTCTTGGTGACCATAATTTACGTGGATTTGCTGCGGTATCTGGATACCGGCCACCTAGCGCTGGCCAATTCGATGCAGTGGATTCAGCCTATTCTTTTCGGCTTGATTCTTCTCGATCTAAGCCGCGACGACCGAGCGGCGTGGTATCTCTTTAATTCAGTGCTGCTGTCGATCGCTTTCCTGGTCTTTATGGCGCTTTTTGGAGGTATCGAGGAGGGGATCCGCAGCGGCTCGGATCTGATGAATCTCAACGCGCAATCCTACTATTTTGGCCTGATGTCCATTGCGTTATACGTGTTCGTGGTGGAGCGTTGGCCAAAGTTCACGCCACTGAACATCGTGATAGGCATTGCCATGATCATTATGGTGCTTATGATGTTGCGTACCGGTAGCCGAGGCGGCGTCGCGGCGGCCTTGACCGGGTTCGCGGTCGCGACATGGCTGCTGATGCGCTCACGTAACATGTCCGCTTACATATCTTTGATTCCATTCATGATGGCGGCCGGAGTGCTTCTCGTACTATCCTCGGATGCTGCGGTGAGATGGTCCGATACCTTGAGTGGCGAGGATTATGGATATCGCGATGTGATATGGGCCGCAGCCATAGAGATGGTACGCGAGTCCCCCTGGTTAGGCCACGGCGGTGGCTTTGTTGCTGACTTGGGTGACCAGACTCGTGGCAGAAATACAACGACCCATAATCAGTATCTGATGTTGTTGATCGGCTATGGGCTGGTTGGTCTGATCATTTGGCTGTCGATCATGGGTGCGGTGATCAGGCGTTGTTGGCGGCATCGGCGGCATCCGATGGCGGTGGCTCTGTTGGCGATGATTGCGTGCTCTTTGGTGTACGGTATGGCTGCGGATCTGACATTCAAGCGATATTTCTGGGTGATTGTGGCGCTCGCGGCAAATATCGACATCATTGTCAGTACCTATCCCACAGCCGGCCATCTACGAGAAGCTCAATATCGGCGGGACAGCCAAGTTCTATCCAGCAACTCCAGGATGACTTCATCTCCCTTGCGCTAGGCCAGTTGTGGGGTCGTTAATGATCAGCATTGAAGGTATTGATTGAGATGTCGTCCCCATCTGTTCTCTGTTCAGATGAAGTTCGCCTTCCTGAAGCATTTGTCCGTAATTCACGAAACAAGTCACAGCGGGCTTCAATAGTTGGTTTGCCGCCTCACAATTGGGATTCGGCGATATGAGGATTGGCTTGACCATTGGCGGGCTTGGATCGGGTGGTGCAGAAATGCAGCTCATGCGTTTGGCAGTGGCCTTGCAGAACAGAGGCCACCAGGTGCAGGTGTACTGCTATACCCGGCCGTCCGAGTACGATGAAGGTTTGCGTGCACAGGGCGTTGAGGTGGTGGCAGCAGGCATGAAAGGGCGGCTCGGGAAGATCCGCCAGATGCGCCGGTGGATGCATGATTTCCGTCCGGATATCGTCCATGCCTCCATGAAGCGAGCCTCTGTTCTGGCTGTGCTGGCACGGGGTATTTCGCGCAAAGTGAAGGTTCTGGCCAGCGACATGTCCACGGCTACGTACAATCGACGCAGCCTGGCATTATGGCCAGCCTTGCTCATTTTCGGCGGTGCCCATGGTGTGGTTACCCAGACCGAGCTGAATCGCAAGAGCCTGCAAACGCTTGCTCCCTGGTTGCGCGGCAAGGTGTCGGTAGTGCGTAATGGTCTGGATACCGAGATCTTCCGGCCGGGACCAGGCGAACCTGCCATTGAGCCTTTTCGTTTCTGCGTCGTTGGCAGTGTCTATGCAGTCAAAAATCCTGCCCTTGTCGTGGCGGCTGTCGCCGAGTTGCGCCGGCGTGGCGTCGGCGGATTCCGTGTCGACTGGTACGGCCGTCGTGGTTTGGCGGGAGATAGCAGTCCATCTGAGGACTACCGGGTCGCAACCGAGTCGATTGTGGTGAACGCATTGGAGCCCTGGCTGACGTTTCATGGAGAGACACGGGAAATTCTTCGTGCTTATCAGTCTTCACATGCGCTAATCCATGTCTCTGTTCAGGAAGGCTTCCCGAACGCGGTCGTGGAGGCGATGTCTTGCGGGTTACCGATTATCGCCAGCCCGGTGTCTGACCTGCCGCAGATTGTGGCCGAGGCCGACAACGGTTGGGTAGTCGATGCGAAAGATGCGTCGAGCTTGGCCGATGCCATGCAAAAGATGATTGATCTTGATCCTGCTCAACGGTTCGAGATGGGTCAGCGTTCACGAAGAACTGCCGTATCGTGGTTCAGCAAAGAGCGCTTCGTGGACGAGTACATTGCACTATATCAATCGCTGCTTACTGGTCGCAGCGTGCAGGATGAGACTCAATCGAACTATCTGAACTAGCGGTGCCGAATGAGCGTGCTTGAGCGAACAGTGAACACTGCAAGCCGGGTAGTCGCGATTGCTGGCGACGGCGCATTTTCGCAGCGTTGGCGGGATTACATACCAAGCCTGGGCTTCGAGATTCGCAAAGTAGATCTCTATTCCCCGAGCCTGATGGCAGATCTGGATGGCTGCTGCGTTCTGCTTGCTTCGTTGAGTCAGGATCTGCCTCGGGATATGATGTTTGGGCGGGCAATCCTGAAGGCGGTGGCGACAAGGGGCATGGCTGTGTACCCCAGTGAGGCCAGTGCCTGGCATTTTGAGGACAAGATCGCCCAGTTTCTGATTTTCAGTGCGATGAATGTGACTGTTCCGCAGACCTGGGTGTTTTTCGATCACGCCGATGCCAAGAGGTTTCTTCTTGAAACCGAATTCCCCCTGATCTTCAAGTTGCGTACAGGTGCGGGCGGGCTCACCGTGCGCCTGCTGCAATCGCGTGAGCAGGCAATGCGGTTGATTGCTCAGATATTTGGAAGGGGCATCCGGACCCACAGTGTAGTCACTGGGATCCAGCGCCTGGCGACCGCGGCCAAGGCCAAGCCGTTTCAGTTACAAGAGTTGTTGCCGAGGGCGAAGCGCGCGGGTACGCGCTTTTTACAAAGTCGATTCAGCCTGCAACGTGAAAAGGGCTATGCTCTTTTCCAGGAGTTCATCCCGGATTGTGATTACAGCGTACGGATAGCGGTCATTGGTCCTCGCGCATTTGCATACCGAAGGAACAACGAGAAAGGAGATTTCAAATCCGGCGTCCAGTCAGTACGCGTCTCACTTTCCCGGGAAGAGATTCCAGTGGCTATGGTGCAGACTGCATTTGAGGTGTCGGAACGGCTGGGCTGCCAATCGATGGGCTACGACTTCCTGCAACCGCCTGAAGGAGGGGCTCCGATACTGTTGGAGATGTGTCATACCTTCCCGCCTGGGCCGATAGTAAACGCACATGGGTACTTCACGCCTTCGTTGACCTGGGTGCCCGGCGGTCAGCATCCGGCGGATCTTATTGCGCTGGACTTGTTGACGCCTGTAATCGAGACGCTGGGCCAGGCCCGGGACTACGGCTCTTAGCATGACAGTTGACGAAACAGGCCGAACCCGTCAGCCCTGCCTGGGTATCGCGGCTACGAGCAGGTCCGGCATCGCTACCAGGACGAGCAGGCCAGCGATCTTTCCAACCGGGGCAAGCTGACGTGACCGGCTGGATTGAACTTGGGCGGCGACTGCTGCCGCGAACGCTTCGCCATGGCCTGCAAAGACTGGTCTCGCTGGACGCGCTGAAGATGCGCGTGCGTGCCAGGCAGTCGCCCCTGGCTTCGGTGACTTCCGGCGATGATGATCGGCATGGCGGTGGTGTCCGCCTGGGCATCCTGGCCAACCGCGCCAGTTATCACACCCATTACGTGGCGGCCTGCCAGGAGATGGGCGTGCCATTCCGTGTCGTCGATCCGGCCGTGGGCGACTGGCAGCGGCAGATCAAAGGCGCTGGTTGTGACCTGTGGCTGGCATGGCCGGATGCCACGCTCAGCCACTGGGCGAAGATGTACAAGGATCGCTGCGAACTGATCCAGTCCCAGTTGGGTGTGCCGGTTTATCCCGGCCCTCTGGAGCGCTGGTTCTATGAAGACAAGATCCGCCTGGCTGACTGGTTGCAGGCCACTGGCTTGCCGCATCCGCGCACCTGGGTTTTCTTTCATGCCCACGAAGCGGGGGCCTTTGCCGGCAACTGTGAACTGCCGATCGTGTTCAAGCTGCCCTTCGGCGCCGGCGCCACCGGCGTGAGGATTGTGCACAGCCGGCGCCAGTTGCGGCGGCTGATCCGGCAAGCGTTCGGCCGCGGCCATGTCGCCGCCGGGCATGAGCGACGGGACCGCCAGCGCGGCAGCATCCTGCTTCAGGAGTACCTGCCGCAATTGCGCGAGTGGCGCATGGTGCGCATCGGCGACAGCTATTTCGGCCACCCGAAGGGGCGGCTCGGCCAGTTCCACAGCGGCTCGGGCAAGGTGGAATGGGACATGCCCGGCAAGGCACTGCTGGATCTGCTGCACCAGGTCACCCAAGGTCATGGCATGCGCTCCATGTCCATGGATGTCTTTGAACTGCCCGATGGGCGGGTGCTGATCAACGAGTTGCAGACCGTGTTCGGTGCCAGTGTCGCCGTGCACCAGCTCAAGCGCGATGGCGTGCCGGGTCGGATGGTGCGCGATGTAGCCGGCGATTGGCACTTCGAGTCAGGGGATTTTGCACGCAATGCTTGCGCCACTGCACGAGTAATGGATGCAGTGCAGCAGATAAGGGGAAGAGGTTGATTAGTATCACGAAACTAAAAAGGCACCTAATGCAAGCCTTGCCGCAATCATTGTTGAACAGTGTCGAACGGTCTCGGGAGAATAGTAGGCTGAAGCGGCTGACAAAGCTCCAAGCGGACTGCTCGCGGTTGGGAATGTTTGATGCAAGCCAGTTGCATGCTGCACTGGATGATCCAAATGTAGCTGAACACTATCAGCAGTGGGCAAAGAGGATCGATGAGTTGCGGATCACCGCGTTGGCTGGTGGGGTAAATCGCGGCGATCGTAGGGCACTGTTTCACCTCATTGCTGCGTTCAAGCCCGACGAGGTGCTGGAAATAGGCACCCATATTGGCGCTTCAACCGTGTATCTGGCCAGCGCTCTTGCCAGCAGACCGGGTGCCGCAGCGCCAACCGGACGGTTGACAACAGTTGACATCATTGACGTCAATGATCCGGCGGCCAAGCCATGGCTACGCTCGGGCTCTCCGTGCTCTCCCCGTGATCTATTGGCCCGGCTTGAGCTTGATTGGGCTGTCGAGTTCATAGCCCAGCCGTCCCTGACCTACTTGAGTGGCGCAGAGCGAAAATTCGACCTGATCTTCCTTGACGGCGACCATTCAGCGGCTACGGTCTATCAAGAAGTGCCGAAAGCGCTACGCTGTCTCAATCCTGGTGGTCTGATCTTGCTTCACGATTACTTTCCTAATGGCAAACCACTATGGTCTAACAAGCTGGTTCGCCTCGGCCCTTGGCTGGCTCTTAATCGCCTGGCTGAAGAAGGATGTGAGCTGAGGGTCGTTCCCTTTGGCGAGCTGCCATGGGAAACAAAGTTGGGTTCAAGCAGGTCCAGCTTAGCGCTGATCTCCAGTGGGCAGAGTCCGGTGGCATGAAAGAGCTGCTCAGAAGTGTCGCCAGTCGAGCGGTGACAAGGTGCGGGATGACGCACTTGGGCCGCAGACTGCGTCAGAGAAATGGCGCCTTGATCCTCTACGGCCACCGGGTGAGCGACAACGACGAAGGCTACATGCAGGGCCTGCGCCCTCAGTGGCTGGATCAGCAGCTCAGCTATCTGGGCCGCCATTACCAGTTCATTTCCCTGGATACGCTGCTGCACTGTTATGAAAAGCGCCAGCCGGTGCCGGAAAAGTCCGTCGTACTGACCTTTGATGACGGCTTCCGCGACAACCTGGACAACGCGCTGCCGGTGCTGGAAAAGCACGGTGCGCCGGCGACGATCTTCGTGGTCACCGGCGCCCTGACCAATGGCGATCTGCCCTGGTCGCAGCGGCTGGGCTATCTGTTCCAGAACACCACGCGCGATCAGGTTCATCATCGGCTGACGGGCCCGGAGCCGGCACCGCTGGCCACGCCGGCGCAGCGCAAGGCCGCCTATCAGCGCTGCAAACCCGCGCTTGCAGCCATGCTCTGGCAGCAGCGCGACCAGTCCCTGGCCGAGTTGGCGAGCCTGCTGGATGTCGATCCGCCCCGCGACCGGATGCTCAACTGGACACAGGCCCGCGCCCTCCAGGCCCAGGGTATCGGCATCGGTGCGCATACCTGGTCCCATGCCTTGTTGGCGAGCATTCCACCGGCCGAAGCGAGCTGGGAGATGCGCAAATCACGCGAAGACCTGCGTGAGCATCTGGGTATTGAGCAGCCGTCATTTTGCTTTCCTGCCGGAAGCACCAATGCGCAATTGCAGGCCCACGCTGCCGAATTGGGCTTTCGCAGCGCGTTCCTGCCGGGCCGGCCAATCCGTATGAATACGCTGGCCAACGCCGATCCGTTCTCATTGGCCCGCGTCGGCCTGCCCGATGCCCCGGCCTGGCAGTTGGAGGCCGAGCTGGACGGCCCATTCCATGGTCTGCGCAAGCTGCTGGGACGGTTGCCAGCCGATCCACGACCGGCATGAAGATCGTCTACCTGCACCAGTACTTCAACACGCCGGACATGGTTGGCGGCACCCGGTCCTATGAGCTGGCGCGGCGGCTGGTCGCCAAGGGCCACGAAGTTGAAATGGTCACCTCGTGGCGCGAGCGCGATGATCGCCGCGACTGGTTCACCAGCAACGAAGCCGGCATCAAAGTGCATTGGCTGCCGGTGCCCTATGGCAACCAGATGAGCTACCGCCAGCGGGTGGCAGCCTTCCTGCGGTTTGCCTGGGGCGCGGCGCGCAAGGCGGCCAGCCTGCAAGCCGATGTCGTCTATGCAACCAGCACGCCGCTGACCATCGCATTGCCGGCGGTGTATGCCGCGCGCCGGATGCGCTGTCCGATGGTGTTCGAGGTTCGTGACCTGTGGCCAACGGTGCCGATTGCGGTCGGAGCGTTGCGCAACCCTTTGACCATATGGAGCGCGCGCAAGTTGGAGCGTTTTGCTTACCGCAATGCCACAAGGGTTGTTGCCCTGTCCCCCGGGATGGCCGAGGGTGTTGCTGCCGCCGGATATTCGGCCGCCAACATCCGTGTGATCCCGAACAGCGCCGACCTGAAGATGTTCTCCCATGATGACGAGGGCGCACAGCGGTTTCGTGCGGCCCGTCCCGAGTTGGATAGTCGGCCGATCATTCTTTACGCGGGAACATTCGGGCTGATCAATGGTGTTGAGTGGGTAGTAAGGCTGGCAGTGGAGTCCAAACTGCGTGCACTGGACTGCTGCTTCGTACTTGTTGGGGATGGAGCGGAGAAAGAGAAAGTGACGCGGCTTGCCCGTGAGCTGGGGGTGCTTGGCAACAACTGTTTCATCTACGAATCGTTGCCAAAAAGCTCAATCGTTGATGCCTTCAGCGCCTCTGCCGTGGTGGTCTCAACCACCATCGATCTGCCAGAACTTGAAGCCAACTCGGCGAACAAGTTCTTTGATGGCCTGGCAGCGGGCAAGACCGTGGCAGTCAACTATGGCGGCTGGCAAGCTGAGCTGATTGAGGACTATGAGGTCGGGATGGCCTGGCCGCGTGAACCATCACAAGCTGCGGATGTGCTCGCGGACTGGTTTGCTCAGCCTGATCGGCTCCGCGTGGCAGGAAACAACGCCAGACAACTGGCAGAAGGCCGGTTCAGCCGGGACCTGCTCGCGGAACAGTTGGAACGAGTGCTACTGGAGGCCGTTTAGTGTCCGGATCAGCGATCTCCGCGGATGCGCCGATGGCCACAGGAAGACGCGTGGGTGTACTGGGCCATTTCGGCAACCCAGCAACCCCGATCGACGGCCAGATCATGCGAACGCGTCTGGTCCACCAGCAATTCTGCGAGCGTCTTGGCTGTGAGTCCGTGACGCGCGTTGATACCGGAAAAATGAAGCGCGCTCCGCTACGTACAATTATTGAGTTGGGCAAGTGCGTCCGCAACAGCGACCATGTGGTCATCATGCCTGCAAGCAGGGGGCTGAGGTGGCTTATGCCTTGGTACTCATTCTGGCGAAAAAGATATGGAACCCGGTTCCACTTCTTCGTGGTGGGTGGCTGGCTGCCGGAGTTCTTGCAGGAACGGCCGCGACTACTGCGGCAAGTACGGGGACTCGGCGCTTTGTATGTGCAAACCAAAGCGATGCGCTTGCGCTTGAAAGAAATGGGCTTCCCAGAGGTGTTTCTTTTCCCCAACTTCAGGGACTTTCCATCATTGTCTGCCAAAAGATACCAGCAGGCAGGTGCATTGCGACTGGTTTACTACTCCAGGGTAACGGAGTCAAAAGGGATTGAGTTGGCCATACGCGCAGTCAATGATTGCCGTGCACCGGTCAGCCTGGATATCTGGGGGCCGGTTGATCAAGGGTATCAGGCGAGATTCGAAAAGATACTTTCTGATTCAGCGGGCCGGGTCAGCTATCGTGGTGTGCTCACCGGTAGCCGGATCTACCAGGAGCTTTCCAGATACGATCTTTTGCTGTTTCCGACCTTCTACGAGGGAGAGGGCTTTCCTGGCGCGATCCTTGACGCTTTTAGTAGTGGCTTGCCGGTGATTGCCTCAGATTGGCGCTACAACACCGAGTTTGTCGAAGACGCGCAGCATGGGTTTATTGTGCCCGTGCATGATCATCAGGCTATCAGGGAACGACTGGAGGAGTTGAGTGAAAGGCCCGAACAACTCGAACCGATGTCTCTTGCTGTACTGGAATCCGCACGTCTCTACCATGTCGATCAGGTATTTCCGCAAGTGATGGAAGATATGGGTTTGCTGCCGTCAGCTTCTACCGCTCAAGTAATGGCTAGAACGCGACAGCATGTTGCCATGGATGTAAATCGATGATTTTTGTTGTTCAGGGGGAGGCGGCTGAACGATTTGGTGCTGCGCCTGAATTGCCAGGACCTTGGCAGTGGCAAGTATTGGGCTCCGAATATGGAGTGGCTTTTGGCACCTGCACGATCGAGGGTAGAAAGCTGGTGGTGGATACGGCCAGGGGCGCTGGAGTATTGGTGGTGAGCGCAGGCAGGCTCCACAACGCCGGCGGCACTGTCTCGGCTGAGCGGATCCGCAACGCGTATACTGCTGGAGAACTGACCGAACTTTTGCCATTATCTGGCTCGTTCGGGATTTGCATCATCGACTCGGCAGCAGGCAAGATCACGGTGGTGTCGGATGCATTGGCAGCGATGCCGTTGTTCTACAGTGTTGGCAGTCAGGGCATCGCAATTGCACCGTCTGCCAGAACGGCACTGGCGCTGCTCAAGGCACCCCTGGATATTTCAGCTACTCGTGCGCTGACTTATCTGGCCGGTCGATACATGATTGACGGTCAACCGTTGTTCGCTGGAGTCAGCAGGATTCGGCCGGCACGGATTATCCGCTACTCAATGGTGACTGGCCAGTTGGAGGAAACACCCTACTGGGACTTGAAGTTTCAACTTGAGCAGTGCACTGATGAAGTCGCGGCCGACGGTCTTTATGAAATATTGAAAGCCTCGCATGAGAACGAGGTTTCATCGCTGGGCGGAGAAAGTTACGACTTGCTTCTTACGGGTGGTATGGATTCGAGAGGAGCCCTGGCGTTTTGTCATGAGAGTGGCATTCTCCCGCATACAGCCAGGACCTGGGCAGAGCATGGTGCCTTACCGCACTCTGACCCAGTCGTTGCTGCCAAGCTTGCCGGAATGTTCGGTGTCCAGCATATCATTGAACCTATTGATCCCGCGGGCTGGAGCGTGAACAGTCGTGACTGGTCAATGGTCTCCGATCTGTTGAACGACAATGGCAGCAGCTATGCCTCGGGATTGGACTATTTCAGCAGTTCGTCTGCAAGTAGAACCTTCCTGATCGGGGACCAGGCTTTCGGCTTTGGTCCACTTCCAGATACGCGGAGTGAGGCTGTCTCCAATCTTGAAGAAACGGCGGCACGCACCGCCTTGCCTGAGCTGCAAGGGTTTGTTGACAGTACGGTATTGGACGAGGTCCTTAGGCAGCGCAGCGATTACTATAACGGTCTGGCCGAGAAGTGCTCGTCAGAAAGCCCCAAGGATATACAGGATTACTTGTTTTTTCATGCCCATGTCTTCCCATGGCTGGTTGGTGCAGGGAACTTCAAGGAGCCTTGCGTGAACGTTATACGCCCGATGATGAGCTGGCAGGTCCTCGACTATATCGGGCGGATCAGGCCGGGATTGCGGGTGGACAAGCTGCTGTACAGCAAGATGTTGAAGACGAGATTTCCAGACCTTCAGTCGATCTCTCTGGCCAGCGCGACCGGTGGTAGTGATATAGGCAAGTCAATATTCGGATGCCAGCAATTCCGTACTTGGCTTAGCGATCACACAAATCCGGATCGCGTGCTGTCAAGTAAACTGGGTGAGCACTTCAATGCCGATGCCTATGCTGCCTACTGGCATGATATCTTCTCAGTCGCTACCCGGAAGCAGTCTCATATGAGTCTGCTGCACAAGCGGCTTTATGAGTGGCGCCGGGTGATCTCAGGCAACAGGCACTTGAACGCCTTGGCGAAACGCGTACAGCCGATGGTGAGCCGGGCACTGGGTGTTGAGCAGAGGAAGGCGAGATATCAGCGCTACCAGTTGATGTGTCGGATCGCGCTATTCGTTCAGGTTGAGCCGGAGTGGCGGCAATGAGTACTGTTGTGGATGAAAATAGTAACTCAGTGTTTTGTGACGATCGTTGGATAGCTCGTGGATCATCGCGGGTTCTCTCCCTTGTTGGTCCGCCACTGGCGGCTGAGCTGGATCGGGATCGCCTGGATGCCTATTTGAAAAGTCGCAACGCATATTTCGCCATCTGGAATATCGCCGATCCAGACGCTGGAAATCAGTGGTATCGCTGCATCTGTGACACACCGGGATACTCCATAGATAAAGTGGAGAGCAAGAACTCACGACAGAACCTGCGCAAGGCACTGAAGAGGACCGAGGTGCGGCCAATTGAAATAGACTGGCTGATTCCCAACGCCTACCCGGTCTACATAGCGGCCAGCCAACGATTCAAGCATCACCGGATTCTGGATCGCCCAGATTTCGAGCGTGACCTGGCCAGGAGTTTGGAGGGAAGTGGCCGGCGGGCCGTGGCTGCTTTTATCGACGAGCGTCTGGTTGCATTCATGACTCTGATCGAGTGCGGCGAGACGCTTTTTGGAGACCGAGCCTACTTTGACCCGGGGCATTCATCAGCCAATCCGATGTGGGCGCTGTACTACTCCGTTGCCCATGATGCGATCGCCAGCGGCTTCAGGGAGTTTGATCGAGGCACTCGGCCTTTGGTGCATGAAACTGCCGTGGACCAGTTCCTGGCCCGGCTGGGCTTCAGGCTCGATCCCTGCCGGCTGGGATTCCATGGGCGTCAGCCGTTCATGACGGCATTGCGGACAGGATCACCTTTGATCCCCGGCTTGGCCGCCCTGATCAGGCTACCCTTTCTACGATCCGTGATGGGCCTGGATCACGCGTTCCGTCTATCAAGGCTATAAAACGCATGCCGGTGCTCGTTGTTTTTCTGCTCCAGGGGTTCGAATGGTGACTCACTCATCGGCGAAAACTTTCGTTACCCTGGCCAACTCCATCTACACCGACCGCCCCATCCCTCTGCATCGCCCGGTATTCGCCGGCCCCGAGCGCGAGTGGCTGGTGGAATGCATCGATTCCAACTTCGTGTCCTCGGTGGGCGCGCGGGTGGTGGAGTTCGAGCAGCGGGTGGCGCAGTTCGTTGGCGCCCGGTTCGCCGTCGCCGTGGTCAATGGCACCAATGCCCTGCATGTCGCGCTGCGCCTGGCCGGTGTCGAGCCGGGCAGCGAGGTGATTACCCAGCCGCTGACCTTTGTCGCCACCTGCAATGCCATTGCCTATGCTGGCGCGGTGCCGGTGTTTGTCGATGTCGATGCCGACACGCTGGGCCTGAGCCCGGAGGCGCTGGAACGGTTCCTGAAAACCCATGCCGTGATCCGCGACGGCCGCACGGTGAACCGGCACAGCGGCCGGCCGCTGGCGGCGTGCATGCCGATGCATACCTTCGGCTTGCCGTGCCGGATCCAGGCCATCGTCGACATCTGCAATCGCTACGACGTGCCGGTGGTGGAGGATGCCGCCGAATCGCTCGGGTCGTGGGCCGATGGCCGCCATACCGGCACCGTCGGCCAGAGCGGCGTGTTCAGTTTCAATGGCAACAAGATCATCACCACCGGCGGTGGCGGCATGATCGTCACCGATGACCCGGCCCTGGCGCAGCGCGCCAGGCACCTGACCACCACGGCCAAGCAGCCGCATCCCTACGAGTTCGTGCACGACGAGCTGGGCTACAACTACCGCATGCCCAACCTCAATGCCACATTGGGTTGCGCGCAGATGGAACAGTTGCCGGTGTTCCTGGAGCGCAAGCGCGAGCTGCATGAGCGCTATGCCCGCTTCTTCGCCGATACCGGCATTGCCTTGGTCACCGAGCCGGAAGGCACGCGCGCCAATCACTGGCTGAATGCGATCGTGCTGCCGGACCGGGACAGCCGCGATGCCTTCCTGCAGCAGACCAACGACGCCGGTGTCATGACCCGGCCGATCTGGCGGCTGATGACCTCGCTGCCGATGTATGCGCCGTGCCAGCACGATGGCTGCGCCGTGGCCGCAGACCTGGAGCAGCGCGTGGTCAATCTGCCATCGAGCGTGCCGGTGGATGCCGATGGCCACATTGTTGAAAGGATCGGCGGGTTATGAACGTACTGGATCTGATCGGCCGCAAGCGCACCCTGTTCGACGCCGACCTGGCCCGGCATGAGGCCGAGCTGTCGCAGCGGGTGCGCCAGGGGCGGTTTCTTGCCATCGGCGGTGCCGGTTCGATCGGGCAGGCGGTGTGCCGGGAGATCTTCCGGCGCCAGCCGCGCTGCCTGCACGTGGTCGATATCTCCGAGAACAATCTGGTTGAACTGGTGCGCGATCTGCGCAGCAGCCTGGGCTATATCGACGGTGATTTCGCTACCTTCGCCCTGGATGTCGACTCGCCCGAGTTCAACGCGCTGATGGCGGCGTCAGGTGGCTATGACCACGTGCTCAACCTGTCGGCGCTCAAGCATGTGCGCTCGGAGAAGGATCCGTACACGCTGATGCGGATGGTGCAGGTGAACGTGTTCAACACCGTGCGCAGCCTGGACTGGGCGCGACGCTTCGGGGCCGACAAGTATTTTTGCGTGTCCACCGACAAGGCGGCGGCGCCGGTGAACATGATGGGCGCCAGCAAGCGGATCATGGAGCTGTTCCTGATGCGCGACAGCCGGGAGCAGGTGATCTCGACCGCGCGCTTTGCCAACGTCGCCTTTTCCGATGGCAGCCTGCTGCATGGCTTCAACCAGCGCCTGATCAAGCAGCAGCCGATCGCCGCGCCGCAGGATGTGCGCCGTTACTTCGTTACCGGCCAGGAGTCCGGCCAGTTGTGCCTGCTGTCGTGCCTGCTCGGTGACAACCGCGACATCTTCTTCCCCAAGCTCAGCCAGCACCTGCATCTGATCACCTTCGCGCAGATCGCCGAGCGCTACCTGCGTGCGCGTGGCTACGAGCCGCATCCGTGCCAGAGCGAAGACGAAGCCCGGGCGCGGGTCGGTGAGCTGTCGGCCAGGGGCCGCTGGCCATGCTGGTTCTTTGATTCGGACACCACCGGCGAAAAGGATTTCGAGGAGTTCTTCACCGAGGGCGAGCGGCTGGATCTTGAGCGCTTCGAATCGGTGGGCATCGTCAACAGCGAACTGGCG
This sequence comes from Lysobacterales bacterium, assembly GCA_023228845.1. Classification (GTDB taxonomy): domain Bacteria; phylum Pseudomonadota; class Gammaproteobacteria; order Xanthomonadales; family UBA2363; genus Pseudofulvimonas. The sequence goes on along the minus strand of JALOAK010000002.1, from coordinate 340,011 downwards.
GTGGACGCACAGTTGCTGGATGGCTTCCAGTCCGGCATCGAGCGCTTGCGCCAGGCCGGAAGCTGGCACAAGCGTGACGTGCTGGCCCTGTTTGACACCCTGCTGCCGGAGTTCGCGCACAAGGAAACCGGCAAGTACCTGGATGGGCGGATGTAGCCATGCAGCGTTTTTTTGATCTGGTGTTTTCCGCCCTGGCCTTGCTGGTGTTGTTGCCGCTGCTGCTGCCGGTGATGATGCTGCTGCGCCTGACCGGCGAGGGCGAGGTGTTTTACCGGCAGTCGCGCATCGGCCGCGGCGGCACGCCGTTCGGCCTGCTCAAGTTCGCCACCATGCTCAAGGACAGCCCGAACCTGGGCACCGGCACGGTCACCCTGCATGGCGATCCGCGGGTGTTGCCGGTGGGCAAGTTCCTGCGCGCGACCAAGCTCAACGAGCTGCCGCAACTGCTCAATATCCTCAAGGGCGACATGAGCCTGATTGGCCCGCGGCCGCAGACGCAGCGTTGTTTCGATGCCTTCCCGGAGGCGGCGCAACGGGAGATCGTCAAGGTGCGGCCGGGCCTGAGTGGCATCGGCTCGATCGTGTTCCGCGATGAGGCCCGCCTGATGGCCGACGCCGACGATGCCGATGCCGTGTATGACGGCCTGATCATGCCGTACAAGGGCGCGCTGGAGCAGTGGTATGTGCGCCGCCGGGGACTGCGTCTTTACTTCGTGCTGATGGCGCTGACGGTGTGGGTGGTGCTGCGGCCGGGCAGCGAGGTGATCTACCGGATGTTCAAGGACCTGCCTGGTCCGCCGCCAGCGCTGGCGAACATGTTGCTCCAGGCCCGGGCGGCAGACCCGCATCCTGGGCGGCAAGGCCATTGATGAAGCAGCCGGGTCGCGATAATATGTGATTGGCGTCACAATCGTAGGCTTGCGCTTGCAACTTCAAGTTGCGGCTAGGCCGCGTCGCCGCGAACGGGAGATTGCGGTGTGTCCGGATTGATCAGTGTGCCGGCATGGCGAGCTTAGGGAATTTCCACGTGAACGTCGTTGCGACCGTTGCCAACAGGCCATGCGTGCAGGACCAGCGCTTGACGCGTGGCGCCGGCAAACGTCAGGGATGCCTGTCAGAACCACTCGACATTGCGCCGGCGACGCAGGCGTTGCTGCTGTGCGCACGCCTGGAGCTTGACCCGGAACAGGAAGCGGCGCTGGTGGCCGTCTGCCAGGGCATCGATGACTGGTCCCAGGTGATCGGCCATGCCGACTACCACCTGATGCTGCCGCTGGTCTATCACCATCTGCGCCGGTTGTCGGCGCAGGCGGGTGTGCCAGACGCCGTGCTGGCCGAGATACACGCCTCTTGCCGGATGCAGGGGCTGCGTTCGCTGGACTTCACCGCCGATCAGCGCTCGCTCATCCAGGACGTGCTCGAGCCGCTGTCCGTGCCGCATATGTTCTTCAAGGGGCAAACGCTGGCTGCCCACTATTACGGTGCCATCGTGCGCCCGTGCCGGGACATCGACGTGCTGGTGCCGCGGGCATCGCTGGTGGATGTGGCGATGCAGGCGCAGGAACGCGGCTTTACCGTGGATGGCCCGACACCGCTGTCGCGGCAGGACATGGAAGCCGCCGCCCGGTACCGGCCGGTGCTGTGCCTGCGCGGGCCGCGCGGTGCGCCGATCGAGGTGCATCATCGCCTGGACAAGTCCGGGTGGATCTACGATTCGGGCCAGTTGTTGCGCAGCGCCCGGCTGATCCAGGTGCAGGGGCAGGCCCTGCCGGTGATGCCGGCGGCCGACCTGTTCGTCTACCTGTGCCTGCATCACACCCGCCATCGCTGGGCGCGTCTGCACTGGCTGGCCGATTTGGATGCGCTGATGAGGCACCCGGAGTTCGATCTGGACGCGGTGCTCACGCGCGCCGCGCAGCTCGGGGTGACCAGCACGGTGCGGACATCGATCAACCTGCAGCAACTGCTTTCCCGGCCCGGGCCGTGGGACGAAACCGGCCTGGACCATCCGACCCGATCGCTGGCGCGGGTCGCGTTGGCGTGCATGGACGGCGGCAGCTCGGCGGAGCTGGCATCGCTGCATGAGGTCCGCGGTTACCTGCGCGATTTTGCGTTCGAGTGGCAGACCAACTGGAAGCAGCGGCTGCTCGACCGGCTCGCCAGTTGGGCGGCTTGCTTTCGGCCCAATTTCGCCGACTACCAGCAGTGGCCGCTGCCCAGCCGCTGGCACTGGCTGTATGTGTTCCTGCGCCCGTTCACCGGTTTGAACCGCAATCTGCGCCGACGCTGGAAGCGCTGAGCAACGATCTGCGGGTTGCGCCGGGTGGCGATGGCAACTTCGATCCAATCCTGCGGTCATGTCGACAGACGGCCCGGCTGTGTCGGGGTGCCGGCCGGCGACAACATCCATCTGAGGAAACGGGGTATGGCAAACGGTTCTGGCCACTTGCGGAAAAATGGCAACCTGCTGATGCAGGAGGTTGGCGATGAGGTGGTGATTCTGGATCTGGCCAACGAGATGTATTTCGCCCTCGATCAGGTCGGGTTGCGCTTCTGGCAGTTGCTTGATGAGGTGTCCTCGTTCGATGCCATCGTCGACCGGCTCGGGCATGAGTACGAGGTTGACCGGGAGCGCCTGGCCGCCGATATGGAAACGTTTGTTGCAACGCTGCTGGAAAAGGGCCTGGTGCGGATGGCCGAGCCCGTGGGCGGCGAGTCTGCTTGAGCCGCTGGCTGACACGATGGCGGCGCCGGCTGTTCGTGCTGCTGGCCTGGTTGACCTTGATGGTGATCCGTGCCGCCCTGGCGCGATTTGGTTACCGCCGTGTCTACCAGCGGCTGCTGGCCTGGTCACCGCGGCCGACAGCGACCACTGATGTCCGCCGCTGCCTGGTCACCGCGCGGCTGGTGAACCGGGCCGCGCTGCTGCCGCCCCGGGAAGCGGCCACCTGCCTGCATCGTTCGCTGGCGCTGTGGTGGCTGCTGCGATTTCGACGCCTGGACAGCGACATCCGTACCGGCGTGCGGCGCTCGGACAGTGGCTGGGATGTGCATGCCTGGGTCGAGCATGATGGCGTGGTGATCAATGACGACCCGACCAAGGTGGCCGGCTACCGCTTGCTGGACGACTGGTTGCAGCAAGCCGGTGCGCTGTCCGGGGTTTCTTCGTGACTGCCATTTGAGCCGATGGCCATCTCCCTGATGTCGGGCAGCGGACGGGTTTCCAGACTGCTGGCACCGCTGCGCACGGTGCGCCGCATCGTGCCGTTGCTGTGGCAGTGCGCACGGCGCTGGACCGTGGTCAGCAGTGTCCTGGGCGTGCTGGAAGTGCTGCTGGCGCTGGCCTCGCTGTACCTGCTCAAGTACCTGGTCGATGTCGTCACCGCCACCCTGGGCGATGGCCAGGGCACGCCCGATCCGGGGCCGGTGCTGGTCGCGGTGGCAATCACTGCCCTGGTGACCGTGGCCTACCTGCTGGCGCGCGGCTGGTCGGATATCGCCCGCCAGGCGCAGGGCATGCTGGTCGCCGACCATATCAATGGCCAGATCCATGAAACCGCCTTGAGCGTGGATCTGGCCTTCTACGAGAGCCCGCGCTACTTCGACACACTGAGCCGGGCGCGTGAAGCCGGCGCTGGCCGGCCAGCACAGGTGATCAACAACCTGCTGATGCTGGCCAAGAACCTGGTGATGATGGTGGCGGTGGCGGTGCTGGTGCTGACCTTGCACTGGCTGCTGGTGCCGGTGTTGCTGCTGGCCGTGGTTCCGGCGCTGTTCGTGCGCCTGTTTTTCACCCGGGTGCTGTACGACTGGCAGCGCCGACGCACGCAACTGGAGCGAGAAGCCGGTTATTTCGACTGGCTGATGACCTCCGATATCCACGCCAAGGAGGCGCGCCTGGGCCGGCTGGGCCGGCATCTGCGCCAGATGCATTCGGCGCTGCGCGGCCAGGTGCGACGCGAACGCCTGGCGATCTCGCGCCGGCGCACCCTGGTTGAGGTGATGACCGCGACCCTGGCCTCGGTGGCGTTTTTCGCCTCCCTGGCCCTGCTGGCGATGCAGACCGCGCGCGGCAACAACACGGTCGGCGATCTGGTGTTGTTCATGCTGGTGTTCCAGCGCGCCCAATCCCTGGCCCAGGAACTGGTGCAGCGCATCTCCCAGCTCTACGAGGATCACCTGTACCTGGGGCTGCTGTTCGAGTTCTTTGATACCCGCGCCCAGCTCACCGCGCCGGCAGTGCCGGTGCCGGTGCCCGAGCCGATCAAGGAGGGCATCGTGCTGGACCGGGTCGGCTTCACCTATCCGGACGCCGAGCGCCCGGCCCTGAGCGATATTTCCATGCGCCTGCCGGCAGGTCGGATGGTGGCCCTGGTCGGCGAGAACGGTTCCGGCAAGACCTCGCTGATCAAGCTGCTGTGCCGGCTCTACGATCCCGACCAGGGCCGCATCACCCTGGATGGCATTGACGTGCGCCAGTTTGATCCGGACCAGTATCGGCGCCTGTTCAGCGTGCTGTTCCAGGACTACGCGCGTTACGCCCTCAGCGTGCGCGAGAACATCCGCTTTGGCGATATCGATGCTGATCCGCGGTCGCCGGGCATCGAGCAGGCCGGGCGCAATGCCGGCGCCGATGACTTCATCGGCCGTTTGCGCGATGGCTACGACGCCCGCCTCAGCCGCCTGTTCGACGACGGCCAGGAAATCAGTGTCGGCCAATGGCAGAAGCTGGCCCTGGCGCGGGCCTTCTTTGCCGATTCGCGCATCGTGGTGCTGGATGAGCCGACCAGCGCCCTGGATGCCAATGCCGAGTTCGAGCTGTTCGAAGCGTTTCGCCAGCACCTGGACGGGCGGGCGGCACTGGTCATCAGCCACCGGCTGTCGACGATCCGCAATGCCGACCATATCTATGTGCTGGACCGCGGCCGCATCGTCGAAGAGGGCGATCACGACACGCTGATGGCCGCCGGTGGCCGCTACTGGCAATTGTTCGAGCGCCAGGGACGGCATTACCGCTGATTGCTGCTGGTGATGGCTGTCGGCGGTAGCGCGGCGTCGATTGCTTGCGGTCGCATTGGCCCGGCTTCCGCTACGGGCCTTCGGGCGATCACAACGACATCTTGGCGGTCACTTGCGGCCGGCCGCTCCGCCATCGCCGGCGCCGGGTCCGCACGCCCGTTCAAACGTCCGTTCAAGCGTTCGTTCCGGCGTCCGTTCCGGCGCACGGGGTCGGGCAAGGTTCACCAGCCCGTTGTGGCAACGGCTATGCTCTGCGCCGCGGTCGCGCTGCCCGGTGTGCGCATCGTGCCCGTCCACCTGAACCCGATCGGAGACGCTGGTGCTGGCTGTGCAACAACTGATGTCGGCACTGTTGGCGCCATTGCCGATCACGCTGGTCCTTCTGCTGGCCGCTTTCGTGCTGCTGCTGGCCGGCTGGCGACGGAGCGGTTTGGGTGGCATGGCCGTGGCCCTGGCCTGGTTGTGGGTCTGGTCCTTGCCGGTGGTTGCCGACCAGGTCGGTGCCGGCCTGGAGTTCCGTTACCCGGCGCTGGCCGCGGATTCGCCGCAACTGCCTCGCGCCGATGTCATCGTGGTCGCCGGCGGGGTATTCGGAACCGGTCTGGCGCTGCCGCATCCCAATCTGAATTCGGCGGCCGACCGTTACTGGCATGCGGCGCGCCTGTTCCATGCCGGCAAGGCGCCCTGGATCATTGTTTCCGGCGGCGGCCGGCCCGGCAGCGCCCGTCCGACCGAAGCCGCTTCGGCGCGGCTGTTCCTGCTCGATCTGGGCGTGCCCGATGAGCGCATCCTGCTCGAAGACCAGGCCCGCACCACGCGCGAGAATGCCGTGTGGGTGCAGGCGATGGTGCACGAGTACGGATTCCAGAACCTGCTGCTGGTGACCTCGGCCCTGCACATGCGCCGTACCGAAGCCAGTTTCCGCGCCCTGGGCATGGACATCGTGCCGGTGGCCACCGACTACGATGTCTCGACATCAAGCTGGGCCGAGGATGATGACTCCGGGCGATTGCGGCGCTGGCTGCCCAGTTCCCGCTCCCTGTTCCGCAATCACCAAGCCTGGCATGAGCATGTCGGCTACTGGTATTACCGCCTGCGCGGGTGGCTCTGAGTGGCGCCTGGCCCGGTCCATGGTCATCGACAGCGATGAAGGGCAGCCTACGCCGGTCCGGCCAGCACGGTCGGGGGCGCGCGCAGTGACCGGGCGCCGAGACGTGCTGTCGTCAGCGTCGGCGCGTTCGGGCTGGTTGTGGCGGCACTGGCCGATGCTCGTGGTGCTGGCGGTGATCGTGGTCGTTGTCGCCTCCTGGCTGCCCGGCCGGGTTTACCACCGGTTGTTGCCGTGGAGCGCGCCCTGGTTCAACCATTTCCTGGCCTATGGCGTGCTCGCGGCCACGGTCGCCATGGCCTGGGTCGGCAACGTCCGGCGCTGGTTGCTGGCGGCCGTTGCGCTGGTGCTGCTGGCTGGTGTCATGGAGCTGGGCCAGCATCTGGCGCTGACCCGCTATCCGCGCTGGGCCGATTGGGGCTGGGGTGTGGCCGGCGCCTTGTGTGGGTTGACCCTGGGCAGCATCGGGCGCTGTCTGTGGCGGCGGCACTGCTACACACCGCTGTCGTGGTGGACACCATCGGCGGACAACGCCACCCGCCTGCGCGAGTTGGGCCGGCACCGGTTGTGGCCGCTGGCCGACCTGCTGCATGAGCGCGGCCTGATCCCGGCCTCACTGCTGGCGCCGGCGCGGCAATTGGCTGTGCCAATGCGCGCCCGCATGAAGGTGCGCGCGGCCGAGGAACAGCGGGTGACCGCTGCACTGGTCGAAGCGGGCTGCCGCTTCCTGGTGCTCAAGGGCTGCCTGCTCGCCCATGGCGGTCTGTACCGCGATGCCCTGGATCGTTACCGGGAAGATCTGGACATCCTGATCCGGGCCGAAGATCAGACCCGTGTAGAAAAGGTGCTGGCGGCCTTGGGTTACCAACCCAGCCAGCCGGTGGCCGGCGGCTCGCCGATGAGCCAGCGGCAATGGCAGCGGCAAGGACCTGACGGCAGCCACTATCTGGATCTGCATTGGGATCTGCGCAACCACCCGCGCCTGCAATCACGTTTCAGCTTCGAGGAGCTGGCTGCTGACGCCCAGCCGTTGCCGGCGCTGGCCGCTGGCGTTGCCGGACTGGGCCCGGGCCACGCCTTGCTGCACGCGGTGATGCATCATTTCGATCATCACGGCCAGGAGCCGGCCGACCAGGGGCTGCTCGACGTCGACCTGCTCTGGCGCAGCCTGTCCGCGCCGGCCCGCGAGGCGATGCTGGCCCAGGCCAGGGAACGCGGCCTGTCCGGTCTGCTGGCGGCGGCACTGAACCAAGCCCGGGCGAGATTCGGCACGCCGGTATCCGACGGACTATTGCAGGCTTGCCGGCAGGTGGGTGCGGCGCAACCGGCCAGCGCCCTGCTGGTTGCCCGGCAAAGCCATTTCCGGGCACAGCTTCTGGCCTGGCGCAGCGAGCCGGACTGGCGCGCGCGCTGGCGTCGGCTGCGCGCCATCATCCTGCCACCGGCGGCCTACATGCGGCACAACTACCCGGAGGGCTCGCGCCTGGGCCTGACTGGCCTTTATCTGCGCCGGTTGTGGCAGCGGCTGCTGGGCTGAATCGCGCCGCAGATCACAGTTTTATCTTGTACTGGCCGCACAAGGCTGCTATTTTGCCAGCCTCCCAGCGGGGTTTTGCGCCTTCGATGGCGCTGTTGGGGAAGGGAGGGCACATCATCAACGTCGCTGCAGACAGACGCAGTCGGCCCGAGTGCCCAGATCGACTGCTGTCAATGTGAGGGGAGCAAGCACGTCATGAGTATACGGACCAGTTCGTGTTCCGACCGGGCGTCTATCCGCCGCCCGCGTCGTCTATTCCTGCCCGTCTTCTGGGCTCTCATCGCTCTGGCGGCGGCCGGCGCGGCCCACGCGGTCGTGGTCATCGACGACTGGAGCACGGCCCAGGACGTGCGCACCAGTGGTGCTGCCACTCCGCCCGATCCCCTGGAAGTCTGGGACTATCGCGACGGTCCGGGCATCATCGGCGGCCAGCGTGACGTTCACGTCGAGCGCACCACGATAATTGGCTCGGTGGGTGTCGAGATCTTCACCCAGTTTGGTCATGCCCAGGGCCCGGGCGCGATCGGCATCACCGATGTCATCTGGGATGGGCCGGACAACGATGCCCGGCTGCCGGTATTCGATGCCAACAACAACGTCGATCTCGCCAGTTCGGACAACGGCCTGGATCCGACCGGTCTTGGCGGTGTCGATCTTAGCTGCCATGGCGCCGGTGGCGGCCGTATCGTGATCAAGGCCCGGACCGAAGGCACCTACCAGATGCGTCTGCGGTTCGACATCTACACCTCGGCCACCGAGTGGTCAAGCCAGGAAAGAGTTGGCCAGACCAACAACTCCGTCCAGATGATCGCCTTCGAGTTCAGCGATTTTCTCCCTCAGGGCAATAACGGTACGTCCGGCGCGGATTTCAGCAATGTCGGCGCCATCCGCATGGAAGTGGAAGGTCTCGACAAGGATGCCGACCTGGTCATCCTCAATACGCTGACCAACTGTGGTTACGATTTTGGTGATGCGCCGGACCGCCGGACGCCGCCGATCAACGCCAGCAGCTATTTCTATCCGACGCTGTTGTCACCGGGCCCCGGACAGCTCCAAGGTGCCCATCATCAGATCGGTGGTCCGTGGCTGCCGGCCGATCCGTTTGACATGACTAACGATACCGACGCCGAACCTGACGGCCAGCCGACACCGGGCGCCGATGGCGACGATACCGATGGCTACGATGACGAGAACGCCGTCACCTGGCCGACCGGGGCCTATCCGCATGGCGGTCCGCCGCATCCGCCGGTGACCTGTGACGGACTGGAAATGCCGTCGGCAACCTATTGCGCCGCGGTCAATGTCGCCAACCCCACCGATCAGACGGCAACCCTGGCGGCCTGGCTGGACTTCGACGGTGGCCGGGACTTTGACAATGCCGCATGCGACAGCTCGGGCACGGTGATCGTGGCTGCTTGCGACCGCGCCGCCGCCCAGTTGCAGGTCGGCGACACCGGCCTGTACCAGATCGGCAATCCGGGGATTGCCTGCAGTCCGGGCAGCAGCTTTGCCGCCGGCAACATCCCGGCCGGCTGCGCCGGCACCGTGATCGTCACCTGGGATCTGTCGGGGCTGGTCGATGGCGACATCACCGTCAGCGATACCTATGCCCGTTTCCGCATCACCACCGATCCGGCGTTCAAGGCCAATCCAATACCGTGGGGCGGCTTCGACGATGGTGAGGTCGAGGACTACGTGCTCGAAGCCGGCACGGTGCCGGTCAGCTTGGCGTATTTCGACAGCACCGTGGCCCGCAATGGCCTGCTGTTGAACTGGTCGACGGTCTCGGAAAGCGAGAACCTGGGCTTCTGGATCTGGGGTGACCGCGGCCGTGGCATGGAACTGCTGACGCCGCAGATGATTCCGTCCAAGGCAGCCGATCTGGCCGACCCGCAGGACTACTCGGTGCTGATTCCGCAGCGTCTGGCTGCCGGTGTCACCGAGGTGGCCGTGTTCGCCGAAGACGTGTTCGGCAAGCAGGAAGTCTATGGTCTGTTTGAACCGGGCCAGCGTTATGGCCGCCGCGATGCGACTTCCCTGATCGACTGGCAGCCGATCACCCGGCAGGCGCTGGAGCGCTCGGCCATGGTCGCTGCCGCCCAGGGTGGCAGCCGCGATGGCTTGGTCCGGGCGGTGGACTTCGAGGCTTCCGGCGTCGGCATGCAGCGCATCAGTCATGCCGATCTGCTGGCCGCCGGCCTGGATCTGCGTGGCGTGTCGATGGATTCGATCGCGGTCACTCTGGATGGTGAGCCGGTGTCGCGTCATGTCCATGCCGCGGCCAGCGCCCAGGTGCGCAGTGCGCTGGCAGCGCGAGCGAGCGCGGCCTTCAGCGACAACTCGGTGATCGAATTCTGGGCCGAGGCGCCCAGTCACCCACAGGCACGCTATATCGCCAACCACGTCTATCGGGTCCAGGTTGATCCGTTGCTGGCCAAGCCGGCTGTGATGCAGGCTGCCAGCCGTGCCGGCAAGGCGCCAACATTCCACATGCGCCACCTGCGCATGGACGACAACGTTGGCCAGCATGTGATCAATCCCAACGACGACCAGTGGTTTGCTGCCGAGTTGAGCGCCTTGCAGCACGCCGGTCTGAGCAACCATCACATCTCGCGGTTCCAGGTGGATGCCGGTCTGGTGGCCGCTGAGCAGGCGCGGGTGCGGGTGGTGGTCGGCGGCAAGACCGACATGCCGCGCTATCCGGATCACCATGTCCAGGTTCGGGTCAATGGTGTGCTGGTCGCCGATGAGACCTTCGATGGCCAGGTCAGCCACCTGATCGACGCCGAGTTCCCGGCCAGCCACCTGAAAGCAGGCGAGAACCAGGTCGAGGTGCGCCTGCCGGCGACCTGGACCGATATCGTGTTCCTGGATTCGGTCGATCTGCATTATCCGCGCCGCGTCCAGGCCGAAGGCGGCCGCCTGTTGGTCGATGGCATTGCCGCCAGCACCCGCCTGGATGTCAGTGGCATGCGAGTGGGCCAGACAGCGCTGGCCTATGGCTGGGATGGCAGCCAGCTCTATGTGCTGACGCCGATCGCGCCGAACCCGGCCGCGGCCGAACCGGTTCCGGGCACGGCAAGCTTTGCCACGCCGGGACGCAGCGGCATGTCGTACTGGTTGTCGGCACCGGCACAGATCCAGCGGCCTCATTTGCGGGCGGCGGTCAATGGTCTGGCTTCCGACCTGTTGACGCAGTCGGCCGACCTGCTGGTCATCGCCCATCCGGCCTTCCTGCCGGTGTCGGCCGATGAGGCCCATCCGCTCAACGACTACATCGCCCACCGGCAGTCGCAGGGCTGGACCGTGGCGGTGCATGACATCACGCAGATCCAGGCCCACTTCGGCGGTGGCATGGCGTTGCCGCAGGCGCTGACCCGCTTCCTGGCTGCCGCCGACGATGCCTTCAGCTACAGCCATGTGCTGCTGGTCGGCGGCGACAGCTACGACTATCACAATTATCTGAACCTGGGCAGCCTGAGCTTCATCCCCACGGTCTATGCCCCGACCTCGCGCATCCGGCATACACCCAGTGATGGCCTGCTGGCCGATCTGGATGGTGACGGCATCAGCGACAAGGCACTGGGCCGCTGGCCGGTCCGCACCCTGGCCGACCTGGTCGCCACCGTCGACAAGACGATGGCCTGGGAGCAGGGTGCCGGCGGCGACCACCAGGCGGTCTGGGTCAGTGATCTGGAAGATCCCAACCAGCCCTCGTTCGAGGCTCAGTCCGAGCGCATGATCGACCGGCTCCAAACCCATTCGGGTAGCGACACCATCGGAACCGCGTGGCTGGCCGATCACCTGCGCCTGGAAGAGTTCGAGGGTGACTACAGCAAAGCGCGCCAGGCATTCTTTGACGCCCTGGTCCGCGGCCGCACATTGTCCGGCTTCAGTGGCCACGGCTCGCCGGTGATGTGGTCGCAGCAGGGCCTGTTGCAGCCCAACGATCTGGCGGGGCTGGACAACCGTGGCGCACCGACCTTGATCGGCACCCTGGCTTGCTACACCAGCTACTTCGTCTCGCCCTATGCCAATACCGTGGCCCATCGCTGGATGAACGGTTATCTGAAGGATGGCGCCGGTCAGGTCATCCCCGGAGCCGGCAACGGCGCGGTCGCCATCCATGGTGCCGCGACCCTGTCCAGCTACCAGCAGAACGAGGTCTTCGCGGCCGCGGTGCTGGCCCGGCAACAGGCTGGCGACACCCTGGGCGAAGCGGTGCTGGCTGCACGCCGTCAGGCCGCCGGTGCCAATATCCACGATCTGGTGACCAACTGGATCCTGCTGGGTGATCCGACGCTGCGGCTGGACCAGTGAGTCATATCCCGGGCCCGGCCTTGTGCCGGGCTTCGGGGCCGGTGATCCGGATGGTGGCGTGGAGTCCGCCACCATCCGGATCCATCAACGACACGCAATCGCGGCCTCAGGGCCGCGATTTTTGTTTCCGGCAGAGGAATAGTTCGAAGCGACAGTCAGCAGTCGTGGACTCGTCCGGTGCGGGGGGTAGCGCTGCTTCAACTTTCAGCGCGGCGCAAGCTCAGTCAGCCGCGCCAATACTGCTGCCAGAGCACCATCCCGGCACACTGGCCGACCACGAGCTGCTGCGTCGCCGTGGTCTGGTCGCTGGCCAATATCGCCTGGATCACGCTGGGATCGACCAGTTCCTGCCAGCAATCATCCTGCGCCAGCAGCTCGCGCAGGTCCTGGCGATGGCGCTGGAAGCCCGCCGCCATGAAACCATGCAGCAGGCCGGTGCGCCCTTTCAGCCGGATGGCATCGGGCAAACGCCCGCGCATGGCGGCGCGCATCAGCCGTTTGTCCTGGTGCAGCCCCAGGCTGATGTCGACCGGCAGCGACAGCATCAGCTCGACCAGGTTCTGGTCATGGAACGGATCGCGGCGATCGACGCCTTGGCGATTGGCGGCGATGTTCTCTTGCGCCCGGCCGAAGGCCATGCGTGGGCCGAGCAGTTGCCAGGCGTAGTCCGGCCACGGGTGCGCGGTGAAGGCCGGCGGCACCGGCGCATCAGCTTGCAGCAGGGCCTGCCCCCGGGCGCTGAGCCAGGCCGGTGTCGGCTGGCGAGGCCATTTGCCGAGCAAGCCTGACAGCAGGTGGCGCAACTCCGGCTGCCGCAGGGCACCTCGCACGCCGCATTGGCGCACCAGACGGCGCAGTGCCATCTGCAACTGATGCCAGTCACGCCGGCGCAGCATATCCAGCAGACGCAGTGAGCCCGGCGGGTAGATCAGGTCACCGGCATTGCCATTGAGTACGATCCGGCAGCCGGCGTCTGCGGCCAACCGATAACAGGCATCCATGAGGCCGCGATAAGGATTGAAGTGCGGCACTTCCGGGTTGATCGCCGTGGCATCCAGATAACCGAAGGGCAGGCAGGCGCTGCCGTCAAAGCGCAGCGGCGCTAGACCCAGGTGGTGACAGGTAAGCTCGACCCAGGCCGACTCATCCGCGCCCGGATAGCCGGGCAGCGACCAGGTGACTGGCACCAGGCGTTGCCCGCCAGCGCTCAACAACTCGGCGGCGACGGCGGCGGCGGGCGATGAGTCCATGCCGCCGGACAGCATGATGGCAACATTGCCGCCCTCGGCCAAGGCATCGTCGATGGTGCTGCGCACGGCCTGCTGGAAGGTTCCGGCAAAGCGTTGCAGCGCCTGGCCGGCGGTTATCCCTATATCAATCGGTGGTGGCTGGGCCGTTGCCGGCTGGATGCGGACGCGGTCGCCGGATGCCTCCAAGAACGCGCCTGCCGGCAGCTCGGCTATGCCCTGGAACGGGCTGTGGCCGACCGGCGGCGGTGCCCGCAATGCCAGGACACTGGCCAGATAGGTCGGCTCGGCGGCAAAGCGGTAGCGGCGCAGGGATGCCAGGGCGGCGGCGCTGGACGCGGCGGCGCGCCAATCGCTGCTGCCATCGCCATGGTGATACACGCTGCGGCCGCCGAGCCGATCCCGGTACAGCAGCCAGCGGCCCTGCTGCGGCCAGACGGCGCACAAGGAAAAAGCACCGCCGAGCATTGCCAGCGCTGCAGGCCCGTAGGCCACCAACTGCTGCGCGATCAGTCGGACCGGATTCCCGCGGCCGGCCGACATGGCGTCGGCACCGGCTCGATGGTCCAGGTCGATGTAGCCGTCCAGGGCCAGCCAGAGCTCATCGTCCTTGTCATCATTGGATCGGGCTGCCAAGGGCAATCGACAGCCGAGATCGGGGCTGGACAGGCGCAGGCGGAATCCGGCGCAGGCCCACTCGACCGCGGCGGCGCAGGCAAGATCTGTACTTTGCCGATGTGCCGGCCTGACCAGGTCGGCCCAAGGAGGGACGCGTCCCGAGCGCTGCTCGACAAGCAGGAAGGCCACGGTCTCAGTCCCCGGATGCCCGCTTGGACACGGCCGTGCCGCTCACAGGCGTGAGAACGGGAACCGGCCAGGCGATGCCGGCAGTCAGGTAACGACGTTCCCCGTTGGCGTGGCCCCACCGCCGGCCGATATCGGGCCGGCTACCCGCCGCTGCCAGTGCCGGATCAACCAGCCTGAAGACTGGTCAGCCCACCCACTCGTCGGCTTCGCGCAAGCGCACGTCGTCGTCGTCTCCCCAGACGCCGCCGCCGGGCTCCTCGCTGCCCACCGCACCCGAGTCACCACCGCCGACCGAACCACCCAAGGTGATCAGGCGCAAGGCGTTGATTTCGACGCTGGGCGGCAGGTACGGAAGGCGTGGACGGGCATTGGCGCCCGACACGGTGCTGGTCTGTTCGTCAGCTTTCATGATTTTCCCCTATGCCCCTATTGTGTAAAGAGGGCTGGCGCGTGGAGTATGCCGCGGCTGTGATCAGAATGCCAGTGTTTTGAGCAGTCGTTCCCAGTTTGGCCCTGGCTCCCGTGCCAAGTCCCGCCCGGCTGTCACGCGCTCGGCCGGGATCTCGCGCAGCAGGCTGCCTGCGGTCGTCATCAGTGCCTGCCGCTCGGCCGGAAATTGCGCCGACAGCAGCAGTGGCATGGCCGCGGTGATCAGGCTGGCCAAGGCGCCGGCCGCCGTCTCCGGCACGATCCGTGTCGACTCGGGGCGGTCACTGGCCGGCTGCAGTTGCCACAGGCGCGTCACGGCAGCGGAAACTGGAAACCGGGCGCTGGCCAGTTCATCGATAGGCACCAGTTGCCGCTGCTCTGCGCTGCTGGTTCGCTTGACCCCGGCCAGGGCGGCCCGAGGCAGCAGGCGCTGGGCCACCGGTCCGGGGCGGATCGCCAGATACTCTCGCAGCCGTTCCATCTGGCAGCGGCCATCGCTATCGGCGGCCAGCAGCAGCCAGTCGTCGCTGACCACCTGGTGTCCGGCAGCCAGGGCCGACAGCGCCAGCGTCGACTTGCCCGCCATGCGCTCGCCAAGCACCAGGAGGCCTTCGTCCGCGGTCACGATCCCGGCCGCGTGCAGGGCAAATACGCCGCTGCGTGCCCATTGCTGGGCCAGGCACAGGTACAGGCTCTGCGGGAAATGGCTGGGCAGCGATGATTGTTGTTCAGCAACGCCCGGATACAGGTGGGCGGCCCGACCGCTGACCAACTCGACCCGGTCCGGTCCTACCTGGAGCGATTGCACCTGGGCCGATAGCGTCGGCAGCGGTGCGACATCGGGGTTGTCGATCACGATCACCGGCGGCGGTCGCTGCTGCGGCCAATCGGCCGATGGGCTGGCTGACGCCTGCAGCAGTGCGGCCAGATCGGCAGCGGCCAGGCCGGTGACGGTCAAGCTGACCGGCAGTGCCTGGCAGCGCAGTTGGCAGGCCGGTTGGGTGCTGGCGGACGGCAAGGGCAGGATCTGCATGCTTGCTGGCTCAACCGGCCTTGCAGGATGGACGTTGCCGCATCATTGTGCTGGCTGCCGTATCGCCGGGATTGGCGCGGCCGCCGACCGGGGGCAGGTATTGAATCGGAACCGTGCAGCTTCGGGTTGCAGCTTGCTTGCCGCGCCAGGCGCGCGCGATCAGCATGCTGGCCGCCGCGGCAGCGACGTCAGCCATTTGCAAGGACACAGTTATGGATGAGCGCATCGTTGCCCTCGCGCGCGGCCTGGAGCAGGGCCGCCTGAGTTTGAATCCGCTCGCCGATGGCAGCGGTGTCGTGGTCGATACCGGTCCCGAGCACCTGTGGACCATGAATGCCACGGCAATGGCGATTGTCGAGGCGATTGCTGCCGGCGCCGGCAGTGTCGATGAGATTGCCGAGCGCCTGGTGCAGCGCTTCCAGGTCGATACCGAGCGGGCGCGGGGCGATGTCGGCCGCTGTCTGGATCATCTCTACCAGGCCCTGGCAGCGGGCTGAGCGGGGCCGGTAGACACGACTCAGGAACGCCGGAACAGGCGCCACCACGGCCGTCGCTGTTGCTGGCCTGGCAGCGCCGCCAGCGCCTGCAGCAACAGGCTGCGATCCACGTCCTGCCCGTTGATCAATGCCTTGGGATAGGCAAGGACCAGCAGCCGGGCCAATTCCGGGCTGGTCCAGCTCGCCACCATGTCGCGACCCAGGCTCAGTTGCGGGATCCGTCGCCGGTCGCGATGGGCGTCGGAGGCCATGACATGGATCCAGCCATTGCCGATCATGGTTTTGGCGGCGTTCTGCGACACCGTGCCGAAGGCGCCGGTGCACGATTGCGCGGTGACCTGGGCCAGGCAGCCGCGTTCAACCCAGTCGGCCAGGCGCTCTGGGCGCTCGGCCAGGGCCCGGTTGCGCTCGGGATGGGCGATCACCGGCGTCAGGCCCATGCCCAGCAGGTCATCCAGGATCTGGTCGGCCCCCACCGGCACGGTGAACACCGGCAGTTCGACCAGAACGGCACGGCCACGATCGGCGATGGTCATGGCCTCACCGCGCTCAAGCGCGTCTGGCAACTCGGGCACCAGGTGCAATTCCGAGCCGGGCAGCAGTTGGATGCCGATGCCATTGGCCAGGGTCAGCAGCTTGAAGGCACGCACCGCTTGCCGGATGTCCTCGGCCAGATTCAGGTACACGCCGTTGAGGTGGTGCGGGGTCACGACCACCGAGCGGATGCCGTCAGCCTGTGCCTGTCGGGCCATGGCCAGTGCCTGCTCGGTGCTCTTGGCACCATCGTCGATGCCCGGCAGCATGTGGCAGTGAAGGTCGATGAACGCCATCAGGGAGTTTCCCGGCCATTGGCCGCGAGCACCTTCGCCGCCGCTGACCAGGCCACCGGGGTGAAGCGCTGGTTGACGTCGGTCTGCTCATCGATGGCTGCGCCGTCATGCTCCACCCAGGCATGGGCGTGGCTGACGCCATTGTCGATCCGCACACCGATGCGCAGTTCGGCGGCAATGCCTGCCTGGCCCAACCAGTGCCACAGCGCCAGGGACCGGGCCAGGCAATGGGTTCCGGGAATGCGGGCGGCGGCGCGGCGCAGGGCCAGGCTGCGCGCCTGCCACAGGGTTGGATCAAACCCGGTGCCGGGCCGTGCCACGGACACCCGATGGCGTCGATGCAGGCGGCGGTGAGTGCCCGCGATACCGTGGACGGCCAGCAACACACGGATGCGCAAAAGCCTTGGAAAAGCGCTTGCAACGGCGCCGATCTGGGCGGCCGTCAACGGCCGGCCCGGCGTGGAAGCCTGGTCTTGCGCCTGGCGCTCGTCGGCTTGGCAGCGGTGCTGAGGTTTGGATCGGGTCGGCAAAATGGACAGCCCGGACATGGCGCGGTATCGGTCAGGGCGAGGCTCGCCCGACGAGGTGATACGGTAGCGCTCCGGCGGGTGCGCCGCCACCGGCATCGCCTGCTCACGCCTTGGCCCGGGTGGCAGTGGTGTCCGGCAGGTCCGGGGCGACACCGCCAGGATCGCGGAAAAGCTGCTGGCCGCTGGCGGCGGTCCCAAGGGGACAATTTTATCTAATCTTCACTTGGCAGGCTCCGATTTATGGTTATACTGCGCGGGCAAGGGGGCGTCGTGCCGGCGCGGCACGAGGTTGAACCGCAAGGTTGGGGGTAGATGTTATGAAGAGCACGGTTTCAAGCAAACAGTTGCTGGCATGGCTGGTCATGGTCGTCGGCTCGTTCTGGACCCTGACGGCGATAGCGGCTCCAATCGGTGTCGCCCAGATCCAGGGCGAAGTCACCATCCACCCGGCCGATGGCTCGGCACCGCTGAAGCTGGCCGACACCAGTTTCGCCTGGTACGCCGGCGATGGCATGAGCACCGGTGACTCCGGCGTCGTGCTGGCCCTGAACGATGGCAGCAGCCTGGGGCTGGCCGAGCACTCAGCCATCCATGTCGGCTCCAGCCCGGATGGCCAGCGGATCCAGGTTCGGCTGCGCTCGGGAACGGTCCTGTACACCTTGTCGACGGCGTCGACATCACTGGCCATCCAGGCGGGTGATTTCAGCCTGTCGACCCGATCACCCGAAGGGCTGGTCAAGGTCTCGGCGTCGGTGCCGCAGGCGGGAGTCGTCGAGCTTCTCGAGGACGGCCACGTCCGCATCGCGGTCCGTGACGGCCATCTGGCGGTAACCGGATCGGGCGGCACGAACTACCAGGTATCGGCCGGCCAGCAGGTCGGATTGCTCGGCGGTGTTGCCAGCACGGTGCCGACCCAGTTGGGAACGGTGATTTCCAGTGCCGTGCATTTCGAGTCGCCGGAGCGGGTGAACACGGGCGAACAGTTCGATGTCAGTTGGAGCAAGGCCGGCCAGGCCGGGCAGGGCGACTTCATCGCCATCGCCGCTGCTGGTGACGCGCCCAACCGGTTCGTCCGCATGGACCGACTGGGACCGGAAGCCAAGATCAGCTTCGAAGCACCTGACACGCCGGGCGACTACGAGATCCGTTATATCTCCGGGGAAACCGGCATGGTGGTGGATTCTGTCTATCTGCAGGTGGTTTCCAACGTGCCAGCGCTGCTGGCCAACCGCTGGGTCAGCGGTGGTCTGCTGGTACTTGGCGGCGCTGGCGTGGGCTGGGCGATCTGCGACGATGATTGCTGCGATGATCCGCCCCCCGTCAGTCCCTGACGGAGATTGACTGCAACGCCAACGCCCGCGTAATCGCGGGCGCTGGCGATGATGCCAGGGAAGGCGGAATTCAGGGGTGTACCGGGGAAATCGAGGTGATTCTGTAATGAGCGTTCGTGCAGCCATGTTGTGGGTGCTTGCCGGGCTGCTGGGTGCTTGCCTGCTGACCGGCTGTGCCTCCAAAGAAGTCATGGAGCCGCGGATGACGGCCCAGGATTTCCAGCAGATGCAGGAGGGCGAGGCACGGGTGGCGGGCATCAACGACCAGTTGCTGAGCCTGGCGGTGGCCTCGTCCCAGGATGACGGCCTGTATCGGGTGGGCCCGGACGACGAGTTGTCGATCCAGATCTTCAATGTCGAAGAGCTTTCCCGCAACTATCGCGTCGATGCTGCCGGCCGCATCCAGTTGGCCCTGGTCGGCGCGCTTGACGTCGGCGGCTACACCCTGGCCGAAACCGAGCAGTTGATCGCCGACAGTTATGGCCGCGACTATCTGCGCAATCCCCAGGTCAGTGTCAGCGTCAGCGAGTACCGTAGCCAGCAATTCACCGTACTGGGCGCCGTCGCCCGTCCGCAGGTCTATGCCACGCCGCGCCGGCTGACCCTGGTCGAGGCGATGGCCCAGGCCGGCGGCATGGCGGCCAACGCCGGCAACATGATTTATCTCACTGACCGGGTCCGTGATCCGGACAGCGGCGAAATGGCCACCCGCAGCCTGATCATGGATGTTGACGATCTCATGGACGGCGCCCGCGAGCTCAATGTCGTCCTGGGCGAGGCAGCGATCATCAATGTCCCGGCGGCCGGCTCGGTGTTCATCGAGGGCGCAGTGGAAAAGCCGGGTGTCTATCCGCGTCAGGGCGATACCACGGTACTCAAGGCCATCGCCATGGCCGGCGGCCTGAAATTCGAGGCCCAGCGTTCCACCATCCGTGTCCTGCGGCGCAGCCAGGCCTCGGGCGAATGGACCAACGATGCAGTCGATTTCCACAGTATCCGCGACAACCCTGCGGCCGATTACGGCTTGCGTGATGGTGACATCGTCCTGGTCGAAAGCAGCATGCTCCGCTCCGGGCTGGCCAATACCTGGGAATTCCTGCGCTACGCCACCTTCCTCGGCTTCCGGCCGTTCTGATCGGGTTGCCGACGGCATGATCAACGCAAGGTCACACGAAAAAATGGCCACAAACCTCTGGGGTTACACAGTCGCTGTCGGCGGGAGCGTTGCCTCCCTGAACGGCATGCCGACGGCCATGATGTTGCATTTTGGCAAGATCCAGGCTGTGGCCAGGCGTGTCCGGGCTGGTGGCCATGACTGACAGAAACGACAAGGACGCCGGTGACCAGCGCGGTTTGAGCCTGGTGCACACCGAAGGCGGCAGGGCGATGACGCAACACCCGGTCCTGCACAGCCACCACAACGAAGACGATGACAGCATCGATCCGCGCGATCTTCTGCGCATCCTGAAAAAGCGCCGCTGGATCGTTCTGTCCGTCATCGCCATCTTCTTCGTCACCGCGGCCCTGTCGGCGGTTTTGACCGTACCGGTTTACCGGTCAACGGCCGTGGTCGAGATCAACCATGAAAGCGCCCGCATCCTGCGCATCCAGGATTTCCTGCCGGACTCCGGTTCCGCGCAGGCCGCCGAACAGTTCTACACCACCCAGTACGAGATCCTGCGCGGCCGGGCACTGTCCGAGGCTGTGGTCGAGCGGGAGGGGGTCGAATCCCATCCGGAGCTGACCGGGGAGATCCGGCAACGCAGCCTGATGGGTGAGGTCTATTCGGTGATCGGGGTGTTCCGCGGCGCTTTCAGCCGGCCTCCGGAGGGTGCCTCACAGGGGGTGGATGCCGAACGGCAACGGGAGGCGGCGATCCGCCGCGCCGGGGCTGTGCTGCGCTCCAAGATCCAGATCAATCCCCATCGCGGTTCGCGCCTGGTCAGCGTCAGTGTGTCCTCGTTCGACCCGCAATTTGCCGCGCGCATGGCCAATGCCGTCGTCGACCAGTACATCCGCAGCAACATGCAGCGTCGCTACGATGCCGGCAATGCCGCCCGCGTCTTCCTGCAAGGCCAGTTGGGCGAGATGCGCATCTCGCTGGAGCGCGCCGACCAGGCCCTGCAGGACTTCGCCCAGGAAAACCGGGTGGCGAACCTGGAAGACCGCCAGGAGATGGCCAGCCAGAGCCTGCGCGACCTCAATGCGCGGCTAAGCGACGCCCAGACCCGGTTGCTGGAATACCAGGCCTATCGCGACCAGATCCAGTCGGGCCGTTCGACCCAGTTGGCCAGCGTGCTGGAGAACGAGGCGATCCGTGGCCTGCGCATGCAGATGGCCGAGCTGTCCACGCAGCGGGCCAGCATGTTGCGGACCTTCAAGGACGACTATCCGGCGGTGGTGGAACTGAACACCCGGATGACCCAGATCCAGACCGAGATCGACGAGCTGATGCGCCGGGAGTTGCAGACCATCAGCAGCCAGTACGAGAACCTGAGGGCGCAGGCGCAGACCCTGGAGGAAGCCATTGTCGAGCGCGAGACCGGAATCTTGTCCCTGAGCCAGCAGAGCGTCCAGTACAACATCCTCAAGCGCGAGTTCGAGACCAATCGCGAGCTGTATGACGGTCTGCTGCAGCGAATGAAGGAAATCGGCCTGGCGGCGGGCATCCAGGAAAACAATATCTCGATCATCGATCCGGCCCTGGCCGCCGGCGGCCCCTACCACCCCAACTTCATGCGCAGCGTCCTGGTGGCCCTGTTCCTGGGTGCTGTGATCGGTATCGGCCTGGCCCTGCTGCTGGAGTTCCTGGACACCACCATCCGGCGCGCCGAGGACTTCGAGCGGCTCACCAGCCGGCCGGTGCTGGGCCTTATCCCGCTGGCCCGGCGTGACGCCGGCGCAGTCATGGCCGGCATGATGGTGCCTTTGGGCCATAAGCGACGAAGGACCACAACCGGGGTGGCGCACTACAGCGTCACCCACATCCGCTCGACGGTTTCGGAAGCCTATCGTTCGTTGCGCACCAGCTTGATGTTCTCCACGCCGGAGGGCATGCCCAAGACCATGCTGATCACCAGCCCGACCCCAGGCGCCGGCAAGACCACCACCGCGATCAACCTGGCGACGGTCATCGCGCAGAACGGCGCCCGTGTGCTGGTCATCGACGCCGACCTTCGCCGCCCGCGGCTGCATATCGAATTCTCCTGCCGGCAGTCGCCCGGCCTGACCAACCGCATCGCCGGCGTCGGCCCGGTCAAGGACGCCGATGGCAACGGCAAGTCGTCGATCATCGGCACCAATGTCCCCGGCATGTTCATCATGCCCAGCGGCTCGCATGCGCCCAGTCCGCCCGAGTTGCTCGGCTCGATGCGGATGCGTGAGCTGCTGCGGCAATGCACCAAGGTGTTCGACCATGTCATCGTCGACAGCCCTCCGATCCTGGGTCTGGCCGACAGTATCCTGCTGGCGAGCATGGTCGATGGCGTGGTCATGGTGGTCGCCGCCGGCCAGACAACCAAGGACAGCATCAAGAACTGCATCCGCCGCCTGGATCAGGTCAACGCCAACCTGCTCGGAGTGGCGATGAACCAGGTTGACCTGAATAGCCCCGACTACTCCGACTTCCGTTCCGATTACTACAATTACGGCACCGATGACGAGGACGAGATGCCCGAGGCGGGTATTGGTGCACGCTTGAAGAAGGCCTAGACGTGCCGGCAACCGGGGCGATCAAAGGCGCCGACAGGGAGCGCGCGCCTCCGGGAAGGGTGGTCTGTTGGCTGATGCTGGGGCTGCCGTTGCTGGCCGCGGTCCTGGTACTGAGCCTGGAAGTGCGTTTCCAGCGGCTGGTCAACAACGACAATTCGCTGGACAATTTCGCCCGCGTTGAAAGCGGCCTGCCGTGGGGTGGCTACGCCTGGCGCGTGATGTCGCGAACAGCGGCCGCGCTGTGGACACGCGATCCGGAGCTGTCGGCACGGATCCTCGACAGCACTGCCCGGCGTTATCCAATGGCTTCCGCGCAGTGGCTGGCGCTGGCCCGGATTTCTGCTGCCGGCCGTGGCGATCCGGCCCATATGGCGGCCTATCTGGAACTGGCCGTGGCAGTGCAGCCATCGGACCGGCCGGTGCTGTGGGAAGCGGCGCAACTGGCAATCCAGGCCGGCGCCAATACCGCCGCCGAAAGCCTGTTGCGGCGCTGGTTGTTGACGCACCCGGAGGACACCCGGCAGGCGCTGTTCATGGCCAGCCGCTGGCTCGCAGATCCCGACCAGCTCGTACTGCGGCTGCTACCCGACGGCGATGAACATCGCGCCCAGGCCATGCGCCATGCACTCCAGCGCAGGGACCTGGCGCTGGCCGAAGCCATCTTCCGCCAATCACCGCCAGCCCGCGACCTGTCCGATCCGGTATTCCGGGGACTGGTGTCCCTGCTGCTGGAAAACGGCGACATCGATCGCGCCGTGGACCTGTGGGCCGGCATCGACCCGCACTATGACGGTCAGGGAATCGCCAATGGCGGCTTCGACCGTGACCTGGCGCTCGCCGGCGATCTGGAGTGGCGCCATGCCGGCCTGCCCCAGGGGCTCAGCATGAGCCGCGACCTGGACGACTACCAGCAGCCCCCGGCGAGCCTGCGCTTCGGCTTTGATGGCAGTGCCAATGTCGTGCTGCGCAACCGTGCCCAGATCCAGATCCCGGTCGAGGCCGGTGGTCGATACCGTCTGAGCGGGTACTGGCAGGGCCGAGCCCTGACTACCCGCGCCTTGCCCTACCTGTACATCGATGGCGGCGACGGCCATGCGATCCGCGCGCCGGTGCCTGGCAGGGACTTCGACTGGACACCCTGGTCGAGCGAGGTGCGCGCCGGCGACCAGACCCGTTTATTGACCCTGGCGTTGCGTCGGGACCGCACGCCCGATTTCGACAACCGCATCTCCGGTGACCTGTGGCTGGATTCGATCGAGCTGGAGCGCCTGCCGGAACCAGCCGACGATGTCGCTGACGCCGTTGCCGAGGAGGTCTGGTGAGTATCACCCTGGAGCTGATGCGCCGCTCGACCCTGCCGTTCTGGCTGCAGCGCCTGTTCCTGGCTCTGCACGAGGGTGAGCCGGCGGCCCTTGATGAGCGTTGTCTGGCGGCCTTGCTGTCATGGCTGGGTCTGGCCAATACCGAGGACGGCCGCCAACTGATGGATCTGGTCGGCGCCGCCGATGCCGACGACTCTCTGCTCGAGCAGGTTTTCGGTCTCCTGGATGACTGGCTGTTCGAAGACGGCGCGCTGCACCTGCAACGTGCCGGGGTCAGCGGCCTGGTGCCGGTTGAGGCCAGGCGCCGTCGTTTTCGTCTGCTGCTGAGCGCCTATCACCCGGACCGGTTTGCCGCTCACGCCGACTACCTGACCGGGTGTTCGCAGGCGATCATCGCCGCCTATCGCGCGTTCAAGAGCGAGCCGGAGGGACACGGTCCCGCAACCGGTCCGGGACTGGCGAGCACCGGCCAGGCGGCAGCATCGGGCAGCGCCCACACGCCGCAAGCACCGGATCCGGCTGCGGCACGCCCCGCGCGGCGGCCATCCTGGCTGCAAGCGATGCGGCGGCGCTGGGGCAATGACCGCTGGTTCGGCCACAAGCTGGTCGCTGTGCTGGCCCTGCTCGCTTTCCTGCCGGTGCTGGATCTGTTCCTGGCGCCGGCTCCGACGTTGCCGCCCGCCTTTGAAGCCGGCAGCAGCACGCTGGCCACCGTGGAGGGAGAAACACCCGTGTCGCCACAGTCACTACAGCGGCCCTTGCAAGCTGGCGACGGTGATGGTTCGTCAACGGCCGGGCCTTCCTGGAGCGGTGACCTGTTGGCCGGGGAAGACACCGAGGTGCCGGCGGCTGCGGCCGCTGCGGCTGCAACCGAGCAAACCCCGCCCGTTTTTCCAGACTGGCCAGGCGCTCCAGGCTCGGCGCCGGGCGGTCAGGATCGCCACACTGCTCAGGCCGTTGCCATGGCGCCGCAGGCTTCAACGTCCAGCCCAAGCCCACAAGCGGCTGAACAGGCCTTGGAATCCTCGCCGGCCGTGGCGTCGGACACCGCCGGTATCGGGTCTGACATGGCGGCCGTGGCACCGCTGCCGCTGGATATTGCCGCGGTGACGCCGGCACCGGCTGTGCAAGAGGCGGAGGCGTCGGCACCGGATGGTGAGATGTCGTTGCCGGGGTCGGCTGCGGAATCGGGTTTGGCGACTGTCGCCGAAATGATCACACCACCAGCTCCGTCCGACTCGATACCTGACCTTGCCTTGGCCACCGTTCCAGGCGACGCGCCGGCGCCGTCCCTGGCCACCGAAGCGCCTGAGGCTGCGGTCGCATCGACAACGATTCCGGCACCGGCGTCCGTGGTGGAGCTTGCCCAGCAGCCGGAAATGCCGGAGCCTGAACCGGTAGCTCCAGAAGTTTCGACGGTTCCATCCGCTCCGGCAGAATCCGACACCTTGCCAGCCGCGCCCATGCCGGCCGCCGAAGCCGTGGCTGTGGCTGTGGCGAGCGTCTCGGCTGACCCGGTAGCCAGGCCAGCGTCCATCGCCACCTCGCCAGCAACGCCACCAACGCCACCCGAGCCCTCTGTTCCTGCGGCAGCATTGCCGTCCGCGCCCTCGGTGCCCGCGCCCGCGCAGACCGGCTTGGCAACATCAGCCGCCGCCCTGCCGCCGGCGCAGCCAGCGGCTGACGTGGCTGCCCCGGCCGACCAGGCCCAGACGCCGGTCATGGCAGATGTGGCCGCTTCGGATGATCTGGCGAATCGGCAGGATGGCTTGGTGCGGGCCTATCAGCGCAGTATCGAAACCGGCGACCTGGCGGCGCTGGCAGCCTTGTTGGCGGAGGATGCGCAAGAGAATGAGTACATCGGCCGTGGCGCATTGATCGAAATGTATCGGAGCATGTTTCAGCGCAGCCAACAGCGCTCGTTGGCCCTGGTACTGCGCGAACGCTGGTCCGAGTCAGGTAGCTGGGTGATTCTCGCCGACTATCAGCTCTTGGTGCGTTTCCCCAATCAGCAGCAGATCAACAGCCAGGGTCAGGTCCGCTACCGGATACGTGACGATGCTACCGGCCTGGTCATTGCCAAGATCGAGTACTGATGCCTGATATGCCGATGAATTCCATAAGGGAAACGACAGCGTCGCCGTCGACCGCCCAGGCCGGGGAAAGCGATAACGGTTCCCGGGCAGGCAACGCAGGCGCTGGCTGGCGGCTGGACCTGGCCACGATCATCATCGCCGGATTGATCCTGCTGCTGCCGCTGATGGTGGGGCGGCGCTCGGCGGAAAGCATCGCCCTGGCGACCCTGGTTCTGGTCGCGGCCAGTGCCGTGGTCGCCTGGCTGACCTTGTTGCCTGGGCGTTGGCGCGCCATCCTGCCTTGGCCGTCCCCGGCCTGGTGGTGGTTTGCCGGCGCCTTCACCGTGGCCATCCTGCTGCAGGTGCTGCCCAGTACATCGCTGGCACGCTGGTTCGGACCCTATCCGGACGCGATGCTGGATTCGCCGGTCTTCGCGCCAGCGCACTGGTCGCCAAACCCTTCCGCCACCCTGCTTGGATGGGCCAGTTTCGTTGGCCTGTTCGTCATCGCCTGGGTTGCCGGCCAGCTCAATCGACAGCGCCGCATGTGGCTGTGGCTGGCACTCCTGGCCGCCGTGATGTTCCAGGTTCTGTACGGATTGATCGCCCAGGGGCTGGGGGCGCACACGGTGTTCGGCATCTGGCAGCGCGCCCATACCGGCTTCGTCCAGGGCAGCTTCAGCAATCGCAATCTGTATGCCGGCTACCTGGCGGCGTTGTGGCCACTGGCGGTGGCGATCTGGTGGTGGCCGGGCGTGCCCCTGCTGTCCAGGTTGCCGCTGCCGCTGCGCTTTGCCGGCAGCCTGCTGGCTGCAGCGGCCGTTGGCGTTGCCCTGGTGGCCACCGCATCGCGCCTGGGCGCGGTCGCCGGCATGGTCGGCGCCATGGTCTGGCTGCTGCTGTGGCGCCGGCAACGGGGTGGCTGGCATGGCCCGGTCAGGTGGCTGCTGTATCCCGGCGCCGCAGTCGTTGGCCTGATCATGGTCTGGTATGGCCTGACGCCGCTGGCCGAGCGTCTGGTGGTGACCTCGGCCGAGGAAAGCCGGCTGCTCATGTACGTCACCATGGTGAGCGACATGCCTGCCTCCTGGTGGCTGTCCGGTGTCGGCCTGGGTGGCTTCGAAGCCGCCTTCCGCCAGGTGCAACCGGCGGACATGGTCGGCTGGTACGACCATGCCCACAGCGACCTGTTGCAGTGGTTGCTGGAGATGGGTGTGGTCGGTGCCGTGCTGCTGCTGGTGGTGGTGGTTGCCGTGCTGCGCTCGGGCCTCCAGCGCAGTGAACAGCCGGCCCTGTATGCCGGGCTGGCGGCCCTGTGTGTGGTCGGCCTGGGCGATTTCAGTTGGCACATGCCGGCCACGCAGCTCGTGGCCGCGCTATTCCTGGGGACCTTGCTGGCCGGGCGCGAGCGGCCCGAGCGCACGCAATTGCCGGCACTGGCCAAGCGCCCGGCGCCGGCACGCAAATCGGGCCGGTCGCACCCGGTCGGCAGCGCCAAGGGCCGCAGCCAGGGTACGCACCGTCTGCAGGCGGTCACTGGACAAACGGCACGCGCGACCCGCCCGGGCGGCGGTTGACTGGCTTAGATACCGGCGGCCCCTGACGGTCAAAGACGGGAGCCAATGGCGGACGGCGACGGTGTTCTCGAACCGGTGCCAGGCGCGCAATTGCCGCCAAATCTCCGCATTCCCATTGTCGGCACAGTTGTGGCAGACTAGAGCCCGGTCCGCAGGGCAATCAAGGGTAAAGCCTGCGGATGGCCCGGTATCCAGTACGAGCTGCGATTCAGGTCACGGCTTCAAGCCACAGACGGGCAGCAACCAGGGGGCTGGTGGGGTTAGTGGGAGGAATGGCAATGGAAGTCTCAGCGACATCTGGTGTCGCCTTCTTGGCTTCGGCGCTGGTGGTCTGTTGTTTGCATCGCCCAGCCATGCGTACCGGTTTGGTTGATGTGCCGAACGCGCGCAAGCGACACTGCGGGGCTGTGCCCCTGACCGGCGGGCTGGCAATCTTCTTGGGTTTCATGCTCGTGGTCCTGCCGCAGGCCGGCATGCGCCTGCCCCTGGCACCCCTGCTGCTGGGCATGACCGCCATGCTCCTGCTCGGTCTTTACGATGACCTGCGCGATGTTGCGGCCCTGCGCAAACTGGTCATGCAGATCGCCATCGCCACGGGTCTGGTGATGGGCAGCGGGGTTGAAATCAATGTGCTGGGCGATCTGTTCGGCCTGGGTCGGATCGGCCTTGGCGCCTTCTCGCTGCCGTTCACCGTGCTGTGCATGGTGCTGGTGATCAACGCGATCAACATGGCCGACGGCCTGGATGGCCTGGCGGGCGGCGCGGTAGCGATCATCTGCCTGTTGCTGGCTCTGGTTGGATGGCTGGATGGCGCACCATCGGCGCTGGTGGCCTGCTGCCTGATTCTGGCGGCCGCCACCGGGGGCTTCCTGCTGTTCAATTACCGCCTGCCGGTGCGCCACCGGCTCAAGGCGTTCATGGGCGACTCGGGCAGCATGATGCTCGGCCTTGCGGTCGCCTGGCTGGCGATCGCCATTGCCACGGCCGACTCGGCCAGCGTCTATCCGGTCAGCATCGGCTGGATCCTGATCATTCCGGCGGCCGACACCCTGTCGCTGTTTGTGCGCCGCCTGCAGCGTGGCCGCAGCCCGTTCGCTCCGGACCGCACGCATTTTCATCATCTGCTGTCCCGCCTGGGCCTGTCGGTACCGGCAACGGTGGCCGTGCTCCATGGCCTGATGCTGGCGTCGGGGCTGTTCGGCGTTCTGGCCTGGCATTACCGGCTGCCGGAGCCGCTGTTGTTTGTTGCCCTGTGTCTGGTCCTGGTCGGTGGCTACCTGGCGCCGCTGCTTGCGCCGACGCTGTACCGCTGGCATTGCCGCCGGCGCACGCGCCGGCCGGTGTCGGGCAGGGCGCTGCCTCCTGTTGTCAGTCCCTGACCGGGCAGTCTCGCGCGCAAGCCAGCACACGCGGCTGGCCGGATTCTGGCCCCGCCACCGGGTCTTGTCCTGCCCCCGATTCCGCCCCCGCCGCGGCTTGCATCGCCCGATTCCGCCCCCCGCCGCGCCTTGCATCGCTACAATGCATGGCCAGTATCGCGGTGCCTGATCCAGCGAGTCCGGCGGACGGGGCAGGCGGCCTTCCCTGAACACGGCGGCCCAGTCGCTTGCCAGTTCAGCCTGCCCGGTCATCTTGCCGGGCAGCGCGCCCATCGCCTGCCGTTTGCGTCACCGCAGATCGTGGCAATGACAGTCACGGGCCTATAGCTCAATCGGTTAGAGCAGCGGACTCATAATCCGTTGGTTGCAGGTTCGAGCCCTGCTGGGCCCACCATTTCTTGGCGAGACTCACGCTTGCAGCGGCGGCCACTGTCGAGCGGTGTGCACGACATTCAGTATTCGTACTCGGGTTTCCACAATTTCATACGCGACCATGTAGCTGCTGTGGACGACCAACTCAAAGGTGCCCGGAACTCTCCCGGACCGTCCCATTCTTGGGAAATCCTGGAGCACGGCTGTTCTTGCTGCTATCAGATCATCAAGTGCCAGGGCAGCAAGAGGGTTGTCTTGCTCAATGTAATCGTAAATGTCTTCGCGATCCCTGGCGGCTTCTGGCGTCCATAGCAGCTCCATCATTCAAGGGGCCATGCGGGCGCGAGTCGCGGCGCGGCGAGCGGCAAAATGGGCCTCAACATCAGCAGCGGGAATCAGGTTGCCCGCTTCGGCAGACGCCCGCGATTGCTCGACCTTCTTCGCCAGCCAGGCGTCGTACTGTTGTGCTTCTTCCTGCTGCGCCACATAACTGCGCATGAAATCGCGCAGAAGCTGGGCTCCGGTACGGTCATGGGCTTTGGCGGCATTGGCAAACTCCGCCTTCAGACCGCCATCAACCCGGAAAGTAAACGTAGCATCACTCATGGCATCACCTACATGTGTTACAGATACAGTGCAGCGTAGCACGACTAATCCGTTGGTTGCAGGTTCGAGCCCTGCTGGGCCCACCAACTCGATCAGCGCAATTCCCTGCCGGCCACCGCCCCTGCATGCAACCCGGGCAGCGAGCCGGTCGCTGGCGATGGCCTTCCCGGCGCCTTTCACCAATCCTGCACAGGCGCCGCCGGCTGCCGCTACAATGGCGGTTTGCCCCTGACCACCGGAACCAACGGCATGCTGCAACTGATTCGGAACAAGGCGTCGAGCTGGTTCATGCTCCTCATCCTTTTCGTGGCGCTGTTTGCCTTGACCTTCTTCGGCATCGGTGACTACTTCACCGCGCGCATCGACACCCATGTGGCGAAGGTTGGCGACAGCCGCATCGAGCAGGGCGACTACGAGCAGCGCTACCAGGTCTGGCGTTCGAACATGCGCCTGATGATGGGCGAGAACTTCGATCCCTCGATCCTCGACCAGCCGGTCTGGCGCGAGCAGATCCTGCAGCAGATGGTCGACGAGGCGGTGCTGCGCAACGCCAATGAGCGCATGGGCCTGGTGGTGCCCGCCAGCCAGTTGCGTTCGGTGATCCAGAACGAGGAAGCCTTCCAGGTGGCCGGTCATTTCGACCCGGAAACCTACCGCGCCTGGCTGGCCAGCCAACGCATGTCGGCGCCGATGTTCGAGCAGCGCCTGCGGGACCAGCTCGCGGCACGCGCCCTGCCGCAGGCGGTTGCCGGCAGCACCCTGGTCACCGACGCCGAGGTGGACGCCCATCTGCGCCTGAGCGAACAGACCCGCGATGCCCGCCTGCTGCGCGTCGACGCGCGTGACGACGAGATTGACGAGAACGTTGACGAGGCGACGGTCCAGGCGTTCTACGACGCCAACCAGGACCGGTTCATGACCGAGGAAACGGTCATGGTCGAGTATGTCGAGGTCGATGCCGCGGCCATGGAACCTGATTTCAGCCCGTCCGAGCAGGACCTGCAGGAGCGTTATGAGCGGGAAATGGCCCGCTTCGGCACGCTCGAGCAGCGCCTGGCCTCGCACATCCTGGTGCAGCCTGAGGGTAGCGATGCCGACGCCCAGCGGGCCGCGGTCGAGACTGCCCGGGAACTGGCCGAATCGGCCCGCGCCGAGGGCGCGGACTTCGCCGAGCTGGCGCGTGAGCACTCCGCCGACCTGGGCTCCAGTGCCCAGGGTGGTGATCTTGGCTGGCTGGAACGCGGCCTGACCGAACCGGCCTTCGACGAAGCCCTGTTCGAGATGGCGCAGGGCGCCATCTCCGATCCGGTGCGCACCGAGGAGGGTTACCACGTGATCTGGCTGCGCGAAGTCCGGCCGGCACAGGTCCGCGCGTTCGAGGACGTGCGCGACCAGCTTCTGGACGAGACCGTCGCCAGCGAGCGCGAGCGCCTGTACAACGAACGTGCCGGCCGACTCACCGACATGGTCTATGCCGATCCGGGCGCGCTGCATTCGGCCGCCGAGAGCCTGGACCTGGAAGTGCGCAGCGCCGGCCCGTTCACCCGCAACAGCATGCACGGCATCTTCGCCACGCCGGCCGTGCGCCAGGCCGCGTTCTCCGACCTGGTGCTCAGCGAAGGCGATGTCAGCGAGGCAATCAGCCTGGATGCCAACCGCATGCTGATGTTGCGTGTCACCGAGCACAAGCGGCCCGAGGCCCGCCCGCTGGCCGAGGTTGCCGACCAGATCCGCGCCGAGATCGTGCGCCAGCGCCACCAGGATGCACTCAAGGCCTGGGCCGAAGCCCTGTTCGCACGCTGGCAGGCAGGCGAGGACCTGGACAGCCTGGCGGCTGATCTGGAAACGCAGGTCGAGACCGTGGCCGGGATCACGCGCATGGCGTCGGTGCCCGAGCAGGCGGTGGTGGCCGAGCTGTTCGGCTTGCCGCGGCCACAGGGCCAGAACCCGGTGCAAGAGTTGCTGGCCATCAACGACATCTATGTCCTGGCCGAACTCCAGGCGGTGGCCGACGGCGATCCGGCGACCGTGGCCCAGGCGCGCCGTGACCAGGTGCGCGAGGAACTGGCGCAATCGCTGATGCAGGCCGAACAGGAAGGCCTGCTGGCCAGCCTGCGTCGCGGCGAGAAGATCGAGATGTCTGGCGGCAGCGCCGGCGGCTCTTCGTTCGGCGACTGATCGTGGCAACTGGCCCGGTCATCGACTCGTCGACCGGGCACGATGGCAGTAAAGAAAAAGGCCGCCTCAAGGGCGGCCTTTTCCATGTCCGGAGCTTGCGTTTGCCGCGGCTGTTGGCGTGCGGCTTGATGCGGCTTCCGAGCCGGTCGCCGCAGTCCGGCAACCAACCCCGGCGGCGACTGGCTTACTCCACGCCAGCCATGCCGATGGTGCTGAAGCCGGCATCGACATAGGTGATCTCGCCGGTGATGCCGGCGGCCAGGTCCGAGCACAGGAAGGCGGCAGTGTTGCCGACATCCTCGGTGGTGACATTGCGCCGCAGCGGCGTCACCGACTTGACCTGGTCGAGCATCTTGCGGAAGTTGCCCACGCCCGAAGCGGCCAGGGTGCGGATCGGGCCGGCCGAGATCGCATTCACGCGGGTGCCTTCCGGGCCCAGGTTGTAGGCCAGAAAGCGCACGCACGATTCCAGGCTGGCCTTGGCCAGGCCCATGACGTTGTAGTTGGCCAGGGCGCGTACCGCACCCAGGTAGGTCATGGTCAGGATGGCGCCGTTGCGGTCGGCCATCATCGGTCGCGCCGCCTTGGCCAGGGCCGCCAGGCTGTAGCTGGAGACATCGTGGGCGATGCCGAAGTTCTCGCGCGTCAGGCCGTCCAGGAACTCGCCCTGAAGCGCTTCACGCGGCGCGAAACCGACCGAATGGACCAGGATATCCAGGCCGTCCCAGCGCTCGCCCAGGGCGTTGAACAGGTTGGCGATTTCGTCATCGCTGGCGACATCGCAGGGCAGCACGATGTCCGAGCCGAAGCTTTTCGCGGCTTCTTCGACGCGGTCACGCAGGCGCTCGTTCTGATAGGTGAAGGCCAGCTCCGCGCCCTGGTTGTGCATGGCTTGCGCAATGCCCCAGGCGATCGAACGCTGACTGGCGATGCCCACGATCAGGGCGCGTTTACCGGCGAGAAAGCCCATCGGTGTTCTCCGGAAAGGAAAGGGATCAGGTGGTGGCGGAATTCAAGGGGGCGCCAGGCGCAGGCGCTGGCCCGGACGCAGGCGTGCGTGCGGCAGGTCATTGTAGCCAAGCAACTGCTTGACGGTCAGGCCATGGCGCCGGGCGATGGCCCAAAGCGTATCGCCGCGGCGTACGACATGCACCGGCTTGCCGCCTGTCGGGCCGGTGGCCACCACGGCTGGATTGCCGGCCGTGGCCCGGGCCGACGCCGATGCCCGGGCTGCGTCGAATTGTCCCGGCAGCCACAGCGGCTGGCCGGGCTCGGGTTCCTGGTCGATGCCGCCGTTGATCAGGTGCAGAAAATGCTCGGAGATATCGTGCGCCTGGGCCACGTCGGGCAGCGTTTCGCCGCGCTGCAGGGGGCGGCGCTGCCAACCCAGGCGGTATTGCGGCGGCAGTCCGTCGACCACCTGCGGAATCTGGCCGGCCAGTTCGCCGGCTGCCAGCAACTGCCAACTCCCGGCCGGCGTGCGGTTGGCCAGCAGGCCGCCGTTGTAACGCGTGAATTCCTCGTCTGACAGGCCCGACAGCGCGTGTGCCAGGGATTTGCCGATCACCTCCTGCACGGGAATCGGTTGCAGGCGACGTTGCTCGGCCAGGGTCGGCAACTGCAGCCGGTAGCGTTCGGGTTCGCGGATCAGACACGACAGCGCCAGCAGTTTGCTCAGATAGTCATAGCTGGTACGCGCCAGGCCCAGGCCCTGCAGGCTGTCGAAATCTTCATCCGGCTGGTGCTGTTCCAGCGCGCGCCGTAGGCGGAACTCGCCGGCGTTGTAGGCAAAGGCGACCAGGCGCCAGTCGTCCCGGAAATAATCACCGTAGCGATCGAGCAGGGCGATGGCGGCGTCGGTGCTGGCCGCCAGATTCAGCCGGCCATCAAAGCCCGGCTCGATGCGCAGGCCGAACGCGCGTGCCGTTGGTCCAATCATCTGCCAGATTCCGGCCGGCCGGTTTTCCGGCGCCGGATACGGCCGGTAATGGCTCTCCACGATCGGCAGCAGGGCGAACTCGCTGGGCAGGCCGGCTTGGCGCAGGCGCCGGTGGGTGTAGTCCAGCGCCGGCAGGAACTCGTCCAGGACACGGGCAAAGCCGCTGGGCGAGGCGGCATAGCGCTCGATCCAGTGCTCGCCATCGGGCGCGTAGCCACAGCCGGGCAGGGCGAAGCCGGCGCGCATTTCCTGCCACAGGTCGGGGTCAGGCGCGGCCGGCTCCGGGTCCACGGCCGGTTGCGCGTAGTGGGCGCGGATCCGGTTGCTGTGGGACTGGATGGTTTCCTGCACCGGCAGGGCCGGGCCAGTGGTTCCGTCGGTGTCCGGCGGTGTCGCTGGTGGTTTCGGCGGCAGACTCTGACAGGCGGCCAGCAGCAGGCAGGCCAGGGCGGTGATCAGCCGGGCAGGTGGGCGGATACTTCCGGCGCCAGCAGAGCTGTGGCAACCGTCGATATCGCCGCCACGCTTCCCGGCCAGCGCTTGCAGCTCAGCCACGAAAGCTGTCCTTGGCAGCACGCAGGGCGGCGAAGGCGGCGACCGGATCGGCATCGTTGGCCAGGCCGGCGTGCGCGGCCAGCCACTGCCCGATGGCCGGTTGCTCCACCCGCAGGAAAGGATTGATCGCCCGTTCCAGATCGATCCGGCTGGGCAGGCTCGGGCGGTCCTGCTCGCGCCATTGCCTGACCTGCCGCGCGTGGTCTTGCAGCGTGGCATTGCCGGGCTCGACCGCCAGGGCGAAGCGGCAGTTGCCCAGGGTGTACTCGTGGCCGCAACACACCAGGGTGTCGCCCGGCAGCGCCGCCAGTCGTTGCAGCGAGGCCAGCATCTGCGCCGGCGTGCCCTCGAACAGGCGGCCGCAACCGGCGCTGAACAGGGTGTCGCCGCTGAACAGCAGGCCGTGGCCATGAAAGGCCAGGTGGCTGCGGGTATGGCCGGGTACCGCCAGCACCTGGAAGGCCAGCGCCGGTGCCGCCACCTGCACCGTGTCGCCTTCGCCGACGACATGGTTCAGGTCGGCGATTCGCTCGTCGGCCGGGCCCCAGGCGAGCGCCTGCGGCCAGCGTCGCCGCAGCGCCGCCAGGCCGCCGATGTGGTCGTCGTGATGGTGCGTGATCAGGATGGCGGCCAGCGCCAGGCCATGGGTCTGGAGCCAGTGCGCCACCGGTCCGGCCTGGCCGGGATCGACCACCAATGCCTGGCGGCCATCGTGCACCGCCCAGACATAGTTGTCGTCGAAAACGGGAATCGGCGTTGGCGTCGGCGTTGCCGGTGGGCCGCTCATGCCGCGTCGGTGGGTTCGTGCATGGCTGGCAAGGATAGCGAGGCATGGGCGAGAATGCATGGCCGGTGTGGCCGCTGATCTGCTCGGCCGCCGGTGCGCCGGCATCGGGCATCGGTTTGCGGGTTTGCCACTGTGGGCGAGGGCGGCTGGATCGATGCTGCGGTGTTGTCGATTGGACCGGCCGCGAAGTCCCTATTCTTGACCTTGGCCAAGTGGCGGCATCGGTGCAGGCCGGCCGCCAGATACCGCCCGCGGCCCTATTCTGATTCCCGTACGAACAGCGCCCATGAACTCCAGGAGACCACCCGCACCCGTGCCTGTTGCCACGCTTTCATCCAGCCTCAGTGAGCGCCGAGCCGGGCCGGAACCGCGGCCTGGGTGCGGTCTTGCGCCGTGCCCGACCGAATCAGGCCTGCATTGACGTGGGCCTGCCACTGACATCGGCCGGCCCGCCGGGGCGCCCGCCGCGGCCGTTGTGGCCACTGCGCCATTTGCTGGCCGAAGAAGATGCGTGGCTGGCGCGGCAGTTGCATCCGGGCCAGCCGGTGCTGTGGTTGCGACCGCAGCCGGCCGGTTTCCGGCGCCTTGGGCATGTCGATGGCGCTTCGAGCGAAGTGCGCGGCCATTCCAGTCAGTCGTCCGGTGAGCCGTCTGGCCAGTCGGCCACGTCGGCGCTGCGCGGGTCGCGACCGGCAACGGCCCGGCTGATCCTGCGCACGCGGGGCGATCGCTTGCACGGCGCCCTCCAGGCCGCTTCCGATGCCTGGCCCTGGCCCGATGGCAGCCTGGCGCAGATCGTGCTCCAGCACGTCGCCGAGGATGGCCGTCGCAGCGCCGGCCTGCTGGCCGAGGCGGCGCGGACGCTGGCACCGGAGGGCCGGCTGTATTTGTTGCGCTATGACCGCCTCAGCCCCTGGTTCTGGCGCCATGGCCGGCGCGCCCTGCGCCGTGACGCGGCCGGGTTGCTGGTCTGGCCACTGGATGCGTTGTGGGCGCATCGCTATGGTCTGACGCTTGAATATCGCCACGCGCTCGGTGCGCGCGGCTTCCAGCCCGATGCCGACTGGCTGGCTGCCACGCGCGAGGATGCGCCGGGCTGGCGCGGCCAGTTGCACAGTGCCTTCCGCGCCACCCGGGTCTGGGTGCTGCGCAAACGCGCGCAGCGGCCGGTGC
Source organism: Lysobacterales bacterium (assembly GCA_023228845.1). GTDB lineage: Bacteria > Pseudomonadota > Gammaproteobacteria > Xanthomonadales > UBA2363 > Pseudofulvimonas. The sequence continues at coordinate 303,649 of JALOAK010000002.1, read as the reverse complement.
TGCAGGCGCAACGCGCTGGCCGGCGAGTGCATGCCGGCAACTACGATCTGATGCCGGTACGCCGGCAACCCCTGGACCCGGGCAACTAAGTCGCATGCGACTTTGGTCGCCGCCGGTCCGGACCAAGTGAGGACATGATGAGCACGATTTCTTCTTCAACCGCAACGGCCGCAACGACGACATCGACGGCGACCACCACCCCGGCGCAGGCGGTGCAGGCGTTCACCGATGGCGCCTGTCTGGGCAATCCCGGCCCGGGTGGCTGGGCGGCCCTGCTGCGCTATGGCGGCCGCGAGCGTGAGCTCAGCGGCGGCGAGCCCGATACCACCAACAACCGCATGGAACTGCTGGCCGCGATCAGCGCGCTGGAGGGCTTGTCCAGGCCCTGCCAGATCGACCTCTACACCGATTCTCGCTACGTCCAGCAAGGCATCCAGAGCTGGCTGCCGCGCTGGCGCAGCAACGGCTGGCGCACCAGCGATGGCAAGCCGGTCAAGAACCAGGATCTGTGGCAGCGCCTGTCCGCGGCGGCCCAGCCGCACAGCGTGCGCTGGCACTGGGTGCGCGGCCATTCCGGCCACATCGAGAACGAGCGCGTCGATGAGCTGGCGCGCGTGGCGGCGCAGCAGTGGCGCAGCGGAGCGCGGCCGTGAGCGGCAGCGCGCCGCTTCTGTTTGCTGCCAAAGGCAATGGCCGGGCCTCAACGCAGGAGCAGGCATCCGACCCGGCACCCGCGCCACGCCGGCAGATCGTGCTGGATACCGAAACCACCGGCCTTGAGGTCGGCCAGGGCCATCGGCTGATCGAGATCGGCTGCGTCGAGCTGATCCAGCGCAGGCCCACCGGCCGCCGCTTCCACCGCTACGTCAATCCCGGGCGCGCGATTGATGCCAGAGCGAGCGAGATCACCGGGCTGACCGACCAGTTCCTGGCCGACAAACCGCCGTTCGTCGAGGTCGCCGAGGAATTCCTGGCGTTCATCGAAGGCGCCGAGTTGATCATCCACAACGCCGAGTTCGACGTCGGCTTCCTGGACAACGAACTGGCCCTGTGCGGCGCCCGTATCACCCGCCTGCGCGATTGCGCCGGCATCATCGACACCCTGCTGATGGCGCGCGAGCATTTCCCGGGCAAGCGCAACGCGCTTGATGCCTTGTGCAGCCGGTTCGGCATCGACAACAGCCACCGCACCGTGCACGGCGCCCTGCTCGACGCCGAGCTGCTGGCCGAGGTCTATCTGGCCTTGACTTCCGGTCAGGTGGATCTGCAACTGCTGCCCGATACTGGAACGGCTGCCAGCATCCCGGCGCGGTTCCAGGCCGTCGACGGCGCGCCGCTGCGGCGCGTGGTCAGCAACCCCGCCGAAAGCGAACTGCATGATCAGGCGCTGGCCCGGATCGATCAGCGCAGCGGCGGCCGCTGCCTGTGGTTGCAGGATGGCACTCGGGACAGCGCCCAGGAATCGGCTTGACCGGGCCGCTGCCGGCAGCGCCTGAAACCGGGGCCGCAGTGCTCAGCTATTGCGCAACACCAGCACCGTGATGTTGTCCGAGCCGCCGGCATGCAGGGCGGCATGGATGAGCTGGTCGACCGTTTCCTGCGGCCCGTCATCGCTGGCGAAGAAGCCGGCGATCTGCTCGTCGTCCAGCTCCTCGGTCAGGCCATCGCTGCAGATCAGCAGTTGCATCGATCTGGCCCAGCTCTGGCTGACACCGGCAATCTGCAGGAAGTCGCGGTCGGTCACGCCCAGCGCCTGGGTGACGACATTGCGCTGCGGATGGGTGCGCGCCTGACTCGGCGTCAGCGCCCCCTTCTGCACCAGATGCTCGACATAGGAATGATCGCGCGAGATCTGCTTGAGCTGGCCGTTGCCGTCCCACAGGTAGATGCGGCTGTCGCCGACCCAGGCGGCATTGAAGCCGGATTCGTCGACCTGCACCGCGGCGATCGTCGTGCCCATCGGCAAGATGCCGGTTTGCGACGGATCCCGGCTGCGCCGGCTGATGCGCTCGGCGGCCTGGCGGATGGCGGTTTCCAGGTCGGCACCGGCAGCCACTGCGCGCTGCATCTCGTCGCGCGCCAGGGCGCTGGCGACCTCGCCATTGGCATGCCCGCCCATGCCATCGGCGACCAGCCAAAGGCCCAGCCCGGGGTCGGCCAGATAGGTGTCTTCGTTGTGCAGCCGCTTGTGGCCCCGGTGGCTGCCGTGTCCGTACTGGATCATGACCGTATCGACTCGGTTGTCGGAAAAATGCGCCTCTCCCCCCGGCGGCGCCCAGATTTACGGCTTGTCCTTGTTCCGGTCCACCGATAAACTGCGCGCCAATCCTAATGGACGTAGCGCACGCGACGTTAGCGTTCAGTGCGTGAAGTTGCCGGCAGCAATGCCGGCATCGCAGGCCGCGCGACCGGAGAGGTGCCAGAGCGGTTGAATGGGCCGGACTCGAAATCCGGTGTACGGCTCGCCCGTACCGTGGGTTCGAATCCCACCCTCTCCGCCATTGTGCGTTTAAATACAATGGCTTGCGATCCAGTTGGCGCACTATCCGCCAACCTACCGGCCATCAGTGAAAATGGCCGACGCGATAGCCCCGGCCTTCCTCCAGACGAAAAAAAGCCCGGCACGGTGGTCCCGTGCTTGGTGGTGTAGGTCTTTGCTGGATCTTCCTCACTACGACTTGGGCGTAGTGACCGAACAAGGTGCTCAGACACGGCGCACCGCCGGGCCAGTGGTCTGCGGACGCTGGATAGCGCCCGCGGCCTGCCGGCTGACTTCCAGCAGCCATGTCAGCCGCTCCCTGCGGGCGTCCAGTGCGCGCAGATCGTCGGGGCGGGTGCGGGTCAGGTGCGCGCGCCAGGCATCAGGCAGCACCTGCCCGACGCCACCAGGCAGCGGCACCGGGGAACGCATCGCGGCGGCCAGCAGGTCGGGCAGCTCGCCGGCCTGCATCTTGTGCACCAGGTCGGGCAGATTGGCGGCGGGCACGCTGGCGAGCCACTGCCGGGCTTCCATGTCCGCCATCTGGTGCACCGGATCGGTGACGGGCGGCGGGGCCAGCATGGCGCGTTCATGGGCGGCGAAGCGTTCGGCCTCGGCTTCCACCTCGCTCAGCAGCTTGTCGACCTTGGCAGCGCCACCGGCCCATGCGTTGGCGATGTCCTCGGCTTTGGCCGTGTCACTCAGGCGCTCATCGCGCTGGATCGCGGTCACACGCGCGGCGGCGCTGGTGGCGGCGCGGATCGCCAGGGCGGCCTTGTGCAGCTCGCTGGCCGAGTCGTTCGGGTCTGCGGACTCAGGCACACGCCAGGCGATGGCGGCGCCGGTCGGCAGGCGGATGGCGTCCAGTTCGCCGCCCACCTCGGCGCGGGCATAGATCGGCTGCGCGCCTTCGCTGGCGACGGTTTCCACCAGGTTGCGGGTGTAGTCGGTAAGGGTGTTCATGTCAGGGTTCCTTGTGGTTGGGTGCCGGGTCGCGGCCATTGCTGCGGGCTTTGAACGTCTTACTCATGGGTTGGTCCTTTGGGGTCTGTGTTTTCGTACTGGAAAATCCCGACCACGACGGCCGGGGGTGCGTCTCCATGCACCTCTTGGATGGCGCGGGCCTGGAAGTCGTCCAAGGGCTCGCCGGGGCTGCGGTTGATCCAGGCGCCGGCCAGGTCTACGGCGGTTACGTCGTCTTCTTTGGCGCGGCCGGGGTGGTTCAGCCACAGGTGAATACGCGCCTCGGCCGTGTTGCCGGCGGCTTCCAGCCTCTCGATTCGTGTGATCAGTGATCGGCTCATCTGCTCTTTTCCTCCAAGGCGCTCAGGCGCCTGTCTAGTTCATCAAGCTCCACGATTCGCCCCAGTGCGGCCAGGGCATCAATCAATTGCCGGCCCATGTCCGGCGGCAAGTTGCCGTCGGCGATGGCTTCCATCACAGCGCGCCCTGAATCGGCCAGGCTGCCTTGCTTGGGCATGGGGAAGGTCACTGCCTCCCCGATAGGTCGATACGGCGGCACAGCGCGTTCCAGTAGCAGCTTGAGTGCAGCCACGTCGCCCTCGTTGGCCAGGGCCAGCGCCTTGGCGATCAGATCGGGGGCGTGCGGCTTGATCAGCGCGCGCAGCTCGGTGCGGCGGTCCTTCGTGCCCTTGGGTCTGCCGGCGGGGTTGCCAGACCGGCCCGGCTTGAACTTCGTGGTCATTCTGTTTTTTCCTTGATCAGATCAGGACCGGCATCGCGAGCAAGTGCAGCGCCCGCGCTGGATCGTGTCGGCGGTGACCTCCATGAACCGGACCAGATTCGGATCGCCGATGTACTGCTCATAGGCCTCCACGTCGCCCCGGTCCAGGTGCTGGAACACTTGGGCAGGATCAACGCCGGCTTGTCGGCAGGCGTCGGCCAGGGCGGCGGTGGTTTCTTGGATGCTGGTCATTGGTCCATGCCTCCGACCAGTGACATCAGGTGATCAATCTCGGCATCGTCTACTTTGTGACCCCCATCACTCTTTTCATCGTCTTTCGATGTATGAAGTGAACCTTGTGAGCTGTTTTGGGTATGACCCTCACGGAAAACTTTTTCTCTAGGGGTTATAGGCAAATCAGGTACACAAGGTTCACTTCCTACACTGATTCGCAGACCGCGCCATCGGATCCCTGCACCGGTCCGGACCCGCTCGAACCCGCGTTCCGACAACCGCATACCGAAGTCCCGCTGTGACCGTGGCCGCTCGCCGGCATCCTGTGCCCACTGCGAGTAGAGGCGGTACAGGTCGGCGGCGGTGGTGGTCACCGTATCGTCAAGCACGCAGCAGTCAGCCAGGAACAGCCCCACTTGATCGCTGGCGGTGCGGTACTCGGTGGTCGCGACCCTCACGGCGGCAGGCTCGTTGAATCCCTGCTCGCGATATCGCCGCCAGCCTTCCAGGCACCAATTGAGGATGCCGGGCAACTCGGCCCGCAGTTTCTCTGGCAAGGCCGGGTCGCGGAGTTCAGGCGGCACGGTCACAGCGAACGGGATCAGCCGCAAGCGACGCCAGATGCCTTCATCGGTACCGGACACACGCGGCCGGTGGTTGGTCTGCAGCGCCAGCAGGTGCGTCGGCTCGAACGTGAAGAAGTCCTGCCTCATCCTCCTTGCCGTGATCCGGTCGCCGCCGGTCAGCAACTTCACTTGCTCCTCGTTCAGCCGGCCGGTCTCGCCGGTTTCGGAGACGACAATCAGACGACGGCCCTGCAGGTCTGCCAGCGCGGTCGGGTGCTCGTTGCTGTGCCGCTGGATCAGCAGGCCGGGCGCTGCGCTGCTCGCGTATTCGCCCATGACGGCCTGCAACGCCCCCAGGATCGTAGACTTGCTGTTAGCGCCCGTCCCCCATGCCACCGGCAAGATGTGCTCGCCCCGGCGACCAGACAGCATGTATCCGGCTAGCCGCTGCAGGTAATCGACCAGCTCGGGATCGGCGCCCATGGCCTCATCGATGATTCGCTCCCATGTCGGCGATGTTGCACTCAGGTCAAAGTCACAACCAGCCACTTTCGTGATCCTGTCCTTTGTATGATATCTCCGATGTCGCATTGTCTGCAGGTCCAAGACGCCGGACGGCAGCCCGAGTAAATCGTGGCCGGCATCCATGTCCGCAGCCTGCACAGCCAACAGCGGCCGGGCCATGGCCAGCGAGTATTCAATCGTCGGCAGGGACTCACTCTGGCCTGCCCACCTGAACCGGCGATCCATATCCTTTTGGCGTTGCTCGCGAGTGGCCTTGTCCGGCGCCTCAGCGACCCATGGCGCCATGCCGGCGGCTTCGTTGGCGATGATCCGGCCCAGCCCTTGCGCCAGCCGCTGCACAGCCAATTCATCATGCCGCCAGGGCGGGCCGTAGACGTGCCAGCCGATGCCCTCGACGTACAACAGTTGGTCGCCGTAGTGCTCTACCAGGCGCTGCGCATTGGCCAGGTGCGAGCAAGGATCGTGTGCGGCGGTCGGCTCATCCAGCAGCGCAGCGGCTGCAAGTTCAAGGCGGCTCATGCCATCCCCCCTTGCACGGCCAAGCGCAGTTCCTGCAGGCGCTGGTGAGCGCCACGGACAAGCTCGGTATCCTGCTCATCCAGCGGCTCGCCATCGGCGATTGCGGCGGCGGTGACCTCTACCAGGGCGATCATCGGCAATGCCGCGTTCAGGGCGGCCAGGGTCCGCCTGGTGCGGGTCTCTGCGCTGACCTTTCGCCGCTGCTCCGATGTCATCGGCCCGATGTCCAGGCGGCGCGGGAACAGGTCGGCCAGCTCCAGCCCGACGGCGGCAACGACAGCGGCAGCAGGGCATCCGCCGTGGCAGCTCAGCAGCGCACGGCCATCATCGCCGCCGCCGATTGACAGCGATGGTCTGCGGTCTTCATGGGCAGGGCAGTGGGCAATCCAGCCGCCGCCGACCTTGCGGACGCCCTCCAGGCGGTCCAGCAGGCGCTGGACTGGATCGGTGGCCGTGATAGAATCGCTGTGCAGCCCGCGCCCTTTGGTCTGCTGTTTTGCAAGGCCCGCCCGTCCCGGCGGGCTTTGTCTTTTCAGGGGTCTCATGCGGCCACCGCCTGCCGGCGCGCGGCATCCATGTCGGCAATCAGCTTGCGGATATCGGCATCGTTGGCACCGGCAAGCCGCGCGCGGTCGATTGCTTCGATTTCGTGCGCTGGCCAGCGCGTGCAGCCAGCGGACAGCTTCACCGGCTTGGGCAGATCGCCTTGCTTGACCAGGCGCCAGATATGGGGGCGCGATTGCCCGCGGCGCTCGGCAATGTCGTTGTCAGAAAGCCAGACTTTGGAAGATGCGCGACTCATGCTGCACCTCCATGCTGGTCCGTCCACAGACGATCAAAGAATGCCTCAAGCTCAAATGACGGAATCAACGTCCGTGAGCCGAGTTTGATAACTCTGATCTGGCCGTCTTTGATCTTGTCGTACAGCGCGGTTCTGCTTAGCCCGTATACCCGGCAAGCATCTGGAACAGAGTAGTTTGCTGGCTTAATCGATTCGGGTCGCAATTGCGCACCTCCTGCAGCTCAGGCGCGCAAGCCGCGCCCTGTGTTGAGTCAGGCGCGTCCCAGTGTGTTCAGCGCCAGCCGGGTGTATCCCGGCCGACATCTATTAAATGCCAGATTTCCTGTTGGCGCCATACTGTCTCGACGGCAGGCGGCGATGAAGGGAATAAGCGACGAAAAGCGACAGTAAGCGACTGGTTTTCTAGGGTCTCGGGCTTTTATTGGTCAGCAAACATTCATTTACAGGCGGGAAAACGAGCCGTGAAACATTTGTTCCACGGGCGGCCCGGCCCGCCCCTCCTGATTTTCCGCTCGCTGGTCATCTCACTTTTTGGCCGCGTTTTCAGTTGCCATGATCGTTCTCCTATCGAACGGTTTTGGTAGGCCGGCAGCGTGCTGATTCCACGTCGCCAGCCGCTGTTACCGGCTCTCGCCGGATGCCTTGCGGGCATTCTTGATCGGTGTCACGGTCGCCACGGCCGGCCTCGGCTTGGCGCAGTAGTCGGCCCATCGGTTCAGCAGTTGCGCGCGCTGCGGCAACAGTCCGTCGCGGGCATAGGCGGATCGGGTGGCATCGTTGTTGACGTGCGCCAGGGCCAGCTCGGAAACCTCATCAGCAAAGCGGGTCTCGTTGCGCGCCCAATCTTTGAAGCTGGACCGGAAGCCATGGGGCACGGCCTCCACTTCCATCCTCCGGCAGACGGCACTGATCGACATATCCGACAACGGGCCACCGCGCGGCGCCGCGAACACATAGTCACTGGTGCGGGGCAGCGCCTGCAGGATGGCCACAGCGGCCGGTGATAGCGGTACTTCATGCTTGCGGCCGGCCTTCATCCGTTCGGCCGGGATGGTCCAGATGCCGGCGGCCAGATCAACCTCGTTCCAGGTGGCGTTGCGCACTTCGCCGCTGCGGCCAGCGGTCAGGATGGCGAACTGCAGCGCCAGCGCCGATACACCTTCGCGCTCGCGCAGCTTGACCATGAATCCGGGCACTTCCTGCCAGGGCAGCGCCGGGTGGTGTCTGCGCTTGCGGACCTTGGCCGGCAGCGGCAGCAGCTCTTTCAGGTTGTCGGCCCAGCGAGCCGGGTTGTCGCCTTCCCGGAATCTGGACACGGTGGCCCAGCTCAGCACAGTCTCGATTCGCTGGCGTACCCGGGTCGCGGTTTCAGTCTTTGTGGTCCAGATCGGCTCAAGGACCTGCAGGACGTGCGCCACCGTGATGATGTTCACCGGCAGGTTGCCGATGATCGGGAAGGCGTAGCTCTCCAGCGAGCTGATCCAGCCGGCACGATGCTTGGCGTTGCGGAACTCCGCAGCCCGCGCCTGGTGAGCACGTCGCGCGGCCTCGGCAAAGGTGATCTCTTTGGTCTGCGCATTCAGCAGGGCGGCCCGTGCGGCGGCCCGCTCGGCAACCGGATCGATGCCGGCCCGTATCTGCGCCCGCATCTGCCGGCATTGTTCGCGGGCATCGGCCAGTGATACCTCGCCGCAGCTTCCAAGGCCGATCTCCCGGCGCCGACTCCCGACCATGGCGCGCAATACCCAACTGCGCCCGCCTTCGGTCACCTGCAGCTGCAGGCCGGGGCAGCCACCTACCGCATGGAATCCCGGTTTCGTTATCCGCGCAACCTGCGCTGCACCGAGTGCCTTGGCAACCTTGGGCATCCTGCATCCCTCATCCTACCCGCCAATAGTGACGGTGGTCTGATGATACAGGCCGCGACAGTAGGCGACAAGGTAGGTTGATAGGTCATTGATTCGCAACTGAATCTAGCGACGTAATGCGGCAGAATGTAACAGGACCATGGCAGACACCCTCTCCGCCACTAATTTGTGGCAAGCCGATGATCTTCAACGCAAAATCCTGCGGCATCCGGTTTCAACCCCTACTTCTACCGATACCCGGGCCCGGCGCTGATAAAGTCGTCGTGCTGCCCATTCCTGTCGGAGGCAATGATCATGTCCGGATGCAAACTCCTGTCCACGATGATGGCTGGCGCGGCACTTGTACTGTGCGGCGGCGCTGGCGCCATGGATGACGCCGATCTGGCGCAGATCCTGGACCGGCGCATCCAGGGTGACCTCAGCGGCGCCTGCGTGGCGGCTGCGCTGATCCAGGGCGAGCGCGTCACCCGCGCCTGGCGCTGCGCCGACCCGGCCGACGCCGGGCGGATCGGGCCGGAGGTGGCGTTCGAGATCGGCTCGGTCACCAAGACCATGGCCGGCATCCTGCTGGCCGATCTGATCGCCAGCGGCGAGGCCTCGCTCGACGACACGCTGGCCGGGCACCTGCCCACGGGCGCCGCGGTGCCGGACTTCCAGGGCCAGCCGATCCGGCTGCGCCATCTGGTCACCCATACCTCCGGGCTGCCGCGGCTGCCGTCGCGGCTGCGGATCACCGATGCCGCCGATCCCTACGCCGGCCTGGGCGCGGACGATCTGCTGGCTTCGCTGCAGGACGTGACCCTGGCGCAGGCGCCGGGCGAGGTCTTCGAGTACTCCAACTTCGGCACCATGCTGCTGTCGCTGATGCTCGCGCGCGCCTCGGGCATGGACTTCGAACAGTTGGTCACGGCAAAGCTGTTCCGCCCGCTGGACATGGACCAGGCCTACGTGGCCAGGCGTCCGGACGGGGTCCGGGCCGCTGTCGGGCACCTGGCCAGCGGCGAGCAGACCGCGGCCTGGACGTTCGCGCCGGAACTGTCCGGAGTCGGCGGCGTGCGCGCCACGCTCGATGACATGGTGCGCTATGTGCAGGCCCAGTTCGGCGGCGCGCCGGAGCCGCTCGGCGCGGCGATCGCGCTGGCGCAACAACCGATCGAATCGGCCGCGCAGCAGGCGATGGCGATGAACTGGCTGCTGATGCCCCTGGCCGGCCGGCAGGTGCACATGCACGACGGTGGCACCGGTGGCTTCTCGGCGATGATCGCCTTCGATCTGGCCGGCGAGCGGGGTGTGGTGGTGCTGGCCGATGCCGGACTGGCGACGTCCGGAGGCGTGAACGATCTCGGTGCACATCTGCTCGACCCCAGCCTGCCGCTGGCGCAGCCGCGGCGCCCGGTGTCGCGGCCTGCCGTGGCGCCGTCCCTGACAGCGCAGCAGTTGCAGGCCTACGCCGGCACCTGGGCGCTGATGCCACAGTTCGACCTGGTGCTGCGCGAGCGCGATGGCGTCCTGCATGGCCAGGCAACCGGACAGGGCGAGTTCGCGCTGGCGCCGGTGGCCGAGGACGTGTTCGAAGCGGCGGCGTTGGGCATCGAGATTCGGTTCTCGCGCGATGACTCCGGCCAGGTCACGCAGATGGAGCTGCACCAGGCTGGCCAGGTGCTGCCGGCGCAACGCGGCGGGCAGTGACCTGGGCAGGGCGCGCCGGCGCCAAGTCCGCGCGCGTTGTTCATTCCATCGGCGCCGGCAGTCAGACCGGAACTCAGGCCGGCACTCATCCACGGCCGGCGCGGGCGCACCAGCCGCTGCCTGACCTGGGTCAAGGCAGCCGGAACCATCGGCCGGCAAGCTGGCACCGTACTTGGGTTGCCCAGAGGACAGGCATGAAGTTCGATGTCGTGGTGGTTGGTGCCGGGCCGGCGGGACTGTGTTTCGCCCGTTCCCTGCGGGGCAGCGGCCTGTCGGTGGCGGTGGTGGAAAAGCAGCCGCTGGCGGCGATCGCCGATCCACAATTCGACGGCCGGGAGATCGCGCTCACCCACGCCTCGCGCCGCATCCTGGAGCAACTGGAGCTGTGGCCGGCATTTGCTGCAGCGGAGATTTCCGACCTGCGCGATGCCCGGATCAGCGATGGCGACAGTCGCCATGCCCTGCAGATTTCCGCCGCCGACGGGCGCAGCGGGCAACTGGGTTGGCTGGTGCCCAACCAGGTCATCCGGCGCGCGGCCTTCCAGGCGGTGAGCGCGCAGGATGAGGTGGAACTGGTGACCGGCAGCGGCGTCCAGGCCGTGGTCACCCAAGGCAATGGTGTTGCGGTGCAGCTTGAGGATGGCCGCCAGCTCCAGGCGCGCCTGCTGGTGGCCGCGGACAGCCGCTTCTCGCAGGTGCGGCGCCTGCTCGGTGTCGGTGCGCGTTCGCGCGATCACGGCACGCAGATGATGGTGTGCCGGTTCCGGCATACGCGGCCGCACGATCATGTCGCCTGGGAATGGTTCGACTACGGCCATACGCTGGCGCTGCTGCCGCTCAACGGCGAGCTTTCCTCGGCGGTACTCACGCTCAACCCGGCGCAGATGCAACGGGTACAGGCGATGACCGACGTGGAACTGGCCGCCGACCTGCAGCAGCGCATGCGCGGCTGCCGCGGCGAAGTGAGCCTGGCCAGCAGCCGCCATGTCTATCCGCTGGTATCGGTCTACGCCGAGCGCTTCGTTGCCGATCGGGCGGCGCTGATCGGCGACGCCGCGGTCGGCATGCACCCGGTCACCGCGCATGGCTTCAACCTGGGCCTGCAAGGGCAGGCGCGGCTGGCCCGGGCGCTGCTGGCAGCCCATCGCAACGGTGCCGACATCGGCTCGCAGGCGGTGCTGGCCCGCTACCAGCGCCAGCACCACGCGGCGGCCTTTCCGGTCTATGCCGCCACCCGCGCCGTCATTGGGCTGTACAACGATGAGCGCCCGATGGCCCGCTGGCTGCGCGGCACCACCTTGCGCCTAGCCAACCGCGTGCCACCGTTCCGCCGCGCCATCGCCGCCCACCTCACCCAGGTCTGAGGCGGGATCGCGCGGCCGGCGTCGACGCGCCGGCATCATCTGGATAGCGCCGGTACGGGCCAAAGGTTTCTGCCCCACGTCGCTGGCGGCCAGCCGGCGCCGCAGCGCCCCTGCCGACGCGGTGCGATAATCGCCGGCCTTGTCGCGCCGGCCTTGTCGCCCAGGCCTTGTTGCCCCGGCGTTGTTGCCGTTGCGCCGGCATCGATCTGTCAGCACCAGGGAGCCTTCAATGACCGACGTCCAGACCGACCCCCGCCATGACCCCTCACGCCGCATCCGCGCGCCGCGCGGCACGGCACTGAGCTGCCGATCCTGGCTCACCGAGGCGGCCTACCGGATGCTGCAGAACAACCTTGACCCGGAGGTGGCCGAGCGGCCGGAAGATCTGGTGGTGTACGGCGGCATCGGCCGCGCCGCGCGCGACTGGGCCAGCTACGACGCGATCCTGGAATCGCTGCGCAACTTGGGCGACGACGAAACCCTGCTGGTGCAGTCGGGCAAGCCGGTCGGCATCTTCCCCAGCCACGCCGATGCGCCGCGGGTGCTGATCGCCAACTCCAACCTGGTGCCGGCCTGGGCCAACTGGGAACACTTCAACGAGCTCGATCGCAAGGGCCTGATGATGTATGGCCAGATGACCGCCGGCTCGTGGATCTACATCGGCAGCCAGGGCATCGTCCAGGGCACCTACGAAACCTTCGTCGAAATGGGCCGCCAGCACTTTGGCGGCAGCCTCAAGGGCCGGTGGATCCTCACCGCCGGCCTGGGCGGCATGGGCGGCGCGCAGCCGCTGGCGGCGTCACTGGCCGGCGCCTCATCGCTGACCATCGAATGCCGTCAGGCCGCAATCGATTTTCGCCTGCGCACCCGCTATGTCGACGAGCAGGCCACCGACCTGGGCGACGCGCTGGCGCGGATTGAAAAATACACCGCCGCCGGTGAGGCCAGGTCCATCGCCCTGCTCGGTAACGCCGCCGACATCCTGCCCGAATTGGTGCGCCGTGGCGTCAGGCCCGACTGCGTCACCGACCAGACCAGCGCCCACGATCCGGTGCACGGTTACCTGCCGGCCGGTTGGAGCGTGCAGCAGTGGCTGGACCAACAGCAGGCCAACCCGGACAAGGTCCGCGATGCGGCGAAAAAATCCATGCGCGTGCATGTCGAAGCGATGCTCGCCTTCCACGCCCAGGGCATCGCCACCGTCGACTACGGCAACAACATCCGCCAGATGGCCTTCGACGAAGGTTGCGCCAACGCCTTTGATTTCCCCGGCTTCGTGCCCGCCTATGTGCGGCCGCTGTTCTGCCGCGGCATCGGCCCGTTCCGCTGGGTCGCGCTGTCCGGCGATCCCGAGGACATCCATCGCACCGATGCCAAGGTCAAGGAGCTGATCCCGGACGATCCGCACCTGCACAACTGGCTGGACATGGCGCGTGAGCGCATCGCCTTCCAGGGCCTGCCGGCGCGCATCTGCTGGGTCGGCCTGGGCCAGCGCCACAAGCTCGGCCTGGCGTTCAACGAAATGGTGCGCAACGGCGAGCTCAAGGCGCCGGTCGTCATCGGCCGCGATCACCTGGATTCAGGCAGCGTCGCCAGCCCCAACCGCGAAACCGAAGCCATGGCCGATGGCAGCGACGCGGTCAGCGACTGGCCGCTGCTCAACGCCATGCTCAACGTCGCCGGCGGCGCCACCTGGGTATCGCTGCACCACGGCGGCGGCGTCGGCATGGGCTACAGCCAGCACAGCGGCGTGGTCATTGTCTGCGACGGCAGCCAGGCCGCCGACAAGCGCATTGCACGCGTGCTCTGGAACGACCCCGGCACCGGCGTCATGCGCCACGCCGACGCCGGCTACGAGATCGCCAAACAGTGCGCGAAAGAGCAGGGGCTGAAGCTGCCGATGCTTTGACTCCGGGCGGTGGATTGCCACCGAACAGGAGTTTTCATGGTTGGCTCGATGCCGGCTTGACCTGCCCAGTCAATTGCCGCTGCAGCCGGTCTCGGTGATGAATAAATTTTGTCTCGCCGCACCAGACGGCGGCTCGAACACCCTGTCATCTCCCGTTTCACCCACGCGCCCTGCAGTTGCTTCAATGTCATTAGCAGACGCTCTGCAGCCGATCCGGATGCCGGAAGCCGGAGCCTTGCCGTGGCGCTCGGCACGATCTATATTTTACTTCAGTAAAACACTGGAGTGCGTCATGGCCCTCGCTGCAACCCTTCGCCGCACCGGCGGTTCGATCACGTTGTCCATTCCCAAGGCCGTGGCGCAGGCGTTGGCGGTGGATGCCGGATCGGTGGTGGAACTGGAAGTAAGCGGGCGCACCCTGTCGGTGACCCCGGCCCGTCGCTCGCTGGCCGACCGTCTGGCCGCCAGCCCGGGCTCGCCGGATGAGTGGGCACGCGATGAATCGCTTGCGGACGGCCCGGTCGGGCGCGAGCTGCTTTGAGCCGGGCGGCCATGGCGCGTATTCCCGCCCGGGGCGACATTCTTGCACTCAGCCTGGACCCGACCCGGGGCCACGAAATCCGCGGTACCCGCCCGGTGCTGGTGTTGTCGGCGGACAGCTTCAACAAGGCCTCGGGTCTGCTGCTGGTGGCGCCGATCACCCAAGGTGGCGCACATTCGCGCGAGCACGGCTTCAGCGTCAACCTGATGGGCAGCGGCACCAGAACACAGGGTGTGGTGCTCTGTGACCAGACCCGGACGGTGGATGCCCGGGCGCGCACGTTCAAGCGTATCGAGAAGGCGCCGGCGATCATTGTCGATGAAGCCCTGGAGGCGGTGCGCGCGATTTTGGAGTAACCGGCCTGCTTGCCAGCGGGCCTGGCCCGTGAGATATTTGGCTCCTTATTTGGAGCCGAATATGGAAACCCTTGTGGCGGGTGTCAGCGTCAGTATCACCGAACTCAAGCGCAATCCCAGCGCGATCATCGAGGCTGCCGACAACGAGGCGGTGGCCGTGCTGGTGCACAACAAGCCCTCCGCCTATCTGGTGCCGGCCAAAGCTTATGAAAGCTTGATCGAGCGCCTGGAAGACCTGGAACTGGCAGAACTGGCGCGGGCTCGCGCCGGCGAGCGTCGGATCAAGATTTCACTTGATGAGCTATAGCCTGGAGTTCGTCGAGTCAGCGCTCAATGGCGCAAGCTGGCGCCACCGATCCGCGAGCAATTCAAGCGCAAACTGGCCGAGCGCCTGGAGCAGCCACACGTGCCTGGCGCCCGGCTGCACGGTCTGCCTGGTGGCTACAAGATCAAGTTGCGCAGCGTCGGCTACCGACTGGTTTATCAGGTCAATGACGAGGTCGTAGTCGTCACGGTGATCGCGTTCGGGCGGCGTGACCATGCCGGTGTCCACCGCGCTGCCGCCAAGCGGGCGCAGATGGCGCTCAAGTGAATTGATCCCGCCGGCTGGCGGCTTGTCCAAGTGCCGCCAGTTATCCAGGCAACGCCTGCGCCAGGCGGTCCAGGGCATCGAGCAGGTCGCCGGCGCTGTCGCTGACCGGCCGCCTGGAGGTGGTGAGCTCGCGCTGCAGGCGGTTGCAGTGATGGCCCATTTCGGTGGCGCCGCACCAGGCCGCCGAGGCGGCCAGCTTGTGCAGTTCGCCGGCCAGGTGCAGGCGCTGCTGCGAGCTGGCGCTGACCAGGCCGGCGACAGCCTTGCGGATCGGCGGCAGTTCATCGGCAAGCAGCCGGCGCAGGGCGACCATGGCTTCGGCATCGTTGCCGCACATGAGCAGGGCGGCGCCGTCGTCCAGTACCGGCAGGTCGCCGCAACTGGCGCTGTCGTCAGCGTCGGTGTTGGCGCTGGTGTTGGCGCTGGCGCTGGCAGTGGCTGGCAGGTCGATCGGTGCGTGGCTGCTTGCTCCGGCCCGGGCCGGATTGTCCGCCCGCGCCGCCGCCAGGGTGCGGGCAATCACGCGGCATAGACGCTCGGGCTCACAGGGTTTGGCCAGCACTTCGACGAAGCCGGCATCAAGCAAGGCTTGCCGCGGGCTTTCGGCAGCGGCGGCGGTGAGCAGGACGGCGGGTATGCCGGTCATTGCCGGCAGCAGCTCGACGCTGTCACCATCGGGCAGGTGGCGGTCGCACAGGCACAGGTCGATCTCGCAGCTTGCCAGCAGCCGGCGCGCCTCGGCCAGGGTGGCGGCCTGCAGCGGCACGTAGCCGGCGCCTTCCAGGATGCCGACCAGGTACTCGGCGATCATCGTATTGTCCTCAATAATGAGCAACGTTGGCCGGTTTGTGGTCATGGTCTTTGGCAACAGTTTGACATCGCTACGCAAGGCTCGCGCCTGCGCGCGCGCAGGTCAAGTGGCGTGTCTGCCGGGCCTGCTGCTGATCGCCGCCTGCGTGGCCATGGCCGTGCCGTCGCCGGCCGTGGCCAGCAGTGTCCGGCTGACGGTCGAACAGGTGCAGCACGAGCAATTGGCAGCCGAATCGGTGGCGCTGTCATTCCAGCCGGCAGCGGGGGCGACACCGGCGCGGATGCAGTTGAGCGCGCGCGCGCTGTCGCTGCCGGGCCTGCGCGCGGAACTGGCCGATGTCCAGTTCCAGTGCCAGCCCGAGCGTTTGCCGGATGCTGACGTGGTGGGCACGGCTGCGATGCCGGCCAATGAGCCATCCGCTGCCCTGACCAGGACTGACGATTCCAATGACGCCAACAACGACCGCCCGCCGGCGCGTTGGCAATGCCAGGGACCCCTGGCCTGGCGCGGCGCCGGCAGCGGCTGGCAGATGGTCTGGCGCGCCGATGAGGCACTGACGCAGGCCGAATTGCAATTGATCCAGGGCCAGGCCAGCGTCAGCGTGAAACTGCCGCTGGCCGGCGCGCCGGTGCTGGTGCAGGTGCGCCGTGCCGGTCGGGCCTGGCTGCGTGGCTTGTTGCCGCAACTGGATTGGCAGTCCGCGCAGATCGACGGCACGCTGGCCTGGCAGCCAACAGGCGGCGAGGCCGGTTCATCGTCGAGATCATCGGCCGCGAGCCCATGGCACGGTCAGGTGCAGGCCCGGGATATGGCGGTACAGAACGCCGCCGGCACCCTGGCCACCGACGGCCTGGCGCTGACCAGCCCGGTGACGCTGAGCCTGCCGGCGGCCGGTGGCTGGCGGCTGCAGGCGCGGCCGGTGATCAGCCGCGGTGAACTGCTGGCCGGGCCGCTGTATGTCGAGTGGCCGGCCGGCAGCCAGGTGGCGTTGGACCTGTCCGTGCTCGTGCGCAACCAGGCCTGGACCATGGAACGCCTGACCATGACCGACACCGGCGTGGCGCTGTCCGGCCAGGGCTCGGGGCCGATCGGTGCCGGCTCCTGGCTGGATGCCTTCAATGCCAGCGGCGGTATCGATCTGGCGCAGGCCCAGCCGCGATATCTGGATGGCCTGCTGGCCGGTCTTGGCCAGCGTGATGTCGCACTGTCCGGCCAGATCGAGGGTGAGGTGGCCTTGGCTGCCGACGGCCGACTGGATGCGCTGGACCTGGCGCTGGCCGATGTTTCTGTCGGCACCGGCAGCGGCCGTTACGCCATCACCGGCCTGGACGGCCCGCTCGCCTTCCGCCGGGGCGCAGCGCCGGCCCCGTTCGATCTGCGCTGGCGGCAGTTGTCCATGCATGCGCTGGCGTTCGGCCCCGGCCGCTGGCAGGGCCAATCCTCCGGCGCTGAATTGCGCGCCAGCGCGCCGGTGGCGGTGGAGCTGTTCGAGGGCCGGTTGCGCGTCGGTGACCTGGTGCTGCGGCCGGTTGCCGACAGCGGTGACCTGCTCGCCGCCAGCCTGAGCGCCGAGGGCGTGGACATGTCCGATCTGGTCGTCGCCTTTGGCTGGCCGCGTTTTGCCGGTGAGCTGTCCGGGCAATTGCCGCGGCTGGTCTATGGTGGCCAGGCCCTGCGCGTGGAGGGCGAGATCGACATCCGCGCCTTCGATGGCCGGGTCAGCATCGGCGGTCTGTCGGTGGAGCGGCCGTTCGGGGTGGCGCCGGCACTGGCCGCCGACATCGGCATCCAGGGGCTGGACCTGCAGCCGATGACCGAGGTGTTCGGCTTCGGCCGGATCGAGGGCCGGCTCAACGGCCGCATCGATGGCCTGCGCCTGCTCGACTGGCGGCCGGTGGCCTTCGATGCCGGCTTCCGCACCGCCGAGAGCGGCCGGCGCCGGATCAGCCAACTGGCGGTCAACCAGCTCACCAGCATCGGCGGCAGCGCCGGCATCCAGGGCCGTTTGCTGGGCATGTTCGACAGCTTCGGCTACCGGCGCATCGGCCTGTCCTGCGTGCTGGCCAACCAGGTCTGCCGGATGTCGGGGCTGGACCGCACGGCAGGCGGCTACACTATCCTTGAAGGGTCGGGACTGCCGTCGATCACCATCCGCGGCTTCCAGGAGCAGGTCGACTGGCCGGTGCTGGTCAATCGCCTGCAGGCGGCGCTGGCCGGTGACGGCCCGCGCGTGGAATGAGCCGCCAAGCCGTTGGCCCGCCTGACTTTCCGCATCCAATCCGCTGCACCCGCCCCATGGAGACTGACATGACCGGAAAACTTCGCTGGCTGCTGCTGGCCACGCTGGCAACCCTTGCCGCCTGCGTCACCATCAACGTGTATTTCCCTGCCGCCGAGGCGCAGCAGGCAGCGCGCGAGTTCGTCGATGATGTCATCGGCCGGCCCGATGCCGGCAATGGCAATGGCAATGGCAATGGCAACGGCAACAACGACAACGGCGAGCCCGATGGCGGCGGCCAGCGCGGCGTGCAGGCGCCGGTGTTCAGCCTGCAACTGATCGCCAGCGCCCACGCCCAGGCCGACATCACCATCCGCACGCCGGCGATCCAGGCGATCCGCGAGCGCATGCGTGCCCGCTTCGGCCAGTTGCGCCCGCACTTTGATTCCGGCGCCCTGGGCATGACCCGCGACGGCCGTATCGCCGTGCGTGATCCGGCCTCGTTGCCGCTGCGCGACCGCGCCACGCTGAACCAACTGGTGGCCGAGGACAATCGCGACCGCGATGCCGTCTATCGCGAGATCGCCGTGGCCAACGGCCATCCCGAATGGGAAGGCGATATCCGCGCCACCTTCGCGCGCGAGTGGATCCAGGCCGCCGGCCGCGGCTGGTACTACCAGGATGCCGGTGGCAACTGGGTTCAGAAGTAATCGATGAGCAAACGCAAGGAAGCACCGGTGGTCGAGCTGGCCGTCGACGATCTCAGCCATGACGGCCGCGGGGTTGCCCGCCACGAGGGCAAGGTGGTGTTTGTTGCCGATGCCCTGCCTGGCGAGCGGGTGCGCGCGCAACTGCACCGGCGCCGGCGGGATTTCGATGAGGCCAGCCTGGTCGAAGTGCTGGAGCCATCCGCCGACCGCGTGATACCGCGCTGCCGGCATTTTGGCGTTTGCGGCGGCTGCGTGCTGCAACACCTGGCACCGCAAGCGCAGATCGCCGCCAAGCAGCGGCAGTTGCTGGAAAACTTCCGGCGCCTGGCCGATCTGGCACCAGCGCGGGTGCTGCCGCCGCTGACCGCCGATGTCTGGCATTACCGGCGCAAGGCGCGGCTGTCGGTGCGCCATGTCGACAAGAAGGGACGGGTGCTGGTCGGCTTCCGCGAGCGCAATGCGCGCTATGTCGCCGATATCCAGCGCTGCGAAGTGCTCGATGAGCGGGTCGGGGCGCAGGTCCAGGCCATCGCCGAGTTGGTCGGTTCGCTGGATATCGCCCGCGACATCGCCCAGATCGAGGTCGCCGCCGGGCAGGACATGCCGGTGCTGGTGTTCCGTCATCTGGCGCCCTTGCCCGAGGCCGACCGCGAGCGCCTGATCGCCTTCGGCCAGCAGATGCAGTTCGCCATCTATCTGCAGCCGGGCGGCATCGACAGCGTGCACCGGCTCTGGCCCGAGCAGCACGAGCTGTACTTCACCCTGCCGCGCCACCAGTTGCGCTACGACTTTTTGCCGCTGGATTTCGTCCAGGTCAACCACAGCCTGAACCAGGCCATGGTCGACCAGGCGCTGGAGTTGCTGGCACCGGCGGACGGCGAGCGCGTGCTCGACCTGTTCTGCGGCCTGGGCAACTTCAGCCTGCCGCTGGCCCGCCATGCCGGCGAGGTGGTTGCGGTGGAGGGCGAGGCCGGGCTGGTGCAGCGCGCGCGCGACAATGCCCGCAACAACGGCATCGACAACGTCCAGTTCCATGTTGCCGATCTGGCCGGCGATATCCGCAACCAGGCCTGGGCGCAGGGCCGCCATGACGCCGTGCTGATTGATCCGCCGCGCAGTGGCGCCCAGGAATTGCTCAGCCAGATGCGCTTTCCCGACGCCAGCCGGCTGCTCTACATTTCCTGCCACCCCGGCAGCCTGGCCCGCGATGCCGGCATCCTGGTGCGCAGCCACGGCTGGCGCCTGGCCGCCGCCGGCGTCATGGACATGTTCCCGCACACCGGCCATGTCGAGTCGATCGCGCTGTTCGAGCGGCCGGGCAAGGGCCGTTCCCACTGAGAGCTCCGAATCCATGTTGATCATCGGTATCGAAGGTGCGCGCCTGCAGCCGCACGAGCGCGACCAGTTGCGCCATCCGGCCGTTGCCGGCGTGATCCTGTTCGCGCGCAATATCCTCGACCGCGAACAGAGCCAGACCCTGATCCAGGACATCCGCGCCAGCCGCGACCTGCCGCTGCTGGTCTGCGTCGACCAGGAAGGCGGTCCGGTGCAGCGCTTCCGCGATGGCTTTGCACCGCTGCCGGCGTTGTCCGGCATCGGTCGGCTGTATGACCGCGAGCCCGAACGCGCCCTGGCCCTGGCTGCCGAACACGCCTGGCTGATGGCGGCGCCGATGCGCGCCATTGGCGTGGATATCAGTTTTGCGCCGGTACTGGATCTGGCGCGCGGCAATCTGGCCATTGGCGAGCGCGCCTTCCACGCCGACCCGCAAGCCTGCGCCACGCTGGGCATTGCCTACCTGCGCGCGATGCAGGCGGCCGGCATGCGCGCCACCGGCAAGCATTTCCCCGGCCACGGCTCGGTGCAGGCCGACAGCCACCACAGCGAGGTGATTGACCGGCGGCCGCTGGCGGCGATCGCCGAGGCCGACATCGTGCCCTTTGCCGCCGCCATCGCCACCGGCGTCGATGCGCTGATGATGGCGCACGTGGTCTACCCGGCCGTGGACGAGCTGCCGGCTGGCTATTCCGAGCGCTGGATCCGCCACATCCTGCGCGATGAGCTGGGTTTTGACGGCATCATCGTCAGCGACGACATCGCCATGGTCGCCGCCGAAGGCGCCGGCGCTGTCGGTCGGCGCGTGCAGCTTCATCTGGAAGCCGGCTGCGATGTCGTGCTGGTCTGCAAACCCGACCAGGTCGACCAGGCCCTGGAAGCCGTGCCCTGGGACCAGCTTGAACAAAGCCGCGATCGCCTGCTGACCCTCGCCGGTACGCCGGGCCCGGACTGGGCGCAGTTGCAGGCGCTGCCGCGCTACCGCGACGCGATCGCCGCCCTGGCCGATCTGGCCTGAGAGCCGGGCCAGGACGCAGCCTTGACCGTGCCGCGCAGCACATCCCGTTCAAGCGTGCATCTGCCGCCGATATCATCCACCCACCCGGCCAGCGTCCGCCTGGCCCGGAGCCCATCGCATGACCTCGACCCGCCAGTACCGCAACGTCCTTGCCGCCTCCGATTGCCTGCATGACCAGGCCGCCATCCGCGCCGCAATCACGGCCACGGCGGCGCAGATCGACCAGGCTTTCGCCGGCATCGAGCAGCCGCTGTTCATCACCATCATGAATGGCGGGCTGTTCTTTGCCGCCGAGCTGGGCTTTGCTTCGGTCACCGCGTTCCAGTTCGATTACGCCCACGCCAGCCGCTACCGCGGCACCCAGGGCGGCGGCCTGGAGTGGCGCCGGCGCCCGGACGTCGACATGAGCGGTCGCCATGTCTTGCTGGTCGACGACATCCTCGATGAGGGCCACACCCTGCTCGCCATCCGCGAACACTGCCTGGCGCAGGGCGCGGCCGCGGTGCGCATCGCCGTGCTCACCGAAAAGATCCACGACCGGCGCGCGCCCGGCATCCAGGCCGACCATGTCTGCCTGCAGGTGCCCGACCGCTACGTGTTCGGTTACGGCATGGACTGGCATGGCCACGGCCGCAACCTGCCGGCGATCCACGCGCTGAAGGATCCGGAGGCATGAGCGGCATCGACTTTGCCGTCATCGGCGGCACCGGCCTGTACCAGTTGGCGCAGTTGCGGCAGATAACGCCGCACCCGGTCGACACGCCGTATGGCGCGCCCAGCGATGCGATCCTGGCCGGACGCCTGGACGGGCGCGACGGCGATGGCCAGGTGCTGTTCCTGGCCCGCCACGGCGCCGGCCACACACTGCCGCCGCACCGGGTCAACTACCGCGCCAACCTGTGGGCGCTGCGCCAGCTCGGCGCCCGGCGCATCATTGCCATCAATGCCGTCGGCGGGATCACCGCGGCCATGGCGCCGCGCCGACTGGTGCTGCCCGACGACCTGATCGACTACACCTGGGGCCGGGCGCACACCTTTCATGATGGTCCCGGCGCTGGCGGTGGCGGTGGCGCTGGCGCTGGCCCTGGTAATGGCGACAGCGGCGACGCTCCGGTCGAACATGTTGACCTGAGCCAGCCTTATGACCCGGGCCTGCGCCAAGCCCTGCTGACCGCTGCCGCTGCCGCCGGCAGCGAACTGGTCGATGGCGGCGTCTACGGCGCCACTCAGGGCCCGCGCCTGGAAACGCCTGCCGAAATCCGGCGCATGGCCCGCGACGGCTGCGATGTCGTCGGCATGACCGGCATGCCCGAAGCCGTCCTGGCCCGCGAGCTGGGCCTGGCCTACGCCAGCATCGCCGTGGTCGCCAACTGGGCCGCCGGCTGTGGCGACCAGGCCGAAATCACCCTGGCCGAAGTGCTCGACAACGTCGCCGCCGCCTCGGCCCACCTGCCGGCCCTGCTGCGCCACCTGGTCTGATCGGCAACGTCATACGGCCAGGCCGTTTGCTGAGGCGAGCCAGCCCGCACCCCAAACCCCTTGTCCCAGAAGGAGAGGGGCTTTCTGCGCCGCAGCTCGATGATCTGGGCTGATCTGAAGCCAACACCACCGGCCGTGCCCACGGTTCAGCTTCTTGTTTGTGCGATGCGGCACAAATCACCGATAATGGGCTGTTTTCCGATGCCTTCGCACCATCGGCATTGGATTTTATTTTCCTTTACTTCCCGGAGGTTACATGTCGCATACGATTGCGGTCATCAAGGGAGATGGCATTGGCCCCGAAATCACGGCGGCAACGCTCAAGGTGCTGGATGCGCTGGATTGCGGCTTGTCATACGACTTCGTCGATGCCGGCGAGACGGCGCTGGGTGAGCATGGCTCGCTGTTGCCGCAGCCGACCCTGGACGCCATCGCCCGGCACAAGGTCGCGCTGAAAGGCCCGCTGACCACGCCGATCGGCGATGGCTTCACCTCGATCAATGTCGAGCTGCGCCGCCGCTTCGATTTATATGCCAACGTGCGCCCGGCGCTGAGCGTGCCCGGCACCCGTGCCCGTTACGAGGGCATCGACATCATCACCGTGCGCGAGAACACCGAGGGCGCCTACGGCTCCGAAGGCCAGGTGCTGTCGCCCGATGGCCAGTCGGCGCAATCGCTGATCCGGGTGTCACGGCGCGGCTCCGAGCGCATCAGCCGCTATGCCTTCGAGCTGGCGCGCCGGCTCGGTCGCAAGCGCGTCACCGTGGTGCACAAGGCCAATATCATGAAGACCACGTCGGGCTTGTTCCTGAACGTGGCGCGGGAAGTGGCCGGCGAGTTTCCCGACATCGAAATGGTCGAGATGATCGTCGACAACACCTGCATGCAACTGGTGCTGGATCCCGAGCAGTTCGATGTCATCGTCACCACCAACCTGTTCGGTGACGTGATCTCTGATCTGTGCGCCGGCCTGGTCGGCGGCCTGGGCCTGGCGCCGGGCGCCAACATCGGGGCCGATGCCGCGATCTTCGAAGCCGTGCATGGCTCGGCGCCGGATATCGCCGGCAAGGGTGTCGCCAATCCCTGCGCCCTGATCCTGGCCGCCGGCATGATGCTCGATCACCTGGGCCTGCCCGAGCAGGGCGATCGCATCCGCCGCGCGGTGCGCGAAACCATCACCGCCGGTGACCGGCTCACCCGCGATCTGGGTGGCACGGCGGATACCGTCAGCTTCACCCAGGCCCTGATCGAGCGCCTGTAGTCGAGCGGCCGCGTTGACCCTGCCCAAACCGCCATCGACCCCGTCCGACGCCGCCGTGCAGCCGGACCCGGCTTCGGCCCGGCCTTTGGCGATCGCCATCGCCGGTGCTGGCGGGCGCATGGGCCGGCAATTGCTGGAACTGGTCGCGGCCGATGCCGGCTCGCATCTGCTGGCCGCCTGGGTCGGGCCGCAGTCCAGCCGCCTGGGCCAACCGGTGCCGGGCACGGCGCTGGCGTATTCGGCGCTGCCCGAAGCAAGCACCGGCAAGCACGACACTGGCGACACTGCCCGCCCCGATGTCGTCGTGGATTTCAGCCACGCCGGCGCCTTCGATCAGGTGCTGGCCTGGTGCTGGCGCGAGCGCGTCGCGCTGGTCTCGGGCACCACTGGCCTGGACGCCAGCCAGCATCAGGCGCTGGCCGATGCCGGCGCCGATATTCCGGTGCTGTGGTCGGCCAATTTCTCGCTCGGCGTGGCGGTGCTGTCGCGCCTGGTGGCGCAGGCGGCGCGGCTGCTGCCGGACTGGCAGGCCGAGATCGTGGAAGCCCATCACGCCGGCAAGCGCGATGCGCCCTCGGGAACCGCGCTGGCCCTGGGTATGCGTCTGGCGCAGGCGCGCGGCGGCACGCTGGATGAGTTGGCGGTGTTCGACCGCAGCCGCGACGATCAGCCGCGGCGACCGGAACAGATCGGATTCGCCGTGGTCCGCGCCGGCGATATCGTCGGCGAACACAGCGTGCTGCTGGCCGGTGCCGGCGAGCGCCTGGAACTGGTCCACCGCGCTGGCGACCGCTCGATCTTCGCCCGTGGTGCCCTGCATGCCGCGCGCTTTCTGGCCGGGCAGGTGCCTGGTCGCTACGCCTTCGAAGACGTCCTTGCCGGTTGAGCGCGCCGGTCGACCGGATGCGCCCGCGCCTGGCCGCGCAGGGTTGATCGCAGCGCTGATTGCCCAGCCCATCGCGCCGCGTGACAGCCTGCGGCGCCGGCTCTATCATTCCCGGTCGCCCCGACAGGTTTCTCCGGACCCTCCCGATAGTGGCCCGCGAGCCGCGTCGCCCTCCGTCAAGGCGAACCCGTGACTGATCAAGCACTTCTGGTACTGGCCGATGGCAGCGTCTTCCGCGGCCAGAGCATCGGCGCCGCCGGCCGGCGCAGCGGCGAGGTGGTGTTCAACACCGCCATGACCGGCTATCAGGAAATCCTCACCGATCCTTCCTATGCCCGGCAACTGGTCACCCTGACCTTTCCCCAGATCGGCAATGTCGGCGTCAACGCCGTCGATGCCGAATCCGACCGTGTCCATGCCGCCGGCCTGGTGATCCGCGATGCCTCGCGCATCGCCAGCAACTGGCGCAGCGAGCAGACCCTGCAACAGTGGCTGCTCGGCAACGAGGTTGTCGCCATTGCCGGCATCGATACCCGGCGCCTGACCCGGCACCTGCGCCAGCACGGTGCCCAGGCCGGTTGCCTGGTGGCGGGCGAGGGCAGTGACGATGTCGAGGCTGCGCTGGCGCAGGCGCGCGCCTTCCCTGGCCTGGCCGGCATGGATCTGGCCAGGGAAGTCTCCACCGCCCAGCCCTACCGCTGGCAGGAAGGCAGCTACGATCTGGACCAGGGCCGGTTCACCACGCCCCAGGCGCAATTGAAGGTCGTGGCCTACGATTTCGGCGTCAAGCGCAACATCCTGCGCCTGCTCGCCGACCGCGGTTGCGACCTGCACGTGGTGCCGGCGCAGACACCGGCGGCGCAGGTGCTGGCGCTCAAGCCCGATGGCGTGTTCCTGTCCAATGGCCCGGGCGATCCCGAGCCGTGCAGCTACGCCATCGCCGCCATCGGCGAACTGCTGGCGGCGAAAGTGCCGCTGTTCGGCATCTGCCTGGGCCACCAGTTGCTGGCGCTGGCCGCCGGCGCGCGCACGCTGAAGATGAAGACCGGCCACCACGGCGGCAACCACCCGGTGATCGACCTGGACAACGGCCGGGTGATGATTTCCAGCCAGAACCACGGTTTTGCCGTCGACGAGGCCAGCCTGCCGGCCAATGTCCGCAGCAGCCACCGCTCGCTGTTCGACCAGACCAACCAGGGCCTGGAACTGCTCGATGCACCGGCCTTTTCCTTCCAGGGCCATCCCGAAGCCAGCCCCGGGCCGGCCGATGTCGGTGGCCTGTTCGACCGCTTCATCAGCTTGATGCGAGAACACCGGCAGGCCGGAGCCACGCCATGAGCGACCACTTCCGCGAGCTGGAAGTGTGGCAGGCGGCGATGCGCCTGGCCGGCACCGCGCACGCGCTGGCCGATGTGCTTGGTGCCGATGCCGATGCCGATGCCGGTGACGGTGCCGGTCTGGCGGCAACGCTGAAGCAGGCCGCCGCCACCATTCCCGACCAGATTGCCCGCGGTCATGCCGATGGCGATCTGGCGCTGTTCGCACAATGCCTGGCCGTGGCGCAGGATGCCTGTGCCACGGTCGCCGACCGGCTGCAGCACCTGCACGCGCTGTTCCCCGAGCACGCCCAGGCGGTCGGCCGGGGCCAGGAATTGGCCGCCGAAGTCGGCCGGATGCTGGCCCGGCTGCACCAGGCCCTGACCCGGAAACTCCAGGCGGACGCCGTCACGGCGCCGCAGCAGCGGTAATCCCATGCCAAAACGTACCGACATCAAGACCATCCTCGTCATCGGCGCCGGTCCGATCGTCATCGGCCAGGCCTGCGAGTTCGACTACTCCGGCGCCCAGGCCTGCAAGGCGCTCAAGGACGAGGGCTACCGGGTGGTGCTGGTCAATTCCAACCCGGCCACGATCATGACCGACCCGGAGACCGCCGATGCGGTCTACATCGAGCCGATCAATCTGCGCGTGGTCGAACGGATCATCGAAAAGGAACGCCCCGACGCCCTGCTGCCGACCATGGGCGGCCAGACCGCGCTCAACTGCGCCCTGGAACTGGCCGATGCCGGCGTGCTGGAAAAGTACGGCGTCGAGCTGATCGGCGCCTCGCGCGAGGCCATCCGCATGGCCGAGGACCGCGAACTGTTCCGGGTGGCGATGGCGCAGATTGGCCTGGAATGTCCCAAGGCCGAGATCGCGCGCAGCTTCGAGCAAGCGGTCGAGATCCAGGCCCGGGTCGGCTATCCCACCATCATCCGGCCCAGCTTCACCCTGGGCGGCTCCGGCGGCGGCATCGCCTACAACCGCGAAGAGTTCGAGGACATCATCCGCCGCGGCCTGGAAATGTCCCCGGTCGGCGAAGTGCTGGTCGAGGAATCGGTGCTCGGCTGGAAGGAATTCGAGATGGAAGTGGTGCGCGACCGCGCCGACAACTGCATCATCGTCTGCTCGATCGAAAACCTGGATCCGATGGGCGTGCACACCGGTGATTCGATCACCGTCGCCCCGGCGCTGACCCTCACCGACAAGGAATACCAGCGCCTGCGCGATGCCTCGATCGCGGTGCTGCGCAAGATCGGCGTCGACACCGGCGGCTCCAACGTGCAGTTCGGCGTCAATGCCCGCACCGGCCGGGTGGTGGTGATCGAAATGAACCCGCGCGTGTCGCGCTCCTCGGCGCTGGCGTCCAAGGCCACCGGTTTCCCGATCGCCAAGATCGCCGCCAAGCTCGCCATCGGCTACACCCTGGACGAACTGCGCAACGACATCACCGGCGGCGCCACGCCGGCCAGTTTCGAGCCGACGATTGATTACGTGGTGACCAAGATCCCGCGTTTCGCGTTCGAGAAATTCCCCGCCGCCGATGCCCGCCTGACCACGCAGATGAAGTCGGTCGGCGAAGTGATGGCGATCGGCCGCAACTTCCAGGAATCGCTGCAGAAGGCGCTGCGCGGCCTGGAGATCGGCGTCGACGGCCTGAGCCCGCAGCGCACGGAGTTCAACGACGACGCCCTGGCCGAGCTGCGCCGGCAGTTGCGCGAACCCGGTGCCGACCGCCTGTTCCATGTCGCCGATGCCTACCGCGCCGGCCTGTCGGGCGAGGAGATCCACCAGCTCACCCATATCGATCCGTGGTTTTTGATCGAGATCGAGGATCTGGTGCGCACCGAAAAGGATGTCAGCGTGGACGGCCTGGCGGCGCTGACCGGGCCGCGCCTGCGCGCGCTCAAGCGGCAAGGTTTTTCCGACAGCCGCCTGGCGAGCCTGGCCGGCACCGGCGAAGCCGCGATCCGGCAGTTGCGCCGCGCCTATGGCGTGCGCCCGGTGTACAAGCGCGTGGACACCTGCGCCGGCGAGTTCGCCACCCGTACCGCCTACATGTATTCCAGCTACGACGAGGAATGCGAGGCGCAGCCCGATGACGCGCGCAAGATCATGGTGCTGGGCGGCGGCCCGAACCGGATCGGGCAGGGCATCGAGTTCGACTACTGCTGCGTGCATGCCGCCCTGGCCCTGCGCGAGGACGGTTTCCAGACCATCATGGTCAACTGCAACCCGGAAACCGTGTCCACCGATTACGACACTTCCGACCGGCTCTACTTCGAGCCGCTGACCCTGGAGGACGTGCTCGAGATCGTCGAGACCGAAAAGCCCGAGGGCGTGATCGTCCAGTACGGCGGCCAGACGCCGCTGAAGCTGGCGCGCGAGCTGGAGGCCAACGGCGTGCCGATCATCGGCACCTCGCCCGATTCCATCGACCTGGCCGAGGACCGAGAACGCTTCCAGCAACTGATCGAGCGCCTGGGCCTGCGCCAGCCGCCCAACCGCACCGCGCGCAACCACGACGAAGCCATCGCCCTGGCCGGGCAGATCGGCTATCCGCTGGTGGTGCGCCCCAGCTACGTGCTCGGCGGCCGGGCCATGGAAGTGGTTCATTCCGATGCCGACCTGTCGCGCTACATCCGTGAGGCGGTGCAGGTATCCAACGATTCACCGGTGCTGCTGGACCGCTTTCTCGATCACGCCATTGAAGTCGATGTCGACCTGGTTGCCGATGCCACCGGCGCAACCCTGATCGGCGGCCTGATGGAGCACATCGAGGAAGCCGGCGTGCACTCGGGCGACAGCTCCTGCTCGCTGCCGGTGCACTCGCTGTCGCCGGCGGTGCAGGACGAGCTGCGCCGGCAGGTGGTCGAGATGGCGCGCGCACTGAACGTGGTCGGCCTGATGAACACCCAGTTCGCGGTGCAGGGCCAGGACATCTTCGTGCTTGAGGTCAACCCGCGCGCCTCGCGCACGGTGCCGTTCGTGTCCAAGGCCACCGGCCGGCCGCTGGCCAAGATCGCCGCGCGCTGCATGGCCGGCGCGACGCTGGCGCAACAGGACACCCTGGACGAGATCGTGCCGCCGTATTTCTCGATCAAGGAAGCGATTTTCCCGTTCGCCAAGTTCCTCGGCGTCGACCCGATCCTGGGCCCGGAGATGCGCTCCACCGGCGAGATCATGGGCGTGGGCGCCACCTTCCCCGAAGCCTTCGCGCGCTCGCTGGAAGCTGCCGGCATCGCCATGCCGCAGGTCGGCAAGGTTTTCGTCAGCGTCCGCGACAGCGACAAATCGCACCTGCTGCCGCTCGCCCAGGAACTGATCCGGCGCGGCTTCAGCCTGGTCGCCACCGCCGGCACCGGCGCCTACCTGCGCGGCCAGGGCCTGGACTGCGCGCACATCAACAAGGTCGCCGAGGGCCGGCCGCACATCGTCGACCTGATCAAGAACGGCGAGATCAGCTACATCATCAACAGCACCGAGGGCAAGCAGGCGATCGCCGATTCGTTCTCGATCCGGCGCCAGGCGCTGCAGCACCACATCACCTATTCCACCACCGTGGCCGGCGCCCGCGCCCTGGTCGGGGCCCTGGACCATTACGGCCGCGGTAGCGTCCATTCACTGCAGGAACTGCACAGGAAACTGATCCCATGAGTCGTGTCCCCCTCACCACCCAGGGCGCGCAACGCTTGCGCACCGAACTGGATGAACTCAAGAGCGTGAAGCGGCCGGCGGTGATCAATGCCATCGCCGAGGCGCGTGCCCATGGCGACCTGAAGGAGAACGCCGAGTACCAAGCCGCGCGCGAGGAACAAGGCTTCATCGAAGGCCGGATCAAGGAGCTGGAAAGCTCGCTCTCGCACGCGCAGATCATCGATCCGGCCAAGCTTGGGGCCGGCACCCGCATCGTCTTCGGCGCCACCGTCGAGCTGCTCGACCTGGACCGCGACGATGTCGAAATCACCTACCAGATCGTTGGCGAACTGGAAGCCGATCTAAAGCAGGGCCTGATCTCGATCACCTCGCCGGTGGCGCGTGCCCTGATCGGCAAGCACCCGGGCGACGCCATCGAAATCAAGGCGCCCGGCGGCACGCGCAATTACGAGATCGTCGCCGTCCGCTACCTGTGACCGCGCCATGAGCGCACGGGTCATCGTCCTGGCACCGGCGCAGCCGGCCGATGCCCGGCAAGCGCAGGAACTGGGCCGGCTGCTGGCCCGGGCCGATCATCAGGCCCACTCGCAAGCCGATGGTGACAGCCTCTACGGCGACCTGTTTCCGATACCTGGCCAGACCTTGCCCGCCGCCGCGTTGAGCCGCCAGGCCGATGCCGGCGACGCCGGCCGCCATGCCTGGCTGCGCGCCGATCCGGCCCTGTTCCGGCTTGAACCGGGCAGCGTGCGCCTGATGCGTTGCGGTGATCTGGACCAGAACCCGGACGAAGTCCGGCAACTGCTCGCCAGCCTGGCGCCGCTGTTCGGCGACGAAGGCTTCGAACTCAGCGCCCCGCAGCCGCAGCGCTGGTACCTGCGCCCGTTCGCCACCGGCGCCGAACCCGACCTGCCCTCACTGCCGCCACCCGACCAGGCCCTGGGCGGCGACCTGTTCGAGCTCTGGCCCGAAGACGACCTGCACCGGCGCTGGCGCGTCATGTTCGGCCAGGTGCAGATCACACTCGCCGCGCACCCGGTCAATCAGGCGCGCGCCGCCGCCGGCAAGTCACCGATCAACGGCGTCTGGTTTTGGGGCGCCGGCCGCCATCCCGGCCACATCCAGGCCGGCGTCGACACCGTGGTCAGCAACGATCACCTGCTGCGCGCCCTGGCCGAGGCCGCGAAGGCCCGATGCCTGGAATCAGCGGCCGCGCTTGCTGCGGCCGCAGGCCCGCCGCCGTCCGGTCAGCCCGATGATGCCGGCCCGCCGATGCACTCCCTCCTGCTCGACCTGCGTCATCCCGACAGCGTCGGCAGCGGCTTGGACTGGCTGCTCCAGCGCTGGCAGGCCGGTGGCCTCAACAGCCTGGAATGGCGCTCACCCAGCGGCCGCTGGCAACTCAAACGCTGGCACCGCTGGCGCGTGTGGCGGCGCGCTTGAGACGCCGGGCGACGGCGTTGACGGCACGGGTTCATCCCGCCTGACACGGCCATGGGGCCGTTTGTGTGGCGCGGCTTGTGTGGCGCGGCTGGTCGTGGCGCAGCTTGCGGGCTGGCGTGAGCAGCCAGCCACCAGCACGGCGCAAGCAAACCGGTCTGGAGGAAAATCCTTGTCGTGGCAGGGCGGGAAGGATCTTCGGCCGATGGCGGCTGCTGTCGCCGTCAACGATGCACCCGGCCGAACGGATCGGTGTACTACGCCGCGCGGTGCGGCTCGACCTATGAGAGTCGAGGCCAAGCACTGCCGGTCAGTGGTTTCACCACCCAGGGGGACCACATTCACGGCTGGGTGGGCTTGAATGAGACCAAGAAGATTGACCACCAAAGGGAAACCGTCTCAATCGATGAGGCTTGCGAAGGCGCCAAGGCGAGCCGGGAGGCATTGATTCGCCGGGACGGATCGACCGCGGCGCTGCGGGTGGCCAGCAAGAGGGTCTACCAGATGTGCCAGCGCGGTAGATCGCTCTACGACTTGGACCGATAGTCCCGTAAGGACAGCGCCAGTCGACAAATTGGCCCACCCACCAGGTTTGTCATGACGTATCGTGGCCCTGATACCCGTCGACAGGAGATGGATCATGAAGCGTTTGCTTTGCGCACTGGCGGCCTGGCTGCTGGCAGTTCCGGTGTTGGCCGGGGCGGTGGGTTTGCAGGTCGAGCCGGTTGAATACGAGATCGATGGTGTCGCCTACCAGAGCCTGCTGATCCATGCCGGCGACGACGCTGCGGCGCGACCGGGGCTGGTGATGGTGCCCAACTGGATGGGCATCAACCAGGGCGCCATCGAGCTGGCCAGGCAGATCGCTGGCGATCGCTATGTCGTGCTGCTGGCCGACATGTATGGCACGTCCGTGCGGCCGGCCGATGGCCGCGAAGCGGCGGCCGCGGCCGGATCGGTGCTGGGTGACCGGGCGGTGGCCCGCCAGCGCATCAACCGCGCCGTGCAGGCTTTGACCGACAGCGCCGGCGAGCGCCTGCAGGCCGGCAAGGTCGCCGCCATCGGTTTCTGCTTTGGTGGCACCACGGTGCTGGAGCTGGCGCGAAGTGGCGCCGACGTCGCCGCGGTGGTGGCGCTGCATGGCAACCCGAGCCCGGTCATGCCGATCGACGATGCGGGCATCCAGTCAGCGGTACTGGTATTGCATGGCGCCGACGACAGCGCCGTGCCCGAGCAGGGCCTGCGCGAGTTCGAGCAGGAAATGCGTGAGGCCGGTGTCGATTGGACCCTGGTCAGCTTCGGCGGCGCGGTGCACTGCTTTGCCGAGCCCAGCGCCAACCGCCCGCTCAACTGCCTCTACCACCCGACCGTGGCCAAACGCAGCTTCGGCATCATGCATGCGTTCCTGGCCGAGCATTTCGAGGGGCGCTGAGGCTTTTCGTGCCGGCCTCGAAGCCGCTGATCGACGGCCGGTCAGCGGCATGGCAAATGTCAGCGGATCTCCAACCCCCGCGGTACGCCGTTCCAGCGCGCGTGGCTGGCGTATTCGACTTCGAACACCTTCAGGTCGGCTTGTGAGGCGTGTTCGACGTAGAAGATCTTCACCTGCGCCTGCGAGGCGTGCGCTGCCCGCCACCACAAGGCATCGCCCCTGGCCTGTCGGCGGTGCTCCTGCCAATGAATGCGCAGGTCGGCCTGTGAGGCGTGGCTGACGCGGTAGACCTTGATGTCGGCCTGTGAGGCATGGGCGACCTCGTAGATGCTGAGGGCGCTTGCCGGTGTCGCCAGCGCCAGGCCGAAGGCCAGCAGGGGCAGCTTGCGAATCATGGCGGTGGTTCCTGGCGGCGGCGTTCGATCCGTCGACCTTAGCGGAGTCGGGCTGCTCACACGCCGTGCCGGGCCAGCGCCCAGGCGACGTGCTCGCGCACCAGCTCGGAGGGATGCTGCTGGCGCGAGCGCAGCGCGGCGAGGGTTTCCGGTGTGCCGGGCGCGTTGCCCAGGGCGACGGCGATATTGCGCAGCCAGCGCTCGTGGCCGATGCGGCGGATCGGCGAGCCGGCGGTGCGTTCCAGGAAAGTCGGCTCGTCCCAGGCGAACAGCTCGGCCAGGCTGGCCCGGTCCAGGCCGTGGCGCACGGCGAAATCCGGTTCCAGCGTCGGTCGGGCGAACTTGTTCCAGGGGCAGACCATCTGGCAGTCGTCGCAGCCGTAGATGCGGTTGCCGATCATCGGCCGCAGCGGCTCGGGAATCGGGCCGTGCAGCTCGATGGTCAGGTAGGAGATGCACAGCCGCGCGTCGAGCTCGAACGGCGCGACGATGGCGCCGGTGGGGCAGGCGTCCAGGCAGCGGCGGCAGCTTCCGCAGTGCTCGCTGGCCGGCGCGTCCGGTGCCAGCGGCAAGTCGGTGTAGAGCTCGCCCAGGAAAAACCAGGAGCCGCTGCCCGAATCGATCAGATTGGTGTGTTTGCCCAGCCAGCCCAGGCCGGCGTTGCGTGCCAGCGGTTTTTCCAGCACCGGCGCCGAATCGGTGAAGGCGCGGTAGCCGAACGGACCTACGGTTTCGGCGATCCGGTCGGCGAGTTTTTGCAGGCGCGCGCGGATCAGCTTGTGGTAGTCGCGGCCCAGGGCGTAGCGCGAGATGTAGGCACGTTCGGGGTCGTCCAGATTCTCTGCCATCGGCGCGGCATCGCCAGGCAGGTAGTCCATGCGCACGCTGATCACGCTGACCGTGCCCGGCACCAGTTCATCGGGCCGCGTGCGCTTGCGGCCGTGGCGCTGCATGTAGTCCATGCTGCCGTGCCGGTCCAGGGCCAGCCAATGCTCCAGCGCCTGCTCGTCCTGGCCCAGGTCGATGTGGGTGAAGCCGAGCGCCTGGAAGCCCAGCTCGCCGCCCCAGGCGCGGATCTGCGCCTTGAGTGCTTCAGGATTGATGTCGCTGCCGCTGGCCATGGCGCCATTGTAGGTGCCGGGCAGGGCAGGGCGCGGCGGCCTCCGGCACGGCCGCGCGGGCGCCTACAATGCCGCCATGGACCGCCACCTGCTCACCGCCGCCCAGGTAAGGCAGCTCGAAACCGGGCTGGCGGACCGCCACGGGCTGACCCCGGAAACGTTGATGCAACGCGCCGGCCAGGCTCTGCACGATGAGCTGCGCCGGCACTGGCCCGATGCGCGCCGCGTGCTGGTGCTGGCCGGCGCCGGCAACAACGGCGGCGATGGTTATGTCCTGGCGCGGTTGCTGCGCGCTGAAGCTTGCCAGGTCACGGTTGTCGCACTGGCGCCGGCGGGTGCCGAACCGGCGGCCAGCCAGGCGCGGGCCTGGCGCGAAGCCGGTGGCGAGATCGTCGACTGGTCGGAATCGGGCGGCGCGTTGCCGGCTGCCGATGTCATCGTCGATGCCCTGTTCGGGATCGGCCTGGCGCGGCCTCTGGAAGGTGTCGCCGCGGCGCTGATCCAGGCTTGCAACCAGGCCGGCGCACCGGTGTTGGCGGTGGATGTTGCCAGCGGCCTGGATGCCGATACCGGCGCCGTGGCCACGGTCGCGGTGCATGCCCAGCGCACGCTGTGCCTGCTGGCGCGCAAGCGCGGCCTGTACACCGGCCAGGCGGCCGACCATGTCGGCAGCATCGGCTTTGATGACCTGGCTTGCACCGGGCTGATCGCCGGGTTCGTCGACCAGCTCGAAGCCAATGTTCCCGCACCGAGCCTGCTCGCTGCCGCAGAGCTGGCGCACTGGCTGCCAGCGCGCCGGCGCAGTGCGCACAAGGGCGACCACGGCCATGTCCTGATCATCGGTGGCGACATCGGCATGGGCGGCGCCGTGCGCATTGCCGGCACGGCGGCGCTGCGTGCCGGTGCCGGCTGGTGCAGTGTCGCCACGCGCCAGGAACATGCTGGCGTGCTGGCGCCGGATCGCCCTGAACTGATGGTGCATGGCATCGAGGACGGCGAAGCCCTGGCCGGGCTGATCGCGCGCGCTTCGGTGATTGCCCTCGGCCCCGGGCTGGGCCGTGGCGACTGGTCGCGGCGCTTGCTTGATCGTTGCCTGAGCCAGGCATCGGCCGACGGCAAGCCGCTGCTGCTGGACGCCGATGCGCTCAACCTGCTGGCCGACGGGGCCATCGATACTTCCACCGAAAACTGGCGGCCGGGCACGGCGGTATTGACGCCACATCCGGGCGAGGCTGCGCGCCTGCTCGGCGTGACCGTGGCCGCCATCGAAGCCGACCGCTATGCCGCCGTGCGCGAGCTGGCGCGCCGGTACCGCTGCGTGGCCGTGCTCAAGGGCGCCGGCACCCTGGTTGATGATGGCCGCCAGTGCCGGGTCTGCGCTCACGGCAATCCGGGCATGGCCTCGGCCGGCATGGGCGATGCCCTCAGCGGCATCATTGCCGCGCTGCTTGGTCAGGGTCTGGCGCCGTTCGATGCCGCCAGTGCCGGGGTGCTCGCTCACGCCCTGGCCGGCGATCATGCGGCCGGCGCCGGCGAGCGCGGACTGCTGGCCGCCGACCTGATCGACTGCCTTCGCCATGTGGTGAATCCATGACCGGAAATGATGTTGCCGCCGCGGACTTCTACGGAACCCCGGACGGCTTGGAAACCTTTCTGCCCGACGAGGCCGCCACCATCAATTTGGGCCGGCAACTGGCCGCAGCCTTGCGCCAGGGCGGCAGCGTGCATCTGCACGGCAATCTGGGCGCCGGCAAGACCACCCTGGTGCGCGCGCTGCTGTGCGAGCTCGGCCACGACGGCCCGGTGCGCAGCCCGACCTACGCCCTGGTCGAGACCTATGACATCCACGGCCTGGCCGTGTACCACCTGGACCTTTACCGCACCGCCGACCCCGACGAGCTGGAGTTCATCGGCCTGCGTGACTGGCTGCGGCCGGGCAACCTGATCCTGATCGAGTGGCCCGAGCGCGCTGCCGGATACCTGCCGGCGCCCGGCCTGCGCATTGATCTGGCCCATGCCGACAACGGTCGCCGGGTACGGCTGTCCGGTCCACTGGCCGCCGGGCTGTCGCTGCCTGACGCCTGGTGAGCGCAATGCCGCCGCTGGTCACAAGCCGCCAGCCGCGCTGAACTTCAGCCAGCGCCAGCGGTCGCTGTCAGACCTTTCCCCAGACCGGATCCGCCATGGCCATCGACCTTCGCCACCTGCTGCGCCGCAACCGCGGCATCGTGCTTTTCATCGTGCTGATGGTGGTGTTCCGCTCCGCCATCGCCGACTGGAACGATGTGCCCAGCACCTCGATGAGCCCGACCATCCTGGCCGGCGACCGGATCTGGGTGAACAAGCTCGCCTACGACCTGAAGCTGCCGCTGACCGGTCATTCCCTGCTGCGCCTGGGCGAACCGCAGCGCGGCGAGGTGGTGGTGTTTGATTCGGCCGCCGCCGATCTGCGCCTGGTCAAGCGCGTGGTTGCCGTTCCAGGCGATGTCGTTTCCCTGCGCGGCAACCGGCTGTCGATCAATGGCCAGCAGGCGCACTATGAGCGCATCGGCCAGGATGCCGACGGCGAGATCGCGTTGGAGCGCATCGCCGACCACCAGCGGCAGGTCACGCGCGCGCCACGGCGGCCGGTGCAGGCCGACTTCGGCCCGGTCATCGTGCCGCCCGACCAGTTCCTGGCCATGGGCGACAACCGCGACAACAGCATCGACAGCCGCGTCTACGGTTTCGTGCCGCGCCACGAGCTGCTCGGGCGCACCGGCACCGTGGTCTTCTCGCTGGATTACCAGCGCTGGCTGCGACCGCGTGGCGAGCGCTTCCTCAAGGCCATGGACGGCGACCTGGACGAGCTGGCCGGCACGGCGGCAGCGGGCGCGGCCGGCAAGGGTTGAGAGCGCAGCGGGCGATGGCACCGGCGCCGGACACGATCACTGCAGCGGCCAGCGCGCGGCACCGGCATGGCGGCCAGTCATCGCGCGCGTGTCAGCCTATCGCCCGCGCCCTGTCTGTCCTGCGGCTGTCGGCGTTGTTGTTCGCGGGACTGGGATCCCTGGCCGCCTGCAGCCAGCGCAACGAGCTGTTGACCCTGCACGGCAGCACCATGGGCACCACCTGGTCGGTGCAGTTGCCGCACACGCACAGTCGCCGGGTGCCAGCGTTGCACCAGGACATCAGCCAGCTCCTGGCCGGGCTGGAGGCTCAGCTCAGCCACTGGCAGCCGGATTCGGATCTGTCCCGCTTCAACCAGGCACCGCCCGGAACCTTGCAGGTGCTGCCCGATGATCTGGCCACCGTCATCGCAGCCGCACTGGACCTGGCTCGCGACAGCCAGGGCGCCTTCGATCCGGCCCTGGGCGCACTGGTGAACCTGTGGGGATTCGGCCCGGCCGGGCCGCGCGACAGTCCGCCATCATTAAAGGAGATGGCCGCGGCGCAGGCAGACAGCGGCTGGCAACGGCTGCGCTACGAGCCGGGAACGCAGCGGCTGTTCCAGCCCGGCGGCGTGCTGCTGGATCTTTCCGCCATCGCCAAGGGCCATGCCGTCGACCGTGTTGCCCAACTGCTCGATGACCGCGGCGTTCGCGACTACCTGGTCGAGATCGGCGGCGAACTTCGCGCCAGCGGCCTGGGCCCGCAAGGCCGACCGTGGCGGGTGGCGATCCGGGCGCCGCTGCCCGGGCAGGAACCGGTCGCCGTGGTCGAATTGGCCGGCGGCAATGCCGACACCTCCGGCCCTCTCGCCGTCGCCACCTCGGGCAGTTACCACAGCGCTTTCGAACACGCCGGGCGGCAGTACAGCCACAGCCTGGACCCGCGCACCGGCGCGCCCGTCGCCGGCGGCGTGCTCTCGGTCACCGTACTCGCCGACAGCGCCATGCAGGCCGATGCCCTGGCCACCGCGATCACCGTCATCGGCCCGGAACAGGGCATCGCCTTTGCCGACCAACGCGGCCTGGCGGTGTTGATGCTGGTCGCCGATGAAGGCAACGCCGGTTCCGGTGCTGGTCCGGAGCCTCGTTCCGACGCCGAGCACGGCGCAGATACCGGTACCGGTGCGGGTGGCCAGACCGGCTCGTCGTCGAAGGATCAGCCAACGATCGGCTGGCGAGTGCTGCCCAGCGCCGCGTGGCCGGCGCTTTGAATCAGTCATCGGGCCAGTCGCCGAGCCAGTCGCCAGCCCGATCATCCAGCCATCGGCCCGGCCTTGACGCCGGCTTACCCCGGCACCGCCCAAGCTGCCTCTTCCCCAACCGCATGGAGACTCGAACATGATTCGCAAAGCCAACGCGATATGGACCGGCAACGGCAAGAAGGGCAGCGGCCACATCGACACCGCTTCAGGCGTGCTGTCCGAAGCGCCCTACGGTGCCAAAAGCCGCTTCGAAGACGGCGCCGGCACCAATCCCGAGGAACTGCTCGCCGCCGCCCACGCCGGCTGCTTCACCATGGCCCTGGCCTTCCAGCTCGAAGAAGCCGGTTTCAGCGCCGACGAACTGCGCACCGAGGCCGCCGTTTCCCTGGGCAAGGACGACGAGGGCTTCCGCATCAACCGCTCGGCCCTGCGCCTGACCGCCAAGGTGCCCGGCATCGACCAGGCGCAGTTCGACAAACTGGCCGAAACCGCCAAGAAAGGCTGCCCGGTCTCGCGCCTGTTCAACGCCGAGATCACGCTGGAGGCCACGCTGCAAGGCTGAGGGTTGCCCGCCTTGCCGGTCGCGTCGCCGGCAAGAGCGCTCGATGCACGTGGAGACTGTCTTTTTGCGCAGGTTTGGCGCCGGCGCGAGTGGCGGGCTTGTGCAAACGCGACGCTTGGCGTGAGGGCTGGGCGGAACGCCGTTGCAGGTCTGGCGGCGTTCTGCATCACGCGTCCATGCGCTGCCAAACCTGAAAAAACAGGTTGCAGGTTCGACCGCAAAAGCGCCATGCACAGCGCGCCGACGGGGATTATTTCGGCTCGAAGCCGCTGAACAGGATGCGGTCCGCCGGCGCCGTCATGCCGCGAAAGTTGGCGACGCCCTGGGCAAG
This sequence comes from Lysobacterales bacterium, assembly GCA_023228845.1. Classification (GTDB taxonomy): domain Bacteria; phylum Pseudomonadota; class Gammaproteobacteria; order Xanthomonadales; family UBA2363; genus Pseudofulvimonas. The sequence continues at coordinate 264,416 of JALOAK010000002.1, read as the reverse complement.
GTATTGAAGGGTCCTGGCGCTGTAGCGATAGCGCGGATCGACTATGGATTCCGGTGAGAACGAGCCCGTGGGCGGCCCCGACCCACCGAAGAAATTGACGAAGGGGTTGGAATAATGAAGCTGCATCGGGCAGCCGCCCGTGCAGGGGTTCTGGTAGGCCATGAGATCCCGCGCCACCTGATTGACATGGTGGGCGTAACTCCAGACGAACGAGCCGATGCCGGCATAGGCATAGGCCGGCTGGTGCTCGGCGCCGAACTGGTGGCCTACCTCGTGGGCATAGATCGCGTTGGCTTGCGCACAACCCACATGGACGACGCTGAAGGCAAAGTCATCGTACGCATTTCCCACATCGCACCCGCCAACCGATACCGGGTCGTCCTGGTCGCAGTCGGGTCGCTGAACGTAGGCGAGGCCGCAGTAGGAGCCGGCGTTGTCGTGGATGAACATCACCACCAGATCCGCTTGATGGGCGCTGCGGCGCAGTTCTACGAACGGGCTGTCCCGAAGGAACATGCGATAGCCATACCAGCGCGTAGTGTGGGGCGTGACGCCGTTGTTCTCGTTATAGGCAACCTCCTCCACACCGACAATGCGCACGCGCGTGTTTCGGATGTCGGAGTTGCCGATCGCGACGTTCATCTGATCGTTCGAGTTGAGAGCCCGCATCGTCACGGCGTTCACGCTGCCGAGGCTGGCCAATGCGGCTGGGGTATAGAGGACCAGAACGTCCCCGGTTGCACCGTACTCCGCCCGGTCAAGATCGCTACCTGCCGGCGCCTCGCCCAGGGCGGCTTCTCGTGCCTGGGCGTGCGCCGAATGCGGCTCGACCCAAGCCGAATGGGCAAGCAACTCATCCTGATCGTCAGCGCCGACCGCGCATTCTGGAAAGCCGTCCGGGTCCACCCGGGTGAGCAGTTGACCGGGGTTGCTGCACCTTCGGTTTCGCGGAAATCGACGACGTAGCGGTACTCGCCCAAGTTTATGTAACCTGTGATGAGGTCTTCGGTAAACGTCAGAACCACTTCGGTTTGACCGTTTCGACCGCTCCATGAGTAAGCCATCGCTTCCTGGCCGGATAGCCGACCATCGGCTTCGGGTGGAACGGAGAGCGGCCATGGGTAGGCATCAAACCGCGTGCGGGAGATGGTGAGCGGCGGCTGCCCCGGCAACTCGACCAGCAGCGCATTGGGGTTGGTCAGCATGCCCGTGACGTTAGGGACGACCATGTACTCGACCATGCCGGCAATGCCCGGTGGATCTGGCATCGGCGGCCCGAACGGCCCGCCCCCAGGGAACTCCAAGAAAAGCTCCGTAGGCTCGCCGCACAGAACCTGAGGAACGGCAAAAACGCCAACGGACAGGGCAAGCAGCGCCGCGGTTGACTTATACATGACGGCCTTGCAGGAAAGACAGCAAAAGAACGCCGACAACAAGGAGCACTATGCCCAAGCGCCTCAGCGTCGGTACCGGCATCGCGGCTGCGGGGGGCGGATCGCCGAACACGACGTTCAGCTCGGCGATGTTGTTGCCGGGATTGGGGTCGGTGTAGTTGAGCGGAGGAAGATGGCGGAACTCGACCTGAAAGGTGAACGTGCCCGAAGCGGTCGGCTTGGCATCGAATCCGATCACGCACTCCCGCGTCTCGCCCGCGGCCATCGGTTCGTCGAAGTTGTAGATCATCACGGCCGTCAGCGGCCCTTCGGGCGGCGGGCTGAATGTCGTGAAGCGAATGTCGCATTCGGTGAAAGGACCGAGGTAAAGATCATAGGGAATATGTTCGCCGAACTGGACACCCAACGGCGTCCGCCCGGAAATGCTGTCGGTGGCATCCGGGCCGTGGTTGGTGAAACGTGCAGTGAGACGCCCCTCCGTACCCGGCGGCATGAACGTAGACGGCGTGGCTATCAGTTCGACTTCGAGATCCGAAACATACGCAACGGAGCCTGCGACCGTCAGGCGGTCTGCATGGAAAATCTGCGCCGGCGCATCGGGCGGTTCTTGATCGCGCAAGTAGGTGCGATACCAATAAGTGCCAGGTGGCAGCAAGCCCACCGGTATCTCGTATTCGGATTCTGGCACGTGGCAGTCGGGCGGCTCGTGCGTCTGCTTGGTGATCGTGACCGCAATGGAGCCGGTGACCTGAACCTCGTGGTCGAGCAGCGCATTGCACCCGCCATAGCGCAGCGAGATGGTGATCGGCGTGGTATCGGTCGGGTCTTCGGGGCTGACGACGGGCGGGTCGATGAAGGCGTGCACGCTGGCGCTGGCGGCAGTGACCGCAACCGCGCACAACACTTTGGTCAGACTCCTCATATCGCAGCCCTTGTCAGATCCAAGCATTCGACAAGTTTGGCGAAGTCCCGGGCAGGGGGCGTGAAATCCAGCACCATCCGGGTCGTCGATCAAGCCCGCCTTGCCTTGCCAATGAGCAGCGGGGATTGGGCAAACCGGCGCGGTGGCAACGCGGGGCGACCGCCTGACCGTGACCGCCATGGCGATACACGCCACCCGGCCACGGGCTGACCGCCGCCAGCGCCCGCCAGGCCCGCCCCCGCCCGGAATGCGTAGAATCGGGCCATGGATTTCCGTATTGCCATTCCTGCCCGGTATGCCGCCACGCGCCTGCCGGGCAAGCCGCTGCGGCTGATTGCCGGCGAGCCGTTGATCGTGCATACCGTGCGCCGGGCTCTGGCCTGTGCGCCGGACGAGGTGATCGTCGCCACCGACCATGAAGGCATCGCCGAGGCGGTGTCGGGCCTGCCGGTGACGGTGTGCATGACGCCGGCCGGGCTGGCCACCGGTTCGGACCGGCTGGCCTGGTGCGCGCGCGAGCTGGCCTGGGCCGATGGCGACGCGATCATCAACCTGCAGGGCGACGAGCCGCTGGTGCCGGAGTCGGCGATTGCCCGGGTGCTGGCCACGCTGCGTGAAGACGAGGCGCCGGTGGCGACGCTGGCGACGCCGATCCTGGATGCCGACGAGGCTTTCAACCCGAACGCGGTCAAGGTGGTGCGCGATGGCCGCGGTCGGGCGCTGTATTTTTCCCGGGCGCCGATTCCCTGGCAGCGCGATGCCTTCGCCGCTGATCGCACGCGTCTGCCGGCCGATGCCGGCCTGCTGCGCCATCTGGGCCTGTACGGCTACCGCGCCGGTTTCCTGCGCGCCTTCCCCGAGCTGCCGGCCAGCGCGCTGGAGCAGGCCGAGGCCCTGGAGCAGTTGCGCATCCTGGCCGCCGGCCATGCCATCGCCGTGGCCGTGGTCGACGAACCGCTGCCGCCGGGAGTTGACAGCGAAGCCGACATCGCCGCCGTCGAGGCCCGGCTGGCGGCCAAGGAGAATCCCTGAACATGAAGATCGCCATGGTCTGCACCGGCAACATCTGCCGCTCGCCGCTGATCGAGGAACTGGCGCGGATGCAGGCGGACAAGGCCGGCCTGGGCGGGCGCCTGTGGTTCGAATCCTTCGGCACCCACGACTACCACATCGGCAAGGGCGCCGACCGCCGCACCGTCGCCACCGCGCGCCGTTTCGGCGTTGATCTTGACCGCCACCGGGCGCGCCAGATCAGCGCCGACGATTGCCTGCGCGCTGACCTTCTGCTGGCCATGGATGCCGGCCACGAGCAGTGGTTGCGCGCGCTGGCGCCGGCCCGGGCGCATGACCGCATCCGCCTGTTCCTGCCCTGGCTGGGCATGACGCCGCGTGACGTGCCCGATCCGTACTATGGCGACGACGACGGGTTCATCGCCGTCCATCAACTGCTTGATGAGGCCAGCCAGCGGTTGATCCAGCGCCTGCCGGCCCTGCTGGACGATGGCCACCGCTGAGCCCGGCGCCGCGCCGCCGTTGCCGGGCGAGCGCCTGGGCACGCGCGACGAGATCGCCGCCTTCCTGCGCACCCTGCCCAACAAGCCGGGTGTCTACCGCATGCTCGGCGCCGGCGGCGACGTGCTCTATGTCGGCAAGGCCGGCAGTCTGCGCCGGCGCGTGGGCAGCTATTTCAGCCGGCCGCGGCTGGATCCGCGCCTGGCCAGCATGATCGGCCAGATCGCGCGCATCGAGGTGACGGTGACGCGCACCGAGGGCGAGGCGCTGCTGCTGGAAAACCAGCTCATCAAGTCGCTCAAGCCGCGCTACAACATCCAGCTTCGCGACGACAAGAGCCACCCCTACATCCATCTCACCGGCGATGCCTTTCCGCGCATCGGCTTCCATCGCGGTGCCCGCAGCGGCGGCGGCCGCTACTTCGGCCCCTACCCGAGTGCCGGCGCGGTGCGCGAGGCGCTGGACCTGCTGCACAAGCTGTTCCGGCTGCGCAACTGCCATGACAGCGTGTTCCGCAACCGCACCCGGCCGTGCCTGCAATACCAGATCAAACGCTGCACCGCGCCCTGTGTCGGCTATATCGACCAGGCCGACTATGCGCGCAGCGTCGAGCTGGCCACGTTGTTCCTGGAAGGGCGCAGCGCCGAGCTGATCGACAGCCTGGTAACGCAGATGGAGGCCGCCAGTGCCGGCCTGGAATTCGAGCAGGCCGCGCGCCTGCGCGACCAGATCGCCCTGCTCAACCGCATCCAGGCCCGGCACTACGTCAACGCCGCCAGTGGCGATGCCGATGTCCTGGCCTGCCGCGTCGAACAGGGCCTGGCCTGCGTTTATCTGATGACTTTCCGCGGCGGCGTCAACCAGGGCTCGCGCGCCTATTTCCCCACCCTGCCGGCCAGCGCCGAACCCGGCGAGGTGTTGTCGGCCTTCCTGCCGCAGTACTACCTGGAGCGCAGCGCGCCGGCCGAAATCCTGCTCAGCCATGGCGTCGACGAACCCACGTTGCTGTCGCTGGTGCTGGGCGAGGCGGCCGGGCGCAAGGTCGGCATCAAGGCCAATGTGCGCGGTGAGCGCGCGCGCCTGGTCGAGCTGGCCGATGCCAATGCCCAGCAGGCCCTGGCCATGCGCGTGGCCAGCCGCAGCAACCAGCAGCAACGTTGGCAGGCGCTGGCCGAACTGCTGGAACTGGACGAACCACCCACGCGCCTGGAGTGCTTCGACATCAGCCACACCCTGGGCGAGGCCACGGTCGCCTCGTGCGTGGTGTTCGGCCCGGAAGGACCGCAAAGCGCCCTGTACCGGCGCTACAACATCACCGGCATCGAACCCGGCGACGATTACGCCGCCATGCACCAGGCGCTGAGCCGCCGCTTCCGCCGCGCCGTCGAGGAAGGCGGCGAGCTGCCCGATGTGCTGTTCATCGATGGCGGCAAGGGCCAGGTCAGCCAGGCCCAGGCGGTGCTCACCGAGCTGGGCATCCAGGGCGTGCACCTGGTGGGCGTGGCCAAGGGCGTGGCGCGCAAGGCCGGTGACGAAACCCTGTGGTTGCCGGAGTCAGACAGCGAAATCTGCCCCGGAGCCGCGTCACCGGCGCTGCAGTTGATCCAGCAAATCCGTGACGAGGCGCATCGCTTCGCCATCACCGGCCACCGTGGCCGGCGCGAGAAGGCGCGCAATGTCAGTCGCCTGGAAGACATCCCCGGCGTCGGCCCGCGCCGGCGCAGCGCCCTGCTCAAGCAGTTCGGCGGCTGGCAGGGAATCGCCGCCGCCGGCATCGAAGAACTGGCCCAGGTGCGCGGTATCTCGCGCGAACTGGCCGAACGCATCTACGCCAGCTTGCGTGATTGAGGCGTGGGCGGGCGCTGGGCCGCCGGCGTCAGCGCCGCTTCGCCCGGCCACTCAGGGCGCGCGCTGCCAGCTTCGGCTGGGGCGTGGTTGCCACGCGCCGTCGGGTCCATCGAAGCGGAAGGGGATTGATTCCAGGCGCATGCCGGCGTTGCGCTGGATGACGAAGTGCAGATGCGGGCCGGTGGCGAAACCGGTGGCGCCGGCATCGCCGATGTGCTGGCCGGCGAGCACGATTTCGCCCGGGCGCACGCGCACCGATTCAAACGCCAGGTGGGCGTAGACGGCCATGGTGCCGTCGGGGTGCATGACGCGGATGTAGTTGGCGCGTGCGGCCAGGCTTTCGCGGTCGGTGCCGCCTTCGTAGAAGTCGCGCTCGACCTGGACCACGACGCCGTCGCGTGCCGCAAGTACCGGCGTGCCGTCGGCCACGCCCAGGTCGACGGCGTGATAGTTCTGCTCGTCGGTATGGCTGAAGCTGCCGCCAAAGGCCTGGCTGATGGCATAGCGCGTGCCGCTGGCCAGGGGCAGCAGGTAGTTGGCCGGCTCCGGCGTGGTGCGCGGGTCGCCCGGAACCGCGCTGGCTTCGACCCGGTATGAGGCATCGCGATAAGGATCGTCGACGCTTACAGTTACCAGGTCGCGCTGCTGCCTGGCTTCCAGCACGAAGCGCGCGGGCAGGGCGGGTGTGGTGCGCACGTTGTCGGCTTCGGTGAGGCACAGCTCCACCTGCACCGGGCCGCCGGTCAGGTTGGCCACGGCCAGCACGCTGCTGCCGTCATCCAGGCGCCGGGAATCCACTCGGAACAGGGGCAGCGGTTCGGTACGCACGCGCTCGCTGTGCACCGGCTGGTCGGTCTGCGGCGGCACGTCGGTGAAGTGGCGGATGCCGTTTTCGTCGACGTAGTGGTAGAGCTGCTTGGCCGCCAGCGGTGCGGAGACAAGCAAGGCGCCGACCAGGATGCCGGCCAGCAGCGCGCTGATCCGCGATCGGGTGGCAGGGCAGAACCCGCAGACCTCAGGCATCGCCAGCACCCGCCAGCAGCCGCTCATGGCCGGCTATCAGTTCGGTCACCACCTCCGGATCGGCCAGGGTGCTGGTATCGCCGAGCTGGTCGGCTTCGTTGGCGGCGATCTTGCGCAAGATGCGGCGCATGATCTTGCCCGAGCGGGTCTTGGGCAGCGCCTGCGCCCACTGGATGTGGTCGGGCGTGGCGATCGGGCCGATGCTGGCGCGCACGGTCTGCACCAGGTCGCGGCGCAGCTTCTCGTCGGGCTGGCTGTCGGCGGTGAGGGTGACGTAGGCGTACAGGCCCTGGCCCTTGATGTCATGCGGGAAGCCGACCACGGCCGCCTCGGCGACATCGGCATGGGCAACCAGCGCGCTTTCCACCTCGGCGGTGCCGATGCGGTGGCCGGACACGTTGATCACGTCGTCAACGCGGCCGGTGATCCAGTAATAGCCATCCTCGTCGCGGCGGCAGCCGTCGCCGCTGAAGTACATGCCCGGGTAGGCCTTGAAATAGGTATCGATGAAGCGCTGGTGATCGCCCCAGATGCCGCGCATCTGGCCGGGCCAGGAATCGGTGATCACCAGGTTGCCCTCGGCCACGCCTTCCAGCAGATTGCCATCGGCGTCGACCAGGGCCGGCTTGACGCCGAACAGCGGCCGCGTCGCCGAGCCCGGTTTCAGGTCGGTGGCGCCGGGCAGGGGCGAGATCAGGATGCCGCCGGTTTCGGTTTGCCACCAGGTATCGACGATCGGGCAGCGCTGCTCGCCGACCACCCGGTAGTACCACTGCCAGGCCTCCGGATTGATCGGTTCGCCGACGCTGCCGAGCAGGCGAATCGAGTCACGCGAGGCTTTCTTCACCGGCTCGTCGCCTTCGCGCATCAGCGCCCGGATGGCGGTCGGCGCGGTGTAGAACACGCTCACCTTGTGCTTGTCGCAGACCTGCCAGAAGCGGCTGTAGTCGGGATGGTTGGGCACGCCCTCGAACATCAGCGTGGTGGCACCGTTGGCCAGCGGCCCGTAGACGACATAGCTGTGGCCGGTGACCCAGCCGACATCGGCGGTGCACCAGAAGATGTCGTCCTCGCGGTGGTCGAACACGTGCTGGTAGGTCATCGCGACGAACACCAGATAGCCGCCGCTGGTGTGCAGCACGCCCTTGGGCGCGCCGGTGGAGCCGGAGGTGTAGAGGATGAACAGCGGATCCTCGGCGTCCATCGGCTCGGGCGGGCAGTCGCTGCTGGCGGCGGCCATGGCTGCTTCCAGCCACAGGTCGCGCTCCTCGTACCAGTTGACCTTGCCGCCGGTGCGGCGCACCACCAGCACATGCTCGACGCTGTCGACGCCGGGCTGGTTCAGTGCCTCGTCGACATTGCGCTTGAGCCCGATGCTGCGCCCGCCGCGCAGCGATTCATCGGCGGTGATCACCAGCCTGGAGCGGCAATCCTTGATCCGGCTGGCCAGTGAATCGGCCGAGAAGCCGCCGAACACCACCGAGTGGATGGCGCCGATGCGGGCGCAGGCGAGCATCGCCACGGCCGCTTCGGGAATCATCGGCAGATACAGGGTGACGCGGTCGCCGCGGCCCACGCCCAGCGACTTGAGCACATTGGCGGTGCGGCAGACCTGGTCGTGCAGCTCGCGATAGCTGATCCTGCGCGCGGCCTCGTCGGGATCATCGGGCTCGAAGATGATCGCGGTCTTGTCGCCGCGTGTCGCCAGGTGCCGGTCCAGGCAGTTGGCGGCGACATTGAGCTGGCCGTCGGCAAACCAGCGGATATGCAGGTCGTCGGCGGCGAAGGAGCAGTCCTTGATCTGGCGGTAGGGCTTGATCCAGTCCAGGCGCTGGCCCTCGCGCCGCCAGAAGGCGTCCTCGTCGTTGATCGACTCTCGATAGAGCCGGGAATACCCGGCCTCATCCAGGGTCTTGGGGCCGGCAAAGCCCGGTTTCACGGCGATCAGATCGGTCGAGGACATGGCATGGTTCTCCTGCAACGGCGTGCGGCCCGGCCGGCACGCCAAGGGGTGGGGCTCATCGCCACCATTGGAACCCGCCACCCGCGGGCAGTCCCGCTGCGGTGCAGCATCGGCGCTCGAGTTCGTCCTGGCCGCTCGCCAGCGCGGATGCGGGCTGGCCGTGCTGGTGTCCGCCGGCGTGATGGCTTCTAATCGCAGCAGGGCTTCGGAGCGGGCCAGGTTCGGCACTGGCCCGGGCCGGAGGACGATCATCGCGCCCCGGGCAATCAGGCCAGGAGCGATCATGACCAGGCGGTCTGGCAGCGTGGGAGGCGGCAGCAATGAAGGCAGCGGACAGTTTGACACCCTGGCAAGCACGGTTGCTCGCAGCCGTCATCGGCATCGGCATCGGTCTGGCCGGCATGGCGGGCCCGGTGGCCGCCGGCGACAGCGATTCGGACAAGGTGCGCGAACTGGAGGCGCGCATCAGCCAGCTTGAGGCGATGGTCGCCGAGCTGATCGGCAGGGAGCAGGCCGAGGCTGGGCAAACTGCCCGGTCCGCTGAGCCGGTTCAAGACGCTCAACCCGTTCAACCCGTTCAACCGACATTGCCGGCGACCACCACACCCGGCTCGACGGCGCCCGTCGTCGCGGCCACCGCGCCGCCCGCGCCGGCAGCCACCGCGCCGATGGCCAGCGCCGATACCGGCACGCGCCTGCGCTGGGGCGGCTTCATCAAGGCCGATACGCTCTACACCGTCACCAGTGACGGCCCGATCGCCGATGGCACCGCCGGCCGCCAGTTCCATCTGCCGCAATCGATTCCGGTCGGCGTCGCCGAGGGCTCCGAGCGTTATCTGGATAGCCATGCCCAGTATTCGCGCTTCTGGCTGGCCGCCGATACCACGCTGGCTTCGGGCGAGGAGTTGCGCGCCTGGCTGGAATTCGACCTGTCCGGAACGGCACTGGGCAATGAGGCCGCCACCAATACCTATGGTCTGGCCCTGCGCCATGCCTGGCTCAGTTGGCGCGGCTGGCTGGCCGGCCAGACCTGGAGCAATTTCCAGGATGCCGGCGTGCTGCCCGATACCGTGGATTTCATCGGCGCCACCGAGGGCACCGTGTTCGCCCGGCAATCGCAGCTTCGCTACAGCCGCGGGCCGTGGTCGTTGTCGCTGGAAAATCCCGAAACCCTGGTCACGCCCTACCAGGGTGGCGGCGCCCGCATCGTCACCGGCGACAACCACCTGCCCGATGCCACCGTCCGCTACGTCCATCGCGCCGACTGGGGCCATGTCGGCATGGCTGGCCTGTTGCGTTCGCTGCGCTATCGCGATGCCGCCCTGGACATCGGCGACAGCCGCACCGGCTACGGCCTGAGCCTGTCGGGCCGCATCAACCTGGGCGAGCGCGACAACCTGCGCTTCATGCTCAGCGGCGGCGAAGGCATCAACCGCTACATCGGCATCGCCGCCAGTACCGACGCCGTGCTCGATGCCGCCGGCGAACTGCAACCGCTGGATGTGGTCGCCGGCTTCATCGCCTGGCAACACCTGTTCAACGACCGCTACCGCGGCAACCTGTTCTATTCGCGTGCCGACTACGGCAACGATGCGCAGCTCACCGGCCTGGGCATCACCCGGCGCCTGGAAAGCCTGCACGGCAACCTGATCTGGACCGTGCTGCCGAAGCTGGAACTGGGCCTGGAGGCGATCTGGGCCAGGCGCCTGCTCGAACGCGGTGATTCGGGCGAACAGCAGCGCCTGCACTTCCACGCCAAGTACAGCTTCTGAGCCCGAACCCCGGCCTTTGCGCCAAGCCGGTCACACACCGGCACCGGCGCGCAAGCAAGGTCAGCCCGCGCCGGCAGGCCAGGCTGAACGAATCCATAGCGGTGACCTGAAGGAAGCCGATGCCGGCACCCCCGCCGGTGGGGGTATCCGTGCTGTTCCTGCGTTAGGGGGAAGTGACATCCAGTTCCCCTGAATCAACGGAGTACCCATGAACGCATCCTTCCTCCTGCGCCTGGCGCTGCTGGCCGCCGCGCTGGCGGCCCCGGCCGTGCAAGCTGCCGTTTGCCGTGTCGCCGACAATGGCGCCGGCACTGGCACCTCGTGGTCCTCGCCGATGGCCTTGCAGACCGCGCTGGCCAATCCTTCCTGCCAGGAAATCTGGCTGCGTGCCGGCCTGTACAAGCCGGTGCAGCCGGCCAACCCCATGTATCCGACCCTGGCCGAGCGCCGCATCAGTTTCCAGGTGCGTCCGGGCAGCCGCATCTACGGCGGCTTTGCCGGCCATGAGAGCCAGCGCGACCAGCGCGACCCCGGCCAGCACCGCAGCGTGCTGTCGGGCGACATCGACAACGACGACACCACCGACAACCACGGCATCGTCACCGATCCGGTCGGCAACCGGTACGGCAACAGCTACCACGTGGTGCTGCTGGATGGCGGCACCGCCGCCGGCCCGGTCACCGCCAGCACCGTGCTCGATGGCCTGGTGATCACCTCCGGCAAGGCCAACGGCAACAGCAGCGACCGGCTGAACATGGGTGGCGGCCTGTTCTGCCGGGCCAACAATACCGGCCAGCATTGCAGCCCGACCCTGCGCGATGTGCTGTTCAGCGGCAACACCGGCGTCTACGGCGCCGCCGTGGCCCTGCTCGGCACTCAGGGCGGCACCAGCAGCCCGCAGTTTTTTCGGGTGCATTTCAGCGCCAATCAGGCCACCAGCTACGGCGGCGGCATGTACCTGGAAGGCCGCAATGCCGGCAGCGTCAATCCGCTGCTGCGTGAGGTGCGTTTCACCGGCAACCGGGCCAACAACTATGGTGGCGCCCTCTACAACGACGCCCGCGGCGGCACCGTCAACCCGGTGATCGAGCAGACGCAATTCAGCGGCAACAACGCCAGCTACGGCGGCGCCCTGTACAACAACGGCACCGGCGCCGGCAACGCCCGCGCCAGCCTGGTCAATGTCACGTTCCAGGGCAACAGCGCGCAGAGCGAGGGCGGAGCGATCTACAACGAGGCCAGCACCAGCGGCGATACCCGCATGCAGATCCGCCACGTCACCTTCCACGGCAACTCGGCCAGCCGCGGCGGCGCCATTGCCGATACCGGCTCCAGTGCCCTGGCCGGCGTGGTCATGCACGGCGTGATCCTGTGGGGCAACAGCGGCCACCAGGGGCCGGCGGAAGTGTTCACCGCCAGTGCCCAGCCCAGTATTTCGGCCAGTGTTGTCGCCGGCGGCTGTCCGGCCTCGGTCACCTGCAGCAACATCATCACCGGCAATCCCCTGCTCGGTGGCCTGACCGACAACGGCGGCTGGAGCTGGACCATGCAACCCGGCACCGGCAGTTCGGCCATCGATGCCATCAGCCATGCCGGCTGCCCGGCGCTGGACCAGCGCGGTGTGCCGCGTGCCCAGGGCAGCCTGTGCGACATCGGCGCGGTGGAAGTAACGGTGCCCGCCTGTCACGTCAACATCGCCGCCAGTGGCAGCAATAACGGCAGCAATTGGGCCAATGCCTACACCAGCCTGCAAAGCGCGCTGACCTCGCCCACCTGTGGCGAGATCCGCGTTGCCCGCGGCATTTACAAGCCGACCAGCGGCAACGATCAGATGGCCCGCTTCCACATCCGTCCCGGCCAGCGCGTCTATGGCGGCTTTGCCGGCCACGAGCTGCAGCTTGAGCAGCGCGATCCGGCCGCCAATCGCACCGTGTTGTCCGGCGATATCGACAACAACGACATCACCGATCCGGACGGAATTCTGGTCACCACCGCCGACCGGCGCGGCAACAACAGCCACCGGCTGGTGGAGCTGGATGGCAGCACCGCGGCCGGCCCGATCACCGCCACCACCGTGCTCGATGGTTTTGCCATCACCGGCGCGTACGGTGAGCCGCTGGGCACCGCCGGTGGTGGCCTGTATTGCCGCGGCACCGGTGCCGGCAGCGAATGCAGTCCGACCCTGGCCAATCTGCTGATCAGTGCCAATTACGATGACTTCGGCGGCGGCATGTACAACGCCGGTTCGAACGGCGGCAACGCCAGCCCGACCCTGGTCAATGTCACCTTCCGCAACAATGGCGCCAACTACGGTGCCGGCGGCATGCACAACGACGGCTCCAATGGCGGCCGGGCCAACGCGACGCTGATCAACGTCACCTTCGTCGGCAACCTTTTCAAGGCGATGTACAACGACGGCGACGCTGGTGGTGATGCCAGCCCGACACTCAACCACGTCACCTTCGCCAACAACCGCGACCGCTTCGAAGGCGCCTCGATGATCAATTTCGGCCGCAACGGCAATGCCCATCCGGTGCTGGTCAACGTCATCGCCTGGGGCGGCACCCTGAACTTCCCGGAGGAGGGCAAATGCGGCAACGACGAAATCTGCAACTACTTCAATGCCCATCCGGTGATCGAGGCCAGCGTCATCGCCGGCGGCTGTCCGCCGGGCAGCCTGTGTGGTGCCGGCGTCACCAGTGCCGACCCGCTGCTGGCAGCGCTGGCCGACAACGGCGGCGTCGGGCCGACCCTGATCCCGGGTATCGACGGCTCGGCGGTTGATGCCGGCGACGACGCCACTTGCGCCGAGTTCGATCAGCGCGGCGTGTCACGGCCGCAGAGGCTGCGTTGCGACATCGGCGCCGTGGAAGTGGCCGATCTGGCCGGTGACCGCATCTTCAGCAACGGCTTCGAGCTGCCCTGACCGCGGCTGGCAAAGGCCAGCGCCGGTCAGACCGGCCAGACGGCCAGCCGACAAGACGGCCAGCCGACAAGACGGCCAGACCAGCAAGTCGGAAACCAGATGCTGTGGCCAGCGTGCCCTCACCCTAACCCCTCTCCCGGAAGGAGAGGGGCTTTTGCGCTGCGGCTTGATGATTTCGATCGCCGCCGGCGTGATCGATGCCCGCTTTTCCTTGGCCTCGATGGCAGCACGATCGATGCCCGCTTTTCCTTACTCCTCCGGGGGAAGGTGCCCGCAGGGCGGATGGGGGCCTGCTCGCGTGGCGGCGACAACATCGCCAGCGCCTTCCTGGTGCCCGGCGCTGGCTGGTTTGCTGTCTGCGGCCAGGCCGGAACTTGCCAGCCTTGCCGTGCAACGGCGCAATGGCCCAGGAAATCAGGCCAGGAAATCAGGCCGGGAAATCGACCCGTGCCCCGATCCGCACTCAGCGCGGTGGGCTGGCCAGTTCGCGCGCATCCAGGTAGCCATCGCCGTTCAGATCCTGGCGCTGGAACGCCTGGCGCAGCGACTCCAGATAATCGACCAGGCGCACTGGGCGCGCGCCCGGCACCGGCAGCTCATCGCCGGTGAGCACGCCGTCACCGTTGCGGTCCATGCGCCGGAAGTTGCGGCTCATGTAATCGCGGTATTCGGCCAGCGAGATCCGGCCGTCGCCATCCAGGTCCATGGTCTGCAGATATTGCGCCGGTGTCTGCGGCAGCGCTTGCGCCTGCAGCGGGCTGCCCGGGGCAGCGGCCAGCAACACCAGCACGGCCAGCATCGCCGGGGCCACAGCCCGGGCCGGTGCCGGCGCGCTGGCGTACGGTTTGATTGCTGGTTTCAGCATGTTCGGGCCAGCTTCAGCATGTTCGGGAATGGGCTCGTTGGCCGGGTGACAAACATCGGCCGAGCATGCGGCAATCGCCCCGGCCGGGCAATGGCATGTGGCTGGTCGCGCTGTTGACAACGGTCAGGCAGCGCGCGGCGGTCAGGCCGTGTCCTTTGCCGCCGGCCGATCCAGGAAAATGGCCAGGAACCGGATCGTGCTCACGCACTTGTGGCGCCAGAATGGAGCGCCCACTGGCCCGGTCCGCGCGTGAATCGGCGATAATGCGCGCTGTTTCCCGCAACCTGGTTTGACATGGATCAGAACTATTCGGATGTCCTGAGCAGCTACGGCCGTTGCCTGCTCAAGCGCGGTTTCATCGAGCGCTTCTATGAACTTTTCATGGCCAGCGACGACAGCATCCGCGCCCTGTTCGCGCGCACCGACATGTCCAAGCAGACCCTCGCCCTGCGCCGCGGCATCAGCACCGCGATCTCGTTCGCCGAAGGCTCGGGCATTGTCCGCGGCACCATCGACGAGATGGCGCTGGTGCACTCGCGCAAGGGTCGCGTGCCGATCCAGCCGCATCTTTACCGGCACTGGCTGGAGAGCATCCTCAAGGCCGTGCGCGAATACGATCCGGCCGCCAATGCCAAGCTGATCGCGCGCTGGCAACAAGCGCTGAAGCCGGCAGTCGACCACTTCATCGATATGTATTGAGCCGTTCGCCTCAAGAACGCAGCACGCTGTAGCCACGGTGACCGGCAGCCATCGGCCGGCTCCGGCCGGCAGCCAGACAGACGCGCGGAAGGCGCAGGCAACGGCCTGCCGGGCCGGGCTGCAAGGGGGCCCTATGGTACACTCCGCGCCTTCCCGGGCCGGACGTGACACTGAGCATTTCCGACGCCCGAAACCCGCTTCCAAGCCCCCTCCCGCGCCGATCCAGACCAGCCATCGATGAGCAGCCACAGCGAAACCGAAGCCGAATTGGCGAACCTGATCGTGACCTCGCTGAACCTGGAGGACATGCGCGCCGAGGACATCGATCCGGAGGCTGCGCTGTTCGGTGACGGCCTGGGGCTGGACTCGATCGACGCACTGGAACTGTCGCTGGCGATCTCGCGCCAATACGGCTTCCAGTTGCGCTCGGACAATCCCGACAACGAGAAGATCTTCGCCTCGCTGCGCGCCCTGGCCGCGCATATCGACAGCCAGCCCGCCGGCTGAGCGTCGCCGCCTGCCGGCTCGTCGCCGCGCTGCGCAGCCCGCCATCGCCCTGATGATCGCCCTCGTTGCCGCCGTCGTTTATCTGGTGCTGGTCCATGGCGCCACCTTGACCGGTTCCCAGGGCCTGCATCTGGCCGCCGTCGCCCTGCTGGTGGTTGGCCTGCTGGTGATGCTGCACGGCCAGCGCATCCTGCAATTGCTGCTGATCCTCGCCGTCGCCGGCCTGATCGGTTTCACCGACGATCCCGGCCAATGGCTGCTGTACGCCGCCCCGGTGCTGTTTCCGCTGATGATCGCCGCCGGCATTGGCCGCTCGCTGTTGCCCGGGCGCATGCCGGTGATCGAGCGCATGATGTGGCATGTCAACGGCTGCCCCGAAGAGCTGGATCGGCAGCATCGCCGTTACGCCCGCGGGGTCACCCTGTACTGGTGCCTGGTGCTGGTGGCGATGGCGCTGATGAACGGCCTGCTGGCCATTTACGCCGATCCGGTCACCTGGTCGTGGATCAGCAATATCGCCTCCTACGCCGTGCCGGTGCTGGCCATGCTCGCCGAGTACGCAGTGCGCAGCCTGTGCCTGCCGCGCCAGGCTTACCGCAACTTTTTCGATTTCATGATCCGCCTGATCCGCCTCGGCCCGACCCTGGCGCGCGAGCTGGCGGCCGACTGGCGCGATGACCGCTCCGATGCCTCGCCAGCCACTCGCTCCTGAAGTCTCCGCCGCCTGCCTGGCCGGGCACTTCCCGGGCCGGCCGGTCATTCCCGGCGTGGTGCTGATCCGGGCCGCGCTCGATGCCGCCGGCCTGACGCCGCCGTTGCAGATTTCCCAGGCCAAGTTCCTGCAGCCGTGCACGCCGCAGATGGCCCTGACCGTGGATTGCCAGGCGCAGGGCGACAGCGTCCGCCTGCGCATCGAACACCAAGGCGCGCTGATGGCGACCCTGACCGTGCGCCCGGCCGACGATACGGCCGCAGACACCGATGCCGGCCGCTGATCCGCCGCTGGACTGCGACGCAGGCCGCGACGCCAGCCGCGACCCTGCCCGGGCCGGGCGGCCCAATCGCGCAGTGCACGACCCCCCGACCAGCCAGCACTGGGCCGGCCGCCCGGAAGGCGGCGCCTTCGTCGCGATGTGGCTGTTGCGCACCATCGTGCTGCGCATCGGCCGGCCACTGGCGCGCCTGCTGCTGTATCCCATCACCGCATACTTCGTGCTCCGGCGCGGCCCGGAGCGGCGTGCCTCGCGTGCCTTCCTGGCACGGGTCCAGGCCACCGAGCACGACGGCCCGGACCAGCCGCTGCCCACTCCGGGCCTGTGGCAAGTCTTCGCCCACACCCACTGTTTTGCCGCCACCGTGCTCGACCGGCCGCTGCTGCTCACCGGCCGCATGAACCGCTTCGACATCCGCTGCCATGGCCTGGATGATTTGCGCAGCCAGATGGCCCTGGGTCGCGGCGTGCTGATCCTGGGCGCACATGTCGGCAGCTTTGAAGTGCTGCGCGTGCTTGGCGAAGGGCAGCACGGCGTGGAGGTGGCAATCCTGCTCGATCGCGCGCGCAGCCCGGCGATCACCGCGCTGCTGGAATCGCTGAATCCGGCCCTGGCCGCCTCGGTCATCGACATCTCCCAGCCCTCGACCCAGATCATGCTCAAGATCAAGGAAGCGGCCGACCGCGGTGCCCTGATCGGCATGCTCGGCGACCGCCGCCGCGCCGATGATCCCGGCTTGCCGGCGCGGTTTCTGGGGCGGCCGGCGCGGTTCCCGGTCGCGCCCTACCAGATTGCCGCCGTGCTCGATATTCCGGTGTGCCTGGGCTTTGGCCTGTACCGCGGCGGCAACCGCTACGATCTGCACTTCGAACGCTTTGCCGACCGCCTGGAACTGCCGCGCCGGCATCGTCAGGCGGCCTTGACCGGCTGTGTGCAACAGTACGCCAGCCGCCTGGAACACCATGTTCGCCTGGCACCCCGCAACTGGTTCAACTTCTATGATTTCTGGCAAGACAACGACGCGCCCGCGGCCGAGTACCCGCCTGACCGCGCTGGCCCTGCTGCTGATGGTGGCCTTGCCCCTGGCGGCGAATCCATCCGCACCGGCAGCCCCGCCGGCATCGAATGCCGCCGGTCAGGCATCCGACACCACCGCTGACTCTGCGTCTGAAGCCGTCGCTGGCACCGCCGCAGCAGCGGCTCCCGAAAGCGCGCCGACCGACGTGCCGACCCTGGTCGCCAGCCTGCGCCGCACGCCGCCGGTCAGCGATGCCTTCCACGAACTGCGCTACCGGCGCGCGCTGCGTCAGCCGCTGCAGGTTTCCGGCCTGCTGACCTGGCACGGCGGCATGGCCTTCGAGCGCGAAGTGCGCGAGCCTTATCGGGAGCACTCGCGTGTGACCGGGGAGAGCCTGATCCAGCAGCGCGAAGGCAGTGCCGAGCGCTCGGTGCCGCTGCGTCGGGCACCCGAACTGCGCGTGCTGTTCGAAGGTTTGGCGGCCCTGTTCGCCGGCGATGCCGAGGCCTTCACCGTGCTGTTCGAGACCGGCCTGGTGCTGGCCCCGGCCGACACTGGCCTACAGGTCGCCGCAGACAGCGATGCCGATCATGGCAACATCGCCTGGCGTCTGGATCTGGCGCCGCGCGACAGCAGCCTGCGCAATCGCGTGCCGGCACTGTCCTTCCACGGCCACGGCCAGCAGGCACGCTGCCTGGTGCTGCACCAGAGCAATGCCCAAACCCTGATCGTGCTCGATTCGCAGCCGCTGCCCGAGGCGCCCGCAGTCGCCGCCAGGCCGGCCGCGCGCGCGTCACGCTCGTCCAGGGTGGCCGAGACGGACAATGCCGCGCTGCAGGCGCGAATCGATCAGTTGTGCCCACTGCCCGGCGATGCCGGCAGCCCGGGTTCCTCCGGCAACTGAGCGGCGTTGCCACTGTGCCGATGACTGTTCTATTGCCGACCTGCGCGCCGCCTTTCACGCCGACTCTCGCGCCACCGGTCTTGCCGAGCCCGGCCCGCCCACTGCCGCCACTCGCCACCAGTCACGAGAACCCCTTGCCCGCATGAACCCGCGCATCACCAGCCTGCTGGTTCTTGTTGCCTTGCTCGCCGCCGGCTTCTGGGCCGCGTCCGGCCTGCGCCTGGGCAGTGACCTGGCCCGGTTCATGCCGGCCGCCGAAAGCCCCGACCAGGCGCTGATCCACAGCGAGCTCAGCCAGGGCCCGGGCAGCCGCCTGCTGCTGCTCGCCATCGGCGCCGACGACAGCGCCCTGGCCGCGCACCTGAGCCGGCAATTGCGTGCCGCCCTGATCGGCCACGAAGCCTTCAGCGCCGTGCACAACGGCGATTTCGACGAAATGGCGGAACTGCAACGCCTGCTGCCGCTGCGCTTCAGCCACAGCCCGGCCATGGACCGGGCCCAGTTCGACAGCGACGCCCTGGCCGATGTCCTGGCCGAGCGCCTGCACGATCTGGGCAGCCTGGACGGCGACGCCTTCGAGACCCTGCTCGCGCACGATCCGCATCTGCTTACCCTGGCCATGGTCCAGTCCTGGCAGCCGGCGCGGCAGCCGCCACTGCGCGATGGCGTCTGGTTCGCCGGCGACGGCCGCGCCCTGCTGCTGGTGCAGACCCATGCCGGCGGTTTTGATCCGCAAGCCCAGGCCGATGCGCTGGCCGTGATCCAGCAGCAGTTCCAGGCGCTGCCAGGCGCCGGCCAGGCCGAACTGGCGATCAGCGGCCCGGGCAGTTTCAGCGCCCGCATGAGTGACCGCGTGCGCGGCGAAGCCACCGCGCTGGGCATGGGCGCCGGGTTGGTGATGATCCTGGTGTTGCTGGCGGCGTACCGTTCGCTGATGCCGGTTCTGGCGGCGGCCATACCGCTGGCCTGCGCCGCCGCCGCCGGCCTGCTCGCGCTGCGTCTGGGTTTTGATCTTGCCCACGGCGTCACCCTGGCCTTTGCCTTCACCCTGATCGGCGTTGCCCTGGATTACCCGGTGCACCTGCTCAGCCACCACCGGCCCGGCATGCCAGCCACAACCAGCGCCCGGCAACTGTGGCCGGCCCTGCGCCTGAGCGCGGCCAGCACCGCCATCGCCTATCTCACGCTGTTCTCGGCCCAGGCCGAGGGCCTGCAGCAACTGGCCGTGTTCACCATCGCCGGCCTGCTCGCCGCCGCCCTGGCCAGCCGCTGGCTGTTGCCGCCGCTGCTGCCGGCCGCGCGCCGGGATGTCCTGGACAGCCGGCACCTGCGCCGCCTGGCGAGCTGGACCGGCAACCGCCCGCGCAGCCTGTGGCCGGCAGTGCCGATCCTGCTTCTGGCCGGCCTGGCGCTGATCGTCGGCCAGGCCCGGCCGTGGTGGAACAACGATCTGGCCAGCCTGACGCCGCTGCCCGCCGACTGGCTGGCCGAAGATGCCTACCTGCGTGGCGAGCTGACCACGCCTGATGCCCGCTATCTGCTGGTGTTGTCCGGCGCCGATGAAGAAGCCGTGCTGCGCCTGAGCGAAACCCTGGCGCCGCGCTTGCAGGCACTGGTCGATGCCGGGCAGTTGTCCGATCACGGCCTGCCATCGCGCTACCAGCCCAGCGCCCAGATCCAGGCCGCGCGCCTGGCTCGTCTACCGGCACCGCCACGGCTGCGCGCCTCGGTCGCCGACGCCGCCGATGCCACCGGTTTTGATCCCGCCTTCTTCGAGCCGATGGTGGCCGATGTCGGCGCCCTGTTCCAGACCGATGCCGGCCCGGCCCTGGCCAGCGCCTTCGCCGACAGCCCGGCCGGTGAACGCTACGCGGCGATCATGCGCCAGGTGCCCGAATCGGCTGCCGCAACCAATGCCGCAAGCGATGCTGGCACCGATGCCGAAGCCGCGGCCGAAAGTGACTCCAACAGCGACGCCCAGGACAGGGCACTTGCCCTGGTCGAACTGGCCGGGCTGGACGATGTGGCACCGGTGCGCGCCGCCATCGCCGACCAGCCGCAGGCGCGCCTGGTCGACCTCAAGGCCACCGCCGAAGCCATGGTCGAACGCTTCCGCCAGCGCGTGCTGGCCGGGCTTGCCGTCGCCGCGGCCGGCCTGTTGCTGCTGCTCAGCCTGTTGCTCGGGCCGCGTGGCATGCTGCGCGTGCTGCCGCCGGTGCTGCTCGGCGCCGTGGTCACCGTCTCCATCCTGCGCCTGGCCGGGGTCGAGCTGAGCCTGTTCCACTTGATTGCGCTGATGCTCGGCGCCGGCCTGGGCATGGACTACGCCGTGTTCTTCAACCACGCCGCCAGCCCCGACGAGCGCGCCCGCACCCTGCACGCGGTGCTGCTGTCGATGGTCTCCACGGTGCTGGTGTTCGGCCTGCTGGCCCTGTCTTCGATCCCGGTGCTGCGCGCCATCGGCAGCACCGTCGCCATCGCCGCCGCCGCCCAGTTTCTGCTCACCGTGTGGTTGGCGCGGCCGCCAGACGCGGTGCCGCCGCCGTCGACACCAGCGGTGCCGGCATGAAGGCCGCCAGCCGCTGCCGGTGTCCGGCCAACATGTCGGCGCTTGCGCGAAACAGCGCCCGGGAAACCGTCATCGAACAGAATCCATGCCAGACCGCAGCGCTGCGCCTTGCCAACACACTGCACCGATCATGCCCGGCAAACCCCTGAACCTGCGCCCCGACGCCTGGCGCAATCACATTCCCCATGCCGGCGCCATGGCCCTGATCGAGCGCGTCCACGGCTTCGAGGCCGACAGCATCCACGCCGAAAGCGACAATCATCGCGACCCCGCCCATCCGCTGCGCCATGACGGCCGCCTGCACGCCATCCACCTGTGCGAGTACGGCGCCCAGGCCATGGCCGTGCATGGCGCCCTGTGTGCCAGCGCTGCCTTCGGTGCCGGTACAGACGATGCCGGGTCGCCAGCAAACAACATCCCGCGCCCGGGCCTGCTCACCGCCCTGCGCGATGTCCAGTTGCATGTCGAGCGCATCGATGAACTGCCCGGTCCGCTGACCATCCGCGCCCAGCGCCAGCATGCCGACCAGCGCGCCTGGCTGTACGGTTTCCAGGTGCACCATGGCGAACAGCTTCTGGCCAGTGGCCGCGCCATGGTGGTGCTGGAAGCCGCCCCGGCCGGGCAGGGCCAAGCCGGCCTGGATCAGTCCGGGCTGGCGCAGTCCGCGCTGGCTGTGCCCGGTACTGACAAGAAATAAGGAATCGCCATGCCGCAGAACCCCTCACCGCCGGGCCAGCCGTCCGCACCACCGCCACGCCGCGCCCTGGTCACCGGCGGCAGCGGCGACCTCGGCGCCGCCATCTGTCACGCCCTGGCGCGCGCCGGCATCCAGGTCATCGTCCACGGCCACAGCCGGCCCGAGCAGGTCGCCGCCGTCGCCGCTGCCATCAACAAGGCCGGTGGCCACGTCGAGACCGTGCTGTTCGATGTCGTCGACAGCCAGGCCAGCCAGCAGGCCATCGAGCAATTGCTGGCCCACGGCGGCATCGACATCGTGGTCAACAACGCCGGCATCCACGATGACGCACCCATGGCCGGCATGAGCGATGCCCAGTGGCGGCGGGTGATCGATGTCTCCGTGCACGGCTTCTTCCACGTCACCCGGCCGCTGCTGCTGCCGATGGCGCGGGCGCGCTTTGGCCGCGTCATCAGCGTCTCGTCGGTCGCCGCCGTCACCGGCAACCGCGGCCAGACCAACTACGCCGCCGCCAAGGCCGCCCTGCACGGCGCCACCCTGTCGCTGGCCCGGGAAATGGCCAGCCGCGGCATCACCGCCAATGTCGTCGCGCCCGGCATCATCGCCGGCAGCATGACCCAAGGCCTGTTCAGTACCGAACAACTGCGCCATCTCGTCCCCGCCGGCCGCGCCGGCAAACCCGAAGATGTCGCGCAGATGGTCGCCTTCCTGGCCTCCGACGCCGCCGGCTACGTCAACGGCCAGATCATCGGCGTCAACGGCGGTATGGCCTAGCTTCGCCTCCCCCTTCGCTTGCGAAGGGGGATCGAGGGGGATGCGCCGGGCGCGCAGCGCACGGCGAAAGATCCAGCGCCGCCACCGCGCAGCACCCGGCGAAAAAGCCTGCGCCGCTGCGCGCCGCAGCATCCTCCCCGGCCCTCCTTCGCCAGCGAAGGAGGGAGCATTGGCTGCCTGGCTGGACATCATGATCCGCGATCTGAACTTCCCCATCGCTGGCGAGGATCCAGAGCAATGCCCACAACCTGAGGCTTCGCCTCCCCCTTCGCCTGCGAAGGGGGATAGAGGGGGATGCGCCGGGCGCACAGCGCCCGGCGAACGAGCGCCAGCGCCGCCACCGCGCCGCGCCCGGCGAAAAAGCCTGCGCCGCTACGCGCCGCAGCATCCTCCCCAACCCTCCTTCGCCAGCGAAGGAGGGAGCATTGGTTGGCCGGAGCCGGGCAGGGCACCGGCTTTTTCGATCGAAGGTGATACGAACCGGTGACCGCCTGCGTATAAGGCTTGGTCAACGTGGCGTCGTTGGCGGCACAGGCGGCAGCGGGCAGATGCCCGATGCCGGAAGTAGCGAAAGCGCTTGACTTGGCCTGAACCGATCCTTACTATCGCCGCGTCGGGCATGTGCCGTTCAGTTGCCGAACAGGTAGCTGCAACGGCCAACAAGCTGAAGGGCCCACGCCCAACCGTCGATAATCTTCCAATTCGGAGATCACAAGATGTCTCGCAAAAACACAATCCTGGGCCTCGGCGCCCTCGCAGCCTTCGGTTTCGCCTCCATGGCCTTCGCACAGTGCCCGAGTGGACCGGTTCCGCCTTGGTCGGGTGTGACTCAGAATGCTGGCACGGCTGCCATCGTAGAGGGTGGTTACGACGGCACATCGTGCCGTCTTGATGCAGCCATTACTGGTAATCTGGGTTCGGCGGGCGCGTTTGTCTCGGATGATACGCCGACCGATGAGCCACGGTATCGTGCGCGATTCCTGGTAGACGTTGATAATCTCGATGGACTGAACTCATCCCAGCCGGTCCGTATTTTTGCTGCAACTACATCTGCTCCGGCCAATGGCGTGCCAGACTTGGTGTCTTTGAGTGTGTATGGGAATGCTGCCGGAACTTCAAAGATCTTGGGTATTTCAACTGCCTGCAGCAGCAACGCCACCGGTCGCTGTTCTACTACACGCTCTCTTGGGTCGGTAACTGGTGCTAGGAGCATCGAAATTGATTGGCAGAGCGGCTCATCTGGCGGCCTTGCAGTGTGGGTAGATAACAATGTTGAAGGCACGCCGTCGGCAACTTTGGATGCGGACAACAGCGCGTGGGGTGGCGTAGATAATGCAGTATTGGGTCTTGCGGCTGCTAGCTCGGGCTACCGCGCCGTCCATTTGAATAAGACTGTTGGCTTTGATGAGTTTGATTCTCGTCGAAGCACCTTTATCGGTCAGTGATATTTCAGTAAACTTAAGGTGATGATGATGAATAAGAAATCTCTTGTTTCGGCGGTAGTGGTGGGCTTGGCTTTCATGTCGAGCAGTGTATTCGCGCAGGACGGTACTTGCGCAGACCCGCTTCCCTTGGTCTCCCATACTGAACATTCTGGTACAACTTGCGGTGGGGAAATTGGTATCAATCTGGGTGGAACCATTTTTGGTCATCCTAGCACTGTTTATAGCTTTGTTGCTGAAGGGGCGACCGGGAATATTGTGTTGTCCGGTACCGACCGGGAAATGGCTTTGACGACTTCATGCACGTCTGCACCCGTCCCGGGTGCGATCGGTGCATCGGGTCTTCCCCTGAGCTTGGATGCGGCTAACCTGCAAGATGGTCAGACCTACTTGCTTGTTGTATCAACCGACCCAAGCATTGATCCAACCGTCCCTCCTATTTGTGGTGACTTCATGGTGCGGCCTGACACCTTGCCGGTCGAACTGCAGAGCTTCTCGGTCGACTGATCGATCTGCAACATCGCTGTAAACAAGAAACCCGCCTCACGGCGGGTTTCTTTTTGGGCGCGTGAACGGGCGCAAGCCCTCCCCAAGCAGCCCACAGCGCCGGAAGGTGAAGCGCGGCTACGCAGGGTGATCGTCCGGGGAGCGAGGCCGGGCACCGGCAAGTGCCTGGCGGTTGAGTGCACCACCTTGGTGTAAAGTGGTGCAACCATGACTCAGGGCCTCAGATCGTGTCGGCAACCAAACACCTGTCAAGCTCCAGGCCAGAACGTAATCCGGCTCCCCGGGCATCAGTGACCTTCCCGCCCGAACTGTACGAAACGCTGGAAGCCATCGCCCGGAACAAGAAGGTCTCCATCGCATGGGTCGTACGCGATGCGGCGGAAAAGTACGCCGCCGAGCAATGGCCCGTTGCGGAAAAGTCGCGATGAGCGTGGCGCCTTCTACTGGCAGGCCAGCCCAGGCGCGGCTTGCATTGCCGGTCCGGCAGCCATCCCTGCCCGGTTTGTGCGCGATCACGCAGGCTGTCCAGACACTGGCGACGAGCGGAGGGATCGACGCGCGCGGCGCCATCTTCACCCGGCGCGAGGTCGTCGAGTTCCTCCTCGACCTGTGCGGGTACACCATTGACCGGCCGCTGCACAGGCTCAAGCTTCTAGAGCCGTGTTTCGGCGGCGGCGATTTTCTTCTGCCGGCCATTGAACGCCTTCTGTTGGCCTGGAAGGCGGCGGGGGAGCCGGCAAAGACCCTGTCTGGCTGCATTTTCGCGGTGGAATTGCACCGGGCAACCTTTGATCAGACCAGGGCCGATGTCGTGGCATTGCTGTCACGCAGTGGCATTGATTCGGGCGATGCCGCGAGGCTGGCCGACTCCTGGCTCAGCAATCAGGATTTTCTGCTTGCCGATCTGCCCGGTCCATTCGATGTCGTGGTGGGCAACCCGCCCTACGTCCGCCAGGAACGGGTCCCCGATGTTCTGCTGGCCGAATACCGCTTACGACATGCGACCATCTATGACCGCGCCGATCTTTACATCCCTTTCATCGAGCGTTCCCTTCGGTCACTGGCCGAAGGCGGCGTGCTTGGCTTCATCTGCGCCGACCGCTGGATGAAGAACCGTTATGGCGGTCCGCTCAGAAAGCTGGTCGCTGAGCAATTCCACCTGAAGGTCTATGTCGACATGATCGACACGCCGGCCTTTCACTCGCAGGTGATCGCCTATCCGGCCATTACCGTCATTGGCCACGGGCGCGGCGGCACTACGCGGATCGCGCAGCGCCCGCCGCTAGAGGCAAAGGCGCTGCGCTCGCTCGCCAGCGAGCTGACCTCAACGCAACTGCCGGCCACCGACAGCACCGTACAGATCATTGATGGCGTGGCCAACGGCGCCGAGCCCTGGATTCTGGATTCCTCCGCCCAGTTGGCCCTGATCAGACGGCTTGAAGCGTCCGTACCGCTACTGGAAGCGACCGGCTGCAAGGTTGGCATCGGCGTTGCGACCGGCGCGGACAAGGCGTTCATCGGCCCGATGGACGAACTGGCAGTGGAAGAGGATCGCAAGTTGCCACTGGTCATGACCCGGGACATCGCGGGCGGCACGGTGAAGTGGCGCGGTCTGGGCGTGATCAACCCGTTCACCGATGACGGCGGGCTCGTTGATCTGGCCCGTTATCCCAAGCTCGAGCGTTATCTGGAAGCACGAAAGCCGCAGATCGCCGCACGCCATTGCGCGCGCAAGTCGCCGGCGAACTGGTACCGGACCATTGACCGGATCACGCCATCCATTGCCGCCACGCCCAAGCTACTGATTCCCGATATCAAGGGCCAGGCCCACATCGTGTACGAGGATGGCCAGCTCTATCCACATCACAACCTCTACTACTTCACCTCCGATCAGTGGCACCTGAAGGCGTTGCAGGCCGTTCTTCTGTCCTGCGTCACGCGGTTGTTCATTTCCACCTACTCGACCCGGATGCATGGCGGGTTCCTGCGCTTCCAGGCGCAATATCTGCGTCGCCTGCGTTTGCCGTACTGGAACGATGTGCCACACGCCATCAGGATCGCGCTGGTCAGTGCCGGTGAGACGCGTGATCTGGACGCCTGCAACACGGCGGCCTTCGCCCTCTACGGATTGAGCGGTGAGGAAAGGGCAGCGTTTGGCGGAAACGGGGGCTGAGACATGGCGCTTGATCTGGCCGACCATGAAAGCAAAGCCAGGGATGCCGTGATGGCGTCTGGGGTAATCGGGACAAGGCACGACAAAAGCAGATCGAGGCCGGAAAGGTCGATCAGGGTGAGCGCGCTGGTGTCACTGGCGGCAAGAACATGGATGGATTCATCGCCTTGGTGAAAGACATCGTCCACGCCAACGGCCTGGCGCACGCCGATATCCATCAGGACCGCCGCGTTCTGACCTTGCCCGGATATTTTCGGCCAACCAAGCTCTGGGATCTGCTTGTGATCAACGAGGGCCGCCTGATCGCTGCCTTCGAATTCAAGAGCCATGTCGGGCCTTCCTTCGGCAACAACTTCAACAACCGCACCGAAGAAGCCCTCGGCACATCGCATGATTTCTGGACGGCGTTCCGGGAAGGTGCGTTCGGCGAGCAGGCAAAACCGTTCATCGGCTGGCTCATGCTGTTGGAGGATTGCCGTGGATCCTGCATGCCTGTCCGCAAGGCCTCGCCGCACTTTCCAGTACGCGCAGAGTTCAGGAACAGCTCCTACGCCCAGCGCTACAACATTCTTTGCCGCAAGCTGATGCAGGAACAGCTCTACACCGTGGCTTCGATTCTCACTTCGCCACGCGCTGCCATTGGCACCGGCGAGTACACGGAGATTTCCGACCTGACCGGCCTGCGGACCTTCGTCACCCCACTTTTTCCTTCTCCCTCTGGGAAAGGTGCCGAAGGCGGATGAGGGCGCTGTTACGACGTTGCACGCATCTTGCCGCACGATTGCCTGCGCCCTGGTCGCTCACGCCAGCAGACGCCAGATCCCAGGTCGTCGCTTGAAGCCCGCACCCAAACCTCTGACGGAGAGGGCTTCAGCCGGCGAGATCCCGCGCTTACGAGCGCACCCATTTGTCGTCGTCGTTCTTGTGATAGGACTGCTTGACCGCTGACCAGGCCACCCGGTGCGCGACTTCCTCGCGGGAGGCGTCGTCGCGGCGGTCGTCGGGATCCTTGTACTGATTCCAGGCGCTGTTGTAGGCCTCCTTGTAGATGTCCTGGGCGTGGGCGGGCAGGTTGTCACGCACCTGGTCGGGCAGTTCCGAGCGTTTGTCGTAGGGCATGGTTGCCTCCTGGTTTCGATGACCGGGCCGCGTGTCGGCGGCCAGAGATACGGCCGTGATCAACGTCTAGTCGCCCATGTAGCCGCCGCCGTTGATGTGGATGATCTGGCCGGTGATGTAGGCGCCGTCTTCACTGGCGAGCAGAACATAGGCGGGCGCGACTTCGGCTGGTTGGCCGGGCCGGCCCATCGGCGTGTCGGCGCCGAATTCGGCCACCTTGTCGGCGTCGAAACTGGCCGGGATCAGCGGCGTCCAGATCGGCCCGGGAGCCACGGCATTGACCCGGATGCCGCGCCCGGCCAGGCGCTGGGCAAACGAAAACGTCAGCGCGTGGATGGCGCCCTTGGTGCCTGCGTAGTCGATCAGCTCGGCATGGCCGCGGGCGCCGGTGATCGAGCCGGTGCTGATGATGCTGGCGCCTTCGTCCATGTGCTCCAGGGCAGCGTCGATCAGCTCCAGGCCGGCAAAGACATTGGTGCGGAAGGTCTGTTCGAACTGCTCGCGGTCCAGCTCCTCGGGCTTGTCGACCGTATGCTGCTCGCCGGCGTTGTTGACCAGGATGTCGAGCTGGCCGAGTTCCTTCACGGTTTTCTTGACCGCGTCGCGGCCATTGCCGGCTTCGGACAGGTCGGCCTTGATCACCAGGCAGCGCTGGCCTTCGTCCTCGACCATGCGCCGGGTGTCGCGCGCATCCTGGTCTTCTTCCAGATGGATGATCGCGACATCGGCGCCTTCGCGCGCGAAGTGCACGGCCACGGCGCGGCCGATGCCGCTGTCGCCGCCGCTGATCAGGGCGACCTTGCCTTCCAGCTTGCCGCTGCCGCGGTAGTTGTCGCGGATCGTCACCGGCTCGGGATTCATCTTGGTTTCCCGGCCGGGCTGGCGTTTCTGGCTCTGGGGCGGATTGGGGCGGTCCTTGCTGGTCATGGTCTGGCTCCTGGGCGGGACGTGATGGCTGGCCGCCCGTTGCCGCGCGGCCGGACGGTGATCCTGCGCAGAGCCGATGCACACTGCGTGCCAGTCCGCGGCGGCCGCACTGCCGGCATCCGGCCACGGCCAGTCCGCCATGGTCACTCCCGGATCAAGCTCAAACTGCACGATGGCGCCGTCGCGGCATTGCAGATCGAACCGGAGCCGGCGCGCATTTCGTCGCCAACCTGCCATCGGCCAACACCGCGCCCACACCGGCACGCCATGGCATGCCGGCTGCTTGGCAATGTTCCCTGATCAGCGCATGCAGCCCATGCACAAGGAGAACCGTCATGAATCAGCTCAACGGCAAGCGCGTCGCCATCCTGGCCGCCGACGGCTATGAGCAGTCCGAGCTGGACGAGCCGATGAAGGCGCTGCGTGACAACGGCGCCGACGTCGATGTCATCTCGCCGGAAGCCGGCAGCATCCAGGGCCTGAAAGGCATGGACAAGGGCGACAGCGTCGAGGTCGATGTCACCCTCGCCGATGCCGATCCCTCCGACTACGACGCGCTGGTGATTCCCGGCGGCCACTTCAATCCCGACACCCTGCGCGCCGATGACGACGCCCTGGCTTTCACCCGGACGATGGTTTCCGGTGGCAAGCCGGTGGCCGCGATCTGTCACGGGCCGTGGGTATTGGCCGATGCCGATGTCCTGAATGGCCGCACCATCACCTCGGTGCCCAACATCCGCCGCGACATCGAACGCGCCGGCGCCACCTGGCGGGATGAAGCGGTGGTGGTCGACCAGGGCCTGATCACCAGCCGCACGCCCGAGGACCTGCCGGCGTTCTGCGCCAAGCTGGTGGACGAAGTCGGCGAAGGCCGGCATGGTGCGGCCGCGGCCTGATTTTCAGTCGGATGTGGGCGCTTCGGAGACCAGGCCGGCTGATAGCCATCCCGGCCCACGCTCCTACTCCCGCTCAGGCAGCGCCGTGCCTTCGAAATACGGTTCCAGGGCGCGGACAAAGGCATTGCGCAGCACCTCGATCACCGCGCCGAACACGCCCAGGTCGGGATTGTCGATGCGGCCGCTGATCTCGATGCGGGTGCCGAACTGGTCGGCGGGTGGGTTGCGCAGCACCGTGGTCACGCCCTCGACCAGGGCTTCCCAGGCGATGCGCAGCGGGTTCTTGTCGCTGTCCACGACATCGCTTTGCCAACTGAAGATCGACAGATCCTGGAACAGCGGCTTGGCATAGCCGGTGAGCTGGCCGTCGGCGGCCTCCAGCTCCATTACGAACTCGCCATTGCCTGATTCAAAGTCCAGGTTGGCATAGGCCTGGGCGAGGTCGTTGATGCGGGTCAGGTCGATGGCCAGCACGCGCATCGCCAGGCTGAACTCGTCCATGCGCCCGAACGGATCGAAGCTGGCCTGGGCTTCCAGGTCGGCGCTGTCGAACAGGTGCGCGGTGCCGGTCATCTGCGCCACGCGCCGGCCGTCGTCATCGCGGACATTGGTCAGATTGGCGATGTCGGCATTGACCGCGGTGGCGCGCAGGTCCACCGGCGGATCGGAAACGAAATTGTTGAACACCACCTCGCCGTCGCGAAGCTGCACCTCGTCGATGCGGATCGGCACCAGCTCTTCCAGTTGCTGGCGCCAGTCGACGCCGGCACCGGTGAGGCTGTCGTCGCCGCCGCGGCCGTCGACGAAGTTGAGTACCGGCTGCTCGAAACGCACCCGGGCGACGATGGCGCCGCGCAGCAGGTTGCGCCAGCTCAGGGCGATGTCGATGCGTGGCGCGTCGAGCATCGGCACCGGCACCTGGCCGGAGACCTTGTCGATGCGCAGGCCATGCAGCACATAGGCGCCGCGCCACAGGGCGACATCGACATCGGCGACCTGGCCGCTGTACTCGCCCATGTCGGCCAGTTGCCGGTTCACCGTGCGCTCGATCATCGCCGGCAGCATCAGCCGCAGCACGACAAGCAACAGCACCACGATCAGCACCAGCAGCCAGAATCTGCGCGTTCTTCGGCTCATTTGCTTCGGCCCCTTGGGTTTATCGATGGGCCAAGGTCCATGCACGAGCCATGCCGCCTCCCGGCTTGGCGCTGCGGCGGCCGTTGTGACTGCGGCGGCCTTGCAACTTGCAAGACACCGATGCCGTCTTGGTGCCATTTGCCCGGCCGCAGCGCCGCCAGCACTGACCGGCGCAGCGTTGCCGCCGCGCATGCACAGCTACAGGCACGCCATGGATGCGATTCGCGCTTGAGCCGCGCCAACCAGCGTCGCCCCCAGCCTCGCTGCCGGCTGGCATGGCGCATGCAAGGCTTCCGCCGCACGGCCGGTCCCATCCGGCCGCTTTGATCGCACTCGGCGCGACCGGCCTGCATCGGCCGGCTGCATCCGCCAGGCGCACGTTTACCTACCCAGCCAGGAGCCCTGCCATGGCCCAGCTTCACTTCCGCATCACCGGGCCCGCCCAGGCCTTCCAGAACCTGACCGAGTCGCTCAGTGGTATCGAAGGCGTGCAATCGGCCGAAGAAGTGGCCGACCTGGTGCCGCGCATGGATGACGAGGATTCCAGCTCCCTGGGCCTGGCCGAGAACGCACACGGCGAGGTGGTCGAGGTGCTGGTCGAGACCGATGACGACGACGAGGTCATCGACCTGGTGCGGCGCCAGGCCGAGCAGCAGGTGCGCAGCGCCGGCGGCTTCCTGGAACTGATCCCGCGCGAATGAGCCGCGAACGCACCCCGCCCGACCAGCCGGGCACCGCCGAGTCTGGCACTGCCCAGCCCGGCACTGCCCAGCCCGGCACTGCCATGTACAGCCTGCTGGTGCCGCATCCGCCACGCCACAGCGATGACGGCAATCGCCCCGACCCATCCGAAGGAAACCCAGCCATGAAAAATGATGCCAATGCCCATGCCGATGCCCGCACCCTGGGCGAGCTGATCGACGATATCGAGATCGCCATGCTCACCTCCACCGCGGCCGATGGCAGCCTGGTCAGCCGGCCGCTGGCTACCCTGCAGACCGACTTCCACGGCGATCTGTGGTTCTTCACCAGCCTGGACAGCGGCAAGGTCGACGACATCATGCGCAACCCGCAGGTCAACGTCGCCTATGCCGATGCCGACGACCATGTCTATGTCTCGGTGGTCGGCAGCGCCAGCATCGTCCGTGACCGCGAGCGCATCGAGGAGCTGTGGCATCCGCGCGCGCGTACCTTCTTCCCCGAAGGCAAGGACGACCCGCACCTGGTGCTGCTCAAGATCGAGGTCGACAGCGCCGAGTACTGGCGCAACACCAGCGGCCTGGTGCATCAGGCGCTGCAACTGATGCGCGCGGTCACCGGCGACGGGCCGCAGGATCTGGGCGAGAACCGGGTACTGAACCTGAAGGACTGACCGCCGGCGGCGATCGGGCAGTGGCCGCTGGCGCTGAAGCCGCGGCCGGGCCGGAACGGTTGCATGCCGGTCCACCCCGGCCCATGCCAGCCCGCGCCGCCGCAAATGGCTAGACTCCGGATCGGGCTTGCCTGCCCGCCCTGATCCGGAGATTTCCGATGCAATCGTTCAACCCGCCCGACGTGCTGCTGCTCGGACCCGGCCCCTCGCCGGTGCCACAGCGCGTGCTTGATGCCCTGGCCCGGCCCACCATCGGCCATCTGGACCCGCGTTTCGTGGCGCTGATGGATCAGGTCAAGGCGCTGCTGCAGTGGGCGCTGGCCACCAACAACGCCATCACCCTGCCGATCTCCGGTCCCGGCTCGGCCGGCATGGAAGCGGTGTTCACCAACCTGGTCGAACCCGGCGACACGGTCATCGTCTGCCGCAACGGCGTGTTCGGCGAGCGCATGCGCCAGAACGTGGTCCGCCTGGGCGGCAGCGCGAGCATTGTCGATGACGACTACGGCCAGCCGGTCGATCCGGACAAGGTCGAGGCGGCGCTCAAGGCCAATCCCGGCGCCAAGGCGCTGGCCTTCGTCCATGCCGAAACTTCCACCGGTGCCCGCTCGGATGCGCAGACGCTGTGCGCGCTGGCCCGCGAGCACGGCGCGCTGAGCATCGTCGATGCCGTCACCAGCGTCGGCGGCATCCGCGTCGATACCGATGCCTGGGGCGTGGATGCAATCTATTCGGGCTCGCAGAAATGCCTGTCGGCGCCACCCGGCCTGGCACCGCTGAGCCTGGGCCAGCGCGCGGTGGCGGCAATGCAGGCGCGCCGGCAGCCGGTCAGTAGCTGGTTCCTGGATCTGAGCCTGGTGCTGGACTACTGGCAGGACAGCGCCGGCGGCGGCCGCAGCTACCACCACACCGCGCCGGTGAACATGCTCTACGGCCTGCACGAAGCCCTGCTCATGCTGCGTGCCGAAGGCCTGGAAGCCGCCATCGCCCGGCACCTGGACAGCCATCGCCGGCTGCGCGACGGCCTGGAAACCCTCGGCCTGGAACTGCGCGGCGATGAACGCTGGCGCCTGCCGCAGCTCAATGTCGTGACCGTACCCGAGGGCGTCGATGAGGCCGCCGTGCGCCATCAACTGCTGCACGGCCACCACATCGAGATCGGCGCCGGCCTGGGACCGCTGGCCGGCAAGGTCTGGCGCATCGGCCTGATGGGCCATGGCAGCCGGATCGAAAATGTCGACCGCGTGCTGGCGGCGCTGAAGCAGGTGCTGGGCCGGTGATCCGGGCACTGCCGCAGACGCTCCGGCCAACCATCGGCGCACCCGCCGACCTGCCCGCGCAATGAGCATCTACGCCCTGAAAAGCCGTTTCCAGGATCTGCTGCGACCGCTGGTGCGGCGCATGGCGGCGGCCGGCGTCAGCGCCAACCAGGTCACCATTGCCGCGGCCGTGATCTCGCTGCTGGTTGCCGCCGTGGTCTGGCGCTGGGCGCCGACGCAGCCCGGCCTGTACCTGCTGTTGCCGTTGTGGCTGCTGTTGCGCATGGCGCTCAACGCCATCGACGGCATGCTGGCGCGGGAATTCGGCCAGCGCTCGAACCTGGGCGCGTATCTCAATGAGCTGGGCGATGTCGTTGCCGATGCCGCGCTGTATCTGAGCCTGCTCGGCCTGGCCGGCATCAGCGCGACCATGATCTGGCTGTTCGTGCTCGCCGCCGTCGTCACCGAACTTGCTGGCGTGCTCGGGGTGATGGTCGGCGCGACACGCCGCTATGACGGCCCGATGGGCAAGAGCGACCGTGCCTTCGTGGTCGGCGCGATCGGTTTGGGTCTGGCCATCGGCTGGTTGTCGCCGCCGGTGGTCAATGGCGTGCTCGCGGCCGCCATCGGCTTGTGCGGGGCCACCATCGTCCAGCGCGTCCGTCGCGGCCTGGCACAGGCGCCAGCACCGTCATGAGCGGTCGGCAACCACGACGCAGCGGCCGCGAATACGGCGCGTTGGCCGTTGTCACCAGGCCCGCTGTCGCCAGGCGTTATAATTGCCGGCTTTCCCTTGCAACATGACACCGCCATGGAACTGAACCCGCATTACAACGCCCTGGCCGACCTGAAGGCGCGGATCACCGCCCTCAGGGGGTATCTTTGACTACGATGTGAAGAAGGAGCGGCTGGAGGAAGTCAGCCGCGAACTGGAGGATCCGCGCATCTGGGACACCCCGGACACGGCGCAGGAGCTGGGCCGCGAACGCGCGCGCCTGGACCACATCGTCAACGGCCTGGACCGCCTCGACGCCGCCATCATCGACAGCCGCGACCTGCTTGAGCTGGCCGCCGAAGAGAACGACGAAGAGACCCTGGCCAGCATCCCCGACGAGATCCAGGTTCTGGTCCGCGATGTCGAGCAACTGGAATTCCAGCGCATGTTCGGCGGCGAGACCGACCCGCTGCCCGCCTTCGTCGACATCCAGTCCGGCGCCGGCGGCACCGAATCGCAGGACTGGGCCAACATGCTGCTGCGCATGTACCTGCGCTGGGCCGAATCGCGCGGCTGGAAGGCCGAGCTGCTGGAAGTTTCGGCCGGTGAAGTGGCCGGCATCAAGAGTGCCACCATCCGCATCGAGGGCGATTACGCCTACGGCTGGCTGAAGACCGAGACCGGCGTGCACCGGCTGGTGCGCAAGTCGCCGTTCGATTCGGACAACCGCCGCCACACCTCGTTCACCTCGGTGTTCGTCTCGCCCGAGATCGACGACAATATCGAGATCGACATCAACCCGGCCGACCTGAAGACCGATGTCTACCGCTCCTCCGGCGCCGGTGGCCAGCACGTCAACAAGACCGAATCGGCGGTGCGCATCACCCACGTGCCGACCGGCATCATTGCCGCCTGCCAGACCGAGCGCAGCCAGCACGCCAACCGCGACCGGGCGATGAAGATGCTGCGCGCGCGCATCTACGAGATGGAGATGCTCAAGCGCAGTGCCGAGAAGCAGAAGCTGGAAGACTCCAAATCCGACATCGGCTGGGGCAGCCAGATCCGAAACTACGTGCTCGACCAGTCGCGGATCAAGGATCTGCGCACCGGCATCGAGCGCAGCGATACCCAGGCCGTCCTGGACGGCGACCTGGACGACTTCGTCGCCGCCAGCCTGAAGATGGGGCTGGAAGCCGGCTCCCGGCGCAGCGACGCCTGAGCCGCGGCCCGCAGGAAACAACAGCCATGACCGACACTTCCCCGGGCACCCGGACGCCCGCCGCCACCGCTGCCGGCCACGGCGACGAGAACCACCTGATCGCCGAACGCCGGGTCAAGCTGGCGGCATTGCGTGAGCAGGGCAGCGCCTTTCCCAACGACTTCCGGCCCGATGCCCGTTGCGCCCAACTGCATGCGCGCTTCGCCGATGCCGAACGCTGGAGCGACCAGGCCCTGGCCGATGAACCGCAGCCGGTGCGCATCGCCGGCCGGATGATGGCCAAACGCGTCATGGGCAAGGCCAGCTTCACCAAGCTGCGCGATGACGGCGGCGAACTGCAGGTGCTGGTGCAACGCGATGCCGTCGGCGCCGACAGCTACGACGCGTTCAAGGGCCTGGATGTCGGCGACATCGTCGGCGTGGAAGGCGTGCTGATGCGCACCCGCACCGGCGAGCTGACCGTGCGCGCCGGGCGCATCCGCCTGCTGGTCAAGTCGCTGCGGCCGCTGCCTGACAAGTGGCACGGCCTGAGCGACACCGAAACCCGCTACCGCCAGCGCTATGTCGACCTGATCGTCTCGCCCGATGTCCGCGCCGTGTTCCGGCTGCGCTCGCGCATCATCGGTTTCATCCGCGCTTACCTGGAAGCGCCCGGGCGCGACTTCA
Organism: Lysobacterales bacterium; assembly: GCA_023228845.1. GTDB lineage: Bacteria > Pseudomonadota > Gammaproteobacteria > Xanthomonadales > UBA2363 > Pseudofulvimonas. The sequence continues at coordinate 228,599 of JALOAK010000002.1, read as the reverse complement.
TGGAAGTGGAGACGCCGATGATGCACGCCATCCCCGGCGGCGCCACGGCGCGCCCGTTCAAGACCCACCACAACGCGCTGGGCATCGACATGTACCTGCGCGTGGCGCCCGAGCTGTACCTCAAGCGCCTGGTGGTGGGCGGCTTCGAACGCGTCTACGAGATCAACCGCAACTTCCGCAACGAAGGCGTATCCACGCGGCACAACCCCGAATTCACCATGCTCGAGCTGTACCAGGCCCATGCCGAGCACACCGACATCATGGACCTCACCGAGGACCTGATGCGCAGCATGGCGGCAACCCTGTTCGCCGAACGCGAGCAGCCGCTGCAACTGCGCTGGGAAGAGCACGAGATCGACCTGGCCACGCCGTTCCGGCGCCTGGCCATGGCCGAGGCGGTATGCCAGGCCAATCCGGAGATCGCACCCGGCCAACTGCGCGATGTCGACGCCATGACCGGCCACTGTGCGCGCCTGGGCATCCCGGTCAAGGCCGGTTACGGCTGGGGCCGGCTGCTGTTCGAGATCTTCGAGCATACCGTCGAGGAGCACCTGGTCGCGCCCACCTTCATCACCGCCTACCCGGCCGAAGTCTCGCCCCTGGCAAGGCGCAACGACGCCGATCCGGAGATCACCGACCGCTTCGAGCTGTTCGTCGGCGGCCGCGAACTGGCCAACGGCTTCTCCGAACTCAACGACGCCGAGGACCAGGCCGCGCGCTTCCGCGCCCAGGCCAGCGCCAAGGACGCCGGCGACCTGGAAGCCATGCACTACGACGCCGACTACATCCGCGCCCTGGAATACGGCATGCCGCCCACCGCCGGCCTGGGCGTGGGCATCGACCGGCTGGTGATGCTCTACAGCAACGCCGCCTCGATCCGCGACGTGCTGCTGTTCCCCTACCTGCGCCCGGAAGCCGGCGTTGCTGCCGGCGGCGGAACCGACGGCGCCTGAAGCGGACCGGCGCGCGGCGCCCTACTGGCTGGCATGATGGAAGCCGGCCGGCCGACACCGTGCCGGAGCGATGACCCGGCGGGTGGCAACGCTGGCGCCTTGTTCCAAGCGGACGGCTTCAAGCGGGCGGCAATGCTGGCGACCGTGTTGCAAGCGGATTGCTGCAAGGCCGATGGGCACTGCCGGCAGCCCCCGCCATGACAGTCATCCCCGCCCTCATCCAGCCCGGAGTCAGCACCATGTCCGACATCACCCGCGTCCTTGCCCGATCCACCGGCACCGATTACATCGTCGAGCTCGGCAACCCTGCCGGTCATCACTGGCGCGCCGACGAACCGGCCGCCCTGGGCGGCGGCGACACCGCGCCCGACCCGATGCAACTGGTGCTCTCCGCCCTGGGCGCCTGCACCGCCATCACCCTGCGCATGTACGCCAAGCGCAAGGGCTGGCCGCTGCAACAGGTCGACGTCGAGCTGGCGCTCAACCCCGCCGGCAAGCCCGCCAGCGGCAACGACATCGTCCGCCACCTCACCGTCACCGGCGACCTCGACGCCGGCCAGCGCGAACGCCTGGTGCAGATCGCCAACGCCTGCCCGGTACACAAACTGCTCGCCGGCGACATCCGCATCGACACCGCGCTGGCCGAAAACTGACAGCCAGCGCCGCAGCTTTTTCGCCGTGAACGCCAGGGGATATCATCGCGGGCCGGAATGGCCACCGGCACTGGCCGGCTTCAGCCAAGGAACTGCTGCCCCATGTATGAAAGCACCTTCAACGCCCTGGACCGCGTCATGCGCAACGACGAGGGCCTGGCTTCGGAACTGGACTACGCCGAACAGACCTCGTGGCTGTTGTTCCTCAAGTACCTGGACGACATGGAGCGCGAGTGGGCCGACGAGGCCGCGTTGCAGGGCCACGACTACGAACCGGTCATCGATGCCCGGTTCCAGTGGCACGCCTGGGCGGCCCCGAAAACCGCCGACGGCACGCCCGATCCGAACGCCCGCACCGGCCAGGACCTGATCGAATTCGTCAACGGCAAGCTGTTCCCGTACCTGGAATCATTCCGCGACGACAGCGCCGACCCGGACACCATCGACTACAAGATCGGCGAGGTCTTCGCCGAGATCAGCAACCGCTTCCGATCCGGCTACACGCTGCGCGACGCGCTGGAGCTGATCGACACCCTGGATTTCGGCAGTTCCCAGGCCAAGCACGAGCTGTCCGAGCTGTACGAAACCCGCATCAAGCGCATGGGCAATGCCGGCCGCAACGGCGGCGAGTACTACACCCCGCGCCCGCTGATCCGCGCCATGATCCGGGTGGTCAAGCCTGAAATCGGCGAGACCATCTACGACGGCGCCTGCGGGTCGGCAGGGTTCCTGTGCGAGGCGTTCGAATACCTCAAACGCGACAACCTTTCCGCCAAGGAATGGAACACGCTGCAGACCAGCACCTTCTACGGCCAGGAGAAGAAGTCGCTGGCCTATGTGCTGGGCCTGATGAACCTGATCCTGCACGGCGTGGACGCGCCCAACATCCGCCACACCAATACCCTGGCCGAAAACGTGCGCGACTACCGGCAGCAGGACCTGCACGACATCGTGCTGGCCAACCCGCCGTTCGGCGGCGGCGAGCGCAAGGAGGTGCAGCAGAACTTTCCGATCAAGTCGGGCGAGACAGCCTACCTGTTCCTGCAGCACTTCATCCGCAAGCTCAAGGCCGGCGGCCGCGCCGCCATCGTCATCAAGAACACCTTCCTCTCCAACACCGACAACGCCAGCGTCGAGCTGCGCCGCGAGCTGCTGACCACCTGCAAGCTGCACACCGTGCTCGACTGCCCGCAGGGCACCTTCCAGGGCGCCGGCGTGAAGACCGTGGTGCTGTTCTTCGAGCGCGGCGCGCCCACGCGCAAGGTCTGGTACTACCAGCTCGACCCGGGCCGCAGCCTGGGCAAGACCAACCCGCTCAACGACGCCGACCTGGCCGAGTTCGTCGAACTGCAGCCCAAGAAGCCGACCACGCCGAAAAGCTGGACGCTGGACGTGGCGGATATCGACGAGGCCACCTGCGACCTTTCAGCCAAGAACCCGCACGCCCCGGAGCAGGCGCCGATGCGCAGCCCGGAGGAAATCATTGCAGACATGCTGGCGCGGGATGAGGAGACGCGGAGGATTTTGGAGGAAGTGAGGGAGTTGCTGTGATAGCGGCCGTCCCCAGGATAAAAACGACTCCACTCGAGGAAGTTGCATCCATTGAGTTCGGTACAAGAGTGACCCGTAAGCGAGATGCAGGAGCCCTCTATCCGGTTTATGGCGGTGGCGGGGCAACGTTCTCGATAGACCGGTACAACAGAGAAGACTGCTACATCGTGTCCCGATTTGCCATGTCAGAAGAGTGTGTCAGGTACGTGCCGGGAAAGTTCTTTCTCAATGACAGCGGCTTGTCGGTTACCGCTCGGGATCCCGGGACACTTCTTCAACACTATCTAGATAAGTTCCTCCTGAGCAAACAACAAGAGATCTACTCTCTAGGCAGAGGGGCCGCGCAAAGAAACCTCAACGTAAGTGCGTTCAAGGTGCTTGCCGTTCCAATTTTCTCATTGGATGAGCAGGAGCGGATCGTGTCAATCCTCGATCAAGCCTTCGCCGCCCTCGACCGAGCCCGCGCCCATGCCGAGGCCAATCTGGCGGATGCTCAAGCGCTGTTCGACAGTGTGCTGGTCGCGACCATCGATGATCTTGTGCTGCAGTCAGAGATGATGACGTTGGCCAGTGCGGCAAAGGACTTCTCACGCGGGAGATCCCGACATCGGCCGCGCAATGCTCCGGCACTGTACGGAGGCAGATATCCCTTCATCCAGACTGGCGACATTCGCAAAAGCGAGGGAAGCATCCGGGAGTTTTCCCAGACGTACAGCGAAGCCGGCTTAGCCCAGAGCAAGCTGTGGCCGGCGGGCACCGTCTGCATCACGATTGCCGCCAACATCGCGGAAACCGGCGTCATGGAGTTCGAAGGTTGCTTTCCAGACAGCGTGATCGGAATGGTCCCTGATCCAGGCGTGGCCGACCCGTACTACGTGGAATACATGCTTCGCTACTTCGCCGAAGAGCTGAAGCAGAAGGGCAAGGGGGCCGCCCAAGACAACATCAACTTGGGCACGTTTGAGAGCGCGCTGTTCCCATTCCCATCGCTGGAGGAGCAACGTGCCGTGGCTGAGAAGCTGGATGGCATCGCTGCCTACACCAAGCAGGCGAGGCAGCACTACGAGCAGGCAGTCGACGATATCGCCGCCCTCCGCCAATCCCTGCTCCAGCAGGCCTTCTCCGGCCAGTTGAGTGAACTCCATCATGACTGATACCAGCACCTACAACCGCCCGTGGAGATCGTTCGACGAACAGTTGTCGTTGCTGGAGGCGCGTGGCATGCAGGTGCTGAACAGGGAATGGGCGCTGGCTTGACTCCAGCGTGTCGGCTACTACCGGCTCAGCGCCTACTGGTATCCGTTTCGCGTATTTCGCCACGAACAAGATGCGGAAAGCGGAGCGATCCGTACGGTGCGGACGGACAACTTCGTGCCGGAAACCGCGTTCTCCGATGCAGTCGCCCTGTACCTGTTCGACCGCCGACTGCGCGTACTGCTGGCCGATGCGCTGGAGCGGATCGAAGTATCGCTGCGGGTGGAGGTGGCGTACCGCCTGGGCAGGCTGGACACCTTCGCCCATCTGCATGAAGACAACTTCCATCCGTCGTTCCGCAACAAGCGTGATCCACGAAGCGGCGCGACCGTTTTCACCGCGTGGCAGCAGAAGTACCAAGGGCTGGTGCAGCGCTCCCGGGAGGACTTCGTCAAGCATTATCGTGAGAAGCACGGCCCGGACATGCCGCTGTGGGTGGCCATCGAGGTATGGGATTTCGGGGCGGTTTCGCAGCTGCTCGCGATGATGAAGGTGCCTGACCAGCAGGCCGTTGCCGCACGTTACGGCGTTGACGACTGGAAGCTGTTTGCCAGCTGGGTACGCGCGCTCAGCTATCTGCGCAATCTGGTGGCGCACCACAGTCGCGTGTGGAACCGGAACATGGTGAGCTATCCCATCCCGCCCTCATCCACCTGGCCCGGCTGGGGCATGGCCTTCGAAAGCCGGCAGGACTTGCTGACCAAGCCGTTTCTTCAACTGGCGATGGTCCGGCATCTAGTGGAAGTGATCTGCCCGGGAAGTACTTGGCCCGCCCGCATGGCTGCGCATCTGAAGGCGTTCCCCGACCAGGCATCGAAGCGGCAGCTGTCCATCGCGGACATGGGGGCGCCCGAGGGCTGGGAGGACTGGTGGCTCCCTGAGGACAGGCAATAAGAACCCCCGCGTAAGTTCCCGAAGGAACCAAGAGGCGGGGGTCATGTTGGGTGCGATGCTAACACACGGAATGGCGCGTGACGCAACCTTGGTGCGGCTGCTGCAATATACGAGCGTCGCTGTTCATCGATCGGGAACATATCTGAACGAACTTGGTCCGCCTTTTCCAGAAAAGCGAAAGGCCCCGGTGATCGCACCGAGGCCCTGACGCCGGCCGGGAACCCCCAACCCACTTGCGACAAGTGTGCGCCTTGATCTTCAGGAATTTCAAGCTCCGCGCCCTCCAAAGGTGAGCCAACGGACCGCTCTCCTCGAAGCTTCCACTGGATTGGCAGTCCGGCCGGGCAGTCGCTGAATCGTGTAGCACAATAGTGTTACATTTGAGGCGCCCCGCTTGGGAAACCGCCATGAGCACCACCACCATCCGCCTGCCTGCAGAGTTGAAGGCCCGCGTGGCCGAGGCCGCGAAACGGGCAGGCACGACCTCCCACAACTTCATCCTGGAGGCGATCGCCGAGAAGACGGATCTCGCGGCCCGCCAGGCGGAATTCCATGCCGTGGCCGATCAGCGCTACGCCGAGTTCATCGAGTCCGGAAAGAGCATTCCCTGGGAAGACGCACGTGCCTGGCTCAAGGGCCGCGCAGCGGGCCAGACGGTGAAGCGGCCCCGAGCCGGAAAGCTGGACCCCTGATGTGACGCGCGTCAGGCTGGCACCGGCGGTGATCGATGATCTCGCTCGCATCCTGGAGCACCTGGAGCTTCACGAGTCGGAAGGTGCGGAAGACCGAACCGACCAGATCATCAGCGCGTTCGACGTGCTGGCCGACAACCCGCTCATCGGCCGGCCGGTCGGCGATGACAAGCGCGAACTCCTGATCGGCCGGGGTTCGCACGGATACGTGGCGCTGTATCGCTACATATCGCTGATTGATACAGCGCTGATCCTGGCCGTTCGGGCGCAGCGCGAAGCGGGCTACGCCGACCGATGAGCCGGGCAACATCCCGCTCATTCATCTGCTTCCTGGCGCTGGTGCTGCATCGACTGATGCGTCAGGCTTTCGCCGGCCGGTTGACGTAGCGCCCCGCACGGACTGCCCCGTATCGAAGGCGGCAATCAGTCCTGCGAATCCGCATCCGCTGACTGGTCGCCGATCCAGTCGATCTGGCCATCCTCACGCAGTGCGCCAGGTTCAAAGCCGTTTTCAAGCACGATGGCGCGCGTCTGGATGTGCCCCGCCGCGCGCAGGCGCTCGCAGTATTTGTGCAGGGTGGCCGCATCCTCGGTCAGAAGAACACCGATGCCCTCATGGCGGGCCTGCGCCAGCAGCTTCAAATCGTCGCGTACCACGGCACGCGCATCGCCGTGATCGCGCGGACCGAGTGCGTTCCACAGGTTTGCGGCGCGTTGACCATGCGCGAGGTTGAAATCGAGCGGGCGGAAATGGTCGAGCGGCAGCTCGGTGATGGGCTGCTTGATCCCGAACTCCGACGCCACGATCGACGAGAAGTACATCGGTACGTTGTGCTGACGGCAATGGCGGTAGTACTGCACGGCGGTGGCGTGGTGGGCTCGATGGCTGTTGACCAGGGAAATCAGGAAGCTGGTATCCAGCAGCACCGATCCACTCATCCCTGGCCGCTCCGAAGGTTCTCCAGCCAATCGTCGGGGACGTCCGCCCACGCCTGGGTGCCTTTGCGCACCAGTTCGTCGAATGCCGCTTCGTCGAGCCTGGTCTGCGGATCCTCGAAACCCAGCAGCATGAGGTTGCGAAGTTCGCCGGAGCGCAGGTTTTCCTCGGCGGACACCCGAAGCACTGCCGGCTTGTACAGGCGATTGCGTTCCTCGTCGGCCAGCCGCTGCTGGGTGCTGGCGATGGTCAGCACTTTGCCGTCGTCGAGCTGCAAGTGGACGTTGGCCTTGCTGGTGCCGCCCATGTCGGTAATCCGGCCCTGCAGGTACTTTTTGACAGGCACCCAGGTGGCTGCCTTCCCGTCCCGATAGTCGGAATCCCCATCCACACGCACGAAGGTCGCCCCTGCCTGGTCGGCCAGGGTGTAGCGCCGATGTGGGTGCCTGCGGGCGGCGGCCTGCCAACGGGCGATCACACTGGCGCGCTTTGGATCGATCAGGTCCAGCGAAGCGGGATCACGCAACCGCTCGACATCCGCCCACAGGCTGGCGGCGGCCGACAGGCCGGTGGCCACGAAGGCAAGTGAGCCCTCCTCAATCGCCAAGATCACCTGATTCGGGTCGATGTCCTTGCCGGAGCCAGCCAGGAACTCGCCGACGTCCTTCTGGAACCGGCCCAGCAAGGCCAGCGGAACGTGCGCCGGCCCGACCTCTGCATCCTGGATGCGGTCGTTCAAGGCGAACCGGAGAGTGGCGGACGGCTTCATGCGACGGATTGTAGCGACATGGCAGGTGATCTGACGATCCATCAATGGTAACGTAAATGTTTCTATGTTGTCGGTGGGTGGACACCAGACACGCGGCACCCGATGAAGAAGGTGAAGTCATGCCATGGCGCTGACAAGAGATTTCAAGCAGACCGTCCGCGAGCGCGCGCAGCACGACCCGGCGTTCGCAAAGGCAATACTGAGGGAGGCCGCCTCGCTGTTTCTCAATGGTGATCCGGCGACCGCGCGCCTGATCCTGCGCGACCTGGTCAACGCCACCGTGGGCTTTGAGGCGCTCGCGGTGCAGACCGGCAGGCCAAGCAAGAGCCTTCATCGCATGCTTTCGGCCAGCGGCAACCCGGGCATGGACAATTTGGCTGCCATCTTCGATGCACTCCGGGCCAATCTGCAGGTGGATTTTGAGGTCCATGCGGTGTAATCACACGAGCAGGGGATTGCCATGACGACGACCAAGAGCGACGAGCCTGATCTGATGGGCGCCGAGCAGGGCGATTACTGATATGGAATCACCTCCTCTGGCACTTGACCATTAATTGTAGTAACGTTGCTACCTCAAGTGGGCGCAGGAGGGCTTCATGACCATCACCAAGCTGTCGAGCCGTGAACTCAATCAGGACATCGGTCGCGCCAAGCGGGCGGCGAAGCTGGGCCCGGTGATCATCACCGATCGGGGAAAGCCCGCTCACGTGCTGCTGTCCTTCGAAGAATACGAGCGCCTGATTGGGCCACGTCGCAGCCTGCTGGAGGCGCTGTACATGCCAGGCATGGAGGACATCGAGCTCGATCTTGACCGGCCAAAGAGCACCTCAAGCCATCGCTTCCCTGACTTTGGCGCGGACTGACCTTGGGGCCGACGATGTATCTGCTCGATACCAATGTCGTTTCCGAGTTGCACAAGGCCATTCGCCGCCGGGGTGACCCGCAAGTCACCGCCTGGCTGGCGGAAACCGGCCTGCGTACCTGTTTTCTTTCCGTCCTCACCTTGATGAAGCTGGAGACGGGCGTGCTGCGCATGGAGCGGCGCGATGCCCGGCAGGGGGCAGCGCTGCGGACGTGGCTGGAAGACCGCGTAATACCCCAGTTCGATGATCGTATGCTGCCGGTGGATAAGGCCGTGGCACGGCAATGCGCCCGCCTGCATGTACCTGATCCGCGTCCCGACTCCGATGCGCTGATTGCCGCCACGGCGCTGGTGCATGGGTTGACGCTGGTGACGCGCAACGTGGCGGACTTTGCCAGGACCGGGGTCAGGCTGATCAATCCCTGGCAGGCAGGCACGGTGCAGGAGGCGGCAGGAGGCTATGGCGATTGATTCCCGCGCGGCTGTTCAACGTGTCGAGTTGCACGCGCCAGCCGACGAGCGCTATGCAGACTTTCCTGAGTTCGGAGAAAGTATCACGTTGGAGGAGGCACGAAATTGGCTTGCAGATCGCCTGTCGGACAGGGCAGCGAAGCGGCCAGAAGTGCGAAAGCTGGATCGAAAGAGTCCGACGGCTTGAAAAACCGTACGCGACAGTCGGGGTACCATTGCGACCAGTGACATGGACCCGGGGAGCCCATGATCGAAACCGAAGCCGATACCCGCGCCAACCGCATTGATCCGGTCCTCCGGGAGGCGGGCTGGGGCGTGGTGCCCGGTTCGCATGTCGCGCGTGAGCTGACCATCTATCCCGGGCGCATTCTTGGCGGCGGGCAGCGTGCGGCGTCGTTGTCGACGGATTACGTGCTGAGCTACCGCGGCCGGGTGCTGGCGGTGATCGAGGCCAAGCGCGCCGGGCTGGGGCACACCGCGGGCGTGGGCCAGGCCAAGCAGTACGCCGGCCTGTTGAAGACGCGTTTCGGCTATTCCAGCAACGGCGTGGGCTGGTACGAAGTGGACATGCACACCGGCACGGAGGGCAGTTTCAAGCTGCCGTTTCCGACGCCGGATGAGCTCTGGCTGCGTTGCTTCCCAGACGGCAACGACTGGCGCGAACGCTTCGGCGCGGTGCCGTTCGAGACCGGGGGCGGCAAGTGGCAGCCGCGCTACTACCAGCACAACGCGATCACTGCGGTGCTGGAGGCGATCGCCCAAGGGCGCGAGCGCATCCTGCTGACGCTTGCCACCGGTACCGGCAAGACCTCGATCGCCTTCCAGATCGCCTGGAAGCTGTTCCATTCCAAGTGGAACCTGAGCCGCGATCCGGTGCGCCGCCCGCGCATCCTGTTCCTGGCCGACCGCAATATCCTGGCCAACCAGGCGTACAACGCCTTCAGCGCGTTCCCCCCGGACGCGCTGGCGCGGATCAGCCCGGAGAACATCCGCAAGCAGGGCAGGATCCCGCGCAACGCCAGCGTGTTCTTCACCATCTTCCAGACCTTCATGACCGAAGGCCGTGCAGGGGAGGAGCCGCAGCTCACGTTCCAGGGCTACGAGCCGGACTTCTTCGACTTCATCGTCATCGACGAATGCCACCGCGGCGGCGCCCGCGACGAGAGCACCTGGCGCGGCATCCTCGAATACTTCAAGCCCGCAGTGCAGCTTGGATTGACCGCGACGCCCAAGCGCGACGCCAATACCGATACCTACGCCTACTTTGGCGAACCGGTTTACAGCTACGCGCTGAAGGAGGGAATCGGCGACGGCTTCCTGACCCCGTTCAAGGTGCGGCAGATGGCCTCCACCCTGGACACCTACCGCTACTCCGACGAGGACGAAGTGGTCGCCGGCGAGATCGACCCGGAGCGCGAGTACACCGAAGCCGATTTCAATACCAGGCTGGTGATCGACGAGCGCGAGCGCAGCCGGGTGCAGGAATTCATGGACCAGATCGACCAGCGCCAGAAGACGCTGGTGTTCTGCGCCACCCAGCAGCACGCCGCCCGCGTGCGCGACTTCATCAATCAGATCAAGGACAACCCGGATCCGCTGTACTGCCAGCGCGTGACTGCCGACGACGGCAAGCTGGGCGAGAAGCACCTGGAGGACTTCCAGGACAACACCAAAACCCTGCCGACGATCCTGACCACATCGCAGAAGCTGTCCACAGGCGTGGATGCGCTCAACATCCGCAACATCGTGCTGTTGCGCCCGATCCGCTCGATGATCGAGTTCAAGCAGATCATCGGCCGCGGCACCCGCACCTTCGATGGCAAGGACTACTTCACCATCTACGATTTCGTCCGCGCCTACGAGCACTTCAACGACCCGGAATGGGACGGCGAGCCGCTGCCGCCAGAGCCGCCGGGTGAGCCGCGCGCGCCGGCGAATCCGGACGGCATCGCGTACCCGCCGCACGAGGCGATTGAAGGCGTCCCTGTCAACCAGCCGAAATCCGAACCGGTAATCGTGAAGCTTTCCGACGGCAACACCCGCCGCATCCGCTACATCGGTGCCACCACCTACTGGTGGCAGGGCAGGATGATCTCCGCCCAGCAATTCCTGCATCAGCTTTTCGGTGACCTGGGCCAACTGATCGTGTCCGAAGACGAGCTGAGGCAGGTGTGGAGTGATCCGGAGCGCCGCGAAGCGTTCCTGCAGCGCCTGTCCGACATGGGCTACGACCCGGACCGCCTGGATGACATGCGCCGCCTGATCGATGCGCCCAACAGCGACATCTTCGATGTGCTGGCCTATGTCCGCTTCGAGCTGGCACCGCTGACCCGCTCCGAGCGCGCCCGCGCCGCACGCGGCAGCGGCCTGGACGGCTACGAACGGGAAATGCGCAGTTTCCTGGAGTACGTGCTCGGCGCCTACGAACTGCACGGCATTGGCGAACTGGCGCCGGGCAAGGTCAGCGACTTCCTGCGCATCCGCTACGGCGGTATCAATGATGCCAAGCGCATGCTGGGTTCGGTGGACCAGATCCGGCGCGCGTTCGTCGGCATCCAGGGGCATCTGTACGCGCCCCGGTGAGCGGCAACGCGCTGTTGGCCAGCATGCGTGAACCGCTGCATCGGAGGCCATCGAAGGTCATCGAGGATCAGGGAACGCATGCGGCGCCCGCGCCCGGCCAGCCGCTGCGCTGCGCGGCTTACACCACCTCACGCCCCTCGCTGCGGGCGCGGCGGAAGTCGCGCAGGGTGGCGGTGACGATCACGGCCAGGACGGCCAGCGAAATCACCGGCCAGACCAGGATGTAGGCGGCCAGGGTCAGTGCCTGCATGGCTTGGTTCTCCTTGAATGGACTGCCCGGGTCGCGGGCATGAATATCACGGGCATGGATGTACCGTCACCGGCGACCTCGACGCCAGCCAGCGCGAACGCCTGGTGCAGATCGCCAACGCCTGCCCGGTACACAAACTGCTCGCCGGCGACATCCGCATCGACACCGCCCTGGCGCAAGACTGACCTGGTTCAAAGCCCCATCTTCTTTTCTGGGGGGGGGTTGGGGTGAGGGCGAGCTGGCCTCGGCATCGGGTTTTCTCGCCTTGCTGACTGGCTGGCAAGGCCTGCTGCTTCTTCGCAAGCACAGCATCCGGATTACACCCTCTGCATCCGGCTTTCGCTCTTGAGGGAACCGGACTGTTTTTCTCGCTTAACCCAGTAAGACCTCGGATGCGGCATACCGCCGGCCTGGTGGTCGAAAACGGGAGGCAACCATGATCCAGGCACGCTCAAGTCCACCAGGCGTCGGTCTTGTGACGGCGATGCTGTTGTCCGCGCTGACTGCGGCGGCACACGCCGGCAGCGACTACGCCATCCACTGGCATGCCATCCATGCCGGCGGCATCAGCCATGCCAGCGGCAGCGATTACTCGCTGTCGGGAACCATCGGCCAGCCGGCGCCGGGGTTCTCCGAGGGCGACGACTACACACTCCATGCCGGTTTCTGGGTCGCCGCGCCACTGCAGTCCGAACGCATTTTCGATAACGGCTTCGAAGGAGAGTGAGATGAGAAGCTTCGCCTTGATCGTATTGCTGTGGCCGCTTGTGGCCAGCGCGCAAACGCCGCAGACGCCGCAGACCTCGCTGTTCACCTATCAGGGCCAGTTGCAGCAGCACGGCCAGGTGGTGAATGGCCATCGTGATCTGGAGTTTCGCCTGTTCAATGCCGACAGCGCGGGCAGCCAGGTTGGCACCGCCGTCGTCGCCAATGACTGGCCGATTACCGACGGCCTGTTCACCATCGACCTGAATTTTCCCGGCGCCTTCACCGGTGAGCAGCGCTGGCTGGAAGTCAGCGTCGATGGCCAGGCCTTGTCGCCACGCCAGGCGGTGACCGCGGCACCGGTGGCGCAATACGCGCTGGCAGGCACGATCGGTCCGATCGGTCCGATCGGCCCACAAGGCCCACAAGGCCCGCCTGGGCCGGAAGGTCGCGTGGGTCCGCTCGGCCTGGACGGTCCGCAAGGTCCGCCAGGTCCGGAAGGGGCGGTCGGTCCGCCCGGCCTGGCAGGCCCTGAAGGCCCGCCCGGTCCGGATGGCATTCCCGGTGCCATCGGCCCTGCCGGGCCGCCGGGCATCATCGATGCCCATACGGTTTCAGGCTTTGGATACCCTCTTAGCGACAGCTGGAACTTCATCAGCGCCATTGCCAACACCATAGTGTCGCCCGGCCAGCGTGTTCTGGTCATTGCTCACAAGATGCTGGTCAGCGTCCCGCCTGGCGGCCACGATTTGCACATCTCCCCGTGCTATCGGCTCGCAGGATCCTCAGCGAGGCCCACTGTTATCGGCAGCGGCTTGTCTGGGGCTCGTCTGCCACCAGAAACCAGCATTCCGTTCAGCGTAAGTGGTGTAACGCCTGCCGGACTGGATGGCTCCTACGACTTCGGCATGTGCGGCCTGTCCACTTACGCCGACAGTTGGGACTCCCTCCAACAGGGAGTTACCACGATCCTCGTCTTCTGATTGCGGCATCCAGCAGGCTGCACCGCGCGGGTCGCGTGCAGCCATGCTGCCATCGCATAGCCGAGCATCCGTCTCTGCGCTGATGCCGACCAGGTGTCGGGATGCCGGCCAATGCGCTGACATCGTGGATGGCGCTGCCGACCGCGCACGGCTACATTCCGGGCACGCCTTTCTTCGGAGCCACCGCCATGATCCACGCCCGTTCCCCGGCCCTGGGCCTGCTTTTTTCCGGAGCCTGCCTGCTGGCGGCAGCGCCGGGCGCGCAGGCTACGGATCCACGCCCGGAGCGCAGCTTCGCCACCAGCGAAACCTTTGAAGCCTCGGAGATTGCCGCCTACACCGGCGATCACGCCGAGGTGCATGCGCGCATCGATGCCGATCTGGACGCGCATGTCGCCCACCTGCAGCGCTGGCTGCGGCAGCGTTCGATCAGCGCCCAGGACGACGGCATCGCGGACATGGCGCAGCTTCTGGCCGATGACCTGCGTGAGCTGGGCTTCCAGGAAGTGGCACAGGTGGCAACGCCCGGCCATCCCGGCGTGCTCGGTTACTACGATGCCGGCGCGCAGCGCACGCTGGTGGTCTACATGATGTATGACGTGCAGCCGATCGAGCCGAACTGGCGCATCGATGACCCGTTCGCCGGCGAGCTGGTCGAGCACGAGCTGGGCACGGTGCTGATGGCGCGCGGCGCGACCAACCAGAAGGGCCCTCAGCGCGCGTTCCTCAATGCCGTCGATGCCATCGTCAAGACCCACGGCACCCTGCCGGTGAACCTGTACGTGGTCGCCGAAGGCGAGGAGGAGCTGGGCTCGCCGAACTTCGGTGCCGTGATCGAACCGTGGCTGGGACGCCTGCGCGAAGCCGACGGCGCCTTCTTCCCGATGAACATCCAGAACCCGGCCGGCGATGCGACGCTGAATCTGGGCGTGAAGGGCATCATCTACTTCGAGCTGGAAGCCCGCGGTGGCGATTGGGGCGGCCCGGCAACGGCCGAGGTGCACGGCTCGCTCAAGGCGCTGGTGGATTCGCCGGCGCTGCGCCTGGTGCAGGCGATTGCCTCGCTGACCACGCCCGACGGCAACACCATCCTGATTCCCGGCTATTACGAGGCGGTGCAGGCGCCATCGCTGGCCGAGCAGCGCCTGATCAATGCCTTGGCCCGGGAGCCCAACGACCGGCAGATGCAGCAGGCGCTGGGCGTCTCTCGCTGGATCGATGGCCTGGAAGGCCGCGAGGCCCTGGTGCGCAACCTCTACGACCCCACGCTCAATATCAACGGCCTGTGGAGCGGCTACACCGGCGAGGGCGTCAAAACCATCCTGCCGCACGTGGCGACGGCGAAGATGGACTCGCGCCTGCCGCCCGGGCTGGAGCCGGAAGACGCGTTCCGCCTGCTGCGCGAGCATCTGGACGCGAACGGTTTCCAGGAGATCGTGATCCGGCCGATGTCCGGCTACCCGGCCGCCAGCACCGGGGTGGACGAGCCGCTGGTGCAGGCCGCGATCAGCGTGTTCAACAAGTACGGGGTGACGCTGCGGGTGGCACCGTGGCTGGCCGGCAGCGCGCCGTTCTACCAGTTCACCCGCACCCTGGGCCTGCCGTTCGTGTTCGGCGGGCTGGGCCATGGTTCCGGCGCCCATGCCCCGGACGAGTACATGCTGCTGCATCCGGCCGAGGGCGTGGCCGCGGCCGCGCTGGCCGATATCGAAAAATCCTACGTCGACATGCTCTACGCGCTGGCTGCGTTGGCGGCGCCGGCCGACTGAGCCGGCGCACTGTCGAATCGTTCAGCGCTGGGCGTTCAGCGCTCAGCGCGCCGCGTCCAGGCCCTGCTGCCAGAACTGGATTTCCAGGCGGCAGGCCTGGCGGAAGATGCCGACCAGCTCGCCGTAGCGGTTGTCGCTGGCGTAGCGCCGGCCCAGGTCATCCAGCCATTGATGCGCGGCCTCGCCGGCCTGCTGGAAGGCAGCGCCTGAGTATTCGGCGATCCAATCGCGATAGGGATGATCGGCGGCGATGGCATCGATGCCGTCGGGCGTGAGCCGGCGGCCGATCTCGGCGTAACCCAGGGTGCAGGGAATCAGCGCCACCTGCAGATCGAGCAGGTCGCCGGACATGCCGACATCGAGCACGAAACGGGTGTAGGCGACCGTGGCCTGCTGCTCTTGCGTGGCCTCGACCTCTTCGGCCGACAGACGCCAGCGCTCGCACACGCGCAGGTGCAGTTTCATCTCATCCAGGATCGCGCCCAGGCCAGCGCGCGCGGCCTGCATGTCGGCCAGGGTGCGGCTCTTGTACGCGGCCAAGGCGTGAGCGCGGGCGAACTGGATCAGGAACAGATAGTCCTGCACCAGGTAGTTGCGAAACGCCGCCTGCGGCAGGCTGCCATCACCCAGCCCGCGCACGAAGGCGTGGTCGACATAGGCATTCCAGTCATCGGCGGCGGTGGACTTGAGGCGTTCGAACAGGGACATGGCAAGCACTCCTGCCGCGCGCGGCGCGGTCGGTTGAGGTCGTGGTGAAGGTGGCCGCCGGCCCGGCCAATCGGCGGCCGGCATCAGGCCGGCATGGCCACGGAGGCGGCAATCGGATCGGCGCTGATTGTCGACCATCGGCGCTGGTGCGGTCCAATGACCAAGCCGCTGCTCGGCCTGCGCGAATGAACCAGACCGGCGTTGTCCTGCCGTCTTGGCCAGAAGGCGCAGCGATCGCAAGCGCAGCCGGTTACTGCGGCTCCCGCGCGACCGCTTGCCGTCAACAGCGGCTGCCGAGTAGCTTCCCGGTGCCGAAAAACCCCTCGTTACTGCGCCAGCCGCTGAGCCTTCAATCAATCCTCAAACCCGTCGGCGAACAGCTTGTCGAAGCCGCTCCAATTCGGCGCCAGGCCGGTGCCGTCCTGGAACAATCCCAACGGCGCGTAATCAGTCATGCCAGGAAAAACATGGCCCAGATAGGGATTGCCGAGCCGACGCAGCAGGCACTCGGACAGGATCTGCCGGTAATCGGTGCTCACCCCGACATCGGCGCGCTCGAACATCTGGTCGATGCCCAGGCCGGGGAAGTGGCCGTAAGTCTGGCCGCCGTTGACGGCGCCGCCCATGACCAGGGCGACGTTGCCGTAGCCATGGTCGGTGCCGCCGGCGTCGTTCTCCAGCACGCGGCGGCCAAATTCGCTGAGCACCACGACGCTGACCCGGTTGCCGTGTTCCTGGCCCAGATCGGTGAACAGGGCGTTCATGGCGCGGGCGAACGGTTCCACCTGATTGCCGAAATAATCGTAGCTGTTGCTCGGGTTGCCCTGGCCGTTGTGGGTGTCCCAGCCGCCGTAATCGATGGTGGCGATGCGCAGGCCCAGCTCCGAGCGTTTGATCAGGTTGGCGAGCATCTTCACCTGATCGCCCAGGCTGTGGCCGGGATAGACCGCGCCGTTGCCGGGCGTGTAGGCGTTGAAGTCGATCGGGCGGATCAGGGCCAATGAATCCAGCGCCTGCCGGCCCTTGCGCTCCAGTGCGGTGTTGCCCTGCCAAAGCTGCGGCAGCATCTCGACAAAGCCGCGGAAGTCCGGCGCGCTGGCCGGGCCGCGGTCGATGTTGTTCCACTGCCACGGCCCCTGGTTGAGGCGGAAATTGTTGCCGTTGGCCATGGTGATGGCCTCGCTGCTGCCCAGCAGGCTGGTGGCGGTGATCGCGCCGGCGCTGACCGCCGGGATCGGCACGCTGGCGGGCAGGCCGCCGGATACCAGGTGCCGGCTGAGCCAGCCTTCGGCAGCGGTCTGGCCGTTGACGCCGAATTCCATGTACGCCTGGGCATCGAAATGGCTGCGCGAGACCGGTTCGTGAATCATGCCGACCGCGTGCACTACCGCCATCAGGCCGTCGTGATACAGCTCGTGCAGGGCGCTGGCGCGCGGATGCAGGCCCCACAGCCCGCCGCTGTTGGCCAGCGGCAAGGCGGCGTTGGCGCCGGTGGCCGGGATGCGGGTGGCGCTGCGCGCTTGTTCGTAGTGGTTGCGCAACTCGCCGCCCACCGGCGTCACCAGGCTCAGGCCGTCGATGCCGCCGCGCAGGTAGACGAACACCAGCACCTCGTCGGTGGCGGCGCGCGGGCTGCCCAGGCCGATGCGGGTGTGCGCGCCGGCGCCGATCGCCAGCGTGGCCAGGGCGCTGCCCTTGAGGAAATCGCGTCGATTCAATGCCATGTCTGCGGCCTCCTCAGCGGCGGAAGAAATCGGGCGAGCAGAGCATCAGCGCGACCAGGTAGCGCAGCCGCGACTGGCTGTACCAGGCGCTGAGGTTGTTGTTGCTCCAGGCCTCGGTATCGATGTCCAGCGGCGCATCGGCGGCGGCGTTCTGGCGCATGAAATCGACCAGGGTCGCCCGCTGCGCCGGCGCCAGCGGGTAGCCGTACAGGCGTTGCAGCCAGTAGTCGACGATGGCGTTGGCACTGCGCCCGGCCGGCACGATCGCGGCCTGGGTCTGGGCGACGACATCGGCCAGATAGGGGCTGGCGCTGTCGCCGCTGATCTGTCGCTGGCCGACCAGCCAGGCCATCATCCGCCAGGTCATGGCCATGGCGCCGGAACTGGTCCAGGCGTTTTGATGATCGGGATAGCCGTTCGGCGCGGCCCAGTGGAACGGCCGGTGGCCGGTACCCTGGATGTATGAGGTGAACTGCTCGCTGGTGGTCCAGGCGGCGCTGTTGTCCCACTGCGGCGTGAAGTCGGCATCGAGCACGCGCAGCGCGTGGGCGATGGCCTGGAACGGGCGCGCACTCTTGTCGCCGAAGGCCTGCTGGAACTGTGTTGACAGCAAAATGTGCCGGATCACCCGCGCCATCTGGTCCGGTGCCTGCCAGTGCTCGCCGAACACCTGGGCGGCACTGTCGACCAGCGACTGCGGCGGCTCGTCGGCAACGAAACGCCGGCACAGCTTGCGGCAGACATGGCGCGCGGTGCCGGGGTGGGCGGCCAGGGTATCGAGCACGCGCTCGCCATCGTCCTCGCCCTTGTAGCTCTGGATGAAGCGGTTGAGAAACCACTTGCTGTAGTTGTCATGCCAGGCCGGCCGGAACACGTAGCTGCCGTCGTTCTCGTTCGGGAACTGCCAGTGGCCGTTGCGAATCGTCCAGCCGGTGAAGGCGCGGGTGGCGCTGTAGACATCCTCGTCGACATAGAGCAGGCGCACGGCATTGCCGTCGTGGTCGGTGCCGATGGGCAGGGAGGGATCATCGGGGCGCAGCACGCCGGCGTAGTGCTCGGCACCCAGGGTGTGCAGCTCGACCAGCTCGCGGGCGAAGTTCTCGTTCGGGCCGTCGCGCCGGTTCGAGCGCAGGTCCAGGAAGTACATCATCGTCGTCGCCCGGGCCACCTCGCCCAGCATCTGCCGGAAGTTGCCCAGGGCATGGACGCGGATCACGTCGCGGTCGTAGTGCGGGAATACCGGCCCGCCCTCGCCGTGCCCGGCGTAGGTGCTGAAGTGGTCGTGCCAGAAATCGACCACGACCTCGAACAACTGGCGCCGGCTGTAGACGGCGCGGATCAGCTTGCCGTGTTCGGATTCGTTGGCCGGTCGCATGCGGATCTGCCAGGCCGGGTTGGCGACGATATGGTCCTGCCACAACTGCTGAAGCGACTTGAACAGGGTGGGATGCGCGGAGGGTGTCAGGCGCGCTTCCACCTCCGGGTCGGCGATGGCTTGCGGCGCCAGTTGCTGATCAATCCAGTGCTGCCAGCGGCTGGCATCATCGCCGGGCAGGGCCTGCAGCTCGGCGAGCAGGGCGGGCGTGGCGCCGAAGCTGGCGCGGTTGAGCCAGCGCAGCAGCGAGGGTGGCGTCGCCATCGGTTGGATGTCGGTCTTGGCAACCGCTGGCGATGTGGCCGCGGCGGACTTGGCAGGCAGCAGCGGCGGCTTGCCGGGCCGGCGCATGGGCGTGGCCGGCGCGGCCGATCCGCCTTCCGCGGCTGTCATCGCCGTCGATCCGGTCAACAACAGCCGCCGCCTGCCGGCGGCCACGCCGGTTTGGCTTGCGACATCGTCTTTCACCGCTGATGCAGGCCTGGGCATCACGTTTCTCCACCCGTTCAAGAACTTGCCGATCCGCCCGGACGTGCGCTGGGTGCTGGCATCGGCCCTGCCCGATACCGTAGCGCGCCCGCCGCCGGCAAGCGGTGACCGGCTTCACAGATGCGCCGGCTGCCGGGTTTGGCCGGCAGGATCGGGTGGCGATTGGTGCAGCGCACGTCAGCGCAGCGGTTCGGCGGGCGCCACGACGCGGTGTCGACAACCGGTGTTGCCCGCGACCTGTTGCCCGGCGTCTTGCGCCTCTAACCGGCGCCGGTGATGATCCGAGGTTCCGGTTCCAGGGCAACGCCGAAGCGGGCTTCCACCGTGTCCTGGACATGGCGGGCCAGCGCCAGCAGTTCCTCGCCGCTGGCGCTGCCGTGGTTGACCATGACCAGGGCGTGGCGCTCGCTGATGCC
The DNA here is from genome assembly GCA_023228845.1 of Lysobacterales bacterium. GTDB lineage: Bacteria > Pseudomonadota > Gammaproteobacteria > Xanthomonadales > UBA2363 > Pseudofulvimonas. Next base: position 208,561 of record JALOAK010000002.1, on the reverse strand, counting down.
GGCATCGCCGACGCGATGGCCCTTCAGGCCGCTGCGTTCGATCAACCAGGCGGCACTGAGCTTGTTGCGGCCTTCGCCGGCCGGCCACATCGGCAGGTCCGGGTGGTGGTCGGCGATGAAGGCGGCCTGCAGCTCCGGCACGATCGGGTTCTTGAAGAAGCTGCCGGCATTGGCCACCTGCGCCGGGTCGGGCAGCTTGCGCCGGCGGATCGCGCACACGGCATCGAAGACATCGGCCGGCTGCGGATCGCCGATGCCGCCTGCGGCCAGTTCCTCGCGCAGGCCGGCGTAAGCCAGCACCGGTGCCGGCGAGCGCGACAGGTCGAACTCCACGGCGGTGATCAGCCAGCGGTCGGGCTCGCGCTTGAAGCGGGAATCGCGGTAGCCGAAGCCGCAGTCGGCGGCGCTGAACCGGTGGCTGCCGCCGTGCTGGCAGTCGAAGGCTTCGACTGCCGCCAGGTGATCGGAAAGCTCGACGCCATAGGCGCCGATGTTCTGCACCGGTGCGGCGCCGACGCTGCCGGGAATCAGCGCCAGGTTCTCCAGCCCGAACAGGCCGCGGTCCAGGGTCCACTGCACGAACCGGTGCCAGTTCTCGCCGGCGCCGGCTCGCACCCGCACCCGGTCGCCCGCCGGTGGCGCGTGCCCGGCCGGGTCGTTCATCGCCAGGCGGATGCCGAGCAGGCGCGGCTGTACCACCAGGCCCTCGAAGTCGGCGGCCAGCAGCAGGTTGCTGCCTTCGCCGATCACCAGCCAGGGCAGTTTTTGCGCACGCGCGGCGGCGAACAGGTCGGGCAATTGCTCGATCGCATCGGGTTGCGCCAGCAGCCCGGCCCAGGCGGGCACGCGCAGGGTATTGAGCGCAGCCAGGCTGGCGCCGTAGTGCAGTTGCAGGCTCATGGGGCTGGCGTTGACGGCGTTGCCGAGGCCGCTGCTGCCGGGGTGGTCGCGGCCGCGTTCGCCATCGTAGCGCTCGAACTTGCGCTGGCGGCATGTTCGGCGGCGATGGCATCCAGGCAATCGCCGACCAGGTCCGGACCACGGAACACCAGGCCCGAATACAGTTGCACCGCGCTGGCACCGGCACGCAGCTTGCCGACCGCATCGGCGGCGGAAGTGATGCCGCCGACGCCGACCAGGGGCACGGCATCGCCCAGGCGATCATGCATGCCGCGCAGCACGGCGGTGGCACGCGCCAGCAGCGGCCGGCCCGACAGCCCGCCCAGTTCGTGGCCGTGGCGGTGGCTTTGCACCGGGCTGTGGTCGATGGTGGTATTGGTGCAGATCAGGCCGTCGACCTGGCAGGCGAGCATCACCGGGCGATGCCGTCCATGGCGCCTTCGTCCAGGTCCGGGGCGATTTTCACCAGCATCGGCACGGTCAGGCGGTGCTGGCTGGCGAGCTGCTCCTGGCGCTCGCGCAGGATCTCGATGAACCGGCGCAGGTGCGATTCCTGCTGCAGGTCGCGCAGGCCCTGGGTGTTGGGCGAGGAAATGTTCACCGTGATGTAGCTGGCCAGCGGGAACACCCGCTCCAGGCAATACAGGTAATCCTGCACCGCGCGCTCGTTGGGCGTGTCGCGGTTCTTGCCGATGTTGATGCCCAGCACGCCACGCCAGCGGCTGCGCTCGACATTGGCGATAAGCGCGTTGACGCCGGCATTGTTGAAGCCCAGCCGGTTGATGATGGCGCTGTGCTCGGGCAGGCGGAACATCCGCGGCCGCGGGTTGCCGGCCTGCGCGCGCGGCGTGGTGGTGCCGATCTCGATGAAGCCGAAGCCGAGCCGGGCCAGGGCATCGATGTGGCGGCCGTCCTTGTCCAGCCCGGCGGCCAGGCCGACCGGATTGGGCAGTTCCAGCCCGGCCAGCGCGGTCACCAGCGGCGGCGGGCGCCGCGGCGCACGGACCACGCCGAAGCGTGCGCCGGCCTCCAGCAGGGCCAGGGTCAGGCGATGGGCGCGCTCGGCTTCGAGCGCGAACAGCAGTTTGCGCAGTAACAGATACATGAATGGGATTGTGCCCGAAAGCGGGGCGCCAACGTGTCCGAAAGCGCGTCAAGACGGTGTCGAAAGGTGTGCTTGGCTTGGCGCTTGACGCTACAGACAAAGGCCACGGTGCCAGCTCGACACGAAGCCGGCTCAAGCACTGCGCAGGTACACGGCTGCTGCCATGCCATGCCGCCTCGCAGCGATGATGCACGCCGCGGCGAAGCCGATACACTGCCGCCATGACCGGACACGTTGTGCTTTTGCATGGAATCTGGCTGCGTGGCTTCACCCTGGGCCTGCTGGCCCGGCGCCTGCGCGATGGCGGGCTGGAAGTAAGCAGCCGGGATTACGCCAGCGTCACCCGCAGCCCCGAACAGAGCATTGATTCGGTGGCCGAATACATGGCCGCCTTGCCGCCCGGTCCGGTGCATCTGGTCGGCCACAGCCTGGGTGGATTGCTGGCGCTGGAGCTGGCCCGGCGCGGCCACGTGCCGGCCGGCAGCCGCATCGTCTGCCTGGGCACGCCGCTGCGGGGCAGTGCCGTGGCCCGCATGCTGGCCGGGCTGATGCCATTGCGCTGGACGCTGGGCCAGGCGCGCGAGCTGCTCTGCCAGGGCCTGGCCGACTGGCCGGATGATATTCCCGTGGGCATGATCGCCGGCAGCTTGCCGGTCGGTTTGGGCCTGCTGGTTCCGGCCCTGGAACGCCCCCATGACGGCATCGTCGCCGTCGCCGAGACCCGTGCGCCGCAACTGGCCGGGCACCACTGTGTGGCCACCAGCCATTCCGGTCTGCTGCTGTCCGACGCCGCCGCCCGGCAGGTGCTGGCTTTTCTAAGCCAAGGACGGTTCATCCCGGCGGCCGCGACGGAGCCGGCATGAGCGGCGCACTGGCGGCCCTGCAATCCGCGCTGCCGGAGCTGCCGCTGAGCACCGACCCCGGCGATCTTGACCATTACGGCCGTGACTGGACCCGGCGCTGGCCGCCGGCGCCGCTGGCGGTGGCGCGGCCGGGTCGCATCGATGAGGTCCAGGCCATCGTTCGCTGGGCCGGTGAACAGGCAATCGCCATCGTGCCCTCGGGTGGCCGCACCGGCCTGTCCGGCGGCGCCGTGGCCGCCAGGGGTGAGCTGGTGCTGAGCCTGGAGCGGATGAACAAGGTGCTGGCCTTCGATGCCATCGACCGCACGCTCAGTGTCCAGGCCGGCATCACCCTGGCGGCGGCGCAGCAGGCGGCGGGGGCGCAGGATCTGTACTACCCGGTGGATTTCGCCGCGCGCGGCTCGTGCACCATCGGCGGCAATATCGCCACCAATGCCGGCGGCATCCGCGTGCTGCGCCATGGCAATACCCGCGAGTGGGTGGCCGGGCTGAAGGCGGTCGCCGCTGACGGTTCATTGCTCGACCTCAACCGCGGCCTGGTCAAGAACGCCAGCGGCTACGATCTGCGCCATCTGCTGATCGGCTCGGAAGGCACGCTGGGCGTGATCGTCGAAGCGAGCCTGCGTTTGACCGCGCCGCCGCCGCCATCGCAGGTGATGCTGCTGGCGCTGCCGGAGCTGGCCGCGCTGATGCCGGTATTCAAGGCTTGCCGGCAGCGGTTGTCGTTGTCCGCATTCGAGTTCTTCACCGATCGCGCCCTGCATCATGTCCTGGCCGCCGGCGCGCAGGCGCCATTCGCCGACAGCCATCCGGTCCATGCCCTGGTCGAGTTCGATGTCGATGATGATGACGCGCAATCAGATTCAGACCACGACGGCCAGGCGCGGGCCTTGGCGCTGTTCGAGCACGGCCTGGAGCAAGGCTGGATCGCCGATGGCGTGATCAGCCACAGCCAGGCCGATGCCGCCGCGCTGTGGCGGCTGCGCGAGGGCATCACCGAGGCGCTGGCGCCGCATCGGCCGTACAAGAACGATATTTCCATGCGCATCAGTGCAATTCCCGGTTTCATGACGCAGATACAGGCGCTGTTCGCGCGCGATTACCCGGGCTTTGATGTCATCTGGTTCGGCCACATCGGCGATGGCAATTTGCACATCAACATCCTGCCGCCTGAACGGATGTCCGGCGAGGACTTCCTGGCGCGCTGCGAACAGGTCACCGGCCAGCTCAGCCGGGCGCTGGCGGCCTGCGGCGGCAGCATCTCGGCCGAGCACGGCATCGGGCTGGTGAAAAAACCCTGGCTGGGCGACACCCGCAGCGCCGCCGAAATCGCCTGGATGCGGGCCATGCGCACGGCGCTGGATCCGGCCGGCCTGTTCAATCCGGGCAAGCTGTTTGATCCGTAGAGTGTGTCAACTGCTGGGTCAGCTCCCGGCCGGAGCAGCGGCCATTTCTGGCATAGTCTGCGCCGCTGCATCATTTCGGGAAAATTGCCTCATGTCATCTGCACGCCCGACCTCGTTTCCCAAGCAGGACATCCGCGTGCTGCTGCTGGAAGGCGTCAGCCAGAGCGCCGTTGATGTCTTCGGGCAGGCCGGTTACGGGCAGGTCCGCTACTTCGACAAGTCGCCGCCGGCAGCGCAGTTGCGCGAGGAAATTGCCCAGGCGCACCTGGTCGGCATCCGCTCGCGCAGCCAGCTTGATGCCGGGCTGCTGGAACACGCGCGCAAGCTGATCGCCATCGGCTGCTTCTGCATCGGCACCAACCAGGTCGATCTGGAAGCCGCGCGCCGGCTCGGCGTGCCGGTGTTCAACGCGCCGTATTCCAACACCCGCAGCGTTGCCGAACTGGTGCTGGCCGAGGCCATCCTGCTGCTGCGGCGGATCCCGGAAAAGAACGCGCAATGCCATCGCGGCGGCTGGAACAAGTCCGCCAGCGGCAGCTACGAGGTGCGCGACAAGACCCTGGGCGTGGTCGGCTACGGCCACATCGGCACCCAGATCGGCCTGCTCGCCGAGGCCATCGGCATGCGCGTGATCTTCCACGACGTACAGACCCGGCTGGCGCTGGGCAACGCCCGCGCCGCCAGTGATCTGGGCGACCTGCTGCAGCGCGCCGATGTCGTCACCCTGCATGTGCCGGAGACGGCGCAGACGCGGCTGATGATCGGCGCCGCCGAGCTGGCGGCGATGAAACCCGGCGCGGTGCTGATCAACGCCTCGCGCGGCAGCGTGGTCGATCTGGATGCGCTCGCCGATGCCCTGCGCAGCGGCCACCTGGCCGGTGCCGCGGTCGATGTTTTCCCGGTCGAGCCGCAGGGCAATGCCGAGCCCTTCGTCTCGCCACTGTGCGGCATGGACAACGTGATCCTGACCCCGCATGTCGGCGGCAGCACCCTGGAGGCGCAGGACAACATCGGCATCGAGGTGGCGACCAAGCTGGTGCGCTACAGCGACAACGGCTCGACCCTGTCGGCGGTGAATTTCCCCCAGGTCAACCTGCCCGAACACCCCGACAGCACCCGGCTGCTGCACATCCACCGCAACGTGCCCGGCGTGCTGTCGCAGATCAACGAAGTGTTCTCGCGCGCCGGCATCAACATCGACGGCCAATACCTGCAGACCAGCGCCGACATCGGCTACGTCGTCGTCGACGCCGACACCTCCCGCGCCCAGGCCAACGAACTGCGCGACGCACTGGCCGCCATTCCCGGCACCTTGCGTACGCGGATTCTGTACTGACGCCTGTGTGCTTGAGGGCGTCAAGCGACAATCGGTGATCTCGCGTCCGCCGCTGCGAGCGAGCGTGATGCGTGCAATCGTGCGGCAAGATGCTGGTGCCGCACGGTTACCAGCGCCGCACGGTACCAGCGCCCTCATCCGCCTTCGGCACCTTCTCCCAGGGGGAGAAGGAAAGAGCCGGGCTGCGCGGCGATCTTCGATGACTTCCTGCGCTGTCAGCGCGGTCGGCTCTGAAGCTCTCCCAGAAGGATAAGGAACTGCGATCAATCCTGATCGGCGATGCACTGCGGCAGGTGGGCGGGCAGGGCTGCGAGGCGGTCGGTCAGCTTGTCCAGGCCCAGGGCAGCGCAGGCGCCAGGTGATACGCGTGCGGTGATGCTGGCTTCCGGGCTGCGTTCGGCCAGTGCCGGTGGCGGGTCACCGGCGGCCATTTGCGAAACCGCGTCGGCGACCTGGCGGTAGGCGTCGCGGAAGGCCACACCGTCGCGGGCCAGTTCAATCGCCAGGTCGGTGGCGTACATCGACGGTTCGATCGCGGCGCGCAGGCGGGCGCTGTCCCAGTCCAGGTCGGCGAGCATGCCCGGCAGCAGGGCCAGTGCCTGCAGGCCGCGGCCGAAGCCGTGGACCAGGGCGCCCTTGCCCGGTTGCAGGTCGCGCTGATAGCCGGATGGCAGCGACAGCAGTTGCTCCAGTTCGGTGCGCGCGGCCGCCACCGAGGCATAGCTGGCGCGCATCAGTTCGACCACGTCCGGATTGCGCTTGTTGGGCATGATCGAGCTGCCGGTGCTGTAGCGCGCCGGCATGCGCACGAAGCCGAACTCGGCGGTGGTGAACAGCGACAGATCCCAGGCCAGCCGGCGCAGGTCGAGCACGGCCATGGCCAGGGCTTCGATCGCGGCGAGCTCGAACTTGCCGCGCGACAGTTGCGCATAGGCCGGATTGAGCTGCAGCCGGGCGAAGCCCAGGGCGCGGGTGCTGTGCTCGCGATCCAGCGGCAGGTTGACGCCGTAACCGGCGGCGGTGCCGAGCGGGTTGGCATCCAGCCAGGCGAAGGTGTCGCGGGCGCGCACGGCATTGTCAATGAAGGCCTCGGCCCAGGCGGCATGCCAGTGGCCCAGGCTGCTGACCACGGCGCGCTGCAGATGGGTGTAGCCGGGCATCGGCACCTGCGCGTGGCGGGCGGCCAGCTCCAGGGCGACGCCGGCGATGTCGCGGCAATGCCGGTACAGGGTCGCCAGCCGGTCCTTCAGCCACAGGCGCGTGGCGACCAGCACCTGGTCGTTGCGGCTGCGGCCGGTGTGGATGCGCCGGCCGGTTTCGCCCAGACGTTCGCTGAGCCAGGCTTCGATCGCCGAGTGGCCGTCTTCAAAACGCTCATCGAGCACGAAGCTGCCGTCGATCAGCGCCGCATCCAGGGCATCGAGCTCGCGGCTGATCGCGGCCAGCTCACCGGCATCGAGGATGCCGATGCGCGCCAGGCCTTCGGCATGGGCCTGGCTGGCGCGGATGTCGTGGCGGATGAATTCGCGGTCCAGGACGATGTCGGCGCCGGCCAGAAAGGCCATGACATCGGCGTCGACCTGCACATCGTCACGCTGCCAGACAGGTGTGCTCATGGCGTGATGCCCTCCAGTTCGGGATGGCCCAGGGCCAGGTTGATGTTCTGCAGCGCCTGCGTGGCGGCGCCCTTGAGCAGGTTGTCGAGCGTGGCCACGACCACGGCGCGCCGGCCCTGTGCGGCAAAGCCGCCGATGACGGCGCCGTGGCGGCCGGCGATCGCGCTCACCCAGGGTGCCTCGGCCTGCACCTTCACCAGCGGCTCATCGGCATACGCCGCGCGATAGCGTTCGAGCAGTTGCCCGGCGCTGGCGGCGTGGTCCAGGTGCAGGTTCACCGTCAGGGTGATGCCACGGAACCAGGGTGCGACGTGCGGCATGAACTGCACCGGATGGCCCAAGTGCCGGCTGACCTCGCGCTCGTGGATGTGGTCGACCAGCGCGTAGGGCATCAGGTTGTCGCGCAGCTTTTCCGGGTCGTTGCGCGGCGACGGCGTGGTCCCGGCACCCGAATAACCGGAGACGCCGAAGCATTGCGCCGGTCCATCCAGATGCCCGCGCAGCGGCGCCAACGCCAATTGCATGGCGGTGGCATAGCAGCCGGGATTGGCGATGCGGCGCCGGCCGGCGGCATCGGCGCGGGTCAGTTCCGGCAGACCGTAATGCCAGTCATCGTCAAAGCGGTAATCGGCCGACAGGTCGATGATCACCGGGCCGTTACCGTCGATGTCATTGCCCAGCACGTCGGCCGCATTGATGGCCTGGACGAAGCCGCTGGCCAGGCCATTGGGCAGGGCCAGCACCAGCACCTGGGCATGATGCGGGCTGGCCGGGTCAGCGCAGGCGCGGGCAACCTGATCGGCATCGAGCGAGACGAACTCCAGGGCGCCGTGATAGCCATCGACATGGTCGGCCACCGACTCGCCGGCCAGTTGCCGCGAAGACACGAAGGCCAGTTCCAGCGTGGGATGACCGGCGATCAGCCGGATCAGCTCGGCGCCGGTATGCCCGCGTGCGCCGACGATGCCGACGCGGCTGCGTTCGTGATGCCCGGTCATGGCGGTGCTCCTGCGCTGGCCGGAATGGCCACGTCGGGAAGATCGACGGCTGCCGGGGCGGCCAATGTGCTGGGCCGAGTCCGGCAATGTTCGACACACCTGGATATCGCCTGGAAATCGGCCTGGCCGTACCAGAACACCTGCCAGTCCGGCAGCTTGAGGCAGCCGTCGGCGTGCGTCTGGTAGAACTCGTTGACCGGATTGCCGTGGCGCGAGCGCCAGAACAGCGCCGGCACTTGGGCGCGCATGCGGTTCCACAGCGCCCGCCCCAGGCCCTCGCCCTGGGCATCATCGAGCACGGCGAACTTGTCCATGTAAACCTGCCCAGCCACCGGCGTGAGCAGCAGTGCGGCCCGGTAGTGCTCGCTGACATAGGCGCGCAACAACGGTGTGCGCTGGCAGTAGTCGTCGGCCAGGTGGCGGCCAAAGGCGGACTCGATCAACTCGCGCAGGCGCCCGCGATCCAGCTCGTCCCAGCTTCCGGCCTCGATCACCTGCTCGCCACGGCGCACCAGGGTGCCCGAACCGCGATGGGTGAACAGCTCATTGGCCAGCTCCGCCGGCCGGGTGATCGACACCGATGAGCTGGGCGGCAGCACCTCCAGCAGCTTGCGGATCTGGTCGATCTTCAGCTTCATGCCGCCGTTGAGCCAGGGCTGCCGGCTGAGCTGGGCGTACTCGCTGCGCAGGTTGATCGAATCGATGATCCGGCCCTCGCCATCGAGCAGGCCACCGCTGCCGGTCAGGAACACGATCTTGTAGGGCTGCAGCGCCTGGACCAGGGCATTGGCGGCGAAATCGGCATTGATGTTGAGGATCTGGCCACTGTCGGTCTCGCCCAGGCTGGCGATGATCGGGATCGAACCGGTGTTGAGCGCGGCCTCGATCGGTGCCTGGATGACCGCGTCGACCTCGCCGACCAGGCCGTGCCGTTCCCGGTCCAGCGGCTGCGCCTGGAACACGCCGGAGGTGATCGAGGTGGCGCGCGCACCGGCCTGCTGCAGGGCTTCGACCAGGCGCAGGTTCTGGGCCTGCATCACCCGGCGCACAATTGCGAGCACCGGCGCCGGCGTATAGCGCAGGCCGTCGACGCTGCGGTTGTCGATGCCGGCGGCGGCCAGTTCGGCATCCAGTTGCGGGCCGGCACCGTGGATCACGATTGGCGTCAGGCCGACCTGCTGCAGGAAATGCAGGGAGGAGGTCAGCGCTTCCAGATCGTCGCGCAGCACCGCGCCGCCAACCTTGACCAGGGCGAAGCGCTTGGCATCCAGTTGCGAGAAGCGCTTCAGGTACTGGCTGATCTCCTTGGCGCTGGCCATGGTCGAGAGCAGCCGCAGGATGGTCTTGCGGGTATTCATGCGCGCTGCGTCCCGGCGTGGTGTCTGGCGCTGGCAGGCGCCAGCGGATCGCTCTGGCCGGCATCGGGCAGGTCGGCATCGGCCGGGTCGGCCAGCGGCAACCGGCTGTCGGCGCGCAGGATGGCGAGCACGGCATCGCCGTAGGCCTGCAACTGCGCCAGCGCCACCCATTCGCCGGCACTGTGGGCCTGGGCGATATCGCCGGGGCCGAACACCAGGGCGATGTGGCCGGCGCGCGAGAACAGCGAGGCCTCGGTCCAGAAGTCCACGGCGTGGCCGATCGGCAGGCCCAGGGCGTCGGCCAGGTCGCGCGCGGCCAGGCGCCGTTCTTCGGCCGTGGCCAGATCGCCGGCCGGCAGCGGCGGGCCGCGGAAGGTTTCGGTGAAGTCGGCCGCCGGCGGTTGCGCCAGGCCGGCCAATTGCGCCAGCAACTGGTCGATGTCGTCGGCCGGCAGCGGCCGCATGCCCACGCGCAGTTGGCAGTCCGGCGCGATGACATTGCCCTTGATGCCGCCTTCGATGCGGCCGATGTTGAAGCGCAGACCGGTCAGGCCGCCAAAGCGCTGCTGGCGCCGGCTTTCGGCCAGTTCCAGGGCCTTGCCGCCCCAGGTGATCGCCTGATGCACGGCGCTGTCGCCCGGCGCCTGTGCGCCGGACGCGTGCCCGGCCCGGCCGGCAAAGCGCAGCCGCATCGAGCTGATGCCGCGGTGGGCGAGCACGGCCCGGCAGCCGGTCGGTTCGGCAACGAGCACGGCCCGGTACGGCATCGGCCGGGACAGGAAGGCGGCGATGCCGCGGGCGTCATCGGCCTCCTCGTCGCTGGTGAACAGGAAGGCGGCCGCGCCATCGCTGGCCTGGGCGGCGGCGACCAGGGCGGCGGCCGCGCCCTTGATATCGCAGGCTCCCAGGCCGATGGCGCGCTGCTCGTCGACCTGCAACCGGAACGGATCGCTGGTCCAGTGCGGTGAATCCGGCACGGTGTCCAGATGCACGTTGAACAGCAGTTGCGGCTGGCCGCGCACGGCGTGCAGCGATACCGAGCCGGCGCCGTGGTCGGCGATCTCGACCGCGAAGCCGGCCGCCGACAGGGTCTGGTCCAGCCAGGCAAAGATGCCGCCGGTGTCGATCGCCCGCGGCGGATTGCGCGTGTCGAAGGCGACCAGGGTTTCCAGGTGGCGCAGGGTGGTTTCAAGCATCGCCGGAATTGTCCTTGCCGGTGGCGGCGCCATCGCCGTTGACCTGCGCCCACAGCGTCGAGCTCATGCCGAACAGCTTGATGAAGCCTTCGGCCTCGGCCACGCCCCAGTCAGCGCTCTGGGCATAGGTGGCGCCGGCCGCCTGCAGGATGTGCGCTGATTCCACGACGACTGCGTCGACCCGGCCGCCATGCGTTTCCAGCGTCACCTCGCCATTGACCTTGCGCTGGCTGCTGCGCAGGAAGGCCTCAAGATCGGCCTTCAGCGGATCGTGGAAGAAGCCCTCGTAGACCAGCTCCACCCAGCGCCGGGCAACGTCCGGCTTGAAGCGGTTCTGCTGCTTGCTCAGCACCGCCTCCTCCAGCGCCTGATGGGCGCTCAGCAGGGCGGTCAGGCCCGGTGCCTCGTAGACGATGCGGCCCTTCAGGCCGATGGTGGTATCGCCGGTGTACAGGCCGCGACCGACGCCATAGCGGGCAAACTCGCGGTTGAGCCGGGCCAGCAATTCCGGCCCTGCCAGCCGTTCGCCGTCAATGCTCACCGCCTGGCCCTGCTCGAAACCGATGCGCAGGCGCAACGGCTGCGCCGGCCATTGCGCACGCGGCGCGCACCAGCCGCGGGCACCGTCAGCGGGTGCCTGCCACTGGTCGATCTCGCCGCCGGACAGGGTCACGCCGAGCAGGTTCTCGTTGATCGTGTACTGCTGTTGCCGCTCCGGCACGCCGAAGCCGCGCTCGCGCAGATAGGCCTGCTCGTAGGCGCGGGTGTGCGTGTGTTCCTTCTGGATCTCGCGGATCGGCGCCACGATGCGCCAGTCGCCGCGCGATTTCACCGCCAGGTCGAAGCGCACCTGGTCGTTGCCCATGCCGGTGCAGCCGTGGCCGATGGCCCGCGTGCCCAGCTCGGCCGCCCGCGCCAGGGTGGCATCGACAATCAGATAGCGGTCCGACACCAGCAGCGGGTACTGGCCCTGGTAGCCGACGCCAGCCTGGACGAACGGCGTGACGAAGCCATCCCAGATCGCCGGGCCGCCGTCGACGGTGACATGGCTGGCCACGCCCAGTTCCTGCGCGCGGGCCTGGATCGCCGCGCGCTCGGCGGCATCGACGCCGCCGGTATCGGCGAACACGGTGTGCACGCGCCAGCCGCGTTCGCGCAGCCAGGGCACGCAGAAGCTGGTGTCCAGGCCGCCGGAAAAGGCCAGGACGATGTCGCTGTCGCCGTCGGACAGCGGCGATGCGGAATCATGGATCGGGTGCGCGCAAGTGTCGGTCATGTCGGCATATCCGGTGGGCGTGGAAAGGGCGCAGTCAGGCCGCGGTGGTGGCAGCAGCAGGGCGCGCGGTCTGGCTAACGAGCCAGGCCATCACCGCCTTCTGCACATGCAGGCGGTTTTCGGCTTCGTCGATGGCGCCGCAATAATCGGCATCCATCACCGCATCGGTGGCTTTGATGTTGCGGCGCAGCGGCAGGCAGTGGCTGAACACGGCGTGGTTGCCCAGCGCCATCTTCGCCTCGTCGACGATGAAGTGGCGGTGCGCCTCGCGGATTGGTTTTTCCTCGTCCCAGCGGCCGAAGTAGGGCAGCGCGCCCCAGCTCTTGGCATAGACAACGTCGGCGCCGGCATAGGCCGATTCGATGTCGTGGCTGATGCTCAGCGAGCCGCCGGATTCGGCGACGTTGCCCTGCGCCTGCTGCATGAACTGCTCATCGAGCACATACTCGGGCGTCGGGCACAGCAGGGTCACATCAAAACCCAGCCGGGTGGCGATCAGCAGCGCCGAGTTGGCCACCGCGGTGTTCAGTGGTTTGGGGTGATAGGTCCAGGTGAGGACATATTTGCGGCCGCGGAAATCCTTCGTGCCCAGGCGCTCGCGCAGCATCATCGCGTGCGCCAGTTCCTGGCAGGGATGCAGGATGGTTTCCATGTTGATCACCGGCACCGTCGCGTGGCGGGCGAAGGCCCTGAGCATCGTGTCCTGGCGGTCTTCCTGCCAGTCAATGAACCTGGGGAAGGCGCGCAGGCCGATCAGGTCGACATAGCGCGACAGCACCCGAGCGACCTCGGCGATGTGTTCCTCGGCCTCGCCCTCCATCACCGAATTCGGCGCGAACTCGATACCCCAGGCATCCTTGCCCGGCTGCAGCACCACCGCGTGGCCGCCCAGTTGCCAGGCACCCAGCTCGAACGAGGTGCGGGTGCGCATCGACGGATTCAGGAACAGCAACGCCACCGACTTGCCGCGCAGGCCGTCGCCCAGCTTCGTGCTGCGGTAACCGTCGGCGGCATCGAGCAGGCGCTCGATCTCGTCGCGGCCCAGGTCCTGGGTGGAAAGGAAGTGTCGTAGGGCCATGGCGATCTCGGTGTGGGCGGTGGCGGTGAGCGGTCAGAAGCGGAAGCCGGTGGCCTGAAACGAAAAAACCCGGCGCGGGGGCCGGGTTTTTCTGGTGAAACGCAGGAGCGCGCTCAGGACCGGCCGGGGCTGTTCGGTTCCAGTCGGCGCGCGCGCGAGGTCATGCCCGAAGCCAGGCGGGCTCCGGAGGTTTCGATCATGCCGGTCGACATCTTCGCTGCGCTGCACAAAGTCATGGCCGGCATGCTAGCCCGGCGCGGGCGGCGATGCAATGCATTGCCAGCCGCCGCCGGCCACCACGCGAGCCGGTTCCGCTTCCCCCTTCGCGCGCGAAGGGGGATTGAGAGGGATGCGCCGCGCACGGCGAAAGAGCCTGCGGCGCTGCCTCGAGGATTTTACGGTAGACGGGAGCACGCCAGTTTGCCGTTCAGCCCGTGGCAGATAGCGTTTCAGCGGCCGTCGGAGGCAGCAAACTCGTTGCGCAGCCAGTCGTCGATCAGTCGCTTTTCATGGCGCAGACCATCGTGGCGGCGCAGCGCCGGCGTGCGCGACAGATAGTTCAGGTCACGCAACTGGCGCTCGCCTTCGGCCAGCAACTGGCCGCTGGCATCGTAGTGGCGGAAGTTCAGCTCGATCATCGGCGGCGTGGTCTCGCGCAACATGCGCACATCGTGCGTACCGCGGCCGTGGGACGGCTCGTACTGGCCGGCCAGGTCGATGTCGGTGAGGGTCACGTCCAGGCGCTCGCCTTGAGGCAACTGCCGGAGGGCCGAGCGGCGCAGGTGCTGGGCCAGGTCCTGCAGCCAGCGTCCGCGCTCGGATTCCCGGCGGTCATTGCTGTGCCGGATTTCGGTGAACTGGGCCGGGTCGGTCCAATGCACGGCGACCGGGCCGTCGGCGGGCAGGCCGGCCAGGGTGGTGTCACCGGCCCGGGCGTTCGGGGAAACCTCGTGCTGTTCCACGGCAACGGATGCCGGTCCGGTCGTGGTCGTGATCTGCGCGCTGGCCGGCAGGCAGGCCAGGGTGAACAGCGCAGCAGCGGCGGACAGGGTCAGGTATTTCATGGCGGCTCTCCTGTGCTGGAAGCCTGAGTGTGGAAGCCCGATTCTGCGCCATCCCGGCTTATCGGTGGGTGAAGGCGGGCGCCTGGCAGGCGTGCCGCCCGTGGCGCCAGGCTCTCAAGGACCCCGGCAGCCGATTCGCGGCCTGACTGCTTGCCGACTTGCTGCTTGTGGTGCGGCTTCAGTCAAGGATTCTGATTGCGATGCGACCTGAGTCGGCCGAAGGACAGAAACGCCAGAAGCCCCAGTGGGCCCAAGAGAGCGGCTGCAAAGACCCAGGCCGCCTTGTTGGCAACATTCTGCAACAGTGCGATATAAACTGCCGGCAGCAGCCACATTACCAGGACAATCGATGTTCCTATCATTGACATGGGCATGTCTGGACTCCAGTTCGGCAATTAATAATCAATGTCCAGTGCAAGAGCGCAGGCTGGTGCAGGAACATGAAAGCCTGCTTCCAAAGGCATAGCGATGCTGCGCATCTTTTTTGCCTTTTGTTTGGTAGGGAGCCTCTATCTCGCACAGATTCGCTCGTGGTGTCAATTGTTAGCCCTTCCGTCCATGTGCCACAGTCACAGACCGCTTGGGACTGGTTCCATGCGCGCCTGGGCTACGACATCAGCGACCGTTTCGGCGTGTTCGTCTCGGCGGAGACCGGTGGCAGCCGGGCCTGGAACGTCTACAGCGGCGGCGTGCGCGTCTCGTTCTGAGCGGCGGGCGTCGACGGCTGGCGGCTGCTGGCCGCCTGCGCAGCGCGGCCGCGCGGGCCGTGGAAGTAGTCCTGCACCCAGGGGTGGTCGAAGGCTTCGACCTCGTGCAGCGGCGCGTTGACCAGCACCTTCTTGTCGGCGAGCACGGCGACGCGGTCGCAGATCGTGTACAGGGTGTCCAGGTCGTGGGTGATCAGGAACACGGTCAGGCCCAGGGCATCGCGCAGGGTGCCGAGCAACTGGTCGAAGGCGGCGGCGCCGATCGGGTCAAGGCCGGCGGTGGGCTCGTCCAGGAACAGGATGTCCGGATCCAGTGCCAGCGAGCGGGCCAGGGCGGCGCGCTTGCGCATGCCGCCGGAAAGCTGGCTGGGGTATTTGTCGGCGGCGTCGGCGGGCAGGCCGGCCAGGCCGATCTTCAGGTCCGAGAGCATGTCGCGCTGGCGGCCGTCCAGCTCCGGGTACTGCTCGCGCAGCGGTACCTGCACGTTCTCGCCGACGGTGAGCGATGAGAACAGGGCGCCATCCTGGAACAGCACGCCGAAGCGGCGCTCGACCTGGCGCCGGCGCGCGGCCGGCAGCGCCTGCAGGTTCTGGCCGAACACGCGCACGCTGCCGCCGTCGGGCTCGCGCAGGCCGACGATGGCGCGCATCAATACGGATTTGCCGGTGCCCGAGCCGCCGACCACGCCCAGGATCTCGCCGCGGCGCACGTCCAGCTCCAGGCCGTCGTGCACGCGCTGGCTGCCGAACTGGTTGACCAGCCCGCGCACCTGGATCACCAGGTCGTCGCTGCCGCTCACCAGCCCAGCTCCTGGAATACCAGGGCGAAGATGGCGTCGAGCAGGATCACCATGAAGATGGCCTGGACGACGCTGGAGGTGGTGCGCTGGCCGACCGATTCGGCGCTGCCCGAGACCTTGAAGCCTTCCAGGCAGCCGATCAGGCCGATGACCATGGCGAACACAGGCGCCTTGATCATGCCGACGATGAAATGCCGGATCTCGAAGGTGTCCTGGAACCTGGCCAGGAACATCGCCGGGGAGATGTCCAGCGACATCGCGCAGATCACCAGGCCGCCAAGAATCCCGCAGACCATGGCGATGAAGGTGAGCAGGGGCAGGGCGACCAGCAGGGCCAGCAGGCGCGGGATCACCAGCACCTGGATCGGATCCATGCCCAGGGTGCGGATGGCGTCGATCTCCTCGCGCGATTTCATCGCCCCGATCTGGGCGGTGAAGGCGCTGGCGGTGCGGCCGGCGAGCAGGATGGCGGTGAGCAGCACGCCGAACTCGCGCAGGAAGCTGAAGCTGACCAGCTCGACCGCGAACACGCTGGCGCCGAAATCGCGCAACACCACCGCGCCCAGGAAGGTGATCACCGCGCCGACCATGAAGGTGAGCAGGGCGATGATCGGCAGCGCATCCAGGCCGACCTGCTCGATGTGGTGCACCAGCGAGGTCAGGCGCCAGCGTCGTGGCCGCAGCAGGGCGCCGGGCAGGGTGGCGGTGACCTGGCCGACGAAACCCAGCAAACGGCGCACCTGGTCGAGCAGTTCCATGCTCGCCTGGCCAACCCGGTGCAGGAAATCGCTCCAGCGGCGCAGCGGTGGGTGGCTCACCGGCCGCAGCGTTGCCAGCGTGGCCTTGATCAGTGCCTGCTGCTCGGCGCTGGCGCCGTCGATCTGCGCCAGCGACAGCTCGCCCTGTTGCAGCAAGGTGGCGATCAGCAGCGCACCGGCGCTGTCCAGGCGCTGGATGCCGGACAGGTCCAGGCGCCGGCCGGCGGCACGCTTGCCCAGGCGTTCGGTCTGCGGTTGCAGGCGGGTGAATTGCGCCAGGGTCCAGTCGCCGGCCAGGCGCAGGGTGTTGCCGGCATCGTCCAGCGTCATGGTGGCACCGGCGGTGGCTGGGGTCGCCATCAGCGGTTGCCGTTCAGGGCAGGAAGGGAGCGTGGGAGGGCGCAGGCCATGGCGCGCAGAATACCCCGGAAACCGCGAATGGTTGCAGCGTGCCGTGGACTGGCGCTGTCGGCGCGCCTGTTGGCCGGCGCTGGCTGCGGACCGGTTTGCTTTACCTGCCCGGTTGAATCCCGCGGCCGGATGTCGAGCCCGGCGTGCCTGATCACCGGCTCAGTCGCCCGCTCAGTCGCCCGGGTCGGAGATGATCGCCGGGCCGGTGCCGGCGGTCTTTTCGTAGACGCCTTTTTCCAGCCGCTTGTACTGGGTGAAACCACGCTCGCTGAAGTGCTTTTCCTTCAGATGGTGGCTGCCGCCCATGGCCACCGACGGCGCCGAGATCAGGCGCGTGCCGGGCACCTGGCAGTGCGGGCAGGGCGCATCGGGTTCGTGCAGGCGTTGCAGGCGCTCGTAGCGCGCATCCTGCCCGGTGCAGGCCGGATTGTCGCAACGGTATTCGTAGATCGGCATCAGTCCTGCCCCACGGCCAGCGGCGCGGCGCTGGCACCGAGCCAGCCACCCAGTTGCTGCCAGCGGTTGACGATGGTGCAGAAAAGGCGCGCGGTGCGGTCGACATCGTAGCGGGCCGAATGGGCCTCGGCCGCGTCCCAGTCCAGGCCGGCGGCGCGCACGGCGCGGCTGAGCACGGTCTGGCCATAGGCCAGGCCGGCCAGGCTTACCGTGTCGAGCACGCTGAAGGCATGGAAGGGATTGCGCCGGTAGCCGGTGCGGCGCACGGCGGCATTGAAAAAGCCCAGGTCGAAGTGGGCGTTGTGGCCGACCAGGATCGCCCGGTGGCAGTGGTTGGCCTTCAACGCCTCGTGGATCGGCTTGCAGATGAAATCCAGCGCCGCGCGCTCGCTGCGCGCGGCCCGCAGCGGGTGCCAGGGATCGATACCATTGACCGCCAGCGAGCGCGGATCCAGTTGCCCGCCTTCATACGGGATCACATGGGTGCTGATCATCGCCGCCGGCTCCAGCCAGCCGTTGTCGTTGCTGATCACCGGCTGGGCGGCGATCTCGAGCAGGGCGTGGCGGTTGGCGTCGAAGCCGCCGGTCTCCACATCCACCACCACCGGCAGGAAGCCGCGGAAGCGCTCGGATAGCGGCGTACGCGACAGGAAAGATTCGGTCATGGCAGCATGATAGCGGTTGCCGTCGCGGTCCCGTGGCCGGCGCATCGTCCACGTATCTGCGGAGTTCATAGATGATTCGACTGCTGCCCGACCCGCTGGTCAACCAGATTGCCGCCGGCGAGGTCGTCGACCGGCCGGCCTCGGTGGTCAAGGAGCTGGTCGAAAACAGCCTGGATGCCGGCGCCCGCCGGCTGTGGATCGACATCGAACACGGTGGCAGCCGCCTGGTGCGCATCCGCGACGACGGCGCCGGCATCGACCGTGAGCAACTGGCGCTGGCCATGACCCGGCACGCGACCAGCAAGATTGGCGATCTGGACGATCTGCTCAATGTCGCCACCCTGGGTTTTCGCGGCGAGGCCCTGCCGTCGATCGCATCGGTGTCGCGTTTTTCCCTGATCTCGCGCACCGCCGATGCCGACCACGGCTGGCGCCTGGACGCCGAGCACGGCCGCTTCGGTGAGCCCGAACCGGCCCAGCATCCGCCCGGCACCACGGTGCAGGTGCGCGAGCTGTTCTTCAATATTCCGGCGCGGCGCAAGTTCCTGCGCACCGAGCGCACCGAGTTCAGTCATATCGATGATCTGGTGCGGACCCTGGCCCTGGCCCATCCGCAGGTGGAGTTCCGGCTCAGCCACAACGAGCGCCTGGTGCGCTGGTTCAAGCCCGGCGCCGGTGCCTTCGACCCGGCGCGCATGGAGCAGTTGCTCAACCGCGAGTTCCTGGAAACCGCGCTGCCGGTGGAGTACCAGGCTGCCGGCCTGCGCCTGTCCGGGCTGGTCGGCTCGCCGACGGCGGCGCGCAGCCAGGCCGATCTGCAGTACTTCTACGTCAACGGCCGGCCGGTGCGCGATCGCATCGTCGGCCACGCGCTGCGCCAGGCCTATGCCGATGTCCTGCACCATGGCCGGCATCCGGCCTATGTCCTGTTCCTGGAACTGGCGCCGGCTGGCGTGGATGTCAACGTGCACCCGGCCAAGGCCGAGGTCCGTTTCCGTGACAGCCGGCTGGTGCATGATTTCCTGTTTCGCACCCTGCACGAACTGCTGGCCGGCACCCGTGCCGGGCCGATGGCGGCGACTGCGGCCGGCGATTTCGGAACCAACGACGCCGGGGCGGAGGGTTCCGTCGCCGCCGTTGCCGGCCTTGCCGCCGGCCCGACCCTGGATCTGCGCGTGGCCGCATCGCCATCGGCCCAGTACCCGGGATCCACGCATGGATCAAGTTGGCAGGGCTGGCAAAGCCGGCTCGGTTTGCCGGTGCGCGATCATCTGGAGGCCCACGCCGGCCTCTACGGCCGCCCGGAAATGGCCGCCGGCCTGACGCCTGGCCAAGCAACCGGCGCTGGCGCCGTGCCAGCCATGGCCGAAGACGAAGTGCCGCCGCTGGGCTACGCCCTGGCGCAGTTGCACGGCATCTACGTGCTGGCCCAGAACGTCCGCGGCCTGGTGCTGGTGGACATGCACGCGGCCCACGAGCGCATCACTTACGAACGCTTAAAGACCGCCCGCGCCGGCCAGGGCATCATCGGCCAGCGCCTGCTGGTGCCGGTGGTGATCGAGCCCGGTCCGCGCCTGCTCGATGTGGTGGAGGAGCAATCGGCGAGCCTGGCGGCGCTGGGTTTCGAGATCCTTGCCGCCGGCCCCGGCCAGGCACGGGTGCTGAAAGTGCCGGCCTTGCTGGCCGGTGGTGACATCGCGGCGCTGGCCGTGCAGGTGCTCGGCGATCTGTCCGAACACGGTGACAGCCGTCTGGGCGAGCAGGCCGAGAACGAACTGCTGTCAACCATGGCCTGCCACGGTTCGGTGCGCGCCAACCGCCTGCTGACCGTGGCCGAGATGAACGCCCTGCTGCGCGACATGGAAGCCACCGAGCGCTCCGGCCAGTGCAATCATGGCCGCCCGACCTGGCGCGAATGGCCGATCACCGAGTTGGACAAGCTGTTCATGCGTGGCCGTTGAGGCAGGCACAGGTGTCGCCGATATCGCCTTGGGCATGGGTGCCAGATGCCTTGCCGGCGGACTGCGACGCCATCGCACCTATATAAGGAATGATGCAATGGAACTGTGTGCGCTGGCCGACACGAATCCCATCCCGGAATTGTCGCCTTCATCCCTATCGGCCAGGGCGCTGGCGGCCTGGCGAGCGCGCGGCGCCGGGGCCGCCGGCCGCAGCGCCATCGGCACCAAGCCGGTCGTGCTCGGCTTCGTCATCACCGCCCTGATGCTGGTCGCA
Organism: Lysobacterales bacterium; assembly: GCA_023228845.1. Lineage (GTDB taxonomy): Bacteria > Pseudomonadota > Gammaproteobacteria > Xanthomonadales > UBA2363 > Pseudofulvimonas. Next base: position 188,333 of record JALOAK010000002.1, on the reverse strand, counting down.
TCCGCCATCGCAGCGGCACCGGGCGTGGAAATCGCGGGCCGGGCAGGCGCCCCGGCCCCCGTCGCCGAGGACGATTTCCAGACCGCGCTGGCGCACTGGCAAACCCAGCGCGCCCAATCGTTGTCGGCAGCGACTGGCTGGGTCGCCCTGGTCGGCTTGCACTGGCTTGATCCGCAGCGCCGGCTGGTTCTGGGCAGCAGCGCCGATGCCGATCTGGTGATCGAGGATCTGCCCTCGCGGCTGGGCCAGTTGCAGCACGACGGCCAGCATTGGCAACTGCACCTGGCGCCCGGCCTGGCCGTGGAAGTGGCCGATTCGGCGGTCAGCGATCGCCTCGCCCTGATCGATGACCGCGCCGCGCGCGCCCTGGGCCAGGCCCCGGTGCGTGCCCGCCACGGGCCGGTGCGCTTCACCGTGATCGAGCGCGACCAGCGCCACGCGCTGCGGGTCTGGAACGAGCAAGCGCCGGCACGCAACGGCTTTGCCGGGCCGGCGTTCTATCCGCCGGCCCCGGAATGGCAACTCCAGGCGCGCTGGCAGGCGCATCCGCCCGGGCGCACCCTGGCCATCGTCGATGTCACCGGCGCGGAGCTGGCGATGACCAATCCCGGCGCCGTGCTGTTCGACCATGACGGCCGCCAGTTCCGCCTGGAAGCCCTGGCCGAGCCGGAGGACGAACACTTGCTGCTGATCTTCGCCGACCGCAGCAATGGCCGGGAAACCTATGGCGCCGGCCGCTACCTGTCGGCGCCGCGGCCTGATGCCGATGGCGCCGATGGCCAGGTGCGCCTGGACTTCAACCGTGCCTACAATCCGCCCTGCGCGTACACGGCCTTTGCCACCTGCCCGTTGCCGCCGCCGGAAAATCGTCTGGATCTGTGGTTGCGGGCGGGCGAGCGGCGCTGACCATTTCGTCCGCGCACATACGGGAAACCGCCTTTCCGACAGGACAGTGACACTGTGTCCCAGCAGGTCCCGCCATTTGACAACGGTTCAGGTTGTGCAGTACATCTAGGCGGTCGGGTCGCGGCCCGGCTACCCCACATCGCGCCCGGTCCTGGTCGGGCAAGCAGTTTTCCAATTTTTGGAGGTTCCATGCGCATCCTATTGCGAGCAACCGTGGCAGCGGCTGTCGCTGCGGCCGGCCTTTCCGCCGGCTGGCACGCGCCAGTCCACGCCAGCAACGGTCCTGATGTTTCGGCTTCAAGCCTCGTCGCCTTCGACTCCGGCCTGTTCCTGGTTGAGTTCCACGAACACGGCATGGTCGAAGAGGCCCGCACCCTGCAGGCGCGTGACGCCAACAGCAGGGCCCGCCTGGACCTGTCCACGCCGGCAGTGGCCGACTACAAGGCCCAGCTGATGTCGATCCAGGCCGGGCACGTCGATGCCATCTCGGCCGCATTCGGCCGTGATGTCCAGCCGCGCCACTACTACCTGGCCAGTCACAGCGGCATTTCGCTGGAGCTCAACAGCCAGGCCGAGTTGGATGCCCTGCGCAACCTCCCCGGCGTGAAGTCGGTCGAGCGCGACCAGGAATACGAGCTGCACACCCACCGCAGCGCCGAGTTCGTCGGTGCCACCCAGATCTGGGACGGTTCGGCCGCACCGGGTGGCCTGCCCGGCCGGGGTGAAGGCGCGGTGGTGGCGATTCTGGATACCGGTATTACGCCCAGCCATCCCTCGTTCCAGAACGATGCCTCCTGCGGCCACACCACCGCCAACCCGAAGCTGCTCAGCTACCGTGACTGCCAGGGCGGCACCACCACCGGTGGCGTCTGCTCCGGCACCAATCCCAACGATCAGGATGGCCACGGCACCCACGTTGCCGGCATTGCTGCCGGCAGCGCGATCGGCCCCGGCGCCAGCCCGGCACCGAACCCGCCGGTGGGCAACACCATCTCCGGCATTGCCCAGTGCGCCCACATCCGTGCCTACCGCGTCTGCGAGTCCAACACCTGTTCCGGCGCTGCCACCCAGGCCGGGCTGAACAACGCCCTTACCGAAGGCGATGTCACGGCGTCCAACTACTCGATCGGTGGCGGTACCAGCCCCTGGTCGAACGGCGACAGCGACCGCGTCAAGCTGGACATGGTCGATGCCGGCATCTTCACCGCCGCTTCGGCCGGCAACACGCGTGAAGCCACCCCGAACCCGATCGGCCAGGTGAACCACCGCGGCCCGTGGGTGATGACGGTGGCCTCCTCCACCCATGACCAGCAGGAAGGCACCATGGGCATGCTGTCGGCCACGGGCCCGGGCACGCCGCCTGCGGCGGCCCAGGGTGTGATGGCCAATACCGGCAGCACGTCGCCGGCCTACACCGGCCCGGCCTCGCTGCCGATCCGGCACATGACGGGTCAGGAAGGTGCCGAAGGGTGCGTTGCCTTCCCGGCCAATTACTTTGCTGGCGCGGCCGCCCTGGTCCAGCGTGGCAGCTGCCCGTTCACCGACAAGGTGACCAATGCCGCCGCCGCCGGTGCCACCCTGGTGCTGATCTACAACAATGATGTCGGCGCCCTGAACATGGATACCACCGGCGCGCCGCCGGTGCCGCACTACAGCATCATCCAGATGGCCGGTGACGCCCTGGCCGCCTTCATTGCCGACAACGGCGGTGAGGCACAGATCTCGTTCGTCGATGACGACATCCCCGGCGACATGCTGTCCGGTTTCAGCTTCCGTGGCCCGACCCCGGGCAATCTGGCCAACCTGACCAAGCCGGATATCACCGCGCCGGGCGATGATGTCTATTCCGCCGCGCCGAGTGGTTACGTCGGCATGGGTGGCACCTCCATGTCCGGCCCGCAGGTCGCCGGTGGCGGTGCCCTGGTGGGGTCGGTCCAGCCGGACTGGACCGCGACCGAGATCAAGTCCGCGATCATGATGACCGCCGAGAAGGCCGGCACCAAGGATGGCGTCTGGGGCTCGGGCCCGTGGGATGCCGATGATGTCGGCTCCGGCCGCATGGATCTGTCCAAGGCCGCGCTGGCCGGACTGGTGATGCATGAAACCCGCGTCAACTTCCTGGCCGCGAACCCCAGCAACGGTGGCGATGTCCGCACCCTGAACTTGCCGGCCCTGCGCGACATGTCCTGCACGCCCAGCTGCACCTGGACGCGCACCGTGCGCAACACCTTGGATGAGCCGACCTCCTGGAGCACCAGCGGCCATACCCTCAACGGCGTGGAAGTCACGGTCAGCCCGGCCAGCTTCAACTTCACCGGCGACCTGGATGAAACCCAGGTTCTGACCATCACCGCCACCCCGTTGGGCACCCAGACCGCCGCCGTCGCCTTTGGCGAAGTGCAGCTGGTTGAAGCCGATGGCAAGTCTCCGGACCTGCACCTGACCGTCGCCGTGCGTGGCCAGGGCCTGGGCGGCCCGCCGCTGGTTTCGGTTGACCCGACCTCGGTTGCCGGCAATGCCGGTTCCGGTTCCACCACGCCGGTCAGCCGTCCGCTGACGATCAGCAACATGGGTGGTTCGGACCTGACCTGGAACCAGGCCAGCCGCATTGCCAGCCGTGGCACGGCCACCGTGATCTGGGATCAGCCGGTGTCCGGCAGCAACGGTATCGTGTCGTCGTTCTCGACCACCGATAATGGTGGTGCCTATACCGCTGGTGACTTTGTCATCGGTGTCGCCTCCGACCTGACCGAGATCGTCGCCTGGGGCTTCAACCCGACCAACGCGACGCCGCCGCAGGTCAACTGGGCGATCTACGCCGATGCCGGCGGTGTGCCGGCCGGTGATCCGGAAAACAACCCGGGTGGTGCCCTGTGGACCTACACCGCAGCCTCCAGCGCGCCTGGCGTATCGGTCATCACCGGTGGCGAGATCCGTCTGGATCTGGCTGCTGCCGGCCAGAGCCTGGATCTGGATCCGGGTACCTACTGGCTGACCGTCTACCCGACCTACAACAACGCCATTGGCCCGGCCGGCAGCTCGCGCTGGAACTGGTTCGAATCGGTGCCGCAGGGTGGTCCGAGCCTGCTCGTCGGTGGCCTGTTCGGTGTCGGCACCTGGACCCCGACCGGTAACGGCGGCCTGGGTACGGCCATCGAGGACGTTGCTTTCGAAATCAGCGGCGTTCAGGCCGAACTGGATTGCGGCGCACCGTGGCTGTCGATCAACCCGACCAGCGGCACCGTCGCCCCGGGCGCCAACCAGGCCATCTCGGTGATCATGGATCCCAGCGGCCTGGCCGACGGCCAGTACACCGCGGCCGTGTGCCTGGAGACCAACGATCCGTCCAACCCCGAGCTGTCCATCCCGGCGACGCTGAATGTCGGCGAAGGTGGTGGCCCGGTTGACGGCGATGCCGACCTGTCGCTGATGGCCTTTGCCATGCCCGACCCGGTCGGTCAGGGCGAGGAACTGCGCTTCATCGTCAACGTCGCCAACTTCGGCCCGGATACGGCCGAGGACGTCGAGGTCGAGTTCGCCCTGCCGGCGGAGCTGCAGTTTGCCGGCGTGATCAACAGCCGCAACGAGAAGGAAGGCGCCGTGCAGCGCAGCGGTGAGATGCCGCGCAGCACTGGCACATGGACCTGTGCCGACAACAGCGCCACCGTTGTCTGCGTGCTCAGCGATCCGGTCGACAACGGCTTCTTCGCGCCGACCCTGGAACTGGTCATCGACGTGCCGGCCGGTGCCGAGCCGGGCGTGGTCAGCACCGACGTCAGCGTCAGCGGCGCGCAGAACGACCCGAACCCGGGCAACGACAGCGTCAGTGTCGAGGTCGAGATCACCGGTCTGCCCGATGGCCTGTTCGCCAACGGCTTCGAATGCCAGGCCGGCTTCCCGGATTGCCCGATCGTCGACCCGAACATCGTCGACAGCGGTCCGGTGAGCCTGGTCACGCCGCAGAGTGGTGACAACGAGCTGAACTTCGTCACTGGCGCCTTCGGTCCGTACGGCAGCACAGGTGCAGGTGCCGACTTCAACCCGTACACCGGTACCGGCAGCGTGCTGTTTGTCTACACCTTCGCCGATGCGATGGAAGGCCAGGGCACCGTCACCGATGATCCCACGCCGCCGGCACAGGTTGCCGTGCTGGCACCGGGTACCACCATCGGGCCGGACTCGGAAATCACCGGCCAGGGCCAGGACAACATGCACTACTGGTTGTCCGGCACCACCGGTTACGCCGGTGTGCGCTTCTTCAACGAGAGCACCGGTGAATTCAACTATGGTTACGTGGAGATCGAGACCGGCGGTCCGGCCGGCTTCCCGATGACCATCAAGCGTTACGTCTACAACTCCGCGGGCGAGGCGATTACGATCCCGACCCCGTAACGGAGCATGAGCAAGAGCCGGCGGCGCAGTAGCCTGCGCCGTCCGGTTCCCAAGCATGTTGTTCTGAGGCGGGAGCTTTTCTCCCGCCTCTTTTTTTGTTTCAGGTAACTGCCGTGCTGCGGATTTTGCGAACCTCCCTGTTGCTGGCTGCCGCCGCCGCCGTGATCGGCGCATTGGCGCTGCTCCTGCTTGAGCGCGCGGGCCTGAATGCCGATTTTGATCCGCACCAGGCCGGCTTTACCGGCTCGGCCGCCTGCCAGGACTGCCACCAGGACCGGCACGAAAGCTGGTACGCCACCTACCACCGCACCATGACCCAGGAGGCCTCGCCGGCCAGCGTGCAGGGCCAATTCGACGGCCAGGCGCTGGATTACTGGGGCGTGCGCGTGCGGCCGGTGCAGGACAATGGCCACTACTTCTTCGAATACGAAAGCCTGGAAACCGGCGAACAGCTGGCGCGTCTTGAAATCGAGCGCACCGTCGGTTCCCACCGCTATCAGCAATACATGACGCGCCTGCCCGATGACGGCACCTACGTGCGTCTGCATTACCTGTGGCACAACGGCGATCAGCGCTGGGTGCACATGAATGCCGCCTTCCTGGGACCGGACGAGCAGGGCTTCGACGACCAGGTTTCGATCTGGAACCAGAACTGCATCTTCTGCCACAACACCGGCCCGCAGCCGGGCATGACCAACTACCAGGAACTGCAGACCCGTGCCGCCCTGGGCCAGCCGGTCAATGTCGCCACCGATGCCCGTTTCCAGTCCACCGTGGCCGAGCTGGGCATTGCCTGCGAGACCTGCCACGGGCCCGGCAGCGGCCATGTCGACAACGCCGACAGCCTGCTCAGCCGCATCGCCATGCGCCTGAATGGCGGCCGCGACAGCGCCATCGTCAATCCCGCCCGCCTGGATGCGCAACGCGCCAGCCAGGTCTGTGGCCAGTGCCACGGCCAGCGCGTACCCAAGACCAACGACCTGCTGCGCCAGTGGGTGCATGAAGGCCCCAGTTTCCGCGCCGGGCTGGACCTGCGCGACCACGTCGACCCGGTCTGGCGCCATACCCGGGCGCCGATCGAAGGTCACGAAGACCTGTTCCAGAACCGCTTCTGGGCCGATGGCACGCCGCGCCTGAGCGCCTATGAATTCCAGGGCCTGATGCTCTCGGCCTGCCACCAGGAAGCCGAGCTGTCCTGCATCGATTGCCACAGCGTGCATGGCGGTGATCCGGCCGGGCAGATCACCGATCGCAACCGCGGCAATGCCCCGTGCCTGCGCTGCCACCAGGATTTCCGCGCCGAGCAGGATCTGGTCGAGCACACCCGCCACGCCGCCGACAGCGACGGCTCGCTCTGCTACAACTGCCACATGCCCGATGCCGCCTATGGCGTCATGGACATCCACCGCACGCACCGGATCCAGCCGCCGGACATGCTGCGCGATGCCGCCGCCGGGCGCAGCAATGCCTGCCTGACGTGCCATCTGGATGAGTCCCCGGTCTGGGCAGCGCAGGAGCTGGGCCAGGATCCGTCGGCGCTGACGCGCATCGACGGCACCGATCCGGCCCTGAGCGAAGCGGTGACCATGCTTTCCGGCGATCCGGTGCAAAAGGCAATCACCGCCTACCGCGCCGGCCAGCCCGGTGCCGCTGGCGGCGAACGTCTGTGGTTGCTGCCCTATCTGCTGGAAACCCTGGCCGACCGCTATCCCTCCAGTCGCCGCTTCGCCCAGCAAAGCATCCTGGCGATCCTGGACGAGCTGCCGGCGGAATTGGCGCTGCCAGGTCTGCACGAGCTGATCACCGGCTTTGACTTCATTGCCGATGCGCCGCTGCGGGCGACACATCTGGCCTCGGTCAGCGAGCACTGGCAAGGGCTGGACAAATCCGCCTGGCCGACGCCGCCGGCCAGCAGTGGCCTGGATGCCGGCTTCAACCTGCCCGAACCGTTGCGCCAGCAACTGCTGGATCTGGGCGCGCGCCAGGACAAGCAGATCTCGATCGGCGAGTAGGCGGGTAGGGCGCGCCTGAATCAACGCCTCGGCCGTGATCGCCGCAATGGCCGTCATGGCCGTCATGGCCGTCATGGCCGCGAAGGGCGATCCAGGCGCACGGCGGGCGTCATTGCTTGTGCCTGGCCAACTGACGTCCAACCGTCACCGCCATTGCAGCCATCGGGCGGATGTACTCCTGCCGCTGCCGGTCGCCGTCGCCGGCCAATGCACCGCGCCCGGCACGACGTCACCGCTGCCGGAAAGGCACCCGGCACGATGACGCGGAGCAGGCGCCTGAAGGCGCTATCCTTGACGTTTTCCCGCGCCGGAGCGGCCGCTGCCCGCCCAGATCTGAGGATTGCCAAGATGAAAAAGCCCCTGCTCGCCATGACCCTGAGCCTGCTGACCGGCGTCGCCGCGCAGGCCGAGGAAGGCATGTGGACCCTGGACAACCTGCCGCTTGAGGCCCTGCAGGCCGACTACGGCTTCAGCCCGGATGCGCAGTGGCTGGCCCATGCCCAGCGCTCGGTGGTGCGGCTGGCCGGCGGTTGCTCGGGTTCGTTCGTCTCACCCGAAGGCCTGGTGCTGACCAACTACCACTGCGTGATGGGCTGCGTGCAGCAGTTGTCCAGCGCCGAGCGCGACATCCTCAAGGATGGCTTCGTCGCCGCCGACCGCGAGCAGGAACTGCGCTGCCCGACCTATGAGCTGAACCGGCTGGAGCAGGTCAGCGACGTTACCGCGCGCATCCACCAGGCCACGCAGGACCGCGAAGGCGACGCCTACACGGCCGCGCGCCAGGCCGAGATCGCCAACATCACCGCCGAGTGCTCGGCCAGCGACGGCGCCGACAGCAGCAACCAGCGCTGCGATGTCGTCGAGCTGTACCACGGCGGCCGCTATCACCTGTACCGCTACCAGCGCTTCCAGGATGTGCGCCTGAGCTTTGTGCCGGAAAGCGCCATGGGCCTGTTCGGCGGCGATCCGGACAACTTCAACTTCCCGCGCTACAGCTTCGACATGGCCCTGCTGCGCGCCTGGCAGGATGGCAAGCCGGTGGCTTCACCGCAGCACTTCCGGATCAATCCGGCCGGCGCCGAAGAGGGCGGGCTGACCATGATCCTGGGCCATCCCGGCTCCACCCAGCGCCTGCTCACCGTGGCCCAGCTTGAAGCTGCCCGCGACCATGCCCTGGTGGCGCGGCTGTTGTACCTGTCCGAGCTGCGCGGCCTGCTCAACCACTACGCCAGCGGCGGCGAGGAGCAGGTGCGCCACAGCCAGGCCGAGCTGATGGGCGTTGAGAACACCATCAAGGTGATGCGCGGCATGCATCGGGCGCTGGCCGATCCGGCCGTGTTCGAGCTCAAGCGTGCCCAGGAGCAGGTGCTCAAGGACCATGTCGCCGCCGATCCGCAGCGCCAGGCGCAGTACGCCGGTGCCTGGGAGGCGATCGCCGACGCCGAGACCGCCTATCGGGACATCGCCGCCGAACACGGCATGCTCGAGCTGGGCCTGGGCTTGTATTCCCCGTACTTCCGCCATGCCCGCACCCTGGTGCGCGCTGCCGCCGAGCGCGACAAGGCCGACGACCAGCGCCTGCCCGAATTCAACGAAGCCACGCTGCCGCGGGTGGTGCAGGGACTGGAGTCGACTGCGCCGATCTATCCCGAATACGAGAAGGTGAAGCTGGCCTGGTCGCTGACCAAGCTGCGCGAAGAACTGGGCGCCGATGCGCCGATCGTGCGCCAGATCCTGGGTCGGCAGTCACCGCAGGCAGCGGCCGCAGCCTGGATTGATGCCACCACCCTGGCTGATCCGCAGGCGCGCATGGCCTTGTGGGAAGGTGGCGCCGAAGCCATCGCCGCGTCCGAGGATCCGTTCATCGTCCTGGCCCGAAACATCGACCCGGCCGCACGCGCCGTGCGCAGCCGCTATCAGGACCAGATCGAATCGGTGCTCGAGCGCAATGCCCAGCGCATCGCCCAGGCACGCTTCGACCTGCACGGCACCAGCATCTACCCCGATGCCACCTTCAGCCTGCGCCTGTCCTACGGTTCGGTGAAGGGCTGGACCGAGCGCGGCAGCCAGATCACGCCGTTCACCACCACGGCCGGCCTGTACGAGCGTGCCACCGGCCAGGATCCGTGGGCACTGCCGCCGTCCTGGCTGGCGGCGCAGGAGCGCCTGGATCCGGACACCCGCTTCAACTTCGTCAGCAGCAACGACATCATCGGCGGCAATTCCGGCAGCCCGGTGATCAACGCCCAGGCCGAGGTCATCGGCCTGGTGTTCGACGGCAATATCCATGCCCTGGGCGGCGCCTACTGGTACGACGCCGAGCTCAACCGCGGTGTGTCCGTGCATCCGGCGATCATGCTCGAAGCGCTGGACAAGGTGTACGACGCCGGCCACCTGCTGCGCGAGCTGCGCTGAGGCGGCGCAAGCGTGGCGGCACCATCCAGCCGCGCCGGTGCCATGTGGCTACCGGCGCGGCGGCCGCCGTGATCATGGCGAGATGGCTCACGGGCAGCCGTTGCTGAACGGCGCTCGTTGACGGCCGCGGCACCGGCGCCGGGATACAATCGGGCCCATGAGTGAAGCCTCCTCTCCCGACCAGCGCATCGACGAGTTGCGCCGCGTCATCAGCGAGCACGACTACCGCTACCACGTCCTGGACCAGCCCACCGTTGCCGATGCCGAGTACGACCGGCTGCTGCGCGAGCTGCTGGCGCTGGAGACCGAGCATCCCGAGCTGGCCAGCGCCGACTCGCCCACGCGCACGGTCGGCGCCCGGGCCGATACCGGCTTCGCCCAGGTCGAGCACGAACTGCCGATGCTGTCGCTGGCCAATGCCTTCGAGCAGGTGGACCAGGACGACGATGACCTGCGCTTTGCCGAACTCGCCGACTTCGTGCGCCGGGTCGAACGCAGCCTGGGCGTCGATACGCCCGAGTTCTCGGCCGAGCCCAAGCTCGATGGCCTGGCGATCAGCCTGCGCTACGAGGACGGCCGCTTCGTACGCGGTGCCACCCGCGGCGATGGCAGCACCGGCGAGGATGTCAGCGCCAACCTGCGCACCGTGCGCGCGATCCCGCTGCGCCTGCGCGGCGACGACTGGCCGGCCGTGCTGGAAGTGCGCGGCGAGATCTACATGCGGCGCGAGGATTTCCTGGCCTTCAACGCCGGTGCCCTGGAGCGCGGCGAGCGCACCCTGGCCAATCCGCGCAATGGCGCCGCCGGTTCGCTGCGCCAGCTCGATCCGGCGGTCAGTGCCAGTCGGCCGCTGGCCTTCTATGCCTACGGTGTTGGCGTGGTACGCGCTGGCGAGCTGCCGGAGCGTCACTCCCAGACCCTGCTCAAGCTGCGCGAATGGGGTTTGCCGATCTGCCCGGAAGTGGCCGTGGCCAATGGCCTGGATGGCGTGATTGCCTACTACCGGCACATCGGCGGCAAGCGCGATGCGCTGCCGTACGACATCGATGGCGTGGTGTTCAAGGTCGACCGCTACCGCCAGCAGGAAACGCTCGGCTTTGTCGCCCGTGCGCCGCGCTGGGCGCTGGCGCAGAAGTTCCCGGCCCAGGAAGAAATGACCCGGCTGCATGCCATCGACATCCGCATCGGCCGCACCGGCGCGGCGACACCGACCGCACGCCTGGAACCGGTGCACGTGGCCGGGGTGACCGTGACCAACGCCACCCTGCACAACGCCGACCAGATCGCGCGCCTGGACGTGCGCATCGGCGACACCGTGATCGTGCGCCGGGCCGGTGATGTCATACCCGAGGTGGTGCAGGTGGTGCTGGAGCAGCGCCCGCCCGGCACCGAACCCTGGCGCATGCCCGAGCGGTGCCCGGTCTGCCAGTCGCAACTGGTGCGGCCCGAGGGCGAAGCGGTCTGGCGCTGCTCGGGCGGCCTTTACTGCCCGGCCCAGGGCAAGGAGGCGCTGTTCCATTTCGCCTCGCGCCGGGCGATGGACATCGACGGCCTGGGCGAGCGCCTGATCGATCAGATGGTGGAACTGGAACTGGTGCGCACCCCGGCCGACCTGTACGCCCTGACCGTGGCCGACTTGCTGGAGATGAAGCGCCGCGCCGACGAGCGCGACGGCACCACGCCGGAAACGGTTCGCCAGGGCAGGGTCGCCAGCAAGTGGGCGGAAAACCTGGTCGCGGCCATTGATGCCACCCGGCCGGCGCGCCTGGCGCGTTTCCTGTTTGCCCTGGGCATCCTGCAGATCGGCGAGGAAACCGCCAAGTCTCTGGCCCGCGCCTTCGGGCGCTTCCAGGACATCGCCAGCGCCGATGCCGTGCTGCTGCTGTCGGCGCCCGAAGTCGGCCCCAAGGTGGCGGCATCGGTGGCCACCTTCTTTGCCCAGGCGCACAACCGGGAAGTGATCGATGCCCTGTTCCAGCGTGGCCTGCATCTGGTTGACGAGGGCGCGCCGGATCCGTCTTTTGTCCAGGCGCTGGATACCGGCCAGTTGCTGGTCAACGCCAAGCGCGTGGCGCGCAGTGACGGTGGCGAGCTGTTCCGCGGCGTCGGTGAGGAATCGCTGAAGGCCTTGGCCGCCGGTGCCGACGACCTGACCGGCCTGCTCTGCGTCGATGTCGAGGCGCTGGCGAACGCGACCGGAGTCAGTAGCAGCCGGATCGATATCGTCCGCGCCGAACTGGCCGCCGATTCACCGTGGCAGCAACGCCTGCTGGCCGCCCAGGCCCAGGTCCAGGCGCTGCGCGAACGGCTGCCGACGGACGACGCCGCAGCGGCGCTGCCGCTGGCCGGCCAGACCGTGGTGCTGACCGGCACCCTGGCCAGCATGGGCCGGGATCAGGCGCGCGAACGGCTGGAGGCGCTGGGCGCGAAAGTGGCCAGATCGGTGTCGAAGAAAACCCGTTTCGTGGTCGCCGGTGAGGCCGCTGGCAGCAAACTCGCCCGAGCTACCGAACTGGGCGTGGATGTGCTCGACGAAGCCGCATTGCTGGAGCTGCTGGCACGCCATGGATGACGCCCGGCATCGTGCGCTGACCCTGCGCGCACGCCTGTACACCGTGATCCGCGCCTTCTTCGCCGAACGCGCGGTGATCGAGGTGGATACGCCGATCCTGGGCCAGGCGGCGAGCACTGATATCCACTTGGAAAGCTTCGACACCGGCTACACCGGGCCGGCCAACGGCGGTGCCCGGCGCCGCTTCCTGCGTACCTCGCCGGAGTTCTGGCACAAGCGCCTGCTGGCCGAAGGCCTGGGCGATTGCTACGAGCTGGGCCGGGTGTTTCGCAATGGCGAATTCGGGCGCCGGCACAATCCCGAGTTCACCCTGCTGGAGTGGTACCGGCTGGGCTGGACCTCGGCGCAGCTCATGGCCGAGGTCGAGGAGCTGGTGCGCACCACGTTCATGTTTTCCGGCCGCCGCCTGGGCGAAAGCCGCACCTGGACCTACCGGCAATTGTTCCGCCAGCACCTGGATGTCGATCCGCTGACCGCGCCGATTGACGATCTGCGCCGTTTGGCCAGCCAGTTCTGGGTCGATGCCGGCAAGCTGGACCGCGATGCCCTGCTCGATGTCCTGCTCACACACCGCATCGAACCGGCGCTGCCGGCCGATGGCCTGACCTTCGTCCACGAGTATCCGGCCAGCCAGGCGGCACTGGCCCGGACCCGCGCCGACAGCGATGGCGAGCGCGTGGCCGAGCGCTTCGAGCTGTATGTCGGCACGGTCGAGCTGGCCAACGGCTTCCACGAGCTGACCGATGCCGCCGAACAGCAGGCCCGGTTCCGGGCCGACAACGTCGAACGCGAACGGCGCGGCCTGGAGCCGCTGCCCTGGGACCGCCACCTGGTGATGGCCCTGGAATCCGGCCTGCCGGCGTGCTCGGGCGTCGCCCTGGGCGTGGACCGGCTGCTGATGGCGATGCTCGGCAGCGAGGACATCCGCGAAGTACTGGCGTTCTCGTTTCCGGACGCGTAGGGCGGCGGTCACCGATCGTCCTGGCTTGTCATTCCCGCCCGCTCTGGAGGCGGCCTGGTTCAGGTGTTGTCGCCACGCTTGCGCTGGTGTCGGGCCCGTGAACTTGCCCGGCATGGCCATGGATCCCGGCTCGCAAACACTCCAGCCAGATATGAACCGCATGCACGAACACCGGGCAGATCGCCCGATCTGAACGGTCAAACCAGCCGTCTCATCCGCTGCGTCCGGGCCATGGCACGATATCGCGATGAGCCTTCCCCTGCAGTCCGAACTGGCGCTGGTCGAACCGGTTGGAAGCGATCCCGATGCCGGCCTTGATGTCGCCTCCGGGCGCACTTGCGATAGCGCGCTGCCGGCGCCGGTGATCGATCCCGACAGCGCGCTGGCGCGCTTCCATCCGGCCGTGTCCGGCTGGTTCTCACGCCAGTTCGGTGCGCCCACGCCAGCCCAGGACCAGGCCTGGTCGGTGGCCGCCGGCGGCGGCAATGTCCTGGTGGCGGCGCCGACCGGTTCGGGCAAGACCCTGGCCGCCTTCCTGGCGGCGATCGATGCCCTGGTGCGCCGGGGCCAGCAGGCGCCGCTGCCCGATGCCGTGCAGGTGCTGTACGTATCGCCGCTGAAGGCGCTGTCCAACGACATCGAAAAGAACCTGCAGCAGCCGCTCAACGGCATCCGCGACCGGCTGCTGGAGCTGGGCCAGGCCGATGTCCCGATCCGCTCGGCGGTGCGTACCGGCGATACCAGCAGCAGCGAGCGTGCGCTGATGCGCCGGTTGGCGCCGCATATTCTGGTGACCACGCCCGAATCGCTGCACATCCTGCTGACCAGCGAATCCGGCCGCGCCATGCTCGGCGACGTGCGCACGGTGATCGTCGACGAACTGCACGCGGTGGCCGGCAGCAAGCGCGGCGCGCATCTGATGCTGTCGCTGGAGCGGCTGGTGGCCCTGTGCCAACGGGCGCCCAACCGGATCGGCCTGTCGGCCACGGTGAAGCCGGTGGCCGATGTCGCCGCCTACCTGGTCGGCGCCGGCCAGGACTGCGCCATCGTCGATACCGGCCACGCCCGCCGTCGCGACCTGGCCCTGGAGATTCCGCGCTCACCGCTGACCGATGTCATGGCGACCGAGGTCTGGGGCGAGGTCTACGACCGCCTGGCCGAACTGGTCGCCGGGCATCGCACCACCCTGGTGTTCGTCAACCAGCGCCGTACTGCCGAACGCGTTGCCCGGCACCTGGCCGAGCGCATCGGCGAGGCCCATGTCACCGCCCATCACGGCTCGCTGTCGCGCGAGCATCGCCTGCAGGCCGAGCAACGGCTCAAGGCCGGCAAGCTCAAGGCCCTGGTGGCGACCTCATCGCTGGAGCTGGGCATCGACATCGGCGATGTCGATCTGGTCTGCCAGCTCGGTTCGCCACGGCGCATCTCGGCCTTCCTGCAGCGGGTCGGCCGCGCCGGCCATGCCGTCGATGCCATCTCCCGTGGCCGGCTGTTTCCGCTGACCCTGGGTGACCTGCTGGAAGGCACGGCCCTGCTCGATGCCATCGAGCGCGGCGAGCTGGACCGGATTCCGGCCGTGGCTGCGCCACTGGACGTGCTCGCCCAGCAGATCGTCGCCGAGGTCGCCTGCGGAGAATGGGAAGAAGGCGCGCTGTTCGAGCTCATTACCCGCGCCACGCCCTACCGCGATCTGGCCCGGGCCGATTTCGATGCCGTCGTGGCGATGCTGGTGCAGGGGTTCACCACCCGCCGCGGCCGACGCGGTGCCCTGCTGCATCACGACAGCGTGCAGCGCCGGCTGCGGCCGCGGCGCGGCGCGCGCCTGACCGCACTGACCCACGCCGGGGTCATACCCGACCAGTTCGACAGCGATGTCGTGCTGCTGCCCGAAGGCCACCGGGTCGGCACGCTGGACGAGGATTTCGCCTTCGACAGCCTGCCTGGCGACATCTTCCAGTTGGGCAATACCGCCTACCGCATCGCCAAGGTGCAGACCGGCACCGTGTTCGTCGAGGACGCCCGCGGCCAGCCGCCGACGGTGCCGTTCTGGTTCGGCGAAGCACTGGGCCGCAGTGATGAGCTCAGTGCCGCCGTGTCGCGCCTGAATGCCCACTTCGACAGCGCGCTGGCTGCTGCCGCGCCGGACGAAGCGCCGCTGGCGGCGGTGCAGCGTTGCCCGCAGCTTGCCGTCCTGCCGGTGCCACCGGCGGCGCTGGCGCAACTGACCCAATGGCTGGCCATGGCGCGGGCGGCGCTGGCTACGTTGCCGACCCTGGATCGGATCATCTTCGAGCGTTTCTTCGATGAGGTCGGCGACAGCCATCTGGTCATCCACTCGCCGTTCGGCTCGCGCATCAACAAGGCCTGGGGCCTGGCGCTGCGCAAGCGCTTCTGCCGCCAGTTCAACTTCGAGCTGCAGGCCTCGGCGATGGAAGACAGCATCGTGCTGTCGCTGGGGCCGACGCACAGCTTCCCGCTGGCCGAGGTCGGCGCCTACCTGCACCCGGCCACGGCGCGCCAGGTCCTGGTGCAAGCACTGCTGGATGCGCCGATGTTCCCGACCCATTGGCGCTGGTGTGCCACGGTGGCGCTGGCGATCCGGCGCAACCATGGCGGCAAGCGGCGGCCGCCGCAATTCCAGCGTTCCGACGCCGAGGACCTGCTCACCGTGGTTTTCCCCGACCAGGTTGCCTGTGCCGAAAACCTGGCCGGCGAGCGCGAGGTTCCCGATCATCCGCTGGTGGCCCAGGCGCTGCACGACTGCCTGCACCAGACCATGGATGTCGACGGTTTCATGGCCCTGGTTGCCGGCCTCGTCGAAGGCCGCATCGAGCTGGTTTGCCGCGACCTGACCGGACCTTCGCCGCTGGCCGGCGCGATCCTCAATGCCCGGCCCTGGGCGTTCCTGGACGATGGCGACGCCGAGGCCCGGCGCACGCGCGCGGTTGGCGGCCAAGGTGCGCGTGACCTTGATGCGGCCGCCGCGCTGGCTCGTCCCGATCCGGCCGCGATTGCCCGCGTGCGCGAGGAGATCCAGCCGCTGGTGCGCGATGCCGACGAGTTGCACGATGCGCTCGTGGTGCATGGTTTTCTGGCTGGCGGTGAATGGCAGCGCTATCAGGATCTGGCGAACGCCCTGACTGCCCCGGGCCGGGCCGTGGTCATGACCACCGGCGCCGAGCGTTGCCTGGTCGCCCGCGAACGCCTGGCGCAGTTCCTGGCCGCCGTTCCGCAGGCGCAGCCGAAAGCCGCGTTGCCTGATGATTGTTTGGCGCCGACATCCGGCGGTGGTGACCGCCTTGGCGAGTGCCCCGACCAGGCGCTGCTCGAGCTGTTGCGCGGCCGTCTGGATCTGCTCGGCCCGACCACGGCGGCGCAACTTGGCCAGCCGCTGGCCCTACCGCCGGCGATCATCCACGCAGCGCTGATCGCGCTGGAAGGGCAGGGCAGCGTCATGCGCGGCTGCTTCGATCCGGAACTGGTCGTGGCCGATGCCGGGACCGACGCCGGCGCCGGCGCCGGCTCGGCCGTGAGCAACGGCGATGGCAGCGCCGACAGTGCCAATCCCGCCAGCGACCTCGGTGACCTCAGCCTCGACGATCCCGGCCGCACGCAATGGTGCGAACGGCGCCTGCTGGCCCGCATCCACCGTTACAGCCGCGAGCAGCGCCACGCCCGCGTGCGCGCCGTGCCGCCGGCCCGCCTGATGACCGCCCTGGCGCAATGGCAGCACCTGTCGACGGCGCAAGCCGACCTGCGCCGCGAGGGCGACGCCGGCCTGCTGGCGGCGATCGGACAACTGGAAGGCTGGATCGCCCCGGTCATCGCCTGGGAACGCGACCTGCTGCCCCGGCGCGTGCGCGATTACGCCCCCGACATGCTCGACCGCCTCTGCGCCAGCGGCCAGGTGGTCTGGTGGCGGCCACCGCCGGCGCTGCTGGGCCCGTCGGCAACGACTGCCGCAAAGACCGTCGGCAATGGCGAAGAACCTGGCGGCGGCAACGGCACACCGGCGCCCCGGCGCGGCTCCGGTCCGATCCGCAGCACCCCGATCATGCTGTTGCAGCGCAGCCACCTGCCGCACTGGCAACGGCTGGCTGGCCAGGCCGGGCAGACAGGATCAGCGGCATCCAACGGCGCGGTCAACGGCCAGGATCACGGGCCCACAACGGGCCAGGCCGACATGGGCAGCCGGGCCTGGCGCGTGCATCAGGCCTTGGCCGCCGGCGGTGCTCTTTTCTGGTCGGATCTGGAGGCCGAATCGGGCCTGCTGCGCACCGAACTGGAACAGGCGCTGGCCGAACTGGTCGGCCTGGGCCTGGTCGTGTGCGACAGCTTCGCCGGCCTGCGCGCCCTGGTCACGCCGGTCCGGCACAGCGGCCGCCGCCGTCGCCAGGGCAGCGTTGCGGCCGACGCCATGGACCACGCCGGGCGCTGGTCGCTGCTGCGCCCGCCACGGCCATCCGCGGCCTGCGCCGATACCGGTCCGGCACTGGCCGCGCCGGATGTCGAACACGTGGCTTGGGTGCTGCTGCGCCGCTACGGCGTGGTGTTCCGGGCCTTGCTGGCACGCGAGCAGAACCTGCCGCCCTGGCGCGACCTGCACTATGTCTATCGGCGCCTGGAAGCGCGCGGGGAAATCAACGGCGGCCGCTTTGTCAGCGGCTTCTCCGGCGAGCAGTTTGCGCTGGCCGATGCCGCCACCCGGCTTGCCGGCGAGGGCACCGGCCTGGGCCTGGTCACGGTGTCGGCCGCCGATCCGCTCAATCTTGCCGGCGTCATCGTGCCCGGCAACAAGGTCACCGCCGTCGCCGGCAACCGCGTCGCCTTCGCCGACGGCGTTGCCGTCGCCAGCCGCGTCGCCGGCAAGGTGCAGATCACCGGCGACCTGGATCCGGCCGCCGCCTGGTCGGCACAGTTGCACCTGCTCAAGACCGCGCCAGTGGTGGTGGACAAGGACGGCGCCCAGACTGTCCCGGATTGATTGATCCCGGGCGCAAGCGCTGATCGCAGCGAGCCTGGCGGCCGCCCTCAGACCTCGATCGCCGCCAGGTCGCCCTTGTCTTCCAGCCAGGCTTTGCGGTCGGGCGCGCGTTTTTTGGCCAGCAGCATGTCCATCAGGCCGCGGGTGGCGCCGGCGTCGTCGATGTCCAGGCGCAGCAGGCGGCGGGTGTCCGGGTGCAGCGCGGATTCGCGCAACTGTGGCGGGTTCATCTCGCCCAGGCCCTTGAAGCGGGTGATGGCGACCTGGCCGCGCAGCTTCTCGCGCTCGATCCGGGCCAGGGTTTCTTCCCGTTCGGCCTCGTCCAGGGCGTAGAACACCTGCTTGCCGACATCGATGCGGAACAGCGGCGGCATGGCGACGAAGATGTGTCCGGCCTCGACCAGGGCCGGGAAATGGCGCAGGAACAGGGCGCAGAGCAAGGTGGCGATGTGCAGGCCGTCGGAATCGGCGTCGGCCAGGATGATGATCTTGCCGTAGCGCAGGCCGTCCAGGGTGCGGTTGCCCGGATCCACGCCCATGGCCACCGCCAGGTCGTGGACTTCGGCGCTGGCCAGGACGCTGCCGGATTCGACTTCCCAGGTGTTGAGGATCTTGCCGCGCAACGGCAGGATCGCCTGGAAATCCTTGTCCCGGGCCTGCTTGGCGCTGCCGCCGGCCGAATCGCCCTCGACCAGGAACAGCTCGGTGCGCGACAGGTCCTGGCTGATGCAGTCGGCCAGCTTGCCGGGCAGGGCCGGGCCCTGTGTAACCTTCTTGCGCACCACCTTGCGCTCGGTCTTCAGGCGCGACTGGGCGCGCTCGATGACCAGTTGGGCGATCGCTTCGCCTTCGCCGACATGCTGGTTCAGCCACAGCGAAAAGGCGTCGTGGACGGCGTTCTCGACCAGGCCGGTGGCGCTGCGCGAGGACAGCCGCTCCTTGGTCTGGCCGGAGAACTGCGGGTCGGTGACCTTGACCGACAGGATGAAGCACAGCCGATCCCAGACATCCTCGGGCGCCAGCTTGACCCCGCGCGGCAGCAGGTTGCGGAAATCGCAGAACTCGCGCAGCGCTTCGGTCAGGCCGCTGCGCAGGCCGTTGACGTGGGTGCCGCCCTGGGCGGTGGGAATCAGGTTGACGTAGCTTTCCTGCACCAGATCGCCTTCGGGCAGCCAGGCCAGGGCCCACTCGCAGGCGTCGGCCTCGCGCTCGACGCTGCCCAGGAACAGTTCCGCCGGCAGGCAGGCCTGGTCGACCAGCAGGCCGCGCAGGTAGTCGCGCAGGCCGTCCTGGTACAGCCATTCGTCCTGTTCGCCGCTGGCCTCGTCGAGCAGGCGCACGGTCAGGCCCGGGCAGAGCACGGCCTTGGCGCGCAGGTTGTGGCGCAAGGCGCGCAGGTTGAATTTGGCGCTGTCGAAGTACTTCGCGTCCGGCCAGAAGCGGATGCGGGTGCCGGTATTGCGCCGGCCGACGCTGCCGATCACGGTCAGTTCGCTGGCGCGTTCGCCATCGGCGAAGGCCATGTGGTGCTCGCTGGCGTCACGCTTGATCCAGACCTCAAGGCGGGTGGACAACGCGTTGACCACCGACACCCCGACCCCGTGCAGGCCGCCGGCGAAACGGTAGTTGCGGTTGGAAAACTTGCCGCCGGCATGGAGCCGGGTGAGGATCAGTTCGACGCCGCTCATGCCCTCGTCGGGATGGATGTCCACCGGCATGCCGCGGCCGTCATCGGCCACTTCGCAGGAGCCGTCCTTGAACAGGGTGATCTGGATCGTGCCGGCATGACCGGCCAGGGCCTCGTCGACGGCATTGTCGATGACTTCCTGGGCCAGGTGGTTGGGGCGGCTGGTGTCGGTGTACATGCCCGGCCGGCGGCGGACCGGGTCCAGGCCGGACAGGACTTCAATGTCGGCGGCGTCGTAACGGCTCATGGTGGTGATCTTGGGTCCGGGGACGGGAAAACGAAGCCGGGCAGCTTGGCAGGCGGGCCGGGGCGCAGGCAAGTCATGGCATCCGGAAACCCCCGACCGTAGGCAGTTGCCAGTCGCGAGTAGCCAACGGGGTGTGGCCATTGCTGGCCCGGACTGCGCAAGCCCGATGCTGCCTCGCAGGACGGGCTGCGAAACGGGGCTGCGCTGGGACGGGCATCCCGAGCCAGTCACGCGCGGCGAATGGGTCGGCGCCGGCTGCCCGCCCGCCGAGTGCGGATCAGTCGCCGCCGATGCGGACCAGGGTACGGCCGGTGGTCTTGCCCGAGAGCATGGCCTCGAACACTCCGGGCAGATCCTCAAGACCGACCTCATTGGCAGCGATCTGCTCCAGATGCGGCGGTCGCCATGGACCGGCCAGACGTTGCCACAGCGCTTGCCGGGTCGGGTAATCGGTGCTGCCGGCGGCGATGCCCAGCAGGTTGATGGCGCGCAGGATGAAGGGCATCACCGTGGTATGCAGCTCGTTGCCGCCGGCCATGCCACAGGCGGCGATGTTGCCGCGCGGCTGGATCACCCGCGTCAGCCAGCCCAGGATTTCATCGCCGACACAGTCGATGGCGCCGGCCCAGCGTGCCGACTCCAGCGGCCGCATGCCCATGGTCAGGGTGCGGCGGTCGAGCACCGAGGCGGCACCCAGGGCGGTGAGCTCGTCCAGACGCTCGAACTTGCCGGTCAGGGCATGGGCCTGGTAGCCGGCGCCGGTCAGCAGCGAGATCGCCAGCATGCCGACACCGCCGGTGGCACCGGTGACCAGGATCGGTCCGGCCTCCGGCTTCTGGCCGTTGTGCTCCATGCGCAACAGGCACAAGGCCGCGGTGAAGCCGGCCGTGCCCAGGGCCATGGCCTGGCGCAGGTCCAGACCGTCGGGCAGCGCGACGATGTCGTCGGCATCCAGGTTCAGGTACTGGCTGTAACCGCCATCGCGGGTTTCCGACAGGCCGCAGCCGGTGACCAGCACGGCATCGCCCTCGCGCCAGCGCCCATCGCGTGAGCGCAGCACATGGCCGGCAACATCGATGCCGCCCACCAGCGGGAACGAGCGCAGGATGCGGCCATTGCCGGTGCCGGCCAGGGCGTCCTTGTAGTTCACCGAAGACCAGGCCACGGCAAGGGTGACCTCGCCCGGGGACAGTTCCCCGAGGCTGGCTTCCTCGATGCCGGAGCGGTGGCCGCGGTCGTCGTTATGGATGCGGAAACAGCGGAAGGTGTTGGGAATAGCCATGCCGTGGAGCATCGCCGATCCGCGCCCATGGGGCAAGAATCCGGTCAAGCCACGGGCGCTGCGTTGCGCGCGCTGCGCCGGCATTCAACAGGGCATACCTAGAATGTGCGGTGTCTCGGCGCACCCCGCGCCGCGCGCCCGTTTCATTGCCGTAGAGAGCGACCCCATGCCCACCCGCCCGTCTCAGGATCCGTCCGCTTCCGTCGCCAGCCGCCAGCCGCAACGTGTGCGTCTGCCGCTGCGCTTCCGCCGCCTGCAGGTGCTGTTCAGCCAGCAGCCGACGCCGGCCTTCATCCGTATCGTGCTCGGCGGCGAAGAACTGGCCGGATTCAACAGTCCGGGCTTCGACGACCACGCCAAGCTGTTCTTACCCGATCCGGAAACCGGCCAGCTTCGCCTGCCGACGTTGTCCGGGGCAGGCCCGGTCTGGCCGGACGGGCACAAGCCGATCGCGCGCGACTACACGCCGCGCCACCATGATCGGCAAGCCGCCACGTTGACCATCGATTTCGTCATCCACGAAGCCGGTCCGGCCACCGACTGGGCGCGTTCGGCCCGGCCCGGCGACTGGCTCGGCGTCGGCGGACCGCGCGGCTCGATGCTGATCCCCACCGACTATGACTGGCACCTGCTGGTCGGCGACGAGACGGCGCTGCCGGCCATCGCCAGACGCCTGGAGGAATTGCCGGCCGATGCCCATGCCATCGTCGTGGCCGAGGTCGACCGGCCCGGCGACGCCCTGCCACTGTCCTCGCCGGCGCGGCTGGACCTGCACTGGTGCCACCGCGAGGGCGCGCCACCGGCCTCGCGCCAACGTCTGCTGGCGGCCGTGCGGAACCTTGAGCTGCCGGCCGGCGATGGCTTTGTCTGGGTGGCCTGCGAAAGCGGTCAGGCGCGGCAACTGCGCCAGCACCTGACCGGCGAGCGTGGCCTGAATCCGCGCCAGGTCAAGGCCGCCGCCTACTGGCGCCTGGGCGCCGAGGCGGTGCACGAAACGATTGGCGAGTGACAGTGCCGGTCAACTGATCGGCGCAACGACGGCGCGACAGCCAGTGCGCCGTCGTTGTCGGGCCGCCGCGGTCCAGCCTGTGCGGGCCGGACCGGGCAGGCTCAGTTGCCCTTGTGGATGGCGCGCTTGTCGACCGACAGGGCGGCTTCGTGCACGGCTTCGGACAGGGTTGGGTGGGCGTGGACGATGCGTGCCAGGTCTTCCGAGGAGCCCTTGAACTCCATCGCCACCACGCATTCGGCGATCAGCTCGGAGACGTTCGGGCCGACCATGTGCACGCCCAGGATGCGGTCGGTTTCGGCGTGCGCCAGCATCTTCACCTGGCCGGCGGATTCGTTCATCGCCACGGCGCGACCGATGGCGGCGAACGGGAAGTTGCCGGCGCGGTAGGGAATGCCGGCGTCCTTGAGTTCCTTCTCGGTCTTGCCGACCCAGGCCAGCTCGGGCTCGGTGTAGATCACCCAGGGCATGGTGTCCAGGTTGACGTGGCCGGGCAGGCCGGCGATCTGCTCGGCCACGGCGATGCCTTCCTCGCTGCCCTTGTGCGCCAGCATCGGGCCGCGCACGCAGTCGCCGACCGCCCAGACGCCGTCGACGCCGGTCCAGCAGTGTTCGTCGACTTCGACCCGGCCGCGCTCATCGAGCTTGACGCCGGTGCCCTCGGCCAGCAGGCCGTCGGTGGCGGCGCGTCGACCGACGGCGACCAGCAGCTTGTCCACGGTCAGGCTCTGCTCGCCCTTGGCGTCGTCGTAGGTGATCTCCACGGCCTTCTTCTTGACCTGGGCCCTGGTCACCTTGGCGCCCAGCTTGATGTCCAGGCCCTGCTTCTTGAACTCGCGCTGGGCGAGCTTGGAGATGTCGGCATCGGCGGCGGCCAGGAAATCGTCCATGGCCTCGAGCACGGTGACCTCGGCGCCCAGGCGCTTCCAGACGCTGCCCAGTTCCAGGCCGATGACACCGGCGCCGATCACGCCCAGGCGCTTGGGCACTTGCGTGAAATCCAGGGCGCCGGCGTTGTCGACGATGTAGTCGCCGTCAAAGGGCATGGACTTCAGCTCGATCGGCACCGAGCCGGCGGCGAGGATGACGTTGGTGCCGGTGAGCTCGCTGGTGCTGCCGTCCTGGGCGGTGACCAGCACCTTGCGCTCGGCCTGGAGCTGGCCGAAGCCGGCGATCGGGGTGACCTTGTTGGCCTTGAAAAGCTGGGCGATGCCGCCGGTGAACTGCTTGACGATCTTGTCCTTGCGGCCAACCATGGCGCCGACATCGATGCTGGGATTGTCGGCACTGATGCCGTGCACCTTCAGGCCATGGAGCAGGGTGTGATACTGCTTGGAGGAATCCAGGAGCGTTTTGGATGGGATGCAGCCGACGTTGAGGCAGGTGCCGCCCAGGGCCGGCTTGCCGTCCTTGTCCACGAAGCTGTCGACGCAGGCGGTCTTCAGGCCGAGCTGGGCGGCGCGGATGGCGGCGACATAGCCGGCCGGGCCGGCACCGATGACGACAACGTCGTAATGATCACTCATTGGGGACCTCGCAAGACGGGAGACGGAGCACAGACCGTCTATTGTCCCATAGCCGGCCAGGTTGCGGCATGGCAACGCCCCGTGGCCGGTGGCTGTGCCGCCGTCCCGGGCCCGGTTTTCCAACTGTTTCCTGAACGCGGTTGAACGGTTGCTGACCGGCACTGGCGCCGGCAGGGCAAGAGCGTATATTGGGCTTGCGGTCCCCGGCCGCCGGCCAGGGGCGTGCATTTGCATCCGGCAACAGGAGAAGAATCATGCGCCGCTCAATGATGTTAATCGCCAGCGTGGCCCTGCCCGTGCTGCTGATTGGTTGCGCCACGAGTACCTCGCCCGGCTACAGCTACCAGACCGTGGAACCGGTCAATGTGGTGGTTGACCACGAAAAGATGGCGGTCATTGATCACGCCGCCCGCAAGCGCGGGGTCAATGTCCACTGGATCAACCGGCCACAGCGCCGGGTCGCCATCTCGGAAGCCGACGACGAGTAAGCGCCACCGCTTTGCGCTGGCCGGTTGGGACTGGCCCGTTGGAAGAGGCCCGCGCCGACTGGATCGGTCAGCGGGCCTTCGCTGCTGGCCGGCCGTTTTCTGTCGCGCCTACTGACGGCGCCGGCGGCGCAGCAGCACCAGGGTGGCGCCGGTGCCGCCGGCATTGGCGGGCGCCGAACTGAACGCCACGACGTCGCCCTGGCGACGCAGGCCGCTGTCCACAAGCGCTTTCAGCACCGGCCCGTTGGCTGAGCGCTGGCCCTTGCCGTGGATGATGCGCAGGCAGGCATGGCCCTGGTCGCGTGCTTCGGCCAGGAATTCCCGCAGCACCTGCTGCGCCGGCTCCAGGCGCAGATGGTGCAGATCGATCTCGTCCTCGACTGCAATCGCGCCGGCGCGCAGGCGCTTGAGCAGGCGCGGGTCATGGCCTTCGCGCAGGTAGCTCAGGGCCTCGCCAGCGGCCATGGCGGCGGCATCCAGGCTCACTTGGTCGAGCTCGGCCAGGGCCTGGGCTTCATCAAGCAGGTGCTGGCGCGGTATCGCCTTGGGCCGCGGCGGCGTCACCGCGCTGCGGTCGCTGTCGGCCAGAGGCCGCACCGGCCCGACCGCCTGCCGGAACAGCTCGGCCTCGTCGTCGCTGACCGGCCGGGGCCGGCGCTGGCCGCGGCGACCGGCGGGAGGTGATTTGTCCGACTTGTCCATACCGTTGATGAAGGCCCGGGCCGGCGTTCGCTGGCGGCTTGCTATAGTTGCCGCCTGCACCACTGGGCACAAGCATGCACGTATTGATCAGCAACGATGACGGGGTCGATGCGCCGGGAATCCGTGTCCTGGCCGAGAGCCTGGGCCGGCTCGGCAAGGTGACGATCTTCGCGCCCGACCGCGACCGTTCCGGCGCCAGCAATTCGCTCACCCTGGACCAGCCGATCCGGGTAACGCAACAGGAACAGGGCATCTGGCGGGTCGCCGGCACGCCCACCGATTGCGTCCATCTGGCCCTGTGCGGCCTGCTCGATGATGATCCGGACCTGGTCGTTTCGGGCATCAACAATGCCGCCAACCTGGGCGACGATGTGATCTATTCGGGCACCGTGGCGGCGGCCATGGAAGGGCGCTACCTGGGCCTGCCGGCCATCGCCGTGTCGCTGTGCAGTCGCGACCACAAACCACAGAACTATGCGTCGGCGGCGCGCGCGGCGGCCCTGCTGACCGAGCGCCTGCTGGTCGATCCGCTGCCGGCCGATACCATCCTCAATGTCAACGTGCCGGACCTGCCGTGGCACCGCATGGCCGGCTTCGAGGTTACCCGCCTGGGCCACCGCCACCGCGCCGAAGCCTGCGTGCCGCAGATCGATCCGCGCGGCAATCCGGTGTACTGGATCGGCCCGCCGGGACCGGAACAGGACGCCGGGCCGGGCACCGATTTCGATGCCGTGCGCCGTGGTTATGTTTCGATCACGCCGATCCATGTCGACCTGACCCGCTTCCAGGCCCTGGAAAAAGTCGCCGGCTGGGTCGATTCCTTGACCCGGGCGACACACGGGGTGACCGGTTGATGTCCCTGCCCTTGCGCCATCCGGTCAACGACGCCGGCCTGGGCCTGACCGGGCAACGCGCCCGCGATCGCCTGATCCAGCGCCTGGCCAGTGACGGCGGCATTGCTGACCGGCGGGTGCTGGACACCCTGCGCACCGTGCCCCGACACTTGTTCGTCGACGAGGCCATCGCCAGCCGCGCCTATGAGAACGTGGCGCTGCCGATCGGCAATGGCCAGACCATTTCCCAACCGCTGATCGTGGCGCGGATGACCGAACTGGTGCTTGAGCATCCGGCGCCCAACAAGGTGCTGGAGATCGGTACCGGCTCGGGCTACCAGGCCGCGGTGCTCGCCGCCCTGGTGCCGCAGGTATACACCGTGGAGCGGTTGGAACCGCTGTTGCGCCGGGCCCGGCGCCTGTTCCGGCAACTGGGCATCGGCAATATCCGCAGCCGCCACGATGATGGCCGCCTGGGTTGGCCGGACCAGGCGCCGTTCGATGTGGTGGTGGTCACTGCCGCGGCGATGACGATCGAACCGGCCTGGCTGGAGCAACTGGCCGAAGGCGGCATGCTGATCTCCCCGGTCGGCCAGGCCGGTGGCGCGCAGCGCCTGCGCCGCATCCGCAAGCTCGACGGCGAGGCGGCGGAAGAGGATCTGGGCGGCGTCAGTTTCGTTCCGATCCTGCCCGGAGTCGGCTGAGCCATGATCCGCATCCTGTTGCTGACCCTGTTGGCGTTGCTTGCCGGCGCCGGTTGCGTGGTCCAGAACACCGAGGTCGTGCGTATCCGTCATGCCGACGGCTCGCTGCCGGCTGCGCCTGGCAGCGTCGCCGCCGACCACGTCGTCGCCCGCGGCGAGACCCTGTACAGCATTGCCTTCCGCAGCCAATTGGACTGGCGTCAGGTGGCGGCCTGGAACGCGCTGTCGGCCCCGTACACGATCTATCCCGGCCAGCGCCTGCGCCTGGCGCCGGCGGGTGCCGGTAGCGTGGCGGCTGCCGATCCCGGTCCTGCGACCGCTCCCGGCGCCCAGGGCGGCGCGGTCACCCGGCCGGTGCTGGATGAAGGTGTGACCTCGCCGGCACCGTCATCGCGCACACCGGCCGTGGTCGCGGCGCCGCCTGCTGCCGCGCCGCCTGCCGGCAGCCCAGGGACTGCGAGCCAGGTTCCCATTTCGGCCACGACATCGCCGCCAGCGGCCAGCACACCGCCCGCGGTAGCGGTATCGACTGTGCCTGCGACGCCGGTCCCGACTGCGCCCGCGCCATCTCCCGTGGCCGGTCCAGCGTCGGCACCGGCAGCCAGCCCGGCCGGCAGCCGCAGTGTTGGCGGCGTGGATTGGCGCTGGCCGACCCAGGGTGAGGTGATCCGCAACTACCGCGCCGACGACCTCAGCCGCCAGGGCATCGGTATTGCCGGCAGCAGTGGCCAGGCGGTGGTTGCCGCGGCCGATGGCCAGGTGGTCTATTCCGGCTCCGGCCTGCGTGGCTATGGCGAGCTGATCATCATCAAGCACTCGGCCGAATACCTGAGTGCCTACGGCCACAACCGGCGCCGTCTGGTCAACGAAGGTGAGCAGGTGCGCGCCGGCCAGCCGATCGCCGAACTGGGCCGCACCGGCGCCGATCGCGACATGCTGCATTTCGAGATTCGTCGCGGCGGCAACCCGGTCGATCCGGCCGGCTTCCTGCCCCGACGTTGACCGCCGCCATGACGCTGGCCGCGTCCGTCGCCGGGGCCATGGCCAGCAGCAGCCTGGTGCGGCTGCCGTGGCCGGATGGCATCTTCCTGTACCAGCCGGCGTTCTGGCCGGCGGCGCAAGCCGAACGGTTGTTGGCGCAACAGTTGGCGCAGATCGACTGGCACCAACATTCAGTGCGCCTGTTCGGCCGCCAGCAGCCGGCGCCGCGGTTGTCCTGCTGGCAGGGCGATGCCGGCGCCCGCTACCGATACTCCGGCGTTGCCCATGAGCCCTGCCCATGGACGCCGACAGTGATCGCCGTGCGGGTGCAGATCCAGGCAGCGCTGGCCGGGGATGGCACCGGGCAGACTGGTGGCGATACCGATGCCCGGCAACCGGCACGCTTCAACAGCGTGCTGGCCAACCTGTATCGTGACGGCGCCGACGGCATCGGCTGGCACAGCGACAACGAGCCCGAGCTGGGGCCGGAACCGCTGATTGCCTCGGCCAGCTTCGGCGGCCCGCGCCGCTTCCGGTTGCGGCATCGCGGTCGCGGCCTGACCCGCGAACTGGTGCTGGCGCCCGGCTCGCTCCTGGTCATGGCCGGCGCCAGCCAGCGCTACTGGCAGCACGCCGTGCCCAAGACCGCGCGCCCGTGTCGGCCGCGCTTGAACCTCACCTTCCGATGGATCACACCGCCATGACTCCCGGCAAGCTTGTTTCGGCCTCGCCGCTTGGCCGCCAGGTCAATTATCCCGACCGCATCGATCCGGGCCTGCTGTTTGCCATTGATCGCGCCGATACCCGCACGGGCCTGGCCGCCGCCATCGCCCTGCCACCGTTTGGCGAAGATCGCTGGACGGCCTGGGAGCTGTCCTGGCTCGATGCCCGGGGCAAGCCGGTGGTGGCGGTCGGCCGACTGACGCTTCCGGCATCATCGCCGCGCCTGGTCGAGTCCAAGTCGCTGAAGTTGTACCTGAACGGCTTTGCCCAGAGCCGCTTTGACAACGCCGGCGCCGTGGCCGCACGCCTGCGTACCGACCTGAAAGGCCTGTGCGGGGCAACGGTCAAGGTGGAACTGCTCAGTGGCGACGCGATCGATGGCTGGCCATTGCAGCCCTTGGCCGGCATCAGCCTGGATGGCCAGGCGATCAGCATCGATCATTACGGGCCGGTCGAGCCCGGCCTGCTCGTGGCCGGCAGCGGCGAGGTGGTGGAACAAACCCTGGTCAGCCGCCTGTTCCGTTCGCTGTGCCCGGTCACCGGCCAGCCGGACTGGGCCGATATCCAGATCCGTTATCGCGGACCGAGGATCGATCATGCCGGCCTGCTGCGCTACCTGGTCTCGTTCCGCCGCCACCGCGAGTTCCACGAGCAGTGCGTGGAACGCATCCATGTCGACCTGCAGCGCCGCTGCCGGCCGCAGGCACTGATGGTGCATGCCCGCTTCACACGCCGCGGTGGCCTGGACATCAATCCCTGGCGCGCCACCGATGCCGACTGGGCGCCGGAGCCGACACTGCGCGGCAGCCGGCAATAGTGGCCGCGGCTATGGCAGGCACTCCGGAGGCGTCAATCACCGGCCTGATCCGCGTCCAGCCGGAGGATTTCCAGGTCGAGGAAGTGCTCGGTTTCGAGCCGGACGGGCAGGGCGAGCACCTGTGGCTGTGGCTGGAGAAACGCTCGGCCAACACCCACTGGCTGGCCGGCCAACTCGCGCGCTGGGCCGGCGTGGCGCCGATGGCGGTCGGTTACGCCGGCATGAAAGACCGCCATGCCGTGACCGGGCAGTGGTTCAGCATCCACCTGCCGCTGCGCCAGGCGCCGCCGGAACCTCTGGCGGTCGAGGGTGTGGTCGAACGGGCGCGAAGCTGGCATAGCCGCAAGCTCAAGCGCGGCAGCCATCGCGGCAACCGCTTCGTCATTACCCTGCGCGACATCCAAGGCGATCTGCCGGCCGCGCAACGGCGCCTCGCCGATATCGCCGCTGGCGGCGTGCCGAACTTCTTCGGCAGCCAGCGTTTCGGCCACGGCGGCGGCAATGTTGATCAGGCACGGGACTGGCTGGCGGCGACGCGCCCGGCGCGGCTGCCCCCGGCCCGGCGAGGCCTGCTGCTCAGTGCCGCGCGCTCCTGGTTGTTCAACCAGGTGCTGGCCGAACGCGTGGCGCGCGGCGACTGGAACCAGGCCGTGCCGGGCGACTGCTTCCAGCTCGACGGCCGTGGCAGTTGGTTCGGCCCGGAAGCGGACATCAGTGCCGACATCCAGACACGCGTTGAAAATGGACTGATCCATGCCACCGGCCCGCTCTGGGGCAAGGACGAGCCGGCCACGGCCCTGGCCGTGCAAGCGCTGGAGCAGGCAGTGGCCGATGCCGAGCCGGTGCTGAGCCAGGGTCTGGCCCGGTTCGGCCTGCGCCAGGAGCGGCGTGCCCTGCGCCTGCTGCCGCAGGAGCTGGCTTGGTCTGTGGACGAAGGCGGGCGCACGCTGCAACTGTCTTTCCAGCTTCCCCGGGGCGCCTTCGCTACCTGCGTACTGGCCGCGTTCTGCACCGTCCACGATGCCGCCGCCGGCGGCGGCCCGGGCGACCGGCTCAGTACCGACGATTGAGCCGGAGCTGAGCATGGCCAACGATCCTTCCAATCCCGATCCCCAGCCGGCCTTGTTCGGGCCAGCGATGCCCGCCGGCACTGGCCCCGATACCGATACCGACGCCACTGCCGGCACGCCAGGCATCCACGGCAGCGATCCCCTGCGACCCCTGGCCGACCGGATGCGGCCCGGTGAACTGGATGAGCTCATCGGCCAGGACCATGTCGTCGGCCCGGGCACGCCGTTGCGCAAGGCGCTGGCCGCCGGCAAGCCGTATTCGATGATCTTGTGGGGGCCGCCCGGCAGTGGCAAGACCAGCCTGGCCCTGCTCGTGGCCCGCTATGCCAAGGCGCATTTCCATGCCCTGTCGGCCGTGCTTGGAGGCATCGCCGAGGTCCGGGCGGCGACCGCCCAGGCGCAGGTGCGTTTCGACCAGGGCCAGCGCAGCGTGCTGTTCGTCGACGAGGTGCACCGCTTCAACAAGGCGCAGCAGGATGCCTTTCTGCCGCATATTGAGCGCGGCACCATCGTGTTCATCGGCGCGACCACGGAAAACCCGTCCTTCGAGCTCAATGCCGCGCTGCTCTCGCGCTGCCGCGTGCACGTGCTCAAGCCGGTCACGCCCGAAGCGATCGCCAGTGCCCTGGAGCGGGCGCTGCATGATCCCGACCGTGGCCTGGGCCAGCGCACCTGGCAGGTCGACGAGCAGACTCTGCTGGAAATCGCCACCGCCGCCGATGGTGATGTTCGTCGCGCGCTGACCTTGCTGGAACTGGCGGCCGAACTGGCCGGCGACGGCGACGGTTTCGACCGCGCCCTGCTGGATCAGGTGCTGGCCGATCGCGGCCGGCGTTTCGACAAGGGCGGCGACCAGTTCTACGACCAGATCTCGGCGCTGCACAAGTCCATCCGCAGCTCCGATCCGGATGCCGCCGTCTACTGGCTGTCGCGGATGCTCGATGGCGGCATCGATCCGGCCTACCTGGCCCGGCGCCTGGTGCGCATCGCCAGCGAGGACATCGGCCTGGCCGATCCGCGTGCCCTGACCATGGCGCTGGACGCCTGGCAAGGCTATGAACGCCTGGGCCCGCCCGAGGGTGAGCTGTTGCTGGCCCAGTGCGCGATCTACCTGGCCATGGCGGCCAAGAGCAATGCCGCCTACATGGCCTTCAACCAGGCCCGGGCCGATGTCGCCCGCCACGGCACCCTGGCGGTGCCCATGCACCTGCGCAATGCCCCGACCCGGCTGATGAAACAGCTCGGCCATGGCCGCGGCTACCAGTATGACCATGAGCACGAAGGTGGCGTCGCCCTGGATCAGGCCTGCCTGCCCGAAGAACTGGCGCAGCAGCAGTACTACCAGCCGGTCGGGCGCGGGCTGGAAACGGCCATCGGCGAACGCCTGCGGGCGCTGCGCGCGGCGCGTGGCAAGGCCGGATCAGGGCCGCAGGATTGACGCCAAGGCGGCGGCGCCGAGCGGTTTCGCAGCGGTTGCGGCGGCAAGGCTGACCCGAACACCCGGCAGCGCCCAAGTCCCCTGCATATTGCACGGTGACGCCGCCCGGATCGTGCGGCGGGAATGGTCCCTGGCGCCAGGGGTTTCGGCAAGTCGTTGAATCCATGGAGTGATCAGGATTGGCACGGCGCTGGCTATGTATCCAGCGTCCGGCACCGACCGGCACTGGCAAATCCTGCCAGGCAAGCCCTGTCACTACTCAAGGAGTAATCCAGATGACCCGTACAACCCATGTCATGCGTCCCCTCGCCACCGCCGCTCTGGCCTCGGTCATCGCCTTCGGTGGTTCCATCGCCCTGGCCAATGACACCACGCAGCCGCGTGACGCCCGTGACGAAGGCTCCGAACAGCCGGTGACCGACACTTGGATCACCACCAAGGTGAAGTCCAGCCTGCTGACCTCCGACGGCGTCTCCGGCACCGACATCAGCGTCTCCACCGAGAACGGTGTCGTGACCCTGGAAGGCGAAGTCGACAACCAGGCCGAGATTGACCGCGCGATTGCCGTTGCCCGCGACATCGAAGGCGTGGTTGACGTCGACAGCCGCACCCTGGCCGTCCGCGCCGACCGCATGACCGACCAGGATCGCTACTGATCCTGAGCTGGCGGGGCAGGTGCCTCGGGCACCCGCCTTGCCTGTTCGACCGCCAAGGCGGTTGCACACCCGCTCTTCACCGGCCAGGCCCGATCATCACCGGCCATGGCCAACCAATGAAACCTCAAGGAGTACACCCATGAACGAAGATCGCATCAAGGGAAAGTGGAAGCAGCTCAGCGGCACCATGAAGGAAAAGTGGGGCAAGCTGACCGACGACGACCTGCAGGTGGCCGAAGGCAACACCGAATACCTGGCAGGCCGCGTGCAGGAACGCTACGGCGTGGCCAAGGATGAGGCCGAGCGCCAGGTGCGTGAGTTCGAACGCAGCCTGTAAGCTTTTCCCAAGCTGATCCACCTGCGGCAACGCCTGTCCCCCGGGCGCCGCCGGAACCAACGCCCGCCCCCAGCGGGCGTTGGTTTATCTGGCCTATGGTATTGTGGCGCGGTTATCAATCGCCCTGGAAAGACATAGGCATGACAGACGAACGCCCCACGCGCGGCGGTGGCGACAACGGCAAGATCCTGTATTGCTCGTTTTGCGGCAAGAGCCAGCACGAGGTGCGCAAGCTCATCGCCGGCCCCAATGTCTTCATCTGCGATGAGTGTGTCGAGCTGTGCAACGACATCATCCGCGAGGAGCTGGAGGACAAGGCCGCCAGCAGCCATCGGGCGCTGCCGCGTCCGAAGGAAATCCTGGAGACGCTGGACCAGTACGTGATCGGCCAGGCCAACGCCAAGAAGGTGTTGTCGGTGGCCGTGTACAACCACTACAAGCGCCAGGAAGCACACTCACGCAACGACGAGGTCGAACTGGCCAAGTCCAACATCCTGCTGATCGGGCCGACCGGTTCGGGCAAAACCCTGCTGGCCGAAACCCTGGCGCGGATCCTGAACGTGCCCTTCGTCATCGCCGACGCCACCACCCTCACCGAGGCTGGCTATGTCGGTGAGGACGTTGAAAACATCATCCAGAAGCTGCTGCAAAAGTGCGACTACGATGTCGAGAAGGCGCAGCAGGGCATCGTCTACATCGACGAGATCGACAAGATCTCGCGCAAAAGCGAGAACCCGTCGATCACCCGCGATGTCTCCGGTGAGGGTGTGCAGCAGGCGCTGCTCAAGCTGATCGAGGGCACCCTGGCCAGCGTGCCACCGGCCGGTGGCCGCAAGCATCCGCAACAGGAGTTCTTGCAGGTCGATACCCGCAACATCCTGTTCATCTGCGGCGGCGCCTTCGCCGGCCTGGAAAAGATCATCCAGCAGCGTTCCGAGGCAGTCGGCATCGGCTTCCAGGCCGAGGTCCGCAGCAAGGAGCGCCTGGCCAGTGTCGGCACCTTGCTCAAGGGCGTGGAACCGGAAGATCTGGTCCGCTTCGGCCTGATCCCCGAGTTCGTCGGCCGGCTGCCGGTGGTTGCCACCCTGGAGGAACTCGACGAGGCCGCCCTGGTGACCATCCTGACCGAGCCGAAGAACGCGCTGATCAAGCAGTTCCAGAAGCTGTTCGAGATGGAGGACGTGGAGCTGGAGTTCCGGCCCGATGCCCTGAGCGCCATCGCCAGCCGCGCGCTGGAGCGCAAGACCGGTGCCCGCGGCCTGCGTACCATCCTGGAAAGCGTGTTGCTGGACACGATGTTCGAGCTGCCGACCCTGGAAGGCGTGAGCAAGGTCGTGGTCGACGAGGCGGTGATCAAGGGCCAGGCCGAGCCGTATCTGCTCTACGACGGCGGCGCCACCAAGCCGGCGCCAACGCCGTCGCCGGCAGTCAAGGCGGCTGCCAGCGACTGAACGCGGTTCGCGGCAGCCTAACGTTCGGCACGCGCGCCAGTGGCTGTCTTGCCGAGCGCTGGCGCTATCAGCCACCCGGCTTGCGCCAGCGCCAAGCTGTCGGATTCACTGGGCGACAGCCGTGGCCGCCCGCCGCCCGGGCGACACGGGCGATAAGATCGTTCGCGACCATCGGCCTGAAGCCGCTTCACTCCTGACGATGGCGGAATGAGCGAGCACTCTCCGCAATCCGTCCGCAATCGGCCCGAGCCTTGCCGCTGGCGGCTTGGGCTGGCCCAAGCGATTGAGTTGTCGACGGTATCTGCACCTGTGCTGGCCGCGCCTGGCGGCCTGCGCGCGCGCTTGCATTCAATCACGCACACCCCCAATTAGCAGCCATGCCGGTAAGCTCGTTGCCGCCGGCCCCCTGTTTCGAAGCTTGAGTATCCGTGTCGATGAGCCAAGACGAATTCCAGCCTGTTGTCCTGCCCGTACTGCCGCTGCGCGATGTCGTGGTCTATCCGCACATGGTGATCCCGCTGTTCGTTGGCCGGGAAAAATCCATGCGTGCGCTGGACAAGGCCATGGCCGGCGACAAGCGCATTGCCCTGATCGCACAGACCACTCCCGATGTCGATGATCCCGAGGCCAATGACCTGTTCCGTGTGGCCTGCATCGCCACCGTCCTGCAATTGGTCAAGCTGCCCGACGGCACCATCAAGCTGCTGGTCGAGGGCCTGTCGCGTTGTCGTGTCGCCGAGTTCGGCCAGGACGATGGCCTGTTGAACGCACGTCTGGAGCCGGTCGCCGACCTGGTGACCCGCGACGCCCGCGAGCTGGAGGTGCTCTCGCGCACCCTGCTCAACCAGTTCGAGCAGTTCGTCAAGCTCAACCGCAAGCTGCCGCCGGAACTGCTGGCCACTTTGGCCGGCATTGATGATCCCGGCCGCCTGGCCGACACCATCGCCGCCCACCTGGGCATCCGCCTGGCCGACAAGCAGAAGGTGCTGGAAACCGCCGATGTCGCCAGCCGCGTCGAGATGCTGATCGGCTTCGTCGATGGCGAGATCGATGTCCAGCAGGTGGAAAAGCGCATCCGTGGCCGGGTCAAGTCGCAGATGGAAAAAAGCCAGCGCGAGTACTACCTCAACGAACAGATGAAGGCGATCCAGAAGGAGTTGGGCGATCTGGACGAGGCGCCTAACGAGCTGGAGGAGCTGGCCGCCAAGATCGAAAAATCCGGCATGCCCAAGGCAGTCGAAACCAAGGCCCGCAACGAGCTCAACAAGCTCAAGCAGATGTCGCCGATGTCGGCCGAGGCCACCGTGGTGCGCAATTACCTGGACTGGCTGCTGGGCGTGCCCTGGTCGACCCGCACCCGGGTGCGTCGCGATCTGGCCGAGGCCCAGCGCGTGCTCGATGCCGACCATCATGGCCTGGAGAAGGTCAAGGAACGGATCCTGGAATACCTGGCCGTGCAGCAGCGCGTGCGCAAACTCAATGGTCCCATCCTGTGCCTGGTCGGACCGCCGGGCGTGGGCAAGACCTCGCTGGGCCAGTCCATCGCCAAGGCCACCAATCGCAAGTTCGTGCGCATCTCGCTGGGTGGCGTCCGCGACGAGGCCGAAATCCGTGGCCACCGGCGCACCTACATCGGCTCCATGCCGGGCCGCCTGATCCAGAATCTGAACAAGGCCGGCTCGCGCAACCCGCTGATCATGCTCGACGAGATCGACAAGATGTCGATGGACTTCCGCGGCGACCCGTCATCGGCGCTGTTGGAAGTGCTCGACCCCGAGCAGAACCACACCTTCAACGACCATTACCTGGAGGTCGATGTCGACCTGTCCGAGGTGATGTTCATCGCCACCGCCAACTCGCTCAATATCCCCGGCCCGCTGCTGGACCGGATGGAAGTGATCCGCCTGCCCGGTTACACCGAGGACGAGAAGATCGCCATCGCGCAGCGCTACCTGCTGCCCAAGCAGCTCAAGGCCAACGGCCTGAAGGAAGACGAGCTGTCGGTCGGCGAGAGTGCGCTGCGCGACATCGTGCGCTACTACACGCGCGAGTCGGGTGTGCGCAACCTGGAACGCGAGATCGCCAAGATCTGCCGCAAGGTGGTCAAGGAGCTGACCCTGGCCGAAGCTGCCGGTTCGAAGGCGACATCCGCCAAGGGCAAAGCTGCCGACAAGACCGCCGACAAACCGGCCGCGAAGTCTGCCGCGAAATCGGCCAAGGCGACCGCCGCCGCTGACAAGCGCAAGCGCGTGCGCGTCGATGCCCGCAACCTGGATCGTTACCTGGGCGTGCGCCGGTTCGACTACGGCCAGGTCAGCCAGGAGGACGAGGTCGGCGTGGTCACCGGACTGGCCTGGACCTCGGTCGGTGGCGACCTGCTGTCGATCGAAGGCACCGTGGTGCCGGGCAAGGGCAAGCTGATCCATACCGGCCAGTTGGGCGGGGTCATGCAGGAATCGATCCAGGCGGCGTTGTCGGTGGTGCGCGCGCGCGCAGACCGGCTGGGTATTGATCCGGACTTCCACCAGAAGCACGACATCCACATCCACGTGCCCGAGGGCGCCACGCCCAAGGACGGCCCCAGTGCCGGCATCGGCATGTGCACCGCCCTGGTCTCGGCGCTGACCAAGATTCCGGTCAAGCGCGATGTCGCCATGACCGGTGAAATCACCCTGCGTGGCCGCGTGCTGCCCATCGGTGGCCTGAAGGAGAAGCTGCTGGCGGCCCATCGCGGCGGCCTGAAGACGATCATCATCCCCGAGGAGAACCGCAAGGATCTGGTCGAGATTCCCAAGAATGTCACCGGCTCGCTGGAAATCCACCCGGTGCGCTGGATCGACGAGGTGCTCGATATCGCGCTGGTCTCACCGCTGATTCCGCGCACGCCGGCGACCTCCGAAACCGAGGTCCCGGCCTCCGGCGCCGGCGACGACAACAAGGGCGGTAACCGGATCGGGCAGCGCCCGCACTGATCGTTCCGGGTCATCGAAGCCATTGATCGACATCGATACCTGGCGCCGGCTGCGGCTGGCGCCAGGCGCTTCATCGCCTGGCATGGCCGGACACCCGGGCGTGCTCTGGCTTAGCCGCAGGCGACCGGAAACACGGCAGGCGACGGGCTCCGGGCCGCTGCCATCGTGTTGCGTGCCACCGGGGCGGCTGGTATAAAGCGGCAGTGTATGCGAGCAGCCGATCGCTCCGGTGACACAGCACGGGATTGACTGCAATCCATGGTCCGCGTTCTGTGGACTTCCTTCGTTTTTCCCACAAGTTCATTTGATAGGGATGGTTCAATGACCAAATCAGAGTTCATTTCCGCGATGGCGGATGCCGCCGACATGAGTCGCGCCGAAGCCACGCGCGCCTACGACGCCTTTGTCGGCACCCTGACCGATGCCCTGGTGGACGGCGATACCGTCAACCTGTCCGGCTTCGGCAGCTTCTCGGTGCGTCATCGCGAGGCGCGCACCGGTCGCAATCCGCGCACCGGCGAAAGCCTTGAAATCGCCGCCTCCAAAAATCCCGCGTTCAAGGCTGGCAAAGCCCTGAAGGATGCCGTAAACTAGTCGTTCTTCACCGCAGGGTGCTTAGCTCAGCGGTAGAGCATCGCCCTTACAAGGCGAGGGTCGGGGGTTCGAAACCCTCAGCACCCACCAGTTGATGCCCAAGCGCCGAACACGGCAGCATGGACCACCGGTCCAGGCCACCGCGGAAGGCGACTGCAGCAGACAACACAGATTTGAGCTGGAGTGGTAGTTCAGTTGGTTAGAATACCGGCCTGTCACGCCGGGGGTCGCGGGTTCGAGTCCCGTCCACTCCGCCAGTCTCATCGATAAGCCCCTGAATTGCCAAGCCAATTCGGGGGCTTTTCTTTTTGCCCAAAGGCATGCCCATCCTTGTGTGCAGGCGAGCCCTGGTGCGGTCTCAGTTGGCGCGGCGCACGCCACCAGGCACCGCAGTGTTGATCGATATCGACCGCCAAAATGATTGTCTGCCGCGCCAAGGCCGGTTACAATGCCCGGCCCCGATACGGGCGCGTAGCTCAGCGGTAGAGCACTACCTTGACATGGTAGGGGTCACAGGTTCGATCCCTGTCGCGCCCACCACCTGGCGAAAGCAGACCAGGTTGCCAGGACAGCCGGCACCGCGCCGGCCGGTCTGGAGCAAGATCCGGAGACGTGGTCCTGACGGTTGCAGCCAGCATGACGCGAACCCCCTTCTGCCATTGAGCCGGATGCCGGAGCGTTTGCGGAATATCGAAGGCGCTTTGGCGCCTTTTTTGTTGTCTGGAGAGTTTCAGCCATGATCGCCATCACGTTGCCGGACGGCAGCCACAGGGAATACCAAGGCCCGGTCACGATTGCCCAGATCGCCGCCTCGATCGGTGCCGGCCTGGCCAAGGCCACGCTGGCCGGCGAGGTCGACGGCCGTCTGGTCGATGCCAGCGATGTCGTCGAGCACGACGCCCGTGTCCGCATCATCACCGCGCGCGATCCCGAAGGCGTGGAGATCATCCGGCATTCATGCGCGCATCTGGTCGGGCATGCGGTCAAGCAGTTGTATCCCGGCGCCAGGATGGTCATCGGCCCGGTGATCGAGGACGGCTTCTATTACGACATCGCCTACGACCGGCCATTCACGCCCGAAGACATCGCCGCCATCGAGCAGCGCATGCGCGAGCTGATCGATCAGGACTACCAGGTCATCAAGAAGATGACGCCGCGGCAGCAGGCGATCGAGCTGTTCAGCCAGCGCGGCGAGGACTACAAGCTGCGCCTGATCGACGATATGCCCGAGGTCCAGGCCATGGGCCTGTACCACCATCAGGAATACGTCGACATGTGCCGCGGGCCGCATGTGCCCAATACCCGCTTCCTGAAGGTATTCAAGCTGACCAAGGTCTCCGGTGCCTATTGGCGCGGCGATGCCAACAATGAGCAGTTGCAGCGCATCTACGGCACCGCCTGGGCCGACAAGAAGCAACTGACCGCCTACATCACCCGCATCGAGGAAGCCGAGAAGCGCGACCACCGCAAACTGGCCCGGCAACTGAATCTGTTCCACCAGCAGGAAGAAGCGCCGGGAATGGTCTTCTGGCACCCGCGTGGCTGGGCGCTGTGGCAGCAGGTCGAGCAGTACATGCGCCGCGTCTATCGACAGTCCGGCTACCAGGAAGTGAAGGCACCGCAGATCCTGGACGTGACCCTGTGGAAGAAGTCCGGCCACTGGGACAACTACCAGGAGAACATGTTCTTCACCGAATCGGAGAAGCGGCAGTACGCGCTCAAGCCGATGAACTGCCCCGGCCATGTCCAGATCTACAACGCCGGCCTGCACAGCTATCGCGACCTGCCGATCCGCTATGGCGAGTTCGGCGGCTGCCACCGCAACGAACCGTCCGGCGCCCTGCACGGCATCATGCGCGTACGCGCCTTCACCCAGGACGATGGCCACGTGTTCTGCACCGGGGAACAGGTCGAAGCCGAAGTCGCAGCCTTCCACCAGCAGGCACTGAAGGTCTATATCGACTTCGGCTTTACCGATATCGAGGTCAAGATCGCACTGCGCCCGGAAGCACGAATGGGTGATGACCAGGTCTGGGACCGGGCCGAAGCCGCCCTGCGCGCCGCGCTGTCGACCTGTGGGGTGGAGTGGCAGGAACTGCCCGGCGAGGGCGCCTTCTACGGCCCCAAGATTGAATACCACCTCAAGGATGCCATCGGCCGGGCCTGGCAGTTGGGCACCATGCAAGTGGACTTCATGATGCCGCAGCGGCTGGGCGCCGAGTATGTCGATGAGCATTCCACGCGCCGCCACCCGGTGATGTTGCACCGGGCCATCGTCGGTTCGATGGAACGCTTCATCGGTGTCCTGCTGGAGCATTATGCCGGCCTGTTGCCAACCTGGCTGGCGCCGGTGCAGGCGGTCTGCATGAACATCACCGACGCCCAGGCGGGGTATGTCGAAGAGGTCGGAAAAGCCCTTGCAAATCAAGGTTTCCGGGTTGAAACAGATTTGCGCAACGAGAAAATCGGTTATAAGATTCGCGAGCACACGCTGCAGAAGGTGCCCTACCTGCTGGTCGTGGGTGACCGCGAGAAGGAGCAGGGCACGATAGCGGTGCGTACGCGCAGCGGGGAGGACCTGGGAGCCATGCCGGTTTCCGAGTTTGCACAGCGTCTGCGCGAAGAGACCGCGCTGCAATAGACTGCAGCGTGAACGATTGAACCACTGGAGGGACTGCGAATCAGCACCGTCAACGATAAAGGCAACCGCCGCAACCAAGATATCCGCGTACCGCAGGTACGTGTCATCAATGCCGAAGGCGAACAGGTCGGAATCCTCGGCCGCGCCGAGGCCTTGGCCCTGGCCGAAGAAGCCGGTATGGATCTGGTCGAGATCCAGCCGCATGCCGATCCACCGGTCTGCCGGATCATGGATTACGGCAAGCATCGCTTCGAGCTGCAGAAAAAGGCCAATGCGGCGAAGAAGAAGCAGAAGCAGGTCGAGATCAAGGAAGTGAAGTTCCGTCCGACCACGGACGAGGGCGACTACCAGATCAAGCTGCGCAACATGCGCCGCTTCCTTGAGGACGGTGACAAGGTCAAGGTGACGATCCGCTTCCGCGGCCGTGAAATGAGCCACCAGGAACTGGGGCTCCAGCGGACGCAGCGTATCGAGGCCGACCTGGGTGACGAGATCGTTGTCGAGCAGCGCCCGCGCCAGGAAGGGCGGCTGATGGTGATGATGATCGCGCCCAAGCGCAAATGATCCGCTGCCCGGCCGGCTGATCGGCCGGTCGACTCATCGGTTCAAGCAGGCCGTTGCCCGGCGCTCCGCCAAGGGGCTGCCGGGCAGGTTCTCGGGTGGCGTCTGCCGCCTCGCAGTGCAGTTGCGGGACTTGGCGCGGCTCCGCGGTCTGCTATACTGGCTGGCCGGCTTGAAGCCGGTCACGGCCTGTTCCGGCTGCGCTTTTTCTTCTTCCGCGCAGCTTCGGCAACGGCCATTATTCGCGGGTTCGAGTACACAAGCGTGGCCCCGTGCCACCACTTGAACCGGTATTAGAAACAGCATCGGGAACACCAGCAATGCCTAAGATGAAGACCAACCGTGCGGCGGCCAAGCGCTTCCGCAAGACGGCTTCGGGCAAGTTCAAGTGCGGACATGCCTTCAGGAGCCACATCCTGACCAAGAAGTCGACCAAGCGTAAGCGTGGCTTGCGTGCCACCAACTACGTCAATGCCTCGGACGCCGGTCGCGTCCAGCGCATGCTGCCGTACGTGTAAGGGAGGAGCAGGAACATGGCACGAGTCAAACGTGGTGTCGTCGCCCGTCGGCGGCACAAGAAGATCCTCTCCCGCGCCAAGGGCTATTACAACGCCCGGCGCAAGGTGT
This sequence comes from Lysobacterales bacterium, assembly GCA_023228845.1. Lineage (GTDB taxonomy): Bacteria > Pseudomonadota > Gammaproteobacteria > Xanthomonadales > UBA2363 > Pseudofulvimonas. The sequence goes on along the minus strand of JALOAK010000002.1, from coordinate 146,745 downwards.
TCCGCGTCGCCAACCAGGCAGTGATCAAGGCTGGCCAGTACGCCTACATCGGCCGCAAGCTGAAGAAGCGCAATTTCCGCGCCCTCTGGATTGTCCGTATCAACGCCGCCGCGCGTGAGCACGGGCTGTCCTACAGCCGCCTGATCGCTGGCCTGCGCAAGGCGCAGATCACGGTTGACCGCAAGATCCTCGCCGATCTGGCCTACCACGAGCCGGCGGCGTTCGGCGCCATCGCCGAGCGCGCCAAGCAGACCCTGGCGGCCTGAGCCACGATGACGGGCAGGCGCCTAGCCGGTGCCTGTCCTGGTTCTTTCGAGGTTGGCAAGTGGTGGCAACGGTGCGGGGATCGGAGCAATCCGATCCCCGCCTGCATTTTCGGAGAGCGGCGGTGACGACACCCCATTCGGACAGCCCGGGCACGGCGCCGGCGCTGGATCTGGACAACGCCCCCGATCAGATCGTGGCGGCTACAACCCTGGATGGCCTGGAAAAGCTCCGGGTCGGCCTGTTCGGCCGGCATGGCCTGGTCACCGCCCAGCTCAAGCAGCTTGGAGGCCTGTCGCCCGAGCAGCGCAAGCAGCAGGGCGATCGCATCAACCGCCTCAAGGCGCAGTTGCAGCAACAACTGGCCGCGCGCAAGACGGAGCTGGAAACGGCCGAGCTTGACCAGCGCCTGGCCACCGAGCGCATCGACGTCACCTTGCCCGGTCGCAACCACGCCATTGGCGGCGTGCACCCGTTGACCCGGACTTTGGAACGCATCGTCGATATCTTCTCCCGTTTCGGCTACGACGTCGTCGAAGGCCCGGAAATCGAAGATGACTGGCACAACTTCGAAGCGCTCAATTTCCCGCCCGACCATCCGGCCCGGGCAATGCACGACACCTTCTATTTCCCCGACGGCCGCATGCTGCGCACGCATACCTCACCGGTGCAGATCCGCGCCATGGCCGGCCGGCAGCCGCCGATCCGGCTGATCGCACCGGGCAAGGTCTACCGCAGCGATTCGGACCAGACCCATTCGCCGATGTTCCATCAGGTCGAAGGCCTGGTGGTGGGCGAGGGCATCACCATGGCCGATCTGAAAGGCACGCTCACCGCGTTCCTGCGCGGCTTCTTCGAGCGCGACTTCCAGATGCGCTTCAAGCCGACCTATTTCCCGTTCGTCGAGCCCGGGGCCGATGTCGTCATCGCCTGGCAACTGCCCGACGGCAGCAGCCGCTGGCTGGAAGTGCTCGGCTGCGGCATGGTCCACCCCAAGGTGCTGGCCAACTGCGGCATCGATCCGGAGCGCTACACCGGCTTCGCCTTCGGCATGGGCCTGGACCGGCTGGCGATGTTGCGTTACGGGGTCAACGATCTGCGCGCATTCTTCGAAAACGACGTGCGCTTCCTGCAGCAATTCAATTAGCCGCCGTCGCCCGGCCGGCCGGCTTGCTCCCGGCATCGCGCCGCGGCCACGAAGCGGCCATGGGTGGAGCACCCGGATATGAGATTCAGCGAAAACTGGTTGCGTGAGTGGGTTGATCCGGGCGTGCGCCGGGACGAGCTGTGCCTGCGCCTGGACATGCTTGGCCTGGAGGTGGAATCGGTCACCGAACTGGGCGCGGGGCTGGAGCACATTGTCGTCGGGCAGATCATCGCCGCCGCGCCGCATCCCGATGCCGACCGCCTGCAAGTCTGCAGGGTCGACATCGGTGACAGTGAACCACTGCAGATTGTCTGCGGCGCCGCCAATGCCCGCGTTGGCCTGAAGGCGCCGCTGGCCAAGATCGGCGCCCAGGTGGGCAGCCTGAGCATCCAGGCGGCAAGCCTGCGCGGTGTCGAATCCACCGGCATGTTGTGCTCGGCGCGCGAACTGGGCCTGGATGACGATGCCTCCGGTCTGATGGAATTGCCCGCCGATGCCGCGGTCGGCGCGCCGTTGGCGCAGTTTCTGGGTTTGCCCGACGCCAGCATCGAACTGGGCCTGACGCCGAACCGGGCCGACTGCCTGGGCATGCTCGGCCTGGCCAGCGATATCGCCGCCGCTTTCGACCAGCCGCTGACGGTGCCCGGCGGCGCCGATGGCCAGGCGGTTGCGGCCACCATCCAGGACACACGCCAGGTGAATCTGGCTGCCGGCGCCGATTGTCCGCGCTATCTGTGCCGGGTCATCGACGGCGTCGATGCCAGTGCGCCCTCGCCGATCTGGCTGAGCGAACGCCTGCGCCGGGCCGGCATCCGGCCGGTCAGCGCCATCGTCGATGTCACCAGCTACGTGATGCTGGAACTGGGCCAGCCGCTGCACGCCTTCGACCAGGACCGCCTGCAGGGCGCGATCAGCGTCCGCCACGGCCGGCCGAAAGAAGCGTTGACCTTGCTGGACGGCTCGGATGTCGTGATCGACGAGGATTTCCTGGTGATCGCCGACGAGGCCGGTGCCATCGCCCTGGCCGGCATCATGGGCGGGCAGGAATCCCGGGTCACCGATGCCAGCAGCCGCATCCTGCTGGAATCGGCCCATTTCCGTCCGGCCGCGATCATCGGCCGGGCGCGCCGCCTGGGCCTGCACACCGATGCCTCGCACCGCTACGAGCGTGGCGTCGATCCTGATCTACCGAGGCGGGCCATGGAGCGGGCCACTGCCTTGCTGCTGGCAATCGTCGGCGGCCAGGCCGGTCCCGTGGTTGAAGCCTGCGATCCGGCGGCACTGCCGGCACGCAAGCCGGTACATCTGCGCCAGGCGCGAATTGCGCGACTGCTGGGCATCGACATCCCCGCGGCGCGCGTGGCAGCGATCCTGGCCGGGCTGGACATGCAGGTGCAGGCCGACGCCGATGGCCAGGGCTGGCAGGTGACGCCGCCCTCGCGCCGCTTCGACATCGCCATCGAGGAAGATCTGATCGAGGAAGTGGCGCGCATCCACGGCTACGACCAGGTGCCGGTGCGGGCTCCGGCCGGTGAATTGGCGCCGACCCAGCCGTCCGAGGCGCGTTTGCCCGATACCCGGTTGCGTCATGCCCTGGCCGCGCGCGGCTGGCAGGAAGCGCTGACCTTCGCCTTCGTCGAACATGAGCTGCTGGCTACCTGGCACCTGGCCGACGGCGCCATTCGCCTGGCCAACCCGCTGTCGGCCGAGTTGGCGGTGATGCGCACCCGCCTGTTGCCCGGTCTGGTGCAGGCGCTGGCCTACAACCGCGCCCGGCAGATGCCGCGCCTGCGCCTGTTCGAGCTTGGCCGGCGCTTTTGCCTCGACGGCGACCAGGTGCGCGAGACCGACAGTCTGGCCCTGGCCGGCTGCGGCCCGGCACTGGCCGAGCATTGGCAGCACCAGCCCGCCCGCGACTTCGATTTCCATGACCTCAAGGGTGAATTGCAGGCCCTGACGGGTCTGGGCGGCGAGCCGGCCGCCTGGCAGTTCACCGCCACCGACCAGGTGCCCTGGCTGCATCCGGGGCGTGCGGCGACCATCCTGCACCAGGGCCAGCCGGTTGGCGTGATCGGCAGCCTGCATCCGTCCCTGCTCAAGGCGCTGGACCTGGACGAGGATGTCCAGGTCGCCGAGGTCGATCTGGACGCCTTGCGCCAAGCGAAGGTGCCGCGCGCCCAGGCATTGTCACGTTACCCGCAGGTGCGCCGCGACCTGGCCCTGGTGGTGGCTGCGGATGTTCCCTGGCAGGCCATTGCCGATGCCGTCCGCCAGGCGGTGGGCGAGGATCTGGAGCAACTGCTGGTTTTCGACGAGTACCGCGGCCAAGGTGTCGGTGAAGGATTCAAAAGTCTCGCCATGGGCTTGATTTTACGAAACCCTTCGCGCACTCTAGTCGACGCCGATGCGGACCAGGCAGTGGCCCGGGCGCTGGCGGCAGTTGGCGAGCATTTCCAGGCGCAGTTGCGCAGTTAGGAGGGGGACGATGGCGACCTTGACCAAGGCCGAAATGGCCGAGGGGTTGTTCGAAAACGTTGGCCTGAACAAGCGTGAAGCCAAGGAGTTCGTCGATGCCCTGTTCGAGACCCTGCGTACCGGGCTGGAGAACGGCCGCCAGGTGAAGCTGTCGGGTTTTGGCAACTTCGAACTGCGGCACAAGAACGAGCGGCCTGGCCGCAACCCCAAGACCGGCGAGGAAATCCCCATCTCCGCCCGTCGTGTGGTTACCTTCCGTCCTGGTCAAAAGCTGCGCGCGCGGGTGGAAACCTATGTTGGACCCCAGCAGTAACGACGAGCTGCCGGCGATCCCGGCCAAGCGCTACTTCACCATCGGCGAAGTCAGTGAGCTGTGTGCGGTCAAGCCGCACGTGCTGCGTTACTGGGAGACCGAGTTCGCCACCCTGAAACCGGTCAAGCGCCGTGGCAACCGCCGTTACTACCAACGCCAGGACGTGTTGATGATCCGGCAGATCCGCGGACTGCTGTACGAGCAGGGCTTCACCATCGGCGGTGCCCGCCAGCGCCTGGAAGGCGAACAGGGACGCATGGAGTCCTCCATCGTCCAGCAGATGGCGAAACAACTGCGCCTGGAACTGGAAGACCTGCTGCAACTGCTGCGCCGTTGAGTCGCGGCCGGTGCCCCGGCAGGCCACTGGCAGCGGCCACTGCCAGGCAAGGGGCTAAACTGCCCGGGACCACTGTCCATGGGCCACCCATCATGATTCGATCCCTGCCGTACATTTCTCTGCTGCTGGCGTCTGTGGCGGTCGCTGCCGATGCCCTGGCGCAATCACGCAACCAGCCGGCCGTGCTTGCTGGCGAGGGCCGCTACGTCTTCGGCCAGGTGAACGAGTACAACGCCGACCAGTACATGCTCGACACCCAGTCCGGGCGTCTGTGGCGTCTGGTCGACACCGGCGATGGCGGCGCCAGCGTGCTGGAAGCCGTGCCCTACCTGTTGCCTGCCGGCGGTACCCAGGCGACGCCGCCTGAGGGCCTTGACCTGCGCCAGCCCGAGGCGCCGACGCCGGCGCTGATCCCCCTGCAGCCACGGCGACCGGTCGATCCTTGAGCCCCGGTATGGTCGCCGCGCATGGCCTTGGCAGGCCCGGGCAACGGCGACAATTTGGCGTGACGAGTGACGGCCCGTTTGCTACACTTCGCGGCCGCATGGAACCTCGGGGCGTAGCGCAGCCTGGTAGCGCACCACAATGGGGTTGTGGGGGTCGCGAGTTCGAATCTCGCCGCCCCGACCAGTTCCTCCGCGGCAATCATCTGTCTTTTCAGCAAGCCGGCCCGATCCTTTCAGCCGCGGCCGTGTCTGAACTCCTGGCACCGGCGCCCCGCCGGCCTTGCCCACCCTGCCGAACCTGACCCAGTGACCGGCGGCACACGGACCGGCGAGCGCCCGGACCGGCGAGCGCCCGGCCCGTCATCGGCATCCCGCCAGCATCGACGCCGGCTGACCGGCACAAGGAATGGCATGACCACACCCACCCTGTATCCGCAGATCCAACCCTACGACAGCGGCCGGCTGGCCGTTTCGCCCCTGCACACGCTGTACTACGAACAGTGCGGCAATCCCGAAGGCAAGCCGGTGGTGGCCCTGCATGGTGGCCCGGGCGCCGGTTGTTCACCCGGAATGCGTCGTTTCTTCGATCCGGACAAATACCGCATCATTCTGTTCGACCAGCGCGGTTGCGGGCGCTCGACGCCGCACGCCGAACTGACCGACAACACCACCTGGCACCTGGTCGCCGACATCGAGGCGCTGCGCAGCCATCTGGGCATCGAGCGCTGGCAGGTCTTCGGGGGTTCCTGGGGTTCGACCCTGGCCATGGCCTATGCCCAGTCCCATCCCGACAAGGTCACCGAGCTGGTGCTGCGCGGCATTTTCATGCTGCGGCGCTCGGAACTGGAATGGTTCTACCAGGGCGGCTGCGACCAGATCTTTCCCGATGCCTGGGAGTCGTACCTGGCGGCGATCCCGGCGGTTGAACACGGCGACCTGATCAGCGCCTACTATCGGCGCCTGACCAGCGGCGATGCCGCCACCCGCATGGCCGCGGCCAAGGCCTGGACCACCTGGGAAAGCAGCACCTGCTTCCTGCTCCAGGACCCCGAGCACATCGCCGCTACCCAGGCCGATGGGTTCGCGCTGGCCTTCGCCCGCATCGAGTGCCACTACTTCGTCAACGGCGGTTTCTTCGACGTCGACGGCCAGTTGTTGCGCGATGTCGAGCGCATGCGCCAGATCCCGACGGTGATCGTGCAGGGTCGTTACGACGTGGTCTGCCCGATGCGTTCGGCCTGGGATCTGCACCGTGCCTGGCCGCAAGCCGAGCTGGTGGTGGTGCCCGATGTTGGTCATTCCGCGTTCGAGGGCGGCACCGCCGCAGCGCTGGTCGAAGCTACCGACCGGTTCGCCAGCCGCTGACGGACGCAGACCCGACCTCGGCCCGGACATCGCGCAGCCGCCGGCAACGCGCGCCAACCCGGTTCAGGACAACTCGCGGTGGAACACCAGCACGTTGTCGCGGCCGCTGGCGCGAAAGTGGGCGGCCAGCCGCTCAATGGTATAGACCGAGCGGTGCCGGCCGCCGGTACAGCCCACCGCGATGGTGAGGTAGGCACGGTCGTCGGCCTCGAACCGGGGCAGGAAATCGTCCATCAGGCCGATCACGGCATCGATATAGCTGCCGACCTGTGGCTGGCCCAGGAAATACTCGCCAATCTCCTCGTCGCGGCCCGACAGCGGCCGCAGCTCCGGCACCCAGTGTGGATTGGGCAGGCAACGGGTATCGAAGACGAAATCGGCATCGCCAGGCACACCGCGCTTGAAGGCGAACGATTGCAGCAGCAGGATCAGGCTCTGGCCATGGCGGCCAACCTCGATGCTGATCTGGCGCCGCAATTGGTGGACATTGGTCTGGCCGGTATCGACGATCAGGTCGGCGATCGCCAGCAGCGGCCGCAGCAGTTGCCGTTCGCGGGCAATGGCATCGGCCAGGCTGCGCTGGTGTTGGGCCAGCGGGTGCCGCCGGCGGCTGTCGGAATAGCGCTTGATCAGGATGTCATCGCTGGCATCCAGGAACACCAACTGCACGTCGACACCGCCCCGGGCCAGGCTGGCGATGATGCGCGGCAGCTCGGTCAGGTCTTCGGGCCGGTTGCGTGCGTCGACACCCACGGCCACCCGCGGGTAGGCGCCCTGGCCACTGCGCGCCGATGCCAGCAAATCCGGAATCAGGGCGACGGGAAGGTTGTCGACACAGTAGAAATCAAGGTCTTCCAGGGCGCGCAGGGCCACTGTCTTGCCGGCGCCGGACAGCCCGGTGAGGATCACCAGGCGGGTCTGGAAACCAGCGTTCCTGTTCGCCGCGGCGGGAGCGGGGGAGGCGTCTGTCATCGTCGGCACCTTGCCAGTGGATGAAGTGCGCTCCGGTCAGGGACGAGCCGGCCGGAGCGGAAAATGACCAGCCGCCAACCGACCTCAGGGGTCGATGCTGGTGCGGCGGGCCTGGGCGTGGTGGTCGGTGAGCTTGCCCTTGTACTTGCGCACCTGCATTTCCATGCGGTCGACCAGGCCATCGATGGCCGCGTACATGTCATGCGCGGCAACTTCGGCGAACAGTTGCTTGCCGGGAACGCCCATCCGGCATTCGGCCTTGTGCGCATGCTTGTCGACCGAGAGCACGACATGGGCGCCGGTGGTGTGGTCGAACAGCCGGGTCAGCTTTTCCAGCTTGCTGACAGCGTAGTCGCGCAAGGCGGGGGTGATCTCCATCTGCTGGCCGGTGACCTGAATCTGCATGGTGATGTCCTCGCTGCGTTGGGGGCCGCCACGGGCCCGGGAAAATCATTGTAACGGTCAGACCGCCATTGACCAGCCCGGTTCCGGCGCCTCTCCGCGGCCTTGAAAGAACAGGCTGCAACCCCAGATTCCATAGCATCTGGCGCCACTGTCGGCGCCTTGCACCAAGGAGCAAACACCATGAACCTGACGCGCTACAACTTGGGCCTGCCGGGAACCGTCCGCGACGAGTTCAAGCAGGTTTTCGATATTTTCAACAAGCTCGGCCAGCTCGACGAAGCCGACCAGTCCGACGTGGTCACCAGCCAGTGGGCACCGCGGGTGGACATCAAGGAAGAGGCCGATCGGTTCGTGATCCTGGCCGATGTCCCCGGCGTCGACCCCAAGGACATCGAGGTATCGATGGACAAGGGCATCCTCTCGATCAAGGGCGAGCGTGCCAGCGAAAGCAGCGAGGAGGGCGAGCGTTTCAGCCGCCTGGAGCGTGCGCGTGGCGTCTTCTACCGTCGCTTCGCCCTGCCGGATTCGGCCGATCCGGAGCAGATCAAGGCCGCCGGTCGCCATGGCGTGCTGGAAATCAGCCTGCCCAAGCGCCCGGAGTCGACGCCGCGCCGGATCACTATCGAAAGCTGATCGCGGCCGCCTGGCCGGTCACCACGGCTTGCCGTGCCCTGGCCGGCCCTGTGAACGACGGCCCGCCCTGTGCGGGCCGTCTGCCGTCCCCGGACCGGTGGCCGCTGCCGCCGGCATCCGGCAGAGCCGACCCGTCATTGTGAGATCATCGCCCCGCCATGGAATTTCGTGATTACTACAAGGTGCTCGGCGTCGAAGCTGGCGCCGACGATGCCGAAATCAAGAAGGCCTATCGTCGCCTGGCGCGCAAGTACCACCCCGACGTCAGCAAGGAAGCCGACGCCGAGGAACGGTTCAAGGCGATCAACGAAGCCAACGAGGTGCTCGGCGATCGCGAGCGCCGCGCCGCCTACGACAATGTCCGCGGCAGCTACCGCGAGGGCCAGCCGTTCCAGCCGCCGCCGAACTGGAATGGCGGCGCTGGCGCCGGCGCCCGAGGTGCTGCCAGCGCCGGTGCCGGCTTCGGTCAGGGCGGCTTCGACGGCGATTTCAGCGATTTCTTCGAGACCCTGTTCGGCCAGCAGCGTGACTTCGGCGGCGCCGGCGCCCGTGCCGGCACCCGGCCGCGCCCGGCGCGCTCGCTGCGCGCCCAGCTCACCCTGACACTTGACCAGGCCTATCAGGGCGGCGAACAGCGCTTGTCCCTGAACGGTCGCAGCTACGACGTGCGCATCCCCGCCGGCATCGCCAGCGGCCAGGTCATCCGCCTGGCCGGGCAGGCGCCCGGCGGTGGCGATGTTCTGCTTGAGGTCAACATCGCGCCGGACCCGCGCTTCCTGCTGGAAGGGCGCAACACCATCGGCATGGTCCGGCTGATGCCTTGGCAGGCCGCCCTGGGCGCGCGGCTGCCGGTGACCACGCTCGGCGGCCACGTGCAGTTGACCATTCCCGCCGGCAGCCAGTCCGGGCGGCGCCTGCGCCTGAAGGGCCGCGGTCTGCCCGGATCGCCGCCGGGCGACCATTTCATCCAGCTCGAAGTGCAGGTGCCGGTGCCCGACAACGATGACCAGCGCGCCGCCTACCAGGCGCTGGCGCAGGCCTTCGACGACGACGCTTCGGCTACCTGAGCCGGTCCCTGCGCGGCCGGGCCGAAGGTCCGGATCATCCGGGCTAGACTTGCCGGCCGTCGTCCCACGCCATTGCACCAAGGAGTCAGCCCGCACCATGGCCAGCCACCAGAGCATCATTGAGTCCGCCTTCGCCGAATTGGCCAACTTGAGCCCAGCGGCCCTGGAGCAACGCTGCGGCGATGCCGTCGAGGCGGTGCTGGACGGGCTGGAAAGCGGGCAACTGCGCGTCGCCGAGCCGCTGGCCGATGGCGGCTGGCAGGTCAACGACTGGCTCAAGAAGGCGGTGCTGCTGTACTTCCGGATGCGGCCGATGGCGAAGCTGCCGGCCGACGGCGCCGGTCTGTTCGGTGCCTGGGACAAGGTGCCGCTGCGCTTTGCCGGGGATTGTTCCAGCGAAGAATTCCGAAGCGCCGGCGCCCGGGTGGTGCCCGGCGCCATCGTCCGCCGTGGCGCCCATGTCGGCACCGACGTGGTGCTGATGCCCAGCTTCGTCAACATCGGCGCCCATGTCGGCGCCGGCACCATGGTCGACACCTGGGCCACGGTCGGCTCCTGCGCCCAGATCGGGCGCAACGTGCATATTTCCGGTGGCGCCGGCATCGGCGGCGTGCTGGAACCGCTGCAGGCCACGCCCACGATCATCGAGGACGACTGCTTCATCGGCGCGCGCAGCGAAGTGGTCGAAGGCGTCATCGTCGAGCGCGGCAGTGTCATCGCCATGGGCGTGTTCCTGGGCCAGAGCACGCGCATCTACGATCGCGCCAGCGGCCAGATCCACTATGGCCGGGTGCCGGCCGGCAGCGTCGTGGTGCCCGGCAGCCTGCCCTCGGCCGATGGCCGCTACAGCCTCAACTGCGCGGTCATCGTCAAGCGGGTGGACGAGCAGACCCGGCGCAAGACCGCGCTCAACGACATCCTGCGCCAGGCCGCCGAGGAGGCATGACCATGGTCACCGTGTATGGACTATCCAACTGCTCGACCTGCCACAAGGCCCTGGCCTGGCTGGACGGGCAGGGCATCGCGCACCGGTTCATCGATTACCGGGAAACCCCGGTGCCCGAGCCGGTGCTGCGCCGCCAGGCCGAGGCGATCGGCTGGGAGAAGCTGGTCAACCGCGCCAGCTACACCTGGCGCGGACTGGAGCAGGCACGCAAGACGCCGGCCGATGACAGCCAGTGGCTGGCCCTGGTGGGTGAATATCCGGCCCTGATCCGCCGGCCGCTGCTGGTCCGTGCCGACGGCAGCGCGGTGTCCGGCTTCAGTGAAAAGCGCTGGTCGGAAACCTTCGAGCGCCAGGTGTCCGGGCGCTAGCTGAACGTTCGCGGCGAACCGGCGTGCGTGCGCTGGCCAATGCCGGCGCCTCCGTGCTGGCGCCTGCGTGCCGGCCAGGGTCGCGGCGCGTATCGACCCGTTTGAGATCCCGGCATGTCTGCCCCTTGAGCCAGTGCGCCGGGTTTTCGCGCAGGCAGGCGTGAAGGCCGGCCCTTGCCCGCCGCCCATGCGGCCAACCCTGCCACGTCAAGGAAACCACGCGCAGCGGCATGGGTGGCGCCGCGCCCGGACTGGCCGGGCGAAGGTGCGTGAGGATGATCGCCAAGGCATGGGCCTGGCCGGGGCGGGTAGCGACGCCCGGCCGGCAACGATCTGATCGGCATCCGTGGCCACCGGATGCCGATGGCACCGCAGCCGGTGGCACGGGTGGTGAGCGGCCACCTGGCCTGGGCTGACCGCCTCTTCGCCCACGGCTTTGTGCAGGGCGGCTGGCGGCATGCGAGGTGGCTGGTTCCCCGCCGCGCATGCCGCCAGTGGCCCCTTTGGCTGCGACCGGTGGCTGCGGCTGGACCGGGCAGCGGCGGCTAAGATGGTGCGCCCATCGCGCCATTGCGGCGCCGTCGAAGGAACTGCCATGGCCGCCGCCGGATCCGTGCTCGAACTTGCCTGCGACCTCATCGCCCGTGCCAGCGTCACGCCGGAGGATGCCGGCTGCCAGGCGCTGCTCGCCGACCGCCTGGCTGCCGCCGGCTTCGCCATCCAGCACCTGCCGTTCGGCGCCGTGCGCAACCTGTGGGCGCAGCATCGCGGCACCGGCAAGGCCGCCGGCGACGGCAAGGTGCTGGTTCTGCTTGGCCATACCGATGTCGTGCCCACCGGCCCGGAATCGGCCTGGACCTCGCCACCGTTCCAGCCGCAAATTCGCGATGGCCTGCTCTACGGCCGCGGCGCTGCCGACATGAAGGGCAGCGTCGCCGCCATGGTGGTGGCGCTGGAACGTTTCGTCGCCGCCCACCCCGACCATGCCGGCACGGTTGCCCTGCTGCTGACCAGCGACGAGGAGGGCGAGGCCATCGACGGCATTCGCAAGGTGGCCGAGCACTTTCGCATCAGCGGCCAGCGCATCGACCATTGCCTGGTCGGCGAGCCGTCGTCGAACCAGCGCCTGGGCGATCGTTGCCGGGCCGGCCGCCGCGGCTCATTGAACGGCCGGCTGATGGTCAACGGCGTCCAGGGCCATGCCGCCTACCCGGAACTGGCCGACAACCCGATCCATGCCCTGGCACCGGCACTGGCCGAGCTGTGCGGCCAGCGCTGGGACGAGGGCGGCAACGGCTTCCCGCCGACCAGCTTCCAGGTCTCCAACATCAACGCCGGCACCGGCGCCAACAACGTCATTCCCGGCACCTGCCAGGTGCTGTTCAATTTCCGCTACGGCACCGTCACCGATGCCGGGTCGTTGATCGCGCGCACCGGCGAAATCATCGCCCGCCATGGCCTGGACCACCGCCTGGACTGGCATGATTCGGGCCAGCCTTTCGCCGCGCCCGATGACGGCCGCCTGCGCGCCGCCGTGGCCAGCGCGGTCAGGGACCACTGCGGCATCGAGCCGGCTTTCGACATGGGCGGCGGCACCTCCGATGGCCGCTTCATTGCTCCGCTCGGTGCCGAGGTGATCGAGCTGGGTCCGGACAACGCCAGCATCCATGCTGTCGACGAGCATGTCGCGGTCGTCGATCTGGAGCGCTTGGTGGACATCTATAAACAGGTGCTGACCGATCTGCTCGTGGCGGCTTGACAGCCGTCTGGCCCGCCTTGTGATGCCGCCTGATTGTGCGAGATGGCGCACATATTTCGCCGAAATTGAGTGCTAACGTCGCCGTTTGGCTGATGTTGCTGCACGTAATACAACTACTAGATGAGGGAAAACATGATCGTTCGCAAGTCCGCGCCGGGATGGGCGCTGTTGTGTGCGCTGTCCAGCGCATTGGTGTTCTTCTCCCCCGCCACGGTGCGTGCGGCAACGCCCGACCAGCTCACTGAACAGGAAGCGGCGCGGGCTCTGGTTGCTGCCGAGGCCTGGTCGTTCAATGGCGGTGAGGCGATGCTGCGCTTCAACACCAGCCTGTTGGAGATGCATGGGATTTCCGTGGGCGCGCCGGAGCAGATGCTGGCCTACCGCGAGCACGATGCGATCAGCGCGCCGATGCCCATCCGGCCGGAAAACGGGATCCGCTTCGCCGCACGCGACGGTGCCCTGACCCGGTTCGTGGATGGCTCGCTGCACGTTGATGGCCAGTTCCATGTCGACCTGCCTGACGGCAGCCGCCTGGACTATGACGGCTTCGAAGTCCGGGTCTCGCCGATCAATCCCATGCATCTGGATGTCATCGGCAACGACGGCCAGGTCTGGTTCTACGTCAACCACATGATGTGGGAAACGATCGACGACGACACGCGCTTCCACCTGCGTGCCGCCGACCTCAATGTCACCCACGCGCTGGCCGCACGGGTTGCGGCGCCGGAACTGGCTGGAAATTACGTCGGCGAACTCACCTTCATCAGCCCGTTGCGCACGCGCGGCCAGGGCCGGATGGGCGCCTTGCCCATCACTGGCGATCCGACCGTGCGCGGTACGCCCTGCGTGCGCGGCGCCACACCCTGTTTCCATGGTGACGCGCATCCCGATGGCGGCATCTACGAGGCGGACGTGCTGATGCAGGCCTATTCCATGTCGTTCACCCGCTGCCGGCGGTCCACAGGCTCCGGGTTGTGCGACGGCCTCGGTGCCGATGACGGCGAGGTGGTGTTTACCCCCAGCTCGACCCTGCGCAACAGCAACAAGCCGAACACTGCCGATATCCCCTGGTATGAGAAGTTCACCGGCCACACCAATCCCTGGGGTTATCCGTATCCGAACGCCGATCAGCATCCGTACCTGATCTGGAATATCTACCGGATCGTCGACGGCCAGCTCGAACAGATTGCCGCCTCCGGCGTCAAGCATGCCTGGCTGACCACCAATACTGGCTGCTCATCGCCGTTCGGCGGCCACATGCTCAGCCCCAACTGCGCGGACACCTACGGCACCGGCAACAACGATGCCTACGATGACCTGGGTCCGCGCAGCGAGATCGACCCGGCCGGTGGCTGGTTCGGCCGCTGCGGTTCGATCTTCGATACCAATTGCGACGGGTTCTCCAATTCGGTGTCGACCAGTGGTTACCGCGACCGCCTGATCGTGCGTGAGTCGCAGCTTTCGGTGCCGGGGGCGATCTACTACTCCGACTCCTGGTACATCGTCCAGGACGACATCGACATCTACAACACGATGATGCACCGGACCATGACGCCGACCCCGGGTGGGCAACAAGGCTGGACCCCGGGCAACCAGGGTTCGCAGATTCTCGGCCCGATGATCAACACCTGGGTGAACCCGGCCGCCAACCCGACGCACAACGTCGAAATCGCCACCGGGGAAGGTCATACCCGGGTTGCGGTGAAGGTCAAGGAGCTGGCCGGCTGTCCGGCTGGGTCGGGTTTGGGCGGCACCTGCTGGCGCTATGACTACGCCGTGCAGAACTTCGATTTCGCGCGGGTGGTCCGCGGCGATCCACCCAATGACCAGCCGCCGAACCTGCGCATCCTCAGCAACAAGGGGTTTGGCAGCTTCACGGTGCCGGTCGGCGAGGCGGGCGTTCACCTTGAATCCGGCCATTTTGCCGACATCGATATCGATCCGGGCAACAACTGGACCGCGGTGGTTGGCGAGGACACTGTGACCTGGACCGCGCCGGACGGCAACGAGCTGAACTGGGGCATGCTGTTCCGTTTCTCGCTGGTGACCGATGTCGCGCCCAATGAGGCCAATGTCGCCCAGGTCGGGCTCGGGGTGGCCGGTCCGGGTGCGCCATCCAGCCTTGGCGCGGCGATGCTGGTGCCGGCTGCCGGCGAGCTGCCGCTGGAATACCAAGTGACGGCCATTGCCGGTGCCGGTGGCAGCATCGATCCGGCCAGCCAGATGGTGCCTGCCGGCAGTGATGCCGGGTTCAGCGTCAGCGCGTCGGCCGGTTTCGTGGTCGTGTCCGTGGTCGGCGATACCTGCACACCGCAGGACAATGGCGATGGCACCTGGACGGCGGCCGCTATCCAGGCCGATTGCCAGGTACTGGCCAGCTTCAACATTGACGGCGATCCGATCTTCGCCAATGGCTTTGAAAGCCCGATGCAGGGCACACGGCCCTAACCGGGGGCAGTGACCGTGGCCGGGAGCCAGCGCGGCCCCATGGCGCTGGCTGCGGCGCTGACTGCCGGCCCGGGTCGGCGACAGCACAGCATGCCTGGCCGTTGCCTAGCCAGCAGGAGAGGTCCATCGTGAGGCCCCGTGTGAGCAAGCCGCGCTGGCTGTGGGCAGCCGTCGCGGCGCTGATCTGGCTGCTGCTGCCGGCGGCGCTGGCGCTGGCCGATATCTCCGGCTGGGTGGTCGATGACAGCAGCGGCGAGCCGCTGGCCGGTGCCCTGGTGTCGGTCCAGGCCCGGCCCGAACTGGGCACGGCGCTGACCGGCGCCGACGGCCGTTTCACGCTGCCGCTGCCGGGCCTTTCCGGGGCCTTGAATCTGGGCGTGGCGATGCCCTATGACATGGATGCCGAGCACAATTACCTGATCCGGCTGTTGCAGGCCTTCGACGGCATGGAAGACCTGCAGATCACCCTGTTCCGTTCGCCCGAACAGGACAATCCCCACTACCTGCCCATTCCCGCCCATTGGGGCTGCAACAACTGCCACGGCAACTACTACCAGCAATGGCGCCAGTCGCGCCACGCCGGTTCGGCGGTGAACGAATGGGTGCGCGACCTGTATTCGGGCGACGGCACGCCCGGGGGCGGCGCCGGCTATGTCTTCCGCAACAGCCACGACCCCGGCGATACCGGCTTTTGCGCCGCCTGCCACGCGCCGCTGCAGGATGTGCTCACACCGGGCGAGGTCTATTTCGACGAGGTCTCGAGCCCGGCCGGCCTGGATGGCGTGACCTGCCTGGCCTGCCACCAGATCGCCGGCGTCGATGCCGCCAACATCAACGCGCTGCATCATCTGGGCAAGACGCAACACCGCTTCCCGCAGGCGCACGTAGCGACCGAAATGTTCGTCTGGGGGCCGCTGGCCGATGTCATCGAAACACCGATGCAGGCGCATTATTCGCCGCTGCACTCGGACCCGTTGCTGTGCGCCGGCTGCCACCAGTATGAAAATCCGGTCACCGGTGCGCCGGGCCAGGCGACCTATACCGAGTGGCTGGCCTCGCCCTACAACGTTGACGGACCGGAGCGGCGCACCTGCCAGAACTGCCACATGGAAAAAGAGGCCGGCCCCGGCTACGTCGGCAACGGCGGGCCGCTGCGGCCGGCCAGCCAGCGCAGCACGCACCGGTTCATCGGCGCCACGCCGCAGCGCCTGTCCGAAAACATCGACCTGCGGGTGACGGTTGAGCAGCGCGGCGCACACCTGGTGATCGCCACCGAGGTGGAAAACCGGTGCGGGCACAATTTCCCCACCGGCATCGACATCCGCAACGCCCTGCTGGTGGTCGATGTCCGGCTCGATGGCCAGCCACTGCCGCAGACCCGTGGCCCGGTGCTGCCGTTCTGGGCCAGCGACGACGTGCCCGGCGAGCAACCCGGCGATTACGCCGGCTGGCCGGGCAAGGGTTACGCCAAGGTGCTGGAAGGGCGCATCAATGGCCAGGGCGAGGTGGTCCGGCCGGTGTTGTTCATCGATGCCGAAGGCGTGCACAGCAACACCACGCTGCCGTCCGGACACACCGACCACAACAGCTTTGCATTTGCCCTGCCGCTGAAGGCGGCGCCGGGAACCGTGGCCGAGGTCGATGTGCGGCTGCTGTATCGCCGCGCCTGGCGCGCCCTGGCGGTGACCAAGGGCTGGACCCAGACGCCCGGCGGCATGCCGGTAGAGATCCAGGTCCAGCGCCACCAGCAATCACTCCCCCTGGTGCCGGTGCCGGATCGGTTGTTCGGCGATGGTTTCGACGGCCATTGACGCCATCGCGCCGCTGCGTTTGACGATGCCGGTGCGCGCGATTAGTGTCAGCGCAGGCATCGTTGCGCCCAGGCCATCCCGGCTTGCCTTCCGGTCTGGCCGGCACCGCCGGGACTGCCGATGCCGCCAGCACCGGCAAGGCCGCTTCCATTTTCCGCACCCGTCAGATCCCAGCCCATGAACGCATTCCCCAATACCGGCGCCGCGCGCTGGTTCGTCCTGGTGATGATCACCATCACCGCCGTCGGCGTACTCGGTGCCGGTCTGTCCTGGTCGGCCGGCGCCAGCCATGTGCACCTGGGCCCGGCCACCGATTTCACCCCGGATGGCACCCAGCCCGGCCTTGCCCATGGCATCGGCAACAGCGATGCCTGCTCGGGCTGCCATGGCGCCTGGGATACCGGCTCGCCCGGCCACGGTTTCATGCCCTACAACACCTGGGCCGGCTCGATGATGGCGCACTCCGCGCGCGACCCGCTGTTCTGGGCCGCGCTGGATGTCGCCGAGGCCGATATTCCCGGCGCCGGCGACTACTGCCTGCGTTGCCACACGCCCACCGGCTGGCTGGAGGGGCGGGTGCGCAAGACCACCATCGGCACCGTGATCGACGGTTCCAACGGCTGCTTCCTGACCGGCCAGCACGACGAACCCGAATACATGAGTGGCGACTATGCCGGCCTGACCTGCAATTTCTGCCACCGCTTGACCGAAACCGGGCCGGCCGGGGAAATCGCACCGCCGGGCAGCGGCAACTTCTGGATCGACGATGCCGACCAGTGCACCAATTCACAGGGCACGACCTTCGGCGAGCCATGCCGGCACGGTCCCTACGATTACGCCCACGATGACCCGCGCGTGCCGCACCACAGTTGGGTCTACTCCTCGTTTCTCGACCGCGGCGCGGTCTGCGGGGTCTGCCATGACGTGACCACGCCGATCACCGATGCCGGCCCGGCACGCACGCTGATCCTGCCCGATGGCACCGACTCGCTGATCCCGATGCCGATCGAGCGCACCTTCATGGAGTGGCGCCACAGCGATTTTGCCGACCTCATCTTCCGCGACCGCCTCGGCGACGATCTCCAGGTCACGCCCTACCTGGCCCGTGGTGCCACCTGCCAGGACTGCCACATGGCCAGCTCGGAAGACCCGACCGCGCATGCCTGCACCCTGAACGAACCCGGTTCCCGCGCCGGTGACTTGCCCGTGCATGAGTTCGTCGGTGCCAACACCTGGGTACCGGCGATCATCCGCGGTGAATATGCCCCCGGGCTGGATGGCGGCTTCAGCACCATGTTCACCGACAGCCTGAGCCAGACCATCGACCGTGCCCGCCACATGCTCAGCCAGCGCAGCGCCCTGATCGAAACCTCGGTGACGGCCGCCGTCGCCGGGCAGCTCGATGTCGCGGTGAAGGTCACCAATCTGGCCGGTCACAAGTTGCCGACCGGCTATTCCGAAGGGCGACGGATGTGGCTGCATGTGGTGGCCAGGGACAGCGCCAACGCCGTCGTCTGGGAGAACGGCGCCTGGGATCCGGCCACCGGCGCGCTGGATCAGGACGCCCAGACCAAGATCTATGAAACCCTGCAGGGCATCTGGAACCCGACCACCGCCACCTGCGAGGTCGAGGACGGGCAGGGCCGCAAGCAGTTCCATTTCGTGCTCAACAATTGCATCGCCAAGGACAACCGCATTCCGCCGCTGGGCTTCCGTGGCGGACAGGATCTGGAGATCCGGCCGACCGGCCATGTCTATCCGCCCGTGGGCGATGAGCCAACGCGGCTGGTAAATTTCGACGTGACCCACTACGTGGTTCCGCTGCCGCCCGGCACCAGCGGCGCGATCACGGTGACGGCGACGCTAAAATTCCAGATCGCCAGCGACGACTACATCCATTTCCTCAAGCGTCAGGCCGACGAGCGTGGCTTCCAGGACGAGAACCAGATGTGCAGCGACCAGCCCGGCCGCCCGTTCCAGGTCGGGCCGCAGAATCGCACCCGCGGCGATTTCATCTACCAGCTCTGGAACGATCCTGCCTATGGCCGCTCGCCGCCCGAGGACATGGTCAGCGACAGCCGCACGGTGGTGGTGAGTTTATGAGCGGCAGTGGCGTGGCTTGACGCCTGGCGGCAGGAGAGGGCTTGGCCGCCAAGTGACGGCACGCCCCGTGCTGGCCCAGGGTCGGACGGCGAGCCGGCCGCTTAAAGAAACTCCGCGCGCAAATCCACGCTCGAGCGCTTGCCGATATCCCCGCGGTGGGCCGCCAGCCAGGCCAGCGCGGCATCGCGGCCCAGATCGCGCAGCCGGTGCAGGAGTTTAAGGTCAGGGGCCAGCTTGCCGCCGCCGTCCAGGGCGGCCATGGCGACATCGTCGCGGATGGAGTGGATCAGCACGTGGCGCAGGCGGCTGCGGTATTCGTCCTTCAGCCAGCCTTCCTCGACCATGCGCGCGGCAAATTCGATCGCGCGCATCTCGCGCATCAGCGATGAATTGAAGCTGATCTCGTTGACCCGGGTGGCAATCGCCGCCGGGTTGCGTGGCACCTCCTCGCGCCGGATCGGGTTGACGTGCACCACCACGATGTCGCGGGTCGGGGTGTTGTAGTACAGCGGGTACAGCGCCGGGTTGCCCATGTAGCCGCCATCCCAGTAGGCCTCGCCGTCGATCTCCACGGCACGGAAAAGCTGCGGCAGGCAGGCCGAAGCGAGCAGGGTGTCCAGGCTGATCTCGGCATTGTCGAAGATGCGGATCTTGCCGCTGCGCACGTTGGTGGCGCAGATGTACAGCTTCAGGCAGTGCGGCTGGCTCAGCGCCTGGAAATCGACCTGGCGGGTGAGCAGGTCGCGCAGCGGATTGATGTTGAACGGGTTGAACTGGTACGGCGAAACGAAGCTCGACCAGGCTTCCAGCCACTGGTTGCCGGCGCCGGTGAACAGGTCGCGGCCGGGCCAGTCGAACAGGCCGCTGTTGCTGTCGCTGCGGCTGTTCCAGAACACGCCCTTGCTGGCGATGCCCTGCCAGAAATCGGCCAGCGCCTGGCGCGCGCCATCGCGCCCGTCCTGCAGCCAGCCGGCGGCCATCACCACCGCGTTCATGGCGCCGGCACTGGTGCCGCTGAGGCCGTCGAAACCGATCCGCCCGTCCTCAAGCAGCGCATCCAGCGCGCCCCAGGTGAAGGCGCCATGGGCGCCGCCGCCCTGCAGGGCGAGATTGATGGTGGCCTGGGTCATTGCTGATTCCTTGTCCGTAGGGGCATGCCGGCGATGGTATCGCGATCAGGTCGCCGGACCGGGTCGGCGCCGCTGCTGGCCGGATTCGTGCTTGCCTGGCTGACAGTAGCGGGTGGTCATGGCCGCTGATCGCCGATCGGCGCCGTGCCGCCAGTAAAACTTCCGGGCTATGCTTGCACGGTCCCCCATCATGAAAAGGTCGCCCGCCATGCCGGCATGCCTGTTGTCCATTCCGGTGCCCGCGGGCGACCGGACCCAGCGCCTGGAGGTGCGGTCATGAGCGCCGCGAACAACTCGGCTGCCGCCGCATCGATCAGCAGCAAGTTGCCGGCGGTCGGTACCACCATTTTCAGTGTGATGTCGCAGTTGGCCGCCGAGCATGGCGCCATCAATCTGGGCCAGGGTTTCCCTGATTTTGATGGCCCGCCGGAGCTGTTCGATGCCCTGGAACGACACATGCGCGCCGGCCGCAACCAGTACGCGCCGATGGCTGGCGTGCCCGAGCTGCGCGAACAGATCGCACTGAAAACGCAGCGGCTGTATGGCCGCAGCGTCAACGCCGATACCCAGGTCACCGTCACCAGCGGCGCCACCGAGGCGCTGTACGCGGTGTTTGCCGCCGTGCTCCATGCCGGCGATGAGGTGATCCTGCTCGATCCCTGCTACGACTCCTACGCGCCGGCGATCCAGCTCAATGGCGGCGTGCCGGTGCGGGTGCCGTTGCAGCCGCCGCATTTCGATGTCGACTGGCCGGCGGTGCGGGCGGCGGTGACCCCGCGCACGCGGCTGATCCTGGTCAACACGCCGCACAACCCCACCGGCGCCGTGTTCCGCCGCGCCGATTTGGACGCCCTGGCCGACATCGTCCGCGACACCGACATCCTGGTGCTGTCCGACGAGGTCTACGAGCACATCGTCTTCGACGGCCTGCCGCACCACAGCGTGCTCAGCCATGACGAACTGGCGCCGCGCAGCTTCGTGGTCGGTTCCTTCGGCAAGACCTGGCACTGCACCGGCTGGAAGATCGGCTACTGCGTGGCGCCGGCGCCACTGTCGGCCGAGTTCCGCAAGGTGCATCAGTACCTGACCTTCTGCACCTTCGCGCCGGCGCAATACGCGCTGGCCGAGGTGATGGCCTCGCTGCCCGAGCATTGCCTGCAGTTGCCGGCCTTCTACCAGGCCAAGCGCGACCTGTTCCGCGAGCAGATGACCGGCTCGCGCTTCCACCTGCCGCATGTGCCGGGCGGCTATTTCCAGTTGGTGGACTATTCGCGCATCAGCAACCTGCCGGACCTGGATTTCTGCCAGTGGCTGGTGGCCGAGCACAAGGTGGCGGCGATCCCGCTGTCGCCGTTCTGCGCGCGCGATCCCGGCACCTTCCTGGTGCGGCTGTGCTTTGCCAAGAACGATGACACCCTGGCCGCCGCCGCCGAACGTCTGAGGGCGGTTTGAATATGGATCCGTTGCGTGTTTCCCTGGTCCAGGGCGCGACCCGCTGGCACGATGCCGTCGGCAACCGCGACTACTACGGCGAGCTGATCCGGCCGCTGGCCGGCGCCACCGATCTGGTGGTGTTGCCCGAAACCTTCACTTCGGGCTTCAGCAATGAAGTCGATGCCGTGGCCGAGGACATGGCCGGGCCGTCGATGCAGTGGCTGGCCGACCAGGCCAGCAGCCTGGCGGCCGTGGTCACCGGCAGCGTGGTCATCGCCGAGAACGGCCGCATGCTCAACCGGATGATCTGGATGCGTCCGGACGGCAGCTTCGACAGCTACGACAAGCGCCACCTGTTCCGCATGTCCGGCGAGCACGAGCGCTATGACGCCGGCAACGAGCGTCTGGTGGTCGGCCTGCGCGGCTGGCGGGTGCTGCCGCAGGTCTGCTACGACCTGCGCTTCCCGGTCTGGCTGCGCAACCGCTTCGATCCCGAGACCGAAACGGCCGAATACGACCTGGCGCTGTTCATCGCCAACTGGCCGGCACCGCGGCGCGAGCCCTGGCGCACCCTGTTGCGAGCACGGGCGATCGAGAACCTGGCCTATGTCGTCGGCGTGAACCGCGTCGGCCCGGATGGCAATGGCCTGGACTATGCCGGTGACAGCTGCGCCATTGACCCGGTCGGCCAACCGCTGATCGAACTGTCAGGCGTGGAACAGGTGGCGACGGTGACCCTGGATCCGCAGCGCCTGGGCGACCATCGCCGGCGTTTTCCGGCGCATCTGGACGCCGATGCCTTCCAGCTTCTGGAGGGTGCCGGTTGAGCGCAGGCAGCCGGCGCTAATCGGCCACTGGGCCGGCCACGGAATCCGGCGCCGGCAGCGTCGGCGGTACCGCCCGCCAGTGCGCGCTTTCGGGCAGCACCGGTAGTTGGCTTTCGACCAGGCGGGCGGCCTGGTGCCAGTCGGTGTCGGCCGCCGAGGTCAGGCCGCGGGCCAGTTCATCGACAATGCCGGTTTGCAGCCGGTCGTGGCTCTCGGCCTGGGCATAGGGCAGGGCACTGAAGGTGACCAGCGCATAGCGCGGCATGAAGCGCTCCGGATGACGGCGCTGCAGCTCGGCCTCGATCTCGCGCTTGAGCTTGTAGTCGGGATCGTCAACCCGGTCGCGCATCTCGATGTAGTTGGTCAGCGCCATGCGCGCGATGGCATCGGCGTTGGCCTTGCGCCTGGCGGCGAACCCGGCGAACAGCGCTTGCGGATCGGCCAGGCCGTCACGATCGATGCATTGCGCCAGTTCCAGCGCATCCTCGAAGCCGCAGTTCATGCCCTGGCCGTGGAACGGCACCAGGGCATGGGCGGCATCGCCGAGCAGCAACGCGCGCTGGTCCAGGTGCCAGCGGTCCAGCCACAGGGTGCCGAGCATGCCGGTGGGATGGCGGAAGAAATCGCCAACCAGATCATCGACCAGCGCCGCCACCTGCGGGAAATGTTCGGCAAAGAAGGCTTGCACCGCCGCCGGCGTGTCCAGGCTGGCAAAGCCGGGATCGCCGTCTTCGGACAGGAACAGGGTGCCGGTGAAGCTGCCATCGATATTGGCCAGGGCGATGACCATGAAGGCATCGCGCGGCCAGATGTGCAGGGCGTGCGGTTCCAGCTTGAAGCCATTGCCCGGCGCCGGGCTGATCATCACTTCCTTGTAGGCATGCTGCAGCGGTTCGAAGCGCTCGCCCAGGTCGGTCTGCCGCTGCATCGCGGCGCGCACCGCCGAACCGGCGCCATCGGTGCCCAGGATCAGGCCTGCGCGATGGCGGTATGAATTTCCGGTCTCATCGGCCAGCTCGAGTTCCAGCGTTTGCCAGTCGACATCAACCAGGCGGCGGTCAAAGTGCAGTGTCGCGCCGGCGGCCTCGGCGGCATCGAGCAGGGCGACATTGAGACGGCCGCGATGCACCGACCAGATCACCTCGCTGTCGTCGCGGCCATAGCGTTGCAGGCCACTGCTGCCATCGCGCTCGTGCACCATGCGGCCGCGCATCAGCACCGTCTGCGCCATCACCACCTCGCGCAGGCCGGCATCATCCAGGGCGCGCAGACCGCGCGCGGCCATGGCCAGGTTGATCGAACGCCCACCCTCGTAGCCGAGCCGGCGCGGATCACCGCGGCGCTCGAACACTTCCACGCGGTGGCCGCGCTGGGCCAGCAGCACCGCCAGCAGGCTGCCGACCAGTCCGGCGCCGATGATGGTGAGGCGTTCTGCGCTGTTCGTGGTCATCCGGTAATCATCCCTGGCTGCTCCCTGGCGTGTGCTGGCGCCGGCCGCGTGGTTGCCGGCAATCCTCGCCAATGCTCGGTAATCGTCGCGGGGCGATGGTTCCACAAGCCGGCGCTGCCCGCCAGCGTCGGCATCAGCAGCGCCGGCTCGGCGCGTCGGCCGGGAGAAAGCGCTCAGCCGGCCAGTTGCGCCAACAGGTGCTGTTGCGCCGAATGGGGCGCCTGGTCACCCGGCGTCAAACGCAGGTAGATGCCATCGGCTTGCAGTTGCCAGGCCTGGCTGTTGTCGGCCAGGTAGTTGTCCAGGCACTCGGCGACGACGCGGTCGGCCAGGGCCGGATCCAGGATCGGGAAGCAGGCTTCCACGCGCAGCAGCAGATTGCGCTCCATCCAGTCGGCGCTGGCGCAATACAGCTCGGCGTCGCCGCCATTGGCGAACCAGTAGGCACGGCTGTGCTCGAGGAAGCGTCCGACCACGGAGCGCACGGTGATGTTTTCCGAGACCCCGGGCAGGCCCGGGCGCAGGGCGCAGGCGCCACGCACGATCAGGTCGATCGGCACGCCGGCCTGCGAGGCCGTGTACAGGGCGCGGATCACCTCGGCCTCGGTCAATGCGTTCATGCACGCGCGGATGCCGCTGGGCCGGCCGGCAGCGGCGTGGTCGGCCTCGCGCCGGATGCGCGCCAGGATGCCCTTGTGCAGTGTGAACGGGGATTGCAGCAGATGGCGCAGCTTGTGCACCGAACCCAGGCCCGACAGTTGCAGGAACACGCGGCCGACATCCTCGGCCAGCTCGGCATGGCTGGTCATCAGGCCGATGTCGGTGTAGGCCTTGGCCGTGCCCGGATGGTAGTTGCCGGTGGACAGGTGCACGTAGCGGCGCAGGCGGCCGTCCTGGCGACGCACGATCAGCATCATCTTGGCGTGGGTCTTGTAGCCGACGACGCCGTAGACCACCTGCACGCCGGCTTCCTGCAACTGGTTGGCCAGGTGGATATTGGCCTCCTCGTCGAAGCGCGCGCGCAGCTCCACCACCACGGTCACATCCTTGCCGTTGCGCGCCGCCTCGATCAGCAACTGCACGATCGGCGAATCAATGCCGGCCCGGTACAGGGTCTGCTTGATCGCCAGCACATCCGGGTCGAGCGCCGCCTGGCGCAGCAGCTCGATCACCGTGCTGAAGCTGTCGAAGGGATGGTGCAGCAGCAGGTCGTGGCGGTCGATCTGCTCGAACAGGCCGGTGTCGGCATCGTTGACATGGACAATGCGCGGCTTGAACGGCGCGTACTTCAGGTCGGGCCGGTCAACCAGATCGTAGATCGCGGCGACGCGGTTCAGATTCACCGGGCCGTCGCAGCGGTACACGGCCTGTTCGTCCAGCTCGAAGTGCCGGGCCAGCAGGGCGGCGACCTGCGGCGGGCAGACATCGGCCACTTCCAGGCGCACGGCGCGGGCAAAACTGCGCTCGCGCAATTCGTCCTTGAGCGCGTGCGCCAGGTCCTCGACTTCTTCCTGATCGACCAGCAGCTCGCCGTTGCGGGTGACCCGGAACTGGTAGCTGCCGGTGACCTGCATGCCCGGGAACAGCTCGTCCATGAACGTGCCCATCACCGCCGACAGGAACACGAAGCCGTACTCGGCGCCGGCGATGTCCGGCGGCAGCCGGATCACCCGCGGCAGCGAGCGCGGCGCCCGTACCAGGGCCATCTCGGCCTCGCGCCCGAAGGCGTCCTTGCCGCTCACCAGCACGGCAAAGTTCAGGCTGCGGTTGAGGATGCGCGGGAACGGATGCGCCGGGTCCAGGCCCAGCGGCGACAGCACCGGCAGCACCTGTTCGCGGAAATACTGGCGCAGCCAATCGCGCTGCTCTTCGTTCCAGGCATCGCGCAGGATGACGCGGATGCCTTCGCTGGCCATCGCCGGTTGCAGCACGCCGTTCCACAGCGCGTACTGCGCCTGCACCAGGGCCATCGCCTCCTCGCGGATGCGCGCCAGCGCTTGCGCCGGCGTCAGGCCATCGGCACCGGTGGTGGCCACGCCCAGCGATTTCTGCTCCAGCACGGTGGCGGCGCGGATCTCGAAGAACTCGTCCAGGTTGGTGCAGGTGATGCACAAAAAGCGCAGCCGCTCCAGCAGCGGCACGGCCGGATCATGGGCTTGCGCCAGGACGCGGGCATTGAAGGCCAACTGCGACAACTCGCGGTTGATGTAAAGCTGGGGATCGTGCAGATCGGTGATTGCGGGCATATCCATCATCAAGATCGTAGCCGCTTGGCCGGCCGTGAGTGCAGCGGCCGATCCGCGCGCGCGGGGGCGGTGTTCAGGTTTCGGCCGGGCCGAGCCGCGGTCGCGCTGCAGGCGCTGCAAACGCGGCCGCGGTGACGGTTTCAGGCATCGCTGCCGGCGTCCAGGCCGGTCTGCGCGCCGGTGTCGTCGCTGGCCGCGGTGCCGACCGGCGGCAGGATCCGCGCCGGCCCGAACACGCAGGAAAAGCGGCTGCCGGTGCCCAGGGTGCTGCTGATTTCCAGCCCGGCCTGATGAAGCTGCAGCACGTGCTTGACGATGGAAAGCCCCAGGCCGGTGCCGCCGGAATGGCGCGCGCGGCTGTTGGAAACGCGGTAGAAGCGCTCGGTGATGCGTTCCAGGTGCTGCGGCGGGATGCCGTGGCCGGTGTCGGTCACCGACAAGGTGGCGCCACCTTCCTGGTTGTGCTGCCAGGCGATGGTGATGCGGCCGCCGTCGGGGGTGTAGCGCACGGCATTGGTCACCAGGTTGGAGAAGGCGCTGTGCAGCTCCCGCGCCGAACCATGCAGATCGACGCCGGCCAGGTTGTCGACTTCGATCTGATGCCGGCCCTGGCTCAGGGCCACGGCTTCACGGCGCAGCGTCGACAGGATGTTGGTCACGCGCACGCGCTCCTCCTGCAGCGGCTGGCCCGATTCCAGGCGCGACAGCGTGAGCAGGTCTTCGACCAGGCGCGCCATGCGCGTGGATTGCGTGCGCATCTCGTCCAGCGCCGGCGCCAGGTGCGGACTTTCCTCCGGATCGAGCAGGTCCAGGTAACCGTGCAGCACGGTCAGCGGGGTGCGCAGTTCGTGCGAGACGTTGGCGACGAAATCCCGGCGCATCTGCTCCAGGCGCATCATCTGGCTGATGTCGCGCACGATCAGAAGCTGTTCGCCATCGCCGCGGTAGCGCACCATGCGCAGGCCGAGCCGGCGGTCGCTGCCGGAACCGCTGTCGTTGCCGACGGCGGCACTGATGTCGGTCAGCGGTTCGCTGACGCCCTGCCGCAGCCAGGCCAGGGCCGCGGGCGACCAGCGCAACAGGTCGGTCAGCGCCAAGCCGGCGTCGCGCGGCCAATGCAGGCCCAGGTGCCTGGCGGCCGGCTGGTTGAACCAGACCACGCGCTGGTCGGCGGCCAGGTGCACGATGCCGTCGGGCAGGGCTTCGGCCGCTTCCCGGAAGGCACGCACCAGAATCAGCAGGCGCTGTTGGCGGCGGCGGTAGTTGTTGCTGCGCCGGCGCAGCAGGCTGTAGATCTCGTGCCAGATGCCGCAGCGTTCATGCGGTGGCGTCTGTTGCTGGGATCCCAGCCAGGTCTGCAGGCGATGCAGTTTGAACAGGGTGTGGGCCAGGATGCCGGCCAGAGCCAGGGCCAGCAACAGCGCGGCCTGGCCGATCACGGCGCCGAGCACAAGGGCGGCGCCGCAGATCGCCGCCAGGCGCCAGAAGAACGTGTGCCAGGGGTTGCTCATGACATCAAGCTGCCATGCCGGCGCCGAACAATGCCCCCGGCCCGGCAGCCGCGGCGGGGGATGCCGGGCAGCTCAGGTGGTGACGGCTCAGCCGTCAAGCGCGGTCGAGAACCGGTAGCCGGCACCGCGCACGGTCTGCACCATGACCTCCAGGCCGTGCGGTTCCAGGGTCTTGCGCAAGCGCCGGATATGGACATCGACGGTGCGTTCCTCGACATAGACGTTGCCGCCCCAGACATGGTCGAGCAACTGGCCGCGCGAGTACACGCGCTCGGGATGGGTCAGGAAAAAATACAGCAGCCGGTATTCGGTCGGGCCGATGTGGATCGGTGTCTCGCCGGCAAAGACCCGGTGCGCCGGGCCATCGATGCGCAGGCCACCCAGCTCGACCACGCCTTCCTCATCCTCGGGCTGGGTGCGGCGGATGACCGCCTTGATCCGGGCCACCAGTTCGCGGGTGGAGAAGGGCTTGACCACGTAATCGTCGACACCCGATTCCAGGCCGCTGACCCGGTCGCCTTCCTCGCCGCGGGCAGTGAGCATGATGATCGGCACCTCGCGGGTCAGTTCCTGCCGGCGCAGGCGCCGGGCCAGTTCCAGGCCGCTCTGGCCGGGCAGCATCCAGTCCAGCAGGATCAGGTCGGGCAACTGGTCGACGATGGCGTGTTCGGCTTCGCGGGCATCGGCGGCATGCACCGCCTGCAGGCCGGCCTTGGCCAGGGCGAAGGCGACCATGTCGCGGATGGCGGGTTCGTCTTCGACGATCAGGACACGCTTTTGCATCTTGCCCCTGCTGTAGTCAGTGGTCACCGGGAGTGGCAAGTGCCGATGATGCTACAGGATTGTTACCGGCAGGTTACTGTCGGCAACAGCGGAGAAAGCGCTGTTGATGGCCGCGCTGCGCGGCCTGGCGGGCTTCGTTGCCCGGATGTCGGCGGCGTCATCCGGTACCGGCCTGGCCACCGCGGCGGCGGATCTCCAGCACCAGCGGCATCAGTTCGCTGATCCTGGCCTCGACCCGGGCGCGCTGGTAATAGTCCAGGTCCGGGCGCCGCTGCAGGCGCTCGAACTGGCGCATGGCATCTTCGAAACGACCGTTCCAGGCCGCCGACAGGGCATGCGATTCCGCCGCGCGCACCGCTTCGCCACTGAGCTCGTAGGCGCGGCCGATCAGGGCGTACAGGCGTGCGTGGTCGGTATCACGGTCAACCAGTGGTCGCAGCAGGCGGACCGCATGGCGGGCGCTGTCGGCATCGTTGTGCTGGATCAGCAGCTCGGCGTAGGGCGCCAGGATGGCGGCGCGGTCCGGGTGCCGGTCCTGCAAGGCCTGGTAGCGGGCCAGGGCT
This sequence comes from Lysobacterales bacterium, assembly GCA_023228845.1. Lineage (GTDB taxonomy): Bacteria > Pseudomonadota > Gammaproteobacteria > Xanthomonadales > UBA2363 > Pseudofulvimonas. The sequence continues at coordinate 117,942 of JALOAK010000002.1, read as the reverse complement.
GCGCTGGTGCGTCCGGTACGGCCTTCGATGTCGGCCTTGAGCAGTTGCAGGACCAGGGTCTCGGGGTGGGCTTGGAGCAGGCGGTCGGTGACTTCCTCGGCTTGTGACCAGGACTGCCGCCGGGTCAGGCTCAGTGCCAGGCCATAACCCAGGAACGGATCGTCGGGCTTGGCATCCAGCTCCTGCCGGTAGTGGTTGACCAGGGTCTGGTCGCTGCTGCTGGCCATCAGCACGCGCATGCGTTCCTGGAAGATGCGGAACTGGCCATCCAGCGATTTCAGACTGGCCACGTCGACCGGTTCCGGCGGCGTGTAGGCAATGGCATCGGCGCGCGCCTTGGCCTCGGCGATACGCGTGGTTTCCAGCGGATGGGTACGCAGGATTTCCGGCGGCGACAGGCCGTAATTGCGGCTCACCCGGGCCATGCGGCTCCACAGGCTGGAGACCGCGCCCGGATCGAAACCGGCCTGGGCCAGCGTCTGCACGCCGATGCGGTCGGCCTCGTACTCGTTGGCGCGGGTGTAGTTGATCTGCATCTGCTGCATCAGGCCCATGCCGCTGGTGATGGCCGCCTGCACGGCATCGCCGCTGGAGCCGCTGGACTGGCTGGCGGCAACGATCGTCGCCAGCATGCCGAGCATGATCGGGATCGACATCCTGCTGGCGGATTCAACCCCGCGCAGCGAATGGTTCTGGGTGATATGGGCGATCTCGTGGCCGGTGACCGCAGCCAGTTCGTCTTCGGTTTCCACCATCAACACCATGCCGGCGAAGGTGCCGATGAAGCCACCCGGGGCGGCGAAGGCGTTGATCGTGCGGTCGCGGATCAGGAAGAACTTGAAGTGCAGATCGGGCCGGTTGGCCTGGGCCACCAGCCGGTACCCCAGGTCCTCCATGTACTCGTCGAGCAGCGGATCGTCGAACAGCAGACCGGCATCGCGGAACGAGCCGAGCAACTGGCGGCCGTAGCGGCGCAGCTCCTGCGGCGTGGCCAGGGCCTCGGCCGAGGAGCCCAGATCGGGCAGGTTGAATCCCTGGCCTTGCAGCGGCGGCGGCGCCGCCAGCCAGACCAGGACACCTATAATGAAAGCGGTCAGGATTCGCACGGTGATGATGATACTCGCAGGCCAACACCCGTTCCGACCCGTGGCCGCCTGTGGAGGTTCCGCCGGTTGCGGTCGATTCATCGGCGGTGGCGGCTGCTGCCGGCCATTGGCGGAGCCTGCCGCCGGCCGCGTGCTTGCCGGCGCCGGTCGCCCGGCGGAGCCGACATGAGCGCGGCTGACGAGGTCCACTGGCTGGAGCTGCCCGGCCGCCGGCTGGAAGTCGATGCCCGCGGCTACCTGCTCGATCCAGCCGACTGGGACGAAGCCCTGGCCACCGAGCTGGCCCGGCGCGACGGCATCGAGCTGGGAGCGGAGCATTGGCAGGTCATCCACCTGCTGCGCAGCTACCATGAACGCCATGGCCGCAGCCCGGCCATGCGCCTGCTGGTGAAGGAAGCGGCGCAGGCCCTGGGAACCGGCGTGGCCAACAGCCGCGTGCTGTACCGCCTGTTCCCGCAGGGCCCGGCCAAGCAGGCTGCCCGCTACGCCGGCCTGCCGCGTCCGACAAGCTGCATCTGAAACCGGCCATCACCCCATCGACACGACAGGAGCGCCCATGAGCGTGGTCACCATCTACAGCACCGCCATCTGCCCCTATTGCGTGGCGGCGAAGAATTTCCTCAGCAACCGCGGTGTCGCCTGGGAAGAAGTACGCATCGACCTGGACCCGGTGCGGCGCCAGGAAATGCTCGACAAGGCCCGGCGCACCAGCGTGCCGCAGATCTTCGTCGGTGATGTCCACATCGGCGGCTATGACGATCTGGTCGCCCTGGCCCGCGACGGGGGCCTGGATGAGCTGTTGCAAGGCAGTTCATCGGCGGATTGAGCCGGCACCGCTTGCCGTGCCGACGCAAACACCAGGGCCGCCCGGAGGCGGCCCTGGTGATATGGCGCCCACCGCAGCGCTGACCGGCCCGGTGGCTGCGGCGGCGAATCCGCCGCCAGCGGTTACCAGATCCTGACCCGCTCGTCCGGGGCGATCCACAGGGCATCGTCTTCGGTGATCTCGAACGCCTCGTACCAGGCATCGATGTTGCGCATCGGTGCGAAGGCGCGGATCTGTCCGGGCGAATGCGGCCGGGTCACCAGTTGCTGGCGCAGCGCATCATCGCGCCACAGGATCCGCCACAACTGCGACCAGCCCAGGAATACGCGCTGCTCGCCGGTGAAGCCATCGAGCACCGGTGCCGGCTCGCCATCCAGCGAGCGGCGGAACGCTTCCAGGGCGATGGTCAGGCCGCCCAGGTCGGCGATGTTCTCGCCCATCGCGACCCGGCCATTGATGCGCATGCCCGGCAGTTGCGGGAACTCGTAGCTTTCGTACTGGCCGCCCAGGCGCGTGGCCTGCACTTCGAACTTGGCCGCATCCTCGGCGCTCCACCAGTCGCGCAGCACACCGGCGCCGTCGGACTTGCGTCCCTGGTCGTCGAAACCGTGGATGATCTCGTGGCCGATGACACCGCCGATGGCACCGTAGTTCACTGCCGGGTCGGCGTCGGGATCAAAGAACGGCGGCTGCAGGATGCCGGCCGGGAACACGATCTCGTTCTTGACCGAGTTGTAATAGGCGTTGACCGTTTGCGGCGTCATGCCCCACTCGCCCTTGTCGACCTTCTTGCCGATGCGCTGGCGGCGGTCATCCCAGTAGAAGCTGCGGATGTTGACCGCGTTGCCGAACAGGTCGCCATTGACCACCTTCAGCGCGCTGTAGTCGCGCCAGGTCTCCGGATAGCCGATCTTCAGGCCGAAGTTGGCCAGCTTGGCGTGGGCCTCGGCCTTGGTTTCATCGCTCATCCAGTCCAGTGCGTCCAGGCGTGCACCCATCGCCGCCCTGACGTTGGCCACCAGCTCATCCATCTTGGCCTTGGCGTCGGGCGGGAAGTACAGCTGCACATAGTCGCGGCCGATGGCCTCGCCCATGCCGCGCTCGACGAAGTCCACGGCACGCTTCCAGCGCTCGGTCTGCTCGGGCTGGCCGGACATGAAGCGGTCGCGGAACTCATAGTGGGCATCGGCAAAGGCACTGGCCAGCAGCGGCGCCCAGCCGTCGGTGCTGCGGAATGCCTGCCAGGCCTGCAGCGCGGTGATGTCGGCCTCGGCGAACGTCTTGGCCAGCTCCGGGATGGCGCTGTCCTGGGCCACGATCAGGCGTTCGGCGTGGTCGACACCGGCGGCCTTGAAGAAGGTCGCCCAGGGGAAGCCGGGTGCGCTTTCGGCCAGTTCGGCCGGCGTCGTCGGGTTGTAGGTGCGGTCGCGGTCGCGGCTCTGCGCGCGCGTCCAGTGCGCGTTGGCGATGCGCGTTTCCAGCGCCATCACCGCTTCGGCAGCCGCCTCCGGGTCGTTCCAGCCGGCCAGCGTCAGCATCTGCGCGACATAGGCCTGGTAGCGCTCGCGCTGCGGCGCGAAGCGCTCCTCGACATACAGGTCGCGGTCGCCCAGGCCCAGGCCGGATTGGCGCATCATCAGCACATAGTGGTCCGGATCGCGCTGGTCATCGCCCACCATCAGCGCGAACAGCGTGCCGTCCATGCGCTCGCGCTGGCCCATCAGCGCAGCCTGCGCCTGGTGGTCGTCGGCGGCGCGGATCTGGGCCAGCAACGGCTGCAACGGCTCGGCGCCCAGCGCTTCAACCGCGTCGGCATCCATGAACGCCCGGTACAGCGCGGCGACCTTGGTGGCATCGTCACCACTGGCCGGATCGCCCGGCGCATAGCTTTCCACCAGCGCCCGCACCCGCGCCTGCGACAGGTCGCGCAGCATCATGAACGAGCCCCAGCTCGACTTGTCCGCGGGAATTTCGGTGTTCGCCGCCCAGGTGCCGCTGACATAGGCGAAGAAGTCTTCGCCCGGGCGCACCGAGGTATCCATGCCGGCGGTATCGATGCCCCAGGTGCCGTAGCGCGGCGCGGCGATCGTGGACTGGGCAACGGCCGTGGCGGCGTCGTTGGCATCGGCGTTCGACAGGGCCGAAGCGGCCGCAGTGGGCAGGCCATCGGTGGTGGGCGCGGCCTGGGCGGACGACAGGGCAAGGGCCAGCGCAGTGGCCAGGTAAAGGGTGGTTTGCTTCAAAATGGAAACTCCGGCAACAGGACAGGGCCGCACGAATCCCCGCGCGGCAGCGGCCCAACATAGCCAGCGACTTTGCGTTGAGTGTGGAGGCGTTGGGCTGTCAGCCGCGGGCGTTCACGTCTTGCGGCACGCCGCGGACGGTGCAACATGCTCATCAAGGAGGCGTCTGCGATGCGTACCCACATCGTTATTGTTGAGTCATTGCTCCGGAAGGCGATGCCCATCACCCGGGCGCGCAGCAAGCGTGAGGTGGTCGACATCGTGCTGCGTGCGCTGGTGGCCCGGAATGCGCAGCAAGCCCTGCGTGATCTGGTCGGCGCGGAGCTGATCGATCCGGACCACGATGTCAGGGCCGTGCGCGCCGGCATGGACCGTGATCGTGGTTGATACCTTGATCGAGAGCTTGCAACAGCCTTTGACCAGCGTTCCTTTCCGTCCCCTTTTCACCCCACCGGAAACGCCCGCTCGATCAGCGCATCAAACGGCGCGGTGGCAGGCAGGGTGCCGAAATGCTGGCCGTGCTCGCCGCCCAGGCGAGTGCGGATGAACAGCTGGGGCTGGCACCGTGGCCGGTGCGCAACAGTTGAACCGCCTGCAGGGCAAGGGCAATGCGTCCGGTGAGATGGCGGGCGCGGGTTTCCAGGTGGCCGCTGTCGGTCAGGGCCTGTTCGATGCTGCGGGTTTCGCCATCGAGCAGGCGGTGTTCGCCGGCAACGCTGCGCAGTTCGGCGAGCAGGGCCTGGCCGGTGGCCGGTTCGCGCTGCAGGGCGCGCAGCAGGTCCAGGCACTGGATGTTGCCGCTGCCTTCCCAGATCGAGTTCAGCGGCGCCTGCCGGTACAGGCGCGGCAGGATGTTTTCCTCGACATAGCCCAGGCCGCCCAGACATTCCTGGGCTTCGTTGACCATCGGCACGCAGCGCTTGCAGACCTGGTATTTGCCGATGGCGGTGGCGATGCGGGCGAAGGCGGCTTCGGTCGGGTCGCTGTCGCTGGCGCCGACGGCGCGGGCAACGCGCATGGCCAGCGCCAGGGCGGCCTCGGATTCCAGTGCCAGGTCGGCGAGCACGTTCTTCATCAGTGCCTGCTCGCTCAGGCGCTTGCCGAAGGCGCGCCGGCCGCGGACGTGGTGGATGGCCTGGACCAGGGCCTGGCGCATGATGCCGGCCGAGCCGATCAGGCAGTCCTGGCGGGTGAGGGCGACCATTTCCAGGATGTTGGCCACGCCGCGGCCTTCTTCGCCGATCAGCCAGGCGGCGGCGCCGTGGAACTCGACTTCCGAGCTGGCGTTGCTCCAGTCGCCGAGCTTGTCCTTCAGGCGCTGGATACGGACCGGGTTGAGCGAGCCGTCTGGCAGGTGCCGCGGCAGCAGGAAGCAGGACAGGCCGCCGGCTGCCTGGGCCAGCACCAGGAAGGCATCGGACATCGGGGCGGAGAAGAAGAACTTGTGCCCGACCAGTTCATAGAGCTGGCCGGGCCCGCCGCTGCCGACCGGATGGGCGCGGGTGCGGTTGCTGCGCACGTCCGAGCCGCCCTGCTTTTCGGTCATGCCCATGCCGATGGTGTTGCCGGCCTTGTGCCAGGCCGGAACCGGGCGGCCGTCGTACTCGCTGGCGGTGACGCGCGGCAGCCAGTCACGCACCAGCTCCGCTTGCTTGCGCAGGGTCGGCACGCAGGCGTAGGTCATGGTCAGCGGGCAGTTGTTGCCCTGCTCGGGCTGCATGTGCAGATAGGCCAGGGCGGCGCGGGCGACGTTGGCGCCGGGCCGGTCGGCATGGCGCCAGGCGAAGTTGGGCACACCATGGCGCACGCCCAGTTCCATGATCCGGTGGTAGCTGGGGTGGAACTCGACCTGGTCGATGCGGTGGCCGTAGCGGTCGAACGGCTTGAATACCGGCTTGTGCTCGTTGGCCTGGAAGCCCAGGTGCAGCAGTTCGCCGCCTGCGATCGGGCCGTAGGCGGCGACCTGGTCGCGAGCCCAGCCGCCGCCCTCGCGCTGCAGGGCTTCCTGCAGGGCCGGATCGGTGGCGAAGGCGTCGTAATCGGCCAGCGGCGTGGCCTGGTTTTCAACCGTGTGGGTGATGAAGCGGTCGGCGAGGGACATGCGGTGTCTCCGTTGGCTTCAGGCGCCGGCGGCCAGTTCCGCGCGCAGCACGGGTTTTCGCACTTTGCCGGCATCGGTGGGGATGCCGGCGGGATCATCGGCAGTGCCGCCCAATACTAGCCCGGCGCTGCCGGCAGGGATCGATGGGGGAGCTGGCTGCGCGTACTCCGCGGGTACCGGCCAGGTGCGTGACGCGGCCATGCGGCCATAAGGTCTGCGAGAAAGAACGAGGCCCGAGACCGCGGGCCTGGCCGGCGGCAGTCCCGGGCCGGGTTTTCTCGCCGCCGGCTGGTGATCGCCCCCCGCCGGGGCTGCGCGTTTACTGCGCCTGGCGCAACGCCTGGATCATGTCGTCCAGGGTGTGCTGCAGGCCCTGGATGCCGCCGGTGGCCAGGTACCAGGCGGCGGCGTCGACCCGGATCACGCGTCCGGCCTGCCAGGCCTGCGCGCCGGCCAGTTCGGGAATCTGCGCCAGCACCTGCATGCCGGTCGCCTGGTCGCCGGTGGCGCCGGTGCGGTCGAGCACGATCAGCCAGTCCGGTTCCCTGGCCAGGGCCTGGGTCAGCCGTTCGCGGTTGTCCTGGCGCAGGGCCAGCGCTTCGGGTGAGCCGGGCTCCGGGCGGGCGCGCTCGTCGCTGCCGGCCTTGATCGCACTGATCACCGGCGACAGGCCGCTGACCTCGTGGAACATGCCGTGGCGGGCACCGGGTGCCTGGACACTGGCGCCGCCGCCAACGGTGAACAGGATCAGGCCGGTCTGGCCGGCGCTCAGGGCATGGAGTTGATCCAGGCTTTGCTGCAACGGGTCGATCAGGGCTTCGGCCCGCTCCGGCACCTGCAGCAGCTCGCCCAGGCGGCGGGTGTTGGCAATCACATCCTGGATGAAATGGTCCGGCCGGGTGGCCAGGTTGATGGTCGGCGCGATCGCCGACAGGGTTTGGAGCTGTCCGGCCGAGCGCCGGCCCAGGATGATCAGGTCTGGCTGGTGTTCGGCCAGCACGGCGGCATCGGGCTCGAACAGGCTGCCGGCGCGGACTTCGGCGGCCGCGGTCATCGCTTGCAGGTTGGCCGGGCCGGAGCCGTCCGGGACGATGGCGGCGTGGCCGCCCAGGGCCTGGATGATGTCCAGGCTGCCCAGGTCGAAGACCGCCAGGCGCGGTTGCCGGGGCGCCGGCGAGGTGGCCGTATTGCCGTCGTCGGCGCTGGGCCGGATAGTGGTTGCGGCCGCTGTATCGGGACCGGCGGCGCTGTCGCCAGGCGGTGGGCTGGCAGGCTGGCAGCCGGCCAGCGCAAGGCCGGCCAATACGCAGAATAAGGCTGTTTGGATCAGCGAACGATGCATGTGTTTTGGCCTCGCGAGAAGTGGGGAACAGTCAGGGAATCCGGCGGCGGTTGTGGCTAGTTCGCCGGCGTTCTGGCTGGCTGGCACCCGGAATGCCGGGCGCTCGCTGGCTGGGGGAAAGGAGCGTGAACGTTGCCGGCGTCGCTCAGGCGCGCCAGTTGGCGTGCTGTTGCCAGAACTCGACGCTGCGCTGGTAGGCGGCACGGTCGATCGGCACGCCGGAACCGCCTTCAGCCACGCCCAGGGCATTGCGCAGCATGGTGATCGGCGCCATCGGGATTTCCTCGGGCATGGCCGTGTACAGGCAACCGACCACGCCCCAGTCGGCCTGGATCGGCGAGTTCTCGCGCGCCAGTTGTTCGCGGTCGTAGACGATCACGATCAGGTAATCGGCCACCGGCGCCTGCACGCCTTCGAACCAGCGCACCAGCACTGGCAGCTCGTCCGGCGTCCGGGCTTCGTAGGCGCTGCGCAGCCGGTGCCGGTTGTCGTCGCTGATGGCGATGGTCAGGCAGCGCGTTGAGGTCCAGTTGCGGTAGACGAGCAGCTTGCAGAACGGGGCGTAGCCATCGAGCACCTGCAAGGGCGGCTGGGCATTGAGGTGCGCCTGGAATTGTTCGGCGCTGCAGTCCTGGATGGTGTTGGCACGCGCCGGTTCGGGAAACAGCCGGGCGCGGGCGAAAGGGGTCAGTTCGATTTTCATGGTGCTTGCTTCAGGGTGCCTGTTTCAAGGTGCCTGTTTCATGGGGCTTGCCGGCGCGGCTGGCTCACTCGATCTCGATGCGGTCGACGCGCTGGAAGCCGCGCGGCAGCACCCGCCCGCGCTTGCCGCGCTCGCCCAGATAGTGCTGCAGGTCGGCCGGCTTCAGGCGCAGATAGCGGCTGCCGGCATGGACCAGCAATTCACGGCCGCTGCCGATCACGGCGATGCCGGCGACAATCTCGCCGGCGCTGGCGGCCTTCTTCGGAATATCGATCAGCTTGTTGCCCTTGCCGCGGTCCAGCACCGGCAACTGGCTGACCGGGAATGCCAGCAGATGGCCGGCATTGGTGGCCACGCAGAGCAGATCCACGCCACTGTCGGTGATGGCTACGGGCAGCAGCGGCAGGGCGCCGGCGGGCACGGTGAGCATCGCCTTGCCGGCCTTCTGTCGGCCCAGCAGGTTGCCGAATGCGGTGACGAAGCCGTAGCCGGCATCGGACGCCAGCACCAGCAGGGCATCCTCGGCGGCGCTGGCCATGGCGACGAAGGCGGCGCCATCGGGCAGGCGGAAGCGGCCGGTCAGCGGCTCGCCATTGCCGCGTGCCGACGGCAGCTCATGGGCGAACAGGCTGTAGCTGCGGCCCTGGGAATCCAGGAAGGCCACCTGCTGGTTGCTGCGTGTGGCCAGTGCCTGCAGCAGGCCGTCGCCTTCGCGATAGGACAGGTTGGCGGCATCGATGTCATGGCCCTTGGCGGCACGCGCCCAGCCCTTGCGCGAGAGCACCACCGTGACCGGTTCGGACGGCACCAGGTCGATGCTGGACAGGGCGCGTGCGGCACCGCGTTCGACCAGCGGCGAGCACCGGTCGTCGCCATGGCGCTGGGCATCGGCGCTGAGTTCCTGCTTGACCAGGCGCTTGAGTTTGGCCTTGCTGGCCAGGATCGCCTCGATGCGTTCGCGCTCACGCTGCAGTTCATCCAGCTCGCCGCGGATCTTCATTTCTTCCAGCCGGGCCAGGTGCCGCAGCTTGGTTTCCAGGATCGCCTCGGCCTGTTCCCCGCTCAGTTCGAAGCGCGCCATCAGCACCGGCTTGGGCTTGTCCTCGCGGCGGATGATGGCGATCACCTCATCCAGGTTCAGGAACGCGACCAGCAGGCCGGCGAGCAGGTGCAGGCGGCGGCTGACCCGGGCCAGGCGATGTTCCAGCCGGCGGCGCACGGTATCGGTGCGGAAGCTCAGCCATTCTTCCAGCAGGCTGCGCAGGTCCTTGACCCGCGGCTTGCCGTCCAGGCCGATGACGTTGAAGTTCACCCGGTAGGACTTTTCCAGATCCGTGGTGGCGAACAGGTGGTCCATCAGCTCGTCGGTATTGACCCGGTTGCTGCGCGGAATCAGCACCAGCCGCACCGGGTTCTCATGGTCGGATTCGTCGCGGATGTCTTCCAGCACCGGCAACTTCTTGGCCCGCATCTGGGCCGCGATCTGCTCGATCACCTTGGCCGGAGAAACCTGGTGCGGCAGCGCGGTGAGCACGATGTTGCCGTTCTCGCGGCCGTGGATGGCGCGCGCGCGCAGCGAGCCGTGGCCGGTCTGGTAGATCTTCAGCAGGTCGGCGGCGGGCGTGATGATCTCCGCCGCGGTCGGGAAGTCCGGCGCCCGGATGTGTTCGCACAGGTCCTGCACCGTGGCCTGGGGATCATCAAGCAGACGGATGCAGGCGCTGACCACTTCGCGCAGGTTGTGCGGCGGGATATCGGTGGCCATGCCCACGGCAATGCCGGTGACACCGTTGAGCAGCAGCATCGGCACCCGCGCCGGCAGGAATTTCGGTTCCTCCAGGGTGCCGTCGAAGTTCGGCTGCCAGTCGACCGTGCCCTGGCCAAGCTCGTCGATCAGCAACTGGGTGATCGGCCTCAGCCGCGCTTCGGTGTAGCGCATGGCGGCGAACGACTTGGGATCGTCGGCCGAACCGAAGTTGCCCTGGCCGTCGATCAGCGGATAGCGGTACGAGAACGGCTGCGCCATCAGCACCATGGCTTCGTAGCAGGCGCTGTCGCCGTGCGGATGAAACTTGCCGATGACATCGCCAACCGTGCGCGCCGCCTTCTTCGGCTTGGCGCCGGCCGACAGCCCCAGCTCGCTCATGGCGTAGAGGATGCGCCGCTGCACCGGCTTCAGGCCGTCGCCAATGAACGGCAGGGCGCGATCCAGGATCACGTACATGGAATAGTCCAGGTACGCGCCCTCGGCGTACTGGCGCAGCGGAACGGGCTCGAAGCCCTGCATCTGGTTGCTCATCGACAATCGCGATCTGGCGGCGTGGAACGAACGGAGCATTGTCGCCGATGGCATCTGCCCGGCGCCACGGCGGTGGCCGGCGCAGGCCGCGGCGCGTTGGTTTGCAATGCCCGGCGGCCGGCCACGGCGCCGAGTTTTGCCAGTGACTACGCCGCGACGCTGCTATTCTCGCGCAGCGCCCGCAACGGGCGCGCAAACGGGAGGAGATGATGGCATTTGTCAGAATGTGTCTGGCGCTGGCGATCTGTGCCGGCGGCCTGGTGTTGACCCTGGCCGCGGCGCCGCGCACGGCCCTGGCGCAGGAACTGCCGGCGGCTGATTTCATTGCCGTGGACGGCTTCGAGGCGTTGCAGGCGATGCGCGTGGAGACCATGGAACTGCGCGATCCGCACCTGTTCGGCCAGATGTTTGGTTGCATCGACCTGACCTCGGCGATCAATGGCCTGCTCGCCGAAGAACTGACCGGCGATGCCGATGAGGATGGTTTCCTGGATTCCAGCCCGATGCTGCTGTTCCGGCCCCTGCATACCAGCGGCCGGCGCGGCCTGGGCCAGGCCGGCAGCGCCGCCTGCACCACGCCGGCCGCCTCGACCAGTTGCCAGGCCGACGTCACGCCGACGTTGCCGCTGGCCTATGACAGCCTGGCCACAGGCACCTGCCTGGCGCCGTTGCCCGGCACCACCGGCGGCTATTCCCCGGCCGTGGCGCCGGCGACCGGTCCCTGTTTCGTTGCCGATGCCACCGGCCTGGATCTGGTGCTGGGCTCGATCACCGCCCTGTTGCGTGAACCGGGCATCGCTGCCAGCCGTCGCGACAATCCACAGCCGGGCCTGAGCAATGGCCTGTTCTCCGGTTTTCTTACCGAACAGGCAGCCAACGCCCTGGAACTGGAATTGCCCTTGCTCGGCACCGTGCCGCTGTCCAGCCTGTTGCCCGGTGGCAGCGGCAATTGCGCCAGCCACAGCGACAAGGATCTGCACGAAGGTGAGCCCGGCTGGTGGTTCTATTTCAATTTCAGCGCCAGCCAGGTGCCTTACCAGGAGTGAGCCGGGCCGCGCCATCCGGGGCGCTGCAACTGGGCCGGAATTGAGCCGGCCGGCGGCCTGATCCGCGGCCGGCGCCGCGCCGGCCCGGGACTTCCGGCAGTGGCCGGGCATCGTGGTTGCGGCATACTCGCCCGCTGTCTGATGCTGATCCCATGGTTGGAAATCACCCCATGAAGAAACTCGTTGCCGTCTTTGCGCTGGCCGTGCTGAGCACGCCGGTTGTTGCCGACAGTCCCAGCAAGCTGCTGAGATTTCCGGATATTGCCGGTGAGGCCATCACCTTTGTCCACGCCGGTGACATCTATATCGTCAACGCCGGCGGCGGTGTCGCCCAGCGCCTGACCTCGCATCCGGGCCAGGAGCTGTATCCGAAGTTCTCGCCTGATGGCCGCCATATCGCCTTCTCCGGCGAGTACAACGGCAGCCGCCAGGTGTTCGTGATCCCCAGCAGCGGCGGCGAACCGCGCCAGTTGACCTGGTACAACGATGTCGGCCCGATGCCGCCGCGTGGCGGCACCGACAACCGGGTGCTGGACTGGACCCCGGACGGGCAGCACATCGTGGTGCGCATGAACCGCCTGGGCTTTGATGAGCGTTCGGGCCGGCCGTATCGGGTGCCGTTCGCCGGGGGTCTGGAGCAGCCGATGGCGGTGCCCGAAACCGGCGGCGGCATGCTCAGCCCGGACGGCAACCGCTTCGTCTACACGCCGATGGACCGCGAATTCCGTAGCTGGAAGCGCTACCGCGGCGGCCGTGCCCAGGACGTGTGGATCTATGACCTGGCCGCCAATACCTCCGTGCAGCTCACCGCTGACCGGGCCACCAACCACCAGCCGATGTGGCTGGGCGACACGGTTTATTTTGTTTCCGACCGCGACGACACCACGCTGAACCTGTACTCGATCAGCCCCGAGGGCGGCGAGCCGGTCAAGCTGACCGATTTCAGCGAGTACGACGTGCTCTGGCCCAGCGCCGGCAAGGACGCGATCGTGTTCGAGAAGGGCGGCGCCATCTGGCGCTTCGACCCGGCTTCGGGCCAGGCCACGCCGGTGCCGATTCGGGTGGTCAACGACTACCCCGATGCCCAGCCGCGCTACGTCAAGGCCGGCGAGTTCGTGGAGTCGTTCGCCATTTCGCCGGCGGGCGAGCGGGCCGCGTTCGGCGCCCGCGGCGAACTGCTCACGGTGCCGGCCAAGCACGGCGAGGCGCGCCAGATAACCCATACGCCCGATGCCCGCGAGCACAGCGTGAGCTGGTCGCCCGATGGCCAGTGGCTGGCCTATCTGTCCGATGCCACCGGCGAATACGAAATTTACCTGCAGGCCCAGGACGGCAGCGGCGAGCCGCGCCGGTTGACCAGCGATGGCGACATCTGGCGCTTTACGCCGGTGTGGTCGCCGGATTCGGGCAAGCTGGTTTTCGCCGACAAAAAGCAGCGCCTGCGCATCCTGGACATCGCCAGCGGCCGCCTGACCGATGTCGACCGCGGCAGCCACGATGACCTGACCGAATACGTGTTCTCGCCTGACAGCCGCTGGCTGGCCTACACAAAAACCAATGCCAGCCGCAATGCCTCGATCTGGCTGTACTCGCTGGCCAGCGGCCGCAGCGAGCAGCTCACCGGCGATGAAACCAGCGAATACAGTCCGGCCTTCGATCCGCAGGGGCGCTACCTGTATTTCCTTTCCAACCGCGATTACAACCTGGCCTTCAGCGCCTACGAGTTCAATTTCCTGTACCGCGATGCCACCCGCATCTATGCCGCCACCCTGGCCGCCGATGGCCGGGCACTGATGCAGCCGCGCAGCGACGAGGTCGGCGGCAATGGCAACGGCGATGCCGGCAAGGAAAACGGCAATGGCAATGGCTATGGCAACGGTTACGACGCCAGCACGCCGTTGCGGATCGATATCGACGGCTTCAACCAGCGCGTCGTCGCCCTGGCCGCGCCCTCGGGCAGCTACCAGTCGCTGAGCGCCAATGCCCAGGGCGTGTTCTATGTCGCCAGCGGCGGCCAGGGCCAGGGCAACGAGCTGCGCTTCCTGGGCCTGGAGGCCGACAGCACGCCCGAGACCCTGGGCAATGTCGAAGGCGGCTATGTGCTCTCGGCCGACGGCAGCAAGCTGCTGCTGCGCCGGGGCAGCGAATTCGCCATCGTTGCTGCCGAGCCGGGTGCGGATTTCCAGGCCGGCAAGCTGGCCATGGACAAGGTCGAGTTGCGCATCGAGCCGCGCCGGGAATGGCGCCAGATGTATGTCGATGGCTGGCGCATCCTGCGCGACTGGTTCTACGACCCGGGCATGCACGGCCAGGACTGGCAGGCGATCCGCGACCGCTACGAACCCTGGCTGGATCACGTCGGCACCCGCGCCGACCTGGACTATGTGTTCCAGGAACTGGTCGGCGAGGCCAATGCCGGCCATGTCTATGTCAACGCCGGTGATCAGCCGCGCGTCGAGCGTCGCCAGGGTGGCCTGCTCGGCGCCGAGCTGGTCGCCGATGCCAGTGGCCATGTCCGCATCGCCCGCATCTTCCCGGGCGAGAACTGGGAGAAGCGCACCCGCTCGCCGCTGACCATGCCCGGCGTGGACATCAGCGAAGGCGATTACATCCTGGCCATCGACGGTGTCAGCACCCTGGGTGTCGACAACGTCTACCGTCTGCTGGAGAACAAGGCCGGCCGCGTGGTCACGCTGCGCGTCAACGCCCGCCCGCGCGATGCCGGTGCCCGCGATGTCGCCGTCACCACCATCGCCAGCGAGACCGAGCTGCGCTATCTGGACTGGGTGCAGTCGCGCCGGGCCATGGTCGATGAACTCAGCGGCGGCCGCATCGGCTACATCCATGTGCCGAACACGGCCGTTGAGGGCAGCCGCGAGCTGTTCAAGGGCATGACCGCCTACGCATCCAAGGACGCGCTGATCATCGATGACCGCTACAACGGCGGCGGTTTCATTCCCGACCGCCTGATCGAGCTGCTGGCCCGGCAACCGCTCAACTACTGGAAGCAGCGCGGCCTGGAGCCCAATGCCACGCCGATGCTCAGCCACACCGGGCCCAAGGCGATGCTGATCAATGGCCTGGCCAGTTCCGGCGGCGATGCCCTGCCGTACTACTTCCGCAAGCTGGGCCTGGGGCCGCTGATCGGCACCCGCACCTGGGGCGGGCTGATCGGCATTTCCGGCAATCCCGGCCTGGCCGATGGCGGCTCGCTGCTGGCGGCGACCTTCAGCTTCCTGGATACCGAGGGTAACTGGGCGGTCGAGGACATTGGCGTGGAGCCGGACATCCACGTGATTGACCGGCCCGAACAACTGGCTGCCGGCCGCGACCCGAGCATCGAGCGCGCCGTCCAGGAGCTGCTGGCGCAGCTGGAGCGCAATCCGCCCACGCCGGTGCGCGTGCCGCCGGCACCGACGCAGTTCCCCAAGGTCGGCCGCTGATGCCGCTGTCGGCACCCTGATGCCCAGCCTGGTTGCCATCGATTGCACCGGGCAGGCCTGCTCGGTGGCCTTGCTGCATGGCGGCGAGGTCATCGAGCGGCGCTCGCCGCCCGCTGAGCGCCAGTCCGAACGGCTGTTGGTGTGGCTGGAACAGGTATTGGCCGAGGCCGGTCTGGCCGGCAGCGCCATCGATGGCCTGGCGGTCGGCATCGGCCCCGGCGGCTTCACCGGCGTGCGCCTGGCGCTGGCCGCAGTTCAGGGCCTGGCCCTGGCCTGGCAACGGCCGGTGGTGCCGGTGTCCAGCCTGGTGGCGCTGGCGGCGATGAGTGGCGCAACTGACGCGGATGCCGCCCAGGCCAACCACGGCCTGCCGGTGCTGGCGACCCTGGATGCGCGCATGGACGAGGTCTATGCCGCCTGGTTCGCTCCGGTAAATGCCGGTGCCTGGCCGCAGCCGCTGGCGCCCGAGGCGGTGCTGGCGCCCGAAGCCCTGGCCATTGCCGAGGCGGTGTCCCAGGCCGGCGGCTATGTCGCCATCGGCAGCGGCATGCCGATCTATGGCGAGCGCATCAGCCAGACGCTGGGCTCGCCCCGGCAGGTCATCGCCATCGACGAGCCCAGCGCCGCGGCGGTGGTCACCCTCGCTGCATTGGTCTGGCCGCAGGCGGCGCGCCCCGGCCACGAACTGCAGCCGGCCTATCTGCGCAACAAGGTCGCCCTGACCACGGCCGAGCGCCAGGCGCAGCGGTAGAATCCGGCATCGGGGCAGGGCAGCCGGCCGCGGTCGATGTCCGGACCCTTGACCCCAAACTTTGCGCTGCTGGCTACAGCACCATGCAGACCACGCCGGCCATGGTCAGGCCGACGCCCAGCGCGCGGCGCCAGGTCAGCGCTTCGCCCAGGAACAGGGCGGCGAACAGGACGATGAAGATCGAGGCGCTTTCGTTCAAAACCGAGGCGACCGAGGCGCTGGTGTACTTGTAGCCGCCCAGCCACAGCGTCATCGACAGGTACTGGCCGACGGTGGCGGCGATGGCCAGCACCAGCCAGCGCCGCGGCGGCCCCACCTGGAACAGGCGCCGGCCTGGCGATTGCCAGCGCAACAGCAGCATCAGGCCGGCGACCGCGCCGCCCACGCGCAGCAGCACCACCCACCAGAACGGGTCGTTCTCAAGGACCGGCTTGATCATGACGATGGCCACGGCCATCAGGGCCACCGAGGCGGTGCCCAGGGCGATGCCCAGGCCGATCCGGCCACGATCGCGATGGCCGGGGCTGTCGACGCCGCCGGCTTCGGCGGGATCAATGTCGGGCGGATCGATCTGGGCGATCTGGCTGGCCGAGCCGGTGGTGTGCCCGTGCAGGGCGTCGGTCGCGGCGGGGTCGGCCGCCGGCGGCTGATCGGGATCCTCGGGTCCGCGTGGTTTGCGCCGCTGCCCGCGTTCGGGCGCATTGACCAGCACCACGCCGGCCAGCACCAGAACGAAGCCGACGATCTGCAGGGCACTGAGCCGTTCGGACAGGAACACGAACGACAGCAGGATCACGAACGGGCTGTAGGCATTGCCGACCACGCCCATGCGCCCGGCGCCGAGGATGTTGAGCGCGCGCAGGTACAATGTATCGGCGATGGCGATACCGATGACGCCGCTGGCCAGCGCCAGAATGATGCTGCGCTGATCCATCAGCAGCCCTGGCAGGGCCGGCAGGCCCAGCGCCGTGGCCGCCGGCGAGCTGAGCAGGATGATGGTGCCGGTGACCAGGGCCAGCACGATGAGATTCTTGAGCAGCGCCAGTTGCAGGGGCGGCAGGTGTTCGCCAAGCCGTTTGTAGATGATCACGCCAATGGCCCAGGCCAGGGCGCAAGCCACGGACATGGCATTTCCGAGTGTGCTGCTCATGACTTATTCCTTCATTGCCGGCAAGGCCCGGGGCGAGCCACGGTGTGCCGGAAACGGCATCGGGATCAGCCTGTGCACCACTACCGGCGCGCTTCGGCGGGCGGCAATTGTCGCAGGCGCGGATGCTGCCGGTCTGCCCCGGCCGGCTGCGCTTGACTGCGATGCCATTGCGGCGGCCGGAGCCTGACCATGCCCTGGCGCCGTCTGCCCCTGCCATTCCTGCGCGAGCGTGCTCGCCCGGATGATATTGCCCCGCGCCATGAGCCGGGCTTGAGCGCGCGCCAGGCCGAACTGGTCAAGCGCGTCCGCTTCGTGGTTGCCCTGGCGCGCAGCCTGCACAGCTACGGCACCGCGGCGCCGCGCCTTGAAAATGCGGTCACGGAAGTGGCGGCGACCATGGGCCTGGTGTGCAACGTCAATTCCAGCCCGACCTCGCTGGTGTTCTCGTTCCGCGCCCAGGGTGGGCCGGAAACCATCCTCAACGAGGTCACCCGCGTGGTGCGCCTGGAGCCGGGCGGGCGCGACCTGCATCGGCTCAGCCTGGCCGATGCCGTCGCCGAGCAGGTGCTCGATGGCGAGCTCGATGTCGATGCCGGCTACGCGCGCCTGCTGGAGATCGAGGCCATGCCGGGCCTGGACGAGCGCCTGGTGGTGATCTCCTACGGCCTGATCGCGACGGCGCTGGCGGTGATGCTGGGCCGCGGCTGGGCCGATGTCATCGCCGCCCTGGCGATTGGTACCGTGGTCGGCCTGGTCGATCGCTATTGCGCGCATCGGCCGCATCTGCGGCCTTCCTCGCAGGCGACCTGCGCCCTGCTGGCGACGGTGCTGATCGGCGCCTGGAGCCATTTCCTGATGCCGCTGTCGGTGCAATCGGTGGTCTTGGCCAGCCTGCTGGTGCTGTTGCCCGGCCTGTCCCTGACCACGGCGATCAACGAGTTGGCCACCGACCACCTGGTCTCCGGCGTGGCCCGGTTCGCCGGTGCCTTCGCGGTGCTGCTGAAACTGGCTTTCGGCGTCGTCGCCGGCAGCCAGATCGTGTTGCTGCTGGGTTGGCTGGGCGGTGCCGAGGCGGTGGCGCCGGTGCCGTCATGGATGTTGTGGCCGGCGCTGCTGGTCGCCGGTTTTGGTTTTGCCATCAGCTTTGGCGCCGCCTGGCGCGATTTCCCGCTGGTGATGGCGGCGGCAATCTTCAGTTTCCTGATCAGCCGCTATTTCGGCACCGTGGTGGGCAGTGAGTTCGGGGTTTTCCTGGCGGCCCTGATCGCCTGCGCCGCCGGCAACCTGTATGCGCGGATGTTCCGGCGCCCTGGCGCCCTGATCCGGTTTCCCGGGATTATCCTGCTGGTGCCCGGCAGTATCGGTTTCCGCGGCCTGACCCAGGTCTTTGAGCGCGATGTCTTCCTCAGCCTGGGAACCGGTTACACCTTGCTGGTGGTCCTGGTCACCCTGGTTGCCGGCCTGCTGTTCGGCAACCTGCTGGTACCACCACGCCGGACCCTGTAAGCGCGTCTCGCAGGCCATCATTGGGGTGGCCAATGGCCGGGGTTACCTGGCGCCCGTGGATCGGGGCAATCGGAGACTGGCTGCCGGCGCTGATCGGGGCAACAAAAAACCCGGGCCTTGACGACCCGGGTTGATGCGGCTGCGATTGCCGGCAGCCGATAGTTCGCGGCGGCTGCGGCAATGGCTTTTCTATTACTTGTCGATCAGCATCGAGTCCGGGCTCTTGCCCGCGTCCAGTTCGGCCTGGAACCAGCGCGGGCGCTTGCCGCGGCCGGTCCAGGTCAGCGAGCTGTCAGCCGGGTTGCGGAACTTTGGCGGTACCGAACCGCGCTTGCTGGCCGCGCGACGGCCCTTGCCGAACAGTTCTTCGATCGTATAACCCTTCTGGCGCGCGATTGCCGACAGTTCGTCACGCACGGAACTGATCTGTTCCCTGTGCAGGGCATCCTTGCGCGCACGCGCCTTGTCAATCAGCTCGTCAAGCTGGCTCTGGCTGAGGTTCTCGATTTGAATGCTCATTTGATTTCTCGCTCATTGGCTCACTGAGGGGTACTGCGGAATCCTTGCGGGCGCAATGATGGCCAATTCTGTTTGGCTTGTCGAGTGTGGGGTTATTGAAAGGCGGCCGCTGTCATGGCCGGTGTTATGCAATATTCATCTTTTGCACCGGCCCATCCATGCGCCAGCACCCGATCTGACCATTCCGGCCGGCGGCACTGGCCCGGGCACTGGCCCGGGCATTGACCGGTTTCCCTGATTTCGGCGGCCCTGCCGCAGCGCTGGCATTTGCTGAGCCATTGTCCGGGATTGTTCGAGCAAGGGACCGAATCGGCGCTGACCGCGAGCAGTGGCCAGGGCATTGGCGGATTCACGCAGCCACTTGTCAACCTTTCTTTGTCGGCTACTGCCGGTCGGTGATTTGAACGTTATCGCCGGGCATTGACCGTGCCGGATTCAAGCGCCCTCCGGCCTGCTGTAGCCGATGCCTGCCGACGCCGCTGCTGACGCCGGCAACGACGACGAGACTCCCGGATTGAAAGCAGGCGCAGCGTTGCCGCCGGAACCGGGCGTTCCGTGCCCTGGCGCCGGTTCCGGTTCGCCGCGGCCGTGGTCACGCGCCAGGTACAGGTACATCGCCGGCAACACGAACAGGGTGAAGGCGGTGCCCAGGGTCATGCCGGTGGCGATCACCAGGCCCATCGAGAAGCGCGAGGCGGCGCCGGCACCGGTGGCGATCAGCAGCGGCGCCATGGCGAAGACCAGGGCGGCGGTGGTCATCAGCACCGGACGCAGGCGGATGGCCGCGGCCTCCTCGATCGCCACGCGCCGGGACCGGCCCTGCTCACGCTGCAGCTTGTTGGCGAACTCCACGATCAATATGCCGTGCTTGGAAATTACCCCGATCAAGGTCACCAATCCGACCTGGGTGTAGATGTTCAGCGTGGTGATGCCCAGCGAGACGAAGATCATTGCGCCGCAGATCGCCATCGGCACGGTGACCAGCATGATCAGCGGATCGCGCCAGCTCTCGAACTGGGCCGCGAGCACCAGATAGATCACGATCAGGGCGAAGACGAAGGTCATCATCAACGCAGAACCTTCGGTCTTGAGCTGGCGCGATTGGCCGGCGTAATCGACGTTGTAACCCGGCGGCAGCAGCTCGGCGGCGATATCGTCCAGGGTTGCCAGTGCTTCGCCCAGCGTTACGCCCGGCCACGGTACGCCGGAGATGGTGACCGCGTTGAGTTGCTGGAAGCGCTTCAGGGTCTGCGGCTGCACCGTGTGCTCCAGGTGCACCAGGGTCGACAGCGGTACCAGCTCACCGCTGCGGGTGCGGGTGTAGTAGTTGCCCAGTTGTTCGGGATTGAGCCGGTCGGCGCGCTGCACCTGCGGAATCACCCGGTAGGAACGGTTGGCCAGGGCGAAGCGGTTGGCGTAGCCGCCGGAAAGCATCGCCGCCATGTCGGCGCCCAAGGTGCGCATGTCGATGCCGAGCAGGGCCGCCTTGTCGCGGTCGATGATGATGTCCACGCGCGGCTTGTCGATCTTCAGGTCGGTGTCCAGGAAGATGAACTTGCGGCTGGCATAGGCCCGTTCCAGGATCTGCCCGGCCAGTTCCTGGATCGACTGCAGATCGCCGGTGCTGCCGATCACCATCTGGATCGGCGTGCCGTCGCCGCCGGGCGTGGGCAGCGCCGGCGGCTGCACGGCGAAGGTGTTGAGGCCGGCGATCTGGTTGATCTGCGGTGTCAGGTCCTGCTCCAGCACCTGCTTGGTGCTGCGTTCGCGCTCGCTCCAGGGCTTGAGCACAAAGCCGGCGATGGCCTGGCTGGTCGAGCCGCCACCACCGCCGCCCATGCCGTTGATCTGGAAGATGTTGTCGACTTCCTCGGTGTCGGCGGCAATGCGCGTGAGCTCGTCGCTGTAGCGCTGCAGGTAATCCAGGGTGCTGTACGGATCGCTGCTGCCGATGGCGAAGACGAAGCCCTGGTCTTCCTCGGGCGCCAGCTCGGTATTGGAGCTGGTGAACAGGAACCAGCACGAGACCAGCACGATCAGGCCGAACACGGCGATCACCGAGGGGGTTTCCAGGGCGCCGTGCAGGCGCCGCCGATAGCGCTGGCGCAGGCCGTCGAAGCGGGCATCCAGCCAGGTCGCCAGCCGGCCCTGGCCCTGGTCGCGCGGCTTGAGCAGGTAGGCGCAGAGCATCGGCGACAGGGTCAGCGCGATCACGCCCGAGAGCAGCACGGCGCCGGCCAGGGTGAAGGCGAACTCGACGAACAAGGTGCCGGTCAGGCCGCCCAGGAAGCCGATCGGCAGGTACACCGCGACCAGGGTCGTGGTCATCGCCACCACTGGCCAGGCCAGCTCGCGGGCGCCGATCAGGGCTGCCTCGCGCGGGGATTTGCCCTCCTCGACATGGCGGTGGATGTTCTCCAGCACGATGATCGCGTCGTCGACCACGATGCCGATCGCCAGCACCATCGCCAGCAGGGTCAGCAGGTTGATGCTGAAGCCCATCAGCAGCATGAAGAACAGCACGCCGATCAGTGACAGCGGCACGGTCAGCGCCGGGATGAACACGCTGCGCAGCGAGCCCAGGAACAGGAAGATGACCACGATGACGATCAGCACCGCCTCGATGATGGTGCGCGCGACCTCGTTGATCGCGTCCTGGATGTACTCGGTGCTGTCATAGGGAATATTGCCGGCGACGCCATCGGGAAGCTGCGGCACGATCTCGGTGTCCCAGACCTCGCGCACCAGGGCGATGACATCCAGCGAGTTGGCATCGGGCGAGACGAACAGGCCCATGAAGGTGGCGCGATCGCCGTTGAACGACACCGATGAACCGTAGTTTTCCGAGCCCAGGACGACATCGGCGACATCGGCCAGGCGGATGATGGCGCCCTCGTCCTGGCGCACCACCAGTTGCCGGAATTCCTCGGGCGTGCGCAGGTCGGTGCGTGCGGTCAGGTCGATCGAGACCATCTGGCCCTTGGTCGAGCCGACCGCCGAGAGCACGTTGTTGGCCTGCAGCGCGGCCCAGACATCGCTGGCGGTGACGCCCAGCGCGGCCATGCGGTCGGGCTGCAGCCACACGCGCATGGCGAAGCTGCCGCTGCCCATGATCTCGGCGCGCTGCACTCCGGGCAGGGTCGCCAGCTTGGGTTCGACCACGCGCACCAGGTAATCGGTGATCTGGTTGTTGTCCAGGATCTCGCTGGAAAAGCTCAGGTACATGGCCGCGATCTGGTCGCCCTGCTGCAGTTCCACCACCGGGTCCTCGGCGGCGTCGGGCAGTTGACCGCGCAGCTTGCTGACCTTGGCCGCGATCTGGGTCAGGGCCTCGTTGGGGTCGTAGTCCAGGCGCAGGTAGGCCTGGATCATGCTGATGCCCGCGGTCGAGGTCGATACCAGGTAATCGATGCCCTCGGCGCTGGCTACCTCACGTTCCAGCGGCGTGGTGATGAAACCCTGGATCAGGTCGGCGTCGGCACCGAAGTAGGCGGTGGTGACCTGGATCACCGCGTTCTGCAGCTCCGGGTACTGGCGCACGTTCAACTCGCTGCCGGCGCGCAGGCCCAGCAGCAGGATGAACAGGCTGACGACCGCGGCCAGCACCGGCCGCCGGATGAAGATGTCGGTGAATTTCATCAGCGGTTGTCCGGGCTCGGGGTCAGGTCACTGCTGGGCTGAACGCTGTCGTTGATCACCACCACGGCATCGTTGCGCAG
This sequence comes from Lysobacterales bacterium, assembly GCA_023228845.1. Lineage (GTDB taxonomy): Bacteria > Pseudomonadota > Gammaproteobacteria > Xanthomonadales > UBA2363 > Pseudofulvimonas. The sequence goes on along the minus strand of JALOAK010000002.1, from coordinate 95,188 downwards.
CTTGAGCAGGCCGCTGGTGGCGACCCGCTCACCGGCGACCAGGCCTTCGCTGACCACGATCAGGTCGCCACGGGTGTCGCCGGTGCGGATGAAGCGCTGGCGCACGGTCAATACCGGCTCATTCCCGGCTTGGCGCGCAGCGTCGGTCTGCTCGCTGATGACATAGACCGAGTTGCCGTAGGGATTGAAGCTGATCGCCGTCTGCGGCAGCACCAGCACCTGTTCGGGGTCACCGGTCTGGGCCTGGATGCGGGCAAAGCTGCCCGGGCGCAACTGCTGGTCGGGATTGGCGAAGGTCGCCCGCACCAGGAAATTGCGTGTGCCCGGGTCGACACCCGAATCAATCGCGGTGATCTGGCCGTCGAAGTGCTCGTCGGGCAGGGCATCGATGCCGGCAGTCACCGCCTGGCCGGTGTCGACCGAGTGCAACCGCTGTTCGGGCAGGTGGAAATCGACATGGACTGGATCCAGCGACTGCAGGCTGACGATGGCATCGCCCGGATTCAGGTACTGGCCCAGGTTGACCTGGCGGATGCCGAGCACACCTGCGAACGGCGCGCGGATGGTCTTGCGCGCGATCAGTGCCCGTTGCGCATTGACCTCGGCCTGCAGGCGCTCGGCCTCGCTCTCGCGCTGGTCCAGGTCGGCCTTGGCCACGGCCTGGCGGCTGGCATACAGGTCGCGGAAGCGGTCGCGTTGCACCAGGGCCAGGTTCAGGCTGGCCTCCATCGCACGCAGGCTGGCGGTTTCGGTGCTGGCATCCAGTTGCACCAGGACATCGCCCCTGGCCACGGCCTGGCCGGAGTCGAAGCGGATCTCGCTGATGATGCCGGCCGCTTCGGTGGTGACGTTGACGCCGTTGTCGGCGACCACGGTGCCGACCGCAGTCAACCTCTGGGTCCACGGCATCTGCTCGACCACGCCGGCCGTGATCGCCGCCGGTGGCTGCGGCGATTGCTCGATCATGCGATCGATGAAGCCGGACAGCCAGGCCTTGAAGCCGAAGATGGCGCCGAACACGATGCCGACCAGCAACAGCATCACGATCATGCGCTTGGCGGTGGAGCGGCGGGCTGGCTGGGCGGGTCGCTGGCGACGGGTCATGACGAGATTTCCTGGCGTGGTCGGATGACGAGGGTTGCTATCGAAAGGGGCACGGACGGGCGGCCGGAAAGGTTGGCGCGGCCGTGGTTTCGTTCTGCTGCTGTGCGGCTGCCGGCGGCTTGCGTGCGGGGCGGGTGTGGGCGTGGCTGCTGGCTGTTGGCCCGGGTAGTCCGGTGCCGATCCGAGAGCGAACAGCACACCGTCACAGTCGCCGCCCCGGCTGCCAGCGGGCCGATATTGTGATGCAACATGGCCAGGGCGGGGCCAGTGCCGCAAGGCATGCCCGCGCCGGATCGATGCGTCGGCGCGAAAGCCGCAGGCTGTTGTCGGGTCGCCGCTGATCCCGGGTCAATCCGGTGCCCGCCAGGCTGCCGTTGGCCGGCCTTGACGGGTGCCGGGCGACCCGCGCCTGAAATCTGCGGCATACCCGGTATCATGGTCCGGTCCAGGAGTATGTCCGTGTCGTCAGCCATCCAGTCCAAGCAACCTGAGCAGTTCCCGGCCGCTAGCGGTGATCTCGTCCTGCACGGTGCCGGCGGTGCCATCGAGGCGGCGGTGGAGCTGCCCGAACCGGATGCGGCCCGAGCCGGTGTGGCGATCATCTGCCACCCGCATCCGCTGCACGAAGGCACCATGCACAACAAGGTGGTGACCGTGCTCTCGCGCAGCCTGCGCGAGCTGGGCCTGGCCACGGTGCGCTTCAATTTCCGTGGTGTCGGCGATTCCGAAGGCCAATACGACAACGGCATTGGCGAGGCCGAGGATGTGCGCCTGATCGCGCAGTGGTTGGCGGCGGTGCGCCCCGACGACCAGCTCTGGCTGGCCGGATTTTCCTTCGGCTGTTATGTCGCCGCCCGCGCCGCCCAGGAGCTGCCGGTACAGCAACTGGTGACCGTGGCACCGGCGGTGGAGAATTTCGATTTCCGCACGCTCAAGCGGCCACGCTGCCCTTGGCTGGTGATCCAGGGCGACGAGGACGAGATCGTCTCGCCGCAGGCGGTCTACGACTGGGCCGACACCGTCAAGCAGCCGTTCCAGTTGATCCGCATGCCCGAGACCGGGCACTTCTTCCATCGCCGGCTGATGGATCTGCGCGGGGCGCTGAAGAACGCCGTCAAGGGCAACCTGCCGCCGCTGCGGCACGATGGCTGAGGCGCCGGCGGCCGCGGTCCGCACGCCGGGCCAGGCCTATCAGGACGGGGTTGACGCCGGCCATTGGCAGGATGATCCGGCGCAGCGCGCCGTGCTGCCGTACCTGGACCGCCTGTTCAATGACCTTGCCGGCACGGATGACCGCGGCACCGGCCTGCTCGACCGCGTGCTCGGCCGCGGACGCCGCCGGCCGGTCGGCGGCGGCCTGTACCTGTGGGGCCGGGTAGGCCGCGGCAAGACCTTCCTGATCGATCTGCTCGCCGGTTTGCTGCCCCAGGGCAGGGTGCTGCGCCTTCATTTCCACCGCTTCATGGCGCAGGTGCACGAGGGCCTGCGCCGCTACCGGGAGCAGGGCCTGGACGAACCTCTGGACCGGGTCGCGGCCGATGTCGCCGGCCGCTGCCGGTTGCTGTGCCTGGACGAGTGCAATGTCACCGACATCGGCGACGCCATGCTCCTGTCCGGCCTGCTGTCGGGCCTGTTCCGGCGCGGGGTGCTGTTGGCGACCACATCCAATACGCCGCCGCAGGAGCTGTACCGCGATGGCCTGCAGCGCAGCCGCTTCCTGCCGGCGATCGCGCTGATCCAGAGCCACTGCCACGTCGTCGAGCTGGTCTCGCCGACCGACTGGCGCCTGCGCAGCCTGACCCGGGCGCCGGTGTACTTGGTGCCGGCCGACGCCGACAGCGAACGCCAGTTGCGCGAGCGCTTCATCGAGCTGGTCCAGGGCCAGCGCCAATTCGATGTCGATATCGAAATCGAAGGCCGGCGCGTGCCGGCCCGCGGTCTCGGCGGCGATGTTGTCTGGTTCGATTTTTCCGTGCTGTGCGAAGGTCCGCGCTCGGTCGCCGACTACATCGAACTGGCGCGCAGTCATGGCACCGTGCTGATCTCGGGCGTGCCGCAGTTCGGCCCGCCCGAGCGTGACGATGCCGCGCGCCGTTTCATCCACCTGGTCGACGAGTTCTACGACCGCAAGGTCAAGCTGCTGCTGACCGCGCAGGTGCCACCGACCCGGCTTTATCCCGCGCAGGGCCGTCTGCGCGCGCTGTTCGAGCGCACCGAAAGTCGCCTGATCCAGATGCAGAGCCAGGAGTACCTGGCGGCGGAGCACAAGCCGTGATGCCCGCCGGCAGACCAGACGCAGCGCTCGCCCGGTCTGCCGGCAACGCGTCGCTGCCGCCTGCCGCCCGGCCGGCACCGCCAGCCACAGCGCCCGCACGTTTCGCGCCCTGGCTGGCCGCTGTTGCCGGCTTCGCGCTCAGCCTGTGGTTGTTCTATCCCGGCTACCTGAGCTGGGATTCGGCCTACCAGTGGTACCAGGTGCGCAGCGGCCAATGGAACAATGTGCATCCGGTGCTGATGACCCTGGTCTGGAGCGCCACCGAACGGCTGTGGCCGGGGCCGGGCGGCCTGTTCGTGCTGCACGTGGCCCTGTACTGGCTCGGGCTGGCGCTGCTGGTCAGCGGTCTGGTCGACCGGGGCTGGTGGCGTGGCCTGCTGGTGTGGGCACTGGGCTTGATGCCGGCGGTGTTCGCCCTGCTGCCGCACCTGTGGAAGGACATCGGCATGCTGGTGGCCTTGATCTGGACCCTGGCCCTGCTCGCTCACGACCATCGGCGGCCGGCGCGCAGCCTGCGCCTGGCGGCGGTGGCGACCCTGGTCCTGGCCTGCGCCTACCGGCACAACGCGCTGCCGTTGGCGCTGCCGCTGCTCTGGTATGTCGCTGGCCGGGAATTGAGCCATGCCGCTGCCTATGTTGATGTCGATGTCGATACCGATGTCGAAGATCGACCGCGCCGGGCGTGGCGAGACTGGCAGATCTGGCCCTGGCAGCGTCTGGCGCTCAGCACCGGTTTGCTGCTGGCGGTGATGATCCTGGCCGGCGTGCCCAACCGGCTGCCCGGCGTCGACCGGTTCCAGGTCTGGCCGGTGACCGCAACCTGGGACCTGGCGGCGGTGTCGATCGCGCAGCGCGAGGTGCTGCTGCCCGATGCCATCATCGAACCGGATCTGGTGCTGGCCGACCTGGACAATCATTTCGTGCCGTTCGCCGCGCCACCGATCTACAACTCCACCCGGATCCGCATGTCGGTCGGCCCGACCGCCTTCAGCGACGAGCAGATGGCGGCGGTCAATGGCGCCTGGTTGCGCCTGTGGCTGGATCATCCGGTGCCCTATCTGCGCCACCGCGCCCGGGTTGCCGGTTACCTGTTCGGCTTTTTTCCGCAGCAGCTTCCCGATGATCAGATCGTCTATTACGCGGTGATGCCGTTTGCCGACAATCCGCCGGTGACGGTCGCCGACTCGGCCGGAGCACGGCAATGGCGGCAATGGGTGGCGGTATGGGTGAACACGCCGCTGTTCGCCTTCTGGCCCTATGTGCTGGTGCTGGCCGCGGTCGCCTGGTCGTTGCGCGGTCGGCCCGGTCGCCGCTGGCCCAGTGGCCGGCGTGGCCGGCGCGGACATCCGCTGTTGCCGCCGGTGCTGTGGTCGTGCCTGCTGGTCACCCTGCCGTTGCTGGTGGCCGCGCCCAGCGCCGAGTTCCGATATCTGATCTGGCCGGTGTTCTGTGCCGGACTGGTCCTGGTCCTGCGCTGGCTGCCGGATCGCCCGTGCACGGTTGCTGGCGCAGCGCACGACCCGGCGACCCCGACCTCGCCGTGACCGGCATGACGATCGCGCGTCACTCGCATGCCGCCTGGCTCGCTGCCGGCCTGGGTTTTGCCCTGATGGCCTGGGCCCTGTATCCGGGGCTGATGTCGCCGGATTCGGCCGAGCAATGGCTGCAAGCCCGCACCGGTCGCTATACCAGCGTGCATCCGGCCCTGATGGCCTGGACCTGGTCCTGGATGGAACAGTTGTTCCCCGGCCCCGGCGGCCTGTTCCTGCTGCATCTGGCGCTGTTCTGGGGTGCGCTGGCCTGGCTGGCGCGCGAGCTGTTCGCCCGGCCGCTGCCGCAGGTGCTGCTGGTGCTGCTGGTCGGCCTGTGGCCGCCGGTGACCGTGGTCGTGGCGCACCTGTGGAAGGACGTGCCGATGCTCGGCTTCATCCTGCTGGCCGTGGCCGCGCTGGCGCGGGTGCTGCGCCTCGAACGACCAGGCCGCTGCCAGCCCGACCCCAAATCGCACGCCGCAGCCGGTGCCGACGACGGCTCGACCAAGCCCAAGACCCTGGCGCAACGCTGGCCATCCTGGCCCCGGCTGCTGCTGGCACTGGCCGCCTTGACCCTGGCCTGCGCCTACCGCCACAACGCCCTGCCGCTGGTGCTGCCGATGCTCTGGTTCATCGCCGGTCGCCGGCAACCCGCCCTGGCCTGGCCGCAGCGAGCCCTGCTTGGCGCCGGCATGGCCGTGTTGGTGGCCGTGCTCGCCAGCCTGCCCAACCGCTTGCCGCAGGTGGAACAGCGGCCGGTCTGGCCGCTGACCGCGTTGTGGGATCTGGCCTCGGTGTCAATCGACCAGGGCCAGATGCTGATTCCTGCCGAATGGCGTTTCGATGACCTGACGCTGGCAGAGCTGGAGGCCGCCTTCCAGCCCTGGACCAACACCACCATCTTCGCCACCAACAAGATCCTGATCACCCTGTATGTGACGCCGACGCCGGCCCAGAGCGCGCAACTGCGCCAGGCCTGGCTGGCGATGCTGCGCGAGTATCCGCTGTCCTATGCCCGTCATCGCTGGCGCTTGACCCGCACCCTGCTTGATGGCGCCGGCGACCGCGGGCCGGCCGAGCTGCGTTTCCAGGCCGCCTGGTTCCAGCATCCGGACAACCCGCCGCTGGCGCGCCGGCAGCCAGCATTGCAGCAAGCCTGGGCGCGCCTGGGCCAGCGTCTGTCCGGCAGCGCGATGTTTTTCGCCTGGCCGTATCTGCTTGCCGGTGCCGTGATCACCGTGATTGCCTGGCGGCAGCCACGCCGGCATCCGCTGTTGCCGGTGCTGCTGGCCTCGGCGGCTTTGTCCGTGGCGCCGCTGCCGCTGGTCGCGCCAGGGGCCGAGTTCCGATACCTGGTCTGGCCGCTGGTGGCCTGCCTGATCGCCGCGCTGCTGTGCTGGCCGCGATCGCATGTGGCGCACATTTCTAACCAATCGCTAACGCAACGCCCTGTATAAAGGGCAGCCGCCCAACGAGGTTCAAGGCCATGAGTGCGAACAAGGACAAGCCCGACTTTTCCGGCGTCAGCGGAGGCTTCACCAGCAACAAGCCGGCAGCGCCGGCGGAGCGCGCGCCAGCCGGGCAGCCAAGCACAGACGCGGCGTCGAAAGCGCCGGATTTCAGCTCGGTGCAGGGCGGTTTCGACAGCTCGGCGCAGTCTTCCGATGCCAACGTGGTGCCGGCCCAGTCCCATACCGTGCAGCGCGGCGATTCGCTGTCCAAGATCGCGCGCCGGGTCTATGGTGAAACCCGGCATTGGCGGGTGATCTTCGAGGCCAACCGCGACCAGCTCGACAATCCCGACCTGATCCATCCCGGCCAGGTGCTGAAGATTCCGGCCCTGACCACCATCGACGACGATTGAGCCTGCGGCCAGGCCGACCGGCGACGGCGATGCCTGCCGGCCGGTCATGGTTTTGCCGACATGCCCGGGCGGCCATGGCCAGCCCACTTTGCAACATCCCTTTTGCCCTGTTCCAAGTCTGCCCAGGAGAGTAACCATGAAGTGCACACGCCTTGCCCTGATCTGCCTTGTCCTGTCCACCGTTGCCCTGGCCGCCTGCAAGCGCGACCAGCCGGCTACCGAGAGCGCAGCGCCGCCTGCCATGGCACCGGCACCCGCCCAGGCCCCGGCAGCACCGGCGGCACCCGAACCGGTGGTCATGGGCATCAGCGTCACCGAGGTCCAGCCGGCCCGCATTCCCGACGGCAATGCCGAATCCGCCGAGCCGACCGATGTCTTCAGCCCGCAGGACGAACTGGCCGTGTTGGTGTTCACCGATGGCGCCGGCGAAGCCGAACTGAGCGCCGGCTGGACCTATGTCAATGGCGACGAGCATATCGATGTCCACAGCGAGAGCCACACCATCCAGACCGATGGTCCGGCCATTCACCAGTTCCGGATCAACAAGCCGGACGGCTTCCCGGCAGGTGCCTACCAGGTCGAGATCCTGCTCGACGGCGTGCCGGCGATGACCCGGGATCTGACCGTCCAGTAAGCCGACGGATGCGCAGCGGGCGGTGGCGGCTTGTCTGGCCACTGCCCGCCACCCAGCGGTCGGCCGCCACATCCTGTGGCCTGATGCCAAGGCCGACGGCGTCCCGCTTCCGAAATGAATTGCCCGGTTTTCCGGTCAGCCGACCAGGCCGGCGTTGCTGTCGGCTGGTTGGTGCTGTCTGGCTGGGCGCAGTCGCCGGGCCGATGACGACAACCCGGGCAGCCTGCTGACCGCGCTGGCGTGCCCACCCTCCGGGTCGACATCCGGCCGGTATCTTCAATCCACGGACTACTGCACGGATGCCGCTGTCACACCTGTTGCTGCTGTGGCTGATCTGCCTGGCCTGGGCTGGCAACTTCCTGGTGTCGGCGGCGGCCCTGCTGTCGCTGCCGCCATTTCTGTATACGGCCCTGCGCCTGTTGCTGGTGCTGTTGGTGTTGTTGCCGTTCCTCAAGGCACCGGCCAAGGGTCATTGGCCGCGCCTGGTGGCAGTGGCCCTGCTCAACGGCGGCCTGCATTTCGGCCTGAACTTCTGGGCCCTGCGCGCCGCTGGCGACCTGAGCACGGTGGCCATCGCCATGCAGGTGTATGTGCCGATGAGCGTGCTGCTGTCGGTCTGGTTGCTGGGCGAACGCATCGGCTGGCGTTCGTCGCTGGCGGTGGCAGTATCGTTCGGCGGCATCCTGGTGCTGGGTCTGGACCCGCAGGTGGCGCAGCAGCCGCTGGCGCTGGCTTTGTGCATGGCCTCGGCACTGGCACTGGCCCTGGGTTCGGTGCTGATGCGGCGCCTGGAGGGCGTTGATCCGTTCGCGCTGCAGGCCTGGGGCGCGGTGATCAGCCTGCCGGTGATGATCGCCGCGTCGCTGGCCGTGGAAGGCGATGTCCTGGGCCATCTTCGCCAGGCGCCGATGCTGGCCTATGGCGCGGCGGCGTATTCGGCGCTGTTTGCCTCGATCTTCGGCCATGGCCTGTATTTCTGGCTGGTGCGCCGTCATGGCGTGTCGGCGATCACTCCGCACCTGCTGCTGACGCCGGTGCTGGCGGTGATCCTGGGCGTGCTGTTCTGGGGTGACCGGCCCGGCATTCGCCTGTTGCTCGGCGGCGCCCTGGTTCTGGGCGGTGTCCTGGGCGTGGCGATGCGCGCGCTGGCGCGGGCGCGGCCGGTGTCGCGCCCGCCGGCATGACCCCGCCGGCCTGAGCCGTCGGCCTGAACGGTAACCGGTATGCAGATCCCGGGTTCCATGTTCACTGCCAGGTTGGCGGTGATGGTGGCGACACCGGACAGCCACGCTGTCCACCCGCAGGAGCAAGCCACGCATGAAGACTTTGACCACCACACCGATCCTCGCCCTGGGCCTGTCGCTGGCGCTCGCCAGTGCCGCGTTCGCCCAGCCGGTCCAGCCTTCCTCCCGCAGCGGCGATGCCGCCCCGGTGACGACTGCGGCCGATGCGCCGCGCCATGGCCAGGCTCACGATTCGGGCAAGCAGCAGCGGCGAATTGACCGCCTGGCCGAACATTTGGACCTGACCGAGGCCCAGAAACTGGAAGTACAGGCGTTGTACGCCGAGCAACGCAGCGCCCGCCAGGACCTGCACCAGCGCCATCGCAGCCAGATGCGCGAGTTGCGGCAACAGCATCAGGCCGAGCTGGCGACGATCCTGAGCACTGAGCAGATGGCCCGCTACCAGCAGATGCGCGAGCAGTTCGACAAGCGCGCCGGTGCCGGGCATGGCAAGCGCGGTCATGACCGCCATGACCGCCATGACCGCGGTGGCGAGGGCAAGCGTCATCGTCGCGGCGGTGGTGACGGCGGCAACTGAGCCGGCAACGTGTCAATGGGCAGGCCAGTCGGCTTCGCCCATCAGCAGCAAACAAGGGACGCTTCGGCGTCCCTTGTGATTGGCGGCAACCGTTGCCGAAGTTCAGCCGGGCAGGGTGACCGCAGTCCGTGCAGCGGTCAGTGCTGTTGTCGCCGGGGCAAGTCGCTCCGAAGCAAGGGACTCAGGCGTTGCCGCGCAGGCGCTCGAGGATGCCTTCCAGTTCGTCCAGGCTGTGATAGCGGATCTGCAACTGGCCGCGGCCGTTGCTGCGGTGGCGCAGGGTGACCGGCGCGCATAGCCGCTCGGCCAGCTCCTGTTCCAGGCGGGCGATGTCCGGGTCGCGCTTGGCTGCCGCCGGCTTGGCCTTTACCCCGCCTCCGGTCTGCTGCTGGCGCACGGCCTGTTCCAGTTCGCGCACGGTCCAGCCCTGGTCGGCGGCCTGCTCGGCCAGGGCGATGGCCTGGCTTTCGGGCAGGGTGAGCAGGGCCCGGGCGTGGCCCATGTCCAGGCGGCCGGCTTCCATCAGGGCACGGATCGCCGAGGGCAGTTCCAGCAGGCGCAACAGGTTGCTGACCGCCGCCCGGGAGCGGCCGACGGCGTCGGCGGCCTCCTGGTGGGTGAGATCGAATTCGTCAATCAGGCGCTTCAGCGCCTGCGCCTCTTCCAGCGGATTCAGGTCCTCGCGCTGGATGTTCTCGATCAGCGCCATGGCGATGGTGGCGCGGTCGTCGGCCTCGCGCACCAGGGCCCGGACCCGGGTCAGCCCGGCCAGTTGCGCGGCGCGCCAGCGGCGTTCGCCGGCAATGATCTCGTAGCCTTTGCCGGCCCGTCGGACAATGATCGGCTGGATCAGGCCCTGGGCACGGATCGATTGCGCCAGCTCATCCAGGCCCTCGGCATCGATGGCGCTGCGCGGCTGATAGCGGCCCGGTGCCAGGGCATCGATGGCCAGTTCGTGCAGCTCGCCCTGGGCATGGTCGCTGTCGCCCTCAACCTTGGGGATCAGGGTATCCAGGCCTCGGCCCAGGCCACGTTTGCGGGTTGCCATGGTGGCGCTGTACTCCAGGTTACTGCTGTGCGGGGGCGGTGTTGCGGCGCTCGCGCTGCAGGAACTCGCCGGCCAGGCCCAGATAGGCGGTGGCGCCACGCGAGTCGCGATCGTAGTGGGTGATCGGCATGCCGTAGCTGGGCGCTTCGGCCAGGCGCACATTGCGCGGGATCACGGTGCGGTAGAGCTTGTCGCCGAAGTGCTCGGCGAGCTGGGCGGAGACATCCTGGCCCAGATTGTTGCGGCCATCGTACATCGTGCGCAGCAGGCCTTCGATCTCCAGCGCCGGGTTGGTATGCGCCTGGATCGCCTGGATCGTCTGCATCAGCTTGCTCAGGCCGTCCAGGGCCAGGAACTCGCACTGCATCGGAATCAGCACGCTGTCGGCCGCGGTCAGGGCGTTGACCGTGAGCAGGCTGAGCGAGGGCGGGCAATCGATCAGGATGTAGTCATAGTCGGCGCGCAGCGGTTCCAGCGCGATGCGCAGGCGATGCTCGCGGGCGAGCACATCCATCAGTTTGATTTCCGCGGCGGTCAGGTCGGTGTTGCCGGGCAGCACGTCAAAGCCGCCGGGTACGGTGACGATCGCTTCGCGGGCCGACACTTCCTGCAGCAGGACATCGCAGCCGTTGGCGGCATCGGCGTCCTTGTCCAGGCCGGAGGCCATCGTGGCGTGGCCTTGCGGGTCCATGTCGACCACCAGGATGCGACGGTTCATCTCGGCCAGGGCGGCACCGAGATTGACGCAGGTGGTGGTCTTGGCGACGCCGCCCTTCTGGTTGGCGATGGCGATGATGCGGCTCATGCCGTCCCTGTCGGTGTGCCCGGGCCGGGCTGGCCGGAGCGGCTCATGATGACGGCATGGCGCTGTGCTGCCAAGCCGGGCACTGCCAGCGGCACGATGGCCTCGACGCGGATGTCGGCCGGCAGGGCATCGATCTCATCGTCGGGCCGTTGCCCCTTGAGCGCCAGCCAGCGCCCGCCCGGTGCCAGCAGGTCGCGGCTGCCGGCGATGAAGTCGGCCAGGGAGGCGAAGGCGCGTGAGGTGACGGTGTCGTAACCGGCGCTGTCGGCCAGTGCTTCCACCCGCGCCTGACTGACCTGGCAGCGTTCGCCCAGGCCCAGGGTGCGCACGGCCTCGCGCAGGAAGCGTGCCTTCTTGCCATTGCTGTCGACCAGCAGCACCTGCAACTCAGGCATGGCCAGCGCCAGCGGGATGCCGGGCAGGCCGGGGCCGGTGCCGATGTCGGCCAGGCGCCGGCCGTGGACATGGGCCGCCACCGCCAGGCTGTCGAACAGATGGCGCACCAGCATCTGGTCCGGGTCACGCACGGCGCTGAGGTTGTAGGTACGGTTCCAGCGCGCCAGCAGGGCCAGGTAGGCGAGCAGGGCGTGGTGGACCGGATCGGGCAGGGCCAGGCCAAGCTGGTCCAGGCCGCGGTCAAGTTCCGGGCGCAGGTGGGACAGGGTGGGAGTGTTGGTCAAGGCTGGACACAGGCAATCGATGGCGCGGCCCTGAAGCCGCGCGGGGACTTTACCTCATGGGACCGATGGGCCCTTGCCCAGATGGGCGCCGGGGCGCACCGAGGCGGCCGGAACCGGACGATCAGGCGGCCTGGATGCGGGTGCGCGCGACCATGATGCCGCGCCGGCGCAGACGCTCGTTCAGGGAATCCTTGAGCGCTTGGTTGAACTCGTCGTTGGAGGCGCTGGCGTGCTCGGGCAGCAGCGCCGGCAACACGTGTTGCAGGGCCAGGGTCACAGTTTGTTCCAGATTGCCGAGCTCGGGGCCGGCCGCTGTCGGATCCAGAATCTGGTAATAGACCTGGCCGTCGACCTGCCAGTTCTGGTCGCCAGTGGCGATGGCATGCTCGCTGAATTCCAGGCTGCGGCCGACGGTGTCCAGGCGGTGCTCGACGCGGTCGACCAGGGGAATCCGGAAATGGGCGCCGGGCAGCAGCACCCGGTGCGCACGGCGGAAACGGCTGAGAACCGCGACCTGGCCTTCCCGGACATGCTCGATCGACAGCCAGGCCATGACCACAGCCAGACTGAGCAGAACGAGAATCGACGGGAACAGCGCGTACATGGCAGCACCAGACAGGAATTTCGAGTGATTTCAGTTGCTTCAGGCAACTGTTGGCGACGGATTGTAGTTTAGCCCATCAAGCTGAACTGCTGATGACTTTTTTACGAAATCTTAATCTTTGCCCTGCCGTAAGTCGATGATTTTCAAGCTATGATGGCAAACGCCCGATTTTCAGCAGTGACGGCTGCAGACTGCGGTTCAGGTTCTTCCACGACCATGGCCTGTGCAGCTCGCCCGCTATCCCGGCCGGTCCGGCTGATCCGCCCCCCGCCTTGCCGACATGTGCCGTCGCACAATCGTAACAATTGTTCACAGTTCAAGTGCAGACACGGCGCTTGCAAAAGGTGAAACTTGCCCTCCCTGAGAACCCGTGCCACGGGCTGGCTCAGGCAAGAGGGAAAGTTCAATGGCAGCGAATTTCAGCGACGTGCCGGTCGGTTTGGAGACCGTGATCATGGGCCAGGCGCCAGTCCGCCTGGCGGGCATCAACGCGCTCTACCAGCGCTGGGCCTGTGACGGCCACACCGCGCGCAGCATCATCTTCCGCAACGAAGACGTGGCGACCATGGCCGACGATGAACTGGTCCACTGTGTCCGGCAGTCGCCGCTGGTTGCCGACGGAACCGAAGTCACCGTGGTGCGCGCGGCCAGCGGCTACGCCTTCGTCAACTTCGACTGCGACATCTGGGCGGGTTAGCTAAAGGGAGGAGGACGGGGTCGCCGGCCGTCGCCAACCGGGCGGCATCAGCCAGGCCCCCGACAGGAGCCCCGGTTTCGGGCTGTCCATCCACGGGGAGAGGCCAAGGACGACAGCCCGAGCCGGCACGGCACGCTCGCCGAGCCATCCGCCACCCGGCAGCTTGACGCCGCCACAGCTGTAACTCGTTGATGCCGCGACTTGCGCGGCGATCCTGGCGGCATTCGTCATTCCGGTTTCTTTGTATTCGCGATCCGCGCTGGCGCGCATTGTCGCCGCGGTCATGCCGTTAGACTGGCGGGCATGGATATCCGTACGTTTTCCGGGCTGGTTGCGCTGGTGATCCTGACGCTACCAGTGGCCCTGGCGATACCTGACCGGAGCGCTGGCGCGGCCACCGGTTCCACCACGGCCAGCCAGCGGCTTGATTTCGCCGCCGCCTCGCTGGCATTGGCGGCTGGCCGTGACGCCGATTTCGAACGCCTCCGGCAGGGATTGGAAGCCTATGTACTGGCCGCGTACCTTGACTACGCCCGGCTGCGTGGTCAGGTGCGAACGGTCAGCGTCGAGCCGGTAAAGGCCTTCTTGGAGCGCGAACAGGGCACGCAACTGGCGGCACGGTTCCGCGGCGAATGGCTGGCAGAGCTGGCCCGGCGCGAGGATTGGCGCGCCTTCCGTGTTTTCGACACCAGCGGCGATGACGCCGGCCGCCAGTTGCGCTGCCTGCGCTTGCGCGCCGCGATCGCCGGCGCCGCTGATGGCCCCGTTGACAATGCCGATGCCGCGAACAAGATCAAGGAAGCCATGCTCGCCCTGTGGGCCACCGGCGACAGCCTGCCCGATGCCTGCGACCCGGCCATCGCCCATGCCCGCGCTCAGGGCTGGCTGGGTCCGGAGCAGTTCCGGCAGCGGCTGCACCTGGCCATGGCGGCGGGCAATGCCGGCCTGATGGCCTATCTGGCCCGGCAACTGCCGGCGCAGCAGCAGCCGGACGCCGAGCGCCTGGTCGCTGCCGTGCGCGATCCGGAAGGCACACTTAGCGCCGCCCGCAACTGGCCGGCGTCGGCCTCGGCGCAGGCAGCGGCGGCGCAGGCCCTGACGCGGCGTGCGCGCCAGGATGTCGATCGCGCCATCGAGCACTGGCAGGCGCTGGCGCCGACCCTGGACTTCCCGCGTGAGCAGCGCCAGGCCGTGCTGCGTGAGCTGGCGCTGTACGCGGCTGTCGCTTACCGCGCCGATGCTGCCGACTGGTTCGACCGGGTTGAAGGCGCCGGGGAAGACGAGCAGCTTGTGCAATGGCAGGTGCGTGCTGCCCTGGCGGCCGGCGATTGGCAGCGCGTGCGCGACACGGTGGCCAAGCTGCCGGCAGGCGGCGCCGATGATTCGCGTTGGCGCTATTGGCAGGCGCGCGCCCTGGCCGCCTTGGGCGAGCGCGATGCCGCGGCCGAGGTCTATCGTGATCTGGCGCGTGAAGCCGGCTACCACGGATTCCTGGCCGCCGACCGCCTTGGCGTGCCCTATGCCCTGTGCCCGCTGACGGCGGCCGCCGACCAGGCGCTTGCGCAGCGCTTGTATCGACGTATCGACTTCCAGCGCGCCCTGGAACTGCAGGCGGTCGGCTGGCTGCCGGAGGCAACGCGGGCCTGGAACCATGCCCTGGCCGACGCCACCGGGCCCGAACGCCTGCAGGCGGTGCTGATCGCCGATGACCGCGGCTGGCACGATCGCGCGATCTGGATGCTCGGCGCGGCCGACGCCCTGGGCTACTACAGCCTGCGCTTCCCGCTGGCCGAACTGGCCACGGTCAAGCGCGAGGCCGCTGCCAACGACCTGGATCCAGCCTGGGTGCTGGCCCTGATCCGGGCCGAGAGTGCCTGGCGCGCCGATGCCCGCTCGCCTGCCAACGCCCGCGGCCTGATGCAATTGCTACCAGCCACCGGCCAGCGCATGGCGCGCGAACTGGGTATCACCTGGAGCGGGGCCGGCTCGCTCCAGGATCCAACCACCAACATCCGCCTGGGAACCCGCTACCTGGCCCGGCAACTGGAACGCTTCGGTGGCAGTCCCTGGCTGGCCAGCGCCGCCTACAACGCCGGTCCGCGGCCGGTGGAACGCTGGCTGGCGGCCCGTTCCGGTCTGCCGGCCGATATCTTCATCGAGACCATTCCCTACAGCGAGACCCGCGACTACGTGCCGCGCCTGATGGCGTTCAGCGTCATCTACGACTGGCGCCTGCATGGCCAGGCGCGACCGATGTCGCAGCGGCTGCTGATGCCGGGCCAGGCCGCGAGGATGGCTGATGCCGAAGCTGTGGCCAGCCATCCTTTCACCTGCCCCGCGCCTGCGGTCACACAGCAAGACACCGGCCTGGGATACGTTCCCGGCCGGCATCGGTCATCATCGGGCTCGATAACGGCTCCGGGTTCGGCTCACGGCCCGGTTCAGTCCACAGGAGGCTAAGGCTCATGCAGGCATCGGCTCCCATCGTCATTCTCGGCGGCACCGGTTTTGTCGGCCGTCACCTGGTGTCGCGGCTGTCCGGCAGCGGCCATCGCGTGCGGGTGCTCAGCCGCAACCGTGAACAGCGGCCGGACCTGCGCCTGCTGCCCGGCGTGGAGGTGCGCAGCGCCGATGTCCACGACCGCCAGCAACTGGTCGCCGCCTTCCAGGGCGCGTCGGCAGTGGTGAATCTGGTCGGCATCCTCAACGAGCGCGGATTCCGCGGCAAGGGCTTCGAGAAGGCGCATGTTGAACTCACCCGCAGCGTCCTGCTGGCCTGCCGCGGTGCCAAGATCCGGCGCCTGCTGCAGATGAGCGCCCTGCGTGCCGGCGAGGGCGAGAGCCATTACCTGCGCACCCGCGGCGAGGCCGAAGCCCTGGTCCGCGCCAGCGGCCTGGACTGGACCATCATCCGCCCCAGCGTGATCTTCGGTCGCGGTGATGGCCTGTTCTGCCGTTTCGCCGGTCTGCTGCGTGTGTTGCCGGTGCTGCCGCTGGCCCGCCCCGGGGCCCGCTTCGCGCCGGTCTATGTCGGTGATGTCGCCACCGCCATGACGACCATGCTGGAGCGGCCCAAGTGCATCGGCCAGATCTATGAACTGTACGGTCGCCAGGTCATGACCCTGGCCGAAATCGTGCGCTATACCGCCCGCCACATGGGCCTGCGCCGCTGGGCGCTGCGCTTGCCCGATGCCCTGGGTCGCCTGCAGGCGCTGGTCGGTGACGTGATTCCGGGCAAGCCGATCTCCAGCGACAATTTCAAGTCGCTGAAGCTGGATTCGGTCGGCACCCGGGACGGCCTGGCGGCGCTGGGCATCGTGCCGACGCCGGTTGATGCCATCGTGCCGGCCCTGCTCGCCGGCGGCCGTCATCAGGCCAGGCTCGACAACTGGCGCGGCCGTGGCCGCTGAGCCGGTCTCGCCGATACCTGCTGCCGGATCCTTCGCCACCTACCGGGTTGGCGGCGCGGTCCGTGACCGCCTGCTCGGCCGGCCCGTGTCCGACGAGGATTTCGTCGTCGTCGGCGCCACGCCGCAGGCGATGCGGACGCTGGGCTTCAAGCCGGTCGGCCGCGACTTTCCGGTGTTCATCCACCCCGATACCCGGCAGGAATATGCCCTGGCCCGGACCGAGCGCAAACACGGCCGCGGCTATCGCGGGTTTGTCGTCGATGCCGATCCTTCGGTCAGCCTGGAGGACGACCTGCGCCGCCGCGACCTGACCATCAATGCCATGGCCGAGGCCGCCGATGGCCGCCTGATCGATCCGTTTGGCGGCCAGGCCGATCTGCAGGCACGCCTGCTGCGCCATGTCTCGCCGGCGTTCAGCGAGGATCCGGTGCGGCTGCTGCGGGTGGCGCGCTTTGCCGCCCGCTATGCGCCGCTGGGCTTCCAGGTCGCGCCGGAGACAGTGGCGCTGATGCAGGCGATGGTCGCGGCCGGCGAGATCGACCATCTGGTGCCCGAGCGGGTCTGGTCGGAACTGGAACGGGCCCTGGCCGAGGCCGCGCCGGTGCAGTGCCTGCAGGTACTGCGCCAGTCTGGCGCCCTGGCCGTGCTGCTGCCGGAGCTGGACCGGCTGTACGGCGTGCCGCAGCGGCCCGAGCACCATCCCGAGGTCGACACCGGTGCGCATATTGAATTGTGCCTGGCCATGGCCGCCGCGCTCGCACCGGGCGACAGCCAGGTGGCCTGGGCGGTGCTGCTGCACGATCTGGGCAAGGGCCTGACGCCGGTCGCGAAGTTGCCGGCACATATCGGCCATGAGCATGCTGGCGTGCCCCTGGTGCAGGCGGTCAACGAGCGTTTCAAGGTGCCGCGCGCGCATGCCGAGCTGGCGCTGCTGGTGTGCCGTCATCACCTGGATGCGCATCGGGCGCTGGAGTCGCGGCCGGCGACGGTGGTCGATCTGCTCGGGCGCCTGGATGCCCTGCGCCGGCCGGAGCGGTTCGCACGTTTTCTGCTCGCCTGCCAAGCCGACAAGCGCGGCCGCGCCGGTCGCGAGCAGGCGGCCTATCCGCAGGCCGGCTTCCTGCAGGCCGCGGCGCAGGCGATCGCGGGCGTCAATGCCGCCGATGTCATCGCCGGCGAGCACCTGACTGGCCCCGCCATTGCCCAGCGCCTGCGCCAGGCCCGTATCGCCGTGGTGCGCTCGGTGCCGCGCCCGCTGCCGTCAGCGGCTGGCAACGAGCGCTCGACATGACCGCGGCGGCAGGCATAATCAATTGCCGATTCACCGGAGCGAGTCGATGAAACGGGTATTTCTGGTCAACAGCAAAGGCGGCAGCGGCAAGAGCACGCTCAGCGTGAACCTGGCCGTGGCCCTGGCCGCCCGCGGCAAACGCGTGGTACTGGCCGATTGCGATCCGCAGTTGTCCACCGCGAGCTGGTGCGAGCGCCGGCCGCCGGAGGCGGTGGCGCTGGAGTGGCTGGTACTGGGCAAGCTGCGCCACCTGTCCAGCTTCCAGGCGCCGGTGGATGTCGATTACCTGATCGTGGACACGCCGGCCGGCATCCGTGCCGAGGAACTGGCAGCGGTCCTGGTCGCCGGCGACCGGGTGCTGGTGCCGATGCTGCCTTCGGTCATCGATCTGGATGCCAGCGAGCGCTTCGTCACCGGCCTGGGCGAGGTCGATGCCATCGCCAACGGCGAGGTCCGGGTCGGGCTGGTGCTGAACCGGGTGCGCCCGGAAACCATTTCCGGACGCACGGCGCTGGAGCGGATCGCGCAACTGCCTTTCCCGCTGCTGGCACAGATCCGCGACACCCAGGCCTATCTGCTCAGCGCCAGCATGGGCAAGGGCCTTTTCGACTACCACAGCCAGGCCGCCCGCGAGCGCCAGGACGATTACCGCAAGCTGCTGCGCTGGCTGGCGCGCAACTGAGCCCGGCACGCGTGGTCGCCAGCGACGGAGTGCGCACCCGCTGCCCGTGGCCCACGCCGCACCGAGCGACAGTCCGCGGTGGCAGTCGAAATGGACCCGCCCATCGACGTAAACTCGGGGACTTGTCCAGCACCGGCCGCCCTCGTCGCGACCGGATCCGCCTTCACGGCCCCCACCCAAACCGGCAACGATCATGGCACCCATGTCATTGATGCTCGATCTGGTTCGTCATGCCGACGCACGGGAACGCGCGCCGGGCACCGAGGATATCGACCGCCGCCTGTCGGCCCTGGGCGAGCGCCAGGTGTTGCGCGTGGCCGAACGCCTGCACGAGCGCGGCCAGCTTCCGACCCTGGTGTTGTGTTCGCCGGCCCGCCGGGCGCAGCAGACGCTGGCCGCCCTGGGCTACGACATCGCCGCCGTGGCGCGCACCGAGCCGCGCATCTATGAGGCCAGCCTGGATGACCTGCTCGACCTCATCGCCGGGATCCAGCCGTTGGCCTCGCGCGCCATGATCATCGGCCACAACCCCGGCCTGCAGGATTTGCTGGCCTACCTGCTCGGCCCGCGCGCGCCGGGCGTGGGCACCGCCAGCCACACCCGCATCCGCCTGCCCAGCGTGCCTGAGCGACCCTTGCGCGGCAGTGCCGTGCTGCTCGAACACCGCGACGCCTGATTCCCGGGATGTCGGATCAGCAAGGCCCGTGCGCCCGCGGCCGGCGACCCTGGCCGGCGATCATCGGCTTGTGCAGCCGTCGCGGCCCCGGCTCAACGCTGCGTGCCCTGAGCCGCCGCCGGCTGCTGGCGCGCTGGAGCCTGGTCTTGCTGGTGGCGCTGTCCGGCTGCGCCCTGGGTCCGGCACGGCAGCAGCAGGTCGACCAGCGCCTGGTTGACGAGCAGGAGCAAAGCCAGCAATGCCCCGATGATGGCCACTGTGCGGCGCCGTCGCTGCTGCTGGCTGCCGTCGCTGCCGATCGCCAGCAGCACCAGGCCCTGCAACTGGAACAGGGCGCCGATGCCCTGCGCCTGCGCCTGCATCTGATCCGGGCTGCGCGTGAGCGCATCGACCTGCAGACCTTCATCTTCCGCGACAGCGTCAGCAGCCAGTTGCTGCTGGTCGAGTTGCTGGCCGCGGCCCGGCGCGGGGTCGAGGTCCGGCTGCTGGTCGACCAGTTGCTGTCGTTTGGCGATCCCGACCGCCTGGCACACCTGGCCCTGGCCCACCGCAACCTCAAGGTGCGCGTCTACAACCCCACCTTCCGCGAGGCCAGCACGCAGTTCTGGGAGATGGCGCTGGGCGTGATCTGCTGTTTCCGCTCGATCAACCAGCGCATGCACAACAAGCTGTTCATCGTCGACAACACGCTGGCGATCATTGGCGGGCGCAATTACGACGACAGCTATTTCGATCTGGACCCGGATTTTCTTTACTACGACCGGGAGTTGCTGATCAGCGGGCCGACGCTGGCGCCGATGACGGCATCCTTCGAGGAGTTCTGGCGGCACGAGGAGACCTTCCCGGTCGCCCGCCTGGCCGATGTCGGGCGCAGCCTGCTGGCCGGCCGGGAACGGCAGGCCGAACCGTTCCCGGCCGTGGCCCAGGTGGGCGCACAGTTGGCCGCGATCAGTGCCGACGCCGACGATGCGGACTTGATGGAGGCGCGCTTCCTGGCGCCGCTGGCAGCGGTGGACGAGATCGAGTTCGTTGCCGATCAGCCGGCCAAGGTCCATTCCGACGACCCGTTGGCCAATGCCGTGAGCCTGGCGATTGGCGACCTGCTGGCCCAGGGGCGCGAGCAGATCCTGCTGCAGACGCCCTATCTGGTGCTGGGCAGCGACAGCCGGCGCATGTTCAAGGCACGGCGCGAACAGGAGCCGGGGCTGACCGTCCGGGTGTCGACCAACAGCCTGGCGGCGACCGACGCGATCCCGGTCTACGCGCTGTCCTACAAGTACAAGAAGCGCTACCTGCGCGAGCTGGGCTTTGATATCTACGAGTTCATGCCGCAGCCCAACGACATGGATGCGATGGTCGATCGATTGCCGGAATTGCCGCCGCCGCGATTGAGCATGCATGCCAAATCGCTGGTGATCGACGGCCATACCGCCCTGGTCGGCACGCACAATTTCGATCCCCGCTCGGACCGTTACAACACCGAAGCGGCGGTGATCATCCGTGACCGCGCCTTTGCCGGGCTGCTGTCGGCAAGCATCCTGGGTGACATCGATGCCGACAACAGTTGGCGGGTCGCCCGGCGCGAGCGCGGGCCGGCGCCGTTCTATCGGCTCAGCCGGTTCGTGGAAAGCGTCTCGACCGCCTTGCCGCTGTTCGACCTGTGGCCGTTCCGCTACGCCAGCAGCTTCGAATTGAACGACGGCTGCCCACCACTGGCGCGCGATCATCCGGGCTTCTACGACTGCCACATCGACCGCGGTGATTTTCCCGAAGTGGACAGCATGCTCAAGCGCTTCCTGACCCGGCTGGGCACCGCCTTCGGCGCACCGCTGCTGCCGATCCTGTAGCCGCCGGTGGCTTGGCGGCGTAGCCGCGCAGCCATCGCCACGGATCGACAACGGCCAACGTGCTAGGTTCGGGCGCACACACAGCCAAAGGCATTGCCATGATCGATCTTCATTACTGGCCGACTCCCAATGGCCACAAGGTGACCCTGTTTCTTGAGGAGACCGGCCTGGACTACCGCATCGTGCCGGTGGACATCGGCAACGACGACCAGTTCGCGCCGGATTTTCTGGCCATTTCGCCCAACAACAAGATGCCCGCCATCGTCGACCACGCCCCGGCCGATGGCGGCGAGCCGCTGGCGGTGTTCGAGTCCGGTGCCATCCTGATGTACCTGGCCGAAAAGACCGGCCGCTTCCTGCCCGCCGGCCTGCGCCCGCGCAAGGAAACGCTGGAATGGCTGTTCTGGCAGATGGCCGGCCTGGGGCCGATGACCGGCCAGTACGGACATTTCAATGTCTATGCGCCGGACAAGGTGCCGTACGCGATCGATCGCTACACGCGTGAGGCGATGCGCCTGCTCGGCGTGCTCGACCAGCGCCTGGCAGGCCGCGCCTTCATCGCCGGCGATGACTACAGCATTGCCGACATGGCCAGTTATCCCTGGATCGATGTCTACGACAGGGCGCCGTTGGCCATGGAAGGTTTTGTCCATGTGCGCCGCTGGCAATCGTCCATCGCCGCCCGGCCGGCCACGGCCCGTGCCTATGCCCGGGCCGACGAGGTGCTGGACAAACCCGCCTGACCGATGCCAAGCCCAGCGCCGGTGCGCCGCCTGCACACGGCGAGCCCGGACGGACACAAAAGCGATTGCGTGACAGGAGACAACGACATGAATGAGGCATCGATGAGGATGGCGCACCTGGCGGTGCTGGCAATAGCTCTGGCCCTGGCCTGGGCGGCAACGCCGGCGACCGCGGCGCCGGACCTGGACTGGACGGCCACGGTGCCGGCACTGGAGCCGGTGCTGGATCGGCACCGGATCCATGCCGCCGCCACCCTGGCCGATGGCCGCACCCTGGTCGCCGGCGACAACGGCCTGGTCGTGGCCGCCGATAGCCGGCGGCTTGAAGTCTGGCCGACCGGAACCGGGTCGACCGGAGTGGCCGCCCTGCCCGATGGCGGCTGGTTGCACTGGAATGACCAGGCCCTGCACCGGCATGCCGCCGATGGCCGTTGGCTGTGGCAGTTGCCTTGCCACAACCAGCGCTGCCGGGCCGTGCCCGGCTGGGACGGGCAAGTGATCGTGCTGCGCACACCACCGACCGGCTGGCCGCGGGGCATGTGCGAGATCGAGGCTTATGGCGACAGCGCCGTTGCCCTGTGGCGGGCGCCGGAGCAGGTTTTCTGCGCCGCCCACCTGTTGCCTGATCGCGCCGCCCGGCAATTGCGCCTGGTGGATACCCGCTTGCTGGGCGGCGTTGCCGAACCACCGCAGTCCCGGGTGCATGTCACCAGCCTGGATGACGGCGGCGAGCTGGCCTGGTCATGGCAGTCGGCGCCTGGCCCCGACCTGACCCTGCACGATGCCGTCACCCTGACGCAGGGTGACATCCTGCTGGCGGTGACCGTGCAGGAAGATCCGTCCTGGCCGGTCGCGCGCCTGCTGCAGCTTGGTGGCGACGGCGGCCTGCGCCGGACCCTGCCGCTGACCGGCATCGAACTGTATGCCCAGTCGGCCCGATACGAGATCGACCTGCGCCTGGCCGAAGCCGGCCACGGCTATCTGTCGTGGCAACGCCGCTTCTATCCGGTTGATGGCGATGGCGTGGTGGGGACGCCGGTGTCGCTGTCGCCGACCCCGGGCCTGGCCGGCCAGACCCGGGTCACCGCCGCTGGCGACCTGGTCCACGCCAGTGCCACCGCCCAGGGCGTGGATCTGCTGCGCCTGGCGGTGACCGGCGAACATCACCTGCAGAGCCTGCCGTTGACGCCCAACGATCCCCCGGGGCTGCTGCTGCACGAAGATGGCGAAGGTCGCCTGCTGCTGTTCTCCGGCCTCAACGTGCTCTGGGCCGGCCATCTGGCGCTGGAGGAAGTCCATGTCATCGCCGCCGATGGCGAACCGCTGGCGCGCCTGATACCGCCGCCACAGTGGCGCCTGCCGGCCGCGGCCGAGCTGGCGGTGCTGGCCGGCGATGCCGGCTCGGGCGCGATCATTGCGCACCGGCTCGACGACACCGTCCTGGTGCAGGCCTTCGATGCCGATGGCGAAGCGGCCTGGCAACAGCCCTTGCCGCTGGCAGGCGCCAGCCGCGTGGATCTGCGCGCCTGCGGCAGCGGCCGTACCTGCCTGCTCAGCGATGCCGGCAGCGCCTGGCTGGACAATGGTGATGGCACCGTCGTCGCCACGCTGCCAGCGGCGCGCGACGTCTTCGCCAGGGCCGATGGCGGCCTGGTCGTGCTGCAGGATGAGCAGCCCTGCCAGCCCGGTAATCCCTGCCGGCACGAAGGTGCCCGCATCGATATCGACCCGGGCGGCAACATTCAGGCGCGGCACGAATTCGACGGCGCACCGCTGGCGGTCTCGCCCGGTGGCGCCGTGCTGGTCCGGGACGACGGTGGGATGGTCCTGCTCGATGTCGAAGGTGAGTTTGTGCCCTATCCGGCCGACGCGATCCCATCGCAGCAGTGGCTCAAGCCCGAGACGGGCCGGATCGACTGGGGCTACTCGGCCCTGGTCGATGACGATGGCCTGATGATCGGGCTGCATGGCAGATGCGCCCTCATAGGCGGCGGCTTCCCCTGCATGCCGGTGTCGGTGGTGGCCTCCGGCAGGGACGGTGTTGTCTGGCACCTGGATACTGCGGTGCCCGGCCAGGCACGGATCAGCGCCTGGCAGTTCCTGCGCGATCCGGACCCGGGCGCTGGCGCCGGCGACATCCTGCTGTCGATCCACCATGCTCCCGGCTACACGCCCGGGCCGGCACCCACCCGGGACGACGCCGTCAACCTGCTCAAGCTCAGCGCCGACGGCGAGCTCATCTGGCAGCGCAACCTGATCTCGGCCGGCATGGGCCAGGCCCGTGTCTTCCAGGTGCCTGGCCAGCAGGCGGTGGCCCTGGTGCGCCCGGGCAGCGGCCCGGACAGCCTGGTCGTCACCGTGCTGGATGCGGCGAACGGCGAACTGCGCGGCGAGCATGTGCTGGCTTGCCCGGCCGGCAACTGCCAGGGCTGGTGGTTCGATCTCACAGGCCACAGCGATGCCGGTGATGACGCCGTGCCGGCCCTGGTGGCATTGGCCATGGCCAGCGACTCAGCGACCCTTATGCAGGCCAGCGCGGGCCTGTTCCAGGCCGCGCCCGGCATCGCGCTGGTCCAGGCTGGCCTGTCCGGTGCCTGGTATGCGCCGCGCTCGGCCGGCCAGGGCTTTGCCCTGCAACTGCTGCCCGGCGCCGATGGCACCACGGTGTTCATGCCCTGGTTCACTTTCCATTGGGCGTCCACCTTCCCGGGTGTCGAGGGCTTGCAGTGGTATGTGCTGGATGGCTTGATTGATCCGCAGGACACTGTCGCCGAACTGGACATCTGGCTGGTCACCGGTGGGCGTTTCCTGGAGCCGGGCGGCGATCAGGTGCGCGTTGGCCGCGCCCGACTGTCGTTCCCGAGCTGCTCGCAGGCGCTGCTTGATTACCACCTGGATGAGCTGTTCGCCGGGCAGAGCGGGCCGTCCCTGGTGCCCCCGATGGGGCCGGACGGGGTAATCGCCCTGCACCCGCTGCTGCCCGCCGGCGGTCCCTGCGTCGACAACGGTAGCGACGACGGCGGCGGCGACGAAGCCCCGGACATGCTGCGCGATCCCTATCTATCCGGGGTCTGGTATGACCCGGCCACCAGCGGCCAGGGCATGGTGATCCAGCACCTGCTGGGCATCGGCGGCGACGGCGAGATCGAGCAGGGCCCGCAGTCGCAGGATCTGCTGTTCGGCACCTGGTTCAGCCACGACGCCGCCGAGCCAACGGGCTGGCTCACTGACCAGCACTGGTTCACCTTCCAGTCGATGCCCGATGCCGCGCCGGAGACCGGTGCCGGCGTCCATGCGGTGATCCACCAGACCGTCGGCAGCCGCCTGGATGGACCGGCCACCGGCAACCATTACCGGGTCGGTGAGGTCGAGCTGCTGCCGCAGTCGTGCCGCCAGCTTGTGTTGCGCTGGCGTTTCGATGACCGGATCGAAGCCGGGCAGTTCCGCGGCCTGGAAGGCGAGATCGACCTGTTCCGGCTCGGCGACTGCGAGTATCCGCTGGACTGAAGCGAGTTGCGCGCCGGGTCGGCGGGCAGAGCCAAAAGCAATGCGGCGGGGCCAGGCATGGCTCCGCCGCATTCGTTTCCATTAAGGCCTGGTTTGTGTCGGCCCCGATCGGTCTGGACCGGCCGGCCGGCAGGAAAAGGCTGGCGTCGTCAGCAAGCGCTTTCGCGCAATCGCGGCCGCAGTTCAACCAGGTTGCAGGGCCGGGTGCGGCTGTCCAGTTGCGCGGCGATGATCTTCTCCCAGCCGGTGCGGCAGGCCGAGGTCGAACCGGGCAGGCAGAACACGAAGCTGGCATTGGCGATGCCCGCCAAAGCTCGTGACTGCAGCGACGAGGTGCCGATCTCGTCGAAGGAAATCGCCCGGAACACTTCACCGAAGCCGGGGATGGTCCGGTCCAGCAGCGGTTCGATCGCTTCCGGCGTGGAATCACGGCCGGTGAAGCCGGTGCCGCCGGTGGTGATGATCACATCGATGTTGGGATCGGCGATCCAGCCGGCGACCACGGCGCGCAGCCGGTAGCGGTCATCGGGCAGCAACTGGCGCTGGGCCAGGCGATGGCCGGCGCCGGTCAACGCCTGGGCCAGGTAATCGCCGCTGGTGTCGGTATCCAGGCTGCGCGAGTCGGACACGGTGAGCACGGCAATAGCGAGGCTGACGGGGGTGTTGGCGGTCTTGGTCATGCCGGCATTATGCCCACACTGCCGCGATCGCTGGCCTGGCTGGCCTGTCCCCGGCCTGCGGGCGCCGGGCTTGTGCCGGGAGGCAACGGGCCTTTGCTCAGCGCCGGGAGAAGGCGCGCGCCCAGGCCAGCACGCTCACGGCCAACGCCAGCAGGGCCGGTGACGGCCAGGCCGGCCACGGGCTGATCATCGCGCCGGTGGCCTGCAGCACCGTTGCCGCGACCAGGGCGCCGGTGCCCAGCAAGGCCCAGAGCAGGCGCCGATGCTGCTGTTGCCGTTGCTGGCTGGCGAGTAGCTGCCAGCGCCGACGATCCTCGTCGGCGGCCTGGCTGGACAACAGCACATCGCGGGTCAGCCGGGGCAGGGCGGTGACCTGGGCCAGCCAGTCGGGCATGCGGCCCTTGGCCGTGCGCAGCAAGGAGCCGGCGTGGCCATACTGCTGGCGCATGATGTCGGCCAGCACCGGCTGGGCCACGGCCCAGATGTCGATTTCCGGATCCAGCCAGCGGCTCAGGCCCTCGACATTGAGCAGGGTTTTCTGCAGCAGGATCAATTGTGGCTGCAGGGTCAGCTCGTAGCGCTGGGCCATGCGGAACAGCTTGAACAGCACCTCGCCCAGGTTGATCTGCGACAGCGGCCGGGTGAAGTAGGGCTCGCAGACGGTGCGCACGCCGGCCTCCAGCGCTTCGATGCGGACGTGGCGCGGCATCCAGCCCGCTTCCAGGTGCAGCTCGGCCACGCGCCGGTAATCCATGGTGAACATGGCCATGAAGTTCTCGGCCAGATAGCGCTGGTCACTGCTCGACAGCGTGCCGACCAGGCCGAAATCCAGCAGCACGATGACCGGGTCGCCGTCCCTGCTCCCGTCCGGCGCCGGCTCCGGCGGCTGCACCAGCAGGTTGCCCGGATGCAGGTCGGCGTGGAACAGGTTGTCGCGGAATACCTGGGTGTAGAACAGCTCGATCAGGCGCCGGGCCAGGCGGGCCGGATCGATACCGGCTTCGCGCACCCGTTCAATTTCATTGATCGGGATGCCGTGCATCCGCTCCAGGGTCAGCACCCGGTCGCTGCTTTGCTGCCAGTACACCTGCGGTACGGCCACCGAGCCGGAGTCGTTCCAGGTTCGGGCCAGGGTGCTGGCATTGGCGCCCTCGTATTGCAGGTCCAGCTCGTTGGCCAGGGTCGCCTCGATTTCCATGATCACTTCGCGCGGCCGGATGCGCTCGGCACGCGGGTGGTGGCGGTCGACGAAGCCGGCGATGGCATGCAGCAGGGTCAGGTCGCGGGCAACCTGCTCGTGCACCTGCGGGCGCAATACCTTGACCACCACGTCCTCGCCGGTGTGCAGGCGGGCGGCATGGACCTGAGCGATCGAGGCCGAGGCCAGGGCGGTCTGATCAAAGCTGGCGAACAGCTCGGCGACCGGCTTGCCCAGCGATTGCTCGACCGCAGCCAGGGCCTGGCGACCGTCGAACGGCGTTGCCTGGTCCTGCAGCAGGGCCAGTTCCTGGATCATCTCCGGCGGCAGCAGGTCGCGCCGGGTCGACAGGATCTGGCCGCATTTGACGAAGATCGGGCCCAGGTGCTCCAGCGCCAGGCGTACCCGGGTTCCGATCGGCAACTGGTCGATGTCGGGCCGGGCTTTGCCGGCCAGGGGACGCAGCCAGCGCAGCGGCCACGGCGCGCGCCGGCCGAGCAGGTCATCGAGGCGATAGCGCAGGGCAACAATGGCCAGGCGGGCCACCCCGGCAAGAACCCTCAGATGCCTCATGCCGGAGTGGTGCCGCTGCCGGCCAGCCGGCCGATGCGCGCGGCCAGGCGCTCGACATCCTCGCGCAGCCGGTCGACCTGCTCGTTGAACTCGTCGATTTCGCTGCGGCTGGTGACCAGGCGCGTCTCTTCGGTGGCGAACTCCGCGCTGCTGGCGGCGAATTCGCCGGCCTGGCGCCGGGCCCAGGCCAGGCCGGCCGCCAGGCGCCGGGCCAGGGGCGGACCCAAGGTGGTGCCGAACACGTCCTGGAAGGGCAGGCTCCAGTCCGGATCAAAACCGGTCAGCGCCTGCTCCAGGGCCCGCGCCAGGTCCAGGTCGCCGGACAGGCGGATGCCGGCGGGCAGGCCATGGCGGCCAGCACCAGCCCGGGCCAGCCAGGTGCCCAGCGCGGACGGTTCCACGGTCAGCGCCAGATCGGCGTCGCTGTTGTCGTCGGCGTGGTCGGGAATGGGCCGGACACGGCCATCGGCGATCTGCAGGCGCAGGCCGCGTGGCGCGCCGCGCAGGGCCAGGCGCAGTTGCCGGCCATCAAGCCTGGCCAGGAGCGGATCGCTGCCCGGGTCCAGGCGCAGCAGGCGTGCCAGCGCGGCTTCGATGACGCCGGCCAGGGCATCGAGCAGGGCGGTGCCGGGCGCGGCCGGGTCCGGCAAATCGGAGTCAATGGGCGCAAGGCCTTGGGCAGGCGGGATGGTCTCGGGCATGACCGGCATTGTAGTGGTCGCAGGTCTAATCCGGGTCAGCATGACAGCCCGATGATTGAATCCTTGCCCATTCATGCGGCCGCGCTTTGCGCTGATGGCTGCCGTCGGCCCTGGGCACGCTGTCGGTTCCTGATCGAGCCTCGTCAGGGCGATTGCAGGAGGCGGTCCGGCCGCCTATAATGCCGCGTTCGTTTGCGCCACTTGGCGCCGTTATCACTCCAGAGTTGCCGGTATGGTCAAGATTCGCCTTTCCCGCGGTGGCGCCAAGTCACGCCCGTTCTATCACATCGTCGTTGCCGACGAGCGTTCCGGCCGTGATGGCCGCAACATCGAACGCGTGGGTTTCTACAACCCCGTGGCCGCCGGCAAGGAACTGCCGCTGGAGGTCAAGCTGGACCGTGTCGACCATTGGCTGGGCGTTGGCGCCCAGATGACCGACAAGGTCCGGGCCCTGGTCCGCCTGGCCCGCAAGCAGGCGCCGCAGCAGGCCGAAGCCGGCGCCGAAGTCGCCGCCTGATTCGTTGTCGCCGGTGGCCTGGTCGTGCCCGCCCTTGCGTGTGGCCAACCCTTGCCCACCGGCTCCAGGCTTGAGCGCAAGGCCGGCTTCCACGGCCGCCGTGGCCGTGGTCCATCCTGGTCCGGCCGGTTGTTCCGGCCCCTGTTGTTCCCGCCGCCGCCGAGGCCTCCGGTGGCGCTTGCGCTTGTCTGTATTCCGGGCAGCGCTTGCGCCGGTGGCCCGTCCGGGCCGGGCCTGATCCGCGCATGAGCCGATCGGTTCCTGCCACGGCTGCCGGCACGCCGGTCGCAACCAAGGTGTCCGACGGCGAACGCCTGGTCCTGGTCGGCCGCATTGTCGGCCTGCATGGTGTCCGTGGCGGCGTCAAGATCGAATCCTGGACCGAACCGCGTGGGGCCATATTCAACTATCAGCCCTGGCGCCTGCGGCTGGGCGGCCAGGAACATACCCGGCGCGCTTCGGCCCTGGTCCGTTCGGACCGGATCGCCGCGCAACTGGAGGGCATCAGCGAACGCGAGCAGGCGGCGGCCTTGATGGGCGCCGATATCCTCGTGCCGCGCAGCCAACTGCCGGACCTTCCTGATGGCGAGTACTACTGGTTCGACCTGGAAGGGCTGAGCGTCATCAACCAGCAGGATCTGCCCCTGGGCCGGATCCAGCGTCTGTTCGACACTGGTGCCAATGCCGTGATGGTGGTCCATGACGGCCAGCGTGAGCGCCTGATTCCCTATGTCTCCGGGCAGTACGTTCTGGCCGTGGACCTGGCCGCCGGCATTATGCGCGTGGATTGGGATGCCGACTTCTGAGCAGCGCCTTGGCGTCGCCGACAAGGCTGCGGGGGATGGCAATGCGCATTGATGTCCTGAGTCTTTTCCCCCAGGCCGTGGATGCCGGCACCGGCTACGGCGTCGTTGGCCGTGCCCGCGAGCGCGGCCTGCTCCAGCTCCAAGGCTGGAACCCGCGTGATTACGCCACCGATCCGCACCGCACCGTCGACGACCGGCCCTATGGCGGCGGCCCCGGCATGGTCATGACCATCGAGCCACTGCGTGCGGCACTCGCCGCCGCACGTGCCGCCGCGCCGGAGCCGGCACGGGTGATCCACCTCAGTCCGCAGGGCACGCGCCTGGAGCAGGCGGGCGTGCGCCGCCTTGCCGCCTTGCCGCGCCTGATCCTGGTCTGCGGCCGCTACGAGGCGATCGACGAGCGCCTGTTGCAGGCCGAGGTCGACGAGGAATTGTCGATCGGCGACTACGTCCTGTCCGGCGGTGAACTGGCCGCCTGCATCGTCATCGATGCCGTCGGCCGGTTGCTCGACGGTGCCCTGGGTGACAGTGACTCCGCGCAGCAGGACTCCTTCGGCGACGGCCTGCTCGACTGTGGCCATTGGACCCGCCCGGAGCAGCACGCGCTGGGCGCGGTGCCGGAAATCCTGCGTTCGGGCGACCACCTGGCGATCGCGCGCTGGCGCCGGCAGCAGGCACTGGGCCGGACCTGGCTGCGGCGCCCGGATCTGCTCGCGCGTGCCACGCTGGATGACCGCGATCGCGACCTGCTGGCACAGTTCATTACCCAATGGCGGCAGCGCTGCTGAGCAAACCTCGCCGCGGGATTCATTTCATCCGGCACTGAATCACTTTTCCGCGCGCTGATCGCGGAGCGCCATGCTCAGGCGCCCAGCACCGCCTCCAGCACCGCCATCCGCACCGCCACGCCATTGCCGACCTGGGCCAGGATCACCGACTGCGGGCCATCGGCGACATCGGAAGCGATTTCGACCTCGCGGTTGATCGGTCCCGGGTGCATGACGATGGCATCGGCGGCCGCCAGCGCCAGGCGTTCGGTCGTCAGTCCCCAGTCGCGGAAGTATTCGCTGCCATCGGCGACCTGGGCCGCGCCCATGCGCTCGCGCTGCAGCCGCAGCATCATCACCACATCGGCTCCGGCCAGGGCTGGCTCGATGCGCTCGAAGCGATGCACGCCGGCGGGCAAGTCTTCGGCATGCAGGGCCGGCGGCGCCGCCACGCGCAGCTCGCCAACGCCGAGCAGTTGCAGCAGCTTGAGGTTGGAGCGGGCCACGCGCGAGTGGCGAATGTCGCCGATGATGGCGACGGTCAGGGAGGCCAGATCCGGCTTGCGCTGGCGGATGGTGAGCGCGTCGAGCAAGGCCTGGGTTGGGTGGGCATGGCGACCGCTGCCGGCGTTGATGATCGGGCTGTGCGGCCGCTCGCACAGCCGGGTCTGCCGGGCCAGTTCGGCCACGGCATGATCGTCGGCGTGGCGCACGACGAAGGCATCACAGCCCATCGCCCGCAACGTGGCCCAGGTATCCAGCAGCGATTCGCCCTTGCCGGCCGACGAAGTGTGGGCGTGGAAATCCACCACCTCGGCGCCGAGCCGGCGCGCGGCCAGGGAAAACGACGTCCGGGTGCGGGTGGAGTTCTCAAAAAACAGGTTGACCACGGTCCGTCCGGCCAGGCTGGACAGGGCCGGGGCGCGGCCAAGGGCAACGGCATGCACGGCGTCGGCGCGGTCAAGCAGGGCGATGGCGCGGTCCCGGTCCAGGTCATCGATATCGCACAACTGCGGCAGCGCCACGCGGATTGCCGGGCTTGCCGTGGGGCCGGGCGGTGTCATCGATCGGTTCCGGCAGCGGCGGTCGTCGCGGCCGTAATCGGCACCGCCTCATGCGCCTGCGGCTGGTCGTAATAGCGTTCGACCAGCACGGCCGCGGCATCGGCATCCAGGTCGGCACCTTGGGAGCGCCGACGCAGGCCGGCGCGGCGACCCTCGGCGAAGCGCGCGGCGGCGATGCGCGAGCTGGAGCGTTCATCGACCTCGATCACCGGCAGGCCGAAGTGCCGGGCCAGGGCCCGGGCAAAGCCGCGCGCGCGTTCACTGGCCGGCTGTTCGCCGCCGTCCAGGGTCAGCGGCCGGCCGACGAGCAGGGCCGCAGGCCGCCATTGGCTGATCAGCGGCTGGATGGCGGCAAGGGCGTGGGCATGGGACTGGTTGGCGATCACGCTCAGGCCCCGGCCATCGCCGGTCAGCGACTGGCCGATGGCAATGCCGATGCGCTTGGCGCCGACATCGAAGGCCATTACCGACGGGGCGGTCCTGGCCGTGCCGGATTCGGCCGCTGCCGGGCCGGAGTCGCGCTCAGGCATGACCGGAGTAGCCGGACAACTGCAGTGGATCGATGCCGATCAGGCCGGCGGCGGCCTGCCAGCGTTGTTCGATTGGCGTGTCGAACAGGATGGCGTGGTCGGCCGGCACGGTCAGCCAGGCATTGTCCAGCAGCTCACGTTCAAGCTGGCCGGTACCCCAGCCGGCGTAACCCAGGGCGAACAACTGTCGCCGCGGAGGCTGGCCATCGCTGAAAGCCTGCAGGATGTCGCGCGATGTGGTCACGGCCAGTTGCGCCGTCACCTGAAGGCTGGAATCCCAGCGGCGCTCGTCGGTCTGGTGCAGGACGAAGCCGCGCTCGGGCATCACCGGGCCGCCGAGCAACACCGGCTGGTTGTTGATCTGCGCGCTCGCACTGGCCTGGCCGACCTGCTCCAGGACATGGCTCAGGTCGAAGTCGCCGCGGCGGTTGATGGTCAGGCCCATGGCGCCATGATCGTCGTGCTGGCAGACATAGATCACGGCGCGGCTGAAGTTGGGATCATCCAGCGCCGGCATGGCGATCAGGAAATGATCGACCAGGCTGGTGTCATCGCTGTGTCGGCCACTGCCGCCGCCGTCGCGACCGGTGACGCGAGTGCCCGCCGGTGGCCCATCCGGCCCGTTCGACGCCGCCCGTTGCCGGCGGCCGGCAAGGTCTTGGGGTGCCCGTTCGCTACCGTGGGTGGGCGCCTGGAAACGGCTGTTCGGGGCGACCAAGGGCTGGCCTGCGGGCAGTTGCCGGGGCAGGCGATGGATCGCATTGGCGTGGCTTGGTTGCATGGGCAAAGTCTAGCCCGGATGCGGTATCGGATCGCAAGGCCGACGTGCGCGATTCAGCCTCGCCTGTGTCCCGGCCACGGCCGCTGGCCGGCCTTCACCCTCAGCGCTGGCGGACCTCGCCGCTGGGCAGGAATTGCCAGGTGCGGGTGATGTGCAGGATGTCTACCGGCTCATCGGGATCGCGTGGGAACGGATTGAATGGCGCCGCCCGGTGCACGATCTGTATGGCGCTCTCGTTGAGCAGGCGGTGCGGGCTGGGGTCGATGATCTCGACACTGGCGACGCGGCCGTCCTGCTCGATCTCCACGGTCATGATCAACTGCCCATGCAGGCCGTGGCGGGCGAACTGGGCCGGGTATTCGCGATTGCTGATGCGCTCGATGCGTGCGTCCCAGGCCTTCAGGTAGGCGGCATAGAAATACTCGCGGGTCTGGGCGGAAATGAACTTCTTGCGCGGCCGCTTGGCATATTCCTGCTGCCGGTTGGCCTGCTCGGCGGCCAGGGTGGCAATCTCTTCCTGCAGCCGGAGCAGTTCCTCGCTTTCGTTCCGGGTGGGCACGGGTTCGTTCGGCGCCACCGCCACCGGCTCGCGGTTGTCGTTGCCCGGCGTGCTCAGCACCGGCACCGGCGTGGTTTCCGCGCGCGGCGCTGCCGCTTCCTGGCGCAGCGGCGCGTCGCCCGGATCAGACTCCAGGACCGGCGCATTGGCCAGGGACGTCGGGCGCACAGCTTCGTCCAGGTCGCCGCCGCCCTCCTGGTTGGCCTGGGCCAGGAAATCGGCCTGGTCCGGCGCCTGGCTGGTGCCGGTGGCGACCAGGATGATGTCCAGCATCGGCGGTGCCGCCGCCGGCTGGGCAACGCCGAAGCCAACCCCGAGCAGGACCACGCCATGCAGCAGGGCCGAGAACAGGAGGGTCAATACCAGCCGTTCGCCGCCGCCCTCCCAGGCGCCGGTGGCCGCCGCGCCGGCGCTCATCGGGCTTCCAGCACGTCCAGGAACTGGCTGGCGATGTTCAGGCCGCACTGCGCATCCAGTTCGCGCACGCCGGTGGGGCTGGTGATGTTGATCTCGGTCAGCCAGTCGCCGATCACATCCAGGCCGACGAACAGCAGGCCGCGGCGACGCAACTCCGGCGCCACCTGGTCGACGATCCAGCGGTCGCGATCAGTCAATGGCTGGGCCACGCCACGGCCGCCGCGGGCCAGATTGCCGCGGAACTCGCTGCCCTGCGGAATCCGGGCCAGGGCATGGGGCACCGGCTCGCCGTCGATCACCAGAATGCGCTTGTCGCCACTGGCGATCTCGGGCAGGAAGCGCTGCGCCAGGGCCAGGTTGCGGCCGCTGTCGGTCAGCGTTTCGATGATCACATTGAGGTTGGGATCATCGCCATGGACGCGGAAAATACCGGCACCACCCATGCCGTCCAGAGGTTTGAGTATTGCCTGGCCGTGCTCGTGCACGAAGCCGCGCAGGCGATCGGCATCGCGGCTGGTCAGGCTCGGCGGGCAACATTGGGGAAAGTGCAGGGTGAACAGCTTCTCGTTGCCGTCGCGCAGCGCCTGCGGCCGGTTGACCACACGCACGCCCTCCTTCTCGGCCAGGTCGGCGAGCAGGGTGTCGTAGAGGTACTCGCGGTCGAACGGTGGATCCTTGCGCAGCAGCAGCACGTCCATGCTCGCCAGTGGCTGCCACTGGAAGCCGGCCAACTCATACCAATGCCTGGCGTCATCGCGCACCTGCAGCGGGCTGGCATGGACCTCGACGCGGGCACCGGCCAGGGTCATGCCAGCCTGCTCGACGTAGTACAGGCGATGGCCTCGGCGCTGGGCTTCCAGCAACAGGGCCAGGGTGGTGTCCTTGGCCGGGTTGATCGACCCGATCGGGTTCATCAGTACGGCGATTGCAAGTGCCATGAATGGCCCGATCCCACGCGCTGAAAAAGGAAGGCGGCAGGATAACCCGGATATCCGGCCAAGGGGGGCCTGCTCAGAAGCCGGCCCCTGCCCATGACCATGGCCATGCTGCCCGCAGCGTCGGCGGCAGCGGTTTTTTTGGCTACACCGCAACGCACCGGAAATCGCGCTTCCAGGCGGCCGTGCCACGCGCTCGGCTTGACAGGACGGCGCGCCCCGCATACAACAGCCCCAGTCATGTGGAAACATCGTGACGATTGGCAAGACAAGCAGGGGATGTACGTGGATCAGACGGTGGCAACGAGCGATACAGACGCAAACGGGAGCATCACCGGCCTGAAGGTCATGGTGATTGATGACTCCCGCACCATCCGCAGGTCAGCCGAGACATTGCTGAAAAAGGAAGGATGCGACGTGGTCACCGCCAATGACGGCTTTGAAGCCCTGGCCAAGATCACCGACTACCAACCGAACATTATTTTTGTAGACATCATGATGCCGCGTCTGGATGGATACCAGACATGTGCCCTGATCAAGAGCAACCAGCTCTACCGATCAACACCGGTGATCATGTTGTCGTCCAAGGACGGGCTGTTCGACAAGGCCAGGGGCCGAATCGTGGGGTCCGATGAGTATTTGACCAAGCCCTTCACACGCGACGAGTTGCTCGGAGCCATCCGTCGGCATTCAGACCGTTGAAGACATTCCACTGGTACCCGGGAGGAGGCTAAACGTGGCCCACATCCTCATCATCGACGACTCACCCACCGAAACCACGATCTATCGCAGCATCCTTGAAAAGCATGGTCATCGGGTGTCCTCGTCGCCACAGGCCGAAGACGGCATCGCCGCGGCACGGCGCGAACAGCCCGACCTGATCCTGATGGACGTGGTCATGCCCGGAATGAATGGTTTCCAGGCAACGCGCAGCTTGAACAAGGATCCCAGCACCGCGGCGATCCCGGTCATCATCCTCAGCAACAAGAGCATGGAGACCGACCGCATCTGGGGCTTGCGCCAGGGTGCCCGCGATTATCTGGTGAAGCCGGCCAAGGAAGACGACCTGATCGGCCGGGTCAACGCGATCCTGGCCGGTTGAGCGAGCGCATCATGGCCAACTCCAGCGCCACGCCCTATACGCTGCTGTTCGACTTCGAACGTCGGGCGCTGGCGCATCAGGCCCAGGCACCGACCACGCAGGAGGGTGGCAAGGTCCTCTGGCGCGGCCTGTGCTTCGACGTCCGCGGCAATGAGCTGGTGGCCTCGATCAATGAGGTTGCCGAAATCCTGGTGATGCCCAGCCTGACCTACGTACCCGGGGCCAAGCCCTGGTTGCGGGGTATTGCCAACCTGCGCGGTGCCTTGCTCACCGTGATCGATCTGAAACACTTCCTGTTCGATGAGGTTACCGAACATGAAGACCGCAACCGCGTGCTGGTGGTCCGTCAACGGGGGACGGCGGCTACCGGCTTGTTGGTCAGCGCTGTACTGGGCCAGCGCGGCTTCGAAGAATCGGCGGCGGTGGTTGCCGATGAAGTCGTTGATCCCAGGGTGCTGCCGTACGTGACACACGCTTATGGCGATGCAGCCGGCAAGCGCTACTGGCCGGTGTTGTCATTGCCAACCCTGCTCAGGGCACAGACATTTCTTGATGCGGCCGCCTGAGCCGGGCGGCTTCGAAACAAACGGGGAGTACGTTTGATATGGCAAGTCCCACCACTGGCAGATCCGGTTCTGGAGGCACACGCTTCTGGCTGGTCCTGATGGCGATCGCCGTTGTCGTCTTTGGCGTCAACATCTACCTCAGCCAACAACAGACATCGGTCGTTTCCGGTGCCACCGCCAATGCCAGCCGCTTGCAGGTGACCGGCCTGCGCACGGTGGCCTACGCCGAGCGTGCCGCCCACGGCAACGCGCTGGCCTTCGACGAACTGCGCTCCAGCCTGGAGACCGGCGACAACATCCTGCGCCAACTGGGCAGCGCCAGTGGCCAGGGTGATGCCCAGGTCCGGCAGAGTTACGACGAGCTGGCTGATGCCTGGGGCAGGCTGGCCAGTTCGACCCGCTCGATCCAGGATCAGAGCGACCTGATCCTGGACAGCATGGGCGCCGCTGACCTGGTCGACGAGCGCATGCCGGCGATCAACAACCGCATGGATACCGTGGTCCGGGCCCTGACCGAGCGTGGTGCCGCCGCGGCCCAGGTGTTCGTTGCCTCGCGCCAACTGCTGCTCACCGACCGCATGCAGCGGCGCATCGCCGACCTGAAGAACTCGCCCGAAGGCGCCCGGGTCACTGCCGCTGCCGACGGCCTGGTCCGGGACGGCGGCCTGTTCGGCCAGGTGCTCGATGCCATGCTCAATGGCAACGATGAACTGGGCATCCGTGCCGTTGATGTCCCCGATGCCCGCCAGGCCCTGACCGAGGTCAACGAGATGTGGCCCGAGGTCGACGAGGCACTGCGCGAAATGGCCGTGGGTGTGGAAAGCCTGTCATCGGCCCGTTCGGCCGTGCCCCTCATCGCCAGTGAGGAAGTCGACCGGGTGCTTTGGGCCGGCAACAATCATGGCCGGGTATGGGAGCAGTCCTCCGCCAGCCAGGTGTTCCCCAACCTGTGGTGGGGCTTCGCTTCCGGTGCCATCGCCATCCTGGCCCTGCTGATGACCATCATCAGCCAGTGGCGCCGCGATTCCTCGGGCTACCGTGAAACCGCCGAACTCAACCAGCGCAACCAGGATTCCATTCTGCGCCTGCTCGACGAAATGGGGTCGCTGGCCGAAGGCGACCTCACCGTGCACGCCACCGTTACCGAGGACATCACCGGCGCCATCGCCGACTCGATGAACTACACCGTCGAGCAGTTGCGCAACCTGGTCGGCACCATGACCCAGACCTCCAACCAGGTGGCCGAGTCGACCCAGGACACGCTGACCACCGCCAGCGATCTGGCCCAGGCCGCCGAACAGCAGTCGCGCCAGGTCAATGCCGCCACCCAGTCGGTGACCGACATGGCGCGCTCGATCGCCGCGGTATCGCAAAACGCGGCCCTGTCGGCCGACGTTGCCCAGCGCTCGGTGAGCATCGCCACCGAGGGCGCCCAGGTGGTTCGTGAAACCATCACCGGCATGGATGCCATCCGCGAACAGATCCAGGAAACCTCCAAGCGCATCAAGCGCCTGGGTGAGTCCTCGCAGGAAATTGGCGCCATCGTCGAGCTGATCAACGACATCTCCGAGCAAACCAACATCCTGGCCCTGAACGCCGCCATCCAGGCCGCCTCGGCCGGTGAGGCCGGGCGTGGCTTCGCCGTGGTTGCCGACGAAGTGCAGCGACTGGCCGAGCGCGCCGGCAACGCCACCCGACGCATTGAAACCCTGGTCCATACCATCCAGACCGATACCAACGAAGCGGTCGGTTCGATGGAGCAGACCACCGCTGGAGTGGTCAGCGGTGCCCGTCTGGCCGAAAACGCCGGTCGCGCCCTGAACCAGATTGAAGACGTCTCGCAGGAACTGGCGCGTCTGATCGGCGAAATCTCCGACGCCTCCAAACACCAGTCCCGCGGTGCCGGCGAGATCGCCGAGACCATGGACGCGATCCGCGGCTTCACCAGTGACACCGCCGACGGTGCCAACCGCACCGCCCGCTCGATCGGAGCCCTGGCCCAGTTGGCCAGTGAACTGCGCAGCACGGTGTCCGACTTCAAGCTGCCCGAAGCACGCCACGACGAGGATGGCCCGGCCCGGGACGAGGCCCTGTTCGGCCTGGATCCGGACCCGTCCGATGCCGTGGCTGCAGCGGACGACAGCGATGCATTCGATGAGTTCATCCAGGTGGAGGGATCGGCCGGCGCAGACGAAGGCTCCGCACTCTCCGACCAGGCGCGCTCTTGATCCGGACCGGGGAAAGCGACAAAACCATGCGACCCGATAGCGGAATCGACCAGACCAGCCTGGCTTGGATCAAGCCGGAAATCGACGCCTGCCTGGCACGCGCTGCCGAGGCCCTGGAGCGTTACGCCGAGAACGGCTTCCAGGGCGACAGCGCGCAATTGGCCCTGGCCGAGCTGCACCAGGTTCAGGGCGTGCTCCGGATCATGGAGCTGTATGGCGCCGCGCTGGTGGCCGAGGAGATGGAGCGGCTGCTGGCCGAGGTCATCGCCGACCGCGTCAAGCGTATGGAAGATGCGCTGACCAGCCTGTTGCGCGCGTCCCTGCAGTTGCCCGACTACCTTGAGAGCCTGCAGGCCGGCAACCGCGATGTGCCGATCGTGCTGTTGCCGCTGCTCAACGACCTGCGCTCGTGTCGAGGCGAACAGCTTCTCAGCGAAAGCGTGCTGCTGATCCCGCCGGCCGATCCCGAGCTGCCGCCAAACCTGCCCCATCCGCCCGAGCGTCTGGCGGCCGGGGCACTGGAACGAAACCTGATCGCAATCCGTCGCGCCTGGCAGTTTGCCCTGCTGGAGTGGTTCCGCGGCAAGGACAGCGACGCCGGCCTGGCCCGGATCGGCGATCTCAGCGACGAGCTGCTCAAGGTGTTGTGGGTGCGCTCGGCGCGCAAGCTGTGGTGGGTGGCCGGTGCCGTCGTCGAGGCCCTGCGCGAGCACACCCTGGATGCCAGCATTTCGGTCAAGCTGCTGTTCGGGCGCCTGGACCGAGAGATCAAGCGCCTGATCGACCAGGGTGAAGGGCTCTACGCCGAGGAACCGTCCGAGGACCTGCAGCGCAGCCTGCTCTATTACGTCGCCCAGGCTGGCGCCGGTGGCGAGCGCATCGACCAGGTGCGCGAGGCCTTCCGCCTGGAAGACCTGCTGCCGTCCAGCGAAGAACTTGACCACGCCCGCGGCGTCCTGGGTGGACGCAACAGCCAGCTTCTGGGCAGCGTTGTCCATGCCCTGGAAGAAGAACTGCTGCGGGTCAAGGACGCGCTCGACCTGTATCTGCGCGGCAACCGCGCCGATGCCAGCGGCCTGGCGGCCGAATTGCCGGTGCTCGACCGGGTCGCCGATACCCTGGGCATTCTCGGCATGGGCCTGGAACGCAGCCAGGTCCAGGCACAACGCCAGGCATTGACGCCAATCACCGAAGGCGGCCAGGTCGACGAGCAGACCTTGCTCGATATCGCCGCTGCCCTGCTCAACGTGGAAACCGCCCTGCATGGCCAGCGCGATGGCCTGGGTTGGGTGGTTCGCGAGGACGAAGGGCAGCCCCTGCCCGGGCGCCTGACCGGCATCGAGCGCCAGCGCTTGATCCAGGCGGCGCTGGCCGAGGTGGCCATCAATCTGCAGAACAGCAAGGAGCTGTTCATCGGCCAATTGTCGGCGGACACCCCGGGCGACAACCAGCGCCTGGAAACGGCCGTCAATCTGATGCGCGACGTCGCCGGCGCCTTGTGGCTGCTGAAGTTCGACGATGCCGCCGAGCGTACGCTGGCCTTGGCCGGTTTCCTGCGCGAGGTCGGTGGACGCGGTCAGCCACTGACTGCCGACGAGGTCGAAAGCTATGCCGATGCCGTCAGCGGCGTCGAATACTATCTGGAGCTGATCGCCGACCACCGTGGCCATGACGACCGGCATCTGCAGCCGACCACCCAGGCACTGATCCAGCTTGGCCATTGGCCGCCAACCGTCAGCCTGCGTGAGCTGTTCGACAGCGAAATCAAACCCGTGCCCGGCTCCGCCAGGGCCAAGGCGGCCGAAGCCGTGGCCGGCGCAACCCCATCCCAGCCCGGCACGGACCAGGACTCCGGTGATGGCGCCGATCCGGCCGGCAGCGCGACCGGGGATTCGGACACCGTCCAGGCCGTGGCCGCCGCCGGCGCCACGCCGGACCTGCCGGCCGAGCTGCTTGCCCTGCAGGCTGCGCGCGAGGAATTCCGGGCGCTGGTGGATTGGTCAGGTTATGGTTTTGCCGATACCGAAGCCGGTGACGACGAGATCCGCGAGACCTTTCTGGAAGAACTTGAGGAGCAAATCGGCCAGCTTGACGAATACCTGCCGCGATGGCGGCAGAACCCCGACGACCTGGGCGGCTTGCGCGAGATCCGTCGCAGCTTCCACACCATCAAGGGCAGCGGCCGGATGGTCGGCGCCAGTTTGCTCGGTGAGTTTTCCTGGCAGGTCGAGAACCTGCTCAACCGTGTCCTCAACGGCGGCCGGCCGGCCAGCCTGGCGGTCATCAGCCTGGTAGAAAGCAGTGCTGCTGCACTGCCCGAATTTCACACCGCCCTGCTCGGCGGACAAATACCCCAGCGCGATGTTGCCGGCACCATGGCCATCGCCCAGGTCCTGGCGGATGGCAAGGACGTGACGGCCGCCGACCTGGAGCGCCTGCCGGATACCGCGCCCGCGCAAAGCCTGGCCGCAGCCGAGCCCGGGGACGAACCCGGGGACGAGGCGGCCAGCGTCGCCGGGGCCCTGGACGATGTCCGGGATCTGCCCCCGGCAACCGATACCGGCAACGATGCCCCGGCCACTGCCGAAGACCCCGCGGTGGCTGATGTCGCTGGCGCGGCCATCGAGCTGGAACCCGAATCCATCGGGCTGGCGGTGTCCGGGCTCCAGCCCGGGGCTGGATCTGAAGCCGAAGCCGAAGCCGAAGCCGAGCCGGAAACCGGCGAGTCCAGCGAACCCGTTTCCGGGCCCGCCATCGACACCGGCTCCGAGCCGGTACCGGCGGTCAGCGACAGTGCTGGCCAGGAAACGCTGGCGCCGGAAACATCGGTCATGGCCGATACTGCAGCGCAGGGCGGCGCGGAGCCCGCAGATTCAGCGGCAGCGCCCGCGGCCACCGCATCCGTCACCGACGACGATCCCTGGACCTTGGCCGATGTCGGCGATGTCGGCGATGTCGGCGATGTCGCGGCAGCCAGTGCCCAGTCCGAAGATGAACCGGAAACGCCCGCAGCTTCCGCAGCCGGGCCGGTCGAGAGTCCCGATGCCATCGATCCCTGGTCGGTCAGCGACCCGGCCCAGGCCGACGATGCCGCCGTCGACGCCGAACAGCCCACGGCGCTCGACGCCGACGCCGGGCAACACGCCGGCCAGCACGCCGAGCAGGAAGCGATCGGCGAACTTGATCCGATCCTGCTCGACATCCTGCGCAGCGAAGTCGCCGGCCATCTGGGCGTGATCGAGACCTACCTGCGTGACGCGGAGAAGAACTCCGCGCTGGCGATCGTGCCCGAACACCTGCTGCGCGCCGTCCATACCCTCAACGGCGCCTTTGGGGCAGTCGACATCAGTCAGGTGTCGACGCTCACCATCCCGTTTGAAAGTTACGTCAGGCGCCTGCGCGGCCTGCACATGGCGCCTAT
The DNA here is from genome assembly GCA_023228845.1 of Lysobacterales bacterium. GTDB lineage: Bacteria > Pseudomonadota > Gammaproteobacteria > Xanthomonadales > UBA2363 > Pseudofulvimonas. The sequence goes on along the minus strand of JALOAK010000002.1, from coordinate 53,123 downwards.
CGCCGCCGGTCGCGAGACCATCGCCGAAGCCACCTTGTGGCTGGCCCAGGCACTGGATCACCTCGACCAGAAACTGCCGCTGCCGCCGCTGGAAGGCTTGCCCGATGCCTTCCGTGCCCTCACCGCCGAACTGCCCGAGGTCCGTGACGACACCGCCTGGCTGTTTGATGGCGCCCGCATGGAAGAGGCCGACGCCGATGAGGATGATGATTTCGCCCTCGAAGGACTGGACGAACTGCCCGAACTGACCCCGGTGGTGGGCCACGCGGCGACCGAGGCCACTGACTCATCCAGGACAGGCGACCCGGCCGATTCAGCCGCGACGGACGACAACACCGATATCCGCGCCACCGAGCAGAGCGAGTCTTCCAGCTTCGATCCTGCCAGCCAACCGGTAGCCAGCGACGGCGCACCGCCGGCCGAGGCCGACCCGGAAGGTGAAACCGACCCGAATGCCGACCTCGCGCTCGACGAGCATTCGGCCGAGGCCACTGCCATCGCCCCGCTGTCCGACGACGCCGAGGAGGCAGAGACTGCCGCCGCCGACCCGTCTACAGAACAATTGCCGGTCATGGCCAGTGCCGCCGAGGCACCGCCGGTGTGGCTGGCCGACAGCGAGCCGGCGCCGGATTCAGACCCGGTCGAGCCGCTCACAGCGGAAGCTGCCTTGATCGACGGCGATGACGACATCCACGACCCCGACCGGTACAGCAGCGAGCAGTACAGCGCCGAGGACGTCGCCGGTGCCGTCGACAGCCAGACCCTGCGCCATCTGCTGGCGCGCCTGCCGGCCACGCCGCCGGACGACCTGGATGCCGACCTGGCCGAGCTGTTCCGTGAAGAGGCACGCGAACTGCTGGATCGCTGTGAACAGCATCTGGCAGAGCAGTCCGACCACAGCCACCACGAAGTCCTGTCGCGCGAATTGGCCCGTGAGCTGCATACGCTCAAGGGTGGTGCGCGCATGGCCGGATTCACCGCCGCCGGCGACCTGGGTCACGCCATGGAATCGCTGCTGGAGATGGCCGCGCTGGACCGGCGCAGCTTCGATGACAGCGAACTGACCCTGATCGGCCAGTGCCTGGACCGGCTCAACCAACTGGTCTTCGTCAGCGAGGATGCCGGCGCCAGCGCCGTGATGCCGGCAGCCGAACCGGTGGCGGCCGCGCCCCAGGTCGTACCGGATCAGGCACAGGTGACCGCCATCGACGGCGACGACGACGTGCCGATGCCGGCGCTGCTCGAAGAACACGGACCGGACTGGCGCCCCGAGCGCTTCGTGCCGCCGGTGGCCGTACCCGAGGTCATTCCGGAAAAAGCCGTTGGCGAGTTCGTCCGCGTCCGCGCCGACCAGCTCGACTCGCTGGTCAACCTGGCCGGTGAAGTCGGCATCATCCGGACCCGCATGGAACAGCAGGTCGGCGCCTTCCGCTTCAATCTGGAAGAGCTTGAGCAGACCGTTCAGCGTCTGCGCGACCAGTTGCGCAAGCTGGAGATCGAAGCCGAAACCCAGATCCTGTCGCGCGAGGTGCGCGTCCAGGACAGCGGTGACGCCCACTTCGACCCGCTGGAACTGGACCGCTTCTCGCAGCTTCAGCAGCTCTCGCGCGCCCTGGCCGAGTCGATGTCCGACTTGCAGTCGATCCAGGGCCTGCTTGAGGAACACACGCGCCTGGCCGAATCCCTGCTGCTGCAGCAGTCGCGCGCCGGTGCCGAGCTCCAGGAAGGCCTGATGCGGGCACGCATGGTGCCCTTCGAAAGCATGCTGCCGCGCCTGCGGCGCCTGGTCCGGCAGGAAAGTACCGAGATGGGCAAGCGCGTGCGCCTGACCATCGAAGGCAGCCATGGCGAACTGGACCGCGGCGTCCTGGAGCGCATGGCGGCGCCGTTCGAGCACATGCTGCGCAACGCCCTGGTGCATGGCCTGGAAGCTCCGGAAGAACGTCTCCGGGCCGGCAAGGATTCCGAGGGCGAAATCACCATCCGGGTGATGCGCCAGGCCACCGAGGTGGTCATCGAAGTGATCGACGACGGCCGCGGTATCGATCCGCAACGCATCCGCAGCACCGCCATCGAACGCGGCCTGCTGGCGCCCGAATCCGAGCTCAGCGACCGCGACCTGTTCGGCTTCATCATGGAGCAGGGCTTCAGCACCGCCGACGAGTTGACCCAATACGCCGGCCGCGGCGTCGGTCTGGACGTGGTTGCCAGCGAGATCAAGCAACTGGGCGGCAACCTCAGCATCGATTCGGTGTCCGGTCAGGGCGCCACTTTCCGTATCCGCCTGCCGTATACGCTGGCGGTCAGCCAGGCGGTCCTGGTGCGCGTGGCCGAGCACACTTTCGCCGTGCCCATGGCCGGCGTCCAGGGCATCGTCCGGCTGTCGCATTCCAACTACCAGGAGCGCATGGCGCAGGACCATCCCAAGGTCGAGTACGCCGGCGAGGACTACGAGCTCTACGAGCTGGACGGCATGCTCGGCCTGCCGGCGATCGCGCCCGACGAGAATGCCCAGGTGCCGCTGCTGATGATTCATGCCGGTGACCTGCGCGCCGCACTGCGCGTGGACTCCCTGCTCGGTGGCCGCGAGATCGTGGTCAAGCCGGTCGGGCCGCAGCTCGCGCGTATACCCGGCGTCTTCGGCGCCACCATCCTGGGTGACGGTGCCGTTGTGGTCATTCTCGATGGCGCCGTGTTGCTGCGCCGCGCCGCCGCGCTGCGTGCACGTGGCGAAGCGCCCAGCCAGGTGGTGGCGGCGCCGACCGGCCTGCGTACCCGGCCGCTGGTCATGGTGGTCGACGATTCGATCACCATGCGCAAGGTCAGCGGCCGCGTCCTGGAACGCGAGGGCTACGAGGTCCACACCGCCAAGGATGGCCTGGATGCGCTGGAGCAGATGCACGAGCGCGTGCCCGATCTGATGCTGCTCGACCTTGAGATGCCGCGCATGGACGGCTACGAGCTGGCCGGCTACATGCGCGGCGACTCCCGCTTCCGTTCCGTGCCGATTATCGTCATCACCTCGCGCGTGGGCGAAAAGCACCGCGCCCGCGCCTTCGAGCTGGGCGTCAACCGCTATCTGGGCAAGCCCTACCAGGAGTCGGAAATGATCAATTCCGTGGCCGAGTTGCTCGCCGAATCGGCGGCCACCGCGTCAGCACCGGCCGGAGACAAATAAGCGATGAGCGAGGCCAGAACCGATATCCGCAGCGTGCTGGTGCCGATCAGCCAGACCCGGCTGCTGATGCCCAATGCCGTGATCGCCGAGGTCATCACCTTTGTCAGCCCTGACCCGGTCGCCACCAAGGCACCGTGGCTGCTGGGGCGGGTGGCCTGGCGTGATTTCCGCCTGCCGCTGGTGTCGATCGCCTCGTTTGCCGGCTTCGTCAACCGCGAAAGCCTGCTCAACGTCAAGATCGCCATCCTCAAGGGCCTGGGCGGTCACGCCGATGTGCCTTATCTGGGCGTATTGGCCCAGGGCTTTCCGCGTCTGACCGTGGTCGGCCCGGAAACCGTGCAGATCGATACCGAGGCCGAAGCCCGCACCGGTATCGTCATGAGCGTGCGCCTGACTGCCGACGAGGAGGCCGCGCACATTCCCGACCTGGACGCCATCGAGGCCGCAGTCGCCGCCGAACTCGCCTGAAGCGAAGTTCGGCGAAGTTCGGCGGGGCCGGCAAGACCGGCCTCATCCGGCAAAGCCGCCCACCGCTGGTCGGCCTCGGCCCGGGCGACCGGCCGCCCTCACTGCTCGTTGTCGGCTGCCAGGATGCGGTCGACACCTGCCAGTGACACCAGCGCCGCAAGGTTCATGGCCACGATCGCCGAGCCGATTTCCTGCGCGTGCGGACCCAGGTTCTCGGGCGTGTCGCTGCTGCGGTGGTAATACGGCGTATCGGCGCGCAGCCGGTGAATGCTCAGCACACCGGGCCGGCCGGCATTGACGTACGGCATGTGGTCCGAGCAGCACGAGTTGCTGGCGACCACCACCTGGGATGGATCCAGCGCCGGCGCATAGGCCAGCGCTGAATCGGCCAGCAGATTGGCCAATTCCATATTGCCCTGGCCGGGCACGCTTTCGGCGATCACCCCCAGCGTGGCATCGGGTGACCAGCCGATCATGTCCATGTTGAGCACGGCGGTGACGCGGTCCAGATCGCCGGCGTCGGCCAGCTTCCGGACATGGTCGCGGCTGCCGTACAGGCCCTGTTCCTCGCCGGCAAAGCACATGAATACGATCGTGCGCTGCGGCAACCAGTCGACGATGGCATTGGCGACTTCAATCACCCCGGCGCAACCGGAGGCATTGTCATCGGCGCCCGGCGTCGCCGTGGTCGAGGTGATGTCGGTATTGCGCGAATCGTAGTGGCCGCCAACGATGATCCACTCATCGGCAGCGACCACGCCCTCGACCCGGCCGACGACATTGGCGATGTTGACCGAGTAACCGTAGGCATTGAGCCAGAACCAGGAATCCTCGACCGCCAGGCCGGCATTGCGAAACTTCGCTCCGATCCAGCGCTTGGCCTGGTAGAGATCCTGGCTGGCGAAACTTGACCGGTCCCAGGCCGCCAGCGTACTGACGTTGGCGAACCAGCGGCTGCCATCGATCTGGTCGACGATGCGCTGGATCGGATCGCTGACCGTGTCGATCAGGTCGCGGTCCAGTCGGCGCATGCGCGCCAGGGTGGTGTTGGCCATCACCGGCAGCCACTCGGCATTGCCCAGATCGGCACGGAACGCCGAAGCTGTTGTCGGCCCAGGCGTGCCGGAGATGAAGGAGCGCGGTTGCCTGACCAGGTCGTAGGTGCCGAGCGGCAGAATGATCCGCTCCGGCGGCAGCCCGGGGCCATCGCCGGCGCAGCCGCGCGCATGAAGGCGCAGCTCCTGGACCGACAGCCGGCCCAGGTCGGCCACGACCGCCAGGCCATCACGGCGTGTCGTGTCCGGCGTCAAGCTGCCGGCCAGCAGCAGCGTGTCACCGGCTTCCAGCCACCAGCCCACATCCGCCCGCTGCTTGAGCGCCTGCACGGCCGGGGCGTCGGGCAGGGCGCTGATGTCGACCACCAACGTACGCTCGGCGGCCAGCAACGGCCCGGCGCAAAGTGCGGCCCAGGCGGCCAGGAAACCGGCCAAATAGCGGCCCGAACGGCGGCGCAGGCTGGTGACAGGCAGGATCATGGCCGCGCTCCGGGAAGGCGTGGCTGGGGCCAGGGCAGGCGACGGCCTGGCTAGAGCTCGCCGCTCAGGGCGAACAGGGCCGACACCGCGACCACGGCCGCGGTTTCGGTACGCAGGATGCGTGCGCCCAGACGCAGGCCGCGCCAACCCTGGCCGGCAAGCAGGGCCATCTCGCGCTCATCGAAGCCGCCTTCCGGGCCGATCGCGAGCGTGACCGCGCCGTTCAGCTCGGCAACCAGGGCCTGCGGTCCGGTGGTCGACTGCGGGTCAAGGACCAGGCGCAAGCCAGCAACGGTAGCGGCCGCTTCGGCCAGCGGCCGGGGCGGTTCGATCACCGGGATCCGGGCCCGGCCGCATTGCTCGCAGGCACTGATCGCGACCCGGCGCCAGTGGTCCAGGCGCTTGCCGGCGCGGTCGGCATCCAGGCGCACGGTGCTGCGCTGGCAACTCACCGGCACGATCCGGCTGACACCGATCTCGGTCGCCTTCTGGATGATCCAGTCCATCTTCTCGCCGCGGGCCAGGCCCTGCAGCACGGTCACCTGCAGGCCGGGTTCGGCGGCAGCGGGCGGTTCACGGCCGAGGATTTCGACGGCCAATTGCCGGCCCGAGCCGACCAGTCGCGCCGGATAATCATGGCCATCGCCATTGAACAGGTCGACGCCGTCGCCCTCGCGCAGGCGCAGGACGCGGGCCAGGTGGTTGCGCGTCTGCTCGGGCAGGACCAGCACCTGCGCCGGAACCAGCTCGGCATCGACATGGCAGCGGATGCGTCGCATCAGGGCACCCGGCCAGTGCAGGTGCAAGCACGCAGATATCCCGGGCCAATGCCATCGCCTGGCGCCAGAACGGCCAAACCTGCGAAACCTGCCGTCCTTGGCGTACTCAGCAGGCGGCTGCCTCGGCGTGCATCCGGCATCTGCCGGCAGGGATGGGCAGCCGGCTTTGCTATGCTCGGGATCATCATGGCAACGGCAAAAGACAGAACGGCAATGATCTGGAATCCTAGCACCGGCAGGCGCGCAGCCGCCGGCTTCACCCTGATCGAAATCCTCGTGGTGGTCGTGATTCTTGGCATCCTGGCGGCGGTGGTGGCGCCGCGCATGATGGACCAGCCGGACAAGGCGGCCGTGGTCGCGGCCAAGCAGGACGTGCAGGCCATCATCACCGCGTTGAACATGTACAAGCTCGACAACCAGCACTATCCGAGCACCCAGCAAGGCCTGGAAGCGCTGGTGCAGCGGCCCGGCGGTGCGCCCGAGGCGCGCAACTGGAAGGATGGCGGCTACCTGTCGCGCTTGCCGCGTGATCCCTGGGGCAACCCGTACCAGTACCTGTCGCCCGGGCGCAGCGGCGATTTCGAGGTGTACTCGCTGGGCAAGGACGGGCAGCCGGGGGGCGAGGGCTACAATGCCGACATCGGTAGCTGGGACTTCTAGGCCTCGCCAGGCGGCGCTTGCGCGGCGCTGCCGCAATCACCGATGGCGCCGTCACCGGCCGAAATCCGGCGGCTTCACCCTGATCGAAATCCTGGTTGTGGTTGCCATCGTTGCCATCATGGTTGCCGTCGCCGTGGTCTCGCTGTCCGGCCTGGACGGGCGCCGCCTGGAACGCGAGGCGCAGCGGTTTGCCGCCTTGGCGCGCCTGGCCTGTGAACAATCCGAACTGAGCGGCCGCGAGCTGGGCATGCATCTGGCCAGCGATGGTTATGGCTTCAGCCTGGCCACCGCGCAAGGCTGGGCGCCGTTTGCCGACAACCACCGCTTCGGCGCCCGCGAACTGGATGGCGTGGTGCTGCAACTGGCCGGCACAACCTTGCCGGAGTTGCCGGATTTCGAGGCCGCGCCGCAGGCATTGTGCTGGCCCAGCGGCGAGCTGTCGGCGCTGGACCTGCGCTTCGTCGAGGTCGGCGCGCGCCCGGATGTACAGGCAAGGTTGCGGGTGCGAACCGGCGCCGATGCCCAGCCCTGGGTCGAGGTGCGTGACGAGCGCGAAGGCTGGCGGACGCTGGCGGCAGGTGGATGATGCTGCTGCGACCCTATCGACATCGCCGGCCTGGCCGGCGGCCATCGCCAAGAATCATCGCACCTGCGACCGGGCGCACAACGCGCGGTTTTTCCCTGCTTGAGGTGCTCATCGCCCTGGCCGTGCTGGCCCTGGCCCTGTTTGCGCTCAGCCGCAGCGCTGCCCTGGCCATCGAGGCCACGCAGCATCGCGAAGAGGTGCTGCTGGCCAGTCTGGTCGCGCAGAACGTGCTGGCTGAAATCCGGCTCGGTTCCGGCGTCCCGGCCCAGGGCGAGCGCGAGGGACGGCAACGCCAGGGCGGGCGCGAGTTTTACTGGCGCGCCAACATCTCCGATTCGGAACTGCCCGGCACCCGACGCATCGATATCGCCGTCGCCCTGGACCCGCGCCGGCATGACAACCGTGTCCGCCTCACCGGCTTTGCCGGGCAACCATGAGCGCCGCCGCCGGCATGGCAGCCCAAACCCGCCAATCCCTAGCCGGTGCCCGTGCCGGATTGCGATCAGGTCGCCGCGACGCCGGTCGCCGCAGCCTCGGCTTCACCCTGATCGAACTGCTGGTGGCGCTGGCCATCTTCGCCATCATGGCCGGCATTGCCTATGCCGGTCTGGATGCGGTCAGCCGCAGTCACGCCGCGCTGGATCAACGCGAGCGCGAACTGGCCGCCCTGGGCCGTGGCCTGACGGTGCTGGAACGCGATCTGCGCAGCCTGGCCCGGCGTTCAGTGCGCGATGGCGAAGGCCAGTCGTTGCCGCCGCTGCTGGCGCAGGCGCAGTACCTGGAGCTGAGCAGTTATGGCCGTGGCCGCGCCGCCGGCGGCGATCTGGGCCTGATCGAGCGCCAGGCCTATGCCCGCGACAGTGACGGCCTGCTGCGCCTGCGCTGGCCGGTGCTCGACCGCGCCCGCAGCACCGTGCCGGAGCAGCGCCTGCTCATTCCCGGCATCGAGTCGCTGCGTTGGCGCTTCCTGGACCAGGCAGGCCAGTGGCACGATGTCTGGCCGCCACCGATGGCCAGCGACGCCAACCAGCCGCCGCGCGCAGCGGAACTGGAGCTGCGCCATGTCAGCCTGGGCAGCATCCGCCGGGTGGTGGAGCTGGTCGCGGTGCTGCCGTGAACAGCGCGCGGGTCAATGCCCCGATCATTATCGTTGCCGCCAGGCAGCGCGGTGTCGCCCTGCTCGCCACCGTCCTGGTGGTGGCGGTGGCGATGATCCTGATCGCCGGCCTGCTCGATCGTGGCCTGATCGGCCAGGCGCGTGCGCTGCAGGCCACGCGCGCGGCGCAGGCGGTGGCCTTCCAGCACGGGCTGGAGTTGTGGGCCAGCCGGGTCCTGCACGACGATCAGGCCGAGGATGGCGTCGACAGCCATGCCGACATCTGGGCCCGGCCGCTGCCGCCGCTGACCGCGCCCGAAGGCCTGGTGCAGGGCCGGATGTGGGATATGGATGGCTGCCTCAACCTCAACGCCCTGCATCCGGACAGCGGTCTGGCCGAAGTCACGCGGCCACGCATGGAACGGCTGCTGCGCCACCTGCGCTTGCCACCGGAGCTGGTCGATATCATCGGCGACTGGCTCGATGCCGATGGCGTCAGCAGCCGCGGCGGCGCCGAAGATGCCGCCTATGCCGCGCTGTCGCCGCCCCGGCGCCCGGCCAATGCGCTGTTGGTCCACGTGTCGGAACTGAAGGCGCTGATCGGCATCGATGGCGAGGTCTACGAGCGCCTGCTGCCGCATGTCTGCGCCCTGCCGGACCCGACCAGCCCGGTCAACATCAACACCGCCACGCCCGAGGTGTTGATGAGTCTGCATGAGGGCATCACCCCGGTGCTGGCGCAGCGCCTGCATGCCGCCGGTCGTGCCCGGTTCACCAGCGTCGAGGAGTTGCTGGCACAGTTGTCCGAGCTGGGCATCGAGGGTGTGGTCGTGCCCGGGCTGTCCGTGGCCAGCCGCTATTTCGTCGCCGAAGCCGAAATCGTGCTCGCCGAGGTGCCGGTACGTCTGTACAGCCTGCTCGAACGCCACGACGGCCGGGTCCGCGTGCTGGCCCGCTCCCAGGGCCGTTTCTAGCAATGGCGCCGGGCAGGCGTGCCGGCAGGCGAGGGCGGCCGCCTGATATGGTGCCCAGCCCGTGGCCACTGCAAGGAGGCAGTATCAGATGATCGGACGATTGCGCGGAACCCTGGTCGGCAAGCAGCCGCCCTGGCTGCTGCTGGAGGTTGGCGGCGTCGGCTACGAGATCGAATGTCCGATGTCGACCTTCTATGAGCTGCCGGTCATTGGCCAGGAAGTGATCCTGGCCATCCACCATGCGGTCAAGGACGACAGCGCTGCCCTGTACGGCTTTCATCGCGAATCCGAGCGGCTGCTGTTCCGCACCCTGATCCGCATTTCCGGGGTCGGCGCCAAGACCGCGCTGAGCATTCTTTCCGGGGTCACCGTCGATGCCTTCGCAGCGATGATCCAGGCCGGCGATGTCGCCGCCCTGACCCGGGTGCCGGGCATCGGCAAGAAAACCGCCGAGCGCATCCTGGTCGAGTTGCGCGACAAGGTCGAGCGCTTCGCCGTTCCCGCCAGTGGCGCTGCTGCCGCCGGCCAGGCCGTGGCCGCCAATCCGGAAATCGAAGCGGTGGCCGCGCTTCAGGCCCTGGGCTACAAGCCGGCCGACGCCCTGCGCATGGCGCGCCAGGCGATCAGCCAGGGCGACGACGCCGAGGCGGTGATCAGAAAGGCACTGAAGGCGGCGTTGAAGACCTGAAAGCGCCCGGCCCGTTGCAGCCAAACGGCAGTCGCGCGCTGCCCGCAGCCGCCGGCGCGCAACGCCGATCAGCCGCAGCGGCAACCGATTACGTCACAATAGGGCCATGACCGTCCGTCTGCCTGCTGCATACTTCCCGCGCCTGGATGCCGCGCCGAACGCCGGCTCGGCCGCGGCGCTGGCCGTACCATGAGCGAGCGTCTGGTCACCGCCGACAGTTCGCCCGACGAGGAGCGCGTCGAAGCCTCGATCCGGCCGCGGCAACTGGCCGAATATCTGGGCCAGCAGCCGGTGCGCGAAAAGCTGGCGGTGTACATCGAGGCCGCCCGGCGCCGCAGCCAGGCGCTCGACCATGTGCTGATTTTCGGCCCGCCGGGGCTGGGCAAGACCACGCTCAGTCATGTCATCGCCAACGAACTGGGGGTCAACATCCGCGCCACCTCCGGGCCGGTGATCGAGCGCGCCGGTGATCTGGCCGCGCTGCTGACCAACCTGCAGGAAGGCGATGTCCTGTTCGTCGACGAGATCCACCGGCTGTCGCCCGTAGTCGAGGAAGTGCTGTATCCGGCCATGGAAGATTTCCAGATCGACATCATGATCGGCGAAGGCCCGGCCGCGCGCTCGATCAAGCTCGACCTGCCGCGCTTCACCCTGATCGGCGCCACCACCCGCGCCGGCATGCTGACCAATCCGCTGCGCGACCGCTTCGGCATCGTCGAGCGCCTGGCCTATTACACGCCGGCCGAACTGACCGAGATCGTGGTCCGCTCGGCGGCGATCCTGGCCATTGACTGCAGCCGTGACGGTGCCGCCGAAATCGCCCGCCGCTCCCGCGGCACGCCGCGCATCGCCAACCGTCTGCTGCGCCGGGTGCGCGACTTTGCCGAGGTCAAATACGACGGCCGGATCAGCGCCGAGGTTGCGCAGGCGGCAATGTCGGTACTGGAAGTCGACGCCGAAGGCTTCGACCCGCTCGACCGGCGCCTGCTGTCGATCATCATCGAAAATTTCGATGGCGGCCCGGTCGGCATCGAATCATTGGCCGCGGCGCTGAGCGAGGAGCGCGTCACCCTGGAAGACGTGGTCGAACCGTACCTGATCCAGCAGGGCTTTTTGACCCGCACCGCGCGCGGCCGCATGACCACCGCCAAGGCCTGGCGCCACCTGGGCCTGAACCTGCCCGCCCGTCAGCCCAGCTTAAGTGAGCCCGGTCTATTTTCGCCCGCCGACGACGGGCCGGAACCATGACGCCGGCCGCGTTTTCTCATTGCCGGTGCCCTTATTCCATGTTCACCCACGCAGGCATGCATCCAGCGCACTCCGCAATCACCCCCGGCAGCTTGCTCGCACATGCCGGTGGCAGCGCCCGGCTGGCCGGCGAGGCCGCGCCATGAGCGGCGCCCGCTTCACCTGGCCGGTGCGGGTTTATTTCGAGGACACCGACACCGGCGGCGTCGTCTACCACGCCGGCTATCTGCGCTTCTACGAGCGCTGCCGCAGCGAATGGCTGCGCGCCCGAGGCGGTTCCCAGAGCGCGCTGATGGCAACCGGCGATGGTGTCGCCTTCGCCGTGCGCTCGATGGCCGTGGACTGGCTGGCGCCGGCGCGCCTGGACGATCTGCTCGATGTCCAGCTTGAACTGCAGCAGGCGCGCCGTGCCAGCCTGATCTGCGACCAGCGCATCGTCCGGGCATCCGACGGCCTGCTGCTGAGCACCGCCCAGGTCCGCGTCGCCTGCGTGCGCCTGCCTGATTTTCGCCCCGCCGCCATTCCCGAATCCCTGCTTGAGAGCCTGAGCGCATGAGCAATGAGCTGAATCTCCTGGAATTGATCCTCCACGCCAGCATCCCGGTCAAGATCGTCATGGCCCTGTTGCTGATGGCCTCGATCGCGTCCTGGTTCGTGATCTTCAAAAAGCGCGCCATGCTCGGCACAGCCCTGGACGAGGCGGTCGATTTCGAGGACCAGTTCTGGTCCGGTGGCGACATGGCCACGCTGTATCGCCAGATCGGCGAACGCGACTACCCGGCCTTCGGCCTGGCTGGCATTTTCGAGGCCGGTTTCCGCGAGTTCGCGCGCCAGCGCCAGCACAAGTTCGCTGATCCCCGGACCACGGTCGAAGGCGCCCAGCACGCCATGCGCGCCGCGGTCAACCGCGAGATCGACCGTCTGGAGCAGAACCTGGAGTTCCTGGCCACGGTCGGCTCGGCCAGCCCCTACGTCGGCCTGTTCGGTACCGTCTGGGGCATCATGATCGCCTTCCACGGCCTGGCCAATGTCCGCGAAGCGACCATCGCCATGGTCGCGCCGGGCATCACCGAGGCCCTGGTCGCCACCGCCATGGGCCTGTTTGCCGCCATTCCCGCGGTGATCGCCTACAACCGTTACCAGAACAAGGTCGAGCGCCTGAACCTGCGCTACGAGACCTTCCAGGATGAGTTCTCCACCCTGCTGCAGCGCCAGGCCCAGCCCGGCGGCGGCGGCTGAGCGGCGGCAGGATCGCCTTCATGGCTACCCGTCGCCGGCGCCGCGCGCTCAAGGCCGAGATCAACGTCGTTCCCTACATCGACGTCACCCTGGTGCTGCTGATCATCTTCATGATCACCACGCCGATGCTGAATCTGGGCGTGGATATCGAGCTGCCCCAGTCCGATGCCCGCTCGCTGGATGTCGATTCCGAGCCGGTGCTGGTCACGGTCGACGTCCACGGCGGCCTGTTCCTGACCCTGGGCGGCGAGCCGCGCGAGAGCGTCGACGCCCAGACCCTGCTGACCAAGATCGGCGCCTTCGTGCGCGCCAACCCGCAGGTGCCGGTGCTGGTCGGCGGCGATGCCCGGGTCGACTACAGCAGCGTCTACCAGGTGCTGGTGCTGTTGCAGCAGGCGCAAGTGCCCAAGGTCGGCCTGATGAGCCAGCCGGGCGACGAGGAGTGACAGCAGGCATGGCTGCGCAGGCGCGCCAGCGATGAGGCCGGGCCTGGGCGAGGATGTCCGTGCCTTCCTGTATGCGCTCGGGCTGCATGTTCTGTGCCTGCTGCTGGCCTTCAGCGGCATGTTCTGGTGGCAGTCGGCCAAGCCCGAGGCGGCCGCAGGGGATCCGATCGAAGCAGTGTTCGTCGATCTGGGCAGCCTGCAGCCGGTCACCACGCCGCCGCGGCCACAGCCCGAACGCCGGCCGCCGCCACGCCCGCAACCACCGCCACCGCCGGCACCGCCAGCCACCGACCTCAGCGCCCAGGACCTGATCGAGCAGCAGCGTATCGATCGCCAGGCCCTGCTGCGCGCCGAACAAGAGGCGCGCGAGCAGGAAGAGCAGCGCCGCCGCGCCGAGCAGATCCTGCTGGAAGAAGAACAGCAACGGCGCGAGGAAGAACAGCGCCAACAGCGTGAACGCGAGGAACGCGAAGCGCGCGAGCAGGCCGAAGAAGCCGAACGCGAGCGGATCGAACGCGAGCAGGCCGAACAGGCGGCGCGCGAACAGGCCGAACGCGAGGCCGAAGAGGCCGCGGCCCAGGCCGAACGTGAAGCCGCCGCCCGCCAACCCGGCGCCGGCGGCAGCGACGACAGCCTGGGAGCCCGCTATGCCGCCGCGATTCAGGCGCGGGTCAACAGCCACTGGCTGCGGCCCGACCATGTCCGGCCCGGCATCCGCTGCGCCATTCGCATTACCCAGATCCCCGGTGGTGAGGTCATCTCGGTCAATGTCGCCGAGCCCTGCAATGCCGACGAGCTGACCCGGCGCTCGATCGAGGCGGCTGTTTTGCGCGCGCAGCCGCTGCCCTACCAGGGCTTTGAATCAGTCTTCAACCGCAATGTGCGTTTCAACTTCCGTTACGACGGCGGCCAATGACGGCGATGTCAGCGCCAAGGCACCAGCGCATCAGCGCGCCACCGCGCCAGGCGATGCAACGAAACCTGTACGGTATTTCCGTGCCGGCGGTCATCGCCCGGATGCAACCGCTACCCTACGACGGTCATCAGCCGTTGCTTCGCCGTGCGCTTCGGCGCACCTTCCCGGCTCGATCTTTCTGAACCCCGATAACGAAATGGACTCCCCGATGCCCATGAAAAACAGACTTCTGGCCGTGTTTGCCCTGGTCATCGCATTCGCTTTCCCGGTCAGTGCCCAGGAACTGGAAATCGACATCGTCGACGGCACCGCCTCGGCCCTGCCGATCGCCGTGGTGCCGTTCGCCCATGAAGGGGCGGGCCTGCCGCCGCATGTCGATGTCGCCCAGGTGATCGGCGCCGATTTCAACCGCACCGGCCAGTTCCGCACCCTGGCGCGCGGCGATGTGGTCGAGTTCCCGGCGCGCGAGGGCGAGGTCAGCTTCGCCACCTGGCGGCTGCTGAAGCAGGATTACCTGGTCATCGGCCGGATCGCCGATTCAGGTGATGGCGGGTACCGGGTCGAGTTCGACCTGATGGACATCGGCCGGGGCCAGCGCGTCCATGGCGGCGCCTTCGTCGGCCGCGCCACCGAATTGCGTGGCATCGCGCACCGCGTCGCCGATGCCGTCTACGAACACATCTTCCAGGTGCCCGGTGCCTTCTGGACCCGCATCGCCTATGTCACCGCGCGCGGCGTTGCCCCGGATTTCGAGTACGCGCTGATGGTCGCCGACTCGGACGGCTACAACCCGCAACTGGTGGTGCGTTCGCGTGAGCCGCTGATGTCGCCGACCTGGGCGCCCGATGGCCGTCGCCTGGCCTACGTCTCCTTCGAGCGCGGCAACTCGGCCATCTACATCCAGGATCTGGCCACCGGCAGCCGCGAGATCGTCTCGGCCTCGCCCGGCATCAACGGCGCGCCGGCATTCTCGCCTGATGGCAGCAAGCTGGCGGTGTCGCTGTCGCGCACCGGCAACCCGGAAATCTTCATCCTGGATATCGCCAGCCGCCAGACCACCCAGCTCACCCGGCACTGGAGCATCGATACCGAGCCGCACTGGCTGCCGGACGGCCAATCGATCCTGTTCACCTCCGACCGCGCCGGCAAGCCGCAGATCTACCAGATCGCCGCCAGCGGTGGCGAGGCCAGCCGGTTGAGCATGCAAGGCGACTACAATGCCCGCGTTTCCGTGGCCTACGATGGCCAGCGTCTGGCGATGGTGCAAGGTAGCGGAAACGTGTATCGTATAGCGGTTTTGGATCGGACCATTGGCAGGGGCGAGTACCGCCTTATTTCACCGGGCCGCATGGACGAATCGCCCAGTTTCGCGCCAAACGCCAGCATGCTGATCTATGCCACCCGGGAAGGGGGGCGGGGAGTTCTTTACTCGGTGTCGACAGACGGCCGAGTAAGACAGCGATTGGTACTGGCCGATGGCGATGTCCGTGAACCGGCATGGGGTCCGTACCGTCAACGGTGATGATCCAGAACACCCATCGTCAATTTGCTCGGCTGGAACCTACCTTTTCAGGGAATAAAACAATGAACCTCGCAATCCGTATTTGCCTTGCGACCCTTCTGGCTTTCGGCCTGGTGGCCTGCAAGAAGGACACCGTCCGCGACGAAGTCATCGCCCCGCCGCCGGTTGACACCCCGGCACCGGTCGAAACCGCGCCTGCGGGTGACGACTGGAGCGATCCGTCGGCCCTGGACCGCATCCCGTGCCTGCGCCAGCGCGTGGTCTACTTCGAGTTCGACACCAGCAACATCGGTTCCGAAGCCCGGGAAATCCTCAGTTGCCACGCCCGCTACCTGAGCAACCGTCCTGAAGCCCGCGTCACCCTGGAAGGCCACGCCGATGAGCGCGGCAGCCGCGAGTACAACCTGGGTCTGGGCGAGCGTCGTGGCAATGGCGCACGCGATGCCCTGACCACCTCCGGTGGCTCGGCCAACCAGTTGACCGTGGTCAGCTACGGTGAAGAGCGCCCGACCTGCACCTCGTCCGACGAGTCCTGCTGGCAGCAGAACCGTCGCGTCGAGATCGTCTACAACGTCCGCTAAAGGACGATGGCAATCCGCGCACCGATGTGCGTCCTGGCAGTGGCGGCCGTGTTGGCCGCCACTGCTGGTGACCTGGCCGCCCAGAGCGGCCGGCTGAGCCTTGCCGAGCGCGTCGCCCGCCTCGAACAGCAGCAGGCCAACCCGGCCCCGCCGCCGGCCAGCGGCAACATCGAACTGCTCAACCGCATCCAGGATCTGCAAACCGAACTGCAGACCCTGCGCAATCTGGTCGAACAGCAGAACTACGAAATCCAAACCCTCAAGGATCGCCAGCGCACCCAGTACATCGATCTGGATTCGCGCATCGAACGCCTGCGTGGCGGCGATGCCGGCGATGCCGAGCAGGAACTTGACCTCACCGGTGCCAGCGGCGGCGACAGTGCCGCCGCCCAGCGCATGCCGCCGGTGATTCCGCCCTCGCCACCGTCACCCGACCAGTTGCTGATGGAAGACGCGCCGGCGATCGACCCCTACACCGGTCAGCCGCTGGTGCCTGCCACCGGCGCTGGCGATCTGGCCGACAGCACCGTGGCGCCGATCGCCGACCTGTATGCCCCGGCCGGCGATGACAGCCTGTACACCCCGGGCATGGACGCCGACAGCCAGTACCAGGCCGCCTTCGCTGCCTTGCGCGAAGGCCGCTACAGCGATTCATCGCGGCAGTTCAGTCAATTCGTGCGCAGCCATCCGCAACACGAGCTGGCCGACAATGCCCTGTATTGGCTGGGCGAATCGCACTATGTCACCCAGAATTACGAAACGGCCCTGGAAACCTTCCAGGACCTGATCCAGCGCTATCCCGACGGCGACAAGATCGCCGATGCCGAACTCAAGATCGGCTACTGCCTGTACGAGCTGGGCCAGCGCAACGACGCCCGCCTCGCCCTGGAATCGGTGATCCAGCGCTACCCCGAGAGCACGGTTTCGCGCCTGGCACAAAGCCGCCTGCGGGCCCTGGCCCTCGACCAGCCCTGAGCGCGGTGAACGCGGGTAGTGGCGCCGCCGGCGGCATGATTCCGGTCGCAATCGACGACGATGTGAACACCCTGACCGACAGCGGCGATGACAACGCCGCCACCGCGCCCGACCGCCTGCGCCTGACCGAGATCTTCCACTCCATCCAGGGCGAGGCCGATGCCGTCGGCTGGCCCACGGTGTTCATCCGCCTCACCGGCTGTCCGCTGCGCTGCACCTGGTGCGACACCACCTACAGCTTCCATGGCGGCCAATGGTGGACGCTGCCGGGAATCCTCGACGAAGTCGCCCGCCATGGCGCCCGCCATGTCTGTGTCACCGGCGGCGAGCCGCTGGCGCAAAAGCGCTGCCTGGCCCTGCTTGCTGCCCTGTGTGACGCCGGCTACGAGGTCTCGCTGGAAACCTCCGGCGCGCTCGACATCAGCGCCGTCGACGTCCGCGTGCGCAAAGTCATGGACCTCAAGGCACCCGGCTCCGGCGAGGAGGCGCGCAACCTGTGGACCAACATCGAGCACCTGCTGGCGCATGACCAGGTCAAGTTCGTCCTGCGTGATCGCGCCGACTACGACTGGGCGGTGGCAAAACTGCGCGAACACGATCTGGCCGGGCGTTGCCAGGTACTGTTCTCGCCCGTCCACGACCAGTTGCCGCCGCCCGTGCTCGCGCAATGGCTGCTCGATGACCGCCTGCCGGTGCGCCTGCAGGTGCAACTGCACAAGCTGCTGTGGGGCAATCAGCCGGGGCGTTGATCGCTCACCGCCGGCAGTGCGCCTGGTTGCCAGATCCCGGCAGCCGAAACATCCGCGCTGGCTGCCGGACCTGGCCCGGTCGGACCGGTTCATAGCGCCGACACCTGCCACCGCCCTGCGCACCCGCCGCGACGCAATCGCCACCAGCCCATCCGCCAGCACCGGGCGGCAAGCAATCGCCACCAGCCGGAAACGAGCGCGAGCAGTCGCCAGCATTGCAAACAGCCGCAGCCTGCGAACCTAAAAATCCGCTCCAGCCGCCCGCCCATCGATCAACCGAGTCAACCGTCAGCACCATGAACCCCACCGCCAAGCCACCGGCCGTCGTCCTGCTTTCCGGCGGCATGGACTCCGCCGTCGTCGTCGCCCAGGCCCAGGAAATGGGCTTCCAGGTGCATGCCCTGAGCATCCTCTACGGCCAGCGCCATGCCGTCGAACTGGCGGCCGCATCGCGCGTCGCCACCGCCCTGGCCGTCGCCGATCACAAAGTGCTGGAACTGGACCTGCGCGCCATCGGCGGCTCGGCACTTACCGCCGACATCGCCGTCCCCGAGGCCCCCAGCGCCGGCATCCCGGTCACCTACGTACCGGCGCGCAACACCATCTTCCTGTCGCTGGCCCTGGGCCACGCCGAAGTGATCGGCGCCACCGACCTGTTCGTCGGCGTCAATGCCGTGGACTACTCCGGCTACCCCGACTGCCGCCCGGCCTTCATCGAAGCCTTCGAGCACCTCGCCAACGTCGCCACCCGCGCCGGCGATGAAGGCCGCAAATTCCGCATCCACGCCCCGCTGATGAACCTGAGCAAAGCCGCCATCGCCCTGGAAGGCCAGCGCCTGGGCGTGGACCTTGCCCAAACCGTGTCCTGCTACCAGGCCGATCGCCAAGGCCAAGCCTGCGCCCGCTGCGACGCCTGCCGCCTGCGCCGCCAGGGATTCCTCGACGCCGGCCTGGGCGACCCCACCCGCTACCGCCCCGACGTCGTCCACACCAGCCATCAAGAAGCCACTGAGTCACAGTCGCGCAAGCATGTTCCTTCTCCCCCCGGGAGAAGGTGCCCGCAGGGAGGATGAGGGCGCCACCAAACCGCGCCAACAATTGAACTTGCCGCAACACCAAAATGCACGCATGTGCGCCCTCACCCCAACCCCAGAAGGAGAGGGGCTTCAGGAGCCGACTTGCGCCCTCACCCCAACCGGAAGGATGGGAGCTTCAAATCAAATTTCCGCGCCTGACACGATATCGCCACGCAGGTTGCGTTCGATGGCGGCGGCAGTGCGCTCAGGCACACCAGCCTGGTCGGCGAATTCCGGCCAGCGCCTAACCTGGGCATGCACCGATTCGATCAGTTCGCGGGCACGGCGTGGCTTGAAGCCGCAGAAACCACCGAACTGCACCAGGTCCTCCAGCACGAACCCGTCACGCTTGCCGTTCAGGCTCATCTGGTGCCGGCTGGTCCAGGCGCCATCGGGGTTCCAGGCGTAGGCGACATCGAAGGCCGGCGACAGGCGCCACTGGCCGGCGCGGTTCATCAGGAAGGCGATGTTCTTGACATGGTCGTCCTGGTTGCGGATCAGCACATTCAACACCGCGCGCAGGAACTGCTGCTCGATATCGATGCCGGGCAGGCCCAGCATCCGGATCGTTTCCACCGCCTGCTCGTAGCTGTAGGCGCCGGCCGCGTTTAAATCGAAATGGCGCATCGCCGCCAGCGATTGCAGGTGCAGCTTGCCACCGTGGGCGTCGCGGTCGAAACGCCGGGTCATGAAATGCGCCCGGCCACCTTCACGATGGATGCGGCACGGGCTCATGTCGATCCCGGCCGCCAGCGCCAGCAGGTGGAAGCCGTATTCGATCAGGCCGAAGCCCTGCGGATCGGCCAGCTCCCGGTCGCGGTTGTTGTCGATGCCATCGAACTTCAGCAACCACCAGCCAAAGCCATCGCCGGCCTTGACCTGGCCGGAGCGGAACTGGCCGGTATCCGGGTTCCAGGCCAGCACCGCCTTGGCCCGGGCGCCGCCGGCCGAGGTGCCCACGCGCAGGATGTCCTGCATCGCCTCGCGGTCATCGCCGCCCTGAAGGCGCCCGGCCAGGCGCTGGCGGTCTGTGAGCACTTCGTTGGCCAGGCGGGCCAGGGCATCGATTGCCAGCGCCCGTGCGGCCGGCGCTGATGGCCCCAGCGCGGGCTGAAATTCCAGCGCGCCCATGCCGCGCGTGCCGATGTAGCACAGGCGTTCAACCGGATTGAAACTACCCGGTGGCCGCCCCTGCGCCGCCAGCCAGGCATCGATCAGGGCATGGCCAAAGCGATCGGGCAGGGCATCGGCCAGCATTCCCGGCAGGCCGCGAAACGCCTCCGCCGGCAGGCCGGGAAACTCGTAGGGCTCGGGCCGCAGCGGCATCATCACCGGCGCCAGCTCGATGCCGCTGCCGACGAATTCCGGCATGTACTGGAACACCGCCGCCTGGCGTTCGGCCAGCCAGCTCACCGCGCCGATATCCCGGCCCCACAGGCGCACCGTGGCATCGGTCATCGGCCGGCTCCGCCCTCGCTGCCACCGCTTTGGCCGGCCGGGCCAGTGCCGCCGGCTTCGCTGCCCTCATCGCCATGGTCAGCATCATCAACATCATCAGCCCATGCCCACTGGCTGGCCGGCAGCGGCTGCCGACGTGCGCGTGCGCGCTGGCGCTCACGCCCGCCCAACTTCACCCGCTCGACCGGCCGCACCTCCGGATCGGGCAGGGCGTCCAACAACCGGTCGTCCAGGCCCAGCGCCGCCAACACCCGCAGCAGCGTCTCCAGCGACGCATTCCCGCCCGCCTCCAGGCGCTTGATGCTGCTCAACGACGTTCCCGATTCCTGCGCCAACCGTGCCTGGGTCAGATTGCGGGCCAGGCGCAGGCGGGCCAGGCGAGCGCCTAGGCTGCGCAGATGGGTCGGGATGGTGGCGGTGCTTTCTGTGGATGGGGTCATAGGTGGACTTATAAGTCCGATATATGGGCTTATAGTGGCATAAACAGACTACAAACGTCAGAGTGGTGCCGGCCCCGATGCTGAAGCCTGGCAAGTGCCTTGGCAGCCTCAATCACTCGTTCGCGCCAGAGCAACGCACAGGCCATCGTCCGGGAGTTGTCCACGATTACATGCGGCCACTCACTGGGTCGGGTCGATGCCGGCCAAGAGTTGCTCGATCAAGTCGCTGACCTCGCGCTGCCGCAATATTCCTGCATCGCGTAACTCCGGTTCGTCACTGTCGCCCAGCTCGAATCTGGCGGCTGATACCGGTCCGTCCTTGAGATAGCCCTCGACCCCTTCGTCGCCTGCGAAGCGTTTGCGCAGAATTGCCATTGCCTTGTCGACGACAGCCTGATGTGTGCCTGCTCGCGCGTCGCGAAACATCTGCGCCGCCCTGGCGCTGTTTTCCGGAGCATGCTCGATGCAGTAGATCAGGTCATGGGCATCCTTGCGCTCATTGCGTTCCTCGAACGCGAACGACTTCAAGCAGGTGAAGGCTACGAGATCGGCGTATCTGATCGTTTCGGTCGCGACGCCATTTCCGCCGAGCAGTTCGGCCTGGATGTCGATCTGTTGATGCATGTCGGCAACGATCGAAGAGTGCGGAATATTCAAGGCGGAGATCGAGCCCTTGGTCGGCAGTGGCTGCACTCTGCCGCCACGCAAATCCAAGGAATCGGTAAGCAGGTCCAGCACGATCCTTGCACCGTGTTCTGTGCGGGTTTGCCAGCGCCAGGAAAGCTTCTGGCCGCGCTCGTTCTCGGCGCGCTCGAAGCCCATCTTCTTCAGGTTGGCCTCCAGCGTATGGTAAGCCTCGATGTTGGTCAGGAGCTGGATGTCGATCACCACATCCACGTCCAGAGTGCCAGCATGCTCGGGAACGTCGGGCGGTCGCGCCGCCACCAGATATCGTGGTGTGAGTCCGCCAACCAGGTAGATCGAATCCTTCCAGGGTCCCAGTCCGCGCAACAGCGTCACCAGAACCCGCTCGCAATCCACCGTGTAATGGTCGCTGTAGCCGTCGAATGTCGTGGGCTTGGGCATCAGAAGCCTACTCTTTGCTTGCGGAAGTGGTCGGCCATTTCCTTGGCACGGCCTTCTCCCGCCAGCAAATCCAGGTAGACATGGATCGGGCTGGCAAACCACAGCCCGTCGACCCGCTCGCGAAACAGCAATTCACCCGGTGAGCTGGTGTCGATGATGACCAGGTTGGCGCCTTCGTTGACCACCCGCGCGTCCAGGTTCCCGATCGCTGTGTCGGCGTTGGTGCCGATCAGGACTCGTACACGCACCTGGGCGATGCTTGAGAGGAACGGCGCATAGTGCTGCGCCGCCGCTTCGTGGCTGATTGCGTAGTCAACCCCGTGACTGTGGAAGCCCAGTCCGATCCGCGTGGCCAGCGCAGCGCCCTTGCTGCCCGGCACGAAGTATCGGCGCAGGGTCGGCGGGCCGATGGCGGTAAGGTGGCGGCTCCATGCATCCAGCAAGGACGTTGGCTCGCGAAGGCGGCGCTGCTTGCCCGGGCCTTTCCCCCTCACCGCCAGCCAGTCCAGGCGCTCCAGCCCGGTCAAAACCTGCCAGGTGGTCGCCGGCGATACCATCGCCAACTCAGCCAACTTCGTGACGCCGAACCAGGTCTGGTGGTATGTCAGCAGCGTATGAAGAACCTGCGCGCGCCGTTGGGTGAACAGCGAAGGGATCGATTTGGCGAGCGCTTTCGGCGCTGGTTTGTCGATGTCGATGTAGGCACCGGGCACGGGCAGATACAGGCTGCCGCCGCTGTCGTAGTAGCCGATGCGCTCGTTTCGAAGCAACTCCTTGGCTCCGGGAGAGATCGCCCCGGCGATGAGGAGCGGCAAGCTTGTCCCCTCACCCTGGCCTGTGCGCCCTTCACGAGCTGGTTCCCTAAGCCGCCAGAGCATCTGCTGCACATCCCGCGGGAAGACGGCCTTCCGGGTCTCGATCAGCAGCACAACGGGCTTGTTGGCAATCACCAGCTCGATTCCGGCATCGAGCATGCGCTCACCGACCGCATATCGTGGGTCTTGCGGGCCGGCCACCACACCAGGCAGCTCCCGCAATGATTCCATGAACTGGTGGAATAGCTGTTGTTCGGTCAGGGCAGGCTGGCGCATGGATGCACGGCGGGCTGCTGGTCAAGGGCGAGCAAACCCTAGCCCATATTCGATGTTTCGACAATATTTACTGTTCAGTGAAAGTTGGGCCAGCGCTGGGAATTACCGGGCTTGTCCTGCAGGTGTAGCCATTGCCCGGGTTCTTCTCATCGGCAAGTCTCGCCAGGCCGCGCAAGCCGGGCTGGGCCCGCTCCCACGCCTCAGCCGCATCGGGATCTGGTGGGCCGTCGAGGGGCCAGAAGGGCATGAGCCAATTCCGCGCGGTCAGCGGCGGGCAGGGCTTTGGCCTGGTTGCGCAGTCTATTCAGATCAGGGCGGGTCATGAAACATCTCCAACTGTTGCAGCGTGTTGGCCGCGTGTAGCAAGTGCAACCGTGCCGGCGGGGCGGTGGTCAAGCGGGCTTTCTCCACCGCTCAAGGCACCAACAACGTGGGAATCAGGCCGCCTCGATCCCGTCACCGTAGGCGAGCATCTTCGCGTCCCGGGTGAGCAGGCGCATCGGTTCCCATCGGGCCTGGGCGATCAACAGGCGATCAAATGCATCCGGATGCAGCAGCGGCAACCGCTCAACGCCGACGGCGTGTTCAGGCTTGACCTCAAGTAGTTCGAAACCGGCTTGCTGGAAGTAGGCCAGCGCCTGCGTCGCGGACACCGGCATCTGGCCGCCGCCCAGTTGTGCTTGATGCCGATCTTCCACAGGCTGGCCACGCTCTGGCCCGCGCCGTAGGGGATGCACGGGTGCTTTCCATCAATCATCGCCACGCATTGCCAGGGTCAATCGCTGGTGAGGTTCGGAGCGCTCTTTGTGCGTGCGGGCAGTGGAATGGAAGGGTGCAACGGCAGCATGACCTTGGGCAGATTCATTCGTAGCGCCTGGCTGGCGCAATACTCGCGCCAGAACGGCCAGATGTTCCAGATGGCGTTGTGAAGGGCAAACTCGTTCAGCGCGGCTGTGTCCAGATCGGATTGCATTTCATATTCGGCAATGAACGTTGCTTCGATGGTGGCAAGTTGCTGGCCACTTTCCGGGTCTGATTCCGATCTTCCTGACGGAACTTGACTGGCAGTCTGGGACGGTTTCTGTACCCATCGCACGCCTACCTCGACGTAGACGCGGAAAAGCTTGCGCAGCACCTCCTTGCCATCGTCGATTTCCAGAATTTCCGAGCGCGAGAGCTGAAACTTCATTTGAACTTCAGCATCCACGGGTTCATGCCTGGGGTCGAAACGGTCAGCGATAGTACATTTGGTCTGCCGCAGGCCAATATCGGCAAGGCGCAAGCCTTGCTGCGCCTGCTTCAGCAATTCCCGGTTCATCCTGTCAGAGGACCGCTGCAAGGTTCGTCTGGTCGGCGTGGTCGCCGGTGTAATCCTGGCTGTGCACCAGCCGCAGGTGGCCTGAGGCACTGGGCTGGACAGGTCTTTCAGCGACAACCCAATGCGCTTTGGCAAATGGCTTCGCCTGCGCATAGCCGGAAAAGAAACTGAGTACATTGACCATATACTGATTCAGGCTGTTGCCCTCGGACTCGGCGGCATCTGTCAGTGCCCGGTGCAGGGAGCGGGGCAGGCGCAGGGTGACCCGGCCACTCCAGTCATCAGCAGGCTTCGCGACAGGCGGCATCGGGCGACCGGCTTCCTCCAGAAGGGCAGCCGTGGTGGCAATGGTATCAACCGCCAGGTCATAGGCTTCCGTCCAGGAATCAGCATATTCGGCGACATCCGGAAGCTCCCGGACTCGCGCCTGGAAGACGGTTTCGTCGTCAATGACGCAACGGCGCACTTCAATACCGTAGGCGTGGGGGTCAAACATCGTTTTTCTCCAGATATCGGGTGAGCTCCACTTCGTACTGCCGCAGGAGCTTCAGCAAATTCCTGATGTAAGGCCGTTTGATTTCGGGGTTGCGGCCATGATCACAGTTGAAACTGGCGGACGTGAAGTTCGCGATATGGGATGGACCACTACCTTGTGGCCGCCCAGACGGCCGTCCCGAACAGTGAAGCCCAAGTTTTCAAGAAGCCTGACAACATCGGCGCAGCGCATGGCTGCGCCCGCGGTATCAAGGCGTTCGATCGCCTTGCCGAGCAGCTTAGCACCCATGTGACACCGCCGGTAGTGTCATGGCGTGTCGCTTACCCGTTTCGTCATGTTCGCGCATTCCGGCTCAAGAGCTGAGCACAATTGTAGCCTTTGCCGCGCAGCCCGGGTCTGGGGGGGCGCAGGCAAGCCCGCCAGGGAACTCACCGCGTTGGGATCGAACGTGTTGTCGGGTTCGACGACCAATGTCGCCGGAGCGCCGAGGGACAGGTCGCTCGATGGGATGACTGAAACGTGCCGGAAGCCCGCGAGCTCGATCAGCAGTTCGCAGTCGGCACGCATATCATCCAGCGGGTTGACGATGCTGAAGCCGTCGCTGGGCAGCTTGGCGCCGGTGTAGGCGAGCAGGCCCATGTCGCTGACGGGTGTCTGGGGACGCAGCCGGAACTGTTCCAGGTAGTTGCCGTAGTCGCCGCGTGTACGCGGTGGCAAGCGGCGCATGAACGTTTCAATGACGCCCAGGTCGTAGGCGGCGTTCAGATCGGGAATGCCGGGAAGCACACGAACCCTGCGCTCTTGGCCGCGTCGATATCGGCGGTGCCAACCAGGTAACGCAATCGCGCAGGTGCGCTTGCAGATGGTCGAACGATCTCCGCGACGGCGCGGCGTGTGCGCGCCCCCTGCGGCGCCTGCCAGACCAGCAGCAGGCGAAACGGCTCGTTGACGTGTTCGACGAAGTTCATGGGTTCAGTGTACGAAACCAGTGACAATTTCTGGCAAGCTCGGGGATGATGCCAAGAAGTACCAGATACGGGCGGTGGAAAAAGCCGTTCAGGAGGCGGAAAGATGAAGAAAAGCAATCTCTATGCCAAGGTGGTGGAGTGGTCGGAAGAGGACCGGTGTTTTGTGGGCAGCGCCCCGGGCCTCGTTTATGGTGGCTGCCATGGCCCGGATGAAAAAGCAGTCTTCGATGAGTTGTGCAGCATAGTGGACGAGATCATCGAAATTTATCAACAGGATGGAAAGCCGCTTCCACCGCCAACGGCTGGTAGAGATATTGCCAATTCTTTGCAGAAAATCGCATAACAACTGGTTCAACTCGGACGCGGACGAAGCCCGCGCCGGTTAACCCAAGCGTTAGGCCCGGCAGCTACAGCGTCGCATCCCGGAACGCCTTCAACACCGCGTTCATTCGAGTCTGCCACCCAGCGCCCTGCGCTCGGTACCATTCCAGTACTTCTTTATCCACACGCAGCGAAATCTGTTCCTTGCGGTCTTCGGGAGCCTTGGCGGGTCGTCCGCGCTTGGCGCGCAGTTCGGCCACGCCCTTGTGCGGGATGACGTCCTGCTCGATGCGCAGGGAGATAGCGGTGCTGGCTGGCCCGGGCTGAAATCCGCGGCGAACGATGCCGCGCACTTCACGCCGCCTCGATCCCGTCACCGTAGGCAAGCATCTTCGCGTCCCGCGTGAGCAGCCGCATCGGCTCCCAACGGGCCTGGGCGATCAACAGGCGATCAAATGGATCGGGATGCAGCAGCGGCAACTGTTCAACGCCAACGGCGTGTTCAGGCTTGACCTCAAGCAGCTCGAATCCGGCTTCCTGGAAGTAGGCCAGCGCCTGCGCCGCTGACACCGGCATCCCGCCGCGGCCCAGGCTGTGCTTGATGTCGATCTCCCACAGGCTGGCCACGCTCACCCAAATCGTCGCTGTCGGAGCCAGGATCAATTTGCGGCTGGCCTCACCCAGGCGCGGATCGTCGCTGATTGCCCATAGGGCAATAGGGGTATCCAGCAGCAGGTTCATTGCGCTGCGACGCCAAAGATCTCGGCCACGAGATCGTTGCCGGCATCGATGTCCTCGGGGGCGCGAAACTTGCCCTTGGCCACCCCGATCCTGCGCGCGGGCACACCCTTGCGCACGGGTACAAGGCGTGCCACCGGCCGCCCGTTGCGGGCAATGATGATTTCCTTCTGCGTGCCCTGTTCGATGGCATCAACCAGACGCGACAGGTGCGTCTTGGCTTCCAGCATGTTGATCGCTGTCATGACTCTTCCAACAGGCCTGGTCTGGTCTAGTCAGACCAACTGGAGTGCACGGGGCCGTCAAGACTGTGAAAGCGCCCGGGCCACCTGGCAGGGTGTTCCTGGAACTGCCTGCCGAAATCTTGTTGAAGGCGTTGCAGGCTGGTGTTCTGTTGAAAGGTGCATTGTGAGCAAGATCATTGAATCGCTGCGCACCGACCTGGCGACGCTCTACGAAACCGGCGCCACCGACAAGGTGACGATGCGCGAGCTCGACGCGACCTGTCCGCCGCCAGTGCGGCAGTTCGATGGCCTGGCCTGCGCGTAGCCGCAGCAAAAGCCCGCGCTTGTCCACAGGGTTTCACAAACCGTTACCGTTCGCATCTGAGCTTGACTCTGGGGTCAGCCCCAAACAGCCTCGGTCTATACTGTCGCTATGAGCCAGCCCAGACCCGACTTCCTCAGTCTTTCCGTCGCCGAGCGGATCCAGCTTGCGGAGGACCTTTGGGACAGCATTGCGGCCGAGAGTCCGGAGTCCGCAGCGTTGACGCCTGCCCAGATTCAGGCAGTTCAAGATCGGCTGCAGGAACACGACACGGATCCAGCGACTGCGGTGCCATGGGACCAACTCCACGCTGAGCTGTTCCAACGCAATCACTGATGCGCGTTCTCTTTCGGCCTCAAGCCAGAGCTGAGGCCCTAGAGGCACAGATCTGGTATGAGTTCCGCGCTATCGGACTTTGCCTTGAGTTTGCCCGGGCGTTGGATGCTGCCGTAGCCGCAGCCGTACGCAACCCCGGAGCGTTCGCCGCGGTCGCCGGTAGCTGCAGGAGGGTCCTGCTGCGCAGATTTCCTTTCTCAATGGTCTATCGCGTTCGCGGCGACGAGTTTCTTGTTGTCGCGGTGTTCCATCATCGGCGGGATCCGTCAAAGCTGGTTCGTCACGCTGGAGGCTAGCAATGCGTTCAAGCCGACCGCCAAGCTCCGCAGCTAATCACGTAACTCATTGACTGCATTGATACGCGCAGTGCAAAAATGCCACTACAAGGCGGAATGTTGGCTAGGGGTCCACACGCAGCGCAATCTGTTCCTTGCGGTCTTCGGGAGCCTTGGCGGGTCGTCCGCGCTTGGCGCGCAGTTCGGCCACGCCCTTGTGCGGGATGACGTCCTGCTCGATGCGCAGGGGGATAGCGGTCCTGGCTAGCCGGGGATGAAATCCGCGGCGAACGATGCCGCGCACTGCAGGCCGCCTCGATCCCGTCACCGTAGGCGAGCATCTTCGCGTTCCGGGTGAGCAGGCGCATCGGTTCCCATCGGGCCTGGGCAATCAACAGGCGATCAATTGGATCGGGATGCAGCAGCGGCAGCCGCTCAACGCCAACGGCGTGTTCAGGCTTGACTTCAAGCAGCTCGAATCCGGCTTGCTGGAAATGACTGGGCGTCATGAACGAAACGGCCCGCATCGAGCGGGCCGTTTTGCCGGGTGGCGGCCCAGAGGTTAAACAGTGGCAGCCAGCTTGAAGATCGGCAGGTACATGGCGACTACCAGGGTGCCGACGATGGCGCCGATGATCACCATGATCAGTGGCTCCAGCGCGGTGCTGAGAGTGTCAACCGCATTGTTGACCTCTTCTTCGTAGTATTCGGCCACTCTCACCATCATTTCGTCGAGGGCGCCGGCTTCTTCGCCGATGGCAGCCATTTGCACGACCATGTGTGGAAAAAGATCGGTCTGGGAGAGCGCAAGGTTCAAGGGGTGACCAACAGCGACGTCGCCTTGAATGCGCTTGGTGGCGTCGGAGTACACGATGTTGCCGGTGGCACCAGCCACTGAGTCCAAGGCCTCGACCAAGGGGACGCCGGCACGGAAGGTGATGGCCAGTGTCCGTGCGAATCGGGCTACGGAGCTTTTGTGCATGATCGGGCCAATGATCGGGATCTTCAGAAGTATCCGATCCAAGGCGCGTGCAACTTTTCGCGAGCGCTTTTTGGCCATTACCAGGCCGACAATGATGCCGACAAAACCTATCAACAAGAAAAATCCGTTGCGCTGCATCCACTCTGAAATGCCGATTACAAGCAGGGTGAACGCAGGCAGGTCAGCACCAAAGCTGCGGAATGCGTCCTGAAACTGCGGAATTACATAGATCAGCAGGATTGCCGTCACCAACAGTGCCACCGTCATGATGATGGCAGGATAGAACAAGGCTTTTTTGACCTTGGACTTGATCGACTCCATCCGTTCCTGATATTGCGCAATGGTCGCAAGAATCGTGTCCAATACGCCGGCACTTTCGCCAGCGGTAACCAGACTCACGTACAGTTCGTCGAAGTGCACCGGGAATTTGGCGAGCGCTTCGGCCAGCGTGGAACCACTTTCCACGTCTTCCTTGATTGACGTGATCAATTTGGCAAATCGTGGGTTTTTCTGCCCGTTGGAAAGGATTTCCAGGCTCTGGACCAAGGGCACGCCCGACTTCATCATCGTCGCAATCTGGCGCGAGAAAAACGAGATATCACGCGACTTGATCGACTTGCCAGCGCCACCAAAAAGAGGCTTCGCCTTCTTGTTGACATTGACTTCGGACAGCCCCTGCCGGCGCAGGTCTGCACGTACAAGGGCGGCACTTTTGCCCTGCGCCTCGCCCTTGAGAACCTTGCCGCGCTTGTCCTTGCCCTTCCAGGCGAAAGTTGTCAGCTCGGACACATTTGCCCTGGATCGGGCTGCTGCCGCTGTAGCCACTTCGAGTCCCCCGAAATCGTTCCAAGTCAATCTTTTACCCGACCTAGCTGCGGTAGGCAAGCAACGCGGCGGGCGCCGGTGCGGCAGATCACACAACTGGCCGCACGCTGGGCGTAGAGGATACGACGACATCGTGCAGCCGTAGAAGGGGCGCGAACCGCCAGCCTTCCCGTGCACGCGTTGTAAAGGCTATGCTCCCGGCTGCATCCGGGGGAACGCTGTGACGCTATCGATCATCCTGCCCGCCAAGAACGAGGCTGTCGGCCTGGCCAAGGTGCTGCCGGAGCTTCGGCAACGCTATCCCCAGGCCGAACTCATCGTGGTGGATGATGGCTCAAGCGACGATACGGCAGCGGTGGCCATGCGCCATGGTGCCAAGGTGCTGGCCAACCCCTACTCGATGGGCAACGGTGCCGCCATCAAGCGTGGCGCGCGGGCGGCCAGCGGCGACATCCTGGTGTTCATGGATGCCGACGGCCAGCACGATTCCGCCGACATCCCCAAGCTGCTCACCAAACTCGATGAAGGCTACGACATGGCCGTCGGCGCCCGCGACTGGTCCGGCCAGGCCGGGGTAGGGCGGGGCGTGGCCAACACCCTCTACAACTGGCTGGCCAGCCGGATGACCGGTCATCAAATCCAGGATCTCACCTCCGGCTTCCGCGCCGTGCGCGCCAACAGGTTCCGCGAGTTCCTGCACCTTCTGCCCAACGGCTTCTCCTACCCGACCACCTGCACCATGGCCTTCTTCCGCAGCGCCTATCCGGTGGCCTATGTGCCGGTGGCGGTGGCCCAGCGTGAGGGCACCAGCAGCCACATCCGGCCACTGAAGGACGGCATCCGCTTCCTGCTGATCATCTTCAAGATCGCCACCTTGTACTCGCCGCTCAAGCTGTTCTTGCCGACCAGCGCAGTCTTCTTCTTGACGGGTCTGGGATATTACGCGTGGACTTTCGCCACCCAGAACCGCTTCACCAACATGAGCGTGTTGCTGTTCAGTGCAGCGGTCATTGTGTTCCTTATTGGATTGATCTCCGAGCAGATCACTGCGTTAACATATAAACGAGACAAAGGATGACGAACAAAGGGACTCGTCACGGCATCTTTTTGGAAAAACTAATGAATACCACCTCAAAATTAGTTAGTGGTTTACTGGTCTTTGTTGCAATAGCATGCCGGCCCCGGTAGCAGAGCTGCGCCGACGGCTGGAATCGCTGAGGCGAACACCACTGCATCCGCAGTGGTTGCTCGGCGACAACACCCCCACCCTCGAGTGGGTGCGCGAACACGCAAAGGGACGAGTCCTCGACATCGGTTGCGCAGACAGATGGATCGAACCTCATCTTCCGAAAGGCTGTGACTACATCGGTCTTGACCATTTGGCAACCGGCGGGTTGCTTTATGGTGCGCGCCCGGACATTTTCGCGGACGCAAGCCGGTTGCCATTAGCCGATGCCAGCATCGATACCGTCCTCCTGCTGGAAGTGCTGGAACATCTTCGCCATCCGGCGCAGGCGCTGTCCGAAATCGCCCGCGTATTGCGTCCCGGTGGGCAGTTGCTGCTGACCATGCCGTTCCTGTATCCGGTGCACGATGCACCGCACGACTACCAGCGCTACACCTGCCACGGCCTGGCCCGCGAGATGGAAGCCGCTGGCCTGGTTGCCGACAGCCCCACCGCCAATCTGGGCAGTATCCAAACTGCTGGCCTGCTGCTCAATCTCGCTCTGGGTGGGACGGCCAGCCGAGCGATTGCGGACAAGCACGTCTCGGCCGTCCTGCTGCCCCTGATCGTCGTCGCCATCCCTGCAATCAATCTCACCTGCTGGTTGCTGGGAAAAGTGCTGCCAAGCTGGCCGGCCCTGACTGCCGGCTATTGCGCCAAGGCCACCCGGCCATGACGCAGCCTTCGGCACTGGTCATCGTCACCTCCTCGTTTCCGATCAGTGGCGACGGCAGCGAAGCGGCCGGCGCATTCGTGGCCGATCTGGCCGAAGAGCTGGCGAACCACGTACCGGTTCGCGTGGTGGCACCGGGCCACGCCGATGCGCGTGAGTCCTGGGCCAAAGGCGTAGAAGTGTTCCGCTACGCCGCCCCGGAGCAGGCGTTGTCCACGCTCAGGCTGTGGCATCCCGCCGATGCCTTGCGCGTGTTGCGCGTACTGCGCGCCGGCCAGCATGCTACCGAGCAAGCAATCACCGCCGGCCCAACAGCGCATGCGCTGGCCCTGTGGGCGCTGCCCTGCGGATACTGGGCCAGACGCAGCGCGCGCCGACACGGCATCGGCTATTCGGTCTGGACGCTGGGCAGCGACATCTGGAGTCTGGGACGGATTCCGCTCGTACGCAGTCTGCTTCGGCGTGTCCTGCGTGATGCAGAGCATTGTTGGTCTGATGGCCTGAAGCTGCGCGACGACACCCAGGCCATTGCCGGTCGGCCCGTCGAGTTCCTTCCCAGCACACGCCGCATCGACCGAGTCAGGACCGAACCGCTGCGAACCAGGCCACCCTACCGACTGTTGTTCCTTGGCCGCTGGCACCCGAACAAGGGCATCGACCTGCTGCTTGAAGCGCTGGCCTTGCTTTCGGACGAGGATTGGTCACTGATCGAGCGCGTGACCATCGCAGGTGGTGGGCCGCTGGAGCCCTTGGTCAAGGATCGGGTTGCCCGGTTGCAGGCGGCAGGAAGGCCGATGGAATTGCGTGGTTATCTGACTCGTGATGAAGCGCAGCAAGCAATGCTGGCTGCTGATTATCTTCTGATTCCCTCGCGGATCGAGAGTATTCCGGTGGTGTTTTCCGACGCGATGAAGCTTGGCTTGCCGGTGGTCGCAACGCCGGTTGGGGATTTCCCCGGCCTTGTGGTGCCGAGTCCCACGTGCGGCATCCTGGCGCACGGCGTGGATGTTGCGGCAATCCTGTGCGCGCTCCACGAGGCGATTGGCGTGCCGCCGGCGGCGTATGCCGAGGGCGCCGCAGGCATGGCCGCGCGGTTCGAAATCGAGGCATCGACGCGCATCATCCTGGCTGGGGCGGCTGATGGCAGCGATGTCGACTGACCCGCGATGGGGAGCCCAGCACAGGGACCGTAAAGCGGTCGCGATCCTGCGCACGATGCAGGAGGTCTGCGGCGTTGGGGTCACGACGGGTCGCTGGCTGGACGTTGGATGCGGCAGCGGTGGTATTGCGCGTGCACTGGCGGATCACGTCCAGCAGATCGAAGGCATTGACCCTGAATCATGGGAAAGGTGGCCGAAGTTCGAGGCGGAGGCCGGGAACCTGCGTTTCCATGTCGGCGACTGCGATCGTGCCGAGCCGCCGTTGCAGGAGGCGCATTACGACGTCGTGGTGTGCAATCAGGTGTATGAGCACGTGCGTGATCCTCTGGCGCTGCTCATCAATATCCGCAGGATGCTGAAGAAGGACGGGCACTGCTATTTCGCGGGTCCCAACCTGTGGTGGCCGATCGAGCCGCATGTCTTCTGGCCATTCGTCCACTGGTTGCCAAGGCCGGTCGCGCATCGATGCATGACCGCGTTGGGTTCGCGCCGTGCCGTAGAACTGGACGCATATTCCGCCAGCTATTTCCAGATGACCCGCTGGTTCCGTGATGCGGGTCTCGAACACCGCAATATGTTTCCGGAAAGGCTGCAAGCAGAGTTCAGGGAAGGCTCTGGAATCGGGTCTGCCGTCCGGCTGGTCTCGGGGCCGATGAGGCTCTTGGCGCCCGTGCAGCCTGGGTTCGTTTTCCATCTCGCGCATGCAAGATGACGCGCCTGGAAGGCACCCGAGTGCCAGGGGGTGACATGTGGCAGGGCTGAAATTCTCCTGCTCACGTGCGTGCGCGATCCGGGCGATGGTCATCCTCGGGCTGTGCTTCCTTGCATATCTGGCCTACCGATCCAGAGACGCGCTGCAGGAGGTAGTCTCGACTGCGGACAAGTCTGCATTCGTCGCGGCGATCCTGCTGCTCGTGTTAGCGAATATTTTCGTCTCCGTACTCTTTGCAGTCATGCTGGGCGGGTCGGGCAGGGTTGATGGTGCACGGTTACGACACGTCGCCAGCGTGTTCCTTGCGACCCAGTTGGGCAAGTATCTGCCGGGTCGCGTGTGGAGCGTGGTCGCGCAAGTCTCCACCCTGCGTTCGGCCATGTCACCAAGCCGGGTGGTCATCATCAACATCGAGCTTGCGATCGTCGTCGTGGCCACGACCTGCGGGATCGGTGGGGCACTTGTGCTGGCCCATCGGTATGGTCTTGCGAGCGGGCTATTGGCGTTGGCGGCGGCGTTCGCACTGACCGCATCGATGGTGCGCTTGGCATGGGTCCGCAGGGTGCTGGCTCACGGCCTTTCCTGGGTGCCGGCCTTGAAGCGACTTGCGATTGTCCGAGATGTCGACTTGGACTGCGCCAGGCCCTGGAGCATCTCGATTATTGCACTGGCGGGATTCTGGGTAATGTATCTGGCAGGTTGGTGGCTTCTGGTGGAATCGTTGCCGGGTATCGACGAAGTGGGAACCGGGTTGGTCGTCGCGTGCCTGTCGCTATCCTATGTTGCAGGTCTGGTAAGCATGCTGCCGGCTGGCCTCGGCGCGCGGGAGGCCGCGCTGGTGCTGCTCGCCCCCGTATCGGGCATTCCATTCGAACTGATGGCGATGCTCGCGGTGTCCTCGCGCGTCGCATTGATACTGGTGGACGGGATAGGTGCGTTGGTCGGATTCTTTGCCATCAGGACATTGGAGGGCTCTCGGGATGCATGACCTGAAGCATGGCCTGTATCTGCTTGCGGAGATCCTGCTCCGGCTCTGCGTCAACCCACGCTTGCGGGCGCGGCTGTTGTCGATGCTCGGTGCAGGCGTGGGACGCAATGCCAGGATCTACGACTGTCGTTTCATCAACCTGCAGCAGGGTTTCGCCAATCTGTCCATCGGTCAGAACGTCCATGTAGGTACCGCCTGCCTTATCGACCTCGCAGGGCCTGTCCGGATCGGAGATGGCACGGTGCTTTCACCTCGGGTCAACGTCATCAGCCACTCCGATGCCGGTCTGGCGCACAACTCTCCACTTTCGATCAGATATCCATCCGAGAAAGCCGGCGTCCTGATCGGCGCGAACTGCTGGATCGGAGCCAACGCCACGATCCTGTCCGGGTCGGTGGTCGGGGAGGGTACGGTTGTCGGCGCAAGCGCGCTGGTGAAGGGAACTCTCGATGGTGGCAGCGTCTACGTAGGCGTTCCCGCAAGGCGCATTGGATAGGGACTTCGATCCTGCGGGGCGGTGAATCACCTTGGGGCAGTCGCTGCACGCGACATCAAATGAAGGTCATGGGAGAGACGCCACAACGGCATCCAGAACCCGGCGCACGTCGGCATCGTCGAGCTTGGGTGAAAGCGGCAGACTCACGGTCTGTTGCCCAATCCGCATCCCGTTCGGCCATTGCTCCGGCGCCCACCCGAACCGCTCCTGATAGTGAGGATGTTCCGGGACCGAAAGGTAATGCACGCCCGTTCCGATCCCGCGTGCGTTCATCCGATCCAGGAATTCATCTCTGTCGATGCCGCATTCTTCTTCGTCGATCATCACCGTATAGAGATGATGGGCATGCCGCGTATCCGGCTCCGGCTGGGCGGGCAGACCAATTGGCAGGCCGGCCAGTTCCAATTGGTATTGATTCCAGATCTCCCGCCGCCGCAACCAGTTCGCCTCCACTCGGGCAAGCTGATGAATGCCCAAGGCCGCCTGGATATCCATCATGTTGTACTTGAAACCGCATTCAACCACCTGGTAGTGCTTGTAGCCGGCGTCGCCAAAGCGATGCCAGGCATCCTTGCTCATGCCGTGCAGTGCCAGCACCTTTGCACGCGCGATGTGTGACTCATCGCGGGCCAGGATCATGCCACCTTCGCCGGTAACAACGTTCTTGGTTGCGTAGAAACTGAAGCAACCAAAATCGCCAAAGGTTCCAGCCTTGCGGCCCTTGTACTCGGTCTCGATGGCATGGGCGCAGTCCTCGATGACCAGCAATTTGTGCTTGTCCGCAATAGCCATGATCCGGTCCATGTCGCACGGATAGCCCGCGAAGTGAACCGGCAGGATTGCTTGCGTGCGGGGTGTGATCGCGGCCTCGATGGCATCTGGATCGATGCACTGCGTGATTGGATCGACATCCGCTAGCACCGGCGTCAACCCCGCATGGATGATGGCATTGACCGTAGCGCAGAACGTCAGCGGGGTAGTGATGACTTCGGCACCTGGATCCAGTCCGGCGGCGACCATGCTGACGTGCAGCGCCGCTGTGCAGGAATTCACCGCCGCCGCGTGCGCCGCATCAAGCCCCTTGTATGCCGCAAAATCGCGCTCGAATTGCGCTACACGCGGCCCGGTGCCCAGCCAACCGCTTCGCAGCACGGCCTCTACTTCAGCAATTTCTTCATCAGCGATCTGGGGCGCGCCAAATACAAGGAAGGGCTCGTTTTTATCTGTGATCATTATGCAAGGCTGAAGCCCAAAGATGGAAGCCGCCGGTCATCAGCTTTCACATTGTTGTTCCCGCGGGTGAAAGGTTTGCAGGTGGCGGGTCGACGGATGGCGCTGATGCCGAAATCAAATTAAAAATCCTGGTCGAAAGTTCAAACCGCTTCATACTGCAGCATTTCAACGGGTCATGGGAGCAGTGGGGTCGATGTGGATGCGCTCGACTCATCTGGTGCAGACTCAATCACGGTGATGTCCACAGGAATCCCAATACTCTTGGCGTAATCAGCAACCGCGCTCGCGTGAGTATGATGTCCGTCCTTTGCAAGGGTGTCGACCATCTGCTGCACGTAACCGGGGTTGTCCGTGCTCCTGTCGACGGCGTACCGGAACAGTTGATGGGCCAGGCGCGGATCATTCGCCTTGGTCAATGCGAAGTCTGCCACCTGGGCGTAGCTGTAAGCCGGCAATGACACCCGGTTGAACATGGTGACAAAGGCGTCGAGCACGAGGTCGTCGTCGATCGGAACACCCTTGAGCCGATTTTCCAGAAGAGCGAATACGGCGTGGGTGACTTCCGGGGTGATGGCTTGAGTTTCCAGCTTTTCGATCAACCTCGGGCCCCAGGAAGGATCGACAGGGCGCCCGGCGCTGGCAGAGATCAATATCAAGCCCTGGTCACTGATGACCGAGGCGCCTGGAATCTCTGCGCTGCGCGCAAGCTCACGGATGGCGAAGTCATTGAATGGCGAACCTGGATAGCCGTCGGTCATTTCCAGGTATACAGTCGCCAGTTCAATGCTGGCCCGGGTCGAGTTGGGGTTGAGGTTGGTGGCTTCTGTCGCCCAGAGCAGCGGATCGCCCCAAGTGGCCGCACGTAATGTCCCGAGTACACCGACGAGCGCGACGACCAACACTACCGCAACCTGCTTGAGTCGCGGGCCGTCACGCATGGGCAGTGCCGCGATCAATGATGCCAGCGTGATGAGGACACCCAGCAACGCAAAGTAGTTGCGGTGCTCAAACACCAGCTCCAAGGCAATTACATTGCTGGTCATCAGGTGGGCGGCGAAGAACCACAGAATACCCAGCGCGGCCAGCGGCCAGCGGTGACGCATGGCGAATGCGCCCGTCAACAGTGCCAGCAATCCGATGGCGGAGAAGAGGGTGGTAGCCGGATTGAGCCAGTCGCGGGAGATGATGAAGTTGTCGTAGAAAAACGGCATGGAGCCCGGTGTCGGCAGGATGATCTGGGCCACGTACAGCCACAGGACCCGGAACTGGGTCAGCAGCCGTTCGCTGGTGCCGAAATCGCGAAACGGTATGGTTTGCTGCCAGTATTTCGGGGCAATTACTAACACGAACAGCAGCAGGGCAGCGATTACGGAGAGGGCATAGAACCACTTCCAATTCCGCGCAACGGCTGGCGATCGTGCCTCGAAGCGCAGAACCGTGAGTTCCAGGGCCAAGGCGAAGGCCGGTAGCAGCAGCGCCGTTTCCTTGCCGCCCAAACCCAGGATCGTCAGCGGTACGCAGGAGAAAAGCCATGGCCAGGCAGTACGGCCTTCGATCTGCCGTTGGCGTCCGAGCAGGTAGGCGATCAAGGCGAGCACGATGAAGGTGACGGCCAGCATCTCCATGCGCTGGACGACATACAGCACGGTTGAAACCTGCAGTGGATGCACCGCCCAGACCAGGGAAACAGCCAACGCACCGGGGAGCGCCCATTTTTTCGCTCGCAACTCTGGCAGCGAGAACAACCGGTACATCAATGCAAACACCAGCAGCGCGTTGAGCGCATGCAGGGCGAGATTGGTCTGCTTGAAGTGCCTGGGCTGCAGGCCGCCGCGGGCATGGTCAACAGCGAGGCTGGCCATGGCCAAGGGGCGCTTGCCAATCCTGCCGCCAGGATCAAACGAAAAGGCCGCCCGATACAAGTTCTCGGTGTCGATCTCCTCGATGTGCAGGCGGGTATTCTCCACCAGTGCCGATTGATCATCGAAGATGAAACCGCCACCCAGACCGGGCAGGTAAGCCATGACAGTGACGGTCAACAGCAACAGGCAGGCGC
The DNA here is from genome assembly GCA_023228845.1 of Lysobacterales bacterium. Lineage (GTDB taxonomy): Bacteria > Pseudomonadota > Gammaproteobacteria > Xanthomonadales > UBA2363 > Pseudofulvimonas. The sequence goes on along the minus strand of JALOAK010000002.1, from coordinate 14,984 downwards.
CTGCAATCAAAGAATGCGTTCGAGTCACGGTGACCTCGGATTGGAAGATTGGCTGAGTAATTCGAGAGAGCGGACGCTATCTGGTGCCGTTGTCTGAGCCCGGCTACCAAGCGCGCTCAGCTCACTGGCAATGCGGCGGAATCTGGTTTGCACTCAGGCCTGCAGGGGTTTGGCAGGTCCATGCGCCAGTGCTTGACCGGACTATGCGCAAGGTCTGGCCAGCAATCGCAGGTGCTCCCTGCAAAACACAGGCGATGTTACCGGTGACCCCGGAGGTGAGGCTTATGCTGCTGCAGCGGGGGGTGCTGCCGGCAAGACCGATATCAGCCGCGTTGAATGAAGTAATGTTGTCTGCGATGAGCCGTGACTCGAACATGGTACGGCCGGCACTGATGTCCGCCAGACCTGCTGTCAACTGGCTTTTGATTGTATAGTTTTGATAGGCCGGTAGCGCGATGGCGGCGAGAATGGCAATGATCGCGATCACAATCATCAGCTCAATCAGGGTGAAGCCGTCTAGCTTGCGCATGTCCTTTCCTTGATTACTGAATGCGCTGTTTCGCATTGGCCTTTTATCAGCCGGCGTTGGCCGGAAGCCCCCTAAAAAGAAACCCCGCCGAAGCGGGGTTTCGTTGCTTCGGAAGTAAGCCTGGTTGCGCTCTAGGCCGACCTCGTGTAGCAGTTTATTAAGTTCCGCAGTTGTTGGGGCGGTGATTAGGATTGGCGGCGGTAGCATCGCACTCCCACTGGCCGCCGCTGGTGCGGGTAAGCGTGACCGTGGAGTTGATCACGCTCGGGTTGCCGTTGATGGTGCACCTAATGAATTGGCCGCCATTATCCTCCCAATTGCCATTGAGGGCGATCGTCGAACAGCGCGGCGTGGATCCGGCCAAGCCGATGTCATTGACCGTCACTGCGCCAGTTCGAACGCCGGCTTGAATGCCTTCTTCAAAGGCAGTTACGCCGCCACGAATGTCAGCCAAGCCAGCGGTGGTCTGCGACTTGGCGATGTAGTTCTGATAAGCCGGCAGCGCAATCGCCGCCAGGATGGCGATGATCGCCACGACGATCATCAGCTCGATGAGGGTGAAGCCCTGTTGGGTCTTGCGGAAAGTGTTGTTCAACATGGTGTTGGTTCCCTTGTTGTCGTGAGGTGTGGGCTTTCGGATGGAGCGCCACGTACCGGTTGTTGACGTTATGCCGGCAGATCACCAACCGGCGCTGGGTATGCAGCAGGTTGCGTGCCAAGTTTGCGGGTTTGCGGGTTTTTGCCGCCAACCTGAACAGGGCGCGCGATAGTGTGAACGGGTCGCTGCTTGGCGCGGGTGCTGGGCAAGGTGTTGCCGGCATTGCCTGGCCGGGTTGGCGGCTGGATCGTCATGAACTGACGCTGCGCGTCACAAGTTGACACAGTTGGGCTGCGTTGGGTCAGGTGACATTCATGTTGCGGGGCTAGGTGACGGGGCTGGGGCGGTTTTGCGTGGCCGGTGGCGGCGTGCGGCGGGGCGGTGTTGCAAGTGGCGTTCCAGTTTTCACGGGGCCGTGGCTTTGCCGGTGGAATGCTGGGCTGTGCAGGCGGGCTGGCATTGCGCCGGTGCTGGTGACGTGGTTGCGCTGCGGGCCGGTGGTGGCTTGCCGGGGTGGCGATGAACCTGGCTCGCCGGTGAGGGCGGGGCGGTGGTTGCCTGGCCCGGCCGGGGTTTGGCTTGCGCTGGCGGTGTCATCGGTGGTTGCCCTGCCGGCTGATACGCTGTGCTGGCTGTTCTCTCTATATAAGGAGTGTTCTGATGAACGATCCCAACCCGAGTGTGCCGCCGCCAAGCCCGCCGAACCCGCCGCCGGCACCGCCTGCGGGTGGTGGCCCGGCCGTCACCGAGCGGCAGTGGGCGATGTTCGCGCACCTGTCGGCGCTGATCGGCTGCCTGATTCCGTTCGGCAACGTGATTGCGCCGCTGGTGATCTGGCAACTGCGCAAGGATGACATGCCGTTTGCCGCCGCCCAGGCCAAGGAGGCGCTGAACTTCCAGATCACCGTGTGCCTGGCGGCGCTGCTGTGCGTGCTGCTGGTGGTGATCCTGATCGGCTTCTTTTTGCTGTGGCTGCTGGCCATCGCCACCCTGGTGCTGCTGGTGATCGCCGCGATCAAGGCCAACGACGGCGTCGACTACCGCTACCCGTTCACGCTGCGGCTGGTGAGTTGAAGGCTGCGGTTTGAAGTCCACAGCTCCGGGTCGGGGATGCCCGGGAGCTGTGGATGGTTGGCATCTGCCAGCGCACACGCCGGTTTGGGCCGGTTTGACTGTGTGGCGGCGTTATCTGTCAACCACCGCGGTGCGAGTGGCGGCGCGTCCTTCGGAGTGCACCGCCTTGGGAAGCTGACCGTGATTGACCGTTTCTTGCCGTTCACCTGTCGGGGACGATCAGCAGTGCGTTGCTGAAAGCACTGGATTGGTTCAGGTTGCAGCTGCAAGGCAGGATCGTTGCGATGCGCAAGCAGGTTTGAGATCAAGATGCGGGGCCGGACTCTCCCTGGGGCCGGCGCCAGGACCCGCGCGCGCAACTCAGATCGATGCCCGAACGGCGGTCCGCTTCGTGGTCACCGTCGACTGCCCAAAGCAGCCGTTCGCCAGGAAGCTGCCCAACTGGGTGGCGGAGCAGGCCGGTGGGGCGCTGGATGAGTTCCATCGCGCCTTGGCGCGCCAACTGACTTTCCGCTTCGGCAATGATGAGGCGCTTCCGGCCAGCCACGGTCCTTGGCGAACAGCGAGAGGGGCCGATATCGTGGCGACTGCCGCCCACTGGGGGTGGTAGTTGAAGGCGATGCGTGCTCCGCAGCTGGGTCCAGGTGCCGACCCGCTCCCCGTTCATCCAAAACGCCCGGATGTCGGTTCATGGGTTCACCATTCGCCCTTGTTTGGCTGCAGGGGCGGCCATGGTGACTGCACATCGCCTGTTGACGGGGTTGGCTGTGCCTGGCGATGCCGGGTGGGGCGATGCCGGGTGGGGCGATGGTTTGCGTCGGCGGTTTGCGACGGCGGTTTGGGCCAGCCAAATACCCCCAATTTGCGGGCTTTGTGGGCTTCTTCGGACTTGCCGGACTTTTGGAAGTGGTGGGCCGTGATGGATTCGAACCATCGACCAATGGATTAAAAGTCCACTGCTCTACCGACTGAGCTAACGGCCCGCCTGGGCTGTGGCACGGCGGTGATCCATGCCGGTGCTGATGCCTTGATTTGCCTGGCGCCGGGTGCGGTTTCCGGGCCGGGTTGCCCGCTGGTGGGCGGTTGCGCAGGGCTGCGCGCTTCAGCGGGGCGGAAATTCTAGCTGATGATGGCCGGCGGTGCGAACCGGGGCGCTGGTGAGCGCGGTGATGAGCGTGGCCAGGTAGGCGAAGTAGCGCTGGATGTAGCTGATGCCGTTCTCGCGGTCGATCAGGTAGGGGTTCATCAGGGTGTGGCGCAGGATCAGCAGGCGGTCGCTGCCTTCGTCCTGGCCCAGGGTGGCGGGATCCAGGCCCAGGCCGGCCAGGATGCGGCCCATGTCATCGGTGCCGGCCAGGGCGCGCTGCACGGTGGTGGTGGAGGCGAAGAACTGTTTGACCTGCAACGGCTGGCTCTGGTCGCTGCGCAGTTGTTCCTGCAGGCGGCGGACGAAGGCGTTGGCGCGGGCGATGTCGCGGTTGCCATGCCGGTTCAGGGCCAGGCAGACCAGGTTGCTGTCGGGCTGGAACGGCACCAGGACATGGGCGCTGCCGGCCATCTGCCGGGCAAATGCCGCGGCACCGGCGATGAAGGCTTCGGCGGCGAGCACGGTGTGGCGCGAGATCAGGCCGAAGTTGTGGTGGTCCAGCGGCAGCACGCGGTGGCTGACATGGACGGCCGCGGCCATGGCGCCGGATTTGGAGCCTTCGGGGATGAACTGGCCAAGCTGGCGGTAGCGGGCGTGGTATTGGGCGGCGTTGTTGGCGTCAGAGTTGCGGCCGTTGGCGCCATTGCCGCCGGCGCTGTCATCGCCGTGGAAGACGTAGTCGGCCTGTTCGGCCAGCAGCGGGATGGCGCGGTGGTCGCGGCAGACGAAGGCGCCGGCGCCGTAGGGCAGGTAGCCGAGCTTGTGCGGATCGATGGTGACCGAATCGACCTGGGCCAGGGCGGCGAAGGCGGCGTGCACTTCCGGTTGCGGGAACTGGCGATATTCGCGGCGCATGTCGGCCAGCGGCCGCAGGCTGCCATCGGGATTGCGGAACAAGGTGGTGAGGTAGCCGCCCCAGGCGGCATCGACATGGATGGAAAAGCCCAGGCCGCGCTGCGCGGCATCGGCGCGGGCGGCGACCACGGCATCAACCGGATCGATGGTGCCGTATTCGGTGGTGCCGAGCACGGCCACGGCCAGCAGCACCGGCTGGCGTTGGCGCTGGCAGGTATCGATGGCCGCGGTCAGGGCGTCGGCATCCAGGCGCATGCCGCGCGTGGGCAGAAGCTGCAGTTGCGCCCGGCCCAGGCCGAGCATCTTCAGGCCCTTGCTCCATGAGTAGTGCGCGGTGATCGGCGCCAGCACCGTGGGCGGGCGCAGTTGCGTGTGGCGCTGGAAGAACTCGGCCATGCCCAGGTGTTCAATGCGCCGGCACTCGACCTGTGCGCGCCAGTGCTGGCGCTGGCCGGACGGCTGCGCTGCCAGCCACTGCTGCCAGGCCTGGAACAGGGCGATGCCCTCGGCCGGGGCCAGGTTGAAGGCCTGCCAGTCGTCTTCGGGCAAGGCCAGTTCCGGCACATCGGCGGCGCGCAGGGCGACCGGAAACGCCTTCAGCGCCAATGCCAGGCGCAGCGCCTGGTAGTTGGCCAGGGTGCCGCCGGAAGTGAGGTGGCCGAAGGCGCAATCCGCGCGCTGCGGGTCATCGGGCCAGCCGAGCATGCGCGCCAGTTGCAGGCCCACCTGCATCTCAAGCTGCAGGGTGACCGGCGCGGCATCCTCGCTGACGTTGTTGGGGTTGTAGGGCAGGGTGAGCATCTGCGCCGCCAGCCCGGGCAGCAGCAGATCGGAAACCATGTGGCCGATGTAGCGCGGGCTGTGGAACGGCACCGAGCGCTTCAGCGCCGCCGACAACTGGTGCAACTCACGCCGCATCCGCGCCTCGAACGCCTGATAGGCCGGATGCTGCGCGGCGCGGGTGGGAATCGCCGGCGGATCTTCAGGATGGAAATTGCGCCGCCAATGCACATGATCACGCAGGAACTCGACCATCAGCCGCTCCAGCAACTGATCGTTTTCGCCGTAAGGGCCCAGGAAACAGGCATCGAGCATGCGTTGCCGGGATTCGGCGGTGGCGGGTGTGGCCGCGTTGGCTGGGGTGGTTGGGTTAGGTGCAGTGGTCGCGTTGGCTGGATTGGATGCGGGAATCGATGGAGGCGGCGGGTTTTCCGGCTCGGCCGAATCGGAAGCTGCAGTCGCCGGGTTTCCGGGATTGGCCGGATCGGCAGTCGGGATCGTGGGGTTTCCGGGATCGGCAGCAGGAGTTGCGGGGCTTTCCTGCTCCGTCCGATGGTGAGCGGCGATGCCGGCCGTATCGGCAGCGGCAGCGGCAGCGGTGGCCGGCGCGATCGCGGCGGCGAGGCTGTGTGCGGGCGCAGGCTGGGACATGACCGATAGCGTGCGCCGGAACAGCCACCTTCGCCATGATCCAGGTCAATCCCGTTCAAGTTCCCCCCTTCGCTTGCGAAGGGGGAAGGCAGGCGGTGATGTTCTATGGCCGGTTTTTCGTGGGTGTAGTAGTCGGCCATGGGAAGAGCTTACCGCCGGACGCTGCGCGTCCGTCGCATCCCCCTCGATCCCCCTTCGCGGGCGAAGGGGGAAGGCAGGCGGTGCTACGTTTCTCGGGGGCAAGGTCAATCCCGTTCAAGTCCCCCCCTTCGCTTGCGAAGGGGGAAGGCAGACGGTGCTACGTTTCTCGGGGGCAAGGTCACTCCAGTTCAAGTTCCCCCCTTCGCTTGCGAAGGGGGGTTAGGGGGGATGCGGGCCGCGGCAGCGGCGCGTTGCTCTGCCAGCACCGCCCGCAAACGCTCCAGCACGGCATCGGTCTCCAGCAATACCTGCCGATTGTCGAACCGCAGCACACGCAGCCCTTGCGCGTGCATCCAGGTATCGCGCCGGTGGTCATAGGCCAGGCCTTCGGCATCAGTGGCTTGGCTTCGCAATACGCGAGCACGCTGGCGTTGGGTGTAGTAGTCGACCATGGGAAGAGCCTACCGCCGGACGCTGCGCGTCCGTCGCATCCCCCTCGATCCCCCTTCGCGGGCGAAGGGGGAAGGCAGACGGTGCTACGTTTCTCGGGGACAAGGTCACTCCCGTTCAAGTTCCCCCCTTCGCTTGCGAAGGGGGGTTAGGGGGGATGCGAGCCGCGCAGCGGCGCGTTGCTCTGCCAGCACCGCATCCCTCTCGATCCCCCTTCGCGGGCGAAGGGGGAAGGCAGGCGGTGCTACGTTTCTCGGGGGCAAGGTCAATCCCGTTCAAGTTCCCCCCTTCGCTTGCGAAGGGGGGTTAGGGGGGATGCGAGCCGCGCAGCGGCGCGTTGCTCTGCCAGCACCGCATCCCTCTCGATCCCCCTTCGCGGGCGAAGGGGGAAGGCAGGCGGTGCTACGTTTCTCGGGGGCAAGGTCAATCCCGTTCAAGTTCCCCCCCTTCGCTTGCGAAGGGGAAAGGCATGCGGCATGTTCTACGGCAAACTTCCCGGGTGAAGGGCTACGTTTCTCGGGGACACTCCAAGGATGCCCCGTCCCGCCTGCTTCCAGGCTCACTTGTCATTGGAATCACGGCGCCCCTTCCAGGCTCGGGTGTCGCTGGAAAGAGGCTGCAGCTTGACGAACTACCGCCGGTGGCGGTCTAATACGCGGCTCGCGCTGCGGACTTCAGCTCCCAGCCAGACCCGTGGCCAAGTAGCTCAGTTGGTAGAGCAGGGGATTGAAAATCCCCGTGTCGGCGGTTCGATTCCGTCCTTGGCCACCATATTTCAAGCTCTTGCGTCTCTTTCCGGCGGCCCTCGCCGAAAACCCCCAGAAGACCCTCAAAAAACCCAGTCCAGCACCGCCCGGCCAGCGCGTCCCTTGGCGCACGGGCGCCATGTCAGCTCACGGCCGACCGACCCTCACGCTCGATGAACTCATCCACGGCCTTTGAAGACTCCTCGTCCTGCCCGCTCAGTCGCCTTTCGGAGTCCAGCTCGCGCATGATCTGGTTCATTTCCGACTTGGCAAACCGGGTCAGCAGGTCTCTGACCATCGGTTGATAGGCCACCTGATGATGGTTCGCGATCATCTTCAATGACTCGATCAGCTCGATGGGCAAGCGGATTGAGATCAACTTGAGGCTGAGAGCCGAATCCAGGTCGCGATCGGAGCTGTCGGGAACCACCGCAACATGTTCCTCGCTGCGGCCGTACTCACCGCCTTCCCACTTGTCCGTGACCTTCTGGTCCAACTGGCGCGTAGTCATTTGCAAATCCTCAGAAATCATGCGGGCAGCCGTGCCGGCGATAAATTTCCAGCTCGACATCATTGGGCTCGTAGGCAGTGCGGATGTCGATATCGCCGTCGGGAACGAAGCAGATCTTCGGCAACCGGGCCTTGTTGGTCAGCGCGATGAACCACTGCGTGGGCGGATCGGTCCGGTGCTTTTCCCGCGTATCCGTCAGCAGACGCCCGGTCCGGTTGTTGAAGCACTGCCGCACTTCCACTTCGCCGACACCATGGCGGTGGTTGCGCTTGTCAACGATCGATGGCGAGATGACGATCCTCTTCATGCCGCAGGACCCTGACCAGGAAAGATGGCGACGGCTGCCCGTCTTGTATATACAGCCGCGACCTCGTCCTACGCTTCCGCCGTTCCTCTTACAACCAAGCTATCAGGCCGATGTGCCTGTTGGAGAGCCTGCGCCCAATCGGACACTGACAGCTTCGCGGTGCACGATCCTCGGGATGCACTGCATCAGGGGTAGACCGCGCCTGTCGCCCGATGCCGTCGCACCCTTCATCCGCAGCGCACCGGATCGGCGCTACTCTGTGCCGACCCTTCACCGGTGGAGCACTGTCATGAGCATGAACGAGCAATGGCTGATGGACCTGTTCAAGGCCAACCTGAAGTTGCAGAACCGGCTGGCTGGCCTGACCCAGGACAACAGCATGCAGTGGCTGGAATTCAGCCAGCAGCTGGCCCAGCGCGGCAACAACGAACGGGCCGATTCAGAGGCGACCAAGCTGATGTTCGGCGACTGGCTCAAGATCGCCGGCAAGCCGGCCCAGGATCTGTGGCAGCAGATGTCGCAGGCCGGTGCCGACCAGAACCTGGCGCGCCTGGCGATGATGGCCCAAACCGGCTTTGCCAGCGGCCTGCAGGATGCTTTCAGCACCTGGCAGCGGGAAACCGCACAGGCGCTGGCGGCGGCGCCCGGCGCCGCGGCGGGTGCCAGCCAGGCCCCGTCGCCGTGGCCGGACCTGATCCGATCCTGGCAGGCGCTGATGCCGCAGGCACCGAGCGCCGATTCCGGGGCCCGGCAAGAAGAGTCTGGCCAAACCGATCCCTGGAAATCAATGTTCGATGCCTGGCGCGAGCTGATCCAGACCACCAGCCAGGCCGGCGCCGAGGCACTTGGCGGTGGAACTAATCGCGAGACCAGCGGCAAAGGCGGCAAATCCAAGCGCTGAGTGTGCTGCTCGATGCGACTGTGCAAGTGCCCTCCTTTCGCCAGAGGCTTGAAGTGAGGGCGGGCAGTGCGCGGCGTGATGAACCTGCCGGGCTCAGGTTGGCATCTGCGCAAGAAAGCCCTCATCCGCCCTTCGGGCACTTTCTCCCGGGGGAGAAGGAACAAAGCGAAACTAAATCCGTTGTGCTTAAGTAGTTTTTCTATAAAATAGAACTCCTCTCCCCCCCGGGAGAGGGGCAGGGGTGAGGGCGCAAGCCACAGCAACGCAATCCTGCCGACAATACGGCGTCACCATTGACGCACCGGCAAACCGTCATTGCCTGGCTGCCAACCAGGCACAAGCGCAGCACGCGACCGGACACAGCCGGCCATCAATTGCGACAATGGCCCGCTGCAGTCATTCCTCCACTGACCGGTCCGCGTTCGCATGAGCCAGGAAACATCCGCACTCGATACCCTCCGCAACCGCACTTTCGATGAGATCGCCATCGGCGACCAGGCAGTCATCAGCCGCACCTTGACCAGCCAGGATCTGGCGCTGTTCGCCGTGCTCTCCGGTGACGGCGGCGAGCCCGCTGCCGGCGACGCAACCGGCAAAACCCAGGCCTCCGGCCAAACGCCCAGCTCAGCCGTCGACAATGGCGCGCAAACCTCGGTCGCCGCCGGCATGTGGGCTGGCACCTGGCTGGCGGCCCTGCTGGCCACCCAGTTGCCTGGGCCGGGCACCGTCTATCGGCGCCAGCAATTGCGTTTCCTGGCGCCGATGGCGGCCGGGGAAACCATCACGCTCATGGCCACGGTCACGGCCAAGGATGCCGGCGAGCGCAGCGTGGTGCTGTCCTGCACCGGCTCGGGCATCCAGCCCGGCCAGGACAAACCCAGGCTGCTGCTGGAAGGCGAAGTGGAAGTGATCGCACCGGCGCAAACCATGGAGCGGGTCCGCACCACCCTGCCCGACATCCACGCCACGACCGGCAAAGGCACCGGCCTGCGCCGCCTGCTCGACCACGCCCGCCACCTTGAACCGATACCCACGGCCGTGATCCATCCCTGCGATGTGCTCAGCCTGTCCGCAGCGCTGGCGGCGCGCGATGCCGGCCTGATCGAACCGGTGCTGGTAGCACCGCTGGCCCGCCTGCGGGCAGCCGCCGACGAAGCCGACCTGGACGTGGACGGCCTGCGCCTGATCGACGTGCCGCACAGCCATGCCGCCGCCTTCCGCGCCGCCGAGCTGGTCCGCGACGGCGAAGTCGAGGTGCTGATGAAGGGCAGCCTGCACACCGACGAGCTGATGGCGGCGGTGGTCGCCTCGGCCTCGGGCCTGCGCACCAAGCGCCGGGTCAGCCATTGCTTCGTGCTGCAGACCCCGCACTATCCGCGCCCGTTCATCGTCACCGACGCCGCCATCAACCTGTCGCCGGATCTGCCGCAAAAGGCCGACATCGTCCGCAACGCCATCGACCTGGCCCATGTCATCGGCGTCGCGCAGCCCAAGGTCGCAATCCTGGCGGCGGTGGAAACGGTCAGCCCCGGCATGCCGGCCACGCTCGATGCCGCCGCCCTGTGCAAGATGGCCGACCGCGGCCAGATCACCGGCGCCATCCTCGACGGCCCGCTGGCCTTCGACAATGCCGTCTCGATCACCGCCGCGCACACCAAGGGTATCGAATCGGCAGTCGCCGGCCGCGCCGACATCCTGGTGGTGCCCGATCTTGAAAGCGGCAACATGCTGGCCAAGCAACTGATCTACATGGGCGAGGCCGAAAGCGCCGGCATCGTCATCGGCGCCAGGGTGCCGGTGATCCTGACCAGCCGCGCCGACTCGGCCGACTCCCGCATGGCCTCGTGCGCGATCGCGCTGATGCTCGCCCACCACTACCGCACTTCGCCGCCATGAGCGCTGCCAAGACCGCCACGAAGGCCATCGACGCAGCCACCGGCGACCGCTACGCCACCTGCGGCGAGCTGGTGCTGGTGCTCAACTGCGGCTCGTCCAGCATCAAGTTCGCCCTGTTCGATTCCGGCCAATCGCCGCTGCCGCGGCAGCCGGTGTGGAACGGCAAGGTGCAGGGCATCGGCGGCCCGCAGCCGAGCTATGGCGAGACCGGCATCGAACCGGCGCCGGTGGACCTGGCCGGCGAGCATCCCTACCGCAGCGCGCTGCAACGCATCCTGGCCGGCGTCAACGCGCGCCTGGCTGGCCGCCGGCTGCACTCGATCGCGCATCGCGTGGTTCACGGCGGCAGCAAATACTTCCATCCGGTGCAGGTCAGCGCCCAGGTGCTCGACGACCTGCGCGGCTACATCCCGCTGGCGCCGCTGCACCAGCCGTTCGCCCTGGATGCCATCGACATCCTGTTGCGCGAACAGCCCGACCTGCCCCAGATCGCCTGCTTCGACACCGGCTTCCACCACACCCTGGACATGGTCGAACAGATCCTGCCGCTGCCCTGGGATGCCTGGCAGCGCGGCCTGCGCCGTTACGGTTTCCACGGCCTGTCCTACCAGTACATGGCCACCGCCCTGCCCGAGCGCCATGGCGATCTCGCCCGCGGCCGCACCATCGTCGCCCACCTGGGCAGCGGTGCCAGCCTGTGCGCCATGCGCGGCCTGGAAAGCATCGCCACCACCATGGGTTTCTCGGCCCTGGACGGCCTGATGATGGGCACCCGCACCGGCGCCCTGGACCCCGGCGCCGTGCTCTACCTGATGGAGATCGAAAAACTGTCGCTGGCCGAAGTCGGGCAGATCCTCTACCGGCGCTCGGGCTTGCTGGGCCTGTCCGGCATCTCCTCCGAGCCGCGCGTGCTCGTGCAACACGAAGATGACGACGGCGAAACCGGCCAGCGCGCACGCATCGCCCTGGCCGTCTTCGTGCGCCGCTGCGTGCGCGAGATCGGCGCCCTGGTCGCCGTGCTCGGCGGCCTGGATCTGCTGGTATTCACCGCCGGCGTCGGCGAGCACAACGACTTCATCCGCCAGCGCATCTGTCGCGACCTGGCCTACCTGGGCATCGAACTGGACGCCGACGCCAACGCCGGCAACAAAGCGGTCATCTCCAGCGCCGGCAGCAAAGTGTGCGTTGCTGTCGAGCCGACCAACGAGGAATGGATCGCGGCGCAGCAGGCGGTGCAACTGGTGTCGTGAGCACAGGACTTGCCGGCGGTGTAGTGGTGATCGGCAAGGGCGCCCTCATCCGCCCTGCGGGCAACTTGTAAGTTTTACCCCGCACCAGGCCGTTGCACCTCCCGGGGGGAGAAGGGAACATTTCTCAACTGTGCGGCGATGAACCCTCGGCCATCATCGATTGCAGGAAGCGTTCGATGCCGATCATTTCGATCAGGCGAAGTTGCTGCTCCAGCCAGTGCATGTGGTCTTCCTCGGTGTCTTCCATCTGGTCAACCAGAAGATCACGGGTGACGTAATCGCCATGGCGCTCGCACATGGCCACGCCCTTGGCCAGGTTGTCGCGCACGGCGTATTCCAGGTCCAGGTCGCGGCGCAGCATCTCTTCCACGGTGCGGCCTTCATTGAGCGCGTCCGGGCGCATGTCCGGGTGGCCGCCCAGGAACAGGATGCGCCGGATCAGGGCATCGGCGTGCTCGCCCTCTTCCTCCATCTCGTGGTTGATGCGCTGATACAGCGCCTTCAGGCCAAGGTCTTCATAGCGGCGCGAGTGGATGAAGTACTGGTCGCGCGCGGCCAGCTCGCCGCGCAGCAGGAAGTTGAGGTAGTCGATGATTTCCGGGTTGCCTTTCATGGCTGCAAACTCCTGGTCGAGGCACGGGACACCGGCCAGTGTGCCCGATCGCGCGCGGCCATGATCGGATGAGAATGCTTGCGCTTGCGTTTCTCAGGCCGGGCGCAGGCGGCCTTGGCCGAAGAAGCCTTTGCCAGCATGGCCGTCATGCTGTCGCAGATAGTGCCTGCGAGGTGGATGTGGATGCAGGGCCGTGACGAGGTGTTGCCGACGCACTGGCTGCCAAGCATTGCGTCCTCACCCCAACCCCGGCGGGGCTTTACCATTGGCGCCGGCCGCGGCGTCGAGCTTGTCTTGCGCTTCGTCGCCGCCACTGTCATCGATCTTGTCAGCCATCGGCTCATCATCGGCCGGCTCGCGTGCCAGGCGGCGCAGTTCGCGCAGGGAATCGGGCTCGTCGGCGTTGGCCATCACTTCCACCAGGCTGCGCTGGATGCTGGTGACATAGCCCAGGTCGTTCATCAGCGAACCGGCCTGCCAGCCATCCAGCCCACCCTCGCGCACCATGCCGAACAACCGGTGCCGGAACTCGCTTTCAAAGACCTGTATCCGCTGTTGCAACTGCGCAAGCTGCGCCTGCAGCCGGTCATCGTCGGCGTCGCGCACCTGGTTGATCCGGTACAGCTCGCGCAGCATCGCCAGCAGGTGCCAGCGCAGCCGCACATAGGCCTGGCGCATCGGCGTCTCCGGCCCGCTCAGGTAGCGGCGCAGGTTTTTTTGCAGGTGCCGGGCATCCTTCACCGCATTGACCAGTTGCAGCGCCGCCATCTGCTCGCGCTGCCAGTAGCGCTGGTGCGCCTGGTCCATGGGCAATTCCAGCCCGCCCATGAAGCCGAGCAGGTCGCCGTAAACGCCTTTCACATAGTGCTGGTAGAGCGCATCGGCATCGCCGCAATCGGCATCGAGCCGGTGCTGCCACTGCCGGTCCAGCGACCGATCTTCGGGCGAGTCATCGTCCAGCAGCGCCGCCACCGGCAGGCACAGGGCCTGGCAGATCACTTCCATGCCGAGCTGGCCCAGATGCCGCAGTTCCAGCGCCACTGCGGCCGCCGCCGCGTCCACCGATTCCAATGCATGCCCGTGCAGATGCCGGGCCCGCACGGGTGGCGGCATTGTTGCGGTGGCGTCATCGGATTGCTCGACAACCGGGGTCGGCGGCCCGGCGGTCAGCACTGCCGGCAACACCGGATCGGGCAGCCAGCGCTTGAGCAGCGTCGCCAGGCGCTCCTGCCAGGGCCAGAACAGCAGCACGCCAAAGCCATTGAACAAGGTGTGGAACAGCGCCAACTGCAGCAGGTCATTGCCGCCGAAACCGGCCAGCCCGGCGATGGCCGACACCAGTCTGGTCCACAGCGGCAGCAGCGCCAGCGCCAACACCGCGGTCACGCCATTGAACAGCACATGCACGATCGCCAGCCGCTGGCCACTGCGCTGGCCGCCGAGGATGCCGACCACCGCCGTGCTGACGCTGCTGCCCAGGTTGGATCCGATCGCCAGCGCCAGCGCCTGATCCAGTCCGAGCTGGCCCAATGCCAGCGCGGTCAGCACCAGCATCAAGGTGGCGTGGCTGGACTGCAGGATCACCGTCGCCAGCAAGCCGATGCCGGCAAACAGCAGCACACCGCCGACGCCGCCGGGCTGCACCGCGGTCAAGTCCATATCGCCACCCAGGCCGGCAAAGCCGAGCTTGAGCATGTCGATGGCAAAGAAAATGAACACCACGCCGATCAGCACCCGGCCCGCGGCCCGGCCGCGCTCGCCGATGAACCCGGCCAGCACCGCGAACACCAGCAACGGCAGCGCCAGCGGCGTCAGGCTGATGCCATGGCCAAGCAGGGCCAGCAGCCAGATGCCGCTGGTCGCGCCCAGGTTGGCGCCAAGAATGATGGCGATGCCGCCGGCAAACTGGATCAACCCCGAACCCAGAAAGGCAATGGTCAGCAATGAAACCAGGGTGCTGGACTGCAACAACACCGTCGCGCCGATGCCGAACAGCAGCGCCCGCAAGCGCGTGCCGGTGCTGCGCGCCAACACCTGTTCCAGGCGGCCACCGGCCAGTTGCCGCAAGCCCTCCTCCAGGCACTGCATGCCGAACAGGAACAGCGCCAGCCCGGCGCACAACTGCAACCAGCCACTGCTGAACCAGAACGACCAGCCCAGCAGCCCGGCGGCAGCCAACATCGCCAGCACACGCCACGTCATCGCCCGCTGCGCTCCTGATTCCGGAAATCTCCAATCCATCCGGGCATTGTCGCCCGCCGCAGTGGCCCTGGCCTTCCCCCTTCGCTCGCGAAGGGGGATCGAAGGGGGATGCGACGGGCGCGCAGCGTCCGGCGGTAAGCTCTTCCCATGGCCGACTACTACACCCCCGAAAAACCGGCCGTAGAACATCACCGCCTGCCTTCCCCCTTCGCCCGGAGAGCCGGCCGTAGAACATAACCACACGCCTTCCCCCTTCGCTCGCGAAGGGGGATCGAGGGGGATGCGACGGGCGCGCAGCGTCCGGCGGTAAGCTCTTCCCATGGCCGACTACTA